>NZ_BAABWJ010000004.1:0-371534 GCF_040372805.1 Pseudoteredinibacter isoporae
GCTACCCGGAGTTACCGGATACGTTATGGTTTCCAGATTGCCTTCACTGTCGTAACTCATGCCCTCGGTGTAGCTCACACTTTGGATTTGAGTGGTGGTTGAGGTTAAGCGACCAAACTGACCGGCTGCGTAAGCGTATTGACGACTGAAACCCGTCATGCTTTCGCGATGCAATTTACCCAGGCCCATATTGCCATTGGCGGTATTATCATACTCCCATGTGGTTGTGCCTTCAGGTTCATAGCGATGGGTCATACGCCCCAAGAGATCATAGGCAAACTGCACGCTTTGACTCGCCGCCCACATTTTCGGGCTGATTTCTTTTACTCTTTGCCCCAAAGCGTTGTATTTGTAACTGTAAACGCCGTGGCTTGGATCGTCTTGCTGCGTCATACGCCCCAAACGGTCGTATTGATACAACACCGAAAACTGTTTGCTTAAACCCACCGCGCTACGAACGCGAGTACGCTGGCCGGCCGCGTTGTAACTGAAGTCGGTTTTTGTACCCGCCTTGTCAACAGACTCAATCAACCAACCATTGGCATTGGTTTTTGCCACTTGACGTCGATTGGCATTGTCTTTCACACCCGCTTCAAAGCCATCGTAATCAAACGTGGTATCGGAAACATTATCGGCGGCATCGACCGAACTGATTCGGTGATAGGCGTCATATTGCGTGGTATTCCATACCCGAGGGCCACCATCGAAGTATGGCTCGGAGACCCTATACGGGCGGCCATGGGCATCGTATTGGGTATCTTGATTCACGTAGCGACCGTCGAAACTTTGAGTTCGGACGCGCACTGGACGACCGAGCATGTCGTAGAAGGTTCGTACCGTAGGTTTTCCGGCGGGCACAACCTCCGTGTAATATTTCGCCCCGTTGTTTTGGCCTGTAGAGTCAAGACGCAATGAGTGTTGAACTGTATTGTTACCAGGTAAGGTGCTGGTTTTCAGCACCCCTGAACTGTCGTAGCTGTTAGTCACCGTTAAACCATTGGGATCGACCTGCTGAATCAGTTGTCCAGACTTCTTCCATTGATAGGTGGTTTGGTGGCCCAAAGCATTTTGTGTTGAAGACGGCAACAAGCCCAAACTGCCATAAGCTGTTGTGCTAGCGCGCGCTGTAATACCTGGCCCAGAAATTTCGGATTTAGTCGGTCGACCTTTGTTGTTGTACTCGAACCGCTGTGTTAATTCGAGGGGCGCTCCAGCATTGGGCTCTTGATAACGGTGATGGACTAATCCATTAGCATAGTAGTCAAAACTCGTAGTCCTGGTGAGCGCAGTATCATAGGCACCACTTTGACCAAACTGTACTTTCTCCTGATCCAGCTGAGCCAAACGCCAAGTGCTGGCATTAACGGTAAAGTTGCGCTGTTTTTGTGTATTGAACGTTACGCCGGTTTCATGATCATTGAGTTCGGTGGTTGACTGAGTCACATTACCGTAGGTATCAAAAGTATTATTAATAATACGCGTACTGAGCAAACGCCCATCTTCTGGATCGTATTTCTGGCTCGTTGAGCTACTCACATAGGGAAAGACCGGACCACTGCCGATGGTGCCTTGGGTCGCATAGGTATACTGAGTACGAGATAACCTGCGTGTACTCGCAATATGCTGTTTTTCAATCTCAATAGGACGACCAATAGTTGGGAAGGTTTGGGAATAGCTCGTCTTTGTCGCAATACCCGTTTGAGAGTTACTCACAGTTATTTGCTCAAACCCCAAATCACCACGACCATCGATACTTAACTTGCGCCCTTGATAGTTGTAAGTTTTGGTCCACTCACCGCCAATCCCATTGGGTTGTTTTAGGGTGTGCACCACAGTTCGACCACCGGTTACATCTTTTACCGGCAATGCCGCCCCACTGCTCGCTATATGAACACTACTATTGGCAATCGAATCGTAGGTAAACTGTGAATAGGCACCTAAGCCATTGGTAATTTTGCTGACTTTATTCGCATCAACTGTGGAATTGATTTGCAGAAGCATTTTACCTTTTTCTGCAAATTGTGCGGTCGGATAGCTGGACTGGTATGCGTTATGACAAATACTCGCCAAAGAAATAACGCTGTCGAGCTTTCCGTCATTATTAAAATCTAAAAACTCACGGTGGAATTTGTGTCCTTGACTGTTGAACCCACTCGGAAGCCCACTCAACATATTAAACGATCCACTGGCATAGGGCTCCGAAGGCGGAGCGTGCGCCGACACAGATCCACTGGCTACATAACTACTGGAAGAAAGGTTGATTACACTGTTCCCGCCATGAACATGAATAGGGCCATTAACGGTGAATGTTGACGTATCCAAAAAGCCGTCACCATTCATATCGGGAATAAATCCTGAGCTAGAACTGCTAAAGAAGCCGTCATAAGTTTCAAAACCGATACCGTTGTTGTGCCTCACGAACCAACCGAGCTGTCCATTCACATTCGTATACAGCAATCGATCAGGAAGTCCATCACGGTTAACATCCATGAATCGCGCTCGACCCGCGCCGGGGCTCACGGGATAGCTCGTGTTGTTGTTATTAGCCCACATTTCCCCAGTTAACTGAGTGCTGTCATTGATGAAAAACTTATGATCGACACCAATCAAATCAACAAGACCATCATTATTGACGTCTGTCCAAGAGGTACCGGAATCAGCAGCCCCGGCCACACCCGAAGCCCATTTCACTTCAGTAGAAAACTCTGTTCCTGTATTTAAACTTACATATACATCCACCCAATAGTAAGTCACCGTATTTGAACCGTACGGTTTACTGGTCGAGTATGTAAACATTGTGACGAGATCAGCACGCCCATCATTGTTCATATCGCGCAAACTGTAGTCAATGTCATGCGCAGCTTGCGTATATGACTGACTTTGCCAGCTTGTTACAGTTCGATCGATGGGGGCCAAACCCCAGTGTTGGGTGCTGAACGCCGTTCCGGTGGATAGGGAAACTTCAATTTTGCCTGATACACCTTTGTCAATATTAACAATATCAGTTTTACCATCATTGTTAATATCACCAAAGACCAACTTTTCAACATCGTTAGCCGCATCGCTGGGCCAAGTTTCAATCGCATTGCGACTACTTACCCACAGCTTCGTGTTGAGAACTGAAGCCGCATTAAAGCTAAACGAGCTTTGGGGCTCAAGAAACAGATAGTCCAAACGGCCATCGCCATCAAAGTCATGCCACCGTGGATATTTTTGCATCACTTTTGGGCAATAATTTGGACCTGTCGGCTTAAAAGGCTCGTAGGGTACATCCAGTGTCTGGGAACTTGCGGCCAATATACTTTTACCAGCCCATTCCACATTTAATCGTGAAGGGCAACCACTCTCACCACACTTCTGGATTGTTTTTAACTGAGGAATAGTTTGAATAGTTGCAGCATCATACTCAAACTCGTAATAGGAGATTCTCCGAAAATCTACATGACTCTTTATACTGGTAATAAAACGAGGCGCCGCCATTTTGTAGAAACCGCCTTGGTAGTTTCTCTGCGCTCGCCCACCGAAGGTGAACTCTATTGTTTGTCGGCTACTGACTACACCATTGTGTCCAAATGCAATTTGTCGAACTTGAAAACCACTACTGATGGACTCGTACATATATTTGTACATGTTCCCCAAGCGATCTTCTACGGTGCTCAACGCCCAAGTCACCACGTTATTCTGATCGAACGTCAAATACTTCGCCGTTTCAGTACCGTAATGCTTCACCAAACCGGATTTGGTTTCAACTTTAAATGATGCCGGGCCACTGCCTTTTTGACCTATCGAGGTGATGCGAGCAAAGCGATCATTCTCAGTACGATATTCGGTTCCGTTTGCGCCGTAGGCACCTTGTACCGCAATCAGACGCTGACCATTTAAACAAAAGCGATCGTTACTGTCATAACGAACTGACCCAACCTGCCCATCATGCAACTTGGTCATAGGGCAACGTTCTATAGTGTCTTCGAGCCCACGTATTGTCCACCCACGCCCCAGAAGGCCATCGTTAGAATTACTGTTGTAATAAATACTCAGATTGGGGCGCAAGGCGCCTATATGCTCAGGAATTTCAAGGGGAACCTCGTAAACTGCAGCTCCCAAGTGGTCAACCCGAGCTTGTCCAGGCAGTTCACCACGATACACACCACCAAGGTTTGATTCCAAGGTGATGCTAGGAAGACTTAAACCGGGAGGTGTCGCTGTTTGAGCCGCTTGGATACTGGCGGAAAAGAAAAAACAGCTGAAAAGTAGTGAAAGTGCAGACGCACTTAGGGAATGCAGGGCACGAGAGACCATGATCTATCCTTGAAATACTGCGTTACCAACAAAGCTCATCCTACTGACGAGCCAACTAAGAGTGGTTATTATTCATGCTGTGGCATAAAAAACAACCCCAAAGCTAATGGAATTGAATGTTGAGCAAAGTAGATAATTCTAGAACACCTTGGTTAAGGGGTGAGCAGCACCTCCAGCAGAGTGAGCAGGCCCAAATGGAATGGATGTGCAGAAGGTGGAGGAATGGGTGTGCAATATCACCGGTTTAAACAGCCTACTTCATTCCTGCGCAAGTAGATAGCCACCAAGTGGATATATTCAGAGAGCACATTGAATGGACTGGGTAAAAGGCACTCGCCGGTGGCGATTGGCAGATACATCCTTGAAAACCAGAATCCCCTTAAATCATTAACTCAAAATCCCGAAGTCGAGAAACAGTTTGGGGGAGCTTCTGTTTAAGCAGTTTGTCTAAATAGTCACTGGCTGATAGAGGTGGATTCTTTAGTCCGCCTCTATGCCTCCGAGCAGCCTCAATCACAGCCCCAACATTAAGGTCCATCAGGCTTGAAATGAAATCGTCGGGGTGAATCGCTTCAATGTCGTATTGAGCAATAGCTTCTTCAGGAAAGTCTTTGAGATTGAATGTGATAATTGCCTCTGCACGAGTTTTTATTGCGGCAGCAACCACATGCCTGTCATCGGGGTCAGGAAGATGTATGGCATCTATTAGAGGCTCAAAGCCCGTAACAATTGACCCAGGCACATGGCTATTCATTAAATCTCGCGTCTTTTGAAGATACGCTGGATCAATGTCGGGTCGATTAGCTAACAAGTTACGAACCCATTCATCATGGATCATGTCTGTCCATCTGGCCCGAAATTCACCGGACAAAGCCAGGTACATCAGAAAGGAGCGCAAGGGCGCTGGGTACATCAAGTTTGCGTCAAAAACTACCGTATAGTTTGAACTCATTCGTACCCGGCTCCAACAGCCTGATCCAAGGCGCTCAATTCGGACAGAGCGTTTAAGCGATCGTTTTCAAGTTGATGCTTATAAAGCTGCACATCGGTGTAGCGAACCTTGCGACGATTGCCAGTTTTTGTGAAGGGAATCGTCCCGTCATCCAGCATTTTCACAAAGGTTGGCCGCGATATGTTTAATAGATCGGCACCTTCCTGTGTGGTCAGTTCAGCATGGATGGGCACCAGTTTGACAGTATTGCCCTCCCCCAGCTCTGTCAGCACATTAACCAACAGCTTGAGCGCAGATACCGGCATGTTGATGGCATGAGCAACGCCGTCTGCATCGGTAATGGACAATTGTTGGGTGGTCATCTTGGTTTCAATATACCCCGATAGCTCTTGGCTGGAGTGCTTAGCTAAGGCGGCTTCTTCGGCGGAAGGCAGTTGTTTGGTTAGGGTTTCCATGGCCCCGCATCCTCTATATCGGATTAGTTTAACGACTTTCCATCATTATATTCGCAATATCCGAAAGGGTCAATATTCGCAATATTCGAAAACTGACGCCACTAGCTGATCTATTGACGATTTCCGACAGGTTCAGTAATTACGCATGCTTCATTGAATCGAAGAGTAGAAGGGACAATAAGAAAGAAAAAGGCGTGATACAGAGAATTTCTACATGATCGAAAGGCAGTACTATCCTGCTCCCCAGCTCACTGACGGAGCCCCAGCCCTTGCTAAGAAAGACTTAAAGCACACAGCAATGGTTGTAGAAAACTCAGGGAGAACACCTGAGCGTGACACAGCATTAATCCTACTCAAAGAAACTTAAGGAATTCAAGAGCAAGGTTGCTTGGCGAGGATTTCACTATGTTTAGCAACAACACCGTTAAGGATATGACAAGCCAGATCATGATGCGGCCAGAAATTATCAAACTAAGCTTGGTAATCTCATCCCGCGGCCCCCTGATGGCAACCCATTGACAGAGCAAATAAATAAAGACTAAGAGAGATGCATTGACAGAGATTGCGATCCACATGGTTTTCCCCCGATTAAATAAGACCTAACCGGAAGACCTGTTTTTAGTTTAGCCGAGAGCAGTTAAGGCCTCCCAAACAATTTTAAATTTTCTTTGGCAATCTACGGTTAAATCCTCCAAATATTGACGGAGGTTGCCGGTGATCACTACGTACGTTTGACCACTTAGGGGGCGCTATGTGTTTGATTTAGAGTATCAAAATATCGTAATTCTCTTCCAGAATATGACCGTCTTCGGCTTCTGCGTAGCGTTTGATGACTTTGTTGGAAAAGATGCGGCTAAGGCGCGAGTGGTTTTCAGCTCTCCGGCGACGGTAGCCGGGGACACCTTTTGGACAGGCCGCAGTGTGGTAGAAGGCCAATGTTTGGACGCCCGGATGCATAATTTGTGTGAAAATGACGAAATGGCGTGTATTTTAGATTAAAGTTGAAAAGTTGCGCGTTATTTGTGGAAAATAGAAAACAAAACTTGTTTTAACTCAATCAGTTAGACATATAGGAAATGGGGGTTTTGTGTGGGCGTCCAGTATTGGGCTTGGCCCCACAGCTTATAAAAATTTGATCTATAACTGTGGCGCTAAAAACAACATAAGGAATGCAATTCGACATGATGTATCAACACAAGACCACCGATTTATACCAATCATTTACTCTGGACGAGCTAAAAGCGATCTTGGGCATATCCTCCCGCACAGCCAGCCGCTACCGCAGCGGAAAGTCAAAACCCCCAATTGGTTTTACCCGACTGCTTGCCGCCATCCGCAGCGGCCGCATAATGCCTGAGCAATGGCCAACCAATATTCATTTTCGTGACAAACACCTGATTACCGGAACGCACAGAGGCCAACTTAACTGGGCTCAGCTCCAGCACTATGAATGGGCCTTGGCCCAATGGAAAAACGCGTTGCGCCTGCTTGATCGGCAACGAGAGGAACTCGACAGAATCAAGCCTGCGCTATCACCAGCTCAACAACTGTCTATAGCGATGATTTCACGACCCGTAACAGCCTTAGCAGCCAATGACAGACCCGAATCCCACCAACTCCGCGAAAAGCTTACCAGTCGCCAACATGGCTGCTAAACGCGGGCACAAAAAAGGGGGCTCAGCCCCCTACTTTAAAACTTTGATGCCAGCCTTGCCTCTACGGCCAGCAATCGCCGATCTAACTTGTAGATGGCCAGCAAAAGAAGATAAGGGCCAACGTCGCCGCCCGTTTCCAATAACTGCAGTAATTCACTCATTCACTAATTCAGCCAATCATAAATGGAAGTGCCCAGGTTCCAATCTGGGTTACCCGATACATAGGCGCCCAAGTTGTTAACACCGGAGTAAAAAATATTCTGGTCATTAATCGGGTTGATCGATTGCCCAACATCGGTAGCAACCTCGCTGGCTTTCTTCGACAGATAGACCACTGCGACCAGGCCGACCACACCAATACCGATTAATTGCTTGTCAGTGAAGGCGCTCATGCCATTGAAATCCCCTGGAGTATCAACGCGTCGGAATACGGCTGAATATTGTTGTTTTCGTGTTTGATGATGGCTTTCATCAACTCAGGCAGCATTGATTCCGGCAGATGCTCAAACGCTGACACACCAAGCTCACCAGCCACATGTGAGATATAAGCGTCTGTATCGTTTTCAAATTCACCGGCCTCATTAAACGGTGGCGCCCAACGCGAAATAATCCCGGCCACATCGTTTAAGCCGTGTATGGCGCGGTAATTATTCAGAACCCGAGCCATCGCACGAAGCCCCCACTCTGGCGCAATAAACTGAATAAATGCGTCATCGGTTTGAGTGTCGCTCATTCCCTGCCAGTTATCACCGTGACGGATATTGCCGGGGTTATGGTTTCGAATACCCCGAGCCATTGAGTCATTGCCCACGGTGCCCGTGCCCGTTGAAGCAGGCGCGGCCGCCCCGCTGTTGTTTTTTCGATTTTGAATCATGACCACCACACCGACGATTAAAGAAAGTAATGCAATATTATTCTGCGACGCCATCGTGAGGAGCCCCCATGATTTCAACCGCACGTTCTACAGAAAGCTTTGCCTCAGGATCAGCAGAAACCGCCATTAACATATCGCGGTAAGTAGGCTCGTTAAAATCAATATGGTTTGAGGCGTCGAGTAACTCACGAATAAAAACGTATTGCTTCACTGTACTGCGGCGCACACGATTAACCACATCAATGCCAACGGCCTTAATAAAATCTACCTTGTTATAGGAAAGGTATTCTTTCATTTCAGGCGCAACGATATCCGCAGGCTCGCCGCCTATAATTCGTTTGTTAGCCATCCAGCAAAACTCCCTCTACATAGATTGATGTATTCAAAACGTAGCCGCTATTAGCATAGCCTCTATGCTGAATTTTAAGGCCATTAACAACCACGTCAGGCTTAATCAAAATTCCCGTGTAGTCATAACTAAGTGAAGCACCACCACCGCCACTAGTAGAAAGTGTTCCCAGGTTATTACCTTCGCCATCTTCCAAAGTGAAAATAGATTGATGAGTTGTCGCGGCGTAGGCAGTCATTCGCAAATCAGTAAGTTTTACCAAACCGATAATTTCACCCTTTAAGCGGGTGATGTTGCCGCCCTCGCCCTGAAAGTTTTGAGCTATTTTTGTATCAGGCGTCAGGATTAAATTACTGCTTCTCGCTGCTCTTGATACGATCATTTCAACGACTCCATGCAATAAATTTTCCCTGCATCTTTAGGCCAGAACCACATTGCCGCTGTGTTATCGATGCTGGCAACATCGCCCTTGTAATACGGAATTCCAACGCCGTCAGCCACTGCATTACTTGGCCACAAAAAACCATCAGTATCCGCACAGAATACGCCACCCACACGATCAATATTTGCCGGAACACCCTCAAGGGCCGTATCGGCGACACAATCAATAATTAGCGGGTTATACGAAGAGCCACCCGCATTAACGACCGACAAAATACCATTAACGTCAATGTCACCCGTTAAGCGCGAATCCTTCACACCGAAATAACTGATTTCAAGTGTGATTTCTTGTTCGATCTCGCTTTTAATATGAAGATTTTTAAACGGACGCGAACCAGCAATATACTCGCCCAGGTCATCTTGCTTGATAACCGGCTCACTCAGATTATATTCAACGCCGACAACCGCTTCCGCAGTCTCGCCATTATCCGCTCGAATGCTAACAGCACCCTTACCCTTAAGCAGGCGAACATAGGCACCGATTTCAGGAAACGTTACCGCTTCACCCGCGCCAAATTTATGAATTATCTGGGACATGTCAACTCCGATATGCCACAGCGGCCGCGCCGACCATCAAGGTCATTGCAATCCACTTGATAAATGATTCAGTTACCAGGGCGGTTTCCGATTGCTCGCCCTTAATGACGCCATCAATAGCCGCTTGAACCGCGACGTTCGAGTTATCGGAAATTTCTTTTACCAGACTCATACTGGATAAATTAATTTCTTCAACAGCAGCCAGGGCTTTATCCTGTGAGCGCTCAACAGCCAAAAAACTTGTGCTTGTAATCGCCTCTACCGATTGCGCCGCGCCCCGATAGGCACTGTCAACTGAGACCAAAGCATTTTCATTGATCTCTGCATTGATCCGTGCCATTTCCTCATTGCTTGCAATCAAATTTTCTACAGCTGTAATCTGATTAGCCGAAGTTTCCTTGAACAAATCCGCATTGATTGCAAAGAGGTCGCTTGCTGTATCGAGAACACCCAGGCTTAAGTCGTTCACATTCCTGGCGTAATCGTCATAGAGATCAACACCAGCCAACGCAATGTTTTCCATTCCGCTGATAGCATCGCCCGCAAGATCAAACGCCAAACCCACCGTTTCATAATCGGTGATGGTGTTATTGATCGTTACCGAGTTGCCCGAACTCTTTTTATGAAATTCGACACCGGAAATACTGGCACCAGCAGACCCGCCACTGGCCTGGTTGCCACTGGTGCTTGATGTTGAAGTCTGGTTTGTTTCGCTGGCACCAGAACCAAAAAAACCGCCACCCAAAAAGCCCATTACTTCTTACCTTTTGTTGCGACATAGACCAGGACAACAAAGCCCACGGTCATCATCAACATTTGATTATTGCTTTGCTCGGGAGACTGACCAAAACTTACTGGCCCACTACTCCCACCATAGAACGGCCCACCGCTGGTGGTTGTGGTTGGCCCACCACCGCCAGCAATTTGACCGAAGGATGCAAACAGTTCGCCCATGAGTTACCCCAGCTTGCCAGATGCCACCAAGACCAACCCAATACCAGCCAAGATCAAAACGCCGTTATTAATTTTCATGCCCGCAATGGTGGTTGAACCATTAAGGCCAGTCGGTACAGCACCGGTTTGAATCGGAATGTTTTTGGTGTCGTTACCCGTTGGGTTGTACTGGGTGTTTTGCGGATGGTTTGCCACCATCTTAGGGTCGCCCATGGTTTCGCTAACTTTGTAGCTCTGGTACGCACCCAACAGCCAATCCACAGTACTGGATATACCACTAGGGATAAAACCGGCATCGCTCGCACTGGCAGCCGCGTAATAGTCCTGTGTACCCTGACTCAGATTGTTGTAAAAGTTAGGGTCTAAATACCCGTTGTTACTTTCCATCTTTTACACCTCAGAATAAAAAGCCGATCAGTGACCGGCTCTTTAGCGAAACACTTAGATGCCGTTTAGCGCATCAATGTATTCCACATAGTTGTTGATTGTCCCCGCCGCTTGCTGTTTTGCGTAGATTCGCAAATCCTGCAATTGATCGGTTTTCAAGTTGGCAATAATCTTGCCCTGCAGGTTGAAATCAACATGCACAAACTTGGCAGACACAGGGGTGCGAGCGTGCACCGCTTGCTCCTGGGTGGTTTCCAACAACTCTTTTGAGGCGTCAATCAGCTTGCCCGTACCCAGGCCTGCGTTTACGTCCACCTCAATCTCAGAAATGGCAGGATTATCCAAGTGCATTGCCTGAATACGCGGGCCTTTGTCAATTTTCGTCAGCTCAACGCGGCCACTGCCCAAGTTCGCACTGGAAAATTCCTTAATCTTAGTCATCAGACCCAAGGGCTCACCTTTACGACGCATTGCGTAAGCGGTAATTGCTGGCTCAGGGTCACCGGCATCAAGATTGTTTTTCCAGTTAACGGTTACCTGGGAAAGACCCAAGGTTCCGAGGCTGGTCATCATGCGCTCTTCTTCGGTGGCCATTTCAGGACGATAAAACCAAAGCGTTAAATAACTCACTTTGTTTTTACGACTGTAGTACACGTTCAAGTCGTGAATAATGCCCGCATGAGGTACGTCCCAAATCGGGTTTGTACCCACTTTGACTTTGAATTGCTCCATTTGCTCTGGAGTAATGTTTTCCAGTTTCAATTGGATAAAGTCGTAGGTCATGCCGACTGGCAAATCCAAAATGCAGCGACCATTCCGCACATTGTTGTTAGTGATTGTTCCTAGTGGTTCTAATCCGCGCATTACAGAGCCCGCCCATCTACAAAGTTTTTGAATTCGCGGGAAACACTGGAACCAAGACCAATAAGCAGAATGGTCACTCCAACGGTTGCCCAATTAACGTTTTTCACGGTGATTTCTCCCGTTAAATTTTCTTCTTCGCGTGACGCCTCACGGCGTTACATACAGTTCAGGTTTACAAGTAGTCTTTAAGACCAGGAACCTTTTTGCCCACGGCTACAGCAACAACAGCGATAGCAGCGGTTTTCAAAATGGTTTTCATGCTCATAAGTCCCCCAGGGATTTGTTTGTTGAGTTCGCTTTCAATGCCCCCACTGTAGGCGCACTCCCCAGAAACAAGGCAAGCCCTCCCCTATAGGGGAATTTGGGCTTGATTGATGGTGAATTTGGGTTTATTGCCGGAGAACGTGAGCTGGCCCAGGTCATACGTTGAGCTGTTATCGTCGATCGTTACGAAATCAAATTTGCCGTTATCCTGATCGGCCTTAAGCCCTTTAATCAGGTCTAAAGGCAAGCCCGTCATTCGCATCATGTAGTCGCGATCACTTGGTAACTTGAGCGCACACAGGTGAACGATGGACGCATTACCCACTGAGGTTTTATCGCTTTCGGCTGGCCGCTGAGTGATGGCAAAAATGTCCGGCCCGTACTTCAAACCACGACGCAATAAAATCCCGTACCACTCTGGGGCTTTGCTTGGGTTTGTTACGTCTGCGGTTTCTTCCAGCACCACACCGGATTTAACGCCCTGCTCACCACACTTGCGGATAAACCAGAAAGCACGCTTGCAGAAGCCGTTAAAATCGCCCAGTGACCCCGTGTAGCCAATGACCGCCTTTTTGCCCGCACAAAGTTCAATGTACTTTGTGAGTTCGGGAAGCGAACGCGCCCTATGGGTAACCTGGGAATACTGTTCCTCAACATCCCAAATCAACAGACACGGAATATCCTTGATGAGGTCTAGGGCTTTCTGGGTTTTCCCCGAGCGAGATCGGCCAATCAGGGCGTACAACTTGCCCGATTTAATCTGCGGCACCGTCATCGGCTCCCCCTTCTTCTCCCTGGGTTTCTTTCAAGCGGCGCGGCAATCTCACCCTTGGGCCAACAACCGCTAAGGTGGTGATAAGCGCACCCACCCAAGGCCCCGTTTCCCCAACGCCCCCAGGCCAAGTCTCAGCACAGGCCGTTGCATAAGCATCCGCCAGCGCTTCAATTTCCGCCTCCTGAATCCCCCAGGCCGGACATAGAATCCCTGGCATAGGTGTTAAGACTGTTTTGATCAGACCGAAGTACTCAGACTTGGCGCTCAGCTCCTGGGCTTGTTGTTGCTCCCCAGCTACTATCTCGCTTTGCGGTGGTGCCACCTCAAGTGCCGAATCCTCGTTTTTGATTTCCTGGAGCTCCAACTCCAATGAATCTGTTGGGGTATCCATCAAAACACCTCCCGATCTAGCCAACCCATCAACGTACCTTCATCACCTCCCCCAACTGCTGCCTTGGGGGGCGGGTGCTTAATGACCTTCTCTGGCTCCTGGGGAGCCGCTGGGATTTTCTGGGGAATGTCGGCTGGGGTTTCTGGGGAATCTACCGGCGCGGGCTCAGGGGCAGCCTCTGGGGATGCGCCTTTAAATTCACCATGCTCCAATAGAAAATCTTGACCAGCTTTGCTGTTTAAAAATACCGGCCCCGTAGGGGTGGCCATGTAGAGTGGATAAGTTTTCCCAGGCTTCTGGGATTTCTTAACGGTGATTTTGTCTCCCCACAGCTTTGATAGTGCGGATGAAGACAGGGTGGCGACATCGCCACCCGGGTTGGTGTTTGCCATTTCGGCTACTCCTGGCGTCTCACGACGAGCAGATTAAAAAAATTTATTGGTCGCTTATCAGCTGATCAATTTCCTTCTGGTTTTGTAGAAGCTCCTCCCCCCGCTTCATCATCGCTGGGAACATCACAGCCGCCCCCATCTTTCGAACATCGGCCATGAACTTCTCCATTACCTTCGTTTGCTGGTGGATTTTCTCTATTTCCACGAGCTGCATTATTCTTTGCCCCTTCATTGATACCCTCTCTCACCTGCAGGGCGATACACCCTACCCCAACCCCGTGCGATACAGACGCTACCGGATTGATCTGACGTAATGCTGCCCGGGTTTCAGCATCATTGCAGTATTGCAACGCTACTGGCGCCAAAGAGCAGCCCCCTAAACTGGCCGCAATGGCCAGACAAATTAATTTATTCTTCACTTCAAAGCCCTTTTGTATTGCCACTGATACCAATTTGTAACTGAGCTGACTTTCCACACACGCCAATACTCCGATCGACTATCCACGGCGAATGCATATATTCAGCATAACCAATAGCCTGATTGATCGAGCACTCGTAAACGACATTCCTTTCAATCCAAATCCGAATGACTACAGAGTCGAGAGCATCAGATTCACACCGCTCAACAAATCGTGACAGCTCGCTCTTGAAGAAAGATAGACCTATAAACCAGTTGAATATTGCTTGCTTCATTTTTCTAACTAGCATCACGAATATGCTGTTCTAGCAGGCACAATTCATGAACAACAAACTCCGAAATATCAGCCAAATCATCAAGCCGAAGATCACGACAACCAGCAACGGCTTCCATCCAAAGCTGTCTCATTTCGTTTACCTCACCCAGGCTGAAATTTTTTGACTCAGCCAACTTGATCAAAGAGCCCTTAAGGTCTCCATGCTTTAAATTCAATTCACGAACCATCAACCTTCTCCAGTACAGTTATTGACACAAGTCCAAGGCAACTCGCTAACGCGAGTTGGAATGCCACCCTACCCGCAAAACCCAAACAACCCATGCAGATAAAGCCAGCGAAAAGAAAATATCATTAAGTAAATCCATAACCACCGCCCGGCCCACGGAGAAAATCGAGCTGCTCGTCGCTCAGCTCTTCTTCCGTTTTTTCAAAAGTTTCTAGCAGTGATTCCACCGCCGCGCCCACGCGATCAATTGACCAGCGATAAAAGCGAGACAGGATAAATTTCCCGGTTTTCATGCACTCAAGGCCAAACACGCACCCCTTCGAATCCTCGCCGTACCGGTTTACCGGACAATCTAAAAACTCCCCGGTTTCCTCATTGGTTTCTAACCAACGTGCAGCCCTTAATGGAACGTTTGCACGCTCCCCCATTGGACCACCCATCAACATACAAAAAGCCGCCCAATCTGAATCATCAGAGGCGGCTTTTCGGATTTCTTCTATAGCTTCATCCTCATGTGGATCAATTCGACGTAGCTCCCGCCAAACCGTGACACTAGGTCCCCCGATTTGCTGGAACTGGCGAATGCCCCAACAGGAGGCCCACGCGCATATCCTCTCAGCACTATCCGCAGCAGGTTTGCCCAGCAGGTCTTCGGCAATGTGCGTACCGTCAATGTTTTTAGCAATATATTTGGCGATGTAACCCGCTGCACTTCCACGGGACTTATCAATATCAACCACTTTGGTACGATACTTTTTTGCTCCGGCCTCGTCGGCAAATTCGCGTAACCAGTAAGCGCGAATGATTGCTTTAAAATCGTCGAGCAATTCCGGCTCAAGGAAAAACAATCCGTGCCAATGAGGTGTACCGTCATGATGAGGCTCGACAACACGAAAACCGTAGACACGAATACCCTCACGGCTGAGCTTCGCCCGAGCCAGCTCCCAAGTTTTGGTTTGCCAAGCATGGGCCTCCCTTGGCGTAGCGCCGTTATAGTTTTGATTTTTGACAACGCGAACACAGCGGCCGCTTGAGCCAAAAATTTGTTTAGTTGGATGATATGCCGAAGGGCAACTAGTAGTGATGAAAACGCCAACATGACCAAGCTCGTCAGCCACTTCCTCGAAGCCTCGCATTCTCACCATCAATTCATTTCTACGAATCTCAGGGTTACTGTTCGATAAATCGGAAAGCTCGGCCAACGTGTAAACGTCAGCTTCGTTATTCGTGGCTTCCATTGATTCTAAAATTGCTCGGTTTCTTGCAACTTGAACGCGACGAAACCTTACGGCTTCATTACTGCAATAGACTTGTGCTTTTTGATGAACCAAACGCAGACTTCTAGCCAATTGATCCTTTTTTCTCGCTTGCAGAACCCGAGCCTGTCGACGCCACCAAGCCGCCGATTTGGTTCTGGCAATTGCGCCCTCAAGACCGAACATACAGAACTGAGGAAATGTTAAGCCGTAGGAATGAACAAGCTCACGAATCATAAATCCCGGCAGAGGTGAAGTATCAGCAAGGCGAGAACATTCTTTTGATTTACTCTCAGCCCAGTTTTTAATTGACTCATCGTCCCAAGACAAATTCAGGTCTAAAACTTTGAGCTTTTCATCGGTCAAACGAAGCGCGTTATTCGCCGCAACATAGGCAGCATTTTTTCTTACATCATGGGAAATTGCATGGCGCGGACCTTGCCCACCACCAAGCAAATTTGAACGTTTATAGCCCGCCGCCTCGAAATAAGCATTGCGACCTACACCATGTTTGATTTCAGACAGAAAGCGCTCAGAGTCGCGCATGTTCCATTTAATCTGACCTTCAAACTTTTTTTGCTCACCTTGCCAGTCGAGTTTCATACTTCGCCCCGCTTTTTACCGGCAAGGTAGTCTTTCATTATGGCAACGCATCGTTCGGCACTCAGCCCCTTGTAAGCGCCGTAATACATCAAGCCAACAACCAAAACCAATTCAATTGTTTCTTTGGGAATTTTGGCGGTAGCAGGCCTAGGGATTTCAGACACTGGGAGCGAATCGCCCCTTAATTCATTCAGCTCTGCAACAAGCTCATGATTTCGACACAGGTACTGTTCTCGCTGTTCACGAGCAATATATAATTCCTCGCTCATTTCCTCACGAGCTTTGGCATTCAATTTCCAGAGAAAAAAACAGGCAATGCCCATTACGATATAGGTTGAAAAAACCAGAAAAGCGACGCCAAGCAAAATGTATGAATCGCTCATTGCACCACCTCGCACTTTGGAGCCGGAGCCGAAAGTTCATGCGCCACCGCTCGCCATTCTTTCGCCCAGTACTGATAGATATCAGACATTGCACGGCAATCGCTTTGCATAAAGCGTAGAGATAATTTTAGACAACGGCTAATTTCACCCACCGCATATTCATGTGCCTGCTTCTCATCATTGCCAACGCTCGACATGGCAATGACGATAAAGTCTATTTTGAAATCACCCTCTTTAAACTCAATACTCATGCCGCCACCTCGTATCGCAATTGCTCGATACGATCCAGCAAGCCATGAATCGGCAAGCCCTGACCTTGACAGAATCTCAGCAGCTCATTTTCATTTTTAAAATGCACATCCAAGCTATCACCAAATTCGACACCAACAACGATTCTGCTTTTATCACCCTTTAAAAATAAAAATGGCTCGCACTTTTTGGTATCAACTCTTACAGATATAAACTTCACGCCCATATCGCTACTTAGAATGCTCAACCTTCCATCACTTAGATTAATCATGCTGCACCCCTCTTATCTTCTTCACCAGCGATAAAGCCCGACTTCATATGCTCAACAGCAAACGGCACACAACATGCCTCAAAAGCCTCTTTGGTTTGCGCGTAGATCAGACGGAAAAGTTTCTCGTGAGACTCGTATGGCAGCGCCTCGTATCGGTCGCAGTAAGCCTGCAAACTTTCCTTTTTGAATTCATTGGGCCAACGCATTACCGCATCGCGCAAATAGAGCTTTTTTAGATCAACGCTCATTGAAAGCCACATTTCTTTGCGACCGTCGATGCTGGAATTGGCATGTAATCGCGGAAGGAGTTGACGCGCGAGAGCGTCAGTTTTTTGGATTATGGTCGAGTCTGCCCGTGACAGTAGTTTTTGAGCAGACTGAAAAAACATGTAACAAAGTTCCATGGCTTTACGTCCTATTCAGTGAGTGTTATCGGCTGACGTTCGATAACACCCCCTCCCCTGAGAACCACGCCCTGCGATTAGGGGAGGCGGCGACTGAACTGTCAGCGAGGACAATACTAGTCACCACCCGGTTATGCTACAACCCCCTGGTGACTATATGGATTTGCTTAAAAACGGAATTTAGGGCATTTTTAGAAGGAATTGATCTATGAACTGCGCCCACCTAATGATCACCACACTATCTATTGTTGAACGCCTAAAAGACTGGAAAGGCTGGAGCTACTATCGCACCGCCAAAGAGCTGGAAGTCAGCCAAACCACCATGACCAACTGGCGAAAACATGGCCGCACGATGAGCGATGACACCGCTATCAAAGCCGCAGAGCTACTGGGTTTAGACCCAGCCTTTATCATTGCGAATATTCACGCAGAACGCGCGCAAAGTGAGTTTGAGAAACGCCAACTTGAGAGGTTGGTTGAAATGGCAGCGGCCGCTGTTGGGCCTGAAAAATCGACACTTCCAGCGGGTTCGCCGGTTATAAAGAAGTAATACGGCCTGCTCGAGCAAAAACGCCAATTTGGCTATCCCCCCCATTTCGCTACAAGCCCCGCCCTGCAAGGGCTACAGCCATTTACCCATAATTGCCGTTATATACATTATGCGCGCTTTTTGCGTTTTCCCGATACAACCTTCCAAAAAGATCAATAATCATACTGAAATCAGCTATTTACGGTCGTTTAAGGCTGAATTTTCTCCCGTGGGAGACTTTGTACCGGTGATAGGTGATACTAAACCGGTACCGCCCGATCGCCCCAGCCTCTGGCTGACGCCAAAGGGCTGAGAGGAACAGGCGAAATGCTTCACTTATTGTCCGCTGGCGGACAAGCCTGCCTTTCATATCACAAATTTAGAATTCGAACCTGTGGGGATCAAAGCAAAGTGTCAGCCCGGCTGACAAGCTAAAAAACGATAATTTAACCAGGTTAGGTAAAAATCTAGATTAAATAACAATCAGGTTTTCTCCGCTGGCGGACAAAAACATTAGATTGAAAATACACACATAACAAAGCAAGGAGCCTATAAAAGTGAGCAGTGTGATTGTATCGATCAGCAATGCGCTAGATCTTGTCAAACGACTAAACGCTATAAGTAAGAATATTGGAGATGCAGAATTTAGCAACGCACTAGCTGATCTAAACATGGAGCTAGCAAAATCAAAGATCGAGCTAGCAAGCGTAATTGAGGAAAATGCAGGCTTAAAAACAAAAATTACAAAGTTAAAAAAGAAAATTAATAAAATCAAAAAAACGAGTGAAAAAGAAAACTTAACATTTAAAGGGTATGCATATTTTACAGAAGATGATGATGGCCCCTTTTGTTCAAATTGCGTCGAAACTAAAAATATGAAAGTTAGGCTTAAAGAGGCCGCTCAGGGATTTAAAGTGTTTGGTGAAAAATGCTGCCCATCCTGCGATCAATACTATAACGAAGTCAAAGTGTAAAAGGACGACATATGACAAGGCACACCTATGACGGATCTACGAAACAATATAACAGCATAGTATGCGAAGCATTTGACCCCGAAAGACAAGCTGAATCAATGGATGATTTAAAAAGCTTTCAAACAGTACTTTGCCAGCATTTCCCTCAACAAAAACATGAAAATGGAACAAGAGAAGCCAACAGAACCGACAGGGAACATTTTGAGCGGTGGAAATGTGCCCATCAACACATACAAGATTTAATAACATCTAGGGAAAACCGATGCAGGCATACGGTACTGGTTTGTTTATCCTTCCTATCACCAATAGTTTTAACTGTTGGAATATTATGTAGAGTATTTCTAAACGCATAAATTCGCATAACAGAGTTTATGTGTAAATTCGCAAATGACGGAATATTATACTGCCATTTGCGAATTCAGCAGAGCGTGCCCACGGGTAACATAAACTCTATGTCTACATTATGCGCACTTTGTGAGGTCAGCGGCAAAAAGAGGGATGTGGATCATCGACTTTGAAGCCAGTGGCCTATCTAAACAGAGCTATCCCATAGAGGTTGGCCTCATGAATGTATCAGATGAGTACCAAGCTTAACCCTTCTGGTACCGAGTTCAAATTGTTGGAAGTGATGAGTCTACCTGCAGCCTATACCAAAGGTGCAGATGCAATGAAGCGCTCCAAAAGTCACTACCAACGAAAAACAATCAGCTTCGATATTGAGAGCTTTGACAAAGTTGTTCGGCAAATTGAAGTCTTAGATAAATCTGGCGCAGACGTAAACCCAGAAAATTTCTACCCACCAGTTAAACAGCATAAAGGGAAATCACGGGATCTCCCCATGGTTGATCAGAATCTACGTGGCGCTCTGGTTCATTATTTAAACATGCGACTCGGTAAAGAGGAGAAGCTAAAACCCTCCTCCCCTCTTTTTATTACTCAGAAAGGCGGTCCCTACTCTCCCAATACACTGCAAGAGCACATGGATTTGATGCTTCGTGACTGGGCTGGCATTGAGAAAGCCCGTTCGCGCAGTGGCCGACGTTCGCTAATTACGAATGTTATTCACAAGCAGAAGAAATCAGTCAAAATAGCCCAAAAAATTGCAGGGCATGTCAACCCTTCAACCACTTTGATCTATGAAGAGCCTCCTGAGGAAGTTTTGGAGGATGCTCTGAAGAGCATTAAATAGTCGTTTTTCGGCCATAAGCGGACATTAGTTAAGTAAACTGTCCCACGAATACGGAATACGCATGTTGCACCGCCACTAGCTTCTCCTTAGTTTTATCTTAGCAGCCTGAATCACATCCTCATCAAATAACGACGACCAAGGACTCTCAAGAACAACTGACTCGACACTCAGGTCAAGACGCCCCTCCAATGCTAGCTTAGTGAAACCCTCAGATACTTTTGGATCCAAAACTAATTGAGATACCGCTCGAATTGCCCCATGCTCCTCAAGCATCCGGATAAAATATGTAGGCGTATAGTTAAGCTCTTCTTTACAACGAACAACTAGCTCTTCAAGATACGAATTTAAGTCCGACTCTGTAACCTGTGGTTCCTCATACCAACTTCTTGGAACAAGCGCATCCTCACCACGCCATTTTTTATCCCGAATGGCTTGTTGATACCAAGGCTCATCTATATCTGCGTGATCAGTTATGATCACTTGAAGTTCGGGAGACATTTCTTCGACAATTTTAAAAATCCATTCGAACAACTTTTTAACAGCAATTCTGTCTTCATCCTTGTCAATTTCCGAAAGATCACCGGACTCAGATTTATCAGCGGGAAAGTAGACCTGGGAAGGCTGATCAAAGAAAATAAAGCGTCCAACTGGACGAGCGCGTTCTATAAACCACTTTGCCAATGCGAGGTACGTAACAACATGATAACCCATCCAGTTTTCACCACTTCCCATTTTATCAAGCGTGACACGCCCATCCGGGGTATCAGCAACAACGGTTAATTTTGAAGCATCTAAACGGATTCGATGATTGCTGTATCCAAGACCAAGCTCCTGCGACCAAACGGTCATGTCTTCTGAAATACAATTAAGCTGAGCCTCCAGCTTTTCTCTTAGAGCTTCCGGATCGAGTTTTTCTGAAAGGACCGACATCTCCTCTTCTAACAATGCCAACTGCGCTTCTAAATTTTCGTTGTCATCGGCCCAATCTACACTTTCTAAGTACAAGCTGCATTTCCCAGCCAACTTGGCTCTCAGAGTGTTCAAGTCATCACGCTGCTCATCGTCGCTTTCTTGCGATCTAATCTTACCGATAGATTGTTTAATGAGTTTAAGCTGATTATTAAGCTCGCTCTGCTCCTGTAACAACTGATTGACATAGCCACTAATACGAGGCTTGGTACGCCCAACACCCTGCAACTTTCCTGAAAGATCTGCTAACGATGACTTAATTATTTCCTGGAATTTTGAAGTCCCTTCATGCTGACTCTCACATACAGGACAGACGTCGGGCACAGCTTCAAACTTCTTAAATAACCCAACTGACTGGAGCCTGTAAACCTGATCGTTTACAGCCTGTTCAAAGCCAGATTCCGAGGAGGTATAGTCTTGGGCTTCCCTGAGCCTTAACTTCAACGCCCGTTTTTGGCTCTGGAGCCGTCGATTCTCTGCCTCCAAGGCAATAAGTGGATCCTGCTCATCGCTCACATCAGCATCGAATGACGGCGACCAACGCGAAATCAGCTCAAGCTGGTCCAATAAAACCTCATCTTTCGGAATCAGATTCTCCGAGATGTACAACCCCAGCTCTGCCGCCTCTGATAACAGTGAATAGCCTTTTTGAAGTCCATCCCCCTTTAAAGATTCAATTTCCTTTATTTGCTTTACTAGACGCATCCGATCTTGTTTTAACGATCGCAACCTTTCCATTTCGGAGAGTCTGTCGTCTTCGGCGGCACCTATAAAATATGGCAAGGTATCCTTTATATTCTGCGGGACTCTATCCCTTGCCTGTTGATGAAAGAGGATTTCATTATTGGCAATCTCAGTCTGACTTTGGAATAGATAATATCTGGAATGGCGAAACCCGATGGTAACCGGATGCCGGGTTTGTCCTTCCGGAACTTCCGTAACATGCTCTGGAACACCAACCTTTTGGGTTAAAAATGACACAACACTATCAATATTGGTGGAACTCGTTAATTCCGATTTGCTCGGCAAGGAAATTTCTTTTTCAACGAGCATATAGCAGGCTGAAGTTGCTTTTAAGCCAGGCATTGGGGCTGCCCGCGCTATGAATACCTGGCAGTCAGGGAATTGCAATAAAATGGCATACCAATCTACAGTCTGTCGAATATGGCCAGCCGCCACCATGCACTCACTGGCACCCAAACAGTATTCCACAATGTGGATTAGCGAGGTTTTTCCTCGCTGCGAAGCTCCTGTAATGATATTTACTGAACCAGGCTTAAACGTAACATCTCGTCGCTGACCATTTTTTCCATACAATGAAACAGCTAATATCTGCATAGTCACGGCATTACTCCCAAATGCGTATAGATCCCCTCAGCTGAGGGAGATTGGCCAAACCATCGACCTAAAAATCCAGCACTTAAAAATGCCTTCTTAAATGCTTCGTTCTTATTAACCATCGCTGGTAATTTTGGCATAGCTTCGTTATTAATCAGAAAGAAGCCATTTTCCGATAAGGAAATAGCTTTCTGTTCAAGTAGAAATACCATTGCCATGTTAACCACATCAATATATGCACTAACTGAATTAGCAAATCCAACTAAGTACCCTTCACAGTCCGAAGCCCAACCAGCGAGTGGCGTCGATACAGAGGCAGGCAATACAGAGGAGTAGCGACCACATAATGCAAGCGGTGCAATTAAATAAAGAAGCGAACAATGAAGTCCTTGCTGGTTTTTTTCTGAACATTCCCGAATCGCCTGATACAAGACGACCCCAACGTAGGCGGGGTTATAAAGATTGGCCTCTTCTTTGGAGAGTTCTGACTCAATGATCATTAGGCAACACCCTCGTTGCTCGCATCACCTAACTGCTCAAATTCAGGATGCCATCCAATTTTTAGATCATCTGACAACATGTGATAGGAGCCTTTGGAAAGATACTCTTCTACGAAATCAGGCCGAATAGGAACAACACCTTGCTGCTGGCAGTACTGATACAGCTTCGCTGAATACGCCCTCTTGGCTTCCTCGGTATCAAGTGATTCCTGCATTTCCATAAACGCCTGTTGCTCATACCACTTCTCAAACAGTTTTCTGTCAAAACCACTGATTTCACCCGGGTTCAACAAACCGTCTCCAGCCCACTTATTTCTTTGCTCAAACGCTCTGTAGTAATTTGTTATTGCCAATTCGATTAATTTTTTAGGGGCATTAAACAAACGCATTTGTTTAACAAATATCCGCATGTCATTATCTACGTCCATCGCATTTGGCAACGCATCAACATATTCAGCAGGCAGGTTTGTGAGAGCATATTCCGGTCGTATATTTTCAATTAATTCTTGTAAAACGCCTAAATTGATGACACCTGATGGGGTCTTACTCAGAGCTTCCACAACCCACTTGAACCAACTTCCTTCAATTCGGTCGAGGAATGCATCAACTGCCAGAACAGGTACAGACTGCCTGGCGATTGGCTTCATATTTTCTCTGATTTTTAATAGGTCATCTGACTTTCCAACAACATAGATTGCACTCAACAAATTATTCCTTTCTGCAATACTCAAACTCTTAAAGGCTTCATAGCCTTTGTCATTTGTCAGATTTAACTCTTCACAGATCCCAGACATAATTCGCTGCGCTTCATCTATATCTCTTTTTGGGCCAACCCCCAACAAACTTGCCAGCGAGCCCTCCGCAACAGCTTGTGTCGTAACTAATGATAGAATTATATTCCCGAGTGATATCTCTCCAGATTTAATCGACTCTACCCAAATCCTAATGGTTTTCCATATATCAGGGCTTCTATCAGTGAGGTTACCTTCCTTACCATGGAACTTAGTCTGCAAAAGCTCTTCCGGAGAACCATCACTATCGAATGCGATGTCGTCCAACTTCTCGATAGAGACATTAAACTGATCTGGATCAGCCAAATCCGAGAGCTTTTTTAATGACAAATACAGAGCAAATCTAATTTGATAGATATAACCTAACATCGAAGCTGATGCGTCGAATTGCGAAGTATTAGACATGCTTTTTTCCTTGTAATTTGTAACTTCTGAATTCAGGGGCCAGTTACTTAATTAGTGTCTGCTTTGGCTCGAAAACGGTCCATCAATGAAAATCCACTCCGTCCAAAAAATGTGCCCCGTCGACAGTCAGCACATTGGTGTAAATCTCGGTACTGTCCACCGATTTGTGCTCCAACAGCTGACTCACGTATTTCAATGGTCGTCCATGTAACAGCAAATGGATGGCAAACGAATGACGAAAGGTATGTGCACTGATTGTAAAAGGCGCCTCCTCTACTCGCTCTACCAAGGCATGAATATACCGATTCATCATCTGTCGGAATTTCGGAAAAATCCGCTCGGTCTTTTTGAAGTCTCCCGAGTAGAGGTAACTCTTGATGCGGTCTTCCAGAGCCTGATCGGTGATAGGGATGTAACGTTTCGGGGAAGGCTGCAGGGCCTTTTTCGCGAGCCGACCGGGCCGCTGCTTCAGCGTTTTGGGGATCACCCCAAAGTCATAGCCGTCATCGACAATGGGCGTCGGTTTAAACACCAGCACCTCAGAAACTCGGGGACCGGTGGTCCACATCAGGTCCAGAATCAAACGAAAGGTCGGGTGTTTTTCGGCGTCGAGCAAGCGCAGGATTTCGGGCTTGAGCAGGTACACCGGCATGGTATCGACGGTGTCCAGAATGATGGGCCGTTTGGCTACTAAGCGGTCCCAGTCGATCTGCACAGACTGGATCGGAAAAGCGATCGAGGGCTCTTTCACCGGGTGAAAGAGTCGGCCTGGGCGAGTCGAGGATAATCTTTTGCTACTGGCTGTTATATGTACCATTTCGTCCTTGAACCGAGGTGCAAAACAAGCCCTATTATAGGCAGGGCTTTTCCATATGGGCAACACTGTTTCCCATATAAGATCAGGGACTTATCTTTTATCTAAAAGAACGCTCCAAAATTAGTGCAACGGGTGCATTATTGCCGTTTTGTCGGTAAAGAGAGAATCCGTGTACTGAGTTTACTATCCGGTCTATCCAATGGTCGCTGCTGCCCCTGAGTGAGAATCTGTTGGCCAGAGGCTACATATGCACATCAAAGCAGGCCTCAAAAAAACCATTAACGTGGTTCATGCATCACAAGCATTTTCTCGATCTGCATATCTTCAATTGTGTGCGGAATGCCGCCGACGCCAAGACCCGACTGGCGTAAGCCGGCAAAAGGCATGCCGTCCACACGAAACGCTGTGTGATCGTTGAGCATGACCGCCGAGGCATCGATGTTTCGGTAAACCTTCATTGCGGTGTTGATACTTTCTGTAAATACCGCCGCCTGAAAGGCCACGGGTAACGCATTGGCTTGATCAATTGCCGTTTGTAAATCGTCATAGCTGTAAACACAAACGACCGGCCCAAAGACTTCTTGTTGTGAGAGCTTTGCATCTTCCGGTGGATTAAAAATAACCGTGGGTTCATAACAATTGTTTGGTAGTTGTTTTCCGCCACACAGAAGCTCACCGCCCTCTTCCCCAGTGGCTTCGTTCACCCAGTCGGCAACTCGCTCCACTTCGACTGGGCGAATGAGTGGCCCTACTTCGGTAGCGATATCGGCAGGGTCACCCACTGCCAAGGAACGTGTGGCTGCCACAAGACGCTGATTGAACTCTTCAACAATGGCGGTGTGCACAAATACGCGCTGAACCGATACACACACCTGACCTGCGTGGTAAAAGCCCCCTTTTGCAACGGCCGCTACTGCTCGCTCGAGATCGGCATCTTTGGCAACAATCAATGGCGCCACGCCTCCGTGTTCCAGTGCGCAACGTGTTCCTGGTGCCAGTTTTGAACGCAACATCCAGCCAACCCTGGCGCTGCCTATAAAGCTGAAAAAGCTGGTTCTCGGGTCCGTCACCAAAGCTTCGGTTAAACGGGTTTCTTGCGGTGATACTGTTCGACACCAAGGCTCAGGCAAACCCGCCTTATGCAGCAACTCAACGAGGCTGCGGCATGACAAAGGCGTATCCAGTGAGGGTTTTACAATAACAGGACAACCGACGGCCACAGCCGGAACGACTTGGTGCACAATCAGGTTGAGTGGGTGGTTAAACGCACTGACAGCAACCACAACGCCGATAGGCTCTTTTTGTGTGAAGGCCATGCGATTCGCTGAACCTGCTGTGCCGCCAGTGGGTATCACTTCTCCGGCTTCACTGCGTATGCATTCTATGGCCAAGCGCACGCCATCAATGCCGCGATCCACTTCAACCAAGGAATCCTGCAGGGGCTTGCCACCCTCTTTGGCGGCCTGCATGGCCAAAGTGTCACGCTGTTCTACCATCAGCTCGACCAATCTCTCAAGAATGGCAACGCGTTCATGCAGCGGTAGCCAGCTATTACGATCACGGAATAATCCGTAAGCCTCTGACAACATCTGCTCTATCTGATCCGCATTGTGCAGTGGTACATCACCCAGAACTTCTCCGCTGTAGGGTGCTGTAACGCTATGTTGCTTGTCCATATGATCTCCTAACTGGTTGCCAATCCCGCCCGGGTGATTTCTCCCAGACGTTCAGAGAGCTTCATGTTTTCACGATAATCGACGCTAGCCACAACAAGGCTATGGCTTGGTTCTTTAAGTTCAGCTTAAAGAGTATCACTGAAATCAGCGTTGTCATCTACAAGATGGTCTTGTTAGCTGAAAGATTTAGCCATTTCAAGCCAATCGGGATTAGCAAATGCCAGGTTGGCATGCCGACCCCACATCGTTTTCAGTAATCCAATGATAGATTTCCAGCTCATTATGATCGCGTAAGTAACAACCCCAAATTAAAGATCCTGATTTAGGCGACCGCTAGCGGTAATTTGCTTCAGGGCGTTTCACCTGCCATTTACCTCCCGGCGCGGTTATCCGTTTTTTGTTCCTATACCTGTACAGAAATTTGGGTTCTAGCTCCTACTCTAACTGCGAGTTTCACAGCATAGATTTTAAGTCAAAAGTCCTATTCAGTTTCCCGCAAGGCTTACGTTAACCTAGCTACGCCTTGGGTATAAGGCCGATAGTGAAATACTGTACCCCAGATCACTTGCACTTCGAGTGCGGGGAATGCCTTGATTTTTCAGCCTTTGGCCTCCAGCCCAGCGCTTTTAAGCATCGATCAACAATAACGAATTAGGATAGGGAAAATGTCCATTAAAATAATATCTGTCACTCTGCTCAGCGTTCTGCTGAGTGTATCTGTTCATGCTCGGGAAGTTGTCTCGCCGGATATTTTGACGGCAACAGAGAACGCGGTGTTTACCGACGATGGCCGCTACTTTGTAGCCGGTAGCGATGGTATTCATGAGATTCGAGACGTCAGCGGGGAAAATTGTGTTCAGGACCCAAACAGCGGCCTGTATGTCTGCCCACTGCTTGCAGCGAAACTGGAAGAGGAAAGCTGTATTTTTCGAGGTATGACCACCGATGGTACCTATTTGTACGCGTCTTGCGCTGTTCATCCCAAAGACAACACCTTTTTTCCCGCCACTCGTTCGGCGCTCTATCGAGTGTTGCCTGGGCGTGAAGGTGTTGAGGAACTATTGATTCGCGATTTCGACGATGTATTGGTACCGAATGGGATGGCCGTTGGGCCAGATGGCAGCTTGTACCTGAGTGACACCAATGCCAGCTTGGGAATTTTGAAGAAGACCGCCATCGTTAAACTACGCTTTCTCGATGAATCAACACTGGATTTTGTCACTGAACCCTGGTTGCCAGCATCGCCTCTCTACTCGCTTCCCAATGGTCTTCAAATCGATGGGGATACCTTGTATTTCGTGGGCGGACACAATCTCTGGCAGATCGCCATTCGCAGTGACGGCAGCGCAGGCTTCCCCCGTTTGAAATATCATACCTATGGCGTCAGTAAATTGATGGATGATTTGGTGATTCTGCCGGACCATATCGCTGTGGCTGAGTTTGGATTGGTCAATGGTTTGGGCTTCAACAAGATTGTGTTGATCAAACGCCGAGGCTTCGGTTTTCCGAAAAAGATTCGAACCGGTCTGACTCAGCTTTCTAGCCTGGCCTGGGAAGAAGGCAACTTGTTTACTCCAGGCAGTTTTGTCGGCACCAGTTTCCTTCAAGGCGGCTTGTACGAATTTGAGCGTTAAGCCGATTTATCCAAAAGGCTGAGTGATACCCCCTGCTCAGCTCTGCTCAGTCCATCGTCTATCGTCCGTGTGGGTACCAAGCTTATATTCTTTGGGCTTAATTGATGTTCTATCGCATACAACATTGGATTGGTCGTTTTGAGCCAAAGGACTTATTCATATGAGGTTTTATTTTCGGTATTCTGGCACACGAAATTTAACGAGCTAATTATTGGTATTCAACGTGCGTGACGCTATACAAGACCTTCCTTGTGCCCTATTTGGGCTTTGCTTATTGGTGGTATTGGCTTACCTCCATCTGCAAGAGTTTGAGTTTGGGACGATGGGAATGTTTTCACTCGCCGAGCTACTGGAAACCGTTTACTGGATTGATATCTTCAAGCTGATTGTCGGCTAGTAATCGTCGGTCGGCGTCATGTTCTAATGCGCTGACTTTTATGGAATTTTCCTTTCTGTAGTTTCTCTTTTCTTGTTCTTTTCTACCCAGTTATCTCGCGTGTTCGCCGGCATTGATGCTACTCAGTACCGACATTAAATGCATGTATCGAATGCGAATTTTCTGTTTTAGGCTTTGCTCACTTCATAGTAACGTCGCAAAACACGTGTTTAAGCACCACCTTTTTGATGAACTGAATGCCGTCTTGATAGGCCAAGTTGCTGTGTTGTCTCGTTAAAAATCATACCTAAAACTGACCTTTCAGCCCTATTGGCACACGAAAACCCATTCGTTATTCCAGCCAACGACAGTTGATAGACATACCTAATACCCCTCGATAATTTTATTTAATAGCTGCTATTGCACTAATTAATTACCCCAATAAATACCCCCTCCATATACTGAAAAAACTTCGACTTACCCAATGGCTGTACGACAAGGCACTTAAACTTCGAGATAACAACAGGGATGAAGAGTTGAAGCGAGAGAAGAACAAACACATGTTTTACAAAAAAAGGTGAAAGGTATGAAGCTCCGATCCGTTATAAAGCAGTCATCTATGGCGAGTGTGATCGCCCTGCTGATGTCTTCAGGTGTAGCCATTGCAGAGTCAAAAGAAATCAGCAAACCCAAAGGTGCAGCGGGCTCTGGCACGTTTGCGGTTGGGCAAGCGAAAACCAATCAGTTTTGGTGGCCTGATCAATTGAATCTCGCTCCACTTCGCGATCACGATAGCCGCTCGAACCCTTACGGCGATAATTTCAGTTATGCGCGCGCGTTCCAGAATTTGGATATGGCGGCGCTGAAAAAAGATCTGAATGACATGATGACCACTTCGCAGGACTGGTGGCCAGCGGACTGGGGACACTACGGCCCCCTGTTTATTCGTCTGTCCTGGCATAGCGCAGGCACCTACCGAACACTGGACGGTCGCGGCGGTGGCGACGGCGGCCAGATGCGCTTTAATCCATTGAACAGCTGGCCCGACAACGGGAATCTCGACAAAGCTAAGCGCCTGTTGTGGCCGATCAAACAGAAATACGGTCAAAGTATTTCCTGGGGCGACCTGATGGTACTTGCTGGTACGGTTGCGCTGGAAAACATGGGTTTTAAAACCTATGGCTTTGCCGGTGGTCGTTCCGATGATTGGGAACCCGATCTGGTGTACTGGGGACCGGAAGTGGAAATGCTGGCCAGTGATCGTCACGGAAAAAATGGCAAGCTGAAACGTCCGCTGGGCGCTACCCATATGGGTTTGATTTACGTGAATCCGGAAGGCCCACGTGGTAAACCTGATCCTAAAGGCTCTGCGCGAAACATCCGTGTTGCCTTTGGTCGCATGGCGATGAACGATGAAGAAACGGTCGCGCTTGTGGCTGGTGGACACACCTTCGGCAAGATGCATGGTGCGCACAAAGCCGGAAAATGTGTGGGTGCCGATCCCGGAGCCGCTGGGGTTGAAGAGCAAGGCCTGGGCTGGAAAAACAAATGCGGTAAAGGCCACTCAGAAGATACGGTAACCAGTGGTTTGGAAGGTGCCTGGACACAAGCACCCACCAAGTGGACAACGCTGTATTTACAAAACCTGTTGAATTTCGAATGGAAGCAAACCCGCAGCCCGGCCGGTGCGATTCAATGGGTGCCTACGGATGAATCTCTGCACAAAACCGTGCCGGACGCTCACGTCAAAGGCAAATACAACCCACCGGTTATGACAACAGCAGACCTTGCTTTGAAATACGATCCGGCCTACAAAAAGATTGCTCAACGCTTTCTGGCGAATCCTGAAGAGTATCGCCTGGCCTTCGCAAAAGCCTGGTACAAACTGACCCACCGAGACATGGGGCCACGTGCACGTTACCTGGGTGACAATGTGCCGGCAGAAACCTTGATCTGGCAAGACCCTGTACCCACCGTTAAACACAGCTTAATCGATGCGAGCGACATTAAGCGTTTGAAGAACAATATCCTGAACAGTGGTGTAAGTGCGTCAGAACTCGTGCGCACCGCCTGGGCTTCGGCCGCAAGCTTCCGAGCCTCGGATAAACGCGGTGGTGCTAACGGCGCACGTATTGCTTTGGCCCCTCAAAAGAATTGGGCGGTTAACAATCCCAAAGAACTGGCGAAAGTGCTGGAAAAACTGAAGAAAGTTCAGAGCCAGTTCAATCAGCACGCTTCGAAAGGCAAACAGGTTTCACTGGCCGATGTGATTGTTCTCGGTGGTGCTGCGGGTATTGAAAAAGCGGCGAAAGCAGGCGGTGTTCCCGTCAGTGTGCCATTCAGTCCGGGCCGTGGCGATACCACGCAGGCGCAAACCGATGTGCGCTCCTTCGCCCTGCTGGAACCCAAGGCCGATGCGTTTCGAAACTACTTCAACGCACAGAGCAGTTATCGCAGCCCAGCAGAGATGTTGGTGGATCGTGCAGAACAATTGAACCTTTCGGTTCCCGAGATGACGGCATTGATCGGTGGTCTTCGAGTCCTGAATGCCAATACCGGTGGTTCACAACACGGCGTATTTACCGATAAGCCCGGCACCTTGAGCAATGACTTCTTTGTGAATTTGTTGGATATGTCGACACAATGGAAAAAATCGAAAACCGATGGTTTGTATGATGGTTTTGACCGAAAGTCGGGCAAGAAAAAGTACAGCGCTACCACGGTCGATTTGATTTTCGGTTCCAACTCTGAATTGCGAGCGATTGCTGAAGTGTACGCTTATGACAACTCCAAACAGAAGTTCGCCGACGATTTCGCCAAGGCTTGGTCGAAAGTGATGCAACTGGATCGATTCGATCTGCGCCACGAGCTTTAGGCATTGGCATACCTCCCCTCTCGCTTGGTCTTCACCGTGATGGGAGGGTTGGATTGATGCAGCAGATTCAAGGTTCTGATGAGGAAAGTGACCAAGGGCACTTCTTATCAGCGCCTGTGTCCAGAAGTACTGCCCCGCGATAGTTAGCTCCCCGTTATGGGGAGCTTTTTTTATATTGAGGGAATTGCTATTGCATGGTTTTTTATCGGTATAAGAGTTTTTTGAACCCGCTGTTATTCGTATCGAAGCGACTGCACCGGTCGTTGTCGGGCGACCCTCCAAGCATGAACTGCAACAATACTCCAGGCCATTAATACCGCGATGGCGACAGCGAAGGCAACAAAAGGCAGAATAGAACGAATGGCTTCCGGGTAGAAGTCGATGTACAGGCCCGCCGCCAAATAACTCAGGGGCACCGCCAGTAACACTGACCACAATACCGGTTTGGAAATCTGCCACACCAATAAGCTGATTACCTGTCCTAGGCTGGCTCCCAAAACTTTGCGTATTCCAATCTCACGTGTGCGTCGTTGTGCCATAAAGGCCGCCAACCCAAACAAACCGATCAGTGACAGCATTAAGGCAATACCCGCAAAGCCGGTGATCACGGCATTGATGCCTTCGGCGATTCGGTAAAACAGGCGGAAGTAATAATCCAAAAATTTACTTTGAATTGGATAGTTCGGTATCAGGCTTTTCCAAGTACTCTCGGTATTCAACACACCCTGCTGTCGAAATTCCGGTACCAGATGAACGGAGAGATATTTATAGGTCTGGGGTCGAACCATAAAACCTGTGGGTGGAATCGGTTGATGGACACCAAAGAAATAGCTGTCCGCCACCACACCAATAATCTGATACTGGCGTTCTTTGGGATACTTTTCATCGTATATTTTGTAGAAGGTTTGACCGATTGCAGCGTCTGCACGACTGATACCGAGTTTATCGAGAAGACGTTGATTGACGATCACATTCACGATAGCTCGATCGTCTTCAAACACATCCTGGGAACGTTGTTCGTCAAACCAGCGCCCGGCCAGCAATTGCTGGCGATAGTTCAGCAAGTAGTCAAAATCCACGGATACGAAGGCGATGTCGAATTGACCAGCTTCATCACCAGCCTGTTTACTGACATCCCGATAATGCCCTGCCGAATGGAACGGTACAGCGCTGGACAAACTTGCTGCAGCTACGCCTTCCTGATTCAAAAGTTGTTGTTTCAGCGCTTTCTGCTTGGGCACAATACCATCGATATCCAAACGCTCAAGCACTAGGGTATCGTTTTTGTTAAAGCTTGAGCTCAGCTCCTGTATTTTCTGGTTTTGGAAATACACCACCATCACCATGGCCAACATGAAAATCGACAATGAAAACTGGGCAGTAATCAGAATATTGCGGAACCATTGCTTTCCACCCGCGCCATTCGCCGCACCGCGTAAACACTCAATGGGATGATGGCGAGAAATTTGATACGCCGGATAAGCACCCGCACCCAAGCCTACCAACAAGGTGACACCGATTGCGTAGGGAAGAATTTGCGCGTAATTCAGGTCGACGGCTTTTCCAGTCCCGGAATTGTACAGCGGCACCAACCACTCAATGGCGGCCAGTGCCAGTAACATAGAAAAGCTGGCCAGGGTCAGGCTCTCGATCAAAAACTGTTGCAGTAATTGCTTGCGGCTGGCTCCCAATGCTTTACGTAACCCCACTTCACGAATACGCCCCAGACTCTGGGCCGCTGCCAGATTGGTGTAGTTCAATGCCGCGATAATCAGAATCATCAGGCCGAGTACCTGAGCGGCTATCAGGACCGGAAAGCCCAAGGCATCCCAGACCATCGTGTTTGACATGATCAGCGGGCGTACACGCAACGCTTCGGTGGACTTCCTCGCTTCATCCGGTGTGTGCTTATCGAACATAGCATCGGCTTCCTGCTGTAACCAGGCCCGGTCACGGTGTGTAGGCAGGAGCACATAAATCGCCGCTGAATTATTGCCCATTTCCCCCTCTTCGGTCAGCTTGCTGATTTGGGTCAGGGCACGATACGACGCGATAACGCCCAATTCATATTTGGGACGCATATCGGAATTCAAATGGCTGTCAGGTGCAATGTCTTCAATGACGGCGGTAACTTGTAGCGGTAGAGTCTGCTCTACCTTCATTTGACGCCCCAAAACATCCGCACGACCAAATAGACGTTCGGCAAAGCTGCGGGTCAGAATCAACCCATTCGGGTGATCAAGTGCGCTGGCGTCTCCGTGAATATACGTAAAATTAAAGATGCGCGTAAAATCTGAATCGACAAAACGGGCCCCAAGATAGTAACTGTTGTTATCGACCGTGAATTGTTTGATTCTGTGCACGGCTCTCGCCACAGCTTCCAGCTCGGGCAAACGAGCCCGAATCAATGGGCCATAGGCCGTTGCAGAATCGGGATACAAACCAATGGCTTCACCCGAGGTTGGAGCAAACTTACTGGCAAGAGTGAAAATTCGTTCACGCTTGTCGAACATATGGTCGTGGTTTTTCTCGTAGCCCGCCAACAATACCGAGAACATAAAAATCAGCAAACCCAGAGTTAAGCCAATAATATTGATCAGGGCAAACAATTTGTGCTTGAAAAGATTTCGCAATGCAATAGTGATATAGCTGAAAATCATGGTCACCTCCTAGGAAACCGCTCGCAGGTTTTCAGCAAGAATCTGGCCATCGAACAGATTAATGCAACGTCGAGCGTAATCGGCATGCGCCGATGAGTGCGTCACCATAATGATGCCGGTGCCTTCTCGATTCAACGCCTGCAGCATTTTCATCACTTCCTGACCGTGACTGCTGTCGAGGTTTCCGGTGGGCTCATCCGCCAGAATCAAACTGGGTTTGGCGACGACGGCACGAGCCACCGCGACACGTTGTTGCTGCCCTCCAGAGAGTTGCCCTGGGCGATGGTCAGCGCGATGAGCAATACCAACACGATCCATCACTTCCGCCACCTGCTCCCGACGCTGCTTCCCCGGTATATTGTGGTACTGCAGAGCCAGCTCGATGTTTTCTCTCACACTGAGCTCGTCAATCAAATTGAAATTCTGAAAGATAAACCCGATATTTTCTTTTCGGAGTTGTCCGAGTTGACGTTCGCTGTAAGCACTGATGTCTTCACCTTTAAACAGGTATTGACCTGAACTGGGTTGATCCAGCATACCCAGAATATTCAGCAAGGTGGATTTGCCACAGCCCGAAGGCCCCATGATGGCAATGAACTCCCCCTCTTCCATTTCCATATCGACTTGATTGAGTGCGAGGGTTTCAATCTCGTCACCGCGATAGCTTTTACACAGCTGTTGAAGTTTAATCACTGTTCTCTCCTAAGAGTCTTGGGATAATTTTAAGCGATCTGCGTCTTTAAACGCAGCATAGGCTGAGGTAATAATTTCTTCTCCGGACCGAAGCCCCGAAATCACCTCGATAAAGTCATTGTTGCGGCGACCCAGTTGTACTTCACGACGCTTGGCTTCACGGCCGTCATCGCTAAGCACATACAGCCAGCGGCCACCCGTGTCTTGAAAATACGGGCCATTGGGGATTAACAAGGCAGGCTCACTGGCACCCAGCTGTAAGCGGCTTTGCACACTCTGGCCGATGCGCAGCTTATCCGGCAGGGTGTTTTCAAACGTCATGTCGATTTGAAACTGTCCGCCACGTACATCCGGATAAATCTTACTCACGGTGAGCTGGTACGCCTGCCCCTGCAGTTCGATGTTTGCACTCTGGCCGAGGACAATACGCCCCAGATAATATTCATCGACTCCGGCTTTGAGCTTGAACGAACGAGGCTGGCTGATTTGACCGATACGGTCTCCGCGTTGAATGCTCTGCCCTTCCACCAGATCGAAGCCGGATAAACGCCCATCAAACGGTGCTCGAATATGCAGGGCTTCCAGACTTTCACGGGCAAAGGCCAAATTGTCCTCCATCACTGAGGCCTTGGTTTGATAGAACTGCAATTGCTTCGCCATCAGGCGCTCATCCGACGCCTGGGCCTCCAGGCTCAGCTCGTGTAACCTTCGGTAGTGACGCAGCTCATCTTCGGTCTTATCAACGGTTTCCTGGGAAATGTGCGCCGAAGCCAAGAGGGCCTGAAAACGCTGGCTTTGACGTTCCAATCGCTCAAGGTGGTACGACAAGCTGGCCAATTCGGTCTTGTGATTGAGCCGGTTTTGCTCCAGTCGCAGCTCTTGCTCACGCATGACATTGAGCTGTTCAATCACCCGCGATTCGGTGCTCATGACGCTGAGTTGAAGATCGGAGTTCGACAGGCGCGCAAGTGTCTGACCGGACTGGACTTCCGCACCATCCTCTACCAGCAGCTGATCCACTCTCCCACCTTGAATGGCATCCAAAAAGACGGTCTTGCGAGGTTCGACTCGTGCTCGAAGCGGAATAAAATCATCGAAAACCCCCTGTTTGGCCGTGCCGGTGACCAGACGGTCCCGCGCCATATGCAGCGACTTGCCTTGTTCGTAAAACAGCACAAATGCGACCACGCCAGCCATTATCAACGCGCCGAGCAACAGCCAACGCTTCAAGGGCTTGACGCGAGCGATGCGGCGATCCATTGGGTGATCACGTGTAAATTGTGGGTTTTGCTGGGACCCCTTGTCGTTCATAAACAACCTCTAACTGTGCTGGCCCGGTTTTCGCTTTATTCCGATGCGAAACGCTTTTGGCCGTGGCGAATGCGATTGAACGAGAGATTGCAAAGCGGGTGCCAAAATGTAAGTTGTTGTATTTAAAAGGATTTGCATGAGAACTATGGATTGACTGTCCGATCCCGTTCAGGAACAACTGTTCGTAAATGGACAGTCGCTGTACGATATCGAACACCATTGAGGAGAACCCTTTTGCCTGAAGACCACAAAATACTGGTCATCGATGATGATCAGGACATTCTGCTTGCGGCGAAGCTGCTGTTAAAACGCCACGTCGAGGCCGTTGATATCTGCAATCGCCCCGAGCAATTGCCCAAGCTTCTGGGGGCCACACAGTACGACGCTGTTTTGCTGGATATGAATTTCTCGCCGGGCGAGAGCAGCGGCCAGGAAGGGCTGTATTGGCTACAGGAAGTGTTAGCGCTGGACCCGGATGCTGTGGTCGTGATGATCACCGCTCACAGCGCGGTGGAGCTGGCCGTCGAAGCCATGAAATACGGCGCAACGGACTTCATCGCCAAGCCCTGGCAAAATGAAAAGGTTCTGGCCACTCTTTCGGCCGCTATTAAACTGCGACACAGCCGACGTGAAGCCACACAGTTGCGACAAAGCAATGCAGCGCTGATTGAGGCGAACCAGCCCCAGAGCGATATGATTGGTGAGTCACCTCATATGCAACAGGTGAAGCGCGTTATTGAGCGCGCGGCGCCCACAGACGCGAATGTGTTGATCCTCGGTGAGAATGGTACCGGTAAAGAGCTTGTGGCCCGAGAGTTACATCAGCAAAGCCAGCGCCGAGATAAAGCTTTTGTCGCGGTCGACCTTGGAGCCGTGTCAGAAAACCTGTTTGAGTCTGAATTATTTGGCCACGCCAAAGGCGCCTTCACCGGCGCTGATAAAGCCCGGGTTGGGCGTTTACTGGCCGCGAATGGTGGTACCTTGTTTCTGGATGAAATAGGCAATATTCCGCTGCACTTACAAGCCAAGTTACTGACCGTACTGGAACAACGTCAGGTCACGCCTCTGGGCAGTAATAAACATCAACCACTGGACATTCGCCTGGTCGCTGCAACCAATGTTCAACGGGATCAGCTCGCCGATGAACGTCTGTTTCGTCAGGATTTATTGTACCGTTTGAATACGGTGGAAATCACATTACCGGCTCTGCGAGAACGGGCTGACGATATTGTTTTGATTGCGCAGCATTACTTGCAGCTGCACAAACGAAAATACCAGAAACCGGATCTCGAGTTCTCCTCGCAAGCCTTGGATGATATCGCCGCGTATGAGTGGCCCGGGAATGTTCGGGCATTACGCCATGCCGTTGAGCGAGCGGTTATCTTATCCGATGGCCCTTGCCTTCATTCATCTGACCTGCAAATTCCCAGTAATCATTCGGCGCCATCGATTCCTGAAACGCTATCTGACATAGATTCTATTTCGGTAAACCCCAATGCGCCGGGAGTGGATTTGGACCTTGAGAAGGCCGAGCGGGAATTAGTCAGCACCGCCCTGCACCGCCACAACTTCAATATCAGCCAAGCAGCGAAAGCCCTGGGCATTACCCGAGCATCTTTGTATCGCAGGATGGAAAAATATGATCTTTAAACGGTTTTCCCATTCCTTGTATTTTCAACTGCTGATTGTTTTTTCCTGCCTGTTCGGGCTGGTGTATTTTATTCTCATACCCGGTTACTACGCCGTAAGCGCTCTGATGGCTTTGTTGTCCCTTGCGGCGTGTTGGTCTGTGCAAAGTCTGGTGACCAAGCACAATCGCCAATACACGCGTTTATTGCAAGCCGCCAATCATCTTGATTTTGACAATCGCCTGCCTTTAGCGCCTCCAGATTGCGAGTTCCCAGAACTCAAACAGCAATTGGAAACCGTACTGGCGAGTTGGCAAGAACAACTGCACAGCCAAGCGTTAGAGTTGAAACACTGCCAGGCATTGGTTGAACACATGCCCATTCCGCTGATCTCCATACAGGGCGATGACGCTATTCATTTCCATAATCAGTCCGCGCGCCGATTCTTTGAGTTGGGCGATTTTTGTAAACCTGAAGACCTGCGCGTTTTTGGGGAAGATTTTTACTATTCCTTGAGCCAGCTCAGACCCGGGCAACAGCAACTTTTGAATTTCTTCGACGGTGCCCAAACCAGGCAATTGAGCGCACAGGCCAGCATATACAAAAGCAGTAAGGGCCAGGAAATCCTGATCAGCTTGATGGATATCGAAGCCGATCTGGATCGCAATCAACTTCAGGCCTGGCGGGAAATGGCGGCAGTATTAAGCCATGAACTATTGAACAGCATTACTCCCGTGGCGTCCCTGGCGGAGACCAGTCAACAGCTTTTAGAAGACTGCCGCAGCGCCTTCCCCAAACATGAGCAGTCACTTGAAGCCTTGGATGATGCCTATGAAGCCAGCCAGGTATTGGCCAGACGCTCCAGAGGATTAATGGATTTCGTCAGCAACTATCGTCTATTGCAAAACACTTCGGAAATAACACCTTGTATTTTCACCCTATCAGATTTGTTCAGGGAGCTGAATACGCTATTGCTCGCGGACGATACGTTTACCGGAGTTAGATTATCTTTTGAGGCGAAACCAGCAAGCCTGCAGCTCAATGCAGATCGAGAACTCCTCGAACAAATGTTGATTAATTTGCTTCGAAATTCAGCGCAAGCTCAATCTGGTTTTGATTCAATGAGCGACGAAGCTCCGAAGATTCACCTTACCGCTTATTTGGATCGTCGCAATCGTTGCCACATCGAAGTTCAGGACAATGGCCCGGGGATCAAGGACGAGCATAAGAAGCGTATCTTCCTACCCTTTTACACCAGCAAAAGCGACGGCAGTGGCATTGGGCTTGCGATGGCGAGGCAAACCATGGTGGCCCACGGCGGGAAAATCAGTGTTCACGACGCGCCAATGGGGGGCGCATTGTTCCGATTGAGTTTTTAGCGTATCCAACCACAAAAAGCCTCAGCCTTAAACCGACTGAGGCTTTACATCACACGTTTAGCGAGAATTTAAAACGTTGTGGTAATGGACAAGCGCGCGTTTACCGGCTTACCGGTCGAGATGTTGTCGTTGCTGTGCGCATCCGGGAAGTACTCTTCGTCCAACAGGTTTTCAATGTTCAGCTGAAGCGTCGTGTTTTCACTGAGATCGTAATAAGCCGCAGCATCCACACGCACATAGCTGGGCACTTCAACAGAGTTGTCTTCGCGTACAAAGAAGCTGTCCTGATAGGTGGCACCCAAGCCAAAACGCAACTGCTCATTTACACGGAAACTGTTCCAGAGTGAGAACATATTCTCCGGAGTCTGGCGGGTTTTATTGCCGCTGTTCCCGCTGCCATCAACGCGTTTTACTTCACCATCAAGATAGGCATATCCGGTGGTGATGGCCCAGTTTTCCGACAAACTGCCACTCAACTGAATTTCAAAGCCCTGGGTTTCCGAACCTTCAATAACCACCAACTGAGAAGGATCTTCAGGATCCACCGAGGTATAGCTCTCGCGCTCCAGTTCAAATATCGCCGTAGTTAAGCTGAGCTTGTCATTGAGATCCCACTTTAAACCCACTTCGCGGTTTTCAAAAAACTGCGGGCGGGTGCTTTCAGAATCCAAGCTCAAGGTCAGGAATTGATCACCAGAACGAGGCAGGAATGTTTCGCTGTAGCTGGCATAAATTGATACGTTCTCGGCAGGCTTGTAAATAAAGCCAAGGCGCGGAGTCACTTCTTCGTCAACACGGTTGAAGTTACCGTTGTTACGAATATCACGCACATCAATATCGAACTTGTCAAAACGCAAACCCGCAATCAATTTAAACTCATCACTCAAATCAATTTGATCTTGCAGGTACACAGACGCAAATTCCACTTCAGATTGACGATTGCGGGCTTCTTGTGTGAAGGCGAACGCCGGAATAATCAGAGGGTCCGAAAAAGGAATAAATAGCTGATCGTCATTATTGGCTTCAAACACATTGTCAAATCGCGCGTTGTGGGTGTCTTGCTTACCAAATTCTGCACCAAACAATACGGTGTGTTTCAAGGAACCCGTGGCAAACTCACCCACCAGGTTGGCTTGGAAGATAGTGTTTTCGCGTTCGGTCGTGTCACGGTAACCATCCAGCTCGACTTCGGCAATACGACCATTGTTCACCACAACTTCTTCGCTGGCATAGAGGTTTTGGTAGAGTTTGTCATAGTCAGCGTATTGCGCAACGATGTTACCACGGAGATTCTCAGAAAATTCGTGCTTGATGTTGGCTCGCCAGATATGTGCTTCCAGTGTCGTACGATTTTGGTCTGCAGAACCGAAGAAGGTATCTTCATAGCCTTCCAATGGTTTGTCAGGCCCTCCATCAACGTTCATGGAAGGCACACCTCGATCCACTGTGCGATCGTCATCCACATACTCGTAAGAAAAATCACCGCTGGTCTTTGGGCTGAACTCTACCGTTAGGGTTGGATTCAGCGCGTAACTGTCGCCTTCGTAGAAATCACGGTGGTTTTCCAACGATTGGTAGTAAGCGTTTAAACGAAAAGCTGCACGGCTGCTAATCTCAACATTCGTATCGGCCGCGACTGAATAGGCACCGAAGGTATCAATACCGGTGTTCAGAGACGTAAAATCGTCACCAATTTTCGCTTTTTTGCTCACTCGGTTGATCACGCCACCGCCGCCGCCTCGACCGAACAGTAAGGCATTGGAGCCACGTAGGACTTCAACCTGCTCTACGTTATAGAGCGGGCGGTAATACTGAACATCGTCACGAAGACCGTCGATAAAGAAATCGGCTGTCGTCTGAATGCCGCGAATGATTATGGCATCACGGTGGCCCTCACCCTGGCTGATCGATAAACCAGGAGTGTAGCGTAATACATCGCCAATATTGCGAAAGGCCTGCTCTTCGATCTGAGCGCTGGACACAATCGATAAGCTCTGGGGCACATTCAGAATCGGGGTTGGGGTTTTTACCGAGTTGATTTTATCGATGGACAGGTACTTTCCTTCGACAATGATTTCTTCAATATTGTCCTGGGCGTGAACAAGCCCGGAAGCCAGCAGCTGATTCGCGGCCACCAGGGCCACGGCCAAAGGCATTTTCTTCATGATTCTCCACTCCAAAAAGGTTCGATAGCTTTATGTGCAAGTAATGGCTACGGCCTTTAAAAACCGTCTATTTTTCAGGGTCTTAAACGCCCTATTTTTCTGTGGGCACAAGTATCGTAGAGATGGATTTAGAATGGAATGGTAAATGAGTATTATTCTTATTTTATTTTGTCATAAGGATACTACTTATTAGCCTAATGCGGCGTCAGTTCCGGCATCTCGACATGCAAATTGCCGAAGGCGCCGAATTCAGAGGCTTAAGGGCTAATAGATCAGATTACTTTCTTCGAGCTGTTTGGTGTGTGTGTCCAGCCAACTCTCAAGGTTTTCGAGGCTTAAAGGCTGACCGTAAAAATAACCTTGCTGATAGCTGCAGCCGATGTCGTTAAACAGAACTGACTGGCGCTCGGTTTCAATCCCTTCTGCCACCACCAGTAAGCCCTGCATTTTACACAGCTCAACCAAGGCCTTTGCGGTCTCGATATTGGTCTGCTGACTGATACGTTTGATTAACGATCGGTCAAATTTAATGGCATCGGCGGGATAATCCAACATCTGCATCACGCTCGTGTAGCCTGTACCGAAATCATCAATGGCAATGCGGAAGCCCAAACCGCGAATTCGGTTCAAATTTTCATGCACCTGCTCCTGATTCCCTGTCGCGAAGGTTTCCGTTACCTCCAGCACAAAGAAGCCGCTGCTGATATCGTATCGGCCGGCGAGTATCGCGAGGTCATCCACAAAAGTGATGGAGTTGAGCTCCGCCGAGGAAATATTGATGGATACGTATTTCACCATCGGGAAACTTTCACGTAAGGTGGATTCGTTTTTGAAAACCTGCTCAATGACCCACAAATCAATCTTTGCAAAAGCCCCGATGGATTCTGCCAATGGGATAAATTCATCCGGGGGAACATTACCCAGTGTCTTTGATGTCCAACGTAATAACACCTCGATGGAACACAGGCGTAATTGCCGATCGACAATGGGCATATAACACAGATGCAGTTCGTCCTCGAAACCGGGAGACTTAATCGCTAATTCGATGTTCTGCATTCGACGATGTTGACGAGCCAAGGTTTCTGAATATTTGGCGATGCGATTCTTTCCGCTCTTTTTGGCCTGGTACATTGCCAAGTCGACGTTCGACATCAATTCAGACAAGGAACAGTGTTCGCTTTGAGTGCTGGCAACACCGAGGCTTACGGTTACCGGATAAGACGCATTGGCTACCGTCAGCCCGCCCTCGAACAAAGACAAGATCGAATTTGCACAATCCCGGATTTGTTCTTCATTGGCATCCATCGCCAATACCACAAACTCATCCCCAGATAAGCGATACGCACCACTGTGGGGCGAGTGATCAGAAAAACAGGTTTCAACGGATTCATTCAAACCTTTGGCGACTTGTCCCAACACTCGGTCGCCAACTTCATGGCCATATTTATCATTGATGTATTTGAAGTTATCGACATCAATGTAACAAACACTGATGATTCGGTTTGAGTCATAATGGTCAAACAATTCTCTGGCTTGTTCGTTAAAAGCCATGCGGTTGGGCAGCCCTGTCAGGATGTCCATCCGCGCCTTGCGATAGTTTTCATTAAATGAGGCAAGTAGGCGCGTATACAAACTCTGAAACTTCCGTGCCAGACGCCCTATTTCGTCGTTGCTCGACGAATAACTGATGTCCGAACGCCTTTCACTCAACAACTCATCAAGCTGTAAATCCAGTCTTGCTATGGGGGCCGTTACAAACTTCGCCACCAGAAACTGCAGTAATAGGAACGTTGCCAAACAGGAAATTATACTCAACAACATAAGCCTTGAACGAAGCTCTATTAAGGGTGCCTCGAAATAATCGCCTGGAATACTGAGCTTTACCGCATTGGGGCCCCCTAAAGGAATCATAAAACTCATATCAGCGAACAAAGCCGATTTTTTATTCGCTAGTGTTTCGGATGAAAAATGAATGTCGGCATTGTAGGTTTTTTGCAGATTCCTCAAGCCACTGGAAACGCTTTTGGCTTCGAGGGCCACAACCATTAGACCGGCTTGCCCAATCTGAGAAAGAATTGGGGCTTGCAGAGTTCTCAGATCGATCGCCAGTGATTGGTATAGCATCAAATGACCATCGGCATCGAAATGACCGGTTGCGCTGCTAATGGTTTTATCTTGCCGGAGTGTCATCGCAGCGGCCATCTGTCGAGGGCTGACTTCAGCAAACGGATCCTGGCTGTTTTCCAAATGCAAAATGACTTCGTTTTTCTCATCCAGCACAAGCAATGACAAAAAAGGTTCCTCGGCAGCACTAAAACGCCCTAAGGATGATTCCATATGGCGCTGTAAAATATTACTGCGATAGATATTATTGGTGTCTATAAGAAACTGTGCGAGTAAATCACCGTCCAGCAATGACATCAAATAAGCGTCTTGAAAACTCTTGTAGTTGGAGATACTGGAATGCAAAGCCGTAATTTTCTGCTCCAGTTTGGATTTTTCCAACTGTATCAGCGTTGCGCGCTCTTCCTGATAAATCCACCAGGCGGACAAAGCATAGCTCAAAGCAATTACTGGCAGCAGCAGTATGCTAGTTCGCGTTCTTAGATTCATGGATATTCAATATCGCGTTGGTGATTTTTAAACGAAGTTCAATATTCTGTTTGCTGAGTTCCTGGTAGAGTTGAATATTGCTCAATTGCTCTTCATTGGGATAGATGCCAAGATTATTTAATTGCTCAACCGGTATCCAGGCCCTCGAGGCACTGTTAGGCGTAGCAACTGCACTGTAAGCCGCATTTTGAGCCGCTTGTTTGGGTTGACTCATGAAATTGACAAAATTCAGTGCACGCTCCAAGTGTTTACTGTGCTTGCTGATGGCCAGACAATCCACCCATAAAACGGTGCCCTCTTCAGGTACAACGTAAGCCCAACGATCGTTGTCCTCTGCCAATTCATTTAGGCTGAACTGATCACCGCTGTAGACCATCGCCATATACAAGTCTTCGGCTTTATCCGAGTACCCTAAATAGCTGATGGGATATTCATAGGTGAGCACCGCTGAGGTTTGTGTTTTCAATAAGTCGAACACTTTTTTAAGCTCATCCCGGCGTTCGGTATTCAACTCAAAGCCGAAGTGAAACAAAGCGGGTGCAAGGATATCGGTGTAATCCGTAATCATACCCACATGCCCGTGCAGCTCTTCGCTCGGAAACAGCAGATCTGCCCAGCGAGTTGGAGCCTTGCTCACTTTATCTTTTCGATACGCGATACCCAGTGTGCCCCACAGATAAGGGATGGCGTATTCCCCACAGCGTTTTCGCCAAAAAGGCTCCATGGTTTTCAAGCTGGGTATGTTTTCTTCGTTGAGTTTCAACAGCATGCCTTCCCGACCAAAGCGGCTGGCGATAATCTCGTCCACGACGGCAACATCGATGTGATGTCGATGGGAGTTCAACAAAATAGCATCCCGGTCCTGATCGCTGTCGAAATAAACCTGTTCAAGCTCGCCGTTCTCGACCTCCCACTGTTTGACCAGGTCTGGGGCGATATAGTCTTCCCAATTCAGGAGAATAAGAGGTTCAGCGACCGTGAAGGCACTACCGAGCATGAAAAAGCAGATAAAAACCAATCTATACATGAATGTCCAAGGACTCGAGCAATAAACGCATACAAAAAATAGGGTATTCCCATCGAGTGACATCCATGACATCAAACATACTGCCGACACTGGGCTGACACAGCTGCCTGAGCAATAGAGTATAGACAATAAACCGGCGCTTTTGCAGACGCCGGCCTATTTATTAGAGTGCGGGATAATTGACGATCTTGCGAATCGATTGGTAGAGGGGACTGAGAGAGGAATACATTTTCAGGTAAACCTGACGATAGAGTTGTTCGTAGGTCTCTACATGTGCAGGAATAGGCTCAAAGACTTGCCCTACCCGGCTCATATGCTGAGCCGCCTGACGATGATCCGGATACCAGCCCAGAGCGACCGCCGTATTGATGGCGGCACCAAGCCCAGAGGTCTCATAGCTGGCAGGCCTTTCAACAGTCATGCCGAATACATCCGCTGAGATCTGCATGATCTGATCGCTCTGAGAACCGCCCCCGGAGATGCGCAAACAGCTGATTTTCTGGCCGCTGCGTTTTTCAACACGCTCTTTACCTTCTCGTAGAGCAAAACATAAGCCTTCGATAATTGCGCGGTAAATGTGAGCTTTGGTGTGAACATCCCCAAAACCAATGATGGCACCCTTAGCCCCGGGGCCTGGGTTTTTAATGCCCGGACTCCAATACGGCTGCAAGGTTAAACCCATCGAACCGGCAGGGACTTTCTCCAAAAGTTCATCGAATAGGGTTTCTACCGCGACACCCTGCTCTTGTGCACGCAGCTTCTCTTCCATAGCCATTTGTTCCTTAAACCAACTGACCATCCAATAACCGCGATACACCATCGCTTCGGTGTTGTAACGACCCGGCATCGCAGCAGGATACGGTGGAATCATTGGCGCCGATTCAATATAGCGGGAGAAGTTGCCGTTGTACGTCGCGGTAGTGCCATAACTTAAGCAACCGATATGTTCTTCCACTGCACCGGCACCCAGGAGTTCGCAAGCCTTGTCCGAACCGGAAGCCACTATCGGTAAACCCGCAGGCAAGCCGGTTTCTTTGGCCGCCTGTTCACTGACGCTGGCCAACACTTCCCCAGCGGGAACCAGCTGGGGCAGCATATCGGATTTCAATGGTAAGGCCTTCCAATGCCAGCTGCTGTCTTTTGCCCATTGTTGTTGTTTGTAGTCAAAGGGGATATAAGCCACCTGACTTGCCACACTGTCGACGTACTGGCCGCTTAATTTGAAATGGTGAAAGCCTGAGAGCAGCAAAAACTTGTGAGTTTTCTGCCACAGTTCCGCTTGTTCCTGGGCAATCCAATTTGCTTCCGCCTGTTTGGTGAAATAATCGATATTGGATTTCAGCCCCAATAATTTCAGTGGCCAATCGAGCCAGCCGAGAGAGACGGATTCGGGGGCTTCACGTTGATCGAGCCAGATGATTGCCGGACGAAGCGCCTGCCCATCGCGATCAAGATTGATCACCGTTCCACGTTGTGTGGTGACACTGAGCGCGGCGATCTGCTCGGGTTTGACCTTTCCTTGTTGCCATAAACACTGGCAGGCTTCACAAAGTTTTTGCCAAAAATATTCCGGAGATTGCTCAGCCCATCCTGGCTCTGGGCTAGTATAGGCTTCAATGGGGATGTAAGCCTTATCGATCTGTTCGCCATCCCGATTGTAGGCCAAAGCACGAATGCTCTGGGTGCCATTATCAATGCTCAATACATAGGGCTTCTCGTTCATGGTCGCCGATCTTCTCAGTGTTGTGTCTTCGGTAATGGTTAATGGTTTGCTTTTCTGAACTCAGGCTCAGGTTAAGCGGGAACACTGTAGGAGCGCGCCCATATCGCTTGGTAACGCTCAAGTTCATCTGACCAATGCTCATCTGACCAGGACAATTCCTGCTGACATATCAGTTTGCAAGCGTCAAACAGTTGTTCAGCCCCATTAGGCAGAAGCAAGCCTAAACGCGTTCGGCGGAGCAAGAGATCATCGAGGTGCTCCACCCACTCTTCCCGTAATGCCCAACGCAGTTGAGCCAGGCAGTATTTTTGTTCGGCAAGCGATTCCAGTTCAGTACTTTTTGCGCTGGACAGAAAATCCTTAAAACGAAAACCGTAGCAGGCAGACAAGTAATCACGTTGATCGCCATTGAGCGGTAGCGCGTTATCTGCTTCTTGCGTAACACGACGAAACACGGGCGCTTCGTCGCGCTCGAATGCCCACCCTTCCAAGTACGGAGCGGCTTTTTCGAGAACATCCAGGGCCATTACGCGAAAGGTGGTGAGCTTACCGCCAGCGGCACTGATCAAACCCTCGTTATCCCAAACGGCGTGGTCACGTCGCTCTTTGGAAGGTTTTTTCTTACTTTTACCCTTCTCGTTTTGTTCGGCTTCTTGCGCTCGGGCAAATTGTTTATCACCCGCAATTACAGGGCGTACCCCTGACCAGGTCGAAACGATATCATTGACACTGATGGCTTCGGCCGGAAAATGATGCCGCACAATGGCCAGTAGATAATCCAGCTCTTCAGACGAGATTCTCGCTTCCTCGTCTAAGCTGTCGTCATGGTCCAGATCCGTCGTTCCGATCACACTGTGACCTTCCCAAGGGAAAACAAACACGCTGCGTTTATCTTCTGGGTGCTGACAGCTTATGGCATTTTCGATGGGCAGAACGCCCTTTTTGAGGACGATGTGACTGCCCTTTAATGGGCGCACTCGTTGCTCTTCAATTCGGGCCTGGCGCAATTGGTCAGCCCAGGCTCCGGTGCTGTTCACTATCACTTTGGCCGTGCAGCAAAAAGTATTTTTCGCTCGCTCATCAACCACCTCAATACTTTGTAGACCGTTATCCAGTACGCGGCTTGAATCAACTTTGCAATAGTTCAGCAATGCCGCACCATCCGCTTCGGCTTCCTGTAAAACGCGGTAGACAAGTCGACTGTCATCGGTGACGGCGTCGGTGTAATACGCCGCGCCACTGATATCTGCCCGTGCCAAGGAGGTAAATGTCTGTCCCAATTCATCAATGTTGCAAATTTTATGATTTCGAATGCCGGCAATCCGATCATAACTCGCGAGCAGTATCTTCATCACCAGGCGCCAGGGCTTCCAGCTTTTCGGCAAAAGAAAGTAATACCCCATGCGTTCCACCAAGCCCGGAGCTTCTTTTAGCAAACGCTCACGTTCCAGCAGTGACTCTTTTGTTAACTTGCGATCCCCCATGGCCAGATAACGCAAGCCTCCGTGTACCATTTTGGACGATCGACTGGAGGTTCCCCAGGCAAAATCTTTTTGCTCCAGCAACAATACGCTCAATCCACGTCGAATGGCTTCCCTGGCCACCCCTGCACCTGTGATGCCGCCACCAACAACGATTATGTCCCAGTTTTTGTCTTTCGCGTTCTGTAGATTGGCCCTGCGTTTTTCGATGCTCATTAATAGACTTCCTGAATGATTGAGCGATAAAAACTATTCACGTGTTTCTGCGCTTGTCAGTCGACCAGCTTTCCAGGGTTCATGATCTTTTCCGGGTCAAAGTGTTCACAGAGACTCTGAATGGTCGCAATGCCCAACGCCCCTTTTTCTGCCGGCAAATACACTTTGTGATCTTCACCCACACCATGCTGATGACTGATTGTTCCTGCAACCGACACAATCGCTTCAGCCCCAGCCTGCTTTAAGGCCAACCAGCGCTGATAGGCTTCCTGGTAATCGTTTCCGGCTCGATACATATAGGTCGTGTACACGCTGCTGCCCTGGGGATAAAAATGCGAGAGGTGTGTAAAGACATGAACGTTTTCCCCAAAGGACTCGGCTGCCGCACGAATGCTGCTTTCGATGGCTTCCATGGCTTTATCCGTTTGACTCCAATCCACAGCGGTTTCCATGGTGTCGATGGCATAGCCCAAATCCATAAAACCATCACGTAAATATGGGCTGCGAAAACGGCTGTGCTCCCAGGCTTTGCCAATCAATTTTCCAATGTATACACCACCGAATTGACGACTTAAACGCTTCACTTGTTTCAAGGCAAAGCGACAACTTTTCTTGTCACCCGTTGTGCCGAAGGTAAACATCACTTTGCCTTCGGATACGCCCCGCCAGCCTAGGTATTTTTCCAGATAACCGATTGCCTTGGCATTGCCGCCTAACTTTAAGTGCGACGCCGTTTCTTCGGCATTGCTCAAGCGCATCATGGATAAGGGCAACATCTGTTGAGCCAGTTGTTTACTCAGGGCCTTCCCCTGTTCCCAGCTCGGGAAAAACACACCGTAAAAATGCTCCACTTCAGGCAGCGGCGTGACCCGCATCTTTACCTTGCTGATGACGCCCATGCGCCCTTCCGAGCCCAAGACCACTTCGCGTAAATCCGTACCCGCGGATGTTCCTGGGAAGGTCGGAATATCCAGCACACCTTTAGGGGTGACCATCGTTCCGCCAGCGAACATTTTTTCGATGCGGCCGTATCGCAACGACTGCTGCCCACTGGAACGGCTTGCGACCCAACCACCGACTGTCGACAGCTCCCAGGATTGTGGAAAGTGCCCGAGAGTATAGCCTTCGGCATTGAGCAGTTTCTCTAGTTGTGGTCCAGGCAAACCGGCACCTAAGGTGGCAATTTGGCTGTCACGATCCAAGTCATAGAGCTGATTAACGTTAGCCAAGCTAAGCGTAATAACCGGTTTTTCTTGTTGTGGCGGATTGATGTGCCCAACAACTGAGGTGCCACCGCCATAAGGAATCACGATCGCGTTCAGATTCTGGGCGAGCTTGAGAATATCCTGAATCTGCTCTTCGTTTTCTGGAAATGCGACCGCATCCGGCACGGCGCCTAATTCACCCGAACGCAAGGCAAGTAAGTCCGGTAAACTTTGGCCCCGACTGTGCCGAATACGTGTTTCGCCATCCAGTGACCACAATGGATTCGATTCAAGACGACTGGCGGGAAGCTTGGCCAGCACCTGATCCATTGGAGTAACCATCAGGGCTTTTGACGGCCCCAGGCGTGCTTCTGCCATCGCTACTGCTTCGGGTTTGGGGCTGTGCTGATATTCGCCATCCACCATTCCCCAACCATTCCAACGTCTTTCCATACTTTCCCCCAAATGCTCGCAAGGCTGGCCTTCTTTCGGCGGCCAGACATTGATTCAACTTTCAGTATTCTGAGAATTTAATACTATTCTGCGCAAAGCCGCTTTTCGATGACTGGAGAAGCCGTTAGAATCACCAAACGAGCCAAGTTGTCTGCTCAAACGCCCATTCAGTTTGAAAACGACACTCATCCTTAAATAAGGCCACCCTTTGAGCAGTGTAAGTGCATCCATTCCCGCTCTGAAACAATATCTCACCGCTGCAGAAGCGCTCGGTGTCGATACGGCTTCGATTCTGCGTAGCCATGGTATTGCGGAACAACAACTCGAGGATAATGGTGCTCGAATCAGCTTGGCACGATTTGAAGCCATTGTAATTGCGTTGATTTCGGCCAGTGGCCATCCCTATTTCGGCTTATACGCCAGCAATCATATCAATCCCACAATGTATGCCAGTCTAGGGCTGATATCCATCAGTGCGGCCAGTCTACGAGCATGTATAGAGCTTGTTCCCACCTATGAGACGCTGGTGGGCGACATGGGCCATACCGAATTGGTGGAACGGGCACGGTGGATGGAACAGATCTGGCACTGCCAATTGGACAATACCTTGGCGAGACGTCACATCAGCGAGGCCGTACTGGCTTCCTGGTTTCTGTATGGCAAAAACATGTTGGGGCTGGAAGGTGACCTCTGCGGTGTAAGCTTTCAACATGCCGCACCCGATACGGAGCTTTCGGAATACCAGGCGGTGTTCTCCTGCGTACCACGGTTCCAGCAAACTCACACTGCCCTTCATCTCCCCAAAGATGCCATGGACAAAGCCCTGCCCCAGGCAAACCCGGCCTTGCAGGAGTCTTTGATTGCTCATGCCGATCAGCTGCTCGAACGATTAAGTCCGCAGAAACGCACACAGGGTCTGGAAGACATTCACCGAAAGATGCGACAACAACTTGCCCAGGGTCAGTTGAGTAAAGATGCACTCGCAGATACTTTGAACATCAGCTCCCGCACGTTGCAGCGACGGTTTGAAGAGGCTGGCAGCAGTTACCAACAGGCACTGAGCCATATTCGTTTTGAACTCGCCAAACAACTGTTACGAGAGCGTGTGGACAGTCAAAGTATTTGCCAGCAATTGGGCTTCAGTGAGCCCCGCTCCTTTTTTCGGCGCTTTAAACAATGGAGCGGAATGACGACCCGGGAATTCCTGAAGAATGAGAACATCTAAGCGCCCGGAGTTCAGCTCTGCACTAGTGATTGCGCTTTAAGAAAACGCCGAACTTTTGTTCTCATATTTTTCATGGGCGAAGAAGTATTGAATTGGATCATTCTCCCTAATGTCCATTTTTCATACCACAGCTCAACATAGAGAGATTGATTGGAAGTATTCCGTATTATCTCCGTAAGCTCTTGAATGACGATCTCGTATTCGTCCAACAAAGCATGGTATTCCCAATCATCGTAGTCGCGGTGAAACTTCTCCGCCAACTGCCCAAGTTGATTCCATTTATAGCCTGTTTCAGGAAGATCAATATGCTCGCCTTTGTTTCGAGCATCGATCCATTTGATCAGCAACCGTCCCCAGCCGATAAGATATCCTAGAGTGTCGCTGACGCTAATAAGGGTACCTTTGACATTGCCTTCCACGCCGGGTGTTCGAACCAGAGCATCGGGCACTCGCTGGTAATCGCCCAGGATTTTTTGGTAACCGTCTTGAATGGCGTGCAGTAATTCGTCTTTATTTTGAGGAATGGAGGACATTGTACTCACTAAGAGTTCGGCATGTCGGTTTGCAGCCGACATGCCGAAAATTATTTAGCCATTTAACCAACGCTGCAACAAACGCTGCAACTTGTAAAACTCAATAGGCTTGGCGAGGTACTCGTCCATGCCAGCCGCAAAGCTTCGAGACTTCTCCCCGTTAAACAGGTGCGATGACATGCCAATGATGGGAATGTGCTCGGAAATTTGATCGCCACGTTCAGCGCTTTTCAGCTCTTCTTCAATTTCTCGATCACGAATGATTTGAGTGGCCTCAAAACCATCCATGATGGGCATATTGCAATCCATCAACACGATATCAAACGTCTGCTGCTGCATTTTGTCGAGCGCTTCTTTGCCGTTAATTGCGACAGTGACTTCGAGCTTCAACTTTTCGAGAAGGCGCTGGGTGACCAATTGGTTAGCTCGATGGTCGTCGACCAACAACACGGTATGCCCTTCAAAAGACAACACATGGTCTTTGTCGTGATTCAAACAGGCGGGCTTTGCGTAGTCGCCTTTGAGCAAGAGGTATTCCAGGGCATTATGTGCGGCATGGGGAGAGAGCGGCTTATTTAAGCGTGCCACCTGCATCTTATCGATGGCATATTGGGTAACCTCTTCACACTCCATATCCCGTCTATTCCCCACCACAAGCTGAGCAACATCGCGCAACTGTTCGTTGTCGAGAATTTGCTGGGAGATATCCATCCAATCCCGATTGCCGTGTCGGGTGTAAAACAAGACCAGATCAAACGCTTCATCGTCATTGCGGGCATCCCACATCAGCTGCACGACTGCATCCAGGTCTTTTTCGTGTTTAACACTCAGCCCCCAGTCTTTAAATTCACGCATCATGGGTTTGCGCACTTCTTTGGACACATCGACCAGCAATGCGCGTTTGCCTTTTAGTCTTGCGTTGACGGGAACTTCTTGAGTCAAGCTGCCGGAAATTTCCAAAGGCAAGCTCACAAGCACCTGATGGCGTGAAGGGCTGACTTCGACAAATCCGGAAAGCGATTCAGCAAGCGCCTTACACACGACAAAGGACGTGCTGTTTTCCCAGCTGTTCACCAGTGTAGAAGCGCTCTCTTCGCTTTCCCCGGTCGTTTCCCAGGCAGAGTATTTGTCCTCGCCGGAACCAATCAAGCGAATTTTCAGAGTCAGATTTCCATCGCGTTGATTATCCAGTTTGTAATTCCCCACAATGGTAATTTCTTCGGACTGAGTGGAATACATCACGTGGTAAATCAGCTGGTGTAAAATCTGTTGGACGCGCACTGCGTCACCGCGCACCCGCAGAGGAATGGTTGAGTTCAATAAATAATTCAACTCTGTGTGTTGATGTGCCGCATCTTCAAAGAGATCTTCCAATACGTTTTCCAGCAAACGGCGCAGGTTGAACACACTGACATCACGCTCGTACTGTCGCCCAACGGTATTGAGATAATCCCCAACGTTATTGATCAATTCCAGCTGGTGCATAGCCGTTCGGTGCGCCATGTCCACCAGCTCTGACTGGTGAGAATTGAGCTGATCACGATCAAGCAAAGATAAGCTGCCCAGCAAATCATTTAAGTTAACCCGCACCTCACTGCCGAGGTTTTGTAAAAACTCAGTGCTGAATTGGTCTGCCGCTTCCATGTCCCGCTTTTCAGCTTCAAGCTCGATGGTTTTACGTGTCAGCGCCTGATTGGTTTCCAAACTTTTCCAATAACTTTCAGCAACGATACGCCCTTGATGAATCATCAGCAGGAAAAACAGCAAAATAATAATGCCGTACAGGTATCCATTAATCGTGCTTAAAGACACCATCGCTAACGCACCGGGAATCAAACCGAAGAATTGATACCAGCTCATGTATCGGTTATACGGTGCCAAAGCATTGGCAGTGGAAGAAAAGAAAACGATGGTATAGAACCACAGGATGGTCGTGACGTCGTCGAGTCCCTTAATTCGGGTGAACGCTACCAAAATCACACTCCACCAAATGGCTCCGAGTAGAGAGGCCAGAAAATACTGATTCCGCCACCGCGAAGGTGCTCTGGGATAGAGGGAGTCAAAACGGAACAGATAGAAGCTGCGCATTCCTGTCAGCAACAGCAAGCCGATGGTCATAATCGAGGTTACTGTCGGCGCCTGCAGATAGAGGTCTCCCATCCAGACGCAAAATAAGTACACACAAAAATTGATCAAAATACCGCGACGGCTGTATTTCGCCATTCGACTGTCCGTTTCCCGCATCAAACGGCGGTCACGGTGTACCTTGGATTCCGGTATAAAGAGCTTAAACATAGGGCTTGTTCTCGCTTTTTCTTTGGGGTTGCAGGATTACTGCTCCATCATCTGAACAATGACGGTTTTAATAATGAAGCCCAGTACCCCCAGACCCAATGCGGTGAAGAGAATCATGGTACCGAATCGCCCGGCATTGGACTTCTTCGCAAGGTCCCAGACGATAAATGCCATAAAGGCAATTAATCCACCTACCCCAAGATACAAGGACCAGGTTTCGAATGCTTCAATATCCACTGATTACTCCAAGGTCTTACTAAAAATGTGGTATCGGTTACTTTTCTATTCAGGATAAGCCAGATACACTGCTTGAGTCGCTCATATTAGAGAGGCGCATAAAAGTACAAAGGTGCTGCCGAGGACATGGGGCCTACGTGTTGCACCGATTACCTGCATTAGGTTTATTATAAGTGAAGACAAAGGGGATATAGAATGAAAATTAACACTAAATTGCTACGCAATGGTCTGTTGGCTTTCACTGCGGCGTCAGTTTTGGCTCTGGCCGGCTGTTCACAGGAAGCCAATGAAGAAAGCAAGGCGGCAGCAGCCGTTGAAGAAGCCAAAGCAGCGGTTGAAACAGCAGCCGAAGAATCTGGCAATATGCTGGATCAGGCGGCTCAAGCAACTCAAGATGCAGCCTCTAACCTGAAAGATCAAGCTTCTGAAGCTATGGCAGATGCCAGCGACAGCGTTAAAGAAGCCGCTAGTGACTTGGGTGAAGGCGCAAAAGAAGCGGTTGGTGCGGTAAGCGAGAAAGTTGAAGAAGCTGCTGGCGACGCAATGGACAAGCTGGAAGAAGCCACCAAAGACGAAGAGAAAATGAAAGAGCTGAAAGAGAAGGCCGAAGGCGCTCTGGAAAAGCTGAAAAGCGAATAATTTCACTTTTCTCAAGCATAAAAAAAGCCGCGAAAGCGGCTTTTTTTATGCTTGATGGTTTTGTTCAAACGGTGAGCAATGCCCCGCTCAAACCCATCGCGAAGCGAGCTTAGATGGAAGATTCCAACTCAGGTACCGCTTCAAAGAGATCCGCAACCAGACCGTAGTCAGCCACCTGGAAAATAGGCGCTTCTTCGTCTTTGTTGATTGCCACAATCACTTTCGAGTCTTTCATACCGGCCAAATGCTGGATAGCACCGGAGATACCAACAGCGATGTACAAGTCAGGAGCAACAATCTTACCGGTTTGACCCACCTGCATATCGTTCGGTACAAAGCCGGCATCTACCGCAGCACGGGATGCGCCAACAGCAGCACCCAGTTTGTCAGCGACCTTGTAGAGCATTTCAAAGTTGTCGCCGTTCTGCATGCCACGACCACCGGAGATTACGATCTTGGCCGCCGTCAGTTCAGGACGATCGCTCTTCGCCAGTTCTTCACCAACGAAAGAAGACACGCCAGCGTCCTGAGCATTATCGAGAGACTCAACCGCCGCGGAACCGCCTTCAGCCGCAACGGCGTCGAACGCTGTACCACGTACAGTAATCACCTTAATCGCATCAGAACTTTGAACCGTCGCGATAACGTTACCAGCGTAGATTGGGCGCTTGAATGTGTCGCTGCTTTCAACAGAAATGATGTCAGAGATAGCCTGCACGTCTAACAGGGCTGCCGCACGAGGCATAATGTTCTTGCCATTGCTTGTGGCGGAGGCCAGAACGTGTGTGTAGTCCTTGCCCAAGTCAGCAACCAAAGCGGCCACATTTTCAGCCAATTGGTTTTCGTACGCAGCATTGTCAGCAAGCAATACCTTAGCAACGCCATCCGCTTGAGCCGCAGCTTCAGCAACAGCACCACAAGCTGTACCGGCAACCAGTACATGAATGTCTCCGCCAATCGCCTTTGCTGCCGCCAAGGTGTTCAGGGTTGCACCCTTGAGGCTGGCATTATCGTGTTCTGCAATTACTAGAATACTCATCTTAGATCACCTTCGCCTCATTCTTCAGTTTATCAACCAGCTCAGCTACGTCTGCTACCTTGATGCCCGCACTGCGCTCGGCAGGTGGCTCAACTTTCAAGGTTTGTACACGCGGTGCGATATCAACGCCCAGCTCGTCCGGCGTTGTGGTATCGAGGGGCTTTTTCTTTGCCTTCATAATGTTAGGCAAGGATGCATAACGAGGCTCGTTCAAGCGCAAATCGGTAGTCACGATCGCAGGCAGGTTCAGCTTAACCGTTTGCAAGCCGCCATCGATTTCACGGGTAACGTTGACCGTTCCATCTTCTACAGCCACTTCGGAGGCGAAAGTACCCTGAGGCATATTGCTCAGCGCACCCAACATCTGACCGGTCTGGTTGTTATCACCATCGATAGACTGCTTACCCATGATAACCAGGTCAGGAGACTCTTTGGCGATGATGGCATTCAGACATTTAGCCACACCCAGTGGTTGCAGCTCGGCGTCAGTTTCCACCAGAATGCCGCGATCAGCACCCAGTGCCATCGCAGTACGAATTTGTTCCTGGGATTGCTTGGTACCCAGAGATACAGCGACTACTTCGGTCGCAACGCCTTTCTCTTTTAGGCGAACCGCTTCTTCAACAGCAATTTCACAGAAAGGGTTAATAGACATTTTAGCGTTGGCAATATCAACGTCAGTACCGTCTGACTTTGGACGTACTTTGACGTTGTAGTCCACAACGCGTTTAACAGCAACAAGAATCTTCATCGGTTTCCCATTCGCTTATCGTTGAAGGATAAACGCGGCAGCACCCTCTGGCTTTACGCCCTTGTTGTTTTAAGAGTGGTACCACATTCCCGCAGTGCTCTGGCCAACAAAAGAAAGACTTAGGTGGCCACATCGAGCGGCGAGTATGTTGAAGCAGCGGCCCCCTAAAATCAATACCTGTTGTGCTCATGGAGAATGGCAAGATTGCTCAAAGTCGCTGGAATTAGTCATTTAGTCTACAAAGATGGTACTTAGTGTGCGCAGAAAATAGGCACTTGATGCCCTTCATCTATAGGCCTGCTCCCAGCGGTGGAACATTCGGTCATAGCTTTGCGCCTTTTTACCATTGGTCTAATGCGGCCTCGGCAGCTATAATCCACGCCAATACAAGAGTATAAGGGCATTACTTAAACTTATCTTAGCGCTTTGCCAGTTTTTCTAAGACATCCATTCGGGTGATAGCGAATATCCACTGAATGAATGAGAAAATTTCGCCAAAGCCGGGATAATCTACTGCCTTAAAGCTGGCCTCTTGCGGCGAACTCACTGCTGCTAGAACACAAAAAAGCCAGCCAAACCGCTGCAACAAGTGTTTCCGTTGTCGCTGGAACCGTATTTAGCTAGAAAAGCCAGGAGTGAAGCTGTGGAAAGAGAATATATGGAATACGATGTGGTCATCGTTGGTGGCGGCCCTGCCGGACTATCAGCAGCCTGTCGTATCAAACAACTGAACGAAGAAATCTCTGTCTGCTTGGTTGAAAAAGGATCTGAGGTTGGCGCCCACATCCTTTCCGGTGCGGTATTCGAGCCCACCGCCCTTAATGAACTGTTCCCTGACTGGAAAGAACGCGGAGCCCCTCTGAATACCGAGGTGACCGGCGACGACATCTATATGTTGCGCAATGCGGACAGCAGCATCAAGATTCCTCACCTCTTTGCTCCGAAGACCATGCACAATGACGGCAACTATATTATTAGCCTCGGCAACCTGTGCCGCTGGCTGGCCGAGCAGGCTGAAGCCCTGGGTGTGGAAATCTTCCCCGGATTTGCCGCCGCCGAAGTGGTTTATCACGACGACGGCAGCGTAAAAGGCATTGCCACGGGTGACATGGGCATTGGCCTGGATGGACAACAAAAAGACAGTTACATGCCCGGCATGGAGCTGCATGGCAAATACACGCTGTTCACTGAGGGCTGTCGCGGTCAACTTGGTAAGCAACTCATCGCCAAATTTGAATTGGATAAAGATGTCGAGCCTCAGCATTATGGTATCGGCATTAAAGAAATCTGGAAGATCCCAGCGGAACAGCATAAACAAGGCCTAGTGGTTCACACCGCAGGCTGGCCGTTGAGCGAGTCTGGCTCCGCGGGTGGTACCTTCCTGTACCACATTGAAGACAATCAAGTGGTTATTGGTCTTATCACCGATTTGTCATACAGCAACCCCCACCTGAGTCCTTTCGACGAATTCCAGCGCTACAAACATCACCCCGTTGCCAAGCAATATCTGGACGGCGGTGAGCGCTTGGCGTACGGTGCCCGTGCAATTACCAAAGGTGGCCTGCAGTCCCAGCCCAAGATGACTTTCCCGGGCGGATTGTTGCTGGGCGATAACGCCGGCACACTGAACTTTGCCAAGATCAAGGGCAGCCACACCGCCATGAAATCCGGCATGTTAGGCGCAGAAGCCGTCGTAAAGGCCATTGCTGAAGAACGCGTTGGTCAAGATCTGGTGGAATTCGCGGATGCCTACAAGGCCTCCTGGGCTTGGAAAGAGCTGCACACTCAGCGTAACTTCGGACCGGCTCAACACAAATGGGGCAACATCCTCGGGTCGGCTTACGCCTTTATCGACATCAATGTGTTCAACGGCTCCCTGCCCTGGACCCTGTCGGATCCCAAACCGGATCACGAGGGTATGCAGCTGGCGTCTGAAGCCAAGAAGATCGATTACCCCAAGCCAGATGGTAAGCTGAGTTTCGACAAGCCTTCATCCGTGTTTCTGTCGAACACCAACCACGAGGAAGACCAACCTTGCCACTTGACGCTGAAAGACGACACGATCCCAATGGAGGTGAATTTCGCCAAATGGGATGAGCCCGCACAGCGCTACTGCCCAGCCGGCGTATATGAAGTCGTTGAACAGGAAGATGGCAGCAAGAAATTCCAAATCAATGGTCAGAACTGTGTTCACTGTAAAACCTGTGATATCAAGGACCCAAGCCAGAACATTACCTGGGTATGCCCAGAAGGCGCTGGCGGCCCGAACTACCCGAACATGTAGGGGATGGGTTTTTCCGTACCATTAAAAAAGGGCCTTAAAAGGCCCTTTTTTGTTTTATTCGCGGAAGCAACAAGCCTCTTAGTATACCTTTCCCAGTGAACACCCTACTCCGCCGCTGAAGACTTTCATTTCACCTTCACAATCCTGAGCCAGATTCACCAGCTCATAAAATACCGAGCGAGACAGGCTGGCGCTCAAGCCATCACGGACTTCAATGCAGGGGACACTCTGCTTACCGTATTCTTCAAACCAAATAGGATGCTCTGCATCCAAGCGGACAAATTCGCCAATCTCGTTGCGAAACTCCAGGTAATAGACGCCATCATCTTCGAGCTCCATCATCTGGTTTAACGAGAACACCTGCCTTTCAACAGTAATTCTCCATTTTTCAACGGGGGTAACCAGAAAATAGTCATCGCCCTCGCGCTTGAGGATCGAAGCAAATAAGGCTCTCAGGGGGAGGCGTTTGATGGGATCGCCTTCGTGATACCACATGCCGTCCGCGGCAATACGAATATCGATATCACCACTGAAATCCGGGTTCCAAAGATGCACTGGTGGGCGCTTCCCCGGTTCGGCGGCCTGTTGAATGGCCTGGCTGAGCTGTTCTGGGTCTAGCATCGGTCTTAATTGATAATTCCTGCTTGGCATATCACCCTCTCTTCTTGAGTCTCACTAGCCAGTGACGTTGGCCATACAACGGAGGATTTTGGTCTTCCCAGAATCTGGGTGCTCCAGTCTGCCGACACTCGCCCCTCGATGCAAGGACCCTCTGTCTCAAATCTTTGATCCAGATCTATAGAGGCGACACCATAGCCAGCTGTTGGGCATATTGCGCCGACGCCTGCTTAAGTAGCTCCAGTGGCGTGATATGCGACCAGGCAATGCGGCGGCTGACTGAGTCCAATATGGCGGAATCCAGTAATTTGCCGCTGTAGCTGTCATAGAGCTGGATCTGCAACCGCACCCTATCCCTCCCCAGAGACTTACCAGAATCCATATCTTCATCGTATTCCCGCCAGCTGCTCAATTGATCGTCCATGATCGACAGATGGTGATACACCGTGATGGGCATACGCATAAGCCGAGCGCTGGCGAGGGCTTCGCCAAGCGTTGCCGGGTTTGAGGAGGCTCGGCTCAGGGGAAACTGCTCCAATAACGCATCGTACAGGTTTTCGGTGATGGTAAGCTCCGTTCGAGGAATCAGATCATTTTTTGCCATCGCAATATACAAGGGCGTGTGAGTGTTCAAGCGCCATTGCTGCTGTCGCTCAATATACACCTTGTCGCGTAGCTGCAAATAATCCGGAATCTTCTGGGCTACATTTTGTGTGTACTGGGGGGTGCAGGCGGTACAGCTCAATACACCGAGAAGCAGCGCGATGCCAGGCGTACTTAATTGCATGTTAAAACCCTCATAATCCTATTCATTGTATTTGGCATTTGAGGCCACAAGGCGGCCTGATACCGATTGACTGGGCCCAGCGGCAAACTCCTGCCACTGACGACTCTGAAGAGGACACTTTTCGCCCTTCCAGAACCCATATTTTTTGCTCAAAAGAACATTCGCCACGAAAATTCCGACAATTTCCTGACTTCGAATATGTCCCATGAAAAATTGCAAGTTTAGGGCCAAAGCGTAACTCTCGGCGGCGAGAAAGTTTTTTTGTCACTTAAAGTTATATAGCAAAGGTTTTATTAGTACCCAAAATCAATAACGATTAGCGATTAATCACCTCGGAGCCCAGAGCCGATGCGGATATAAGGATTGAGCATTTAAGAAGGAACGAGACATGAAAAAAACATTTAAGCAAACGTTATATTTCACTGGCTTTTTTTTTAATTTGATTAATACTTATTAGTGCCAGCAAGGTAAATGACAGCAGCCAGTCTTCATCTTACAGATCGAACAGAGCACTGTTATCTTTCTTCAAAGCTATGTTCAACGACGTGTTTACTCCTAATGGTCTTGGCCCGATGCTCTCCCCCAGACATCGGGTTTTTTTTATTAAGTGTTTGATATAAAAGGGAAAAACACCCCTTTTGGCCATCGAAAATTCGCAATAAACGAAAAAAAAGGAAAATAGCGAAAAATCAAAAACTTGGAATTTTTTCCGCCACTGTATGAACCACTGTATTTGGAAAAAGATTGGCAAAAAATTCCTACCTTAAATTAATGTGTTATCGTTCTAAACTTATGCGCTACTGTGTGAGCTTTTGCTCCCGGGCATGAGCTAAACACGTCCAACATTGAACAACCTGAAATCGAATTTTTTACAGTCAACACTGCTGCTGATTTGCTTGAACTTGTTAAGCAAACCTACCTCGATTACCACAGAGAATCTAAAGAAAAAGACTTGATGTTTTTAATATTTGCGCCGAATAATTTGAGTGAGTAGGTCTGTGAAGGTATAGATTTCAACGCTATCAAAGAGAGCGCGAATCGCACCAAACATTTTTAAAAACCGTCCGCTCTCATTAGACCAGTACAGCTCCTGGCGGGACTGTGGGCATCACGCGCGGGAGATAGTCTTGGCAGAGTTCACCATCTTCTAGGCGGGCAAGATATACGCGCGACATTCGACACGCTAATCCAATGGTATTCCGATTGGATTAATGAGCAGAAGCTGATTGAAGACTCATAAGAACCATCAAAAACTAGGCATAACATTGCCCATCACTGACACACACACGGTCACGACCTTTGTTTTTAGCCTGATACAATGCACTGTCAGCGTCGGCCTGGATTGACTCGAACGACTCCATTTCAGAGAGATATCGGCCTGCGACACCAACACTCAGAGAAATTCTTTCGTTCAATACGGGATGGTTCTGGCAGGCCTCACTGAATATTTCGCGTATGCGATTTGAAACACTAAGCGCCAAATCTATATTCACAGAATGTAAAAATACACACACTTCTTCCCCGCCCCAGCGAGCAGCGATATCGGCATCTCGCAAAGCTGAACGCAGAGACTTGGCAAATATTTTCAGAACTTCATCACCAATCGCGTGCCCATGCTGATCGTTCACACGTTTAAAGTGGTCAATGTCCAACATCAACACCGTAACTTGCTGCTTGTTCCTTTTCGCAATGGACATTAACGGCATCAACTGAGCGTAAAACCCCCTGCGATTGGGAAGTTGGGTGAGTTCGTCGTGGTGAGCCGCGAAGTCCAGCTTCTCAACCAGCCTTCCGACGCTTAACAACATCAATAACGGTGTGCTAATCGTGATACCCATTAATGCGCCCCACCAGGTGATACCGGAAACCCAGTTCATCTGCTCGCCAATAAAAGAGAGATTCCCTAAGGTGCCATAAATCGTATACACGATGGTAAAACAGACTTCAGCTAAGGCGACGATTGCTGCAATGTGGGCCGCTAGCTTTTCGATTTTATTGTCGTGAGCGTATCGAAATAATATCCACGCATAACTCAGTCGCACCGCAATTAGCCAGATGCCAATAATGCCAATTCTGAATTCAAATTTTGGCCACAACATCGTGAAAGATAAGGTTAAGGCAATCACCGGAACAATGAGCCAAGCCTTTTGGTGACCGGATAATGGCCGACCTACAAACTTAAAGGTACCAATCAACCAACAAGCGTGCCCCAGAAGCAAACACAGATTATGGCTGTTTGCTCGGACGACCAAGGACATATCCTTAAAAAACAAGTGGGAACCGTAAGCAAATGATAGCAAAGCCAGCCCAATCGCCCAGTACTTCGCCCCCTCCACCGCTCGGCTCATGTAGGACAATATCCCTAGGATAATTGCCCCAACCAAAGAAGCCAGCGATAACGTTAGCATCAGGGTAATATCGTGTAGTTCCAAGAGCGCTCCAATATATGTGCTTTCATTTAATACTAAAATACTGACTGATAATGAGAGAGATTGATCTCGGCATTCATCGCTTACATTAATTGAGGATTAAATATCAGGAATTTCTTGACGGCTATCGCCCCTAAATATCAGGCGGAAACGACTACCCAATTCGGTCAAACTCCCTGAACAGAACAGTGGAACCAACAAAAACCTGCAATAGGCTTCGAGAACAGATTTTAAAACACAATAACACATTGATTTAAAAGTGGTATTTCGAGACAAATTTTACCTCGTATCCCCCTCCTCCGGCATCTTTTATTCCATTCGGCCCTGGGGCAACCTTTAAACTACAAAGGCCACCTCTCAGCTTAAACGTCTAATGCAAAAGCATTAAGTTAAATACTTTGCTCCAGTATAGATCATGAAAGACGATTACTCTTCTCTGTGTCAGCATTCATTTTCCATATCAACAAATGACCGGTCAATTAAGCTTTACGGCCGGTAATGTTACCCATTGACCCACTTGGCAAATCAGCCCACTTTTACCTCTTCAGGACAGCTCCGCCTTTAAAAAGACATAGCCTGCATGTGTGTTCTTCAACATACAAAAACCCGACAATCACATTGCTTTTCATCAGAGCCCCCCTTTACCCTTCTGATTCTTGTCTCAGAAGGAACCGATACAACCATCCAGGTAGGCTTTGTTTTTATAAGATTAGACTCGAGTTTACGAGCGCCACCATGTCAGTCTCATAAAGCCGGAAAAGACAATCAAAAATCACGCTTAAATATATTTTTTAAAAATACTCCAGGCTTGATTTTTGATTCTGAATAAATTTGTAAAATCAAAAACAGTTCGATAAAAATAGAACCCTACCGACTCATCAATAGCGTCAACAGAAACCTTTACACAACAACACCCACACTAATTCCTATAGTTGACAATTCTCTCGCAAAAACAAAATTTAAATCGGGAACTTTATATCTGATCGTTAATGGAAAGTGCAATTATGGTTTAGTCAAAATGATAATTTTGAAAAGCTGATATGATCAAACTACGCTTTTTATTAAGAATGAATCAAACAACAGGATAAGCCAATGTCCGTTCGTTCATTTTTTCACATCGTATTGATTTATATTTTTTGCGCCGCCCAGGAAGTTAACGCGCAGGTTTTCACCTTCGGCCCTGCAGATACGGTGACCGGCTGCATCGCTTGTAATGGACTTGCGATTACCGTGCCCAATCAAAATGGTGGAACAACCGTCACTCGTATTGATGATGATGCCTTTTCCGGTGTTGGATTAACATCCGTTACCATTCCAAACAGCATCACTCAGATTGGCGCAAACGCATTCGAATCGAACAACCTGGGCTCTGTCGTAATTCCTGACAGCGTAACGAGCATTGGTAGCGGAGCTTTTATAAACAGCGACTTGACATCGATCACCCTGTCGAACAATCTGACCACGATTGAAACCGGCACCTTTTTTTCTAACAACCTAAGCTCAGTCACAATCCCAAACGGTGTCACGACCATTGGAAGCCTTGCCTTTTCCAGCAACACTTTGACCACCGTCACTATACCAGCGAGCGTAACGTCAATTGATTCTCATGCCTTTCGGACTAACGATTTAAGCTCAATACTTTTTGAGGGGAATCGGCCGACGCTGGGTACGACGGTGTTTTTTGACAATCCTTCGTTAAGCACTATTCAATACACCAATGCGTCAGCTGTGGGTTGGCCCGGTGCGGCCATTCAGGGAATCGTACCCACACTGTTAACGGCGCAAGCGACGACACCCAGTGTTATACCTACCCTGCCTCCTGTGGCCTTGTATATACTCGCCAGCATCATGTTAATGTTTGTGAATACATCCTTCGCAAGGAAATTTTTATAAGGGGTCTCGAAATGCTTCAAGCACTCAAGCTGCACGCTCTTGCTTACTGTGACAACGCCATTAGGCGCCGAGACAATTCCTGCAGGCCACGGCCCCGATTGCTGAGTTTCCACGCCAAATAGTGCTGATTGTCTACGGTTTCCCTCGACAGCTTAAGCAGTTCACCAGAGTCTAAATCCTGCGCGACTCGATGATACGGCACAAAACCGATACCAATTCCCGCTCGAATGGCTTCTAATTTCTGCTCCATAGTTTGAACATAAAATCGCTGGGCTTCCGCGCCCAATCCAGCACTACGAGCAACGTCTACAACAGAAGTATCATGCAAAACCACACGGCGCAGCTTGGACTCCAACTGCTCTAAAGCTTTCGGATCATTCGCCACATAAGCGTAGGGGTGATGGGCGGAGATGGCTTCCACCAAAGTATCGGTGCCGAAGGCTTCAGCGCGAATACCCTGGTTGACAGGAACCGGCCCTGGTCCGCCAATCAACAAATCCACCTGTCCCTGGATCAATGCATCCCAGCCGCCATTAAGAACCGACTCTCGAACATCAATCTCCATGCTCGGATGCTCATCAATGAACTCAGCCAAGACCTTGAAGAACGCTGGATAGGATTGCAGAGCCTCTACGGCGATGGTAAGTCGCGCCTCCCAACCATTGGCGACCTCCTTTGCGCGATTTACCAGATCGCTTCCTGCATGTACCAAGTGTCGCCCCTCTTCGAGCAGCAAGCGCCCGGCCGGCGTCAATACAGAGCGGCGGCCTTCGCGCCGATAAATCACGATATCCAGCTGTTCTTCCAGTTTCTGGACCGAGTAGGATACCGCCGATGTCACCCGATCCAGTTCCTCCGCCGCTTTAGCGAAACTGCCTCGCCGCTCAATAGCGTCCAGAATTTCGAAGATCTCAAGGTTTAAGCTAACTTTCATGGCAACCCAATTATTCAATAATTTTGAACATTTTATACAGACTTAAGGCCTTATTCTCAAGATTTAAACCTCTAAAATACACTTCAAGGCTGAAATTAAGCCAGTTAAAGCAAAATTTATTATCGATTATACATCCAATTATTTTGATACTTAGACAAGGGCAAACACAATGACCACTCTTCATATCGACAGCAGCGCTCAATTCGACAACTCCAATAGCCGTCAACTCGGACAGTACTTGGTGGAAAAGCTGGCTCAGGCGAGCACACACCGGGATCTGGCTCAAAACCCACCCCTGGTGCCCAGTGCTGAAGACCTAATGGACTTTAAAGACGGGAATGATGTACCGCGTGAAAGCCTGCAGGCGTTTTACCGCCAATCTGAGGCGTACATTGCTGAACTTAAGTCCGCTGACACTTTGGTTATTGGCGCCGGCATGTACAACTTCAGTGTCCCGGCGTACCTGAAGCTCTGGATTGATGCCATTTGTCGCGCAGGTGAGACATTTCGCTATACCGCCGAAGGCCCCGAAGGACTGACAGGCATCAAGAAGGCTTACATTATCACCGCGACCGGCGGTACTCCGGTGGGCAGTGACTACGATTTTTGTAGCCGATATCTAGAGCAGGTCTGTGGCTTTCTCGGCATTCAGGAGATTCATCATATTGACGCCAGTGGCTCAAAGGGTGATCAAGCGGCCATTCTGGCTTCGGGGCGTGAACAAATTGATCAGCTTTTGGCATAAGTTGATCAAAAAACAATGGACACTGCATTGCATTGATCAATGCCTGAACAATGAAATCACTGGCGGCGAAGAAAGCCCCTTAAAAAGTCGTTTGATTCATCAACGACTTTTGCATATCCCTGTTATTTGACCTAGATTAATCAGTAACAGCGAACACCCTAAGACCCTTGCGCCGCCAGAATAACAGGCGGCTTTTTTTGTTTTCGGTTTCATTCAATCATTTAAACGTCACACGCAGTGTCCCTTTGCTGCCTCTGCCGTCAATTTTTGTTACCGTAGTCGCCTAACTCTCTTTCGCCTTACGTAAGACAATGTCACGACTTCGAGTATTCTGGTTTAGCTTACTTTTATCATCATGTTTTTCCGCGTGGTCCCAACCGGATACAACAGTTGCTGTGGCCTCCAATTTTGCCGACACAGCGAGAACGCTGGGCAAACACTTTAGCAAGCAAACCGGGCATAACGTACGTTTTGTCCTGGGGTCGAGTGGCAAAATTGCCGCGCAAATTCGCCACGGCGCGCCTTTTGATCTGTTCTTATCGGCCGATCAAGAACGTCCCGCGCAGCTTATTACAGAAAAGCTGGCGTTCGCCAACAGCCGTTTCAGTTACGCGGAAGGTGCCCTTGTTCTCTGGTCGGTCAACAAAAAGCACCAGCAACTCGACGCCGAGTTTATCAACCGCTTGAAAGCAAGCTCCCAGCCCTTCAAGCTCGCCATTGCCAATCCCAGGTTGGCGCCCTATGGACGTGCCGCCAGCGTATTTCTGGGCGGCATAGAGCGGCGCCATATTGTACAGGGAGAAAACATTGCCCAGGCTTTCCAGTTTGCTCGTATCGGGCGAGTTGATGCGGGTTTTATCGCTCGGTCACAATGGCTTGCCCTACCCTCGAGCGAACGGCAACCCTCCTGGGAAATTCCACGCAGCCTGCACCCAAAGATTCTCCAGGATGCGGTATTGTTAAAACGCGCAGGCAGCAATGCGGCTGCTCGTGCCTTCTGGGAATATTTGCAGAGCCCTGAAGCCCACCTTATTATCGAGAAAGACGGTTATCTGGCCCCAACAAAAGCAATAAGTACGAAGGAGTCTTAATGTACATCTACCATTTGCACGTCAATAAAGAAGACAGCTACAGCTACGAAGACCAATTGTTTCGTAACCCGGTCACCATTGGTGAACAACTGATCATCGAAGGCGAGCAGTTTGTAGTCGACAATGTGATGCATGATATGGACAGCGGAGAATCCTGGTTGTTTCTGGTTCCCGCAAGCTGAATCGGCGCCTTAATCAGACACCAGAGTGCTTGTAAAGCACAGGGCCTGTGGGGTACAGGCCCGAAACGCATTTCGCAATGATCAATAGTAAGCTTGAGAGCGGTCACTGTGATCAGTGATATCGCGGACCCCAGCCAGTTCTGGCAGCTTACCTTTCAACGTCGCCTCTACGCCGTCTTTCAGAGTCATATCGACGGATGCGCAGCCTTGGCAACCACCGCCAAAGCGCAGAACCGCGTATTTATCCTCAGTCAGCTCAACCAGGCTTACTTCACCACCGTGGGAAGCCAAACCAGGGTTAATGTCGTTGTACAGAACGTAGTTGATTTTATCTTCCAGGGGGCTGTCGTCGCTGACATTCGGCATTTTTGAATTAGGCGCTCGAATCGTCAGCTGGCCGCCCATTTTATCCGCCGAGTAGTCCACCTTGGCTTCCGCCAGAAATGGAATCGAACGGCCTTCAAAGTGGGCGGTAAACCCTTCCAGAGCGATAGGGATATCGCCCTCTTGCTCTTCGCCTGGGCGACAGTAGGCGATACAGGTTTCAGCCTGGGGCGTACCGGGATTGGAGACAAACATGCGAATACCGATGCCCTCACAATCCTGTTTCGACAATAGTTCGGCTAGGTAACTCTGCGCCGAAGGCGTAAAGTCGACATCTACTACGGGTGTATCACTCATAAATCCAGGCTCTTGCTTAATACCTTAATCTCACGGTCGGTTATTCTAAATCATGCAGCCCCATATAAAAACCATTGGCTGCACCGGTGTTTCCCAAACGGCTGGAACGGCCATAGAGTCGATATAAGCTTAGAATTGAAAACCTATATCGAAATATTTTGATATAGGTATAATGCGAGGCTAAATTACCGTCGCTATTGGCTCGCCTGAATCGCCAAAGCGCACTAGCATAGCCACAGCAATACACAACAAACTGCCGGCCTATTAGGTCAGAACAAGCGGTCTTAAAGGAAACACAGAATGAGTCAGTCACAACGCCCCGATATACACCGAGCTCTAGAAGAGCGGATCCTCATGCTCGATGGCGGCATGGGTACCATGATTCAGGGCTACAAGCTGCAAGAGGCTGATTATCGAGGCGAGCGCTTTGCCGACTACCACTTGGATGTCGCAGGTAACAATGACCTATTGTCGATTACTCAACCAGACATTATTCGAGATATTCACACCGCCTACCTAGAAGCCGGTGCCGACATTATCGAGACCAATACCTTTAATGCCACCCAGATCTCCATGGCGGATTATAAAATGGAAGAGCTGGCCTATGAGATCAATTTTGAATCCGCCAAGCTTGCGCGAGAAGCCGCCGATGCAGTTACAGCAAAGAACCCGCAGCGCCCTCGCTATGTTGCCGGGGTTATTGGCCCAACCAGCCGCACCTGCTCCATTTCGCCGGATGTAAATGACCCCTCTGCACGAAACGTAACGTTTGACCAACTCGTTGAAAATTACCGCGAATCAGTTTCAGCTCTGATGGCCGGGGGTGCTGACCTGATTCTGATCGAAACCATTTTCGACACACTGAATGCGAAGGCTGCGGTATTTGCGGTACAGGAATACTTTGATGAGGTTGGCCAGTCTCTACCGATTATGATTTCCGGCACCATTACCGATGCTTCCGGACGAACCTTATCGGGACAAACGACGGAAGCGTTTTACAACTCTCTGGCACACGCCAAACCCATATCCATTGGCCTGAACTGCGCATTGGGTGCCGATGAATTGCGCCCTTACTTGAAAGAACTGTCCCGGGTTGCCAATTGCTATGTGTCTGCACACCCTAACGCCGGCTTGCCCAATGAGTTTGGAGAGTACGACGAAAGCCCGGAGGATATGGCACAGGTTGTTGAAGAATTCGCGTCCAGCGGTTTTGTCAATATTATTGGTGGCTGCTGCGGTACCACACCCGCGCATATTCAAGCCATCGCCGAGGCGGTGTCCAAGCACCCTGCCCGTAACATTCCATCGTGGGATGTTGCCTGTCGCCTGGCCGGACTCGAGCCTTTTAACATCGAAAAGAGTTCATTGTTCGTTAACGTTGGTGAACGTTGTAATGTGACCGGTTCCGCTCGTTTTAAGCGTCTGATTATCGAAGAAGATTACGATACCGCTTTGGAGGTAGCACAGGAACAAGTAGAAAACGGTGCACAGATAATTGATATCAACATGGACGAAGGCATGCTCGATGCCGAAGCGGCCATGGTGAAGTTTTTGAATCTGATTGCCAGCGAACCCGATATCGCGCGCGTACCAATCATGGTCGACTCTTCCAAATGGGAAGTGATTGAAGCTGGTTTGAAGTGCATTCAAGGCAAGGCCGTGGTGAACTCGATCAGTTTGAAAGAAGGCGAGGAAGATTTTATCGCCAAGGCCAAACTGTGCATGCGTTACGGTGCTGCCGTCGTCGTTATGGCCTTTGATACTGACGGACAGGCCGATAACCTTGCGCGGAAAATTGAAATTTGCGAGCGCAGCTATCGCGTGCTGGTCGACAAAGTAGGTTTCCCACCCGAAGACATTATTTTCGATCCGAATATTTTCGCCGTCGCCACCGGTATTGAAGAACATAACAATTACGCGGTGGATTTTATCGAGGCGGCGCGTTGGATACGCAAAAACTTGCCCCACGCCGGCGTGTCGGGTGGCGTTAGTAATGTGTCTTTCTCTTTCCGTGGAAACAACCCCGTGCGTGAAGCCATTCATTCTGTGTTCTTGTATTACGCCATTAAGGCAGGCCTAAACATGGGCATTGTGAATGCCGGACAACTGGCGGTTTACGATGATTTGCCAGCGGAATTAAAAGATCGAGTTGAAGACGTTATTCTGAATCGCAGTGACGAGGCGACCGAGGCTCTGCTGGACATCGCCGATCAGTATCGCGGTGATGGAAGCTCTGCCACTAAAACGGAAAACCTTGAATGGCGCAGTTGGCCCGTAGCCAAACGTCTGGAGCATGCTCTGGTCAAGGGTATTAATAACTTTATCGAAGAAGATACCGAAGAAGCCCGCAAGACCAGCACTCGCCCTCTTGATGTGATTGAAGGTCCGCTGATGGACGGCATGAATGTCGTCGGAGATCTGTTTGGTCAGGGTAAAATGTTCCTGCCCCAGGTTGTGAAATCAGCTCGCGTGATGAAGCAATCTGTTGCTTATCTGCAACCCTATATTGAAGCTGAAAAAAGCGATGGCGCCACGAGTAATGGCCGAATCTTAATGGCGACAGTTAAAGGTGACGTTCACGATATCGGTAAAAACATCGTTGGCGTTGTTTTGCAGTGTAATAATTTTGAAGTGATTGATCTCGGGGTTATGGTGCCCTGTGAGGATATTTTAAAAACTGCGGTTGAGAAAGACTGCGACATCATTGGCTTATCCGGATTAATTACCCCCTCGCTGGATGAAATGGTCACGGTGGCAAAGGAAATGCAGCGCCAGAACATTCAGAAACCTCTGCTCATTGGCGGTGCGACCACTTCCAAAGCACATACCGCCGTAAAGATTGACCCGGAATTCGATTTGGATCAGGCAATCTATGTGGCCGATGCGTCTCGCGCAGTGGGCGTCGCCAGCAAACTGCTGTCTAAAGACAAAGCGCCCTATCTTGACGAAATTAAAGCAGAGTATGAAAAAGTTCGCGAACGAACGGCTAAACGCAAACCCCAGGGCAAGGTCGTAACCTACGAGGAAAGTAAAGAGCGCGGTATTGAGCTGGATTGGGATTCATTCACCCCGGTCAAACCAAGTTTCACCGGCAGCCAAGTCTTTGATGACTACCCTCTGGAAGCGTTACTCGACACCATCGACTGGACGCCTTTCTTCATTTCCTGGGACCTCGCTGGAAAATACCCTGCCATTTTGGATGATGACATTGTCGGCGAAGCGGCAAGAACCCTGTTTGCCGATGCCCAAGAGATGTTAAAAGACCTGGTTGAGAATAAGCGCCTTAAAGCCAAAGGCGTCATTGGTCTTTGGCCTGCCAATCGAGTTAATAACGAAGATATTGAGTTCAGCAACGCCGAAGGTGAAGTACTCGGTAGCATTCACCCTATTCGCCAGCAGGCGATCAAGGCAACCCGCGATGTGGCCGAACCGCCGCTGATCAGCCTGGCGGATTTTATTGCGCCTAAGAGCAGCGGTAAACAGGATTATATCGGCGGTTTCTGTGTCACCGCTGGCATCGGTGCCGAAGAGCTTGCCAAAGATTATGAAGCCAAAGGCGATGATTATTCTGCAATTATGGTCAAAGCACTGGCAGACCGCCTTGCTGAAGCATTTGCTGAACATATGCACCAGCGCGTCCGCAAAGATTTTTGGGGCTATCAAGCGGATGAGACCTTGAGCAATGAAGAATTAATTAAAGAGCGCTATCAAGGCATACGCCCTGCTCCGGGTTATCCAGCCTGCCCCGATCACAGTGAAAAAGCTTTCCTGTTTGAATTATTGAACGCGGAAGAAAATATCGGCGTTGCTTTGAGCACCCATTTTGCCATGACCCCTGCGGCCTCAGTTTCGGGCTGGTATTTTGCTCACCCAGAAAGTAAATACTTCAACGTGGGTAAAATTCAGGAAGACCAGGTGCAGTCTCTGGCGGAGCGTAAAGGAATCAGCCAGGATGATATGGAGAAATGGATTCGCCCCAACCTGGCCTACTGAAATAAGCCTCAAACGCGTCTTACCGCGCAATAAAAAAGGCCGCTTATGCGGCCTTTTTTATTTAAGCCGTTTCAGCTGATTTACAGCAGAAACGCGGCAGCGGCACCCGCAATTACCAACACCGCCACAACGCCAATAATCAAACCGGTTTTGGACGAAGAACCTTCAGCCGCCGCTGGTGCAGCCTGTTTACTGCTTGCGGTCGCACCGGATAAACGAGCTTCAAAGGCAAACTCCACTGAGCCCAAACGAATAATGTCACCAGACTTGAGGAAGGTAGACAAGCCCTTCTTATCATTCACGAAAGTGCCATTGGTGGACATCCAATTAACGATTTTCCACAGAACGCCATCGTTCACTAATTGGGCATGTTTACCAGAAACGCTGCCATCGTCGATCACAATGTCGACCTCTTCAGACCGGCCAAGGTGCCAGATATTGGTACTTTGATCGCCCTGTAGCTCATAGATACGACCACGAACAGCATCAGACAAGCCCACCAGACGCGGAACCTCACCCAATGGTGGAATCTCAATACGGCCGGCCATGTAGTCGGAAACCGCTGCTGAACGCTCCACGTCGAAAACGATCTGGGTTTGCGAAGCACTTTCCAGGCCCTCACCTTCAGACCATACCGACGGGATATCCGCTTCCGCTTCACGCTTATTGGGAGAGATAACACTAAAAGTGTCCGTATCGATAACGATAATATCGCCGTCGAACAGACTGGCTGGAGCGCTTAATTTTTCACCGTTCAGGAAGGTACCATTGCTGGAGCCTTGATCACTGAGCACCAAATCGCCTTCTTTCAGCTCGATGGCGGCGTGCCGGCGAGAGGCAATATCGCTTTTGAGAACAATGTCACAGTCGTCGCTGCGACCCAGAATGGTGGATGCTCCCAAAGACAGAAGCTCGCCAGTTTGAGGATTCTTTAATTTACAGTTGTCGCTTGTGCACTCAACCATCGTATTCGACCTTTACTTATTCTTACATCCAATACAAACCGTGTAATCTATCGCGTCATTATGAAAACAGTATGAATGCGCTCGTTTACACACTACAGCTTGTCGCTCTGCACGACCCACTCAACGATCCGATTAGCAAATCGCCTGAGTATCAGCTCTGGCTATTTCATCAGAAGCTAATTATACCCAAATAAACTAATAGCCCAACCGCTCCCAGCAACAAAATAGCGATAATGAGGCCGATTAGCCATCCAGGAATGCCATTTCCTACGTGATCTTCGAGCGCATCGTAGTCTAATTGGCTTTTGGGTTTCACGGCATAAACTTGCGTGGTTGAAAATTCCTCGGTGACACTTTCGCTGCTGGTAATATAAGCGCCATCGTTTGGCACATCCAAAGGATAATATTCGCTGTGGCCAGAGAGATTGTGTGTTTCCACTGCTCGACATTCGAGCCTGGCGGCTTCGGGTACAGGCATGTCATTAGCGACAAGCATCACGGTGATATTGTCTTTGCCGCCGGCATCATATGAGGCCTGAACCAAACGCTCGCAGCACACTTCCAGGCCCTCGGCGGCGTTGTCGTGAAGCAAGCGAGCAATTTCAAAACCGCCCAGTTCATCATTTAAACCGTCGCTGCAAAGCAACAATAACTCACCTTGATATAAATCCCCTTCACAGGTGCCAATGTCCAACTCAACGAGCGCTTCGGCACCGAGTGCCTGAGTAACCAAATTACGATCGTTACGGGTTTTCGCATCTTCCGCATTGATAATGCCTCGCGACAGCAAGGATTCAACATAAGAATGGTCGCGACTGATCTGGGTGAGCTCATGCCCGTCCCAGATGTAAGCGCGACTGTCACCTACCCAGGCAAGATCAAAGCGTGCACCGTCGAATTTGGCCGCAACCACTGTGGAGCCCATGCCTGCGCCACCTCGCCCATCCAAGACGCCTTTTTTCACTTCAAGGTGAGCATTGGCAACCGCTTTTTCCAGGTCGGTTTGGCCTTCTTTTAGATCATTCCAAAGAGTGGATACAACAATGGCGCTAGCCACCTCGCCCGAGGAATACCCTCCCATACCATCGGCAACCGCCGCGAGCCCCAATTCATCATCCGCAAGAAAAGAGTCTTCGTTTAGCTCCCTTCGACCGGTATGGGTGCATCCTACGATTCTAAGCACTGATTCACCTCACTATGGGTACATGGTTGAGAGTAAACGCTGGGCCACACCGGCAAAGCGAGTTTGTTGGAAAGCAGACTCACTGGCGAGTGAGCTGTAAAAGCTGTCCATCAGATTGGCATAGCTGTCGCTCTGATTGAGCGCGAGGGTCAGGGTTTCAACAGCAAGGAAAGCCTGCTCCGCACTGGTGTAATCACGATACTGACCCGCAGCACTTTTACTCAATATGCGCTTGCGAAGCTCGCTGATTTCATTGCGATTGTAGTTTTTACTGAGCAGGACATCTTCTATGCTGGAGAGCTGCGTTAACAGACGGTTGGCAGCGGCTCGTAAGGTAGCAATGTCTTTTCGCGATGCCACGTGCAGGCCACGAGAAAGGGTCAGCAATTCCTGAGCAGCAGCCTGATCACGTATAAAGCTGATGCCAATCAGCATTTGCAAAGCGGCATCATTTAAACGCAAGTCGCCTGGCTTCAAGCCCACTTCAATGCTGGTTTGCTGCCAGTTTTTCTTATCCATTGGGTGGTGGCAGGCGTGGCAATCGTAAAAGGACAATTCTGGAATCAAGCCATTCGCCGTTAATAAATGACTGTTGTACAACTCGAGGGTTTGTTTGGCGGTGTAATACACACCAGCGACCCACATCGTTACGGATTCAATCTGCCCTTTGCGCTCAAGATAATCCTCATCAACCACATAGTGCGCGGGTTGGTTCGCTGTGAACGTTTCCAATTCAAACGCCAAACGTGGGTGACCTGCACCCATAATCCGGTGGGTGGCGAATTTATTTTTGGTGCCCAGGTGGCAGGACAAGCACATTTCCGCCCGGGGCTTTGGCGACTCGGTTGGGTACATGCCCGCCTTCAGATTATCGGCATGGCTCACCCCTTTTTTATAGTGGCTGTCCAACCAGGTTTCACTGCCACCATGGCAAGCTTCACAACCTACACCGTCACGAATCACAAACTTGGGACCGCGCTGACTCTGGGGAACATTATCGGCATGACAATCCAAACAGAGATCAGCAGTATGCGCAGACGCCAAGCCGAGGTTTCTGGCCATGCGCTTTGATTCGTCGTTAAACAAAATCTTGTACGCCTTGGAGTGCAAATCTTCGCGACTCCAGGTGCGGTACTCATTGAGTAAGGCATAGGAATTGGCATCGGGTGCCGGCTTGCCGTGACAAACACTGGAGGCACACGTCGCAACCCCCATGTGTTTATGTGGCCCGGTGATGACATTGTCCTCGGCCACAGCAGCGCTGCTTCCCAGAATCAGAAGGCCAAAGAGATAAGTGGGCAGTCTTAACATACTTATTTTCATGCTTAATCTTCTTTGTCTTTTACGGTCCAGACTTTGCCGGATTTATCTTTGTAGAGCTTGTTGATTTCTTCTTTGTTCAACGGTCTCGAACCACGGCGTCCAAATACTGCAACCTGGCCACCGGTTTCATCCACCGCACGATCACGCTCCAAGGCTCTGGACAATGCCAACGCAGGTTTCTCGGTCTGATAATGGGCAATCAGGTGCGGATTGGGTTTCGGACTGAAGCCATAGAACTTCGGCTGAATTTCCGGTGAGGTCAACTGCAGAACTTTCATCCCGCCGCGGCCATCAGCAATGTAAGCAAATAAAGAGGCATTCGTACTCGCAACGACAACGTCTTGGGCATCCACCAGTTTTCCATCAGCAGTGAACATCTGTGTGACTTTCATCTGTGTGGGCTTTTCTATATCAATAATTGCCAAGCCTTCACGGCCCGCCGCAACATAGGCATAGGTACGAGCAATAAACACTTTCTGGGCATCCGCTAATGGAATGGTGTTGTTTTGCACCACATGGGCCTTCTCAGGATCTGTGATATCAATTACTTTCAAACCATCAGCATCAGTCACAAACAGATAACGGAATTGCACTGACGATGCTCGACCATCGTTCAGTGGTGTGACCGATACCACTTTCGGGCTTAAGGGCTGATCGATATCCACGATCACCAAACCGGCGTCCGCCATGATGTAGAGATAGTGGCCGCCTATACTGATATGTCGAGCCCCCTTAAGAATGCCCTTTTCGTTCCATGTCAAAGCACGCTCAAGAAAATTATTACGCGGCTCGCCATCGGACAAAGTGTCTATGTTAACCAGAATCAATCCTTCCTCAGAATCGGTCACAAAGACATAGTGATACAACGGATGCATGGGTTGTTCCATATTGGTCACACGCATCAATTCACCGACATTTCGAGCCGGAGCAACGGGCTGAGTCGTTGGCATCAAAATACAGGTGGCGTTCTTGCTCGGTACATTCGGATTGTGGCCCAACGGACTAAACGGTGCTGAGATAATCCGCTGCGATACCCCCTTGTTGTCGATCGAGGCAATGTCAAAAACGCGCAGACCTTGTTTACCTGCCGCGGTGTACAGATACTCTCCGCGCATCTGTAAGCAGGCGCTGCGACCGGAACTGTGATTGTAACCATTGGCCAACTTCTGGCCGGCTTCCTGGTGGGTTTTATACCAATCCGGGTAAGCGTATTTATGCAAATAGCTGCCACGAACCGCCTGCGGCTCATCCCACTCGGTCACTTCAACACCCACCACTTCGCCATCGCCGCCAACCCAGGCAAAGCGACCGACAAAGTCAATAAACTTGGTGCCTACCCCCAGAGTCTGCGTGAAGATGGCGTTATTGTCTTCAGTGTTCGCCAGATGGCAATCGCTACAGGTTTTGGTTTCTGTTTTCCGCACAGTGTGTGGGAAATGCGGATTGATCGCCTGGGAACTGAACCCACTTGAGGCTACCGGCGGTTGCTGAATGTAAATTCGCTCGCGGTTCGAGTTTGTGGAGGACAACACCAGTGCAGACGTTGAACGAATCGGTGCATACTTTCCGCCCTTATGCTGCTCACGTTTACCAATCATAAAGATTTGGTCGCGGGAAACTTGCGGATTATAGGTTGCGTAGTTTCGAGTCTCACCGCCTTCATAGTGGTGGCGCTCGGTTTTTGCGTTCGCCTCAATCGGCAAGTGGCAACCACCGCAGCTGGTCGTCCAAGCCGTATGACAGGTATAGCACTCCATGCTTTCATAGGTATGCGCACGCTCCTCTTCAGGAACATCCTCTCCCCAATTCTGCTTGGCGGTATCCTTTGACATCAACTTAGCGCGCGCAGCCTTTTCGTTATAGCCCGGATGCCCTTTGCTCACGCTGTCTTTCACCAGGCTTAATTCCCACTCCAAGCCAGGGGTGACCAATGAACGCTGAATCAGCTTGCCGTCCATCCATTCGAAACGCAGTTGACCATCGGGGTTTCGCAATACTGACAGATCCGCACCCTTACCCAATTTTGCAGGGCCGGACGTTAACAAGTTGGGATAGCGGTCGGCGCTACCATGACAATCGATACAGGCAATTTCAACGGCCGCAGCAACTTCACCATAAATATGGCCGTTACCATGGTTATCTTGAGCGAAGTGACAGTCGGAACAATGCATGCCTACATCCGCGTGAATAGAAGACATGTGCACCGCTTTCTTAAACTTGTCGGGATCTTCATCGGAAACAATATTGTTTTCCGCATCCAAGAGATTACCTTTGCGGTCCCGTTTAAAGATGGCGCGAAAGTTCCAACCGTGGCCGTGATAATCGGCAAACTGGGTGTCGTTCAATTCAGGGTTTAAGGACGCCACTTCTTTTAGGAATTCAACATCCGCCCACTTGCCACGAGGGGCTGCACCTTCGGGGTTACGATCCAAAACCTCACGCTTTCTTGCTTCCGAAGGATATTGTTGCTCCTCTGGCCACATAGCTGGGGCATCGGACTCGTAGTCCCACATGGTGTAGCCGAGATAAGTATTCATAAACATATTCGGCTGGTGCATGTGGCAGATCATGCATTGGCTGCTGGGAACCGCACGACTGAATTGGTGGGTCAACGGGTGCCCTGACTCGTTCTTCGGAATGGTGGGGTCAACGGTCTGTGTTTTACCCTCGTGCCCAAACTTCGCGTAAGGCCCAGAGTGTTTCGGGTCACGGTCATTGGCGTACACAACGTGACAAGACGTACACCCAGAATGGCGGTAATCACCCGGTTGATCATTGGTGCCCATAAACCAGAGGAAGGGATCATTCAAACGGGTTTTGTGAATGTTGATCAACGGCACAGAAATACGTGCGCCGGTTCCAGGTCCACGATTCGACTGTCGGAAATCGGGGCGACCAGGTTCTTCCAAACGTTGAATCAGGCCCAGGCTGTTGGGAATGCCGGTTTCTGGAAAAAGGTTGGTAATGTTACGGCCACCGCGTTCAAACACTCGGAAAATATCACCGGGTTGTACCGTCTCCCAGTTCGGCAGTGGGTACAAGGCAGCAACAATACCCTTCGCTGCCATTTCTGGTGTTACCTCCGTTGGATTGCTCAAGGACGTGGCTTCGCCATCTCGGCTGTAGGATTCACCCAATAAGTACTGTTTAAACGGCAAGATGCCATTGTTATAAGAGGCCCCGCCCCAGAGCATGGCCCCCGTTGCGTGCAGGCTTCTCTCGGAGGCCAGAATGATGTTCATATGACAGGCGCCGCAAGATTCACGAGCGACACGCAGATCACCTGGGTTAATAAACCGAATAAATTCCGGGGATTCTTTGTTCAATAAGGCGTAGGTGCGTTCTGGGTTAGCCGAGCTGGGGTAATTCCAAAGATCGGGATAACGCGGTAAAACGTGCGCTTTTTCACGCAAACGTGCGTAGCCTTCATCACCAGGACTTTCCTGTTGGCGCATCACACTGGAATCACCACCGTGACAATCCACACAAGCCAACTGAATCGCTGGGTTGTTGTGCATATTTTTACTGTCGGACTCGGTGTGGCAACTCACACAGCCTTCGTTTTTCTGAGCCACCATTTCCGGGCTCTGTGAGGCTGGTGCATTCGCCGCAGTAACATAATCACGCTCAACCGGTTTTGGGCCACCCACCGCCCAAACAACGGAGGGAAGTAACAGCAAACTGAACATCAGAAACCGCTTTGACAGCCGCTTCCGAACCGTATTGTCCGGGTTGAAAACAGTTTTTGCGCACATGGCTTTATCCATTCCCATCACTTAATCACTTTTTCCTTGCTGTTAACAAGCAACTCACGGCTTGATTGGCTCTCTACTCGGAGCATTAAATTAATAGGTCAACACGAGATTGAACAACAATGAATGCTGAGTATCGTCACCAAACAATTGCTCAAACCCTTTTCCTGGCAATAAAGCTGCATACGAGAGACGTGCAACAATATTCTGACTCATAAATGGGCGATAAATCAGCGAGAGCGATACATCGGTCCCGATAGATTCGTCGACATTTGCCTGTTGGCGAGCCACTTCCAGTACTTCGGTTTGATCGAACCACAGTTGATTCACATTCACCGTCGCCCGCAGCTCCGGCAAAATATCAAAATCCGCACCGACACCGATCAAGCGAACACCGGGATTAGTAAAGTTCGATTGACCATGCTCCTTGGAAGCCCGCAGATTATTCAACAAACCATTACGAGTCGATAACGTTACCTTACCGCCAGCCGCCAGAGGCACGCCCTGTCTCAACCAATAGCTGGTATCAGCGCCTGCGAACTGTGGGTTTTCAAAAATCGCGTCAAAACCGTTTTCTTCATCATCGAAAGGATTGTCATCGCCCGATGCCCACAGCACCGAGCCACGAAGGCGAACCCAGTCGAAATCTGCACCGACTTCTGCGGCCGCAAAGAATGAACGAATATCAGTACGCTGATTCACGAATGGGCCGCGATTCTGCTCACCCAGTGCGGCATACATGGAATGCGTTAAGTTGATACGGCCAAAGTGACCATCCGAGCTGAAGCCCAAATACGTGACGTCATAATTACGAAAGCGCTCAAAGCCAAGAGACGCTGGACGTTGAATAATGTCATTCACATCGTAGAAGAACTCATCTTCGCGATTGCGGTTGTGCACCACAGAGAACTGGGAGAAGTGCCCCAGAGCAATCAGGTCCTGCCAGATGACATTCGCGATAAAGACATCGTCTTCCCGTGGCGCTTCGCCGATATCGTTTAGACCACTGTTCGTGTCTTTTTCCAAACGGCGGAACCAAGCCAGGTTGTATTGAATCCGGTTGTTATCGCGAATGCCAAACAAACGCACACCAAGCTGATTGTCCTGGAATAGAAAACCACGAAAATCATTATTGAAGGGCTGAATGCCTACACGAATACTGTCGAAATCATAATTGTCTGACACATTGCGCAAGTGCACATCAATAAAGGCACCCTGAATACCAACAAAAGCATCGTCTCGGCGCACGCCACGTTGAGGGTTGGCATTAATGCCCGCTAACTCATTTACCACAGTATGGTTGAAGTTAAAAACGGGAATAAAACGGAATTCATAATCGGGTGGTCGAAAAACAGTGTCGCCTTTATAGTAGACAAATTCCATTGCCACCTGCTGTATAACCGAATGCTGTTCGGTATTACCAAACAGGTCGATATCACCGGCATCAGCCGTGGTCTGGAGGCCGACAGGTGTCACAACCTTACGCCCTTCGTAAATCGTATCGGAGATTACCCCCAAGTTAAAAAACCAATCATCATGCAGGGGTACATCGCCTTTCAATGTGTTGCGATTGTAGGGGTCCCACCAGTTGTCGGTATAACCGATTGCCTCAACAATGCGCCAACGATCTGGAAAAACCACGCTGTCTTTGTAATCGTTAACGCTAGGGCGTGGGACCGGAGATTCTTCCACATCCTCACGCAACACTGTGAAAGTTTGCTCTTCTTTCAGTCTGGCATCGTTCACGGCACCCGGAGCTCGGCGTCGAGGTTTGCCATCAACGACTGTTTCAACAATTTTGTCATCGGCTTCTGGCAGCTGACTGCAGTCCACTCGGCCGCCAGGACGACGTCGGCGCTTGGCGGTATTGGCCGCCTGAGCGGCTTCACATTCCTGTCGAGTTTGCTGCGCTTGAGCATAAGCCTGGTTCGCTAATGGCAGCTGTAAAACAGCGGACACCAGCAATGAGCAAACTGCGGTTTGAGTTATAGCAAAACCAGGATTGAACGTTCGGTTCCTTGCCATCGTCTCTATCCCCTACTTTCCTGCGCAGACATTTTGTTCATCACTGCCAATAAATGGCGACTGAGGACAACTGATATAACGCAGACGTGTGCCTTTGGGTGTTAGTGTATCGGCCCTAATTTCCGGCGGAGCATTATTAAAACTGCCATTCATCTTTTCAGCAGCGCGGTGTACGCCCAGGAACGCAATCATGTCATCTTGATCAACACCATCGCCTGAAATACCAATACCACCAACCAGGGTGTTGCCTTTGTAAATAGGCACGCTGCCCGGGAAAATCTGAATACCGTTCGCCACATTGGTGGCCGCAGAACTGGCCGTCCCACCAAAAGGAACGCCAACGCAATTCGACCCAACATCTTCAGCTTGCAAGCCGGCGACATGCAGCAAATGGCTGACGACGGCATTCATTGCAAGATCCAACTGCAACCCAGTCGAGAATGGGCTCCACTCTCCTGCGGGTTTACTCAGCGGCCCTGGAGGTGCGTTATCGACGCCGTCCGGATAAAAAGGTCGGGACAAGTTACCACCGGCCCGATCAGAAAACGCAATGCCATTTCGCAGCGCCGAGCTATCTTCCACAAAGTCCGCCAGTGCCTGGACGTAATTCGCGATATCAATTTCACGCTTAGGGCTCAAGTCCGAATTCAAGTACTGAGTCAACGGCAAATTCTGCAGAAAATCCGCCGCACCAGTTGATGAGAAAAAGGCCGCCGTGCGTGCCTTTTGTAGAGACACGTCCGCACCAAAGATCGGGGCGTCACGCGTACGGGCCATACCCAGCACATCACCATTGGCATCAACAACGGAAATGGTTACTCGAGCTTGCGTGCTCAACGGGCGACGAATCTGCGCGCGCGCCTGATTGGCAACACCCAACGCTTCATCGATGATCGCCTGCACTTCGTCTGCAGTAAGTTGGGAACCGGCACTTGGTGGAAAACGATCCTGGCCGGCCGCATCAACAAAAACGAATGCATCTCGACCGGGGTAAGTGCTCGTATCGGCCCGTATCCCCGAATTCGCCTGACCAAAGGCCCGCCCATCACGCAGAGGAACATCCAGGTAATCGGGCACGGTAATATATTGGCCGTCACCTGAGGTTAAGGCTGTGGAAGCTCCTGGCGTTGCCGTTAATTGGCTGTATTCCACGTCACTGTAGCGTAACACTTTACCGTCGACGGTGATCCGATCAGCGCGTCGATCAACCGGTGCTTCGAAGCCTACCGTGGCCGCCAATGCGATCAATTCATCCTGATCCATATCAGAATCGGTAATCACTTTGTCAATGGTATAAATGAAGTCACCGGCGATAACGCCCACCCCGCCAACAGGGACGTTGTCTTTGTAGAGCGGAAAACCACCTGGATCGGCCGACAATCCTAAAGGTGATTGCTTGGGCCCAATACCCTGTACTGAGTTATCCAGAGTGAAATCCGAACAGGCGAACTGACTGAACTGCACGCCAAACAGCGGGCCGGCCGGCTGAACACGTTCGCCCGGGTTAAAATGTTCTTGCACAATCTGACTGGCAACTCGGCTGCTGAACGCATTACCTTCGGTAGACAGATAGGCACCCGTGATGGCCTTTGAAATGGCCGCCAGGGCATCTGCACCGACAGCAATAGGCAGTTCAATATTTTCCAAACCACCATCAATATCACTCGGGCCACTGCTGTTGGTTGAGATCAGCAGTGATTTGCTGGTATCAATGTCTGCGGTACGGTAAACCGCCAGCACATTCCCTACCCGATCGACCACTGCAATGGTCGCCGCAACACCCAGCGCTTTCGCTTCGGCAACCGCCTGCTGGACAATCGTTTCGACCTCGGCAGTACGTAAGAACGAGTCCGCCGTCGCACAACCTCCTTCACAAACCACCGGAGGTGGAGGGGGTGGTGGCGTTGGGGTTCCTTGATTCGGTGTGGTACCGGAACCGCCACCACCACCGCCGCCACAACTCAACAGGCTGAGTGAGGCTGCGACTAAGAGCCATTGTTTAAGACTGAATCCTTTACGGCTTAATCTCATGGTGTTTTTTGCTCCAACACAGCAGGCATTTGTTTGACCCAAATCGCCTGATTTCCTGGTATGTGGTAATTGTGGCAGGCCACACAATCCAACGGTGCGGCGTGCTCGGCTTGATCATCGTGACACTGAAGACAGTTATCGCGACCTGGAATCAGAATGTCGTGACTCTCGGAAGATTCGCCGGCCTTGTGGCAGTCTTGACAAATTTCATCTACCGGCGCATCACGCAGCAATAAATGAGTCGCGTGATTAAAGCGCCCTTGAGAGAACCAGTCGTTATTCAGTTTGACGGGTTTCACCGTCCAGAAACTGTCAGCCGCAGGTTTACCATCAATCTGGCGGGCTTCGGTTTTCTCGACTTCGTGACAGGTTATGCAACCGGTTTTCGTAAACTGATTTTCCAGCTCCAAGGCTGCACGTTCCCGGCCACAAGTTAATGCGCCCTTCTGGCAACGTTCCAGATCACGGCGCTTTCCGGGAACCCGACGAACATGGTCAATGCCTTCAACGCCTGAATCTGGATCAGCAAACATGCGGATGTAATATTCCTCAAGAGTTTGCTTCACCAATAATGGCGAACCATGGGGCAATTGACGACTTGGCTCCGCATCATCAAAACCCAAACCATGACAATCACGACACATGCCTTCCATCGTAATGGGTTCAAAATGCTCTTTATCTGCACTAAGCACATGGCAGGATTTGCATTCCAGTGCTTCACCACTTTCCTGGCTTTGCACTTTATCGACATCAAGGTGCAAATCATGTGGGAACTTCAACTGGGAATTTTCTTTCAACTCTGAGCTGTAAGGCACGCGGGACAGTTCCCACTTGAATCCATCGAAGCCCAACAGGCCCAAACGGAATTCAGGGTGCGTTTTCTCGTTAAAGCCGGAAACATTGGCAACTGAATCTTCAGTGTTGACATTGCCAAGCGTGGCGATATCACCGTGACAATCCACACACAAAGACTGATCCTTGATGATGATGGTTGCAGGCTCATTGTGTTCCTTGTGACAGGTGCCACAGCGGTATTCTTCAAATGCCGGAATCGCCGGATGTTGAGCATGAACATGCTGTTCGGTATTACTGTGGCAAGAAAGACAAGCCTGATCCTGAACCATTTCAAATGGCTTGGCATGGCAGCTGGTGCAATCGTCACCGATCGCAGGAATACGGTGCGCAGGAATCAAAGGGCCGCTCGACCAGTGTTTATCGGTGGGAATGCCCACTTTCGATAACGTTTTACGGGCGTCAGCGTCGTACATTGACCACAAGGGAAAACCCAGGGCGAATACCAGAACTAAGGCCGAAACAAGATAAGCCAGACTGCGATTGTAACCCAGTCCTTTTAAATCTGTTTTGAAACGCTGCTTGGTGGAGTGCTTAACTTCTGCGTCAATTTCAAATTCCAACGCACAGGCGAAACCCGCTGGCGGAGACACCAGCTCGACACTGTGCCGACCGATGGCCAGCTTCTGCCCTATGTTAAGAACGCCTTTGCTTAACGGTTGCCCGTCGATGTCAACTCGGCAATTCTTGGCGCATTCAAATTTGGCTGACTGATTATCCAGCGCCGTAATAACCAGATGCTTAGCGGCGACGTCCTCACCGGCCAGTTGTACTAACTGTCCTTCGCCAGAACCAATCTGTATTGCCGACGCCTCAAGCTGGCTATCGTTTTGATCGATAACCTTGTTCCCGGTCTTTCTTGTTTGTCGTATTAAATAAAGCATGGCTTACCAGTATAAAAAAACGGTCACAATGTGGATGATCAAGGCCACAATTAGAATAATTGTTGTTGGAATATGGAACAGCAGCCAGACTTTGAGCCTGGCCTGTAAACTGATTTCGCGTCGAATGCGGTTCAAGAGCTCACGTCGACGACCAAAGATATACAGAATATCCTGCAAATCCTGAGCTTCCTGTTTTTTGCTCACGTTAGGAATGCGTTTGGCGATGTAGTCGATTGCAGCCTGTTGATTGTGGTTATCAACCACGCTTGTGCGGCTTTGATTGTCTTCAGAAGCACTGAGCTCAACTTTTGAATTGTCCCGCCCCTTGAGCTGGCTCCACAAGCCTCCACCTAAACTGGTACGGGCAATCGCGCTGTTAATCAACGTTTGAATATCGGTGTTACAACGTGACGCAATATCCTTACCCTGTTGGTCAAGGTCATCCAATTCCGCAAAGCGTCTATCCAGACTTTGATTACTCCGGTTTTGGGAGAGTTTGTCCGGAAAACGCAGGTAGGCGTACAAACCGTAGAAGCCACTGAAAATCACGATGCACATCAGCACATAAGCGAGGGTGTGCACATTCCAGCCAAACTGAAAAGCACAGTGCAAAGTGGCGATAATTAATAGGCTGGTGCCCAAATAGATATGAGCCGAGGTCCACCCCTGAACTGTGCCCATGGTCGACGAATAACGACGTTTACGTACACCCAGGTAAGCTAACCACAGAATGAGCAACGCCCCGACGGTACCCAACACATACCCCTGCCAAGTGCCACCGTTTGGCGGGCGCCAACCTTCCTGACTGAAGTATAGGCCGGTCGAACTAATCAATAAAAACAGCGCCAACCAAAAATAGCGCCCGCCTTTATACTCTAATATATTGTTATACATAGCTTTTTCTTAGTTCTTCTTTTCACTAATTGGTTTGCTCATGCTAAGGAGCGATCAATTCAACAAACTGTTCCGGGTTCAGTCGTTCCACAGCCCCGACTGGACAGGAACGCACGCAGGCCGGCCCGCCTTTCTGACCAACACATGCGTCGCACTTGACCGCTTTTTTACCTTTATCCAATGCTTCGGCACTTGGTTGGTATGCAGGATCCTGCCCAGGACCATTACCGCGGCCAAATAACATCCACTGCAATAAGCCGGGCTTTTTCGGTGCGTCGTAAGCCAGCTTGATCACATCGTATGGACAATTGGTTTCACAGTTACCGCAACCGATGCAGCTATTGTCAATAAACACTTCACCGGTTACCGCTCGGTGAATGGCGTTGGCCGGACAATCCTTCATGCAGTGCGGCATTTCGCAATGGCGGCAGGAAATCGCAACATTGATATGCCCATAGCGCTGCCCGGATTTGCGGTCCAGGCGACTGATACCGCCATGGGTTTCCGCACAGGCTTTCTCGCAGTTATCGCAGCCAACACAAAGCTTTTCGTCAATAATCAGCGCGCTGGTTGATTCTCCCAAACCCTCGCCCATCAAAAATGAAATCAATGACCCACCTTCCGGTAGAGATTCCATTTGATTGGATACTTTGAGCTTTTCGCTGGTCGCGGCTTGAATATCGTGAACACGCTCGGGGTCTTGTTTTAACAGTGCCAGGAATTCTTTTTGTTTGATCAATAACGCTTCAACCCGCACGGTCGCTCTCGCTGACTCTCGTCGCGTCCGGTCGCCCATCAGGGCCATCTGACCAATCATTTGTCCAGATTGAGCTTGCCCAACCACAACCCCTTGACTGCCACGCTCACGCTCGAGGCTGATGGTGCCGCTGCGGATCAGATAAAGGCAATCACCCTCATCGCCCTCCTGATACAGATAGTCACCGGCATTAAAGGTTTTGGTTTCGGTGTTCTGAGCAATATCCCGCAGGTCAGCCGTATCAGCGTCCGGGGCGAAATACTGCTGCAGGAACCGCACCACGAATATCCAGTCGATACCTCCAAGAATTTCTTCATTGGAGTTCATCAACTTCACCATGGTACGACGTGGTGTTTCGATCAGAATGGTGTCTTCACCGGCGATGGCATTGCCCACTCGTGGGCGCCCGGAAAGCAGACTCATCTCACCAAAAAACTGGCCCGGCTTGATAATTTGACGGTGTTGGCCACCGGCCGACTCGAGGATGACCTCCCCTTCAACGACAGTCAAAAAAGTGTTGCTGTAATCCCCGTGGCGGTAAATATAATCGCCCGCCTTAATTAATTTGGTAATCTTGGGGCTGGCGGGTGCCGCTTCACGCTCAGCCTTGCTGACTTTTTTACCTTTCTGTTCCAGCTTGGCAATACGTTGGGCTTTTTTCTCTTTCAGCTCAGCAAACCGGGCGTCTTTAACTTGATCCGATTGCAGCTTAAGTTGAGACAGAATATCTTCATCGGCTTGAGACACCAGGATATCACTTTCAATAACCAACTCTCTAAACGCCAAGGTATTCATACGGCGGAACATAGGGATCCGCTGTTGATAAAGACTCAGGATTTCTTCAACGTCGCTGACATAAGGCAGCATTTTAAGCTGCAGATCGAGGATCGGATGATCCGCCGGCTTAACCTCATTACCCCGAATGTATTCGACGACATCGTAACCCTGGTTCATGGCCTGTTTGATCAGGGGATAGCCACCCAAGGCACCGATCACGTATATGCCTTTCACATTGGATTCGTAACGCCCGCTGAGCTCAGGAATGGCGTCGGGTTTGTCACTGGGAAATTCAATACCACAGGATTCGATAAATTTTCGAGGCGGAATGGCGCCGAGGCGCGCGATGATTCGATGGCAAGAAATATCCACTTCACCTTCGGGCGTATCCAAGGTCAGAACACCGGCTTCACCGGCATTTTCTGGTAAGACCAAACGCGCCACAGACGAACGATAGTAACAGTCAAAATCCAGGTTTTTATCGTTGATCGCCGCCAAAACGGCATTCAAGTTACCTTCTTTCGCCCGGCTGAATTCCTCACGGCGGTTGATGATGTACACCTTGTTTTGCTTGGCCAGGCCCAGTGCGTTTTCAATCGCCGCATCACCTGCACCAACCACCACAATGGTTTCATCTTTATATTCGTCGGGGTCATCCAGCTGATATTGCACAAAATCCGAGTCATCACCGGAAACGCCAAGTTTACGGGGGTTACCCTGCATGCCAATGGCCAGAATCACATTCTTTGCCATGATGCTCTCGCCGCTCGCAAAACGAACCGTGAAGTTACCGGCCTCGCCATCAATGGCCGTGACTTCCGACTGATACCGGACGTTGATTTCTTTTTCTTTGATCCCCTCATCCCAGCTGTTCAGAATTTCCTCACGCTTGCCCGAGGTAAATTCAATTGGGCTGCGTAAATCCAAAAAGCCAGGCTCATCCATAACATGCTTGCCTTTTTGATAACGATAGATCGTTTTGGCAGTGTATTTGAAGCCTTCCAACAGGATGTGGGTATAGGGATGGTTAGGATCGTTTTTACGAGCTTGCTGATCATATTCAGCCGCTCTTGCCGCAGCACTAAGCCCTGCGGGCCCAGAACCAATTACGGCTATCTCGTAAATATCAGACATGGAAGCCTTTCCTTATCAGCCTAATGCGTAATGGCTATTATTCTCATTCGGCCAAACACACCTTAAGTACACCGAGAACAATTAGCGAACCGACTCGATAAACAAAAAACCAGCAGCACAAAACCTCTGTACTGAGGGCATTCTATACAGTGCGAACTCTGCGATTAATGCTGTCATTAAACCAACCAAACCGTTCGGTTGGTACTCACGGTAATTCAAGTGCCCCACTATGGGGCTTTTCTTTCAGGAGGGATCTTCACGCGCGACAATGTGAACACCACTCTCATCCTATTCTTTCTTTTTATGGGCAGCCCATCGAATGTTGTTTTCTTTACTTCGATTTCTTATTAAAGCTGCCTGCTTTTAATATCTGGTGAATTGTCACCATTATTATCATTCTTTCAATAGATCTTGCCAGTATTTCTCAGTGAGTGCGAGGTTTTTCAAACGACAAAACAGGCTTCCATTTTTTACACTCAATACAGCACAGATCTCTAGATGACCTAAGAGGCTATTCTATTACGGCCAGCCGAATTTTGTGATACCAGTTTTAGTTATTCTCAGGCCGTAAGCTGGCACCTAAATGCAAATCAGCCGCGATAACATCGCGTCAGATCGATATTTATTCCTGACCCGAACTCCCAGCACTGTTTTCACTGCCACGCCCACCGGCATTTGTGCTAGCGGTTTCATCAGCACTTTCGATCAAGGCGTCAACTAAATCATCGTCACTGTATAAACCGGATGTTTCAGAGGCATTTCGAACCGAAGAGTTACTGTTAATAAACACTTTGATTTCAGAAAACACCGCCGCACTGATATTAATTTCTGGTTGAACCGTAACCACTCGTTCTTCCGGTACATTCAAATTAATCGAATCCGCGTTGATCGTCGCTGTGGGCGAGGTGTTCACCTGGCCAACAATATTAATTTCACTGTCGGTACTGATGTTCGATTGCCCCAAGGCACTCAGGTCGCCATTCACATCAATTCGACCAGTCACCTGAAGCTGCGCATTGTCATTCAAGCTCAGGTTGTTGTCTGTCGCGAGATCGCCACCCAACACCAACTGAGCATCGTCCTGTACGATCACTTCATTCTGAGTAGACAGGTTCGCGCCGACATTAATTACACTTGAGTTACCTGCGTTCAGGCCATTACCAAGGATTACATCGCCACCAACGGTGACTTGAGAAGTCCCGCTTGTATTCAAACTCCCACTGGCCTGCAGATTGTTTGCAGTATTGAACTGACTGTTATCGTTCACATTCAAATCGCCATCAATGGTCGACTGGCCACCAGCGTTGACGATCACCTGATCATTCAGCGTTAAGGCACCACTGAGAGAGAAGTCCTGAACTTGCAAAGTAGCGGACCCGTTTAAGGTCAGCTGCCCAGTATTGGGCAAGCGAATCAAATCGATATCCGAGAAATTAGCCAGCGCAGACTGGCCGTCATAGCTCACACCGCCACTGCTACTGCTGCTAAAATCCAAACTGACGCTGTCCCGATTCACTAGAATCAAGCGGTCTTGCCCGGCCCCGCCATTGAGGTTTGTCAAACCACTAAACCGATATGAAGCAACATCCACAATACCCGGATCGGAAAGCGTAAATTCATCAGCCAGTGCGCTGCCAGTCAAACTCGTGCTGTTATCAATGAGCTCAACATTCGTCAGCTCTGTACCACTGACTTGCAAGTTGCCATTGTCCAACAAGAGAGAATCCGCACCTGCCGCATCCAACCGGTCGGTGCCATTTGCAGCGTCAATAAACAATACATCGCTTACTTCAATACCGTCGATATTGAACCCCTGTACGGCATTCACTGTGATCTGATTATCCAGATCGTTCAAGCTTAAGTTGCCCACCTGGGCATAGCGTTCAACATTATTGATGTTAATGCCTCTGAAAACCGCAAACCCATCCGCAAGCTGCAGCCCCTGACCGTCGAGCAATAATTGATCATTCCCGGCTTTACCATCGATTGACTGCACACCAAAGAAGCGATAATCGGCAAGACTGAATCCATCATTTGCGATCACGCTCAAGGTGTCGTCCTGATCCGTCAGCTCAAGAGCGGCGATGTTTAAAAAGTCCTCAATACCGTTAATGCGAATACCGCCACTGCTCAATTCCACACCATCAAGCAAAGACAAGCCTCCCTGGCCAAGATCCAGGCTGTCGAGGCCACCCCCTCCGGAAATTAAATCAATATCAGAAAAACTGAATCCGGAAACAGAAACCCGACCATCCGATTGAATGGCAAAGCTTTCGTTCGCATCACTACCACGCAGCTCACCGGTCTCACTGATCTGTTCGATGTTCAGGATTTGGAAATCACCAATGGTGAAACCACCCTCGATCAAATCAACACCAAGGCGGTTAAGATTAATACTGTCATTTCCGCCGGCACCATCCAGTCCTGTAACGCCGGTAAAATTAATTCCCGACAGGCTCAGGGTGTTTTCAGGCAACAAACTGAAATTTTCATCGCTGTCAGAACCCACCAGATTGCCAGTATCACGCACGGACTGCAGACCACGGAACACGATGCCTGAACTGTTCAGCTGGCCATTAGCAAGCAGTTGCGCACCTCGCCCAGACAGGCTTCCAGTTTGCGCTTGCACCTGGGTTAACCCGGAAAACTGGAAGCCTGAAGCGTTAATGGCCTGTTGATCCGTGATAGTAAAATCTGTGACTCCCTGCAAATCCGAAATATTTGAGAACACGGAAATTCCGGAAAACGAAACCGCAGCCGCGATCACACTGCCGCCTTGAAGGTTTGCGGCAAAATTACCCAGATCAGCACTGCTGCCGCCACTGACTGAGGTCACACCAGAGAAACTAAAGTTGCCTACGGAAACCTGCTGGTTCCCCACCAGACTATACGCTTCAGAACTGCCCGTAATGGCCCCGGTATCTTCAATGGTGTTGATGCGAGAGACATTAATACCCTGGGAAATAAATTCTGTACCCGCAAGGCTTGCACCGCCGCCGCCAAGGTTTACGGTATTCGCCAAACTAGCATCACCAACCAGAGAATCAACACCGGTGAAAATAATACCGCTGTTCCCACTGCGCACCCGCCCCGTACCTTCGATAAAGAAGAAATCACTGGCTGAACTGCCGACCAAGGCCAAACGACCGGTATCAGAAAAGGCCTCAAAGTTAATTAACTCGATGCCCTTAACAATATTGTTGCCGTTATTGATTTCAATACCTGTTGAGAATACCCCAAGAGAATCAAAGTCCCCGGCCGCATCAACCTGCTCAATATTTGCCAACAGAATAAAATCACTGGCACCAATTTGGTAGTTAAGTTGGTTGTTCGCAAAACCGGAAGGATCAGACCCGGACGCCACTAGATTAAACGTGTCACTTGCAGACGTCGCTAACACGCTGTCGTTCGTACCGCCTGCCGCGTCAAGACTGCTGACATTGTTAAAGGTTACAACGCCAGCCAAGCCATTACCTGACCAGTCGGCGCTAATAGTGCGTCCCCCAAGCAAATTAAATTGATCATCCGTGGATGAACCAATCAAGTCACCGGTATTATTCGAGGTTTCAACATTCTCAAAATTGATCGATTGGCCGTCAAAACCGCCGCCACTTTGTAGAGTGGCAGATGCATCGTGTAAGTCGACCGAATCAACGCCACCCGAGCCATCAACCGATGACACACCAGTAAAATTGAGGCCAGCAACGGCAATTGCATTTGCGGAACTTGCATCAAAGCTTTCCGCTGCGTTAGTGCCGGTCAGGGCTCCGGTATTGGAAGCCACCGCAACGCCCGTAAAATCAATAGCCTGCCCCCTAAAGCCACTGGCCAACAATGTTGCGCCTGCACTATTCAGATCAACCTGATCGTTGCCGCCGCCGCCAGCAACCGCATTGACTCCCGCAAAATTTAAACTTCCCACGGCAACATTATTAACTGTTGCAGCATTAAAGTTCTCGTTACTCGCTGTACCGGTAAGCGTATCGGTATTCAGCACAGCATTGACACCGCTAAAGGTCATCGACCTGGAGTCAAACCCTGATCCCATTAGCGTTGCGGAACCATTATTAATGTCAACGGAGTCATTCCCTCCTCCACCATTAACCGTATTAACGCCCGAAAACACTGTTCCCGAGGCTGTGACGCTGTTTGAGGCCGCCGTATCAAAACTGTCGTCACCGGAAGATCCTGTCAGAGTAACGGTGTTCAAGGCCGAATCGATATCACTGAAATTAATGGCCTGACTGTTGAAACCACCGGCGTTCAATGTAGCACCGGTGCCGTTTACATTCACAGAGTCGGTTCCACCACCGCCGTTTACTGCACTGATACTGGTGAAATTTATTCCCGCCACAGTGACCGCGTTCGCCGCCGCTGCATCAAAACTTTCATTCGACGCACTGCCGTTTACGGTATCACTTCCGCCACCACCAGCAACGGAGCTCACCCCAGAGAACGTCGTGCCTGATGACGTCACATTATTCGCCGAGGAGAGATCAAAACCATCATCACCTGAGGTACCTGTTAGCGAAGGTGTGTTCAGGGCTGAATCGATATCACTGAAGTTCATGGACTGGCCGCTGAAGCCGCCCGCGTTTAGTGTTGCGGCGGTACCATTCAAATTAACTGAATCGGTTCCCCCGCCACCCGTCACCGCACTAATGCTGCTGAAGTTGATTCCCGACACGGTGACGGCATTCGCCGCGGTAGCATTAAAGCTTTCATCCGAAGCACTGCCATTGACCGTATCGCTACCGCCACCACCCACTACCGTATTGACACCGGAGAAGGTTGTTCCTGATGAGGTCACATTATTCGCAGTGGAAAGATCAAAATCATCGTTGCCTGAACTGCCGGTTAATGTAACGGTATTCGACGCTGAATCAATATCGCTGAAGTTAATGGACTGACCATTGAAGCCGCCCGCATTTAAAGTGGCACCGGCACCGTTCAAATCAACGGAATCGGTTCCGCCGCCGCCGGCAACAGAGTTCACGCTGGAGAAATTCACACCCGCGACGGTCACGGTGTTGGCAGAACTGGCATCAAAGTTTTCATCGGCGCTGCTTCCGCTCAAAGCGCCCGTGTTGGATACCGTATTTACCGCGCTAAAATTAATCGACTGGCCGTTAAAGCCACCGGCATTTAAGGTGGCACCCGCGTTGTTCAGATTCAGCTGGTCATTGCCACCGCCACCGGCAACCGCACTGACACCCGCGAAGTTCAAGCCAGCGACCGCAATCGTGTTGGCTGAAGTCGCATCAAAATTCTCGTCGTTTGACGTGCCGTTCAGGGTGCCCGTATTGAGTGCTGACGCTACACCGTTGAAAGTAATTGAACGCGCATCGAAACCAGAACCATTCAACGTTGCCGAACCGTTATTGAGATCGGCGGAATCATTTCCACCGCCACCCGTAACGGTATTTACACCTGCAAAGCTGGTTCCTGACACCGTCACACTGTTCGAGGCACTGGTACTGAAACTGTCATTGCCGGAGGTACCGGTCAGTGCATTGGTGTTTGTAGTGGCGTCGATGTCCGTAAAGTTAATGGACTGACCGTTAAAGCCGCCCGCATTTAAGGTGGCACCGGCACTGTTCAAATCAACGGAATCGGTTCCGCCACCGCCGGCAACAGAACTCACACTGGAGAAATTCACACCCGCGACGGTCACGGTGTTGGCAGAACTGGCATCAAAGTTTTCATCGGCGCTGCTTCCGCTCAAAGCGCCCGTGTTGGATACCGTATTTACCGCGCTAAAATTAATCGACCGGCCGTTAAAGCCACCGGCATTCAAGGTGGCACCCGCGTTGTTCAGATTCAGTTGATCATTGCCACCGCCACCGGCAACCGCACTGACACCCGCGAAGTTCAAGCCAGCGACCGCAATCGTGTTGGCTGAAGTCGCATCAAAACTCTCGTCGTTCGAGGTACCGTTCAGGGTGCCTGTATTGAGTGCTGACGCTACTCCATTGAAAGTAATTGAACGCGCATCGAAGCCAGAACCATTCAACGTTGCCGAACCGTTATTGAGATCGGCGGAATCATTTCCACCACCACCCGTAACAGTATTTACACCAGCAAAGCTGGTTCCTGACACCGTTACACTGTTCGAGGCACTGGCACTGAAACTGTCATTACCTGAAGTACCGGTCAATGTGTTGGTGTTTGTAGTGGCGTCGATGTCCGTAAAGTTAATGGACTGACCGTTAAAGCCGCCCGCATTTAGGGTGGCACCGGCACCGTTCAAATCAACGGAGTCGGTTCCGCCACCGCCGGCAACAGAACTCACACTGGAGAAATTCACACCCGCGACGGTCACGGTGTTGGCAGAACTGGCATCAAAGCTTTCATCGGCGCTGCTTCCGCTCAAAGCGCCCGTGTTGGATACCGTATTTACCGCGCTAAAATTAATCGACTGGCCGTTAAAGCCACCGGCATTCAAGGTGGCACCCGCGTTGTTCAGATTCAGTTGGTCATTGCCACCGCCACCGGCAACCGCACTGACACCCGCGAAGTTCAAGCCAGTGACCCCAATCGTGTTGGCTGAAGTCGCATCAAAACTCTCGTCGTTCGACGTACCGTTCAGGGTGCCCGTATTGAGTGCTGACACTACACCGTTGAAAGTAATTGAACGCGCATCGAAGCCAGAGCCATTCAAAGTTGCCGAACCGTTATTGAGATCGGCGGAATCATTTCCACCGCCACCCGTAACGGTATTTACACCTGCAAAGCTGGTTCCTGACACCGTCACACTGTTCGAGGCACTGGTGCTGAAACTGTCATTGCCGGAGGTACCGGTCAGTGCATTGGTGTTTGTAGTGGCGTCGATGTCCGTAAAGTTAATGGACTGACCGTTGAAGCCGCCCGCATTTAGGGTGGCACCGGCACTGTTCAAATCAACGGAATCGGTTCCGCCGCCGCCGGCAACAGAGCTCACGCTGGAGAAATTCACACTCGCGACGGTCACGGTGTTGGCAGAACTGGCATCAAAGCTTTCATCGGCGCTGCTTCCGCTCAAAGCGCCCGTGTTGGATACCGTATTTACCGCATTAAAATTAATTGAACGACCGTTAAAGCCACCGGCATTTAAGGTTGCGCCTGTATTGTTCAAGTCAACGGAGTCGGTTCCGCCACCGCCGTTAACTGTGGCCACACCAGAAAACTGTACGTCACTGCCGGCAATATCCACGGTAATTTCATTGTTGGCGGTCGCCCGGAACGCGTCATTGGACGTGCGCCCCGTCAGGACATCAGTATTATTGACTGTAGCAATAGCTGAAAAACTAACCCCACGGCTATCAAAACCGCTTGCCGTCATTGATGCATCTTCATTGAAAATATCAGCCGAGTCGGTTCCGCCACCACCGGAAACGCTATTCACATTGGCAAACTGAATATCAGCACCAGACACTTCTACCGTAATCTGATTACTGGATGTTGCCCGGAAGCTGTCGTCAGTATTCGAGCCAGTTAACGCACCGGTATTACTGACACTGCCAGCGCCATTTACATCAACGTTTTGCGAGGTAAACCCTGTCGCACTGAGTGTTGCGCCAAAGCCTCCGGCATTTACGTTATCTTCGGCTTGCGCGGTAAGCAGATCCAAACCAGAAAAACGCATACCCTGCGTACTAATTTGTCGGCTCGCCTCAATCAAAAACTGATCGTTCACACCATTCTGGCCAATCAAGTCCGCCGTATTGTTGCTGCTTTCCAGCAACTCGACATTATTTGCAGTAAAGCTTGTCGCCGCTGTCGTCACAACAGCCGACTCATCTCCAGCGACCTGAAAGCTGTTTACATTACCAACAATACGATCTTCATCGCTATCATCGCCTGCTTCGCCACCATCCAGAACAGTAACGCCAGCAAAACGAATGCCGCTTACGGTAATCGAACCATCACCATTAATCTGGAAAACCTCTGGATCACTTGTGGCCGTGAGCTCACCAGTATCCAAGGCAGAATCAATATCACTAAAATCAATGGCGTTACTGCTGAACCCCGTGCTGTTTAAATTCGCGTTGGCGCTGTTCAGGCTAACATCGTCGTTGCCACCGTTCCCATCAACCGCACTGACACCCGAAAAGTTAACGCCCGACACACTGATGTTTCCAGAAGAGGCCGAGCTGAAATTGTCATCGCCACTTTGTCCGGTGATTTGCCCGGTATTACTTGCGGTCGCGACCTGAACAAAATTCACGCCATGGCTACTAAAACCCGCCCCATTTAAACTGGCTCCATTGCTGCCAATATCAACGCTATCGCTGCCTGTATTACCATTAACCTGATTAACGTCCTGAAACTCTATAGTGCCACTTCCTGGATTCACGGATACTGAATTCATGGCCGTAACCGTAAAGGATTCGTCAGACGCTGTGCCTAACAACTGATTGGTATTGCTGACGGTATCGACATCTGAAAAAGCAATGCTCCGACTGTTAAAACCCGTAGCGGATAAATCGGCATTCTGGTTCTCAATATCAACAGAGTCCGTTCCGCCATTCCCATCAACCGAATTGACATTTGCAAACTGGACATCGTTCCCAGAGACATTAACAGTGATTTGATTGTCGGCCGTCGCTCTGAAACTGTCGTCTGAAGTCGTGCCTGTAAGCGTATCCGTATTGGTGACAGAACGAACATTTGAAAAACTGATGCCACGACCGTCAAAACCGCTTGCGGAAATATCAGCGCCCCCGCCATTCAAATTAACTTGATCGCCGGTTCCCCCCCCGCCTGTCACAGCACTAATAGCAGTAAAATTTATTCCAGCGACGGTGACAGCGTTCGCGGCAGTTGCATCAAAGGTTTCGTCAAAAGTGCTCCCGTTAACGGTATCACTCCCACCACCGCCGGCGACCGTACTCACACCTGAGAAAGTGGTTCCCGAAGAGCTTACGTTGTTCGCCGTGGACAGATCAAAATCATCGTCGCCCGAAGTCCCGGTCAAAGCACCGGTATTCGAAGCGGCATCGATATCACTGAAATTGATCGACTGGCCAGTGAATCCACCCACACTTAATGTCGCCCCAGCAGTGTTTAAATCTACGGAGTCAGCTCCACCACCGCCGGTCACAGTACTGATACTGCTAAAGTTGATTCCCGCTACGGTGACGGCATTCGCGCCGGTAGCATCAAAGTTTTCATCAGAGCCACTGCCGTTGACAGCATCGCTCCCGCCGCCACCGGCCACCGTATTGACTCCTGAGAAGGTCGTTCCCGAGGTGGTCACGTTGTTGGCGGTGGAGAGAGCAAAACCATCGTTGCCCGAAGTGCCTGTTAAGGTAACGGTATTCGAAGCCGTGGTGATGCCTGTGAAGTTGATGGACTGAGCGTTAAAGCCGCCCGCATTCAGCGTTGCTCCTGCACTGTTCAAATTGGCGGAGTCGGTTCCGCCACCACCCGCAACAGAACTTACGCTGGAGAAATTAACACCGGCAACTGTTACTGTGTTCGCGGAACTGGCATCAAAGTTTTCGTCTGAGCTGCTCCCACTCAAGGCACCGGTGTTGGATACCGTGTTCACCGCGCTAAAATCAATCGACTGACCGTTAAAACCACCGCTATTTAATGTGGCGCCAGTGTTGTTCAGGTTGACTTGATCATTACCTCCGCCACCGGCGACACTGCTGACACCACCAAGGCTCAAACCCGCCACAGCAACGGTGTTGGCTGAAGTTGCATCAAAACTCTCATCACTTGATGTACCGGTAAGCGCACCAGTATTACTGGTCTGGAGTACATTACTTACTGCTATCCCCTGACTTGTATAACCGCTTGCACTGATGCTCGCCCCGGAATTCGCCAGATCAATTGTATCGCTCCCCGTCGAGCCATCGAGTTGTTCAACGCCATCAAAGCGGACTGATTTTCCACCAACATTCGCCTGAATACTGTTCGCACTATTCAGCGTAAAACTGTCATCAGTTGCCGTTCCCGTCAGAACATCGGTACCGCCACTGCCCAAATCAAAAGTGTAAGTACCCGCAGAAACATTCGTCAGATCGGCAGCAAGGGCGGTCAAATCCAGACTTTGATCACCACTGAGATAATTAAACGCCAACCCGGACGTGACACTGAGTACCGCTGCCGGGTCCAAAGTGTAGGACACCATTGTCAGGGACAGGTTTGCCGTTGTCGTAATATTTTGATTGATTTGAATTGCATTTTGCGCATTGAGAATAAAATCGCCCAGCAAGGAGACCGATGCATCAACGATAATATTATTGTCGGCAATCAAGGTCAGGCTATTCCCCATAGTTAGGGCTTCACTGCTGAAATCAATCGCACTTAGAATTGAAATATCCCCAGCATCAGCGCCGGCGCCTGCAGTGGATATTTGAAAATTCCCGCCCTGAAGGTTGGTCAAGAGCTGTGCAACAGTCAGATTATTGGGGCCACTTCCAGCGTCATCAATCGTCATGTTCGTCGGATCGAGCAGCCACGTCCCCGCCTGGCCGTTCGGAGCCAGTGTATTTACAAAGCCCCCAAGTGAAATGTATTGCTTACCAGAGGTTTCAACAAAACCACCGTTGCCAGCGGAGCGTCCGCCTCGAGCGAAAACATTTCCATAGAAATGAGTGTGCAGGTCGGACCAAAGAATGACTTCGCCGCCATTCCCATTTTCAATAGCATTGGCGTAAATCGTGGCACCATCAGCGACGTATAGGGTTTGGGCATTGCGGAAAGTTGGGTCGGCACCTTGGTACGCACCTCCAATGAGAGCCTGCCCCCCACCAAACTTTCCACTGACATCAATTGACGCGGTAGCTTCCAAACCAATATGCTCAGCCCGGAGGTGAACTTGGCCACCGCGATCACCATTCGCACTGAGCGTACCGGCAAGTGCTATCGACTCAGCGTCGATATTGATGCTACCGCCCTGCTCGCCCGCGTTACTGCGGATATCGCCCTCAATCTGAACCGCGCCATTCGCCTGGATATCAACCGCAGCACCAAAACCGTTTGCCTCGATAACTCCGCTGTGATTCACCGCCTGACTGAACAAATCTCGGGCAGACTGAGCGTTCATCATGACTTTGCCAGTACCAGCTTCAATGCGCCCTTTGTTTTCGATTGCGGCCTGCAAGCCTGGGTCATTATTTACAACGTCCTTGTTCACTTTTACGCCCAGGAAATTGTTGTCATCGAAGCTCAAAAAAACTTCACTGCCCGCAGCCACAGACACATAACCCATATTGGCGCTCAGCAAACCTTCATTGGAAATCGATTCACCAATTAAATTAATAAAACCACCGGTCGCCGCAGCAATCACACCGTGATTAACGATACGCCCATGCGTGGCGTCAATATCTTTAAAATAGAAATCGCCATTCAGAAAGTCATCTTTATCCAGCCACAAACTACTGGCCGTAAAACTTCCGGCATTGATCAGGGCATTGTCGCCAAAGATCATTCCCCGAGGGTTAATCAGTAACACATTCCCATTGGCGTTAATGCGGCCATCAATATGACTGGGACCGTTTTGAAGAATATGATTCAACACCCAGGCATGAGATCCGGGCTGCAAAAAATTAACGACCTCCTGTTGATTCAGATCGAAGCTGTCCCATTGAACCGTCATCAAATCAGTATTTTGATGCACGTTGGTGACATGTTGTCCTTGGGTGATAAAACCCTCACCCTGCACGACTTGGCCTCCAGTCGGCGCAGCCATAGCCTGCATCGTTGCTCCGGACAACATGAAAAACTGGGCAATTCCAACCGCCAGCGCAAGGGTACGCCTCGGCCCCCGATTGGAAGCAGTGACTCGACTGAAATACTTTTGGGTATGATTCATATTAGTCATCCTGTCTAATCCAACGCCCTAATAGCGATAACTCATGCTGATAAAAATGGATTCTTCGGGTTCGGAAATAATGTCGGCAAAATCCGGACTGCTGTCTTTGCTGCCAGAAAAGCTTACGCTCAGCTCAATTCTCAGATCTTCTTTCCAGCTGTAAAACAAGGCCGCTCCGTAAGCCTGAAAACGCGCCCAGCTGTCGGTTTGATTCCCCAGTGCATTAAGCTCACCATAGGAAGCCTCGGCAAACAGTGCGATCGATAAATCGTGATCTTCACTCAGACTACCAAACAACGAACTGATATTGCTCAGCAACTGCAAATTGCCATATACGGTTTTATCGCCGGTAAAATCGGCGGTTTTAAACGCTTTGACAGCATAGGGGCCACCCAATGGTTGGCGCTCGAAGGTCGGCAGTAATTCTGAAGAATGAATCGCCTGAAGCTTGGCATTCAAGCGCAAGGGCTGACCAAACACATTCACCGGCAACAAAAACAGCGTGTCACTGTTTAAGCTGATCTTGTCGTAATCTTTCTCAGTAACGCCCTGATTGATATCAGTCTGCTGGCCTGAAAAATAGCTCAGGCGCCAATCTGTCAGCGCTCGCAATGAGGACATCAGATAATCGAAACGAATATCAAACTGCGCCCCTTCAACCTCGGTTTCCAAACCATCAACCACCGACTTATCCCCTAGCTGCAGGGTGACGGTGGTATCTGATGTTTTTTTGATGGCGGCTAGTGATACGCTGAGATTCAAATCTTTGGATCGTAACCAACGATAGTCCAGTGCAAGGCTCGCTGTACTCAAATCACCTTGGGATAAGGCGGTGTTTGCCCCCTGCCCACCAATAGCCTCATATTGGGTTTGTTCGTAGGACAGAGAAACATCCGCTTTCAACCCCCAAAACGGGTAGCGATACTTGGCAAAACCATAGCTGGTATTGCTGGGCGAAGAAGCTTGGAGCAGACCGATGTTAATTGAATCACCCTGCCCGCTCAGATTATACCAATCCAGGCTCGCGAGAACTCGATATTCACCGGTGGCTTCCGAACCATAGTTATCCGATCGCACTTGCAGTTGCCAGCGGTCCTCCTCCAAACCGAGATTCAATCGAGTCTGACCATTTTCCTGACCCGGCTCAAAAAAGCCGGCTTGCACACTCAGGCCCGGTATGTCATTGATTCGAAAGTACGCTGAAGATAAATCACTGCTTACCGGTTGCATCAGATAATGTTGAAAGGCCGGTATCAACACATCTTCCTGGTAATCAGTTTCCTCGATGTTACGGAAATAAACTTCAGATAAAATGCCACTGGCAACCGCCAGCTCCACAATGCCGTCGGCAGCCCTGAAATCCTGCTGCGGAATATACACCTTTGCCAGCAGGTAACCCTGGGCACGAATAAAATCCTGTAGACTTTCCGAAATATCGCGCAGATCCGAAAAGCTCATCGCATGCTGCTGGCGCAATTGCTCCAGGGCGGCGGTAATGATTTTATTGTCTTCCCCAGTGTATCGCTGGCCCGCACCAGAGGACACAAATGCGCGATTCAATTCGATCGCCACCAGTGCCAGATCAAAAGAATCAAAACCCGCCATCCCCTCGGGTTGATATTGGGTTTTGCGTTCGCTTTGTTGGCTCACAAACCGGTCAATACTGTCTTGCGCCACACTGAACTTCACCGACGCATCATCGTAGTTGATGCCGACCTCATTCACCCAAAGCAACTGAGGTTGTGCCTCGTCCAGGCAATTGACCCAATTAGGCCTCAGATTGATATTCAATTCTTCGTCAATCTGGTACAAGCAGGTAAAGTTTCGGCCCGCTAAACGCGACAAATTTCTCTTAATCAGCTCGCGAGGTTGAAAACCAATGGATTGCAAATAATCTTCAGGATTGCTGGCATTCTGATTTTCACGCAATTCGTACAGCAGATTAAAAAGCGCGCCATACTGAATTTCGCTAAGAGTAACGTCTTCAATACTGACCGGCGCACCAATATCCAATTCAGGCATTAACAAGCGCAAATAGCGAGCCAATGGCGCCAAAGCTTCAGGATTGTATCGCGGGCCGGAAAGAAAGTGCTGCTCCTGTGTATCCAGTGTGCTTTGCAACCGCTCAGCCTGGATTTGCCACCAAGCTTCATCAAATTGCACAAGCAGATTGTTACCTTGAGCATCGGCCTTATCATAGAGTGCCTTTCGAGCTTCTTCGTCGTTCAAATAGTCCGGCAGGACCAGCTCATACTGCTCGTCAAACACCTCGACATTCATGGTGCTCGCGACAACAGAATTTATCGGCAATAAAACACACGCCACCGCGAACACGCACCACAGTGGATAGTGGAACATACCCATACGCATTTTTTTCAACGACTTCATGGCAACAACTTCACAACCCTAAACCCGGAGCGAGAATCGCCGCCAGTGGCAATCGGGTTTAAAGAATCCAGAGTGCAGGACTCCATAGCAACAGCATGTGATGCTCCAGCGGCCTTAAGGCCATCGGGATGGAGCACAACTTCCTGGGCATTGCCAACATGGTTGACCATGCCCCAGCGGTTGCCCGCTCCCATATCCACAGGTAAAAGACTGTCACCCTTGCGAATACCTCGCGAATTGAGCGTACAGTTGCGCCCTGAATCCAGGGGGGATTGGTTGGCGGCCGCCGCCTTATACCATTGACGGTAACTCGGCAGCTGATAATCGAAACCCGTTTCTTCACTTAACCATTGGGTGTAGCGTTTAAACAGATCAACAGAACGACCGGTTACTGGAATATTGCCTGAGTTATCACTCGGTGAGCATTGCTGGCTTTGGGTACAAAAATCATTGAACTCGGACTCACTGATTTCGTACTTACTGATGGCATAAGCCTGCTCACCCGGTGCATTCGGTATAACCAGCAATTCTGGGCCACGATACTCATCGTTCTCCAGAAAGCGATCCCGACAACTGTAGCGCTGCCCTCGCCCAGCGAAGGATGACTTGCAACTGTTCCAAGGATAAATCTCCATTGACTCGAACAAACTTGCCGACGCTGGAAAAAGCTGAGCTGCCAGCACCGCTTTGTCTTTCGCATCCTGAGTTTTGCCGTAACCGTATACTTGAATACAGCTCGAAACGTCGGCCATCGAATCTCGTTGCAGCTGCTGGATTTCACTTTGGAAAATCGGATAACGATTGGCCACTCGAGCAAAGTCCGAAGATAAGCGTTCCAGATTCAACTTGAACACGCCACCGCGCCCCTCACGCAGCAAACCGGATTGACACTGTTTGACAGTCTCTCGTAATCCCGCCACTTCCACTTCAAAAGCATCACGCAGTCGTTGACGTTCTGCGGCCAAACGCGCATCTTCACGGGCTTTGGCCAGCCGCGCTTGTTCGGCCTGATAGGCGCTGATTTTTCGTTCAATTTGTCCATCAACTTGCGACAACTGAACAGAATTTGGATTTAACTCCCGCGCTCGCTGGGATAAGCGCTGAGCTTCAGAAAAGCGATTTTGCTCAGCTGCATCAATAGCACCCGCCAGGTAGGCGTCACTCAGGGTGAAATTATAATTGCGCGCCCAGTTGGCTAATGTTTGCTTTGCCTGCTGACGTTTCAATTGCTGCTCGTCCAGCATCTTTTGGAAATCTTCGCGAGCGGCCAGAGGGTGTTTCGAGGCTTCACCTTTCCACGCATCACCTTCATAAACACTCAGTAACTCATCCATGATCACCGCAGTTTGACGTTGCCACAGTGCGCCCGTGTCAAAACTTAGATTACGCTGATCCAACAATTCCTGAAGGTCGCCCGCCTCTTTGCTTAACTCGCCAAAGTCGCTCGACAGTTTGCCACTGAACTCCTGTACTTGACGCTGGGTCGCCATCTCACGCTGTTGTTCGGCCTGACGAGCAGCCAACGCCTGTTTCTCAATTTCCAGTTGTTTTTCTTTTTCTTGGGACTGATAAGCACGATACCCGGCAAAGGCCAGCAGCAAGGAAGCCGCCACAGCAGCAAGTGCAACCGGGCGACGCCAGGGGTTAACAATCGGGACAAATTCGTTCAGGAACTCATCTACTGTTGTAAAACGATTTGCACGCTTGAGCGCTAGACTGCGACGCAGGGCTTTCCACTGGCGGCGATTCAACTGCGGCAAGCGTTTGGGCTTCATTCGTTCGATAGCGACCTGATCCGCAGGCTTCTTACCAAACGGGTGCTTCCCGCACAGCAGCTCATAAACAATACAACCCAGCGCGTAGACATCACAGCTCGGCAGCGGTTCTTCACCTAACAGCATTTCCAAGCTGGCGTACGCCGGGGTCAAAGCCCCCAGACTGTTGGGGTCAAAAATGGTTTTGTCATCGCGCTGATCAGATTCGACACTGGATACCGCTCGTGCGATACCAAAATCGATTACCTTGGCGACATCACTGTCGCAAAGGAAGACATTGCCTGGTTTAAAATCCGCGTGGGTAATCCGGTGACGATGCGCGTGAGCCAGGGCCTCGCCCATTTGGCGAGTCAAAGGCAAAATCTGTTCAAGCGGCAAACCTTCAGGGTTTGTTTTGATGACCTCTTCCAGCGACGCCCCCGAAAGCAACTCCATGGTCATATAGACCATGTCACCATCGCGGTCGAAATCAAAAACCTGAACGATATTAGGGTGCGCTAGCGTCTGTGATTTACGCGCTTCACGCTGCAGCGAAATAAATGCGGAGGGGTGATTCTTAAAATTTTCGTTGAGAACTTTTACCGCCACCCATGGATCGCGGTCTTTCGCTTCAACTTTACGTAAATCTTTCGCTTTGTATACCGCACCCATACCACCGGCGCCCAATAGAGACTCGAGTACGAAACGGTCTTTAATTACCGTACGTCCATCTTCGTCCAATTGACCGGTTTGTAATTGTTCCGGCGACAAGGCGCCTGCTACGGTGACATTTTCACCTTGCAATTGAGTGGCGCTATCGTGCAGCAACTCAGTAGCATTGACGGAACCGCCCAGCATCACAGTACGATCGTCACCGGTTTCCGCAGGATGAATAAATTGTGTTTTATCGGACGCCTTAGGATCATCGATTTCTGCACTGCCCAGGAGTACAGTCTTATCGCCCGATTCCTGAGCCGGCGGAATCTCAGGTGCAGGCACCGAAGGCATTTGAGCCTTGTCGGAAGAGGTGTCTTGAGAATTTTGCGCGGAGGGGTTCGCCACCGTTTGAATAACGGTTTTATCGTCGAACTCGGCATTACCCGCATCCGGCGGAGTGTTGCCACTGCCAGGCGGAACGCTTCCACCTGTTAGAGGTTGCTTCTTTTTGCTCACAGTAGTATCTCGACTAACCCCGGTGCACACCATGTGCGACCAATCTGATGGCGGCTAGCCTGATACGAGCACTAATTCACAGTATTGCCCTGCTTGCGATCCATATTGATGAGTTGTAACTGCTGTTCGTAAGCAGCGGCAAAATCTTCAATAAACTGGTCATTAACAGAACTGCGCTGCGCGCCAACCATCTGTTTATAATATTCTTTATACAGATCCCAAGGCTTTTGTTTGCCAGAAAATAAGCCTTTGGAACTCCCCATTTGGGCGAATTCACTTTCCAATTGATCTGGATGAAAGCGCATCATCATTTGTTGCGAAGCCTGCATCATTGCAGCCATCATTGCAACCTGATGATCAGCGATATCCTGAAAAGCTTCTTTAATACTGTTCGCCGGGGCCATATAACCTTCCCCGGATTTTGCAAACATGGTTTCCAAGGCTTCATCAGCCGATACAGAAAACTTTAAAGCGTTGTTATTAGCGGGTTGAATTTGTGTCATTTCCATATGGAGCTGGCTTTTCATATTCCTACGATTGGCCAATATCACCATAACGCCTTCTACACAGCGTTTAACCACATCACAAATCTCATCGGAAATGCCCGTGAGCTGCTCATCGCTCATTCCTTCAAGACCCAGCTGCAATGCTAATTGGACTGGGTCGCCGCTGGAATTACAATCCCTTACCTGAGGGGGGTGCCCCGAAGACTGAGCCACAGCACCAGCCATGACAGGGGCTGGGGAACTTTCATTAGCGATACTAACAACGTTCGATTGAACTTGAGAATTACTTGGCTGAGCGCTCAAGGTGACTTTGAGGAGGTATTCGCCAGCTCCCAGCATTTCTCCATTATTGATCACGTGGCGACGCCCTACTCCCAAGGAAGTAGGAGAACCATCAATAAACAGACCATTTGCGGATTGATCGATAACAGTGAACTGTCCGTTCTCATAGGTAATGACGGCGTGATTCGATGAGACGTAGCGCTGGGGATCGACGAGCACAATATCGTTACTGGCACCGCGACCAAAGCGACAGCCGGACGCCCAAAAGCGAAAGGACTTGCCTAGCATATGCTCCGCCCCATGGGGGGCTTTTTGAACGGTTAGCGTCAACTCCATAGCTGGCCTCATCGTGAATGACATAGGTCGTCTGAGTTTACGACCCAATTCCTGAACCTAATTGTTGTCAACCTTAACAATTATATCCTTAGGGATGCAACTTAAAGTAAATTCTTACTATTACACCCTCTTAAGTATGGCACATTGGCGCCGTAAACATAGCATAAGGCACTGTGACAGGGAAAATTGAGGGATTTAGGCGCCAAACTACTGCGTCTCATTAGCATTATGAGACATTTGCACGTCAGAGTAGACAAAGCTGTCGCTTAAAACTACACCAATCTTTTCTTGCCTCGCCAACTCTGGCAATGTCAACAGAGCTTTGACTACAAACTATCCTGGATGATATGCAATGCTATGGTCAATGCATCGCTCCAGCTAGGCAAAATAAAGAGTAAAAACGAGCTACCCTAAGGAGCCACCTATGACGCAACACTCTAGTGCCGTTCAAAGTGAGATTGATGATTTTATGCAAGGCCTGGTGCGCCGCAATCCAGGCGAATCCGATTTCCATCAGGCGGTGCATGAAGTCGCCGAAACCATTATTCCCTACATCCAAGACAAACCGATCTACCGAGAAGCTCGAATTCTGGAGCGTATGACAGAACCCGACCGTATCGTCGCCTTCCGCGTGTGCTGGGAAGATGATGAAGGCAATGTGCGAGTCAATCGCGGTTATCGCGTGCAATGTAACAATGCCATTGGCCCCTACAAAGGCGGGTTGCGCTTCCATCATGACGTTACTCTGTCCACCCTGAAGTTCCTGGCTTTTGAGCAAACGTTCAAAAACAGCCTGACCGGCCTGCCCATGGGTGGCGGTAAGGGCGGTTCCGATTTTAACCCGAAGGGTAAGTCAGACCGCGAGGTCATGCGTTTCTGTCAGGCCTTCATGACCCAACTATTCCGCCACATCGGGGCCGACACCGACGTTCCCGCTGGTGACATTGGTGTGGGTGCGCGTGAAATCGGCTATATGTTCGGGCAGCACAAACGCCTGACCAATGAATTCACCGGCATTCTTACGGGTAAAGGCCTTGAATACGGCGGCAGCTTGGTTCGAACTGAAGCCACCGGCTTTGGCGCTGTCTACATGTTGGAAGACATGTTGAAAGTACGCAATCTGAGCATCGAAGGAAAAACCGCCGTCGTTTCCGGTTCAGGCAATGTTGCCAGCTACGCGACCAAAAAGCTGATCGAGCTTGGAGCTAAGGTCGTTACTATGTCGGACTCCTCTGGCTTTATTCACGATCCTGATGGCATTGATGAAGATAAGTTGGAATACGTTCTGAACCTGAAAAATGTGAAACGCGGTCGCATCTCTGAATATGTTCAGGAATACCCGAACGCCAGCTTCCATGAAGGCCAGCGCCCATGGCAGGTTCCCTGTGATCTGGCCTTCCCTTGTGCCACTCAAAATGAATTGCACGAAGAGGATGCATTGGTTCTCGTTAAGAACGGCTGTATCGCCGTATCTGAAGGCGCCAATATGCCAACCACTGCCGATGGAGTTACCGTTTTCCAGAAGGCACGCATCATGTACGCTCCAAGTAAAGCGGCCAATGCGGGCGGTGTTGCGGTTTCCGGCCTTGAGATGAGCCAGAACTCGGCGCGCATCTCCTGGGATGAAACCAATCTGAATCGCCAATTGCGCAATATTATGCAAACGATTCACGACAACTGTTCTGAATTTGGTCGAAATAGCGAAGACGATTACATCGATTACGTGCGGGGAGCCAATATTGCCGGCTTCAACAAAGTTGCTAATGCGATGATCGCCTATGGCGTCATTTAAACCCTGAACAAAACTTAATCACTCAGGTGATTTCCGGGCCGTGGCTGGAAACAGCGCGGCCCGACACCCCTTCCCAGATTTCTTCAATCCGTTTTTCGGTTACCGAGTTTTCGTTTCTGTTGGCCAGCAAGCCCTCGCCAAAAATAGCCATGCTTACGAGCGGTAATCTCAGGTAATATTATGATACGCTAGCAGCTATTACACTGGTAAACCCTTGATTGACAAAGACAGTTTACAATCAAGTTCACATTCCTAAGCCTCGAATTAGCATAAAAGCAAGAAACGGCATGGCAGCAATTCGCTCATTATTTTATCGACTCTACGCCAAGCTCCCCTTGGGGACCAACCGGCGCGCAATGATCGAGTGGATGAGCGTTTGCCTTGCCGTGGTTAGCTTAGGTCTGAGTGTTTTACATTGGCAGCAACAGGAAGCCTCTCCGCCCAAAGAAGCCGTTCTCGCGGCCAAAGCCACACTCAGCCACCCCTCAACTGAAACAGCCCCCACAAAGGCTGCCGCCAGCGATCAAAAAGCCGAAACCATTTTAGATAAACAGGCACAAGCCTGGCAGGATTTAGAAGATGTCGAACTGGTCGGCTTGATTCGCAGCAATGGCAAGCAATCGTTTGCGATTATTCGCTGGCACGACGAGCAACTGGTATTGGCACAAAACGATACTCTGCCCGAACAGCGTCATATCGCCATCAAGGGGATTCATGCGGACAGCATCACGCTGGAAGGCCCCTGGGGTGAAAAACAATTGGGGTTGAATGGCCGAGAAATTGCCGACCAAGTAAACGATCAGGTTATAAAACTGCCCCAGTTGCGCCATATTATTTTACGGGAACCTAATTCCATCTCAGACCATATCCAGGCCCAGGCCAACTATGAAAACGGTGAACTTAAAAGCTTGAGCTTGGTGCCCAGTAAATCAACAGCACTTTTTAAACAAGCGGGATTGCAACACGGTGATCAACTCACACACGTTAACAACATTCCCATTGCCAATTTGGGACTGAGCTCGGTCCCTGACTTGTTGAGGCGGGGAAAGATGGAATTACAACTCAAGCGAGACGGTTCCGACCGTCAACTGACACTGGTTTTTTAAGTGCGTTAATACATTTTCAACGCAGCAGAGAAACACCGAAATTGGAAATAACAATGATAAAAAATGGCCAGTCACACCTCAGATCATCACTCGGCTTGTTGCTAGGCCTGACATTATTGATCGGCGGTCACATGTCCTTTGCTAAAGACCCGGACAGCGAGCGTTTTGAATTCACCATGAACGATGTTGAGATGCGAGAGTTCATTACTTCAGTCGGAAAAATTACCGGACGAACCATCGTTATCGACCCCAGGGTCAAAGGCAAAGTGAACATCAACAGTCGCAAGTCTCTGAGCGCCAATGAGGTGTATGAAATTTTTCTCAGCCAACTCCAGGCACATGGCTATATGGCTGTTTTGCAAGGCGACAATATATTAAAAGTGGTTCTGGCACCCCAGGCAAAACTCGAAGGCGGATTGGTATCGACCGGTGAAGACACCGAGGCCAGCGATGCCATCATCACACGAGTAATTCATCTTGAAAATGTCGCAGCAAAAAGCCTTCTGAATACACTACGTCCATTGGTAGACGGTCGTATTGGTGTCATCAATGCCTATGAACCTAGCAACACCCTGATCATCACCGACCGCTCAGCCAATATTCAACGCCTGCTCAAGATTGCCCGAAATGTCGACAGCCAAGGCCAGCAAGACCTCGAAGCCATCCCATTGAAAAACAGCTCTGCGGCAAGTATGGCGCAATTGCTCAGCGCATTGCTCAAAGCCAATGGCGATCAAAAAACCAGTAACAATGTTGCCATTGCCTATGACCAGAACAGCAACAGCGTGTTGTTGCGTGGCCCGAGTCGAGAACGGCTTCGTTTGAGGAAGATTCTTCAGGAACTGGATAAAGGCAACGCACAGCAACAACGTCACCAAGTGGTTTACTTGCAGTACGCTAACGCGAAAAATCTGCAAAAGATTTTGCTTGGAATTGAACAACCCAAACAAGGCATTGCTGGCAAACAAGAAGCCTCCAACGATAAAGCCCTGAACGTTGAGATTGACGAAGAGATTAACGCGTTGATTTTAACTGGCACCCAACAGGCCGTTGCGGATGCCAAAGCACTGATCGAACAACTCGACATCCGCCGCGCTCAAGTTCTGATAGAAGCCATCATCGTTGAGTTGTCAGATACCCTCGCTAAGGAACTGGGAGTGCAATGGCTGCTTGGAAAAGACGGGCAAATTGGCGGAGGTCTAACCAGCACCGTCGGCAGCTTGAACGCCGCCGCCCTCGCCGGTGCATTGGCAACCAATAACGACACAGCTCTGAATAATGCCTTGTCACAGGCAAACGGTCTCAATTTGGCAGGCGGTCGTTTGCGCACAAATGGTCTCAGTTTTGCTGTATTGATCAATGCCCTGGCGGAAAATAAGGACTCCAACATTCTGTCCACGCCCAGTTTACTGGTCACCGATAACGAAGATGCTGCGATTCTGGTCGGCCAGGAAGTACCGTTCATTACCGGCTCCACCACCGGCAGCAACAACAGCAACCCCTTTCAAACCATCAACCGCAAAGAAGTCGGTATCAAACTGGAAGTGAAACCTCAAATCAATGAAGGCAATGCGATTCAGTTAAAGATCAAACAGGAAGTTTCTTCCCTCACCGGCTTGCAGGCTTCTGATCTTATTACCAACAAACGTACACTGAACACCACCGTGCTAGCAGAAGACGGGGAAACCATTGTGCTGGGTGGTTTGATGGATGAGCGCGTTCAGCTGGTGAATTCCAAGGTTCCGATTCTGGGCGATATCCCCCTGCTCGGCCGAGTTTTTCGCAGCGACAACAGTGAGAAAACCAAACGCAATTTGATGGTCTTCCTGCGCCCAACCATTATCCGAGATCAGCAACTGCTCAACAACATCAGCCAACGCAAGTACCGCTACATTCGCGCGGAACAGCTGCTTAAGCAGGAAACAGGCATTCCCCTGCTGGACAATGAAATTATTCCCGTGTTGCCCGTGTTTGATCAAAGCCCAACAGAGTGATGGGTAGCGAGTCGATAATGGATAAATTGAGTTTTGAGTACGCCAATCGTGAAGGGGTTTTTATCAGCCACAGTGATTCGAGCAATAGCCGGGTCATCATGCGCGACAATGTCTCATTGGATGCCCTACTCGAAATTCAACGACGATTTCCTCACGGACTTGAACTGCAACGTGTATCCGATCAGGATTTTCAGCAAAAGCTACAGAATTTTTATCAGGCGCAAAGCGAAGGCTTTGATGAAACCCTGTTTGATGGTGAACCGCTGTGGCAAGACGACGATATCGAACTGCTCGCAGACGGCGATGAAGCTCCCATTATTAAACTCTTCAATCGCATGCTCAGCCAGGCCATTCGCCGCAAAGCCTCTGACATTCATGTCGAGCCATTTCGCGGCCAATTGTCTATTCGTTTTCGCATCGACGGCGTCCTGCAGGAAATTCAAACACTGAGCGGTGAGCTGGCGCCGCGCTTGTGCTCGCGTATTAAAGTCCTGGCCAAACTGGACATTGCCGAGCAACGCCTTCCACAAGACGGTCGCATGACCGTCAATCTCGCAGGCAAGCCTATCGACCTGCGTATTTCAACCATTCCTGCCAATCATGGCGAACGTTTGGTATTGCGCATTTTAGATAAGAGCCAACAACAATTGAGCATTGCCCAACTGGGAATGCCAGAGCAGCTGCTAAAAGCGTTCAAATCGTCGATTCGTCAAAGCAATGGCTTGATCCTGGTCACCGGCCCAACAGGCGCTGGAAAAACCAGCACTTTATACGCAGCTTTGCAGGATATTCACAGCAGTGAAAAAAACATTCTCACGGTTGAAGACCCCATCGAATATGAGCTAGCCGGCATCGGACAGGTTCCGGTCAATCCGGCAATTGATATGGGCTTTGCCAAAGCCTTGCGTGCCATTCTCAGACAGGATCCAGACGTGTTAATGGTCGGCGAAATTCGCGATCCGGAAACCGCCAGCATTGCCGTACAGGCCAGTCTCACTGGTCATCTCGTCATGAGCACCCTGCACACAAATAATGCTCACGAAGCCGTGAATCGTTTACTGGATTTGGAACAGGAATCATTTTTGTTGGCCAGCGCCATCAAAGCCATTCTAGCCCAGAGATTACTGCGCAGGCTGTGCAGTGAATGCCGTGTAGAGAGCAGCATCAGCCCGGAACAAGCTCAGCAACTGGGCCACCGCACCCTTGCGGGTCAAAGAATTTATGAAGCATCCCACTGCAAAGCCTGTGATGAAACCGGTTATAGCGGTCGAGTAGCGGTGTTTGAATTGATTATTTTGGACAAAAATAACCAGGCCAGGCTTCACAAGCTTCAACACAATAGCGGTGATGACGCTGCGCAAGATAATCCATTCAGCTCGGTTCAAAACAGCAGTTTGCACAGTCACTGCATTGATCGATTGTTAGCCGGAGACACTTCCTATGAGGAAATACTTCGTGTGCACAATCTTAAAGACGGCGAATAGTCGCCATGAGCACCTTTTCTTATCGAGCTATCAATACTCAGGGGAAGATCCAGCAGGGGGAAATCTCTGCAGACGACGAAAGTCGAGCCCAAGACCTGTTAAAAGATCAAGGGCTGACGATCATCAGTATCGAATCGGGTCGGAGAAAACCCTTTTCCCCAAATTTATTTCAGGCGAGGAGTCAACAGCTTAGACCCAAAGAAACCCTTCTCTTTACCCGACAGATGCAGAGCTTTTGTGATGCCGACATTCCAGTTAAACAAGCGATTCAGGCGATCATCAAACACAGCACCGTAGAAAATTTAAAAGCATGCTGTCAATCCATTTCACAAGGGCTGGACGAAGGACACAGCCTAAGTCACGCATTGTCACTCTGCGGTGGTGGATTTGATGATCTGTATCTTGCCCAAATCAAGGCCGGCGAGAAATCGGGAAAACTGAGCGAAGTTCTTGAATCACTCGCTCAACATCTCGAAGAACAGCAATCCCAAAATCATAAAATACGAATGGCCAGCCTATACCCCACCATTTTATGCGCTGTCGCTTTGTTTATCATCACCCTGCTGCTCAGTACCGTTTTGCCCAAATTGATACAGCAATTGCAGGGGCAAGAAGACCTACCGCTTCTTACGAACATCATGATCACACTCAGTGAATGGATTCGAGAATACGGCTTCTACGTTTTGCTGCTTATGCTTGCCATTGCCTTGGTAAAACATTTTTTCTATCCTCATTCCCGTTGGCGCCTGGCCATAGCTGAACACATTCCGGCCTTGAGAAAATTGATGCAACTCAGAGACGCCAGTCGCTATCTCGCGACCCTTAGCGTTCTGTATAAAGCTGGCATTCCCCTGGCCGAAGCAGCGAAGTCTTCCGCAGAAGTCATTCGTGGAAAAAAACTTCGCACCCTGTTAGCCCAAGCCGAAGAACAGCTTCAAGCTGGCAAACGCCTAAGCGAACTGTTGCAGCAAAGTCAGTTATTCAGCCCCAACAGTCTTTTATTAATCAGCAATGGTGAGCACAATGGCCGCCTTGCCGATATGCTGGATAAAGCAGCCCGGGAGGAAAGGTCTGAATTAAATCAGGGCATCGATCTTTCACTCGCCGTACTTGAGCCTTTACTGATCACCGTGGTCGGAGGCTTTGTATTTATTATTGTGCTGGCGATATTACTGCCACTGATGCAAATCAACAGCTTGGTTGCCTAACGCATGAATTGTGCCATCGTCCGTAACAGACTCAAACGGCCCCTGGGCATGAGTTTGCTGGAAATGATGCTCGTGCTGACCATCCTCGCTATGGCCAGCAGTCTCGTTATTTACCGCTACTCGCCCAACACTTCGCAACAACAATGGTTGCAGCTGGAAAAACTGCTGCAAAGCAGTCGCGATCAATCCTTTTATCGACAAACCCGTATCCGCTTATCGTGTACCCAAAGCGGCATTCAACAACAACGTTCCTCCAGATCAGGCATCAGAGTAATTCCTGGACAGGGGCACAATCATGAACAGTGGCAAGATACTGAACAGAGACTCCAATTGACGTCCACTGTTTGTCTTTACGAGGCTCAGGAAAGTCGCTGCATCCCCTGCCCAGGTTCTGAATCTCAGAGCAAGATTGCTTCCAGCGATTTCAATATTACTTTCAGTGACGGTTTGGCCGACGACAGTGTCTTACTGACTGATGCCAAAAATGATGAGGAAGGATTTACCGCTCAAACGGGTGACGGCCTGAAGGTTTATGCCCACGGACATATCGAAGCATTGGGGGCGAACGAATAAGATGAAGCCTATCCCCTTTCGCCAGAATGGCCTTTCCATGATTGAAGTTTTGGTCGCCCTGGCCATTTTTGCCAGCACCGTGGTCTTGGCCCTTTCCAGCTTACAATTCCAGCTTCATCGACAACACAAAATTGCCCAACAACATCTCGCAGCACACGTGAGCAACAACATCATCACTGACTTGCAACTGGGTACTCGTCCTTGGCCTAATGACAGCACCCGACACTCGATTCAATTTGCCGAAAGGCAGTGGGATCTGATGTTAACCCCAGAAGCTACCCCCGTCGATCACTGGAAACGCTTGCGAATCGAAGTGAATGCCGAGGGAAAAACACTCGCAACACAACACGCCTACCGACAATTTACGTCCACGGGTGATCAGCAATGATGGCCTCTCGCCAACATGGGCTGACACTCATCGAAACCTTGATCAGTCTCGCTATATTAGGGCTGATTGCCGTTGCCGCAACCCAAGCTTTGCAACGTGCTTCACTCCTCAAAGATAAAATTGATCTGCAATCATCCACGCTTCAAGCCCAGCTTACCTTGGAGCAACTGATCAGCCGAGACATTCTCAATAGCGAGGCGTTAGTTTGGCCCAGCCCACACTGCCAGGGCTTTCCTGAATGCTTTGAGCTTGAGCTGAAATACAACGCCTTTACCGACAAGCCCGACACGCTACGCTTTATCCGTTATCGCTTTGACAATGGTCGACTCTATCGCGATCAGTCGACCGCACAGGGAAATTGGCAAACGGTCGAACTGAAGCATCAGCTGGAATCTTTACACTTCTCCATTTTCAGGCAACAATGGCAGAGCGTACTCGACATCCCCACCGACATCAGTTCCGTTACATCTCGACACAATCCCGATCATCGCGTGCGAGCTCTGCGCATCCACTGGAAGACAAACGCAATGCCCGCCTATGAGCAAACGGTGATGCTGCCATGAACTCTTGCATTCACCCCGGCAAAGAGCGACATAAACAATCGGGCGTTGCCTTAATTCTGGTTTTATTTCTGCTCGCCATTGTCAGCCTACTTGCTGTAAACGCCGGAGAAAAAACCTATCAACTGCAACTCCGCCTGAGTATGCAAAAACAACAACAAGCCATCTTAAGTGAACAGTTTGCGCTTGAAAGGTTTGCGCTGGAACAATATTCAGAACACATTCAAAGCAGTCAGACGAGCTCTCCCAGACAAGAATGGCAACAACCCCTCACCCTGCCCATTGAAGAGAGCCAACTCAACATCCAACTTATGCAACAACCCGCCTGCTTCAACCTCAGCAGCTTGGCAGGTCTGAGCATAAATCAACTCCAGAGCAACACCGGGCTTAAACAACTGTTATTGTTACTGGAAAACCTGAATGCCCCAAGCCCGTTAACAAGCCTTGAAGATATACTGAAAGCCAATGAGCATCTGCCCAACTCGGTCAACGACATCAATCCTATTCAAAGCAAACAGATACTTAAGCAACGTCTGAACACCCAATGGAGCAGCAATGATTGGGAGGCATTGGCCCCATTCATATGTTACTTGCCCAGCCCGTATTCTCGCTGGAACATTAATGGCTTCAACGCACAACATCAACCACTGCTCAAAGCCCTGCTGCTTAACCAGTTACAGGACAGCGACATCGAGGATCTGATTAACCTTGCCAATACCAAGGGTTTTGACAGTAACCACAGTTTTTGGCAGTTCGACAGCCTGAAAGCTATGGCCTTTCCCGCGGAGCTTAAATTACAATTGCGGACAAAATCCGAGTACTATTGGTTGAATATGCAAATTCACCGCAGTCACAGCCGTCTGGAACAGTGGTATTTTTTGCAGCAGCAAGGCTCAAACCTGAAAAAGCGCTACAGCTATAGGACCTGAGGCATGGGCAATTTATACATTTACATCAAGTCTTCCGTTGAATGGCTGGTCATGGAAAACGACAATATTGTTTCCAGTGGCTGCTTGAATATGGCACAGTCCAGCATCAATAAAGACCAGAGTCAGCCGCTGCAGGCCTTGCTTCCCAAGGAGTTTTCGAATCTGCCCTGCCGAGTCATTATTGCGGCAGAGCACAGTATTTCATTGGCCGCCGAGCTCGACTGCCCAGAGCGTCACGCTCGCTCTGCCAGCCTTTATGCGCTGCAAGAGCACTGCAGCCAAAGCCCCGACAGTCTTCATTGGAGCTTTCACAGCGAAGAAGGCACTCACTTGGTCGAGGCGATCAATAAAGATCTGTTCAACAATATTTACCTCAGCCTGCAGGGCCTTGCTCTGGTTGATATTCGTTTCGACTATCAATTGATGCCCTCGAGCACAGAAACGGCCGAAGCACTTTGCCTTGGTCAACGTCTACTTCTGAGACTCCCCCAACAACACCATAATGAATTTTCCCGACATGCTTATAGCGTGCATAAAAGCTGGGCAACAACCTGGTGGAAGTCATTCAGCGACAGCCCGCAATTGAGCAAGTTGAAACTCTATGGCTGTATTGAGGAATTCACCGACGGTTTCAGTGAAAAAGAAAAAAACGCCTTAAGCGCGCGCAGCGTTGAACTGGATCTCTGCGAACCTTGTGCAGCAGCAGATTTAGAACAGCTACTGTGTTATCAACAACATCGTCGGGTCAGGTGCAACACTCACAGCAATTTACTCAGTATTGCACACCCAGCCACATCAAATGCTTATCGCCTTCCGCGTCCAGTCAAACCCGTACTCATGGGCGCCTACTCGCTGATTGCTGCCTGTGCGCTCTACTGGGGAAGTCAGCTGCTCAGCTAAGTTCAGATTCTTTAAAACTCCCTAAAATCTGGGTATTTCAAGACAGCTCTGAACCGGATTAAAAACTGTAACTCAGGGAAACCGAGCCGTAAGACTGACCTTCCTCTTGCTGTTTGAATTCCTTACTGCGGAACACGTGAGAATACGATAGCTTCCAACGCTCGTAAATCACCGCTACGCCCAGCGCCGCATCGCCCACTATGTATTCTTTATCAACAGAATGACTGTCCCTGAAAGTATTGCCGTCGAGAAAAATATTATTCGCGACCAAACGAACATCTGTGGCCAGAAAACCGTAAACATGCCAATCACGATCCAAAGGATTCCCCAACCCCGGGGCACTATTGTCCCCACCAGGGCGCAATGTTGATACACCGAAATCATTCGGCAGTCGATAACCGATTCGGAATTCTCCGCCAGCATTAAAATACGATCCCACATTCCCTATGCTGCCGCCCCAATGATTGATAAAGTCCATATCAATCACATCCCAAAGCGCTTCTTCAGTAATCTGAAAACGACGTTTGCGCTCAAATACCAATTGCACACCCAACTCATTTTCAAGTTGATTGTCCCAACCCTGAAACAAAGCAATATTACGTTCGGCGTGAATGAAATCTTGAGCCTCTTTGGCTTTTGCCCAAGGACCTACAACGCCAATATTTAGCTCTACTGAATGCAAACGATCGTCGACACGCGCTTGATAACCAATGCCCCCATACAGCCAACCAGCATAAGGGCGATCGTTAGGATCTACCGTTTCACGTTCACGATCAGTCGGTGTGAACATCAACTGCCCAGTGCTGAGAATCATATTGCGCTGGACATCCTGACGCCCTTTCTTGGGAGGGCTGGGATGAATGGCCTTAAGCAGAGTATTTAGCTTGTTCACCCAGGGGTAAGCATCTTCTCTCTTGGTAAGAAAGCTATCAACGTCAGGGGAAATAAAAGAAAGGCGAACGCCGTTGGTATAGTTGAGATCAGTACCCGTAAACAAATCGTTTTCAAAATAGAGATTTGCAGTCCATCGGTCTTCTGCCTGCAGTGAAGCAGAACCTAAAATCACGGTCGCCAGCGTCAGCGCCCCCAATACCTTTTTCATTGCGTTCCTTAGTGTTGTGCCTGCTCAATCGACGGTCTTCGCCACTTCAGCAATCAAACGACGCAACCACTGATGCGCCGGGTTATTTTGCAGCAGCGGACTCCAGGCCATCTTCAGTTCCAAGGGTGGAATTTCAAACGGCGGCTCTTTGATGACCACTCGGCTGTTCTTACTCTGTAGACGCGCAGCTCTGCTTGGTATCGTAACCACCAGATCTTTTTGCTCGGCCAGCAACATCGCAGCCTGATAGTGACGGGTAAACACCGTGATTTCGCGTTTGTGTCCCGCTTTGGCCAGAGCCTCGTCCACCCAACCCAGTCGTTGCACATCGCTTGGATTTACTCCCACCCCAACGCCCATGCCCGTTTTACTGACCCAGACGTGTTTGGACTGCAAATATTTATCCAAATCGAAATCGTGTCTTGCCGGGTTTTTCTTACTCATCAAGCAGGAAAAACTGTCTCGCCATACCGTCAACTGGTGAAAGGACTGCGGCATGGAATCAAAACGGTTGATCACCATATCCACTTTGCCCTGCTCCACATCCAGAAAGCTCACATCACTGGGCGTCATAATGTCCAGAGTCACGCCGGGCGCATCATTACGCAGCCGCTTCAGCAGCTTTGGAAACAAGGTCGATTCCGCGTAATCACTCGCCATAATGCGAAAAACACGCTCACTGCCCTTGGCATCAAAGTCTTCACGGGGTTGCACCGCCTTTTCAATGTCCGCCAATACCGCCCTCACCTGAGGCTCCAGTTCGGTTGCCCGCTCTGTAGGCGTCATTCCTTCACTGGTGCGAACCAGCAAGGGATCACTGAACAACTCGCGCAAGCGCTTCAAACCGTTGCTCATGGCGGGCTGACTGATGCCTAACTGACTGGCAGCTTTGGTGACATTGCGCTCCCGGAGAAGCACATCCAAATAGACGAGAAGATTGAGATCAATTCGAGAGATATTCATAAGCGACACTTTATTTCAGCGGCCGCCATTATTCACCAAAGATATGACAAAGTCCATCTACATTAGGTATATAGATACCACAGACAAACTCAACTCACGCTGAACAGCCGGCCAAATCCGCCTCAAACCGCTCGCCAATCACTTGATTACGGCCTTCGGTTTTGGCTTGATACAAGCGTTGGTCGGCGCAGCGATACAAGTCATCCAAATCACCCGCATCCACAGCGAATTCCGCAACACCAATACTGACCGTTACCGATAATTGCTCATTGCCTGCTTGAAACTGTTTCGCCTCAATCGCTCCTCGGAGCGACTCAGCAACTTTGCTCGCTGCCGATAAACCAGCCCCGGACAAGATAAGACAGAATTCTTCCCCGCCAACCCGAAAGCCATAGTCAGTCTGACGGCTGTGCTGTCGAATCAAATCCGCCACGCCCACCAATATGCGGTCGCCCACATCATGGCCATGACAGTCGTTCACTTGCTTGAAATGATCGATATCGATTAACAACAGGCTGAGCTCAAGTTCGTTACGCTGAGCGACACGAACTTCGCGCTCAAAGATCTCAGCCAATCGCAGGCGGTTGTACATTGCCGTAAGCGAATCCTCGGCGGCCATCTTCATCAATTGCGCCTGAGAGCGCTCACGATTGATTTCATAAATATGAGAGAAAACCCAAATCAAGCCGCAACATAATGCCACATTCAATGTGCTGCTCATGGTCATCAACACAACTTCCAGCTCAAAGCGCAGGAGAAACACCACAATGGTCAGAGCGAGATAAGCCGCTGTAAATCGCAACCCCAGATAACTGCCCAACGTTAAATAGGAAATCAGCGGTATGGAAAAAATCCAAACGAAAACGGTCGGACTCGTGTTTGGTAAAAACAGAATGAACATCATGATGCTGTAAAAGCATAAAATAAAGCCAATGCACCAGGCTTTCAGATTCCTGGTATGTTCCAGCTGGTAATAGCTAAACCCTGCAACCATTGCGGCAACGAACTCGATGCCTGCAATGAGATACAGGCCTCGCACTGAATTAACAATGACAAAAACCACACCGCCCCAAGCCGTAAACAAACTCAGGGCTCGAATCACCGAGCGACGATGAGGGGAATCATCATAAAAGGCCACGAACAGGCTCCCAGCCGACAGCATCGAACAACAAAGAGGCTATGCGCCTGAAAAACGGGAACAGGAAAGTATTATAATACGGCATCTTTACCCAAAGCATTCCTTGCAAGGCTAATTCCATCGTCAGTGCATCGCGTTCAAATTGCACTGGGCTCAGTATACGCCATTATCAAGAAAATACTTTGAATGAGCTGCCAAACGGTAGGCAGCTCACTACAAATTGTCTTCAGAGCAAAAAGAGATTACTCAGAGAGGACGGTAACATAGTCAAAATCGACATCACGATCTATATAGGCCATACCTAGCTTGTTCAGATAGTCCATTCGATCAGCTTTCATCAGATCAATCTCAGGAGCCAACAGATTACGTTCCTGATACAGGCCTGCAACAAAAGCCATATAAGCTTCACCTTCCGGAATCAGAAGCAAACTTGCCGCGCCTACATCCGGTTTGACCTGAGCATTCAGCTCTTCCGGCAGTGTAATCGCAAGCACGACAGCTTTTTCATCGCCTTCAACACGCACACTGCGATCCCTTACGGCTTGCCTTCCCCAGTAATACGCCAGTTCTTTACTCTGGGTTAAAAATACCGGCTCGATAGATTCTGTATAACTATTCCCGATGGTCGCCATGGTCTGCTTGGCGGCCTGCTTCATCGCTTTATCCCCTGAGCGATTCAAACCGTATGCCTGAATAGAACCAAGCAAGGCTGAAGACGTACCGTGATACCAGGTATCGCCACAGGCAAAACCGGCTTCCGTCAATCGTTCTTGGGGATCTTTTAAATAGGCTGGAGTATCAGTCATGATCACAGTCACTCAATCATTTAGTGTTTAGACAGTTGGGAATTCTACCCTACTTTCACCCAGCACAAGGCCCTTTCTTTATCAAGATGCCTGAATGGAGGGTATAAAAAAGGCGGCACCTCTTCAGGGGCCGCCTTTGATCGAATTCTGGATCACCTCATTACAATGAAGTGATATCAGATAACTTCGATTAACCGAACTGGTTAGAGGTGTTTTTCGCACCACCGGCTTTCAATGCGTTCTCACCAGCGTAGTACTCTTTGTGATCGTCGCCCAGATCAGAACCCGCCATGTTCTGGTGCTTAACGCAAGCAATACCCTGACGGATTTCTTTACGCTGTACGCCAGCCACGTAACCCAGCATGCCCTGCTCGCCGAAGTATTCCTTCGCCAGATTATCAACAGACAATGCCGTAGTGTGGTAAGTCGGCAGAGTGATCAGGTGGTGGAACACGTTCGCTTCGCGAGAAGTATCCGCCTGGAAGGTCTTCACTCGCTCATCAGCTACTGCAGACAACTCAGAATCGTCGTATTCAGCAGACATCAGGTTGCCACGGTCATAGGCAGAAACGTCTTTACCTTCGGCCGCCCATGCATCGTAAGTCTGCTGACGGAAGTTCAGAGTCCAGTTGAAAGAAGGTGAGTTGTTATACACGAGTTTCGCATCAGGATGCACTTTACGAACTTCATCCATCATGCCCTTGATCTCGTGAACAGTAGGCACAGCCGTTTCGATCCACAGCAGGTCAGCACCTGCGTTAATCGCTTCAACGCAATCAAATACACAGCGCTCATGGCCAGTGCCCTGACGGAACTGGTACAAGCCAGAAGGCAAACGCTTAGGGCGAACCAGCTTGCCATCACGATTGATTACAACGTCACCTTCCGCCATCTCAGATACGTCGATTTCTTCAACGTCCAGGTAAGAATTGTAGACATCACCCTGGTCGCCTGGCTCTTTAACCACGGCGATTTCTTTGGTCAGACCAGCACCTTCAGAGTCGGTACGAGCAACGATCAGGCCGTCATCAACACCCAGCTCCATGAAGGCGTAACGCAAAGCACGCAATTTCGCGTGGAAGTCCGCGTGAGGTACAGTTACCTTACCGTCCTGGTGACCACACTGCTTTTCATCAGCAACTTGGTTTTCGATCTGCAGACAGCAAGCACCGGCTTCAATCATTTGCTTAGCCATCAAGTACGTAGCTTCAGCGTTACCGAAACCAGCATCGATGTCCGCAATAATTGGCACAACGTGGGTTTCATGGTTATCAATTTGATTCTGGATATCCGCAGCTTTGGCGCTATCACCCGCTTCACGGGCTTTATCCAATTCACGGAACAGGCCACCCAGCTCACGCGCATCAGCTTGACGCAAGAAGGTGTACAGCTCTTCTACCAAGCTGGCAACTGCCGTTTTCTCGTGCATGGACTGATCAGGCAGAGGACCGAAATCAGAACGCAGAGCAGCAACCATCCAACCAGACAGGTACAAGTAGCGACGCTCGGTAGTACCGAAATGCTTCTTGATGGAAATCAGCTTCTGCTGACCCACAAAACCGTGCCAGCAACCCAAAGATTGAGTGTACTTGGTTTTGTCTTTATCAAATTCGGCCATGTCACGACGCATGATACCAGCGGTATATTTAGCGATGTCCAAGCCAGTTTTAAATTTGTTCTGTGCACGCATGCGAGCAACAGATTCTGGGTTGATAGCACTCCAGGTGTCGCCCATTGTGTCGATGGTCGCAGCGGCAGCCTGAATATCATTTTCGTAAGCGGACATGATCGTTCCTCAATATCAGAGTGGAGATTGCTATAGTGCCCAAGCGGGCTGATGAGAGGCCGGCTGTTTCGCAGGAATTACCCTCATCTCGACTATGAGCTTAGTCTATTGCGAGGACTTACATAATTGAAATCGATACTACCAATATTTGGTATTCACCATATGTATGGCTACCGCCGTAATGCCTTGCCAACCGAAATCCCGAGAGAGACGTCTATTGAGAATAGATCAGCATTCCGATGACGCCTGATGAAGCAAGCAGGACTTGACCATTGAAGCACAGCGACACCACCAAAGCCCCCAGCCCCGCTCAGATCGAACTCTGGGTACTTGAGGCCCAGGCCGGAGACCAAAAAGCCATTGCGAGGCTCTACCACCAGTTCTCCAGAGCCTTAGAACGCTACGCTCTGCTGCAGTGCCAAAACAGAGATATGGCGATAGACGCATGTCAGGACAGCTGGGAACGCTGCTGCCATAAACTCAAACAGCTCAAAGACCCCAGTGCCTTTCGAGCCTGGCTGTTCAGAAACGTCCGTAACCGTATCACTGACTTGGCCAGGAAGAGTCTGGCGGAAGAGAACCGGAAAACCCAGCTGGAAGCCGAATCCGGTCAATCTGAGGAATTCGGCAGCCAAAACGATCAAACAGGGGAACATTTGCAGCTCTGGAAAGCCATCAATGCCCTTCCCCAGCAAGAGCGGCAATGTGTCTATCTCTTTTATCAGGAGGAATTCAGCATTCGGGAAATTGCCCTGACATTGGGGGTAACCGACGGCACGGTTAAATCCCAGTTGAGCCGCGCCCGAACCCATTTACGCAAAACCATCAATCAAATTTAAACGAGGATTTACACATGGATATCGACAAAAAATTGCGTGAACAACTCAACAAAGAGAGTGAAGAACTCGATAGCTTGCTGCGGGCAGATCGCGGCTTATTTGGTCGCATCATTGACAGTTATCACAGCAGCATGAGCTTTTGGATTATGTACAGTCTGTTTTTCGCGACACTGATCGGCGTAGCATTCTGCTTTTGCGCTTACCAGTTTTTTAATGCGGGCGACATCAAAGATATGCTGTTTTGGGCCACCTTAAGCCTGGCCTGCATGATTGTGATGGCGCCACTGAAATTGTGGCTACTCAATGAAAGTGGTCGTCAGGCCGTCCTGCGGGAAATTAAACGCCTGGAACTTCGAAATGAGCAGAAACTCGCTGCGATTGAACACATGTTACAAAACAAAAACAGCGAGTAAGCTGGGTCAAGATTTTATTGGATTAACGGCGCCACAGACAGTCTTCCCCGAGACTGTCCAACTTCTGTTCATGCAATTGCATTTCTTCAGCGCTTGCCGCAACAACGCGTAATGTTGGTCGCGACGTATCAAGCCGGCGAATGGCAGAACTTTGCGCACCGCCACCACTGTCTTCCGTTTCCGAACCCAATGACAACATGGTTTGGCCACCCGTCATCATCAGGTAAACATCCGCCAAAATCTCGGAATCAAGCAATGCGCCGTGCAGCACTCGACCGGAATTATCCACGTCGTAACGCTTACACAAGGCATCCAGAGAATTTCGTTGCCCAGGGTGTTTATCTCGAGCCATCACCAGAGTGTCAATGACCGAACAGTGGTCATAAACCTTACCGTGCCCCTGTCCCAGTAAAGCAAACTCATGATCAATAAAGCCGACATCAAAGGGCGCGTTGTGAATGATCAGTTCAGCGCCACGAATAAACTCCAGAAAGCTATCAGCAACATGAGAGAAAACCGGTTTATCTTCGAGAAACTCATTGGTAATACCGTGAACTTCAATCGCTTCGTCTTCGACAATGCGTTGCGGGTTGATGTACTCATGGTAGTGCCGGCCGGTTAACTTTCGGTTAACCAGCTCCACACAACCAATTTCGATAATGCGGTGCCCTGATTTCGGATCAATACCTGTCGTTTCAGTATCGAGCACAATTTGACGCATATAAAACCTTCTTAATAATCTCTAATTTTTTGTCGGATATCGAATTTACTTAGGAATGCCCTGATTCGCTAAGGCATCAGCGATCTCATTTTCACGATGACCGCTATGCCCTTTTACCCAGCGCCACTCTAGGTCGTGCCGTTGACTTTCTTCGTCCAATAGCTTCCAAAGATCGGCGTTTTTCACTGGCTGCTTGGCCGCGGTTTTCCAACCGTTTTTCTTCCAATTGAACATCCACTGAGTAATGCCCTGCCGGACATACTGGGAGTCGGTGGTTAAGACAACCTGACAAGATTGCTTCAAAGCCTTTAGGGCTTCAATCGCCGCCATCAGCTCCATTCTATTATTGGTGGTTTCCCTTTCTCCACCACAAAGGCTTTTCTCTTTATCACCGTAACGTAATAAGGCCCCCCAACCGCCCGGACCAGGATTGCCCTTACAGGCGCCATCGGTAAAAATTTCAACTGTTTTCAATATTTGATTCAAGGATACAACTCTTATAAGACTAACAATAACAAAAGATACAGACCTGAGACCTTAGCCACTACTTATGAGCGGGAGCATCAGGCTTTGAATTTTTAACGACCAACTTAGGTCCGCTTCTCTTCGCCTGACGACCAATGGCGGTGCTCGCAAACTGCTCAGCAGCTTTTTGCTTCTGCCAACGGGGTTTAATGGCATTCATCGCAAACACATCATTCCTAGCCAGCAGCGTATAGGAAGCCCCCCAGTTCAAGCCCCCCAACTTTTTACCGGCGTTTTCCATCCAGCGACTGCCATTAAGCACCGCCTTGTTCGATACCGGCAAACGATAAAAATGCGGAATTAACTGTAAAGGCTGCAACCCTAATAGCTGAAGCCAATCACGACTGGCTCGCGCTGTTAACAAACGACGGCGCCACAGCTGGCTGGATTGACTAAAACGTGCCAGATTCGAGAAAAGACCGTAGGCACTCAGTGGATTGAAACTGGTTATGATCAAATGGCCGTGATCAATCAATACGCGTTGAGCTTCACGCAAGAGCTCATGGGGATTGGAGGAAAACTCCAAACAGTGGTGCAGCAATAAAACATCGACAGAATCGGTGGCCATGGGCAGACGACTACCATCAAAAGGCAATGGCGATAAACCACTGGCACTCATATCTTCAGAAAACCTGTTATCAAGCGCATCAAGCTGGATCAACTGAATTTTGTGATTGATTCGGCTTTCACCGGAAAAATCAAACTGCCGAAGATGGCTGAAAGAACCGAGATGATAACCGAAACGATAACGTAAAAGCTCATCAATACTCGTCTTCTCTTCTTCCAAAATCGCCTGCCCCAAAGGACTATCCGCCCAAGCGGCCATATCCTCAGCCAGAGCATTTGGCGAAAGCGGCACACTGGCGCGCTGATGTAACCATTGACGGCATTGTTGTACAAGACTCACAATAAAGCCCTTTACTTAAGATTGAGGGTCGACAGTTGGGCCCAGGGAATTAACGGCGCCCCAAAAGCGTCGAAATACTATAACAGAAAATAGCACAAACTTGATGGGAGCCTGCGTTACATCGCTTTCCCGCAAGACCTGATAGCAGAGGAGTTCGCACCGCCATGGCCTATAAAATCAGCCCCATTGCCGCCTTTGATGACAACTATATTTGGCTGATCGACAATGGCCAGATCGCCGCGGTTGTTGACCCTGGTGATGCTAAGGTTGTTCTTGATCGCTTAAGCGAGCGAGAGCTGGAATTGACCGCCATCATTAACACTCATCACCATTATGACCACACAGGCGGAATTGCAGAGCTATGTGAAAGCTTTCCGAACTGCACCGTATACGGCCCCAGCAGTCAGGTTCTCAGCCAACACCCCTGCCAGCAAGATGATGAAGTCGAGATTCTGCCGGGCCTGACGTTTAAAGTCATGGAAGTTCCTGGTCACACCCTTGACCATATTGCGTTCTACTCCAATGAACTCAGTCCCTCCGTGCTCTTCTGCGGAGACACCCTGTTTGCAGGTGGGTGTGGGCGCATGTTCGAGGGCAATCCAGAGCAGATGCAGGGCTCATTGGAAAGATTGGGCTCCCTGCCGGGGGCAACCTTGGTCTACTGTGCCCATGAATACACATTAGGTAATCTCAATTTCGCACTTGCCGTGGAACCTGGGAATCAGGATTTAGTCCAACGCATGGAGGACACCAAAGCGCTTCGTGAGAAATCAGAAGCCACGGTCCCCTCTGAATTGGCAACCGAACGTGCGACCAATCCTTTTATGCGCTGTCGGGAGGCTGATGTTCAGAAGGCCGCCAGCCAGCGAGCCAAAAATATCGTCTCCAATCCAGCGGAAACCTTCGCGGTTTTGCGCAAGTGGAAGGATAATTTCTAACACTTTCAGGCTTGAAAGCCAGGGCTGTTGCTTTCCCCCTTGGGCGAATTGACCCGAGGGCATGGGCGCTCTAGAATCGGCGCCTATTTCGATAATAAAAACTTATTAATTCTGACCATTAGTTGTACTGCCCTATGCTTAGATCGCTTTCACTTTCCGGCTTGCTGTTACTGCTAGCTGGCTGCGGACAGCTTGTCCAAAAACCCAGCTCGACGGTTCAAGATCAGACGGTGCCAAGTCAAGCGGAAACGGTCGCCGAGACTACGCAAACCGAGGCCTCGGAAGACGCCAACTCGGAAGACGCCAGCACGGCGGCGAATGAAACGATCACAGAAGAGCCGCTTGTTGAGGTTGATCTCTGGCAGCACATCAGGGACGGCTACCGTCTCAGCCACATCGATCATAGTCGCATTGAAAAGCAAAAGAACTGGTACGGTCGCCATCCGAACTATATGAACCGCATCAGTAAGCGGGCTCGTCCTTACCTCTACTACATAGTCAACGAACTCAAGCGCCGCGACATGCCCATGGAGCTGGCCTTACTGCCCATTGTTGAAAGCGCCTACGATCCCTTTGCCTATTCCCATGGCCGAGCCTCTGGGCTGTGGCAGTTTACGCCACCCACGGCAAAGGATTTCGGCCTGCATAAAAACTGGTGGTACGACGGACGCCGAGACATTGAGGCCTCGACTCAGGCCGCCCTGGATTATCTAGAAAAGCTGCAGAAACGCTTCAAAGGCGACTGGTTGCTGGCCCTGGCGGCATATAACGCCGGCGGCGGAACCGTAAACAAGGCCATAAAACGCAACAAACGCAAAGGCAAGGCCGCCGACTTCTGGTCCCTGAAATTACCCAAAGAAACCCAAATCTACGTACCACGACTGCTGGGATTGTCCAAACTAGTGGCCAAGCCCGAAAAAGCCGGCATTGAACTGGTCAGCATTCCTGACGAACCTTTCTACCGCCGCTTTGATCTCGATTATCAGCTCGATCTGGCGCAAGCCGCACAGCTCGCCGAGCTTCCAATGGATGAGTTTTACCTCTTGAACCCCGCCTACAATCGCTGGGCAACCACACCCGATGGTCCTCAACATATTCTCATCCCGATCGCGCAAGCTGACCTATTTGCCAGTGGCCTGGAAAATCTCGACCAATCCGAACGTGTGGGCTGGAAACGATATGAAGTAAAAGCTGGCGATACCCTTGGAAAAATTGCTCGCCAACATAAGCTGAATGTCAAAGAGTTGAAACGTATTAATCAGCTTTCAAATAACACGATCAAACTGGGTCAGGCCCTGTTTATCCCCACGGCCAGCAAACCCGGGCAACATTACACCTTCAGTCTGAACGAGCGTGTAGCGCGTACTCAGGGTCGAGCCCAGGCACAGCGCTATAAGGTTAGAAGCGGTGACAGCTTGTGGAGCATCAGCCGTCGATTTGGCGTGAATTATGAAGACATTGCGCGCTGGAACAAGCTCAGCGTTAACGGCACTCTCAAACTCGGACAGAAACTGCTGATCTACCCTAAGCAAGCCCGTTACGCCCAAGGCAAACAACGTATTTCCTATAAGGTAAAAAAAGGTGATTCCATCGCGAGAATCGCTCGAAAATTCGGGACCAGCATCAAATCCATTGTGCGCAGCAATGGCCTGAACCCCAAGGCCTATTTGCAACCGGGTCAGGCCTTGACCGTGCTTGTTGACCCGCGTCGAGGCTAGTCAGTCCCCTTCCAGAAATCGCCGAGCGGCTTCTTCATATTGAGAGGAACGCTCGGCAATCGCATCAAAATCGTAGAAACGACGATACTTCTCCAATAGAGACTGACGCAAGCGCCCCGCTAACTCAGCATCCGCATCAAACAATCGATCAAAATCGATTTCATACATTTGCAGACACACACAATCCTTCACATAGTGCAGACCACGTAGAGCCGACAGTCTGGCCACGGGCACCATGATGGCACCATGCAAACTGCTCTGGTGTTCAAGCAGGGTTTTAGTCGCCGCAACAAAGCGATTAGTGTCATTATCCAATCGCGCGAGAAGCGGTAAATCCTGGGATTTGTCAGGGTCGTAGTAAAGGTAGAAGTCACTTGCCCTCAAATAGGCTTCATCAACAATGAACGTCAGGTTGCCCAGGGGTCGAACTCTGGGCAAGTGCCCCGTAGCACTGCCTTCACGCAGCTCAAAGTTCATCAGCAAACGTCCAGATTTCCCCGTATGCAGGGCATGAGCCTTTTCAACCGCCAGACAAAGCATTTTGAAATGCTGCTGATCCAGAGGCATATCACTGAGAGGCTTTGGCTCAGCTGGCAAATGATTCATTGTTCTCTATCCTTCGCAAATCGGACGGTCTAATTATTATAGCGGTTATATAAAGAAGGAATATCCCCAAATTAATACAGATCTAATACTATTTGTGTAGGATTTTTGACGCTTTACGACCGTCTACTCCAAGATTCGTGCTAATTGACTGTTTTCCTTCCTAATTGTGACATAATTCACAGATATGGTGTTAGAATAGTCTCATCACAAACAATACCAAAGGAAGAAGGTTACGGATCATGAAAGTTAAGCATCTTGTTGGGATGATTGGCTTAGGGGTTGCAACATCGCTGAGCGCCACGATTCAAGCTCAGACATTGCAGGAAGCCATTCGAACCTCTATTAACTCTCATCCAGAAGTCAGCGCTGCGAAACATGAAGTGCTTGCCAGGGAACAGGAAATCAAAGGCGCCCGCGCCGGCTACCTTCCAACGGTTGATGTCGCCGCCGGATTTGGCCGCGAAGAAACCAAATCTCCCACGACCGGCCAGCGTGAAGTCGACCTAGATCGCAAGGAAACTTCAATATCTGCTCGCCAACTCGTATTTGATGGTTTTGCTACCCGATCCGAGGTTCGCCGCCAGGAAGCTCGCACCGAGAGCGCTCGCCACGAACTGAGTACCACAGAAGAGAACATCGCCCTCCGGACTTCTGAGGTATATCTGTCTATCTTGACCCAGGCCGACTTACTGAAGCTTGCTGAAGCCTCTCTTCAGGAGCACAAAAGCATTTACGATCAGATGACTCTGCGCAATCAATCAGGCGTTGGTAGCCGGGCCGATCTGGATCAGATTGCCGCTCGACTGGCACTTGCCGAAAGTAATGTCGTTGTGGCCCAGGCAAACTTGATGGATGCCGTCACCAACTACTATCGCGTTACTGGCGTTATGCCCGAAGTTGACGCCCTGAGCATGCCCAGCAATGGTATTGACTTACCTGCTAATCTGGAAGATGCCATCGAGCTTGCCTTGCAAAGCCACCCCACCTTGAAAACGGCCAATGCGGATATTGATGCAACCGTTGCTCAAGCTGAAGCGGCCAAGTCCCCTTTCTGGCCGGATCTGCGCCTGGAAGCAGACGCCAGCTGGAATGAAGACACTGGCGGCGTTGTAGGTGAAGATGAGCGCCAGATCATTGCTTTGCGCATGCGTTACAACCTGTATCGTGGTGGCGCCGACAAAGCCCGTCGCAAGCAAACCCAGTATCTCTTGGAGGAATCCAAAGACGTTCGTAATAACACCAGCCGACAAGTTGTAGAGGGCTTGCGGTTGTCATGGACTGCCTTTGAGTCCATCTCTTCTCAACTGCAATACCTGCAGGCTCATGTGGATGCTGCACAGGCCACAAAGGAAGCGTATATCAACCAATTTAATATTGGTCGACGCACCCTGCTGGACCTGCTGAACACCGAGAATGAAGTGGTTGATGCCAAGCGAAATCTGATTCGCGCCAGCTACAACCAGAAACTGGCGGAGTATCGCATCTACAACTCAATGGGACTTCTGCTACAAAAGCTGTCGATTTAAGATCGAACACGCCCATCACCCAAAAAGGCCGGATGTTCTCCGGCCTTTTTTGTGCCCCTCTTTCCCTCGTCAGGCCTGACAACCACAGAGTTCCCCACACCTGTTGCAAGCTTTATCAGCTCGCAATCAGCTTTAATGCTTGCTTTTTAAAAAACACTGTATAAAATCACATGTACTGTATAAATAAACAGACCAGAGGCTTGGGCCATGATCAAACTTACAGCACGCCAAGAGCAAGTATTGGAGCTCATCAAATCTTATATCGATGAGACTGGCTATCCACCTACCCGTGCGGAAATAGCCAAAGAACTCGGCTTCCGCTCTGCCAATGCCGCTGAAGAGCATTTAAAAGCCCTGGCCCGCAAAGGTGTCATCGAGATGATTGCGGGAGCGTCCCGCGGCATTCGCTTGCCAATTGAACAGCAAGGAATCCCTTTGGTTGGCCGTGTAGCGGCCGGCAACCCGATCCTGGCTGCCGAAAATATCGAAGATTACTGTGATATCCCAAGCTCCTTCTTTCACCCCAGTGCCGACTTCCTGCTGAAGGTTCACGGTGAGAGTATGCGTGACATTGGTATTTTGGATGGCGATCTGATCGCTGTTCACAAGACAGAACGCGCCCACAACGGCCAGATCGTTGTCGCCAGAATTGACGATGAGGTTACCGTTAAGCGTTACGAAAAAATCAACAATCAACCTCTGATTTATCTTCACCCTGAGAATGAAGAGTTCTCCACCATTGAGGTTGATTTACGCGAACAGGAATTCAGCATTGAAGGCCTTAGCGTAGGCGTTATACGCCGCTAAGCCACACATTAGCTTTGCGCCATAGGCCATAGAAGCAGATAGAGCCACACTTAGAGGGACCAGACCATGAACCACGCAATGAATCAAGTCGCTTACGCCGCCCAGCAAGAGCAAGAAGCCCAGCACGGTTTAACAGAACTTGTGGTTACCCACGAACAGGATAATTACCTGCAGTGGTTACTGCCCATGGTCGCTCACTTTAGTCAACAGCATAGCGACCGCTGGCTAAGCTGGGTTGGAGCTGAAGATATCAGCAAAGAAACCTTACTGCGCTATGGCGTTGATATAAGTCGCCTACGCATCATTCGCCTACGTGATAACAGCGACACTCTGTGGGCAACTTGGGAAGCATTAGCTGCTGGCAACAGTCACATGGTGATTAGTAGCCCCGGGGTATTAGGACGCCAGGAATACCAGCAATTAAAACAGGCTTCTGAGATTGGGAACTGCCAGGGCTTGATGCTGAGAATGCGCTAGGGAAGCAAGCTACGCAGCCCCCCGACCTATCGCTCAGTGAATCTGGATGGGGCCTTGATCGGCCTCATCGATATCGTCAACACCCTCTTCTGTACGATTTGCCTCAGCGATCTCACTCGCCGCCTCCAAGCCCGCCTGCACCATCGCACGGGCAACTTCTACCTTGGCATCTTGCAGATAGAAATTCGATTCTTCTGAAAAGTGAATGGTTAACAAAGGCTCCCCTTTGTCATCTGCCCTTTGCAGGGCGACATCGCCGTTAGCTAATTCAACGATTTCAAATAAGACAGTGTCCATTAATACTCCGGAACTCGTATATGAGCGCGATTCTAACAGTTTTCGAGGTGGGTTTCGAATTGTCCTATGAAAGCACCGCAAGTTCACCCTCGAAACAGGGCTCAGTACTCTTCGTTTAGACTCAACTGGGATTCAAAATACTGCTCAAACCCGCGTAAACACAACTTGAGAGTATTCGAATCCAATACAGGGCTCGACTTCGCTGTGGCAATAAGAGTGGCGGAATCCTCGGGCGCCTGAAGATCAATAGTGGCCGCGTGAGCAAGCGTGTCCAATACACTTAAAAAATCAGCGTACCAGTCACTGTTTTTTAACATGAGCACACTTTGAGGCAACGCCTTGTCTGGTATCGAGTTGAACTGCTCTACAGCAGATGCGCCGTTTGAGCTTAGGGGGATTGCCAGCTCTTGTTGGAGCCAGCTCTGGTTGAGAGCACCCAAAATATAGAAACCGCCCCTGGTAAAGCTCAGCTTGGCAATGGCCGTATCAGCGGCGCACAAGGCCTGATACTGAGAGCGAGCCAATTGCAACTGAGCGAAAAAGGGGCGCAAACGCTCCATTACTTCTTACTTTTCGCGCGGGATTTAGCTTGGGTTTCAACCCATTTGCCGCCCTCATAAAATGCCTTCCATCCCGTCGCCTTACCTTCCACCTCAGACTGAACATACTGCTCTTTCGTCTTACGGCTATAGCGAATCACGGCCCTATTGCCATCAGGGTCGGCCACGGGCGCACTGAACAGAAACTTGTATTTCGGGTCGATTTTAGCCTTGTGAGGCAGCAGCTCCTCAACCAGAGGGGCGCGGGTTTCTCGGTTCTTCGGGAACTGACTGGCTGCCAGGAACATGCCCGATGCGCCATCACGCAATACGTAATGATCGTCTACTTTTTCACAAGTGAGCTCTGGCATGGGCACAGGATCCATCTTTGGAGGCGCCGCCTCACCATTACGCAAAAGCTTGCGGGTGTTCTTACAGGATTCTGAGGTACAACCAAAGTACTTACCGAAACGACCGGTCTTAAGCTGCATCTCACTGCCACACTTGTCACACTCGAGGGTTGGCCCATCATAGCCCTTGAGTTTGAAGCTGCCCGCTTCCACCTCAAAACCGCTACAATCAGGGTTGTTACCACAAATATGCAGTTTACGCTGCTCGTCCAGCAAATAACTGTCCATGGCCGTGTCACAGATTTTACAGCGATGCTTGTTTCGAAGTTGCTTGGATTCCGCCTCATCGTCTTCATCCAGATTCAGCACTTCATCGCCAGACACCAGATTCATTGTGTGTTTACAGCGCTCTTTAGGCGGCAGCGCATAACCAGAGCAACCCAGAAACACACCCGTGCTGGCGGTTCTAATCTGCATATGACGGCCACATTGGCTGCACTCAATGTCGGTCTCAGTGGGCTGGTTGGCGCGCATGCCACCATCCTGCGCCTGGGCCTGGGTCAGCTTCTGGCTGAAATCCTGATAGAAATCGTTCAACAAGTCATCCCATTGCAGATCACCCTCAGCAACTTTATCCAAAGACTCTTCCATATTGGCGGTAAAGCTGTAGTCCATCAGGTCGACAAAACTCTCGCTCAATCGTTCGGTAACGATATCCCCCATTTTTTCAGCAAAGAAGCGACGGGACTCTGTGTGTACGTAACCGCGATCCTGAATTGTGGAAATGATGGACGCGTAAGTCGATGGTCGACCGATGCCCCGCTTCTCCAACTCTTTCACCAAACTGGCTTCGGTGAAACGCGCTGGCGGCTTGGTAAAGTGCTGCTTGGGATCCAGCTTTTGCAAGCCCAATTGATCGCCAACTTTAAGTTCAGGTAACACCACATCCTCTTCTTTCTTGGACTGTGGCGGTTGAACTTTCATAAAACCATCAAAGCGAATGACTCGACCACGAGTACGCAATTCAAAATCACCCGCAGCCAAAGCAATCGAGGTGCTGGTAAATTCAGCTGGAGGCATCTGGCAAGCAACAAACTGCCTCCAGATCAACGTATACAAGCGCTCAGCATCGCGCTCCATTCCTTTCAACTGAGTGGGTTGTACATTCACGTCAGAGGGCCGAATGGCTTCGTGCGCCTCCTGGGCCCCTTCCTTGCTACTGTAAATATTGGCTTTTTCAGGGAGGTAACGTTTGCCGTATTCTTCCGCGATAAAGTCTCGGCAACTGCCAATGGCTTCCTGACTCAAATTGGTCGAGTCAGTACGCATATAAGTGATATAACCAGCTTCATATAAGCGCTGAGCCATCATCATGGTCTTCTTCACAGAAAAACCCAAGCGAGTGCTGGCGGCCTGCTGCAAAGTCGAGGTGATATAAGGCGCTCCAGGCTTGGCCTTGGTCGGTTTGTCATCACGAGAGACCACGCGATAACTGGCGTCCTGCAGCTTGGCAACAGCAGCCATGGTCTGGGCTTCGTTAACTGGCTTAAAGGCTTTATCGTTTTCCTTCTTAACCTCGAAACGAATCTTATCGCCCTCTTCGCTTTTTAAATCAGCGAAGATGTCCCAGTACTCTTCCGGGATAAACGCGCGAATCTCTCTCTCGCGCTCAACAATCAAACGGACGGCGACCGATTGTACTCGGCCAGCCGACAGGCCACGGGCAATCTTCTCCCATAACAAAGGAGACACCATATAACCCACAACGCGATCGAGAAAACGGCGGGCCTGCTGGGCGTTTACGCGGTTTTGATCGATGGGACCGGGACTTTTGAAGGCTTCCTGGATGGCAGATTTGGTGATCTCATTAAATACCACTCGACGGTAACGGGAATCATCGCCACCGATGGCTTCACGGAGATGCCAGGCAATGGCCTCTCCTTCCCTATCCAAGTCTGTCGCGAGATAAACCGTATCGGCGTCTTTTGCCAACGCTTTGAGCTCGGCAACGACTTTCTCTTTGCCGGGCAAAATTTCATACTGGGCTTCCCAGCCATTTTCCGGGTCGATCCCCATACGGCTGATTAACTGGGCCTTGGCCTTGCGCTGCTTGTGCAGAACCTTATCTTCAGGCGACAGTTTGCGAGTAATCGCCGCCTGCCTCGCGCGCTCTTTGGCATCCACCGGAGCTTTCTTGCCACCGGAAGTAGGCAGATCGCGGATATGACCGACGCTGGATTTAACGACAAAGTCTTTGCCAAGATATTTATTGATTGTTTTTGCCTTGGCAGGCGATTCCACAATTACCAGGGATTTTCCCATATTATCCTTCTTAACAAATACACTTACTTGCAATCACACGGTCGGCCATTCAAGCAACTCTACTCTATATACATTCAGGCCAAGGAGCGCATATATATAGGCAAGCGCCCTATTGGTCAAGAGCGCGGCCTAAAAGTGGTGACAAATTGACCAGCAATCAACGCCCAAACTCATAAGTCATGGACGGTACTGGAATCAGTCCTTTTTTAGGAATACCATATTTCCGTTCGATTTCAAGCCATAATTTGAATCCACTAAAGCCGCATTATTTGCGGCCGATGACTTTATAGGCCGGTATCCACTACTCAGTGTATGCCTTAATTACTTAAGCAAGACTGAACTAAATACACACTTTATGTCCGCACCTTTTGTTTTATATCTTGCCGTGGCCCTGGCCGCATCCTCCCTCGGTTTACTCGCATTTGTGAACTATCGCGAGCGTAAACGTGTGGAGCATCAGCTCAAAGTCAGACAGATGTCACTGGCCGCAGAAACCATTGAGGACATGCTGAACACCTTGGAAAACCTAAGTAAATACAGGCCGCTTTTTTGTACACTGAGTGAGGAACTGATTCGCCGATACCAGGACCTGCAACACTTTGATCCCGAGGCCAGCAATGTTCTGGTTCGCGTACAACGTGCGGAACAACTTCTCGACAGCTATAAAAACAAAGGAAACGATCGCGCCATCAATCGAATCTGTTCCAGCGATCAGGCGATACACAAAACCGAAAGACAACTTCAGGAAATCATCGACATCTTGATCCACATGTTCAACGACAAGCTAATTGACGACAAACAACTGTCCCCATTGATGCAAGAGCTTGAATACACCCAACTCGCTGTTGAAGTCATTTCAGGTGTCGCGCAAGGCCACAGACTCTACAATGAAGGCGAATTTGTCGACGCCAACTCGCACTATTTCCATGCGCAAAAACTCAGCATGCAGTCCAAGGCTACACACCCTAACCGTCAACGATTGGTGGACGAATTGGGCGAAATTATCAACCGCGAACGCTTGGCGTTAAGTGAAGACCTCATGCCAGAAACGCTCTACAATCCCGAACGAAAAACCGAAAACAATCCTGGCACGGCTTTAGAGGAAGGCTTGGGTTTTGAGCAACATCAAAGTTAAATTACGACGCACTTTCCACATTTTTTTCAAGTAAACCCTGAGCCTCAACCCAAGCGATTATCGTTGGATAAAACGTCTCAAGCTCGTCTACAGAGCAGCCCTTTTCAAGCCAGAACAAGCCCACACCCAGCGTACTTATTTCGACCGCCAATACCGAATCAGGAAGACGATCCAAAAGCGCTTTCAATGCCTCATCTGGTCGACCGGGTATCGCTGCCCCCTCCTGCCAGTCCCACACACCATGAAAATGAATGTCGTGGCTGAAGCGGGTTCGATAGAGCAACGATGTTTCCATTTCAGTAAAGCGCATCCCTTGCCAACGTTTTTGATAAACCGCGATAGTTGGAGCCGCGGTATAACTGGCAATGTCTTTCGGCACGCTGCTGATCCGGCTCTGCACCCCCGCTTCCAATGCCTGCTGACGCAGACGGGCCAACTGTCTCTGTCGTCCACTGGGCTTCATCAGCATGACCGGGCCGAGGACCATGGCGACCGCCAAAATCACAAATACAATTCCAATACTCACCTAGTCACCCCCTTGTTGAACATGTCAGCCTATCGACCTCTTTCTAACGGAAGCCCATACAATTGACACAGGTCATCATTCCTTTCGGTAAAAATTTACAGCCAGAGGCGTTTCCCGCTAAGATCATCACATATGTCCAACAGGAGACAAACTATGGCCAGTTATCAGAAAGCACTCATCGCCGTTGATTTGAGCCAGGAATCCACTGAGGTCATTGAGCGTGGGCTCAGCGTTGCCAATGGCAGCCAGATAATCCTGATGCACGTGATTGAGCCTCTCACCTTCGCCTATGGGGGCGATATCCCCATGGACTTGTCCGAAGTTCAGGAGCAGTTACAAAGTCAGGCCCAGGACAAACTTTTCAAGCTGGCTGACGATCATGGCGTCCAACGCGACAATTGCCAGGTTGTGGTGGGCCAACCCGCCTCAGAGATTCACCGCATTGCCGACGAGTCGGATATTGACCTCATCGTTGTCGGCAGCCACGGCCGCTCAGGCTTGGCTTTATTACTCGGTTCAACATCGAACGGTGTCCTTCATGGTGCAAACTGCGATGTACTCGCCGTCCGCGTCCACCCAAGCGATTAACTGAGTACAATTTTCTCAGCATTCACACTTCACCATCCATCAAGAAGAGCTGGACTAATTGTTATCCAGCTCTTCCCAGCGCTGATAGAGCGCCTCAAGAGCCTCTTCCTGTTCAGCCAATTCAGCCAGCACCTTAGCCACGTTCTCATGATCACTCTGATAAAAGTCAGCCGCCAGAGTTTGTGCTTGCAGCGCTTCAACGGCAGCCTCTTGCTCTTCAATCAGCCCAGGCAAAGCGTCGAGTTCTCGCTGCAGTTTATAACTCAGTTTTTTCGTCTTTTTGGGTTCTGGTTTAGGCTGTGAACCATCACTTTCAGTCTTTTTCCCAGACAAATCATCGGCGCCTAAGACAGAACTTTGTTCGCTGCCCCCTAATAAATTACCCTGTAATAAATCATCAGCCAAACTGCACCATTGTCCGCCCTGAGCAATCCAGTCTTGATAACCTCCAACGTATTCAAGTACCCGCCCTTTGCCCTCGAATGCCAAGGTGCTCGTCACGACATTATCGAGAAAGGCGCGATCGTGGCTGACGAGCAGTAAGGTACCCTGAAAATTTGCCAACATTTCCTCGAGCAACTCCAAGGTTTCCACATCAAGATCGTTGGTCGGCTCATCAAGTACCAACAGGTTGGCTGGTTTGGAAAACAGTTTCGCCAATAAGACTCGGTTACGCTCACCACCAGATAATGCTTTCAAAGGCGTACGGGCACGTTCGCCCGTAAACAGAAAATCACTTAAATAGCTGATAATGTGCTTGTTGGTTCCGTTAATATCGATGGATTCACGTCCACCGGCAACATTGTCAACCGCGCTTTTTTCCAAATCCAGTTGTTCTCGCAGCTGGTCGAAGTAGGCAATTTCCAGATTGGTCCCCAGATCGACACGTCCCCGTTCTGGCGACAACTGCCCAAGAATAATTTTCAGTAAAGTCGACTTACCCATCCCATTGGCACCGATCAAACCAATGCGATCGCCACGCATAATACGGCCACTGAAATCGCTGATAAGATTGTGATCTTCGAAGGCATGGCTGACATTATGAATTTCCGCCACCAGCTTGCCAGACTTATCAGCCAGATTGGCGGATAGCTGTGCATTTCCCTGTCGCTCCCGGCGAGAGGCACGCTCTTCCCGCATCGCTTTCAACGCTCGAACACGCCCCTCATTGCGGGTGCGGCGGGCCTTAATGCCTTGTCGAATCCAGCGCTCTTCCTCAGCGAGTTTTTTATCAAATAAGGCGTTGTGTTTTTCTTCGGCAGCGAGCTGCTGCTCTCGAAACTCCAGAAAGCTCTGGTAATTCCCTTCCCACACGCTCAGGTGTCCGCGTTCCAGCTCTGCTATATGGGTTGCCAAGTTCTGCAAAAGTGCCCTATCGTGGGTAATAAACACAACACAGCCGGAATAGTTCAGCAACTGCTGCTCCAACCACTGAATAGCCTCGATATCCAAATGGTTGGTCGGTTCATCCAGCAATAAAATATCAGGTTCACTGACTAGTGCTCTCGCCAGCGACACCCGACGGCGCCAACCTCCAGACAGTTCTTTCATCGTCACATCGGCCGGTAGCTCGAGGCGGCTCAGGATGGATTCAACCTGCTGCTGGAGGCGCCAGCCATCTCGGGCCTCAATATCGGATTGCAACTGTCCCAGTCGTGCCAGACTGGCTTCATCGCTCTTGCTCGCCAATTGGTGATAATCGGTTAATAATTGCCCCAGCCCATCCAATCCTTCCGCCACAGCGGCAAAAACCGTCAACTCATCGGCGAGAGGCAAATCCTGCTCAAGACGCGCCAGCTTCAAGCCGGGCTTGTGCCAGACGCTTCCGCTGTCCAGTTCCACCTCTTTGGCAATCACCTTCATCAAACTCGACTTACCTGCGCCATTGCGCCCGATAATGCACAGCCTCTGGCCTCGATACAGGTTGAGCTGCTGCCCATCCAATATGATCTGTAATCCGTAACTCAGTTGGGCATTTTCAATCTTTACTATCGGCATGAATGTTGCGTTCCCATCAGGGGTAGTGTGTGTCAGTCGTTGCTGCGGGCCAGAGGTATCGAGATATCCATGGTGATGCCCTAAGGCGACTTTTGGAGGGCGAATGATACGGATTTTCACGCATTCTGGGTAGCGGCTTGAAAAGCGCTAAAGAAATTCCCATAAGCCCTTGTTTAAGCACTACAAAGCTTGCATGATTAGAGACGAAATTAACTGGAGCCAAAACTCGGACTCCCACGACAGTCAGTATGTTGAAACGAATTTTCAAGCCCTTGTTTAACCGGTGCCACAAGCGCCCCTTCATTCAACTGTTAGGGCTCACCACCTTACTCAGTTACGTTTCTGTGCCTACCCATGCCACTCAGGAGCTCTTGCCCCTGACAGATATGGAGCCCCAGCGCAAAGTGTATCAGCAAGCGATTAAGGCGTTGAACAAGGGCGACAGTAAGCAATTCAAACGCCTCAAGGCCATGCTGCCTCTGTACCCGCTGTACCCCGATCTTCAGTTCCGTGACATTCAGCGCCGAATTCATCGCCTACCCAAGCAAGACGTCCACGATTTCCTGGCTGAGCAGGGAGACAATCAACTCGGCCAAAGAATGCGTTATATCTGGCTCAAGGCACTGGCTAAACGCGGCCACTGGAAGAGTTTTTTACGCGATTTTGACCACAACACCATGAAGTCGGACCGCATGCGCTGCCTCTGGGTAAGCGCCCACGCGAAAACCGGTCGAACGCTTCCCAAAGACGACGTCGCCGAACTCTGGAACGTTCCCTATTCACAAAACAAGGCCTGCGACCCCGCGTTTGCCGCCTGGAAAAAGTCTGGGGGCATTAACGATGACATTGCCTGGCAGCGCCTCCATAAGGCCATGCAGGCTCGAAAGTTGCCGCTGACCAAATATCTGGGACGCCAACTTTCACCAAAATTGCAAAAGCTGGCCGCACTCTACCGGGAAGCACACCACTACCCCGCCCGACTCAAAAACATGACCAAGTTCAGCACTAAGGATGCGAAGCTGCAAAGCAAGCTGAACCAAATTGTGCTGCATGGCTTCCGTCGCTATGCCTATAAAGATGCCAAAGCTGCCTACGGCCTCTGGTTACGATACGACAGTAAGAATCTGTTTGAAGAGAAACAACGCCAGGAAACGCTTTATACCCTCGCCAGAAAGCTCTATCAAAAAGGTCACCGTGATGAGGCCAAGCAATTGCTGGCGCAATACAAAGTGATCGACAACACCCGGTTGATGGAATCCCTAATCCGTGAATCATTGGCGATTCAAGATTGGCACATGGTGCGCTACTGGATCGACAAGCTGCCTGAAGAAGCACGTCAATCCGAGCGCTGGCAGTATTGGTTGGCACGAAGCCTGGAAAAAGGCGACCAACAGCCAACACCAGGATTACAAGCGGACGCGATTTACCGCAAACTCGCCCAGGAACGCAGCTTCTATGGCTTCCTGTCGGCCGATCATGTTGAACAGGAATACCAACTGCAACATGTTCCGCTCAGCGTGGACGAAGAACAAAAGCATCGCCTGCTTAATAACGCGGCCTTGCGTCGCGCGCATGAATATTTTCGCCTGGGAGACAATCTCAACGCCAATCGCGAATGGTTCAACCTCGCCCAGAAACTGGAGCAAGATGAACTAAAAGCTCTGGCGGCTCTTACTCACGATTGGCAATGGCACATTAAAACGATACAAGGTATGGCCCAGTTAAAATACTGGGACGACCTGGATATGCGTTTCCCTCTGGCATACAAAGATGAACTGAAAAAAGCCGCGGACGCGACCAAAGTCAAACAAACACTTCTCTACGCCATCGCGCGACAGGAGAGCGCTTTTGCTGCTCAAGCGCGTTCCTCAGCTGGCGCCATGGGACTGATGCAACTTATGCCGGCAACGGCCAAGCAAACCGCAAAAAAAATTGGCGTGAAGTATCGTTACAAAGATCTGTACAAACCCAGTTCCAATATTCGCTTAGGCAGCAATTATCTAAACCAGTTATTGCAACGATTTAATGGCAACCGTGCACTTGCCGCTGCAGCGTATAATGCCGGCCCAAATCGAGTTGATCGCTGGTTGAAGAAAGCCTCAGCAAATCTGGAATTAGACAGCTGGATTGAAACCATCCCCTATCGCGAGACACGCGGTTACGTACAGAACGTTTTATCCTATTCGGTGATCTACGCGTATCGCATGGGTGACAAAGGACGCTTAATCCACAGCAATGAATTGATCGTCAACTGACATTCAAAAATTGCGCCTGCCCTCTAGCTTAACTGGCCCTGTAGAAACTCCAGCAATTGCTGCTGATCAAAGGGCCAGCCAATTTCGGCACCGTTTTCACTGGCAATAACAGGAATGCGAATTCCATAACGCTCGACCAGCTCTTCACTGTCAGCAATATCCACTTCTCGCAACGCCACGCCTAAAATTTCAGCACAGGGCCAAAATACGGATTTGGCCTGCTCACATAAATGACAGCCAGCAGTGGTATAGAGAATAAAATCGGTCGGCATAAGACGGGGCACGCTTTCAAATAAAAACGCTATTCTACCTTGAAAACCTGGTGCAGGCAGCTGTGGAAAAACACACTTAACTCAATAAGGCTTTTAAAAAGCTCCGCTGCTCATCGCTTGCTTCTTCTCGGCTTGCTTCCATTAGATCCGGTAACAATTCCAATGACAAGCCTTTGTGAGACAGGTCGCGAGTCGCCGACAGCAATTCTTCAGCATACTGTTGCAAGGTGGAAACCGGACTGCCCACCGACTGCCAAGGGCTGCCCTGGGGTTCAATCGCCTGATAAGCCGCAACCTGTCGAACGGAGGTACTCTGCTGCAAGTTCAAACTGAACTGGGCAATTTCCTCTCCGTTGTAGCCGAGACTCAACGCCTGGTCAAACGCTTGGGCCACATCGCCCTCATAAAAGTTTTCCGCCAGGTCCAAAACCTGATCGAATAATTCAGTAAACGCCTGCCATTCACCCTCATCAATATCGCCTTTGATATTCAACAAAGCGGCATAGTCTTCACTGGAATTAAAAGACGCGGAAGAAAATTCACTACCACCGTTATTCAGATGATGCTGCTGTTCCTGATAACGAATAAGGCTCGCGGCATCGATACTGATGGTATCGCCATCTTGAGTTTGAACCTCAAACTGAAATGTACGACTGCGACTGTAATCCAATTCATAAGCCTGATATTCGGCAGCTGGCGCCTGCAAACGTTCGGGTGCTTGCAATGGCTGCCCCCGTGACACAATACTGGAAAGCTGTTCCTGGCGAGAGGCGCTGACCGACGCTGTGACTGTTGACGGAGCAGCACGACTAACGGATTCATCATTGGCCGCAACAGGCCCGGCGTCTTTCACTCTATCCGATGCAGAGGCCAAGGGAGAGACCAGTTCATAGTCGTCAGCCAAATCAGCAATACCTTCGTGCACGCGTTGATAGGTCTCACCGATATCCGCTTCCACTTTTTTATTCAACAGGTTCAGATCTTTGAGCATGTTGCTGGCCTCACCAAAACCGCGCTTGAAGCCTTTCAGCCCCGCCTCCAGGCGAGATTGCAGCTGCTCCTGAGTCGCACCATTCTCCTTGTCCTGCTCCAAACGATTCGCAATAAACCCTAGAATACTGTCAGCTACCGCTTCAGCAGAATGACCTTTATCTGAGGACTGAGCTGTCGACAGTTTGACACTGCTCTGCGAACTGGAAGAATACTGGCTGACAGCCAAGCGCCGCTCGAACAAAGCAAAACTTTGCTCATCGCTGTAGCGCTGAACTTGTAACTCAACGACCCGGCCCTTGGCTTTACCGGCAGATTCCCCTCGATGCTCACGGGGCTCATGGGTGCCCTCACTCTCGACATGCGTGTCACGAGAGGCGTTAGAACCTCGATACAGAAGAGACTCTTGCAGGAAAGATGAGCTACTTTGGGCGTATTGAACAATCATGGTGGCCACCAAGAGGGATGAATCATTAACCTCTTTAACGGCCGCAAGAGCGATATCTAAAATTTTCAGGATCAACGGCCAGCCCCTTGGCTCAAGGGGCTAACACAGGATTAAGGTAAGATCTGCTCAGATAAGGTTAGTAAATTTTGCAGCGAGCGCCGCCAGTGCCACGAGAGCCGCGGTGATCAATAAGACGCTCATACCGGAGCCGCCCTTTTTATCCCCAGAAGACTCTGCGTGCTCGGGCGTCTTATCCAGTTGAGGCCGAGCTTTTTGTAAATCAGGAACGGTGGCCGAAGAGGCCTCTTCCGGTGCTGCGGCCTTGGTTCTCGCCGGACGTGCAATGGTTGGATTCACCGCTGCGCGTAACAGGGTTTTATCCACGGTTTCAGCCGGCCCCAGAACACCAAAGCTCAAGCTGTCGAAGGCCAGCTCATCACCACGTCGAACCCGAGCCTCTTCAACTCGCACCCCATTCAGAAAGGTACCGTTTGATGAACCTAAATCGCGAACGTACAGAGCCCCCTGGTCGATAAACAGGCGGGCGTGCTGACGAGATAAATGCGCAGCGGCCAGAACGATGTCACATTCACTTGAACGCCCAACGACCGTTTGTTCAGATAAGGTATACACACGATCAGATAATGCTGAGTGATTCGCCTTTAAGGCCCACTCCTGTTTATTGCTTTGGGCTGGCTGCGCACCCAGGTTAACCTGTTTGACTTCGCGGCGCTCCAACTTCGGGTCCACCACATCCATCACCACCGATGCGATAGACAATTTATCGCCGGTGTTTAATTCGCACATGTCGCCTTCATTAATGGGGCGTCCATTAATCTCTATCAAAGGCCCCATGGCACGAAGACGTAAACTCTCTCCACTGATATCAACGACAGCATGTTGCTTCTTTAAACCGTCATCATTGAGCACAAGTTGACATTCTTTGGCAGTACCAATAACTAAACGAGGTTCAACCAACCACACCTCATGTAAACCCGAGCTTTGGGATTGATTGCGTAAACGCAGTTTTAGCATTCTATGTTCTCTATGTTAGTTTCCCTGATGCAGGACACCCTTGAACCTGAGCCTGGCCGCATTACGCCAGCCAAGTTCCACCCTTGCAATTAAGACATAAAACAGTCACTTAGCCAATTTTACGAGAATAGCCTTTAAATTATGAGACATGCCCTGCATTCTAGCCTATGAACTTTGCATTTTTAATATTAATGTATTAATACCCTATTGGCATAAGGCAAAGGTAGCTGGACTGATATCGATTAGCCATTACCAGAATTAACTAAAACCCTGCTAAATCACTGGTTAAGTTTGGCAGGCTTGTTAAGCCACCGTATCAAAACAACATGCTATGTTGAGTATGTACAAAGTCGGAAAGAATCAACAGGAAGCGGTCCCATTAGCAGTTACAACCCCCCACATTCAAACGTCATCGTGCCGGGAAGCCGCCCAATTCAAGGAATAGATATCAGTGTTGTACGGGCAATAGCATGCAATTAAGTTGGACATCTCGCAGCCACCCGGGCTGTTTAAGACAAAACAATGAAGACTATGTCGCCTGCATGGGCGATCAAGGGCTATGGTTGCTGGCTGATGGCATGGGAGGTCATCAGGCAGGCGAAGTCGCGGCACAACTGGCGTGTCAGATTGTCAGCCAATCGATTCGAACAGGAAGCGACCCCAAAGAAGCCTTCAGCCTCGCCCATCAGTTGATTTTGGATCAATCTGAAGGACAGCAAAGCGGCATGGGCTCGACCTTGATTTGCCTCCAACAGTTGAATGATGAGCAATTTCAAATCAGCTGGGTGGGTGACAGCCGAGCTTATCGCTGGCGCAATGGTGAGCTTGAACAACTTAGCCGCGACCACTCCTATGTGCAGAGCCTGATTGACGCCGGTCAAATTACACCGGACCAGGCACGGGAGCACCCGGAGAAAAACATCATCACCCAATGTCTCGGCGCGATTGAATACGACGCGATTGAAGTGGAATCCCTGAACAGCTTTTGGCTCCCCGGCGACCTCATTATTTTATGCAGCGACGGTCTAAATGATGAGTTACACGACAGCGAGATCGCCAGAATTTTGTCACAAAGTGATGACACTGAGCAGCAACTGCTAGACTTGGAAAATGCAGCGCTCGATTCTGGCGGCAAAGACAACATCAGCATGGTAGGTGTGAGCTATGGAGACCTCAAAAGTCAGCGCACTCGCCCCCTGAATCGAAGCAAGCGCCGTAATAAAAGTGAAGTACCCGACAGTTTGGACTTTGAAAGGGCCGGTAGGTATAGCTCGACACCGGTTCTGGCATTTATATTGCTATCCGTCGTTCTTATAGCCGCCAGTGCCCTATGGTTTTGGTAGAAAAACATGAACACCTTGAGTCATCTTGAAACCCACTGATTAACAACGATGCAGATTCCCGGATTTCAAATTACCCGAAAGATCAGCCAGGGAGGCATGTCATCCGTTTATCTCGCCATACAGCAGAGTATTGGCCGAGAGGTCGCGCTCAAAGTTATGAGCCCTACCCTCGCTCAGGACCCTCATTTCAGTGAGCGTTTCCAGCGTGAAGCCACAATCGTTGGCCAGCTTTCACACCCTAACATTATTGGTATTTACGACATCGGCAAATACCAGGGTCTCAACTACATCGCCATGGATTACCTGGCCAAGGGCTCTTTGAGCCAAAGACTGCGCAAAGGCATCAGCGGCCTGGAAGCGGTCAAAATCCTGAAGCAGCTCGCCGGCGCCCTGGCCCACGCACACCATTGTGGCTATGTGCATCGGGATATAAAGCCTGAGAACGTACTGTTTCGGGGCGACGACAGCGCCGTTCTGAGTGACTTTGGCGTTGCAAAGGCCATTAAACAAAACCTGGGCGTGACCCATGCCGGTACGGTTCTGGGCACCCCAAACTACATGAGTCCGGAACAGGCGAAAGGCCAACCCTGCGATGGCCGTTCTGACCTATACAGCCTCGGCGTGATGTTCTATGAAATGCTGTCAGGCAAGCTGCCTTTTCAAGCTGAAGAAGCTGTCGCCATCGCCATTAAGCATCTGACGGCACCGATTCCCAAACTACCCACCCAACATGCCCTGTTTCAACCCTTACTGGAAGACTTGCTGGCCAAGAACCCTGATGAGCGTATTCAATCCGGCGAAGAACTGATCGAGCGAATTGAAATCCTTGAAAGTGGATTGCAAATTCCCAAGATCAACTACAGCTCACTGAGTGGTTCCAAAGAACTTCAACTCGGCACTTTTCAACGCCTGCAGGCTTTCGTATTTTTGATGGGGCAAAAACTCAGCGTTTTATTTCCTCGAAAACACAGCCCTGCTGATTTGATTCAACAGGCAAGCCGATATACCACCGCCATCAACGAAAAACACACATCGGAATCCGAAAACGATCTCGAAGCGCCGGCGGAAAACAGCGGCAATCAAAGCCAGCTACCCAAGGTATTCACCTTCGCAAGCGCACTTTGTTTGTTGGCCTTCACGGTCTACTACAACAGTTCTAACAACGATGTCTCCGCGGTGCCGACTGAAAATCAACGTGTCGCTGCACAACAGACATTGAAAGACGTCGAACCAAATTTGGGGGATACAGAAAAAGCGCTAGAACCATTTATTGCCACGCCCGTGGACACGTCGAATGATGAACCCTCGCTGGCGCTCAACACAGTGCCAGACACTGAATTGACGGCGAATGATTTCAACACAAAAACGTTCAACACCCCAAGTGTCAATGCCGAAGCCCCTGCGGGAGAAGCCCTCTCATTGACTGCACAGCCAGCCACCAGAGAAGCCGTCGAAGCCTCACTTGCAGAGGCAGTTGCGGAAGCTCCAAAAGATGTCGAAGACACCTACCCATTGACGATCAGCAGCACGCCCAAGGCTGACCGTATTCGCATCCTGAATATCAAACCCAGGTACAAGGCCGGTATCTCTCTGGCCGCAGGAAGCTATCTGGTCGAGATAAGCAAGCGTAAATTTAAGACATTAAAACGTTGGATTAAGGTCAGCGATAAAGCGATTAATCAACATTACAATCTGGAAAAATTATTCGAAGCCGGAGAAACCTTCAGTGACCCTCTGGATAACTACCAGTCTGCTCCGGAAATGATTGTGGTGCCCACCGGCAGTTTCAGCATGGGCAGTAAGGCCAAGGCAAACAGTCTTCCTATTCGTCAAGTTACCATCGCGGATCATTTTGCCGTCAGTCGATTTGAAATCAGCTTTGCGGACTATCAAACCTATCTGGACGATACCCAACAAAAGACCAAAACTCCCGATGACAATAATTGGGGGCGAGGAAACCGCCCCGTAATCAATATCAACTGGCATGAAGCCGTTGCCTACACAGAATGGTTGAGTAAAAAAACCGGCCGGGTGTATCGCCTGCTGAGCGAAGCCGAGTGGGAGTACATCGCCCGAGCCAATCGTGCCGGTAACTATTGGTGGCCTCAGAACAGCCGCCGAATGGCCAACTGCCGACGCGGTTGCAACAGCGAATTTGCAAAGTTATTTGGCAGCCAAACCGCCCCTCTGGGGTATTATCCCGCCAATCCTTTTGGAATCTATGACACCTCTGGCAATGTTGCCGAGTGGGTCATGGATTGCTACACCGACCATTATCTTGGCGCCAGCACCACTGCTGAGCCCAGAAAGAGCGCTCAGTGCCTACAGAAAACCGTTCGCGGTGGATCGCACAGTGACAATGTTGAAAGCATCAGCAGCCACAGCCGTGGCGGTATAGACAGCCTTCACCGCAGTGCCAACATTGGATTTCGCATCCTCGCAGAACTGTAATTCCTGCAATATTTAGCAGGCTTGCCCGCCCTTTCCTAAAACTCCAGCCTACTGCCATACAGATTTACAGCAACAACATCCCCTTTTTTCAGACGCCCTACAACATCGAATTATTCATCTACACTCAAAATAAAGGCAGCGGAAATAAGGCGTCGTCAAACGAAGACAATCCCAGTTTTCTATTTCCCTCGAAATACAGATAAACGGCTTATATCCGGAGGCTTAGGTGTTTGGAAGACAATATAAAGCTCAGTATGACGCTCTCTCTGAAAAGTTCACAGAGCAATCCTCGATCATCAACGCAATTCATCGCTCTATGGCGGTTATCGAATTTCGCCCGAATGGCGAAATCATCACTGCCAATGACAACTTTCTGAAAACAGTTGGGTATGAGCTTTCAGAAATTAAAGGCAAACACCACAGAATGTTTTGTGATGAACATTACGCTTCAACCGAGGCCTATCACGACTTCTGGGCACAGCTCAATCGCGGAGAATTTTTCAGTGGACAGTTTAAACGCGTGAACAAGCACGGTCATGCACTCTGGCTGGAAGCTACGTACAATCCCGTTTTCGATGCCAGCCAACGGTTGACCAAAGTGGTTAAGTTTGCCTCGGATATTACTGCAAAAGTTCTTTCAGAAACTGAAGATCGTAGCAAACTCGACGCGTTAAATCGTTCGAGTGCGATCATTGAGTTTGAGAAAGACGGAACCATAATTGACTGCAATGAAAACTTTCTCGAAGCGACTTCTTATCGCAAGGCCGACATCATCGGCAAACACCACAGTATTTTCTGTGAGCCCCAATATACAGAATCACAAGAGTATCGAGAGTTTTGGCGGCGATTAAATCATGGAGAGTTCTTTTCCGGCCAGTTCAAACGCGTAAATTCCCAGGGAAAAACTCTTTGGCTGGAAGCCTCCTACAACCCAGTTTACAACAATGAAGGCAATCTATATCGCGTGGTGAAATTTGCTTCGGACATCACTGAGCAAATGACACAGTCCGAAATGGAAAGAGAGAGCGCCTCTATTGCGTATCGGATCTCCAATGAAACCTTGAATGTGGCTAAGAACGGTGGCGGCGTAATCAATGAAGCTGTTGACGAAATGAACAAGATCGCGGAATCCGTGCACGCCTCCTCCCAACATATCGAGCGATTGAATATGCAATCGGGGGAAATTAACTCCATTATCAACACTATTCAGGAAATAGCCGACCAGACGAACCTTCTTGCATTAAACGCCGCTATTGAAGCTGCTCGGGCGGGAGAACAGGGCCGAGGATTCGCCGTAGTGGCCGATGAAGTTCGCCAACTGGCCGCGCGCACTTCCCAGTCAACATCAGAGATTTCGGCCATGATCAGCAAGATCCAGGAAGACACCAGCAGTGCATCTTCCAGCATGGAAAAATGCCTGGACCAGGCCAATCGTGGCGTTGATCTCGCCAGCCAGACAGGCGAAGTGATCGGTAAAATTCAAACCGGAGCCAATGAGGTGGTCTCCGCCATAGACCAGTTCTCGAAGTCCCTAACCAAGTAAGTCATCGGGTAAGGCAGAGCTTCCCACTACCAACGGGAAGCAATGGGTCGCTTTTACACAGTATCTTGGTTAGAATCGCCAAAAAACAAGAAGTTTATGGTGACTTGCCTCATGGCCCACACTCTCGATAAGACAGACCGCAAGATCCTTGAAATCCTGCAAAAGGATGGTTCGCTCTCAAATCTGGAGCTTGCCGACATGATCGCCCTATCCCCCTCACCCTGCTCACGCCGGGTCAAAATGCTGGAAGAAGCCGGGTATTTCAAAGGCAATGTCACCTTGTTGAATCCTGAAACCATTGGCGTCAACGTTCATGTGTTTATCCAGGTAACATTGGGCCATCAGGTAAAAAATCTGCTGCAACGATTCGAAGAAACCGTCGCTCAGTGGCCAGAAGTCATGGAGTGCTATTTAATGGCCGGTGATTTCGACTACCTGATTCGCGTGGCGCTTCCAGACCTTGCGGCCTATCAGCACTTTTTGGACGAAAAGCTGACTCAATACGAAGGCATTGCCAGTATTAAGAGCAGCTTTTCCTTAAAGCAAGTGCAATATAAAACCGAAATGCCCCTGGATCACTTGATCGACGATTAGGCCTAATACCCTGTATTTACAGGCTCAAAGCGTCTTCTTTCGCTTTTTGATGGTACCAGCCAGGGCCATCAATGATTTCGCCATCTTGACCAACCTCTGGATAAGCCAACCCTTTTTCATCACAAAAACGGGCAACCTGTGGGTGGGCCCATTGAAAAAACCGCCGCTCATAATGGCTTGCGTCCAAGCGAGAGTCTTCGTACATGCCTTTGGCGTCTCGCTGCCGCTGAGCCTCCGCAAGAATAATGGCAGCGGCAACCGACACATTAAATGACTCAACCATCCCCATCATGGGAATAACCACGGTTTCATCTGCCAACGCTAGGGCTTCTTCGCTCACCCCTGCACGCTCCATACCCATCAACAGAGCGGTCGGTTCACAGTAATCGATAGAACGGTAATCAACGGCCCGCTCGTCCAAATGAGCAGCAACGACCTTCATGCCTTTGGCTTTAACTTCCGCGATCGCCTCGGTCACGGAATCATAGGTTGAGACCTCCACCCACTTATTGCTGCCTGAAGCCGTTCCTCGATAAGATCGGTAGCCATCCTTGGGCTCCACAACGTGCATACGATCGATACCCACAGCGTCGCAGGTACGCATTATGGCGGCCAGATTACGCCCCTTATGCACTTCATCATTGATAACCGTAAGATCCGCTTGGCGACGATTCAATACCGCCTTAATTTTTTCCAGTCGTTCAGGTGTCATAGTGTGTCTTAGCGTCTTTTCATTCTATTGCACCACACTTCTACGCTGACAGGAGCCCCTCTTCTGAGCGGCAAGCTCCTGCCGCGACAAAATATCGGCAGCTTAATCATCATTTAACAGAGCCTTTACACTTTTCCACAGAATCTGTGGATAAGTCAGTGGATAGACTTTAGAAAAGTGGCTCAATAACGTAAAAATCAGGGCGATCTACAAATTGTATACTTTTTAACCTAATATATTTTTTATATATTTTTCAATAACTTATAAATGTCAATAGCTCAAATCAAGAATTATCACAGAAATATTAGCCTTCAATTCGAATTGCGGAAATAATGTGCATAAAAAGTTAGTAGCCATTAACCGTGAAACCGTCATTGAACTATTTTCACATACTTTGACTGGGCATTATTCGCCCACATTGACGGAAAAACGTTACCGTATTTCAAACAAACTGTTGAGATACGTAACAGGCAATTCCGCGAGAAGATTCCGCACTGTGGCCCAGCGTGCTATACACGCATGAGCCTTTGGCTGATTCCGTAACCCGCTTCAATGGGAATATTCAGCGTGACTCCGTCTGGATGTTTTTCGAGACGAGGCATAACCTCCGGCGGGCGGTGTTCAAGTAATGCCGCTTCAAGCGCCTCTCTGCTGTCAAACTGGCTCAACCAACGGATGTTCATTTCCGTCGGGAACATTAACTTCAGCTCCCCACTGTCGATTGATGCCTTCAATTCACTCAACGCCTGCCAGCGCGCCTCTGTTGTTTCACTGCCATCGCTTCTCGGCTCTTGCGCCTCCGGCATAAAACGCAGATAAAAGCGTGTTAAAAAACGCTTCTTGGCTTGTAACGGCGTCGTCCAGGTCGACAAATGCGTCAGACTTTCTAAATCCGCCTGCCATTCCTGTTTAGCTATTTCCTCGCCGAAATTAAATGTCTCGCTTAACGCAGGCCAATCGTGTTCACGATAAAAATTCTGGTAGTCCTGCAAGCTTGGAGATTCGCCCTGCTCGTCCTTGACCAGCAACACCCGACTTTCCTCGAAGGTTTCGCGAATGGCTGCCAACTTGAAAGCCGCATCAATGTCCTCCTCAGAACCGACATCAATCACAGCGGCTTCGTTTTGTTCCAAGGCACCGCCAGGAAAAACCCAAAGGCCCGGTGAAAACGATAAAGCCTCATGACGCTTCAACATGAACAATTCCAGGCCTTCATTCCCTGAGCGCAGCAAAATAACACTCGCTGAAGGCTTGGCATCGACCGTGGCTTTCTGCGAAAAGTCGGCTTTAACCCCACGAATTTGCGTACTCATAACACCCCTCATTCAACGGCAATAAAATCATCGCCGATGTTCCTTCTTCTGAAACCAGCCCCCGGTTTTGGGTATACTGTGTGGATACTGGATTCGACACTTCTTGTCTGATCCAGCCCTTAAGTTTACTGCATAGGCGTACTATGGAAAACCGAGCGCTATCCATCGATGAATTAAGCCTGCTGATGGATGAGCAATGCCTTGTTCTGACCGCCAACAGCCGTCAGAGACGCTTTTTACTGAAACACTCATCACAGACTCACAATGAAGGCTTAAGCAGTATCAGCTCCGAGCGACTGCTAAGCTTTCAACAGTGGTTGAACGACGTTTGGCAGCAATTGCAAAACAACGCCTATGCGCCGTCAGCACAACTATTGATCAGCCCGCAGCAAAACCTCGTTCTCTGGCAAGACATTATCGACTCTGCCGAAGAAAGCGCCGATCTCATTTGTCCAGACTTACTCGCCAAGCAAGCCAGTTCTGCCTGGCAGCTGTTGTCTGAGTGGGAAGTCGATCCAAACACTCTCGCGGAGTACAACCATAAGGAGAGCGACATACTCAGCCAGTGGGGTTTGAAATTTGATCAAACTTGCCAGCAGCTCTCCCTCATTGGCAGCGCGGAACAATGCCAAATTGTGAGTCAAGCTTTCGCTGAAGGCATCCTGACACGCGAACGTAAATTAATCATGGTGGGCTTTGACGACTTGTCGCCTCTGAGAGACAAGCTCAGCCACGATATTGCAGACGAGGTTCTCTTTGTTCAGTTAAAACATCTGGAACACAATCGTGTTTACACCCTGCCATGTGATGATGCCAACGACGAAATTCGCCGTTGTGCCGAGTTTGTGCGCCAAGAGCTGAGCCAGGCCGTGGCCACCGAAAGCCCCATGCCTCGAATCGGTATTATCGACCCCAAGCTGGGCCAACGCCGGGACAAAATAGAACGGGTATTCAGTGAGGTGCTGGAACCGCAATACCTTTATAGCAAGACCCCGCGCTATACCCTGCCCTTTAACTTTTCCGCGGGCTTTCCTCTCGCTAACTGTCCCTTGATTGACGCAGCATTAGCACTGCTCAGTTTGAACCTCAAACAACTGGATGTGGAACGCCTCTGCCAACTGATTTATAGCCCTTTTTGGCACCAAAATGCTGAACAGGAGAATGACTACATTGTCGCCGAATCCCAACAGCTGGAATTTCACCTGAGACAATTACAGCAAGAGCAAATTCGTCCAGCCCAACTGCGCCAATGCGCCGAAAAAGTCGCTCAGCGACTCGCAGATCATCCCCGCCGAGAGAGTTCTTATATCAGCATATCCGAACGCCTGCAGGGGATTTTCTATGGCCAAGAAAGACGTCCGGATCGCAACAGTGCCAAGCAATGGTCGCAAATCTTCTATCAACAATTGGAAGAGCTTAACTGGCCCGGCAGCCGCCGTCTCGACAGTAATGAATACCAGCAGGTCATGCAGTTTCAGAATCTCCTCGAAGAGTTATTGAGCCTTGACCACCTGAATCGCCTGTACAGCGCCGGTGAATTGTTAAACCAGCTTCAGCAATTGGCCAGCAGCCACCACTTTCAAGCCAAAACCCCAGATAGCCCCGTGCAGATTCTGGGTATCCTGGAGGGTTCAGGACAAGCATTTGATTACTGTTGGGTAATGGGAATGGAGCAAAAACAATGGCCACCCAGCCCCCAGGCCAATCCCCTTTTGCCTATCGAGTTGCAACGGCGACTTAATATGCCCCATGCCAGCGTAGAACGTGAACTGTATTTCGCCAGCCAACTGGTGGACGCCTACCGCCTTTGTGCGGACACCGTGATTTTCAGTTACCCCAGCCGTGAAGGCGAAGAACAATTGCAATGCAGTCCTTTGATTCAACAATTGAAGAGTCAGCTGATCACGAGCGTCGATGCCCTTCTGCCCGACAATGCCGCCCACGAGCTGGAGCAATTCCGGCACGACAGTTTTGAACGTAGACATTTTCATTGGGTTGATAATCGTCAGGGCCCTAAACTCAGCAGTGACGAAAAGAAACTCGGGGGGAGCGGTGTCTTGAAACAACAAGCCCTTTGCCCTTTCAATGCATTTGCTCAATACCGTCTGGGCGCAAAGCCATGGCCTGAAGTTCAAATTGGCATTTCGCCCATTGAGCGAGGCAATATTTTACACCTTGCTCTGGAAACGTTTTGGGAGGCCATAAAATCCCAAGAAGCCTTATTAGTCCTCGATGATCAGGCCCTGAATCAAATCATTAAAGATCACATCAGTGACGCGATTGAGAGCGAGTTACTGCATCGTCGGGATCTCGGCCCTCGCTTTCGAGCACTGGAAGCAGAACGCTTACACAGTTTGTTTACGGCCTTCATTGAGCAAGACAAACAACGACCACCCTTTCGCATTGCCGGCTTGGAAAGCAGTCGTGAACTCAAGCTTGGCCCCCTGAAACTGCAACTGCGCCTGGACCGAATCGATACATTGCTTAGCGATACAGGACCCTCCGAACCCAGCGAGGGAGACAACGAATCTTATCTCGTTATCGATTACAAAACGGGCCAATGCGATGTTAAAAGCTGGTTAGGCGACCGTCCGGAAGAACCCCAACTGCCGCTGTACAGCCTGAGTGATCCAGCCATCAGCGCAATCAGTTTTGCCCAACTCAATGCCAAAGGGGTCAAATACATTGGCATCAGTCGAGCGCACTCACCGGCAAGTGGAATCTCCAACAGCCAGGATCCCGTTCTGCAAAAAAAGCTTCGTAATTCAGATTCCAGATTAGCGGCCGCCGAAGACATTCCATGGTCTCAGCTGCGCCAGCAGTGGCACACTGATCTATTGCAACTCGCCATTCGTTATTCAGAGGGCCAGGCGCAACTGGATTTCAAGGACCCACTGGCGAAACGTTACAGCGAAGATTTGGAAGGCCTGCAAAGGCTCAAAGAGTTTGATGCCAAACGCCGCTATTGGAACGATACGCCCGCAGCTCTGCAGCAGGCTGAGTTTGATCTTTCCCTATAAGGATATACAACGTCTATGCAAGTTCAGGATTACCACGCCCGCGAACAAGCCATTCTACCCAGTGGAAGCTTTGCCGTTGCCGCCCCGGCCGGATCAGGGAAAACCGGCCTGCTAACCCAACGAGTGCTTACCCTCCTGGCACTGTGCGAACACCCGGAAGAAGTACTGAGCATTACCTTTACTCGAAAAGCAGCTGCAGAAATGCAGCACCGCATACATCAGGCTATTGTTCATGCGGCCAACACCGAACAAACACCTGAAAACCCACACGATGCATTAACCTGGTCACTTGCACGTAAAGTCCTGGAACAGGACCGTAAACATCACTGGCAGCTGCTGCAAAGCCCCAACCGCATACGCGTTCAAACCATTGACGGATTCTGCCGCAGCCTGGCCAGACAACTGCCTCTCGCTTCCGGCCTCGGTGCCCTGCCAGATACGCTAGACAATCCTGCCCGAGCCTATGAGCAGGCGGTGCAATCGGTATTTGCTCGTATCGAGCAGGACGAAACCTTACATTTTCACTGGCGCCAAGCGCTGCGTCACCTGGACAACCAGCTGCCACAACTACAAGAACTAATGGTCGCTCTTCTCGCCAAACGAGATCAGTGGCTGCGTACTTTATTGCCTTTGTATTTCGACGCCAAAGCCTTGGCTGAAAGTGGGTCGTCCACACCGGGCGCTGAACAAGTTCACACTCATATGCCCTTTAACACCCAGGCCTTAAAAACCTGGATTGAAGAGTGTTTGGGAAGAATAGATAGCAGCATTTCTTATGAGAGTAGCGAGCTCAGCATGCTCGCCGACTATGCAGCCAATAACTTAGCGCAGGAAGGTAAAAACGACCTCCACTTCTTGCTTGGCCGTGACAGCTTGCCACCCATAAAAGCCGAAGAGCTTCCGGCGTGGCAACAACTCAGCCACCTGTTACTCAGCCAGACAGGCTGGCGCAAACAACTCAATAAGAATATCGGTTTTATCAGCCCGAAAGATAAAACTGAAAAACAAATTGCCGACGAAAAAAAGAACACCTTTAAAGCATTATTGTTGAGGCTCAGCGAGCAGGAAGGCTTGGAAGAGGATCTGCAGCTGCTGCGTCTGTTGCCACAATTGGAATCCTGTCAGAGCCTGGAACCCATGATGCTGAGCCTCAGCTATTTGATGGTCGTGATCGCTGCCGAACTCAAACTGGTATTTCGCCGACTTGGTGCCAGTGACTTTATTGAAGTCTCCCAAGCCGCTCTGCAAGCTCTGGGCAATGAGGAACTGCCGACCGATATCGCGTTGCAATTGGATTATCAAATTCGCCATATTTTGGTCGACGAATTTCAGGATACCGCACAGCCTCAATTGCAACTACTGGAGAAACTGACCGCAGGCTGGGAGCAAGGTGACGGTCGTAGCTTGTTTATTGTGGGCGACGGCATGCAATCCTGCTATGGCTTTCGGGATGCCAATGTAGGCATCTTCTTACAAGCCCGCCGCCAGGGAATTGGTTCGGTGCCACTTGAAGCGCTGGACTTAAGTGTCAACTTTCGTTCCCAAACCGGCGTAGTCAACTGGGTAAACCAAGTATTTCAAACAGCCTTTCCGGCAAAAGATGATATTGGACGAGGTGCAGTTCGTTACAGCGACAGCGTTGCTTTTAAAGACCGTTTACCTGGGCACGCCTGCCAAAGCCACATCCTCGCCTACTATGACAGTGAAGACAAACATCGTGCTCGAGAACAACAAGCTGAACACATGGCCGATGCCATTGCTCAACTTCGGCAGGAATCTCCCGATGACAGCGTCGCTGTGCTGGTTAGGAACCGTCCTCATCTTGCAGCCGTTTTGCAAGCTCTGGAAAAACGGGGATTACGCTGGCAAGCCACGGATATTGACCCATTGGCCAGTCGCATGGCTATTGAGGATTTAATCAATCTGACGCGCTGCCTGCTTTATCCCAGTGATCGACTCGCATGGCTCAGTGTTCTGCGCAGCCCATTGCTTGGGTTCAATCTGCAGGAACTCTGGTCACTTTGTAACTGGGCAGAAGACTCCACCGAAGAAGAACGCCTCTGCGACGGCTTCAGACGCCCGGCCATTATCTCGCATCTGCAAAAAACAAGCTTTCTCAATGCCCTCAAACCTTCAAGCCAAAAACGTCTGCAATGGTTTATGGATCATTTTCTTGCGACACAGCAAAATCGTGGGCGTAAACCCTTGCGCCAATGGATCGAAGGTTTCTGGCTCAGTGTTGGCGGACCGGCCTGTTTACTGGAAGCCGCTGATCTCGACAACGCTGGAACCTATTTTGAATTACTGGAAAGTGAAGGCTGGCAAATTAAAGAATGGCAATCGTTTCGCGACAAGGTGAACAGCTTGTTTGCCCGCCCTGCGGCAGACAGTGATCCAAAGCTACAAGTCATGACTATTCACAAGTCAAAAGGCCTGGAGTTTGATCACGTCTTTATTCCTGAGCTGGATCGCCGCCCTCGGAGCAATGAGAATGCCTTGTTTCTCTGGCAGCAACGAATCAACGATTCTGGTCACAGCGATCTGCTTATGGCGCCATTGGCCAGTCGAGAATTCAACAGCCAGCTGGACGAAAAAGAACTGGCCGCACAAAACGGTTTATACCAATTGTTGCGCGAGGAAGAGAAACTCAAAACCGAATACGAAGCAACTCGCTTGCTTTATGTGGCCTGTACCCGTGCGATCAAACATCTGCATTTGTACGCTGCGCTGCCTGTCGATGAGAAGGCGCTTGCCAATTCCGAGGCGGATGAAAACGACTCAACACTGCCCTTAAAGGCACCTTCCAGCAGTTCACTGCTAGCCAAGATTTGGCCATCCATCAAAGAAGAGCTGCAGATTTACCCACTCCAGAAAAACATGGACAATCACTCTTCCCCTCAGGAAGAGATTCAACAACGTCACCCCAGTGAAGATTTTAACCTCCAGTTGGATGAACGTTGGCAGAGTCCTGAGTTTCCTGACAACCAGTTACTGGCAAGCTATCGCGGTCGGGAATTCGCCGACGAAGAAAACCTGCCAGAAAGCTACAATGTTGAACAGTTATTTTATCGCCATCTCGGTACGGTGTTGCACCGCTGCCTGCAGCAGATTGGGGAAGAGGGTCTCACCGCCTGGACAGATGAACGCCGACAGGCGAGCCGCCCCTTCTGGAAAATTCAGCTGCAACAACTCGGCCTGTGGCCCAGTGCTTGCGAGCAAGCCTGCCAATTGATTGATAAAGCCATCGGCCTCACCCTCAGCGATGAACAAGGCCGCTGGCTATTAAACGATCAACACCAAGACAGTCGCTTTGAATGGCGCCTTTGGGATACCCAGGCCAATCGGGAATATATCATCGACCGCTGCTTTATCGACCACGGTAAACGCTGGCTGATCGACTACAAAAGCAGCCTTCCCAAACCCGGCCAAAGCGAAGAAGAGTTCTTCGAGGAAGAACAGGCCAGCTACCATGAACAGCTCAGCCAATACCAGCGATTGCTGAAAGACTTGGGCGATGAGCCCGTCCAGCGCGCCCTGTACTTCCCACTGATGCAAACCCTTAAGCTGATTGATTAGCCATAACTATGGACTAAATTGATAAAAATTCTCTGGCAGGGGGAGCCCTGTCAAGCAGAATTGAGTAGAATAGTGAGAATAACAAGTCTGATTTAGAGATAACCATGAGCAATACCCATAGCAACAAGATCGAAAACCTTAATATTAATTCCCAGGAGGTTTTGGTCTCTCCTGCGGAAATCAAGCAGGAGCTGCCCCTCAGCGATGCCGCAAGAACAGCGGTACAAGAAGGCCGCCAAGCGGTATGCAACATTCTGGATCGTACCGATCACCGTCTGATGGTCGTTATTGGCCCCTGCTCCATCCATGATGTAGACGCCGCTAAAGATTACGCCCGCCGTTTGAAAAAGCTGTCTGATGAGCTGTCCGATACTCTCTATATCGTAATGCGCGTCTACTTTGAAAAACCGCGCACCACCGTCGGCTGGAAAGGTCTGATCAACGATCCTTATTTGGATGATTCTTTCAAGATTCAGGAAGGTTTACACATTGGTCGCCAATTGCTGATCGATGTGTCCGAGATGGGTCTGGCTACATCGACGGAAGCACTGGATCCGATTTCACCTCAGTATCTGCAGGATTTGATTTCCTGGTCCGCGATTGGTGCCCGCACCACCGAATCCCAAACGCACCGTGAGATGGCCTCAGGCCTGTCCTCAGCCGTGGGGTTTAAAAATGGTACCGACGGTGGTTTGACTGTGGCCATCAACGCACTGCAGTCGGTTTCCAGTCCACACCGTTTTTTGGGAATCAATGAAAACGGCCAGGTTGCCATTACTCACACCAAAGGTAACCCATATGGCCATGTTGTCTTGCGTGGCGGCAATGGCAAGCCTAATTACGATTCCGTGAGTGTGGCCATGTGTGAACAGGAACTGGAAAAACACGGTGTAAGCCCGAACATTATGGTGGACTGCAGTCATGCCAATTCCAATAAAAATCACGAACTGCAACCGTTGGTTATGGACAATGTCGCCAATCAAATTCTGGAAGGCAACCGCTCCATTATTGGAATCATGGTGGAATCCAATATTGGCCCCGGCAACCAGAAAATGACTGCGAACCTGGACGACCTGGAATACGGCGTATCGATTACCGATGCGTGTATCGATTGGGAAACAACCGAAGCCAGCTTGCATTCTATGCGTGACAAAATCAAAGATGCTCTGAAAGAACGTCAAGCGTAATTCAATAGAACGCCGGTTTTGAGCCGTCGGTCCCGTAATAAAAAAGGCCGCACATTGCGGCCTTTTTTATTATTCAGTTCGTTTACGCTATCGGCCGCATGGCTCTATTGAGAATAAGAGGATTCTCAACTTTCCGTAGAGATAATCCGCCCCTCACCTTCGTACCAATGCAGTTGTTTATGCAATGCGACTACACCACCGATAATAAGTAAGGTGGGCGCACGGAACTGATGCTGCTTGGCCTCGTCTGACAAGCGACTAAGATCTGAAATTAATACACGCTGCTCTGGACAAGTCCCTTTTTCAACCAGCGCCGCTGCGGTGTATTTATCCCGGCCTGCATCCACAAGCGCTTTGCAGATAGTCGGCAAGCCAACCAGGCTCATATAAAACACTAACGTCTGATCCGCAGCCGCCAGCTCAGCCCAGCGAATGTTCTCCTGATTGTTTTGCAAATGACCAGTAATAAAACGGACCGACTGGGCATAGTCTCGATGGGTTAATGGGATACCCGCATAACTCGCACAGCCCGAAGCTGCAGTAATTCCCGGAACAACCTGGAAGCTCACACCGGATTCTGCCAGTGTTTCCAACTCTTCACCTCCGCGACCAAAAATAAAGGGGTCTCCCCCCTTAAGGCGCAATACACGCTTACCCTCTTTGGCCAATGTTACCAACTGCTGATTTATATCATCCTGAGGAACGGCGTGATCGGACCGACGCTTACCGACGTATATCCGATCGGCATCCCGACGCAGCAACTCCATAATCGCAGGTGACACCAGACGGTCATACAACACCACATCAGCCTGCTGCATCAATCGCAACGCCTTTAAGGTGAGAAGTTCAGGATCCCCGGGCCCGGCACCAACCAAATAAACTTCGCCCTCTGCGGGCAAGTTATTGTCGGTTTGCTCCAGTGCCCGTTCAATAATTTGGCGACTGTCATCGAGTTGATTTTTTAACGCGGCCTCATGAGCAGGCCCATCAAGCAACCACTGCCAAAAACGCAATCGTTGTTTTTCATCATGTATTGTGCGACTGATCTTTTGGCGAAAGTCTCCGAGAATATCTGCGAAACGCCCCAGATTTGCAGGAAGACGCTCTTCCAGCTGCTGGCGAATACGTCGCCCCAAAACCGGAGCTTTTCCCGCCGTGGAAATGGCAACCACAAGCGGCGAGCGATCAACAATCGCGGAAGTGATAATGGTGCAAAGCTCAGGTTGATCAACCACATTGATGGCGATATTTTTTTTCTGGCAAAGTACGGCCAGAGATTGATTAAACGCCGCATCATCCGTTGCCGCGATGACAAACACCTTCTGATCAAGATCGGCGCTGTCTTTAAGCACATCAAAATGACGAGCCTGCAGATCAATACGCTCAGGATGCGCTTCGAGCAGTTCTTGGGTTTCTCGGTGCAACTCAGGGGAAAACAAAACAACATTAACCGGAGTCTTGAGCAGCAAACGCAATTTGCGCGCAGCAACCGCGCCACCACCGACGAGCAGGCAGTGACGGTCGCGCATATCATGAAATAATGGAAAATAATCCATACAAAACCTCAGGGCCGCTTGGCAGGATCAGCAGCACCCGAGTTAGGATGCTGTAATTCGCTCCAGACCACCGCAGTAACTACGCAACGCTTCAGGCACATCGATGGAACCATCGGCATTCTGGTAGTTTTCCAAAATGGCAACCAGAGTACGACCAATCGCTAAACCAGAACCATTCAAAGTGTGCAACAACTGTGGCTTGCCATCAGCGTTACGGAAACGCGCTTTCATTCGACGCGCCTGGAAGTCATTGAACAAACTGCAGGAAGAAATCTCTCGATATTTCCCCTGGCTTGGCACCCATACTTCCAAATCGTAGGTTTTCGCCGCAGAGAAACCGGTATCACCACCACACAAAATGACCTTGCGGTAAGGCAAGCCGAGCTTTTGCAAAATAGCTTCGGCATGCCCTGTCAACTCTTCCAGAGCCTGCTCAGATTGATCAGGTGTTGTGAATTGAACCAACTCAACTTTTTCAAATTGGTGCTGGCGAATCATGCCGCGGGTATCACGACCATGGCTGCCGGCCTCGCTTCGAAAACACGGCGTATGGCAGGTGTAACGAATAGGCAACTGTGCCGCATCCTGTACAATCTCATCGCGCAGTACGTTGGTGATCGGCACTTCAGCAGTGGGAATCAGATAGAAGTCACGATCATCACGTAATTTGAACAAGTCTTCTTCAAACTTCGGCAGCTGTCCAGTGCCAAACAGGGATTCCTTATTAACGATAAACGGCACCTGGATTTCTTCATAGCCATGTTCATGAATATGAGTGTCCAACATGAATTGAATCAAGGCACGATGCAGGCGCGCAACGCCACCGCGCATCACAGCAAAGCGGGAACCGGTAATTTTACTGGCGGTTTCAAAGTCCAGGCCGCCCAGATCTGAACCCAAATCAACATGATCCTTGACGTCGAAATCAAACTCTCGAGGCTCACCCCAGCTGGAGACCTCAACATTGTCATCCTCGTCACTGCCCTCAGGCACGCTGTCATGCAACACATTGGGAACGCCACTGAGCAACTCATCCATTTTGGATTGCACGGCGTGCAGTTGCTGCTCTGCTTCCTGTAAGGAACCCTTCAGATCTTCGACTTCTTTCAACAAAGGGGCAATATCTTCACCCTGAGCTTTCGCTTTGCCGATTTTCTTTGACTTGCTGTTGCGCTCTTGCTGCAAAGCTTCAGTTTTCACCTGAATGTCTTTGCGCTCTTCTTCCAAAGCCTGGATGGTCGCAACATCCAATTCAAAACCACGTTTCGTCAATGCCTTGGCGATGTCCTCGGCCTGAGTACGAACGATTTTTGGGTCCAACATAATTTTTAACCTTACTTATGATCGCAACAGCGATCCACAAACTAAACAATCTTCATGGCCAGCTGCGCCCCCAAAAAGACGCACAACAAACTGCCAATAACATTCAATGTGACGTAGAGCAAAGCCAACTCATGATGTTGGTTTTGCCAAAGGCTCAATGCCTCAAGTGAAAACGTCGAGAACGTGGTAAATGCGCCCAAAAAGCCTGTCATCAAGACATTACGCCATTCCGGGTTGAACCAATGCTCTTCTACGATCACCACATAAATAAACCCCATCAGAGCCGAACCCAGCAAATTGACGAAAACAGTCGCCAATGGCAAACGTCCCGCCACCGGCACCAACCAGTAATTGGCAACCGCAAAGCGACACAGAGCACCAATGCTCCCCCCCGCTGCAACCGCTATCCACTGATTGATCATGCTGTGTACTCTATGTGCAATCGATCTTTGTTTTCGATCTTTCTGGGCGTCGCACTGCCCGAGTTCAGTACTGTGCCTCTGGTCGTCCCGAACATCAACATAGATGCCATCGAGATTGCCGCTTCTCCGCCCACCGCTTCAAACTCGAGACAAGCGGTCAACTTTTGTTCAATCTTTATCGCGCATTTTGGTATTTGCCCGATGGGCCATATCCAGTTGGCGTAAGCGCTCCAGCTTCTCAGAGATTTTAATCTCCAACCCCCTGCTGACCGGCTCGTAGTAACGCGCCTCGTCCATTTCATCGGGGAAATAACGCTCTCCCGCAGCATAGGCTTCGGCTTCATCATGGGCATACCGATACCCAGCACCGTAATCCATATCCTTCATCATGCTGGTTGGCGCATTGCGCAAATGCATGGGAACGTCATAGCTTGGGGAGCTGGACACATCAGCGCGAGCGCGCTTGTAGGCATTATACACCGCATTACTCTTCGGTGCTGCGGCTAAATAGATAATCGCCTGAGCAATCGCCAGCTCACCTTCTGGGCTACCGAGACGCTCTTGCACCTCCCAAGCATCTAATGCCAGCCGCAAACCTCTGGGGTCGGCATTGCCTATATCTTCCGATGCCATCCGCACGACGCGCCTAGCGATGTATAGAGGGTCGCAACCGCCATCCAACATCCGGGCAAACCAATACAAGGAGCCGTCAACACTGGACCCTCGAACAGACTTGTGCAAGGCCGATATTTGCTCATAGAACAGATCTCCGCCCTTATCAAAGCGACGACTTTCGTTGGCCAACACCTGGTCCAGAATATTCGGGTCAATTAGCCGACCTTGATCCGACTCAACAGCAATATCACTGGCAATTTCCAACAAATTCAATGCGCGCCGCACATCACCATCAGCCGCTTGGGCAATCACCTTCAGCACATCATCGTCGACCTGCAGCTTTAATTTACCCAGGCCTCGTTCCTCATCCACCGAGGCTTTTTTAAGCGCTTTAAAAATATCGTCAGGAGACAAGCTCTTCAGAACGTAAACCCGACTGCGGGACAACAGTGCATTGTTAAGTTCGAATGATGGGTTTTCAGTAGTAGCGCCAATAAAAATAACCGTGCCATCTTCAACAAAGGGCAAGAAAGCGTCTTGCTGAGCCTTGTTGAAACGGTGGACCTCATCGACAAACAAAATGGTTTTTCGGCCAAAACTGGCAGCCACCTGGCGGGCTTTTTCGATTGCGGTTCGAATGTCTTTTACACCTGCAAGAACCGCAGACAAGGTTTCAAAATGAGCATCGTTGAGCTCGGCCAACATTTTGGCCAACGTGGTTTTACCTACTCCGGGAGGACCCCATAACACCATCGAATGCAGGTTGTTACGCTCGATTGATTCTCTGACAGGTTTGCCTGGCCCCAGCAAATGCTCCTGCCCAACATAATCCTCCAAACAACGCGGCCGCATTTTTGCAGCCAGGGGTTGAAAGCTGTTATCACTTTCAAACAGATCATCCTTCATCGACAATATCGGTTCCCGGTGGAGGCTCAAACGCAAACAGAGATTGAGGCAGAGTTTTATTCGCCTCGCTGGTAATCAGACGAATATGGGTTTTCTGGCCGAGGCTATCCCAAACAATGATTTCGCTGGGTAACTCCGCATCAAACAATAAATCCATTTTACTGAAACTGCTCGATGTCTCTTTTGGCTTCAGTTGAAAGCCCTGTTCAATGGTTTCAATATGATAGTTGTCACTCAGCGAATGATCCTGGCTGCTCAAGATAAACAAAGGCGTTTGTCTTTCAGCATCACTCAAACGTCGGCGGTTTAGCTGTTCCAAGTCAGGATCATAAAGCAACAAGGATTGCTTATCCCCAATCAACAACTGCGCGAAAGGCTCCGTGGTTTCCCAACGATATTGCCCCTGCTTGTTCAAGGCGAAATCACCTGCGCTTTCCTGTAGCAATTCACCGTCGTCAGCGGTCAATGTCTGCTGGAACTTGCCCTGCAAACTGTCAATCGCAAGCAGGCGCTCAGACAACGCAGACGCGGCTGAAGATACCGGACCCTCACCCGCGAAACTCGATACCGACATCATAAGAGCACTGAACGCCATGGCCATTGTCGTAAGGAATGTTTTCATATTGCCGATCTCTGTTTTGCCTATAGATGTGATCATTCTCGAAGCGCCAGGTTAACGGGGCATGAACCATCTAAGTGGCGATATTTATTAGTGCTTGGGTGGAGGCGGCGCCAGAACCTCGCGGCTGCCATTGTGTCCCGCCGCGCTGATGACGCCTGCAGCCTCCATGGTTTCAATCAGTCGTGCCGCACGGTTGTATCCAATGCGTAACTTTCGCTGCACCGAAGAGATCGATGCCTTTCTGGACTCGGTAACAAACGCCACGGCTTCGTCATACAAGGCATCGCCCTCATCTGCACCGTCTTCGCCTTCTGTGGCCAAGCCCGGAACCGGTATTTCATTCGTGCTTTCGTCAACGACGCCATCGATATAACAAGGTTCACCCCGACGTTTCCAATCATCCACAATTTTATGAACTTCATGATCGTCTACAAAGGCGCCGTGCACACGAGTGGGTACGCTGGTGCCTGGCGGCAGGTACAACATATCACCGTGCCCAAGCAATTGCTCCGCCCCACCTTGATCAAGAATGGTGCGGGAATCAATTTTGGAAGACACCTGAAACGCCATGCGCGACGGTACGTTAGCTTTAATCAAACCAGTAATCACATCAACCGATGGGCGTTGTGTCGCCAGCACCAAATGAATACCTGCGGCACGTGCCTTCTGAGCAATACGAGCGATCAATTGCTCTACTTTCTTGCCCACAATCATCATCATGTCTGCGAATTCATCAATCACAATTACGATACTAGGCAAAGGTTCCAGCGTTGGGGCTGGGGCTTGCTCATGACCGGCCTCAAAATTTTCTTCCGGCACCCAAAGAGGATCGGGCATTGGCTCACCGGCTTTAATGGCTTCTTCCACTTTGCGATTAAAACCGGCTAGATTTCTCACGCCGACCGCCGCCATTAATTTATAACGACGCTCCATTTCGCCCACACTCCAGCGCAGACCATTGGCCGCATCATTCATGTCCGTAATAACCGGCGTCAACAGATGAGGAATGCCTTCATAAATCGACAGTTCGAGCATTTTCGGGTCGACCAGAATCAAACGGACTTCTTTTGGCGTTGATTTATACAGCAAGCTCAACAACATCACGTTTACACCAACGGACTTACCCGAGCCCGTGGTACCCGCCACCAATAAATGGGGCATCTTCGCGATATCGGCAACCACCGCTTGGCCAGAAATATCGTGACCCAAGGCCACGGTTAACGGTGAACGGGAATCTTCATAAGCAGGCGATTCCAGCACTTCCCGCATCCGCACCATCTCGCGATGCTCATTCGGTATTTCAACCCCAACCACTGATTTGCCAGGAATCACTTCCACAACACGTACGCTGATCACCGCCAGCGAACGAGCAAGGTCTTTGGCCAAATTGGTGATGCGACTAACCTTAACCCCCGGAGCAGGTTGAATTTCAAAACGAGTAACAACCGGCCCAGGCAATACCGAAACGACTTCGGCCACCACATTAAAGTCTTTCAATTTCAATTCGAGCAGACGCGACAGCGCTTCGAGGTTTTCCTTCGAAAAACCTTTACCGCTTGGCGGGTCAGCCGGGTCCAGCAAGTTCAAGGGTGGCAGCTCGCCGCTCACCGGCGCATCAAATAACGGTACCTGACGTTCTTTTTCAACTCGTTTACTGACGGGCTTCGCTTTTTTGGGAAGCTCAGTGATGATCGGCGGCACCCGTTCCGCTTCAACTTTAATACTCTCAGCCACAGCCTGACGACGCTTTTCAACAACCTCTTCCACCTGTTGTTGTTGCACTCGGCTTTCCTGCCAATGCTGGTACTTTTCAACGAGGCGTCCCGTTAAGTTCAAGGTGATGCGACCTGTGTCGTCCATTACCTTCAGCCAGGAGATATCGGCATAGATCGTGAGCCCAAACAGGAAAATAGCGACCATTAATAATGTCGCTCCAACAAAGCCAAATGCCGCCAATGCCGAACTCGAGACCGATGCGCCTAAAATTCCGCCATTGGAAAACGGGAGCGCGGAAAGCTCAGAGGCAAAATTAAGGGCAGCAATACCGGTACCACCTGCCATCACCAAAGCCAAACCCACTGTGCGAAGCGACAAGAGCACCCAATCGAAACTGCGCTGTTGGTCACGCAACACTTTCCAGATGCGGTAAATCAACAGCATTGGGAAAACATAAGCGATATAACCGAACAGGGTAAAAAAGACATCGGCCAACCAGGCACCTGTCGGGCCACCGGTGTTACTGATCTCATCACCTAAGCCTGTGCGCGACCAGCCTGGGTCCGCTGGGCTGTATGAAAACAGTGACAAGAGAAGAAAAGCACACAGCAGCACGAGGCCAATAAGCGCGCCTTCGCGCAACAAGCGAAAAACGCGCTGTTGGGGGTCCATGCGGTGCTCGTGCGCACTCTGATCACTTCGTTGGGCGGCTTTTGTCAAAACGGTCTTCCAAAATCGTTAAATCAAAGGAGGATTGTATATTTGAACAGTAGTTTATGGAAGTCGCTGTACTATTACCGCTTGCGCACTTATAGATCGACACTATCTACGGCATTTGCGTTTTCTATTTGGCCTTGGGGCAACTATCCCCTATGATTAGCGCCTTTCAACTCAGCGCCCTCACATTCGGCCTGAATCACAGAACACAGCCTTAGGAAGCAGTATGAGCGACATTCAACACCATAAATTGATCATCCTTGGCTCCGGGCCGGCAGGTTATACCGCTGCTATTTACGCCGCCCGCGCCAATCTGAACCCTGTTGTCATTACCGGCATGCAGCAAGGCGGTCAATTAACCACCACCACTGAAGTTGAAAACTGGCCAGGTGGCATCGCTGAACTCCAGGGTCCGGACCTCATGGTTCAAATGCAGCAGCACGCTGAACGCTTCGAAACCGAGATCATTTTTGATCACATCCACGCGACCCAGCTGGATAAAGGTCCGTTTATTCTAAAGGGCAGCAACACCTACAGCTGTGATGCATTGATCATTGCAACCGGCGCGTCCGCCCAATATCTGGGCCTGGAATCCGAGCAAACCTTTATGGGACGCGGCGTGAGCGCCTGTGCGACCTGTGATGGTTTCTTCTACCGCGATCAAAAGGTTGCTGTCGTTGGTGGTGGTAACACTGCGGTTGAAGAGGCTTTGTATCTTTCCAACATTGCCAAAGAAGTGGTTCTGATTCACCGTCGCGACAGCCTGCGCAGTGAGAAAATCCTCCAGGACCGCCTGCTGGAAAAAGCCAAAAACGGCAACGTAACCTTGATGTGGAACCACACCCTGGAAGAGGTTCTGGGCGATGACAGCGGCGTAACCGGCCTACGCTTAAAGAGCACCCAGGACGATGCCGAGCAGAATATCGATGTAGCGGGCGTATTTATCGCCATTGGCCACAAGCCTAATACCGACATCTTTGAAGGCCAGTTGAATATGGAAGGTGGTTACATCAAAGTTCAGAGCGGCCTGACCGGTAATGCGACTCAAACCTCTACTCCGGGTGTTTTCGCCGCCGGTGACGTTGCTGATCACATCTACCGACAGGCAGTGACCTCTGCCGGCTCCGGTTGTATGGCCGCACTGGACGCAGAGCGCTTCCTGGACGAGCAATAAAGACGACGTGATCGAACTCCCCTGGCTGCTGCCCGGCAGCAGCCAATTCCCCCCTACCGCAAACGCTCTTGAAGACCCCAATGGCTTATTGGCCGCCGGAGGCGATCTCGAGCCCGACACTTTATTAACCGCGTATCGCCTGGGCATCTTCCCGTGGTTTGATGAAAGCCAACCCATACTGTGGTGGAGTCCTTCTCCACGTGCGGTCATTATCCCTGGCGAAGAGCATCTGTCACGCAGCCTCAAAAAACACATTCGGCGTAGCGACCAGGAAATCCGCTGCAATACCGCATTTGCAGAGGTCATGCTGGCCTGTGCCGAACCTAGAGCAGAGGATGAGGGCAGCTGGATTACGGAAGACATGGTGGATGCCTACATTGAGCTTCATGAACTGGGCCATGCTCACAGCGTAGAAACCTGGCATGAGGGCACACTCGTCGGTGGGCTTTATGGTCTGAAGGTTGGCTCGGTGTTCTTTGGGGAATCGATGTTTTCCAGGCAGAGCAATGCCTCCAAATATGCCTTTGCGACTCTGTGTCAAATCGCCCGTGAGCTTGGAATCGGATTGATTGACTGCCAAGTCCACAACAGCCACCTCGAGAGCCTGGGGAGCCAAGACATCGAGCGCCCTGCGTTCGAAACCCTGCTCCAGGAACTGACCAGCAAACCGACCTCCCAGCAATTCCCTCAGGGACGCCACCTGTCCGAATTTTGACACTTTGACTACACTTAGTGACGAACTGTCAGAAACCTGGTTGGGTTGCACGAAAGCCTGTGGTTAAATGGAAGAAAGTTTGAGGTTAACTAGCCTTTATGTCTGAGATTCGTTTATACGCCACACCTCCTCATCAATGCAGCTACCTGCAGGAGAAAACCGCGACAACGGTTTTCGTTGATCCGGATGCGCATTTAGATGTGGGCTCCTATCAGAGGCTGTCAGAATTTGGTTTTCGCCGCAGCGGCAATCACTTTTACCGCCCCAATTGCGACGACTGCCAAGCCTGTGTCTCAGTTCGAATCCCCGTACATCAGTTTATGCCCGATCGCCGTCAAAAACGTTGCTTGAAACGTAATAGCGACCTGAAGATGCGAGTACTGAAACGCTTAAGCCTTGAAAGACACTACCCGCTCTACCAACGCTATATCGAACAGCGCCATCGCGGTGGCGACATGTACCCACCTTCTCGTTCGCAATTTGTGAGCTTTTTAGCCAGTGGTCACCCCAGTACCCGTTTTTATGAATTCAGTGACGAAAACGACCGAATTCTTGCGGTTGCCGTGAGCGATGAGCTGGACGATCACCTCTCAGCCGTATACACCTTTTTTGACCCGGAACTCGACCGACGCAGCCTCGGCCGCTTTTGCATTTTAAGTCAGATCGAACGCTGTAAAGAACTTGGGCTGCGCTACCTGTATCTGGGATACTGGGTCGAAGAATGCCGCAAAATGAACTACAAAACCGACTACCAACCGCTCGAATTGCTGAACGATACAGGCTGGCAAACCCTGAAACTCCCTGAGAACCACCAGAAAAACCAATAAGCTCTTGGCTATTACAGCGATTTAGTGCAAAATGCCGCCTTCTTTTTAGGGGCACTTGCCTATTAGCCCATCGTTTGAAGAGACCGAGGAAAAGGCCGAATGGCAAAAGAAGACAATATTGAGCTGGAAGGTACCGTAATCGATACGCTACCGAATACCACATTCCGTGTTGAGCTGGAAAACGGCCACGTGGTAACTGCACACATTTCAGGCAAGATGCGTAAAAACTACATCCGCATCCTGACCGGCGACAAGGTTAAAGTTGAACTGACACCTTATGATTTGAGCAAAGGCCGCATCACGTATCGCGCCCGCTAAATCTTCGCCCTCCATAAAAAAACTCCAGCCTGAAAGCTGGAGTTTTTTTATGCCTATCATTTTTGCTCAAAGCTTGGGCTCAGGCCGCACCTTCGCACCACCTGAGTGCCACAGACCTTACTCACTTACCTCTTTGTCCTTCACAGGCTCTTCTTCCAGGCGAACCGTTAGCTGGTCGCCATCAAGCTCGAGATACGCGGTACCGCCGGCTTGTGATAAACCACCAAACAAAATAGCTTCTGCCAAAGGCTTCTTGACCTTTTCACGAATCAGACGAGCCATTGGGCGAGCGCCCATTTTCTCATCGTAACCGTTTTCCGCCAGCCACTGACGCGCCTCTTCCGATGCTTCCAACTGAACACGCTTTTCATCCAACTGAGCTTGCAATTCAACCAGAAACTTATCGACAACCGTTTTGATGACATCGAGAGTCAGCGCACCAAACTGAATGATCGAATCGAGACGGTTACGGAATTCAGGTGTAAACAGTTTCTTAATCGCCTCCATACCATCACTGCTGTGATCCTGCTTGGTAAAGCCCATCGAAGCACGCCCCATGTCCTCGGCGCCCGCATTCGTGGTCATGATAAGAATGACATTCCGGAAATCAGCTTTGCGCCCGTTATTGTCAGTCAATGTGCCGTGATCCATAACTTGCAGGAGAAGATTAAACACTTCAGGGTGTGCTTTTTCAATTTCATCCAACAAGACAACACTGTGAGGATTTTTCGTTACCGCTTCGGTTAACAAGCCACCTTGATCAAATCCCACATAACCTGGTGGTGCACCGATCAAACGAGACACGGTGTGACGCTCCATGTACTCGGACATATCAAAACGAATCAGCTCAACACCCATGGCTTTGGACAACTGACGGCAAAGCTCGGTTTTACCGACACCGGTTGGCCCAGCAAACAAGAACGAGCCAATAGGCTTATCTGGGCTGCCCAAGCCGGCACGGGACAACTTAATGGCCGTTGCCAAGTCCATAATAGCTTCGTCCTGACCAAACACCGTCAACTTCAGATTCTTTTCCAGTTCCTGCAACTGGGCTTTGTCTGAGGTTGAAATGGTTTTCGGTGGAACCCGTGCGATTTTCGCAATCACTGATTCAATATCAGAGACACCAATAAGCTTTTTACGTTTACTTTCCGGTTGAAGCTGCTGGTAGGCACCAGCCTCGTCCACCACATCAATGGCTTTATCAGGCATAAACTTGTCAGAAATATAACGATCGGCCAGTTTCGACGCAGTAAACAACGCCTTATCCGAATAGCGCAAACCATGATGCTCTTCAAAGCTAGGTTTTAAACCTTTGAGGATTTTGTAGGTTTCATCAATGGAAGGTTCATTAACATCAACCTTCTGGAAGCGTCTTGACAGGGCTCGGTCTTTTTCAAAAATTCCGCGGTATTCAGTAAAAGTCGTCGAGCCCATGCAACGTAAATCACCAGAACTCAATAAGGGCTTAAGCAAGTTCGAAGCATCCATTACGCCGCCTGACGCAGCGCCGGCACCAATAATGGTGTGAATCTCATCGATAAACAAAATGGCGCCTTCGCGCTTTTTGAGTTCAGCCAACAAACCTTTTAAGCGTTTTTCAAAATCGCCTCGGTATTTGGTACCCGCCAACAACGCACCCAAGTCTAGGGAATAGACCACACTGTCTGACAAAACGTCTGGCACTTCGCCATCAACGATCCGCTTTGCCAAACCTTCTGCAATCGCGGTTTTACCAACACCAGACTCCCCCACTAAAAGCGGATTATTTTTACGCCGACGAGATAAGATCTGAGCGACACGTTCAAGTTCTTCAGCGCGACCTACAAGAGGGTCAATTTTTCCGGCCTTAGCCTGATCATTTAAATTACTGGCGTAGGAATCCAGCGGGCTGCTTGCCGCCCCCTCTGCCTCACCCTCTTCATTGCTTTGGGTTTGCTCACCTTCCAGAGAGTGACCGGCCATTTTTGAAATGCCGTGGGTAATAAAATTAACCACATCGATTCTGGCAATATTCTGTTGCTTCAAATAATAGACGGCCTGGCTTTCCTGCTCACTGAAAATCGCAACCAGAACATTCGCACCCGTGACCTCATCATTGCCAGATGATTGAACATGAAAAACGGCTCGCTGAATGACACGTTGAAAACCGAGTGTTGGCTGGGTTTCACGATCCCCATCACTTTCCGGTATCAAAGGCGTTGTTGAATCAACAAATTCAATCAAATCTTTTTTTAACGCCTCAAGATCGGCACCACAGGCTTTAAGTACTGACGCCGCCGATTCATTATCGATAAGCGCAAGCAATAAGTGCTCAACCGTCATAAATTCATGACGTTTATTTCGCGCACCTTTGAAGGCGGTATTTAATGTTATTTCTAATTCTTTGCTAAGCATCGCAATGCTCCATTCAAGTACAGTATGAATCAGTACGGTTTATCTCGAACTGCCGCTTTACACACCCCATGCTTCCCATGGGTACTCCGCTCACTGCACCAATAATCAGCAATTAAAATCCTTTAGAATTTTATCCTCTGGGACTTTAGTGCCACTATAAAAATTGTGTTCTTTTGATTTCGTCGCTGCGCCGGCAGTTTGCTTGAACTGCTTTATGTCAGATTCGCAATAAACCAAAAGTTAATTTTCATCTTTTCAGTTCCAACTTAAGGCAAACGGTCGCAGCTTTCAACATTTGCCTTGACATCATTTTGTCGCTATTGCTTTAACACTGCCACTGAAATCGACGAAATACAAATCAGTTATCATCCCCTTCATCGTCATCATCTGGCTCAATTTCGCACCACAGAGGATGCTCGTTGTCCTGGGAAAACTGATTCACCTGCGCGGCTTTTGTTTCCGCGATATCTCGAGTATACACGCCACACACCGCACTGCCCTCAGTATGCACCTTCAACATGACACGCGTAGCGCTTTCCGGGTCCAGGCGGAAAAAGTTGCACAGAACCTCAACCACAAAATCCATAGGTGTATAGTCATCGTTCAACATAATGACTTTATACATTGGCGGTTTTTTTAACTTCGGCTTAGCCCTTTCAAGAACCGTACCACCATTCCAATGTAAGTCGTCGTCGGAATCACTTCCCGACAACTGGATATTCTGTAAAAATTGATTACTCATAATGTTTAAAAGTTTTCTTTATACGTATTCCAACTAATACTTCTATTGTAACCCATCCTGCGGTTATATCCGACGCCAATTATCTTGACTTCTTACACTCAATTGTTATAACTAAGCTTGTGCGAGGAGCGTATTTGTAAAGGACTAACTTGAAGCTTCATTTGAAATCTTCGCGACACATGAATGAATCGCTTCATAATGAGCCTCCCACCTGATAGGGAACCTCATTCATTATTAATAATAAAACAACAGTTAAGGGAAATATGCCATGTCTACGGGTACCGTAAAATGGTTTAATAACGCCAAGGGTTATGGGTTTATCTTACCGGACGAAGGATCCGGTGACTTATTTGCACACTATTCAGCCATTGATATGGAGGGTTACCGCACACTCAAGGCTGGACAAGCGGTGACATTCGATACAGCTAAAGGCGATAAAGGAATGCACGCTATTAACATTCGACTAGCGGACGGTGGTAAATCTAGCCAAAGCAAATCCGAGCAATCTTTGCAGGAAGCCTGATTAACATCACACTGCGTGAGCAGTTCATATCCGCTCTGCTTATTTGCAGAGCCTGCAGGCCCTCTGCAAATAAGCAATATCTCTTAATGCAAGCAACCACAAGTAATGACCGTAACAACGGTTTATTCAGCTGCTATTGCATTCACGTGTAAAACACATTGAAAACAAAAAAGGGGCCAAAGGCCCCTTTTTTATTACTGACAGCTAAGCCAGCACCATCTCAACATGCGGTGCACCGTTATAGGGCATTCAACGCTGAATTAAACAAATCACTTGGACGCATCGCTTCGGATGCTTTCTCATCGTCCATGCGATAGTAACCACCCAGATCAATTTCAGCACCCTGAACATCGTTCAGTTCAGCAACAATAGCGGCTTCGTTTTCAGACAAGGTCTTCGCCAGCGGTGCAAAAGCCGCCTGCAGCTCCGCATCTTCAGTCTGCTCAGCCAACGCCTGAGCCCAGTACAGACACAGATAAAAGTGGCTGCCGCGGTTATCCAACTCGTTCACCTTACGTGAAGGCGACTTGTTTTCATCCAGGAATACGCCATTGGCCTTATCCAGAGTATCCGCCAAAACCTGAGCTTTCTTAATATCAAAAGCGTGGGCCAAGTGAGAGAAGGACTCTGACAGAGCCAGGAACTCACCCAGAGAATCCCAGCGCAGGTGACCTTCTTCCACAAACTGCTGAACGTGCTTAGGTGCAGAACCCCCAGCACCTGTCTCAAACAAACCACCCCCATTCATCAAAGGAACGATGGACAGCATCTTAGCACTGGTGCCTAGCTCAAGAATTGGGTACAGATCAGTCAGATAATCACGCAGAACGTTACCTGTGACTGAAATGGTGTCTTCACCACGGCGAATGCGCTCCAACGAGAACTTGGTCGCATCAACAGGAGACATGATATGCAGCGCAAGGCCATCGGTATCGTGATCTTCCAGGAAGGTATTTACCTTGGCAATCAGATTGGCGTCATGGGCGCGCTTTTCGTCCAACCAGAAAACAGCTGGGCTCCCGCTCGCGCGAGCACGATTAACCGCCAACTTCACCCAGTCGCGAATAGGTGCGTCTTTTACCTTACACATGCGGAAGATATCGCCCTCTTCCACTTCTTGCTCCATCAGGATCTGATCTTTGTTATCAACAACCATGATGCGGCCACGACCTGGAGCGAGGAAGGTTTTGTTGTGAGAGCCGTACTCTTCAGCTTTCTTCGCCATCAAACCAACGTTGGACACACTGCCCATAGTAGAAGGATCAAAAGCACCATTTGCTTTACAGTCTTCAATGACGGCTTGATAAACACCGGCATAACAGCGATCCGGGATAACCGCTTTAGTGTCGTGAAGCTGACCATCGGTACCCCACATCTTGCCAGAGTCCCGAATCATTGCAGGCATGGAAGCATCAACGATAATGTCACTGGGAACGTGCAAGTTGGTGATGCCTTTATCTGAATTCACCATCGCCAATTCTGGACGAATCTTATACAGTGCTTCGATATCAGCGCGGATCGCCTCCTGTTGATGAGGACGCAGATCTTTAATCTTGTCGTACAAATCACCAATACCGTTATTTGGATCAACACCCAGGTTGTCCAGCAGAGTTCCGTACTTGTCAAAAATAGGCTGGTAATACTCGTGCACCATGTGGCCAAACATGATCGGGTCAGAAACCTTCATCATAGTTGCTTTCAAGTGCAGAGACAGCAGAATGTCGTCTTGTTTGGCTTCTTCGATCTGGCCAGCCAGGAATGCGCGCAAAGCTTGGCGATTCATGACTGCAGTATCGATAACCTCACCCACTAATACGGGTGTTTTCTTACGCAGAATGTTAACAACACCATCGTCACCAACGTATTTGATAACAACATTGCCTTTGAAATCACATACGTGGGATTGCTCACTGCCATAAAAGTCGCCGTGACTCATATGCGCAACATGAGATTGTGAATCCGGAGTCCACTTACCCATACGATGACTGTTTTTCTTCGCGTAGGCCTTAACGGAAGCGGCGGCACGACGGTCAGAGTTACCTTCACGCAGTACCGGGTTTACCGCACTGCCTTTAACCTTGTCATACAGACCTTTGATTTTCTCTTGCTCTGCATCAGCTGGCTCTTCAGGATAATCCGGCAACGGATAACCCTTTGCCTGCAATTCTTTGATTGCAGCGGTCAACTGAGGAATAGATGCAGAAATGTTCGGCAGTTTTACGATGTTCGCTTCAGCAGTTTCAGCCAGCTCGCCCAGCTCGGCCAATGCATCGTTTTGACGCAATTTTTCAGGCAGGTAGTCTGACAAGGTGGCAATAATGCGACCTGCCAGAGAAATGTCGCGAGTTTCTACCTCAACGCCAGCCTTTTCTGCGAAAGCCTGTACGATGGGCAGTAGGGAATAAGTCGCCAGCGCAGGCGCCTCATCGGTAAGGGTGTAGATAATTTTAGGTGTTTCGGACATTGTATCTCCCTTGCGTCCTCTTTATTGCAGACAGATGCTTTGGGTAAAAGCCAGCTTGCATGGCAAGCCCATCTGCGGACGGACATTGAATATTGCTTTATGGGTGAGCGATTTTGCGGGCGCGATAATAACACCGGACAGCGCTCAGGTATAGGTGGTAAAATTACAACAATAGTCTAATTAAGCACTTTTATGGCCCAAATCATTCTTTATAACAAGCCTTTTAACGTATTAAGCCAATTTACCGATCAAGAGCAGCGAGCCACCCTAATGGCGCATCTAGCGCCATATAAGGGCTTTTACCCCGCAGGCCGCCTGGACAGGGATTCGGAAGGATTACTGCTACTGACCGATGACGGCAAACTACAACATCGCATCAGCCATCCCCAACAGAAGCTCGAAAAGACCTATTGGGTACAGGTGGAGGGTGACGTCGAGGAAGAAGCCTTGCAGGCGCTACGACATGGGCTCGAGCTTAACGATGGCCCCACACGCCCCGCCAAAGCCAAACGCATCGATCCTCCCAGCCACTTATGGCCCAGAACACCACCGATTCGCGAGCGCAAAAACCAGCCTACGCAATGGCTGGAAATCAGCATCAGCGAGGGCCGCAATCGACAAGTCCGGCGGATGACGGCTGCCGTTGGCCACCCGACTCTGCGCCTTATACGAGCCGCTATCGGTCACTGGAAACTCAATGACCTCGCCCCAGGGGAACACCGATTGGAGACCGTCCACCTGCCCGATAATCACGAGGGGAAACAACACAAGCACTCAAAACGTCGACCACGCACTCACACTAAGCCCCCCAGGAAACGGTAAAATAGCCCGACAAGCACTCATCTTGATGATGGAATAAGCAGCTCGCTGAGTGATTTGTTAAAAAACTACAAAACCCAAAACAACACACAAGCGTTAAGCCAGAAACCATGAATCAGGACCTGCCCCACTTAAGCGCCCCTCACTGCACCGTCGCCACCGTTGTCGAACGCCAGCAACGCTATTTGCTGGTTCTTGAAGAGCGCAACGGCCAACTGGTTTACAACCAACCCGCGGGGCATTTGGAACTGGGTGAATCGCTGGTTGACGCCGCGGTCAGGGAAACACTGGAAGAGACCGCCTGGCATGTTCAGATTCGGGCCTATCTCGGGGTTAGCCTGTATCGCGCTCCGGCAAACGGCATTACCTACGTTCGACACAGTTTCAGCGGGCGAGCCATGGGTTTTGAGCCAGATCGAGTTCTCGATTCCGGTATTGTGGATGCCGTCTGGCTGGATTTCATGGAGATTGAGGCGCTTCGGGATCGACTGGCCAGTCCCCTCGTATACCAAGATATCTTGCGTTACCGCCAGGATAAGCTCTACCCCATAGAAATGGCGGATACCTATATTGCCCCTGAGCTGGAATAAGCAAGCCTCACTGCGCGTCAAATCAGAAACAATCCCCGCCCCTATTACCACGCTCCCCAATTGGACAGCTATACCCCGCAGCAGTAGAATGCGCGCCCAATTTGCATTAACGTACAAACATCATGAGCCCTAGTAACAAGCCCATTTCAGAAACCAAAGTCATTGTCGGCATGTCCGGTGGTGTGGACTCCTCCGTCTCTGCTCTCTTGCTTCTGCAAGCCGGCTATCAGGTGGAAGGTCTGTTTATGAAAAACTGGGACGAAGACGACGGCAGCGAATACTGCACCGCTAAAGACGATCTCGCCGACGCTGAATCCGTGTGCGCAAAACTTGGCATAAACCTGCACAGTGCCAATTTTGCTGCTGAATACTGGGATAATGTCTTTGAACACTTCCTGGCGGAGTACCAGGCAGGCCGCACACCCAATCCGGATATCCTCTGCAACCGCGAAATCAAGTTCAAAGTCTTTCTGGACTATGCAGAGCTGCTCGGCGCCGATTACATCGCTACCGGGCACTATGTTCGTCGCCTTGATAAAGAAGGTCGAACACATCTCGCCAAGGGCTTGGATAACAACAAAGATCAAAGCTATTTCTTGCATGCCGTCAGCGAAGCAGAGTTCGCCAAATCCCTGTTCCCTGTAGGAGAGCTTGAGAAGCCCGAGGTACGTGCACTGGCCGAAGAACACGGTTTGATCACGCACAATAAAAAAGACAGCACCGGCATCTGTTTTATTGGCGAGCGTCGCTTTAAGGATTTCCTTGCCCAGTATCTGCCCGCTCAACCGGGCATTATTGAGGACCTGGACGGCAACGCGCTGGGTCAACACAGCGGATTGATGTACCACACCATTGGCCAACGCCAGGGTTTGGGCATTGGCGGTGTTAAAGGCCAAGCCGAGGCCCCGTGGTATGTTGTCGAAAAAGACCTCGAACGCAATGTCTTACTCGTCGCCCAGGGTAGCGACCATCCTCGCCTCTACAAGCAATCCTTGACCGCCAGCCAAAGCCACTGGATCGGCGACAACCCCTGCGCCGATGGCCAAGTATTTCACGGCCACGCCAAGATTCGCTATCGCCAAGCCGACCAGGAGTGCTGGGTACGGGAAACCGCGAATGGCGAACTGCAGATCAACTTCGCCGACCCGCAGCGAGCGGTAACACCGGGGCAGTCAATTGTGTTTTACCAGGACGATGTCTGCCTTGGTGGTGCGGTTATCGATCAAGCCCAAGATGACATCATTGTGGAACTGGCCGACCAGATAGCGGCAGCAAGCTGAATCAATATGGCAAAGAACTGGCAAGACATCAGCCTGGCACTCGCCGGCGTATTTCAAAGTACCGCTTTGGTCGATCAAATTGCACGTACCGGCTACCTGCCGACCGAGCCCTACCAATGCATGATTCAAAGCCTGTTTGAGCAGAATCCTGCGCACACCCAATCGGTATACGGCGGTGCTCAAGGGGTTGATATGGGACTGCGCATCATGGCTCAACTGCTCGATAATCGAGTTGACCGCGAGCACCCCAACACCATGCGGTACGTCATGGGCATTTTGCACTTGCAGAAAAAGCTCAGCAAAGACCAGGACTTACTGAGCTTTATCGGCGAACGCCTTACTCAGGCCAAACGCCAGGCAGATCACTTCGACAACATCAGTCACGACAGCGTGATAGCAAACCTGGCCGGCATATACAGCGAAAGCCTCAGTCACTACAAGTTTCGAATTCAGGTCATGGGCGATGCCGCCTACCTGCAACAACAGCGTGTAGCCGAACAGGTTCGCGCCCTATTGCTGGCCTCCGTACGGAGCGCCACACTCTGGCGACAAGTGGGCGGCAGTCGGCTCGACATATTATTCCATCGCAAACGCCTGTTGAAAGCCGCCCACCTGTGGCTGAACGAGGCGAGCTGAGCACTCATTTTCCAGCTCTGCCTGACCATGCCTGAATTGACAGCCTGTATTGACCCTAGGAAAGGCCAATATGACAGAGGCATTAAACTGAGGGCGCATTTCAGGTAGAATGCCGCCCCTTGAAACCATGGGCCCCGGCCCACCACTTTGCCAGACAAACTGTGAGCACCTGCTATGAGCCTTACCACTCTTAATGCCGTTTCCCCAATTGATGGCCGATACGGTAGTAAAACCAGCGATTATCGCGATATTTTCAGCGAATTTGGTCTAATTCGTGCGCGCGTTGAAGTTGAGGTTCGTTGGCTGCAACGCTTGGCAGAGCACCCACAAATCAGTGAAGTAAGCCCTTTCAGCGACGCCAGCAACACTCTATTAAACGATCTGGTCGACAATCTGACGGAAGAACACGCTGCACGCATCAAAGAGATCGAAAAAACCACCAACCACGACGTTAAAGCGGTTGAGTACTTTATTAAGGAACAGTTTGCGGGCAACGAAGAACTGCTGGCCGTCAACGAATTCGTGCACTTTGCCTGTACTTCGGAAGACATTAACAACCTGTCCCATGCACTGATGCTGAAACAGGGCCGTGAGGTTTTGTTGGCTCAGATGGAAGATATATACAAGGGTATCGCCCAAATGGCGAAAGACTTCGCCGCAATCCCAATGCTGTCCCGAACTCACGGCCAAACCGCATCACCTACCACCGTTGGTAAAGAAATGGCCAACGTTGCCGCCCGCCTGGCTCGCCAGATCAAGCAAGTGAAAGCCGTTGAGCTGCTGGGCAAAATTAATGGCGCCGTTGGTAACTACAATGCCCACCTGAGTGCTTACCCAGACATCGATTGGCAAGCCAATGCCGAAACCTTTGTGAGCAGCCTGGGCCTGACCTGGAACCCGTACACCACGCAAATTGAGCCACATGATTATATTGCCGAGTTGTTTGACGCCATCGCACGTTACAACACCATTCTGCTCGATTTTGATCGTGATGTCTGGGGCTACATTGCCTGGGGGTACTTCAAACAGAAAACCGTTGCGGGTGAAATCGGCTCTTCTACCATGCCCCATAAAGTTAACCCGATTGACTTTGAAAACTCTGAGGGCAATCTGGGTTTGGCCAACGCGGTTTTTCAACATCTGGCCGCGAAACTGCCAGTTTCTCGTTGGCAGCGTGACCTGACCGATTCCACCGTATTGCGTAATATGGGTGTAGGCTTTGCCTATAGCGCCATCGCTTACGCTTCTACCCTGAAAGGTATGAGCAAGCTGGAATTGAATAAGGAGCGACTGGCTGAAGACCTGGACAACAGCTGGGAAGTTCTGGCCGAGCCGATTCAAACCATTATGCGTCGCTACAACGTTGAAGGTGCCTACGAAAAATTAAAAGATCTGACCCGGGGTCAGGCGATCAATCAGGCAACCATTCAAGCTTTCGTTGAAACTCTGGACGTACCTGAAGAAGCCAAAGCCGCCATGCGCGAGCTGACGCCAGCTAACTACATCGGTAATGCTGTCAACCAGGCTGAAAACATCTAACGCACTACCGGGAAATTTATGGGCAACGTACTCACACAGCTCGGCGACATATCCGTCGAGCATTTTCTCGCGGAATACTGGCAACAGAAACCCCTGCTGATTCGCCAAGCCCTGCCCGGTTTTGAATCCCCTATAAGCCCTGATGAACTCGCCGGCCTGAGTCTGGAAGATGAGGTTGAATCCAGAATCATTTTGGAAAACCATCAGGGCGCACCTTGGCAATTGCGCAAAGGCCCTTTTGACGAACAGACCTACCAACAACTTCCTGATACGAACTGGACATTATTGGTTCAAGCCTTGGATCTGTTTGTTCCGGAACTTAAACATCTGCGTCAACAGTTTCAGTTTCTCCCCGATTGGCGACTGGATGACATCATGGCAAGCTTTGCCGTTGATGGGGGCAGCGTGGGCCCGCATTACGATCACTATGATGTCTTCCTGCTACAAGGGTATGGAAAGCGCCATTGGCAAGTAGGCCAGACCTGCAATGAACACTCTCAACGACTCGATGGCACACCGCTGAATATTTTGCAGGAATTTCAATGCCTGGACAGCTATGTACTGGAGCCCGGTGACATTCTGTATCTGCCGCCCCGAGTGGCACACTGGGGTATCGCCCAAGGTGATTGCATCACCTACTCCGTCGGATTTCGAGCACCGAGTCAAGCACAACTGCTTGACGAACATTTTCAATCTCTGGCCGAAGGCTTCAGCGAATTCCAACGTTATGAAGACCCCAAAATCAAACAGCGCGAACATAGCCACGAATTACTTCCAGAAGACATTGCTCGGGTGCGACACATTCTCGAAGAACACCTGAATAACGCTGACAGCAATATTATTCACTGGTTAGGCCGTCTACTCAGTGAAACCAAATATTCTGATGACGGGGAAGCTCACGATAGATTCAGCGAAATGCCAACACAGCTGCTCAAAGCCGACGACGCGCGCTGCCTGTTCTTCCGTGAAAACGATCAGCAGACCTTATTGTTTATCAATGGCGAACAGCGCGAATGTCCACTTGCACTGGCTATCGAGATTTGCGAATCTGACTGGATAGACAGCGAACACGCGATTACACAATTTAACAACGCGGAAGACGGTATTGAGTTTGTACAATGGTTATTGTGTAGCGGCGCGTATTTTGAAGACGAAGACAGTCTTCCTGAAGAATAATCAAGAAGCGGTGATGTTATGGCGGCAACAATTTCCAAAGTAGACTGGCAAGATGCCGAAGCGCAGTTGATGGCAATCCGTCGAGAAGTGTTTATCGAAGAGCAAGGTGTGCCGGAAGAAGAAGAAATCGACCCCAAAGATGCGCAGTGCGTACATTTTTTGGCAGTGGATGAACGAGGCAAAGCTGTAGGCACATCCCGTTTATTGCCAGGTGGGCAAATTGGACGCATGGCTGTACTGTCGTCACAGCGAGGTACCGGTCTTGGTGGCGAACTGTTAATGGCGGCCGTCAATTATGCCCAAGAGCAACATTACACGAATATTTTCCTGCACGCCCAAACCCAGGCTATAGGCTTTTATCAACGTTATGGATTTGAAGCCGAAGGGCCAGAGTTTATGGACGCCGGCATCCCTCACCGCAACATGGTATTCAAACCGAGCTGATTCAACGCCATTCAAATGAGCTGGTCAATAATCGCACCCGCCTGCTCATTTTTTTCTTTTTGTAAAGTAATCTGCACTTGCTGCAAGGTTTGCTGCTTGCTCTTTTCACTCACTGCTTGCGCATAATCTGTATCCGAAAGCCGGCTCTTTGCGGCAGACAAATTAATACTGCTTACATCGTAATTATTGATGCGCGCTTCCAGGCCATTACTTTGTGCACCCAGCTCAGATGCACGCTCTAACAGGCGCCCTTGTAAGTTATCCAATGTCGTCAGATTGTCTTCGACCGAAGCTGAGAGATTTAAGGAAGACAAATAGGAATCTGCTTCTGCATCCGTGCCAAGACCCTGAGCCGCCAAATCATTCACCGTTTCGACAATACTATCCGCTTCTGGCTGCAAGGCATTGGCGTCGCTGGTGCCATTACCCGCTTGCAAAACCAACTCACGGGCACGAGCCACACCTTCTAACGCCCCCTTTAAATACCCTTCTGAAATTTGATTCAAACCCAGTTGATCACCCAGGTTTCGAGTGAGAACGTTATTCGCACGTAATTGAGAATCAAAACGGGTGTCCTGGGCCAAACCCGCAGCGTCATCAGCGGCGGAGTTTATGCGGCGACCACTGCTGAGCTGGCGAAAGCTGTCTTCAATAGCCCGATTCGTATTGCTGTAACTGGGAGGAAAACCACCAAAATCATGAATACCCGGCATAGACATACCCTCAGGAGTACAGGTTCAGAAAAATCAAAAGCCCATAAAGTATGCTCTGGATACCTGGCAAACACTCGCCATGTAAGACCAGTGGCAACACACAACGCCGTAAAATCGATCAAAGGCACTAAAGTAGTATCACAATGCTCAAGAAATTGACGCCGAGCCCGCAGCGAAAATCCGACCAGCTTTACTGCCAAAAATACGACACTCAAAAATTAAACTTATCGAACTTTTCACAGTGAAACTACACTCCAGCCTCAGCGAATGATTCCCCCAATTGGTATGCTATCAGCTACTATAATTGGAACGGAAACCAAATGAATTGACGAAGCATCAAGTCATCAGGAATAGAAGTATGCGACGCCACCACAACTTATTGACACTTGTCTTGGGGTACATAATATTTTGTACACACGCAATCGCCACCCCAGTGCAAGGCTTTAACTGCCAATACCAGTTGCAAAATTGGAGTGATGCTGAAGCCCGTCACGCATTGACGCAATGGCCACAAGACAGCAAGCGATTTATTCTCGTTCAATCTGGACGGGTCAGCGCCACACTCGATCGAGCTGACTGTTCTCGCTTAATCAGCTGGCTGCGCCATAACGAAAGCGCCACATCAGCCCTCCAACTGACATTGTTTCATGGCAAACATCCAAGCAAAATTATTCCCAATGCCGCGCAGGCGGGAGATCACAATAACCGCCGATACAGTAGCGACACTCACCGTCCACGGTCAGAAAAAATTGTTCAGTTTCCACTGACTCTGGGGCAAGAAACGCGAATCAGCCAGAGCTTATGGCAGGGCAAACAAGACCCAAGCAATAGAGCATCGAGTGAATTTTTCCACACGACTGGCAGGCCAGCACTTCAAAGCCACGCATTAAGCAAAAAACCTCCGAGAGTGCAGCCACCGGGATGGTTGCGGGTCAAACCGGCTTTCGAACAGGAAAGTATGTTTTCATTTACGGTACTGCAAACCCTTAACAATCAGGATGCATTGAAGCTGAAGCTCAAAATTCAACAGTGGCAATATGATGCCACGCAGGAACGTTGGCTTGAGCGGCGCCAGCGTGTTGAACAACTGACGTTGTCTCAGTGGCATAACCTTGATGAGGTGTTTAACACTCAACAAACGAAACCACAAATGACCAAGAAGCGCTATTCAACACAACAACAGGGGCCATTGAAGCGTTTTTATTTTCATATTGAGGCACTTTAAGCCGAAAAATAAGGTATTTGATGAATTGTATTGAGCAAAAATGATATTTTCCTTGGTTGCTTATGACAAAGCGCGTATAATTTCGCCACTTTGTTGTATCCGCTTAGTAACGAAGATCTTTACATCCGTTTCCGGTGTATCCCCTCTTCCCGTCCTGGTACCCGCCGCCTTGAGCCGGTTTTCCTGAATGAGTGTGCATAAGCTGGGTACATTGGCGCCTGTTAGAGCGCCGCGCATTCTCCTGCCAATCTAAAACACCCTAGGACACTAGCGATGTCAGCGATAGCGGCCGGAGTACGATTACACCCACTTATTTGGACACCAGAATGACTGACCAACCACTCAGCTTTGCTGAATTGGGCTTGCCCGACGCTATTGTAAAAGCCGTTGCCAAAGTAGGCTACGAGCAAGCTTCCCCTATCCAGGCCGCCAGTATCCCGCCTCTGCTTGAAGGCAAAGATATTTTGGGCATGGCCCAAACCGGCACTGGTAAAACCGCTGCATTCGCTTTGCCATTGTTGAGTAAAGTTGACGTAAAGCTCAAACAGCCTCAAATACTGATTCTGGCCCCGACTCGCGAGCTTGCCATTCAAGTGGCAGAAGCCTGCAGTCGCTACGCGGCCAACCTCAAGGGATTCCATGTCCTGCCTATCTACGGCGGTCAGGATTATGGTAGCCAGTTGCGTCAATTGAAACGCGGCGCCCAGGTTGTTGTTGGTACTCCGGGTCGCGTCATGGACCACATGCGTCGCGGCACCCTGAAACTGGATGCCCTGAAAGCGCTGGTTCTGGATGAAGCAGATGAAATGTTGCGTATGGGTTTTATCGATGACGTGAATTGGATTCTGGATAACTGTCCGGAAGACAAGCAAGTCGCCCTCTTCTCTGCGACGATGCCAAAGGAAATTCAACGCGTTACCGAGCAGTATCTCAACGACCCTGTGACGGTGAAAATCAAAGCTGAAACAGCAACTGTTGAACGCATCGAACAATCCTATATGCAGGTGCGCGGTCACGAAAAGCTGGAAACGCTGACCCGCTTGCTCGAAGTGGAACCGTTTACAGGTGTTATTATTTTTGTGCGCACCAAAAACGCCACTGCTGAAGTGGCAGAAAAATTGGAAGCACGAGGTTATGCCAGTGCCGCGCTGAATGGCGACATGAGCCAACAGCTACGTGAGCGCGCCATCAATCGCCTAAAACAACAAAAGCTGGACATTATCGTGGCCACCGACGTTGCCGCGCGAGGCATTGATGTAGCGACCGTCAGCCACGTGATCAACTACGACATTCCTTACGACAGCGAGGCCTATGTGCACCGTATCGGCCGCACCGGCCGTGCCGGCCGCAGTGGTAAAGCTGTTCTGTTCATTACCGCGAAAGAAACCCGCATGCTCAGAACAATCGAGCGCGCCATCGGCCAGAAAATTGATAAGCACCGCCTGCCAAGCTCTTCCGAGATTTCCGAGCAACGCATCGGTCAGTTTAAAGAGCAATTACAATCGGTACTCGAAAACGAAACCCTGGACTTCTTTCAGGATTTGGTCGGCCAATGCTGTGACCAATTCGAACGCTCCGGCTCTGAGATTGCTGCTGCGCTTGCGTTTATGGCCCAAAAAGATCGCCCACTGCAACTGCCTGAGGAAAAACCTCGACGCGAGCCTCGTGAGCCACGTGAACCCCGCGAGAAGAAAGACCGGAAAAAACGCCAAGGCAGTGGCGAAGACAACAGTAACATTACCTGGATCAACTACCGCCTCGACGTGGGTCGTGAGCACGGGGTTCGCCCGGGTGACATTGTGGGCGCCATTGCAAACGAAGCCGGCATCGACAGCGACTATATTGGCCGCATTAATTTACACGGCGACCACAGTACGGTTGATTTACCGGAAGGCATGCCAAAGGAAATTTTCCAGCAATTGCGCAAAATGCGTATTCGTCAACAGCCGGCTAATTTCACCCGCAATGAAGATGCCGATTCAGAGCCGCAGGACAGATCTGGTGATAAGCCTGAGCGCAAACCCAAAAGCAAAAAGAAACCGGCAAATTCCGATAAGCGCCAGAGCAAACCTCGACGCCCTAAAGGTGACTCCTCCAAGGGAAAACATAAGCCTCGTTAGTTTATGGGCGCCCAGCGTCAACTAAACATATGGATCTATGAGTACGCAGCCAAACCCACCATCACGCTTTGACCAGCTCCCGGAGCTGGTCCGCCTAGCCTGGCCAATTTTGATTTCACAACTCGCCATCTCCGGTATGGGGGTGGTGGATACCATTATGGCCGGCAGTGTCAGCTCGATTGATCTTGCGGCGGTTGCGGTGGCTTTCAGTCTTTGGCTCCCAATACTGATGTTTATGGTGGGTCTTTTCAGCGCGACATCAAGCCTGGTCGCCCACGCCTGGGGCGCGAATGACCCCAGCACGGCAAAACTGCATACCATTCAAAGTATTTGGATTGCCGTTGCCTTAGGCATTACCTCCGCGCTTTTGGTGACTCAAGCACCGATTTTACTCAAAGCCATGGACATTGACCCAAGCGTTCACCCCATTGTCATTGCCTATTTGGACGCGATGGTTCTCGGGTTACCTGCGGCCGCGGTCTATCAAGTCCTTCGGGCCAGCAGTGAAGGTACCGGGCACAGCAAACCCGTCATGCAGATCAATCTGCTGGCGTTTTTTGCCAACATTCCTCTGAACTTTATTTTTGTTCACGGCTACCTGGGTATGCCTGCCATGGGTGGAGCCGGTTGCGGCTGGGCAACTGCCGCCGTTATGTGGATGAACACCCTGGCCCTGGCCCTGTATATGCACAAGGCCCCCCAGTTCAAAGAACTCAAACTGTTCCGCGACGGCCTCATGTCACCCCAACTTAAAGCCAGTGGGCAGATTCTGGCTCTCGGCTTGCCCATCGGCGCAGCGGTGTTCGCTGAGGTCGTTATTTTCTCGATTATTGCTCTGCTGATTGGCTCCCTTGGTGCCACGGTCATTGCTGGCCACCAGATCTCGATGAACGTCTCGGCCATCACCTTTATGCTGCCTTTAAGTGTGAGTATTGCGGTCACCGTTCAGGTCGGCCAACGCCTGGGCGCCAAACGCCCCGAAGAGGCCCAGCGAACCTGGCGCCAAGCCATGCTCTTAGCCACCGCCATTGCCAGCACAAATGCCCTGATGATCTACCTGTTTGCCTGGCCTATTACCGGTGTGTACAGCGATGAACTGAAGATCCGGGAATTAGCCACCGGCCTACTGCTGTTTGCGGCAGCCTATCAGATCTCAGATGCCCTACAGGTCGCAGCAGCCGGAGCTTTGCGGGGATATAAAGACACCCAGGTCACCATGTACATCACCCTCTTCGCCTATTGGGGTGTCGGCTTGCCACTGGGCTACACACTGGGTCTCACTGACCTGATCAGCCCTGCTTCTGGCCCCAAAGGATTCTGGATCTCCCTGCTGATTTCACTCAGCCTCGCAGCCGTGTTACTCATGTGGCGCCTGCAACACATTAGTCGCAAGAACATGGCTATATCAACCACTACATATGGCTGATATAGCCATAATTTCAATCAGACACAAATGTGTCATTTAATTGTAATCATATCCTCCGTATAATCGCGGCGATTAGTCTGGCCTGACCCCTGTCCGGCCAAAAAGTTTCGCAGAAATAGAAAATTTGAATTCAAGTTTTACTCAATCACTAGGGGGATTTATGGTTGGTATCAACCAGAAGAAGTCACTATTAGCTGCTGCTGTCGGCCTTGCTGTTGGCCTGAGCGCAGGTGTACAGGCCCAGGAGACCACCTCCGCGATTCGCGGTCAGGTATTCGGTCCTCAAGGTAACCCTGCTACCTCAGCTTCCGTGACCATTGTTAACCTTAAAACCAATCGTACCAATACAATGCAGACCAATGATTCTGGTCGCTTTGTTGCTAAAGGTCTGGCTGTTGGCGGTCCATATAAGGTCACCATCAGCAAGAATGGCAACACCTCTGTTGTCGACAATGTATTCCTGCAATTAGGTGGTAGCTACCCTATCACTACCCAGCTTAACCCTTCTTCCGATATCGAAGAAGTGACGGTTACAGCAACTCAGCTGGCCAACACCGCTTTGGGTGTCAGCCGCTCGTTCGACGTTGTTGATCTGGAAAATGCTCCAACCTTCAACGCCGATATTAAAGACCTGATCAAACAAGATCCTCGTGTTTACATCGACGAATCTTTCTCTGATGCGATTCAGTGTGCCGGTGCCAACCCACGCTTTAACTCCCTGACCGTTGATGGCGTTCGTTTGAACGATAATTTCGGCTTGAACAGCAACGGTTACCCAACCGAGCGTATGCCTTTCCCGTTCCGCGCCATCAACCAGACGTCCGTTGAACTGGCGCCATTTGATGTTCAGTACGGCCAGTTCAGTGCCTGTAACATCAACGCCGTGACCAAATCCGGTGACAATGAATTCACGGGCAGCGTATTCTATGAGTTCAATGATGACTCCCTGTCTGGCGACAGCCTGGAAGGCGATTCCATTGATCGCGGTACCTTCGAGAAGAAACGCTACGGTTTCACTGTTGGCGGCCCTCTGATTGAAGACAAGCTGTTCTTCCACGCGTCTTACTACAAGCAGGAAAGTGCCAACCTGTTCAACCGCGGCCCTGTTGGCTCTGGTGCGGCTGTTGAAGTTCAAGGTTTGAGTCAAGCTGATTTCGATCGCATTCTGCAAATCTCCCGTGACGTTTACGGTTACGACCCAGGCCTGCCGGTTTCTTCTTTGCCAAACGAAGATGAGAAATTCTTGGTTAAAGTTGATTGGAACATCAACGATGACCACCGCGCCGCCTTCACTTACAACTACAACGATGGTTTCAACATCAGTGAAGCGGACGGCGACTCCAACGAATTCGAATTCACCAACCACTACTATGAGCGTGGCGCTGAACTGAATTCTTATGTCGCACAATTTTTCTCTGACTGGAGCGACAACTTCAGTACTGAAGTTAAAGTTGGCTATGTAGATTTGGACAACCGTCAGATTTCTCTGGATACCGCTGGCTTCGGTGAAGTTCGTATCAGCACCAACAACGATGGCGCTCGTGCCAACGTATTCCTGGGTGGTGACGATTCTCGCCAATCCAACAAGCTGAGCTATGAGACCATGTCTTATAAGTTCTCCGGTACTTACACATACAACGATCACAACTTCACTTTTGGTTACGAGCGTGAAGAGTTCGATGTCTTCAACCTGTTTATCCAGCACTCTCAGGGTGAGTTCCGTTTCAATAGCATCGACGATTTCGAAGCCGGTACGCCGTCTCGCATTTATTACGGTAACGCAGGTGGTACCAACAATCCTTCCGACGGTGCGGCCGAGTTCGGATATGACGTAAACACAGTTTACTTCCAGGACGAGTACTCATTCAGCAGCGCCGACGTAACGTTGGTTGTTGGTGCACGTTATGACTGGTACGAGAGCGATGATCTGCCAACCGTTAACCCTGCTGTTGAGGAAAATTACGGTTTCTCCAACGCCCAGAACATGGACGGTAAGGACTTGTTCCAACCACGCGTTGGTTTTGAGTGGAACGTTAACGACAGCTTGGAAATTCACGGTGGTGTAGGTGTCTACTCTGGTGGCAACCCGAACGTTTGGATTTCCAACAACTACTCCAACGACGGCGTTCGTGTACTGCAAATTCAAGACCGCAGCGGTGATTCTCTGTTTGGTTATGAGTATGCCAACGGCGGCTCTCCAATCCGTGACGTGCCTCAGCACTTGATCGACGCAGTAGGTCGTGGTGAAGGTTTCAACGGTGGCTTGAACTTCATGGATCCAAACTTCGAACTGCCTCACTCCATCAAGTACGCACTGGGTGGTAGTTACGAGTTTGATGATGGTCACTTGTTCCAGGCTGACTTCTTGTACTCCGAGAACAAAGACTCTGCGATCATCATCGATGCAACTCGCGAAACTGTTGGTACGGCACCTGACGGTCGCCCAATCTACGGCTCTATCAATGGCCGCAGCCAGGACTTCCTGCTGACCAACGTTCAAGGCGATTCCGGCGAAAGCACCGTTGTTTCTTTTGCTTTGAGCAAAGAGTTTGATAACGGCTTCGACTACTCTCTTTCGTATGCATACACTGATGCAACCGAAATCAGCCCAATGACCAGCTCTGTTGCGTTCTCTAACTACGTAAACGCTGCCAGCTCTAACCCTAACGCGCCTGACGAAGCGACGTCAAACTACGTGATTCCTCACCGTTTCACTTTGACTCTGGGTTATGAAATGGAGTTGTTCGATGGTTTGAAAACTCGCTTCAACCTGTTCGGCACCGCAAACGAAGGTCGTCCATACAGCTACACCTTTGATGAAGGCTTTATCTTCGGTGATTCCACCGGCTTTATCTCTCGTCACCTGGTATACGTACCAACAGGCGCTGACGATCCAAACGTTGTCTTTGGTGATAACTTCGACACCGACGCTTTCTTCGCGCTGGTTGACTCTGAAGGTTTGGCCCGTGGTCAAATCATGGAACGCAACAGCTTGAACGGTCGCTGGTGGAACAAGTTTGACCTGAAAGTGACCCAGGAAATCCCAGGATTTGCTGAAGATCACAAAGGCAAGATTCACATGACCATCAAGAACGTTGGCAATATGCTGAACGATGACTGGGGCGTATTGTACGAGCCTAGCTTCCCACGCTCACAGCCAATCGTTGCAGCCAGCATCAATGACAACGGCCAGTACGTTTACGAAGAGTTCATCAAGCCAGCCGGCGAAACTCGCGTAGCACGTCCTTCCTTCTGGGAGCTGTGGATTGGTGTTGAATACAAGTTCTAAGAACTGATTATTCGAGGAATAGGTACCGGGCATGGATGCCCAGCAAAATGGAAATAGGCACAAGTAAGTGCAGAACAAGAAGTAAAATTAAAGCCGGCGAAAGCCGGCTTTTTTCATTTCGGAACAACAGAACACTTACACACTTAAAAAGACTGCCCGCAGCAACATAAACCACAACAGAGCCGACGACAGCAAGTAAGCAGCAAAACGATGCATCACCTTGTTGTAACTGCAATGAACCACACTGTGCAGCAAGCGAAAAGCGAAAAAGCCCCAAGCCCCGTAAACAAAAACGGCATCCACCAAATTACTCAAATGCAGATAAACCGCCAGCACATAGAACAACACCGGCAATTCAAATAAATTGGCCAAATTGTACGCGGGTGCCATGGCCTTTTCAGGCAGTAACTCTTTCACTTTTTCGGGTGTATTAAGTCGATCAGCAGCAATGCCATTGGACATTGCATTGGACAAGCGTCGGTACAACAGTGTCGCCCACACCAGCATGGTTAAGAGCATCATCGCCAGTACCGGCATAAAGATTGTCATTTCATTTACGTTCGCCATTGTATTCTCCTAAGGTCATTTTTTTAGTCGACCATGAGCATACAAGAATTATTTCTCCACCAACAATGCCAGCATGGAGGAAAATCCGGCCAAAGAGACACAAGCACAAAGAATCACGATGAGAGAAACCAATCAAAGCGAAATCAATAAAAATTTCAAAGAGAGATGGTAGCTTGAATTTAAAACGGGGAGACATTACGGCAGCTCTGGGGTCCAGAGCTGCCGTCAGAGTTTAAAGCGATGCGAGCCTAAGCCTGGTATTTGGCTTTGGCCTTTTTACGGTAAGCGTGCAGTAATGGCTCAGTGTAACCGCTTGGTTGAGTCTTACCTTCAAAAACCAGGGCACAGGCCGCCTCGAAGGCCACGCTATCGTCAAAGTTTGGTGCCATAGGACGATACTCAGCATCATTGGCGTTCTGCTCATCGACCACCTTAGCCATGCGTTGCAGAGTCTCCGTCACCTGCTCCTTGCTGCACACGTCATGTTCCAACCAATTACAGATGTGCTGGCTTGAAATACGGAGTGTGGCACGATCTTCCATCAAACCCACATTGTGGATATCCGGCACCTTGGAACATCCCACGCCCTGATCGATCCAACGCACAACATAACCCAGAATGCCTTGTGCATTATTGTCCAGCTCGGACTGAACCTCTTCAGCACTCAAGGTGCTGGCGTCTGCCATTACAGGTACAGTGAGAATGTCATCCAGGCTGGCGCGCTGACGCTGCTTCAATTCATCCTGCAGAGAAATAACATTCACCTGATGGTAATGGGTGCTGTGCAAAGTCGCGCCATTTGGCGACGGAACCCAGGCCGTATTAGCGCCGGATTTGGGATGCCCGATTTTCTGCTCCAACATTGCTGCCATTTCGTCTGGCATTGCCCACATGCCTTTCCCGATTTGGGCCTTACCTTGTAAGCCACAGGCCAGACCATTGTCGACATTCCAGTCTTCATAGGCGTTGATCCACGGCTGCTGTTTCATTTTTGCCTTTGGAATCATGGCACCGGCCAGCATGCTGGTATGGATCTCGTCACCCGTGCGATCCAGGAAGCCGGTATTAATGAAGACCACACGCTCTGAGGCCGCACGGATACACTCTTTCAAGTTAACGGTAGTGCGACGCTCTTCGTCCATAATCCCCGCTTTCAAGGTGTTACGCGGCAGGCCCAAGGCATCTTCCACACGGGAGAACAATTCACAGGCAAAGGCCACCTCTTCCGGGCCATGCATTTTGGGCTTCACGATATAAACCGAACCTGTGCGGGAGTTACCGCGCGCTTCTCGATCGTTCACATCACGCTGTAAATCGTGCATAGCGGCCAGAGAGGTCACCATCGCATCCATAATGCCTTCCGGCACTTCATTCCCGTCCTTGTCCAAAATCGCATCATTGGTCATCAGATGGCCAACGTTACGCACAAACAAAAGGCTACGGCCAGGCAGACGCAACTCGCTTCCGTCCGGGCGAGTATAGAAGCGATCGGCATTCAGTCGACGCGTCATCATCTGGCCGCCCTTCTCAAAGCTGTCCTCAAGGTTACCCTTCATCAGGCCCAACCAATTGGCGTACACCTCAACTTTATCTTCGGCATCAACCGCAGCAACGGAATCTTCACAGTCCATAATGGTGGTAACCGCCGCTTCAACCAGCAAATCTTTCACATTGGCGGGGTCATCTTTGCCAACATTGTGGCTAGAATCAATTTGAATTTCGACATGTAAGCCATTGTTTTTCAAGAGAATAGCACTTGGGTGCAATGCATCACCTTGATAGCCCTGAAACTTCTCTGCTTGGGCCAAGCCGGTCACACTGCCATCGCTGAGTTTCACCTGAAGCTCACCGTTTTCAACGCTGTAAGCCGCGGATTCCTGATGGCTTCCAGAATGCAAAGGCGCCACCTGGTCCAAGTGCTTACGAGCAAATTCAATAACCTTTGCCCCACGAATCGGATTGTAGCCACGGCCTTTTTCCGCACCACCGCTCTCACTGATCGCGTCTGTGCCGTAGAGAGCATCGTACAAACTGCCCCAGCGGGCGTTGGAAGCATTCAGGGCGAAACGGGCGTTCTTAACCGGCACCACCAACTGAGGGCCCGCCTGTTCGGCAATCTCAGTATCAACATTCTCAGTGCTTACAGCAAAATCACCGCCCTCGGGAAGCAGATAAGCGATATCCAGCAAAAACTGTTTATAGCTGGCAAAGTCGCCTTTCGGGTTTTCTTGATGCCAGGCATCGATTTTGCTTTGGAAATCTTCACGCTTGGCCAATAAAGCTTTGTTCTTCGGGGCCAGATCCGTGATGATGGCCTCAAAAGCCTGCCAGAAATCTTGGGTGTTCACGCCGGTACCTGGAGCAATTTGCTCCTCGATCAAGCGATACAGTGCCGCATCAATTTGCAAGCCACCTTGCTGGATTCTTTCGCTCACGGGTATTGCCTCCACAGTCTTAATATAGGTATCACACACAAATTCTATGGAAGCTAGCTTTATTTGGCGAATTTATAGGTTTTATATTGGGTATTTTTTAAAGGAATACTGGGCACCGAAAGTGCCCAGTTATACAGAACAACACCGTTCTGAGCTGAAAGTCATTGAGGCCTTATGCCGCCTGCTCTTTCGGCAGGGCGAACTCAAAGCGGGTGCCCTGGTTGATCTTGGATTTCACCTGAATATTGGCTTCGTGGATATCCATAATGCGCTTCACGATGGCCAAGCCCAGCCCTGTCGAGCTAACGTCCTCGCGACTGCGATCTGGATTCGCGTAGAAGCGGTCGAAGATATACGGCAAGTCTTCCTCACTGATCCCTCTTCCAGTGTCACCAACCGTCACCTTGATCTTCTGGGGACTGTTCGGATCTGCAACGATCCCCAGCTGGATTAAACCGCCTTCAGGCGTATAGGCAATCGCATTCCGTAAGAGGTTTTCGAAAACACGCTGCATCAAACTGATGTCTGCGAACACCAAAGCATTATTCTGCTCATTGTGAATATCGAGCTTGATTTGCTTCGCTTCCAGCTCTAGACGAAACTCCTGTGCGGTATCGAACACCAACTCTGCCAAAGAGAAACGTTCGAAGTTTGGACGCGTATGATTGGATTCCAGCTTGGACAATTCGAACAGATCCCCAATCAGCTGTCCCAGACGGCGGGAGCTTTTCATCGCCGTATTCAAATATTCCAGGCGCTCGGCTTCATTCAAGGTGCCGTTTTTAATCAACAGGGTTTCAAGGTACCCCTGAATGGTCGCCAATGGCGTGCGCAAATCATGAGAAACATTGGAAATCAGTTCGCGGCGAGTCGCGTCCGCCTCTCTCAACAATTCGAATTGCTGTTTGATCTGACCTGACATCGACCCAAAGGTCAGCTGCAACAGCTCAATTTCGTCCTTTGCGACCGCCTGCTGAATCGGGTCTGTAGCGACCTGAGGCAGTTCATGACGAGCAAAGTTATGCATCTTATGACTCAGAGCACTTAAACGACGTACCAGCAGCCGGAAAACCAACAGACCTGTCAATACCGCCACCAAGGTGATCAAAGCAATCGCCGTAAACACCATGGTTCGGCTGTAGCTGTCTTTTAGGCCATCGCCGATATTATCGTAGGCCTGCCCGCCGAGAATCACATACAGATACCCCTGCAGCTGCCCATCGTTTTCAATGGCCGCAGCAGAAAACACTTTTTCAACATCAGGCTGTCGGGGATCTTGCCCACGTAGCGGAAACTCTTCCGTTCCATTGATAAAGGCCTGAATGGGTTCGATGGGCACCTGCTTGAGCAAAACCGAGTCCGGCGGCAAGTCGTGGCCAATAATATGTCCGTGCACATCCAATAAATACACTTCGACGACCGGATTAACCACCATCGCTACGTGGGCCACTTGTTTAATGGCCTCCGTGCTCGGCGTGTTAGACTCGTCCTGTATCAATTGATACTCGCCATTCACGTATTTCGCGATATCAAAATTAAGCTTTTGGGTCAGCTCGTCGTAGTAAACTCGCATCCAGGCCTGACTGGCAACAAATACGCCAATACCCAAAGTCGCCACGATCAGCACCAGCGCCAGAGATAACTTGGCGCTCAGCGTACTGAAGATGCTTGAACGCATCAGTTTTACGGATTGTTCTTCTTGATTCATAAACTCTACAGTCTTTTTAACAGGTCGTGGCTGATCAGGATGCCTGTAAGGCTTGTGCTTCCAGTTTGTAACCCACACCCCATACCGTCACGATAATCTCGGGATTGTTCGGATCCTTTTCAATTTTGGCGCGCAGGCGGTTAATGTGTGAATTAACCGTGTGCTCATACCCATCGTGGCCATAACCCCAAACACTGTCCAGCAACTCTGAACGGCGGAATACACGACCAGGCTGTGCAGCAAAATGGCGCAGCAGATCAAACTCTCGAGCAGTGAGGTCCACCAGCTCTTCCCCCAGACGAACCTGATGCAATTCGTCATTAATGGTCAGACGGCCAAGATCGATACTCTCAGTCACTTGCTGCTCTTTGGGCTCTAAGGCCTCGACACGGCGAAATACTGCCTTGATACGAGCGATCAGTTCCATAACGCTGAATGGCTTAGTGATGTAATCATCCGCACCGATATCCAAGCCCAGGACACGGTCCAACTCACTTGAACGCGAGGTCAGCAGCAGAATGGGAACAAAGGCCTCGTTCCAGCGCACGGCACGGCAGATTTCCAGACCGGAAGGTCCTGGCAACTGGATATCCAAAATCATCAAATCCCAGTCCATCGCACAGGCCATACGCATGCCTTCATGCCCATCAACGGCATGGGTCACTTCCGCTCCCAAATCGCCCAGATGCAAACGCACCAAATCCGCGATATCCTGTTGATCTTCAACAATGAGAATCTTTTTGTTTTCCATCGATCACTACCTTTTCTTCCAATTCAGCCTCAATTGCTTACTTCTTACCCACGTAAGCGGTGCCCATGATACATTCCCAGCACAGCCGAAGCTGTGTTTACCCCTGGTTCAGAGCAGTTTAGGACCACTGCATCTCGTATGGCGGTCATGATACAAAGCAACTATCACAGAGTTCTCACAACTTTGGGCTGAAACTGTCATTTTGTCCAGTGAATGAACGCGGGAGAGAGGCGCCTGGCCCAGATTCGTTATCGTCGAACCTGATTACGGTTTCCAGCTCAGAAATCTATCCTGGCCGACACGTTTCGGGCTTCCAGCATCAGAGCCGAATGGTATTGAGAACTGTGCTTCCCTGTACCGTAGTGAAGCATCGACCAATAGTATGATTGCAGAGCCAATAGAAAACGCGCTACCGGCAGCTCGTTGAGCAGACATTGGAAATGTTCTTGTTGATCTTGCTCCGGTATCGCCTGTGCACGCAGGTAACGGGAATAAAAACGTTGCAGCTGTTGAGCATCCCAAGCGTAGCTCTGGGCCAGGCTGGCGATATCCAAAATAGCGGGAGTATAGGCGGTGTATTCCCAATCGAGAAAAAATACCCTGCCCTCATGAAACAAAATGTTATCCCGATGAAGATCACTGTGACAAAGACACGATGGCTCTGTCATTTCCAACCACCGTTTCTCAGCGACTTCAAAAGCAACATCCATATCGGGATTCAAATCACAATCAGCACGCAAAGTGTCATTCAAACGCTTTCGGTAACCCGAAATATGTTCAAGAATGCAGCGAGTGTTTACCTCAAAAGGTAATGCGTCAGGTGGTGTAGCGTGCAACCTTGCAAGTTGCTCTGCCAGGGAATCAATAAAAACAGGAGTGTGATGATCTGCATCCGCAAAATACTCACTGAGCATAATGCCTTTGGATCTATCGGCCCATAACAGCGTTGGAGACAAACCTTTCTCGGCCGCCCACACGTAGAGCATCTGTTCCTGGGAACGGTTCACACCCAAACTCCGTGCATCCGCTTTTGCAAGACGCAGAACCAAACTGGGTTTTCCCTGAATAGACAATAAATAATTGTCATTGCTTTCGCTGGGCAATGCAGATAACTGATAGTCGCCATCACACCAGGGCTCAGGCAACAACGCCAACAGCGCTTGACGCTCAGTCAATGACGGCGCCCGACTCATTCAGGCTGCCTGTCGTTCGGCTGACGGGTGAAGCTCTTGCATTTGTTTTCGCCAATGCCAAAAACCAAACACCACCATAATTTCGTAAAGTACAAACAACGCCGCTGTAAACATCAAACCGCGATCCAGATAGAGATAAATAGAAATGCCATCAATCACAAACCAGTAAATCCAGTTTTCCAACACTTTGCGCGCCACCATATAAGTGGTAACAACGGCAGCCCAAGTCGTGAAAGAATCCAGAAATGGCATAGCGGCCTGGCTGAACTGTTGCAATAACACACCACTTAGCAAGCTCAGTAGAAGAATCAATGCAATCGCCAACGCGTGTTGGCGCCAGGTCCAACAATGAATCACCAAGGCTACCGCTTCGCCTTTGGGCTTGCGCCACTGATACCAACCGAACACTGCCATCATCAGATAGTAAATTTGTAAGGCCGACTCCATCAGCAAGCTGACCTTCCAAAATATCACCGTATAAATGGCAGTGCTGACAAAGGCGAAATACCAACAGCTGATCTTTTCCAGCATTGCAAGCGCCAGATAAACCAGAGCACATACAACCGCAAGCAGCTCCCATGCAGCCATCCCCTGTACTTGCGACCACAGGGTATTAATCCATTCAGGCATAAAGCATTCCGCTCTCAATAATTACCGATAAGCATTATCCACCGAAAGGGCTTTTGTCCCAAGGGTCGTTCACGTCGCGGCCGATAAACTTGGCCACAAACACCAGCTGCCCATACGCCTCAAAAGAACGTTTCATTTCTGCTTGAACCGCTGCCATTACCTCATCAAAATCACCCGTCAACAATGTAGCCGTGTGGCCGGTTTCTACTGTGACGCCGTCATGACTTTCAAAGCCGGCAATAACCTCTTTAATCGGTGGAATATAGTGATCTTTCAGAGGGTATAGACTGATATCTACTGTGAGTTTCATAAGCCTCTCCTTTTGAAAAAAAGCCTGCAAATTCGCAGGCTTTGTATAGCCATCTCATCACGTTTTAAAAGCGATATTCACCGCTGACGCCAATCTGTCTCGGCGCGGCAAACTGGAAGTACTCCGCACCTGCGTAACCGTTACGTGGATCATTACCAAAACTGAAACCACGAGTGCGTATATCTTCATCTCCCAGGTTCTTGCCCCAGAGGCTCACTTCCCAGTCAAACTGGCGATACCCCAACTTGGCATTAAACAACACAAAAGATTCAGACTGGGCATCGTGACTGTCCGAAAAATAGAATTCATCCTTCGCCTGAACATCGGCGCTGGTGAACCAGCCCTGCCCCAGATCAAGAGTAAATCCAAGCGCCGCCTGATACGTTGGTGCATGGGCCACTTCACCGCCATTGCGGGTTAAAGAAGTATCGTTCAGCTCAGTTTCCAGCAAACCAATATTGGCAAACGCATCCAATGATTCACTCAATTTCCATTGACTGCTCAACTCCAGGCCGTAACTTTCGCCATCGGCGGAGTTGTCAATAAAATCGACAAACTCGGTACTGCCATTCGGGCGCGGTACCGCGTTGGAGCTTTTGATCTGCACATCTTCGCGATCCTGATAAAAGAACGCCAACTGCACACTGCTCACCTCACTCGCAAACTTATAGCCCAATTCATAGTTCCACAGAACTTCGGTATCAAAGCTTCGGAATTGAGCCGGCAAACTGCCATCGGTATTGAAGCCACCGGATTTATAACCACGTGAGATCAATGCGTAAGTGCTGCCATTGTCGCTATGATGGTAACTCAATGAGACCTTTCCACCCCATAAGTCCTCATCGGAATGGGCGCTCACCTGATTGCTGTCATCATAACGATTACGGTGTTTTTCAAAACGAGCCCCGACACTCAGGTATAAATCATCACTGAGATCGCTGTCTAGCTGGCCATAAATAGCCTGACGCTCCGTGGAAAAGTCACTAAGAAAATCACTGCTCAAATACGTATATTGACGACGCAGGCTTTCATCCTGATCAAAAGCATAAAAACCGATCAACCAGTCACTACTGCCATTGAACATACGGCCTTGATCGGAGGACATCAAGCGAATATCCGCGGTATTGGTATCGCGCTCGCGCAGGTAATTATCGGTGGACGAATAGCCGTCCGGGTGAATACCCACAAAGGTCCAGTCTTCGTCGTAACCATATTCCAGATCAGAATCGGCCACACTGATACTGCCATCTAAAATCATTGTCTCGGAGAACTGCCAATTCAACTGCGCGGAAACCGCTTTTGTTTCCTGACGATCATGACCCGGCTCGTCAGACAAGGTGTTGCGGCTGTTATCAAGAGTGAAATGATCATAACCATTATCGACATCCACGTAGAGGGCGGTCAGATCCAAGCGCAGCTCATCACTTGGCTCGATACGCAATTTTGCACGCACCGTCTTTTCATCGATATCAGCAGTATCATCGCGCCCCAGATGACGGTTTTCCATATAACCATCACTTTCTTCGTCTTGAGTCGCAATTCGATAACTCACCGTATCACTGATCGGGCCAGACATAACCGCAGCCAACTGTCGTGTATTAAATTCAGCAACACTGGCCTTCAGTCGGCCGGTGAATTCATCACTGGGCTCCTGGCTCTTGATGTTGATTAAACCCGCCAGAGCATTCGCACCATACAAGGTCCCCTGCGGACCGCGTAAAACTTCTACCTGCTGGGTATCCAACAAAGTAGCCGCTCCCGCGATGCCACTCATATCAATGCCATCAACCAACACTCCCACAGAAGGGTTGACCGGTTCAACAAATTGGGAGCGCTCACCAATACCACGAATTTGGAAAAAACGGCCGCGTGAAGCGCCAGATGAATAATTCACATTAGGAATGGCATTCAGTAACGCTTCAATGTGACGAGCTTCCTGCAACTCAATCTGGTCGTGAGCAATCACATCCACACTGGCGGCCAGTTCGGTAAGTTTGCTGTCACGAAAATCGGCCGTAACCAGCACTTCCTCAATGCTCTTCTCAGCAAAAAGCAACGGTGAGTTTGCACACAGGCAAGCGAACGCGAGGGGTTTCAAAAAAGGTTGGGCACTTTGGGCCATGTCAAGTCTCCAATACCGACACATCGGTGTAAAAGGGAGACCCGGTTTGCTGCGGGGTAATACGATGGTTAAAAACTGACAGGCGCCAGTATGGCCTTCCTATTCCTACGCCGGCATTGTCCGGATCAGGTTCAAAGGGTTTGTCCAGTTCGCAAACAGGCAATGCTGCGAGAGACATCTCAGGCTCTTAGTTCAGAGCCACCCCTTAGGATGCGTAAAGCGGGAGCATTTTAGAGAATTTCAGGCGAAAAGTCACTTTTGTGACATTTCGCCTAAGTCGAGAGCGAGGCTTCTTTGGCGCGACAGTCGTTATACCTGAGCCTTTAAACGTTGAATGTCATCACGCAGGCGTGCTGCATCTTCAAACTCGAGGTCTTTCGCATGCTGCATCATCTTCTCCTCCAGTTCTTTAATCAGCACCCAAGGATCATCACCTTTCTCCAATTGGTAGCGGCCTGACTTTTCAGCCACTCGATCACGCTTCTTGGCACGCCCAGGAACATGTGCTCCCTCGAGAATATCCGCAATATTTTTAACGATACCTTTAGGCTGAATACCCAGCTTTTCATTGTGTTCAATCTGCTTGGCCCGACGACGCTCTGTTTCATCCATCGCTCGCTGCATGGAGCCAGTAATACGATCGGCGTACAGGATTGCCTTACCGTTCACATTACGAGCCGCCCGGCCAATGGTTTGGATCAATGATCGATCGGAGCGCAGAAAGCCTTCTTTGTCAGCATCCAGGATGGCCACCAAAGACACCTCGGGCATATCCAGACCTTCTCGCAACAGGTTGATACCCACCAGCACATCAAACTCACCTAAGCGCAGGTCTCGAATAATTTCAACACGTTCTACCGTATCAATGTCCGAGTGCAGATAACGGACACGCACATCGTGTTCTTCAAGGTATTCCGTGAGATCTTCAGCCATACGCTTGGTCAGTGTCGTGATCAACACACGCTCATTACCTTGAGTAACGCGCTTGATCTCACCAAGCACATCATCCACTTGGTTCAAGGCTGGTCGCACTTCCAGAACAGGGTCCAAAAGACCGGTAGGCCTTACAACCTGTTCAACCACCTGCCCGGCGTATTCCTCTTCGTACTTACCCGGGGTGGCTGAAACAAAAATTGTTTGGGGCGATGCCGTCTCCCACTCCTCAAAACGCATGGGGCGATTATCCAGAGCAGACGGCAAACGGAAACCGTACTCGACCAGCGTTTCCTTTCTCGATCGGTCCCCCTTGTACATTGCACCAATCTGCGGAACCGTCACATGGGATTCATCAATCACCAACAGGGCATCGTCGGGCAAATAATCGAACAATGTCGGTGGCGGCTCACCCGGATCTCGACCCGATAAATAACGGGAGTAGTTTTCAATGCCCGTGCAGTAACCCAGTTCCTGCATCATTTCCACATCGTACTTAACCCGCTGCTCCAGACGCTGAGCTTCAACCAGTTTGCCGTTTTCACGCAGCTGACTGAGTCGCTCGGTGGATTCCGCTTTGATCGACTCGACCGCATCCAGAATTCGCTGCCTGGGAGTAACATAGTGAGACTTCGGATAAACCGTAAAGCGCGGAACCTTAGAAAGAATTTCACCGGTTAACGGATCAAACAGGGACAACTGTTCAACTTCGGCATCAAAGAGTTCTACTCGCAACGCTTCTCGATCGGAATCAGCCGGGTAAATATCAATGACATCTCCCCGCACACGATACGTTGCACGACGGAAATCCGCATCGTTGCGGGTGTATTGCAGTTCAGCAAGCTTACGCAGAACTTCGCGCTGATCGATTTCGGCGCCGCGTGTCAGGTGCAGGACCATTTTCAAATAGGCGTCCGGGTCACCCAGACCATAAATGGCCGAGACCGTTGCCACAATGACGGCATCACTGCGTTCCATCAATGCTTTAGTAGCCGACAAACGCATCTGCTCAATATGCTCGTTTACTGAGGCATCCTTTTCGATAAAGGTATCCGAAGACGGCACATAAGCTTCCGGTTGATAATAGTCGTAATACGACACGAAATATTCAACCGCGTTATTGGGGAAAAACTCTTTCAGCTCCCCATAAAGCTGTGCGGCCAAGGTTTTGTTGTGCGCCATAATCATGGTGGGTTTCCCCAGGCGCTCGATAACATTCGCGATCGTAAAGGTCTTACCCGAACCCGTTACGCCCAATAAGGTTTGGTGCGAGAGACCGTCTTCTACTCCCTGCACCAATCCGGCTATCGCCTTGGGTTGATCCCCGGCTGGTTCATAACTTGATTCAATCTGAAACTCTTTTGCCATAGCGGTTTTATTTCGCCTGTATTAACCAGCACTGATGAATTTTGGCATTACGCTGAAAATCCTTGTCGATTGAAGCCGCGCTAAAGTCGTCAATGTCAAACTTATCCAAGGCTTCATAGTCAAGTTTAAAACTGCGCAAATTATTCGAAAACACCAAAACGCCACCCGGTTTTAACAAGTCCATACAGCGCTTAATCAGCCCCACATGGTCTTGCTGAATATCCAGGACTTTGCTCATGCGCTTGGAATTCGAAAAGCTTGGCGGATCCAACATGATCACATCAAACGCTTCACGACAATTATTCAAATAGGTAAAGCAATCTTCCTGAACCAGCGCATGTCGGGATTCGGATATATTGTTCAACTCAAGGTTTTCCCGAGCCCAATCGATATAGGTGCGCGACATATCCACGCTCACCGAGGAGTGCGCCCCAGCCAAGGCCGCTTGAACCGTCACTGTGCCGGTGTAACAAAACAGATTCAGCAAGCGTTTTCCATAACTGAGTTCGGCTACTTCTTTTCTCACCAGGCGATGATCGAGAAAAACGCCACTGTCGAGATAATCCCAAAGATTCACAGCAAGCTGAGCCCTGCCCTCATTGACAGTGATTTTACTGCGCCTCTCCTCATCCCTGTCACGATGGCTTTCATACTGTTTCTTGCCACTCTGTCGACGACGTTGCTTAACAGAAATCTGTTCATCATTGAGCTGAAAACCGCTCACGATGGCATCAACCATTTCCTGAAAACGCTCCTTGGCCTTATCTTCATCGATAGATCGAGGCGCTTGATACTCCTGCACATGCCAGTATTCACCGTAAACATCAATTGCAGCGGCATATTCTGGAATATCCGCATCATAGACTCGATAGCAGTCGATCTCGCTGGCCTTCGCCCATTTACGCAGAGACTTCAAGTTTTTGCGCAAACGATTCAACACCATCACCGCGCCATCGCTGAGTTCTGATTCTTCCCGAGGACGATACAATACTCCGCCTTGTAACTCAGTGGCTTTAGGAGCAATCGCTTTTGGCGGCGCATTGACAAATTGACTGCTTTCAACACGAATCAATAAAAGCTCGCTGGGCAATGGGCCGTTAAACATTTTGTAGCGTTTGTGCGCTCGTAAACCCATCGTTTTACCGAGCTCAGGATTGCCTGTAAACACGCCACACTGCCAACCTTCGCAACATTCTTTCAGGCGATCACCTAAGCCTCGATACAACTCTCCAAGCGTATCGATCTCACCGAGGCGCTCGCCATAAGGTGGATTGCTCAACACCAGACCGTGGTCAATATCTTTGAGCTGCTGTACGGCCAGGTGCTCAACACTCTGCAAAGTGAATTGAATATGACGCTCTAACTTGGCGCGCTGGGCATTGAACTTTGCGGCACGCAATACCTTGGCATCCTGATCGAAACCCAGGAACTGCGGCATTGCCAAAGCCATCCCCTGCTGGCGCCGTTTGAGCGCCTCTTCTCGAATAGCTAACCAGACATCGCTTTGATGGTTCAACCAACTTTCAAAACCAAAGGTTGGTCTGGCCAAACCCGGAGCAATGTCAGCTGCCATCAAAGCCCCTTCGATCAAAATGGTGCCAGAACCGCACATAGGGTCGAGCAGCGCCAAACGCTCAACTGTGCCTTGTGTGCGCGCATCAGCCACCATTCGAGGCCATCCGGCTCGCAACAGAATTGCAGCGGCAAGGTTTTCTTTTAATGGTGCCAATCCCTGCTGTTGGCGATAACCACGACGATGCAGACTATCGCCGGACATATCGAGGCTCAAGGCCACTTTGCCACGATGCAAACGTGCGTTAATACGAAGATCTGGATATTGTTTACTGACAGAGGGGCGAGAACCGAACCGATCACGCAAACGATCTACCACAGCATCTTTAATTTTCAAGGCGCCGAACTGGCTATTATTGATAACCCGGTCTGTTCCAATAAAGTCCACGAGCAAGCTGCCATTTGGGCTGAGATATTCCTCCCAAGGAATACCGGCGGCAGCGTCATACATCGCATCGGCCGTATTGGCGGGCAAGCTTTTTAACGGCAATAGCACCTTATTCGCCAATCGCGACCAAAGACAGACACGATAGGCTCCTTCCAAGGAATCTCGCTCTGCGAGCTCACCGAAGTAAACCCCTGCGACGGTCTGCCGTGCGGGCCCGGCCCCCAGGCCTTCGATTTCTGCCAATAGCAGCTCTTCAAGCCCTTTTGCACAGGTCGCAAAGAATGCGTAGCTCTCACTTGGGGAAGGTTTCGGACCACGCTTCTCCGCGGTGGCCGCCTCGGGGCTTCGCCCTGATCGTTTTTCTGTCACTTAAATACCTTTTTACATCGAAAGCCCTAACTGGGCGCACACCAGCCCAGAATCAGGGCAAGCCGCGCATTATCCCGTGAATGGCTCCTAAATTCTATGTGCGAGCCCGATATGGGCCCTTGCATTTCATCGACTACTGTCACCATATGACACAGCGGCTAATTCGGTAACAAGGCTCAGACTGATCGCTTTTTGAGCGCCCGCACTGTAAATGTCATCAACATCGGCGATATTGTATAGATTGTGCGCAAGGCACCTAATCCTCTATAGCAAAAAATTCAGTTTTCCTAGTGGCATATAAGAAATTAGCCGTTTGCAGTTTATTCACTTTTTGCTTTACTAGTTATCCGGTTCAGGAAACTTACTCAACCGGCTAGAGCTGCTGACACCTCAAACCTCGACATTGATTCTCGGTGAACACCCTCAATCAGTGACTTGGCCAGGCAGTTGAAGAATCCGCTGAACAGGACTGTTCAAACGCTCAACAAAGAGCACACTCTAAAAACAGCCCGACGGCATTCCATTAGCGAAGGTGAACAAAAAGGCAGCGTGTAATCCAATCAATATCATCAATTCATTATTAGACAGGAGCCCCCTAAATCCCGAATCGATGTTTGCCTCCACATGAGATGCAAACCTAAAAATAAGCATGAGGTGATTAATATAATGAAACGAAGCAAGCGCGATCCATTTAACAGAGCGTTTAACAAAGGCTACCAAGCCGGTATTGAAGAAAAATCCCGCAGCAGCTGCCCACATGAAAATAGCGCAGCGCGACAACATTGGATAAATGGATGGCGTGAAGGCCGTGAAGATCATTGGAACGGCTTTAACCGCATGGCACAAGCACAGAAAATCAGCAATATGTGAGCACGAAGGGCCACTCCAGCACAGGCGGCCCAGCTTTCTTCTCGTTTTTCTCTAACACATCCCCACTTAGCAAACGCCTTTGGCGTTTGCTTTTTTAGGTCCGCTCAAAATGAAAAGCTAAACTTATTGATTGCTTTGGTGAGTTTGGTAAGCATCAGCCACATCGCGAATCAACTGCGGCCCTTGATAAATAAAGCTGGAATAGATCTGCAGCAGTTTTGCCCCGGCTTCTAACTTCGCAATAGCCGCAGCGGCAGAATCAATCCCACCAACACCAATAATAGGCGTATCGTCGCCTAGTTCCTGGTAGAAGCTGGCGATGACCTCGGTGCTTTTGTCCGTTAGCGGAGACCCACTCAGCCCGCCCGCCTCGCCGACATAATCACTGTCTTCAACACCTTCGCGCCCGATGGTGGTGTTGGTCGCAATCACCCCTTCCATTTCAGCTGCCTTGATGGTGCCCGCGACAGACTGAATCGCCTCGTCATCCATATCCGGTGCAATCTTCACCAATATAGGCACCTTGCGACCATGTTCATCCGCGAGACGCCCCTGGCTTTCCTTCAGACCTTCCAACAAGCGCTTGAGATTGTCCCCAAACTGCAGATCGCGCAGGCCAGGAGTATTGGGAGAAGATATGTTCACCGTCACATAATCTGCAAGAGCGTACGCTCTCTCCAAACAAATCCGATAATCCGATAAGGCTTCTTCTTCAGGGGTCTCTTTGTTCTTCCCGATGTTGATGCCCAAAACTCCTGAAAACTGACGTTTCTTCACCTGCTCCACGAGGTAATCAACGCCTTTGTTATTGAAGCCCATGCGGTTAATGATGGCCCGTTCCTCTTCCAAGCGAAACAAGCGCGGCTTTGGGTTACCCCCTTGGGGGCGAGGTGTGATGGTCCCAATTTCCACAAAGCCAAAACCGAGTTGCCCTAAGGCATTGAAGTAGTCACCGTTTTTATCGAGACCGGCGGCCAGGCCGACAGGATTTGGAAATTTAAGGCCAAACAGCTCAACAGGATTGTCCGCCGGACTCTGTACAAATTTATCCAAAAGATGGAGACGTTGAGCAGCACCAAGACAATCGAGGCTTAGCTCATGAGAGTATTCTGGGTCGAGGGCAAAGAGGCATTTACGGAGCAAAGAGTACATGAAAAGAGTCCTGATTCGAATTGCGGCCATTTTAACAGCCGCGCAGCGGATTAAAAACCCGCAGACAAGCGGGTTTACGCTGAGACTTAACTTAGACGCTCGAAACTGGACAGTCGATGGTTGTGATCAAAACCGATCCGAAACGCGCCTTGCACACCGTTGTGCCCCACAAAGCGACGCAGAACATTCACCGGGAAGCGTACACTCCGCCCATCCCGACTGCGGGCATGGACATCCTTGATGGCAAAACGGTACAGCTTCTGATATTCCTCCGGCGAGATCGAAAGATCAACGACGATAAAATGTTTGCTCATAGGCGGATTGATGTATGTCGGGGCGGAAAAACTCCGCCCCATTTAACAAGGTCTTACGCTTCTTCCAGATTGCACTTCACCAACGTTTCGCAATGCTCACTGGCCTGCGCCAGATCCAGCAACTCGCGCAGGGCTACGGAGAACATCGCAAAATCCGCCGTCGCCGTATTTTGCAGTTCACCGATCATATCTTTCCAACGATCGACCAACACACGGTGCTCTTCGTCCCACAGATGCAGCACATCTTCAATCGGCATCTCTTCTGGGCTCAAGCGGATGAAAGATACCGCGAGGCTGCGCATTTGCTGTTCCAGATCATCCATAAAGGATTCTCGGGCCATCGCCTGCCAGTAATTTCTCGGTTTCACTTCCTGAATTCGACGCGCCACATCGTGCAGCCCCAAATGCTCACCCAAGCGGAAATACACATCAGCCAAATGCTTCGGCTGAGAACCACTGGCAGACAGGGCATCCACCAGATCCAGGCCCGAATACAAATTTGCTCGCACCGCCGCATCAGCGGCCAGGGATTCAGACACGCCTGCACCTTCCAGCTCGGCACAACGGGTCTGCCATTCCGTTAAAGCATCACCGCTCATAACCTCAGGCAAGGCACTGATAATATCGCTGAAGCCGGTAGCGAACTCCTGGACTTCTTGTCCTGGGTTCAAACGGCTACGACGATGGCGCAGCAACCAACGCGCCCCTCGGCGGACACGACGGTTCATGTTATCGAGTAACTCAAATTGCATTTCGGCAGGAACAACAAAATCCAGGGCCGCAACTTGCTTACGATAATCCTGCAAGCGATAAATATCCCGTGCCGCAACGTACGCTTTGGCCACCTGCCCAGCATCGGAACCGGTCGCCTCCATCAAACGATGGGTAAACGTGATGCCCATATTGTTGACCATATCATTGGCCACTTGAGTCGCAATGATTTCGCGTCGCAGTCGGTGATTGTAAATTTGCTCTTTAAAATCTTCACGCAGGGTTTGCGGGAAGGCATTTTCAATCGCCGCTTCCATGTACGCGTCTTCAGCAATATCCGACTCTGCCAGCAGCTCTTTAAGAGCCACCTTCACATAGGAAATCAACACCGACAGTTCCGGGCGGGTCAAACCTTCGCCCTGACTCTGGCGCTCCTGCAAAATGTCTTCAGCCGGCAAATTTTCCAGCTCGCGAACCAAGCGCCCTTCCGATTCAAGGCGATTAATCAAACGACGATATTCACCCATGCGAGAGGTAGTTTGGAATTCAGCCAAACTGATTGCCTGGGTTTGGCGATAGTTATTGCTTAAAACCAAATCCGAAACGGCATCGGTCATATCGGCCAACAACTGATTACGCTGTTTGCCGGTCATGTCACCATTGGATACCAGATCATCCAACAGGATCTTGATATTAACCTCGTGGTCCGAGCAATCAACACCGGCAGCATTATCAATAAAGTCGGTATTACATGCGCCACCGTTTCTGCTGTATTCGATTCGACCCAATTGAGTCAGACCCAGGTTCCCTCCCTCACCAAATACCTTACAACGTAATTCAGAACCATTTACCCGCAGACCATCGTTCGCTTTATCGCCCACTTCAGCATGGCTTTCGGCACTGCCTTTTACATAGGTCCCAATGCCGCCATTCCAAATCAGATCGACCGGCGCCTTCAGCAAGGCATTAATCAGATCCGTGGGGGTCATGTAATTGTCTTTAATATCGAAAGCCTGCTTCATCTGCGGGCTGATCTTGATTGACTTCGCAGAGCGATCGAAAATACCGCCCCCTTCCGAAATCAGTTTTTTCTCATAATCTGTCCAGCTCGAGCGAGGCAATTCAAACAAGCGCTTGCGCTCAACAAAACTGGCCGCCACATCAGGGTTCGGATCGATAAAAATATGCAGATGGTTGAACGCTGCTTGCAAAGCAATGTGCTCGGACAAGAGCATACCGTTACCGAATACGTCCCCAGCCATATCACCAATGGCGATCACACTGAAGTCTTCTTTCTGAACATCAATGCCCTTCTCTTTAAAGTGGCGCTGTACGCTAACCCAGGCGCCCTTGGCCGTGATACCCATACCTTTGTGGTCATAGCCCTGACTGCCACCAGAAGCAAAGGCATCGCCCAACCAATGGCCATAGCGAATAGAAATTTCATTGGCAATGTCAGAAAAGGTGGCGGTGCCTTTGTCTGCGGCCACAACCAAATAAGGATCATCCTCATCGCGGCGCACGACACTTTTCGGCGGAACAATCTCACCCTCTACGAGGTTGTCCGTCACATCCAACAGCCCCTGAATAAAAATCTTGTAGCACTCAACACCTTCAGCCAGGAATGCTTCACGTCCTCCTTCAGCCGGCGGGCGCTTGGACACAAAGCCACCTTTGGCTCCGGCAGGTACGATTACCGAGTTCTTCACTTGCTGGGCTTTAACCAAACCCAAAACCTCGGTACGGTAATCTTCCAAACGATCAGACCAACGCAGACCACCACGGGCAACCTTGCCGCCACGCAAGTGCACACCTTCGACACGAGGGGAATACACAAAAATCTCGAACATTGGGCGAGGCTCAGGAATATCAGCAATATCGCGAGGACTGAATTTAAACGAGATATAAGACTTATACTGCCCGCTCGCTTCGTCATTTTGATAGTAATTGGTCCGCAACGTGCCGCGCATCAAATCGAGATAACGGCGGATCACTCGGTCCTCATTCAGATTGGCTACATTGTCCAGAGACTCAAGAATTGCTTCTTCAATCTTTTCAGCATCCTCTGTATTGCCCGGCTTAAAGTAAGCTTCAAACAAAGCCACCAGCTGCTTGGCAATTGCCGTGTGATTGGACAAAGTATTCGCAATAAATGTCTGGCTCGCCGCAAAGCGCGTCTGTTTCATATAACGTGCATAGGCACGCAAAATGGCGACTTCACGCCAGCTCAGATTCGCGCCAATAATCAAGCGGTTAAATGCATCGCTTTCAGCCTCACCGCTCCAAATTGCAGAGAACGCTTCCTGGAAACGCTCGCGCACAGCATTAAACTCAGCTTCCACTGGAAGATCGTAATGCAAATTAAAATCGTGCAGGTAAATTTCCTGGCCATTGTTGCGAGTGATGCGATAAGGATGTTCCATGATCACACGCAAACCCATGCGTTCTAGCACGGGAATCGCGTCAGAAAGTTCCAATAATTCATCCAGGTGGAACACTTTAAAACGCACGTCGTTTTTGCCCGAGCCAATCGGCTGGTAAAAACTCATGGCAATTTCGGAGGCGTCCTTCAGCTGATTCAAGGTATCAATATCTTGAACCGCTGTGCGTGCATCGTAGGCCGATTGGTACGCAGGTGAAAACGCTTGATCAAACTCTTCATATAACTGGTGCCCCACACCTTCACCGTAGGTGTCACTTAAGGAGGACAGCAGGTGATCATCCCAAGAGCGTGCCAGCTCGGCGATGCGTTCTTCCAGGCTGCGGGTGTCATAACTTAGAGGGGTGGCCGGGTCAACCTTAAAGACCATGTGAACTCGTGCCAAGGTCGACTCAGAAAAATGCGTGGTAAATTCGTATTCAATTGCGCCAATCGCATTGGCGATAACCTTCTGAATCGCATGACGCACTCGAGTACTGAACATATCACGTGGCACGTATACCAGACAGCTCACAAACTTGCCGTAGGCGTCCTGACGCATAAACAGGCGAACCATGCGCCGCTCGTTAATATGCGCAACGCCGGTAACCGTTTCAGACAAGTCCTCAATGCTGCTTTGGAACAATTCATCACGCGGCATTGCCTCAATAACAAGATTGAACATTCGAAAGCTGTGGCTGGCGGGTAACAAACCTGAACCATCAACAATCTCTGCAATTTTCTGGCGAATCAATGGAATTCGGGTTGGACTCTGAGAATACACTTCCGACGTAAACAAACCGATAAAGCGCGACTCGCCACAGGCGTGGCCGTCTTTATCAAAACGCTTCACCACCACATAATCGGAATAAGCATTACGGTGAACCCGTGAACGCATGGATGATTTTGAGAACGAAATCAACTGCGCGGTGGTGTAAAACGCTTGCATACCTGGGTTGAATTGATCCCAATCAAGGCTGGTATTGAGCTTCCCATGGCGACGAAACAAACCCAGGCGTTTGCTCTTATTTTCTTCCAAACGACGTTGCTCACCCTCACCCACCAAGTCGTACTCAGAATAGCCCAGGAAGGTGAAGTGGCTGTTTAACCAAGCCAGAAACTCGCCGGCTTCTTGCAAACCTTCTTTGTCGTAATCGCTGTCGGCTTTGTTAAGTTCATCCGTGACATGCTCGAGTTGAGCCGTCAGAGGCGCATAATCACTGACCACGGTTTCGACATCACCCAGAATATCTTCCAGACAGTGCTGCAAATCGCTCAAGGCTGAGTCATCAACTAAGCGATTCACTTCCAGATACACCAGCGCTTCACGCTGCTCGTCTTCAGCGATATTCCCGGATGCCGGACGGAAAGACTCGATATTGCCCGCCTTATCCCGTTTTACAAACGCAATGGTACTCTTCACGGAATGAATCGCGATGTTACGGCGGTTCATTTCCATACGAATGGAATCCACCAGGAACGGCATATCATTTTGCAGCACCGACACAATGGTGTGAGAACTCAGCCAGCCATCTTGATCCAGGGTTGGGTTGTAAACACGGACCTTGGGACGCTCACTGGCTTTTTCTTGAACAAAGTGCCAATTGGCGAAACTGGAACCGTACACGTCTGACACTTTACGACCGTTCAGCTCCGTCACCGGGTACTGGTCATAAAACAGTGCCACAAAGTCAATCAATGACTGGGCTTCCTCGCCCCGGTGGTGGGCCATAATGGCCTGGGTGATCTGATCTATAAAAGTTGCCTTGTCGTGAATCGTTAATACACTCATCAGTGGGTCCGTCATCGCCGTGTTTGAAGGCCTTGCGAGCAACAGGCAAGGCCTGAAATGATTGATACGCCACTCTTCGGTCTGGACTCTTCACCTTTGTTTTTATCGTGCTGAAAAGTCTGATTAGAGAGGCGATTAAAAAGGCGCAGCATACGCCTAATACAGCCAAATTTCCTATCGAAATCGGGGTCTATCTCAGGGAAATAATGTTAATTAAGTGTAAATATGAAATTTATCCTCTAAACGCCTGAAATAAGAGGAGTTTATTACCACAAGTAACATCTCGTCCCGCCAGGAACAATAATAGTCGAACTCACCCCAAATTGCGTTTTTTTTGTCCTCCATATCCCATAAACTCCGGGATCAATAAAATTGGCTTTCACAGAAATGGAACTTGGCGCAAAAATCACGGGTCAATTAAGAACGATTGAATATTGCAGGCCACATAGCGCTTGAAAAAGCCAGGTCATGGCACCATCTGCAACACTATGCACAGTGGATTCAGTGGCCATTGCCAAAGAACACACTTACGGTTGATTTAAACCGCAGAAACAAACAAAAACAGGACGATAAGGGCAGGTTTATGACAGATAGCGGCAAATTGGCCAATTTAAGCGAGTGGCTCAATGAACAAATCATTGGTCAGCCCGAGCTGAGTGAACGATTATTGATCGCTATTTTGGCCAACGGCCACTTATTGGTTGAAGGGGCTCCCGGTTTGGCCAAAACCAAAGCCATCAAAACCCTCTCCAGCGGACTCGAAGGCGATTTTCAAAGAATTCAATTCACACCCGACCTACTGCCTTCCGACGTCACAGGTACCGACATCTATCGACCTCAGAACGGTGAGTTTGAATTCAAGCCGGGCCCGATCTTCCACAACTTGGTTCTCGCCGACGAGATCAACCGTGCTCCGGCCAAGGTACAGTCAGCATTGCTTGAGGCCATGGCTGAGGGACAAATCAGCGTTGGTGGCAATACCTATGCTCTGCCCCAACTCTTCATGGTCATGGCCACTCAGAACCCCATTGAGCAGGAAGGCACCTACCCACTTCCAGAAGCCCAACTAGACCGTTTCCTTATGCACGTAGAGGTGGACTACCCCGATACTGAGGCGGAAAAGCGTATCCTGCAATTGACCCGCAGGGAAGACAGCCATGTCACAGGCCGTCAAGTTGAGCCTGTATCCCAACAAGACATCTTCGCCATGCGCCAGGCGTGTCTTGAACTTCATATGGCCGACGCCGTCGAGGACTACATTGTCCAACTCACTGCCGCAACGCGTAAACCATCCGCCTATGACCAGCAGCTGGCCGACTGGATCGAGTTCGGCATCAGCCCTCGTGGCACCATTGCTCTTGATCGTTGTGCACGAGCACATGCCTGGCTGAATGGCCAAGACTTTGTCAGCCCTCAGAACGTTCAGGCCATCGCTCACGATGTGATTCGTCATCGTTTGCTACTCAGCTTTGAGGCCGAGGCCAATGGCGTTACCCCCAATCAGGTCATCGACCGTTTGCTGCAACTGGTTCCGGTAGCCTAGCCTGCGCCATGAGTAACCCATTGGATTTGAAGCTCGAGGGCACCCAAAGCCACTTGAGCAGCCTGTTGCAACTGCGCCATCCGGCCCAGGAACTCAACATCTACAGCCGGCAATACAGTCGTTCGGTTTTGCTCGGCCAACAGAAAACCACCCAGCGCGGTCGCGGCATGGAGTTTGAGGAGGTGCGCCAGTATCACGCTGGTGATGATGTTCGCACCATCGATTGGCGTGTGACGGCTCGCACCCAAGTTCCCCATACCAAGCTGTTTCGTGAGGAACGAGAAAGACCGGTGCTGCTGATTTGTGATCTGCGCCCCAATATGTTTTTCGGCAGTCAAAAACGTTTTAAATCGGTACAGCTTGCCAACCTGGCGGCGCAGCTGGCCTGGGCCGCCATTCATCATAAAGACCGTATTGGCGGCCTGGTGTTTGATGGCCAACAGCAACACGATATCCGTCCGGCTCGCAGCAAACATCGAGTGATGCAGTTGCTGAATACCCTGTGCGAACAGGAATCCCAACCGTCCCCAGGCGAACAGACCCGCATGGCGAACATATTATTGGACAGTCGTCGTGTGGCGCGCCCAGGCAGTGCCGTTTTTATTCTCAGCGATTTTCATGATTTTGATGAAGCGGCACATCACCAACTGCATTGTCTGGCCCGGCATATTGACGTGAGCTGTATTCGAATCAGTGACCCACTGGAAGCTCGCCTGTCTCAACTCCAGGGGCTCAGCATCAGCGACGGTGAGCAACGCAGCACGCTGCAACGCGGCCCAGAGTTGGATCGCTTTACCGATCAACAAATGAAAAGCCAGGATTTGCTGGCGCAAGCCTGTGCAAAATCTGCAGTTGAACTATTGCAATGCCAAACCACCGATGATCCCCTAAGCTGGCTCGCAGGCCGTTTTGCAAAACAGAAAACCCGGAGGGCCTGTCATGTATAAAACAATGATGGCTTTCACGGCAGGTCTATTGAATGTCGGGACAAATGCTTTTGCACAAAATCATGCGCAACTCCCAGCCCAGGCACCGATCCAAACCGGCAACCCTTTGGCTGAGCTGCGCCCAATTCATTTGCCTCCAGAACCCAGTAACTGGCCTGCCCCCGGTTGGTATTTATTGGCCTTTTTGATTGTTGCACTGCTTGTTTTTATTGTCTGGTATTGGCGTCGACACAAACAGTCTCAGAGCTACCTGAAACATCAGCAGACGAAATCGGCTCTGCGAGAATTAGCGCTGTTCCCCCAGGAAAACAAAGCGGACTATATCCGGCAATGTAATGCGCTTTTAAAACGCGTAGCCATAGCCAATTATCCTGCCGAGAATCCAGCACAGCTGAGCGAGGAACAGTGGTTGCAGTTCTTAAGCCAACACTGCAAAAGTCTCGATCATCAAGTTTTTACCCTTCTCAAGCAAGGCCCTTATTTGCCCGATGACAAACTGCAGGCCAGCAACATCGAGCCACTGACTCTGGGCTGCCAACATTGGCTGAGCCATCACCACGAGGTGGCCCATGCTTGAGTTTCTATGGCCCTGGGTTTTCGCTCTGGCCCCACTCCCTTTTTTGCTCAGAAAAATACTGCCCGCCAAACAGGACAGCAGCGCGGCTTTGAGAGTCCCCTTTTATCAGCAACTGGCCCAAAGCCAGGAAAGCAAGCAAACACCGTTGTGGCAAATCCTGCTGCTGAGCATTATATGGCTATGCCTTTTACTCGCCTGCGCTCGCCCTATATGGATTGGTGAACCTGTCGAGCTGCCAGCCAGTGGACGGGATTTATTATTGGCGGTCGACATTTCCGGCTCCATGAAAACCCCGGACATGAAAATCGAAAATGAGCAAGTGCCGCGCTTATGGGCCGTTAAATCCGTCGTCGGAGATTTTGTTGAACGCCGCAAACACGATCGTCTCGGCTTGGTTTTATTTGGCACTCAAGCGTACCTGCAGGCGCCATTGACCTTCGACCGATCAACAGTGAAACAACTGCTTGACGAAGCGCAACTGGGCTTTGCCGGAGAAAAAACCGCCATTGGTGACGCTATCGGATTGGCGATTAAACGATTACGTGAACGCCCCGCTGATTCCCGAGTGTTGATATTGCTTACCGATGGCGCCAACACCGCTGGCGAAGTTGCTCCACTGCAAGCCGCCGAGCTGGCCAAACAGACACACGTTAAGATTTACACCATTGGTGTTGGTGCGGAGCAGATGACAACGCCCGGAATATTTGGCAGCTCTTTTGGCAGCCGCACAATTAACCCATCACTGGATTTGGATGAGGAAAGCCTACAGAAAATTGCTCAACTCACTGGTGGTCGTTATTTCCGCGCACGCAATCCTGAAGAGCTTCAGAACATTTACGAGCTGCTTGACGAACTGGAACCTATTGAGCAGGCCGAAGAAACCTTCCGCCCACACAAGTCTTTCACCCATTGGCCGCTCGGCATCGCGTTATTGCTGCTCAGCCTGCTTCTGCTCAGCAACATTGTGATGAATCTCATTTCAAAACATTCATCTTCCCATTCTAGTGAGGCGCACTAATGGACGGTGTAAACGAGTTTCATTTTCTACGCCCCTGGGCATTGTTACTCATTCCGGTTTTGTCGGTCATGGTGTATTTCGCCCAACGTCAGCTCTCCAAACAATCGGCCTGGAAGCAATGGGTGGATCCACAGCTGCTATCCCAGATGCTGGTCCACAACGAAGGTAAACAATGGCGCTTTCCCTGGTGGTTAGCGGCGCTGGTTTTAAGTGCCGGCGCTGTCGGTCTGGCGGGCCCCAGTTGGGAAAAACTCCCTCAACCCGTCATCCAAAAACAAAATGCGCTGGTTGTGGTGTTGGATCTTTCCCCTTCGATGAACAGCCAGGACATCAAACCATCAAGGCTGGCCATTAGTCGCTTCAAACTCATCGATCTTTTGAAACAACGTAAAGAGGGGCAAACCGGGCTGGTGGCCTACGCAGGTGAAGCCCACGTGGTCACCCCCCTCACAGACGACGTGGAAACGATTATCAACCTATTGCCTGTGCTGAAGCCCAGCCTCATGCCCATTCGAGGCAGTAATGTGGAAGCTGGCATCCACCAGGCCATACAACTGTTGAACGATAGTGGATTGCAAAACGGCGACATTTTGTTACTCAGTGACGGCGTTGCTGAAGCCGCACTTAGCGATATTGAAGATCAACTGTCCAGCACGGCTTACCGACTCTCTGTCATGGCCGTAGGAAGCCAGGACGGCGGCCCCATTCCCAGCGGCCAGGGATTTATGAAAGATTCCCAAGGTAACATTGTCATCGCCAGAACAGACATCAACATCATGCACGAATTAGCCCAGGAAAACGGAGGTCTGTTTGTCCAGTTGCAAGCCGGCGAACAAGACCTTCAACGTCTTGATCAGTTCTGGCAGCAAGATCTTTCCTCAAACGACACCGGTCACCCTGAAAGCGCCCTGAGCGACCGGGAATTCGACCAGTGGCAAGATAACGGTCATTGGTTTGCGCTGGCTCTGTTGCTGCTCTTTCCCTTTGCGTTCCGTCGTGGTGGACTACTGAGCATTTTCCCTATTTTGGTCATCAGCGCGAGCTTGAGCACCCTGCCAACATCCAGTGCCATGGCGCAAACAGCCCCAACGACAAAGACAGAACCCGACAGTGAACGCTCCTCGAGCTTGAGGAATACCTGGGAAAGCCTGTGGCAAACGCCAGATCAACGCGCGCTGAAATCTTACAAAGAGCAAGATTTCCAACGCGCCCGGGAATTGTTTGAAGATCCCCAGTGGAAAGCCAGCTCAGACTATGAAAGTGGTAACTTCGACGATGCCGCCAAAGCTTTTGCCAAAGAAGAAGGCGCCGAGGGACAGTACAATCTCGGCAATGCTCTGGCGCAAAAAGGCGATATTGATGGGGCTATTAACGCTTATGATAACGCCCTTGCACAAGACCCTGATTACGAAGATGCCAAATTCAACAAGAAGATCATGGAAAAACTGAAGCAACAACAAGAACAGCAGCAACAGAACAATCAGGACCAGCAAAACCAGCAAAACCAGCAAAACCAGGACAATCAGCAGCAAGACAACTCGGAATCACAACAACAAAATCAATCCGGGCAGCAAGATCAACAAGATCAGGAACAAAATAACGCTGAGCAAGAGCAACAACAGAATAAGGGCGAAGAACAGGAAAAAGACGCTCAATCACAGGAACAGGAACAGCAAGAACAAAATCAAGCCGAGCAACAAAAGGCCGAAGAACAAAAAGCCGAGAATCAACAGGGCGAGGAAACTGAAAACCAGCCAGATACCGAACCATCAAGCCAGGCTGAAGTAAATCCAGATGAGCTCAGTGATGAAGAAAAGCAAGCGCTGGAACAGTGGTTAAAACAAGTTCCTGACGATCCCTCGGGCCTCTTGCGTCGAAAATTTCTCCATGAGCAACGCCAAAAGCAAATTGCCTATCGCAATGGCCAACTTGAGCTCCCGAGTAATGACGCGCACAAACGTTACTGAATTGGAATCTATCGATACCCCATAGATCCCAAAAGACATGCTGAATACATTGACACTTTATGAACACAACTCGACTGATGCAAAACACAACCACAACACAATGGCTTAAAATTCCAGAAGCGACTCATTGGGTTTGGCGCTGGCTATGCGCTTTGAGCTTAATGACGCTGAGCATGAGCAGCCTGGCACTGAGCATCACAGCTAAAGTGGACAGAGACAGCATTGCCATGAGCGAAACTCTGACCCTGACCGTCACCGTCGACGAACAAGTCGCCTTTAGCGCCCCGTCTTTTGAAGAGCTGTCCCAGAATTTCGACATTCTTCGTCAACACAAAAGCAACCGTTATCAAAGCATGAACGGCCAGGTCACATCCGTCACAGAATGGGTATTGACCCTGGGGCCAAAACGCGAAGGCCAACTGATCATTCCAAGCTTTGAATACGAAGGCGAATATTCCGATGCGATTCCCATCAAGGTCAGCAAGCAAAGCTCACCGAACCAGGCTCAGCAAGATATTTTCCTGGAAGCCAGTGCCGACAAAAAAGACGCCTTTGTTCAAGAACAAATCATTTTCACACAAAAACTGTACAGTGCAGTCAACCTAAGCAGCTTTGATCCAGAAGCTTTGCAGATCAGCGGAGCGCGAGTTGAGTTATTGAGTGAATTCGACTACCAAACCCGTATTGGAAATCGTCCCTATGTGGTGGTGGAATCCCGCTACGCCATCTACCCCCAACAAAGTGGCACCCTGACCATTCCCGCCTTGCGTTGGAACATTGGGGTCAGCGGGGGTCGTCGAAATGTGTTTGATCCGTTTTCCAATAATAGCGGCCGCATTCACCGTTTACGCAGCGATGCCATTGAAATCAGCATCAAGGCCAGCCCAGCGGATGCGAGCCCATGGCTGCCCGCCAGTCGCCTCGAACTCTCTCAAAGCTGGAGTAGCGACCCGGAAAAGATGCGTGTCGGAGAGCCAATCACCCGTCACATTGAAATTCTGGCCCAAGGCCTCACTGCCGCTCAGCTCCCCAATGTTGAAATGGGTAGCGATGCGACACTCCAGGGCAAAATCAAAACGTATTTGGAACAGCCCCAAACTGAAGACCAGAAAAACAATAACGGCATCATCGGCAAGCGCCGTATTTCAACCGCCATTATTCCGAGCCAAACAGGGCCATTGACCTTGCCTGCCATCGAAATTCGTTGGTGGAACACCCTACAGAATCAATGGCAAACCGCTAAGCTCCCCGAAATGACGGTGCAGGTTCTGCCCGGCGTTACTGGCCAACCCCAAGTGCCAGTCCAAACAGAGCGTCCAGCCGGGCTAAGCGGCACTCAGGCAATAGAGGCTCAGGAAAACCAAACCGAAAGCCGACGTCAGAACGAAGAGATTGAACAGTCAGCCGCTGCCTCAAGTGCCTTAGTTTGGATCCTCTACAGCGTCTTGGTCACCCTTCTCAGCTTGGCGCTCGTTGTTTTCTGCTGGCGCTTATGGCGAGAGAAAAATGCCTTAAAAGCTCAACTAAACCATGTGGAAGCGTCTTCGAGACCCAACAGCCCTGCGACAACCTCATTGAATGATATTCTGGTCCAAGGCGATGATTTGGCTCGCTACCAAGCCTTACAAAAATACGTCGGCGAACAGCGCGCAACACATCCTCATTTCGCAACGGTCTACGACAGCAGTGAACTGGCTAAACTTATCCAGATATTGGAAAGTAATTTATACGGCAATGATCGCCAAACCAGCCAAGCCATTGCGAACCGTGAACTCGAAGATGCGATTGTGCAGTTCCAGCAATCCTTGCAGCAGGTGAAGGCAGATCACTCGGACCTCCCTCCCCTTTACCCTCACTAGACACACCTTACATTCTGGAACTAAAAAGGCCAGCAAATAGCTGGCCTTTTTAGTTCATACATTTGATTTACGCCCAAACACTCTACAGGCTTTTCTCTACCAGCTCGCGCACATCTTTTGACAGTTCCTTGCGATTGGCAATACTTTGCAATGCGCTTTTCATCAACGCCTGACGTTCGCCGTTGAATTTGTGCCAGCGGGTCAGCGGAACAAGTAGGCGAGCCGCAATCTGTGGATTGCGTCGATCCAAACTCAGAACCTCACCCGCAAGAAATTCATAAGCTTCCGAGCTCGCCTCACCCTGGCTGTTACTGGCGTGGAACGCCATCAGGTTTTGCCCACAGAATGCACCGATTAATGAGCGTATTTTGTTCGGATTGTTATTGTCGTAAGCCGGATGGTTTTTTAGATCGCGCACATGTGCCAGCGCATTTCCGGATCGTCGCACGGCCTGCACCTGCAACCAAAGATTCATCACCAATGTTTCAGATTGCCATTGTTCATAGAATGCGCCCAAAGCCATATTGGCGCGCTCAGCAGCACAGTCCGCGTTTAATAGGGCTTGTAGAGCCGCCAATTGATCGGTCATATTGTTGGCGTATCGGTACTGCGCTTCACAGGCGTCCAGAATCAGCGTTCGGTTTTCTTGCTCATCGCCCTGGTCAACGGCCAACATCAAATACGCTAAAGCGGTATTTTTTAAACTGCGCATGGCTATCTGTTCAGCCTCAGGCTGATAAGCAACACCGTGATCGTAGCTTTGATAGAGACGCCACAGGGTACTAAAACAGCGATTCGCAATCGCGATGCGTAAAATTTCCCGAGCACGATCGAGCTTGTCTAAATCAACATTATCACGTAATTCAATCAGATAAGTCAGCGATGGCAGAGTTAACATCAATGCGATCATTGCCGGATCTGCTGTTTCATCCTGGAGCAGCTCCACAAACGCTTCAGCAATCGGCTCACAGATCTGAGCCTGTTCTTCGGTTTCATTTGCCGCGACCGTTTCCAGCGCCGCAATAGCATTAAGCAGTAATTGCTGACAAGCATCCCAACGTGCAAAACCGTCGCTTTCACTGCGTACCAAGCGTAACAACTGGTCGTTATCGCGTTCAAAATGCACTTTGACGGGAGCGGAGAAACCACGGAGAAAGGACAGCACTGGGCGTTCAGGAACATCAACAAAACACAGCTCAGTACGCTGTTCACGTAGTTCAATTATCGCCTGGGTGTTATCCGCAGTCTCAACATCAGGCGCCTGATCCTTCAAACGAATGGCCAAAGCCCCCGCCTCCCCCCATAAACACACATTCAATGGGATATGATAAGGCGCCTTTTCGTCGCTCTCAGATGTTGGGCGGCAATACTGCTCAATGGTCACATGGTATTCGCGGGCCTGATCATCATATTCTTCACTGAGGGTGAGTTCCGGTGTTCCTGCCTGGCGATACCAGTTCATAAACTGGGTGAAATCCCGCCCCGAGGCATCGGCCATAGCGGCCACAAAGTCTTCGACCGTAACGGCCTGACCATCGTGTCGATCGAAGTACAGATCGGACCCTTTGCGGAAAGTGTCTGCACCTAGCAAGGTATGCAACATCCGGACAATTTCCGCCCCTTTCTCATAAATAGTTAAGGTGTAGAAGTTTGAAATTTCGATAAACGAATCCGGCCTCACGGCGTGAGCCAAGGGACCACCATCTTCGACAAACTGAGCACTGCGCAGCAGGCTGACATCTTCTACACGCTTAACCGTTTCAGAGCCCATGTCGGAGGAAAACTGAGCGTCACGAAATACCGTAAACCCTTCCTTCAAGGACAATTGAAACCAGTCTCGGCAGGTGACTCGGTTACCGGACCAATTGTGAAAATACTCATGGGCAACAACCCCTTCAACGCGTTGAAAACCAGCATCAGTGGTGGTTTCAGCCTTCGCGAGAACACAAGAAGTATTAAAAATGTTCAGGCCTTTATTTTCCATGGCCCCCATATTGAAATCATCGACCGCGACAATCATAAAAATATCAAGATCGTATTCGCGGCCATAGACCTCTTCATCCCAACGCATAGAATGCTTGAGAGAATCCATAGCATGCTGACATTTGTCCAGGTCTTTGGCCTCAACAAAAATCTGCAGAAGGATTTCCCGACCACTCATCGTAAGAAAACGATCTTCCACACATTCCAAATCACCGGCTACCAGTGCGAACAAATAGGCAGGCTTTTTGAAGGGATCATGCCAGCGCACCAGTCGGCGACCATTATCCAGTTGTTTATCTTCGATTTTGTTGCCGTTACTTAGCATCACCGGATAGCGATCGGCGTCCGCTTCAATACTGGTGAAAAACTCACTCATCACATCCGGGCGATCCAGATAGTAGGTGATTTTTCGGAAACCTTCTGCTTCACACTGAGTACAGTACATGCCGCTGGATCGGTACAGACCTTCCAGTGACGTATTTTTTTCAGGTTCGATGAGCGTCACAATAGTGAGATCAAAGCACAGTTCATCGTTTTCAAGATCACCCAATAAGCGCCCCACGGGCAGAGTCAGATACTCATCATCAAGCTCGTAGTCATCTTCATTTAATGGTTGACCATCCAGTTCAACCGACTCGAGTGCGAGCTCTCGGCCATGGAGCTGCAACTGCTGGCGTTCATCTCTGTCGGCATCCGGGTTCACATGCATGGACAGTCGGCTACTGACTTTAGTCTGTCCGTCACGGAGATCAACATAAAGATCCGTGCGTTCGATCCAATAGGCAGGCGCACGATAGTCATTTAAATAAATCGTTTTATTCGACACGTTTGGGTTTCGCTATTTTGACGGTTAACAGGGATGAATTTCGAACTGGAAACGTTTCTCAGAGTTTGATCAGTGCTTCCAGTTTAGAGGTTGCTCTTCTTCGGCTTCGGCGACCTCGCCACTGCCACCACAATGTTGATGGGGTTTTGGCGGGATATAACCAGTACGTTGTTCTTCTGGCAAATGTTTGTGTTCATAGGCAATGACCGCCTGCAAACACAACTCCCTCTGTTCCTTGCTCAGGTCACGTCCATCGGGCCATTTTCCCAGCTCGATAGCACGCTTTAAATTCTGATAGATACTGGGGTCGATACTGTCTAAAAGTTGTTCAAAGTTCATAGTGAAACCATAGCTGTTCTGGCGACACTGACCGGAGGCATTTCGCTCTACAGAGCATTACGGAATGACTGCAGCCATTATCAGAGTGTAGTAAGTCATATTATACACTTACCCAAGCTCTGCTGCTCACCAACAAGGCCCGAATACGCACGACAAAAAGGGAGACGGAAGCAACGATGCTCGACGCTACACAGGGGGCATCCAAAACTACAGAGGGCTGTATTCACGAACGTCGTCCAAAATTTCCTTGGCTACATCCACCCAGACAAATTTGTCCTGGGTAATCTGTGCCTCACCGTCAAAGCGATAGGCGACTAATTTGCCGTCTTTCACAGCACTGTAGTCCAAGCAGGCAACATTGGGACGTAAGGGCCTGGGATCACCGCTTAACCAGTAATGACCAATAAAGATCGGCGGTTCGTGGTCTTGGTAACTCAGTAAGGTGTTTTTTTCATCGCTGTCCAGTTCTCTACAGGCAATATCCTCCGGCAGCGGATCCGGTTGAAACACCACATCCCGGTAGGTTGCCGGCTCACTGGCCCAAAACTTGGTTCGAAAGAATCGGCGTACATAGCCATCCCGGCTGTTCAGGCTACGGCCGTCGGGCAGAGGCAACACAGTGCCCCGGGTCAAGCGGTCCAAAAAACGGGAGATAAAGCTCCCCCGGGTCATCGCTGCCTGCCAGAAGTCCTGGGAACTGAAATCGGCAAAGCTCTCTTTAAACTGAGCGATCATTTGCCCATCCCAACAGGCATGAACCACACGACAACCGGGTAATTCCAGAAAAACGGGCAAACTTTGAAACCAGGCCACATGACTCTGCCACTCTTCTTCCAGGCCCTCAAACTGCAGTTTGGTTTCCTCTATGAGCCGATCGCTGGTGCTGGCACCCAGCCCCTTGAGGCGCTCATACGCAATTGCGTGCAGTTCATGATTGCCCAACACCATTTGAGCACTGCCCCGCTCAACCATATCTCGAATAATGTGGATACACTCGCGAATGGCTGGGCCGCGATCGATGATATCGCCGAGAAATACCGCTTGCCGACTGGGGTGACGATAGATGCCCTGGCTTTTTTCATAGCCAAGACGCTCCAGCAAACGCACCAAACTCTGGGCGCAGCCGTGAATATCACCAATAATGTCAAAGCCCCTGGCATCAGGAACGACTGGGATACTGCTGTGCATCATCACTCTATCTTCTTACTGTCTCGTTAACGCTTATCTTGCGTAGCGATGTCATAGGCACTCTAGGTAAACCCTGTAGAGCACTTGAAATCCTGCATTCAGACTTCACTTTTTAACGACAATTTTATTACATCTCTATGTAGTCTAGCGGCCGCTGTGACAATTGGTTTACCATTTTCAAGGCCACACGAACTTAAATTACGCGTTCAACGACATTAGGGGCTGGGCGATTAATCGCCCCTGAATCTAGCTGCTCCAACCGAGTTTGGAACGACAAGTTTCGTAAAAATTCTGATTCAGTGGGTGCATCAGCTTTACCTTACGTGATTTCTTATGCACCAGAATCTCGTCACCTGGCTCAGTAATCACATGGGTTTGACCATCACAGGTCACATGGGGCTTTGCTGTGTTATTCCGGCCGATCACAATTTTCAAATCACTGCTGCCATCCACCACAATCGGACGACTGTTGAGCGCATGGGCATGCATAGGCACCAGAACAATAGCGTCGAGCTTGGGATGCATTAAGGGGCCACCACCACTCAAAGCATAGGCCGTTGAGCCGGTAGGTGTAGAAACAATCAAACCATCAGAACGTTGGCGATAGACAAAATGCTCGTCGATATACAGCTCAAACTCGATCATTCGGATAAACTGACCCGGATGAATGACCACGTCATTCATCGCATCGCCCCCGCTGACCCACTGGCCATTGCGCTGAACGGTCATTTCCAGCAGAAAGCGCTCTTCCATGACGTACTTGCCGTCCAGAACTTCGCCAACCAAGGTATCAATATCTTCAGGTGCGATATCTGTCAGAAAGCCCAAGCGCCCACGGTTAACCCCCAGAATCGGTATTTTGTACTTCACCAATGCCCGACCGGCGCTAAGGATACTGCCATCCCCCCCCACGACAATGGCCAAATCACAGGTTTTACCCAGAGTTTCATAACTGCAGGTTTCCATATCGTGGCCAGGCAATAGCGTCGCCGTCTCTTTTTCGAGTACCACATCCAGGTCGCGAGCATTGATAAAGCTAATCAGGTTTTTCAGGGAAGATTGTACGCTCTCGCTCCCCAATCGGCCGATTAAGCCAATACGTTTAAATTCAGCCATAGTGTAATTCTAATTGTTCGCAGTGCCTTCGGCGCCGCCTAAACTGATATTTTGGTCGCTTTTAACACTCGACCCCCTAAAATCCGTACTTGTGTAGTACTAAAAAACGTACACACTCGGTTTATTATATGACAAGCTAGCCCATAAGAACCATGCCATTAACGACGCCAACGACACAGACTCGTCGACGGCTCGCTAGCCAGAACATCCCATATTCACAGCAGCAAAGAGGTAACGCCAACTTCCCACTTCAAACCGAAAGATCATGGGAAAAGGCAAGAACATTATAATAATGAGAAAAACCTCAATATCTCAGCCTCCTCGCGACCACAAGGAAAGCTTCGACCCCAACGGCGTGCTCAATTCTGCGTTGAATGAGGTCCGAGAGGAAGAACATCGTAAAACCCAGCCTCTCAATGCAGAGCACAATGCCGTGCAAAGAGATCTGGACTGGTTACTGCAAGCCCCCGAACTTCTCGAACTTGCTCCGCTTCTCAACGAGCAACAAACAACCCTGTCCATCAAGAGTGTTCCCAAACCCGATAACACGTTTATCGTTGAAGCCCATTATGCTTCCGAACATCGACGCCTGGGATTGTACGCAGAAGACCTGCTGAGCGCGTACTTTTCAAATCCAGGCAACCCTTACATTTTGATCGCTCGAAACCTTCAAATACAAAGTATTCGATACAATCAGGGGCGAACCATTGGGGAATTTGATTTTCTGACACAGGAACGCCAAGGTGGGCGTTATCAACACATTGAAATGGCCTGCAAGTTTTACCTGGGTTTGCCGCCGAATCAAGCGCAACGCAAAAACAATGGCAGCCACTGGCGACGCTGGATGGGCCCGAATTGCAACGATCGTCTTGATATTAAAATGACGAAATTTATCCAGCAGCAATTGCTGCTTAGCCAACACCCTGCAGCCCAGGAACGTTTAGCAGAACTTGCCATCAGTCCGATTGATGCCCAATATCTGCTGCGGGGACGCTTGTTTTACCCGGCATTCGAACCGATGCCTGCCCCAGAATACGCTGCCAGCAACCATTTACGTGGTCTGTGGGTTTCTCAAAGTGAGGCCAAAAATTTTCTTAAAGAGATTGAACGACACTGGGCTCAATGCTGGTTTACTCAACTGACTAAACTTGAATTTATGGCCTCAAGGCCCAAGCAGCAATATCAGCAAGTTGCCCTCCCCAGTCGGGAATTTGTCTCTTATATTGATGAGTATTTTCAGCAGCAGCTGTTGGACGAGCATTCAAAACCGGGTAAAAAAAAGCGCCCCACAATGATACGGCCACTGCCTCTGGTTTTAGGACCAAACGATATTCCTAGTACTTACTCAAAAGCACCTGAACTTAGAGTGTTTGTGGTTCCCGACTCTTGGCTGGACATCGCCTTACAACAAGCCGAAACCCCGTCGCCCCTGTAATCCGCCACTGTGGATAAACAATACCTGCTCACTCTCATATGAACTGGGTATTGGATTAGGTATAAGGTCTTCATCAAGCTCGGGGAATTCACCTCCCGCCAGGAGCTGGCACGCGAAAGCCATGGCTTTCGCGGTATAGACAGGATCAAGACGTACAGAAAACCTTTCCTCAAAGGACGACAGAAACTGAGTTAAAGATAAAGGGAATTTTCCGTATCCACCGAACTGAAAACCATCACAACATTCCCACGTGATCCACTTGTCTGTTTCAATCTCGGCATCCAGTTCCCAAAGTTCAGTGTTGATCGATGCCATTTGTAGCCTCAAGGCCTGTATGTCTTCAAAAACAGATTTCTGTCCAGGCCGACACTCGAGATTAAGTACTGGTACCAACAACACGCGTTTTAACAAGGGCTCGCCGCCCATTCGTATCAGGCGACGGCAGGCCAAATCAAGCCCTGCCAGAACACCTGCCGCAGTACTGCCGGTGCCAACGGCCAATACAATGGTGTCGACCGGGCTTTCGGCGGCGGCTAATCCAATGGCTTGAGCACCGAATGCGCCCATTAAGCCACCACCACCTTCGGGCACATGAACAAAAGGCCCCCATTGCTGCGCCAATGTTTGCAAATAAGCTGCCTCTTCTTTGCGGCGGTAATCCTGACGACTGACAAAATGAATATCAGAACCCATGTTTGCGATATCGGACAGGCAAGGATTAAGTTCGCCTTCGTGCAAGCCTCGAACAACCGCAATCAATCGTCGCTCTCGCCGCCGGGCTTCCGCCGCCAATGCATATAAGTGATTGGAGTAAGCGCCACCAAAACTTAGCACGGGCATGTTGGGATAAGCTTCTGCGGCTTGCCAATACAGAGCTTGCTTGAAAAATTTATTTCCACTCGCTACCGGACACACTTGGTCAAGGCGCCAGAGCGCCAGAGTCTTACCCTGGGCAAGCACCAGATCCTGCACTTCCTGAGCTCGCGCACATTCAAGCATTTTCTCTAGCTTTGCACGCAGGAGTGACTTGGGAAATTCCAATGGAGATAAAATATTGATCATACGGGGGCCATTACAAAGAAGGCTTAGTGTAACGGCATTTCTCAATCAGGCAAGCGACTCACTGCTTAGGTCTGACATCCGATGTTGATGACAAAAATCGCTGTATCCGGGTTCAAATTTATTCAGGTCACTTATGAGGGTGATCTTCACTCGACAGGCTCTACCGTCCTCTGCAAATCCCTGGCAACAAGGGTTCTTCCGGTGCTGTATCCAGGCGGCATAGTCTTCCGGCCGAACACCACAAAGCTGCGCCACATACACCATCGGAGCTGCCAGGTATTCAATCACATCATCATAGGGAATATGTATGTTCCCAACCCCAGGGTGGCTGACTTGCAACTGAATCTCTTGCGCCCGCATCAAGGTTAGCATGGCACGATTATTTTCAGGCTGCTCAGCAGCTTGGCTTGAATGCCCTGTAGACGAGCCGGTAGGGCGTGACGCTTGAAGCTCACAAATTTCAGCGTCCTTTTCCTTGATAATTTGCGCCTGTTGCAAAATATACTGTTTCGCTTTTCGCATCTTATCTTGCCAATGCTCATCGCGTTTACTGAGATGAGATTGAACCTGTTCATAAACACGTTTTTCAAAGCGCCCTTCCAGGGATTTCAGCTGCATCAACAATTCATTGTGCTGATCCCGCAGCTTACCAAGCTCTAAGCTCCTCAAGTTCAACTGCTGCTCGTATTTCTTACGCTGCTTTTCAAGCATGCTCTCGTCAAACGCATCGCCGCCAACGTAATCGGCCAGATTAGTCAGCACCACAGGCTGAGCGCTGTCATTAATCTGCAGTGCCGGGATTTCACTGGTGAACGTCTGATGCCGGTCAAGTTCGCCCAAACCCAGCTGATTCTGTTGTACGCTCTGGACCATCGCGTCGACTTGCTCGGCAAAGGGTTCCCACAACTTTTGTTGATGCCAGGCAATGCTGCAATTTGAATAACTGGCAATACGAATATGTTCACTGAGAGAATGTGTTGTATCCGCCTGACAGGCAAGTTGCTTGATGGGGGTATTCCAATGAAGATCCGGGCGACCAGACAAGTCAAAGATCAGGTGGAAAAAAACCGCAGCATCCACACTGAAGTCAGGGTTGACCAACAAAAAGGCACACTGGCATTTTCGGCCACTGTAATCCACCAGTGGCACAAAGCCATCAAGGACAGATTCAAACTCTTCCACCAGCATTTGCCGGCTGACGTCTGTCCCTTCAAAGAAAAAAACCAGTTGATATTGCTCGGGTCTGATTTCGCCCATCGATCACTCTCCCTAGGCTCTCATCGAAATCAACTCCGCAAAAGCCCTCCAAGGGCTAATAGTTCACACAGCGATTCGAGTAAGAAGACATCATCCATATATGTCTTTATTGACTAGACGCCAGTCTAAACCGAGCCTCCCTTAAATTCTAGCGTATGGGGTATGAAAAAAAGCATTAATTCAATGGGAGCCTTGTTCTAATTCGAAGCTCTTTCTAATGGCACTCAGCTCGTCATATTTTGATTGTGTGGGTTACCTTCCTTCTTCGCCCAGGGTTCGAGCAAAAAGTATCCCCTTGTCCACCCAGATTTCAACAGCCACACCTTTGTGGTAGTTCACAATTGCAGCCTGGCCATCGGCAAGAATGGGCAGTGGTCCAAAGACATTTTCCCGGTAGTCCACCTGATACAAGGTTTCATAGACGCCCGCTGCATTTTTCACACTGCGCAGCTGTGCCGCGGGAATCGACAGTAGAGAACAGTAACGCCCCCCTGCCAGTTGAAAGTCATCACTGAGTGAAGAACGTTGCAAACGAAAATCCAACTGGGAAAAACGACGATTTAAAACAGTCAATTCATGATCAGGAAAATCCAGTGGTCGCTGCTTCAGATGGTTGTAGACCACTTCTGCCGCGATGGCATTGGCCTTTGGCCAGGGCCCACTGTCCATAGAAGACTGATACCACCACCCTAGACTCAATAGGGCCAGCAACAGGAATGAAGCCGCAACCGCCCGAAAAGATACCGTAAATGAAAAGCTTGAGCTGGCCCGAACTTTCGAAGGTTCAACTTTAAGTTCTGAACTTAAGTTATTCGTTTCATTAGACAAGCCTTCATCGACATGATTGCTTTGCAACTGCTTCAATGCATTAAGTTGCTCGGGTGATAGGCCGGGTGATTCAAAATGAGACCGTAACTCTGCTTTCAGTGATTTAGGCATAGCGTCCGCCCTCCCCTTGAATATGCTCGTTCACAAGCCCGCTTGCGAGCAGACGTTTCCGCAGGCGATGAATTTTAGACAACAAGCTCCCCTTCGGCATATTCAATAAATCAGCAACCTCTTGAGTGCTGTACCCCTCGACGGCCCACAGAAACAACATTTCGCGCTCCTCCGAGCTGAGCAGATCAAGCAGCTGTCCGAGAAGATGCTCATCAACAAGCAGGGATTCCAATACCTTCATATCGTAGTCTTGAGCGACATACTCCTCATCAAACACTTGGTGCTGATATCGCTGACGGTGGCGCTGCTGGTCAATAAAGGCATTGCGTACGCTGCGCATCAGATACGGCATCGGATCTGGTATGTCAGGCACAGGAGGTTCGATGAAACGCCCGATGGCGCCATGCACTAAATCATAGGCTCCATCAGGCTCAGAACAAAGCGACAAAGCGTATCGATAAAGACGATTTAACTGCTGCTCATTAATCACGTTAGAGCCCCTTCACATCCACCGCCACTCGCATTCAAGCACAGGTATTTTCGCTCACACATCAGACTCAACACCGACGCGATGAACACTTCAAGAGCCATCTCCGCATCTTGTTCCTTGAGAACGTTTTCGCAACGCGAGGACAGCTGCTCAAGACAGAAAGTGTCCGGCAAAGCATTCAATACAGCATAAACCAGAGAATGTAAGGGCTCTATAGACAACATGCATGAGTCCCCGATACGCCTGCCGTCAACGCTATCATCGATCATAATATGAACTGCATAATACCCCGCGGCAATATCCACGTTTCTGCCCAGCGCGATGGGAGGTTCATCTCCGTCCAGTGCAGATACATGTTCACGGCGAATGATTTCGATGGCTTGGCCCAGTGGAATTCGCCAAAAACTATCATCAAGTTGTAATGCTTTATTTTTAAGCCCGCGCCAAAGCTCGAGCATGCCTGCAGGTAACTTCAGCAACTGCAAGCTTTTATTAACGGATAAAGTTGCGCTCTCAAGTTGATCGGCCGCACTAAGCTGTTGAAGTTTGTTTAACGTCAGTCTATCGCCTGCTTGTATCGATGCCCGAGTCGCGCAGTCAATCGCCCACTCCAATCGCAGGCAATCGGGAAGGTAACTCGGCAATCGGCCCGAGTACTTGTTCTGAGATATTTTTGACGCCACAAAGTCCACGAATAACGAAGGCCATGATTCAATATCGCCCGTCTCGCAAGCCTTTTGTTCCGAGTAATCATTGACGAGATCATTAAAAAGATCTGACGGCATATGTCGACTGGACAGTGGAAAGCTGCCATAGACGCTTCGAGTTAATGCACCTCGAAAGTTATTTTGGTAAACAGAATGGGCACCCGTCTCTGGAAGGTGTTGAGGAACATACCAGGCCGCCTGGGTGGTTTGACAAAACGCCTCTCCCTTTCTGCGGCTCATGCGAATATCATCTAACAAACACCGCTGTTCCTCATGCAACCCTTGGATAAACATAGGTGACGCTTCAACTTCAAACATTTATTCTACTCCAAGCGGCTCCCGCTCAACCGCTGAAAGTACAGTGCTCACGACATTCAGCTCATCAAGAACTCGTTCCAGAGGAGGAATGTTATGATCCCATTCAAGCAACACAGGTTTCCTGCCGTACAGACGAGTCGCCTCGAACAGCAACGTTAAAACATCTTCATGTAAAGCTGCACCGTGATGATCGATGGCACCCCACGATGTGCGCTGATGCCCGGCAATGTGAATTTGCCACACCTGTTCGGCATTCAATTCGGCCATTTGCTGTAAGGCATAGTCCTTTGCCGCTTCCGGGTCATTACTCAGGTTCAAACCGTTGACGTACAAATTGTTCACATCCAACAGAATGCCACACCCCGAAAGCTCCGCAAGTCCCGCTAAAAACTGACCTTCAGACAAGACAGATTGCCGGTGAAACAAGTAACTGGAAATATTTTCCACACAGAACGGCCTACCCAAAAATCGCTGCACATAAGACAAGCGCCCAGCCAAGTAGCGAACATTCTCTGGATGATAAGCTATCGGCAACAAGTCATAGCTATGCGCCCCCTCAAGCGAATGAAAACAAACATGATCTGAAACCTGTTTTGCGTCAAGCCTATCCGCCAGCAGCTTTACCGCATGCAGGTATTCCTCGTTCAATGCCTCCATTGCCCCAAGATTCATTCCAATGCAATGTAAGCTCAAAGGACAGTGCTGAAACAACGGCTCCGCTCGATAAAAATGCAGGTTATCAATGTTCAAGAAGTTATCCGCCAGAACTTCCATCCAGGGTAATCGAACGTCCTGCTCGATCAAAGCATCCATATACTGATGACGCAGCGCAATGCTGGCTTGGGAAGGCAACATTGAAATTAGGACGTCTTAGCCGGCTTAAGTTTGGCGACCCTTCCTCCTATTTTTTCGCAAGTACCTTCGGGCACATACACCCATTCGTTTGGAGAATGATCCACCGTTGCTTGCCCAGCACAACCATGTTTCCCATCCAGAGAACCACAATCATTTTTGCCCGCCAAGGCCACTCCAGCACACTTTTCCCAAACCTTGGGCTGATCAGGAACGGCCAACGCCGTCGATGCAGCACCGACACTTAATATGGCCAATGCGGCATTTAATGGATTCACCTTTGATGTTTCGCGCTTCATTCCTCGATCCTCCAGTCGTTTATGAAAACAAGGTTTCACACCTTGTGTATTCCTTAACGCTGAAGCAGGAGATTTGATTGCAATGTTCGGAGATAAACAGAAAGCCCAGAGTGAGAATCACTCAAACGCTCGAATGTTGAGAGTACCGCAAAGAGAGGATGCAACGGGAAAGAACGGCGAGCCATTAAAACTCGCAAAAATCGTCCACGTCATCGTCTTCGTATTCATCGCCGAGCAAATACTCGAGTAATTCTTCCAAATAGTCTTGCATACGGTTTTCTATTGCCTATTCGTTGGCGGCTATATCACAGTTAAAGCATAGAATGGCAGTATGGCGCTAAGATGAATTTTTTATGTCGGTTTCGTGACTACACCTAGGCTCATTCACGGTACGGCAGAAAAAGAAATGTCGTGTTTTAATTCAAACAAATTGTTAGGTAACAAGACGGGGTTCAGACAATAAAAAAGGCCGCAATTACTTGCAACCTTTTTAGAATAGTGGCGGACGGGACTGGTCATTTGCGCCTGCACATGTCCCTTCGGCTTGCTCCTGACGTCGCAATCCAAAATCGCTCAGGGCGATGCGGTCAAACCACGCGAGTTCTCACCCATCCGGTCTGGGGGTTTCTTTTAGGCAATAAAAAAGGCCGCAATTGCTTGCAGCCTTTTTTTGGAATAGTGGCGGACCGGACGGGACTCGAACCCGCGACCCCCGGCGTGACAGGCCGGTATTCTAACCAACTGAACTACCGGTCCGCAAAATATCAGCAGTGGTTCCAATCTGAAGTTCACGCGCTAAAGATTGGTGGGTGGTACAGGGATCGAACCTGTGACCCTCGCCTTGTAAGGGCGATGCTCTCCCAGCTGAGCTAACCACCCTTGCCGAAGAGCTGCGCATTCTACCGAATCGCTTTTCTAAGTCAAGGATTTTTATAGATTTTTTTAAGATAGGCCCCAGAGCTTACAAATAGCCACCGTCACCGTAGATCAGGGGCGAAAATTGCTCATTATCCAGACAAACCTGCTCAATCTGTCCAATAACAATATCGTGTGTACCATACGAGTGAACCTGATCAACCTTGCAGCTAAAACATACCTGTGAACCACCAAGCATCGGTACTTGTTGTCCATTATCCTGCCATTCGCCCAGATTGAAGCGCCCTTCCCCTTGCTCTCCACCCGCACAAGCGTTAGAGATATCCTGCTGATCCGCACTGAGAATGTTGACCACAAAGGCCGTTCCTGGCGTTAACGTCGTCGCCATGGTGGTCGCTTTATTCACGCAGACCAACAGCGACGCTGGGCTGTCAGAGACAGACGTTACGGAAGAAGCCGTCATTGCGAGGCGGCCGTGCTGTGGGTCGCGACAGGTAATTACCGCCACACCCGAGGCCAGGCGTCGCATACCCGCTTTCATTGCTGCGCCCAGATCCTGTTCACAATTCATACACTAGATGCCTTATGTGAGATCACTCATCAAATTCGTTGTAATAGTTTCTTTATAGTTTAGTCCATAGCTTAACAAGCCACCTTGAAAAAACCCATTACTTTACAGGTAAAATTCAACAGTCAGGATTGGTGGCGCTATCGTCAAGGCGGCTATTTTAGCGCCCAATTGAGCAAAAGCCACGATGAAGAAAAACCTGTTTCAGGCGATGACCGTTATAATGAGATCATGAAATTAACAAAACTCTTACAAGACAAGCGCTATTTATTTTGGGCCCTGCAATTCGCCGGTTGGACGGCTTGGGGGGTTTCCTTTTACCTGGGCGTTTTGTTCTGGGGCAAGCTCCCCCTTGACTACCTTGCTTACCTGCCTGTGGTCAGCACCATTGGTATGCTGATAACCCTTCCCCTGCGGGCACTCTACCGGTACATGTGGGAAATGAGCGCTGTACGCCGACTCATCGCAGTGGTGGTTGCTTCCTATATCGCCGGTTGCGTTTGGATGGCCTCGCGGAGCTGGGTCTTCTACAACATGTTCCCCGAGCGCCGGAATCCCAAATACAATGATTATGAGGGCATTGAGCGACTACTGGCCTACTTCGATGGTGCCACCACCGCCAGCTGGGTCATCCTGGTTTGGAGCGGTCTCTATTTCGGCATTAAATACTATATGCTGCTTCAGGAAGAGCGCCAACGCGGCCTGAAGGCCCTATCAATGGCTCATCAAGCTCAACTCAAAATGTTGCGCTATCAGCTCAATCCTCACTTCTTGTTTAATACATTGAATGCGATTTCTACGCTGATCCTGGACAAAGATACGCAGCTGGCCAATACGATGGTCACTCGCCTAAGCCGCTTCCTGCGCTATTCGCTCGACAATGACCCCATGCAAAAAGTCACTGTTGATGAAGAAGTAGAAGCGTTGAGGCTGTATCTGGATATCGAAAAAGTTCGTTTTGACGAACGTCTGAAGCTCAAATTCGACATCGATAACAATGCCAAAACGGCCTTGATGCCCAGCCTGCTGCTGCAGCCTCTGGTAGAGAATGCAATCAAATATGCCATCGCCCAAGCGGTTAATGGCGGCACCATTGCCATCGAGGCCAAAACCTTCGGCAATGACCTCCTGCTGGCCGTAATCGATGACGGTCCAGGTATGGACAGCCTGCAGAACCCACAAAGTCGTTCCGGCAGCGGTGTAGGCCTGACAAACAGTCGTGAACGCCTGCAAGAACTCTATGGCAGCGAACAATCGTTCCGCCTCAGCCATACAGATCCACACGGATTAACGATTAATATTCGAATTCCTCTGGAACGTGCCGATAAACAAAGCTGAATTTGAAACGGTTTTGGGCCAGCAGTAAAGAGCAAGAAACAGGAAGGATTTATGAGTAAACTCAGCGCGATTATTGTAGACGACGAACAACTGGCGCGTCGCGGTCTGCAGCTACGCCTGGAAGAATTTTCAGACATTGAGGTCCTGACCCAATGCAGTAACGGCGAAGAAGCTATCGCCGCCATTTCCAGCAAGCAACCCGATCTGGTATTTCTGGATATCCAAATGCCCGGCATGAGTGGTTTTGATGTGGTCTCTCGGCTGCAAGGCGACAACCTGCCGTTGATTATTTTCGTGACCGCCTTCGATCAGTACGCGATTGATGCGTTTAAAGTCCATGCGGTCGATTATGTCTTAAAACCCATCGACGATGAACGCTTGAAAGAAGCCATCGAGCGCGCGCAGCAACACATCCAGCAACAGCAAAACGCCGACAGCAAAGAAAAGCTAATGAAACTGCTGATGGAATACACGGGCAGCAATGACGTGGAAGCTCTCATTGAAAGCAATGGCACCACCTATCCTGACACCATCAACATCAAAGATGGCAGCGAAATTCAGCGCGTTAAAACCTCTGAAATTGAATGGATCGATGCCGCCGGTGATTACATGTGCGTACACGCCATGGGCAACACGCACATCATGCGTAAAACGATGAAAGATCTGCAAACCTTACTGAACCCGGATCTTTTCTTGCGTATCCATCGCTCTACCATTGTGAATGCTCGCTGCATTAAAAGCGCCCAGACCCTGAATAACGGTGAATACATGCTCAGCCTTGAGAATGGCAGCCAGCTGAAAGTAAGTCGCAGTTATCGCGATAAAATAAAACAACTGTTTGGCAACTGAATACCCCCAATGAAAATCACTTATGGCGCCGTTGGCGCCATTTTTTTGTCAGTAGCCTTATCACTACGGCCACGTTTCCCCTTTTAGGTTCAGATCCGTTTATTTTCAGCAGCAAGCATTTATAACGCTTTAACCTTTCCTTTCGTCTCACCTCTAAGCACCTGAAACGAGCCGTTTTGCTGATTACCGCAAGGCCTAACCGCTCTACCGAAGCAGGCTTAATCCCAACAATAGGTACTGCTAAAGTAACTATCAATGAAGTGCCCTTAATCTATTTATTTTTGGAGACGCTTGTGAAGCTGACTTCCAACGCCTTAAAAAATCCAGCGGCCGTCCTTGTTATTTTGGCGATGGTTTTGCTCTTCGGCATCTACAGTTTAAGTAAACTGCCAGTACAGCTGTTTCCCGACATTCAAAATCCGGCGATCACCGTTCAAACCAGTTGGCGAGCGGCCTCTCCACGAGAAGTCGAATCTGAAATCGTAGAACCCATTGAATCAGTTTTACGTGGCCTGCCAGGCATGAAAGAGATGCGCGCTTTCGCGAACAAAGGCAATGCTTTTATCGAAATGGAATTTGGTTTGGAAACCGATATGCAGCGCAGCCTGATGGAAGTGATTGCGCGTATGAATCGACTCGACCCATTACCCCGTGACGCTTCACAACCGGTTGTTACACTGGGACGGGGCCGTGGTGGTGACACCCCTGCATTGACCTATTTCTTCCTGCAACAACTTCCCGGTACTGCGGGCAACATTCATGACTACCAGTCGTTTGCTGAAGACGTCATTCGCCCAGCCATCGAAGCCGTACCTGGCGTTGCTCGCGTAACCGCCCAGGATTCCTCAGCAACTCCCGAAGAGCTGGTCATTTCATTCGATCCCTACCGCGCTGCGGAACTGGGGATTCCGTTAAGTACGGCGGCGGCCCGTTTGGGGCGTGCGAATGACGTCAGCGGAGGTTTTGTCGACGTAGGTCGTCGTCAATATACACTGCGCTTCACCGGCCGCTATGAGCCTTGGGAATTGAAGGAACTGGTATTGGAATGGCGCGATGGTCGCCCGATCAAACTCGGGGACATCGCCGATGTCAGCGTCACTCGTGAAGAAACGTTGTTACACAATACTCAAAACGGTAACCCCGCCATTTCCATTCGCATTGATAAAGAAAACAGTGCCAATGCTCTGCAAACCCTCGTAGCGGTTAAAGAGACCGTTGAAAGGCTAAACGAAGAACGCCTTTCTGAAAAAGGGCTGGTGATGGTTCAGTCCTTTGACGCCAGTGTATTTATCTATCGCGCGATTACTCTGGTTACGAGCAACATAGTGCTCGGCATCATGTTGGCTGTCGGCATCCTGTGGTGGTTCTTGCGTCGATTGCGAGCGACTTTAATTGTGGCTATTGCCATCCCCACGTCGTTGCTCGCTACCTTCATCATGCTCAAGTTGACCGGTCGCAGCTTAAATATTATCTCATTGGCTGGTTTGGCTTTTGCAGTGGGAATGGTGCTGGATGCTGCGATCGTGGTCCTCGAGAACATTGTGCGCCTTCGTGAAAAGGGGCTGAGTGACGACGACGCTTCGCTGGAAGGTGCCGAACAAGTGTGGGGGGCTCTGCTGGCCTCAACAGCCACGACCGTTGCGATTTTTCTTCCCGTCATGTTCATGAAAGAAGTGGAAGGCCAATTATTCTCCGATCTCGCCATTACGATTGCCATTGCGGTTGTTATGTCTTTGTTTATCGCTGTGAGTATTCTGCCTTTGGCCGCAAAATATTGGCTACAAGATCAGCAACTTACCGATCACAATTTGGGCTTGTGGCAAAAAATCAGCGGTGGCGTCATGGCCTTGACCAGTACCGCCAAGAAACGCGCCATTGTCGCGGTCACATTAATCTGTATACCCGTGGCCAGCAGTTATGTATTGCTGCCGGAAATGGACTACCTGCCACCGGTTAAACGTGATGCCGTTGATGCGTTCTTCCGGTTGCCGCCCGGCATTAATAAAGACACCGTCGCCAAAGAGTATATTCAAGTTTTGGATGAGCGCATGAAGCCCTTTATGAAAGGCGAGCGCGAACCCGCCCTGAAAAACTATTACATCCTGACCTTTGGCAGCTTCGGCGGCACGATGGGCGCGCGAGTGAAAGATCAGTCACAAGTGAAAGTACTTGAAAAAATCATGCGTGAAGAGATTTTTACCGACCTGCCTGACCTGCGTGCTTACCCCGCCCAAGGCAATCTTTTTGGTGGTTTTGGCGGCGATCGCAGTGTCGACATTCATTTGCAAGCAAAAGATCGTGACGCCTTGGCGCGCGCTGCGGCCTTGGGCCAGAAAAAACTTCGTGAAATCCTTAAAATTCAAGACGTCCGTGTAAACCCCAGCCTTGAACAAACGGAACCAGAACTGCGCCTGCAACCCGACGATCGAAAAATTGCGGAAGCCGGTTGGAGCCGAAGCGATATCGCGCAAATTGTGCGCTCCATGGGCAATGGGCTCTATGTTGGCGAACACTTTAATGGTGAAAAACGCTTGGATATTATCTTGCGCGCCCAACCTTGGGCCTCACCCGAAGCACTGGCGACAACGCCAATGGCTACCCCCGCCGGAAATATTGTCCCTCTGGGGGAACTGGTATCCATTGATCGTACAGTGGGCCCACAGCAACTTCGACGCATTGATCGCCGCCGCACCATCAGTATTTTCATCCGCCCACCTGAAGGGATGTCTCTGGAACACATTATGGAGGTGATCAAACGCGATGTTGAACCTCTATTGAGAGCCGAGCTCCCAGCAGATGCCAGTATCCTCTACGGCGGCAGTGCCAACGCCCTGGAGCGCGCCGTAAATTCCATGGCCAGTAACTTTGCCATTGCTTTACTGGTACTGTTTTTACTCATGGCCGCCCTGTTCCGCTCTGCCAAGGACAGCATGCTGGTGGTCTTGGCGATGCCTTTGGCGATGGCAGGCGGGATCTTCGCCTTGCAGATACTCAATTTGTTTACATTCCAGCCTCTTGACCTGTTGACCATGATTGGTTTTGTGATTCTCCTGGGGCTGGTGGTCAACAATGCGATTCTTCTGGTTCATCAAACCCGAAGCGCCGAGCGCGAAGGCATGAGTCGAGATGACGCCGTGAAATCAGCCTTGATGACTCGCCTGCGCCCGATCTTTATGAGCACGGCCACGAGTGTCTTCGGTATGTTGCCTCTGTTACTGATGCCCGGCGCCAGCAGCGTGATCTATCGCGGTCTGGCAGCGGTTATTGTCGGCGGCATGTGCGTCAGTACCCTCTTCACATTGATCCTACTGCCCTGCTTTTTACGCATGGGTAAAAAACAAGAAACGACTATTCCGCTTGAGCATCACGATAGCAAAGCAACAAACACAGAACCCAAAACAATAGCGCCGTAAATCTTTGCTCTCGGTGGGTATCCATACCACCAGCAAACCGATTTATACATTCACACGTACAAGAGACAGTGCGATGAAACAGTTAACACAAATGATTTGCGCAGGTTTGATTTTCAGCAGCGCCGTGTTCCCCCACAGCAGCTTCGCCCAAGGTCCAACCCCAGCAGTCGAAACCGCCGAGGTTACACTCAGCCAGAATGATAACCTGGCCCGCTTACCCGGCACCGTCATCAGCCTTCGAGATGCCCTCCTGTCCGCTGAAATAAGTGGCCGCCTGGAATGGCTGGCTGAGGTCGGTGAACACGTTAAAAAGGGCCAGACGATTGCTCGCATTGACGATCACCTGCTGAAACTTCAGTTGCGTAATGACCAAGCTCAGATCAAACGTATCGAAGCCGATATGACCTACCAGCACCGCCAGCAACAGCGCCTCAGCAAACTTTTGCAAAACAACAGCGTGGCGAAAAATGAGCTGGATCAAGTTGAATCTCGCATAGGCATTCTTCAGCAAGACCTTGCCATTGCCAAAATCAATGCCGAGCGCGCCCAGTATCAACTGGAACGCAGCCAAGTCGTCGCGCCCTTCAGCGGCGTCATCGCCCGCAGAGAAATGAATCTGGGTGAGCTGACTCAGGTAGGCAGCCCATTGCTGCGCCTGGTCGACACAGAGCAATTAGAAATCAGCGTGAACGCCCCCCTGCGAGTCGCCCGTTTTAATCAGCCAGGCACCATGGTGGCTGTACACCGTGACAACCAGGAAATCAGCACCGAAATTCGCGGTGCAGTGCCGGTTGGAGATGAACGTTCCCGGATGATGGAACTCCGTCTGGAGCTGGAAAATCAGGAATGGCTGATTGGCGAAGCCGTCACTGTAGAGCTGGCACAGGCCGCCAGCAAGCAGCAACTCAGCGTTCCTCGCGATGCCCTGGTATTACGGGAGCAGGCTGTTTACGTCTTCCGAGTAGGTGTCGACGGTAAAGCCCAGCGAGTTGAAGTGAAACCCGGAGCCGGCCAAGGCAACCAAATCAGCGTCAGTGGAGAGCTTCAAGCCGGTGACACCATTATCGTACGCGGGGCGGAAAACCTGAAAGATGGGCAAACCCTTAAAATTCTGACCGCTTCCGCCAGCTAACCCCCCACTTCCCCCTAAGGCAGCTACAGCCCCATCACACACTGTAGCTGCCTTCTTTTCTTTCCTTGTGCCTTTTCTGACATTTGTCATCTGTAATTCCTGACAATCGACAAGTCTCAAGCACTCCTGATTCCAGTAGCCTATACACCATCTAATCAGTTAAACCTCGTAGGCCATATTATGAAAAACGTCGCCATCACCCTATCATTCATTCTAGGCGCCCTACTCAGCGGCGCTGGTTTTGGCAAATCCATCGCCCAATTTGAAATGGATCTGTATGACTCTGAACGCGAGCGCCCGATAAAATTGAACATTTGGTACGCCGCAAAAGCCGACTGTCAAAGCGTGCTGAAATGTGTGGACAGCAACACTGAAAGCCCGAATGTCGTCGTCATGAGCCACGGAGCGATGGGCTCGGTTCGATCAATGAACTGGATTGCCTACCCCCTGGCAGCACGCGGTTACGTCGTTATTGGTGTCAATCATTTTGGTGAATCCTGGGTGTATGGCCAAGAAAACATTAACCCTGCTGCCGCACTCAAACTCTGGGAACGACCTAAAGACATCAGCGTTGCCTTAAATCAATTGGCTAAGCAATCACCCTTTGATAAAGCTCTGAATCTAAGTGATGTGCTGGCCGTCGGATTTTCATCGGGCGGCTCTACCGTGTTGAGCCTTGCAGGTGCAAAGTACCAGTACGACTTGGCTCGAAAGCACTGTGAGAAGCACGCCAAGATTGATTTAAGCTGTCGTTATACTCAAGAACGTCATTTGCCTGATTTACCTCGAGAAGCCTACGGCTCCTTTAAAGATAAACGTATCACACGAGTCATTGCACTGGACCCGGCGGCAGGCCATATCACCAAAGCAGAAAGCTTAAAAATCATGGACAGCAAAGTACTTGTGTTTGGCTTAAAAAATGGCGACTTCCTGCCAATCGAACATCACGCCGCTTTCTACCAACAAAACATTCCGCACTCAAAACTGGAAACACTGAACGGCCAAGAAGGACATTTCGTCTTTCAAGATTCCTGTCAACTTAAGATCAACGTACACGGCATTCCCCTGTGTGAAGATAAGGCGGGTGTTAATCGAAAGTTGGCTCAGAAAAAGAGCGTTAATACTGTATTAGAATTTCTCAAAAACTCTTAAATAGTGGGGTGCTCATTCGCAGCACCCTATTAATTTTCGCCAATGGAAAAATGGACTGCCCCGACTTTTCATGACACTTTCAGCACTCATTATGAGGCAGCTTCAAACGCCTCAGGACTGACACCACCGAGATAGAGGCTTACCACAGAACCAAATAGCCAAATTACTAGGGCAACAAGCGTTCTTTTAACCACTGTTTTGGGGTTTTTCCCAAGCGTTTTTTAAACACTCGTGCCAAGGATGAGGCATTGTCATAACCAACTTCATTCGCGACCAATCCAACTGGGCGGTTCTTCTGCAACAAACCTTGTGCCATCCCCAAACGCAAGTCGGTTAGGTAATCCATGGGTGCCTTGCCAAGGGTTTCTTTAAACAAGGCCGCAAACTTGGAACGCGACATAGCAACGCTCTCAGCCATGCTTTCTACCGTCCAATCGCTTTCAGGGCTCTCCTGAAGAGACTTGATCAAGGGAGCCAACGCGGGATGAGCACTACCAGCGAGGAGCGAGAGTTCCAAGGTACCGCGCATCATTACATACCGTAATATCTGAACCATAAACACATCGCAAAGACGATTAATTACCAGCTGGCGCCCTTGATTTTCCGCAAATGCCTCATTGAAAATTAACTTGGCGGTATGGCTGACCTCAGGATCTTCCTCAACATCAATAAACAGGAACTTGGGTAAATTGTCGACCAATGCGGCTTTTTGGTGGGCTTGAAATTTAATCGATGCACACACCAATTCGGCCTCTTGGGAATCTTCCACCCGAATGTGATGGTTACCTCCCTCTGGGAGAAAAATCACCGAAGCTCGATTCAGTACCACCCGATGCCCCTGATCGGTCATGAAAACCATAGTACCGGATTTCAAGAAATGCAGTTGCCCGGCCTTCTCCTGAGCATCAAAGGCTTGCAAGCCACAAAGACTGCCACTGAAAAACACCTCGGCATTGAGGTCAAGGTCTTGCAGTAACTCACTCAGCGAATCCACTCAGTCCCCCTTTTTTGGACAATTTGCCGTATTTGGACGATTTGCGCATTTTTCTGGCGTTGCGGTGGCTTTCATCATCACCTAACTGCGTAATCTACTCAACAAGGGCGCCGAGACAGAGTTTGAATACGCAATCTCAAACAAACATGTTTGTCAGACAACGTCAGTAAGTGCTCCAGTTTAATACTACTCACTATTTCAAACGAAGGAAATGACAATGAAAATTACCAATGTATTAAAAATTGCTACCGCGGCCAGCGCCATGCTGTTAAGCAGCCTTAGTCTGGCTTCATCTGTGAATACCGGTGTCAATGATGTGGCTATTCACGGTTATGATCCGGTTGCTTACTTCACCAATAACAAGCCAGTAGAAGGCTCAGCAAAGTACACCGCTACTCATGACGGCGCCATTTATCGTTTTTCCAGCGAGAAAAACCGCGATTTGTTTAAAGCGAATGCCGAACACTATGCACCGCAGTACGGTGGTTTCTGTGCTATGGGTGTTGCATTGAATAAAAAGCTGAATGTTGATCCATCTGCGTTTTACATCGAAGACAACAAGCTCTACCTGAATCTGAACAAAAATGTTCAGAAGAAGTGGCTACAAGACGTACCCGGCAACCTGAAAACGGCTGATCGAATCTGGAATGGTATTGAGGATCTGTCTGTTGAAGCCGTGAACGCCGAAGACTGACCTCTGTCATGAGCGAGCACGTGATCGAAATCAGCAAAAACGGGCACGACTCGACCACACCACTGGTACTGCTGTGGTTCAGCGCGCGGTGGTGTGGCCCCTGTCAAGCAATGGCACCGGTACTTGAGCTTGTTGAAGAAGTCTACTCTGACACGATGACAGTCATCAAAGTCGACGCAGATCAGCAGCAAACCCTAGTCAAGGAATTTGGAATTCGGGCTGTACCGTCATTCGTGCTTCTTGCTCGTGGAGGCATTATCGACGCACGTTCCGGAGCAACAGGATACAAAGATTTGAGTCAGTGGCTCGATCATCACCTAAGCAACACACCGGACTGAAAAGTTCCAAACATCTGGTGCAAAAACATGCACAACTGTATGAGGATACGCATATGAATCAGAAACAAAAAATCGCCAGCGCAGCTCTGGCCCTTGCATTGGCAACAGCCGTCGTGGCACCGACGCATGCAGCGGGAAAAGAAAAGTGCTATGGCATTGCGCAAGCCGGTCAAAACGATTGTGGCAACCTGGCCGGCACCCATTCCTGCGCAGGTCAGTCAACGGTCGATAACGACCCCGGCGAGTGGAAGCTTGTTGCCAAGGGTAGCTGTGAGAGCGTGGGTGGCATGTTAAAAGCTGAAGCCAAGAAACGCTACAAAGAGGCCCAAGAGGCAAAAGCCAAGGCTTAAGTCACCACAGTGTGAAATACGAGGAATCCATTATGTCCCACAGTCAAGCAGTCGAAGTCAATGCCCATCACAAACACGCTGAGAGCCATTCACTCGGCTGGGTTGGCGTGGGACTCCGTCACCCGCACTACCATAATGCAATAGCTGAAACAGATGCCGTCGATTTTCTTGAAATTCACGCAGAGAATTTTTTCTCCGAAGGTGGAATACTACCAAGCATTCTCGAGGAAATTTCCAGCCGCTACGCCATCAGCTTGCACTCTACATCAATGGGGCTGGGTTCTGCGAAAGGGATAAACACAGATTATCTGGAACGCCTCTCCAGGCTGGCAACACGAACCAATCCATTGTTGATTTCCGATCATGCAAGTTTCGCCTGGAGTCAGTATCAAGGTAAGAACGTTCACGCCGGCGACTTGCTGCCTATCGAGTTTACCAAGATCGGCTTGGAAGTCATGACCAACAATGTCGAGCGTGCTCAACACATATTGGGACGCCAAATACTGGTCGAAAACCTGTCAGCATACATCGATCTGGGACCAGGAGAATTTCAGGAGACCGAGTTTCTAAAAGAACTGGCGTATCGAACAGGTTGCGGCTTGTTATTGGATTTAAACAATCTTCTGGTCAATGCCCACAATTTTTCCGAAGGGCCGGCTCTGCTTGTCTGCAAGCACTGGCTGGACCAGATTCCAACCAAACTCGTCGGTGAGATTCATTTGGCGGGCTATACACCTGCCAGTGATGGCAAGTTGATTATCGATGATCATAGTCGGGCGGTTTCTGAAGAATGCTGGGCCCTGTATCGATATGCCATTCAGCGTTTTGGCCCAATAACGACACTGATCGAATGGGATAACGATTTGCCGCAATGGCATGAACTGCTACAAGAAGCTCAGTTCGCCAAGCGAATAATTGCCGAAGAAAGCACTGCAATAGCTATCTCAAGCTGAGGACAAGGCCATGGAACCCATAGCGTCAGCTAACCAACAATCCGAACTGGTACAACGCCAAGCCTCAATAGTTGAAAGGATCTTTTGCCTGAAAAACGCGAACAGCGAAGGGGTGAAAATCTACCAAAACAATTTGTTGTTCACGGCGGCCCGTGCCCTAAGCATCAGCTATCCCGTACTGGAAAAACTGCTGGGTCAGGAGACGATAATTGCTTTAGCGCAACGCCTGTTACAACAGGAACTTCCCAACAGTGGAGACTGGGCGGACTGGGGAGAACAACTGAGCGGACTGATTCAACACACTCAGCTGGCTCAAGAACACCCTTATCTCAGCGATATGGCTCAGCTCGAATGGCAATTACATCGGCTTGCACGTCATAAGCCTTCAAATCTCGAATTCAGCAGCCTAAAGTTGCTGGAAACTCAAGATTTGGCCAATGTTTGGATAACACTGAATGCTGATATTTCGCTCTACTACAGCGAGATGCCCATTGATCAGATTTGGCTCGCCCACAAGTCCCTCGATCACATCGAAAATCTAGATTCCAAAGCCTTAGCCGATGCCATTCGGGAACACCCTAACGAGTGTTTTTTACTGCTCCATCAAATGCACAACAAACCAACACTGCAACGAATAAGTGAAAGCGAATTTCGTTGCTTAGAAGCTATAACCCAGGGCGTGAACGTTGAACGGCTTCTGGATCAACACGCCGATTTTGACTTTGTTCAATGGTTTGCAAAAGCGGTTGAGCACAACTGGATTAAGCAACTATCAGCAATCTGCCCAGTGTAATCACAGCAGTATGAGTAACAACTTCAAGACAACACATTCAGAAAAGCAGTCTTCGAGACAACAGGAGAAAATAATATGAGCACAATGCTTCACGCTATTTATACACCCTATCATCGTATATCAAGCAAAATCGAACTTTTACACCCACTGGCGACACTGTTATCAAGGTTGTATATCGCTAAAGTGTTTTTTGTGGCTGGCTGGTTAAAAATTCAGGACTGGGACACTACACTGTTTCTTTTCGAAGAAGAATATCAGGTTCCTTTTCTACCTTTCGAACTCGCCGCTTATCTTGGCACCGCGGGAGAATTGGTTTTACCTATCTTGCTGGCACTTGGCCTAGCCAGCCGATTCGCAGCACTGGGCCTCAGCGTCGTCAATATTGTTGCCGTGATCAGCTTGGCCGAAATCGCACCGGCGGCCTTATACCTACATATGATTTGGGGAATTCTGCTCGCGCACATCGTTATTTATGGCGGTGGCTTCTTTTCCACTGATCGCTTTTTAACACCTCAGAACAATGCTTCTTAAGATAAACTTTTTCAAGTCGGCGCCTTTGTTCTGACATTTCCCTTTCCTCTGAAACGGGTCTTCAGGGCTTACCCACCCAGGTAAGCTCTGTAAGGCCAGGTTCTTGCTCAGTAATTCATGACATTCAACATATGGAAAGAGAGCAAAATCTGCCGCCAACAATCAAGCCGTCACTGAAACGCTTCGACAGAAAGAATATGACAGCCGTCAGGTGATCTCATTGGCATCCCACATCGGATTGCCAGACCGACAGCTGAATACTGTGCAGATATCAAAGCGTTGCAGGAAACAGTTGCAGGAAACAAAGGAAAGAACTCTACCCGAACTATGATTGCCTATTCGTCCCAGATCGCACGATGTGTCCCTGGTTTCGCAGACGCCTGTTTAAAATCAACAAAGGTATTTGAGAATTCCGCTGCATGTGGCATCGCCATTAAATGACCATAATGCGACGGATAGGGCTTCAGAAAAGTACTGAAATCGACACTCGTTGAGACATCATGGATTGGAAAGGGCCGCTGCCCCAACCCCCGCAACCAATTTGCTGTTTGCAGCAGCGAACAGCGCACTCGCCAGCTCCCCCCTTCTTCCGCTCTTTTCAGCAGGGCTAATTGACTCCCAAAGGCCATTAGGAAGCCGGTAGCGAAATCCAGTATCTGCACTGGAAAAGCCCGGGGAGTTATTTCAGCAAGCTTCTCATTCTCTTCGTTTGCCTGTGCCAAGCGATACGCCTCGGCTTCCACCCAATTCAAACCAGACGCCGTTTGAACAATCGAGTCGAAACCTCGTTTATTCGACCAGGGTCCGAGGTGCCCAAATGCAGAAAGCTCGCAGTAAACCAATCCGGGTTTGATCGCAGCAAGGGAATCTGCGTCCAGCCCTAATTGGGCAAGGCTACCCGGTCGGTAGCTCTGAACAAAGACATCCGTGGAACTCAACAATTGCTTGAATGTTTCTTTGTCTTCCTTAAGCTGAAAGTCCAAATGACAGGAACGCTTACCTCGCCCGGTATCGATTATGTGTTCGATATTGGGCAGATTCGGACTATTGACCGTTAAGACCGAGGCGCCATAGGCCGCCAGGGTTCGTGTACAAACAGGTCCGGCCAAAATCCGGGTCAAATCCAGCACTCGAATGTCGTCAAGAGGCCTTGCCCGCTTGTTTATACCCGCTGACGGCAAGGGAACAGGCTCACACGCATTGATCTTTTCAATCTCCAACACCGGGAGCTGAGCCATGGCTTTGGCCTGTGGGTGCTCTGCCCATTCCTCAGGGCTGCGCATTTTCGCAATAATTGCGCCTGCGTCCACGGCCAGCTCCTCCAGTTCAGCAGCAGAACATTCAAGAACACGCTGCTCAATATGCTCTCTGGGTAAGAACGCGCCTTCATCGCAGCCAATCAGCCTCAAAAAGGCATCTCTATGGTGATCAAAATTGGCATGGGCGCGTATATATCCATCCCGACATCGGTAGACACCCGAATATTTGGCCCAAGTCTCAGGGGCTCTGCCATTGAGGGTGAACATCGCTGTGCACTCCGCTTCAGCGGCATTTAGCGGGACCTTTACAGTGTGTACGGTGGGCGGTGCAACCGGAGATTCTTTGTCTTGAACAACAAGCCGTTGGCGATAAACACGATCCGCCATGAGCGCGCTGGCGGCAATACTCACCTGAGCCGCATTACTCACTTTAAACGCACTACTGAGCAGTGGAGACTGTGACCCCAAATCCACCCGCGTCAGCTCATCTGTATTCAGGCCGAACAGCTCAAAGAGCGCCTGAAGTGCTCGCATGCTGTCGGATTGACTGCTTCCCTTATCCATCTTCTGCTCCAAGTTCTGGTCGAATTACTGGCTGTTGCGAAACAACTGGCCCAGTTGCCGCCCAGTTAGCAGGACTTAGCCGCAGGATTCAGAATTATTCATAGTCCCGCCCTGCCATTTCCTGTAAGCTGCGCGCTTGCCAAATTTGGCGCCAATGATTGAGTTTCACGTTATATGAGTTTTGACACACTGGGCCTGAGTGCCCCGATTTTAAGTGCTGTAGCCAAACAGGGCTATAGCGAGCCCTCTCCGATTCAAGCACAGTCTATTCCTGCAATATTAGAAGGCCGCGATGTGATGGCGGCCGCCCAGACAGGAACGGGTAAAACGGCGGGCTTCACCCTGCCTCTGCTGGAACGCCTTAAAAACGGTGAAAGCGCCCGAAGCAATCAGGCCAGAGCTCTTGTTTTAACCCCAACCCGTGAACTCGCTGCCCAGGTTGGCGACAGCGTTGCAACTTATAGCAGTGAACTGCCCTTACGTTCTACCGTCGTTTACGGTGGAGTGAAAATCAATCCGCAGATGCAAAAACTGCGCAAAGGCGCAGACATTCTCGTCGCCACTCCTGGACGGCTGCTGGATCTATACAATCAGAATGCCGTTGCGTTTGATCAGCTAGAAGTTTTGGTGTTGGATGAAGCCGATCGTATGTTGGATATGGGTTTTATTCACGACATCAAGCGTATCTTGAAGCTCTTGCCCAAGAAGCGCCAAAATTTGCTCTTCTCAGCAACTTTTTCTGACGACATTCGCGCTCTGGCAAAAGGCTTGGTTCATCAACCGGTCGAAATCTCAGTCACGCCGGCTAACAGTACTGCCAACACCGTCGAACAATGGATTTACCCTGTCGATAAAAACCAGAAGTCCAAGTTGCTGAGTAAGCTGATCAGCGATAATAATTGGCAGCAGGTTCTGGTCTTCTCTCGCACCAAACACGGCGCAAATCGATTGTGCAAGCAGCTGACCGCGCGAGGCATCAGCAGCGCAGCAATCCATGGCAATAAAAGCCAGGGAGCTCGCACAAAAGCACTGGCCGACTTTAAAACAGGCCGAATTCGTGCTCTGGTAGCGACGGATATTGCGGCGCGAGGCCTGGATATCGAACAACTGCCTCAAGTAGTCAACTTTGATCTACCCAATGTCGCCGAAGACTATGTCCATAGAATTGGACGCACCGGCCGTGCTGGTGCTACGGGTCAAGCTATTTCTCTGGTATGTTCTGAAGAAATTAAGTTGCTGAACGACATTGAAAACCTGACCAAAACCTTGTTGCCAAGAAAACTTCAAGAAGGTTTCGAACCGAGCATTGCCCTAGCTGAAACACGCTTAAGCGATAAGCCGGCCAAACCAAAGAAGCCTAAAAAGCCTAAGGCTCCCAAGCAGGAAGCCAATAACCAAACAAAATCAGGAAAGAGAAAACCACAAAGCGGTAACGGCGCGAACCGGAAAAAAAGCGAAGGAAATCATGAAGCGGCTCGCAAACGGCCCGCTTCAGGAAAGCAGAGCAAGCCCAAAAGCAATGAGGGCGCCAAGAGCGATCGTTCGAATAATGTTTGGGCCAAACCAAAACGCTCCTCTTCAACCAATAGGTCCGACAACACCAAAAGCAATGGAAGCACTCAAGCTCGAAAACCGCGCTCAGGTAATGTAAACCGCGCAAGATCTTAATATGTCACAGGTGTAGAGATAATGAAGGCCGCCATTTTTGTCGATGTCCAAAATATTTACTACACCTGTCGTCAGGCCTATCAGCGTCAATTCAATTATCGAAAGTTCTGGCAATGTGTCGCTTCAGAATGCGATATTGTGCACGCGAATGCGTACGCCACTCATCGTGGCGATGAAGGGCAACTTAAATTTCAAAATGCCCTGAAACACATCGGCTTCACCGTAAAACTCAAACCTTTTATCAGCCGCGCGGACGGTTCAGCCAAAGGCGATTGGGATGTTGGTATTACTATTGACGTCCTTGAAGCTGCGGAACACGTCGACCGAGTTATTCTTCTTTCGGGCGATGGGGACTTTGATTTACTGCTCGAAAACATTAAGCGTAAGCACGCAGTCAAAGCCGATGTCTATGGTGTACCCGCGCTGACAGCGGATAGCCTAATCGATTCGGCCAGTGAATTTTTTACCATTGACGAGAATCTTCTCCTGTAGATTGAATGGTGATACGTCAAGCACATTAAGCGTCGTAAACCGGAAAGTCTAATTCACTTAACGGCTTCCAAATTTTTAATTGATCACGGTGCTTTCTTTCCGCCCTATTTGTCTACGCTTTTACCCACCTTCTCTCAAACTCTTGAGGACAGATATAACTTTTTCGAACAAGTTTTTGTCTACTCATGCCAAATTCAAGCCACTTGTATTAAGCCCACACTATTAGTCACAAGCAATCTCATAGTCTTTGACAAAGACACTCCCCTATTTCTAGTGATACAGGCGACTTAAACGACAATTAATCCTATTGTTGACTAAACATTCTTTCACCTATCCCGATACTTATTGACACAGTTGGCTAAAAAACAAACGGACTTGTTATGTCTATTCGAGTGAAACTCAGCATTCTGTCAATCTTGGCAATGCTCATACTGCTCCTCAACCTCTTTGCGTTGAAGTTTGCTGAGAACAAGGAACTGCAACTCGCCGAGGAAGCACAACTCCGTTATCTCTCCTTTCAACTGGCGGATGAATTTCGCCAAACCTCCCAAGACCTCACTCGTTTGGGCAGAAGCTATGTTGTCACCGGCGAAGATCGATACAAAGATGCCTATTGGGAAATTGTAGACTGGCGCTCAGGAAAAACGCCAAGGCCTGAAACTGTACATCATGAACTGAAGCCCGGTGAACCTATTGCCCAAACCGAGCTGATGAAATCACTGGGGTTTACCAGAACAGAACTGGATCTTCTCGCACGAGCCGGGCAGTTTTCCAATGACTTGATTGCCACTGAAACTCAGGCCATGGATTCCATCGAACAGAACCTCATTGCACAAGGCCCCTTTCTGGCGGGTGACGGCGAGTCAGTGCGCTCCTTTGCCAGCCGAATTCTATTTGATGACAACTACCACCGTGAAGTCGATAGAATCATGGCACCTGTCACAGAATTTTTTGGCGAATTGGATCGCCGTACAACGGAGACATTGGAAAGCAGTAAAGCCGAAGCGCATCTTTGGAGAAATATCTCCAGTGCATTCAGTTTTTCTATATGGGCTATTGTCGCTGTCATTCTTTACTTCACCATGCAACATGTGCTCAACCCTTTGAAAAAGGCAGCTCAGGCTATGTCCGACATCAGTGAAGGTGAAGGCGATCTGACACAACGTTTGAGCCATCGAGGAAAAAGCGAAATCAGTGATCTTGCCCAAGCCTTCAATGTTTTTGCCAATCATATTCAGGGTTTGGTTCAAGAATTACACAGCACTTTCGGAGACATCAGTGATTCATCACAGCAGCTGAGTAACACAGCACAGGACACTGACCAAGCCGTTCACCACCAACAACAAATGTTGGGAAAACTGCACACCGATATCGATCACCTGGTACCCACCGTGCAAGCCATTGCCAGCGATGCACAATCAGCAGCCACCGATGCTCAGGAGTCGAATGAAGAAGCCAAACAGGCGATTAATGTGGTGAATACGTCAATCGACGATATTCAACTGCTTTCACAGAACATTCGTGCGGCTGCCGATGCCGTATCAGAGCTTGCCACTAATACCAATGAAATAGGGTCTGTCATTGATGTCATTCGCGGTATAGCCGACCAGACCAATTTGCTTGCATTGAACGCGGCCATTGAATCGGCCCGAGCTGGAGAGCAAGGCAAAGGGTTTGCTGTCGTTGCTGATGAGGTTCGACAGCTTGCGCAGAGAACCCAAGACTCGACTCAAGAAATTCAATCGATGATTGAAAAACTTCAACACGGTGCACAAAAAGCCGCTGGTTCAATGACTCAAAGTGCAGAACAGGCCATCGCTTCGGCGGAAAACGCAAACAGTGCGGGGTTATCTCTGGAAAGAATTACAGCGGCCATCAGTGAAATCAGTGGAAAAAACCAAGCCATAGCCAAAGCCAGCGAAGAGCAGAACAACACTATTCTCTCCGTTCAAGATTCAGTCGATCATATCCAGCAGCAGCTTGCCAATACCTCAGCAGGCTCCGAAAGAACCACACAGAGTAGTCACAAAACCCAGGCTTTAACTGAACAAGCCAGCCGGCTGATCAGTCGATTTAAGGTTTAAATTGAACGTAACGGGAGAACAAAACAGGACATTCGGAAGCAGAGTATTTAGGTGAAGGTACTTACAAGGAGCAGTTCACGCAAGGATTCATAGGAAAGTCAGGGAAAGACGAGGAGCAAGGAATACAGGGAACGTTACGTAGGCGACAGGAAGGCCAAAAGGGACGACGGAAAAAGGATTGGATAGCGAAGGACCGCGTCAAGGAGGCGACACGGCAGACACAGGGATACACGACGGAAGAAGTCATGACATGGATGTCAAACAAATAGGAAAATAAGTGCCTTCACCTAAGCACTTGAACACATAGACTTCCGCAGGCTTCGCCTGTAGATGTAAACCATAGATTTCGATCGTTACGCCCGATGATCACTTCAGATCAGTCACGCACGTGCAATGAAGTCCGACCTGCGAAGGCGCTGACAATCTCAATAAACTCTGGCTGTAAGACGGCAGCGTTTTGACTGTCGTGATCAGCGCCAGGAATTACAATGACGGGACGAGCCTTTTCCGGCAACTCCAACCTAGTCTTTATCGTATCAAAGTGCTCATCTATTTCCTTACTGCCGAAGACTCCCTGAACCGCGACCTGAATGCGTTCAATTTGGGCATCACTGACGGCATCTTCCTTCCAAGCTCGGGCGACCGCCGCCAGGGCTTTTTCACCATGGGCTTCCATATCTCTCGCCACATCTTGCTGAAAGGCCAGCTCCTCTTCCGAATCACTTGGAAAGCCGCCTGAAACCAGCACCGCTGTTTGTAGGCGGTGAGGATGCGTCACCAACAATCTGCCTAGGACAAAAGCTCCCATGGAGTATCCCGCCATATGCGCATGCTCAATACCTAGATGGTCGAGGAGCTTAATAACATCCAAGCCCACTTGCGGCCCATAGGCAGCCGTATTTTCAGGCTTTCCGCTCTTACCGTGTCCGCGACAGTCGAGCGTGATGACACGAAATTTGCCTGCAAGCTTTGTGGCGATATCCGTGTCATGCCACATGGAGGAATCCATGGAAAATCCATGAATCAACACCAGAGGCTCGCCCTTCCCTTTCGAATCACTGTAAAAAATGTCGACACCATTGGAATGAAAATACTCTGCACGCGCGGCAAAACTGAAGACGAGAGAGACTATCACAAAGCATGCTTTCAACGATTTCATCGTTTTCTCCGAATGTGGAATACGCCATTGGCCAGAAATTGAGTGTACACAAAAAACGGGGCCTAAGCCCCGTTTTCAACATCGAGATTAACTCGGTAATTATCCCATCGCTGCGGTGTAGCGCTTCAAGTGATAATCCGAATTACCAAACAGCGCATCAATGATTGTTAGGCGTTTGAAATAGTGACCGACATCCAACTCGTCAGTAACCCCCATGCCACCGTGTAATTGCACGGCCTCCTGACCGACTCGTTTCGCCGCTTGACCAATACGTGCCTTGGCCGCAGACACCGCCGTGCTGGCATCTTCTGCGCTGGCATCAAATTTCATCGCTGCCATCAATAACATAGACTGAGCCTGCTGACATTCAATGAACATTTCAGCCATGCGGTGCTGCAAGGCCTGGAAGAAAGACAGAGTAAAACCAAACTGCTTACGGGTTTTACTGTATTCAACCGTCTTGATCAGCAAGGTCTCCATATTGCCCAGAGCCTCAGCACAGACAGCAATACACGCTCGATCCATTACCCGCTCCAACGCTTCAAACGCAGCGCCCTCTTCTCCAACCAAGGCACTTGCTGGCAAGGATACATTGCTCAGTTTGATGTCGGCTCCCGTAAAACCGTCTACGGTTGTGTAACGGGCTCGCTCGAGACCTTCTGTATTTGAAGGCACCGCGAACAAGGACAATCCGGCCTTGTCATTCTGATCGCCAGAAGTACGCGCCAGCACCAAAATGGTATCGGCATTCCCGCCATTTAACACAGCGATCTTCGCACCATTCAAGACATAACCGTCGCCGTTTTTCTCCGCACGACTCAAGCAATTTGCGATATTATAGCGCGCTTGCTTTTCCGCATAAGCCAAAGCCATTTGTTGCTCGCCACCAATAATCGACGCCAATAAGCTGTCCTTTTGCGAAGCGGAGGCCAACTCAGATATCGCACCACCAGCGAGTATGCAATTGGCCAGGAAGGGCTCAATCACTAGTCCTTTACCAAAGGCTTGCATGATCACCATGATATCACTGGCGCTACCACCGTAACCGCCGTCTTCTTCACTGAACCCCATGCCCAACCAACCAAGTTCGGCAAACATATTCCAGTGCGCTTCGCTGTAACCCAAATCGGAGTTAACCAAATCCCGGCGCGCTTCGAAATCGTAATCGCTGCTGACGAATTTCTCGATGCTGTCTTTTAACAGCTGTTGTTCTTCGCTTAATGAAAAGTCCATGTTCTTCTCCTTACAGACCCAACACGGCCTTACAAATAATGCCTTTTTGAATTTCGTTGGTGCCGCCAAAAATCGACTGTTTACGGTTATTGAAGTAATGAGGGCCCGTATTGGTCTCGAACCAGTCACCGATTCGCTCTCCCTCAAAACCATCATGATATTGGGCACGAGTAAACGGCACAGCATGATAGCCGGCAAGCTCTACAAACAACTCGTCAATGGCCTGCATCACCTCTGTACCCTTAATTTTAAGGATGGACGACTCCGGTCCAGGCGCACCTCCGGAAGCAACAGCGGCAAGTGTTCGCAATTCCGTGTACTCCAGCGCAGTCAAATCCAGTTCTACATTGGCCACTTTTGTGCGGAACAGTTCGTCTTCCCACAGCGCACCTTCACCATCGTGAGCAGGCGTTTCTTTCGCTAGGCTCTTTACACTTTCCAAACGCACTTTGGAATTCTGTACATTGGCAATACTAGTGCGTTCATGGGTTAGAAGAAGCTTGGCGTAGGTCCAACCTTTGTTTTCTTCACCGATCAGGTTAACCGCTGGAACCCGCACATTGTCAAAGTGAACTTCGTTTACTTCACGCTCTTCGTCTAGAGTTAAAATTGGAGAAACGGTAATACCTGGGCTCGACATATCAATCAGAATAAAGCTGATACCCTGCTGCTTCTTTGGTGCATCAGGATCTGTGCGCACCAGACAAAACATCCACTCCGCCCAATGACCTAACGTTGTCCAGGTTTTGGTTCCGTTGATGACGTAATCATCACCATCGCGAACGGCGCTGGTTTTCAAGGCAGCCAGATCAGAACCCGCGCCAGGCTCAGAATAACCCTGACACCACCAAACATTGGATTCGAGAATATCGGGCAGAAAACGCTTCTTTTGCTCTTCATTACCGTAGGTGTAAATGACCGGAGCGACCATCGTCACACCGAATGGAATCGTACCTAATACATGAGCGCGCGCTTTTTCCTGCTGAACAATGTACTTTTGGGTCGGTGTCCAACCTGTGCCACCATATTCCACCGGCCAGTTTTCAGCTAGCCAACCCTTGTCGTTCAATATTTTCTGCCAACGAATAAAATCATCTTTCGTCGGGTGGATATTGTTCTTTACTTTTTCCTGAATATCTTTCGGATAGTGCTCCGCAAAAAACTGGCGCACCTCCTGTTGGAAGTCCAGCTCTTCCTGGGTAAAGTCAATATTCATGATTCACTCCATGCGTGTTATTTGTCTTTTAATTGCTATTGCGACATCAGGTCAGTTTAACAACCTGCTTACCAAAATTTTTGCCTTTGAGCATCCCACGGAAGGCCTCAATGGCATTCTCAATGCCTTCCGCCACAGATTCGCGATATTGAATGTCACCCGCCTTGATTTTATTGGCCAATAAAGCCGTAGCCTCGCCATGCTGTTCCTGCCATTCTGTTACCAGAAAGAAGCGGTGCTCCGGTGGCTCTGGCATCGCGCCAAAAACGTGGAAAGGCGTTTCAACCTTTGCAATATCTTCAGAGTTATAGGCCGATACATAACCACAAACCGGCACACGTGAACCTTTATTCAAGAGCTTCGCTACCGCACGGGTTACTGCTCCACCGACATTTTCAAAATAAATATCGATACCATTCGGGCAGGCTGCACTCAAATCGGCATCCAGATTGTCTGCTTTATAATCCACGCAAGCATCAAAGCCCAGTCCTTCGGTGACGTACCGACACTTCTCTTCGCCACCTGCGACGCCCACCACGCGCAACCCCATGGATTTAGCAACCTGACCCACGAGAGAACCCACCGCACCTGAAGCAGCCGACACCACCAAGGTTTCGCCCTCTTTCGGCTTGCCTACTTCGGTCAAACCAAAGTAGCCGGTGCGTCCAGGCATACCAGCTGCCCCCAGGAAAACCGACAGGGGTAACCCCTTCGCATCCACCTTGTAAATCATCGGTTCATCGGCTTTAGCAATGTAATGGGTTTGCCATCCGGTATACGCCGTGACCACATCGCCGACTTGATAAGCCTCGGTTTTTGATGCGATCACTTCACCGACCGCCTCACCTACCATCACTTCACCAATACCCACAGGGTCCATATAACCTTCCATATCGTTCATTCGAGGACGCATATAGGGGTCTAAGGATAAGTATTTGTTTTCAATGAGGAATTCACCTTCCTGCAACTCGGGCAAGGCGTTTTGCCTGACCTCAAAATCTTCGTCGCGAACCTCGCCATTAGGGCGTTGTTTAAGGGTAATGGCGGTATTGATGGGCGTGGACATACTGAGCCTCGTTGTGAATGAATTGAAAAATGCTCGCTGCTGTGGCGACCGACTGCAAGGGATTGACCGTTGCGGGCGCCGCACAAATTGGTTATGGTTCTTAAAAAAGAGCGAGCGTTCGCTATTTATCCTAGATAGTGAGGTTTCAGTCAAGACTTGTGAAAACTTTGGTCAAGTTTCGGCAGCCACGGCGCAGAAACTGTCCTTATTTGCACTTTCAGCCGTATGAGCTGAGGTCGATTCAGGACAAAGAGTGACCCAAAAGAGCCGCATGTAACGGCCAATCCAAGGCGCTAGCCCTAATAGAAGAGACACATTGATAATGAGTAACAGCAGCACACAGACCAATTGGCCTCAAGAACAATGCTTTAGTAGCTTTAAGCATTGCCTTCCGGTCTGTCGTGATTCGGTTTACTGCGAATTTTTCAATGCGTTTCGTGAAGACATTAAGGTGAAACGCGAAAGCGCTGCCATCAAAAACCTGAAAACCATTTTCGACGCCACCTTCGAACTCGCCAGTAAAGGCGGATTCGATGCGATGAGCCTCCGGGATCTGAGCCAGGCAACCGGCATCAGTATGGGCGGCCTGTACAACTATATCCGCAGCAAGGACAAGCTCGCGCAAATGGTCAATGACTTTCTCAGTCAGCGCCTGGCTCCCCTGGCCTATTCACTGAATCTCGAAAATGGCAGCCCACGGCAAAGACTGGCGACACGCCTGCGTATCTATATCTATATGGGAAGCTTGTTCCGACCCTGGTATCGCTTCGTGTATATGGAATCGAAATCCATGGCTCGACAACAACGCGATCAAGCCAAGCTGTTTGATTTAGTGGATACCGCCAAACTGAAGGAACTGATTGAGGAAGGCATTAGTGCCGGGGAAATGCAGTGCAGCAATACTGAACTTACTGCTTCCGCCCTGCTTGCCTTGATTCAAGACTGGTATTTGAAATCCTGGAAGTATAAACAGAACGATACCAGCACCGATGACTATGCGAACTTTCTTGTGTCCATGACGGACAAGTTACTGGCCAATAATGACCAACACACCGGGAATCAGAGTGGTTACAATGCCCACTCTGGCAAAAATAACCAATAGACAGCAGAAACAGCCATGCCAAATATTGCTCTGATTGCTTACGACGGTTGCTACACATCAAGCCTCGCCAAAGTGCAGGACAACCTGCATATCGCCAATGCTTACTGGCGCAAACAACACGGGGATACTGAAGGACAATTCGCCACCAAGGTGCTGTCAGCTGACGGCCAGGGCGTAACCTCTATCGGTGGACTGAGTTTCAATGTCGATGGGGATTACAGCCTCGCGGACGACTGCCAGGTCATTGTCGTTCCATCGCTCTTTTACGAAGGCGAACTGCTCTTTGCTCGCAAACTAAAACAAATGGCTCCTTTGGTCGACTGGCTGAGAGTCCAGCACGGCAAGGGCAAAACCATTATGGGCCACTGCACCAGCAGCTTTGTGATTGCTGAGACAGGCCTGCTCAACGGCGGCACGGCAACCACCAGCTGGTGGTTGGAGAAAAAATTCCGCCAACGTTACCCGAATATCGAATTGAACATCCGTCAGCTTTATGTGGAACACCAGCGCGTAATGACCGGTGCCGCCGCAAATTCCGAACAGCTCATGACGCTGCGTTTAATCGAACGCTTTATGGGTAAGAGCATCGCCAATCAGTGTGCCAAGGCCACCCTGCTCAATACCAATGAAGTGGAACAAACGGCTTTCCTGACCCTGGAAAACCAGCTTGAGCATAACGACCCACTCGTGAGTAAAGCCCAAGCCTGGTTGCAACGGAATATGAAAGAGCGTTTTTCACTGAATCAGTTGGCCGATGAGCTGGCCGTGAGCACCCGTACCTTGATTCGCCGATTTAAACAGGTATTGGATGAAACACCCAACCGATACTTGCAGAACCTGCGGATTGATACCGCCAAGCGCATGTTGGAAAACAGCGGCCTGCCCGTGGAAAGTGTCATGCTGCAAGTCGGCTACACAGATCTCAGCTCCTTCAGCCGATTGTTTCAACGTAAAACCGGATTAACGCCACGGGCGTACCGTCAGCGCTTTCATAACCAACAACGCTCAGGTACTGACGGTTAACACTTTTGCTGGAATTTGTCACTGCCAATGCTCGGTGGCTTAACCTACACTGTGACTGCCCCGAGCGGGTAGTCACCCTTCCGATTGAGCTAAGGTCCTAAAGAACATATGCAAGGCAACTGTATTATTATCGGTGCATCCCACGCTGCCGCCCAACTCGCCCCCAGCCTACGCCAGGAAGGATGGGAAGGTCGTATCATCATCATCGGTGATGAGCCTCACGCGCCGTATCATCGACCGCCCTTATCCAAAACCTTCCTCAGCGGCGAAAAGACATTAGATCAAATACTCATTCGCCCATTGGCCGCTTACGATAAAATTGATGCGGAGTTTATCTTAGGGCAACGGGTAAAGCATATTGATCGAGCGCAGAAAACCATTCAGCTCGACAACGGCGATACGCTGGAATACGAAAAGCTGGCACTCTGCACAGGTTCTCGCCCGCGTCAAATTCCCCTGCCCGGCGTTGAACTCAACGGCGTACATTATTTACGAACCGTTGCCGATATCGAAGGTATTCGAGGTGATTTGAAAGGCGACCCATCCTCTGCCAGAGTGGTAATCATCGGCGGGGGGTATATCGGTCTGGAGACCGCCGCCGCCTTAAATAAACTGGGTGTCAATGTCACCGTGCTGGAAATGATGGACCGTATCCTCCAACGCGTTACCGCTCCTGTTATTTCCGACTTTTACCATCGTGTTCATTCTGAAGCCGGAGTCAATATTCAAACCGGCATGGGTGTTGACGCCATTCTCGGTGATGGCAAGGTCAATGCCGTTCAATGCAGCAACGGTGAAATTCTCGATGCCGATGTCGTGATTATCGGCGCTGGTATTGTGCCAAATACTGAGCTGGCCGAAGCCGCCGGATTAGACATTGATAACGGTATCGCTGTTGACGCTTACGCTCAAAGCAGTGATCCCGACATTGTTGCCGCCGGTGATTGCAGCTCTTACCCACACGCCCTAATTGGCAGCCGTGTACGACTCGAAAGCGTGCCCAATGCCACCGAGCAAGCCAAAACTGCGGCCGCCAGCATTTGCGGTAAACAAATTGACAACCACAGCCACCCTTGGTTCTGGTCAGATCAATACGATATCAAATTGCAAATTGCTGGCTTTAATATGGGGTACGATACCGTGCTTGTCCGTGGTGATAAAAACAGTCGCTCCTTCAGTGTCTGGTATTTCAAAGGTGATCAACTTTTAGCCGCCGACTGTATCAATCAAGCCAAGGAATTCATGCAGGCCAAACAGTTGCTCACCAAGGGCATCAATCCCAGTCCTGGACACGTTTGCGACCCAGACTTTGATTTAAAATCGCTGTTGGCTTAGGCTACAGCCGGTTTAAGCCCTGCCGTTTGATAAAAGGGCGAATACCAATAGACGTGAATGATTAGCCAATACTGAAGAGGAAACCCATGCCTTTAATTAATTATGTCGACGCCAGTGGCAACCAGTTTGAAGCCGAAGTCGAAGTCGGCAGCAATGTCATGCAAGGTGCGATAGACAACATGATCGATGGCATACTGGCCGAATGTGGCGGTGCTTGTGCCTGCGCGACCTGCCACTGCTACGTCGATGCCGCCTGGCAAGACAAAATGCCCGCGATAGAAAGTGCCGAGCAAGATCTACTGGAAGCTGTAGTTGAGCCCAAAGACAACAGTCGTTTAAGTTGCCAGCTCGTGGTGACTGAAGACATGGATGGCCTGGTGGTTCACCTGCCCGCCTCTCAGTATTAAGTCTTCCAAGTTTACGCCCTTCAGAACGTTGGCCTCCCACGTTCATCAAGGTACAAGCGAAGAACACAAAAGCCCCGAAACCCACCGGGGCTTTTTTATGCCAGCGAATCTGCGGAACAGCGGCGGTAAAGTCGATACAAAAAAGATTAACGGGATAACAGGGTCACGACCAAGATACCCAGTGGTGTACCAATAATATAACCAGCCACCCCCACTAAAATACCGGGAGTCACCAAGGCCGGCCAACCTCGAGCCATCGCCAAAGCTGGCGCCGTTGTCGCCCCGAGTATCGCGGCGTTCGAAGCAATGATTAATTCTGGCAAAGACAGTTGAGCAGCATCGCCTCGTCCACCGACAACACGTAGGCCCTTATTAATACACCAGGCACCGATGAACACCACAGCACCGTGAATCAGCAACAGAATCACCACAAAAGCAAGCAAAATGGGTGCAGTCCCGAGCAAGGCAAAGACATCTGCGCCCGCACAAATGGCAGCAAAAAACACAAAGGCCAAAATTAAGCCTATTTCTTCACCGCCACGCAGTGACTGCATCGTTTTAGGAGCGAAGGTTGCGGGTAACACAGACAATAAAGTGATGAAGATGTAGCGCAGCGGTTTGAAATCGCTGCCATCCCATAAGCTCTGCAACAACAAAATCAATGCATCGGATAAGGCCACAACAGAAATACTGAATACCAGCGCCGCACACAATGAAAAAGCGGATATTCCAGGCTCATCACTGTCGTCAAGCGATTCAGTTGGTGCACCAGGTTCAGCCTGGCTGTGATCGCGTTGGGCAAAACGCCCCATCAACCAGCTTGATGCAGGCATGATGGCGATCACCGCCAGAAACAAGGCACTCATCAAACTGTCCACCGCAGTGGCTGCCGATATCACATTCGCATCATCAAACCCCGTAGCCTGAATCAGTGCGGCATAATTCACCGAGCCCCCCACATAGGTCGCTGTAAAGATACCGCCAAGCTCCGCTTCTTTTGCGCCAAGATCCAATAAATGAACACCAACCATTGCGCCAATAGCGCTGCCCATCGCCGCCAGTAAAAAGCCCAAACCTACCCGACCGGACTCCGCAATAATTTTGCGAACATCCGCACGCAATAAAAATAAGGGAATCAACACCGGTACAAAATAGCTAAACACCAGACCATAGAAATCTGCGGACTTGGGAATAATGCCAACATTCGACACGAGTATCGCCGTCAGCAATACCCAAACGGCCCCGGTCAGTACTCGTCCCCAAGCTTGTTTCTCGGCCCAAAATCCAAACAGGGCAATCGCGAACAAAGCCGCAGCAACGGCAAAATGGGCATCCGCAGGAATCAAACTCACATTCATTGTTCAGGGCTCTTCTTATTGTTATACGCCGCCACATAATGTGATGGCTCATAAAGGACCCGATTATAAGCCCAATGAAAATCACTGTCTGTAAGACTTTATGCAATATCAAACACAGCTTATGTCGTGTTTAGACTCTCCGAGAAACCGCCGTCCTTTAGGCAACACGAGGTAAGATGCAGCAGAAGAGAAAAAGAAAGAGAAAGGGATACCGTAGGAAAAGAACGTTAAAGAAAAGGAAAACTGGAACCCGGTAGGCATACCGGGTTCCACAGGCCAAATCAGTTGACCTTATAAGCCGATACCATGGTTTTTAAATTACCCGCCAAATCACTCAGCTGTGTACTGATGCTGTCGAGTTCGTGACTGCGTTCTGTACTGCTGTCTGAGAGATTACTTAAATCCTGCGTACTGCCGGTAATTTCTTTAATCACTTCCGTCTGCTCTTCAGCCGCCGTGGCCACCTGCTCGTTCATCAGGGAAATCTTACGCATAATGTCCATGGTTTCCGAGAGCGCTTCTTTTGAAGACTCGGCTTCGGCCACGTTGGATTTCACCTTCTCCAAGCCCGAGCGCATAGCGTTCACCGCAACACCGGAATCGGTTTGGAGGCCTTCGATCATGGAAGAAATTTCCCCTGTCGCGTCTTGGGTTCGACGCGCCAGATTGCGCACTTCGTCAGCAACTACCGCAAACCCACGCCCCTGCTCTCCCGCTCGTGCCGCTTCAATAGCGGCGTTCAATGCCAGTAAATTGGTTTGTTCAGCAATCTCCTGAATCACGTCCAAAACCGAACCAATATCACTGGTGCGCTCCGCCAGGGTTTCCATCGCCTCATTGGCACTGCCAATCTCTCCGGCCACCGATTGAGTCGAAGCAACGGAACGTTCCACCATTTCCGCCAACCGAGTGGAAATGGTATTCGCTTCACGAGTTTGCACCGCTGTTTCGCTGGCATTACGGGCCACCTCATGGGCAGCTTGCTCCAGTTGAGTCGCCGATTGTGCCACTTTCATACACTCTCGGTTTTGCGAATCAATTTCCTGCAGATTGGTGTTCATCAAGTCAGACATACCATCCGCACTTTGAGCCAACTGTGTGGATGATGACGTAATCTGAAGGAAGTTTTCGCGCAGGCGGCGTATCAGAGCATTCACGCTGCTGGCCGCTTGAATCACTTCTTCGTCGCCGCTTTCGGTGAGAACCCGCGTCAGATCATTGTTCTCTGAGATTTCAGAAACCCGCTCACTCAGGTAGGAGATCGGACGAGATAAGCTGTGCGCGAACCACAGACCAACCGCAATAGCGATGACCAATACAGCGACAAAGGTCAGACCACCATAGATAGCGATCAATTGTCCCAGGGATTGAACTGGGCCAAAGGCTTCACCTTCATAAATTTCCGCCACAATACCCCATTTCAAACCGTTAATTTCCAACGGTGCATAGGCACCAATAACGAGTTGTCCCATGTAGTTGCTGTAATGGGAAACACCGGTACGGCCTGCGGAGATGCCTTGACCAGCCTCAGTATTCACAGGCACCGCACCTATGGTTGTCCCCTTCGCAAGAACCGTATCCGTCGCGGCTTTGCCGAAACTGCTGTTGTAGCCCCACTGTTTGAAATCAGTAGGGTTCTCGACGAAGACTCGACTGTCAGAACGCATATGCTGATCATGCCCCACCAGATACAGTTCGGCAGATTCACCATAGCCCTGCTTTTCCCATTCCTGGTTTAAGGTCATCAGTTGATTGATGCGATCCAGCGCCATCTGATAAATCAGGATACCAACCTGGGCTCCATCGTTATTCAGAATGGGGGTCGCCGCAAAGGCCGCATTGTCGTTGTAACTTGGCATATAGGGCTTGAAGTCGACCACTGCGACCTCTCGACTGTCCCCCAAGTCTTTAGCCGCACGATAAGCATCGGCAAGGCCCGAATTACGGTATGGGCCCGACTCGAGATTCGTCGCGTAGTCCAGTTCTTTGTATACGGAATACACAACATCACCCGTATTGGGATCAACAATGAAAATATCGTAAAAGCCAAAGCGCTTCAGAAAAGCCTGAATAGCCAAGTGATAGTTTTCATGGACCTGGTCATAGCTGCCCCCCAGAGAGGAAGCCAGCATATTGTCCTTTTCACCTAAGGCTTCTTCATTGTCACTGATGTAGTAATACTGAAACCACTTCGCGCGCTCACCCAATGAGTCCACGATGGCATCAACATCGACTTTTTGCCCGGTATTTTTCTCTGAATAACGACTGCCGTAGTCGTTTCGATAATAGCCATCCAGAGACTCCCTCGCCTCTGGCGTAAATGACGCCAGGGCGCCAGAGTCAAAATCCCCACTTGGGGCAAAACTCTGTTCAGCAAATGCCTGACTGAAGTCACTGGCCGCAGACACCAGCATATTACTCTGGGCCTGACTGAGGAGTTGGTCATTGACCGTCTGAAAATAGGATTCCAGTTCAGTTTTTTTCGCTTCCCGGCGTGAGACCAACTTACTTTCAAGTTGTTTATTCAGCGCTTCTTGCGCTGAGGAGTATGAAAACCACCCCAATACTACGGTAACTGCGAGCAGCGGTAGCAGAGAGAGGGCCAAAGCGAATAACGAAACCCTGGTTCTTACTTTCATGTGTCAATTCTCGATCTGTCTGATTGTGCTTGGTCACTCGGCCGCCAAAGAATAATTAGGCGCCACTTGTTACATCGACAACTTAGTACAAAAGGTTTAGTAATTTTTTCGGAAACCTATTAAAAAAGAGTAGCTAAGCGACTCGCAAAAACCAGCCCCCTTATGGTGCGTGGCTTTGAGCCCAATCCTTACGATCCGCATGGACTTGACTAAAATTGCAACAAACCACCCCAAAAGCGCCCACTTTTTGAGCAAATTGCGCTTTTCGGTTAAAAAGTGGTGCATGTCTATGCACCAAAATATACCTGGGGATATAACGGCCTGATTCGCTCACAAAAGCATTAATGGAGAATCGATCTATGGAACGGACAATCGGTCACGTTTTTAGGTGCCAAGACAAGCTCACCAAACGCGCAGGAGCTGATATAATCTCGCCCTTTTTAGTTCACACTTCCCTCGTTATAAGGGCCTTACATGCTAAACAATGATGCGCTCACCCAGTTGAGCCAACTGAAGAAAGATATTCGCGCGACAAAAGACATCGCCAAAGGCACAGTTCGCGGCAGTAACGGCAAATTTGGTTTTGCCAGTCTGGATGACGGTCGTGAAGCATTTATCACGCCTAACGATATGAACCGTCTCTTTCCCGGAGATCGAGTCCGCATCAATGTTGTTGAAGGCAAAGGCGGCAAACCCCAGGCCGAACTGGAAAAGCTGATTGAAAGCCCATTGAAAGACTTTGTTGGCCATTACGTTATTCGTGGCCAGGGTCACTTTGTCCAGCCGGACCTCCCCCAGTTCAACCGTTGGTTATTTATTCCGCCCAACCAGCGTAAAGGGTTGAAGGCCGGCGACTTATTGCGCTGTCGAATCAGCCAACACCCGTTCCACAAAGATGGAAAAGCCCAAGTTAAGGTGCTGGAACGCCTTGGCAATGAGCAGACAGCGGGTATCGAAGGTCTGTATATGGCCAGCAAGCATATGCTTCCGGGCAAGTTGGGCAAAGGCGCTCAGGAACAGGCTGATGAGCTGGCCTCGGCAGCATTGCCCAGTTACCCAGACAGCAGCGTACTGCCCTTCGTGACCATCGATTCAGAAAGCACGCTGGACATGGACGATGCCATTGCCGTTAGCCGTGAGGGTGACGGCTTTACCCTGAGTGTTGCCATTGCGGACCCAAGCATTGAAGTGGCCCCCGACTCAGCTCTGGGTCAAGCTGCACTTAATCGTGCCCAAACGGTGTATTTGCCTGGTCAGAGCCGCCATATGCTGCCTCCCAGCCTGTCTCAAAACCGTTATTCATTGCTTGCAGGGGAATCACGCCCCGCCCTGCTGTGCCATATCAAAGTGGACGGTAGCGGAGCGATTACCACGCACAACTTTGAACTCTGCAATATTCAATCCCAGCAAAAGCTGAGCTATGAGAATGTGAGCGCCTGGTTAGCTGGCGCTGAATTGGAACTGAGCCCTGAGCAATCCAACAGCCTGAAAGCACTGCAGGAACTGGCACAAAAGCGCCAAGCTTACCGTTTAGCCAATGCTTTGGTGATGGAAGACAAAGCCGACTACGACCTTGAACTCAATGAGCAAGGTAAAATCGCGACTATCCATAAGCGCGAGAAAAGCGAAGCGCATTTGATGGTCGAAGAAGCCATGTTGGCTTGTAATATCTGCGCTGCCGAGTTTTTTACCGACAAAGGCATCGATGCCCTTTTCTCCCATCATGCGGGAATCAAAGAAGACAAACTCAAAACCCTTATCGAAGTGTTGCAGGAAGACCATCCAGCGCTTGCCGAGCTTAAGCTGGAAACGCTGGAAGGTTATCGCAAATTGATGCAAACACTGAACGAAGCCGATCCACAGCTGCTGTTGACCTGCAAGCGCCTGTTGCAAGCCAGTCAATTACATATTGGTAAGGCGCCGCACCTTGGCCTCGGCCTTGAGGCCTACGCCACAATTACCTCACCTATTCGACGCTATCAGGACTACTACAACCACCTCCTGTTAAAAGCGGCAATCCAAAACGACAAAGCACCCGCACCACTCAATGCTGAAAAAGTCGAGGGGATTCAGGCCCAGCTGATGGCGGGCCGCCAAGCCGTGCGTCAAATGGAGCAGTGGCTGCACGTGCAATACATGGCCGATAAAATCGGTAGCGAACATCAAGCCAGCATCGCCCTGGTCAATGGCCAAGGCGTTGGCTTACGCTTTGATGAAACGGGCATTGAAGGCTTTGCGCTCCTGCAAAACAAAGAAAACCCTTGGGAGCTCGACCATCGTCGCCTAAAACTCGTCCGCGGTGACACTGTTTATCAACTGGGCCAATCCCTTAGAGTTAAGGTTGAAAGTATTGATCCCGCCTTACGTCGTATTGCGGTCAGCATTATTGAATAAATGTTGCTGAATGAATATTGAACACACCTTGAATCTCGCTACCTAGCGAAAAGGAAAACCCATGAGCGAGCTCTTTGCGGAGAAAAAAGCGCAGGACTTCAAAACTCTGTTGCAGGTTCTGAAACTGGAACAGAAAGAAGACAGGCTTTTTCGCGGGCATAATATGCCCACCGCATGGGGCCGCGTCTATGGTGGCCAAGTATTAGCGCAAGCACTGTATGCTGCTCATCAAACCGTTAGCTCCGATTTTGAAGTCCACTCTCAACACGCTTATTTTATTCGCCCTGGCCAGGTCAACATCGATATCGATTTCCACGTCGAGCTGGTGCGCGATGGTCGCGGTTTCTGCACACGCCGGGTTACCGCATCACAAGCTGGCAAAGCCATTTTGATTTCATCCCTCTCGTTTCAAATACCCGAGCAAGGTTTAGAACAGCAATGCGAATTTGAGGCTGATGTGGGGTTTGATGGTTTGCAAACCGAACATGAGCGACAAATCGAGTATTGTGAGGCGAAAGGTTTAGACCCCGACAAGCGCACACTGGAAATTGAATACCGCAGTACCAATCCCTTCGACCACCTCAAACCTGAACCCATGCCAGCACGAGTTGGGGTGTGGATGCGAGCCAGTGGCAAAGTGGACGACCCTATTCTCAATCAAGCATTACTGTCGTATATGTCCGACAGCTATTTGCTGGACACCTCACTCCTGCCCCACGGCATCTCTTATTACAACCCTAAATTGCAAAGCGCCAGCCTGGACCACGCCCTGTGGTTTTACGGCCAAATCGACGCCAGTCAGTGGCACTATTATGAATTGGACAGCCCCCGCACAGGCGGTGCCAGAGGCCTGAACTTCGGTAAGATTTATCGCGAGGATGGCACACTGGTTGCCGCCGCCGCGCAAGAGTGCTTAATGCGCCTGGTGGACTAGTATCGCATTTCTGTCAGGCACACTTGATCACAGCTATTGACTTGGATACTCTAGCGGCCCACTTTTGAGGTGTTATGGAGATTGATCAATGGCAAGGAACGCAATCTATTCCCTCGTCACCCTCTTTTTGCTACTCAGCATTTTTATTTATTTTGGCTCTCAAGACGATAAAACCATTGACGATCAGGGTTTATCCGCACTTGTAGAGCGAGTTCCTGAGTCAGAGAATGGCTTTCAGTATATTGCGTTTACTCAAGATGAAGATTATGAAACCTTTTCAAGTTCGTGTGAGAAGGAAAAACTACAGCGACATTTAGATGAAGAACATTGGCCCGTCAAATGGGATGATGATCTTTTGCTTAAAAGTAATGTGCAGCCAAGTCGACAATTTATTGAAAACCTATGGGATGACCAATGGGTAAAAGACTTGCTAAAGCGTCAGAAAAAAACTATCGACCTAGCCATTACCGCGTCTCATGCCAAACACTTTGACCTCAATCTTGACTACTCAAGCCTCATAATAAATATCGACTACATGGAACTCATCGATATTGGAAAGCTCTTGGTCCTCAAATCGATGCAACACGCGAGGGACAATGAAACCGCAGAAGCAATAGCGGAATCGAATGCTGCCATTAAATTCGGCCAACTGATGAAAACAGAGGCCAGTCATTCATTAATATCTTTCATGGTAGGCGAACGAATCCAACAAACTGCACTATCATGGCAAGCGAAGTTATTTCAGGAACTGGAAATTCCTCGACATACCTATCAAAGTGCTTTAAATATTCTTGATGAACTTTCGAACAATGCCGATCATCATTATAGTCAAATAGCGGCTGGAGAATATCTCTATTCTGAAAATCTAATCCTCAACGTACACAAAGATACGCTGATGGAACGCTGGCGGATATTCTTTGCTCCTGAAGAAGACGAATTTAATGATAGCACGGTTATCAGCAACAGCTTTGGTCGGGAAGATTTACCCCTTATTGAAAATACAGTAAATTTTTTGTTTGCAACCTTTCCTAACTTTTACTATCACAGAAACACCGAAATCTCAGCGTACGCCAAATATTTATTTTCAGTAAAAGAGTTAGCGCTGAATGGGTGTCAAAACATATCGGATACGAACACCAGCCCGCCCTCACCGGAATACACACTAGCAGACCTAATCACACCGAATGCTATAGGGTTAGCTAACCGCTCAAGGGATACTGGCGCCTTCAACACCTACCAATTAAGACACTGTTTGAACCGTTTGCAGATTGAAGCAAACAAAATGATTCTTGCGGCCAATCACGCGCGCGTAAACCATTCCGGGAAAGCCAAAAGCCTTGAGGATGTGAAAAAACACCTTGGGGAGATAGAAGCTATTGATCCGTTCAGTGGCGAAGCACTGAAGCTGAGTAAAGACGGCAGTGAAATTTATTCGGTTGGAAAAACAGGTCATGCCAGCGAAGAAGACGAAGGCGCGCTGTTTAACGCCGATTGCCACTATGAAGAAGCGTGCTATAACAAACCAAGGTTTTCCTTATATCACCCACCTTGGTTTGGTAATGCCGATTGACTCAATAAACCGGCATTTCAATAGAAGAGAAAAGCTCGTCCACTTCCGCTTTACTGCTGCGCGAAATCGCATCAGCCACCAGATCGCGATCCAAATGGGGGGCGAACTTCTGGATAAACTCGTACATGAAACCACGCAAGAAAGTGCCGCGACGCACACCGATTTTAGTGGTACTCGACTGGAACAGGTGGCTGGCATCCAGGGCAACCAAATCGCTATCCAGAGTTTCGTCGTAGGCCATATGCGCAATAATTCCGATACCCAAGCCTAGACGAACGTAGCTTTTAATCACATCGGCATCCGCGGCAGTAAAGACCACTTTCGGAGCCAAACCGCGCTCGACAAAAGCCTCATCCAACTTGGAACGCCCTGTGAAACCAAACACGTAGGTCACAATCGGATGATGAGCAACATCTTCCAAGGTGAGTTTGGAAACCTGACAAAGTGGGTGGTCTTTCGGTACCACGATCGAGCGATTCCAACGATAACAAGGCATCATCACCAAATCGCTGAACAGCTCCATGGCTTCGGTAGCAATGGCGAAGTCAACGGTTCCGTCGGCCGCCATTTCAGAAATCTGCATCGGCGTACCTTGATGCATATGCAAGGAGACATCCGGGTATTCCTGGATAAACTCGCCGATCACCTTCGGTAAAGCATAACGAGCCTGAGTATGGGTGGTCGCAATGGACAAACTGCCCTTGCGCTCATCACTGAACTCCTGAGCGACCTGCTTAATGCTCTCGACTTTGCGGAGAATTTCACCGGCGGTATTGAGGATGGCTTCGCCAGCTGGGGTAATCCGAGTCAGATGCTTACCACTGCGGGAAAACACTTCCACGCCCAATTCATCTTCCAAAAGACGAATTTGCTTACTGATCCCGGGTTGCGATGTATAGAGGCTCTGGGCGGTGGCTGATACGTTAAGGTCGTGATGAGCAACTTCCCAGATATAACGCAACTGCTGCAGTTTCATAGCATTCTCCCCAGTGTAAAGGTCATGGCAAGACCAGGAGCGCCAGTGGCGCCCGGAAATGAAGCTTTGTACGCCAAGCTTCCCTCCATGTATTTACTTATAAAAATATAAGTAAATATTCTTTTCCAGAATAGAGTCTAATCCGTATATTTGCCAGCACTAATTGCATTTTTAGATATAAAAATTCACCAACCTCCTACTTATTGTTTATATGGATGCCTTAACATACATATTTGCTGGTGCTGGCGTCGGCTTTGCCGTCGGGGTAACCGGTGTTGGCGGCGGCTCACTCATGACGCCTCTGCTGATCCTGTTTGGCATTCCTTATAATGTCGCAATCGGAACCGACCTGCTGTTTGCCGCTGTCACTAAAGCCAGTGGCGTGCGCAGCCATCACAAGCTCGGTAACATCCGTTGGTCTTTGGTTTACGCTCTGGCTGCCGGCAGTATCCCAGCCTCACTGGTGACAGCATTACTGCTGCAAACCTTCTTTCAGGGAGCCACCGACTATCAAGGCCTGCTCACCCACAGCCTCGGCTTGATGCTGATTGTGACCTCAGCGGTCATTCTCTTTAAAAAGCGCATCCAGCTGGCCAGCCAGAACGACGACGGCTTTATGGGTAAGGTTCATCGTCACGGTCGCCTGATTACCGTATTCAGTGGTGTGATTCTGGGTGTTCTGGTTACTCTGTCTTCCGTAGGTGCTGGCGCCTTTTGTGCGGCTCTGCTCCTGGTGCTTTATCCGAAACTCAAAGCGACTGAGGTGGTGGGTACGGATATCGCCCATGCCGTCCCTCTGACCCTAATTGCGGGCCTGGGCCACCTGTTCTTCTTGGGTAATGTGGATTTTGTCTTGCTGGCATGTTTGCTCGCGGGTTCCCTGCCAGCAATTCATTTCGGCAGTAAAGTCTCTGCTCAGCTGCCGAATAGCATCCTTCAGCCCGCCCTGGCTTCGCTGCTGATGCTATTGGGTGTGAAATTCGCCTTCTTATGATCCTAGGTAACTCTTAGCCTTCAGTCCCCTGGTTTGGGCGATGCACGCTACCTAGCCTTTGGGCTCGTTGGCAACACCGTGAGGCACATGCCCCGTCGCCACGTGCTGGCTGGCCGAACGACAGTGACTTTGCTGATCGTCAAAAAACACGTCCGCGCCATAGGAGCGCAGGAACTCACCTTTATCCAACCCTCCCAGAAAGAGGGATTCGTCCAGGCGAATACCCCACTGACGCAGGGTTCGAATCACCCGTTCATGGGCCGGTGCAGAACGGGCCGTTACCAATGCAGTTCTCAGCGGGCAGTCACCATCGGGGAAATCCGCCTGAAGGCGTTGTAAAGCTTTGAGAAAGTTCTTGAAAGGTCCGCCACTCAGCGGGGTTTTGGCTTTGCTCTTTTCGTTTTCGGCGAAGGCTTCCAAACCTTCCTGTTTATAGATGCGCTCAGATTCATCCGAGAACAGAACCGCATCACCATCGAAGGCGAAACGCAGCTCCTCATCATTGTCCTGACGCGAGCCGGCCAGCATTAATGTCGCTGCGGCCACACCGGCATCCAGTGCCTGGCGCACGTCTTCCGCATGGGTGGACAAGAACAGGTGGCAACCAAAGGCTGACACATAGCGATAAGGGCTCTCTCCGCCACAAAATGCGGCCCGGGTAATACCCAGTTCATAGTGCTCGATGGAATTAAACACCCTCAGACCGGTATCAGCACTGTTGCGAGACAGCAGGATCACTTCTACCCGAGTTTTGTCGGCATTGAGCGCCAACAGTTTTTTTACCAGTGGAAAGGCTTCCCCGGGCGCCAGAATATCTTCTTCGTGCTGGCGCTGGTAATCGGCAAAGGCCTCCAGACCATCTCGCTCAAAGACCGTATGGCTATCACTTAAATCGAATAAGGCTCGTGAAGAAATGGCAATGACCAGCTTATCGCCAAACGCGCTTGGCATAATAGGCTCTCCCTAAAACTCGTTCCTCGCCACAGCCTCAGGCTGCTGCGGCAGTTACATCGGTGCCGGAAAGATAATAACCCGGCTATGACTGATGCCGATTGAGCAGATGGCAACACAAGGCTTTCAAGTCCTGCAGACTTTTCTCGGACCGCTCTTCACTCTGATCAACCACACTCAACAGAAGGGCGTGACTGGTTTCGAGTTGTAAGCGAGCAATTCGCCCCAATTCATCATCTGATTGAGTGAAGCCCTGACGCTTATACATGTTCATAAAATGACGGATGACCACATCGTCGTGCTGGGCATCCAATTCCCGCAATTCCGGAATGGCCCACAAAGCCTGGGCTAGCGGCAAGATGGCCCTTTGTTCGCGGTACACATCCAACATCAAATCCAGCTGACAAGACACGAAGCTCTCCAAACTCATGGATTCAATATCCAGGCGTTCAGTGGCCTCCAGAGCTTCCGTCATGCGATTGAGCCAACGCTCACCCAAGGCATAGAGGATGGCGTGTTTGTTCGGAAAGTAATGGTATAGGGCCCCTACGGAAATCCCCAGATCTTTGGCGATCAGGATGGTCGTCAAATCATCAAAACCAACATCATCCAGCAAGCGAGCGGTCGCGTCGAGAATCTGCTGGGTTTTCTGCTTGGCTCGCTCTTGAATCGGCTGTCGCCTCGGAGCCAGCTTGGTTTTGCGTTCTTCTTGTCTTTCCAGGGGCATGATGTCATCGGCCTTAAATATCTTCGCTATTTTAGCCCGATTGTCGCCGAGTGACCACAAGGCGCTTAACGCGAGACCCGCTTCCCATCCATTCTCTTTGAATCCACACAGAAAAAACGATCACTTTATAAGCGTGTGGAATCCACACTCTCGGTAATTCTCGAAGCGCCCTCATCTTTTTATCACAATTTTATACAGCGCTGGACAAGGCTCTTGGCTAGCGTCAGTATCCTGACAATGAATATTTTATTTATCTGCACGCACAACCGCTGTCGCAGCATTCTCGCCGAAGCTGTGTTTCGTCAACAAGCCAACCTCAGCAACAGCTCGTTGGTGGTTCGTTCCGCCGGCAGCCAGCCTGCCGGCATCGTCCACCCGGAATCGCTGGACGCACTGGAACGACACAAGATTTCGCGGGAGGGTTTGAACAGCCAATCTTGGAACGATTTTGAACAATGGCCTTGCCATTTGGCGGTCACGGTGTGCAACTCAGCCGCACAGGAAGCTTGCCCAAGCTGGCTGCAACAGGGTCACAGTGTGCATTGGAGTCTGCAAGACCCCTCCTCCCTGCCAGGCGATCGAGGCGAGCGGCAAGCGGCGTTCGATACACTGATCGCAACACTTGAGGAAGCGGCGAAGCACTTTACAAAAAACTTGCAACAAAATGGTGAGCAGGCGGCTATTCGCAGTCTGGAACACTTCGGCGCTGTACAGAATCAGCAATCCAGTCATTACGCCTAAGCGGTCAACAGATGGATATCATATTAGCCAAATGGCATGCCTGCTTGGCTCAATTAATTGCGATCTTCCATTACCAACAGGCGTCCATTGCTTAAGGTTAATCCTCGCGGCCATCTTAGGTGGCTTCGCGCGATCGAATTCCGTTAATGTGATTGAATTGCGGCGATCAATAAGGTGGTCAACATTAACGAGGCAAACAACACTCGCAGACAGCGTCCCTGTCGAGGCTTTGAAAAAATCCCTTGCAACCATCTCCCTGCCAACAACCAGGCCCCGTCCACCAAGACCGCTACCACAAAGCAGCAAACCGCCGTCAGCAATAAGGCATGCAGGGAGTTTTCGAGTGGCAAAAGAAAACTGGAAAACAGCGCGACAAAAGCGGCGTAGGCTTTCGGGTTGATCAAATTGAAAACGAAGCCCTGCCAAAACCCCGGCGCCGAAGTATGAGAAGATTCATTCAAACCGCCAGACGCGGTCGCAATGTTGTACGCCAGAAAGATCATATACAGTGCCGCAATCACTTGCATAAACACCATGAACTTATCATGGATTGTCAGCAGTCCTTTAAGTAGCAACGCGGCAAAAGACATGACCCACACCAGACCACAGAGAATGCCCGCGAGAAACGCCACACCCTGACGCAATGGAAAGCCCGCCCCTACCGCCGCGAGCGCCATTGGCGCGGGACCTGGCGAACCCAAGAGAAGCGCCGTTGCAGCAATCAATGTCAGTAAAGATTCAAACACGAAACATCCAGAAGAGGATCCGACCGGAACCGGAGTTGACACTCGCGTCGCAACTCCGGAGTATGATTAAAAGGTGTCAGCTGGAATCCGTACCCAACCTTCCATCAACACGCGAGCACTGCGACTCATAATCGCCTTGGTTGCCGTCCATTCGCCATCAATCAGCTTAGCCTCTGCACCCACACGCAAGGTACCCGAGGGATGACCAAAGCGAACGGCTTGGCGCTCACCCCCGCCAGCCGCCGTGTTCACAAGTGTTCCCGGAATAGCCGCCGCAGTACCAATGGCAACTGCCGCCGTGCCCATCATGGCGTGGTGGAGTTTGCCCATAGACAGTGCGCGCACACAAAGATCGATGTCTTCTGCACGAACCTCTTTACCACTTGACGAGGTGTACGTCGTTGCGGGCGCAACAAATGCTATTTTGGGCGTATGTTGACGCGCTGCCGCTTCACTGACGTCCTCAATCAATCCCATCGCAATAGCACCATGGGCACGGATGGCTTCAAATTTTTCCAACGCCGCACGGTCACCATTAATGTCTTCCTGCAATTCTGTGCCGGTATAGGCAATGGCATCAGCCTTCACAAAAATAGTGGGAATACCGGCATTGATCATGGTTGCATCGAGCGTCCCGACGCCTGGAACCTCCAGAGCATCCACAAGATTCCCGGTCGGAAACATCGACCCCCCACCATCGGCAGGATCCATAAATTCAATGCCTACTTCGGCGGCGGGAAAAGTAACGCCATCCAATTCAAAATCACCCATTTCCTGAACCTCGCCATTGCAAACAGGTACGTGAGCCACAATGGTCTTCTGGATATTCACCTGCCAAATACGCACAGTGCAAATACCATTTTCAGGAACGCGCTCCGCATCGACCATGCCCTTGCTGATCGCAAAAGCACCAACTGCTGCGGTCAAATTACCGCAGTTGCCACTCCAATCAACAAACGCTTTATCGATGGCGACCTGACCAAACAGATAATCCACATCATGATCCGCCTGGCTACTTTTATCGAGAATAACGGTTTTGGAGGTACTGGAAGTCGCACCGCCCATCCCGTCAATTTGTTTCGCATAAGGGTCTGGACTGCCGATGACTCGCAATAACATAGCATCGCGAGCGGCACCCGCTTGCTGACAGGCTTCTGGCAGTTCGTCACGCTTAAAAAACACCCCTTTACTGGTGCCGCCACGAATATAAGTGGCTGGAATTTTCATCTGAGGAGCAAAAGCCATAACTCAAATCCTATCAACATTTATTCAATATGATGGTCCCGTTTAAGCAGGACAAGTAAACTCCCGCCCAATGGTGCGCATACAACACCGGGCGGGATAAGATTTTCAAACTAAGGCTTAGGCATTGCCTTCAAGAAAATCTTTTGCGAAGCGCTGTAACACACCACCGGCTTCGTACACATGCACTTCCGCTGCGGTATCCAGGCGACACGTTACCGGCACTTCAACGCGCTCACCGCTGCTGCGATTAATCACCAACGTTAAATCTGCACGCGGCGCGGGAACACCAATCACATCAAAAGTCTCGGTACCATCAATGCCATAGGTCTCACGGGTGTCACCCGCTTTAAACTCAAGCGGCAAAACACCCATACCAACCAAGTTAGTACGGTGAATGCGCTCAAAGCCTTCTGCCACAATAGCTTCAACACCTGCCAGGCGAACACCTTTCGCCGCCCAGTCACGGGAAGAACCCTGGCCGTAATCAGCGCCGGCCACAATAATCAGATTCTGACCGCGATCCATATAAGTTTCGATGGCTTCCCACATACGGGTTTGCTGCCCCTCAGGCTCAACACGCGCTACAGAACCCTGAACAACCTCACCGTTATCGTCACGACACATTTCGTTCAACAATTTCGGGTTGGCAAAGGTCGCGCGTTGCGCGGTCAGATGATCACCACGGTGGGTAGCATAAGAGTTGAAATCCTCTTCTGGTAAGCCCATCTTTGCGAGATACTCACCCGCCGCACTGCTGGCCAAAATGGCGTTTGAAGGCGACAAATGATCCGTCGTGATATTGTCACCAAGCACCGCCAAAGGACGCATACCTGTTAAGGTACGTTCCCCCGCCAGCGCTCCTTCCCAATAGGGAGGTCGGCGGATATAAGTGCTTTGCGGACGCCAGTCGTACAGAGGAGACTCGGCTTCTTCCACAGCACCCAGATCAAACATCGGGATATAAACCTGCTGGAATTGTTCAGGTTTTACGTGTTTGTTCACGATCGCATCGATTTCTTCATCGGACGGCCAGATGTCCTTCAAACAGATATCGTTTCCATTTGCATCCTGCCCCAGAACATCTTGCTCAATATCAAAACGCACGGTTCCGGCAATCGCGTAGGCCACCACCAAAGGTGGGGATGCCAAGAACGCTTGTTTGGCGTAAGGGTGAATTCGGCCGTCAAAGTTACGGTTTCCAGAAAGCACCGCCGTAGAATACAAGTCGCGATCAATCACTTCCTGCTGAATCGCTGGATCAAGTGCACCCGACATACCATTACAGGTCGTACAGGCATAGGCCACAATACCAAAGCCCAACTTTTCCAACTCTGGCAACAAACCCGCTTCTTCCAAGTACAGCTTCGCCACTTTCGAACCGGGAGCAAAGGAGGACTTCACCCAGGGCTTACGAATCAATCCGAGTTCATTCGCTTTGCGTGCTAACAAACCCGCCGCAACCACGTTACGAGGGTTGGAGGTATTAGTACAACTGGTGATCGCGGCAATAATTACAGCGCCATCCGGCATTTTGCCCTCGGCTTCCTCTGCTTTGGCCTTGTCCAAGTCCACCGCAATACCACGCTCAGCCAACGCTGATGTGGGCAAACGACGATGGGGGTTCGAGGGTCCCGCCATATTGCGACCCACACTGGAAAGATCAAACTCAAGTACGCGCTCGTACTCAGCCTCGACCATATGATCGGCCCACAAACCGGTTTGCTTGGCGTAATTTTCTACCAGCGCCACCTGTTCGGGTTCACGCCCGGTCAGCTTCAGATAATCAATGGTTTGCTCATCGATATAGAACATACCAGCTGAGGCACCGTACTCCGGAGTCATATTGGAAATGGTCGCACGATCACCAATAGTTAAGCCCGCTGCACCGTCGCCGAAGAATTCCAAATAAGCCGAAACGACGCGCTCCTGACGCAGGAATTCAGTAATCGCCAATACAATATCAGTCGCCGTGATACCGGGCTTGCGCTGGCCCGTCAGCTTCACACCCACAATGTCCGGAAGGCGCATCATGGAGGGGCGACCCAACATAACCGTTTCTGCTTCCAACCCCCCCACACCGATGGCGATCACACCCAATGCATCCACATGAGGGGTGTGAGAATCCGTACCTACACAGGTATCGGGATACGCTACACCGTCACGGTTTTGAATAACCGGTGACATTTTTTCCAGATTGATCTGGTGCATGATGCCGTTACCGGCCGGAATCACATCCACATTTTTAAATGCGGTTTTGGTCCACTCGATGAAGTGAAAACGGTCTTCATTACGACGATCTTCAATCGCCCGGTTCTTTTCAAAAGCGTCTGGGTCAAAACCCGGCGCCTCTACCGCCAAAGAGTGATCCACAATCAATTGAGTAGGAACTACCGGGTTCACTTTGGAAGGATCACCACCCTGCTCAGCAATTGCATCGCGCAAGCCGGCAAGATCGACCAACGCCGTCTGACCGAGAATATCGTGGCATACGACTCGAGCCGGATACCAAGGAAAATCCAGATCACGACGATGTTCAATAATTTGCGTCAAACAGTCATTCAATGTTTCGGGCTCGCAACGGCGAACCAATTGCTCAGCCAACACCTTGGAGGTGTAATTTAATTTATCGTAGGCACCAGGCTTAATCGCCTCAACCGCCGCACGAGTATCAAAAAAATCGATATCGCTGCCCGGTAAAGGTTTACGGAATTCAGTGTTCATATAACACCTGTAACAGAATTTTTTCTAGATTGACTTCGAGACAGTTGCACTCATCCTCGCCATCTTGACGCAGAACATCAAAGTCGACGAGCCGTTGCAACAAAGCCCAACGACCGCAAGAAGCCAGCGGCCATTGGGTAAAACCTCAAACCATTAACGCTCAGTGATTGATGGCACAGGGCGCAGCTCTTCACCGGTGTATTCTGCCGACGGGCGAATAATACGGTTATCTGCACGTTGTTCCATAACGTGGGCAGCCCAACCCGTTACCCGGGATACCACAAAAATCGGAGTAAACAATTTGGTTGGAATGTCCATAAAGTGATACGCAGACGCATGGAAGAAGTCGGCATTACAGAACAACTTCTTCTCGCGCCACATCACTTCCTCACAACGTACGGAAACCGGATACAGAACCGTGTCGCCCACCTCATTGGCCAATTTCTCAGACCATTCTTTAATAATGGCGTTACGTGGATCAGACTCGGAATAGATTGCATGACCAAAGCCCATGATCTTTTCTTTGCGTTCCAGCATGCCCATCATTTCACGTTCGGCTTCATCCGCAGAACTCCAGTTCTCGATCATTTCCATCGCCGCTTCGTTGGCACCACCATGCAGGGGACCACGGAGTGAACCAATCGCACCCGTTACACAACTGTGCATATCGGACAGAGTCGACGCACAAACACGAGCGGTAAATGTAGAAGCATTAAACTCATGCTCTGCGTACAGAATCAAGGAGACATTCATTACACGCTCATGCAACTCATTGGGTTTTTCACCGCGTAACATATGCAGGAAGTGAGCCCCAATAGTGTCGTCATCTGTTTCGGTTTCAATTTTGACGCCATCGTGGCTGAAGCGATACCAGTAACAAATCATGGAGCTCAGGGTTGCCAGAATACGATCGGCCTGATCACCCTGCTCGTCAAAACTCATTTCGGTTTCCAGATTACCCAGCATAGAAACACCCGTACGCATAACATCCATCGGATGGGCGTCTTTAGGGATATTTTCCAACACGGTTTTCAAGGGCGCTGGCAAACCGCGCAGGCTTTTTAATTTGGTTTTGTAGGCATCCAGTTCAGCCTGGTTGGGCAGATTGCCTTTCAAGATCAGGTGAGCAACCTCTTCGAACTCACATTTTTCAGCCAGATCTTTTACATCATAACCACGGTAAGTTAAGCCAGAACCGGATTTGCCTACGGTAGACAATGCGGTTTTACCGGCCACCTGGCCTCGCAGGCCTGCACCACTGAGTACTTTAGCCATTTTATTTCTCCCAGACTTTGGTTTTTTAATTCGCTTGCTGTCGTGTCTAAACTAAAGGCCAAATATGACAAATGGCCTTCATCTTGTATCAATTGATGGATGTTGCTTATTTATTTTTGCCTTCCGCAAAAAGAGCATCCAACTTCTGCTCATAATCGTGATAACCGAGATAATCGTACAACTCCATGCGAGTTTGCATGGTGTCGATTACATTGCGCTGATGGCCATCTTCCAACAGAGCCCGGTAAACCGCCTCAGCAGCCTTGTTCATCGCTCGGAATGCCGACAGAGGGTACAAGATAATACCAGCGCCCCACTCGCCCAGCTGTTCGCGACTCCACAGTTCGGTCTGACCAAATTCGGTCATGTTCGCCAGAATAGGTACATCCAAAGCGTCAGAAAAAGCACGGTAATGCTCTTCGGTTTTCACCGCTTCGGCGAAAATACCGTCAGCTCCGGCGGCTACATAGGCTTTAGCACGTTCGATGGCTTTTTCCAGACCTTCTTGCGCAAAGGAATCGGTGCGAGCCATGATAAAGAAATCCGGATCGGTGCGCGCATCAACAGCCGCTTTAATGCGATCAACCATTTCCTCGGTAGATACAATTTCTTTATTTGGGCGATGACCACAACGCTTTTGTGCGACCTGATCCTCAATGTGTACGGCAGCCGCACCGGCTTTTTCCATATCACGAATGGTTTTGGCGATGTTGAACGCGCCACCCCAGCCGGTATCAATATCAACCAGGAGAGGCAAATCACAAGCTGAGGTAATACGGGAAACATCAACCAGCACATCGTTCAGGGAAGTCATGCCTAAATCCGGCAGACCGTAAGAGGCGTTCGCGACACCACCACCCGAAAGGTAGATAGCCTGGTGGCCATTTTGTTGAGCCATCATCGCAGTATAGGCATTAATCGTACCCACAACCTGCAGTGGCTTATTGTCAATTAGGGCTTTGCGAAATTTCGCACCCGGTGAGAGGCGTTCGCTCATAGTATCCTCCAGTTAAGTATTTGCTTGCGCCTCTGCTTCTTGCAGCAGGCGTGCTTGAATATTGTTGCGCGAGGCACGAATGTGCCGACGCATTAAAAACTCAGCCAGTTCACCATCACGATCTTCGATGGCATCGATAATCTGGGTATGTTCACGAAAGGCACGATGTGCCCTGGGGCTGGACATGCCGTATTGATAACGGTACATGCGCACAAGGTGGTAAAGATCATCACACAGCAGACCGATCAACTTCTGATTTTTGCAGCACTGTACGATCTTATAGTGGAAATCCAGATCCCCTTCTTTCTGATAGTAGGACTGCCCTTTCTGCAGGGCGTCCATACTCATGTGCTGATCCAGTAAGCGTCGGAGCTCAGCCAGGTCCTCATCACTGCGGTGTTCCGCAGCCAGACGACACGCCATTCCTTCCAGAGGCTCACGGACTTCTGAAATTTCAATCATGTCCTGGGCAGACAAAGTCACAACCCGCGCACCCACATTGGGCTTTCGTATCAGCAAGCCACAGGCTTCTAAACGAGCGATAGCCTCGCGCAGAGGTCCTCGGGAGATACCATGGGATTTTGCCAGTTCAGGCTCAGAGATTTTACTGCCGGCGGGAATGCTGCCTTCAACAATAGCGGTCACCAGATCTTGAAAGACCTTGTCAGCGATGGTGCGAAGCGGAATGGATTCCAAGGGCGACCCCGTCAATTGATCAACTATTGGACAAATGTGCCAGAAAAGCAGCTTCCTGATGAAAGCATACAGCTTTGCTTTGCCCTGAAACATAAAGATTGTTGACAATCTTTAATGAAAAAGTAGTTTATTGGCCAAGATACCCCCTGTCAAGGCCACCCCCGCTATACTTTTGTCGACAATATGACTCAACGCTATAAAAATACCCCTGCAAAAAGCCAAATCAGCTTTCCAGAGGAGACTAAGTGTCAACAGACTCTAGTGGTTGTAACAATTAAAAGGCATAATTCCGGCTTCTCTCTATAAGCCATGTACAGGGCCGCCAGACCGAATGCCAAAGAAGTTGTTAAAGCGATGGATTCCCGATCCAGATAAGATCAAGCGGCAACCCGGTCTCCATTTACTTGGTTCCCTGTTGGATGACCCCAACCTATTCCATCTGAATCGTCACTCCGTGTCGGTGGCCTTTTTTGTGGGCTTGTTTTGCACCTTTGTGCCCCTTCCCGGACAAATGGTGATGGCCGCACTCATGGCATTCTTCCTTCGCAGCAACCTCCCAATTTCCGTTGGCCTGGTATGGATCAGTAACCCCATCACGATCCCCCCCATTTTCTACGCCTGTTACCGACTCGGTGTCTGGATGCTGCAGGCACCTGAGCTGGAGTTCAGTATTGAGCTCTCTTGGGCCTGGGTTTGTGAAGAGTTTCCGAAACTCTGGATACCCCTGCTGACGGGCTCACTATTCTGCGCCGTTCTGTTTGGCTGCCTGGGCTATCTGTTTATACAGGGCTTTTGGCGCTGGCATGTGGTCAGCAATTGGGAAAAGCGAAAGCTCGCCAGACGTCAGGCTAAAAAGCCCTGATCCGACCGGCCATCAATAGAAAGGTAGATAGAGCAAAACCCGAAATGCTATTCGTAGCGCAGAACTTTGGCAGGACCGATATTCGCCGCACGCCAAGCTGGATAGAGGGACGCCAGCAAACTCATCGACAATGCGCTTAGGCTGATCACCAGCACATCCTCCAGGCGTAAATCCGAGGGAACGTAGCTGATCGGATACACATCCGACTGCAGAAACTGAAAGCCCAGCAGTGTCTCCAGGCCGGCAACCATATCCGGCAACACAACTGCCAGCCCCGAACCCAGCAAGGCCCCGAACCCAGCCCCGACCAAACCAATCAACGCCCCCTGAATCACAAAAATCGTCATGATTCCGGCTGTGCTCGCCCCCATGGTTCTCAAGATGGCAATACTGCCCTGCTTTTCAATTACCACCATTACCAGAGTCGACACCACGTTGAACGCGGCAATGGCAATGATCAACATCAGAATCAAACCCACCAGACGTTTCGACATTTTCACACCGTGATAAAGATTCCCCTTGGTGTGGGTCCAGTCGGAAACATAATAGCTATAACCCAGCTCTTGGCTTAAAAACAAACGCACCTGAGGCGCCAGATCCAAATCACTCAGCGATAGGCGCAGACCGGTTACGCGCTCAGGTGTTGCTGACAACGCGGCGGCTTGTCGCAAACCGGCCAGGATCAAATGTTGATCCAATTCTGTCCCGGTATGCACGGTATCCAATACTCGCAACACTTTAATCTTTGCGCCGCGACCACGTCGCTCCGCCGGAATCACCAAGCGAAAACTCTGCCCTTTTTCCAGCTTCAATTTTTCGGCCAGTGCAGAACCGATCAACACTTTGGGCGAATCTGCCGGCTGAGATAATTCCGCCAAACGCTCGGGCGCAATAAAATCCCCAATCACCGACACCGTTAATTCCTGTTCAGGCTCAATTCCGTACACAACAATCGGCTGTGTTTGGCCTTTACGGTTAGCCAAGCCTTGCATTTCCACAAACGGGGCAATCGCCTTCACTTCAGGTTTGTCCTTTAACTGCTCCGCAAGTGCTTGCCAATCTTCAATACCACCGCGCTGATACACTGATACTTGAGGCACCAGACCTAAAATTCGCTGACGTAATTCAGCCTCAAACCCATTCATGAGGGACAGCACCACAATCAAAACCGCAACACCTAAAATCATGGCAGCCATGGAGAGGCGAGAAATAAAACTGACTAAAATCGACCCGGAGAGTGAGCCCGCACCTCGACGTCGACTGCCACCGTAGCGCAGGCCTATCAGCGGCGCGTAATGTCGAATCATAAAGTCTCAACCCGTTGCAGTTGGCGCCGCTCCAGTTTCAATACTCGATCCATCCGGCTTGCCAACGCTTGATCGTGAGTAACCAGCACAAAACTGATGCCCAACTGCTTATTGAGATGTTCCATGAGGGATTCAATTTCCGCGGCCGTTTCAGCATCGAGATTGCCCGTTGGCTCATCCATTAACACACACTCAGGTCGATTGACTAAAGCCCGAGCAATAGCGACACGCTGCCGTTCCCCACCAGATAAAGCACTCGGCCGGTGAGTCATTCGTTCGGACAAACCCACTTTGTCCAGCATATCCGCGGCAGGCCCTTTTGCCTTTGACAGACTTTGGCCGGAAATCATGAGCGGCATGGCAACGTTTTCCAGCGCACTGAATTCGGGCAACAAATGGTGAAACTGATACACAAACCCCATATGACGATTGCGCATTTGTCCACGAGCATTGGGGCTCAAACTTGAGAATGCCTGGTCGCTTAATCGTACTTCCCCACGGCTTGGTTGATCCAAGCCACCCAAAAGGTTCAGCAAGGTTGACTTGCCGGAACCGGAAGCACCAACGATGGCCACACGCTCAGCCGTCTGCAAACTGAAATGGATGTTTTCAAGGACATGCACCGGCTCAGGGCCTTCGTCGTAAGACTTGCATAAATCCACGCATTGCAAAACGGAGGTCATAGTTACTCTGTCCTTATCCTTATTGATAGCCGCCTATTCATAACGAAGGGCTTCAGCGGGTTCGATACGACTGGCCCGGTACGCCGGGTACAAAGTGGCCAACAAGGTAATTAAAAAGGCGATGCCACTGACCACCAAGGTATCTTTGAGGCGCAACTCTGATGGCAGTTCAGCAATAAAATAAATATTCGGGTCAAACAACTGCTGCCCACTCAGAGATTCCAGCCACTGACTCAAATCACCAATCCAATACGCCAGGGGCAAACCTAATAACAGCCCTAACAGAATCCCCATGCCACCCAGTGCCATCCCCTGGGTCACAAACACGGTCATCACCTGACGCTCTGTCATTCCCATGGTGCGAAGCACGGCGATATCTCCGCGCTTATCGGCAACCATCAATACCAGCGAGGTAATCACATTGAACGCCGCCACCGCCACGATCAGAAAGAGCATGATGGCAATCATGATCTTTTCCATTTTCATTGCCTGGAACAAGCTGCCCTGGGTTTGCGCCCAGCTCTTTACTTCCGTTTCCATATCGAGAAATTGCTGAATGTCTTTCAGGCCCGTTTCAGCCTGATAGATATCCTCAAAGGCCACGCGTACACCGTGCACCTTATCCCCCAATTTGAAGAGTTTTTGGCCATCCCGCAGATGAATCATCGCCAATGATTGATCCACCTGGGCTCCCACCTTAAATACGGCTACCACGGTAAAACGCTTGCTGCGCGGGAACGCACCTGCCGGCGTAATGCTGACTTCCGGTAAGGTCAATGTGATTTTGTCGCCCACTCGAACTCGCAGCCGCTGGGCGAGAATTCGCCCGATAACCATTCCATACTCACCCGGCTTCAACGCCGCCATCTCGCCGGCAATAATATGTTGATCGATGATCGAAACTTCACGCTCACGATCTGGGTCAATGGCAATCAGGCTCGAATCCATATTCAAGCCTCCATTAGACAGCAAGGCAAAGCCTTCTATATAGGGGGCAGCCCCAACAACATTAGGGTGTTGCTTGGCCGAATCAGCCAGGGCTGGCCAATCGGTGGTGTGGGCCGTCGTCGATATAAAGCCGTGAGGAATGACCGCCAGCAGGCGTTGTTTCAGTTCCCGGTCGAAACCGTTCATAACGGAAAGCACGACCACCAACGCCATCACCCCAAGCATCATGCCCAGGAAAGAAAAACCGCTGACAAAGGAAAGAAACTGGTGGCTGCTTTTGGCTCTGGTGTACCGCAGCCCTATAAATCGCGCAAGATTTGACATGGCGCTATTAAACCGAATTCCTTTATAAATTAATAGCTTATTTTAACAAGCACGACTCCCGGGCGGACTCTCCCCCAGAGGCCCCTGCTCAAAATACCAACAACCCACCGACTTCCTTGATCGCCGCCGATCCAAAAGCCTCCAACAATGATTTAAGAGACAAAGCATCTCGCTGAGCAACTGCTAGACTTGAGGAGGTAAACCGGTATTCGTCAATGCACTGGATCCAAGGTCCGTATCAATCATCTGTATCAGCTATATGAATCAGTCCTATGACTCAAGCAACCGCTAAGCCTCAAGCAACCACTAAGCCTCAAGGAGTAAGCCATCGACCGCCCAACGGCCACGATCGGCGCTGCCACTATCGGGTGGATGATCAGCTGTATTTTGAGTTCAAGCCAGTGGACCCCAAAACCCTTCGCCAGCAGCAAGCCTGCGAATTGTTTGCGCAGCCCAGCGAACGAACCCTGCTCAAGGAGTTAAACAAACTGGAGGAAGAAGGCCAGGTTCTGCTACGCGACATCGCCAAAGACCATCGAAGTATCGCGATTTACCTGTCTCTGCTCAATCGCAAAACTCAGCTGATCGCCCAGCAGCTGTGCCAGGAACAAAACGCACAACACACCGTCCAGCTGAACCTGAGCGAAGGCGGATTGGCCTTTCAACATGCCAGCGCGCTCAACGTAGGTGACTATGTCGCGGTCACACTGGGCCTGGAAGAAGACGCCTGGCATCTCTATCTCTACGGGCGCATTGTTCGCAGCTTGCCCGCAGTTCCCAGCGGTTATCAAATTGCCATCGCGTTTTGTGATCTCGATGCTGAACAACAAAAGCTGCTCACCCGCCGCGTGTTCAAAAAACAAATGCAGAGTCATCGTCGCAAACACGGTATCGAAGAATCACCACAGTGAATACCCCACCCCAGCGCCATTCTAGCGTCGTTTACTGACCGCCTCTTGATATTCGGTTTAAGGCTTTAGTCTGAATATCAGTTCTTTCCAAACAATGTTAAGCTCCCGGCGATGCTGATATTATTGCCATCGGCAACATTCGGAATTTAAGGAAGGAAGGTTAACACCATGAACAACAGCGTGCTTATAAAAGGCCTTGTAAGCGTTGTCTTTTTTGCAAGTGCCAGCGCGACCAGTCTTTACACACACAGTGAAGAGATTCGTATCCCGGTTGGCAGCCAGGGTGAAAACAGCGTTGAACTACCCAATCGAGGACTCAGCAGCAAACAGTTACTCAGTCAGTTCGGCGAGCCCTTGCAAACCAACGGTCCAGTTGGCTCTCCTCCGATCAGCCAGTGGCACTATGATGGGTTTGTCGTGTACCTGGAAGGCGACTATGTGATTCACGCCGTTCGCAAACCCAAGCCCCAAAAGAACAGTGCCAGCGAGTAACTTTAGTCCCGCAACTCACTGGGGGAAACGCCAAAGTGCTTTTTAAAGCTGCGAGAAAAATGCGCGTAACTGTTGAAACCACAGCGATAGGCAATCTGCTCGATGCTCGATAAACTCTGTTGTTTATCGAGCAGAATATTCTGGGCTTTCTGTAAGCGTTTATCCAACACCAGCTGGTGCAGACTTTGTTCCTGGCTTTCAAATAATTTCTGCAAGTAACGCAAAGAAATTCCTTGAGAATCCGCAATTTTTTGATTATTCAAATCGGGTTCTGCCAGGTTGTTTTCAATAAACCTCAGTACTTTTTTTCGCAGACCTTCCTGCACAAGACGGTTGTCCGCCGCCTGAGTAAAACGCACCGACGAACTGTAAGCCATTGCAATCATATTCAGTAAATTATCACTTAAGTCCTCACACATATCAGGCACAGTATTGAGTTCTTGAGCAAGCGACAAAATAAAATTGGACAACACCGCACCGATGCCCTGTTGTCCATCAATAGAAACGGCCGTATAACGTTCGGGTTCCAAAAGGTGCTGGCGCAGCACATCTTTCGGCATTTGAATAATCAGCTGATGGAAAGGTTTGTTAAAAGACAGCGTGTAGGGCTCAGTACTGTCGTACAAAGAAAAACTGCCACGCGTCAGGTGAGCTTCTCTTCCTCCCTGCCGGACAAACCCCTCCTGACTCAACTGAAAACTGATCAGGAAATCTTCTTCGGCAGAATGGGCGATCAGTTTTTTATCACGCTTGACATGCTGAGGATCGGCCAGAACTTCAGAAAATCGCAGTTTAGCCAAACCAACACCGCCACGCACAGAGCCCTGAAAGGCATCTTCGGAGCCCACGTTGCAATCCAGTTTGACGTACTCCTGGCAGATTGCATCGCACCAGTATTCCTCACGATCGGCAGTGGGAATATCCAGGGTGGAACGAGTATAACCATGCTGCAAAAGAAAGCTCATAAGCGCCTCGTATTCACGGGTTAAAACCAGTGTACAAACTTAGACCCCGGAAACAAAGGGTAAAATGCCTGTTTTGTCATGGCATTGTATGTACTCGAATTCTCCGCCACCGTCAGGACAAACAGCCACCTCATGCCAAAGCTGGAGCTGAAGCGTTTCGCCGTACTTCTCGGCCATGACCATAAACTTTCCAAAAATATCCAAATGCGTAGGATGGCTCTTGGCCCATTCCTCAAAAGCAAAAATATCCTTTGCATAACCCAGACCAAAAGTCTGTTGTGTTGCTTGCCAGTGCTCATCAAGCACATTCACCAGGCGCATACTGTAACAAGCGCATTCCTCACCTTGATCACGCAGGTAGTCCATTCCTTTCTGCAAGACCGGATGCACGTTGCGGAGATAGTCATTGGCCTGCTCTTCATTACAATGGCCCCAGTCCTGCCCGGAGCGAATCATGCACAAATTAGATGGCGCCGGTATTCGGACAATGGACTCGTGCTGCGCCTCACTGAGCGCGCGAGGTGCCGCTCCACCCCTCACATCACCAAGAGCACAACAGGCAATCCGGTCTCGCATACCACCTGGGTATCCGTGTTCCAGTATGGGCCCTTCTAGATCATCTCCGCTGCTGGCCACGCCATGGGTATCCGGGCTCGACAGTAGAGTTTCAAAATGCTCATGGGGCAGACTCATGGTTTCTCGCCATAGGCCCTGCTCGGTGGTTTCTGCCAGCTGATACCAACGATCACTCGCCACGCTCCACCAGCGCTCATACTCAGTTTCGCGCCAGTAACTGATTAACAGGAAATTGTCCTGTCCAGCCGCATCCACAAAATGGCCCCTTTCCACCAACAGGGGCCCAACAGGGAGAGGAAACTGGTCGGCGATAAGCGTTTGCTGCTGCCATACATCCAAGAGCGCAGGAGTGCTCGCCTGAACCGCAAAATACGCAACACGCAAGGCGGTTGTGTCTTTCCACAAAGCTTGCCAAGCAGGCGCCGGCGGTTGCCAATTGGGGGGCATATTATTTTTCATTTTTTTTCGCCTTTAAGTTTGATCCAGCAGTAACGCTCAACTTTGCCCGATTCTCGGGCAAAAGCAATTGTCTTTCACATGAACGGTACGGCGCCGACACACCGCAGCTATTCATCATCCTCATGATGGACAGCCTGATCGTCCTCGCTGACAACGCACTCAGTCAAGGAGTCCGCCACGGGTGTCATTGCCTGACGATTCAAAACCAGCCGCGTCACATCCGGGCGGGCATAGTGCCCAACAGGATCCGCAAAACTTTTTGAAACAGCGATAGCAGCGATATCAATATCGGCGATTAATAAACCTTCTTCCTCCGAGCCCAATGGCGTACACAGCGGGCGACCATCCGGACCGAAGATTTGCGCAGCACCGCCCCCGGTGGAAATCAAAGCGGCCTGCTCATCGTTTTCGACCAGCATCTCGATCATCGCTTCTGAGACAACACCGCAAGGTGCCAGGACATAGCATTGCCCCTCTGCGGCGTACACCTGAGACAGTGCATTGTTCAGCTCCGCTCCCAGGGCATAGGCCTCAGGGTAACAACTGAAACTTGGCCAAGAGGCGATATGCAATTGTTCATGCATACCATACATGGCGTACTTGCTTAGTGGTTGTAAATGTTCCCAGCAACACAGCTGCCCCACTCGAGCGATATCACAATCAATGACATCCAGGTCACTGCCGTCACCTTCACCGAAGACTGTACGTTCCATATGAGTAGGCTTGAGTTTTCGGCGAGCCTGCAATAGGTCACCCTCTCGCCCGATCAGCATTTGCGCTATGTACAGTGAGCCGTGGTCACGCTCGCTGAAGCCTATAGATACCATAATGTTGTTTTCTCGCGCTGCCTGCGTCAAACGTTCGCAATGACGGTCGCCAATTTCAATACAGTTCTCATGGTAGGCCTGAAAATACTTCATATTATGTGCGGTACAGGACAACCACAGCCACCACGGATAACCCGGCAACCAGCATTCCGGGAAAGCAATAATGGACGCGCCCTGGCCTGCCGCCTGCTCGATCAAGGCAATGGCTTTGTCTACGCCGGCATCAATATTCATGAATTCTGGCGCCGCCTGAACCGCCGCCGCTTTAAAGGTATTGCTCATCATCTACTCCTTACTAAAGGCCAGCCCTGGCCTTTGTTTAACTACGAATTGTGTGCCACTCAGAATCGATACCGAAACGTCAGGCCGTACTCTCTCGGGCGATTAAAATTCGCTTCATGAAAACCCAGACCAAAATTGGAATCGCCACTTTCGATATAGCGTTCATCTTTCAAATTTTTTGCAAACAGCATCAAATCAATGGATTCATCTATGCTATAGCGCACAGATGCATTCCAAAGCTCATACGCCTGTTCAAACAGAAAGCGGGAGTTTTGGGAATCGTTATGGATTTCATCGGTGTAACGGTAGTCCACACGAAACGCCAACTCATTGGATTCCAATGGCACTACGTACTCAAAACCCAAATTAAATGAATGCTCGGGTGTGTTCACCAGCTTTGCATTTTCATCAATGCTCAGAGACAGGCCTTCGATAGGGTTGATCGCGTCGTAACTTGCGTCGGTGTAACCGTAAGCCAAATCCATCTGCAGGTTTTCAAACAAAATGGCGCTCACTTCCAGCTCAAGACCTTTGATGTCAACCACACCTGCGTTGGCAGTTACTGGGCCGCCTAGATTGTCAAAGAAGGTCACCTGTACGTCTTCATAATCCGACCAATAAGCGGCAGCATTGACACGCAGGCGATCATCCCACCCCTGCCATTTCACACCGATTTCATGACTGTCCAGCGTTTCAGGCTCGAAGGTGCGCACATTGTCAACGGCCTCAACATAACGCAGCACAAAACCACCACTCTTAAAACCTTGGGAAAAGCTGTAATACAGCAGAGTCCCATCCTCAAGGCTTGCGTCGACACCCAGTTTATAGCTGGTTTGTTCGAACGCATCGCTGACCTGACCGCTGCCATTGCCAACCAAGGGCGCGAGACCGGGAGTAAAGACACCATGTTCATTCACAGCGCCCGGAAAAAAGGGATAACCATTCCCTTGATCGTCGGCACCAATGTATTGCGTGTAGCGGAAGAATTTTTCATCACGCGTGTGTCTTAAACCACCTGTGACACTCCAAACATCGCTCAGCTGCCAAGTCAGTTGCAGATACGCCGCTTCGGAACTGTTATCAACATCGGCGTAATTATTAATCGTCGCCGGGAAGCCTGCGCTCAAATCCGGCGTTGGCAAAAATACATCGACAAATACATCATCAGTGCCCTGCTCTTCAAAATAATACAAGCCACCCACATATCGCAGCTGGTCATCAAATAAACTGCCCGTTATCTGTAACTCATGACTGCTCTGTTCATGCTGATAATTCGGGTTACGGGTTTCAGTAATTGCATGGGGAGAGTTATCGGGGTCGCGATTAAACTCGCCTTCGGTTTCCCGGTCGGCATAGGTATATTTCAAGTCAAAGCTTTCCGCATGGTAGTTCGCAACAAAAGCGAAACCATCAATGGATAGCTTGGTACCTGATTTACCGGTAGCAAATGTGATATCCGATGCGCGTCCAGGAATAAACTGGGCCAGATCCGCCAACCCGGTAGGGATATCACCGAAGTTCGCCAGTGAATAGCCAACCGTACCCGCACCCGGTGTAAACCCAACCAATGAAGAGGCTGCGCTCGCTTCGTTAATGTTTGTGGAATCAAGATTCAGGGCGAAGTCCCACTGTTCATTCAGTTCATAAATGATATTGCCTCGGAACGACAGTTTTTCTTCATCACCCAGCTCGTCACCGACGTTAACACGCGACACATAGCCATCGCGCTTTTTGCTGGAAAACGCCCAGCTGCTGCGTAGAGAATCACTGAAAGGAATGTCAATTGCCGCGCGTACATCCTGACGACGGTCATTCCCGGCAGTTAGCTCCAACTTGCCCTGGAACTCATCCGCGGGCTTACGTGAGGTGATACTGATCGCACCACCGATGGTATTGCGTCCAAACAACGTGCCCTGCGGACCACGTAACACTTCAATTCGTTCAACATCCAGCACATCCAACACGCCACCTGCAGAGCGTGACATGTACACACCATCAACATAGGTACCAACACCCGGATCGGTGGTCAAACTGAAGTCTGTATTTCCAATGCCTCGGATATACACGACGGCACCCGATGACAAACCACTGACCGGTGAGGTTGTATCAAACACCAGATTGGGGGCAAAGTTTGCAACTTGAGCAATGTTATCAATGCCCTTGTTTTCAATGGCAAGCGAAGTGAAAGCCGACACCGCAATCGGAGTATCCTGCAAACTCTCTTCGCGCTTTTGTGCCGTAACCACCACTTCTTCCAGGGCGCCTTGGGCGAAAACAGGCGGCGACAATGTCGCCGCCAAGGCCAGACTGATCGCCATCGAAAGAGGTGCCGGGTTTATCGATTTGGCAAACTGGGGTTTTACCCTGCTTTCTATAAGGCTATTGAATGTATCGTGCATCATGTGACTCCAGATTATTATCGTTTTAATGTGGGGTCAGATTAAATAACGAACGAATTAAGCTCCATGACTCTGCCAGCACGGCGTAATGACAAAAACGGCACAAACACGAGTTTCGGGAGAAAAACAAAAAAACCGGCCACGAAGAGCCGGAAAGAATGGGCAACCCTCCGCAGGATGGGTTGCTCGGTGCGAGAACAGGTTTCATACTGCGAAACCATATCTTACGGGGGAAATGGGCCAAAACCTTGAAGACGATTTTGGCCCGAGCTGCTACATCAAGGGTTGAAACACAAACCCATCACAGGGCCAGATCAAAGTCGTAACGCACACCAACACTCAAGGTATTGCGCTTATCTTTATGATCGAAATCGCGGGTTAACCACTCGGCAAACAGACGCACGTCAGAGAACTGTTTTTCCAAGGTCAGGTTGTAGCCGTCGTGAGTATCGGAATCAGCAGAGCTGATGTCATCATCAAAGCCGAAAACACCCGCTTTCAATTTATACCCTTCGCCCAGAGCGTAGGACGCCACCAGGTCATAGGTATACTGATCCAACTCCGGTGTCGCGAGTTCGGAAACGGAAATATCCTGGTAGGTAAACGCCAAGTACAAATCATCTGTCGCATTCACACTACCGGCAACACCCAGTAAATCACGCTCGTAATCGTTGTCGCCTTTCTGCTGCAAGAAAGATGCACCAATATACGCTTGGCCGAAGTCATAGCTCAGACCAAAGGACCCGGAATCCACATGACTGGGAGCAGATACCTGGGACGTGTCACCGGTGTTGCCTGCAATCGCCGGATTACCATTAATTTGAATACCGCTATCAATGCGCAGGCCGCCTTTTGAATAGCTGTAACTCAACAACTCTGCCGTGCGAAACGGTGCAACCGTGTCGTAACCAAATGGGCTGGACCGGTGGTTGAAGATATCAGAACGCTCGGCCACGATATTGTAATGTGGGCTCCACTGTTTACCGATCGCTACGCGGCCAAAGTCACCTTCCAAACCGACATACGCCAGGCGAGCATCACCAAAGTTGCCGTTCGCTTCAATATCCACATCCCACTCACCACGATAAAATGCGGTCAGGTTGGACGAGATTTTTTTACTGCCTTTGATACCGATACGGGATAGCGCATCGGTGATGTCGGTGCTGCTCTGATCACCTTCATCGCGCAAGGTTAAACGTGGACGCAAGCTACCATAAATATTCAAACCGTACTTCGATGCACTCGGCTTCGCTTCAACCGAAGCCAGCTTGGCGGCTTTGGCCATCTGCTCTACGTCTTCCACATTCACAACGACCGATTGCAATTTAGCCGACTGCTTTTTCTGGGTTTCCATCTGTTGTTTCAGCATATTTTCCAGCTGGGCAATACGGTCCTCCAGGGCTTTCATCTTTGCATCGTCCGCAAGTGCAGAGTTTGCAAATGCGATAGAAGCCAGCGACGAAAATAAAACGGCTTTTTTCAGAGTTGTTTTCATGATTTACCTCAAGTTTTCCTGTAGTGCGGCTTTTTTCAGGCCGAGAGAGCCCCTTGCCAGCTCGAAAGCTGGCAAATCCGCTTGTCTTTTATAGTGAGTTTTTTATTGAGGCTTAGGCCTCGGCTGCACTGCTTTCGTTTTTGTTTTTATCGAAATACTCGCGTGTCAGCTTGAATACCACGGGACTGAGTAGCAGTAGAGCTACCAGGTTTGGCAGGGCCATAAGCGCATTGAAGGTGTCAGCCAACAGCCAGACAAAGTCCAGACCAACCACAGTACCGACAGGAACAACCAGCACCCAAATAAAACGGAATGGTTTGATCGCGCCTTTGCCGAACAAGTACTCGACACAACGCTCACCGTAAACACTCCAACCGAGAATGGTGGTGAAAGCAAAGATCGCCAGGCTGATCGCTACCATATACTCACCGACACCCGGCAAGCTCGCTTCAAATGCTGCGGCGGTCAACGGTGCACCTTTCACTCCGGTTTGCCATACGCCCGTCGACACAATCGCCAGACCCGTTACGCTACATACAATGATGGTATCGATGAAGGTACCTAACATAGCCACCATACCCTGCTTCACAGGATCTTTGGTTTTAGCGTGAGCGTGAGCAATCGCCGCACTGCCCAAACCTGCTTCATTAGAGAACACGCCACGAGCAACACCAAAGCGAATAGCCGCTACCATGGCAGCACCTGCGAATCCACCTGTTGCCGCATGGCCGTTAAAGGCTGAATCAACAATCAGTGCAAAGGCAGCAGGAATTTCAGCGGCGTTAACAAACAACACAATCAAACCGCAAATGAAGTAACCAATACCCATCAGTGGGACCAACTTACCGGCAACTTCACCGACACGCTTTACACCACCCAGAACAACCGCACCCACCAGTACAAACAGCACCAGGCCACTTACCCAGTTAGGCACACCAAAGGCACTGTTCAGGCCATCGGCTACGGAGTTACTTTGTACGGTGTTGCCGATACCAAAGGCGGCGAAAGCACCGAAGAAGGCAAAAGCACCGGCTAACCAGCCCCACTTTTTACCCAGACCGTTTCGAATGTAGTACATCGGACCACCTGAGTGATTGCCCTCTTCATCCACTTCACGATATTTAACGGCCAGAACAGCCTCGGAGTACTTGGTTGCCATCCCCACCAGAGCGGTGATCCACATCCAGAACAATGCACCTGGACCACCCAGAACAACAGCCGTTGCAACACCGGCAATATTACCGGTACCCACGGTGGCCGAAAGAGAAGTCATCAAAGCATTAAAAGGTGATAATTCACCTGCGTCAGAACGGTCGCTGCGACGACCACCCCACAACAGACGAAAGCCCGTGGGAATTTTTCGAATGGGCATAACGTTCAAGCCCACTGTGAGAAAGACGCCCGTCCCGAGCAAGAGTGCCAACATATATGGCCCCCAAACTACTCCATTAATCGTACTTACGATACCGCTTATTATTTCCATCGATAATTCCTCATCATCGCTTCATTATTTAATTATTCTGCAATTGATTCACTCAATGCGCAGTCATTCGGAGGAAATATGATCCTAGCGCAGAAAGTTTTGGCGTAGAAATTAATAATCAATATGCCCACATTTACTTTTTAAATGCGTTAAGCGTTAGGGACTAGGCCGTGATAATTTCGTGATAACTTTCCTACTAGAAGCAATATTTCACTCTGAAAACACGCATTCGAGAAAATAATTTGCGCTTTTCTCCCCAAAAAACCCTTAAAAACCAGGTTCGAAGAGGTGGGAAGCCCCTCTTAATACCAAATCAATCTAAGAAAAAAGCCGCGTTCTCATCTCGAGTCGGCGGCTTTGCTTAAAAAACTGACAATCAGAAGTCGATGACCTTGCCAGACTTGGCTTGCCTATCCGCGTGATAGGACGATCGTACCAAGGGGCCGGAAGCAACATGCTTAAAACCAATACCCATTCCGAATTTTTCGTATTCAGCAAACTCATCGGGATGCACAAATCGCTGCACGGGTAAATGATCTCGGCTCGGTTGCATATACTGCCCAATGGTGAGCATATCCACATCGTGGTCACGCATATCCTGCATCACTTGAAAAATTTCCTCTTTTTCTTCACCGAGCCCCACCATTAATCCGGACTTACTAAGTACAGAAGGCGCGGCCTCTTTGAAGCGTTTCAGTAAATCAAGCGACCATTGATAATTCGCGCCCGGACGGGACTGGCGATACAAACGCGGAACCGTTTCCAGGTTGTGGTTAAACACATCGGGCGGTGTAGCCAACAGTCTATCCAGCGCCACCGCCATTCGCCCACGAAAATCCGGCGTCAGGATTTCGACCTGAATGCCGTCGACCGCTCGACGAATCTGCTCGATGCATTCACTGAAGTGCCCTGCTCCGCCGTCTCGCAAATCATCCCGGTCAACCGAGGTAATCACCACATACCGTAAGGCCATATCCGCAACTGCACGCGCCAGCTGTCCTGGCTCATCCGGATCCAGAGGTTTAGGCTTACCATGCCCAACGTCGCAGAAAGGACAACGTCGAGTACAGATATCGCCCATGATCATGAAGGTGGCGGTGCCATTGGAAAAACACTCCCCCAAATTGGGGCACGAGGCTTCTTCACAGACACTGGAGAGACTGTTTTTCCGCAGCAGTTTTTTAATTCGAGTGACCTCGGCCGAGGCCGGCAATTTACTGCGCAGCCATTCCGGCTTACGGGGTATGTCCTCCGTCGGAATAACTTTAACCGGAATGCGTTCCAGCTTTGCCGCATCGCGATGCTTCTCACCAGCTCTGTGGCGTTCGCTGCGTTTTACTGGTATTGAACGGGTGTTCGTCATTGTCACAGACTCCTGTGATGAAACGCCAAGACCTCAGAAGGTCTCGGCGTCTGTGCCAATCGCTTATTGATTTACTCGTAATCGCTCATCGGCGGGCAGGAACAAACCAAATGCTTATCGCCGTAAACATTGTCGACACGGCCCACCGGCGGCCAGTATTTCTGTCGCAACAATGAATCGACCGGATAGGCCGCAAGCCCCTGTGAATAGCTATGCTGCCATTCACCCAGCAACATGGATTCAGCGGTATGAGGCGCATTGACCAGAGGATTGTCCTCCAGGCTGTACACCCCATCTTCTACGGCGTGAATTTCTTCTCGAATCCGGCTCATGGCCTCGCAGAAACGATCCAGTTCCCACTTTGATTCACTTTCCGTGGGTTCGATCATCAAAGTACCGGACACCGGGAAGGACATGGTAGGTGCGTGGAAACCATAATCGATCAAACGCTTGGCAATATCGTCAACACTGATACCAGAGCTTTCTTTAATCGGTCGCAGGTCCACGATGCATTCGTGGGCAACCAAACCGTTTCGGCCGGTGTACAGAATCGGATAATGTTCTGCCAAACGCTTGCTCAAGTAGTTCGCGTTGAGAATGGCCGCTTCTGTGGCCTGCTGCAAACCGCTGGCCCCCATCATGCGAATGTACATCCAGGTAATGGGCAGAATACTGGCACTGCCCCAAGGTGCGGCTGAAACCGCTGCGCCTTGGGCATTGCCCGACAGCGAACGATGACCGGGCAGGAACGGTTCCAAATGTTCACGTACACCGATAGGACCAACACCGGGACCACCGCCACCGTGTGGAATACAGAACGTTTTGTGCAAATTCAAATGAGAAACATCACCACCAAATTTACCCGGCTGACACAAACCCACCATGGCGTTAAGGTTGGCGCCGTCAACATACACCTGACCGCCGTGGCGATGAATCAGCTCCGCCACTTCCACAATGCTCTCTTCAAACACACCGTGGGTTGAAGGATAAGTCACCATGATTGCAGCCAGATCATCGCTGTGACGCTCAGCTTTTTCCTGCAAATCCACCATGTCGATATTGCCGTTGTCATCGCATTTCACCACGACCACTTTCATACCACACATTTGTGCAGATGCCGGGTTGGTGCCATGCGCGGAACTCGGAATCAAACAGACATCGCGTTGACCTTCGCCACGGCTTTCGTGGTAGGCACGCACCGCCAGCAAACCTGCGTACTCACCTTGAGCACCAGAATTTGGTTGCAGAGACACTGCATCGTAACCCGTAATTTCACAGAGCATATCTTCCAGCTCACCGATCATTTGCAGATAGCCTTCAGCTTGATCCAGCGGCACAAAAGGATGCACATTGGCAAATTCAGGCCAACTGATCGGCAACATTTCACTGCTGGCATTCAGCTTCATCGTACAAGAACCCAATGGGATCATTGCACGATCCAGTGCGATGTCTCGGTCGGAAAGCTCGCGCAGATAACGCAGCATTTGGGTTTCGCTGTGATAAGAATTAAACGCTTCCTGACTTAAAATAGCGTCATTGCGCAGGAGGTTACCCGGGATCACATAGGAGGATTGCGCATCAAGCTCGTCAAAATCCACATCCACATCAGGATTGAAAATTTTCCAAAGTTTGCAGACTTCCTTACGACTGCTCAACTCATCAAATGATAAACCCAGCTGCTGACCATCAATCAAGCGCAGGTTAATCCCCTCATCCCGAGCACGTTGAACAATCTCTTCTGTACTGCCATTACTCAACACCGTAATAGTATCGAACCAGGATTTATTTTTAACTTCAAAACCCAGTTGGCGTAAACCCAGAGCAAAAACCGTACTTAAGCGGTGAACTCGCTCTGCAATTTTACGCAAGCCCGACGGGCCATGATACGCCGCATACATACTGGCGATCACCGCCAATAAAACCTGGGCGGTACAAATATTCGAAGTGGCTTTTTCGCGGCGAATATGCTGCTCTCGGGTTTGCAAAGCAAGACGATAAGCTGGCTTACCATTGCTGTCGACGGAATTACCCACCAAACGCCCCGGCAGTGAACGTTTGAATGCCTGCTTGGTGGCCATATAGGCCGCATGCGGCCCACCAAAGCCCAAAGGCACACCAAAACGTTGAGCCGAGCCAATCACGACATCGGCCCCCAACTCACCTGGAGATTTCAACAACATTAAACTGAGCGGGTCCGCTGCAAAGGCGACCAAACCTTTCGCCTCATGAATACTGTCGATCAGGCTCGAATAATCCCTCAAATCACCATTTGCTGCTGGGTACTGTAACAACACACCAAACACATCTTCATGGGCGCCCAGCTCTAGCGGGTCGCCAATCAGCAATTCAATATCCAAGGGCTCAGCGCGAGTTTGCAAAATATCAATGGTCTGGGGCAAACACTCTTCATCCACCAGAAAACGACGGGATTTGGACTTGGACATACGCTGACACAATGTCATCGCTTCCGCTGCTGCCGTGGCTTCATCCAACATGGATGCGTTGGCGATTTCCATGCCTGTTAATTCGGTAATAAGCGTCTGGAAATTAAATAGAGCTTCCAATCGACCCTGGGAAATTTCCGGCTGATACGGCGTATAAGCCGTATACCAAGCTGGGTTTTCCAGCAGATTACGCAGGATTACGCTCGGCAGTTGACTGTCGTAATAGCCCTGGCCGATTAAGGATCGAAACCCTTGATTTTTATTCGCGACCGATTTCAACTCAGCCAAAGCGGCTGATTCACTGCTTGGCCCGGCCAATCCTGGCAAGCCGTTAGAACGGATGTTATCCGGCACAACCGCTTGGATAAAAGCCGCCATGGAATCGTAACCCAAGTACGCCAACATCTGCTTTTGGTCGTCACTATTGACGCCAATATGGCGCGAAATAAATTCCGCTGAATTTTCGAGTTCTTTAATGGTTTTTTTTGATTGCAACATAATGGACTCCACGTCCCCTCTCCTTGCAGAAAGGGAAACGTTCCAGAAAGACAAACCTCAACAAGATTGAAACCGCCAAAGGCCATCGCGGAAACCTTGCATGCACAGAAATCAGCAGCGATTACTCGGCCGTGAACTCCTGGTATTCGCTCTCGCTCATCAACTCAGAAAGATCGACACCGTCGCTGAGTTGCATTTTGACAAACCAACCGTCCTGCAACGGCGATTCATTCACCAACTCCGGGTTATCGGCCAGTTCCTCATTAACTTCCACAACGGTGCCCGCCAGGGGCGCCACAATTTCACCGGCAGCCTTCACAGATTCAATAACGGCCACTTCATCACCCTGGCTGTACTCTGAGCCCACGTCAGGCAGCTCAACAAAAACCACATCGCCCAACTGCTCCTGGGCAAACTCGGTAATACCAACCGTCGCCTGTGAACCGGAAATCAGCAGCCACTCATGGTCTTTGGTAAATTTCAAATCGCTCATCATCATCACCATTAAAATATTGTTAGTGTTATCGTAAAAATTAACTGCAGCTGGGGTTAACCACGAAAATATCGCTGCGGTACAAAAGGTGTTTTCGCTACAGTAATTACAATGTCCTTATTGCGAACTTTTGCGATCAGTTTGGTATCCGGCTTAGCCAGGGACAGAGGCACATACCCCATCGCGACCGGCGCATTGATACTCGGGCCAAAGCCTCCACTGGTAATTTCACCCACTTGATGGCCTTCTTCATTAAAAATGCCCGCACCCTCACGCACGGGCAAACGGCCTTCCACCAGGAAGCCAACGCGCTTGCGGGATACGCCCTGTTCTATATCCGTCAGCACACGCTCGGCGCCGAGAAAGCCCGCAGCCTTAGCGCCATCGCGGCGGCGGCTTTTACTGATGCTCCAGATTAGGGATGCTTCAATAGGGCTGGTTTGGGTGTTCATATCGTGGCCATACAGACACAGGCCGGCTTCCAAACGCAGTGAGTCTCGTGCGCCCAAGCCAATGGGTTGAACTTCGTCGCAATCCAGTAAACGTTTTGCCAAGGCTTCAGCGGAATCATTTGCCACGGAAATTTCGAAACCGTCTTCACCGGTATAACCCGAACGCGTGATATAAACGGGAATGCCATCAAATTCACAGTGGCAGCCGTTCATAAAGGTCAACTCACAGGCCTGCGCTGCAAAGCGCTTCATCACATCAGCCGCTTTCAGGCCCTGTAATGCCAACAGAGCACGATCATCAAAAATATCGAATTCGAAACCTTCCAAATGACGCTGGAGGTGAGCAATGTCCTGTTCTTTGCAAGCGGCATTGACAACCAGAAAGAAACAGTCTTCATCCCATTTACAGATGATCAGATCATCCAGAATACCGCCCTCTTCATTGGTCAACACCGCGTAGGTCTGTTGGTTTTTTGCCAACGCTTCCAGGTCGACAGGAATCAATTTTTCCAAAGCCTGGGCCAGACCCTCGCCTCGAATAACCAGTTGCCCCATATGAGAAACATCAAACAAACCGGCATTGTCACGGCAGTGAAGATGCTCACCTTTAATACCCAACGGATACTGAACTGGCATGCTGTAGCCCGCAAAAGGCACCATTCGGCCGCCAAGTTCAACATGTAAATCGTACAATGGTGTTTTCAGAATCGTTTCGCTCATCGGAAAGTGTCTCTATCTCAATCGTTATTATTGGAAATTCAGGTCCGAGTCTCACTCAGCATTCAACAATGTTGACCGGAACTTCCACCACATTGATGGCCAAGCCACCGCGTGCTGTTTCTTTGTATTTCGCCTGCATATCGCGCCCGGTATCCCGCATGGTTCGAATCACTTTATCCAGGGACACAAAATGCGAGCCATCGCCACGAATGGCCATGCGCGCAGCATGAATTGCTTTCACGGCGGCCATGGCATTGCGTTCGATACAAGGGACCTGAACGAGACCGCCAATCGGGTCACAAGTCAGCCCCAAATTGTGTTCCATAGCGATTTCTGCGGCGTTTTCAACCTGCTGGGGCGTTGCCCCCAATACCTCGGCCAAACCTGCGGCCGCCATGGAACAAGCGGAACCGACTTCACCCTGGCACCCCACTTCTGCTCCACTGATGGACGCATTTTTCTTGTACAAAATGCCCACTGCTGCCGCCGTGAGAAGAAAGCGTTCAACCCCTTCCTCGTTAGCACCGGGAACAAAACGGCGGTAATAATTCAGTACCGCGGGGACAATACCCGCGGCACCATTGGTCGGTGCGGTAACAATACGTCCGCCAGCCGCGTTTTCTTCATTGACCGCAAGTGCGTACAGCGTGACCCAGTCGAGAATGGTCAAGGGATCTTGCAAAGATGCTTCCGGACGCTGCAGTAACTGCTGATACAACTCACGCGCCCGACGCTTAACTTTTAATCCACCCGGCAAGATGCCTTCGGCGGCAATACCATTGGAGATGCATTCCTGCATAGTGCGCCAGATATTGCCTAAATAAGTTTGCGTCTCTTCACGATTGCGCCAAGCCGTTTCATTGGCCCACATGACATCTGAAATTCGGAGCCCTTCTCGAGCACAGATTTCCAGCAGTTCCGTACCGCTTGAGAACGGCAGAGCTAACTCAGTGGCGTCTTCTACCAGTACATCGTTACCGGCTTCGTCTTCATCAACAACGAAACCACCACCCACAGAATAGAAACAGCGCTCTTCGATAAGCTGGCCACCCGAACCATAAGCGGTGAACTTCATGCCATTAGAATGAAACGGTAACTCTTCCCGGCGATTAAGAATCAAATCGGTGTTGTCGTGGTAATTTACTGAATGCACACCCGCAAGCTTCAGCGTCTGTTGCTCACGAATCGCATTGACCCGAGCAGGAATGCTCGCCACTACGACCGTCTCCGGCAATTCACCTTCCAGGCCAAGCAACACCGCCTTGGGTGTACCGTGACCTATTCCGGTTGCGCCGAGAGAACCGTACATCTCGGATTTAACCCGAACGACATCTTGCAAACGTCCGTCGTTGTGCAGCTGCGCAACAAATTGCTGCGCCGCTTTCATAGGCCCGACCGTATGAGAACTGGAAGGACCAATACCGATTTTAAATAAATCAAAAATACTGACTGCCATAATCAATCACCCAGTAAGGTGCTTATTTATTCACATACACTGGGAATTGCGCACACAACTGCAATACTTTTTCCTTCACAAGCTCGATCACCTGACGGTTGTCAATATCGTCCAGCACATCGCACATCCAGTTTGCCAGCTCAGCAACCTGCGCTTCTTTAAATCCACGACTGGTTACCGCTGGCGTACCCAGGCGAATACCACTGGTGACAAAAGGAGACTGTGGATCATTCGGAACCGTATTTTTGTTGACGGTAATATTGGCTTCACCCAATGCAGCGTCCGCTGCTTTACCGGTGATGCCTTTATCGATCAGATCCAACAGGAACAAATGGTTTTCAGTACCCTCGGAAACAACTTTATAACCACGGGCCTGGAAGGCAGCCGCCATAGCTTTGGCGTTGCTAACAACCTGCTGCTGATACTCGGTAAATTCTGGGGACAATGCCTCTTTGAACGCCACAGCTTTTGCGGCAATAACATGCATCAAGGGGCCACCCTGAATACCTGGGAAAATCATTGAATTTAGTTTCTTCTCAAGTTCAGGGTTTGAGCGCGCTACAATTAAACCACCACGCGGGCCGCGCAAGGTTTTGTGAGTTGTGGTTGTAACAATGTCAGCGACAGGAACTGGGTTCGGATACAAACCCGCCGCGACGAGACCCGCAACGTGGGCCATATCAACAAACAAGTAGGCACCGACTTTGTCTGCGATGTCTCGGAAACGCTGCCAATCCATCACCAGGGAATACGCCGAGAAACCCGCGACTATCATTTTAGGTTTGTGCTCTAAAGCCAGGGCTTCGACCTGATCGTAGTCCACCTCACCCGTTTCTGGATTCAAACCGTATTGGACAGCATTATAAATTTTGCCAGAAAAGTTAGGCTTGGCACCGTGTGTCAGGTGTCCACCGTGATCCAGAGACAGGCCCAAAATGGTATCGCCTGGCTGCAACAAAGCCATGTAAACCGCAGCATTGGCCTGGGACCCGGAATGAGGCTGAACGTTTGCGTAGTCTGCGTCGAATAGAGCTTTGGCACGATCAATGGCCAGCTGCTCGACGACGTCGGCATGCTCACAACCACCGTAGTAACGCTTACCAGGATACCCTTCCGCGTACTTGTTGGTCAGCTGAGCGCCCTGAGCTTCCATCACTCGAGTACTGGTGTAGTTTTCAGAAGCAATCAGCTCAATATGTTCTTCTTGACGACGATCCTCTGCTTCAAGGGCCGCCCACAGATCAGGATCAAAACTGGAAATTTTATCGTTATAATCAAACATCGCGTTCTCTCAATTCTTAGTTCGGACAGGAGTTTGATTTGATACTAATCAGGGCTTAACGATTTGTTAAATTAATAGTTATAATGCCTTCATAACAATAGCTAATAGCCGAAGGGTCATTCAGCTCATCGTTTTCGCAGGAGAAACCACCATGAAAAACCTGCCTATTGAGGTATTAAGAGCATTTGTCACCATTGTCGAACTGGGCAGTTTCACTCAGGCCGGTGATCTTCTAGGGCGTTCCCAGCCCGCAATTAGCTTGCAAATCAAGCGCTTAGAAGAGATGCTCGATCAAAAGCTGATTTCCCGAAACGGTCAGAATATCGAGCTCACCAAGCTTGGCGAGCAACTGTTCTACTACGCTAAACGCATTCTTGCACTCAACGATGAAGCCGTTGCCAGCTTTGGCGCCACCAGCGTGAGTGGCCAATTGAAGCTCGGCATTCCCAGTGAGTTTGCTACCACCCTGCTCCCCAAAGTGCTCAGCCGATTCGCCAATACCTACCCCAATGTGAATCTCGAAGTGATGAGTGACCTGAGCCGAAATCTGCTCAATGCCAGTGGGCAAAAGCAATATGACTTGATGCTGGTACTCCACGACGACCCACAAAAAGCCGGCAGCGCCTTGATCAAGGAGGATGAGCTGGTCTGGGTCAGCAGCCACAGCCACGACTGCCATATGCGCTCTGTATTGCCGTTGATTGTCGCGCCTGAAGGCTGTATTTATCGCAACCGGGCCAGCACCATGTTGGCCGAAGCCGCCCTCCCCTGGAAAATCAGCTACACCAACCCAAGCCTCTCGGGCATTCAAGCGGCAATTGAAGAAGGTCTCGGAGTAACGGTTTTAGCCAAGAGCAGTGTGCCCGAAGGTTTAAAGGTGATCACCAACTCAACCCGCCTACCCAAGCTCGGTAAGATTGGTATCAGTATGGTTAAGCAAACCAATGAACACAGCGAAGCAGCTCAACGACTGTGTGAATACATCAGCGCCAGCCTATCCTGATAAATCAAAAAAAGATGAAAGCCCCAGGGGAATAAATAGGGACTTTCACCAAACTGAGCTCCCTAGGGCGAGTCAGGTAAACTGCTGGGCATGGAATAGCCCGAATGGCTGTGTTCAAAATGTTCGGATATATTGGGGAAGTTCTCTCTGTCTTTTTCTGTCGCCGAGTCCTTACATTCGCCGTTAATTTTCAATTTGGCCATCGTAAACTGCTCATTCAACACCATATAGCCGTCCTGACAGAACTCGGCTTCATCCAGTTTGGCTTCCATTGCATCAAGGCCACGGGCTTTCATTTTTTCCTGCATCTTTGCAATCATGTCGGTACGGTTTTTACCGCCGGATTTTGAACCTCGGCCGCCCATCCCCTTACCACTGCCTTTGAAACCGCCACGACCGGAACCTTTTTTCCTTTGCATGATCATGACGTACTGAAAACGTTTGGAACCGTCCTCACTGATGTGTGTTACCAGCCGCTCGCTGGCGTCAGGACCTTTTGGTTGACTGCTGCAGGCTACTAGAAATAATAGTGACAGCAAAACAACTGGACGGTGAATGGCTTTGGAAATACTCGGTGCTTGAGTGTGCTGGATCATAAGGCCTCCCATAAATGATTAGCCATTATGATCGCTTACGATGACGGGAGTTTCTGAAATTGAAAAACTTCAATTTTTCTGCACATTTCTCCTGTGCAGGCGGCGTAAATAAGCAGAAATTGTGGAGATATCAATCCAGTTCTGCGAGGTGTTTGGTGATCAGTGAGCGAACTCGATCGATATCTTCTACCGTCTCATTCACCGCCTCACGTTCGGTCTCGATTAACGCCCAACGTTTGGACCAATTGTTGTGCAACGTTTCAGATTCTTTTGCCACATCCGGTCCGATTAACATGCTCAGATCACGAATCAAGGCGACAGACACCCAGCCTTTTCGCGGGCTGCCCCCCTTTTGGTCACCATCGTAATGCAAACGATAGATTCCTTGCTCGAGCTCAGCCAACTGCAGAAACACTTGAAAAGAGGCCGTCCGCACCGTGCTGTTGTCCTCGCTGACTTCCAGGCGCCAAGCATTGTAAGCAAAACTCAGAAAAGCCGAAAACACACTGATAATCACGGTGACGTAGTAAAACTTTAGACGACGCTCAAGAATTTCAGGTTCCATGGATAAACACTCTCTTGCCTGAGGTATTGAAAATAGTGCACTGCCCTAAGTATACCTATGCTTGATGAGATCATAAAAGTACCGGCTTTGCGGCAAAGCAATGTTAACTCTCATAAAAAAAGGCGCCCCATGAGCATGGGGCGCCTTTTTCCAATCATTAGAACCGCAACGCATTGCGTGTTCAGAGGTCAGTAACATCTATTACAGACGATTCACCCGGTTCAAGCCCTCAAGAGCCGCAGTACGATAAGCTTCAGCCATGGTTGGGTAGTTGAACGTCGTGTTCACAAAATAGTTAATGTTATTGGCTTCGCCTTCCTGGTTCATAATGGCTTGGCCAATGTGAATAATCTCCGAGGCTTCGGCCCCGAAGCAGTGAATTCCCAGAATTTCATGAGTATCGATATGGAAAAGCAGTTTCAACATGCCCACATCTTCACCGGAAATTTGCGCTCGCGCAGTGTTTTTAAAGAACGCACGCCCAACTTCGTATGGAACACGAGCCTCCGTCAATTCACGTTCGGTTTTGCCCAGTGAACTGATCTCAGGAAGTGTATAAATACCCGTCGGCGCATCAGTTACAAAGCGACACTCTTCACCGTTGATCGCCATGGCAATTTCACGCCCCTGGTCGTAGGACGCGCTGGCCAGGCTCGGCCAACCGATCACGTCACCCGCGGCGTAAACGTATTCGACATCAGTTTGATAACGATCATTCACTTTCAATTGGCCACGGTGATCCGCCTCAAGGCCGACAGCATCCAGATTCAAATTATCGGTATTACCTGTGCGACCATTACACCACAGCAAGGCATCGGCGCGCAGACGTTTGCCGGACTTCAAATGCAAAGTGACGCTGCGTTCGTTGGCCTCAACTTTCTCATACTCCTCCAAATGTCGAACCGTCACACCGCTGTCGCGCAGGTGGTAACTCAAAGCATCGGAAATTTCATCATCCAGGAACGACAGCAAACGTTCGCGACTGTTGATGAGATCGACTTTAATACCGAGGCCCGCAAAGATAGAGGCATACTCACTGCCAATGACACCCGCGCCATAAATCACAATATGACGTGGAGTGTGGTTCATTTCCAAAATGGTATCGCTGTCATAGACACGAGGGTGATTGAAATTCACATCCGCTGGACGATAAGGGCGAGAACCGGTTGCCACCACAATATGTTTGGCGCGAATCGTTTCCACCGCACCGTCCGGCAAGCGCACGCGAACTTCGTTGTCGTCACTGAAACTCGCTTCACCAATATGCAGATAAACACGATTGCGATTATAAAACCCGGTGTGCAAATCCACCTGCTTTGGAATCACGGTCTTGGCGGACTTCAGAACTTTTGGGTAACTCACACGGGTAGACTCTCCCATATGGTGGAACAAATTATTCTGATTAAAACGAATAATTTGTTTCACTACATGACGTAGAGCCTTGGAAGGAATGGTGCCCTTGTGGGAACAGTTGCCCCCGACAACACCGCGATTTTCAATGGCGCCAACGCGCATGCCCTGCTTAACCGCTGCCATCGCAGCGCCTTCACCAGCAGGACCTGTGCCGATGACTAATACATCATAATGGTAATCGCTCATTGCCGATTACAACCTCTCTATTCCGTTACTGCTGTCTAACTTCGTGTCTTTCTCAATGTTGCCAAAGGAAGCGCATCAGTCGCCATCATTGCCGGCCACTGATTCTGAAGTACTGATTCTGAATATCGTCAGAGCGCTCCTGACTGTCCGTCAAAGTACGCCTTATTTCTTCATCGCGTCGTAGGACAAATCACCTTTGGGGGCATCGCTCTCGTCTTTGCCCATTTTTTGCTCTTCGCATTTACTTTCGTCACCGCCACAGATATCACAAACGTAGTTTGGATCGTTCAGAGCGTCGCCAACGCCACCACAGGAACCTGAAATGGGTTTACGTCCCATCAGAACCCCGATAGACATCATCATAACCAACAGGGTTATCGCACCAAATGCCACTAAGTAAATCATAGTTCACCTCATTTTCTATCCCACCATAACGTGGGCTGTCGCGCTATTGGACATAGGTCGCAAAGGCGCTGGAATAACGTTCTTTGAATCCGCTTTTGGTTTTCACCAACATAAACACCGGCAGTTGTTCCTGCTCGGCCAAGCGCATTCCCTCTTCCGGCCCAACCACGGTAATCACCGTCGCCCAGGCATCGGCCTCAGCTGAGCTCGGCGCCAAAACCGTAACAGACGCCAAAGCATGAGTGATGGGTTTGCCGGTTCTCGGGTCAATGGTGTGGGAATAACGCACACCGTCTTTTTCAAAATAGTTTCGGTAATCACCAGACGTTGCTACGCCTTTGTTGCTCACTTCCAACAAGCGTTGCATGCTTTGCCCGGCCAGACTGTTGCCTGGCCTTTCAATGGCAATTTTCCAGGTGCTGCCCCGTGGACTTAATCCCTTCAGGAACAACTCGCCACCCACTTCCACCAAATAATCTTGAGAACCACAGGCATCCAAAACCTCAGCCACCTTGTCAGCCCCATAACCTTTAGCTACAGCAGACAAATTCAGTTCAACGGCCTTGCTCTTGCTGAACTGGCTACCGCTTAGCTTCAGACTGTCGCCACCGCCAAGGGCCATAGCCTCGCGAATTTGTTCCTCACTGGGAACGGCGTCTTCCGGTGAAGACTTCGGCCCAAAACCCCATAGATTCACCAAAGGGCCAACGGTAATATCAAAAGCACCATCACTCAGCGTGTACAGCTGTTCACTGAGGCGCAAAACCTTTTCCATATCCGCAGAGATAGTAACACTTTCACCTACGGACAAGCGGCTTAATTCATTCAACTCACTATTGTCGAGATAGTGGGACATTTGCTGGTTTGTCTGCTCCAGGCTCTGGCGAATACGCTCGTCCATCTCTGCCTGAGTACACCGCAATGATTCTTTCGGTACCACAGTCACGTGATACTGAGTGCCCATTGTTGGACCACTGTAACGCCAAGGCTCATTTTTCTGGCCACAAGACGACAGAAAAAGCGCAGAGCCCAAACAGAAGAAGGCCAGCAATGCTGGCCTCTTCCTGTAGGCATTTACCACATTGGATAATGCCATCATCGATTAACCACCGAAGTCATCAAGCAGGATGTTCTCATCCTCAACGCCCAAATCTTTCAGCATGGCAATCACCGCTGCGTTCATCATTGGAGGCCCACACATGTAGTACTCACAATCTTCTGGAGCGGGATGATCCTTCAAATACTGCTCGTAAAGCACATTGTGAATGAAGCCCGTCAGGCCATCCCAATTGTCTTCCGGCTGAGGATCAGACAAGGCCACATGCCATTCGAAGTTTTCATTTTCATTGGCCAGCATGTCGTATTCATCGTCGTAGAACATCTCACGCAATGAACGCGCACCGTACCAGAAGCTCATCTTACGCTTGGATTTCAAACGCTTGAGCTGGTCAAAGATGTGAGAGCGCATGGGCGCCATACCCGCACCACCACCGATGAACACCATTTCGTTTTCGGTATCTTTAGCGAAGAACTCACCAAATGGACCGTACACAGTAATGGTGTCGCCTGGCTTCAGGCTGAACACGTAGGAAGACATTTGACCTGGTGGCAAACCTTCGGTACGTGGCGGTGGAGTTGCAATACGAATATTGAACTTCACAACGCCTTTCTCTTCTGGGTAGTTCGCCATGGAGTAAGCGCGGATTACCGGCTCATCCACTTTGGATTCCAGATTGAAGAAACCAAAATGCTCCCAGTCACCGCGGTATTCGTCTTCGATCTCGAAGTCAGAAAATTTCACGTGATGTGGCGGGCATTCCAGCTGAACGTAACCACCGGCACGGAAGTCTACGTTTTCGCCTTCTGGCAACTTCAAGGTCAATTCCTTAATAAAGGTCGCCATGTTCGGGTTGGATTCCACAGTACATTCCCACTGCTTCACACCAAACACATCTTCGGGCACTTCAATAACCATGTCCTGCTTAACCGGAGTTTGGCAGGACAAACGCCAGCCTTCCGCGGCATCACGCTTGGTGAAGTGTGATTCTTCGGTTGGCAACATAGAGCCACCACCGGAATTCACCACACACTTACACTGTGCACAAGTACCACCGCCACCACAGGCAGACGGCAGGAACAAACCGTTGCCGGCCAAGGTCTGCAGCAATTTGCCGCCCGCTGGCACTGTCAGGGTTTTTTCGCCGTTAATTTCAATGTTTACATCGCCGGAATTTACCAGCTTCGCGCGGGCGCCAAGAATGATGAACACCAACGCGATAACAATCACGGTGAACATCACAACGCCAAGTATAATAGTCAGATTCATACTGGCTGCTCCTTACAAGCTGATACCGCCGAAGGACATAAAGCCCAACGACATCAAACCAACGGTGATAAAGGTAATACCCAAGCCTTGTAGACCATCGGGCACGTCGGAGTATTTCATTTTCTCGCGAATACCAGCCAGGGCAGCAATCGCTAACGCCCAGCCCACACCAGAACCAACACCAAATACAACGGATTCACTGAAGTTGTAGCTACGCTCAACCATATACAGGTTTGCACCCATGATGGCGCAGTTCACCGTAATCAGTGGCAGGAATACACCCAATGCGTTGTACAGCGCCGGGAAGAATTTATCCAACACCATTTCCAGAATCTGAACCATCGCCGCAATCACACCGATAAAGGTGATCAAGCTCAGGAAGTTCAGGTCGACACTGGCGTAGTCTTCGCCCAACCAGGACAGGCCGCCTTCAGACAGCAAGTAGGTATAAAGGATGTTGTTAACCGGTACAGTAATCGCCAGTACAACGATAACCGCAACACCGAGACCAATCGCTGCTTCAACCTTTTTGGAGATCGCCAGGAAGGTACACATCCCCAGGAACGCCGCCAAAGCCATGTTCTCGATAAAAATCGAGCGAACAAACAAACTGATAAAATGTTCCATGATTAGGCCTCCGCAGGCTTCGTGTTCGGCGAAATCTTAAAGTCGGGCTCTTCTACCTGCGCTTTATCATAAGCACGGATACCCCAAATGATCAGACCGATAATGAAGAATGAGGACGGTGGTAACAGCAACAGGCCATTTGAAACGTACCAACCACCTTCGGTGGCCAATGGCAGAATTTCGAAGCCCAGTAGCTTACCAGCGCCGAACAGCTCACGCGGGATAGCGATGGCAATCAGCAGAGCCGAATAGCCCAAACCGTTACCCAAGCCGTCCAGGAAGCTCGCGCCTGCACCATTTTTCATGGCAAAGGCCTCAGCGCGACCCATCACAATACAGTTAGTGATGATCAAACCAACGAATACAGACAGCTGCTTGGACACGTCATACGCGACGGCTTTTAGCACCTGATCAACCACGATTACCAAAGAAGCAATAATGGTCATTTGCACGATGATTCGAATGTTGTTTGGAATGTGGTTACGCACCAAAGACACAAACAAGTTAGAAAACGCCGTTACGGTGGTCAAAGCCACACACATAACCAGCGTTACTTTCAAACTACCCGTAACCGCCAAGGCTGAACAGATACCCAGGATCTGCAGAGCAATAGGGTTATTCTGGATAATTGGGGTAAATAAAAGCTCTTTTGCTTTCATGGCTTAGGCCTCCCCTTTTTGCAAATTGTTTAACAGCGGACGATAACCACTTTCACCCAACCAGTAGCGGTAGAGATTGTCCAAACCGCGAGTGGTTAGAGTGGCACCGGAAAGACCGTCGATTTCACTTTCAGAACCGGAAGGTGCTTTACCCTTCAGAATTCTCAGCGCAACATCGCCAGTACTGGTGTACATTTTTTTGCCAACCCAACTGGCTTTCCAGTTTGGATTGTCAACTTCGCCGCCCAGTCCCGGAGTTTCTTTGTGGTCGTAGAAGCCCACACCGACGACAGTATTCAAATCAGAACCCAGAGCCATGAAGCCATACAACTGGCCCCACAATCCGTAGCCCTTCACTGGCAGTACGATGGTTTCCAGCTGACCGCCGTCGCCATTGATCATGTAAACCTTGGCGTATTTTTCTTTGCGCAAGATTTTTGCAGGATCGTTGTCACCGCTCAGAGCTTCAGACAGAGCCGGGTCTTTCGCAGCTTTGTTCTGGTCGTAAGCATCAACACTCACAATGCCTTCAACATCGTCAGCAGAAACGAACTTGCCTGTGCTCAGATCAACCAGCTTAGGCGTTACTTTTTTCATCAACTCATTAACATCGGCGCCATCGGTTAACAAACCGGCTGCCGCTAAAATGTTTTTGTTGAAGTCCAATTGCTTATTGGCATCCTGAGATGGCTTTAATACCACCGCCGCTGTCGATACAACGATCGAACAAACAATACACAAGGACAGTGCAACAATAAGCGTCTTCTTAATAGTATCGTTATTAGCCACGTGCCAACCTCCGCTTAACATTTGCCTGCACCACAAAGTGATCGATCAGAGGCGCAAACAGGTTGGAGAACAGGATGGCCAACATCATGCCTTCAGGGAAAGCAGGGTTTGCCACACGAATCAGAATCACCATCACACCAATCAATGCACCGAAGATCCACTTACCAGTGTTAGTCATGGATGCGGATACCGGGTCGGTTGCCATAAAGAACAAACCAAAGGCAAAGCCACCGACGACCACATGCCAGTGCCACGGCACATTCATCATCTGGTTGCTGTCGGAGCCGATCGCATTAAAGATCATGGTCATGATCAATGAGCCAACCAACACACCCGCCACGATTCGCCATGCGGCAATTCGCATCACCAGCAACGCACCACCGCCAATGATCAAGGCCAAGGTCGAGGTTTCACCAATGGAACCCTGCATCTTACCCAGGAATGCGTCCATCCAGCTCAGGCCGTTGTTTACAACAGTCTCAACGCCGCCGCTCGCCATGACAGACAGTGCAGTTGCGCCGGTGTAACCGTCAACGGAAACCCAAACCGCGTCGCCCGACATATAAGAAGGGTAAGCGAAGAACAGGAAAGCACGACCCGCGAGAGCTGGGTTAAGGAAGTTTTTACCCGTACCACCGAAGACTTCTTTGGCGATAACCACACCAAAGCTGATGCCCAAAGCGGCCTGCCACAATGGCAAACTTGGAGGACAGGTCAGTGAGAACAATACCGAGGTTACGAAGAAGCCTTCGTTCACTTCGTGCTTGCGCACCATTGCGAACAGTACCTCCCAGAAACCACCCACAACGAACACCGTCATGTAGATAGGCAAGTAGTAAGCCGCACCGTGCACCAAATTGTCCCAGATGCTCGCGGCATCGTGACTGGCGAACAACGCGATCAAGGCACCGCGCCAACCCTCAACTTCCGTAATGCCCATATCGGCCATAATGGTGTTAGCCTGGAAGCCAACGTTGTACATTCCCCAAATCATCGCTGGGAAGGTACAGATCCATACGGTGATCATGATGCGTTTCAGATCGATATGATCACGCACGTGAGCCGTCGTTTTGGTTACGTCTTTGGGTTTGAAGAAGCCGGTATCAACCGCTTCCCAGAGGGCGTACCACTTTTCGTACTTGCCACCCGGATGTACATGGGGGGACATGCCGTCTAATAGCTTTTTCAACATACTTAACCCTCCTTCTCAATCAGCGTTAAGTTGTCACGCAAGATGGGGCCATACTCGTACTTACCTGGGCACACATAGGTACACAGCGCCAAGTCTTCCTCATCCAGCTCCAAAGCACCCAGCTTCTGCGCCATATCGGTATCACCCACAATCAGGGCTCGCAGCAATTGGGTCGGCAAGATATCCAGAGGCATGATGTTTTCATACGCACCAACAGGCACCATGGCACGCTCAGAGCCATTTGCTGACGTGGTGAAGTCAAACAACTTGCCCTTCATCAGATTAGAGATATACAACGCCAAAGTGGAATGCTTATTCACACCGGCGCGAAGGTAATGCATGAATTCGCGCTCGCCATCACCTTCCTGCAAAGCGGCAATCTGGTTCGCGTAACGCCCCAAATAGGCGTAGGCACCACGTGCTGTTCGACCGCCGAATACACCACCGGAAACCACACGCTGCTCACCGGCTTTCAATTGGCCAGCCGTCAACTCGTCTGTATTGGCGCCCAAACGGGTGCGAATCAAACGTGGCTGCTCAATACCTGGGCCCGCCAAGGCAATCACACGATCGGTGCTGATCTGGCCGGAAGTGAACAACTTACCTACGGCAACAACGTCCTGATAACCGATCGTCCACACCGTTTTGGTGGCGCTCACCGGATCAAGGAAGTGAATGTGCGTACCGGCGTTACCCGCGGGGTGTACACCGGAGAATTCATGGCTTTCAACACGACTGCTGTTGCCGGTCAGTACATCCGCACCGGAAGCCTTACACACGTAAACCTTGCCTGCGGTCAAACGCGACAGCACGGTCAAACCGTTAACGAAATCATCGCGCTGAGAGCGAATGATAACCTCCGGGTTTGCGGACAATGGAGAAGTATCCATAGCCGTTACGAAGATGGAATTGGGTGCGCTGTCCAATGCAGGTACTTTACTGTATGGACGGGTGCGCAGTGCCACCCAAAGACCACTGTCGTTCAGGTTATCTTTCACCTGTTCTTCAGTCAGGGAAGACAATTGCTCAACGCTGTAGCTGGCGAAGCTTTCTGCTTCATCGCCTTCTACATCGATCACCACCGACTGCAACATACGCTGTGCTCCGCGATTAATCGCGGCCACGGTACCAGCAGCCGGCGCTGTGTAGCGCACGCCTTCGGTCTTTTTATCGGTGAATAACAGCTGCCCAAGCTTCACTTTGTCGCCAACCGCGACTGCCATGGTGGGTTTCATACCATGATAGTCAGGTCCAATTACGGCGACAGAGCGAATAGACGGACCATCATGGATGGTCTGCTCGGGAGCCCCAGTTATGGGTAGATCGAGTCCCCGACGGATATTTATCATACGTCTCTGCCTAATCACTTAAAAGAAAAGTGGATAGGCCAAGTCGTCTTATGCGACACCTTTTAAGCATCGACCGCAACTCAGCCTATGTATTCTGTGCCCGGCACCCGTACAGTCCCTGAGCATAAGGTTTGCGCGTTAAGCAAACCGGCGGCAAGCGCGTCTGTGATAGTGAAGATGCTTTACGTAAAAGCACTAAAAGCCTACTGGGCTACTACATCAAACGGCTGCTGCTTTAAATTCTGTTTCAAACCGGCTGTTTCAGACGGTCTGGGCGACTGTTGCTTTTGTTGTCGTCGCGAACTCTTTCTTTTTATTCTCGTGGAATCTCTATTTAATCCGGTAATTTAAGGAACCAATGTCGGTTTGGTCTGGTCTCAAGCCCACTTCCAACATTTGCCAATACCTTAGGATCTCATCCTAATTGCCCGCGAACTCCCATAGCTGGGCAAATTGAATCCTTACCAGTTTAGTAGAAACCTCATATTTCGCACGAGATGCTTGCATTTTCAGCAAAATGACACCTAAAGCATCATTTTCCCAGAGCAAGATACTGATTTTTCAGCGGGTTTTAGCTGCATAGAACTAAAACGGCGCAATTATAAAGAGGCCACGAGTAGCTTGCCAGCTTAAGAGCAAAGTTTTCGCCTTTTTTTAAGTAAAAAAGAAGGGGATAGCTGGGAAATGTCGAATTTTCGACAAAGCGGTCATTATTCACCCAAACAAAAGCCACGAAGCCTTTCACCACTCGCCTGCCCGGTGAGCAACAGCTATCTACAGGCATAAAAAAACCGGGGCATGCCCCGGTTTTTACATTACCTGAGAGATCAGGTTCTAGGGTACATGTTGTAGTTCACCCCAGCCATATCTTCCAGGCAACGCAATACCTGACAGCTGTAACCGAACTCGTTGTCGTACCAGCAGTACAACACCGCACTCTTACCATCAACAATCGTGGCTTCTGAATCGAAGACAGAAGCATGACGTGAGCCGACAAAATCAGTCGACACCACTTCAGGTGAGTTGGTGTAGTCGATTTGCTGCTGCAAACGCGAGTGCAGCGCCGCTTCACGCATATGGGCATTCACCTCTTCAGCCGTGGTTTCTTTTTCCAGCTGGAGATTCAGAATAGCCATGGACACATTCGGCGTAGGAACACGAATCGCATTACCGGTTAATTTACCCGCCAATTCTGGCAACGCCTTGGCAACCGCTTTTGCCGCACCAGTTTCGGTGATCACCATGTTCAGTGCCGCCGAACGACCGCGACGATCGCCTTTGTGGTAGTTATCAATCAAGTTTTGGTCATTGGTGTAGGCGTGTACCGTTTCAACGTGGCCGTGCTTCACACCGAAGCCGTCCATCATGGATTTCAGAACCGGCACAATGGCATTGGTCGTACAGGAAGCCGCAGACAGAATCTTGTCTTCAGGCTTGATATCGTGGTTATTGATGCCGTATACGATGTTCTTGATGTTGCCTTTACCCGGTGCGGTCAGGATAACCTTGGAAGCACCTTTACAAGCAACGTGCTGACCCAGACCATCTTCATCACGCCATACCCCGGTATTATCAACCACGATCGCATTGTTGATGCCATACTCGGTGTAATCCACTTCGCTTGGGGAATTAGCGTAGATCACCTTAACTTCGTTACCGTTAAGAACCAGAGACTTATTCTCTTCGTCAACACGGATGGTGCCTTTGAAAGAACCGTGAACCGAGTCACGACGCAACAGGCTGGCACGCTTAACCAGGTCGTTGGGAGAACTGCCCTTACGCACAACGATCGCGCGCAAACGCATCACATCACCACTGCCGGCCTTTTCGACCAGCAAACGTGCTACTAAGCGGCCAATACGGCCGAAACCGTATAGCACAACGTCTTGTGATTCAGGCAAAGGCTTTTCATTGGAACCCACCAGACCAGACAATTCCTGCGCAACAAAATCAGCAGCGCTAACGCCCTGCTCCATTGGGCCACCTTCTTTCATGTAGGCGACAGTGATCTTACCCAGATCAATGTGGGCAGGGCCCAGATTCATAGCGCAAACGGCTTCCAGGATCGGGAAGCTTTCAAATTCAGACAATTCGTTGGATTCAACCTGACGCACAAAACGGTGCGACTTCATGATGTCGATGACAGAGCGGTTTACCAAAGAGCGGCCATACATATAAATGCCGATGTTCTTTTCACGGTTTAAACGGCCGATCATTGGGATCATGGCCTCGGCCAGCGCTTCGCGCTCTTTCCAATCTTTAAAGTAGTCGTCCGGCTTAGGTCGATTCACGGTACTTACCTTTAGTTGAACCAGCGCATTCAGCGCCAGTGACGGTTGAACAAAGTTGCCACATCCAATCCTTTGGCGTCCCACCCCCAGCAGCTGGGCTCGTGAGTGGGCGCTATTATCGTGATTCAATGCTTCTTCCGCAAGGGACAATGGCGAATGCTGGCCATAATTCTAATGGATACTCTGGTCCCTTTTCATAAACTGGTTACAATAGCGCGCCACGATGCCTTGCGAGCGCCTTCTAAACACCCAAGGTCAAACCGCGCACGCAGGGAATACAATGTCAGCAGCGAGCGAATGTTAAGAGATACCAGCATGAACCAACGCATCAGCCCCCTACACCCCCCTATCGAGGCAAGCAAGACCCAGAGCCTCTATTGGCAGGGCCTGCACGGTTCAGCAGGCGCACTGGCCATCAGCCGCTGCGCGGAACAACACCGTGGCCCCCTTCTGGTTATTTGCCACAGTGGTGCCGAAGCCGCACAGCTGGAAGCCGAGATCGCGTTCTACGCGCCTACACAAACCATCATTCACTTCGGCGACTGGGAAACCTTGCCTTACGACAACTTTTCCCCGCATCAGGATATTATTTCCGAGCGTCTGAGCGCCCTCTACCGCCTGCCACAATTGCAAAAAGGCATTGTTCTCTGCGCCATGCCGACCCTGATGCATCGTTTGGCTCCGACCAGCTTTGTAAGCGCCTCCAGCCTCTATATAAAAGTCGGGCAACGCTTTGACATTGAACAGCAGCGTAAGCTCTTGCAGGAAGCTGGCTACCTTTGCGTGGATACCGTGTACGAGCACGGTGAGTTCGCCGTACGGGGCTCGCTATTGGACATCTTTCCCATGGGTTCACCGGTTCCCTACCGTATCGATCTCTTCGATGACGAAGTGGACTCACTGCGCAGCTTTGATCCGGAAACCCAACGCAGCCAGGATCGAGTTGAAAAAGTTGAGCTGCTGGCCGCCAAGGAGTTTCCTGTTGACGCCGCCTCATTACGCCAATTCCGCCAACGTTGGACGGAAGAATTCAGCGATAGCGACCCCAAAGCCTGCAGTATTTATCAAGACATTGCCGCGGGCATTGCCCCCGCCGGTATTGAATACTATCTGCCTCTGTTTTTTGATGAGTGTGCCAGTCTGTTCGACTACCTGCCGGACAACACCCTCTGTTTACTCAGTGGCCCCTGCCACCAAGCCAGTGAAAACTTCTGGCGTGACATCAGCGACCGCTATGAGAGTCGTCGGGGAGACATTGAACGCCCTTTATTGAACCCACAACGGCTGTTTTTAAGTGCTGGGGAATTGTTTGCGGAATTAAAAAACTACCCTCGCATTGAATTGAACCCTGACAAACAATCATCAAGCAGTATTGAATTCGCCTGCCGCCAGCCACCTGAGTTGCCGGTCAATGCCAAAGCGGAAAACCCACTCACCGCCCTGGAAGCGTTTTTATTGCAAGACGATAATCGTGTACTGTTCAGTGCCGAGTCTGCCGGGCGCCGAGAATCGTTACTGGATCTGCTTCGCAAAAACCGATTACAGCCTGAAGAGATGGCAAGCTGGCAGGAATTTGTCGACAGCGACGCCGATCTCGCCATTATCGTTTCACCACTGGATCGCGGCCTTGTGCTGGGCCAGGAAAACGTCAGCGTCATCTGCGAGTCCCAACTGTTTGGCCAACGTGTTCAACAAACCCGACGACGTCGCAAAGCGCAAACCGAGCACAGCGATTTTGTTGTCAAAAACCTGGCCGAGCTGAACATTGGCGCGCCGGTGGTGCATATCGATCATGGTGTGGGTCGCTATCGTGGTTTGCAAACCATTCACACCGATGGTCAAAGCGATGAATTCCTGATGCTGGAATACGCCGACGAAGCCAAGCTCTATGTGCCCGTAGCCAATCTGCATCTCATTGCTCGCTACAATGGTGCCGAAGAATCTCTGGCGCCGTTGCACCGACTGGGCAGCGAGCAGTGGCAGAAAGCCAAACGCAAAGCGGCCGAAAAAGTCCGCGACGTGGCCGCCGAACTACTGGACATATACGCACGCCGTGCCGCCCGTAAAGGTTTTAAATTCCGCGACCCGAAAGACGCCTTTGACGATTTCGCGGCAGGCTTCCCTTTTGAAGAAACACCTGATCAGATTGCGGCCATCGAAGCAGTATTCAGCGATATGACCCAAGAAAAAGCCATGGACCGATTGGTTTGTGGTGACGTAGGCTTCGGTAAAACCGAAGTCGCAATGCGCGCTGCTTTTCTCGCTGTTCATTCTGGCAAACAGGTGGCTATGCTGGTGCCCACCACCCTGCTCGCCCAACAACATTATGAAAATTTTAAAGACCGATTTGCCGATTGGCCGGTGAACATCGAAGTGATCTCTCGTTTTCGCAGCGGCAAAGAAACCCAGGATGTCGAAAAGAAACTGGCCGATGGCAATGTCGATATCTTAATCGGCACCCACAAAATTCTGCAAGCCGGCTTGAACTACAAATCACTGGGCCTGTTGATTATTGACGAAGAACACCGCTTTGGCGTGCGCCAGAAAGAGCAACTCAAATCCCTGCGCTCCGAGGTGGACATCCTGACCATGACCGCCACACCCATCCCTCGTACCTTGAACATGGCCATGTCAGGCATCCGCGACCTGAGCATCATCGCCACGCCTCCCGCTAAACGACTGTCGGTCAAAACCTTTGTGCGAGAGAGCGATTCAGGTTTGGTAAAAGAAGCGATTCTTCGAGAATTGCTGCGTGGCGGCCAAGTCTATTATCTGCATAACGAAGTGAAAACCATCGAGAAAGTCGCTGATGATCTCGCCGCCGCGGTTCCCGAAGCTCGCATTGCTATCGGCCACGGACAGATGCGCGAACGTCAACTCGAACAAGTCATGAGCGACTTTTATCACAAGCGCTTTAACGTCTTACTGTGTACCACGATTATTGAAACCGGCATTGATGTCCCCAATGCCAACACCATTATCATTGATCGTGCCGACAAATTTGGCCTTGCACAATTACACCAGCTGCGTGGCCGCGTGGGTCGCTCCCACCACCAGGCCTATGCCTATCTCCTGACACCCAATAAAAAGGCGATGACCCGAGACGCTCAAAAACGTCTTGAAGCCATTGCCAACGCCCAGGATTTGGGTGCCGGCTTCACCCTGGCCACACACGATCTGGAAATTCGCGGCGCGGGTGAACTCCTCGGTGACGATCAAAGTGGTCAGATGCATGCGGTGGGCTTTACCCTGTATATGGATATGCTCGATCGTGCTGTCAAAGCCATTCAACGCGGCGAGACCGCCAACATTGAAGATCCTTTGGACACCCAAGTTGACGTCAACCTCCGCGTGCCGGCACTGATTCCCGAAGACTATTTGCCTGACACACACAGCCGTTTGATTTTATACAAACGTATCGCCAGTGCGGAAAACAGTGCGCAATTGCGCGAACTGCAAGTTGAAATGATCGACCGCTTTGGCCTGTTACCGGATGCCATCAAAAATCTGTTCCGAGTCACAGAGTTGAAGTTAAAAGCCACCGACCTCGGCATTGAAAAACTGGAAGCCGGCAGTCAAGGTGGATTGGTCGAATTTGCGAGCCAGACCCAAGTTGACCCCATTACCATCGTGAACATGGTGCAACAGCAGCCTCAGAAGTTTAAACTCAATGGGGCCAATCAGTTACGGTTCAGCCTGGACTTGGACAATACAGAAACTCGAATCAACACCATAGAACAGTTACTTAGCAGTTTGAGTGGGAAGCCGGCGTAATAAGCGCCGAACTCGAAACTGATCGACCGGATTAAGGTCATAAGCTAACGATTAACGATCCCTAAGGATGACATTCAATGAAGCTAACCCGCAAAGCCCTAAGTTGCCTCTTGGCGTTCAGCCTGGCTGAGGTGACGCTTGCCCAAAGTGCAGAGACCGAGCAGGAGCACTGGTATGCCGTTGAAGTCATCGCCTTTAAGCGCCTGCAAATCAATCAGAACGAGCTTCCCTTGAATATGGAACGCTTAGCCCTCAGCTACCCGAAAAACAGCATGACCGTTCTCGACGCTGAAACGGTTGCGGATATGAGTGCAGGCCCGAACAACGCCGCCCAAACACTTGACGCGCAAGCCAACTCTGTGGCCGACAATCCCGCGCTGAATAACACCGCTCTCAGCCAAGAGCCCGTCGTCAAAAAAGAATTGATCCCTGGCCGCTTTGTGGTCAGCAGCCCCAAAGCGGAGCAGGGTTTAAACGCTCAAGCCGGCAGTCTGGCACGCAGCAAGAATCAACGCGTGTTGTTCCATAAGCGCTGGAACCTGCAACTGCCTCCTCAACAAAAGCAGCACAATATCGTCATTCACGGTGGGGAACGTTTTGGTGAGCAACAGGAACTGGAAGGTTATATTCAGCTGAGCCGCTCTCGCTATCTACACATAGACACCAACATCTGGCTGAGTCAGTTTGGTTTTGCTCAGGAAGAAGATTATGGTCGCTGGTTGAGTCTGCCGGAGCGCCCTTCCCCATTTCGAGAAGCCGTCATTGAAAATCGTTTACCGGAAACGAATGAGTTCGGCAGGCAAGATCAAAACGATAGTGTGTACGCAAGCAACCCCAGCAATAACTACATTGTGCGCAGTATTGAACAGCTCAAACAAAAACGCCGTATGCGCAGTGGCGAAATCCACTACATTGACCACCCAGCTTTCGGTTTGCTGATTCAGCTCACGCCGATTGACGCGCCTGTCTGGCCTTACGACAACAGCCTACTTCCCAGCCTTCCGGCCGAGCAGGCAATTCCCACAGAACAAGCAATACCCACTGAGCAACCTACAACCAATCCAAACGCGGCAGATCAAACCACGGCCACCGCATTGAATCCGGCGTAGAGCCTTACTCCGTTTCGAGCGCTATGAACTGCCGAGGCGGATCATAGCGCGATGTGAATCCGCTGGAGATTCTTAGAGGCAAACAACGTCTTCGGCTTGAAGTCCCTTGTCGCCATCTTGAAGATCAAATTCCACTTTTTGACCTTCAGCTAGAGATCGATACCCTTCGCCACGAATACTCCGGTAGTGCACAAACACATCGTCACTACCTTCTCCCCTTGTAATAAAGCCATAGCCCCGTGCATTGTTAAACCACTTGACTACACCATTTGCACGATCAGACATTCCTAACCACCCTTCCTTTAAACTAATAATAACTAGCTTTTTACCTCCGCCGTATCCCTTGGCATTGCCAGCTTTACGCTGATCGTACATCAAGCCAAGACGGAGCTTAAACAACCCTGCGGCGGCGATAACACTTCCGTCTGGCGCCAAAATCCCGTAAAAATCCACAAGGATTGTGGCGACTAGTACTTTTTAGTTTATTTATTATTGATTGTCTAGTACTCATTATTGGTGTTTTGCCCTATAACTCAGCGACTTAACGCAATGGGACTGAATAATGTCGCGAGCTTCCTCAGTGCAGGAAATTAACTGTGAATAGATGTCTTCCATGGTGATCATTTCATCGCTGAGACCTGACGCCCAATTCACGATCATCGCAATCGCGGCGTAAGGAATTTCAGCTTCAGCGGCAAGCGCCGCTTCCGGCATCGTCGTCATACCCACCACATCGCAACCATCTCGTTTGAGTCGTTGAATTTCAGCCGGTGTTTCGATACGGGGCCCCTGAGTGCAGGCATAACAATTGTCGGTTGACAGGCCGCTGATCTCGGCCAGACTCTGATTCAAGCCTCGATGAAACAATTGAGAACAATCAATATGATCGAGAGGATAGTGAACCCCATCGAAAAAGGTCCCCTCGCGTCCATGGCTATAGTCAATAACATCATTGAGCAACGCCAGGCGTCCAGGAGGCAGTGCGTCTGAAATACCACCGACCGCATTGACCGCGATTATTTCCTCGACTTGCAAGGCTTTCAGCGCCCAGATGTTCGCACGGTAATTAATTAAATGAGGCGCCACAGTGTGGCTGACGCCATGCCGAGGAAGAAAGTAAATAATGGCGCCGCCCGCCTTCGCTAAACGTATTTGCTTAACCTTCAAGGGCGCTTCGGCATAGGGTGTCTGCACGCTGATTTCCGCGACGGTTTCCGCCCCTGGGTAATTATCGAGACCGGAACCTCCAATGACAGCCAAGGACAGGGTTTCCGGTTTTTGTACGGTTTGCTGGCGGCAGGCCGCCAGCAACTCAGCATCAATATTCAAACTCACAGGTATACCTACGTGTATTGCCAGAGGGAAATTCAGACGAGGTTTTATTTGCTTTTAGCGACGGCGTAAATACCAGGGGCGTTGCGCAAATAACCCTGATAGTCCAAGCCCGCCCCAAAAATAAATCGATCCCCCACGGTTACCGCGTGAAAGTCGATGGCGATGTCTTTTTTATCACGCGAGTGGCGCTTCTCAACCAAAACCCCAGTCATAACGCGACTGGCACCCTGCTCCACACAGTATTCCTGCAATGAATGCAGACTGTTACCAAGATCAAAAATATCATCCAGCAAGAGAACACTGCGCCCTTCGATTGAAATTTGCGACAACGCAGGCCAACGGGTTTCCTGGGTGCCACTCGGTCCCGAAGCTGCATTCACGTATTCCAACTGCAATTGGAAATCCAGCAACGGCAGCAGCTGCCCACAAGTCACCAGACCACCATTCATAATACACAGCAACAAGGGGTTCTGATCGTGCAGCGTCTTTCGAATACGCGAGGCCATACTCTGCACACCTTGTTCAAGAGCCTCGGCACTGTGCAAGCATTCTGCGTTATCCCAAACCGCCTGCAGCTTTTTATCCACCAGTTTCATATCAAGACTGTCCTACCGGAGGCTCCGCACTAATGGCATTTAAATGAATGGTTGAGGTTGGGTAAGCACACTCCGCGCCATGGTCCGCAATAATATCGAGAATTTTCAGCAGCACATCCTGCTTAACTTCATGATAGTGCGCCCAATTCACCGTCTTGGTGAAGGTGTAAACAAAGAAGTCCAGAGACGATGGCGCAAAGGCATTGAAATTCACCATCAATGTTTGATCGTGATCGATCTCATCGTGACTCTCCAGCATCGCTTTTACATCATTTACGATGACCGTAACCTTGGCCGCGTCGTCATAACGAATCCCTATCGTTTCATAGATTCGACGATTCAACATGCGCGATGGGTTTTCCAAAGAGATCTGGGTAAACGTAGAATTGGGCACATACAGTGGACGCTTATCAAAAGTGCGTATGCGCGTCAGGCGCCAGCCAATGTCTTCCACTGTGCCTTCAATGTTTTTGTCCGGTGAACGCACCCAATCACCCACCTTAAAGGGGCGATCCATGTAAATCATCAAACCACCAAAAAAGTTGGCCAGAAGATCTTTTGCAGCAAAACCAACCGCCAGACCGCCAATACCGCCGAACGCTAACACACCTGACACGCTGTAACCCAAGGTTTGCAACACAACCAACACCGACGTGATGATCACCGACACCCGCAGCAACTTACCCATGGCAGTAACGGTGGTTTGGTCGAGAGGTTGATGTGTGTATTCCGGATCGGTCAGATTTTTCTCGGCACGACTGATAAAGCGCACCAAAAACCAAGCGATGACCGCAACCACACCGACCTCACGAATTGGGCCGACCGCTTGCAGTAAATTCACTTCGGACTGATTGGCAGAAATCTCCATCGCCCAGCACAAGCCAATCAGCCAAATCAACCAGCGTACAGGTTTCTGCGCAGCTTCGATAAGCGCATCATCCCACAGGTTTTTACTCTTAGCCGCCTGGGCCATCAGGCGGTTGAAAATGATGCGGGCCACAAAAGCGACCAACAGAGTCGCGAGAACAATAATAAATACTTCAACAATCCAAGTGTTCTCCCGCCCGGTAATTTCAGACAGCCAATCCGGGACGGATACTGCAGAGTGAATCATTAGCCTTTAATCCTTTGATGTGGTCTTGTCTCGGGCCACTCGCCTGGGCCCGAGTTAAATAGTGATAAATGCCGTGTACTTAGACGATGACTCGGCCGCTTACGCCAACAGCGCTTCGGCAACTTTGACACCAGCTTGCCATTGTTTATCCGCTTTCAAATCATTCCATTGCCACTGACGACGAGCCAGCATTCTCTGCAAGCGTGCCCGGCTCTTATCGCTAAACTCGTAGCTTTCCAGAGAGCGGGCAACCTCCAGGGCACCCTCCCGATTATTACAAACCAGTACCATGTCACAGCCGGCATCCAACGCAGCGTGGGCACGATCGGCATAACTGCCCGCCTGCACAGCCCCTTCCATACTCAGATCATCGCTGAAAATCACCCCATCGAAGCCCAGATCCTGGCGCAGTCGTTGCTGCAGCCAATGTTTTGAAAAGCCCACAGGCTGATCGTCGACCTGACTGAAAATAATATGGGCAGGCATCACCGCATCCAGCTGTTTTAGCAGCGTCTTGAATGGCGCCAAATCGCGCTCAGCGATGTCGGCCCAAGGGCGATCGTCCACAGGAAGGGTCAAGTGGCTGTCCTCCTGGACCGCACCGTGTCCCGGAAAATGCTTACCGGTGGTCGCCATTCCCGCCGCCGACATACCTCGCATAAAGGCACCCGCCAAACGGATTACTTCGTCGGGATTATCCGAAAAAGAGCGATCACCAATGATGCTCGAAAAACAGTCATCCACATCCAACACGGGCGCAAAGCTGATATCGATGCCGCAAGCCAAAACTTCACTGGCCATCAGGTACGCCAATTGTTCCGCTTCTTGCTCAATATGATCGGAGGAACGTGCGCGGTCACGCAAACTCTGCATGGGTGGCAAACGATTGAAACCATCGTCTTGCAGACGCTGAACGCGCCCACCTTCCTGGTCCACGGCGATAATAATATCCGGTCGCTGTTCGCGAATGCTTTCCACAAGACGACACAGTTGTGCGCGGTCAGCGTAATTACGCTTGAATAAAATCAGGCCGCCAACACAGGGCTGTTGCAGGAAGTGAATATCTTCTTGCGTCAGCGCCAGTCCGGCGACATCCATCATTAAAGGACCGGGGCCCATTGCTGCTTTCGTCAAATCAACATCTCATTAAAATAGGTAGACCGAATTAAGGGGCTATGCCCTCCGGGCTTGCGGGTGAAGCCGGAATTTGCATCATTCGGGTTAAGGTAGGAATTAACAATTCAAGTGCGCGTTCAACGCCACTGTGCTCCGCAAAGTTGTCTTCAATAATGCCTTGAATGGAATCGATACTGGAAAGTGTAAACACGGTCGCTCCCAGCAGGAAATAGAGTTGCCAGTAAAAGTCCACCGGATTCATTCCCGGAAGGGTTTCACGCAGTAGGTTCAGGAAACGCCGATACAGATCACCATACTGACTGACAATAAACCGGCGCAGATGCCCCTGTGATTGGGTATAGGCCATCCCCAGCAGCCGCATAAAGCGTTGTAACTCCAACACCTGCTCCGCCTGATTCAGGCCAGGTTTCGCGGCAACCGTCTGCATCAGAGTGCTAAACAAGCAGCGAAACAGGGCTTCCACCTCAACCTGATCATTGCCTTGAAGTTCCTCGAGATTGCAGGCCAGTTGCTTGCAGAAGGGATCCAAAATACGCGCAAAGACCGCCTGGATCAGTGCTTTTTTAGAACCAAAATGATAATTCACAGAAGCCAGATTGACGCCAGCGGCTGTTGTTATGGTGCGCAGAGAGGTTTCCGCATAGCCCCGCTCGGCAAATAGAACGCTCGCGGCATCGAGAATGCGTTCTACGGTTTCTTTTTGGGCCATTCAGCCTTTCCAGTTTTTCGACAGACAAGGAGTCGAAAATACTGAGCTGCCCTGCCCTTGTCAAGGGCTCCGCGTTGCGCAGGAAACGCCTTGCGCACAAGTGCAATTCTTAATTTCCCTTGAACCGCCACACGTCAAAATGCCTATTTTTTAGACAATCTTATTATGTACAGATTCCTGCATAGAACGTTAATTTTTAAACACTGTTGGCCCGATTTTTTCCCGCAATTAAAACTTCAACAAAATGAATCAATTAGAGCAAGCCATCACAAATGCCATGATTAAGATCAAAATATGGCGCTTAAAGTCATGACCTCAAACACTGTACAAGCCGCCCCACCGTGGTATTTTGCGCATCAAGCAATAAGAATTTGATCAAGCAAAGCTTTGTTACCCATAACCGTTAGCAATCGCAAGAAATATGTACGTTCGGAGGTAATATACAATGGCAAATCAACTCCCAATCATTGGTGATTGGTATAACGACCTAGCCTTGGGACAGATTTTTGAAGTGGTAGCCATTGATGAACACGCGGCAACCATCGAAATACAGTACGCCGACGGCGGACTGGGTGAATACGATATGGATTCTTGGCAGCAATTGCCGGTAGGCCCGGCCGAAGCACCGGAAGATGCCGCAGCCGGCTATGAAATGAGCCAGGAAGACAGCTATGTCGGTGACGAAGTAATGGTCCCCATGGACGGCGGAAACCCCCTGGCCTCTATCGAGCCCGACAGCTTTACCGGTTTCGACGATTTTTAATTCTGTCTCCTATAAAGAAAGAGAAACACGGATGTAAATAAACATCGCCCACTCAAACCAGCAGGTATTCCCGAAGCAATACCTGCTAAGCACCCGCTCAACCCGATAATTCTCGAGTACTATTCTACGGTAAACCCCCTCCCTTCAATTCCCGCTCATGCTTAAAATGCCGGCTGATTAACATCGTCCTTTATTGCACTTTGTTTCTTAGTCAATGGCTTGCTAAGCTAGCGCTTTTGCCATGACGGACACAGCAAAAGCAAACGAGCCATGATAATAATCCCAACAGAGAAACCGATTGACTGGCGCCGCCCCCCAATAGCCGTTATAGCCCTCATCTTGATCAACATCGCCGTCTTCGCGTTTTATCAAAGCGGCGATCAAAGTAAATACCTGCGCGCCTATGAACTCTACGAACGTAATGAGTTTGCTCAGTTTGAAGCCGCCGCGTACCTGAACTACCGTAAACAGAACGGCATATTGCAAGGCGACCCAGAGCTGTATGACCAACTGAGTGACGAATTCGACAAAGACCCGGAAAACCTTAGCCAGGTGATATTGCTGGATCGCGACTTCCTGGCCTATCTCAGCAAGCACCGCCACGAATGGATTCCCAAAGACAAAATAGCCAGTTGGGATCAATTGCGCCCGAACATTGAACGCAACATTGCTGGCATCAGCAGTATTGAACTTGGCTTGATTCCACAACACAGCAGCTTGATTACAGTATTCAGCCATCAGTTTTTGCATGGCGACATCCTGCATTTACTGGGCAATATGTTATTCCTGTTTATTTGTGGCTTTGCAGTCGAAGCGGCATTGGGGCCACTGCGCTTTCTGTTGTTGTATATCGTCAGCGGTGTCGGTGCGGGTTTGATTTACAGTGGTATTGAAGTGATCTCCAGCCGTGGCGGCGTTCCACTGGTTGGGGCATCCGGCGCAATTTCCGGAGTCATGGCCATGTACCTCATGCTGTTTCGGTTAAAAAAAATCGAGTTCTTTTACTGGGTACTTGTTTTCATCGGCTATTTTCGAGCCGCAGCGCTGTATATTCTGCCACTGTATATTGCCAAAGAACTACTGCAGTACTTTTTCTCGGACAACAGCCAGGTCGCGTATATGGCGCATGTCGGTGGCTTTATTTGTGGCGCGGCCCTATTGGCGCTGATCCAATGGCAAAAGCCGGAAAGCATCGACGAGGAGTTCCTGGAGGAAGAACCCGGTCAGGACCCACGTCGGGAAAGCCTGCAAGCAATCCTGCAAAAAATAGAAGCCATTCAATTCCGTGCGGCACACAAAGCCGTTATTGAGCATCAAAAAGAACACGGCACCTGCGCGGAAAGCGACTTCATTGCCATTAATTTAATGTCACTCAATAAAGACCCGGCCTGGCTCAACGCCAATATCGACTACCTGAAACGCAGCCAGCGCGACCCGGAACTTCTCAGCCGACAACTCACATTATGGAAACGACTCAGCGATAAGGAACGCCACCAAATGGATGAATTGTCTCGCAGCCAGTTTGCCATGCGACTGTTGGATGCCGAGTACAACGATAATGCCGAACTCATCGCGATCGAGCTGTTTAAGAACGACAGTAAAGAGCCGATGCTCACCAAGCTGCTCGGTCGTCTTGCGGTGTTTTATCACCAATGTGAAAACCCGGGCAAAGCCCAGAAATTTGAACAAGCCCTTGAACAACAACTGCAGCGCAGCTTATGAGTTATTGTCGATATCACCCTTGTGAACCCGCCGCCTTTTACTGTGAGCAGTGTCACTACCATGCCTGCCGGAGTTGCAGCAATGACAGCGACAGTTTTGATGACCATTCGTCTCAGTGTTTTTTGTGTAAAGGTGTTTTAACGTCATTAGGCTCTGCCCATACTGCCGAGCCTTTCTGGCGACGAATCGGCAAAGCATTTCAATACGCACTGGGTAAAGAATCGATCACGGCGTTACTCATTGTTGCAGTCATCAGTTTGATTGGCTTATACGTTCCGTTTGTCAGTTTGATTGCCCTCGCCTTCTTATATAAATACTGTTTCTTCTGCCTCGAACAAACGGCCCATGGCGATATGACGGCACCTGATATCAGCAAAGCCAGCAGTGGCGGCTTGCAAATCCTGTTGCAGATCATCGGCCTGTTGCTGTTATCTGTCGGCAGCACCATTGCTCTCGCACACTTTCTGGGCGCCACCGCCGCGATTCTCTGGGTAATTTTTATCACCGCCGCTCTCCCTGCGGCGTTTATGATTTTGGCGATTAATAAAGATTTCAGTCAGGCTATTAACCCGGGCCGTCATCTTGAGCTTATGGGCGCTATCGGCCCAGCGTATTTCATACTGCTGATTTTATTGTTCATGATGATGAGCTCAGTAGGTCTGATCCACTGGATGATTGGCGAACAATTCTCAACCGTAGGACAAATCAGCTCCACTCTGATTTCCAATTACTACTCCGTGGTCATGTTTCATTTAATGGGCTATGTCGTCTTTCAATACCAAGACAAGCTCGGCATCACAGCACAGGAGCAGGAAGACAAAAAGAACCAACGAAGCGATCATCAACGCCTGAATGCAAAATTGGGTATGTTGCTCAAAGATGGCGATTACCAGGGTGCCAGTCATCTCATGCAGGCGCAATTGAGTCGTACTCCCAAAGACCGAGAGCTGGCAGATCGACTGCTGAATTTGTTATTGGAAACCCGAAACCTCAACGGTCTGGCCAAATTCTCGGAAGATTACTTCGCCCAATTGTTTGCCACCGAACAGCACTACAAAATTGGCAGTCGTTTTCAGCAAATCAAAACACTGATTCCTGACTACCGCCCCCAGAAAATGAGCTTGCGTCTCCAACTCGCCGAACACCTGCAGGAAATGGGCGACCATAAGCAAGCCGCCTTGCTGTTAAAGAACTTCCATAAAGAGTGTCAGGATAAACGACTCATCGTTGAGGCCTACCAACTCATGGTGCAATGCCTGCAAAACCTGCCCAATGGCCTAGAGCAGAGCCGCCCTTATCAGCAATACGTCGACAAACTCAGTGCCGACCTGCAAAAGATCACAGGCAACAAAACCTCAGGATTCAAACTTTAACTGTACATTTATTAAGCAAATGCTTATTAAATTCGACCAAGGGTAATGGCCAAGGCAAAGCTAGCACTTTAGTCTTAGAGCTTTTGGCGGTTGGATTTGCAACTATTGGCGCATAGAAGGTCAAATAAGCAACTATATCGCTCTATACACTCTATCGTGGAAGTCGAATTAAGGTTTTATAAGGATATGCGCCCCAATAGCTCTAGCCATTCATCATTTTCCGCAAAGCGATACTTCGACGGTCTGTTGGGGCTGTTGCTCGCGTTGTGCTTGCCGGCCTTTGCCGACACTCCCACCTCTCAGGCCAGCAGCACAGATTTAAGCGAGGCACAGACACTCACCCACAATCTGGAAGACACAGAAAGCCCATTCGCCAATATAGAGAGCTGGCGTTACCCCAACGGATTGCAGGTCTACTTCAAGGCAATGCCCAAGTCCGAACTGGTTACCTTCCGCATGACCCTGCCCGTGGGCGGCTGGCACGACCCAGAAAACCGAACCGGCCTGGCACACTTCACCGAGCATATGCTCTTTACCGGCTCCAAAGGCTACAGCAAGGCCGAATTTGAAAAACTGGTGGATGAGCGGGGCGGACAAAACAATGCCAGCACCACCGTCAAGCGCACCGATTACTGGCTGGAGCTGCCCGACCAGGAATGGGAATTCGGTATCGACTGGTTTGGGCAACTGCTCTTCGACCATCAGTTTATCGATGAGCATGTGAATGAAGAACGCCGAGCCGTTATTCTCGAACGCGACCTGAAACCGGAAACCCCACTGGAAATGATCAATCGCTGGTTTATCAATCCAGACTGGTCACGCCAGAAAGACGAATGGACACAAATGCTGGGGCTCGACATTCCCCACCAGCGCCTCATCGGTACCTGGGATGATGTCAACGCGACAGAAACCAAAGACATCCAGGCGTTTTACGATCGTTACTATGGTCCACAAAACATGACCATCATGCTGGCCGGCAATTTTCCTCGTGACGCACTGAAAGCTTACATCGATGAGCATTTTGCTAAAGTAGCCCCCCACGGCGAACACATCCAAACCTACGCCGCCGCCAAACCCAATTTCGGTGAACGCCGCCAATTTACCTTTTCAAACCGCCGCGGCCATGTGCATGAGCTGCGACACTATATTCCCGACCTGGATCGCAACGATGTGCAATGGCTTTGGTTTTTGCGCGCCCTGCTCCACAACGATTTGAATACCGAACTGCGCAAAAATCGCCAGGCGACTTATGGGGTTGGTGTCAGCTTTCACATTGTTCAGGGTCACGGCCGCTTGATCAGCAACGGCAACTTTGATCCGGACTTCGAGGTCGAAGCGCTTGCGTATATTGAAAAGGTCTACCAGCAGCTGCGCGATGGCCGCATGCCAGAAGCACAATTTGAAACCCTGCGCAAAAAAGTTATGGATGCCCTGTTACTCGATCATCAAACGGCTTGGAGCATCAGCAGTTGGGTATCTTCCATTTTTTATGACCGAAACCTGATTGGCGATTCTATTCCCGACCTCTATCAATTTGCCAAAGCCGCTACGCCTCAAGAGCTGGCCAACTGGATGCAAACCAACATTCAAGAAGATCTCAGCATTACCCGAACCCAGCGCCCCAGCCCGATATGGCCCATCGCCAGCATCGGCATTATGATCGCCACCATTCTGTTGAGTTTCAGCTTAGGTAGACACTTTCTGATCAAGCCGTTGGATTTACATCAACATCTCTATGTTCGTAAAGTCCTGTACGGCCCAGCAGTCAGTATTGTGGCTTTTATTGCTTTTGTCTGCGCCAGCTTTCTACTGATACAAGCCATGGCGGTCAGTGCGCAATATGTACAACTGCATTTGGTGTCTAGCGTAGATTCCTACTGGCTCAATACCGCCTGGGATATGTTATTGGCTGCACTGGCCACCATTGTTATTTTGAATATTCCAGCGAGAGTCCCAAGAAAACTGATGCTCGCAGAAGATCACTGGCGAGTGAAATGCCTAAGTTACCGCAGTAATGTCTACCGCTATGAAGACATTCACAGTGTGGAAGAAAAGCACCTGTTCCAAACCTTATTCAGTTGGAAAGCTTTCCCTTGTCGTATCTTTCATTGGGGCATCTTCAGCAAAGGCCTGCTGATTCAATTAAACAAGAGCAGCTACTTTATCAAAACCCGTAACAATAGCGATGTGATCGCAGAAATCCTGCGCCGTATGCCTAAGCAGGACACTCACTCCACGGATGACGATCACGATGACCAAAAGCCAGAGAAAGCATCAACCATTTATATCGCTCCAGCGGCATAGATAACTAAACGTCTGCACAGGATCTAAAAAAGGCGCTCACCCGGAGCGCCTTTTTTATGGAAGTCCCCTTCATCTACGGGGCAATGTATACGGGTGTCCCTACAACAACCTGATCAAACAACTCGATCACATCGTCGTTATTCATCCGAATGCAACCGTGGGAGGCCTCTTTGCCAATCAGGTATTCCTCATTGGTACCGTGAAAGTAAATATAACGCTGACGGGAATCGATACCCTCACCATGATTTAATCCAGGCTCTAAACCTTCCAGCCATAAAATACGACTGAGAATAAAATCGCCTTCGGTGCGGCAATCGGGGGGTGAGCCTTCGATATCCGCCATTTCACCTGTGGGCACCCGCCCAACAAAACACATACCTTTGTCGACGCCCTCGCCAATACGTTCAGCAATGCGATGCAAACCGGGAGGCGTACCAAAGCTGCCCTCGTTTGCGTTCACCCCAGCGGCCGCTGTTGAAACAGCGTAACGCCGAAGTAACTTTCCATCGCGACCGAAAAGTTCGCAGAACTGCCCTGAGACACTCACCTCAATGGCCAGTTCCAACTCAGGCCGTTCCTGTAAAACAGCAGAAAGCTTTGGGTTCATTAAGAGTCATCCAACTGATCTTCAATCCTGGCCGCCCACAGGGCCACCGCACTCAGCACCGTTGTATCACGTTCAGGAAAGGCTGGCCAGACGGAAGCTGAAAATCAATTGCCCCGGCTAAACACCAGCACACGAGACAAGCCGTAGTTCAGACCAAGGGACACCACAATAGAGGCAATTTTAGCGAGGTAGACGGGCATATACGCCGAAAGAAAATAAACCGCGGCAGTGGCCACCACAAACGCGGTACAGGCGACCACAAAGAACTTGACCAAACGAGCTGTGGACCTTCCCTTCGACATATCGGCAAAGGTAAATCGGGAATTCAAATAGAAGCTCAGGCAAACCGCCAGGCTGAATGCACAAACATTTGCCAGCAGAATGGGAAAACCCAAGCCGTAGAAACACGCAACAAAAACCAGATAGTCCAGTGCAGTGTTCGCAAGCCCCACAAAGGAAAATTTAAGAATCCTAAGCAGCTCGCTCTTCAGGTTTACATTCGCGTGACTCACCTAAGGCCTCTTTTTCAACAACACGGCCAACCCCGGCCGGATCAACAGATTCAATAAAATATAAGGGGCGCTGCTTCACTTCATTAAACGCACGGCCAAGGTATTCACCAATGACCCCCAACACCAGTAACTGCACGCCGCCCAAAAACAACATCGAGATCATAATGGTTGGAAAGCCTTGTACATCGTCTCCCCAGATCAAGGCTTTTACCAGAATAAACAAGCCGTACAGGAAGGCCGAGAACGCCGTAAGCACGCCAATATAGCTGGCTATCTTTAAGGGAGCAATGGTAAACGATGTCAGCCCCTCAATCGCAAAATTCCAAAGCTTCCAGTAGTTCCACTTGGTATCACCTGCGAAGCGAGCATCACGATCATAAAGCACCTCGGTTTGCGGGTAACCCACCCACGCAAACAGGCCCTTCATAAAACGATGCTTTTCCGGTAGCTGCAACAAGGCCTCGCTTACCCGGCGGCTGATCAGCCGAAAATCCCCGACATTGGGCGGAATCGGCGTGCTCCCAATATTTTGCATAAACTTGTAGAACGCTGCTGCGGTGGCTTTTTTCAACCAGCTTTCCCCTTCTCGGGATTTACGCTTGGCGTACACCATATCGAAACCGCCCTGCCATTTGGCCACCAGTTCGGGAATCAGTTCCGGAGGATCTTGCAAATCCGTATCGATCACGATCAGAGCATCCCCTCGGGATTCCGCCAGTCCAGCCGTCATGGCGATCTCCTTCCCGAAGTTCCGGCTCAAATTCACCAGAGTAATCTTCGGGTAGCTGAGTTTCAGCTGCTTAATAGCCTCAAGAGTTCGATCTTTACTGCCATCGTTTACCAGAACGATTTCATAATCGAAATCGCTCATGGCCTCCAGAACGCTCGTTGTTCGCTTCACAAACTCCGGCAAAACCTCTTCTTCATTATAAGCCGGCGCTACGATTGAAATGAGTTGTTGTTTGCTCATCGACTGATCACCACCACTAAAGTATTTTGATCCATATAAATAGAACCTTCTGCTGGCCAAACCGGCTTTTCGGAAATCGCTTTTAACACGCGCTTTCGTTCTGCTCCCGATGCCGCCTGATACCTTGGGTCGAGTAAATGGTAAACCCGCTCCCGCGACCAAGGGATATGCAAGACTCCGCCGAGTCTGGGCTTGTCGTTCACAAGCACCATCGGCACATAGGTTTCTCTTCCACGACCTTCGGCACTGAGCACCCGCTCAATATCGAGAATAACTCGATTCACCGCGAACAAATTTCGCTGACTGGTTTTATAATCCCGAAACGATTTATTGGAGACATCAATCATCGCACTCAAAACCCACGTGCAACCCACCAACATAAACACCAAAGCCACCCCATTAAGTATCCGTTTTTGGTATCCCAACAACTCACCCAATAAAGCAACCAGGTAAAACCCGTAGATATAGGGCACGCTGTAAAGCGAACGAATCGGGAACACAGAGTTTTTGCTGGCGAAAATAAGCGCAAAAGGCGCCAATAACATCAGCAGCTGAACGGCCAGGAACAAGACAATGTACATTCCTTGGGAACGACACCAATAACGAACAATAAACGCAGCATTAAATGCCAAAAAAACAGCGGCCATACTGACTTTTTCGAATTTCCCCAAATGCCCTTTAAACTGAGGCTTCTGACATTGCTCGAACGAATGAAATGGCCAGGAGTGTTCACTGAACAAACACAGGACCTCATTGTAACGACTAAACATCGCCAACAGATCAATGTCGGCTCGCGACCCCATCACCCAACCGGTAACACGGTACAAACCTTTGGTGAGCAACAGATAAACAAGCAAAGACGCCAGCAGTGCGCCACCAACAAGCAGCAGACGCTTAAATGAGACCGGCTCAAAGCCTCTCGACAGAGACACTAAAAACAACGCCAAAAACAGCGTGGCCGCCAACTCAGTTGATGCCGGATAAAATGCAGGTGCGATCGACATCGACAGCAAGCCCACCAATAACAGAGAGCGACTACCTCGAACACAAGCGACCAAACCCAGCACTGCAAAAAAATTCCCCAAGGGATAGGCCAGGCGGGTACTGTCGAAAGAAAACAATTTTCCGTAGTAGAGAGAAACACTGCCAATCAACACAAACAAGTACAATTGATATTGCTTCTTGAAACCCAGCAAGCTTGCAGCTAAATAGGCACTGGCTATCAGCAAGCAACACCCCAAAAAAGTGCTCACAAGTGGCGAAGGCAACGCCTGTTGGAGTTTGGCATAAACAAGATAGTATCCCCACCGGCCTTGCGCCAGAAACGTCAAAGCATCTGAAGGATACTGTGATTGGATAATATCGTCGGCATTAAAAGCCTGAAGTACGGCTTGACTCGAATAGGTAATAAAGACCAGAAGAAACAGACCGAGCAGTGAGTATCCCGAATCAAAACGTTGCTCTTGAATACGCTGTAAAAACTTATCCATTGCCCTTCCAAACTTTTATATCACTTTTGGCTTTCACCAAAACACCACTCTAGCACGCAAATTATGACACTATCTTGACAAGCGAAGTGTACAGCCGATCCTTCTGGCAGGACCACTAATCACATACAAACCGATACAAAACTTAAAAAGTATTTCAATCATTTAGGACACGAAAAAAGTAAGCCAACAAGATAAACAAAAAAATTTACCCTCATTAAAAAATTGCCATAAAACCATCATGTTTTGTTCATTATTCAAGCTTTTGTATCACCATGTATCGTGTCGTTTCATAGTGTGTCCAAAATAAATTATTACGCGCCATTGCGCCCTACTCTGACCAACGGATTATCTTTAAAGTCCTCACCAGTTGACACGTTGCTGGCAGATTTATGACCGGCTTAAAAGCAACGACAGGCGGATTTTTAAAAAGCAGACAGATAACGCCACGACAACAAGGCAGATTCCAAAGGGAGTGGAGTGAAGCGAAAAGAGAAGAAAGAAGAGAAAAGGAGAACGGAGAAAAGCAAACACCACACAAACAAAAACGCCAGGCAATTGCCTGGCGTCTTCACAACGTTACGCTTAGTTAGCGCCGGGCCAGCTGGCCCACCAGTTGCGGAACTGCTGCCACTGTTCCTCGAGGAAGGTTTTTTGGCTAGCGCTTAAACGGTCGCTTGGGTTGAGTTGGTGCTCATACTCCGCATTGCCTTCCAACACCATTAACTGCTTGTAGAACAAGACCAGATCAGTCCCCTCATCGATCTTGGACAATACTGCCATGGCGTCATTGAGTTCATTAGCCAAACGATAAGCCGTGGCATCCCCTTTCGCCGCCTGCTCAGACAACTCAACCAAACGCAGCACCTCTTTCGGGAAGGCGTTACCCACGCCTGTGATGGCGCCACCAGCCCCACAACGAACGAAACCATGCACAACCTGAGTATCCACACCCACCATCAGGGTCAGATCTTCAGCACCACTGGTGATATGCTCAGCGGCATAGCTCAGGGAATCGGCACCGCCGAACTCCTTAAAGCCAACCAAGTTGCTGTGATCTTTGCGCAGATCGAAGAACAAATCAGCCTTGGTTTCGTAGCCGTAATATGGGCTGTTGTAAATAACCGAAGGCAAGCTCGGCGCCGCCTCAAGAATGGCCGCAAAATGCGCCCGTTGAGCCGTTGGGGAAATACCACGGGACAAAACACGCGGAATCACCATCAAACCAGCCGCCCCCACCTTTTCGGCATGGGCCGCCAACGCCACAGCACGCATCGGGCTCTGGGCACCTGTACCCACAATGGTCGGCACACCAGCATTCACCAGAGCCTCAACACCCTGCATACGTTGCTCGTCGCTGAGCAAAGGCCAGTCTCCCATTGAGCCGCAGTAGACCACCGCGCTCATACCCGCCTCAATCAGCTCCTTACCTTTGCGAGCCATAGCCGCAAAATCCGGAGTGCCCTGGGCATCACAGGGGGTCATCAGGGCTGGAATACAGCCAGTAAATACAGATTGCATAGCAGACATAGAATTCTCTCTCTTGGGGTTCACTATGGGCAGAAGATATGCGTATGCTATAAATTCAACCCAATCCTGTCTTTACCATGACTATAATACAAACTTGATTTTTGGCACAATTTAAAAATGAGTGATATCAACCCAGCAAGCGAGCTATACGCAGAACTAGCCGAACCATTCCCCGCGGAGGAAATGTTCGACCTCATCCCCAATGTTGTATTTTTTGTCAAAAATAAGGCCGGCTGCTACGTCAGTGTCAACCAGACCCTGGTCGAGAGAAGCGGTCGCAAGAGCAAAGCCGAACTCATCGGTTGCAGCCCCTCGGAGATACTGGGCAGCCACTTAGGCAAAGGTTATGAGGAGCAGGATCAGAAGGTCTTGCAGTCCGGCCAACACCTGATTGATGAGCTGGAATTGCACGTGTATCAGAATCGAGAGGTCGGCTGGTGTCTGACCGGAAAACGCCCTCTTCTGGGCAAAAACAATGAGATTGTTGGGCTGGTCGGCGTATCCCGAGATCTGAAACTCCCCGATGTCACCAGTGAGGATTTTGATCGCATTTCAGAAGTCGTCGAATACGCCCAGGACCGCATCGCCAACCCTCCCAGCTTACAGGAACTGGCCGATGTAGCGGGCATGTCAATCTACCAACTCGACCGCCGAATGAAGAAGCTCTACGACCTGCCCACCGGGCAATGGCTTCTCAAGATTCGTATCGATCACGCCAGCCGCTTACTGCTCAACAGCGACCACTCCATTGCCGACATTGCGATGGACTGCGGCTACGGAGATCAGAGCGCGTTCACGCGACAGTTTCGGCGCACCACCGGGCAGACGCCTTCTACATTTAGAAAATTACGGGAGCCGGATGCGTAGCGGCCGGCCTTCCGGTGTTTGATAAAAACACAAAACAAAGGCAAATCACTCATTTATAGGCAAACTCGTTCTCGACCATAGTAAACTCGCCCATCGAGGTCTTCATCAGCCTCACCGCCGAATGTCTTTTCAGTTGATTTTGACGGATAGGGATTGTGATCATCGAGAAATCCTATCGAAATTCTACCTGGAGTTAAAAATTCAAATGGGGAAACATCTTCAGTGTGAATTTCATACCGACCATTTTTCATGGAAACATCAACTACTTTTAGATAAAAAACCTCATACTCTGAATAGCTAATCAGATAATCACCCACCATGAGTGTTATATTTAGCTCATCAGCATCAATGTACACTTTATTGTCACTGATATAATGACCAACACCCATCTGGGTAAGGTTGTATACCGTCTCGGACTCGCTTATTGTGACTTTATCATGCGCCACTCCTGTTTCCACCGACGCCGGCCCAACCGGGTTTGAACGATTTCCAAATTCATCTTCTGAAAGAATGTACACATTGAACCTTGTTTTTTCAGGCAAATCTTCCAGATACGCTCTGACCTCACCCTTAGTTCTAAAGTCTTCCTTGGAATCAAAATTTACATCATCTCCATCTTCGAATAAGTAAATAAGATAGCTGATATCCTTACCGTTCGAATGATCATCCTCGCTCTCTAACCAAGACAATGAAACCGAGTCACCGGTGACCATCTTGCTATCAAAAACCGGATCAGATGGTGGCGTATAATCTTTCTCAATCACCTTTATTGAAGCGCTCTTTACTGTTGAAAGATCGATATTGAGTTCAGGCTTTCTACTATCCGCCCATACGGTTGACACAGAACAAACCGTTAAAAAACACAATACAAGCAGTACAGCTTTTCTCATAACATCCTCTCTTCGAGATAAATTTAAGGAAAACTACCGTTAAGAAGGGGACTGATAAATGGGGCAAACGGCCAAAAAGCGGCTTCACAAGCAAAGAGCCGCGCCCTCACAGGTCACAGCCAATCTCATGCCATGAAACTCACATACTTCCAACTGAGACTCACTGGAAACGGTGAAACCCTACCGATTATCGACAACCAGTCTTCAGGAGAGGACGGCGTCTCATAAAGGGTTTTCAAGACGCACTAGCCAATCAAACCTGAGGCTTCTGGCTGAGCACAGAGTCCGCCGCATCCATGCCGCTGTCACTGACCCACTTACTCATCATGGGGTCGCTGTTGTTCTCCACAATGTCGTTCATTGCTTGGATGGCATCGCCACGGAGCTGTCCTTTCACCATGGCATAGGAATCGGCGGGAATGCTGGCCATGTCTTCTGCCACCTCCATGGCTCGCGCCAGGACCTGCTCATGGGGGACAATCTCGTCTACAACTCTCATACTGTGGATTTTTTGGGCACTGACGTTCTTACTGTACAACGTCAGGTAGCGCAGATCCTGAGGTGCGAGCTCGGACTTCACCACCACCGCCGGACAAGCTGGAAAAGGAATCCCGGCCCGGGCTTCGGTCAAGCCGTACGCAAAGTGTTCGCCATCCGCTGCAATTCGATAATCGCACACCAGTGCAATCGTCAGCCCCGCCCCCACCGCATGACCATTAATCGCCGCGATGACGGGCTTTGGCGAACGGTACAAAGTACTGATGTTTTTGTTAGCAAACTCCAGCAATCGGCGCTGTTGCTGAGCCGTATAGCTCGGTACTTCCTTCAAATTCATACCGGCGCAAAAACTGTCACCGGTCCCCGTAATGACCAAGGCCCGGCAAGGCGATGCCATCGCCTGGGTGATGGCCTCCAGAAGCTGCTCAGCCGATTGCAGCGTGACGGCATTTCTCGGGGTGTGATCGATTTGAATAATGCCGATGTTGCCCCTGCTTTCAAACGTCGTACTGTTCATAGCGTTTCTCTCCGCATTAAAAAATGAAGTCACTTCATTATTGTGAATTTCTTAACCCTGTCAATAAGTGAAGTGACATCACTTTTGACATTTATGGCATACTCTCACGCATGAACAGTCACATCATTCCCAAGACAAAGAAAGGCATTGAAACCCGCAATCGCCTGCTGGAAGCCGCCAGAACAGTCGCCCTGCGATTCGATGGCCAGATAGAAATTGCCCGGATTGCCGAAGAAGCCGGCGTGGTAGCCAGTGTGGTGCATCGTTATTTTGGCTCCAAGAATGGCCTGGTCACCGCGATTGTGGATGACCACTACGACCGCCTGGAGAAGCAGGTTTTTGCGCTGGATTTACACAAAACCCGCGACTGGATGGAAAGCGAAAAGCTTCGCCTGAAGGTGGGTGTCGACTTTATGTACGATGAGCCTTTTGCCAAAGTCATTCATGGGCAATTCGCGAGAGCTCCGGAAGTTGCCAGCCGAGAAAGAGAACGCATCGATGCGGTGATTACACGCACAGCCAAAGGCATAAAGCGAGCCCAAGCCCTCGGCACCTTACCGGCACACGTTGATGCCGATTTAGCTGGAGCTGCCATGTTTGGCGCCCTGGTACAGGTGATCTCCCAGGCCCTCTCTCGCAAACGCAAGCCCTCCCGCGAAGCGGTTTTTGAAGTTATGTGGCGCCAGGTTGCTGCTTCAGTGGACATGAGCACGCCTTAAACTCTGACCAAACCTGCCCCGCTAAGGGGCAAGTATTATTGGCGACAACAGACTCATTTCTGATGGAACAATCAATGGCGATCACTATTTTTCAAAGCCAGAACATAGCCTTCTCAGTATGAAGCCCAAGTGAACCCATTCAGCATTACGCTACGTCAAGGTTTGGAAGAGACACTTTCCATATATGCTCTGGATTGACAAAATTAGCGGCAATAAAAACCAAGGGTTCCCGAGAGTAGAACAGCGCGAGAACCTCCACCTCACTTTTGGAACAGCACTGCATCAGAAATGAAGGCGCTGATCCATTGAATTTCTCAGGGCAGATATAGGCGAGTATCGATTACCCTGATAACATGAGCGGCCTTTTGATACACGGGCCGGCAAATAAACCAACATTGGCCACATCAAAAAAACAGAATAATCGAAAACAGGCGAGCAAGCTAAACGAACCCATAGAGACTCGTATTCCATTCCCATAATGCAACAACGGTTCTCACTCACATCTGTCCAAGGAAGACAATATATGACCAAACAATGCCCCGAATGCCAAACCAGCCTGGAAGCAGAGCAGCCCAGATGCACCAACTGCGGTTTAATTCAAGACAGCTTTGTTTATAAAAGCCGTGTTGCTGCAGCCATTATGGCATTTTCGTTTGGACTCTTCGGCCTACACCGATTCTATCTGGGTAAATGGTGGGGAATTTTATACCTTCTCTTTTTCTGGACCTACATACCCGTGCTCATCTCATGGATTGAAGGCATTGTCTTCTTATGTTCCGATCAAAAGAAGTGGAATAAAAAGTACAATCAAGGGCTATCTGCAGGCTCTGAAAAAGGTACTGTCTTACTCATTATATTTGCTTTGGTGTTTACCTCCTCGATCGGAATTATCGCCGCCATCGCCTTACCGGCATATCAAGACTATACGAAACGAGCGAAAGTCGCTTCAGCCATCAGCGTAGCAAAAAGTACGATGCCTCTCGTCGAACAATACGCCTATGATCATCAGCGCTGGCCAGAAAGTGATGACCTCACCCTGCCCTCAACCAATGGCTCACTAATGGATTCCATAGCCGTAAACAATGGCACTATCGTAGTAATTATGCGAGCCGATACCCATATTGATGGTTATCTTGCCTATGTCCCAAGCAGCGCCGACTCGGGCATTTCTTGGTCATGCCGCGAATCAACGATCAATGCTCGCTATCTGCCCCCAGAATGCAGACCTGAATAGTTCTGCTTGAAAAGCAATGTCCTTCTCAACCGAAGTGAAGCGGAATAAAACTCCGGCTTCATTTCGGAAGAACTTCCGACTCAAAACCTTCCCGATCTTTCAATGCAATACTTTGCATGAAATCCATAACGATGTATGAGCAACTCGGATCCTAAGCCACCAAGTCAAGTTTGCTCAAAATTCAAACAAGAAAATATAAAGTAGAACTGGACCAGTCTTTATACCGGAACTGATCTACACAACACCAATCCATCGCGAAAACCAGTACTTCACTTAAACTCATCTTTGAGAGGCGAGAAAAAAATCAGCACTAAAATAACGCCAGACAACACATTAGCGATATCGGTGAAGAACCCTTGCAAACCGCTAGACACATCCGGCCCAAAGAAAATAGTGAACGGCATCAGCGCAAACGAAACCAAATACAAATAACGCGCCCAACGTAAAAAGAAGAATAAGCCTGCATACGCTGTCAATATCGCTAAGCTTCCCACCATAACCACTGCAAACAAGAAGGCGTTATGCTCCGTGATACTCATGTCAGCGCTATTTGCCATGCATTGCGTAATTAAATCCATCTCTTCATTGACGATCAGCTCGTCCACAAAGCCGCTTGCAATGCCCAGTAAAAAACTAAAAACCAATAAAATACGAAATGACAATCTACTCATGTAGGGCACCTGTACTGGAAGGTCTGATTAAGCGCAAAGCGAACGTTAAAGCCGCCACTGCTTTAGTTTCTGGTGAGTTGCCTAAAGGCGCTCGCAAGCTCGAACTTGAAGAAGGACGGCGTTTGCTGAAAGAAGCCTACCCAAACCCTGAACTACAGAAACCAACAGGTGCCTTCGAGTTTCTAGCCAGAACTATCTCTAGGTCTTCCAATGGCGACGACCAATAAACTATACTAATAAGAACTCTGACTGAGCGCCTCTGTGCGGTCTTTTTTTGCTGGGAGGCAGAATGAAAAAGTACATGGCAGTTACCTCACTCGCGGCTTTGCTCTCCGCCTGCACTACCTCAATGAGCGACCAAAGCCTAGCGCACTTGAATAGCGGTAACAATCGAGATGCTTGGGACACTTTCATGCAGTGCGCTCAGGCTGGTGATTCTAACTGTATGTACAACTTAGGCTATATACTCCACCAGAGCACCGCAACTGTAGAAGGCGGTGAACAACGATGCATGGGAGCCGGTTGGTCTTGGATAGAACTATCAGCGCGCATTGGTAATTTAATCGCTATAAATACGCTACAAGTAGCTGGCCGCGAGATATCGACCACTGACTTATACCGCCCACCAGCTCAACAAGCGCCAAACGCTGACATGGCTACTCTTCTATTAGGCTTAGGTGCAGCGGCATACACTGTATCAAACCCTGTGCCTAGTTCGTCAAAACCTCAATTACAGTGTACTTCAGCAGAACGTTTTGGTCGCATAGAGACTGTTTGTAACTAATCGAAAAAACTGAACTAAAACGCCTGCTCTCAACCTGCTTTAACTCTAGACTTGACTCTATCTACCTGAAGGATTCTCTACATGCAACCAGAAACTAAAACCGATATCGTCCACTTCGGGCCTTGGAAAATATCTAAGGAAGTCATTGAGTTCGCAATTCAGAACCCTTGGTTACTAGTGCTGGCTGTTATAATTATCTTATTCATCCTCTCTAGAGCAGAGATTTTCAAGGCTCTTGGTGTTTTCCTGCAGCGACGCTCCACATACCTTTCTGAGCTTGAGTCATATCTAGAGTCTAGCTTTGTCAAAGAAATCGACATGCTTCCTCACACGCAAGAAGAATATAAGAAAGAAATTTTCCAGGCAACCACCGGCATTGATACAGATAGAAGCACGCGTGAAGCATTGTTAAAATTAGCCAACGATTTACCTCATTTTACTTGGCCTCAGATTAGAATAGCTTGGCGGGACTTCTTAGCTTTTGAACCGAAATCCAACCTTCTAACGCCTGTCCCATGGCGGGTGTATACACAGAGGCTCTTGCTGATAAGCGCTTATGCGTGCTTGGCGTTACTAACACTACTTCTTATTGCTAGTATGTTCACCGGGTTAGTTTTTGTTGCTTATTATGCCAGAGCTACGCTTAACGGTTGGGAGAATAATTATGTAGCCCAAGCCGTTCCGTGTTTTGTGCTTGCTATTTTTCTAGGTTTTATTGCTCACATCGCCGCCAAACACCTTAGAAACGAACGCCATGCTCATCGTATAATTAAGGAACTGAGGAGCACCGCGGCAAAAAAAGAGGAACCATAAAGGTTCCTCAAGAAAATCATACAGCAAAATCTAAAGACAACTACGCGTCAAACGTCTCGAGCAGATGGACGATGCCTAACAAGGGCTCAGCCGCTGGCTATCGCCAAGTACATAGCCAAAAATATCGACGGTGAAGATGTAGGAGAAGATAGCTATGGCAAAAATGCTATAGAAAGCGCCACCCGTATTCGCGCCTGGGCTTCTACCTGGTGCATTCGCCAATTCCAGGCTATTGGTGGCCCTAGCGCTACGGTTTGGCGTGAAGCCAGGCGATTTGCCAACAATGAATGCGTAAAAGAGGCTTTAAGCACCATTAACTCGCACTTACTTGATCAAATCATTCAAGCAGCAGATGACGGCGACTGGCAAAGCTTTGTAGAATTAAGCGGCGGCCCAAACTGCAAACGCGCAGAACAACCCTTAAGGGCCTACCAAGTCGCCAAAGATACACCCAATAAATATGGCGAAATAACAAACAGAATATTTGGCCTACTCTTCGCTGGCCAAAAGTTAATCAAGACCCGAGTTAGACAATGGACTGTCCACTTCATACCCGAATTTTCAAACAGCCCACTCAATAACACTGGTTTTGCCACTGGTGGCGCGAATGCGCCGCCCTTGGAGTTCTGTCAATAAGTGTACGAACCAGAACTGCCTTCTTATTACAAAATTTGCTTTTGTTGCTATTTAAAGGACTTCAGTTTTGTGAATCTCAGCCAGGCTTAAAGATAGACAGCCTCTTTCCCCGATCATACTCCGGACTCATCAAACTCTGATAGTCAACAAGGTTTTGATTCCAACATTCGCGCCCTGAAATAACAGCCTGTGCATATGTCTCGGTGAGCCCTAAGCTGTTCACTAAAATCCCTCTAAAATTGGCAGCTGCTGCACAGTCCTCGGATGGATACATTTTTTCGAGATAGAACCCGGCTCGACTCACTTGTGACTTCAGACTTGGAAGCAGGTCTAACAAGGGGTTATTGTCGACAACAAATCCTACATTGAATCTTGCTCTAGTAATGGCCACATAAAATTTAGAACGGGTACTATCCGTTAATTCGGTATCAATGTTGAACAACCAATTTTGCATTTCCTTAGTCGGATATATAAGGACACTATCGAAACTCATGCCTTTTGAAGCTCCAAACGTTAGGCAGGAGGATAAGTCAGAAACCGATCTATTTCTATTCCATACTAGTTGAACTGCCTCATATTTCTCCAGAAAGCAATCGACATCTTTTGGGTCAACCAAGTATAAGCTACTTGCAACCCCAGCTTTAGACTTTAAACAATCTTCACAATCACAAGGTTTTGCAGCCTCAAGATTTGGGTAGAGACGAGATGAAAGGCAGCAGATTTTTTCACTGCATCGATGTGACTTAGAAAGAGTTGATGTATCAACTTGATAATTCCATTTTTTGCTAAACTTATCGATGATATATTGATCTATCTTTCCATTCTTATAATGTCCGTTTTTCCTTGAGTTATGCGTCACATACGTAACTTGACGAGGGTCTCCGACCAAGCAGAGTTGTATACCCTCTTTTACCATTAACTTTAACAACTCCAAATCATATCCTGCCAGATCTTGAACCTCATCAACATAAATTCTAGGGTAAAGCACGGCCAATCGCTTCATAACCTCACCAGCTGTTTTCTTATTAGCCTCAAAACTGAACTCTGAAATTTTATCCGAATAAATTCGCCCCTCGGAATCAAAGTAATAGCGTTTCGGATCAGCCTTTCGGTGGTAAACTGGCCTGACTTTGCCAAGGTACTTTATACCTGATCTTTTATTAACTAGAACCATCCCCTTGATATCCCCACTGTATAATCTACCTTGAAATGGCCTTACACAATGTTCAAGTAAAAATGAAAACCATGTTTGCACAGTAACATGCTTAGGAATTAGCCCAAACCTACCCTTAATCTCATCGCGGTTCGCCTCGGTATAAGTTGTTATCAACACTTGCAAACAGGGATTTTTACGACAATCTTCGACTATATAGTTTGTTTTTCCAGAACCAGCGGCAGAGAACAAAAGAGCGTTCCTAGTCATAGTATGCTACCGCCTTATTAATATAGTCTGGATAACTTATTGGGCCATTATAGTCAAAAACTCTTAAAGCACATTTAGTCTTATTGTTTTTCATATAACTCAGAATATCGTCATCTTTATCATATTTGGTTTTACTATCTAAAACTAAATTCATGATATCAATACCATTAGCTCTGAGCATTTCAGGCTCTAAGGTGTTATTATTGTAAGACTCCAGACTCCCTGAGTAATCAACAACCGCATCTTGATAAAAGACCTCTATATTATCTTTCTTATCATTCCCCAAGTAACATTTGTACTTTTTCCGCAAGGCTTCAACATCACCATCATTATCTGTAATTACGATTGTAGGTATTTTTATTTTTTCAGATATCTCTAGAAACCTAAGAAATGATGTACCAACTGAAATCACTTCAATCCCATCTTCGATAGGAAGTCTTCCATCATTCCTATCCATATAAGCTTTTTGAAAAATCAACTCATCGCAATCACCTTCAACCAAAACTACGGATTTGCAAAGTATCATTCTTAGGACATCATACCCAGGTAGCTTTCTAAAAAACTCTTGCGTATCAGGACTCAAATCCGAAAATGTAGTTACACCCTCCCCACCCAACAAAATAAGATTATCCAAGCCTAATTTGTTGGCTACAAAGCTACTATGCGTAGTAATAAAAACTTGTTTTCCTTCCAACCCTGAGTCAACTTTCAGCAAAAGCTCATTTAGCTTAGAGTGTGACAAATGGTTTTCTGGCTCCTCTATAAGGGCAACATTCGCATTTTTTGTTTTCTTTTCGCTCATTGCCAATGAAACTTTAATAATGCTCTGCTCCCCCTGACCAATAAAATTGAAAGGCACTCCATCTAGATATGCTGTCAAACTTGACTCCCATGAGCTTTGGGATGGGGCAGCCACAGATATCGAAATATTTTTACCTTCAACAAAATTCGACTTACCAATTGCTTTGTTTATTGCCTTAACAGAATCGTCTTCCCCAAATGAAACTCTCATTTCTCGATAAGCCTGAGCCACATCAACCTTTTCCGAATCAGACAGGTAGTCTCCAATTACACGAGAAACATACGCATCAGAGCCATTAACAAATCTTCCATTCGATGAATCTAAATATGCTGACTTGAGAGGAATCACCTGGTTAACTATTGGCTTTCTAGAAAAACTCTTTCTTGTTATTGTGTAATATTCAATAGGAATCGATTTTAAATCAGAAGCTTTTTTTCAACCAATTCCTGGTATAGATCACTGTAGTTTTCATCTAGGTGAATACGTAAAGAAACACCTGAAGCAGAAAGGGACTTTGAGTTTCCGTCACCCTTGAATCTGGTCACATCTACAGATTCGTCATCTAGGAAATACAACTCAAATAATATATCAGGGGAAGGCGCCACCAAACCGGAACCCAGCGACTCTAAATAATCCAGCTCCACTTCACGATTAAAGAGGTACGATGAGAGATCATTTTTCAAGTATTTCCCTCTAAAAACACCAGTCAAGGCTATATGGATAGCCTCTAAAATGGTAGATTTACCAACTTCGTTATTACCCACCAATATATTGGTCTTTTTGTTAAATCTAAACTCATGTACGCCTTTATATGATTTAAAATTCTTAATAACTAGTCGATCTATAATCAAAACACAACTCCCTTTGGAAAATTTAATTATCGGTTTACTCTATCGTGTCAATATGGATTCTTTTCTAGACCAATCTCTTCAACTGCGCGCCAAAACTCAGAAAGCTCACCGATTCTTTTTGACGGGACACTATCTAAAAACTGAACTCCCATAAGAATCATTCTTACCTGCGTAAACTCTGTGAAATTAACTAAAGTTAAGTAACGCTCCTTTCTATCTTCATATGTAAACCCGTTTTCATCGCTTAGCTTAGAATCAATCATTTTTGTAGCAGCAGAAAAAGCTCTCACCACCCCAAAAAATGTATCTTCAGTATCAATACGATCAATCAATCTTTTTGCTTTACTCGCACCTTTTACACCGTAAACATCGATAATCTTCTCTATCGTACTCTCCAAGCATATAAATGCCTCACTACCACTCAGGACTCTACCTTTTGCGCGAACCTTAAAGCAATCAAATGTTTTTTTCTGAAAATCGATCATATTAAAGAACATACTTTCGAATATCCTAACTTTTTCTACTCGCTCACTGCTTTTCAATTCTGCTCTTAAGCTAAGATTTGCGTCATTTTGCAAACTTAACGAACGAATTAGGAGTACAATAGAGATAAAACTCAAGACTGGATTGAGAATTCCTCCAAAATAGTCTCCCAACTGGGCCCAATCTTCAGTCTTGTCAGACAACTCATACCCTAGAAAAACATAGAATTGTAGGAAGTAGGCTGTTACCACAATGCATATAAGCAACGCGGCAATAGCTACATATAGCTTAGATTTCATAAAGTTCTGTCACGAAGTATTTAACGACTGTCCCATCTGCCAACTTCATCGGCAGCGCTCCAACTCTTAAGTACTCCCAGTCTGTATCTTCTAATCCATTATTCTTATTTAGATTTTCCGAGAACACCTTTTTCGCATTAATTGCAATATTTCTATACCTACCCTGAAAGCCGAAAGCGACAGTCTCACCGTGTCCTTTAATTTGAAGCCGACCATTTCCAGTGTGGATATTAAGCCTTGTGACACCCATTTCTAACTCAACCTTTTCCCCTGAAACCTTAGCGTCCATCACCTTTGCAGTTTCGGAGTCGAATTTAACAACAGATGGTCTTTCCAACCTGCTTGTACGGTGTCTGATCGTAACTCCATATCCTAGCTGGCGTGACACCTGATGAATATTTTTCAAAATCGAACCTTGAAGGCGCCTAACAACAGTGCCAGTAACATTTCCTATCCTATCTAACTGCGTCTTTGCTTTTTCAGATAGCTCCGCAGTCTCTTGATATATTGCCTCATTGACCACATAAGTAATCAACTCTATAAATGCGGCACGACCAATCCTTCGCAGTGATTTCCTCATATCCTGGTCATATATCTCTAAATGGAACTCTTGCCCATACGAGCCATCAAAAGTTCTTCTAAGCTTGGTTCTTACACGTCCCTTACTAGTATTCCTAGTTGGAGTTTTCCCCGATAAAACTGTTTCAGCAGCAATCCTCATTGCGTCTGAAACACCCTGCATAGTATCTAGTCCGGCTTTCATATCAACTGCATATTCGTCAGTATCTATGACTAAGTCCATCTTAACCGTTGTAATTTGATTCATATTCCCACTTCACTTTGGATATAGATAATTATCAGCTTTAAGCTGAGAGCATTATTTATAAGTAAATTAGCCCACGAATTGCCATTAATAATATGGTGATCTACCAAAGGCATTAAGAGATGGAATTTAATCGGAGAGATAAATTATCAGGGAAGGCCTTGAAAAGGCTGCTTGATCGCTGAGATTGATTAAATCCATTTAAACCCAAACTCTAGGCTGAAAGCCAATTGACTAAACAATCAGATTAACACTCATTTGGCTGAATTTAAAACCAACATAGCTAGCGCCTTGGAATTAAAGTGATTCATATCAAATGATCAACCTAAACTACATAGTCCTTTTTTAAAAAACTCTGATTATTTGAACCAATAAAGAAGTGTAGAGCCTGTAAAAACGCAACTTAACACCAGCCAACAACTCTTAATTAAGTGTCGGAATTTACCACTAGCCAAACCGGCTACCGAATAAATGGACTTAATATGGACTTAAACTAACTTTAGAACCGGTCAAACCAAACGGATAATTTTTCAACCTATTGATTTTAAAAGAAAAAATGGTCGGGACGGCAGGATTTGAACCTACGACCACTACACCCCCAGTGTAGTGCGCTACCAGACTGCGCTACGCCCCGATAGAGATAAAGTTTGTTGCGTGATTCGAGGAATGCTGCAGCAAGCTTTATTGGAATCTCCCGAATTGGGAGAGGCGGCTATGATACCCGATAAGCCTTTGATTGCAAGCGAATTTTGGCTTTTTGAGGCCTTGTCTCAGGCATATTTTCGCTCTTTTCTGCCCATTTTTTCTCTGCGCTTTATTCGCCCAATCCTTAGACAACAGGCATAAAAAAACCGGGAGAAACCCGGTTTTTGGAGCTGACTGTCAATTGAGAAGATTTAGACCTTCAGGGTGTCCAATAGCTCTTCCAATTCGTTGATCATTTGACGAACCAGGGCTTGGAATTCCTGCTTGTCATCGCCCTCTTCCGGCTCGCTGTTCATTTTCAGGCGAGCACCACCAATGGTAAAGCCCTGTTCGTACAGCAGTGCCCTAATTTGGCGTATGGTCAATACGTCTTGGCGTTGGTAATAACGGCGGTTACCGCGGCGTTTTACCGGTTTTAGCTGTGGGAATTCCTGTTCCCAGTAGCGCAGTACATGGGGCTTTACTGCGCACAGCTCGCTTACCTCGCCAATGGTAAAATAGCGCTTACCGGGGATCTCCGGCAGTTCGTCATTATTCGTCGGTTCCAGCATAAGCTTCTACACGTGCCTTGAGTTTTTGCCCAGGGCGAAAAGTCACTACACGGCGTGCCGTGATCGGGATCTCTTCTCCGGTTTTAGGATTGCGGCCAGGACGTTGGCTTTTATCACGCAGCTCAAAATTACCAAAGCCTGAGAGCTTAACCTGCTCATTAGACTCCAGCGCGGCGCGAATTTCTTCAAAAAACAGCTCGACAAGCTCTTTGGCTTCACGCTTGTTGAAGCCAAGTTCTTCGTACAGCTTCTCGGCCAAATCGGCTTTGGTCAGTGCTGACATGGTTGAGACAAAGCTCCTTCCTGAAACTTATTGCCACACCTAAAGCACTGAATCAGCCGATCTGGCTGATGGTTTACCTTAAGCTGGCACCCAGTTCTTCCTCAAGACGCTTGACCACCGCATCTACCGAGGAATTGATTTCTTCCTCCGTAAGAGTGCGTGATGGATGCTGATACGTCAAGCCCAATGCAACACTTTTTCTTTCTGCATCAATGCCTTTGCCGGTATATACGTCAAAGACCTTTAAGTCTACAAGCTCTTCACCCGCTGCTGCTCGCACCCCGGCAAGCAATGCATCGGCCGTTGTTTCACGTGCCACTAGCAGGGCCAGGTCACGTCGAACTTCAGGGAATTTAGAGAGCGGCGTAAAGGCTGGCAAGCACGCTTCAGACAAGGCCGCCTGCTCGATCTCAAACAGATAAACGGATTGATTAATGCCCAATTCCTGCTGAATTTGCGGGTGCAAGGCACCAAGGTAGCCCACAACCTCACCATCCAGCTCAATAGCAGCACACTGCCCTGGGTGCAGCGCAGAGTGCTCGGCGGCCACAAAACGGAAGCTTTGAGAGGTGATGTCCAGCAAACCTTCTACCACGCCCTTCATGTCGTAGAAATCCATAGCTTCGGATTTCGCGCTCCAACCTTCTGGCAAGCGGTCACCATACATAAGTCCAGCCAGCATCGGCACCTGCTTTTCCAATGAATGGAAGCTCAAGCCGGTTTCAAACAGCTTGGCACGGCTCTGCTGACGCTTCAGGTTATGCTGCAAGGCTTGTACTAGCCCCGGCCATAATGAAGTACGCATAACCGCCATATCGGCGCTGATTGGGTTTTTCAGTTCAATGGGGGCCTGCTCTGGGTTAAATACCTTTTGCAACTCACTATCAATAAAGCTGTAGCAAATAGCTTCCTGGAAGCCTTGGGCCACCAGTTGCTGACGCAGCGCCGGCAAACCCACTTTGCTTTCATTACGCGGCAGGATGGTAATTTCAGCTTCCAGGCTGGTGGTCGGCAGACGGTTATACCCGTAGACACGAGCCAGCTCTTCCAGCAGGTCTGCTTCAATAGCGATATCAAAGCGATAGCTGGGTACGCTGAAGACCCAGCCGCTGTCGGTGTTTTCGACCAAATGCAGACCCAGTCGAGTCAGGATATCAACCACCTCTTCATCAGCCATGGAGAAGCCCAAGCCAGATTCGATTTTGTGGCGGCGTAATTCAACCTTACGCTCGGCCGGCACCTGATCCGCCAGCTCAGTCACATGAGTGGGGCCAACTTTACCGCCTACAGCGGCGACCAATAGCTCTGTGGCGCGCTCTATGGCCTTTTCCTGCAGCTGATAATCCACTCCACGCTCATAGCGGTGTGAAGCATCTGTATGCAAGCCATAGCTGCGAGCACGACCGGCGATTGCAATAGGATCGAAGTAAGCACACTCAAGAAACACATCGGTGGTTTCTTTACTGACCGCGGTGGATTCGCCACCCATAATACCTGCCATAGCCACGGGGCCGTTGCTGTCGCAGATCAACAGGGTATCGTCTTTCAACTCAACTTCCTGGCCATCCAGCAGAGTCAGCTTTTCACCAGCGGTAGATGGACGAACACGAATGCTGCCCTTCAACTTATTCATATCGAAGGCATGCAGTGGTTGACCCAGCTCCAACAAAACGTAGTTGGTCACATCCACGACAGCATCAATAGAACGCAAGCCAGCGCGGCGCAGTTTTTCCTGCATCCACAATGGGCTTGCTTGAGATAAATCCACACCACGGATAACGCGCCCCAGGTAACGCGAGCAGGCACCTTTGGCCTCCAGAGACACATCCAAGGTTTCTTTGGTGTCCGCTTCTACAATAGGCATTTGTGGCGGCGTTACCGGTGCACGGTTTAATACGCCCACGTCGCGAGCAATACCTTGCATGCTTAAACAATCGCTGCGGTTTGGTGTGAGATCCACTTCGATGATGTGATCATCCAAGTTCAGATACTCGCGCAAGCAGCTTCCCACAGGCGCATCGCTTGGCAATTCCCAGATACCGGAATCGTCTTCGCCGCACTGCAGTTCGGTTTCGGCACACAACATGCCCTTGGATTCAACACCGCGCAGCTTGGCTTTTTTGATTTTAAAATCACCGGGGAGTTTTGCTCCCACCAACGCAAACGGAATTTTAATGCCGGCTCGGGCGTTCGGCGCACCGCAAACCACTTGAGTGAGTTCTTCGTCGCCACCGGCAACCTGACAAACACGCAATTTGTCGGCATCAGGATGTTGTTCGATGGAAACAATTTCGCCGACAACCACTTTGCTGAAGGTGCCTGCCGCGGCTTCAACAGCGTCAACCTCGAGGCCAGCCATGGTGAGCTGCTCGACCAATTCTTCTGTACTGATATTGGGGCTTACCCATTCGCGCAACCAGCTTTCAGATACTTTCATGATGTGTTTTCTTCCAATTCAATTCTGTGTCGTTGTTGTTCGATCTTTTCTGCAGAGTTAAAACTGCTTGAGGAATTTCAGATCGTTTTCAAACATCATGCGCAAATCGTTGATGCCGTAGCGCAACATGGCCAGGCGATCGACGCCCATGCCAAACGCAAAACCGGAATACACTTCGGTATCGATGCCGCTCATTTCAAATACGTTCGGGTGCACCATGCCGCAACCGCCCACTTCCAGCCAGCCGGTTTTGCTGCAGATGCGACAGCCTTCGCCACCGCAGCCGGTACACTGGATATCCATTTCAGCCGACGGTTCAGTAAACGGGAAGTAAGAGGGACGGAAACGCACATCGACATCCGCTTCAAAGAATGCACGCAGGAATTGCACCATGGTGCCTTTGAGATCCGCAAAGCTGATATTTTTGTCGACCACCAGACCTTCTACCTGGTGAAACATTGGAGTATGGGTTAAATCCGAATCGCAGCGGTATACACGGCCTGGACAAATGATACGAATAGGCGGCTCCTGATTTTCCATGGTGCGCACCTGAACCGGCGAGGTGTGAGTACGCAGCACGTGGCTGGCATCCACATAAAAGGTGTCGTGCATGGCACGTGCCGGATGGTGATCTGGAATATTCAGTGCTGCAAAGTTGTGGTAGTCATCTTCCACTTCGGGGCCTTGTTCTACGCTATAGCCCGCCACTGTAAACAACTCTTCAATACGCTGCATTGTGCGGGTAACCGGGTGCAGACCACCCTGCTCGTCACGACGGCCCGGCAAGGTAACATCCACGGTTTCTTCGGCCAGCTTTGCGTTAATCGCGGCTTGTTCAAAGGCCGTTTTTTTAGCCGTAATCTGATCCTGAACTTCTTGCTTGGCTTTGTTGATTTCAGCACCGGCTGCAGGACGCTCTTCGGCGCTCAACTTACCAAGGCCTTTGAGCAAGGCCGTAATCTGACCTTTTTTACCCAAGTAATCGACGCGCACGGCATCCAGTGCCGCCATGTCTTCGGCATTTGCTACGAGTTCAAGCGCTTGTTGTTTTAGCGCTTCAAGATTTTCCATTGGTGTCTCCAATGTTGAATGTCATTAACGTTGTTTTGTCGTGAGCCCGAACATCGCTTTTCGATCGACACGGTTTATGTCAATAAAAGCGCCGCTGGCCCATCAAGCAAATTACCAAAGTGCTTTGCAAAACGTGTTTGAACTCACCTTAATGGCTCGCTCTGTCGATCATGCTGATCTGTTTTTGCAAAACACTTTGGTAATTCGCTGTCACTTCTTGTTTAGGCTATCTTGATTTGCGATACGCGAACCATTCACCTGCGGGGCAGAAGCTAAAAAAAAAGGAGAAGCCTTCGGCCTCTCCCCTTTTCGCATCTTTCTAGGCAACATCCCGAAGGATGTTTTCATCGTTGTGCTTAAGCGAGAGCAGCTTTGGCTTTTTCAACGATGGCCGCAAAAGCAGGCTTGTCGTGAACGGCCAGGTCAGCCAGTACGCGACGGTCCAACTCAATGTTGGCTTTTTTCAAACCAGCGATCAAACGGCTGTAGCTCAAACCTTCATTGCGAGATTGCGCATTGATACGAGTGATCCACAGAGCACGGAAGTTACGCTTTTTAACGCGACGGTCGCGATAAGCGTATTGACCGGCTTTGATAACCGCTTGCTTAGCTACGCGGAAGATGCGTGAACGCGCTCCGTAGTAACCTTTAGCTTGTTTTAAAACTTTCTTGTGACTGCGACGCGCCACCACACCACGTTTTACACGTGCCATAATCCTATCCTCTTAAAAAATTGATAACCCAGTGTTGCTTACTTGGCACGCATCATGCGATCTACCAGACCTACATTATCTTCATGCAGGATGTTGGTACCACGCAGTTGACGCTTACGCTTAGTGGTCATCTTGGTCAGGATGTGGCTTTTGTTAGCGTGCTTGTGCTTATAGCCCGCAGCCGTCTTTTTGAAGCGCTTGGCAGCGCCACTGTGTACTTTAGCTTTTGGCATCAGAATAACTCCAGATGTATTTGATGGTTAATTTAGAGTGAGAAGGCAGCTAAAAGCCCGATCACTTCTTCTTTTTCGGGGCAATGATCATCAACAGCTGACGTCCTTCCATTTTCGGACGCTGCTCGACAATCGCGATCTCTTCCAGGTCTGTTTCGATACGGCCTAACATCTCCATACCTAACTCCTGGTGAGCCATTTCCCGGCCACGATATCGTAAAGAAATCTTGACCTTGTCCCCTGCTTCGAGGAAACGGGTGATGTTACGCAACTTAATGTTGTAATCACCAATATCCGTTCCCGGACGAAATTTCATTTCTTTAACCTGCTGCTGCTTTTGCTTCTTCTTGGCAGCGGCCTTGGTCTTCTTTATGTCAAAGAGATGTTTACCGTAGTCCATCACCTTACAAACAACAGGATCGGAATCACCTGCGATCTGTACCAGATCCAGACTTGCTGAGCGCGCGACCTGTAACGCTTCTTCCAGCGCAACAATACCCGCTTGCTCTCCATCCGCACCAATCAGACGAACCTTGTCCGCTACGATGGCATCATTGATGTTGGCCTTTTTGCTACGGCCTTTTGCATTATCTCTTTTAATTGCTCTTTTCTCCTCAATATGAGCCAGCCCTCCCCTCTAGGACGAGTTTTGGCCCCTCAAGCGCAAATGCCGAGGCACTTCCCAGCTTAGCACCGCTCTAGCGGAAACTTCAGGAAGCAGCTCGGCTGCGTTGCGCCACATCTTGTTCAAGCAGTTCAATAAAGGCCTCAAGGCTCATGCTGCCGAGGTCTTCGCCGCTGCGTGTACGCACGGCCACTGCTTGCGATTCCACCTCTTTATCTCCGATTACCACGAGATAAGGGGTCTTCTGAATCGTGTGCTCGCGGATTTTAAAGCCGATCTTCTCATTTCTCAAGTCCGATTTAGCCCGGAAGCCCTTGTCACACAAGGTTTTCTCTACTTTTTGGCAATATTCGGACTGATTATCGGTAATATTGAGGATTGCGACCTGTTCTGGCGCCAGCCAAGTCGGGAACGCTCCCTCGTAATGTTCGATCAAAATACCGATAAAACGCTCGAATGACCCCAAAATCGCGCGGTGTAGCATCACCGGCACCTGGCGAGAGCCATCTTCGGCGACATATTGGGCATCCAGGCGGCCTGGCATGGAGAAATCCACCTGCATGGTGCCGCACTGCCAGATACGTCCCAGGCAGTCTTTCAGGGAGAATTCAATTTTCGGGCCGTAGAACGCCCCCTCACCTGGCAGGTATTCAAACGCCAGGCCTTTGGCATTCAGGGCATCCGCCAATGCTTTTTCGGCACGATCCCAGTCTTCATCAGTTCCCACGCGCTTTTCAGGACGGGTGGACAGGCGGATGATCACGTCGGAGAAGCCAAAATCCGCGTACACGGAGTACAGCAAGTCGGTAAAGGTCGATACTTCATCCTGGATGGCGCTTTCTTCACAGAAGATGTGAGCATCATCCTGCACAAAGCCGCGCACACGCATAATGCCCTGAAGCGAACCCGAGGCCTCATTCCGGTGACAGGAACCAAATTCGGCCAGACGCAAAGGCAGGTCTTTGTGGCTCTTCAAGCCCTGATTAAACACCTGCACGTGGCAAGGGCAGTTCATGGGTTTGATCGCGAAATCTTTATCTTCGGATTTCACCGTGAACATATCGTCGTGGAATTTATCCCAGTGGCCAGAACGCTCCCACAGGCTGCGATCAACGACTTGCGGCGTCTTGATCTCCTGGTAGCCATTGTCGCGCTGAACCTTACGCATGTACTCTTCAACAGCGGTATAAATTGACCAGCCTTTCGGGTGCCAAAACACCATACCCGGCGCTTCTTCCTGCAAGTGGAACAGGTCGAACTTCTTACCCAGCTTGCGGTGATCACGCTTAACCGCTTCTTCCAAAAAGCGCAAATGCGCTTTCAGAGCTTTCTTATCCGCAAAAGCGATGCCGTAGATGCGCTGCAGCATTTTATTGTCAGAATCACCACGCCAGTATGCGCCGGATGTGCGCATCAGTTTAAAGTGGTGACAGAAGCTCATGTTCGGCACGTGCGGACCACGGCACATGTCGATGTATTCTTCGTGGTGATAGAGGCCTGGGCGATCATCTTTTGCAATGTCGTCATCCAGAATGGCCATTTTGTAGGGCTCGCCACGCTGTTCAAAAGTGTCGCGGGCTTCTTGCCAGCTGACTTTCTTTTTCACAACGGTGTAGTTGGTTTTCGCGAGTTCCAACATACGCTTTTCAATGGCCTGTACATCTTCCTCGGTGAGAGGGTGTTCCAGATCGATATCGTAGTAAAAACCATGTTCGATGGTGGGACCAATCGCCATCTTTGCGTCAGGATACAACTGCTTGATCGCGTGTCCCAGCAAGTGCGCACAGGAGTGGCGAATGATTTCGATACCGTCGTCGTCGCGGGTGGTAAAGATGGTGAGCTCGGCGTCGTCTTCAATAATGTCGCAAGCATCCATACGTTGGCCGTTCACTCGGCCGCCCAGTGTCGCTTTCGCCAGGCCAGGGCCGATATCAGCCGCAACCTCGTAAATGCTTACAGGTTTGTCGAATTCGCGTTTGGAACCATCGGGAAGTGTAATTACAGGCATTTTATAAAATCCTAATCAGTGGTGACCCCTACCAAAGGCCACATGAATTAATTCGGGCAGATTCGAGACCGATCGCACCCATTGTAGAAGTATGTTCAGCACGAAAAAGCCCGCTTTTTGGCGGGCTAAATTCGGGCGCAAACTTTACCATCGGCCAAGGGCCAAATCAATTGAGGAAGCGGCTGATTGCGGCTTTTTATACCCCAAGGGTTTTCGCGACGGGTAAACGGCGAATTCTGGGGCCTCCAGCATTGGCAATGGCATTGACAATGGCCGGAGCCACAGGTGGCACACCGGGCTCACCAACACCACGCGGCGCATCATCCGCCTCGACTATGTCGATGTGAATATCCGGGCTTTCATTCATTCGGGTCAAACGATAACCATCAAAATTCCCCTGCTCCACCTGGCCATCAAGCGTGGTAATTTCACTGTACATCGCAATGCTGGTGCCGAAGATCATGGCGCCCTCCATTTGAGATTTCACGCGATCCGGATTCACCACCTGCCCAGCGTCGATAACGCTGTACAAAGCCAGCAGCTTGGGCGTGCTGCCATCCCAAGCCACTTTCGCGACAACCGCCACGTGGGCAAGAAAGCTGTAATGATAAGCCAGACCCAAACCGATGCCTTTTTCCCTTGGCGCATCCCAGTGGGCATGTTTACACACCCGCTCAATGACCGCTTTTGCGCGTGCAGTCTCGTAGGGATACTCCCCAATCTTGTTCCCATAATTGCTGTAACTGTCTACGCGCGGCTTAATATTGCGATCGGAACCGAGAGATTTCAGCCAGAAATCTTTAGCGTCCATTTTGGCGGCTGCCGCCATCTCTCCCATCACACTGCCATTCGCAAACGCCATGGGAATATTGATCACGGAACGAAGCCAGCCAATTCGCATGTGCGCATTCACCTTACGACGTTTCAGCTCAACGTTCGGCACCTCAAAAGGAAAATCGTGGAAGCCTTGATCCAATTCCCAAGCGGCCATGCTGTCGGCAGGCCCAAACGTCGCGCCAATGGATGGAAAAGCCGTGCTGCCCTGCCAGGCCGTAATCGCTCCGTTTTTGTCCACGGCGGTTTTCAGCTGAGTGTCACAAACCGCATGCAGATAATCATGGCGAATATCGTCTTCGCGGCTCCATGTCACTTTAACGGGCTTGCCCAATTGCTTGGCCAACAACGCCGCTTCGGCGACAAAGTCCGGTTTCGACTTACGCCCAAAACCACCACCAAGATACGTCACATGCACAGTCACCTGCTCCAGCTTGATGCCCAAGCTGGCAGCAATCTGACGCTGCGCCGATTGTGGCGTTTGGGTACAAGCCCACACTTCGCAACGCCCATCTTGGTATATGGCACTGGCCGCAGGAGGCTCCATAGAGGCATGAGCCAGGTACGGTACATGATAGCTCGCCTCAACCACATGATCCGCTTTGGCGAACGCTGCGTTAACGTCACCCTGCTGGAATACATTCAGACTGCCTTCATTTTGTTGATGGCTGTTCGCCAGGGTTTGATCATACGTTTTGCTGCTGTGCGTTTTGTTTGCACCTAAATCCCACTGTAATTTAAGCTTTTTTCGCCCCTGCTGTGCAGCCCAGGTGTTTGTTGCAATGACAGCGACGCCTTCAACGGCATTAAACGCGGCAGGCAATGGTTTGCCTTGAATTTTTTCAACGGCGAGCACACCGGATACCGCGAGAGCGTCCTTGGCATCAAGTGATAGCAGCTTGCCACCCAACACCGGACTGCGTTCAATACTGGCGTGAACCATATCTGGCAATTGAACATCCACACCAAAAGTCGCCTTGCCCTGAATAAAATCAGGCACATCAACGCCTGAAATGGGCTTGCCAATATAGTTAAATTCTTTTTTCGATTTCAGTTTTAGGCTATCAAGCTTAGGCAACGCTTCCTGGGCCGCCAGACTCGCCATTTCAGCGAAGCTGGCGGTTTGCTTTCCATCGCTCAATTGATGCCGATCGACGGAAATACTTTCAACATTCACACCCCACTTTTTAGCCGCGGCTTGCCGCAGCATTTCCCGCGCGGCCGCCCCCATTTTACGCATGGGCAAATAGAAGTTACGCACACTGCGAGAGCCGTCAGTATTTTGGGAACCATATTCCGTATTGGCCTGCCCTTGAACCACCTGAACTTTATTCCAGTCGGCCCCCATCTCGTCCGCTAACACTTGAGGCAAGCCAGTGCGAATGCCCTGCCCCATTTCAGAACGGTGACACACAATTCTTACCGTGCCATCGAGCGCGAGCTCAACAAATAGATTCAACCGCAAAAAGTCGTCGTTACTCGTTTTTGCACCACTGATCAAATCCATAGGCACCGCTTTGGGGGCGGCCTGCGTCAAAGGAGCACCAAGCAGCAGTCCAGAACCTGCCGCAACACCGCTTGCCTGCAAAAACTGACGTCGATTCAGCTGATGGATACCCTGTAGGGATTGTTTGCTCATGCTGTCTCCTCCTGTCCGGCTTTGGCAGCCCTCTTGATGGCTTCCTTAATGCGAGGATAGGTCCCGCAGCGGCAAATGTTTCCGCTCATGGCATTGTCGATATCCTCATCATTGGGCATCGCGTTGTACGCCAGTAAAGCCGCCGCACTCATCATTTGTCCGGGCTGGCAATAGCCACACTGAGGCACATCAATATCCTTCCAGGCTTCCTGGACGGGATGGCTGCCATCCTTAGATAAACCCTCGATAGTGGTAATGGATTTACCCGCCACCATCGACAAAGGCGTGAGACAGGAACGAATGGGCGTACCATCAAGGTGTACGGTACAAGCACCACAAAGGCCCTTCCCGCAGCCGTACTTGGTGCCGGTCATTTGCAGAATATCGCGCAGCGCCCAAAGCAATGGCATATCTGCCTCGGCGTCAACCGCTTGCGCTTGTTGGTTCAGGGTAAATGTAATCATCAGGCTATTTATCGCATGTTATTGGTTTTGGGTTTTCAGCCGAGTTTCAGACTCCAGCCGTCAAGCATGTCACGTTATTCTAGCAAGTTTTGCCTGCCAATTGAGCCTTGGTAGAACGAGCCAAATTCGGGTTAAAACGCGCCACAAAGCAAAGAAATACACCGATAAAACGCACTCCATTTGGGCACGCTCATGGAAATGGACATTTTTGTCGCCCTAGGCCTCATTTAGTGTAAATTGTTTGGTTTTTATACAGTTTTTTCTTGTAGAATGCGCGCCTTGTCGAACCTGCCCATGCTGCTTGCCGAATGGTCCAGGCTTGATACGTTACAAAGCTTTATGTAGGAAAGACTATGATACCTATCACCATTGAGGTGGAACTCTCAGGCTTGGCACTAAGAGATGTTCTTATGCCAGCAGTTCCATCAAGGGGAGAGAGTTTAGTCATGGAAGATGTGCATTATTACGTCACGCGAGTGACCCACGATATCGAAGCAGGAAAGTGTATTGTTACCGTGCGCTAGGCACGACGACACAGTAACCCAGAGGTCGCTTCACGGCACAATCGGATTCTACCGATAAAAGCCCTATCGTTATGATAAGAATAAAGAAGAGCCGCTAGAACAATGCGGCTCTAATCCCTTTCTAAACCCACTGTCTTTTATTAGTCACTCCCAACGCCTGTACGATCTACCCCACCAATCGCACAAGCATCACCATTATTGAGCGGTAATCTTAGGGCCCAAACTCATCAAAACCCGCTGAAAAAAATTAAAACCCAAGCGCCGCACCTGCCTCATCAACGCGAATCGACGCATCCAAATCACAACCGAACACATCCGTGCGATTGTGGGCTATCTTCACACCATCTACACTGTTAGCGCTTGTTCATGAAGAGTGAGTCCCACTACTCGAAAAAATTATGAAAAACCGTCTCCAAGATTCAGGCCTGCGGAAATTAATCCAGCAGGTGCATCAATTTGAGCAAAAGAGAAATGAACAAAGCAGGCAAACAACCATAAGATTCTTCGCACTTACATCACCGTTTTTATTGAAACAGTCACGACGAGCACCACTTCTATAGAAAATGAAAAGCCTTGGGAAATGTTAGGTAGACACTCGACCATAAAGTTATGGAAGAAGAAACGCTGAGATTCAAACTCCACGTATAGAAAATAATAAAATTTCTAAAGCAGACACATCTTTTCGGAACAAAAACCGGGCCTTTCAGGACAGTCCCACAGAAACTTCATTTGTTTTATTTTTATTCAGAAACGATTAATGCGAGCTATCTAGAATGCACGGCGACGCAAGTATCAACCGAACAGCAGCTAAATCACTTCGTCAAACCAATTGAGTGGAAACTTTTGGTACTACCGTCAATACTGGTAAGACACAGATTAGTCTTCAATGGCATGAACCCGAATAATAAAACAACGCATACAATGGGAAGTCCTCGTGATTCTATGTAACCATAAAGCTTTTTTTACATTCGTCGTATTCACCCTACTCCAAGCAAGCACCCAGGCTTTTGCGCAGGAAAGCACACTGGAAGACCGTATCACAGGATTTAATGTGGCGGCGAGTGATGACTTTAACAACCAGTCTATAGGAAGTGGTCAATTTATTTTGTACACCCAAATCTCGATTTCCGCCCCTACCGTCATTACCCGCGCTATGAACCTTAGCGACTCCACCCAACCCAGCGCCACGATTTATGAATACACCATTCGGGAGAGCACAGCGCCTTATAACGTCGTCGACTCCGGCGCAGCTGTGCGAATAAACCGTACTTCTTACAGCAATGTGACAAGAAGTGGCAACAATACCAATCTGGATGAGTTCACATTCAATAGCGTCCAACTGCAACCTGGCCTTTACTACATTGGTGTTTATGCCAATAGCGGTACCGACTACGTGTCGATAGCCCATAACTCCGGCGACACCGGGCCGCTTCTCGCGGACTCGGGGGGTTCATTTATTTTTGCGCCGATTGACTATCATATGTTCGTCAGCTATTTCGGAATCGTCAGCAACGCTCCGAGCGCGGGTGCACAAGGAGTTCCTTCCCTTCCACTATGGGGACTCCTGCTATTGGGGGCATTGATGACAATAATAAGTCATCGAGCTCGTAGAAAAGGAAATACAAGAATTTAAGACCGAATGCCCCCCAAATAGGCCATCACCGTTTTTCAACTGCACGGTGGTGCCTGTTCCAATATTTGAGGAATAAGAGACATTTCTTATCCTCGGAGTGCATCTACTTCACATTCAAGCAGACACCTTTAATTCTTCTTCCCTTTCCATATTTGCAATAGTTTTGTCATTTCAGAATTTTATTTTAACTTGGCGACTCATATTGCGCTTCAAAGTTGGCGAGTCAATCGGTTATGTATTATCTATTGATAACGCAGCACAACGTCCGTGGTCTGCGAAGAGAAACATATACGCTCATTGGTATTCACATTCATTAGACAGGAGGTTTTCATTCCATTCTATGTTGCATGCATTGATGAAAGCGCATTGGGGTCGAAGGGTGTCTTCGAATGTTAGTATTACCTCCCAAAGTAAATGCCAATCAAACAACAATGTCTTTGTATGCAACACTTTTTAATTCCCGTATTCCAGGTGAATTGGGGGACTCTTATTTCCACTCTAGCTGGATTCCCCTCTCCAACTCAAATCCGACATAACACTTTGGGAAAGCAGCTCAGCATACCCACTTGAGCCAACAACAGACTTAATAACCCCCAAATTGAAAACCGCCTTAAAGACGTCCAAAAGTACTAATTTTACCTCTATTGATACCCCCTTCAGTTACAATCCCTCGATTCGATCAATGACTGATGAGTTTCGCTCGACGATATAGATGCAACCGGCAGATCTAAGCTCGGGTTTTTGAGCCATCAATGTTCAGAAATAGAGAAGACAGAATGAAAAACATGTGTACTCAAGCACTCATCTCAGCGTTCGCAATGCTTTCAATTCCAGAGGAGACTTCGGCTCAAACGGTGACAATATCTCCATCGCTGATATTTGAGAATCAAGCATTTAAAGTAGACCTAGTGATATCCCCCGCCTGCAATGAGGGTGTTTCTTCAATTCAAAAGAGCGTGTCGCACTCTGTTGTTCGCTACGAGGTCGATCTAATTGGCTCCAGAATTGAGCAATGCGCGGATATAAGCCCAGCCATCCCAGGCAAAGTCACGTATTACTCTGACATCATCGAGGGAATGGCTCGTGGAACGAACTATGTTGACCTTGAGTACTATATCAACACAGTAAACGGCCGAACCTCAACCCGATCTACAAGGACCATCGTCAATGTTCAGGGGACAGAAGGATATGAAGGATCTGGCGCCCTCCACCATAACCTTGAATCCCCAAGAGACGGAGAAACAGTCAGCGGCATAAACCTCATCCGAGGGTGGGCATGCTATGAAAGCCCCATTACCGTAAACGCAGTACAATACCAAATAGATAACGGCCCACTAATAGAAATCCCTTACGGATCAACTCGCCCTGATACAAACTCAATTTGTGATGGGAAAGAAGAAAATGGCTTTGGCGCAACAGTGAATTGGGGGGCTTACTCTCTCGGTCATCACACGCTAAAGCTATTTATCAATGGGAAAATGACCAGTGAACATAATTTTGAAGTTGCGGGCTTGGGGCAGGAATTCGCACGAGGGATTTCACGCTCATTCATTTTAAATGACTTTCCGGAACCCGGAAAAAATGCAACGATCGAGTGGTCAGAAGCTTTACAGAACTTTCTCATTATTGAAGCGAAGTAATCACAGGGGCTACCATACCTGATCCACATAGTGGATGCCCCACTCTCAAATACTGATCGATAGTTTATACAGAATCACCCAAAAATCACCAAAGCGCATCCGAATCAAATTACACTACTGATAGTCATTGGCATACTCATGTGTTCAGCATAAACAGAATAATTGTATTGAGAATTCAATGCAAAAGGCCGTGCAGTGCACGGCCTTTTGCATAGCCCAATCTTCTTATACTCTTACCTTCGAGGCCCCCAAGCACTGCACGACATTTTCGCACCACTTATTTATACAGAACGATTCTTTTTCAACCTTAAGGCTACCATGCCCGCTAAAGCTGACATCATGACCA
>NZ_BAABWJ010000005.1:0-284419 GCF_040372805.1 Pseudoteredinibacter isoporae
TATGCCCACCAGCCGCCAACACGCACACCTGCCCAGCGAATCCAGCCGCGACCAGGGCGGCCGAAATATCCATTCAATCGACGCATCATGCGATCAGCATACGAGCGCCCTGCCTTCAGTCTGTACAAGCGATCATGAACGACACAAGCAGGATGGCGCGGCCACGGCCAACGCAATTCGTTAACAAAGTTACAACCGTTGCTGATTTTGTGTTCGCCATTCTGATAGGCGTCAAGTAGGAGGGTTTCGAGCTCGGGGTCACCCTGGCCGTTTTCCTGGCGGCCAGCGATCCATTGTTTAACGAGTTCGAATTCGTTATCGATCGTCATCTTGCGCTAGCGCCAATTGCTGGACACGCCATAACAACAAGGTTTGATTCTTGGTAAGTTCGTGAGTGGTGAAAACCGTCCAAGACACCATAGCGAGCATACCCCCGGCTATAAGTGTTTGAACGACGTTAGCTTGTCCTTGTCCACTTAGGCTATTTGCGCCACATGGGGCTGACAGAATCCCCCTCTGACTGATTACAGAGTCATATGTCTTTGATTTCTAGCTTCGCAAAAAAGGGAGAGTCGGAGTAACAGACGACTCTCTAAAGAGCACCTCAAGTTAACAATCCTAGTAGCCTAATGTCCATTCCAGGATTTCTCTGCAGATCCATTTGCTTATCACAAAAATCACAGCGTATTGGATATGTTTTCTACTTAAATCTGACTTCGAAATCCAGTCCGTAGCTGCGTGGTTGAGCCAAAAACCCGATATCCTGACCCGACGGTAAGCCCGTGTAACTTAAGTCGTTGAAGTCTGCATAGTATCGCTCATTGCTCAAGTTTCGGCCCCACAAACTGAAACTGACATCATCCGACTGCAAAGATAAGCGTGCTGATAATAGCGTCAGAGGGTCCTGATTCTCAATGTTATCGGGATGCCAGAACTTCCTTCCTCGCCGTTCCGCATCAAGTCTGCTAACTATTTGCCAATCACTATTGATGCCTATCGTATGCTGAATACCCAGATTCCCAGTAAATCGAGTAGTTTTTGGTGTGTGATTTCCGACTTGATCAGGGAAATCTCCGAACGATTTAATTTCACTGTCGGTAATGCCAAGCCCACCAAACACTCGAAGATTCTCTGCTAGCAACATCTGAAATTCCAGCTCCAGTCCTTTAATATCCGTCTTATCGATATTGTCAATGACCTGCGCTCCGCCACGATTTAGGTCAATAAAGAAGAACTGAAAATCTTTGCTCTGTGAAAAGTAGGCGGCACCATTCAAGAGTATACGTTGTTGCCATAAGCTGCTTTTGAAACCCAGCTCGTAGTTGCTAAGATTTTCATCACTGAACAAACTGCCGTCCGCATTAAATCCACCAGAACGAAATCCCGTGCTGTAAGTCGCATAGACCATGTGATCGTCATTAAGCAAATGTGTTAAGGTCAGTTTAGGTTGCCAGGCACTGAAAGTTGCACTTCTGCCCGAAGAAATTTGATCTCGCTCATCTCTGTCGTACCGCAAAGAAAATGACAATTCAGTTTCTTCACTAAGATCGTATTCAAACTGACTAAACACTGCCGTTGCTGTATTGTCGTTGTCGTCCAGCGTGTTAACTAGGGTGATATAGCCGCTCCCGCCAAACAAACCTGCAGATGCCGGCTCTACCCTAGCAACGGTACTCAAGCTGCGGTCAGTTTGCTGATAATAAGCACCAGCAATCCAGCGAAATGATTCCTCATCTGCAGAGGTATATCGCAGCTCCTGGCTCTTAAGCTTAACGTCAAGATCCTGAGCCTGATCAAGGAACTCCGCAGCAGTAAAATCTAAATCACCGAAGTAGTTTTCCGTCAGGTCCGTGTAAGCGGCGATGTAACTCAACGTTCCCTCGCCTACTTCCCAGTCAAGCTTCGCACTGAAGCCGTCGATTTGACGTTGACTGTGGCCTAGAATATTCGAACTTGGCTGTAATATACGATTGCTATTAAGCTGAGCTCCTGGGCCGAGAGCTGAATCTGAAATAGCGCCGCCTTCCAAATCCGAATAGTTGTATCGAAAATCTACACTGATAGAGTCGGAGGCAAGCCAAAGTAGTTTTAACCTGGCGTCCTTTGAGGTACTTTCATCGACATTACGCCTAAGCGTCACATTTTCGATCAGGCCGTCGCTATCTTTATAATTCCCGGCTAAGCGCAGAAAAAGTGTATCCTCCACCAGGGGCATTCCGATTCCTGCCGATAGTTTTTTGCCACTCCCATTACTCACGCCAAGTCGAAGGAAGCCGTCCAGCTCATTGCCGGTTTGCTTGGTGACAATGTTGATGGCACCGCCAATAGCGTTACGCCCATACAGGGCGCCTTGCGGTCCCCGTAGCACTTCGATGCGTTCGATATCAAACAGCTCTTGTTTGAACTGCTTCTGATTACCCTGTGGTACACCATCAATAACCACTGCCACTGGAGAATCCGCATTATTAATCTGAGCCACACCTCGAATCGTGACAAAAGTGTTTCCAACCGTAAATGAATCGTCGAGAGTGACATTTGGAGTCAGGTTAATAAAATCTTGACTGCTTTCGATACCCGCCGAGGCGATGTCGTTTTCACCAAAGGCGGTTACTGACACAGGCACTTCCTGCAAGCTTTCCTCACGCTGTTCAGCTGTAACCACAATTTCTTCCAATGCAAGCTCTTGCTGGGCGTGGGCAATTGCACTTAAATGAGCCAAACCGACAGCCGTTGCCAACTGTGTTCTTTTCGTTTTCATACCACTCTCCTACCCTAAAGTTTTATAGTTTTTCTATTGGTGTAAAGTCAAAATCATACCCAAATGCCCTTGGCCCCCAAATATTGAGCGCCTTCTCACTGCGCATAATAGGCGGTACGTTAGCCGCGATAACGCATAAGCGTTGGCCGTACTTAAGGGCTTCGGTGGTAATGGGTGTTCCAGTATCGGTATCCACCAGACAAATCAAGTCGGGAACCATGGCAATCAATTGGCCATCCAGACGCGCGATTAGATTTTCATTTTGAAACTCGACCGTCAGGATTTGTTGAGATTTCTCGCCAATTCCACGAATATGGCATTCGCCCAAGGTGAACCCTCCTTCCACCCTATTGCTTATACTCTCAATTTTCCCACTGAATAATCGGCGCGCCTGTGAGTAGTATTTTGTACCCGCCAAATAATCAACTAGGTTATCAATGGGCTTATTCTGTTTTCGGCCTTGACTCAACGATTCGCCAATGCCCTTAGCAAGGCTCAACGTACCTGGTATCGCAGTTTGTTTTACCTTGGCCCCGCTCATGGGGTAGCAGGAGATCGCTGCACTCCCCCCCATGCCAATGATCAGCTGCCTGGCTTTGTTTTCTGTTTCATGACTATCGCGGGCATTAATAATGATCGATTCGCCATGTTCGTTTGCCATTGACATCGGGCTGGCGCTAACGCCGTGGACGTTAAAACTTACCATCTGCAGTTCTGGAAATGCTCGCCCCATGCCATCCGCATTGATGACAGGTAGACCACGCATTGCCGCTACCGCTAGCGGCAGCATAGAGTTGCATCCCCCCATTTCAGCCGGGAGAATCGCATCAGCCTGGCGACCTGTGTATTTTTCGAGTGCGGAAATAGCAAGATCCAATTCCGGACCACCAATAATTTTTTCCACCAATACAGTGGGCGCCCCCATCATTGCGGAAATGTATACATTCGCGTCATCATCCAGTTCCGATGCTTCGATCATTTCCGGTTCGCCATAGCGTTCAAACAATGCTTCCGCAACCAAACGACCAATATAGGGGTCTCCGCCACCCCCTGTTCCCAGAAATGCAGCCCCTTCTGCAATTGGCTCCAGATCCTGCTTACGAATTTTCATTTTGTCCCTCACTCACTGCTTGGTCCGCCAAATCTCCAACGGCTTTTACCCTGACCCTCACTGCACCGTTCGGTAAATACGCTAAAGGAACTTCCTCGATATCAATAATGGCAATTGAGTCTTCACTGGCCCCAGCTTCGAACGCTGAGGAAATCGCTTTTGCCTTCGCATCGGCAATGGCCTCCTCTCTGGGAGTGCTTGCATAGCCATAGACCTTATCAACCTCACCACCTACCTGGGCAATAGCGGCGCCAACTGCATTTGCGACAGCAAAATGAGGCGGACGTACGATGTCTGAAGCCCCTTCCAATACATCACCAAGCAGAATGGAGCCTCCGCCGACTAAAATTACAGGCAGTTCACCCGCCTGGGTTTTCATACGATCAACCCCTTCTTCAAGCTGCTCTTGTATGGATACAAGGGCCTGCTCAATTAATGTTGGACAAATATCACTGAGTCTTTCTTTGTTACCAAAGCGGGCTCTGCCCGAGGCAACAGCCACATCGCTTGCAGTTAGTGTCTCACCACCAAAAACCTTAGCGGCACTCAGCAACTCATGGCCGACAGATTTCGGGCCAACCTGACCCGTTTTTGCCACCAGACTTCCACCGCCGACCCCAAGCGCCAACACATCAGGCATTCGAAAATTGGTGCGCACACCGCCGATATCGACACTAACGGAGGACTCACGAGGATAGCCATTTAGAAGAGCACCGATATCGCTTGTGGTGCCGCCAATATCCACAACCAGACCGCTATTGATCCCGGAAAGCCAAGCGGCACCACGCATGCTATTGGTTGGGCCGGAGGAAAACGTAAGAATTGGGAACTGAGCGACCTGCTCAGCCTGCATCAAGGTTCCGTCATTCTGAGTGAGGTAAAAAGGTGCAGAAATTCCCAGCGCGAGAAGAGCCTTTTTAAACGAAGCTACGACCTTTTTAGCATGACTGGCAAGGCTAGCATTCATAATCGCGGCGTTTTCACGCTCCAACAAGCCAATTCGGCCAATGTCTTTTGACAAAGTAATCGCCAAGTTGGGATTGTAGCGCTTGAGAATTTCAGCGGCCCTCTCTTCCATCTCGGACTGCACAGGCGCAAAAACACTGCTAATAGCCACTGAGTGAATATCTCTTTTTTTCAGGTCACTGGCGATATTCTCCAGATCTCCAGTATCCAGCGGAGATATTTGTTCACCGTTATATTCGTAACCTCCCGCACTCAAATAGTAACGCGCATCAATCGCCTCAAGCAGATCGGAAGGCCAGTCGGAAAAGGGAGGCAAACTTTGGCTAGCCGGCAAACACAGACGAATTGCCGCGACACGATCCAGGCGTTTCCGCTCAACGAAGGCATTGGTGAACTGAGTTGTACCGATCATGACCGCTTTGATCTCGCTGTAAGTGATCCCAGCATCGGTCGCCACTTGTTGAATCGCCGCAATAATACCTCCAGCGATATCTTCACTGGTTGGCTGCTTGGTCGATGCCAGTACCTTTTTATCACAGATGAGCACGGCATCCGTGTTGGTACCCCCTACGTCAATACCCAAACGCATAGCAAAACCTCTTGTTTGTGAGATTTTTATGGTAAGTGTCTAGCAGGAAAACAACAAAGGATAAAAGGGGTAACAACCCGTGTTTTTTGGGTAGTTAAAATTCAGATGACTACCCGAATGGGTAGTCCAGACAAACAGCTGTCAAAGTAGTTCTAAACGCCTCGCTTCATTCACCGCAGCGATGCGCTTGTCAACACCAAGCTTTTTGTAAATCTTCTTCAGATGAAATTTAACGGTATTTTCCGTCATGTCCAGCTCCCGGGCAATTCGTTTGTTAACGTTTCCCTGAGCAAGGGATCGTAAGACTTCGAGCTCTCTGGTACTGAATAGCTCGCCGGCAACGTCATTGATCGCTATCTTGCTGATTATATGCTTAAGTAACTGGCTATAGCGACTACTAAGCATGGAATGTTTTGCTTGCTGCAGACAGCCTCTCAGCAACGGCACAATAGGTTCACCCACTTCCAGCACAAGACGTAAATTCAGGTTACTCAACATCTTAAGCCAATGCTCATTCAAATGATGAAATAATGCTTGTCTCGCATCGACCCCTTCAGACATTTCAAAGTCCAGCAAACCATTCCAGATGCTGTATTGAAGCTCCAGCAAAGGAAGCTTCTCCAGACTGAAGCGTTGACGGAAACTCTCCCAATTCTGTAAACAACTTTTGGCCTGGGAAAGCTCCCCCTTGATGAACCAGTAGCGACAACGACACAAACAACGCTGGGCCTCCAGTTGCCAATAAAAAGCGGTTGAATAATCTTTAATTTCGATATTCGACATCCAGTCCGCTGCGTCTTCTATATCACCAAGACGACACAATATTTCCGCATGAGTAATTGTTAGAGATTCCTGAAGCCTTGACAGCTTGCGTTGTTTAGCAAGGGTTACGCCTGATTCGAAAACGTTTTGCAATTCTTCCTTTCCACCTCTTTCGGCTGCACATTGCATAGCGGTCGTAAGAGCAGGCACCAAAATTTCATGCCAGCTATCACCATCGCAAACTGTAGGCAATGCCTTATCCAAAAGAGTTTGTGCTTTCTCAATTTCATTTGCCATATAGTGGCTTTGCGCCAATACAACCTGGCCCGCTGCGGTAAGATTTCCCAACTTACCAAAGTTTTCCTCTGCAAACTGGATGCCTTGTTCAATATTGGCGCGGCATTCTTCGAGCTCCAACATATACATTTGGCCGTTTGCAAGGTGGAGGTAAAAGTAATCTTGCGCATACGGCAACTCAAGGGCTTGGAGCGTCTGTATCGCTCGCTTGGCCAAATTGATGGAACGAGTAATATTGCCCAGGTAATACTCACAAAGAAACTGGCCTGAAAGCAGTACAGCTTCGACGTCGGTTTCATCCCTTCCGATTGAAGCCAAAGCCTCTTCCAAGCGATTCAGCGTAAGCTGGTCAACCTCCTCATCGGCATACAAACTGAGAATGAGAGAAACCATTCCCAAATCAGAATTTAATGGTAAAGCTGCCGAAGCTTCAATGTCAGCCCCCTGCTGACGCAACACTCTTTGAAACAGGGCCTGAGCTTTGCTCAGCTCGCCTTGCTTGATCGATAAATAGGCATTAAATAGGACCAAATCTGCTTTTTTATCAAGCCATTGCGCGGGGAAATAAGAAAGCAACTGCCCCATCAATTGATGCCCCAGGCTAGTCATAATTTGCCAGCCGCCGACTCGAGAAAATGACTGATACGCTTCTTCATAGGAGCTTGCCTGGGTGTATAGCCTAACAGCATTAAGAATATCCCCTTGATTCTCGAACCACTCTGCTGCTTTTTGAGACTTGTTTTGCCAGCGCTCAGGATTTTGGTGTTGCAAACGTCGTTGCAAAAAGTCTCTCAACAAGGGATGGTATCGGAGAATTCCGCCCGAATTTGACACTAAGGGGGTCAGCCTTACCAGGCGATGAAAATAATAATGGCTGTCGTTGCTTGCTCTAATATAATCAGCCAGATCAACGCTGACCTGTTCTAATACGGAAGTATCGAGCAAAAACTGTTGTTCATCATCGGTATGATCAGCAATCACCTGTTCCGTCATATACTCTGCCAACCCATCGACGGCGCCATCAAAATGTTCCAATAACGCTGGCTGCCCCCAAATTTTGGCAAGCTGCAACATAGCAACCCAACCCTGGGTTTTATCAATTAATAGTTGTTGGAATTCAGGGGGAAAGCTCTCGCCAAATAGGCAATCTATCTCGGACGGAAGAAAACGAAGTATGTCATCCCCAAGCTCTATGATTCTACCCTGCAAACGAAGCTTAGAGATTTTCAATTCCGGCCTATATCGACAAGATAAGATCAAGCATAGCTTGGGGCTTGCCAACTGAAGCAGCAAATCAATACAGGAATTCACAGCTTCATTGTCTACAAGATGGTAATCATCCAGAATGAGGAATAAACGTTGCTTATCTTCAAGACAATCATCCAGCTTGGCAACAATCGCAGAGATCACAACCCGATTGGGTGCATCGAGAGCACCCTGTCTTGCCGCGAGTTCCAACTCGCACATATCACAACCGGCCTCTGCAAGTGCCAAAATGATGTTTGCCAATAATGCCTTCGATTCTCTATCGGCAGAATCCAGCTGCAACCAGGCTATCTGGGTTCTCTCGTCAAATTCATCAAGCCATTGGGAAATGCTGCTGGTTTTACCAAAACCAGCAGGCGCGGTAAAAAGCACAAGTTGAGTCGCACTGTTCAGCTGACTTTGAAGGCATTGGAGCAAGGCGTCTCGCCGAACAAGCTCAATAGCATGCTTTGGCCTTCTAAACTTAGCCTGAGCAATCCAACCTGTAAATTGATCTCTAGAATCGTTCGAGTCCAACGGATATACCTCGACATACACACAATGGCACCATAATAGGTGAATCTCGTTCAGCTTGCCAGATACCATCTAATTGAGGAATTGTTTCATCCCACACGTAATTAAACGATATAAAAGAAACAAGGATACGATATTGCTCCTACAAAATTTTGGCCGATGTAACTTTCCTATAGTTCTCTCAGATTTGAGACACATATGGACGAATAATTTTTAAATTTACTAGGAAAAAAGGAAGCTATTGAAACTCGTATGGAAAATCTGACAGTTTGCAGATTTAGCTGTACGCTGGCTTAGTTAACTCTCTGAGAATTGGAGGATTTCTGCCAAGGATTGTCTAGGGATTAACTTGGGCGTCCAGTTATTCCACAACAAAAATTGACCGCCACATCCCCAAGGCGGTTTTTAGACGTACATGACGTAGACTTCTCTCTACTACCTAAAATACAAGAGCCATCGCTAATGGCTCCTGGGGTCATTAACGGTACGCATTAGCGAGTTCGCATAACACCAAACCAAGCAAGCGAAAGCAGTAGGGTTATCATGGCCAAAAGCCCAAGAGGCTGATCCTTACCAACCCCAGCGCTAACCGCGACTGCAGGAGCCGCAACGATTAGTGGGTTCTGCAATTGATACAGTTGATCTAGCGCAGGTTCAGCATTAGGCAAGCTATTGCCTGCTATATCGGTAATGCTTGGCGTATTCAGATTCAGGCCCACAGCAGAATTGAGCCCTGATAAATTCCCTCCGCTCAGTTGAACATTATACGTAGAGGCAGTAAGTTGAGTAACAGCAATACTTGCCCCTGTAGGGCCAGTTACGGCGAAATCGTTCAGGTCTACTCCGCTTACATCTTCGTTAAAGCTTACCAACCACGTTATGCTGTCGCTATCGGTAAACTCACTGGCTGGTACGCCGCGATTAAAGCTAAGGGTACTCGGTGCAATGTTGTCAATCAGGTAAGTGTTGACGTTAGTACCAGTCGGCACTCCATCGACCAGCGCTTGGCCGCCTGAAACCGAGTTAATGGTGGCTCCGGGTGCTACTGACAGACTAACCGTCCCATTTAACGAGGCTAGATTTCCTCCTGAAATTGTCACATCGTAAGTTGTTCCGGAACCTGCAACTCCAAGAGACGCCCCCGTTGGCCCTGTGAGATTAAAATCTGCGCTCCCGACTCCCGTAACGTTTTCGTTAAAAATAATACGCCATGCGACAGCATTGGCATTGGTTGGTGATGTTGCTGGAGTTTGGCGGTCGATACTGACAACGGATGGTTGTGCGAATAGCGGTAATGACACTAAAAGAAAAATGAAGCTTATAAAGCCTTTAAATGCGTTCACTTGATCTCCTGTTCCTACAAGGTTAAAGGCCAGCCAGGCCCAGTTATCATATTATCTAAGTTGTAGTAGCTCAGACCTGATCTGGGCTAAATTCTTTTCTACCCAGATCGATTTACCATCAAACAAAGTTTCCATTGGCGTTCTGCCGCAGCACATTTTTCCTTGATGAGTTCGCTCATTGTTATAGTAATCAACCCATTCGTCCAGGTCTTTTTGAAGTTCAGCAATATCACCATAGAGCTTTTTCCTAAAAGTTACCTGATAGAACACGTTCAAAATTGTTTTATGAAACCTCTCGCAGATACCATTGGTTTGGGGTGATTTTGTGATGGATGCTACAGCCAATGGCCGAAGAATTAAGATTCTGACAATTGTGGATGACTTCACCAGAGAGTCATTGGATTTGGTGGTTTCCCACAGTATCAGCGGTGATTATGTTGCTCGTGTATTGGATGCTATAGCGCAGTTTCGAGGTTATCCATCTGCGATACGTACCGATCAGGGGCCAGAGTTTACCAGTAAGGCTTTGGATCAATGGGCATACGAACACCGAGTTGCCTTAAAACTGATTCAGCCAGGCAAGCCAACCCAAAATGCTTATATCGAAAGCTTCAACCCAAGCTGGATTGCCTCGCTATTTATAATCGATCAAACTTGCCAGCTTGTTTCTCTCCGAGTCGCTCGCCGCCTGAGGCAAGAATTAGTATTCCAGATCAGACTTTTTGAATGGCCGATCTGGGCTTCCACCAAGGATCTGCTTCAAAACATCATTCATTGTGGCTGGGTCATTGTCGAAGCCGCCGTGAGTGTCGCTGCGTGAGCGGCCGCGGTCGGTGCTTCGTGCGTACACGAATTCTAGAGGGTGCCCTTTTCCATCGATCTGTTTGTTATATTTCTCCATCCCGAGTATCGGGGCCTTGTATCGCTCTTCAAAAGCACGGGATACCAGATAGAGCAGCGACTTACCGTAGATTTTCGCTACGGTATCGTCTCGTTCGAGCTTGTCGGTTAGATTGTAGATGTTTAACTGGCCAATCAATCCAGCCTCCAGTAGCGGGCGGTATTTAGCTTCGAATAGCGCATTTGTCGCCGCGGGCGCGAGTAAGGCGCATGTGGATACCTGCTGCGCGGGATCGATTTGTGCAAGCCTCGCCAATAAATGAGCGTGCAAGATGGCTCCTGTTGAGTGTCCGACAACATGAATCTGCATGCCCTGGGGTAAGCTCGACAGCAGGCGTTCAAGTACGTCGGTACCGTCGTCAGATGTCCGCCGAAAAGGCGCTTCAGCACCGAACTTCATTTCACGCCAGAGGGCTCGGCCGGGCTTGCGAGTGGCATTCTCAATACGTCGATCGAACCAGTCTCTCACTCCACCCGTTACTCGCTCTGCCCTCCTGCTTTTACCAAAGATGACGTCCTTCAGTTCTTCTAGCAAGCCAGTGTCATACATAAAGTGAAACGGGTAAATTCCGTTGGCAAGGAACACCGGTTTCATCGCTGCAATACGCGTAGCAGACGCTTTGGTTGAATTGAGCCCACCGTGTGCGTACAAGAGTAGATGCTGGCAACCGCTGTTGGCCAAAGCACTCTGCACCACCGACATATGATCTTTATTGCTCCAATAGCGGCCGCTGTCGTGGTATTTTCCGTCATCCAAATGGACAAAGTGCTCTTCGATGGCGAAGCGAGCCGGTGCCCCCTTCTCCGCTCTGTTATTTGCGCTGGATGCAGCTCCGGCATTCAGGCCTAAATCGAATACTTGAGGTGTGGGTAAGGCCAGCTGTATTACCCAGCCGTCCATCACATTATTTGCCCAATCTTCATAGAGCCATAACGCCAAGCCGTCATCGCCCCACTCGTCTCCCCAGGAATTCTGCACCCAGAACCCCTTGGCGTTATAACCCACGACAGCGAACGCATGCCCACCCTCGAGCATGTCTCGATGAGGAATCACGGCTTCGTTGTCACTATCTTTTACGGGACTAGACCAACCACTGTGTACCTGAGCGGAAGCGTAAACTACGCCGGCCTCATTGATTGCCGCGTGCCAATCAGACACGACAGGACGCAGTCGGTAGTATGCACCTAGAGTACGAGATTTTGCGTCAGCGCTGATCTCCGGGGTGATCCTGAAGCGGCTTTTAGGTCGGTATGGACACAAGGTATCGCTGCACACGCCTGTGTTTTTCCACCCCTTAATGGCACCACGACAGCTCGAACCCTCGTAATCTTCCCCGGCCCATTCATCGTAGCGGCGAGCCATTTCGTAGAGCATGCGCGCACTGACTTTGTGTTCGTCATCGCGTTGGCGGTAAAGCAGATTAATGGCAGCTGCCAGGCCAAAGCCGGTGCAGGCACCTTCAGAACCCTGATCCAAGATAAACAAATTTCCCGGTGGGTGAAACGTTGTTCGCAAAGGAGCCAGTGTGGGTTCGTAGTAACGATCGCGAAAGTCGGGCGCATCTGAGGTGACGTTGAGGGTAAGATTACTAAGCTTTGGCATATCGTTCCACCTTTAGACCCCAAGAGGGGCATCCCTCTCCGGAAATTTTTTGAAGAATAAACCAATCTTCAAGGAGTCTAATTAAGCTTGGTGTTGCGCACAACACGGATGTAATAGTGTGTAATAAGCGCTGCGGGAGCTATCTATTTTGGAATTTTAGTGTTTAGCCTGAAGAATAAAGAATGCTCAGGCTTCGATTTTGATTAGCTTGGTATTTGAACGTAGATGTCACAACCAGATTTTTCAGCAGCTGAAAATAAGAATGGCACTGGTCTACCATTAGTGAGGCCATTATGAACACTTACTTTTCGGCCATACTTATTTTCTCGGCCGTTCATTTGTGCCTGGTTTTGTATCGTTCGGTGGTTTCGGGATAAGTCCTCTCACATAAAGGTCTTGCTCCACCTCTTCTTGTGTAAGAAGCCTAAGCTCGACGCATGAAAGTTGTGTGGGCTTAAGCAAGCCCATTGCGTACTCTATCTTCTCAGCCCACCTTTTACCATTAGCCTTAATATCTGCTTTCAGTTCTTCAAAGGCTTGTTTGAGTTTAGGATAACTTGCCAATGCACCTGCACCCAATGCAAATGAGCTACCGACTAACAATAATATCTCGTAGTCAATATAAAGCGATCCAGGTCGAATAGACTTTCGATTAAGCTTCACCCCGACGCCAATGATTTCACTCATTGCTGACTTCAGCTTTTGATCAAGGTATTGTGTGAGCTCTCGCTCTACGGCTGAATAATCTTCCTGTTGAGGTTGTATCTCAAAACGGTCAATACAGACATTAAGCGAGCCCATCGATGCGCTTACGCTAGTATCGCCTATCGATTCGCCCAAGCTAGCAGGCACGGTTAATAAATCAAAAACTAGACGGCCAAAATCTTGAGCTCTTGCAGGGTCTGACAGAAGCTGCATCATTTGATTCTTGTGGGCCTCAGCACTCCCCAGTACCGCATCATCAACAGCTTTACCAAAACCTCCAAGCAAGGCCTGTTCCGGTGAATTGTTGGAGATTTGCTGCATGACCAACTCATTTTCACGCACCTTATCCCTGATGGTAAAGGCGTAATTAACCATATCACTGTCAGTGAGTTGATCCGTAATAAACAACTCATTAAGGCGGCTGATTAATTGGGAAAGCAGCTCATCTTTACGGTCCCTTGGCTTGGCGCTGCCTAGCCCGTCTCCGGGCTCTAATCTGTATTCAGCAGTTTTTTCTTTCAGCTGAATGTCTTGTTGACGGATTTTGGAGAGACGATAATGGCTGAGTGATATATTGCTAAGATCAACATCCTCCTCTTCTACAACGTCACGCAACATTGGTCGAAGATTGCGAGCATACAGGCTTAGTTTTTCAAGCTGTTTATTATCATAATCAACAATTTGCGATATAAACTCATAGAAGCGTACAAACGTACCCAAATCCTTCTTAAAGATTTCCAGCGCATCTTTTTCCTGCTTACACTCTTTAAAGCTGTTCTCGGCGTTAGCAATCAACACCGCATCATCAGTTTTTTTAGTGCGCTCAAACATCTCTTTGGCTTGTATGTAAGCCGCATTGGCTGATTTATATCGAATATTCCAGCGCTCTACCGCTGGCTTACAGATATTCGCTATCGCAGCATTACTTTTGCTTTTCACAAAGAAAGCATCGCAGAACTGCTCTACTTCCTGCCAAAGGAAAATACCGGCTGCACGCAGCTTATCAAACAAATCAAAGATAAGGTCGGGATCAGATACATCAGCCAGTTCGGCGGTTTGATAATACGGCAGGAAAGCATCAAGGATATCTTCAGGGTCATTAAAGAAGTCCAGCACATAAGTGCCACATTCTGCCTTGCCTGGGAAGATACGATTCAAACGCGACAGGGTTTGCACACACTCCACACCGCCCAGTTTCTTATCCACATACATGGCGCATAGCTTAGGCTGATCAAAGCCGGTCTGGAATTTATTCGCTACGATCATCACCTGATAATCTTCGCTATCAAAAGCTTTGCGCATATCACGGCCTTTAAGGCCTGGGTTCATGCTGATTTCTGTAAACTTCTCGCCAATTAAAGCTTGGGCATTAGGGTCTTTATCGGTAAATTCCAACTCACCAGAGAAGGCCACCATGGCTTGTATTTTTTGATAGCCTTTTTCGGTGATGTATTTGTCAAAGGCCAGCTTGTAACGCACCGCCTCTTTACGAGAGCTGGTCACCACCATCGCCTTGGCCTGACCACCTAATAGCCCCATAATGTTGTCTTTAAAGTGCTCCACAATCACCTGCACTTTCTGGCTGATGTTGTAGTCGTGCAGGCGCACCCATTGGTTGAGTTTCACCGTGGCCTTTTTGCTTTCAACTTCTTCATCGATACCTTCGATTTTCATCGCTAGGTTATAGGCCACTTTGTAGTTGGTGTAATTCTTCAGCACATCCAGGATAAAGCCTTCTTCAATGGCCTGGCGCATGGTGTACACATGGTAGGCTTTGGGCAGATTATCTGGTTTTCGAGGTTCTTCATCTGGCTTGGGCAAACGGCCAAAAAGCTGTAATGTCCTATCTTTAGGTGTTGCGGTAAAGGCCAGGTAACTCAGGTTGCTGGAAGCACGGCGTGAGGCAACGGCAGCATCGAGAATATCCTCAGTGCTCAGTTCTTCATCCGGAGCCTTCTCTCCATCCATCATCAGCACTTCTTTGAGTTGGCGTGCGGTGCTGCCGGCTTGAGAGCTGTGGGCCTCATCAGCAATCACTACATAATTACGCTCTTTCAGGTTAGTGCTGTTTTCTATGGCTTTTAATACATAGGGGAAGGTTTGAATAGTCACGATAATAATCGGCGTTGCGCCTTCCAGCGCGGCGGCCAGCTTTTCCGACTTAGAGCCATCCCCCTCACTGCGATTAATACGCCCCACTACCCCTTCAACCGAAGTAAACTGCGAGATGGTTTCTTGCAGCTGATCATCCAGCACGGTTCTATCGGTAACCACAATCACCGAATCAAACAGCTTGTTACCCGCGGCCGTATGAATGGCGGACAACTGATGGGCCGACCAGGCAATGGAGTTGGATTTACCAGAACCGGCACTGTGTTGTATCAGGTATTTATTACCCGGGCCTTCAGTTTTCGCTGCATCGACCAGTTTAGTTACCACATCCCATTGGTGGTACCGAGGGAAGATCAGCGTTTCTTTCTTGTATTTACGCCCTTCCCAGTCTTCTTTCTCTTCGATTTGTAAATGCACAAAACGGGCAAGAATATTCAACAGATTATCGGGCAGTAATACATCATTCCACAAATAATCGGTGGCATACTGGTTAACATCTTCAGGTACATCGTTACCGGCCCCGCCTTCCTTGGTGCCTTTGTTAAACGGTAAAAAGAAGGTGTTATCGCCTTCCAGACGGGTAGCCATATACACTTCATATTGGCTAACGGCAAAATGCACCAACGCACCGCGTTTAAAAGTTAATAAGGGCTCGGGCTTTTTGGTGGCAGGGTCTATGGCAAAGCGTGTGGTTTTGTATTGTTTAATGGCGTTTTGCACTGCCTGTTTAAATTCAGACTTTAGCTCTAGCGTGGCCACCGGCAAGCCATTTACAAACAATACGAGGTCGATTCTCCATTTCTTGGCGCGAGCACCTGTTTCAGCCTCATGTTCATCCGTAGCCCAGGGGGAATACACCAGCTCTGGAACTACCCGTAAACGGTTCTGCTTGTAACGCGCTAAGGTATCCGGGTTTAAATCATGTTCGGGCTTAAACTGGCATAAACTAAAACGGGTACCGCGATCACGCAGCTCGTGGCGCAATACACCCAAGGTGCCAAAGGTACGCATTTCCTTATTAGCCGCGTTGGGGTCGGCCTTATTTAATTGGGAAGCGACGCGCTCTAACAACTTTTGCTCTGGGTACTCTTTATTATTTTCTTGGGGGGGATACAAGCCACAGAACTTTTGCCATTGCTCATCTTGGGTTTCTTTAACAAAACCCAAAACATCTTCTTCATACAAGGCCAGTTCACGATTGTAACCTTCAGGCTTACCTAGTAACCAGCCGTTAGCCACTAGCTGGCGTATCATGTCATTTTGGAAAATGAGCTCGCTTGCCTTCCCCATCAGTAAAATCCTTTATACTATTTTTCACACTGCGAAATAGTGTTTTTAAGTAAGTCTCGCATTGAACTTAAATCATGTCCGTCATTATTAGAAAGCTCAGCTGCTCGCAGAACTGCGTTTTCACACCGCTCGGGCAATGTCGTTTCTTTCAACACGTAATCCAGTGCAGTAGAAGCCAAAACCAATACAGCAAAGGCAACGGTAAAGAAAGAAAAAGAGCGAATGGATTTCAGGATTTTATCCCTGGGCTCTTCCTTGCGCTGCTGTTCTTTACTCAACAGGCTAAAGCTCATATATAGAAACAAAAATGCAACGCCGGAAAACCCGAGTTGTAAAATCGATACAATCTCATTCGCCCCGATAACCGGCATCACTTCTTCTCCATATAACATCTAAAGGAATCTTCTTTCCACATAGCACCATTCCAAGCCTTTTCGACACCCGGTGGCAGCTGAGCAAGAACCGGGTCAGATATAATACCGGAAGATTTTGGATAGCTTTGATAGGCATCCTGCATCAGCGTTGCCATCGCCTTGGCACTGTCATTACAAATTTTCACTGTTTCAGGATAAGCCGCTTCAGAAAGATTAAGAACTGCAGAAGTAAGAATCAGGCGTGACTGAGGGTACAGATAACCACTCACCAATTTTGCTTTCGGCGCAGCCTGCCCCAGCTTATTAACAGCAATGGAATTCAAGTAACCAGCCAGTAGTGGCGCTGAAAGCAAATCAATGGCCAGGCGTTTGCTTAGTGCATCAAATACAGCAGGCATATCAGCCTCAGCATTTTCGGCTATCTTTTCCATCCAGCGTAATCCGCAGATATCAGCCCGGAACTCGTTTTTGTCCAGTGTTAATGCCGGATTAAAATACCCCCCTTTAAGCTGCATTTTGGATACTTCGTTGACCAAGCCATTGGTCTCTATGCGGGATTTCCTACTGACTTCACACACATCCTTGGTATAGTGAAACCCCTCATGGCCCAGCAAAAAGGCAAAGGCATATTCCATAATCTGTTGATAGATATCAGAGGCGACAAGTAATACTTGATTATCTGGATCAACCGCTTGACGGTTATTGGTATGCGAATAGATATCCACAACCAATGAATAGATCGCATTTAAGCTATCCGCATCCAGATCACGGCGCTCCATAATCATTTCGGCGCGTTGAGTAAAAACAGTCTCACCATCAATGGCTTCAGCATCTGCCAGTAGCAGCGCATCCACCCATGAAAGTTGCGGCACTTCATTCAGCACTCCTTTCTTACCACGGTGCTTATCAAATAAAAATGCAGTTTCTGCCGAAAGCCAGGCCGCCATCCTGGCCAGTTGCGCTAAAGGCTCCTCTCGACAATAGATAGCAGACTGATCCGCATAACAGGCAAAATCGGGTTCTCGCCCACATTGGCGAATCATCACATTGGTATCGGCCTTTTTATCAACACCTGCAAACACATTCGCGGCCGTATCAGCAATCACATTACGGTACTGTTTGTCGACCTCCGTTGCACCCTTTCCGTAGCACAGTGCCAAGCGCCATTCTTTCGCTTCAACTTTGGGTGACTTGATAAAAGCCGTACAGACCAAAACCCCAATAACACTTAAAACCGCTATTTTGTATCGCATTCCATTGCCTCCGATAACTTATTCCATAACGCATTTAGCTGATAGGTAGAAATCAGTGACTCTATAGCAGCGGGTGATACTTTTTCACCAGTAATGCGGTAATAATCCAACGCCGTACGAATATACCGTTTCTCCTGATCTAGCATATAACTCGCCTCAAATAACCCTTTCTTTTCTTTATCCCACACTCTGCTGGTCATTTTAAATTTTTCAATATTCTCTGATACTGGTAATAGCGTAAACTGCTTGTACCAACCCCTATAGACCTGTTGTGTTTGAGACACACAATTATTTAAAGCCGCCACCATTTTTGTGGTAAAAAAACGTTGCATACCCATCGCACCACCTTCACTGGCATTGGGCTCCTGAATATCGGACATAACATCATCCACAGCGGTAATACCGATCAGCGGGGTTGGGTTAGATAAATCGTACCCTTCATCTGTATCCGCCCAGGATGGCTGACAGATAGCACAACTGACTAATACAAATCCCTTTAACGCTTGATTGACTCTAGAGTAAACGCTCATATGGCTACTTCCTTGTTTTGATTATCGGATGGTTCTGGGGCTTGCCAGTTTCTGACGTCTATTTTTCCGGTGACGGCTGCTGAGATTAGAGCTGTACGGCGCTCACGCAAAAGTACAACTTGCCTCTCTGCGCAACTTTCCAAGTCATCATATTTATCGCTAGCATTTTTAGCGTATTGAACAATTTCTTTTTGCTCTGCTAGGAGCGGTCTACATGTTGGAGCTTCTCCAACATTTGAAAGACTAAGACCTTCTTTAAGCCCATATTGGGTAACAGAGAAGTATGATTTAACCGAACTAGATGAAAGCACTAACCCCAAATAGTCTGAATCCATTAAAGACTTAATCGGCCTAATCAAGCTCAAGTGTTGGTTAATATAAACTGTGCCATCGAGCTCTGGGGTTATAGCAACACGACCGGTATTTGCCCCAGTAATACATACAACAACATCCCCGTTTTCCAATTTTGTGCGAACACCCTCAGCATTATTTGGTGGAGATACTTTTTTAGCACCCGACAATTCAAGACCAAGCTTATTGTTAAGGTCGCCACTCTGTAGAAATATATTTTCACCATTTTCACTTAAATAATCAGACCATCCTCGAGGCCCTGATGTTATAAAATTGGTGATTTGCTTTACTCTGCAGACATCCCAATGCTCCGGCACTTCACCTAACCACTCAACACCTGAATCGCGCATGGGGGCGTTGGGGTTGAGGCCTTTGGTGACGGCATGGCTGATCACGGCCTGGCGTTTTTCTTTTAGCAGTTTGATCAGCTGTTGTTGTTTTTCGATCAGGGTGTCGATTTTGGCAGTTTCGTGGTCGAGGAAGTTGGCGATTTTTTCTTGCTCAGTATTAGAAGGGACAACTACAAAAGTGTCTGCGAGAGGGCCTAAATTAAGAGCCCTAAATGTGGCACCACCTACACTACTCTCCCATTGCTGAAATGAAGAAGTCGCGCGTAAAGCCCAGAAAAAGTATCTGGCGTTGTAAGCAGACGAAATGGCTACTCTAGCTGTTCCCTGTGTTAAATTAGCACCATCAAGCGTTTCGGGCGTTATCATTAACTTTCCGAAACTCGGCCCTATAGAACAAACTATATCACCTGGTTTTATTTTGCTTCTCTCATAGTCAGCAGCAATTTCGGGTGAAGTTCGAAGCAGTCCATCATAATCTTTCACTCCTCCTTCATCCGTCATATCAGCAGGTCTAATGTAAGGAATGCCTCCCTTTTTATTTGGCCCTGCTTGAACAATTCCATATGTGATCTGTCGATTCTGATCAACTATCTGCTTAAGTCGGCCAACAACCCAACTTTTAGGCACATCTCCTATAACTTCGACCGCTGAATCCTTATATTCAGGATAAGGCTGATACTTTGCGCCCATTACGAATGCACCTCTTGCAGCAAATTCATAATCTCAGCAGACACCGTATCCAAATCCGCATCAATCGCTTCTAAATCTCTCGGCGGCTGATACTGATAAAAATGGCGGTTAAACGGAATCTCATAACCCACAATACCCACTTCCTGATCTTTATCATCGGTCTTACTGGCATCTATCCAGGCATCGGGCACATGGGGTTGTACTTCTTTTTTGAAGTAGGCTTCGTTGAGTGCATTCACGGTTTGTGATGGATCAAGCGCGACGTTTTCGTTATCTCGCAGATCGCCATCGGGCTTGTATTCCAGCGTTTGGCCATCCACATCAAACAGGCCATAAAGCGGATTGGCTTCGGTATTTTTATGCAGCTTTTTAATCACTTTTTCAGCTGCTGGGTTTTTCCAGCTCACGGCGGTGGTGATTTGTTTTTTCTCTTTGGCTTCTAACGTGATGCCTTGAGCTTTGCAGGCAGCTTTGATGGCGGCTTCATAGCCATTCATATCATCACACTGCGCTGTGCCAATCTCTGATTGTAGCTGTTTGGCTTTTAGCAGGCATTGCTTTTGTGCTGCCCAGATTTTTTGATCTAACAGCTCTTTTATTTTGGCTTCTTTTAAATCACTGAAATGGGTTTTCAGGTGTTTACGGATATCGGCTTCATGCTCGGCCAGTACGCCATAGTTTTCGCAATCAGCTGCGTCGCTCCAGCTTTCACCGTAAGCTTCATACACCCACTTCATCGGCGCGTTTAAAGGTTTGGGCGCAAAGCGCAGCTCGGCGATGCGTTCATCACTGAATTGGTAGCTCTCACGTAATGGGCGCTCGATGGTGATGCGGCGGTAGCCAAATTCATGAGTGGCGAAGATTTTACTGGCGAAGGTTTTTGGTGCTTCGGCTTTTGGGTTGGCTGATTGACGGCCACGGTTGCTTTTTTGCTCGGCGGGTTTATCCAGTTCGCGGGCATCCACCACTTCAAACGCTCCAAAGCTGCGGGTGATGGTGGCGATATCTTCGCTGCTCATTTCGTTGCGTTTGGAGCCTAGGGATTTACGCATTTTGCCGCAGAGGTTTGCGCCGTTGATGAGCTGTACTTTTCCTTTGCGCTCATCGGCCTTTTTATTCGACAGCACCCAGACATAGGTGGCGATGCCGGTGTTGTAGAACATATCGGTGGGTAGCGCGACGATGGTTTCTAACAGGTCGGCCTCAAGTATGTAGCGGCGGATTTCGCTTTCGCCACTGCCTGCACCACCGGTAAACAACGGCGAGCCGTTGAGGATGATGCCGATTCTACCTCCTCCCTCTGATGCATCACGCAGCTTGCTGATCAGGTGCATGAGGAATAATAAGGAGCCGTCGGATACACGCGGCAGGCCTGGGCCAAAGCGGCCGTCGTAGCCTTTGAGGGTGTTTTCGTCTTTGATAGTGGATTCGATTTTTTTCCAATCGACACCAAAGGGCGGATTGGAGAGCATGTAATCAAATTTGTCGGCGTAGAGCTGATCATTGGATAAGGTGTTGCCGAGTTTGATATTGGTGACGTCCTGGCCTTTGATCAGCATATCGGCTTTACAGATGGCGTAGCTCTCGGGGTTAAGCTCTTGGCCAAAGGCACGCATGACCGCTTGTGGGTTTAACTCGTGCACGTATTCCATACCCGAGGAGAGGAAGCCGCCGGTACCTGCGGTGGGGTCGTAGATGGTGCGGATGATGCCAGGCTTGGTGAGGGCGTCATCATCTTCCATAAATACCAGGGAGGTGGTGAGGCGCACAATATCACGGGGGGTAAAGTGTTCCCCGGCGGTTTCATTGGAGCCTTCCGCAAAGCGGCGAATCAGTTCTTCAAATACCAGGCCCATGTCGTGGTTGGAGATGGCCTTGGGACTGAGGTCGGTTTGGCGGACTTTTTTAACAATACTGAATAAGAGATCTGCATCGTTAAGTTGGGCAATAAACTCGGCAAAATTGAAATATTCAAAGATTTCGCGAGCATCTTTTGAAAAACTCTGAATATAACTTTCCAAATTATCTTTTATGCCCGCCTGACCTAACTTGGACAAATCCATTTTGGAGGTGTTGAAGAAACTTAGAGTGTTTCCATTGTGTTGAGTGGCACGGAGTAGCAATTTCTCCTGAGCCTCTTCGGGCAGGTCAAGCTTTAAAAGCTCTTCATGCTCTCCCAGAACAGTCTCTTTTGTTTCCTCTAAAACACACTCTAAGCGGCGCAATAGGGTAAATGGCAAAATGATACGCCCATATTGGCTCTGCTTAAAATCACCTCGCAATAAATCAGCAATAGACCAACAGTAAGCGGCTAAATTATTGGAAGCTGAGGTTTGATCTGACATCTCGCGTTAACTCATTAATCTTCGTTGAAATAATCGGTATCTATGGCTTTGACCTGATAGGTTTCTTTTACCGAAACACCAAGGCTGTGGTAAAGCATCAACTCCGCCAATCTGGAACCATCAATCAATACTACGCTGATATTAAGACCCTGCACGGCCTCAATGGCACCAGAGGAAAAGCTGGACGTGGTAATAAACACCCCCTTGCGAGCACCATTGCGCGTGAGGGCGCCAATAAAGGTATCAATTTCGGGGCGCTGAACGTTGTGATCTGTGTAGCGCTTTGCCTGCAGGTAGATTTGCTCAAGGCCCAGGGGATCTTCATTAATCACTCCGTCAATGCCGCCATCGTGTGAGTATTGAGTCGCCCTGCCCGCTTCTTTTCGTGATCCGCCGTAGCCCATGGCCAACATGAGATCTACCACAAGTTGTTCAAAAAACTCGGGAGAAGATGATTTTATGGTGTCGAGCAGCTCATCACCTAATGCCCGATTAAGCTCTTCATGTGCCTCTTCCAAACGCTCCTCAGGTGTCGCTTGATTGTCTTCGAGACCGCGATTAAGGGATTCCGAGGCAATACGGACGTTTGGTTTGGATTTGGCGGCGTGGAACTCCTTAAACTCTGGGAACTGCTTGAGGTATTTCACGCGAACCGGGGCTTCTGTTTGCGCTAAAGCTTCTCGCCCTCTGGGCGTAATGCGAGTTAACCCTCGGCCAGGTGATTCAAGTAGGCCCGCCTTGGTCAAATAGGTTCTGGCCCAGGAAATACGGTTTTTGATGATGGTTTGTTTACCGGAAGCAATTTTCTCTTGAGCTTCTTCAGGAGTGAGCTGAAAATGCTCCCGAACCGTATCAATCACCTCACGAAATTGATGTGTTTCCCCATCGGCTACTGCTGCCAATAGAGGGTGCATTGTCGACTGAAAATCAGGTATCGCCATAACGCTTAACTTCCACTTGTTTTTACCTGTTTCGGCTTGTCCTTATCAGGATGTCAAACACTCTACGCAAATTGTTCAATTAAACCTTAATGAGCGGTAGATATCAATTTTTACAGCAAATTCAATGAGATAGGATTGCATTCTGGGTTTATTTTGGAGCCATCACCCTTTGGACAAAGGTGTGCGAATTTTGTACAAGTGGGCCACTTCCTTTAAATCTCACCACGCCTTCAGTTGCAAGCAGGAATTAACGACAGGAATACCTTATAAAAACAAATAACAGCCTGATTGTTCCCCAAAAAGTAATGAATGAAGCGGATGATTCATCAGGCAATATACCATCATCGCTAGCTTGTCATTTTTGATAGAAAACGGGGCCACTCACAACACTATTAAAGCCACTGCAAGCCTGTGAGCTAAGCACTCGAATTCCGCAACTGTGCCCACTATAATCGGCGATTCCTTCAACGGTAGAAACTCTATTCAAAAGGACCCAAAATGGAAGAAGGCGGTATATTTCTAGAGCAATACAGCGGTCAATCCTTAAAAGAACTGATTGAGCTCCAATCCACACATCGAATCGACTCCTTGGTATTGGCTATTGAATCCGCCCTGGATTCACGTAAAGAAGCCGATGAAAGCATGACAGAGGCAGAGTTAAGCATTCTAGCGGTTGAAGCGTTTGAGCGAGAGGTCGGAAATGGCGGCTTTATCCAGTTCTTCATCAACTCATCTGTTGAGTACACCCCAATCCTTGTCGATGCGCTAAAAGCTATATCCTGTCACAAGCTGGCCAACATAGCTCAGCAGTCGATTGATGCACTTGGCGTTAATCCTTCAGATATCGATGCGGTGGAAGATAAAGCCAACAGTGAGGACGACGCGCTGGAGGAAATTCTTGCTGAATTGGATGATGCCTATTATGAGACCGATGAAGCACCCGCTTATGCATTGTTTGATTACATAAAGCATCATCGAGACCAGATCAGGCTTACAGCGTAATCGCCTCTCTCACTACCGGATTGTAAGGAAATATTATGCCTATTAGCGGCTCCGCACAGCGGGAGTTTTTACTGTATATTTTGAAGCAAAAAACACTGACGTTAACTGAAGTTGAACACTTTTTTTATCCAGAAGATAAGAGCAATACAAAGGCTCTGGGTGATCTTCTTAGGCACCTTAAAAACAGTAACTTTTTGAGTGTTCAGGATGACAACGGGCAGGATATAAAGATTCAGCAAGAGATGTTCAACTCCCCTCAGCCCTATTCCGTTGTAGTGTCTGATATACGTGAGTACGAGCTGGAACAAGTGAACAGTGCGTATTTCACCTGGAAAGCTGAGGATATATCCCAGATAGACGAAAGCGTGCATATGTGTTTTTTAAATGGGCATCCATTCCAAATTTATGGTGATGTTGAGGGGTGTAAACCTCAAATGGCACGCTTACGTAGTTTCACCAATCTTTTCGCCCAGCTTTTGATAACAAGACGTTTCACTGAGCTTGCCACCTACATACACCCTGCTGTTGGCGATGAATACGATACACCTGCTCTTGAAGCGATGTTTGTTGATTCCGAGACGAAAAATGGGAAAATTGATACCTTCGATGATATCTCTATAGACGAGATTTATTGGGGGAAAGGCAGTGAGAAGAAATTCTTCGACGATGAAGGTATACCTAAAGGCGTAAAACGTAAGGATAGAGTCGGAAAATCGAGCTTTCAATTACAATGCGGCCTGAGCCCCAATGGTATTGGAAGCTGGGAATACACCGTTTCGATTTGGGTATCTGAAACGCCTGAAGGCATTATGTGGGTTTATAAAGTGGACATGTATTCGTCTTACTAAGGATACCGACGCTATGGCTTCTTAAGCCGTTAATCATCTATTCGAATGGAAAGACCCAACTATCGCTTAAGCTTGCAGTTATGTAGCCCTCGAATCATTCTCCTGAAGAGTTTAGATGTATCAATTTCAACAGAACCATCCACTCACACTTTAGTAGATTATTGAGGAGATAACACGCTAGAATGCGCTAATATAGGCAACTCTACTATTGAATACTTGAAAAGTACTGTCCAGTGAAACTGCTACAAAATTTTTCCACCATTGAAGAGGCAAAAGACCTTGCAGCCACTTTGCTCAGGAATGGCATAGGAGTACATATTTCTGGCATACATGGATTTCAGCATAGAAATTTTACAGGAACACTATCAGTTGGTCTTTGGATCATATTAGACGCACAATTTGAAGGTGCTGTTGAATTGACAAGAAATCCTAACCACTACGTTCAAGAAAAGCTTCCAGAATCCGAACTAATAAAACTTAACCGCGCAATTGAAGAGGAGCTTCTACTACCCGTAATGAAAGATAGCTCGAAAAATAAGGCCATTGCTTTTCTTATTTTATTGGTAATGGTGATTTTTATTCTATTTATGATCAAAAGGTAGAATGCAAATAACATGAGCCCTCACTGCATCGCTGCTTCCGACCTTCTGGGCTTAATGGCCAAAACCATTGAGGCCGGCGCCAGTGTTGCCCATATCCTGGAACAACTTGACCTTCCCAGTAACCTTTTGGAAGAACCCAATCAACTGGTCGACATGGGTGACGCTTGGCGTATTATGCTGGCGAGCCAAAATGCGGTGCACGAAGAGTCTCATTTGATTTCAAGTCGTCCTTTGCGACGTGGCAGCACTCGCCTCGTGTTTTCCAGCTTGCAACAATGTGAAACGCTTGAGGAAGGCTTACAAAGCTTGGCTGAGAATTACAATATCATTCACGGTGGCCAGTTTAACTTAGTGCGTAAACAAGGACGTAGTTTAAGTTATTGTGTAGACGACAGTGAATTCCACTACCAAACACAAGCTGTTCCATTAGCGATCGAATTTGCATTGATCAGTATTCACTGCACGCTTTCCTATCTTTGCAAAAAACCATTAAAACTCAAGCGTGTTTGCAGTAAACGAGAGTGGATTCCTGAGCACAATCACCACTTGAATATCTTCCACGCGCCCTTGAAATTAAATCAGCCTCAATATGAGCTGGCTTATGATATCAACCAAGCCCAGCTGCCCCTTCTACACGAATCCAAAGAAGATATTTCAGCAAACCTCTACCGCCACTACCAGTATTTTCTGAGTTTAAGTGAAAAGGACGACGCCCAGAGCTTTCTTCAGATATGCGAGGAAAAAGTTTATCAGGCAAGCGCCAAACACGTTCTCGTAAGCCAGGAATGGATTGCCAGTGAACTCAATATCAGCGTTGCGACTTTGCGGCGCCGCCTCACGGAACAAGGCAGTAACTACCGACAGCTCCTGGATGCTTGCAACAGCACTTTAGCCTGCCAGTATTTGCAAGCTGGCCTTGGCATTAACGATACCGCCACACGATTGGGTTACAGCGATGAACGCAGTTTTAAGCGGGCCTTTAAACGTTGGCACGAGCTCTCGCCGGCAGCTTATCTCAAGCAGCTTTCTCAAATTGACTCAAAACAAGCAAGATAAACCTTCACCTCCTGAGCGAAAATGTACCCTATCGATAGAACCAATTCGTCATATTTTCCTTGTCTGCCAGCCCCTATAGTGTCCAACATCAAATAATAACAGTAGCGAGAGGATAGATTGATGCGTAAGCCCCTAGCGCATGCCGTTGGCCTTACCATAGCCTTGGCCAGCACCCCACTGTATGCCCAGATAGAAGAAGTCATCGTGACGGCCGAGCGCCGTGAAGCCAATTTGCAGGAAGTACCGGTCGCGGTCAGTTCCTTCTCATCGGAAAACCTTGAATCAGCCCAGGTTTCTACCCTCGGAGACTTGCAAAGTATGGTTCCGAACCTGAGTGTGCATTCCGGAGACGCCAATAATGCTGTGGTGTATATTCGTGGCATTGGCCAAATTGATTCGGTCGCTTTTTTTGAGCCTGGTGTAGGCATTTATCTGGATGATATTTACCTGGGACGTGCCCAAGGCGCTTTCCTTGATGTGGTGGATGTAGAGCGTATTGAGGTACTCCGTGGTCCACAGGGCAGTCTGTACGGCCGTAACTCCGTGGGCGGTGCCATCAAATACGTTTCAGCGGCCCCTACCGAAACGTTCACTGGCAACATCAGCGCTCACCTGGGCAATTATGATCGCCGAGATATGAAGGCGAGCATCAGCGGCCCTCTCTCTGATCAGTTGAAAGGACGACTGACTCTGGCCAGTATGGAACATGAAGGCTATGGCGTGAATCGTTTTGATGGGCAACGCGATGGCGATCGTGATACTCAGTTTGCCCGAGCGGTTCTGCAGTTCGATCCGAATGATGATGTGAGTGTGCAACTGGCATTGGATTATTCAGACAGTGATCCAAAGCGCTCACGGACACCTGCAAAAGAAACCCCTATAGCCATCCTGTTGGGCCCTACTTTTCCCGCGGACGAAGACCCTTTTGTTGTCAATGCCGACTTTAATACTGTAGAACAAACCGAAACTAAGGGTATTAGCCTGAATGCCAGTTGGGCTTTGAATGATCAATGGAGTGTGAAATCGATCAGTTCGTATCGCGAGCTGGATTACGGTACCGAGTTGGATTTGGACGGCACACCGATCAATGCTTTTGGAATTTACTATTTTAATAAACAAGAACAAAGCAGCCAGGAATTCCAGTTGCAATATCAGAGCGATAAGCTCTCGTTAGTCACCGGCTTGTACTATTTCAATGAGCAAGGACAAACCTTCGACGGTGGCGTTTTCGCCAATATTTTCAGTGCGAGTTCAGGCGATGGTTTCTTTGAAACCGACAGCTACGCCGTTTTCGGCCAGTTGGATTATGATATTAGCGAGCAACTTACCGCGATTGCGGGATTCCGCTACACCAAGGAAAGCAAATCATACCGCCGCGTGGCTGAGAGTTTTAACTTGATAGCATTAGCTGCCGGTAACCCTGCCCTGGCGAATCCCGACAGTGCACTATTGCGAACAGTGCGCGGGCAAGGAGTTGTCACTTCTGGAAACCCTGACGACGCTGACTTCAATAACTTTTCTCCCAAGTTGGGTCTGAAATATCAGCTTAGTGAAGACAGCAACCTCTACGCAAGCTATTCAACCGCTTTTAAAGCGGGCGGTTTTAATGGCCGGGTAACATCCGATGCATTGACGCCATTTGATGAAGAAACCTTGGTCAGTTTGGAGGCCGGCCTGAAAACCCAGCTTTGGGACGATCGCCTGCGAATCAATGCGGCCATCTTCAGAAACCAATACGATGACTTGCAGTTAAGCAGTTTTGAAGCCAGTGCGGACGGCGGTTCCATTTTGCCAGTCTTTACCAATGCGGGTGAAGCGGTGATGAAAGGCGCGGAGCTGGAATTAACCGCACTGCTCAGCGACGCACTCACCATCAACGTAAACGTTGGCTACCTGGACGCCGAATACCGCGAATACATTGCCGGCGACCCGTCAACGAATCAGCTGATCGATATTTCAGATCAACGTGAATTGGTGAACGCTCCGGAATGGGATACTCAACTGGGTTTGCGCTATGACTTTGCGGCCTGGGAATGGGGGCAGCTCAGCTTTTTAACGGATATCAGCTACCGCAGCAAAACCTATCTGGAAGTGAACAGCCAGGAAACCTTGGCTCAAAATGGCTACAGCTTGGTGAACGCAGCCTTTATGTTGGCGGCTGAAGATAATCGCTGGACTATTATGCTGGGTGGAAAAAACCTATCCGACAAGCGCTATCGCAGCCACGCCTTTGATATTTCAGCGTTCCCAGGTGTAATGCTCGGTTACTACAGCGCACCCAGAACCTATGCCCTGTCGGCCAGCTATAATTTCTAGGCGCGAATGAATGATGCAATCGTCACGTTTGGCCGGCATTGATTCGATCACGGTAGAAACGCCTCGACTTAAGCAACACCTATTAAGTTGCGGCAACTGTGACGGGGAGCCGGTGTTTTTTATTCATGGTAATTTTTCAGCCGCCGATTATTTTGAGGCTCTGATGCTGGAAATGCCCGAGCAATACCACTGTGTGGCGCCGGACCTTCGAGGTTATGGCGATACCGAGGATAAAGTGATTGATGCTCGACGCGGGGCTCGAGATTGGAGTGACGATCTCTTTGAACTCCTGCAAGCGCTCGGTATTGAATCGGCCCATTTTTTGGGTTGGTCCGCCGGCGCGGGCGCCGTCATGCAGCTGGCCATCGACCATCCTCAATGCGTCCGCTCTCTGAGCCTGGTTGCGCCGGTGAGCCCTTTCGGATTTGGTGGCAGCAAAGACCTTGAAGGCAACCCAAATTACAGCGATTTTGCAGGCTGCGGCGGTGGCACTGTTGCGAAGGAGTTCATTGCGCAGATCAAACGGCACGATACCGGTACTGACAGTGATTTTTCGCCGCGCAATGTTATTCGCAATGGCTACTTCGCGAAGCCGTGGCGTATGCCGAGAGAGGATGAGCTGCTCCTCGCTTCCTTAAAGCAAAAAATTGCAGTGGATCGGTATCCGGGAGATTTTGTCGAAAGCCCAAACTGGCCGTATGTAGCACCGGGGAAATTTGGCCCAATTAATGCCATCAGCGCCAAATATTTCAACGCCCAAAAGCTGCTCGACATCGCGGACAAGCCCCCAATTCTATGGCTGCATGGCTCTGACGATAAAATCATCAGTGATCAATCGTATTCTGATATTGCTTTTCTAGGCTCCCAGGGTTTAGTGCCCGACTGGCCCGGCAATGAGACCTGCCCACCGCAACCAATGGTCTCGCAAACCAGAGCTCTATTGGAACGGTACGGAAGGTTTAAAGAGGTTCGCCTGGAAGGCGTGGGGCACAGCCCTTTCATTGAACAACCTGATATATTCCTAAATCAGTTTTTAGGCTTTTTGGAGACACCTCCAAGCTGTTAAGCGTGAGAGCATCCTGTGAGCGCTCCCAATGCCAGATAAACTTGTCCCGTTGTGAAATGCGCTCAGGGCGTTAAATGTCGACTCAAGCCCCGTGAATCATTCAGAACAATACGCCCTCTTCCGGTGGTAATGAGCTTGTCCGTACTTAGCTCGCCCAATAAACGAGCTGTCACCTCTCGGGAGGTACCCAAATGATTGGAAATCTGTTGTTGCGTGAGTGATACCACACCATCGGCGTTTGAGATATTCAGCAAGTAGTTGATTAAACGTTGTTTTAAGTTCCAGCCCTGGAGTTGCTCAACTTCCTGCATCAACTGATAAACCGCCGTTGAAAGTGCATTCAGAGTCAAGTCTTGAATACCGGGGTCTTTTCTAAAAAGCTCCTTGTAGGCATTGCCGCTGATCACTAACAATTCGGTGTCTTGCTCCGCTGCAACCCAGGCCGGGTATCTCAGGTTTTTAAACAAGGAGTTTAGGGCAAACACACAGGTCTCTCCCGGGTTTAGGATGTAGAGCGTGGCCTCGCTGCCCCGTGAAGAATAACTGAACACCCTCAACTGCCCGGAAGTGACGATATAAGCTCCGGCGACCGAATCGCCTTTATGTATTGCCAATTGCCCTTTGCTGAGTGAAAGCGAATGACTGTGCTGATTTATGTGTTGCTGTGTTGCCTGCGACACATTCATATGATCACCCAACTGCAGACTGTGTGATGGCGCGCCCTGATCTGACATAGTGTTCTATTCTACGGCTCGGAAATGTTAGGGGGTGGATTCTGCGTCTCGCTAGCCGCCAACAAACGCTTGCTGCTTAACGCCTTGAGGAAAGCGACAATATCGCGGACCTCGGAATCTGTCAGTGGCGAACTGTCAATAACGCTCAGAGCATTGTCCGACCAGACAACCCGTCTGTGGCCGCTCTTCCCTAATTGGCTTTCCGCCATCATTCGGACAACCTCCTCCAGTGTGTCGACACTGCCATTGTGCAGCCAGGGGCCGGTCAGGGCAACATTGCGCAGACTCGGCACCCGCCAAACCGTCGGCTTGCCTGTTTCAGGATTGTTTAACGTCAAGGATTGGGTCAGTGACGTCGGCTTTGCCGGAAACAGGCGCAACGCCAAACCCTCGCTATAAACACTGGCTACGCTGAAATTGGGTCCGGCGTGGCAGTACACACAGCCCAGCTGTTCAAACAAAACCATACCATTCAGCTGTTGTTGCTTAAGGGCCCCTCTGTCGCCGCGAACGAAATCATCATACGGACTGTCGTTCGTTATTAGAGTGCGCTCGTAGCTGGCCAAGGCTTTGGCGATGTTCACGCTGCTGATGTTTCGTTCACCAAACGCCTGAAAAAACAGGTCGTGGTAGTCAGCCTGACTTCGGACGCGTTCGACGATAGCCTGCTCGGAAGGCAGCCCCATTTCGATCGGGTTAAGGATAGGCTGCAAGGCTTGATGTTCAAGGTTGTTGGATCGCCCATCCCAAAACAAACTTCTCTGAAAAGCGCTGTTCCATACCGTTGGCGTGTTGCGAACGCCTTTCTGCCCGCCTATACCTTCGGCCTGGGTTTTACCATCGGCACCGGCATACACATACAAGTTGTGACAGCTGGCGCAAGACACACTTCGGTCAAGAGATAGATTACGGTCATTAAACAAACGCTTGCCCAAGGCGATTTTAGCAGGATTGGGAGGGTTGTCCGCAGGGTATGGTGCCATTGCGGGCAGTGCTTGCCAGCGATGACGCTCAGGCGGTGCACTCATCAGTATCTCAGAATAAGGCTTTGATATTGTCGACGCTCTTTGCCTTGGTATTTTTTGTGGCCGTGTTTGTGCTGCCAATGCTTGTGCTGATAGCGCAGTCACAGAACGCTCTTGCTTGATAAACGCTCGCATCGTATCCGGTGCCATACGAAATAACAGCAGTAGCTTCAGAACGAACGCCAAGCCCAGAAACCCTAAGGCCGCTACGATGAGTGGAGAGATCGCCCTGGCCTCTCGGGTCTGTATTGAACGGCGCTTGAGTATGGCCAGCAACAACAGCGGAAAGGACGCTGTTGTTGCCAGTAAAACGATGAGAAAGATAAACTCAAACATGCGAAATACAACCGTTGTTGCCCTTAAGCTTTGGCTTCCAGAAACGTGGCTTCAAGAAACGTTGCTTCCAGAAACATAGCTTCAGGACTGATGGCTTTTACCTCACTGATACTGTCGAATGGTAAGCCTACGCGTTCATGGGCACGCTTCACCGCCTCAGCAGATTTGGCCAGAGTCAGGCAAAATGCTTTGCCACCATCCATATCGCTCAGTATTTTCAGCGAGATCACCTCTTCTTCAGCGCAGGCGACTTGGTAGTTTTGATAAAAAGCTGAAAACTCCTCAGCGGTAATCTTCTCGGGAAAGGTTCCACTTTCTCGGTTATGGGTATCAACGAACATTTTGAACTCAGACATGATTTTTGCCTCCTGGTGAATAAGAGACCTCACTGTACGGAGTTACTCAGTGAACATCTGTAACTTTAGTTACAGAGCCACCCAAGTGCTTGCCTATAGGCACCCGGAATGCCGATAATGCTGTCAGATCGACGTCATCATAAGAATCCGGTGTAAAAGGAAGGAAATAATGCTCGATATCGCATTGAAAATCGTTTTACTGCTGAATGCCCTCTGGTTTTTGGGAGGCTTTCACACCTTTGACATTCGCGGCAGGGTTTTTGCGAAAATTGTCGTGCCCAAGGCGCATCGAGACACACCGGTGATGGAAACCCTTGTGTACTCAGGGAAATTTGTCGCAGGTTTCAATTTTGCCTTTCTGGTACTCAGTGTGTTACTGCTGCTCAATACCGAGGTGTTTGATAAAAACATACAATGGGCAATTTTGCTGTTTGTTATCGCTGTTGCTCACGGCTCACAGTTTGCTTATAACGTGCCGGTAGCACTGCAGAATCGACGTGGCGAAGGGGTTTGGCAAGTGAAAGGCCTAATGCTGTTTATCTTTGTAACAGACTTCGCCTTGATGGTGTTAAATGCCGGCCTGGCGATGTGTTTTCTAATGTGAACATCGCCGCAACCTTATTATGGATGTGGACGGTCACAAGGAGCATCCACCGCTCGGTTTTAGGAATACACTACACACCGTCAAGCTGTATCGTTTTTGAGGCAATCAGCGTATCGAATTCTTTAATAATACGGTCGACCGAAAGTGCCAGCGTCGTACCAGGAAACGGCTTGATTCCCACGCATTTATTTTTCCCGGTTTGCTTGGCAACATAGAGTAATTTATCACTCAGCTTCAGTATGTCATTCATGTTTTCATCGGTATGAATCAAGGGAAAGTGCACATAACCGATTGAGCAGCTTCGACTGATCGCCATGTTGCCATCGATATCAATGGTCTTCCTTTCAACACTCTGGCGAGTACGCTCAGCGAGTTCTTTAAGCTCTGCGCTCCGCTTCACTCGAGCCATCAACAGAAACTCTTCACCGCCGAGTCGAATCAGGTGATCGGCAGGCCGGGAACTCTGCTTGATCGCCCGAGTGACCTCCTGTAAAACTCGATCCCCGATGTCATGACCATGGTCGTCGTTAACGGATTTGAAGTTATCAATATCAATCAGTATGTAACCTATGTAGCGTCTGTCGGGGTGCTTGTCCTCGTGCCCTCGAACGACACTGGAACGCTCGATGGCAGCCTGATTATCCAGGAAACGGCGATTGTATGCCCCGGTTAATTGATCGGTAAGGCTCAGGGCCTTAATTTCAATGATCGCGTCCTGCAGCTTTTGGTTTTTATCTTCCAGTTCTGCGGTTTTCTGGCTAACGAGTGCTTCCAGTTCCCACTCTCGCTTTTCCAGCGCAAGAATTCTATACCGATAAATGTAATATATAGCCGCCAGTAGGCCTAAAACCCCCAGAACTTTAAACAAGAGGTATTCATGCCATTTGGCGTGTTTCTCGATACGCAGTTCATGTGGCGGCAGCCAGTCTTTTGCACGGCTGCGAGTTTGAATGACAAATCGGTAGCTGCCTGGGGGAAGATTGGTGTAGGTTGCCACACGCCGGCCCGAGTCAACTTCAATCCATTGATCATCAAAACCCCCGAGCTTAAACCGAAATGTGTTTTTTGTCGGCGCCGAATAATCGTCAGATGAAAACTCAATACTGAGGCTCTTGCTGTGAGCTGGCACTTGAAGGGTTTCTCTAGCGGATTGCCGCTGGCCATCAATGCTTATGTCGGTGATGAGTACCTGGGTTGATTCTTCTCGCTCTTGAAAAAGATCAGGCTTGATCATCAGCAAACCTTTGGTGGTGCCGAAGAGCAAAGTGCCCCTGGACGTTTCCGTATTGATACCAGCCCAGGTCACCCCGGCGCGAATACCATCTTCCGGATAAACCGAATGTACGCGACCGGTTTCAGGGTCGAACATATTACGGTCAAACCAGAATCGACCTTTGGCATCTTCCAGTGGGTATTTATCGGATATCAGTTTGTGTTCAGCCACAAAGGCCGTTTCCGCCACAAGCCGATCATCCTTGACTATTAGCTTTGTGAGCTTTTCTATTCCGGCGTTTGAAAAGAACCAGGTTTCCTTGCTTCTACTGATTTTGAAAGAACCAGGCGCAGCTTCGTCTTTGCGCTCTGAAGCTTGCAATACGAGAGGCCGAAGCGATTTGCTTCCATGGGAAAGCGCAAAAACACCGTTGCTGGCCCCAACCAGCAGATGACCGCTGCCCGTTTCGTCAATAACATCAATATAGTCGGGGCGTTGCTCGCTAGCGATTATCTCAAATTCATCAGTGCCCAAGGGGTGACGGATCAGCGAATCGTTGGTACCTATCCACAACAAGCCCGGTGCTTGATAAAAAAGAGACCGGAAACTGTTGGTGCCTGTCCTGGCCACTCTACGCCGAAACCGTGACTGTGAGGGGGAATATTCGTATAAGCCTTCGCGTGTGCCCACCCAGATATGACCACTCGGAACCTTTATCATGGTAAGGATATTGCCATCGCCCAAATGATCTGGGCTCTCGGGCAAAGGACGGTGGGCGGAAACCAAGCCGGTTTTGGGGTTCAGTATATCAATGCCCCGCCCTCTGGTGCCCACCCAAACCTCATGTTCGCTCACATTAAGCGATGAATAGACATCCCCATGGCTGAGGGAATGTTTGTCGCTGGTATCATGTTTCAATATACGAAATAAATTATTGGTTTGGTAGTACTGATTAATACCGCCTCCCCAGGTCGTAATCCAAATCAGACCGGCTCGATCCTTGAATAAGCGACGAACTTCATTTGCATTCAGACTATGATCAATAAAAGGACTGTTTTTAATGGTCCGGATAACGCTGCCCGTGTCAGGTTCTACAACGTTGATGCCACCACCAAAGGTGGCAACCCAAACTTCGTCTTTTCCTACCTCTAATATTGACGATACCCATTTATGGCTCAGCTGATTGGACAAGCCTGGGCGGTAGCCAATTTCGATCAGTTCAAATGTTTCCAGATCGATTACGTACGCGCCGTTTCGGTAGGTTCCCACCCAAAGACGCCCGTCACTCAAATGGAGTGCGGTGATGATTTTATTGCCGAGTGAAAGCCCACGCGCCGATCTGAATGTTGGCGTTGAAAAAGTACCGCTGCTTTTATCGAAAAAACTTAGGCCGTCAAAAGAGCCAACCCACAGTCTGTTTTGATGGTCCAAAGCCAACGATCTAACTCGGTTGTGAGGAAGCTCCGAATTACTTGCATTGTAATGAGTGATGACACTACTTTCTAAATCGAGATAGTCCAAGCCCGCGTCCGTCGCAAACCAGACGCCCAGCCCCTCATCTTCAAGAATAAACTCAACCCGATTGTTAGAAAGAGAATTCTCTTGTCCTTCTGTTTTCATAAACCGAGTAAAACGATTCGACTCCGGGTGATAACGCGACACGCCATTGGACAAGGTGCCAATCCAAAGCCCGCCATCACGGGCGGGCCACAAGGAGCGAACGTAATCACCAGATAACGTAGTCGGGTCATTTTTTTGGCTTTGATATTCCGTGAACTTGTAACCGTCGTATTTGTACAAGCCGTGTTGAGTTCCATACCAAATATAACCTTCCGCATCCTGGGTGATGCTGGTTATGGCGTCACTGCTCACCCCCTCATGAAGGGTCAGGCTTTTAAAGAAGTAATGTCCGCGATCGAACAAACCCGCGCTTGCACTCGCGCTCCACAGAACCAGCAGAAACCAACAGAAAAATCTATTCATTAACGATTCGACGTACCAAATAAGTCACGGATAATTGATTGCTCAACAGTATAGTCCAGCATCTTTCAGGTATCGAAGCCAACTGGAACGATAGTACCAAGTGATTCTACTGACAACTTGCGGGAATAAAAGAAAAAGTGGTGACTAAAAGACGAAACCGCGTATTCGGCTTCAGTCTTTTACTTGTCAGGTCGTAATTTTTACGCCTCAGGACAGGTTGGTGGCTTTTCTTAAAATGGAGGGCTTCAAAAACACAAACTTAAAACTAACGCAGCCGTAAAAAAGGCCGAGCATTGCTTCCTGTGAGCTCTGAAGCATGGGCAGCCGGAAACCCTCGACAAACCCGGAAGGCCTGTAAAAACAAGAAGGGCAACGCTCGCCTTGAACATTGCCCATCTGGGTTTACTTTTCCAGAAGCAAATTAAAGCCGCCATAGATCAGGCGCTTGCCGTCGAATGGCATAGGGTTATCTTCGGGCTGCATACGCGGATCTTCCATCATGGATTGCCAGCCCGCATCCCTTATCTCTTTCGAAGGCCATATCACCCAGGAGAAAACCACGGCTTCATTTGCCTCAGCCTTCACCGCCATAGGAAATGAGGTAATTTCACCGTCAGGCACATCATCACCCCAGGTTTCTACAACGTTAAGCGCGCCGTATTCCTTAAAAAGTTCAGCGGAAATCTCAGCGTGCTCAAGATAGTCGGCTTTGTTTTGGACTGGAACAGCGGCTACAAAGCCATCAACGTATGACATGATCAATTCCTCTTATGCTATGAACTCAAATACTGTCTTTACACAGAACAGCGATATCCAGTAAAGCATTGTATGTAAGGATTATGACAATGCTATAAACGCCTTCCGAATTTTAATAACTTGGCGTTTAAATTAGAATACCTAAGTCCTTCTGTCGACAACTCGCTCACACTCAAAAGAATCTATGCACCTCCTGACAGCTCAACACCCAGAACCCACAAAAACAGCTGAGGAAAGAAACCGGCAAGCACCCCACCAACGAGAGCACCGGGAGCCAGCTGCAGAGCCAGAGCGCTCAGTGGCAGTAACTCGATAGAGTCAAAGAAAGTTAAGTAGAGAAGCAACAACAATATTGCGCCGATAAGCGCACCAATTGGAATGGCTACGACTCTTTCAATGGATTGTCGTATGAATCTCATAAAAATACCTTGTTAACTTTGTGCAGCCTGGATAAACCGCAACGATCACCTTTTTATGCAGGCAATAGTAGATGAACAACCGTCTCTTCCCGCCCGTTCAACAGGCGTTTCACTTCACGCTGCTTTTTCAGAATGACTTCGCCTAAATTCTCCAGGCCTCATTCCGTATTGTTTCTTAAAGGCCTGACTGAAGGCCGCTTCTGAGCGGTAACCGATGCTCTCGGCCACGTTGATTAGTGGAATGGTGGTTTCAACCAACAGGCGACTCGCCTTATCCAGGCGAACGAAAATAACGTATTGCAGAGGCGTCATGCTGGTGAGTTCCGTAAAGCAGCTTGAAAATGATGAGCGTGACATATTCACCAGTTGCCCCAGGTTTTCCACGCTCCATTCGTGGGCCGGGTCTGCATGGATAGCCGCCAAAACCTGATTAATACGCGCATCCACAAAGGCAGAAAGAAAGGGAATCTTTTCTTCGCTGGCATCCAGGGTGGCGCGTATTACCTGAATCAACATGATTTCAGACAGGCGATCAATGATCGCATGAGCACCGGGTTCCAGATTGCTGGCTTCATGAGAGATAAAACCGATAGCGCTGTCCAGCCACTGGCTGTTATAGCTTTGATTACCAGGCACAAAAAGCGTTTTGGGTAGGTTTTCCAATAAGGGATGTTGACCCAAATCGCTGAACGCAAACTCACCACAAACCAGGCAACAGCCGGGCCCATCGCCGCCATAGATCAGGGGCCCATTCCCCACGTAAGACACGTCATTGAGTACATCGTCGAGTGGCCGAATCTCAGTTCCAGTGTTATCCGCAAGTTGATGGGATGCGCCATGAGGAATCACCACGAGATCACCATTTGAAAGGTGGATCCCCTCTTCCTCACCTTCCACACGCAACCAGCACTGTCCTCGTATGACGACATGAAAGCGGGCTACCTTATCTTTTGCCGGTACTTCAACGCCCCAAGGAGACGTGAGTTCGGTGCGAAAGTAAAAGCTGCTAGACAGTCGTAGCGTTTTCAGAATATCGGTGAGTGCATCCATCAGTCGTCCAATTGATTGCGTGTTCGTGGAATTGAAAACCTACCACAAGCGCCCACACGAATCACTCGTTCATACAAAGTTTGAGACGATTTAGTATTGAATAGAGACGAAAAAGTATCTTTAGTATGTTTTTATACGATTTAGTATTAAATAAGTGGTTTCGATTATTTGGGTTCCGGGTTTTCTCGCTGATGATGGCGTCCCAGAAAGTTATGGCTTTCTGAGCAGGATTCTAAATCAGCAATTAAGGAAACTTACGATGAACATAAAACAATTCTTCCTGGCACTCGTGGCCACCATGCTCTTCTCAGCTGGCGCTGCCGCTGGCCCACATAGCTACAGCACACCAGCCGTGCAAGGCTATGATGTGGTGTCGTACCACACGGGCAAACGCCCCCTTCGCGGCAATGGTAACTTTGTGGCCACCCATGACGGTGCAACGTACCAGTTTTCCAGCAAGGAGAATCTGGAGACCTTTCAACGTTCTCCAAATAAGTACGTGCCGGCCTACGGTGGCTACTGTGCCTTCGGCGTATCAGTAGGCAAGAAGTTTATTGGTGACCCAGAGGTATGGCGTATCGTCGATGGAACCTTATACCTGAATCTGGATGCTGGTATTCAAGATGCCTGGCTGAAGGACGTTCCTGGCCGCATCAAGACCGCCAATGCCAAATGGAACAGCATTAAAGATACATCCCCCGCTGCGTTGTAATACCACTTAAGATCTGCTGCGCATCTGATCGGCGATTCCTCTGGCACCGTTCAGATGCGCGCGAGTCTCTCTACATCATCATAAGGAATATTGTATGAATATCATTGATCACCTCAGCTTAGGTGCACCGTGTATCGATAAAGCCGCTGCGTTTTACGATGGCCTTCTGGAAACCTTGAGTATTAATTGTCTGGCCAAAAGCGAAGCCTTTGTAGCGTACGGCCAAGACCGGATTCAGTTTCTTCTGCTCAAACCTGAGAATCAGGAAGCCCCAAGTACTGGAAACGGCACGCATATTTGTTTTGTCGCACCCTCTCAGGAAGCCGTCAAGCATTTTCATGCCCATGCACTTGCCCATGGTGGCGAATGCGCCGGAGAACCCGGACCACGAGAAGCCTACCCAATTCCTGATGTGTATACGACGTTTGTGCGCGACCCATTCGGCAATAAACTCGAAGCTATTTTTAACGGCTTTGATGGTGTTTAATATGAGCATGCCAACGGAATAATGAACACTCGCTTTTGCTGACATTTAAAAACTCATGCTTATTTAACACGCCACCCCGTTACACTGATTGCCCAGCAGCTGGGTTGATGTCCCTATGTCTTGAATAGGGTAAACAGATTGATCGGCAAAATAGTTGTTGATGACATCATTATCAACGTTATTCGGCCCATCGATATACAAGCCGTGGGCGCCTCCGAACACGGCATTTTTTTGGATTGTAATCTCAACCACTTGATTGCTGGTCGCATAACTGTTCAACCAGATGCCGGTGTGGTTGTTGTAGATCTTATTTTGGTAAACAGTGTGCTTGATCGAATCGCCTGATGAAGAAATGCCAGGCCCGATCAGCACACCGTTGGCATTGCCAATGACATGATTGTATTTGAAGACATTTTTGAGGCCGCCGTTAAAGACCACTCCGGTTTCATTATTCAAGAGGTAATTGCCGCTCAGAATATTGTAACTGCCTTTTCGAATCCAAATCCCTTCACTGACAACAGCCGTTACGTCATTGTCAATGACCTCATTGTCATTACTGTCACCATCCAGAATAATACCGTTCAAACCACCGATGATATCCAATTGCTGCACAACACTCTGAGACATATCGAGAAAATAGGCACCCTGCTGTGTTCCCCAGATTCGTATATTATTCAGTGAGTGTTTAACGCCACCGCTGATGACAATGCCAGTATAAAAGTCTTTAACGGTACCCTCACCAATAATGTTCACTTTATTCACACCCGGCATGACGGTAATACCATTACCGCTGCCACTACCATCAATGGTGTGACCATTCAGATCCAAAGTCACACCGTCAGCGGCAATCGTTAACCCATTAACCGGGCAATTCAGTAAATCGTCGTTTAATGTTGTGTTACTGCTGATCACATCACCACAGCTCAACGCCATAACCTGAGCTGTTGAAAAGCATGACATGATCGCCATTATTTTCGCAAAACCTTGCATGTTGCACCTCCCTGTTTAACTAAATTGAGTTCTCTGACCAAGAAAACATGGGCAGCGCGCTGTTCACCAAACACAGAGCAGCCTACCGTTTACCATTTTGGGGAAAAGCAGGCCTTAGGAACAACCCCCACTTCTAGTAAGACCCGCCTCTGCAAGCGCGTGACAACCCAAGCATGTCGCCTTGCCCGTGAAGACCAGTCGCACCTATCCAACACGATATTTCTTTCGGGCAAGAATCAAGACACCCCCTAACAACATCAACAAAGGCAGCGGCAACATAGGAACAGCATTCACCGTCGATGCGGCGGGTGCCGCAGGTGTTGTCCCAGTAACGGCATACACATTCATCATCAAAGCCCCAAATGATTCACTGGGCACGGAACTGCTCAAAATCGATGTGCCACTGATACCCGCCAGGCTGGTATCAGCAAGGGTGCTCGTGTAATTCGGGTTTTGCGCCAGCACCGCCACATAGTAACTGCCGGCGGGGAGTACCGAAGTGATAAAGTGAAACTCGTTTCGATAAATCGTGCGCTGATTCCCTGGAGGCGGTAGCGAGAAATCCGTAACCAGAAAGTTATTGCCCACCGCGGAAATCGTTGCTGGAACTCGTTCCAACTCAGCAAACGGCGCGGTAGTCGACCGTACGCTGACAACAAAAGTAAATGGTCCACCCAGGAAGGGATCGGTTGTTGAGACATTGACGATGCGATTCAATTCTGAATCCAGATTTAATTGAACGCGCTGATACGTGCCCAGGCCGCTGTTTGACGCAGCGGTGGCCGAGTGGTTGGGCCCGTTCCCGACAATTTGATTGGCAGCCACGTTATCACTGGCGTTAACCAGGATGCCCTGAGCAAAGCCCGACATACTGATGATGAGGGCGGAGGCCCCCAGAAGGAAAGCGCGAAGACTCTTTTTCATTGTTGCTCCTAAACACTGCAGCAAAAGCAAATACATTACAGCCACAGGCAAACCCGCCATAACAGGCGTTTAACCGTAGCTATTAAATGATTTGAGAGTCCGGGGCGGAGAGTAGAGGCTGATGTCTTTCAGCTCAATCACTAATACTGGTGTGTTCCAAAGCACGGATGCCCCCAACTCACCATGACTCCATGCGACAAAAATCAGTTGAGAGTTCCGGGCAATCGGATATAGTTACGCGAAATAGGTAGCTACATTTGATTACACAAGAACCAGCGGTACGGAGACAACGATGACTGCAATGGATATGCTGGACGCTTTTATCGGTTTGATCACTGTATTTCTCGTGTTGAGCCTGATTGTTTCGGCGATGGTTGAAATACTCGCCATTCAGCTAGGCAAACTTCACGGCAACAATCTGAAAGCCGCGATTACCACCCTAACAGACTCGAAAACCCAACAGCTCATTTACGAACACTCACGAGTCAGAGCCCTCTCCCGCCCCGTTAAAAACCCACAGGACCAACCTCGCGGTCCGTCACAGATGAAAGACACAACTTTTGTATTCTGCTTGCTGGATACTTTGGTGCAAGGGAAATATTCCTATCTGCGAACTCGGCCCATTCAGCTCCATGACGCACTTTTGGCGGTGGGCTTGGATCGACAGACAGACGGATGGAAAAAAGAAATCTATGGCCGCTGGCAAGAGTCCGCCATGGATATCGCTCACTTTGAAGCCTCACTGTGCTTATGGTTTGGGGACTGTATCGATCGCTCCATTGGCTGGTTCAAGCGCAAACTCAATGTCTATCTTCTCGGGGTGGGCTTTATTGTCGCCTGTGCTGTGAACGCGGATACCCTGCATATCTTTCAACGCTTAATGGCCGACCCTCATGCCCGGCAGGCCCATATTGAAATTGCCGAAGATATCGCCAAACGGCCGGAGATTATTCAATCTTGTGTTCAGCAACTCAATGCTGAAACCCCGGACAATAACGTTCAAGACATCGATAACTGTGAGAAAAAAATCAAATCTTTGGTTATTGACCTCGGCCCTGTCGTGGGCTGGGACAGTGAGGATTTCAGAGGAAAAAGCGCGTTGGAAACGGTTCTTTTTCTCCTATTAAAAGTCCCTGGCTTTGTTCTCACCGCTTTTGCCACGTCCTTGGGCGCGCCGTTCTGGTTTGATCTACTCAAAAAGTTGCTGGGCGCCAGAAGACGCTTGCGCGGCGATAACGGTTCACACAGCAACCGCAACGATTCGAATGCCGCACTGCCACCTCCAGGCCAAGGCGCCCCAGCCAAGCCGGAGAACGCAGACGCGGTAACCATCAATCAGCGGCTTCGGAGACTGCCAATCCCAGCCGATAGAGACGTCGATTTCAGTGATTTTTCCAGTTTTAATGCCAGTAAAACGGGTTACAGCCCAGTCAACCTTGTCTGGGCCGCCAAGCTCAGTGAGCTCTCCTATAAAGAGGGAGATGTCTGTCGGGAAGTAGCAAAAAACTGGGGCTTGAATGCCGATTTGCTGGAGCACCGAGCTACTGATACACAGTGTCTTGTCGCCGAGAGCGCCGAACAAGGTCTTGTTGCCTTTGCGTTTAGAGGAACGGAGCAAAAGCTGCAGGATATGTTGACGGATGCGAAGTTTCTCCAAACCGAAGCGAGCTGGATGCCGGACAGTGAAACCGAAGCAGACGATCAGCAATTCCGAATACATCGAGGCTTTGCTGAATCCATTGACGCAATTTGGCCTCAGCTCTCAGAGCGACTTGAGTCTTATGTGTCTCAGAAATACACCATTGTCTTTTGCGGACATAGCCTGGGTGGTGCCCTGGCCGTGCTAGCGAGCCACCGGCTGCTTACGGAATACTCAAACACACATTCTTCGCCCTCACCAATCATCAATGGCTTATACACCTTCGGACAACCCCGAGTGGGGAATGAGCGATTTATGGAAGATCTAGAACGAAAACTCTATGGCCGATACATACGCTCGGTAAACAACCGTGATGTTGTCGCGATGGTGCCACCACCACACTTACCAGGCGAACACAAGCTTAGCTATGTTCATGCGGGCCAGGAAATTTACTTTAATGATAACGGCGAAGCGGTTCTCTACGCCTCGGCCTCATATAAAACCATGGATCGACTGAGCGTAAATCACACAGCGTCAACAGAGAAACTGAAGGAACTCGGTTCAGATCATCGTATGAGTGATTATTTACAGCTCTATGGTCGCTACTTTTCCTTCAGCATTGAGCTGTAAAACAATGGCAGCCCCTACTCTTCCGGGGCTGCGCCCGTCATAGGCCCTCTTAACATACTGTCTTAACGCCTTGTCCCAAACGATTCTGTGCTCTATTCGAACGCCCAGCTCCCCGCTGAAATTGATCTGAACACCCAACCCTTGCGTATAAACACAAACGAAGACAATACGAGACCATGATGTCCGCTTCGCATAACCCAGCGTTCTTGCTCATTAACTTTGCCGGATTTCAATTGAGCTGGTGGACGTTAGTGGTCTTCGGCGACAGCGCCATCCCTCTGGCTTTGACCCTCCTGGCCTTGCACTTCGCTGTTGTCCCGAATAAACCGCTGGAATTTCGTATTGTTGCAGGCACAGCCTTGACCGGCATTGCCATCGACGGCTTGCTAAGCTTGTCCTCAGTTTGGGTATTTCCTGAAACTGTCCTGCCCCTTTGGCTGGCTGTGTTGTGGTTGTGCTTCTCTGCAACATTACGCCATAGCCTGAGACCCCTTTGGCAATATCCTCGCGTTCTGCCCATGCTGGGGGCAGTAGGCGGTTCAAGCAGCTACCTGGCTGCCCACGCCCTGGGAGCCGTGTCTCTTGGGTTCAATCTGCTGAGTACAACCTTATTGTGTGTATTTCTCTGGTTTCTCATTTTCCCGCTGGGCATCAAATACTGCCAATATTGTGAACGAGACTCAGGAACCCATGATCACTAAAATATTACTGCTGTTGCTTCTTAGCTGCCCGTTTCTTTCAAACGCCGAAGCCGCGCTTCAGGCTGTGGGCAAAACCCGTTTTTCGGTTCTCTGGTTTGATATCTACGACGCGACATTATTTAGCGAAGACGGGAGGCATCAGAGCAACCAGGCGCCCCTGAAGCTTAGTCTTGATTATCGACGGGATATTTTGGCCAAGCATTTGTTGGAGGAAACTCGAAAACAGTGGAAGACGGTTCCCGGCATCAACGAGCAAAGACGTCAATTTTGGCTCAAAGAACTGGAAAAAATCTGGCCGGACATATCTGAAGGAGATCGATTGAGTTTTATTTTACACACGGACGATCGGGGTGAGTTTCTATTGTTCGAACAGTCCTTGGGAATTATAGAATCCCCTGGCTTTGCACGAGCGTTTATCAACATCTGGATTGGCCCGAACAGCCAGTACCCCCGTCAAGCTAAAAAGCTGATTGGGGAATCGTAGAAGTAGGCCGCTCAAGTTTAATCAAGCATTGATTAGCCCAAGCAGAAAAATGCCTTTCAAAAACACTAAAAATTAACGACCAGGGACACCCATCGCTCATTCATGTCCCGTTAAGAAAAACCCCAATAACCCTACAAAACTGTATTCAATTTACATTAAGTTTGCTCGCTTATCATGGATTACAAGGTCAACGTTTCGAATCCTTTAACAACATCCGGGTTTGGGCATTCTTAGCCGTATCTATGAGGAGTAAGTGTATGTTTCCGGGGGCATCGTTTTTATTTTTGGCTTCTGTTTCACTTAGCGGTGATCCTTATACCGTATCACGCGATGAAGCCATATGGGTTGAGGATAGCTTTAGTGCGTATCAGGAAAAGAGCCAGAGGCTGCAGTCCGTTAACGTCTGGGTTAACAGCGTCCCCTATCGATTTGAAAAAGAGGACGATTGGCAGGCATCTACACGCTTCTTTGCCCAAGGAGGTGACTGTGAAGACTATGCCCTGGCAAAAATGAAAATTCTTCGCTCTCAGGGCGTTCCAGCTCAGCAACTGCGTCTTGTTCTGGTTAAAAATCGACAAAACATGCCCCACGCCGTGCTACTGCATTCAAGTGGTGACATGTTTGACAACAGCACCGTGGTGCTGGACTCTGAAACCGACCGAATTATTCCACTTCATCGCCGCAAGGACCTGTTGCCTTTTGTGAGCTTTTCAAAAAACAATATTTATGTTCATAAAAATGGTAACTGGACAGTTCAAACCCGTTTTGATGGACTCCCCCAACACGGTGACAAATGGGCTGCCATTCAGAATGCCTATCATCCTTATTCCATCGACAAAAAGTGAATACATCAAACTTTCTGATGAGAATTTTTGACGACAAACATGTTTACTTATAAATATGTTTGTTAGCACTATCTAAAAAGTTACGAATTCAATATTCGTTCAAGCGGAGTATTTTTCACTTATAATCCGCCCTGATTCAGAACGTTTTTTCAAACATTCAGCCATTCGCAACATTACCAATCAACATTCTCGCATCTTAAACGCTTCTTAACTCTCAGACATAAATCTGTCATCAACTAACATAAATATTTCACTTGAGTGCCTATAGCCTCATTCGTACTGTGGCCGCGCAGCAAACGGACAGCTGTGTAATAACTTGGAGACTTTCACAATACCTATGGTACGAATTTATGACTCACGGAATCCGAACACTCGGAAGAAACCAGTGCGAAAAACAACTCAAGGCCACATCACGGGCTTTTGCAACACAAAAAACCCGATACCCAGACAGTCCTCTCGGGGATTACGCGGGCATTTTTCAGGAAGGACTGTTTAACGCTCTGGAAGATATAAGCGGTGATATCGACATCGCCGTTGTTGGCCGAGGCGCAGGCGCAATGGCCACCATGGTTTTTCTTGCGGAGCTTTCAGACAAGAACCCCAATCTCACTCTTACCGTTCACAATTTCTACTACGACCCCACCGTGGAAAAAGGCCATGCGACATACGATGAAAAGTTCGGTCGCATCTATTCACATAACGGTTCCGACACCGAAGGTGAGAACATTTACCGGGAAATAGGCTGTATGCGATTTCCATCCATTGCAACTTGCACTTGGAATATGGCAAACAAGGCTTTCCCTGAAGACATCGATGCAGCCTTAACCGTGTTTCCAAATCCTGGAGATGTCGCCAGCCAGTTTTGCTGGAGAGACATTGATGTTAAATACGACAACAGTGGTAGCCCAAATCCAGATTACAAAAAGGTGAATGACTTTGTCATCAAGGTCATCACCTCACTGTCCGAAGACGTAAAATCAAACGATGGGAATCACTGGGGCGCCTTTGGAATCAATCTGGGTAATGCCCCCCTGCTCTACAGCCTTGTTGATGTTGAACGCCTTGATCTTGATCCGGGCCAATGGAACGCCCAGCTGTTCCAGGAATTACTCATTCCTGGCGGCGGCCCCTACAGCGCCCTCCCTGAAGGCGCCCTGTTCCAAGATGGCAACGTGATTACCGCTCTGGAGTACGCCGAGACACACTACGCCAGCTCTTCGAATATTCGAGAGCGGCAAGTTTTTTCCCAGTCCGTGAAGAATGCCTGGGAAACTTACGTTCGCGAACACGATATCACCTTAAACGTTTTGGTGGAGTCCACTATCCGAACGATTGTGGAGGCCGACACAGAAAACTACCCCAATAGCGTTTCCTACTATTTGGAACTCTTCGGCCGTTATGGTTTCGGCTCTGGGGGATTCCGACCGTTAAATGCAGTATCGTTTATCGAAATTGCGCGCTTGCTGGTCTGGAATTACGCCGATGAGTATTTACTTCCGAACTCCGCCGGCGACAGTACAAACGGCAACTGCGACTTAGGTATTCGTTTGATGCAACTGGTGCGTAACAGCAGCTTACATTACGTACCCAAACCCAGCTGTGAGGTTTTACTGTTGGGGGCGCTTGAAGATGGCGAATCCAGTAATCTTCTGTATTACCGGGATCACAGCAATACGGATAACAACATTCATCACCAGATATTCGACTCGGTGTTTGTATGCACCGCCCATCACAGTGCCCAAGAATTGTTTGAAGCCTTCTCGGCAAAATCCATCATTCCCAAAGGCACCCAACTGAACAAGTTGAATGGTCTGGAAGTGCTGGATGACATTCATCTGCCCTTTTCCGGATTTAAGAATCCAGAGTACAGCCTTATTAATGCCCTAAAATCTGTCCATATGATGCGCAGTGGGAAGTACTTTGTCAGTGTATCTGAAGATGCCTGGCGAGCCATTGCCCCTTCCGTGAACGGTGAACAAATCAAACAACTGGTGCACGACACGGATTGTGCGGCCACCTATATTCTTGATGGTGTCGACTCCAAAAACGTGCTCTTGTCATATGTTTGGGGTGATGAAGGCAGTAACGGCGGCTACCATTTTATGGCGGAGGGCCAGTCTCAACCGGGCCTTGAAGACAGTAACGGCGAGATACTGGCCAGCTTCAGGCGATCCGTTGATCGAATTGATGGCAATGACAATCAATGGTGGCTTGCTTCACTCATCGCCGATGAGAATCTCGATGGCAATAACGGTTACGCTTATAACTGGTCAATGGACCAGGCCCGAGGCGGATTTAAGCTGGATTACCCAAAGGAGCACACGCTGGTTTCCCTGCTATACGACAACTATCGACTGCAGGACAGCACGGTCGCCTACAAGGTGTATTTCGCCGGTTGCAGCTACAGTCATTTGGGAGGATGGCTCGAAGGTGCCTATATGACAGCAATTAATGCCGTTGCAGGCTTTGCCCGACAAAAGTTTGGTGATGACTGCCTGACGGAGGCCGGTTTGACCCTGTTCCCCCGCCCATAAACAATTGAATATCGTCCAATTGGCAGCGAATCACTTCGCTGCCTTTTCTTTGCCGCTTACCTTTTTACATAAAGTATAACTTTATGTATTCACTTTAACATGTTGTTTTATATTGATTATTTGAAATTTTACATTGATAGCTTTACACATTCCCATATAGGAATATAATTAGCTCATGCCAAAGACAGCCAACACTTATGACACCTTTACCGCGATTGCGGAGCCCAAGCGTCGCCAGCTCATCGAAGTGCTGATTGGCAACGAAATGAACGTTGGCGAGCTGGTTGAGACGACCCAGTGGAACCAGCCTGTCGTTTCCAAGCACTTGGGCGTTTTAAAAGCCGCGGGCCTGGTTTCAGAACGAAGAGAAGGACGCCAGCGTATTTACCGTGTCAATGCGCAAGAATTACAGCCTATCCAACTTTGGATCAAACAATTTGAGAAGTATTGGAATCAACAATTCGATCAACTCGATGCCTACCTGAATCAGTTACAAAATAAAGGAGATAATCAATGACTGACATTTCAGTAGAACCGGCCGTAATGACGCGAGACTTTAATGCGCCAATGCAGCTGGTGTATGAAGCCTGGACGCAAGCCGAACATTTGTGCCAATGGCAGGTCCCAAATGCCGAGGTCGTTTGCGAATACGTATCCGCCGACATTAAAGCCGGCGGTTCCTCTCTGCACAAAATGACGATGCCCAACGGCCATGACATGTGGCTGCTCACCCGGTATCAAAAACTTGACCCGTTCACGACCATCGTCTTTCGGCAGTATCGTTCCAATGAAGAGGGTGACATTCTTCCACCACCAATGCCAAATTGGCCAAAGGAAATAGAAGCCATTATTCAGTTAAGCGAAAATAACGGCGTCACTCACATGAAATTCATTTGGCAGCCTGTCAATCCTACCCCAGAAGAAGCGGAAGCCTGGACAGCCTCCCATGCTCAGGGTGCCGGTGGTTGGGCTCGCAGCTTTGAGCTGTTAGCCGCACATCTCGCGAGGTAATTGATCCCGTTCCCACTTGCCATGAGAGCTCGTGGGAACGATATTTTGCCTAAAGTGTTCTGCGAGTCTATATTTCTTGACCCTTTATAATGAAAGCGTGAAGCCGCCTATTGAAGTGTCATGGATTCCAACTCCGGCCGCCAAGCCACCACACGGTTGCGACCATATTCCTTGGCTTTGTATAGCGCAACGTCTGCCCGGTGCAGCCACTCATCCACACCATTGATATCGGAGGATAAACTGGCAAGCCCCGCGCTGCTGCTGGTCCCAATTACCTCATTGTTACCCAGGATAACGACCAGCTTACTCACCAAACGATAGCCCTCCGCTTCACCAATATCTCTGAGGTGCAACAAGATCTCATCGCCCCCCAGGCGATAAACATTGTCAACGTTTCGCGTATTGCTTTTGATCTCTTCCACCATTTCAATGATGGCCAGATCACCGGCTGCATGCCCCCTGTTGTCATTAATATGCTTGAAGTAATCCAGATCAAAGACGGCAATCACCGAACTTTCCTGATCGTATTTCAGCTTTGAAAAACTGTCCTGCAACATGTCAGGCAGCAAGCGTCGATTATAGGCACCAGTCATCGGGTCAACATTTGAGGCTTCTCGAAGCTGCCTTTGAATTCGTCGGATTCGCGCTGAAAAGAAGCCAACCAACAAGTAGGTCGCCACCAATGAAGTGATAATCCGGATAGACAGTTTGGGCTCAAGAACCATAATGCAGAAAGCACAGGCAAACGAAAAAATCGCCGTATTTGTGAAAAATGCCACTCGCCAGGGCAACACGAAGAATACCGCAGCAATAATAGGGTGGCACCATAACGCCCCAGTAATTCCCATAAAGTAGATTGGAATGGTGGCCGAAAAAACCAGGGTCACGAGCGTAATGAGGACGACCAAAGCCGGCGGCTCTTCTTTGGTGAGATAGACAAACGTCCCGGTGGTCAGAAGGCTTACGATAAACGCGACATTGAATGCGCAGATAACGTAAAGACCAGACGCATAGTTAATCAGCGTGAGAGGGGTATAAACACAACAACAAATTGTAATAATGAACAACCAGACGCGAATCTTGAATCGGTTTTCTCTCTGAAACGCCTGAGCAGAATTCCATTTTGACAATTCAAATTGATACATAGAGGGAAATACTTCGCACAATTACTACAATGGGCGATCAGCGTTTCCAGATACGCCGATTACCTACAAAGAAAATGAGTCGAAGGCTATTCCGAGCCTGCTACGTCATAAATTACCTTACCTCTCCAAGTTGGTATTGCAGCCCGCACCAACTCTGTTCATATCAAAGTATAGATCATTTCATACAGGAATCCGACAATCAACTGCCGGATGGCCCCCTGTGCGCAGACATCAAATTCTATCGCCATTTTTTGGTCGACATACGCGCCTTAATATGGGGTGCCACCCGTCAGCGGCCAGGCAAAACTGAATGCCGACTGAACGCCTAACTTTTGAATTTCAGCTAACAAGCGGCATGCCAATTAGCATTCGAATTAAGGCCCACTGCTCGTCATTAGGCTTCAGTCAAAGAAACGATTCAGCCTTAACTTCGGTGCGCTTGCTGTCCAGTCGAATCAAATCCTTAATGATAGAAGTATGGCCAACGCCTCCGATAACCATCACCCTATTCCCTTTTTGTGCGTATTTTTGAATATTGGCGTACATTCTGAAATTTCTATGCCACCAGCTGGCTGTGGAATCGGCACCTGAATATCCAGCAAACGCCCCAACTTCATTCAAAAGCAAATACAGAGACTTGTTTTGTTCTTCCGTCTCCGAGTCGTTGCAGTACCGGAGAATGCCTTTCAAAGTTTCTGTTTTATGAAGCTCATTGATCTCCATGGTTAGGCTCTTAATCATATTCTCCACCTCCTTACCCACTTCTGGCGAAGTGTTGGGGATTTCTGAAAAGACCGCTGTGGATTGCCAGCTGATTTCCCGCTCGTCGTAACAGATAACTTCTTTTAAAGAAGCCTTTTTCGCCACTCGAAAACCAAGCTGCTCATTTTCATTTATCGTGAGAGTATGCTGGTCAATCAGATAACGCTGATAAGCCTCGTTCACGTTCACGCTTTGGTCTTTACGACATTCAATCAGTACTTGTGTTGGCTTAAAGCCCTCTGCTATACGTAACGACAACTCTTCCAAATAAGTTTGATTTTTTCTTTCCGACACATCGATAACTTTAGCTTTCACTTTGTCCAAGCCGGGGTTTTCAAAATGAAAAACGCCAAACGGTAATATTTCCGCCTGATTGCTGGCAAAAGAACAATGAGTGCACACAAACATCAAGGTGCCGACTATTAACTGCTTCACGTTTTTGATTCTCCTCTATTTTACTCTTCTCTGTGAGTCGTTCAGACTGGCTTCCAGCGAACAAGTCCTTAGACGATAAAGTTGTGAGTCGAGATGCAAACACGCTTCAAAAAGACAACTTATCAGAGCGCTGTTGAGCGACCACGGCCGACCACCGGCAGAATTACAACGATCAACGCCATTGCAAGCCAGCAAAATTCCCACATTATGTAATTTCACCAACAACCATAGCGAGCAACACGGAGGCAACATGATTAAAAAAATATTTGAGACGAATGGTAGACGGTTCCATCTAGGAACATTGACGTTTTTGGTATGCACATTGGTATGCAGTTCCAGCTTTTCAAAAGGCTTTGTAGAAACCCCAGCACTGAATTCACCTAACTCGGGCATATCCACAATCAGTGGCTGGCATTGCACATCGAATGACATCGAAATTTACATTGACGGAAAATCTTTTGGGCAAGCAGGGACAGGCACACTGAGAGAAGACACGGCCGAAGTGTGTGGACACAGCAGCACGGGTTTTTCACTATTAGTCAACTACGGAGCCTTCGAAGACGGCGTTCACACTCTTCGAGTAATTGCGGATGGAGAAACTCTGGAGACACGCACCTTTTTCACTACACGTATTGCAGGGGAAAACGTTGAATACGCTCGTGGATTGAAGGGCGATGCGGTGGTGCATGGATTTCCTGAACCTGGAGACCAGCTGTCACTCTACTGGGTCGAGACGCTGCAGAACTTTGTCGCCGGAGGCCTTCTCAAAGGGAACCCTGATTTTAGCAAGCAACAAACCCTTGAAGGTATTAACCGAACCTTCCTCGGGATACAACGTACTTATAAACACACCGGCAAGCCCGCCACCGACATGAATCAAGTTGAGGTGAGTTATGATGTGAGTGAAACGGCCTTCTCAATGACCCTGAACGACCCAGAACTCGGAGAATGCACCCTAAACGGTGATGTGACCTTTAATTTTCATAAAGGATTGCATAGTAACGGTGACTATAACTGCGATAATGGAAGGGAAGAAGGCTCCTACTACACCTTTCTTACGATACACAGCAATGTCATTGATCACCTGAAATTTATTTATCAGCTCGATGCTTCCATTCGATTGAAACACCCTGATTTCGAAGGAGGAAGAAAGAACATCGTCTTGATCGGTCTTGGGGAATAGGCTCTTTCAAAAATGGGGCTACAGATAGCCCCATTTTTATTCACTAGCCCCTATTCGATGGCTTCATACCGATATCGATACATCAGTATAAGCGCGTAGATCAGACATGGCAGGGTCAAAATAACGATCAACAGCGCATTCTCCATCGACACCGGGTCCGCGACGGTTTGCTGGACAGGTAATCCTACTTCCCCAATGTCGGCAAAAAAATCGATCAATGCATGCACAATGATCAAAGGGTAAATTCGTTTGCAAACAATCAGAAGAATACCAAACATGAGCCCAATAAAGCTTGCGTAAAACAGTTGTGCAATTTCCCCATAAAGCCCGCTGTCAAACTTAATCAAATGGACCACACCAAAGAATAAAGAAGCAAGCAGAATGGACATCAACACACCCTTTTTACTGCCCCCAAAGTACTTAACAAAGTAAGACTGTAAGAAACCCCGAATACTCAGTTCTTCCGCAAAGCCGATAGACAAGCAATACACAATAAATAACGCAGTTTGACTGAATAAAGTGTCTGCACTCGGTTCATCGGCAATCAGCAGATTCAAAGACACGAGGTACACCAGAGGAAACAGCAGCAAATACCACTTTTCCGTTTTTTTGCCCTTTAACCCCGCAATAGCAAACAAGTCATTCGCTTTGATGAGCCAATAGGAAATGGCAACAATCAGTATATTGGCCATGATGCCAATGCTGGTATGAATGGAATAGTCTGTAATACCTTGGGCAAAGAGTTGATGATAGCTGTATTCCCTTAGCAACAGCACCGATATAAACGTTACTGTAAATATACCAATTGGCCCCCAGAACTTAGACTGCATAGTTTCCCCCAAATATTGTGTTCCAAACTCAAACGTCATTTGAAAAGTGACGCCCTCCAAGAGCGAATCAAGTTCTTTTGAACTCACATGCTTAGACGAGGAAATTAGACACGGGGAGGCAAGTTCGGCTTGTCATTATTCGATACGGAATCCGCATGCCGCTTAATACACGCGATAAGTGACATAAATGCGTCATAAAAGGCCCAGCACTGCCCTCCTCGGCCGAGCAATGTACATCGCTAACCGTGCTGTATTGAAAGGCGCTCTTAAGGCCTGTATTGTTCTTGGGCTGTGTAAATAACGATAAAGAAGAGAATTGTATGCCTACTCCAAATTCCAACGCCTTATTGGTCTCCGGCCGGCTTCTTCTGGCCTTGTATTTTCTATTACCAGGTGTAATGAAATTTGCTCAATTCGAAATGCATCTGGGACTGATGAACCGCCATGCCGTGCCCGCACCGGAACTTATGTTGATCATAGCCGGGCTCGCCAATGTGATCGGCGCTCTGCTTCTGGCCACGAATCGTCATGTCCGCCTAGTGGCCCTTGGGTTTGTGGTCTACATCGTTCTGGTAAACTTCATGTTGCACGATTTTTGGAATTTCGAGGGGCTCGAAGCTCGCCACGAATTGCAAAACTTTATTAAAAACCTGGGCATCCTGGCCGGCCTGCTGGTTTTGGCTGGCGCCAGCTGCAAACGCGCCTTCAGCCTTTCCAATATCTTAAAATCTGATTCATCGGTCGCGTCTGAAACGTAAATTAGAATGGCCGACAGGCATCAAACGGGAGCGGTGGCTGCATTTTTTTCGTGAGTCACCGCTCCGACGCCGCATTACATATGCGCAAACACCTTAAAGAAGTTTGACGTCGATTGAATATCGATGGGCAGGTGGAGCTTTCTCGATATATCACTGGCCGAGAAGATACCTCGCACTTGGTGCATGTGCTGATCCACGACCAGAATGTGCTGCTGGCCGTAGTCTTTCAGTAACTCGATGACATCGGAGATGGTGGATTCGGCCACTTCACCAAAGTCCAGGGTGAAAAGATCTTTAACGGGCGTCATTAAGTCTCGGACAGAAATATCATCACGCCCTATTCCTTCGGACACTTTTTGCACAATTTTCCGATCCTTAAGATCATCGAGGCTTACCACTCCCTGAAAAGCGCCCTCCCGATCGATAACAAGCTTCAAACGCACATGGGCTTGTTGCATCAGCCGTTGAGCTTCAACGGCTGAGGTGGACGATTCAATAAGCAAGGGCTGTACTTGAGTAAAATCTGTGAAGAATTCGAGAGCGGCTGACTGCCGGGTAAGACCGGACAAGCGCTCGGGCTCGGCCAATCCAAGATTTCTAACAGCTGGGTTAAGAGTGAGTTTTTTCATAGCGTACCTCTTTATCAACGCCCACCTGCCGGTTCATACACTGAATACTGTTTCAGATTCGGCTCTGTGGGTCGGTATTGGGGCCACCCGCGTGTGGTGGCTGACTGTCAAAGTATTTTGATGGAAACACTCGACGCTCCATGGAAGGAAAATCGGTGTTAGAACGGAAACCTAAGACAGCTCAGGCGGCGCCCGAATTGGATAGGAAAGCGCAAAAGAGAGAACACTTGAGGAAACTGGCGCGCGCGTGGGTCTATTCGGTGTGGGCGTGGTGGTGAGCAGCGAGTGCCAAAGTGGTGCCTCGTCAAACTCATGGCTGTCTTCACTTTCACTGCATTCCAGCCATTCTTCGATACTGATTTCTGCGGAATGAGCGGGTTTCAACGACTCCGCAAGGGATACAGAGCTGATCGCCAACAACAAGCAGATATACAGAAGAATCCGGTACACAGTCACGGTAAACTCACTACCCAATCATATGTTTTTCGTGGACTAGCCATATTTCTATACAGCCAGCCTTCATTATTCTGACACAATGAGCGCCACTTGGTTCGAGATGGCGGTATAAAGGAAGGTAAAGCTCAAGGGCTTCATTCAGCCTGCGTCGCCTTCTTCAATTTTTTCGACCAACTCTTCCAGCAATTCATACAGCAGTTCCAGTTTCCCAGGCCCAAAGCGTTCACTGATAAACTCATAACGTTCACTGGATTTTGGCGCAATTTCGGTGAATATCTCGTGCCCCGGCTCAGTCAAAGAAATTAAGGAGCGGCGCTGATCGCTATTGGAGCTTTTGCGCAACACTATACCCCGGGATTCGAGATTCTGAATAATTCGAGACAAGCTCGGCATCAATAGATAGCACGCCTCAGACAACTCTGAGATATCCATATCCCCCGCCGCTTCAAGTGCCCGTATGACTCGCCACTGCTGGGCAGAAAGGTTGTGCGCCTTTAAAGCAGGCATAAACTTCTTCATCACCGCTTCCCTCGCCCGCAGTAGGGACATGGGCAGGGAGCGGTCGAAACTGCGTAAATGGTCGGACATAAAACCTCTGTTACTGGTGCCAGTTTGGCCTGGCCGGCTACAGGGGCTCGTCGATCACCCCATTGATCAAAGTACCTACCCCGTCCACCTCAACTTTAATCTCATCTCCAGGCTGTAAGTATTTCGGAGGATCAAAGCGGGCGCCTGCGCCATTTGGCGTTCCGGTAGCGATGACATCGCCCGGTTTCAGGTGGTAGAACTTGGACAGATAGCTAATGATATATTTAAATGGGAACATCATACTAGCGGTCGTGTCATCCTGGCGTAACTCGCCGTTAACCCAAGTGCGCACGCGCATGTTTTCATACTGCTCAGCGGTGAATTCATCTGCACTGACCATCCAAGGACCAATACTGCCCGAATTGATAAAATTTTTCCCTTGAGTCACATTAAACTTGGCATGGCGCACCCAGTCCCTTAGGGTGCCTTCATTCATAACACTTAGGCCTGCAATGTGCTCATAGGCCTTTTCCTCAGGGATACGCCGGCCTTCCTTGCCAATCACAATCACAATTTCGCCTTCGTAATCCAGCTGCTCCGATTCGGGCGGTCGCCACAGGGGCTGGTCATGTGCGGTAAACGAATCACTGGTACGCATAAACAGGCTTGGAAACTTGGGTTGCTCAGAACCGTCTTTGTATTCCGCATTGCGATTGGCGTAGTTGACACCAATACAGGCAATTTTTTCAGGGGTAAGAATCGGTTGAAGTAACTCAACATCGGCCTCTTTGAAGTCAATTCGACTCCCTGCGGCACACTCTTTCGCTTCCTCAAGACGCCCTTCTCGTAGGATGCTGAATAGGGTTCCGCCCAATTTCCCCCCTACATCAACAACCCCGTCATCCTGTAATACCCCCCAGGATTCCCCGGCATCGGTCTTAAAACTGATAAATCGCATAACGCCTCCAACTTTGAAACACCCAATATAATTAACATGTTAAGTCTATTTAAAATCAAAAGACAGAGAAAAATAATGAAAACGGTTAAAAAATGGATTAAAAATAATCTATTGCCAAAATATTAATTAACATGTTAACTTAAAAACATAGACATTTCAGACGTTTTTTGGAGGCTATATGTCCAGTTTCTCCCACAACAAAGAAACCGCCGAGCACTACTTGCAGCGGTTCCTTCAGAGCACCACCGGCCATTTTATCAATGGTCAAATGGTGGCTAATGGTAACGCCGAGACTTACGACAACCTCAGCCCTATCAACAATGAAAGCCTTGGCAGGGTGGTCGCAGGACGCGTGGAAGATATGGACGCTGCCTGCACAGCCGCCGAGGACGCCTTCCCTGCCTGGCGGGATATGCCCGGCCAGGAACGCAAGAAGTTGTTGAACCACTTTGCCGACTTGATCGAGGCCCGAGCCGAGGAGATTGCCTTGGTTGAATCCTCAGATTGCGGCCAGGCCATTCGTTTTATGAAGCAGGCGGCAATTCGTGGTGCTGCGAACTTCCGATTCTTTGCGGACAAAGCCCCGGAGGCGCAGAATGGTCTGGCACTTCATCAGGCCGAACACACCAACTACACCCTGCGCAGCCCCATCGGCCCCGTTGGGATAATCACTCCGTGGAATACGCCCTTCATGCTGGCGACCTGGAAGATCGCCCCAGCTCTGGCATCCGGCTGTACCATCGTTCACAAACCTGCTGAGTTAACCCCCCTGAGTGCAATGCTGCTGGCGGAAATTGCCCATGAAGCCGGGCTACCCGATGGGGTTTGGAATACCGTCAATGGATTCGGCGAAACCGTGGGTAAGCGATTGAGTGAACACCCGGCAATTCGAGCAGTTGCTCTGGTGGGAGAAAGCGCCACCGGCAGCCACATTATGCGCCAGGGAGCCGACACACTTAAGCGTGTCCATTTTGAACTCGGCGGCAAAAACCCAGTGATTGTTTTCGATGATGCCGATTTTGATCGGGCCCTCGATGCCGTTGTATTTATGATTTACAGCTTGAATGGTCAGCGCTGCACCTCTTCAAGCCGCTTGTTGGTTCAAAACAGCATTAAAGCGCGTTTCCTTGATGCCCTGGAAGCTCGCGTTAAGCACCTCACCGTAGGCCACCCATTGGACCCGAACACCGAAGTTGGCCCTCTCGTGCACAAAGGGCATTACGAGAAGGTAATGTCTTATATGGACATCGCCAAAGAGGATGGTGCAACCGTGCGGGCCGGCGGCACAGCCCGCAAGGATTTGGGTAACGGTAACTATGTAAGCCCTACGCTGTTCACGGAAGCGAACAATCAAATGCGTATTGCTCGCGAGGAAATCTTTGGCCCGGTTTTGACCAGCATTGGATTCGACACCGAAGAAGAAGCCATCGCTCTGGCAAACGATACCGACTATGGCTTATCCGCTTATATCTGGACCAATAACAGCGGTCGCGCCATGCGCATGGCCCGTGCGGTCGAGGCCGGAATGCTCTGGGTAAATTCCGAAAACAATCGCAATCTGCCATCCCCTTTTGGCGGCATCAAGATGTCGGGCATTGGTCGAGATGGCGGTGACTACAGTTTCGACTTCTATATGGAAACCAAAAACGTCTGTATCGCACACGGCACTCACACCGTACCGGTTCTGGGTGCATAAATGGGCGCTGGGTCTTACCACTACTGACAAGTATCAAAAGGCAGATATATGAAACAACCTTTACTCGGCGTAATCAGTACCGCTTGTGTCGTCATGTTAGCGCTGGGCATTATTTCGATAAACGAGCATTCGTTTTTTATGGGTGATTTATCGTTTGCCGTAATGGCCTGCATACCGACACAAATCATTACAGCGTTTGTTTGGGCGCCCTTGTTTGACAAGATGAGTCCACTTGCCAAAGGCCTCAGTCAAACGATCATCAGCCTTTTGGGTGGTGTGGTTTTTGGATCGTTGTTGCACTTTGTTGCCGGCCAGGGCATGGGACCGACACCCCAGCTCATGATGTTGACAATCGTTACCGTTATCGCGACCTTCTGGTTAATGGTCGCCTGGAACGCCTGGCCCTTTGCAGCATTTGTCTCATCCCCAATTCCTTTAGGCATTATTATTCTCGGTTCCGCGTATTTACTAGCGTATTTAGTATTTAAGCTTGCGTTCAATTATGAGTTTTTGTCATTAGCTCCCATCTATATTGAAAGCCTGGACCCCAAAGGCCTCTTCGCAGCATGGCCCGCCTTAGCATTTTTAGTGACAACGGTAGCGGTGATTATGTTGTGCTTGTTAATGGACTTCTACCCTCTTTCCAACTACCAATGGGAAGGGTTTTCGGCCGCATCGGCTAATAGCGTCTGGATACTTTTACTCGCCGGCCTTGTATTCTATCTTTGTGTGTATATCGTCAAGATCGATCCTGTGGTTTATATGGTGCGAGGCCCCGTGAGTTTTATTTTTGGCGCGTTCATATTGCTTAACATGCTTGAGAACTCCGTTTTTTCCGAGAGGCCACAACCTCTCCGAGGCATTGTGCTCGCTTTATCTGCTGTGGTGCTGGCCATAGTCATGCAACTGATATATCAATGTGTTGCGCAGCTGCTGAACCCTGAAATCAGCGCAGGTCCTATGGACTATCAATTGGAGTTATGGTTAGCAAACGCCATGCTGGCAATCACCTTTCCACTTATTGTCGTTATGTCGGATTTCTTTAATCTGTGGCCACTACGCTCACAGTCAAACGACATAGACACATCGAATTAATATCAGGAGCATACCCATGGGACAAGTTGCCCTTGCCGCAAAGATAACGCATGTACCCTCGATGTATCTGTCCGAGATGGATGGGCCCAACAAAGGCTGTCGTGAAGCGGCCATCAATGGCCACAAAGAAATCGCCAAGCGCTGCAGAGCGGCAGGTGTTGATACCATTCTGGTGTTCGATACTCATTGGCTGGTCAACGCGGGCTATCACATTAATTGTGCGGAAGCATTCGCTGGCGTGTACACCAGTAATGAATTGCCACATTTTATTAAAAATCTACCCTACCAGTATCGTGGTAATCCTGAGCTCGGCCATCTTCTGGCTGAAGCCGCAACCGAAGCCGGGATACACACTCGTGCGCACAGCGATACCAGTTTGCCATTGGAATACGGCACTCTGGTTCCTATGCGCTATATGAACGACGACGATCATTTCAAAGTGGTGTCGGTATCAGCCATGTGCCAGGTTCATAATCTGGACGACAGCCGTCGTCTGGGACGAGCCTTCCGAGAAGCCATTGAACAGCACTACGATGGCAAAGTAGCCGTTCTGGCCTCAGGCTCTCTCTCTCATCGGTTTGCGCAAAATGGCGTATCAGAGGAATACCTTTTTAAAGTGTGGTCTGAATTTCTCGAAACCACCGATCGTGAGGTGATCAAAATGTGGGAAAACGGTGAATGGGATAAATTTACTCAGATGCTGCCGGAGTATGCCGAAAAATGCCACGGCGAAGGTTTTATGCACGACACCGCCATGCTGCTCGGCCTTCTGGGTTGGGATCAGTACCGAGGTAAAGTCGATATCGTCACCCCTTACTTCGGAAGTTCAGGGACTGGGCAGCTAAATGCGGTTTTCCCTGTTGAAGTTTTGTCGTAGAGACAGTGTCATAGAAAGATTGTCATAGAAAAATTGTCGTACAAGCCTTGTGAAAAAGACCGTCGACACGCAAAGGAGATTACAGTGTAATGGCGCATTTTATCCTTGAATACTCAAAAAATCTCAGCGCAAACGAGCTCAAACTCGATGAGTTGTTCCAAAACCTACACAATGCGGCCATCGGTACCGGGCTCTTTCCGCTGGCCGGACTGCGCAGCCGTGCCCACCCCTGCAATGACTATCGCGTTGCCGATGGGGATTCGAGCTTTGCCTTTGTACACCTTGAGGTCCGCCTGGGCCCAGGGCGTACCGACGAAGAGAAGCAAACCGCAGCTGATGCTATCTTCCAGGCACTAAGCCAATCGTTAGACGACTGCTATCAGCAGCGCGGCCTCGCCATTTCTTTCGAAATGAACGAACTACCAGAAACCCTGAAATTCAATCAGAATAATTTGCGTGCTTATCTGTCGGAAAAACAACCGTAGAAAACGGGCACTGGATTTTTAAAAACAAGCGCTAACGGATTCTAGATTTAATCAACGAGTAGACTATGCAATCAGACGACATTCAACAGGCCGCGGAAGATTTGTACCACGCCGAGCGTAAGCGGCAAGCAATCGATCCAATCACCCTCCGATTTCCAGACATGGACATCAATGATAGCTACGCGATTCAACAGCAATGGGTAAATAAAAAAATTGCTGATGGCCGTAACGTTGTCGGATACAAAATTGGTTATACCTCACGAGCTATGCAGAAAGCACTGAACATCAACGAGCCCGACTACGGCGTTCTGCTGGACGACATGGTGTTCGCGGACGGTTCTGATATTGATGTCAGTCAATTTTGTGATCCACGCCTGGAAATGGAACTGGCCTTTATCTTGAAAGAAGAATTGTCCGGAGAAAACGTGTCGGTGTTTGATGTGCTTAATGCCACAGATTATGTGGTACCGGCGTTGGAAATCATCGCGGCGCGCAGCCACCGTATCCACCCCGAAAACCAGTATAAACGGACAGTTCGCGACACCATTGCCGATAATGCTGGAAATGCGGGCATCATCATGGGCGGTCGCCCGATCAAACCGGACGCCACCGATCTGCGTTGGTGCGGTGGCATGTTGTATCTCAACGGCTTACTGGAAGAAACCGGTTTGGCAGCGGCGGTGTTGAATCATCCGGCAAATGGTGTGAGCTGGGTGGCCAAACGATTTGCGCCTCACGGCGTTTCGCTCAAGCCGGGACAAATCATTTTGTCGGGCTCGTTTACCGCCCCCATTCCCGTCAGCGCCGGCGACACCATTCACGCTGACTACGGTCCACTGGGCAGCATCGCTTGCCATTTTGTATAGGCTTTATTCTTCAGGAGTATCGACATGTTGCTGCAGGAAAATCACTTTAAAAATCGCCTCAACAGCGGAGAATGTCAGTTTGGTTTGTGGCTTGGTTTACCCAACCCGATCTGCGCCGAGATTTCCGCAACCGCAGGCTTTGACTGGTTGTTAATTGACGCGGAGCACGCGCCCTATTCTTTGCAGGATATTCAACAACATCTCCAGGCCCTATCGCCCTACCGCAGCGCCGCTCTGGTAAGACCGGCCGAAGGCAGCAGCAGTAACATTAAACAATTACTGGACCTCGGTTGCCAGACACTTTTGATTCCAATGGTTGAACACGTAGAGCAGGCCCAGGCTCTCGCTGAGGCCATGCGTTATCCCCCACAAGGAATTCGAGGCCTGGGCACATCCATGGCGAGAGCGGCTCGTTGGAACGGAATTTCGAATTATGTCACGCAAGCTAATGATAATGTGTGTTTGATTATTCAAGTTGAAACGCGGACCGGGCTGGAAAACCTTGATGCATTACTCAGTGTCGAAGGAATTGAAGGCGTGTTCATCGGACCCTCGGATTTATCGGCGTCTCTTGGTTTTATTGGTCAAGCTGACCACCCCACCGTTCGAGCGGCCATTGATTCGGCGATTCACAAAATCAAGGCTTCAGGAAAAGCTTGTGGCTTGCTGTCGGTTTCACAGGATATGGCCAGACACTACCAAAAGTGTGGTGTCGACTTTATCGGTGTGGGAGTCGATGCGGCACTCCTAGCACAATCGGTGCGAGCACTTGCCGAAGATTTCTGTGATCAGGACGCTGGCCCAACGGCAGGTTACTGACTCCGTCTTTACAAACAGATCCCGATACCATCGGCTTCGCTTATGTATACCTGTAACTGTAAAAACTACCCCTATTGCTTTGAACCTCAACACCCAGATGAATTAGAGCTGCTATTGAACGGCCTGACACAAGTTGCGATTGAAAAAAATGTGCACTTCTTTCACTGCACGCCCTGTGGACAACACTATCGGGTTGAATCCTTATCGTTGGGGGTTTTGGTTTTAAAAGAGCCGGAAACACAGGATCAAAGCGCCTGAACTTACGTGATGAAGGCTTGGAACTGAGGACAGTCGTAAGACAGTTGCTGAAAGCACTCGCCTGATTTTTTCAATTCCATCACCTGATCAAAATTCAAGCAAACCCAAATTAGGCTGAATGACCGCTGAATATCAGCATTGCCAGACTCGTCCCTTGAACTGATTTTCATGCAAACTTCGCAATAAAGTACTACTTTCTTCTGCATTTAGTACCAGAATGAATTATTTCTTGTATTCTTAAATAGGGATAACTAAAGTAAATCCCTGATACTGTTGGATGAGTAAGAGGCTTGCATGACTAAGCTTCAAGACTGGTCTCTTGGATTTGGCAACGACGCCAAACTTAAATTAGGCCAAAACAATAGCGACTTGGAACGCGTGTTATATCAGGCTCTTCGATATAAGCACGTGCTTGAAGCTCTTCTGAAAATCACCGATGTCTTTGTCTATATAAAAGATGCCCATCATAAATTTATGTTCGCCAGCGATGCCTTTGCTCGGCTGAGCGGCCACTCGAGTTGGCAGGAACTCGTCGGCAAAGATGATTTTGATATTTTTCCAGAAGAACACGCCAAGGTCTATTTTGAACACGAAAAAGGCGTCATCAAAAATGGTGAAACCCTCGGTCAACACGAAGAACCCTACTTCAATCTCGACGGCGAACTAGGCTGGGTTTGTACCACCAAGAATCCGGTTTTTGATGATGACGGCAATGTTGTCGGTCTTATTGGCATCAGCAAAGACATTACCGAGATGAAAAAACATCAGGAGATCATTGCTCACCAAGCCACCCATGATTACTTAACCGGAGTTTATAATCGTAAAGCGTTTTACGAATTTGGTGAGACCATGTGGGCCAGATTGAAACGTGAACACACCCCTTCCAAGCTGTTGTTTATAGACCTCAACGACTTCAAAACTGTAAACGATCAATTCGGTCATCAGGAAGGCGATAAAGTACTCTGCCTGTTTGCCAATATTTTAAAAAGCGAGTGTCGAGATTCAGATTTGTTGGCCAGAATTGGCGGAGATGAGTTTGTCCTTTATATGAGCGGAGACAAACAGGCTGCCCACATTTTGGCAGAAAGATTAATTGAAAAGATCAAGCGGCGATCACTGCGGGGCTGCAAGATCAGTATAGGCATCGCATCGAGTGAACAGGCCCGAACCCTGAGTGAGCTTGTGCGCTATGCCGACGAAGCCATGTATTTTGCTAAACGCAGCTACACTCAGTCGTTTTGTTTTTACTTGGAAAGTGAATAAACTGACCTGTCTATTCCTTAACGTAAACTTTAAAGTTTTCACGCATTTGCCTTTCCAGCTTGCGCAAGCGAGTAATCATTTCACTATCCAGCTCACAACCTTCAGCCAATAATATCGAGCCATTACTCGCCACTAAATCCCTCTGCAGAACCATGCCAACACCGACCTCATCCAGGCTGAGAAATTTATCAGCGGCTTGCCTCAAAAGCATCCCAAGTTCGGTTTCCAATGAACACAAGTGCTCAACCACTACCGGATCGTAATACTGACCGGATAATTCCTTGAGCTTGCCCAACGCTTCATCAATGGCCAACTCATTAGGCACAATTAAGCCCTGACAATAAAGAAGCAAATCGGATACGGCACAGAGAATTTTAGAGGATGTTCCTATTTCGCTGGCATTGATACCGAGGGGATAGCCACTGCCATCCAGATGTTCTTCTCTCTGCGATAGAATCCGGGCCGCACCTTTTAACGGTGGCATACTGCTCATCATACTCTCTGCCACGCTGATGTGCGTTTGAAACATTCGCTGCTGCTGAACATCAAGTTCCAAATACGGTGTTTTGATCAATGTATCGGGAAAGCCGACTTTCCCAAGGTTTCTGAAAATTCCTGCGTAAATCAGGGATTTGGTTTCGGCATCGTCAAGGCCAGACTTCTCCGCCATACGCTTTAATAACAACATCAGGTTCTGCTTGCTCATCAAGCTTTGCCCCATTCGCTGTTCAATTAAACTGGAGAACAACTGGGTTGTTTGCTGATAGCTTTGCTTAATCTTGCTAACGGAAATTTGCAGCTTTTCATTGCTTTCGACCAAGGCCTTGCTGCGGGCTTGCACCTTCGCTTCCAAATCGTCGTTCAGTGCTTTTAATTGTTCGTTTTGCTCCAGAACGGTACGTTCCAGTATGGCTGTGCGTTGTTTATTGTGAGTGATCTCAATACCCTTGCTGATAATGCGCCGTAATCGGTCATCATCCCAGGGCTTTTCCATATAAAAATTGATCTTACCCTTATTGATCGCCCCAATAGTGGATTCCAGGTCTGAGTAGCCGGTTAGCAGAATCCGTTCCGAGTCTGGCCAACCATTCGCCACCTCGCTGAGAAACTCCGCCCCATCCATGCCAGGCATGCGCATATCCGAGATTACGATATCAGCGGCTTGCTCAGAAAGCATTTCAAGTGCCTTGTGCGCACAGGAGGATGTTCGAATGTCGCAATCCATGTCGAACAGCAAGCGTTGCAAGCTATTCAGAATGGCTTCTTCATCATCGACAATCATAATCTGAATTGCCGGCAGCGAAATCTCTGCAACTGCGCCTAAATTGTCTTTTTCGGTATCCATGCCTCGAAATTCTCTTTGGATTTCATGACCTTAGTATAAACGGAATAGGAAACTTCGCCATCCTGTTTGCTATTTATGGTATTCGTCATACACTTAAGGCGTCGCAACACGGAGGCTGTGCTATGAAGGGAGTAGTATTTACTAATTTGGCCGAAATGGTCGAAGAAAATTACGGATTGGCAACCTGGCAAAATATCCTTGATGCCGCGCAACCCGCGTCCGGAGGTATTTATGTGGCTACTGCGCAGTACGACGACGATGAGTTGGTCGGCCTGGTTGTAGCCGCGTCCGAGTTACTGAATGTCCCCGTGCCCGAGTTGATACGCCTCTTCGGCCATTATCTGTGGACTTTTTTCAAGAAAAACTACCCCAAGTTTATCAGCGATCATGACAATCTATTCGACTTCCTGGTTTCCGTGGATTCCGTTATTCATATCGAAGTGAATAAGCTTTACCCCAACGCCTCCACACCTGACTTTGATTACAATGTCGATGACCGTAATCAGCTGATAATGTATTACCGCTCCCCACGAAAACTGTGTCACCTGTCCGTCGGTTTGATTGAAGCGGCGGCTGAGCATTTTGGGACCGATATGACGCTTGAGCACCCCGTCTGCATGCACGAGGGCTCGGATCATTGTGAGTTAAGGGTTTCTATGGGTAATGGATGAGCTAGAACTCTATAAAAAAACCTTAGCCCGAGAACGCCAGGCAAGACAGCAAGCCGAGTCCCTGCTGGAAACCAAGGCTCGCGATATCTATGAAGCCAATCAAAAGTTAGAAGCTGCGAATGCCCAGCTGAAGCGCCAGCAGAGAGAAATGGTCAAAACCGAAAAGCTGGTTGCGCTCGGTACCCTGTCTGCGGGCGTCGCCCACGAAATCAACAACCCTTTGGCGTTTATTAAAAGTAATATTGGCACTCTGGAACGCTACTTTCATTTCTACCAGCAGCACCTTCCTGATACGGATAGTGGCCAGGCGGTCGACATCAATCGTGCGCGCCTGGAAAAACTGAAATTTATCGCCGGCGACTCTGAGGCCATATTCAAGGAATTAAAAGAAGGGGTTGAGCGGGTGCAAACTATCGTCGCTGACCTGAAGTCCTTTGCCCGATCGAAATCGAAAGAATTCAATATGGCCAACTCCAATGAAGCCGTTCTTTCCGCGATACGCATCACCAACAATAAAGTGAAGTACCACTGCGAGGTTCACACGGATCTGGCGGATTTGCCACCAATCATGTGTAATTTAAATGAGCTCAGCCAGGTTTTTATCAATCTGATCATCAACGCAGCCGATGCCATTAAGGAAAATGGTCTGATTTCGATACACAGTTTCGTTGAAGATGGCCACATTCACTATAAGGTCAAAGATAACGGTAAAGGCATTCCGGAGAAGAACCTCGACAAGATTTTCACCCCTTTTTACACCTCTAAAGAAGTAGGAAAAGGTACTGGCTTGGGATTGTCGGTGTCCTACGGAATCATTGAAAACCTGGAGGGTACAGTCGAAGTTAACAGTGAAGAGGGAAAAGGCACTGAATTCCACATCCGCCTTCCAATCGAGCGGGATATGCCCGAGGAGCCCTGATCCCAAGGCTCCTATTTTCCATTGCAAAATGCGAAACCCGTGCCTCTCGTTCTGCAAGGGTGATGTAAGCCCCAAAAAAATTATCAGTAAAAACAACAGCTTGTAGGTTTTCTGTCTCTATGGCACAAAACTTGCTACCGGTCTGGCAAATGGAACCGATAAATCGCCAACGGAGCCTTACATGAATCTCAACACCCTCCTGACAGCAGCCGCTTCACTGCTATTTCTCAGCGCTTGTACCCAGCACCATGGTTTAGGCCTGCCTGACAACAGCCGTGATACCGATCAGCGTCATTTCATGTACGGAAGCCAAGTGGACATTCCCAATGGCCAATTTGGACCTGAACCCCAGTGCGTCGCTCGCCAACAGAACGCCAAAAATCTTGACCGCCGCCCTCTTCCCTTGTCACCCGTCTTAGGCCCCGGTGACTTGCTGGAGATAGACATTGGCATCGATAAAGCGCTCTCGGGACACTTCATTATCGCGGATGATGGCTACCTGCACCTGGCGATGCTTCCTCCGGTGTTGGCCGCCGGTCAGAACACCCAGCAATTGGCCCAGAAGCTGGAGCTCGCCCTGATCAAGGAAGGCATCTACAAAGCTCATGCGCTCATGCTAGATGTGCGGGTATTGCAGTGGGCGGCGATCGACATCACTGTACAAGGTTCGGTTTTTGAGCCTGGCCGAGTCCGAATCAACAAAAAATCCAAAGACAGCGTCACTGAAAGCGCGTTGCTGGCGCGTGGCGATTATGCGCCACTGCGTTATTTGTCCGAAGCTCTGCGCGCAGCGTCGGGCGTGCGTCCCGATGCCGACTTGAGCAATGTTCAACTCAAACGTGATGGCTGGACATACAGCGTGAATGTTGCCGGGATTGTGAGTGGGGATTCATATGAAGACATCCCTCTGCTCGCCGGTGACAGCGTTTGGGTACCCAGCACTGGATGCTTGCAGGAATACTTGATTCGCCCCAGCATGATTACCCCTAAAGGAATGCGCGTATTTCTGTCTAACTTAAGCGAAACCGCGTCCAACAATTCCAATGCTGCCATCGGTAGTTTCAGCAGTAACCTGCCCTATGGCTCGCGCTTATTGCACGCGGCCGCCTCAGCAAACTGCATGGGCGGTGCCAGTTTAAGCAATGCTTCTCGCAAAATTATTCTTGCCACGCGCAACCCCTTTACGGGTAGAACGCAAGTCATTGAACGCTCCATCGAGGAACTGTTACGCCATCCGGACCGAGATATTCTGAACCCCTATCTCATGCCGAATGATGCCATAGCCTGTTACGACTCGGACATCAGCAATGCGCGATCGCTGGCTCGATCACTGCTGGATATTTTGTCTCCGATCAAGTTGCTATAACGGGAAAGTGAGAACCCCATGAACTGCAGAGAAACACAGCATAAAAAATCCGCGTCAACGCGTCATACGCGCGCTTTGACGCTGCTGTATTTTCTGCTGCTTAATCTGCTGCCGATCGTCTTTGCTGGCTTGTACATGATGAAAGCACCGGTGTTTGAAAGTGAGATGTCGGTTCTGTTGCCGGGCAAGGCGGGCAGCAGCAACGTCAAGCTGGAAAACGTGGGCCAAGTCAGTTCCAGTTCCACATCACCGTTCAGCCAGCAATTTAATCCTCGCGCAAACTACAAATCTATTTTGCAGAGTACGGATGTTGCCAATAAGGTAAAGCGTCAACTCAATCTCGCCGAATTACCACCCGCCCCCAAGGTGAAACTGGTTCAGCAAACGTCGATCATAGACATTTCTGTGCGCTCTACGCTGGCCGATCATAGCCAGGAATTGTCCTGGGCCTATTTCTCAGCGTTACAGGAGCGCCTATCCGAATTGCGTGAAGATGAGCTTGATCGCCGCCAGGCCAGTACACGCAAGGCTCTTTCTCAACAGCTGCGTTCCTTAAACGAGAGCCGTCAGCTGCTGTTGAACTTCCAACAACAAGCCATGCTGGTCGACAAAAAAATGATGGACGAGCAAATGAGTCTCCTGGCTGAAGTGCGTTCCAAAAAGACCAATCTTCAAGCCCAGGCAAAACGCATGCAGTTTGAAGTCGACCGTCTCAGCAAAGATCTGGGGATCTCTCCCTTCTTGGCCGCAAGAGCCCTTAATTTACAGTCTGATATTCGTTTTAATGTGTATCTGGAAGAGCTTTCTATCGTTTCGGTCGAATACAATGAACACCGCGCGAAATTCGGGAAAAACCACCCCAAAATGCGTTCAGTACAGCAGCGTTATACAACAGCTCGTGCCAATATTCGTAAGCGCAGTGAAGAAATTGCCGGAGAATACTCAGCCGAAATTTTGCAAAACACTAACTTGGGCACCAGTCAGCAACTGGCCACACTGTTTGCCAAACTATTGCAGGACAATGCCGAACTGGAAGGTTTGAACGCAGAGTTATCTCAGTTGGAATTGGCACATTTACGCCTTGAAGATGAACTGCGCCTGTTGACCCGAGAAGCCTCGGAACTTGAACGTTTGCAACGTGAACAGCAACGCGCCGAAGCTGTATATAACTCAGCCGCTGCACGCCTGGAACTGAACCAAACCGACATCTATGCGTCCTACCCAATTGTTCAGTTACTGGCTGCACCCAGTACCGCTATCAAACCTATTAGCCCCAGCCCGCTTATCGCCATTCTGGCCGTGATTGTAGGCCTGCTCTTACTCAACACAGGGGGGCTGGTGATATGGCAAAGACAAGCAATCATCCGCTTCTTGTTGAAGAAAGAGTAATCCTGATCGCACTGATAGCGACCTGGCCTGCCTATTTGGGGGGATTGTTGTATGTGCTCGGTTCCATGATCGCTTGGGTTTTATTGGCTCTGGTGTGCTTGCGCAGTTTGGTCGAAGGTAACGCTGTCTATTTTCGAACTTCCCCATTGTCATGTCTCTGGATCTTGGCAATGGGTTTGATGTTGCTGTGCTTGTGGTACGCCCACATCGACTGGGAACTCGGGGCTGGAAAAACCATTAAGTCGAGCTTTGGTTGGGCAAAGGGATGGGCCCTATTCGCGCTGTTTATATTTCTCGGTTCGATTCTGCCCCTCACACTATCACGAATAAGCCGTGCCTGTTGCTGGGTTGCCTGCATGGGGGCGGCGTACGCCTTTATCTCGATTTTCGCCTACGCGCTCTCTTTACCCCAAAGCCTGTTTATTTCTCCGCTTCAATTTATGGGCGGTGGTGGTCCGGAATTTTTTGACGTGCGCTTGTATGGCATTAATCCCGAAACCGGTTGGCCGCGCTGGTTTTTTTATGCGCCGTGGGCCCCGGCGGCTGGCTTGGTTGCGACGTTGATGCTCATGATGTGCGCCCGTGAGCAGCATTGGCTTATGCGCGGCCTCGGCATCGCATCCTGCGCACTCATGATCATTCTCTGCCAGTCCAGGGTGGCTTGGTTACTGTTGTTGCTCATTTTCCCCGTGTATTATTTTTCACGACTAACGAACCAACGATGGGTTTACCTATTACTGGGCGCAACAGTGCCAGTGATGATTCTGTTTTCCGCTGACGTTTTAGAACTTCTCAACAGCACCATGGACAACATTAAAAACTCGCGGCCCGATTCCACTCGAGTGCGCGCAGAACTGGCACAGATTGCCCTGCAAAGTTGGGAATCTGATGCGTATCTGTTCGGACATGGGATCGTTATCGCAGGCCCTAAAAGCGTGGAATTCATGCCGATTGGCTCTCACCATAGCTGGTACGGGCTTCTCTATGTCAAAGGCTTGATTGGACTTTTAGCTTTCGCAACCCCTCTGGTGCTCAGCCTTTTGTACTTGTTCTGGCGGGCTAACGCCCACCCCGATATCGCGACCGGCTTTGCTCTGGTGGTCATCCTTTGTGTATACAGCTTCACTGAGAACCTCGAGATCCTGGCTTATTTGATTTGGCCCGCTTTACTCTGGATTGGCGCCTGTTTAAACCCGAGGCGCGAGTTTCTATCGCAAATTACAAAGACTGAGGCCCAAGGCCACTTGCAAATTGCAAAGTAATCATTCTCACTCGCACCTGCAAACATAGATCGATCAAATATTTCTTTAAAATCAACGACTTAAAAATATTAAATTGTTGGTATATGGCTTGCAATAACCCCTTTGAAATATGGAATTTGGAGGTGGTTTATGAGTAAGGCATTTTTATACGGCTACTATGGCATGCACAACGCGGGCGACAACGCCCTACTACTGGCCTCTGCCTGGGGCGCTAAGCACTACTTGCACGCCGAAAGCTTTACGGTAAATTCCCCTGTACCGTTCAAACTCCCAGTACTGGGAGCGGTCGAGCGTTTGATTAGCGAGAAACAGCTCTTTCGCGGGCAAAATCGTTTGCATCAATATCGCGCTGCCTGGACGAACGATCATCTCATTTTTGGCGGTGGCAGCGTGTTGCACTGCGCCCGGGACATCCAGCATATGCGCCACCTCTGCAACCTAAACCAGGGACTGTCTCTCGCCTTGGGCGTGGGCATTGGCCCCTTTAAAAATGTTGCCGCAGAACGTGAGTGTAAAAAACTCCTTGAACGTTGTGATTTTATCGGTCTGCGAGACAAGAACAGCTATCGTGTGGCTAAGGAGCTAGCGCCCAATGCCCGTACAGAACTGACCTTTGACTTGGCTCCAATGCTACTGAGCATTCCCAATTTGGCGGCGACTTCCTCTTCGGTTGATAACGCCGTAGCGGCTCCCCACATCAAACGCGAGTCCGGTGACGCCAAGCGACGTGGCATCGGCGTTGCACTTTGTCCGGTTGAACGTTTCAAAGGAGATTTTGCTTCCGAAACTTATCGCCTTAAAGCCTTGGCCCGAAGTCTTGCGCTCGTTCATGCGCTTACTGGTGAGCCAATTTACCTTTTCGACTTCAACGGTCATAACACACTGGGTGATGGCCCGGTTCATAAACAGCTGAAGCAACTGATCCCCGATAAAGTGCCCGTTATCTACTACCACTACCAGAGTAACCCGGCGCTCATTATCGAAAAATTTAAACGCCTGAAAGCGGTAATTGCCATGCGTTTGCACGCGGCTGTTTTTGGCTACCTGGCCAACACTCCAACGCTCACCTTGTCGTACCATTCAAAGTGTGACGGCTGGAACGATCAGATTGGTCTGCCCGCCGCCCATCGCTTTAATGCCTTTGCTGTTGACGAAATGCAGATGCAAAAAGTTTTACTGGATGGTCTGTCTGATGGTTTTGACAAACCAAGCCTGAGTCATTCCCAAGCGCTGCAGGAATCCTTGAAAAATTTTAGTCTCGATCAATTCTCGATGGAGGAAGCCCTATGTTTACACCATTAAACATTACCGTTGTCATCCCCCTGTACAACAAAGCGCACACGATTATAGACACACTCGAATCGGTGATTCTGCAAAGCCGACCCGCCGATGAGATTGTAATCATCGACGATGGTTCCAGTGATGGCTCTGTTGAACGACTGGAAACGTACCTCCGTGAACAGCAGAGCAGCGGACAGGCTTTTGATTGGAAAAAAATCCGCCTTGCTCGCCAGGAGAATCAGGGGGTGTCCGCCGCGAGGAATCACGGCATTGAACTCGCGCGGGGAAACTATATTGCTTTTCTGGACGCCGACGATGCCTGGCTACCCCAGTATCTCGAACAAATCGAACGTCTGTATGTGGAAAATCAGGGCTGCCCCGTATTGGCAACGGCGTATCAGTACGAACTGGCCGACAATGAATATCGCCAGGCACGTTATCGTTTTGACGGTCCACGTCGGAATTACTTTGCCATGGTTGCCCGGGGGGATTTGCCCTTTAACTCATCCAGTGTGTGTATCGCCAAAACCTTGCTACAAGAACTGCAAGGCTTTCCTGTTGGCCAGCGAATGGGAGAAGACCAGGAGCTATGGCAACGTGCAGCGCTGTGTTCAAAAATTGCGTACTCGCCTCTGCAGTTGAGTTTGTACCGCATTGACGTTGCTGACCGGGCTTGTGGCAGCCAGCCCGAGCAATCGGAATGTGCCTACAGCTTGCAACTCTGCGAACTCGCCGAGCGTTTGCCGGAACATTCCCTTTTGCGCGATGAACTGATCGCCTGTAGCGTAACTCACTTACGCCAATTGGCCCGCTTGAATCTTCAATCCGGGCACCCTGCGACAGCCCGTAAACTTCTGAGTAAAGCCTTCCGCCGTGTGAAAGACAGTAAAACCGCGTGCTATTTGGCCTGGGCCACTGTTGCGGTATGGAAGCAACAAGCAGGAACACTGCTGAGTGTTTGCAGCGCCCTGTTTTCAGCAAGTAAAACCTCCACCCATAAAGAGCGTTTGTCTGAGTTGCGCTATCGTCGTCGCTGGCGCCAGACCTTAAACCAGCAAGAGCAGTACTAGCTGGAAGCTTATTCAAGGCATTAAAAAAGGGGCTTAAGCCCCTTTTTTAATGCGCCTCGCTTACCCACTTTGCTTCGGCTTGGCCAAGCTGGCAAAGGCCAGCTCACGAACCGCACGATAAATAAAGCCTGGAAACAATGTGAGGAAAGCACCGGCAATCGTCACCAGGGTTCGACCAGGCTCCTGGAACAGAACCGAAATATTGCAGCAAAGAGAGCGACCCACATAACTCAAAGCCGCGATGCTCTGCTTATTCATAACCGCTCGACGAGCCAGATAGCGAAGCTGGTACGCCTTCGCTAAACGATAATGTTCTTCGTAAAAGCTCTTAAAGCGAACACGATGCTTACTGATCGCCGTTTCCCAACTACTGAGTTGCTTTTCCAAATTGCAGGACAGGCCTTCGCTGTTTACGCGGTAGTAACACAGCGGGCGATCAATGCCTTCGATTTCCCACTGGGTACTCAGAGCGAGGCGTAACCAGCAATCTACATCTTCAGACTGGCGCAGCTTCTCATCGAAGAAAAACAGGCGATCATCGCCTCCATCATTGCTTTCAAAAAACGCAATCTGATTCAAAGCGGCCCGACGCAACACGGGTGCGGAACCATTACCTATCGGGTTTCGACAGAAAATGTCACGCGCGCTAATCTGTTTCACCTTGGGATGTTGGCCTATTCCCAGCTCCCGGCCGTCTTCATCAACAAACAGTGATGCGGAATAACTCAGACCAAGATTGGCCCGGCCTTCGAAGTGGTCGAGATGCGCCTGCAGTTTGTCCTGGTGCCAAAAGTCATCTGAATCGAGAAATGCGATATACAAACCCCGACTGTGACGGATGCCAGTATTGCGGGCTGCAGACAAACCGCCGTTTTCTTGCTGCACGAGACGAATACGACTGTCCGTATACGCTTTCACCTTACGTACAGTACCGTCGGTGCATCCGTCGTCAACGCAAATAATTTCATAGCGTTCAAACGTCTGATCAAGAATAGACTGAATGCACTGATCTATGTACTTCTCGACATTGTACATAGGCACTACAACCGAAAAAATCGGTGGGCTATTCATATTCATATCGACCTCCCAGGTGTCTTAATGTCATCAATGAAACGGTGCTTACGCTCATGACCAACATACTCAGAGCAGCCAGGCTGTATACAAAGCAACTGGCAAATTCATGGGCATTGTTAACATCAGCGTACAGTAAACTCAGGCTCAGGCCGGCGAGCACCAGCAGCTGAACGATCAGCTCACGGGTAAATTGGGACAAACAACGCAGGAACAACAAACTGGTATCAAGTAATAAAATGGCCACACTGGCGAAACACAGCAAAGCAACCAGAGTGCTGGCGTTTTGCCATTTTTCACCAAACAATAGCGGCACATACATATCAGCTGCCCATGACTGGACTAAAAACAAACTCGAAATAATCAGCGCAAAACCATAGGCACTCAGTAAGCCTTTCGCTGACAACCCGGATTGAACCTGTCGAGAAAGATGAGGGTACAGAGCATGTATATAGGCGTTACCCAATGACTGGGCTATACCAATGGCAGCATTCCTGGCAAAACTGTATAAACCAAAGATTTCCGGGCCCAACACTCGAGCAGCGATAAACACGTCACAACTGCTGCGCAGCTGTTTGCATAACTCAGAAACAAAAACCCGACTGGAAATTGTCAGCAGCTTTAACGAATGTCTTACCGTCAATTTGAAGGGGTAATCTTGATCGGTGTATCGGTAAAACAACACACACCACAACACTGCTGAACTGATTTTTGCCACAACCACACACCAGGCGTCCTCTGTGTATATGGCCACCAATGCACAACTGAGGTCTTCCAGTACCACACACACCGTGCTCAGCAGCGCGTATTTTTTCAGTTGCTGGTGACGATGCAAAAGATTCACCCTTACCATCACCAATGGATACAACAGATGACTCACACTAAGAACCTGAATCAGAAACGCGACTGATGGCTGTTCAAAATACTGTGCAATCATCTCGGCCAGTGCACATTGTAAAATCACGGTAAAGAACGCAATGATCCAATTCAGTGCTGCGGCGTTTTCACACATCCACTTCAGCTCGTTTTCCTTGCACTGAATAATTAACGTTCCGCCGGCCAATCTGGAGAAGCTGCGAAACATCTCGTGACAAAGACCCACAAACACCATTGCACCGTACGCTTCCACACCCAAAGCACGAGCAATAACCATAATGCTGACCAGGCGACTGATACGATGTGCGCCCTCACCGCCTAACAGCGAAGCCAGATTCTGTACGAAACGTGTTTTAGTGCTGAGGGGTTGAGAATCCATATCCAGTCTCCTTTTTACAGAGACTTTCAATAATCGGGCCAAGGATAAAAACGGAGGCTAAGCCATTGTTTTTAAATGGCTTTACATTAAGAAGAGAATTGAATCCGGTGAAGATTTTGCATTTTGCAAGGCAGAACGGGAGGCCTGATAAGTCCCATCAGGCTAGCGACTCCACTGCTGCATTTTGCGATATAGCGTCGATGGGCTGACCTCTAACAGCGCGGCGGCACGCGCCACGTTCTGGTCACAGTGCTCCAGCGCCTGTTCGACAGCTTCACGCTCAACTTCACTCAGAGGCTTAGGCGTAGTGCGTATACTCGGCTGATCCAAAACCGCCGTTGCAACGCCGTTTGTGGCCATATGCCCCGTCGGCTGAGGTGTCGAATGGGGAGGCAGGGCCCCGCCGGCACTAATAGGCGGCTTCGCCCCCATCGATCGCCGGGCCAGAGACTCAAGCTCTTCGGGAGGAAGTTTCAAGGTATTGTTCAGGTCCGCGGCCGAAATCAGCTGTTCGTTGCATAGAATTACTGCACTGTTCACCGCGTTTTCCAACTGACGTACATTTCCAGGCCAGTGGTAGTTGCAAATCAGGGCTTCACTTTGCTCATCAAAGGCGACAACTAACTTGTCTTCCTTCGAGGCAAAGCTCTGTAAGAAGTTATTGGCAAGTAAAAGAGCATCCCATTCCCGGTCTCTTAAGGGCGGCATATCCACGGAGATAACGTTCAGGCGGTAATAGAGATCTTCCCGCAGCTGCCCGTCTTCTATCGCTTGCATGGGGTCACGGTTACACGCGCTGATAAAGCGAATATCGACGGTTTCGGTGCTGCCAGACCCCACCTTGGAGAAGGTTCCAGTCTGGATAAAGCGCAAAAGCTTCGACTGCAAACCGATATCCATCTCGCTGATTTCGTCGAGAAACAGGCTGCCGCCGTCCGCCATGCTCGCCAGCCCCTCGCGTTCTTTAACCGCCCCCGAGAAGGCGCCTTTCACGTGCCCAAAGATCTCAGATTCCAGCAACTCGCTGGGAATTGCCGCGCAATTCAGGGTTACAAGGGCTTTGTCAGAACGATTACTGCGCTGATGCAAGGCTTCGGCAACCAGTTCCTTACCCGTACCACTCTCACCGGTGATAAACACACTGGCATCACTGGGGGCCGCCCGGCTGATGATTTGATACACGCACTGCATAGCCAAGCTGTCCCCCACGAAGTTGTCGAAACCTTCGTGATTCAAGCAGCTCAACTGACTGACGCTGCGCTGGAGCATCAAACGTTCTAAAATCAGGCTGCGCAGGTAGATAGCTTGCTCCAGGCTGCTCAATAAGGCCTCGTTGTCCCAGGGTTTAGTAATGTAGCCCCAAATTCGTCCCTGATTAATGGCTTCCAATACGGTTTCTTTCTCATTCATACCGCTCATCGCCAGGCGAATCGTTTCTGGGTATTCGCTGGCCACCTGAGCAAGCAGGTCGATACCGCTCATCTCAGGCATATTGAGGTCAGAGACCACAATATCAACAGGGTCTTTTCGCAGCTTGTCCAAGGCTTTCAGGGGCGAATCGTAAAACAGGCAATTGGCGTCGCTATCGAACGTCAGGCGCTCGATAGCGTTCAAGATGGATTGCTCATCATCGATGAACAGTATCGTGTAGGGTCTGCGTCGTGCAATTGTATTGGGTTCCATACCTTGGGCCGTTAAAACTCGTTGTTGGCGCATTCAGTTTAGCTCAAAAGCCCTGGTTTCGCTTTATGAATGTCAACTCTTGCAAGCTGCAATGCAGAATGGAAATACACGCCACGACTTCTTTGGCTTTCTAGAAAAAATTTCAATAAAGTCTATAAAAATCAACAACATAAAAGAACATTAAAAACTGGAACGGCGCTTGCAACACCCCTGTTAAATCACAAAACAGGAGTTTGCCATGCACAGCAGAGATCGCTTAATTACCGGGCAGAACCCCCTTTGTAGAACCTTTGATATCGTCGCGGCCTGTACCGGTCTGCTTGCCTGCAGCCCAATCTATGCCTTGTCGGCCCTGCGCTCCTATTTCCGTTCAGAGTCCTGTCTGAGAAAAGAGATGGCGCTCGATGCATTGCAACGCCCCGTTCACCTCTTATACCTGCGCAATACCGATTATGCCGGCTGTGGGCTACTGCTCAGTGTTCTGCAAGGAAAATTGAGTGTCTTTGGAATCGATCGCCTGCCCGTGAACGCAAAACTCGAACGCCTTTCGATGGACCAGGAAACTCGCGATTGCGCCCCAGCGGCAGGAATTCTGAGCCTCGCAAACAGCCATCGTAATATCGGGCTGATTCCGCCGAATGAAAGCCTGGGTCTCGAACAACAGCTCGATTCTCTGCGCGGTTTTCGATATCTCAGCTCCCTGTTCCGAGCCGTGTTTACCCAGTTGTGTTTCTCAGGAGAAAAACTGCGCCGCCCCTCATCGTTCTATTTGTTTGGTTTGCGCATTAACAATGACAGCATGCAGGACGCTCTGAATTGGTTGTTCAGCCCTTACAGCGGTGAGTGTGAAACGGCTGTTTTTGTCAATGTGAATTCCATCAATTTGTCACATCAGGATCAAGAATTGAAATCGGCCATCAATCAGGCTGACCGAGTCTTCGCCGACGGATCGGGTGTACGTCTTGGCGCTCGCAAACAGGGTGTGCATCTGAAAGGCAACATCAATGGTACCGATTTATTACCTTTGCTGTGCGAACGTGCTCAGGAAAGCGGATTGAAAATATTTCTATTGGGCTCAAAACCCGGCGTTGCTGCGCAAGCCGCGCGCAATCTGTGTAAACGTTATCCCTTTATCCATATTGCCGGTGTTCAGCACGGTTATATCGACAACGATGACGATGGCCGCCAGAAAAAAGAACTGGTGGAAAAAATAAATCGCAGTCACGCAGACATTTTATTACTCGGCTTGGGTTCGCCCGAGCAAGAGCAGTGGTTGCAGCGTAATCGTAAACACTTACGTTGCCGTAAGGCACTCGCGGTCGGCGGCCTGTTCGATTATTACTCCGGCAACATTCCCCGTGCACCGCTGTTTTTACGCGAAATGGGTTTTGAATGGTTGTGGCGTTTAGCACAAGAACCGCGCCAGAAATGGCAGCGTTATGTGTATGGCAACCCATTATATCTGTTTCGATTGTTCCGTCTTAAGCGTAGCCAGTAAGGAGAAATAACCATGATGAATTCACGAGTAGATTTTCACTTTATTGATAAGCCAGGCGAGTTACTGATTCCCAGAAGCTGGCGTGCCCATCAAAACGGTCACCAGGGCCTGCCAATGTTTTTGCAGCAAAGCATCGCCTTTTTAATTTTATTGATACTAAGCCCGTTGCTACTGTTGATTATTTTGGCCATACGATTGGAATCTCAAGGTGGTGCCATCTATAAGCAGGTGCGCGTTGGCAAACATGGGGAGCATTTTGGTTTTTACAAACTGCGTACTATGTATACCGAAAACGATCCGAAGTATATTGCACCCAATGCCAGTGAAAGCAACCGTGAGGGTATCTGCCTGAAATTCAAAAAAGATCCACGCATTACCAGGCTTGGCTATTACTTACGTCGCTATTCTCTGGATGAACTGCCCCAGCTGTGGAACGTTGTGTGCGGCCAAATGGCTCTGGTTGGCCCCCGCCCTGCCCTTACCCGTGAAGTGGCGCAATACGCGTTAAGCGATATGGCTCGGCTAAAAGTTCTGCCTGGAATTACAGGTCTTTGGCAGGTATCCGGGCGCGCTGATATTGCATTCGACCAGCAGCTGGAACTGGACAAACGTTATATTGCTGAGCAGAGTCCAGTTAACGATCTGTTCATTCTTCTGCTCACTGTTCCCGCGGTTCTTTCTGCAAAAGGCGCTTACTGAGCGCCGCGTTTTCAATGGGTTCAAGTTCAGCGGCTTCGCGTATAAATTAGACATGTTTCTGCTTTAGTTTGTACGCCCTTTGCACTATTATCCCTGCGCCTGTACCCATTGGAGCCACCATGCCTGTTCGTCTGATTCTCATTGCCCTCCTGGCTGTTAGCAGCATGTCGATGGTACCGGTATTGGTAAAATCCACCTCCGCCAATGAAATCAGTATTGGCATTTTCAGATTGGGAATTGCCCTGCTTCTGATCAGTCCCTTTGTGTTTTACAAACAGCTACTGATGAAACTGAGCCGTACGCAATGGCTTGGGCTCATGTGGATTGGATTGTGTTTTGGCGTGCACTGGCTAACCTATTTCTACAGCATCAAAGCCGCCGGGGCGGCGCTAGCGGCCATTGCCGTATCGACCTATGGAGTGCACCTGCTGCTGTTGAATGTCATGTTCAAGCGCTATCGCATTCGATACTCAGAATGGCTGGCCATCGCTTTGTGTATTTGCGGTTGTATTATGGTGGCGCCACCGCTTAACTGGCAGGAAAGCAGCACGCCGGGATTGCTTGTCGGCTTGCTCAGTGGCTTTCTATATGGGGCTATGCCCTTGTTGCACCAACGCGCAAACGAACTCCCCACCATGACGCGGACCTGGGGGCAATTTGCATTCGCATTACTGGTGTTTTTGTTATTCGCCGCTGATTTTGACACGCCAGAAACAACGCTGGATTTGCACAAACTTCTCGCTCTCGGGGTCATTTGTACGGTGTTGGCTCATGGCCTATGGGTCAAGGCAAGTACGGAATTACCCGCCCTGTTCACTGCAATGATTTATTATTTGTATGTGCCTCTGGCCATGATCTCCAGTTATCTGATCTTAGATGAGGAGATCAACATGCACATGATTCTCGGGGCGGCCTTGATTATCTCGGCCAATAGCGCATTGGCTCTGCTGCAATGGCAACGTCAACGTAAAACTACGCTTGCTCCTGACTGATCAATAAGGTCGCTGCACCGCAGTCATGGCTTTTGAGCGTCGCAACCCGGCTGTGCCTCTTTCGCCCTTTTCTCGCCTTGCTGACGTCAACCTGACCTTCTTTCAAACGCTCCAAACAAGGATCAAGGCGCGGAACGGCCAAAGCGATGCCCCAGAAGTAATCCGCCTTAGCTTTTTGTTCTTCCGACAAAAATTCCATCACTTCCAGGATGTTCGCACCGACACGATAAAACAATTGCCGCACACCCCACTCTTCTCGGCATTGATCCAGTCTCAAGGACAAACCAAGCTGCTCAGATAAGCAAGCTTTCAGCGCATCGCTGTCACGAGTATTCAGTACAATGTGGTCGACATCATCGATCACGCCCATCGACTGATTTGAATCGATCGCGACAGCAAAGGGCCGCTGCAATCGATCACAGGTCTCTACGGCGAAGAGCCCCAAGCCCAGGCAATGCTCCTCTGTCAGCTGAATCATGCGTGAGCGACTGAGGTAGCTATCTCCTTTGATATCCCCTTTGAACTCTTCCACCATGACGCCCCGCTCGTTCAGTGCGGTTTGGCATTCGTCCAGCTGTTGGCTGGCGAAAGCGATGGCCATCAATCCTTCACCGTGATTCCGTAACTGCCATTGGGCACGCCGGAACAAAGGGTTATTGCCCTCATGACCCGCGAGTGGACTGATCAGTTCAATACAGCTATGCAATAGACGAAACCGACAATAGGCCACGCCCAGCGTGGTGTCTGAGCCTTCTTCACTGGGCTCTCGCCCCAACACGGCACGATAGGCATCGCGACCACGGTCCAGATTTTGGACTGCCAGCATAACCCGATCTATAGCGTTGAACATGGACACAGTCATACTCCTCAAATCGCTCAAACGGCTCAATAAACCGCAACCCTGTGGAGCCAATAGGGCTGTCCGGTTACCAGCGGTAATCGTTAGTGATCACTAAAACAATAATGATGAATGGTGATCCGACAATGGTGTGCAGTCTATCCTAAGGACTACACTGTTCTTAGAGCGAATAGAGACAAATACTCCCCGCATATAGATAGATTTAATTATTATATGCCTGTCAATAACTTAGGGGGTATATTCAAGTTCATATCAAGGAGGATTTACGGTGATTATCGACTTTTCAAGCCATTGAGCAGCGAGTAAGGGGTTGTAGCAATAAACCCAATTTGTAGGAATTTTGTACGGAACATTAGGCATTTACCGCAAAAACCACTCTTATCGTGGAGGGTCGGGAGCAAACCGGCTAATATTGAGTCTATAAGTCCGTACTTATGTTGATCAAGCCACTTGCAGTAGGCCATAGCTCACTCAGCGCCGGTTCAGATCACAGGATGTAACAATAATACCCCTCCGGGTTTAATAGCGATTATGATTATGAGAAAAACTGCCTTATCTCTCTGCGTACCACTGTCCGTATTCATGGTAAGCACGGCCTTAAGTTTATTCCCAAGTTCAGCTGAGGCCCTTCAGAAGCTGAGCTACAACAAAGATCAATCAAAAACCGCGCAAGACATACTCGAAACTCTCAACAGCCAACACTATCGCCGTCAGAATATCGATGACGCGCTGTCACAGCGGCTGTTTGATGAATACCTCGATCGACTCGATCCCTACAAAGCGTATTTTCAGGCTCAGGACATAGCCCTGTTCTCCGAATACAAGCGCCAGTTCGATGATCAACTGCGAGCCGGCTCACTGGATGCCGGTTACGATATTTTCAATCTGTTTCGCCAACGCCTGAGTGACCGCACTCAATGGATTCTCGATCAGCTGAACAGCACCGACTATCACGTCGATTTCAGCAAAGATGAGCAATTGAACCTGGACCCGGATTTACGACGTTGGGCGCAATCCAAAAATGATCTGGATGAATTCTGGCGCAAGCGCCTGAAAAGCGATCTGCTCAACCTCAAGCTCGCTGACAAAGACCTCGCTGAAGCCAAGAAAACTCTGAAGCGCCGTTACAGCAACCTATTGAAGCGTGTCGAACAACAAGACACACACGATGCGTTTGAAGCGTATATGAATGCACTGGGTGCACTGTACGATCCTCATACCAATTACCTCTCTCCCCGCACCATGGAGAACTTCAATATCAATATGTCCCTCTCCCTGGAAGGTATTGGTGCGGTGTTACAGACTGAAGATGAATACACGAAGGTGGTTCGTATTGTCAGTGCCGGCCCCGCCGATAAACAAGGTGAGTTAAAACCTTCTGATCGTATTGTGGCCGTTGGCCAGGGTCGTGAAGGTGAGATGGTGGACGTTATCGGCTGGCGCCTCGACGAAGTGGTGCAGCTCATTCGCGGTAAAAAAGGCAGCGTAGTGCGCCTGCAGGTCTTGCCCGACGGTGAAGACAGCGGCTACAAAACAGTAGAGATTCGCCGTAACAAGGTGAAACTTGAAGAGCAAGCGGCCCAAAGCCATGTCTTTGAAGTAAGCGATGGCGACAAATTGTACAAACTGGGCGTCATCAACCTGCCTGCTTTTTATCTGGATTTTAGTGCCTACCGCCGCGGAGACCCGAACTTTAAAAGCACCACTAAAGACGTTTTGCGTTTGCTCAATGAGTTGAAAATGGCCAAAGTGGATGGCGTCATTCTCGATTTGCGCAATAACGGCGGCGGCTCTCTGGAAGAAGCCACCTGGTTAACTGACCTGTTTATCCATAGCGGTACTGTGGTCCAAATTCGCAGAGCCAATCAATCCATCAGCCGCACGCACCGTTCGCGCCGCCCCCCTGTTTACCAAGGACCACTGATGGTTCTGACCAATCGCTTGAGCGCCTCGGCTTCAGAAATCTTTGCCGGAGCGATTCAGGACTATGGTCGCGGCCTGGTGGTCGGCACACAGACCTTTGGCAAGGGCTCGGTACAATCGTTAAGTCCCGTTCATCAGGGGCGTCTGAAAATTACTGAGTCCAAGTTTTATCGTGTGTCCGGTGACAGCACCCAGCATCGTGGGGTACTGCCCGATATTGCCCTGCCAACACTGGTGGATGTGGATGAGGTCGGCGAAAGCGCCTATGACAATGCCCTGGCCTGGGACACGATTCATCGCGTCCCACACGGTACCTACGACAATATCGCCAACATTAAGCCTGCGCTGAAAAAACTCCACCAGAAACGAGTGGATAAAGACCCTGATTTTATTCACTTGCTGTCACAACTGGATATTATTGAAAAACAGCGTGAGAAAAAATTCGTCTCCTTGAACGAAGATACCCGTCGTGCGGAAAAGAAAGCCCGCGAAGAACAAGCGTTTGTGCTTGAAAACAAGCGTCGTGCGGGCAAAGGTATGGAACCCTTTGTCGATATCGAAGCTTACAAAAACGACGGCAAGGAAGAGGATGAAAGCACCGAGGAAGAAAACACCGCGCAAACCCAGGAACCTGAAAGCCGGATTAATCCGGATAAAGATCCACTTTTGATGGAAAGCGGATATATAATGGCAGACTTTATACGCTTGCAGTCTGAGCGTGGGCAATTCGCAAAACGCCCACAATCTCCGAAGGTAAGCAAACGTTAATAATCTGCGAGTGTTATTTGCTTTATGCGCGCTATTTCTTTCAATACCAACAGTATTCGTATGCGCCTGCACCAATTGCAGGCCCTGAAAGATACTCATCAGGCTGACTTCATCGGTATCCAGGAAACCAAGGTGACCGATGAAGACTTCCCCATCGCTGACATTGAAGCCTTGGGCTATCACGTTGCTTTTCACGGCCAGAAAACCCACTACGGCGTTGCCCTCTTGAGCCGTCACCCGTTTAAAGAAACCTTCAAAGGTTTCAGCGGCGACAGTGAAGACAGCCAGCGTCGCTTTATCGGGGGGCGCTTTGATGTCGATGGTAAAGAAATTACGGTCTTAAACGGTTATTTCCCACAGGGCGAAAACCGCGAGCACCCCGTTAAGTTTCCGAACAAGCGAAACTTCTACGCAGACCTGATGGGCTTTTTGGACGCGCACTGCAAACCGGAAGATAATCTTATTGTCATGGGCGATATGAATATTTCTCCTGAAGATATTGATATCGGTATAGGCGACAGCAATCGCAAACGCTGGCTGAAAGATGGCAAGTGCAGCTTTTTACCGGAAGAACGTGAGTGGCTGAAAACCCTATCTGATTGGGGGCTAAGCGACAGTTACCGTGAAATCCACCCTGAGCGAGACGATAAATTCAGTTGGTTTGACTATCGCAGCCGCGGCTTTGAACGTGAACCTAAACGTGGACTGCGTATTGATTTGATTATGCACACAAAATCACTCGGTGAGACACTGCAGGATGCCGATATTGATTACGATGTGCGAGGCATGGAAAAGCCTTCGGATCACTGCCCTATATGGGCCCAGTACGATTTTTGATTTTATTTTCAAAATTGCCTAACAAAGGTCTGCGCTTGCAAATAAGCCCAGACCTTTTTTATTGCCCGCAATTATTTGTAGTTCACACCCCAATCTATGACCGATTTTAGCGATTAGAAGACACTAGTTCTCACTAGTTTTAGCACTACTCCAAACCCCCTTGCTTGTCGACAATAGTGTATCCCTCCCAACTCTAAAGCACAGGATATGCGCCGCTTCTTTTTCACTTCGCTTCTTGCCGTTTATACCTCTTTGCTCGGCTCAATCAGTATGGCGCTCAGTTATTCAGGCACTTGGGACAGCCAGAACAACGGCCACGCTATCGCCCTCCCCGTGCAGGCTGACTTGCGACACGACCAGCAACAACTGAAGGGTTCAATTGTGGTCGACAACTACCGCTATGAGCTCCAGAGCCACTTACAGGGCAGCTCGTTCCGGGGCCTACTGACGGATCAATCGGGTGCCCAGGTTCCCGTGCAAGCGCAGCTCCATGCCGATCGCTCAATCAATTTGCGTATCTACGTACAAGGGGCATTCGCAGAACCGCAAACGTTACAGCTGCGCCCTGACGGCAATCAAACCCAGCCTCAGGAACGTCAACCTCAGGCACATCAGTCCCAAGCGCAACAATCTCTGGATTATCAATTGATTGGGCGTTGGGTTTATTCAGAATCTTATACCAGTGGAGAGTACGCTTTTGGCTCCCAGGACTGGGTAGAGCTGAGCTCAAATGGTGAAGTCCACAGTGCCAGTCAAAGCTTCGGTGGCGGCCCAGACAGCAACGTCATTTCTGGAGCTCAACCTGAACTCGTCGGGCGGTGGCGAGTTCAACAAAATACCAATGGAGACCGCCTATTGTCTCTGCAAGAGAGCGGCCAATGGTATGTGTACGGGCGTTACTATATTGAACATGGTCGCATGCTGATTACTCGCCCCAACGGTGAAAAAGAATTCTGGCGGCAACATCAATGAATACCGCGACCCTGCTTCTGATTTTACTGGGCGGCGCGCTGGCAGCGGCGGGATTATACGCGATTTACGTAAGCCTTAAGCGTTTTCTGCGCCGTCGCCCGGAAGATGATTTCAGTCATAACTTCACCCCTTTGGCAATCGGCACTATTTTTTGCTTGTTGTCTCTCTATTGCTGGACAGAGTTGAATCGGAATAGTCACAGTGAATTGTTGTATTCAACTCACCTGGCAGGCAGTTCACTGGATGAAAATAAAAACGTAAAGCTCAACATTGCCATTGATCAACGCGGACCTATACTGCTTGAGATCAATCCAGTTGCCAGCGACCAAGCTGTTAAAAAAGCCCTGAGTTATTCGGTGCAGATTAAAGATGAAAAAGGCGCATTGATTTTCAGCCAAAGCCGAGAGCACCGTTTGTACCAGGCACCGAATAAGCACAAACCCGGCCAAGCTCAAAAAGCCAAAGTTCAACAATGGTTACAGCTGCCCGGCATTCACATTAGCCCTACCGGGCAATTCATTACCGTCTTGCTGCAAGACCTGGATGTCCCAGGAGCTGATTTGAATATTACGGTACGCCGCAGTAACAACAGTTGAAAGCTTGCCTATTTTTCCAGACTTAAATCCCCGTAATCCACCTGAGCCATTTCATCGCACCATTGCTTCCAGGTAAAAGGCCACAGAATCGGATCGCCATCTTCGTCTTGATACCAACTTTGGCACCCACCGACCCATGTGGTCTTTTTAATGCCCTCTTTCATACGTTGATTAAATTCTTCAACCGCGGTTTGTTTCACGTCTAACTCGTCAAACTCTTCAGCTCGCCAGGCATTAACCAACTTCAAAATATACTGAGTCTGTACCTCGCTCATGGCTATGACTGAAAAGTTTCCAATCGGTGTGTAAGGCCCCAGCATCAAAAACATATTCGGAAAATTGGGCACCAACAATGAGCGATAACACTGGATTTTGTTATTCCAGGCTTCGTCAATATGCAAACCACCCCGGCCCATTAACGTCATTGGGCGCATAAAATTAAATGGCTTAAAACCAGTAGACAATACCAGCACATCCAAATCGTGCTGACGACCGTCTTTGGTGAGAACACCCTGTTCATTAATGCGGTCGATACCTTCGCAGACCAATTCAGCATTGGGCTTTTGAATGGCATCGTAAAAGGTATTGTTGATGATTACCCGCTTACAACCGACGGTATAATTGGGCGTGAGTTTTTCGCGTAGGACTGGATCTTTGATGCTTTTCCTCAAGTAGCGCTTGCAAGCCCAGCTAAGCAATGCCCCCTGCAGTTTTTGCCCGGTCACCGCTTTGGTAAAAATGTGTTCCAGACCAAATTCAGCCCGTCGTCGGATTCGCCGAATGATGCTTGGGCGAGCTCGCATTTTGGCCTTATCCTTTTCGCTGTACTGTTGTGAGCCCATGCTCAACAACCATTGCGGCGTTCTCTGAAACACTGAAACATCCGCACCAGCATTGACCAGTTCCGGAATAAACTGAGCTGCAGTGGATCCGGTGCCAATAACACCAACGCGTTTGCCTTTAAAATCGATATCATGATTCCAGCGCGCGGTGTGAAACATCTCGCCTTTAAAGCTGTCCAGCCCGTCGATATCAGGAAGTGAAATATGATGCAGAATACCGGTGGCATGAATCAGAAAATCCGCCTGATGATCTTCTCCGTTTTTGCAGTGTACGTACCACTGCCCGTCCTTGCGCTCAGCTTTCACCACTTCCTGATTGAACTTGATATGATCATGAACTCGATATTTCTCGGCAACCCGCTCAAAATATTGCTGGATCTCATCCCCTTTCGCGAAGAAATCACTCCATTCCGGGTTGTATTCAAATGAATAGGTATACATATGGGCCGGCACATCACAGGCCACTCCGGGGTAACGATTTTCGCGCCAAGTGCCGCCCACCTTCCCGGCTTTTTCCAATACGGTAATATCGGATATACCTGCTTCACGCAGCTTGATGGTCAGCAGTATGCCTGTCATACCGGCACCTACGATTACGATCTTTGGTTGGCGCATAATCTTAGGGTTCTCTCTTATTGAATTATTCTGTTGTGAGATAGAAGCTCAATCTATACGACCCAGTCTAACGGAGCCCTATCATTCTAGGGATGTGTCAGCAGGACAAAAATTTGTGATTTTCGGCCAAAATCAAGCACGCCCTGGCGAATTGTAGAGGTAATAGGCACAGTTCAGGCCACTTAGCCTGGCTAGACGCGCCAAGTTCTGAAAGGTTCTAGCGGGTGTGAGTGGCTGGCGAGGGTTAGCTTGTGAGACGCACTACGCTGTGTTTGACCAGGGGCGCCCTGAGCTTCTTGAAAGTTCTTTCAGAAAATCGAGAGCAGTGCTTCTAAGAGCCTCCTCACCCAACCCCTGATCTCGTCCTTCCTCCTGCAAAGTATCAAGGTAGTCGAGCACCATCGCCTGTTGGGGAGCCTCAAGCGTCGCTATGGTTTGTACAAATTCATCGACTGAGCTCGCCATCAAAGGCGCCGAGGACCAAAAGCTGTCTTTTAAGCCCTCATCCAGGGTTTCTTCGAAGGCATTAAGGGCAGTAATGTCCTGACTGAAATACAGAACATCGCTGTGCCAACCAAGCTCTCCATAGTCCTCTCGTAACTGCGCATCGGAAGACAAGGCCAGCGGCGTTCTATCGTCAGCAAAGGCATTAATATTGCGGACCTGATCGTCTCGCTGCTCGGCACTCAGAGCCTCCAGCTTTGACGCAATCACAACGGTTCTGGACTCATCTTCCCGATTAAGCCAGGCATCGGTGACCAAAAAGCTCACCATTGCCTGTTGATCCTGTTCACGGTCAGAGGCATCTTTGTGGGCGAAATAACTGCGACCATCATGGATACGCTCTTCACCATACTGCGACTTAAACACAACCTCTCTTACCACGGAACTGTCTCGAAGCCTGCTCAGGTTATCCATCAGTTCGGCATGTTGATTCACATCTTCCGGCTTGGCAGCCGTGCCGCCCAGCAAGGTATCCAATCCACCTTTGGTAATTGCAATATAGGCGCGTTGATCAAGGGTATCGAGATCACTCAACTCCTCCATCATTCCCTGCCATTGCTCGTCACTGAAACGGTAATTCTCGCTCAGACCGACAAGCTCTTCGATCATTCCCTCGACCACATTTGCGGCGTGATTATCGTAGCCTAGAACAGCGCCACTCCAATTGTCGGGGTCACTCGCAACTTGAACCGTGAACTCAAAGGGTGACTTGTGTTCACTGATATCCGCAAGGTAAGAAATTGTCGCGTCTTGGGCGTCCTTCGAAAACGCCTGCAAACTTTCCATCAAACGTAGCCCCATGTCTGCACCACCAGCAGCGATGGTCAGCAAGCCGCTTTGCTGATCCGCCTGATAACCATCCAAACTCTTCAGAAACGTCGACTGTTGGCCACTGTCGCCGCCCAGTTGATTGACTGTTTTGACAAAGTTGTGCAGATTATTGGCACTGGCTGAACCTTCTGGTAACAGCCCTTTCGCTGAGTAGCTTGGGCTGGCTTCACGACGCGGAATCCCCTGACTGAACTCAGCGGCCTTGCTAAGTACGTCAGCACGCACATCGGCGTCCATATCAGACAAACTGCGCATAAAAGCTTCGGTTTTTTCTCGGGCGGATCCAGCAAAGAAAGCATTATTGAGTTTCGGTGGCGTCTGTAACGCTCCGGCCGCCTTGGCAAAGTCAGCCAACGCCTCTTCACTTAAGCTTTCCGCAAACTCCAAAAACGCTTCACTTTCCAGCAAACCTGAATCCACCAGACTTTTGCCCGCCTCGCCAGAGAGGCGATCCAGCTGAGTCTGCATGCGTTCGGTTTTTTCCGACTCCGGCATCAGTAAGCCACGATTGTGTCCCTCAAAAACAGCGAAACGGGCGAGGCTTCTATCTGCCGTGAGAATGGCGTCCTGTGCAGCAGAAAAGTCACTGAGAGAAACTTTCACCGATTCAATGTCAGCAAGCGGCTGCGGGGATTGAGAGTGGATGGAGGCTTGCCCAAGATCCACTTTGGGCAATTGCATATTGGAAAAAGGCGCGGTATTGATTTTCATTGTCCAACCTTGGGCAAACTACTGCCCCTTGTATCGGCTTTTTATTCAACTTCTCCACGCCATTCAGAGAAAAAAATGGAGAAAACGACCAAAGGAAAATGTTCAAAAAACACCCATCGGAACACCTACCCCCATCCTTTGATCATGTCGACCATGATACATTGTGATAGTCTACCTGCTTAAACCGTTCTCAACGTGTTGACGCACTGATGATTTCACCACCGACATTTAAAAACCACCATCTGAAAGGCCTACAGCCCGTGCTTCGTGTTATGCACGATAAAGGGTTCAGCGCAGAACAGTGTCTTGATGGATCGGGTTTGAGCGTTGATGATCTTCTGCGCGATGGACAAAGTCTCCGCCTGGAACAGGAATTTCGAATCTATCGAAACCTGCAGAATCTTGTTGATAGCGAAGATCTTGGCTTGGATTTGGGTCAGGCCTTTGAGCTGCAAAATTATGGTGTATTAGGGTACGCCATACTCAGCGCAGCAACGGTGCAAGAAGCCTTGGAACTGGTCGCCGATTTCGGTGAATTAACGTTTTCACACTTTAATATCGCCATTCGAAACATCGACGATCTTGCGGGTTTTGTCTTCGCTCCCAGCTACGAATTGCCAGACGATTTACTCAGAATATACAGTGATCGTGATCTGTCTGCCGCTATCACGGCGTTTAACAGTTTTTCCATGCAAAAACAGCAAGCCACAAAAATTCACTTGGTACACGACGGTCAAAATAACGTTGAACGCTATGAGCAATTTTTTCGTTGTGACGTGGTCTTTAACCAACCCTGTAATGCCCTGCTTTTCGATCCAAGGTTATTACAAGGAATCCTGCCACAAAGGGACGCCCAGGCAGCGATATACCTTCGCAAACAATGCGAGCAGTTGCTGAAAAGCTTCAGTCAGCAAGGTGGGTTTATCGACAAAGTCAGGCGTTTAATGCTGGCCGAGCCCGGTCAGTTTCCAGGAATTAAAAGCCTTGCTGAACAGCTGCATCTGTCAGAGCGCAGTTTGCGCAGACGCCTACAGGAAGAAAACAGTAGTTATCAAAAATTACTGAATGATACTCGTTGTGAGCTTGCCAAGCAGTACCTCAAAACTGGCTTATCGATTGAACACATTGCCGAACTGTTGAAATACAGTGAAACCGCTAATTTTTCCCACGCCTTCAAACGCTGGACCGGTCTGTCACCGGTCCAATTTCGAAATCAAAACACCCTCAGCTGACAGGTTCACGCATGGTCACGAATTCTTCAGCGGCCGTTGGGTGAATACCAATGGTGCTGTCGAAAATAGCCTTAGTCGCACCCGCACGAATCGCTACGGCCAGGCCTTGAATAATTTCGCCGGCATCGCTTCCAACCATGTGGCAACCCAGAACCTTATCACTGTCTCGATCCACAATGATTTTCATCAACGTGCGCTCGGGCAAACCACTGAGCGTATGTTTCATATGTTTGAACTCTGACTTGTACACATCAACCTGGGAGTATTTTTCTTTTGCCTCCGCTTCGGTCAAACCAACCGTTGCGATATTGGGCTGGCTGAATACCGCTGTCGCAATATTATCGTAATCAACACGGCGACCACCTTCGCCAAAAAGATTGTGTGCCAGTGCCATACCTTCCGCCAATGCCACCGGCGTCAATTCAATACCACCAATCACATCACCTAGGGCATAAATGCTTGGCTCGGCTGTTTGATACTGTTCATCCACCACAATCGAACCGTTCGCACGCATCTCCACTTGAGTATTTTCAAGACCCAAACCTTCTGTTTTGGCCCGGCGGCCTGTGGCGTACATAACCGTATCCACTTCCAGCTCACGGCCATCGTTAAAGCTGACCTTCAAACTGCCATCGTCGTTTTTAACAATCTCACTGACATCGGTATTGAAATGCAGGTTTACGCCTTTCTGCTGCATTTCGTTGGCGACGAATTCACGCAAATCCTCATCAAAGCCACGCAGGAACATCGGGCCACGATACGCTTGATGGGTCTCAGCGCCCAGTCCCGCAAAAATACCGGCAAATTCAACGGCGATATAACCACCACCTACAACCAAAGCGCGTTTCGGGAATTCATCCAGATAAAAAACCTCATTCGAGCTGATCACATGTTCGCTGCCAGGAAATTCCGGAACATAAGGCCATCCCCCTACAGCTATCAAGATATGCTTGGCCGTGTATTCCTGTTCACCGACCGCAACGGTGTTTGGTCCTTTTACAACGCCACGACCACGAATAATTTCAACATCGGCGCCGCCTAGAATATTTCCATAAATGCCATTCAAACGTTCAATTTCTGCGGTTTTGCGATCACGTAATGTCGGCCAGTGAAATTCACTTTTGCCAACGGTCCAACCAAAGCCTTCGGCCGCTTCGAACTCTTCACTGAAATGTGAGCCGTACACAAACAGCTTTTTCGGCACACAGCCAACGTTTACACAGGTGCCACCCAGGGCACTGTCTTCAATCACGGCAACCTTGGCGCCGAGTCCCGAGGCCATGCGACTGGCGCGCACACCGCCAGAGCCTGCACCAATTACCAGAAAATCATAATCGTATGGGGTTTCACTGCTCACAAGATTGTCCTTTGCTCAATGGATGTCATCATGGCCGTAACTGTAGGCCAAGAATTTAAATTGGGGAATTATTTTAATCTAATACAAGTAATAGCTTTTCGCTATATTCAATAACGAATAAGCTTATTATTTTACAGGATTGAAGAATCAGGCATTGATATCAATGTGGGGCTGATCATCGCCTTTGCGGCGATTCTTTTTCCGGGTATCCAATACGACGTCTTTATCTTCTTTGCGACGCTCGCCTTGACGACGATCGACTGTGTTGTATTCACCTGCGGCATCTGTGGCTTGGGTGTGAGTCACATTGCTTTGCCCTGGCACTTTACGTTTCAGTGCTTTGCGAGTCACCCCCGGGCGAAATATATTGGGAATATTGATCATAAAACACACCGCTTTCAACACGTTTTCGCTAACAAAACTGAAATCAGTTTGTTAACACTCAAAGTATTTATCGGCCCAACTGTTGAAATATTAAACAAGACCCTGTGGCTTTGGCAAATTTCAGCAAGGAAAGAAGCGACAATAAAGAAACGCCCGGAGTATTCTTCCCCCTCTGGGAAGAATAACGGCGGGCAAAGCGCTCGAAGAGCGGATCGGCAGGGGTTAATGTTGGGCTAAGCTGGCTGCTAACTCGGTGTAGCCACCAACGTATTCGCTTTCTTTAAAAATTTGAGGGACAGTCTTTACGGGTCGGCCAATGGTCTTTTCCAGATCGGCCTGACTGATGCCTTCCGCATGAATATCCACGTAGCGGAATGCCAATGACTTCTGTCCTAATAGACGTTTTGCCTGCTCACAAAAACCACAACCTGGGCGGCCAAAAACGGTATAACTCATCTTTAAATCCTCTCGCTGTCAGTAATGGTGCTTGCTGCACCTCGGATGTTTGCTATTATCCATTTTCGCGTATATTTGAATATTTAATTTAAGCAATCCTGCTAATAGCTTTTTCTTATACAACGTTCAGCCGTCTTTATTTGCCGAAGTGCAAGAAACTTAAAATGAGCAAAAACAAAGAGATAGACTACATTCCTCAACACAAACTCAGGTTGAGTTTCATGCCTTGGTTGTACTTTCGCTTAAAAAGCAAGCACCTTACTTGGGCCAAACCCTGGCAGGATGAGCTGCAACACCGCTTGATGTCCTTGGAAACCGTCAACATCGCTGAGCCTTGTTTTATCGCACCAGAGGCCAAACTGTTTGCTGAACCCGGTCGTTTGATCGACATAGGCGCGAATAGCTTTGTGGCCGCGGACTGCGTTCTGCACGGCCCGATTTCAATCGGGTGCCAGGTCAGCATTAACCACCATTGCAGTCTGGATGGCGGCCGGCACGGCATCGCCATTGGCGACAACTGCCGTCTAGCCCCCTATTGCACGCTTTACGCTTTTAATCATGGCATGTCACTCGATAGGGCGATCCATCAACAGGCTGTCACGTCAAAAGGCATTACACTTGGCCACGACGTGTGGTTGGGCGCCAGAGTGGGCATCGTAGACGGTGTTCGCATAGGGAATCATGCCGTTGTCGGAATGGGCAGCCTGATCAGTAAAGATGTGCCCGATTACGCGATCGTTGCCGGCAATCCAGCCAAGCTGATTGGTGATCGGAGGCAGCTTTCAGAAGACGCCTTGCAGCAACTGGCGGATGACATTGGATTATAAGCCACTGGCTGATTGAGACTCGGATGATCTGGTAAAAGCGGCGCACAGAACAATCTCTGCACCGCTTTCAAAAGACGCTACAGAATTAGCGCCCGAATATGCTTTTCAGTTTATCGACGGCTTCACCACCGATCTTGTCAGACAATTTTTCCTTGAGCTTTTCTTTCAGCTTTTCTTCGGCCTTATCCTTCGCCAGCTCGGTCAGCTCTTTAGTAACTGCGGCTTTCACCTGTTCCAATAACGGCGCTACAACGGCTTGTCCGAGTTGCTCAGGCGTTAAACCCGTCGTTTTATCACCGATATTATCCAGAGCAATGGTCGGCAAGTTAATCGTGCGCTCACCAAACTGAGCGCTCTTCAAATTCAGCTGACCATTGGTGAAACGGAATTTTTCGACCATCAAGCGTACTTCCGGACCTGGCTCTGCGGGCGCAGTATCTTCTGTGGGACCAGCAGACTGCTGGATATTGTCCAAAAGGGCTTGCAGATTCGTGTCTTTCAGATTTTTCTGTTCGGCGAGCAATCGGGCACCATCAACACTGATTTCTTTGATCACCTTAACGTCTCCCAGTAGGGATTCAGGATCGATCTGTAGAGTTACGGCACCCATTTCCAGGGCATTGGCCTGGCTGAAGCCACTTGGGTTGGCCACGGTCAGATTCTGCAGACTGCCTTTGCCTTTGGTGAGCTCAATATTGGCAGCTTGAAGTTTGACTTCTGTTTTCAGCAGCTGGCTGCCCTGATCCTGTACGGTATCGACAGTAAGCTGATTGATGTTATTTAAAAACAACATCCCTATTACAACGACGGCAATGACCACTAAGACGATCAGGCCGATCAATATTTTGAGGGCTTTCATGGTGCGTTATCCTTAATGCTGATTTAGGTTTCTTTTGGGTTTTCCGTAATGCCATTATCGCGTTGAGCGGAGCCACCATTCCCAGAACCCGGTGTTTTACCCTGTTGATTGGAATTGGGCGTACTGCGGCGCTGCTGTTCGATGTTCTTTCTTGCCTGATCGATTTCTTTACCAACGATACCGATCAATGATTCCCAGCCCTCCAAAAAGGCATCATTGGCTTGATCTGCAATGCCTTTCAGGCTGGTACGCTCAAACTCTAACAGTTTTTCACGAATAAAGCCCATTTCGTCCTGACTGGCTTTCAGCTCAGCAGCAAGTTGTTCATTCTGCTTTTCAAGAGCTTGCATTCGCGTGGCAAGGTCAGACGATTGCTGCCACAGCTGGAAGCAAAAAAAGCCCAGCAGTAAGCTTACCACCAGAGAGATGATAGATAAGTGTTTCATTGAGTTTCCTCCGCATTCAATGAGCTGGGCCGTTATCCATTTGTATAACCCACTCTATTCATGTGCCTACTTGCTTGCGCGTCCAATTCCGTACGTTATCGGTATCCGGAACAACATACTAAGCCTACAGCCTCAGTAATCATTATAAACCCAACCGCTTAACCCCAAATAACTAGCCCTGATTCAGATGTTCTAACAAACGCATTTTCAATGCATTCGGGATCGCTTTGATCGTTAAACTGTCAGCCGATGGATCATAGACAATACTGTCGCCCAAACACTCCGCATTAAAACTCATGCTGAGTTGTTCACTGCGGCCGCTGATACGTAAAAATTGGCGTAACTTGGCCCGATCTGGAATCAGCTCTTCCGTTTTGGCAATATCCCGCTGGGACTGGTAATCGGATACAAAGCTCGCAAAACTGGCGTCATCTTCTACAGCTTTGGATTCGACCAAAGCACTGGATAGCTCTTCAAACACGACGGCTTCGCCCAGTTTATCCTGAGATATACAAAAATCGACCACCTCGCTGCGGCACAGAGCGGCTTGGTCTTCTTCCATATCTTTGGTGAATTCAGCAACAGCATCCAGAAAGTTTTCCGTATCCGCTTTCGTGTCCAGAGCATCACCCATACCCACCACTTCGGTAAAGAAATCACTCAGTTCTTTGTCACCCCTTGGGCGCAACATTGATATTGAGCTGTCGCTCTGGACCTCGGGATCAGTGATCAGGGCGTCGGTGATGTTAATGCGGCAGCCAGCAATGATCTTACTGATATCGAGATACAGGCTATCGGACAATTGCAGTTCGGTATCCAGGTATAAACCTTCTTTATGATCGAGCAAAAACAGATGCAGGAAATCGCATTCAGCCAGACTTTCGACAAATAACAGAATGTGCGCGTCCAGGTCCACGCTGCTGCCTGCCAGTTTGGTTTCAAAGTGCTGCCATAGCTTTTCACCGAGGCTTTTGAAACTCATCTTTTCTTCCTGTAGCCCCTGCAACCAGGGCTTGAGGGGGGCTTCCGCCAGATCCCGACTGAAATTGCCATGGATTTTCCCGGCTTTGCCAACAAAGGCTTGTTTTAACTCCCGAAGTAGATATTCCGGGCGACCTCCGGTACCCAATTCAGCACTGGGGGTCTGACAACGAAATTGATTGGCCTGGGCCGCATGCTGCATGTAGCTGGCGGTAAAGAAGCTAAGTGCCATAGGGCTTGAATGTCCTTCACGTAAAAGGCCTCAGTATACCCCAGCCTGGATTTCAAGGCCCCTGCTATCTATCCCCCTTCGCCTTGGCTATACTGGCAGCGCCCGAATAGCTCACTCGATAGAACATAGGAGTTGATATGAAGCAGCAAAGCAATATGGCAAAGAGCCGTCTGTCTCTTGTGGCCGTCTTGTGCATGGGTTTACTGTGCTCATCTGCATTTGCACAGGATGAGGAACTCAGCGTGAAAGATCTTGGCTGGATTGACCGCAGCCACATCCAAAAACAAATTGATTCTATCGATGAAATCAGTCGCCGTAACTTCGGTGGAGGTCTGCACGGTACCAAGCAAGATTTAAAGCTGATGCAGCGTATTATTGATCGCAGCTTGATCAAGCGAGATGACCGCTTAAAGCTACAGGCACTCGGCGCCGTACTTGGTCAAGTTTTGGTCAACGAAGAAAAGCTGGAATGGCAAAACTATGAAGACAGATTGGGTAAAAGCCGTGCCGTTTGTGTTCCCAAAACACAACACTGCCTCTTCCCTATCACAATGTTGTCCCGCCGTATGGAAGTTGGGCTATTGCCCCGTGTCAATGACATTTATAAGAATGCCATTGAACGCATCGAAGCTCATATGCCGAAAAACCCCTATGACGTGGACGGCGGAAAATAAACCACGCGGTCTCAAAGACAGGCGTTCAGAGGCATTGCCACTTTCTGGTAATGCCTCCACTTTCACACATTAGCTTTCGCCTTGATCACTGCCACCCATGCTTGGGGCATGTGAAATAATTCGATCAGCCAGTCGGGAAAAGGGCAAACTTTGCAGCCATACCGTACCCGTGCCACTTAACTCCGCCAAAAACAAACCTTCACCACCGAAGAACATACTCTTCAAGCCGCTGGCCAAACGGATGTCATAATCAATCCCAGAGGTAAACCCAACAATACAACCGGTATCGACTTTCAGAGACTCACCCTTCAGCTCTTTTCGCACCACGGTTCCTCCCGCGTGCACAAATGCCATACCGTCACCGTTTAAGCGCTGAAGGATAAAACCTTCTCCGCCAAAAAATCCTGCGCCCAAACGCTTTTGCAAAGCGATGCCAATACGCGTGCCCTTGGCCGCGCAGAGAAAACTGTCTTTTTGGCAAATTAATTCGCCGCCAATCTCAGACATATCAACGGGAACAATGCTACCGGGAAATGGTGCGGCAAAAGCCACTTTAGATTTTCCGGCGCCTTGATGAGTAAAGTGCGTCATGAATACAGACTCACCAGTCAAGGCACGCTTTCCCGCTCCCCACAGTTTCCCCAGAATGCCCTGCTCCGCATCAGAGCCGTCACCCATTTTGGTTTCGAATTCGATGCCTTCCTCAAAGTAATTCATCGCACCGGCTTCAGCGATGACCGCTTCACCTGGATCGAGCTCCACTTCGACAAGCTGCATGCTCTCACCGATAATTTGATAATCAACTTCATGACACTGTTTGTTCATGGCGGTTTCCTTTGGCCGAAAAGTAGTCGTGCTCTTTACACATTAAAGAGCCGAAGTGTAACCAGATTCGAGGCGAGTAGACAAGAAAAGCCCGGCACTGGGCCGGGCGCAAGCATAACTGACTAGAAACAATTTAGAACAGTTTTGGGAGAGATTCAGTAGTTGCCGAGATCCTTGCTTAAGCGCTGACGAGCCGCACTCAGTTGATTTCGGTAAGTCACGGCTAAAAAGCTCGGGTCGTTCACACCCTGATCTTTCAAGCGTTTGCGCTCCTGATGCAGGTAGCGCGCAAAATTGTGGTATTTGGCTTTATCCAGTCCGTAGAGAATTTTCACCCAACGGTTGATGCACTCAATATAGTCATGCCCCTGCAATTCAAAATAAGGGGTAAACTGGTAATGGATACCCTGCAAGGTTTTTTCGCCCGGTGCGCTAAAGCCCCGCGGAGGCATATACGTCGCCATGTAGCGAAAAGGGAACAGCATCCACAGCCAGAGTTGTTTTAAGACCTGCCAAACCGCGTTCACAGGCAAGCACAAGAGATACACCAGCAGTTGCAAGGTGAAACACCAGGAAGAACGAGACCAGCTCAGGGAACTCATAGTCAGGGAATCTAAAAAGCCACGCCCATCAAAAGACCTTTTCACCAGGGCACGACGTTGTATTTTGCGCCCGACTTCAAAGCACTCTATTTCGGCTTCGGTTAGCAGCGTGTCGGAAAATACCAGACTTTTCATGCCATTCCCTGCATTGGCTACGGTTTGCACAACGACCTCCACTAGCATGGCCACCTTTCAAGCCATGCGTTATTACTCAAACTGGAGAGATTGTGACAAAGTGCAACTTAACCGGGTCTGAACTGCTTGGATTTTCACCCACTAAAAATGGTTAAAGATGCTGATAAGACTCGACCCCGCGCTCAAGTAACTGCCTTGCCAGCAGTTCATCAAGATGGGCCAGATCTGGCAGGCTGAGGCTGACATAGGGACTGCCCTCACGCTCATAGTATTCCTGGCGCTGAAATTGAGCGCTGATCTCCTGAGGGCTCAGATCCAGCCCCCACACTTCCAGGTACAGGCGACTGTCAGGCAGATAAAACTGGCTTTTCAAACTGCGTTCTCGGGGTAAGGCCCGACCACAGCTATGCCCGAGGCCCGCCAGATACAGCCAGTCCCCAACCAGTTTCAGAGCTCGACATGGGTGCTCTTGGCCATCCAAAGCCACGCAACTGTGTTTCTGGGCCAGTTCCTCTTCGCTGAGCACACTCCCGGCAGCAAGATCCTGTAGCTCTGCGGCTAAAGGCTTCAGGCGGTCCAAAAAGTCCTGTTCCCAGAGTGCGTAGGTACGCCCGGAAGGTTCATGGGTGTGAATACTGCCACCACACTGTCGTCCAAATGGGCTCAAGCGCCATCCACGAATGTCCCGTTCAATCAGGCCCTGCTCCGCCAGTAAAGCGTTGACCTGACGTGCCTTGATGGAGAATTTCTGCGCAATAGCTGAGGCGCTGAGACTGCCAGGCTCTCGATCGGCAAAGATGGCGTGCTCACAGACCCGCGATGGCCAAACAATGTAGTCACCATAGCGTTTGCTGTGTCGTATTTCGCCACCCTCAAATTCACCTTTGGCGGTCAGCTTCCAGCTTTCGTCCAAATATTGAATCCAACCGGCGTCCAAAAGCGTCTTGGTCAGCACTTTTAACGGCATATCAAGCTTCTCAGCCAGTGCCGTGCGGGAGTAAAAGCCCGCCATGGTTTCATTTCGTTCTTTGGACACAGTGTTCCCGTCAGCAGTCGTCGAAAGCGCGAATTATAGCCTATTTCAGTGCACTTTTGAGTAGCCCTGGAGCGCTTATTGGGAGCACGTAGGCGATAGGAATCAAGCATCTGGAATTCAGGGGAATATCGACATCACGCACACCCTCCGGTATGGTGGCGCCTTTATTTGATTCGCAGAGATGTCCCTATGGACCCACAAAAGCTATTTGCCAAACACGATATCAGCACCTCGGATATTGATCAGATATGCCAAACGTTTAAGGCTCGCGTAAAGGATCAAGCCCTGCCACGCCAAGCCGAGGTTTTACTCGAATCTGCCGCTGTTGATTTGGCTCTGGGGGCGATTGAAATGAGTCAGGAAACCCAAGCCGCCCTGGACGACGCCCTGTCTCCCAAAGACCTGATTCGAGTTCTGACTGGCTGCCAACTCAGCTGATAATCGTATTATTGGCTTTTGGCTGCCTGAGGCAAGCCTTCGAAGTGGTTAAGAGCCTTACTGAAACCAAACAGTGAATGAATCGACGTTACCTTTCGCCCATCCAGCGCGGCAAAATTCAGTCGTAACTTTCTGCCCGCCTGCATTGCTTTTACCAACTCATCCTGTAGCGGATAAGTCAGCATGCATCCGATTTGAGTGCAGTAAGAATAGCCGTAGTTCTTTTTAAAAATTTCTTTGTCGTCATAACGCAACACGCTGAGATCGACGCCGTGATCAATACGCGTCATTAACGGGACCGTAAAGGTAATCAATATCGACGGTCCTTTTTGATGTAAGGACACTGAACTGATGACTCGCTTTTTATCGTCCAAAATGTATTGATGAACAATGCAATCCCCATCGGTGCAATTCAGCACCCAGTCCTTAAAGATTGTGCGATCGCTTTCCCGTTGCGCGGCACGGTTGCCAGGCACGGGAGTTGAAACGTCATCGGGTAATGCCCTTGGTTTACTTAAATTGGTGGTTTTGCTCGGCGTTTGATTCAGTTCAACTTGGGCCACCGCAGCAACTGGGAACAACAATGTTGCCAGCAACATCAACTTTCTAAGTGAAACAGACATACCCTTTTCCATCCAACTATTTTCCACGATTTTTATCGAGTGATTGATTGTAAAAATAATCTGGCGCTTCGTTTCCGAGACCCAAACCGAAGCTCAGGTCAAACACCGTGGTGTCAGAGCAGTATGCCTCTATTTAATGCTGATGGCCACCGGGGCCGTGAGCGTGACCGTGATCGATCTCAGAAGCCGTTGCTTCACGAACCGACAGTATTTCAATATCAAACTGAATATCTTTACCAGCCAAAGGGTGGTTTGCATCGATGTCAACGTTTTTTAAGCCCACTTTAATAACTGTTGCCTGCTTTTGTCCCTGATCGGTATTGATATGAACAATGTCTCCCAACTTGGGCTTTTTATTACCAAGAAGATGTTTGATAGGCACACGCTGAGTCCAATTTTCGCGCCTTAAGCCATAGGCCTTTTCCGGGCTCAGCTTGACGCTGAATACATCCCCCGCTTCGTGATCCAACATCGCCTCTTCTAGGGAGGACAAAATGTTACCGTAACCGTGCAAATATAAACTGGCTTGCTCGCCGTGTGAACTTTCCAATTCTGTTGCTGGTTCTTCGGCGCTGTTCCACAGCCGGTAATGAAAGGAAACAACAGTGTCTTTTGTAATCTTCATGGGTCAATCTCATGTCTAGCGTTTATTGGACCTGGCCAATGCCGCTTTGGTTTTACTGGTCGCCAGTGCCTGCAATGGGTCATCTGGCCATGGGTGTTTCGGGTAGCGTCCCTTCATTTCTTTTTTAACATCCTGGTAAGCATTCTGCCAAAAGCTGCTAAGATCCTGAGTAACAGCCAGCGGCCGCCCTGCAGGCGACAACAGCTCAATACTGATGGGCAGTTTGCCTTGTAATAATCTGGGGCTTTCGGTACAGCCAAACATTTCCTGCAATTTTACCGCCAACACTGCGGACTCACCTTGATAACTCAGAGTCTTTTGCGCACCACTCGGTACGCCAAACGTCGTCGGTAAATGTTTATCGAGGTATTGTTGCTCTTCCCAATTCATCAACGCCAGAATACTGTTTTTTAAATCCAGTGATGCCAACTCACTCAGTCTGTTAATACGCGTCAATTCTGGCGCCAAAACAGGCTCAAGACGTTCAAGGATTTCCGGCCATTGTATATGCAGATGACCCTTATCAGGCTCCAGGCGATGAAGCCAGTTAATCCGCGCGGTTAGTTGTTGGCAGTCATCCTTAATCACCAAACAATCACGATGGTGCTGTTTGATGTAATTCATCAGAGCGGTGCTTTTAAGTTCCGGCGATACCGATGCGAGTTTCTTTTTATCCAACAATAAACGACCAAGATAACATCGTTCTTCCGCCACAAAGCGCCCTTCCAGTTTGTCCCAGTTGGTGTAGGCTTCGTAGCGTAATTGATCCCGGCAATGTGTTTGAATACTGTCCAAGCTTGCAGCTGCTGCCAGATAAATTCGATCGTACTGCTGGCCTTTTCGACCACCGAGTTGCGCCGCCAGCAGAAATGCTTCCCGACTTAATGGGTCTGTAGCGGCCAGCATCGCCTGACGACCATTACTCAGCTGATAAATGTAATAACCGTCGTTATTTTGTCGTAAGCGTTTCGCCAGACGATCAGGGTATGCGAGCAGCAATAACTCGGCAGCAGAACCGGGTGATGACGTATTCATGCTCCCCGCGGACGTTGCTTCTTGCTGCCCCAGCTGTTGAGTCATTTGTTTAACACTGCTACGGATACGATGACGAGCACCGGGATTGTACTTAGTGTCGTGGTCTCCGGCCAGCCACTGTAAGCGCAATTCAATATCACAACTGTTTGCACGCTGCCCCAGCGGATCCTTCTCCATGAGTAAGGCCGCAATTTGGGTAGCCAACGAAGCTTGATCTCCCGACAGAGCGAGCATATGTGCCAATCGTGGATGCATCGGCAGTTGGACCAACTGCTCACCATGCTGACTCACCTGCATAGTGGGAAACGCCTGAGCATCTCGATCGCTTCCTAAATCCTGGAGAGCCGAAAGCGACGCCAGTAATTCACAAGCTTGCCAAGCATGGGCCTGTGGCGGAACATCCAACCACTGCAATTCATCCAATGTTTGTGCTCCCCAGGCAGCAGTCTGAAGGCAAAGCGGGCTGAGATCTGCTCGCAAGATTTCAGCTTGACCATGTTCCGCGAAGCCTTCTTGTTCGCTTTCGTGCCAGAGCCGCAGACAATAACCCTCCTGCAGACGCCCCGCTCGCCCGGCGCGCTGTTTACTGCTGGCCTTGGAACAGCGTTCGGTAAGCAGGCGATTCATTCCGGTGTTCGGGTCAAAGGCAGAACTGCGCTTCAAACCACCATCAATCACCACCGTCACGCCATCAATGGTGAGACTCGATTCGGCAATATCGGTCGCCAGAACAATTTTTCTGAATCCACTTTTAGCGGAAGCAATAGCCTCAAACTGTCTCTCTAAAGGCAGGTCGCCGTACAAAGGTGAAAAACACAGCTGATTTCCCGATGTATCTCGCCAATCGACAAAGCGTTCCTGTAGATATTCCAGACAGAATTTGATTTCTCCTTGCCCGGGCAAAAAAACCAGTACCGCGCCGGGCACTTTTGTCAATGCAATGTGCAGTGCTCTCTCCAGTCGTTCAGCCATTTCTTGTCGATAGCATCCAGACAAACTGAGCTGTCCCTGATATTCCACGTTAACTGGGTATTGTCGTCCTTCGCTTTGAATCATTGGTGCCTCAGGAAAGCGCTGCTGCAACTGCTCGCTTTGCAGCGTCGCTGACATCAGAAGGATTTTCAACGTCGAGTCTTCGCGAAAAATGTCCCTCGATTGCAGAGCCAATGCCAACGCCAAATCGCCATCCAAATGACGCTCATGCATCTCATCAAAAATGAGCAAGCCAACACCTTCAAGCTCTGGATCGTTCTGCAATCGACGTAAAAACAAACCTTCGGTCATCACTTCCAGGCGAGTTGATTTGCTCACGCGGCTTTCCATACGTACGCGATAACCCACTGTCTGCCCCACCGACTCACCTAACAAGACGGACATTCGTTCAGCTGCCGCTTTCGCCGCCAAGCGTCTCGGCTCCAACACGATGATTTTTTGGCTCTTAAACAGGCCGAGCTTGAGCGCCAGCAGTGGCAGAATAGTGGTTTTGCCTGCACCGGGAGCTGCCTGCAAGATCAGCGTATCAGCTGAACCTTCCAGCGCTTCTGCAAGTTCGGGCAGTAATTCCAGAATCGGTAAATCGGGCAGAGACAAATCCGCGAGAAGTTCGGAAGCCACACTCATTATTACTGTTCGCCGAAGTCGAGCACGTCACGACTGGGGTCAGCACTGTTAACCCAACGTAAAAACGCGTCACCCAGAGCAAGGCTCGCTGTCATGGCCTGGCGCCAACGCGCTTGACGAATGTCATTACGGCCTTTGTAAATCGAAAAATCCTTTCGATCAGGTAAACGCCCATCCGGTAACTGCGCGATAAATTCAGCACTGGGCGAAAGCATAATGACATTTTCCAAGTCTTCCGCTTTTGCCTTGCGAGAGGCATAAAACTTATCAAACCAGTTTGGCACCAAATAGTTATAAAAGTGCGGATACAGAACCAGACCAGGTTCCTGCCAAAAGCGTTGAGGAATGGGATGGTAATCGAGCAAACCGCCGTCGCGGTATAAACCGGGTTCAGCGCCCTCTATCTCGCGGATGGGATCCATAATATAAGGGATCGCGGCTGAGGCCCGTAAGGCAGCCCTGAGATTGTCTTCCCCCAGACTGATGTGCTGAGTGCGCACTCCAGGCTCTTCTTGCAATGCCGGTTTATTTCTCGGATCGCTGAACACCGCTCGTTCGAACATTTGGCCATAACCGCCGCGCCCGAGAGAACGGTAAAAACCTTCTGCCATACCAGCCGCCAACCGCCATGAACGCTCCTGCCCTAAAAAACTCCGGCACTTTACTGCTCCACAGCTATAGCGCAAATAGGGGTGCGTTAAGATTTGGTCAATATGCGCATCAGGTAAAAAAGTTTGCAAGATGCGTTCGGTTTCGTAGACGACATCTTCGGGTTTGGCTTTTTTGGCGTAGCTTTGATTGATGTATGCATTGGCGAGTTTTTCCAATGCTTCGCCAGGCTGGCGTTGGCAGGCTGCGGCGAGCTTCCAGGCACCAACCGAGGTACCATACACTTTTATTGCCGACTTCTCGTCCAGGGTTTCACTTGATTTGCCACTCGTACCGGCAGGCAGCCACTGCTCAAATATCGCCCGATCCAGACCGTAAATTGCCAACCACTTTGCCGCACCTGAGGCGCCAAAAATGGTTGAAATGTCTGCCGGGCTCAGGCCCCGCTCAGTGATATGGCGCTTTGCTTTGGGGCCTGCATAAATCTCGAGTAAAGCCATAGTGTCTACGATGTTCAGCTCAACAAATCGTTATTGTAACGTTTGTGGCCTGGCCTTGCAGCATGGCTCAAACGCCCATCAGTCTGCGAAGCTCAGCACGACTTTACCGCCTTTACCTGCCTCCTGGCTTAGGCCCAGGGCTCTCTGGTAGTCGGTAAAAGGCACGACTTCACTGATATCGGAATGGAAAATCCCTTTAGCGGACAATTTGCCCATTTGACGGACAGTGGACAACAAACTCAGCACCGATTGTTGCCCCAGCCAATTACCGGCAAAAAAACCTTCAACTCGGGCCCCTGGCATCATCAAATCACGAGCGGGAATGGTGCACTCATTTGCCCCCAGTGTGCCATAGAAAAGCAACGTACCCGAGACCCCAAGACAACGGGCCATGTCACTGGCTAAATCGCCGCCAATGCAATCCATTGCGTACTTAACACCCTGCCCCTTGCTTATTTCCGCCACTCTGGCCAAGAGATCTTCTTCAGGATAAACAATGACCTCGTCGGCCCCCAAAGCCAGTAAGCCCTCTTTCTGTTTTGACTCTCGCACGAGGTTAATTGTGCGAAAACCAAATTCTTTACTCAACCGAATGACCATTTTTCCCAACGCAGAATTGGCGCCGCTTTGCAAAAGGTATTCGCCTGTGTCGACTTTCAACACCTTGCGTACCATGGCAAAACTCGACAAAGGATTGATGGTGTACATTGCGGCCTGATCATGGCTCAGACTGTCTGGAACCGGAATCGCTTTTTTGGCATCAACTAATGTGTATTCCTGCCAGGTACCTTCCGGCGGTCCGGCACTGATCGCCACGCGCTTGCCTTTCAGGCGACGAGCCATAAGACTGCTGCCGCAGGCATCGACAATCCCAACCCCTTCTCCACCGAGCACGTACGGGTGCTCGGGATAACGCATTTGCCGAGCCGGATCGAAATAGCATTCGTTTTGGCCATAGTTCCAGATCAAGCGCCCGAGAGCATCGCGGTAATCACCACGAATAAAATTGAAATCCGAAGGATTCACTGCCGCTCTGAGCATGCGAACTCTTACCTGCCCAGGGCCAGGCTCCGGTTTCTCACGTTCGGTGATGGACAAACGGGAAAGATCATCTGCAAAATCTTGGGCCACAATCGCCTGCATGTTTCTAACCTCTATAGTGGTTTCACTTGTTTATGGTATTCACGGTTATAGCGCATCCATACCCGCTCGGCTGTCACGGAATTCCAGGTTTATGGGATATCGGCATTATTCTGGGCGGAAAGCTGAGGATTGTTCAATCAATGCACGGAAGTCATCCGGCATTGGACAGGTTTTCTTTTGTGTTAAGTCAAAATACACCAGTGTTGAGCGGGCATTCAACAGTTGACGATTATCCTGAAAAACGTCGGTTCGAATGCAGAGGGAACTACGCCCAAGTTCAGAGATCCAGCTGTGATTACTGACTTGCTGACCAAAGTAACCTTCAGCCATAAAATCCATATTGACGTTAGCTAACACAAAATTGAAACCTTCTCGAAAGGCAATTTCATCGCGATTCATGAGCAAACTGGTTCGACTCTGTTCAACCCAAGCGCTGTAACTCACATTATTGATATGCCCTAATGCATCGGTTTCACAGAAGCGGGGCATAAAGTGTTCAATCAGCATCTTATTTTCCTTGTTGTCTGCTTTTTGAGCCATACATTCCGGCCTCGAGGCGACCGGTAAATTTTTCCTGGATTGCGCCATTTGCTATACTGCGCACCTTGAGCAATCCAGGGGATCGAGGGCGAGTTTAACATGAAAATTTTGGCGAATTTTGACAGAAAAAGGCTATTGCCCGGCGCGCTTGTCGCCCTGTTCAGCGTAGTATTAGTCGCCTGCGGCCCGGCTCCAGACAGTCCGCCACAGCGCATCGTCAAAGGCCTTCCCTGGCAGATCAATAATTTTGACGATGGCAGCAGTGAAGTCTTTGGTCTCCGCCTGGGCCATACCACCCTGGAGGACGCTCTACAGATCATTGGCAAGGACAGTGAAAGCGCCATTGTGATCGACCAACAGAACCACGCCAGCCTTGAGAGTTACATCAGCCACTACAAAGCAGGTCCCCTACAAGGCAAGCTTATTCTGGTGGTCGATATTCCCGCCAGCCAACTGCAACAGATGATTCAGAATCTGGAACATGGCGATTATATGGCCAGCGGGGCCCGTAAATTACTGCCCACCGATGCCGATTGGGACATCGCCAAGCAAACGCCAATCGCGAGCATCAGCTTTATTCCCGCCATCAACCTCGATGAAGACATCATTGTGAATCGCTTTGGTCAAGCCGGTACACAATTGCACTCTAAAGAGGTGGATCACTTTCTCTATCCCGATAAAGGACTGGACATCGCCTTAAGTGAAGATGGTAAGGAAGTACTGCAATACATTGCACCACGTCAGTTTCACAAGTTAAGTCAGCCCTTGTTGAATAATCCGAGTTTTCAAGTGGCCAACAACAACTGAACCCGATTCGGTTTTCACCCACAATTCAACCGCAAGAGAGAGCGCCATGGCCATTCAGTGGTATCCCGGGCATATGCACAAAGCCCAAAAAGAAGTACGCGAAGCGGCCTCGCAGATCGATTTGTACATCGAAGTGCTTGACGCTCGCCTTCCCTATTCAAGCCAGAACCCCATGATCGCAGAATTGCGCGGCGACAAACCCAGTATTAAGGTTTTGACTAAAACTGATTTGGCTGACCCACAACGCACCGAAATATGGCAACAGCATTTTGAACAGGAAGCCGGTGTAAAAACCCTGGCGATTACTAATCAGCAATCCTCCAAAGCCAAAATCCTGCCCGACCTCTGTCGTAAGCTGCTGCCAGATACCAATCAGTTTAAAACCATCAACGCGATGATTTTGGGCATTCCCAATGTCGGAAAGTCCACCTTGATCAATACCCTGGCTGGGCGCTCCATAGCCAAAGTCGGCAATGAGCCAGCGGTAACCAAAGGCCAGCAAAAAATTAATCTTCGCAACGGTATTATGCTGTGGGATACGCCTGGCATGTTATGGCCCAAAGTGGAGAACGAACACAGTGCATACCGTCTGGGCGTGTCCGGCGCGATTAAAGATACGGCGATGGAGTATGAAGATATAGCTTACTACGCCATCGGTTTTTTACAGAAACACTACCCCGAACTGCTGAAAGCGCGCTATCAGCTCAACGATGTGTATGACAGTGAAATAGACAACCTTGAAGCCATCGCCAAGCGACGTGCCTGCGTTCGCGCCGGCGGCCGCGCTGACTTGCACAAGGTTTCAGAATTGTTGATCAAAGATCTACGCAGTGGGCAAATCGGTGACATTACTCTGGAGACGCCCGATATGATTACCCACGAGCTAGCCGACGTTAAGCGTATCAAAGAGGAAAAAGCGGCACAGAAAGAAGCACGTCGCAAAGCGCGTGCCCCCCAGCGCGGAAATCATTCATAAACACAGAAACAGTCAATAAACGTTATATCGCTAGGGCTTTGCAAATGGCAAGGCCCTAGCAGCCACAGCAACTCCCCAACGCTTATCCTCCATTTTAGCTTCCAGGGATTGAATCCCCAGAACCTGCCAATAACCTTTATGACGTTGCAAAATGGGCCCACCGGAGTCTCCCTGAATAATTTCACAGTTGTGATCAAAAGACGCACCGGAACGATTCCAGGCCAGAATCTTACACCCCTCTTGCGCGGTCAGCACTTCCGGTCGATCTCGCCGATACCCCGCCAATGTCACTTCAGCACCGGATGCGATTCGACGCTTTTCCGAGAGCGGTAAGTACCCAATTTTATCGCCAATATCCTGCTGCAAATCCAGAATGGCCCAGTCGGTATGTACCGTTTCCAGATCAATCTGACCGGTCGCGTTAAACCTTCCAGCAGCCATAAAAGAATGAATGCGGCTGTAAGCCAAATAGTTGCCCTGGGAATAGGCAGCAACAAAGTGGATGTCTTTAGGCTTATACCAATCTTTTCGATAGGCATCCCAGAGACAATGAGCAACAGTCAAAACCTTGCCAGGGGCAATAAGAACCCCGCTGCAATAGTGGGATGCAGCGACGTTTACCTGGCCAATGGCACGCCAAGGCCATTGCAGGGAATCGACCTGGCGCCGCTCTTCCGGGTAATTGAGGTGTAGACCACGTTCATCCAATTGAATGGCCCCTGTATCACCACGACTCTTTTCAAGCAGATGGTGCGGGACGCTGGTCACCGTAGATGATTGATCAGTATTGGCTTGGCTTAATGGCGCACTGAACGCCCAAGCAGCGAGTGCCCATCCGAGCAACACTTTATTCATGGCCACCTCCATGGCTACACAACGAAGATAAGCTTTGAGCTTATTATCTAATCAGTGTAGCCAAGAAATGATCACTAAAGTGTATACAATTCATTCTGCATTATTGCCAGGGCAACATAAAACGTGAAAATTAAGGCGCCACAAGGGCTTTAGGCGCCGGAAATTCCTAAGATTATTTTGTCATGTCAACCGTGTACCCTTATGGCACACGATTCAACAAGCGTTCCAGAACCCGGGAAAGTCGTCCGCTGATGATGCAGGGAGCTAGTCTTTCCCCTGTTTCAACTCTTTCAATTGCTGTTGAATCTCTCGGAGCTGATCCTGTAAATCAAACATGGTGGGCTCACCACTGGCCTCTGCGGCCTCCTCACGCTCGCGACTGTGCTCTTCCTCCAGAACATTCACCACAATACCGATGATCATATTCAGAAACGCAAAGGCCGTAAAAAAGATGAAGGTAAGATAGAAGATCCAACTCAGTTTATACACCGTCATCGTCTCGTACATCACATCGGTCCAGTCTTCGAAGGTCATGACCCGGAACAGGGTCAGCAAGGCGATGGTGATGTCCCCCCAGAGTTCGGGGTTGATGTCGTGGAACAAGGTGCTGCCAATTGCTGCGTAAATATAAAAAATAATAAACATCAGCAGCATAACGTAACCCAACTGTGGCAAAGCTTTCACCAATGAGTTGAGCAGCATTCGCAACTCTGGAATGATCGACACCATTCGAAGCACTCGGAAAATCCGGATGAGTCGACCCAGTAAGGCCATTTCCCCATTTTCAATAGGGATCAAACTGACCACAACAATCAAGGTGTCAAAAACGTTCCAGGCTTTGTTGAAAAACTTTTTCTTTTCTGGCTCCGCAATAAAACGGATACTGATTTCAACCAAAAAGATAAAGGTAATGACCCAATCCAAAACCGCCAACACCTTCAAGGCCGCTGGAGGAATCGGATACGTTTTCGCGCCGACCACAAGTGCGGAAAGAATAATGACAGTAACCACAAACATCTCAAAGGCTTTATTGGCCATGAGTCGGGTAAACACATTGTCTTCTATAGATGGGCTGTTCGCCATAATGTCGATCTACTTAACTGGGTTGAAAAATCGAAAGCTATGGAAAGAGCTTTCGATCTGTTTAGACGATGGTTGCCGGCCTAGTCGCACCGGCCTCGTGATGCCTTATTGCTCATTTTTAGCCACTGAAAACCGGAGTTACTCCAAACACTCATTGGCAAAACGTTGAAACTCCTCTTCCTGCCATTCCTTGTTGGGCTTCTCTTCCATCATGAGACACCAAGCGCTGTCTGAAGCCGCAACCGCCTCTGTGGTCTTATCATCCGATAACCAATGTTCAAATTGGGCTGGGCCCACGAAGGCGGCGGCGAGCAATAACAATACACTCAACGCTAGGGTAATGATCATCAATGTTTTTATCATTCTGAGGGCACTTCGTTTTTACGGTTCGTTCAACCAGGCAATAATATCTTCGGCATAATACGTCAGAATCAAATCACAACCGGCACGTTTAAAGGCAATCATGGTTTCCATCACCACGGCTTTTTCGTCGATGACACCCGCAGCAGCCGCTGCCTTAATCATCGCATACTCGCCACTCACGTGGTACACCGCCAGAGGCTGATTGCTGCTGTCACGAATTTCACGCAGGATATCCAGATAGGCTAAGCCAGGCTTCACCATAAGAATATCCGCACCCTCACCTTCATCTTGCAAAGATTCCGCCAGAGCTTCACGCCCGTTTGCCGGGTCCATCTGATAGGTGTTGCGACTGCCTTTGAAGTTGCTATCTACCGCATCGCGAAATGGCCCATAAAATGCTGATGCAAATTTTGTGGAATAACTCATGATGGGAATGTGGCCATAGCCATCCGCATCAAGTGCCTCACGAATAGCCGCGATCATCCCATCCATCATTCCCGAAGGTGCGATCATATCTACACCTGCTCGAGCGGCGGTAACGGCCTGTGCCTGTAAATTTTCCAAGGTCAGATCATTGTCCACATCATCATCATGAACCACACCGCAGTGACCGTGGTCGGTGTATTCACAAAAGCAGTTGTCACTGATGATCAGCATCTCGGGTGTTGCCGCTTTGGCAATCCGAATACAACGAGCCATCAAGCCTTTATCGTTCCAGGTATCGCTTCCGCAATCGTCTTTGTTTTGACTGACGCCAAATAAAATAACGGCTTTCAGGCCCAACTCCCACAAACGGCGTAATTCACCGCCCAATTGAGTTTCAGGGAATCGCTTTACCCCTGGCATACTGGGAATATCGACCGGCTCTTGAATTCCCTCTTCCACAAAGATAGGTAAAATGAAATCCTCCGGCCGCAGGTGATTCTCACGCACCAACTGGCGTAACACCGAGGTTCTTCGAAGGCGCCGAAATCGAAAATCTGGAGTGACTGTCATAGGAATCTCTTTTCTTAAAAAATCATGTGTATCATTTTACGATAGCCGTCACGAAAGCTTCACCCACCAGTGCGGTTACGGCGCTTTACGACCAGGCTTAAAGGGACTGAAAAAATACCAAAGCCCCAGCATTATCAATAAGCCTGCACTGACATAAAACACCTTTCGCCAGATACTTTGCCCCGAACGTAAAACTTGAAACTGTTCGACATAGATGGTTTCGCAGGCGCCATTCCCGGTATCGTCGCGCGTGACGCTGGTGCCGCGAATCAGGCCCTGTTCATGGCCATACTCAGATAACCACCCTTTAATCACAATTTGGTCGCCGATGCCAACTTTACGAATCTGCTCGCGAATATAGGGGCTGGCCGTAATCAAATGGTTATTCGACAATTGCGTCATATCAAAACTCGCCCAGGCTTCATTGCTGCGTGTTTTGACATTACAGGTGAACTGGCCGTTCCAAAAATCCAGTTGATTCAAAAACGGTGACTGTGCAGTGTCGCTCCAGATAACACAGATATCCGCTACATTGAGATGATCGCCCCAGCTCTTGTGCAGCATCTGATCGCCATCGTGTTCGCGATAAGACACCACGAGACCATACAACTCATAGCGAAATTTGCGATCGACATAATATTGGCGATCTTTGAACTGTATTTGCTTCCGCTCGAGTGCCTGGGCTTGTTGCAAGGGTTCCTGCAACAAACGAGCATCAAGCTGAAGACTACTGGCAAAACGATCTCGTTGAAAAAAACTCAGAAGGCAAATCAACAACAATGCCCAAACCAATACCTTCATGAGATCGCCTCTTTCGGTGTCAGCCGCCTAGGATTCACGCCGCCATTTGGTGGCAATACTGCCATCATCAGCACGATAGTCATCCAGCAATACGCCTTGAGCTTTCAGCTCGTCACGAATCTCATCAGCACGTGCAAAGTTTTTGTCGGCTCTCGACTGTAAACGTTCTGCGATAAGCTGCTCAATTACATCCGCTGCCAAGTCATCCTCGCTACCTTGGGTAAACCATTGCTCTGGCTCCTGCTGCAATAGACCCAATACCGAGGCTATCGCCAGCAACTCCCCTTTCAGCTGAGCCTTGTCTTGCATTTCAGCCAACTTCAATCGTTTGGCAATGGCCAGCATTTCAGTGATTGCCTGGCGACTGTTCAGGTCATCCAGCAGCGCCTGATAGGCCGATAAGGTTTTCACATCGCAGCCAGCAGCTTCAACAGCTTGCTCATCACGCAGAACACCGTAAATGTAATCCAGGTTATCGCGGGATTCCTCCAACAACTTCTGAGAGAAGTCCATATCTGAGCGATAATGCGCCGATAGAATGCCGTAACGTAGAACCTCACCCGGATACACTTTCAGCAAATCTCTTACCAGACGGAAATTTCCTAAAGACTTTGACATCTTTTCGCCGTCGATATTGATGTAGCCATTGTGCATCCAGTAGCGAACGTATTCCTCAGCGTCATTGGCGCAGCAGCTCTGGGCAATTTCATTTTCATGGTGCGGGAAAATTAAATCCTTACCACCGCCATGAATATCGATACTCTCACCCAAGTGCTTTTTGATCATTGCGGAACACTCGAGATGCCAACCAGGGCGGCCAAAGCCCCAAGGACTTTCCCAACCAGGTTCATCATCACTGGAGGGCTTCCACAGCACGAAATCACCTGCGTATTTTTTATAGTCCGCGACTTCTACGCGCGCGCCATCCAACATATCTTCCAGCTTACGGTTGGACAGCTCACCATAATTTTCCATGGAGCGGACATCAAACAGCACATGCTTGTCAGCTTCATAAGCATGCCCTTTGGCTATCAAACGCTCAATCATGTCGATCATTTCCGGCAAATGCTCTGTGGCCCGGGGGATGATGTTTGGCGTTAAACAGTTAATTGCGGCCATATCTTCCGCATAGGCTTCCGTATAACGATCGGAAACTTGAGCAATTGTCTCACCATTGTCCCGGGCGGTCTGCATGATTTTATCGTCGATATCGGTGATATTTCGCGCGTAAGTGACCTTAGGAAACTCTTCCCGTAATACTCGCAACAAGGTATCGAAAACTACCGCAGGGCGCGCATTACCAATATGCACAAAGTTGTAAACCGTTGGACCACAGACGTACATACGAATATGCTCTGGATCTATCGGATTAAACTCTTCTTTTTGACGTTTTTTTGTGTTGTACAACTGCATAACAATGAACTCTACTGCGGTCGCCTGTTTTTAAAGGCCTGATCCAGGTACATTCAGTATCAAACCCAAAACAAGAGACCAAAATTTTTATACCTTATTGGCCCAATTATCTTTCAAGCCAATGGTACGATTAAAGACGATTTTACCGTCTTGACTGTGCTTGGCATCCAAACAGAAATAGCCTTCACGCTCAAATTGGTAAGCCTCTTCTGCGTTCGCATTCAGTAAAGAACGCTCGGCCTTGGCACCACTGACAATACTCAAACTTTCTGGATTGATGTAATCCAAGAAGTTTTTATCACCAGCGTCTGGCGCCGCATCATTGAACAGGCGATCGTATAAACGCACTTCGCAGTCAACATTGTGACTGGCAGATACCCAGTGAATAACACCACGCGGGCGGATACCTTCCGGTGGATTATTCCCAACCGTGCCCGGAACCAATGCCACTTTAATTTCGACTATGTCTCCAGCCTCGTTTTTAATGACGTCTTCAGCTTTAATGACATAGCTACCACGCAGACGAACGTACTCACCAGCGACCAGTCGTTTGAATTTTTTGCGCGACAGGCTGCTGTCTTCATTAAAATCAGCACGATCAATATACAGCGTTTCGGTAAACGGCAGCTCACGGATCCCCCGAGATTCATCATTCGGGTGAACGGGTTGCTGCATGGTCGCTACCCCCTCTTCTACCGAATGCCCATCCGCCGACAGCTGGTCAAAATTCACCACCGTTAACAGCAGCGGATCAAGAACACACATGGCCCTCGGCGCCACGTTGTTCAAATCATCGCGAATGGTGTGTTCCAGCGTGGCCACATCAATGGTGCTGCCCGACTTGGTGACACCGATAACATCACAGAAATTACGCACGGCAGCGGGTGTAACCCCGCGTCGACGTAAACCCGAAATCGTCGGCATACGCGGGTCATCCCAGCCGTCCACAAAGCCTTCGTCAACCAGCTGTTTCAGCTTGCGCTTTGAGGTCACCGTATAATTCAATTCAAGACGAGCAAACTCATACTGTGTCGGCTGACTTGGCACCGGCAGATTCTCAATAAACCATTCATACAGTGGACGATGGTCCGCAAACTCCAAAGTGCAGATCGAATGAGTGACGCCTTCGATCGCGTCTTCCTGACCGTGGGCGAAATCGTAAGTCGGATAGATACACCAGGTGTCGCCAGTCTGATGATGGCTTTGCTTACGGATCCGATACAGCATTGGGTCACGCATATTCATGTTGGGGCTGGCCATATCAATCTTGGCACGCAACACGCAGTCGCCTTCCTCGTATTCACCGGCACGCATCTTCTCGAACTCGGCCAGATTCTCCTCCACACTGCGGTTGCGATGCGGACTGTCCTTACCGGGTTTGGTCGCCCAACCCCGATATTCGCGAGTCTGCTCCGCGCTCAAATGACACACATAGGCCTTGCCCTCACGAATCAGATGAAGCGCCCAGTCATAGAACTGCTCAAAATAGCTGGAGGCATAGCGGATATCCCCATCCCAGTCGAAACCCAGCCATTGCACATCACGTACGATGGATTCAACGTATTCCTGATCTTCTTTCGCCGGATTGGTGTCGTCGAAACGAAGGTTACATCGTCCACCAAAGCGCTCCGCCAAGCCAAAATTCAAACAGATCGACTTGGCATGACCAATATGCAGATACCCATTGGGCTCTGGCGGAAAACGGGTCACAAGGGCGTCGTGGCGGCCTGCCTCAAGGTCCTGAGTGATAATTTGTTCAAGGAAGTTCAGCGGTTTGCTTGTTTCGCTCATGGCGTTTGGATAATCCTTACTTCAATGGCTAGCTTGTTGATCCCAAGTGGCGATGTATTCCCCCACTTTAGCAAGACCTACCCCGCATCCTCGTGCGGTTTAGGGCTTTGGTTTGAGATCCGAGTCAAACCGCGTATTATAGCCGCCCTCAGCCCCTGTCGGCATCTTTTTCCTTGGTTTTTGCCTGAATACGGCAAGCCAGACCGCATAAACCCACTGTGACAGCAGTTATAGGACAGACAATGATTACTTTACATACCAATTTTGGTGACATCAGCATCGAGCTGGATTTTGAAAACGCCCCCAACACCGCTGCCAACTTCAAGCAATACGCGGAAGATGGCTTCTACGAAGGCACCCTGTTCCACCGTGTGATCGACGGCTTTATGGTCCAGGGCGGCGGCATGAATACCGACATGCAGGACAAAATGGACGGCCGTCGAGCGCCCATCGAAAATGAAGCCGATAACGGCTTGAGCAACGACATCGGGACCTTAGCGATGGCTCGCACCATGGACCCACACAGCGCGACCTGCCAGTTCTTCATTAACGTCGCCGACAACGGCTTCCTGAACCACACCGCTAAGAACAGCCAAGGTTGGGGCTACTGCGTTTTCGGTAAAGTCGTTGAAGGCATGGACGTCGTGAACAGCATCAAGGGGGTTTCGACCGGAAATATGATGGGTCACTCCGACGTACCCAAAGACAGCATTATTATTGAAAAAGTCAGCATCAGTGAATAACCAGAAGCCTTAACGAGTTGCCTGTCTCATGAGTGTTTTATTCATTTCCGATTTACACCTGGATGAGAGCCGTCCGAATGTCACACAAGCGTTCTACCGGTTTCTAGAGGAACGGGCCCCCGCGGCCGACGCACTGTATATTCTCGGGGATTTCTTCGAAGTGTGGATCGGAGACGACGATGACGCCCCTCTCGCTCTCGACGTTCAGGAACAGTTACGGAGGTTGAGCCAAACGGGAACGGCGCTGTACATCATGCACGGCAACCGTGATTTTCTGTATGGCGATCGCTTTTGCCAAAACAGCGGCGCCACTCTACTGACAGACCCGAGCCGTATCGATCTGGCCGGAAAATCCTGCCTGTTGATGCACGGCGATAGTTTGTGTACCGACGATACCGAGTACATGGCCTTCCGCCAGCAGGCACGCAACCCCGACTGGCAAGCACAACTGCTCTCACAACCCCTGGAAGCACGGCGCCAGTTAGCACAACAGCTACGACAACAAAGCCAATCGATGAGCGCCATGAAAGCCGAAGACATTATGGACGTGAATGCCGAAGCCGTCGCGGACATCATGAGCCGTCAACAGGCCGAGGTCCTCATTCATGGACACACCCACCGCCCGGCTCAACACTCACTCGAGCATGGCAAGGAACGCTGGGTTCTTGGTGACTGGCATGAGAAAGCCTGGTGCATTGAGGTAGACGATCGCGGCATTCGACTCGAATCCTGGTCAATTGCTTAGTCACGCCTATTGAGTGTGATTAAGCCCCGCTGGCCCCCCAAACAAAAGCTCGAAAAATTTCGCCTCGCTGTCTGTTCTCGCACTGTCACTTCCGCTAATCTTTAGCTTAAATATAAGTAATGATAAAAATGTCTAGCGGGTACCAATGTGGAAAGCTTTGTCTTTAATACGACCAAATCTCTGATCAATCAACCAGGGGCGATTGCGCAGCTCGCCGACATTTGCAAGCAACACGGTGTTCGCAAACCGATCATTGTTACCGATCAGGGCATTGTCGCCTGCGGTCTACTGGAAAAACTTGAAGCCGTATTCCACCGAGAGGATCTGCCCTACGCCTGCTTTTGTGACATTGTGGCTGACCCGCCGGAGCGCGTGATTTACGAAGCGTTGGACCTCGCCCGCAGCCAAGGCGTAGACGGTGTCATTGGTTTTGGTGGCGGAAGCTCGCTCGACAGCGCTAAACTGATCGCATTGATGCTGGCCTCGGGAGAAAAACTGGAAGACATTTACGGTATTGAACAAGCAAAAGGTCCACGCCTTCCACTCATGTTGATTCCCACCACCGCAGGCACCGGCTCGGAAGCCACAGCGGTGGCCATTGTAACCACTGGTGAAACAAGCAAGATGGGGGTCGTCACCCCTTTGCTATTGCCCGACGTCGCCATTCTTGATGCAGAATTAACCCTGGGTTTGCCCGCTCACATCACCGCAGCTACGGGCATTGACGCCATGGTTCATGCCATCGAGGCTTACACCAGCGCTCACAAGAAAAACCGCTACTCAGATATTCTGGCCAAGGAAGCGTTAGATTTACTGGCGAACAATATTCTGAAGGTTTGCCAAAATGGCCAGGATCTCGAAGCACGACAGGCCATGCTCCTCGGCGCATTTCTCGCCGGCCAGGCCTTTGCCAATTCTCCCGTGGCGGCCGTGCATGCCCTGGCGTACCCCTTGGGTGGTCATTTTCATATCCCCCATGGCCTAAGCAATTCATTGGTTTTGCCACACGTGATGCGCTTCAACAATAGCCACTGCCATGAACTCTATGCCGAGCTGGCCCCAATTATTATGGGTGATGATTACATTGCCCATGAAGACAGCAAAGCCGTGAGTACCGAACTGATTAAACACATCGAATTGCTGATTGGGAATCTAAAGCTCTGTACTCACTTACGCGACTTGGACATTCAAGAAAAAGATCTGCCCGTACTCGCCAAAGATGCGATGCTGCAAACCCGTTTACTGCAGAACAACCCGAGAAATGTCAGCGAGCAGGACGCTTTGAATATTTACAAAGCAGCTTGGTAAAAGCGGCATAGTAAAAAGTGCACTGAAAAACAAACATCAATATAGAAGTGACACCACTCGCGCTCACGGGTGGTATCTATAACTTGAAAAATTGCTCGATTTTATCCCGTTCCCACATCGCGTCCTGATGCCCCAGATCCATCAACTCCTGACAGTATTCCGGGCAAAACAACAAATAACTCGCCGCGGCAGAGCCCCCGCCACTGGCCGTTGCACCGGTCGAACGGAAAAACATTTTTAGGGAAGGCGGCAAATAACGGACTTTTCGGCCTGCAATTTTGTCAAGAGCTTTGGACGGTGAAATCACCAAGCTTTCGATAGGACGCAAACGTTTTTCAGCCTGACGTTCCTCTTCGCTCATTTTCAACAAGAGCTCATTGACTCGCTCCAGGTGTTCGATGTCCCCTTCCAGACTGTCAATAAATGCACTGTTAAACATGTGGCCAATAATCTGCGCAATGGAAGGCGAGTGCCGAACCGGCTGAGGCTTGCGGTTCCATTGTTTGGTGTTGCGATTACCACTCACACCAATAATAAACACACGGTCGGCCCCCAGGTGTAAGGCTGGGCTGATGGGCGCCAACTGACGCATGGCACCATCGCCAAAATACTGTTCGCCGAGTTTTACGGTGGGAAAAATCGTTGGAATCGCTGACGATGCCATCAAATGGTCAACATTAATATCGGTACGTCGCCCTACCCGCCGATGACGTCGCCATTCACGGATCGATGGATGCTCATCTTTAGCTTCAAAAAAGCTGACCGATTCGCCAGTGGAATAACCCATCGCGGTAATAGCCAAGGCTTCCAATGCGCCTTTGTTGAGCATCTCAGGAATCTGTTGAAACTGGATGGCCTGGGACAAAAAATCACGCAGGGGCGAATTATCCAATAAGGATACCGGCTTATGAACACCGACACCTCGATTCAACAAGGAGCCCACCAAACTCAGGCCGCCTTTACTCACATCCCACCAACCCGATTTAAATACGTGGTCAGCGGTTAGATTACCCCAGAAGTTTTCCAGGTTATCGACAGCAAAAGAAAAATTATCACAACGTGAGGCGAGGCTCACCGCGTTAATGGCACCAGCGGAAGTTCCACAAATAATGGGAAAGGGATTTTTCTCGGTGGGAATAATTTCTTTCAGTGCTTTAAGCACGCCGATCTGGTAAGCAGCGCGCGCGCCACCACCAGAAAGAATCAACGCATTTTTCATAGCTTACCGCAGAGCTTCCACCTTTAAGGTCATGCCATCAACGGCCACCACTTTAACCTTAGTGTTAGCCGGGTAATCTTCATCCGCTTCGATGACCCAGAGAGAATCACCAATTTGTACACGCCCTTTATTCGCGCTCATATCTTCAAGCACCAGCGCTTCCTTACCCAGCAGGCGAGCGTCAACGCTGTTCAACAAAGGTTGATCGGTTGCTTCATTAATATGTCGAAAGCGTGCCCAGTACAACCAGGTCGCCGCCACCGACAGTACCGCAAAACACAACAACTGGGCCTGCCAGCTTATTCCGCTTAGCACACCGGCAATCAGGGCTGTGAGTAATGCACCGACGCCAATCCCCAATAAAAATCCAGCGGCTCCAAGCATTTCCAGAATAAGGAGTACGACGCCCAGAATCAGCCAATGCCAAGCCGTAATTTCGCTAAAAAACTCCATGTTAATAACCTTAGCTCTGTTTTGCCGATTTAACCAGTTCGTGAATTCCCTCAATGGAACCAATCACACTGGAGGCTTCAAGCGGCATAAGCACCACTTTGCTGTTATCTGCTGAGGCCAGTTGGCCGAGCGCGTCCACGTATTTTTGCGCAACGAAGTAATTAATCGCCTGAGCATTTCCCTTAGCAATCGCCTCGCTCACCATAAAGGTCGCTTTCGCTTCAGCCTGAGCTTCTCGCTCGCGAGCTTCAGCTTCCAGAAACGCGGATTCACGTTCACCTTCTGCTCGTAGAATCTGTGATCGTTTCTCACCCTCGGCCACCTTAATCGCGGATTCACGTTCACCTTCAGCCAACAGAATCTGTGCGCGCTTTTCTCGTTCAGCTTTCATTTGATTAGCCATCGCATCAACCAAATCTCGAGGTGGCGTGATGTCTTTAATTTCAATACGAGTAACTTTAATGCCCCAAGGGTTGGTCGCTTCATCAACCTTGGTCAACAAGGCATTATTGATTTGATCTCGATTCGAGAGCATAGCGTCGAGTTCCATTGACCCTAACACCGCACGAATATTGGTCATTACCAGGTTTTGCATAGCGCGCTCGAGATTATTCACCTCATAAGACGCTTTGACAGAATCCACCACTTGGTAGAAACACACCGCATCCGTGGTGACCATAGCATTATCAGCACTGATGACTTCCTGGGGCTGAATATCCAGTACCTGCTCCATGACAATCTGCCGATGGCCGATGCTATCAATGAAGGGCACAATGATTTGCAGGCCTGGGCGCAGTAAACGCGTGTATTTTCCAAAACGCTCGACCGTCCACTCTTCGCCCTGAGGAACGCTTTTAACCGCTCTAAGGATGATAATAATCGCCAGGACAGCGACAACCACCACAGTAATATTGACATCGACCATAGATACCCCCATTAAAAGGTCTGTTAACGAGCGCTACGCTAACAGATTGCCTGCCAGCATAAAAGCCGAAATGGGCACTCGTGGGATTTAAATCCAGCTTGTGAGGGTGAGGAAGATTCGAGAGCGGAGTTTGCCCACCGCAAGCTGCGGCAGGCAACAAGAGAGGTTAATAAGCAACTGTGGCGGCATCTGGGCGGCGGGTATCTGAAGCCCCGTACATATAGCCTTTTAATGTCGCAATTGACTGTGTACTGCCCATGGTGCGAGAGTACTTCACATCATGCCCCATCGTCTTCAGGAGGTTGACAGTGTCCTTACTGACGCCGGGTTCAACAAAGACTTTATCTGGAAACCACTGGTGATGCATACGCGGAACCGAGGTGGCCTCAGCAATGTTCATCTCAAAGTCGATGGTGTTTAGCACAATCTGCAGAACAATGGTGATGATGGTGCTGCCGCCGGGACTGCCAGTGGCCAAAACAGGATGGCCATCTTTAATCACCAACGTTGGGGTCATGGAGCTCAAGGGGCGTTTACGAGGCTCAATGGCGTTCGCGTCACTGCCTAATAGACCATAGGCATTCGGCTCACCAGGTTTGGCAGAAAAATCGTCCATTTCATTGTTGAGTAAAATACCCGTGCCATCGACCACAATGCCAGAACCGTAACTGTAATTGATGGTGTAGGTATTGGACACGATATTGCCCCAGCGGTCCGCAACGGAATAATGGGTCGTATCGTTGCTTTCTTTACCAAACAGCTTGCTCGGCGCCACGTCTTCTGAACGCGTAGCTTTCTCTGGGTTAATTTGATCTCGCAGTGTTTTGGCGTATTTCTTGTCGGTTAACTCAGCAACCGGCACACGGTAAAAATCAGGATCACCCAAATGCTGGCTGCGGTCTGCGTAAGCGCGGCGCATGGTTTCTGTCAACGTGTGCAAATACTGAGCACTGTTATGTCCCATCAGTTTCAGGTCATAGCCTTCCAGTACATTCAACATTTGAATTAAATGTACACCGCCAGAGCTTGGTGGCGGCATGGAGACCACTTCATAACCACGATAGTTACCTCTTACCGCGTCACGCTCAACAACCTTGTACCCTTTGAAATCGTCCAGGGTAAACAAGCCATTGTATTTATTGGATGCCGCCACAAACTTTTCAGCTATCGCCCCCCCATAGAATGCCGATTTACCATGCCTGCTGATTTCAGACAAAGACCAAGCCAAATCGCTTTGAACCAAGCGGTCACCGGCTTGCAGGTTTTGCCCATCAGCCTTATAGAAAATGCTCTTGGTCGCTGGATAGCGTGTTAAACGCTTACGCTTCACAACCAAATCGTTAGCAAGCCCGGGAGTCACAATAAAGCCTTCTTTCGCCAGCTTAATGGCCGGCGCGATAACCTGCTCTAACGCCATGGTGCCGTATTTTTCAAGCGCATGAATCATGCCGGCGACGGTTCCTGGGACACCACCCGCGCGATAGGTATAGCCGGCCATATCGCGATCAAAGTTACCGTCTTTATCCAGGAACATATCGGTATACGCTTTGATCGGAGCCATTTCACGATAATCCAGTGCAACGACTTTGTTCTTTTCTTTCAGGTAGATCATCATAAACCCACCCCCGCCGATATTGCCCGCCTTCGGCAGCGTTACCGCCATGGCAAAACCGGTAGCAACCGCAGCATCGACGGCATTACCGCCCTGCTTGAGAATATCCAGACCGACTTCAGAGGCCAAGGCTTCCTGGCTGGCCACCATACCGTGCTGACCAATAACCGGATGGAAGCGGCTGTCGTAACTGATAATGGCCGACTCCTGCGCGCTCACCGTGGTCGCCAGTGTCAACAATAAGGCCAAAACAGCACTTACTCTAAAGCGCGTGGCCGACAGCGAAAAACGAGAAAAAAACATAATGTATCCTATGGTTGATTGCGGCACAGATGATGACATAGAAACGCCCTTGGGCCTAGCCTCAGAGGTCGGCGCAAGGGCGAGTGCGGTACCGCAGAAAGAGTATCGTTTAAGCGACTTCTTGCGGCAAAAGAAACCAGCGTAAACCTTCAGCACCGGCCTGCAATTCCAAATCAAAACGCTGCCAGGAGGGATTCGGCGCCTGCAGTCGTATTTTCGCTTCCGCCAAAGAATGCCGGTAAAGATCCTCTGTCGACATATTATTGGAGGTATCAGACTGCGCGTCACTGTCGGCCACTGAGTTGGATGTCAGCCAATGGTCGATTGCCGAAGATAAATTGGTCGTTTCACCATAACGCTCGCCTTGGAAACACCAAACACCAGGCTTCTCCTGGAATTGGTAGTAAGGCAGGAATTCAGCGCCGTGTTCCGCCAGCAACTCGATGGCCGACAAAATGTAATCCACCGTGCTGTGATCTAGAAAATAATTCAGGTTAAAACGAATCCACCCCGGGCGCAGCAACATGGAACCACGATTCATCTCGTCTTCGATGGCTCGACTGTCCTCTTTACTGAGCCCCAGGAGGTAATGCCCATAAGGCCCGGCGCAAGAGCAACCACCGCGCGCCTGAATACCAAACAAATCATTCAGCAGCGCCACCACAAAGCTGTAATGCAAATGCTTTTCTTCATGCTTTATGCGAAACGAGATGATGGATAAACGATCGGCATCAGCGTCGCCCATAATGTCGATATTAGGGTGTTTTTGCAGGCGTTCGATCGCTTCACGGGTATGTTCACGCTCGAGTGTCTCAATGTACTCAGTGCCGACAGCTTGCTGCAAAGCAAATACCAAACCCGCGCGAATGGATTCCACAATACCTGGGGTCCCCCCCTCTTCCCGGCGCTCGACATCGCTGAGATAGGTGTGCTCGGTCGGTGTGACAAACGACACGGTCCCCCCACCAGGAACCGCCGGAATCTCATTCTCTAACATGGCTTGGTCCACCATAAGAATGCCGGGTGTGCCGGGCCCGCCGATAAACTTATGAGTAGAGATAAACACCGCATCCAATTGCAGCGCCTCCATATCAATCCCCACATAAGGCGCGGCGGCGGCATAATCCCAGCAAGACCAGAACCCATACTGTTTCAACAACGCCGAGATTTTCTCGACGGGTGAACGTAAACCTGTCACGTTAGAAGCCGCTGAAAAGCTGCCGATTTTCAAACCACGGTGTTGATATTGCTGAAGTTTGTTTTCCAACACGTCCAGATCAATCTGCCCTCGCGCATCCAGAGGAATGCTGACCACTTCGGCGGCAGACTCACGCCAAGGCAGCTCATTGGAATGGTGCTCATAAGGCCCAATGAAAACCACCGCCTTGTCATCCTGACTTGTTGTTCCCTGTACGGCCTGCCCGTTCCGCTTAAGCTTCAACATCGTAATCAGTTTATCGATCGCTGCTGTGGCACCACTGCCACAAAATATCAGTCTGTGCTGCTCACCTGCGTTGAGTGCCTGCCGAATGGTTTGGCGAGCCTGCTCACGAAGCTCGGTGGTGTGTCGGCCAGTATAGGAGGTTTCAGTATGGGTATTGGCGTAGTAAGGCAGAACCTGATCCTGAATAAAGCGCTCGATGAAGCTGAGGCTTCGTCCTGAGGCTGTGTAGTCCGCGTAAACCAGAGGTTTCTTTCCAAAGGGCGTATCAACGACGCTGTTTTCACCAATAATGTCATCACGTATCTGGGCCAACTGAGGTGATGTGTGCGACTGCGCCATGATATGCCTCCAATCAATCTGTCTTTCAAGGGTTAAGAGAGACGATATTGTAAAGCGGGCCCCAGGGAACATTGTTACGTTATTTGGATTAATTTGCTCAAAATGAGAACAAAGTTTACAGTATTAAACATTATCAGGAACACTTTCCCACTCAATAGGAATCAACGTGGACAATATCGACAAACAGCTTCTCGACGCCCTTCAAAGAGACGCCTCTCGCTCCATTGGTACAATTGCCGATGAGGTCGGCGTATCAAAAACCGCGGCCTGGCGCCGAATCAAGAAATTGATTGCAGACGGTGTGATTAAAAGCCAGGTTGCCCTGTTAGATGCCGAAAAGCTTGGCCTACCCCTTACGGCCTACATTGCCCTGCGCACCAGCCAACACAATGTCGAATGGTTCAACCGCTTCAAAGAGGTCCTCAACACCATTCCTGAAGTGCTTGAGGCTTACCGCATGAGCGGTGACTTGGATTACTTGGTTAAAGCTCAGGTCAGCGATATGGCCGGCTACGACCGCCTTTATAAACAACTGATTAAAGCTGAGTTGAACGATGTCAGTTGCAGCTTTGTCATGGAAACCTTGAAGCACACCACGCGCTTACCAATTCCCTGAGCAGACAAGCTATTTTCGCGATGAAGTGTTCGCACAGGCGGGTCTTTTCCATACGGGAAGACAAAGAACGAATCCCCTAAGATCTTTCGCGTTATTTGCCTCACGTTATCGCATTGAAGACACTACTTTCCGTAAAGTACTACCAAAGCTGATGATTAACCACGACGGGGACTGATTGTCGCTAAAAGAAGCCTTTTAAGCAGGCTCGCACCGCATCTTCTAACTCGCCCAAACAAAGAGAGTTCATGCTTTCTAGCAAGAATTTTTAATGCCTCATGCAACTCCCCAACACGAAGCTCAGCCTTGTAGTCTTTGTGTAACTCTACAACCTCTGCATATGAATCTAGCAAATCCCGTTGACGCAGCAATGCAGCTCTGAGCCCTTTCGGAACCCTGTATTTAGATGTTACTTCTGGTACAAATAAAAAGTCATCATGCAAACTGTAGCGAACCCAAAGATTCCAATCTTCCAGCTGATCAAGTGATGTATCAAACCCGCCCCATTTTTCATATAGCACCCGATGAAATAAGACACTTTGTATAGGAAGGTAGTTCTCCACCCATAAAAGCGGGCGCGAGAAAGCTTGTTTGTATACCTGCCGCACCCCACCTTCTTCGTACAACAAAGGAGAGACACTTTTAAACTCAGTCGGAACTTCGAATGCAAGGCCGTAGACCACTTTCATTCGAGATTCAGATACATTCCCTATAAGTACTTCAACATGATTAGGGAGTAACAAGTCATCATCATCAAGAAAACCAATCCACTCGCCTTTGGCCACACTAAGACCAAGATTTCCTGCTTCCGAGCGCCCGCTTTGTTTTCCTGTTGAAAAAAATCTTATTCTGTCTTCATTCGGGTAACGGCTCTCCAACACCTTCCTGGCATCAACACTACCATCTTCAACAACAATGATTTCCAGGTGTTTATAAGACTGCGATAGAACACTATCAACAGCTTCCAACAGCAACAATGGGCGACCATGCGTTCGAATGATTATACTAACGAGGGCTGGAGTAAATTTTGTCATATCACAATACTTATCGTACTGGCCCACTGTGAAAGCGAAACTCGGAATCTTTGCTTTGCACCAACTCTTTGTCCAACTCTAGAAACAACGCTACACGATCATCAATGGATTCCCCCGCCGCCGCCTTTTTGGCCAAACCAAGATAATCCTGATAATGCCTGGCTTCTGACTTCAGCAATGACAGATAAAATTTCTTCAATTCCTCATCAAGTTTGGGTGCCAGTTTATTAAAGCGTTCACAGGAACGTGCTTCGATAATGGCGCCAACAATCAAGGTATCAATTAAACGCTCAGGCTCATGGGTACGGATAGGTTTTCTCAATTCGGCAGCATAGCGCGAAGCCTGTATTTGAGGGTATTCAATGCCCCGCGCCTCCATGATTGCAATCACCTGTTCAAAGTGACGCAACTCTTCGCGTGCCAGGCGAGACATTTTATTGAGCAGCTCAAAATCGGAAACATAGCGGTACATAAGGTTCATTGCTGTACCCGCTGCTTTTTTCTCGCAATTGGCGTGATCGATCAGCATCAGATCCTGGTGCTCCAGCGCCTGATCAATCCAGGCATCCGGGGTCTCACACAGTAAAAAATTATGAATTTCCGTAAGGTCAGTCATGTCGTTGTACAGCTTCCTTAATTCGCATTGCGCTGTTGTTGTGAACAAATGTTGTGAGCAAATCGCTAATGCGATCAACCTTCCTGTACCTTTCCCGGTGCGATATAACGGTCGTAATAGGCACAAGACAGTGCGTAATAATCCTGATCGATAGCCTCTTTAATCTCAACCAATGCCTGCTCTCGCCACACCCCTTGCAACTCCAGGCCAAATTCTTCCGGCAAGACCTGAGAGGCGCCGGCTTTCAACAGGGAAAATACCCAGCAATGGGGGTCTTGCTGCTCATCAAAACGGATGTTCTGGTGGTGCATTTGGGTTTTCAGGCATTCCGAATCGATCACCGCAATTTTATTGGCCACTACCTGCTGCAAAAAACCTTCCAAACGCTGGGCGATGGTTCGACGTTGTTCTTCGCTGTAGGCATTCCAATCGATCACTTCGTGGCTAAAACGTTTGCAGCCCCGGCACACATTGTCTCCCAGACTCGCGGAGCACACGCCAACACATGGGGTACGAACTCGTTTTAACATTCTCAATCGATTCCTGCTGACTGGGTAAAAGCGCGCACCTTAACGGAGCAGCTATCAAAAATAAAGCATCAAGTGATCATCTCAGAACGAGGATTCAAGACACAGGGGATTGTACCGCTTTTTTGCTCAAGGTCATGGCGAATCCTGTAATCAATGCACTATGATGTGGGCATTTCGCTGCCAAGCAAACAAAACCAGCAGCCTATACCATAACCACAGCATTGAGACAGAGAGACCTAGTATGAGTGGAGAATACCAAGCGGCTGAAACATTGATCAGCAATGCCCTGAGCGAAGCCGATGCCAGTGATCATTCCTCAGCAGACGCCCTGAGCCAGGCAATTTTGGGAGTATTGCTACAAAAAATGGCCCAAAGTCGAGGAATTAATGACTTAAAAAGCTTTATCGACTTCCAACTGGAACACCTTGATACCGAAGAAATTGTGGTTACCCGAGGCTGCTGAGGAGCTTTTTGGACACAAATCAACCAAACAACGATTCAGGCGCCAGCATTACCCGAACGCGAAGCGGTTCCACAAGCAGACACCCTTCTGGCAACAGCGACAAAGAATTTTCACTTTTATTTTCAATAGCTTAGCCCGCCATTATCGAGCCGATGAATAGCGGGCATAAGCGAGTTTTATCCCAGCCTTTCTTAACAGCAAAGCCGCTTTGCGCTAAAATATGCGCCCCAAAATGCCGCGTCATGTGATTTTGGTAGTTTTTTTACAGGCGACTACCCTGTTATCGTCCAAACTAAAAACCAAACACGAAACCGGCATTTGTCTGCCCCAGGGTCTAGAATCTGTGGGCGAGCTGAAGGTCTGAGCATCGACCTTCCAAACTAAAATAGAGGATGACAACCGTGCTTGAAGCTTATCGTAAACACGTGGAAGAACGCGCCGCCGAAGGTGTGCCACCAAAGCCTTTAAACCCTGAGCAAGTGGCTGGCTTGGTTGAGCTGCTAAAAAACCCACCTGCAGGTGAAGAAAAAACCCTGGTAGACCTGATCACTAACCGTGTACCACCAGGCGTTGACGAAGCAGCTTACGTGAAAGCGGGTTTCTTGTCTGCGGTCGCCAAAGGCGAAGCCTCAAGCCCACTGGTCAGTGCCGAGAAAGCCGTTGAGCTGCTGGGCATGATGCTGGGCGGTTATAACATCGCCACTCTGGTTGAGTTGCTGGATGATACCAAACTGGCTGCCCTGGCAGGCGAACAGCTGAAAGGCACACTTCTGATGTTTGATGCTTTCCACGACGTGGAAGAGAAAGCCAAAGCCGGCAATGAAGTCGCCAAAAATGTGATTCAGTCCTGGGCTGACGCTGAGTGGTTTACCGGCAAAGACAAGGTTGCCGAAAGCATCAAAATGGCAGTATTCAAGGTTACTGGTGAAACCAATACCGATGACCTATCCCCTGCTCCCGATGCCTGGAGTCGCCCAGACATCCCAGTTCACGCCCGCGCCATGTACAAAATGACTCGTGACGGCCTGGAGCCTGAAGAGCACGGCGTTACCGGCCCAATGGCTCAGGTGGACGCGATTAAGGCCAAAGGCCTGCCAGTTGCCTTCGTTGGCGACGTTGTTGGTACCGGTTCGTCCCGTAAATCAGCAACCAACTCCGTACTGTGGTTCTTCGGTGATGACTTGCCTGGCGTTCCCAATAAGCGCGGTGGCGGTGTTTGTATCGGTGGTAAAGTCGCTCCGATCTTCTTCAACACCATGGAAGATGCCGGCGCACTGGTATTCGAAGCCCCTGTTGAAAAACTGGCCATGGGCGATGTTATTGAAATTCGCCCGTACGAAGGCAAGATCCTGTCCGAGTCTGGCGAAGTGCTGTCTGAGTTTGAATTCAAGTCCGACGTTATTCTGGATGAAGTTCAAGCTGGCGGTCGTATCCCACTGATCATCGGTCGCGGCCTCACCGCCAAGGCTCGCGAATCTCTGGGCCTGCCTGTATCCGATTTATTCCGCCAACCTGACACCCCAGCAGAAAGCGACAAAGGTTTCTCACTGGGTCAGAAAATGGTTGGTCGCGCCTGCGGTCTGCCTGAAGGTCAAGGCGTGCGCCCTGGTACCTACTGCGAGCCTAAGATGACTACCGTTGGCTCCCAGGACACCACTGGTCCAATGACTCGTGATGAGCTGAAAGACCTGGCCTGCCTGGGCTTCTCTGCCGACTTGACCATGCAGTCTTTCTGTCACACCGCGGCTTACCCAAAGCCTGTTGATATCAGCACCCAGCACACCCTGCCAGACTTCATCATGACTCGTGGTGGCGTCTCCCTGCGCCCGGGCGATGGTGTTATCCACTCTTGGTTAAACCGTATGCTGCTGCCGGACACCGTGGGTACGGGTGGCGATTCTCACACTCGTTTCCCAATGGGCATCTCCTTCCCTGCAGGTTCTGGCCTGGTAGCCTTCGCGGCCGCCACCGGTGTTATGCCTCTGGATATGCCTGAATCAGTATTGGTTCGCTTCAAAGGCGAAATGCAGCCAGGCATCACTTTGCGTGATCTGGTACACGCTATTCCTTACTACGCGATTCAGGAAGGCCTGCTGACCGTTGAGAAGAAAGGTAAGAAGAACATCTTCTCTGGCCGCATTCTTGAAATTGAAGGCCTGAAGGACCTGACCGTTGAACAGGCGTTCGAACTGTCTGATGCCTCTGCTGAGCGCTCCGCTGCTGGCTGTACCATTGAGCTGGAAGAAGACGCCGTTAAAGAATACCTGACCTCTAACATCACCCTTCTGCGCTCAATGGTTGCCGACGGTTACGGTGACCCACGCACTCTCGAGCGCCGCGCTCAGAAGATGGAAGAGTGGCTGGAAAACCCAAGCCTGATGAAAGGCGATGCCGATGCGGAATACGCCGCGGTGATCGAAATTGATCTGGCCGATGTTAAAGAGCCTATCGTTTGTTGCCCGAACGACCCAGACGACGCCAAGCTGCTGTCTGATGTAGCAGGCGACGAGGTCAACGAAGTGTTCATTGGTTCTTGTATGACCAACATTGGCCACTTTCGTGCGGCCGGTAAGTTGCTTGAGCAACACAATGGTGGCATCTCTACGCGCATGTGGCTGGCACCACCAACCAAGATGGACGAGCATCAGTTGATGGAAGAAGGCTACTACAATGTCTTCGGACGTGCTGGCGCCCGTATGGAAATGCCAGGCTGTTCATTGTGTATGGGTAACCAGGCACGCGTTGCACCAAATAGCACCGTATTGTCTACCTCAACGCGTAACTTCCCTAACCGTTTGGGCGATGGCGCGAATGTTTACCTGACATCAGCCGAACTGGCTTCAGTGGGCGCCATTTTGGGCAAATTGCCCACTCCTGCTGAGTACATGGAGTACGCGAAAAATATCGATGCAATGGCTGACGACATTTATCGTTATCTGAATTTCGATCAGATCGCTGAATTCCAAGCGAAGCACGACGAAGGCAAAAAGATTGCTGCGGTAGAAATTCAGGAAGTTTCCTTGTAATCGACACCTAGCAACCCTACAAAAAACCCCGCTCATGCGGGGTTTTTTGTGTCACTTTCACTCTCTTCCTCGAACCTGGATTTCAACAGTAGTTTTCCGCACGCCATTGCTACCTTTCCCAGCGCCGTTCGAGACGCTGCTCAGTCCACTTTCTCAAAATCATTTAAGTATTGTGTATAAACTTATTAAGCACCTATAATGAAAAATGCCTAATACTTTCGCAGTAGTTTATGAAGAATTGGTCGGCACAAAAAAATAACATCCAAATCATTGTTGCCACGGCGTTTGTCTTGCTTATCGCCGGTGGTGTTTGGGGTATGATCGACCATCAGCAAGGCTTCATGCGCCAACTTATTCAAGATCGACTGCGCGACTATAATCTCGCCTTTTGGGAAGCCATTTCACAAGACGCCGAAAAACTCCTCGAGATTGGACGAAAAAACGAAAATCTTTATATCGCCAAAAATGCCAATCAAGTTCGCAGCACCCTCGCTGAGCAATATCAGGAACTGAGTGCTCAACACGACATTCATCATCTCGCCTTCTACGGAAAAGATACCAAGCTTCAAGGCCTGCAAGATCGCAAAGGTCTAAGCCTGGACCGTCACGATCTTTATTTACTGAATCTACCCGACACACCATCCACTTGGCACTTGGAAGTTTCTTCCGAAGGCAGCGTGTTGTTATGCGTCATGGATGATGTGCGAGAAGGAGAAGAGGTTCACGGCTATTTCGAGATTGCCAAACCCGCTTCCGAAAAAATGTTGGGCCTCGCCAAACAATATAATATTTTTTCTTTAATCGCGACCTCCAAGGATCGCCCTCAACAGAACGCGACCAACCCGGAAATTAGCCTTGACTCGCTGGACAGTGGCAGTTTTACACTGATACATAACGATTTTGACAAACTTTCAGCCATTAATATTGAACAAGAACAACGCTGGCTTAAAAACATAAAAGAACTGCGTTTCTCCTATCAAGGGCGGGAATACCAGGGCAGTTTGCGAAAGATTTATGACAGTGAAAAAAGCCTTGCGATGGTTCACATGGCAGCCGTCGACATTACTGAAATGATGATTGCCCACAAGCGAAAACTCGCTATATTCCTTGGCCTTTCACTATTTTCCTTCGCCCTGCTGAGTTATGTCGTCATCCGATACCTGCGCTCGGTAGAACAAGATTTGAATTCAACATACGCCTCGCTGGCCTCCGAGGTAGAACAACGCAAAGACACCGAAGCCCAGCTACTCAATGCCAAGCAAAGCCTCGAACAAGGTATCGCCGAGCGTACCACCGAACTGATTCGCCTCAACCAAAAGCTGCGTGATGATTTAAAGACACGGCACAGTATTCAACAAGCCCTGATGGTGAGTGAACGGCAATACCGCACCCTGTTTGACCACTCATCTGATGCCATGATTCTTCTCGAGTCCGGCATTCCCACCCTGTGCAACACCGCTGCGGTTGAACTACTGCAACTCGGCAACCACAGCCAGGTTCGAGATTTGGATCTATTTGATCTCCTGGCCGAAAATGACGAAAAAAACAGCGGTTTGCGTACTCAGTTTATTCGCACTCTGCGCTCCGCGCATTTTGGGCAACCCTTAAAACACGAATGGCGCTGTCGTGATCTAAAGGGTCGAATGTTTTTTGCTGACATCACTCTCAGCAAAATTCCTTCCGAAGATGACCGACGCCTCGCCCATTTAACCATTAGGGACATAACTGAGAAAAAAGAAGCCGAAATTAAGATTTCCAGCCAAGCGTATTACGATTCACTGACCAGCCTGCCCAATCGCAACTTGTTTATGGACCGCCTCAATCAGGCCGTAGCGTTTGCAGACCGAAACCAGTGTTATGGCGCCGTATTGTTTATGGACCTGGATAACTTCAAATACATTAACGACTCCCTCGGGCACGCCGTGGGGGATGCGGTTTTGATCGAAGTCGCTCAGCGTTTACAGGCCACGGCCCGCAATCAAGACACCATCGCCCGCTTTGGGGGTGATGAGTTTGTCATGCTAATCCCGGCCAACTTTGCCAATAAGCGTATGGCAACGATTAACACATAAAAGATCGCTGAGAAAATACGCAGCACCTTCTCGCCACCAATCGTCTATCAAAGCCATGAATTCCATTTAACCCCCAGCATTGGCGTGACCCTGTTTAATTCCCAGGAAACACCGGTAGCCGACATTTTGAAACATGCCGATACCGCCATGTATCAAGCCAAGAACCTCGGCAAGAATTCCATCTGTTTCTTTGAACTCGAAATGCAGCGCAGTATTGACCATCGTTTGCATCTTGAGAGCAAAATGCGGGAGGCCATTAAACGCAACGGTTTTGAGCTGCGCTTTCAACCTAAAATCGATCAAAGCGGCAAGCTGGTGGGCGCCGAATCATTGTGTCGCTGGCAATTGCCCGACGGAGAGTGGGTATCACCCACCGACTTCATTCCCATTGCTGAAGAAACCGGCCTGATTACTGAACTGGGTAACTGGGTGTTTGAAATGGCCATGGCCACCCTGAGCGAAATTCAAAAACAATATCTCAGCGGTTTCACCATGGCCATCAATGTGAGTCCACTGCAAATTAATCAAAGCAATATTGTTCGCCAGCTCCTGCACACCTGCACTCATTACCAAATCAAACCCTGCGATATCACACTCGAAATCACGGAAAATGTCTTGATGCAGGATGCCAAGTCAACCGAGGAGAAACTTCGTCGCCTGAAATCCCACGGCTTCCAAATTTCGATTGACGATTTTGGCACTGGGTATTCATCCCTCGCCTACCTCAAACATTTGAGCATCAATGAATTGAAAATCGATCGCTCATTTATTTCCGACATTGGCCAAGACCCGGATGACGATGCCATCGTAGAAACCATTTTGGCCATGTCTCGCCACCTGAATCTCAACGTGGTCGCAGAAGGCGTTGAAAATCACGAGCAACTTCTCTTTTTGCAACAACACGCCTGTGAGCAATACCAGGGATTTTATTTCAGCAAACCATTGAGCGAAAATGAGCTACTGCAATTTGTGATTAATCACCATAAACGGGAAATTTCACTGTAGTTATCTGAATAACCTAAACAGCCAATCACAAACGATTCAGTCTCCTCATTAATTCGCGTAGAATGAATAAAAGCTCATGTCGTCACACTCAAGTAAGGAATGAAAATGACTGGGTTCGACTATCTTATTATTGCCGCCATTGCCTTTCTGATCATCACTGCCCTACTGCATTCCATCGCGGGCGAACATTTTCTTATTAAGCCCATGTTCAAATACCGGGGAAATAAGGTTCTCGAGAATGAATTCGCTCGACTCATTCTCAGGTTTGCGTGGCACCTGACGTCCGTTTTATGGTTTTTATTGGCCGTGATACTGTATCTACTGGCCTTCGACATCGACAACTTGAATCACGGCATATTGCTGTACACCGGCCTGGCATTTATTGGCATCGGCGTTTTTGATTTGATCGCAAGTCGCGGAAAACATATTGGCTGGCCATCACTATTGGCCATTGGAGTTTGCACGCTGTCGGCATCATTTTTAGTGAATTGAACGATGGGATGCTGGCGCAATGATGCGGAAAGCACTTGATGAAAGCACCTTTAAAAGTGCCTGAAAAAGCGCTCGAAGAAAAGGTCCACCGACTATACAACACAGCCTAGCCGGTGGTTTTGCCCGAAGGCAAATCGTCAGATCAACAACTTACTTGCCGCTCTTGTTAATATCGTCTTTTACATGGCGGTACATAAAACGGCCGATGTACAAGGTTATTACAGTAGTCGCAACCACAATTACAACGCCGGCAATTACAGCATCATCTAAATACATGGCGAGTTCCTCTCAGAGCTGATAGATTTTTCTGTTTTGATCTTGTATGAGCACATACTAAATCAAGCATCAGCTGAGATATTGATGCGGATCAATTGAGACAATCGGCCACAGCAGATGGAAGCACTAAAAAGGGCATTACTTGAGCCAGATCAAGAACTGACTTCGAGAGAGGCGTAAAAGAAGCCCTCAGGCCTTGAAAAATATATTCGCCGCAGCGTCACATATTGCCGTTTGGGCTTTCTTATCGACATAGATACCATCGATCAACAGGCGACTGATGCCGTGTAAACTGCTCCAACTAACCTGGGCAAAGCGCAGAGCGCTGAGATCACGGGATATGTCGCCGCTGTCCTGCCAACGTTCAACACGCGCCACATAGCGTCTGAAATAGCCTCGAGACTCCTGAGCAAACTCATCGGGTGGGTTATTCTCTTGCCAGACCTCTCGACCGAACATGAGATCATAGTACTCAGGATGCTCAACCGCCCAGGTCACATAGGCATGAACGAAGCTCTTCACTTGTTCCCGGAAACTGCTGCCCGCCTCCGGTTCCTGAGCATCAATTGCCATGCCCTGCAGAATAAAACCACGGTGAGCAATGGCATTCAGCAACGCTTTTTTGTCTTCAAAATGATGATATGGCGCACTTCGGGAGACACCAACACGGTCAGCAAGCTTGCGCATTGAGAGGCCATTTACCCCGACCTCACGCAGAATCTCCACCGCAGCGTCTTCGAGCGTCCCTTTCAGGTCACCATGGTGATAATTTTTCTTTACTACTGTCATCTATGCCCTACTAGCTGTCATTAAGCACCCGAACAATGTATCAGCACATCTTGACACTGTCAAAATCAAGCCTTACCCTGAGTCATCTTGACAGTGCTCAGTTAACGGAGTCCATAATAATGACCTACACCACTTTCAGCGTGAACATCGCCGACCACATTGCTCATATCGAGCTCAACCGCCCTGACGAACTCAACACAATGGTGCCCGCCTTCTGGCGAGAGCTTCCAGAGGCGGTGAAAAAGATCGATCGTGAGGCCGCCGCCCGAGTCATCGTGATTTCCTCGACCGGTAAGCACTTCAGCGCCGGCATGGATCTCGCCGTCTTCACAGAAGGTGGTTTACAGTATGATCTCGAGTTGGGCCGTAAGCACGAGCGTATGCGTCATATGGTGACCGAACTGCAAGATACCTTCAGCGCACTCGAAAACTGTCGCATCCCTGTTCTGGCGGCCATCCAGGGCGGCTGCATCGGGGGTGCAGTGGACATGACCACCGCCTGCGACTGCCGCTACATCACCGAGGAAGGCTTCTTCACCGTCTATGAAACCAAAATCGGTATGACAGCAGATGTCGGCACCCTACAACGTCTTCCCAAACTGATTCCAGAAGGACTCGCCCGCGAACTGGCCTACACCGGTCGTCGTATGTACGCCGAGGAAGCCAAAGCCTGCGGTTTGGTCAATCAGGTCTTCAGCGACCAGCAAACCATGCTGAATGAGGTAATGAAAATTGCTCACGAAATCGCCGGCAATTCACCTCTCGCCGTCAGCGGCTGTAAAGAGATGATTAATTACACCCGCGACCACAGTACCGCCGATAGCCTGCGTTATATGAGCATCTGGCAAACCGGTATGTTCCAACCCGAAACAGACATGATGGAAACTTTCAGCGCCAAGATGGAAAAACGGGAACCCGTCTTTAAAGACTTGGCTGAAATTGGTCCGGCAATCAAAGAATAAGGAGCACGTGATGAACGATCCACGCTTGGAAAAATGGCACAACACCTTTCTCACCAAAGACACAGATGCACTCGCTGAGTTGCTACATCCCGATATGGTTTTTCATTCACCTACATTCTGGGGAGCGAAGGAAGGTGGCCACGTCGCCCACTTTATTCTCTGTCAGGTACTCGAGATTTTTCAAGACTTTACCTATCACCGTGAATGGGTGGACGGCAATCATTTTGCGTTGGAATTCAGCTGTAAAGTAGAAGATAAAAACATTCGGGGTATCGACCTGATTGAATGGAACGACGAGGGCCAAATCGTCCACTTTGAAGTGATGGTGCGACCACTCAACGGACTTGCCAGGTTGGCTGAGATTATGACTCAGCGCTTTAAAGATGCCGGCCTGCTCAAACAACCGACATAATATTAAGTCGCCCAGACGACCAATAATTAGCTTGAAAAGGTATTGGAAATGACTCAACACTTCCCTAAATTGATGGAGCCACTTGATCTCGGTTTCACTACATTGCGCAATCGATCGTTAATGGGCTCTATGCACACAGGCTTGGAAGAAGCACCCAATGGTCACGCGCGCATGGCAGCGTTTTTCGCCGAGCGTGCCCGCGGTGGCGTAGGCCTGATTGTCACCGGAGGCTTCGGTCCAAATGACCGGGCAGCGACCCATGAACACACCAAAAGCCTGAAAACCGAAGACGATGTTAAAGATCATCTTCAAATTACCGAAGCGGTTCATGCCGAAGACGGCAAAATTTGCATGCAGATTTTGCACACCGGTCGCTACGCCTTCAATGAAAACCCCATTGCTCCATCTGCTATCCAAGCGCCCATCAATCCCTTTAAACCCTCAGCTGCAACTGAAGACGAAATCGAGCAGCAGATTCAAGATTTTGTTCGCACTTCGGTACTGGCTCAAAAAGCAAATTACGACGGTGTCGAGATTATGGGTTCCGAGGGTTACTTCCTGAACCAGTTTCTCGCAGCACGCACAAATCAACGTGATGATGACTGGGGTGGCAGCTATGAAAATCGAATGCGTCTTCCCGTCGAAGTCGTTCGTCGAGTACGCGAAGCGGTGGGCGAAAACTTCATTATTATTTATCGTCTGTCTATGCTTGACCTCGTCGAAGGCGGCAGCAGTTATGAAGAAATCGTGACGCTGGGCAAAGCCATTGCCGAAGCCGGCGCAACCATTATTAACACCGGCATTGGCTGGCACGAAGCTCGCATTCCCACTATTGCGACGAAAGTACCTCGCGCCGCCTTTACCTGGGTGACCGCAAAATTCAAAGACGAGCTACCAATTCCTGTAGTGACGTCCAATCGAATCAATACGCCGGAAGTGGCTGAAGAGGTTTTGCAGCGCGGCGACGCTGACATGGTCTCCATGGCTCGCCCCTTCCTGGCGGACTCGGACTTTGTGAGTAAAGCCGCGGCAGGCAAAAGCGACGAAATCAACACCTGCATCGGTTGTAACCAAGCCTGCCTGGATCACATTTTCAGCGGGAAAATGACCAGCTGCTTGGTTAACCCCCGTGCCTGCCACGAAACTGAGTTAAATCTTTTGCCAACAACGGCGGTGAAAAAAATTGCGGTTGTCGGTGCAGGTCCGGCCGGTTTGGCATTCGCGACATCTGCAGCAAGTCGAGGACACGAGGTCACCTTATTTGATGCCGCCAATGAGATTGGCGGTCAATTCAATGTCGCCAAACAGGTTCCCGGCAAGGAAGAGTTTTACGAAACCATTCGCTATTTTGACAAACAGCTCGAACTCACTGGCGTCAGCGTGGTTCTGGGTAAAAAAGTCAATGCCGACGACCTGAACGATGGTGATTATGATGAAGTTGTTATTGCCACCGGCATCAATCCCCGCACACCGGATATCGAAGGCATCGACAGTAACAAAGTACTCAGCTATCTGGATGTGCTGAAACACAAGAAACCTGTCGGGAAGAAAGTCGCGGTAATTGGCGCCGGCGGCATCGGTTTTGATGTGTCAGAATATCTGGTGCACTCCGGCGAGGCCACCAGCCAAAATATCGAAGCCTTTATGGATGAATGGGGTGTTGATATGAGTCTGGAAGCGCGAGGCGGAATCGAAGGCGTGAAAGCCAATGTTTCAACGCCTGCCCGTGAAGTTTTCCTCCTGCAACGCAAGAACTCCAAAGTTGGCGGCGGACTGGGGAAAACCACTGGCTGGATTCATCGCACCGGGCTCATCAACAAAGGCGTGACAATGATTCCTGGTTGCCAGTACGACAAAATTGACGAGCAAGGCCTGCACATCAGTCATGGCGACAGTCAGCAGGTATTGGACGTGGATAATATTATTGTCTGTGCCGGCCAGGAACCTTTGCGCGAACTCGTAGAGGGTTTGAGTAAGCCCTACCATCTGATTGGTGGTGCTGATGTTGCTGCCGAACTGGACGCCAAGCGCGCTATCGACCAGGGCACTCGATTGGCCGCCACGATTTAATAGGCTATTGAACCCAAAGAAAAGCCGGCAAGTGCAATGCACATGCCGGCTTTCTGCGCTTTTACCTAACGCCAACACAACTAAAACCGGTTTTAAGGCTCCCAGACCAACTCCGCAAAATGTTTGCGGCACATGGATTCGTAGCTGTCATTGCCACCAACCTGTACCTGCTCTCCTTCCCGCACAACACGGCCATTTTCATCTCGACGAACGACAAAGTTTGCTTTCCGGCCACAGTGGCAAATGGTTTTCAGCTCCACCAATTTGTCAGCCCAAGCCAACAGATAATGGCTGCCTGCAAACGTCTCCGCCAGAAAGTCGGTTCGCAAACCATAGGCAAGAACAGGGATATTCAACTCATCGACTACCCGACACAACTGCTTCACCTGTTCTTTTGATAAAAACTGGGCTTCATCAATGAACACACAATTCATCGGACTCGCGGTATGCAAGACCTCAATAGCGGACATCAAATTGGTTTCCGCCTGAAACAAATGGGCATCAGCGTGCAAGCCGATACGCGAGGTGACCTTTCCCCGACCATAACGATCATCGAGGGCAGCGGTGAAGATCTCCACCTGCATCCCCCGTTCTTTATAATTGTATGCCGACTGCAGTAATGCTGTCGATTTACCCGCATTCATTGCCGAGTAATAGAAATAAAGCTGTGCCATAAAACCTCAAATCATGGAGCAAGATGTGTCTTTAAAAAGCGATCCACTGCTTCAAATTTCCCAACTTCCTGTTTATTGTCCGTACGCCAATGTTCGCCACAAGCGAGCTCAATATACTCGACAGATTTATCGTTAGCGAGCATGGCTTCATTCATTCGGCGGCTGTGATCAATAAAGGCCACGGCATCCCCCTTTACATGAAACAACAGCAAAGGTGCACTGATGCGTTTGGCCTGATGGACCGGGGACACGTTCTCAGCCTCGCCGTCATCGTTCAAGCCTTCGCGCTGGATAGCCTTATAAAGACCATAATCTCTTATATCACGCCTCAACAGAGGAAAGTCAAGAACACCATTGATACTGATACCACATCGATACAGATCAGGGTCATTAGCCAAACCCATCGCGGCGGCATAGCCGCCATAGGACGCACCAACGATACACACTCTTTCCTTATCGGCGATTCCCTCTTTCACTAACCACCTGACGCCGTCTGCAACATCATCTTGCATACGTTTGCCCCACTGCTTCATGCCAGCCTTTCGGTGCTCATCACCGAAGCCGTCGGAGCCTCGAAACTGTGATTGCAAGACCGCATAACCTCGGTTATTCAGCATCTGAACCATTGGGTCAAACCCGGCAAAATCACGAGCATGAGGCCCACCGTGAACCAGAACGACCGTTGGCAACTTCCCTTTCCGCTCGCCAACAGGCAAACTTAAATACGCAGGAATTTGGTAGCTATCCCGAGCCGAATACTGAACCATTTGCTTGTTTGACAGAGGCAAGTTATCCAGATGTGGATATTCGGAAGCCAAATAATTCAACTGGCCTGTTTTTGAATCGAACACATAATAGCGATTGGGCTTATTACTCCGCATTGCGAGCAGTACAAATACATTGCTATCTTGGTTTCGGCTGACAATATGAATCTTATCGTCAGCAAGCAAAAATTCCACATCCTCTTTGATGCGCTGATAGTCGTCGTTTTGATACTCTTCGCCGAGCGTTAGAGTATTGATATCAAATTCCTTGAGATTTCCACCTCTCAAATAACGTTCAAGGCCTTCTTTCCCACGGCCTTCAACCAATAAAATATGAGAACTGCCCGGTTTCATACGAACAGCCTGAATTCGATTTTCATCGAAATAGTCCGTCGCCTGAACTACCTCCCACTCAGCCGTGTCTTTATTACGTAACAACAACTCGGCCGACTTTCCGTTCGCACCCTGCTCATATCGGATGCCCACTTTAAGCTCACCATTTTCATCCGCAATCCATTTAGAAACTCGATTGGGATTATCTTGAACCCGGGTTCGCTTGCCGCTTTCCAGATTGACCTTATGTACTACTGGCGAGGCCCAGCTATTACGGGAATCATCCAACACCAGTAAGACATGCTCTGGGTCGTTTTTGATCAAGCTCACCAGACTCGGATTACGCTTGAAGAATCCCTTTCGATTAGGTTTGGCTTTATAAAAAATCGGGTCACTGCCATCACGTTTAACGCTTCCTATCGTAGAAACGGACAACACATGATTTCGTATTTTTTTATTCTTGCGTACACTTAACAATAAGCGTTCATTATTCGCCCATTGAAACCAGTTGATGTAATACTTGCCATCCGACAGCTTTGTCAATTTTCCGCTAGCATCCTGCAAATCCCGCATAACAACATAACTTTTGTTGCCATCCGACATTTTGGCCGCCAGGTACCGACCATTTGGGGAAATCACGGGAGAACTGAAGCGCGGCAGCTTCGCAAACGCCTCCGCCTCAACTTGAGTGGTCGCTTCGCCCCAAAGCGTGGAGCTAAAACACAACAACATCATAACCCAGCATTTTGCAAGTGGTTTCATATCAACTCTTCCTTTTGCACCTTCCATGAAAAAGGGAGCGACCAGCGCTCCCTTCTTTAAACCAATGTGGGCTTATTCCCACTCAATGGTTGCAGGCGGCTTACTGGAGACATCGTAAGCCACGCGCGACACACCTGAAATCTCGTTAATAATACGATTAGAGCAGCGCTCCAGAAGATCGTAAGGCAGGTGCGCCCAGCGAGCGGTCATAAAGTCGATCGTTTCTACAGCACGCAAAGAAACTACCCACTCGTAACGGCGACCATCGCCCACTACCCCAACGGATTTCACAGGTAAGAATACCGCAAACGCTTGGCTGGTTTTGTGATACCAGTCAGCCGCGTGCAATTCTTCCAGGAATATTGCATCTGCTTCACGCAGAATGTCGGCGTATTCTTTCTTCACCTCACCCAAAATGCGCACACCCAGCCCAGGACCGGGGAATGGATGACGGTATACCATGTCGTAAGGCAAGCCCAGTTCCAAACCGATTTTACGCACTTCGTCTTTAAACAATTCACGCAGCGGTTCAACCAACTCAAAATCCATATCATCCGGCAAGCCACCCACATTGTGGTGAGACTTGATCACATGGGCTTTGCCCGTTTTAGCCGCAGCAGATTCAATCACATCAGGATAAATCGTCCCTTGCGCCAACCATTTAACGTCTTTTAACTTGGCGGCCTCCTGATCAAACACTTCAATAAAGGTGTTACCGATAATTTTGCGTTTGTCTTCCGGATCGGCAACGCCCTTGAGCTTACCTAAGAACAATTCTTCGGCATCCGCGCGAATAACCTTCACACCCATGTTTTTGGCGAACATGTCCATGACCTGATCACCTTCGTCTTTACGAAGCAAGCCATTATCCACAAACACGCAGGTTAACTGATCACCAATCGCTCTATGCAATAAAGCGGCAACCACAGATGAATCCACACCACCGGACAAGCCCAACAGTACCTTGTCACCACCTACCTGCTCACGAACTTTTTGGATAGCGTCTTCGACAATATTCGCAGGATTCCATAACGCTTCGCAACCACACAGTTTCAGAACGAAGTGTTCAAAAATACGTTTGCCTTGCAGGGTGTGCGTAACTTCCGGGTGAAACTGTACGCCGTATAAATCACGTTCTTCACAATACATACCAGCAACTGGACAGGATTCAGTAGATGCCATCAATTCAAAGCCTTCAGGCATCTCACTGACTTTATCACCGTGGCTCATCCAAACATCCAGCAGTGAGCCCCCATCGTGGTCGACATGATCACGGATATCGTTCAACAAAGCGCCACGGCCATGAACTTTAATTTGCGCGTAGCCGAACTCCCGCAAGTCAGAGGTGCTGACTTTACCGCCGAGCTGTTCCGCCATGGTTTGCATGCCGTAACAAATTCCCAAAACAGGAACACCCATAGTGAACACGCATTCTGGTGCGCGAGGTGATTCCCCTTCTGTCACCGACTCGGGGCCGCCCGCCAACACGATACCGCGAGGGTCGAAATCGCGAATTTCTTCCTCGGTCATATCGAAAGCGCGAATCTCAGAGTACACACCGATCTCACGTACGCGACGCGCAATCAGCTGGGTGTATTGTGAGCCGAAATCCAAAATCAAAATGCGTTGAGCATGAATATCTTGAGTCATAGAACTGTCTTGTCGCCTAATAAACAAAAAAGGCCAGCTTAAAAGCTGACCTATACAATCAATAATCGTTCGTGCTTAGCGCCCACCCACCGGGTAGTTGGGCGCCTCTTTAGTGATTTGCACATCGTGCACATGGGATTCCCCCATGCCCGCTGCAGTCACCCGAACAAACTCAGGTTGAGTGCGCATGATATCGATGGTGCGTGAACCGGTGTACCCCATGGATGAACGCAAGCCGCCCATCATTTGATGCACGATGGCTGACATTGGGCCTTTATAAGGCACACGCCCTTCAATGCCTTCGGGAACCAGTTTTTCCGCACCCTGACTGGCATCCTGGAAATAACGGTCCGAGGAGCCCTGGGTTTTTGCCATGGCGCCCAATGAACCCATACCACGATAGGCTTTATAGGTACGCCCCTGATACAACTCCACCTCACCAGGTGCTTCCTCTGTACCCGCAAACATAGAACCCATCATCACACAGTGGGCACCGGCAACAATCGCCTTGGCTATATCCCCAGAGAAACGTACACCGCCATCAGCGATAACGGGAACGCCAGTGTCCTTCAATGCATCAACCACATTGGCGATCGCAGAAATCTGTGGCACACCCACACCAGAAACGATACGCGTCGTACAAATGGAACCAGGACCAATACCCACTTTTACACCGTCAGCTCCCGCGTCAACCAACGCTTTCGCGGCCGCAGCAGTAGCAATGTTTCCGCCAATGACCTGCACCTCAGGATAATCCGCTTTGATTTTACGAACGCGGTCCAGAACGTTTTTAGAATGGCCATGCGCCGTATCAACAACCAAAACATCAACGCCTGCAGCAACCAAAGCCGCTACCCGATCATCGGTGTCTGGGCTGGTGCCAACAGAAGCGCCGACACGCAGGCGACCTTCAGGATCTTTACACGCGTTCGGGTATTGCTCGGCTTTGGTAATATCTTTTACGGTGATCAAACCTGTCAGCTCAAATGCGTCATTAACCACCATCACTTTTTCAATGCGATGACGATGCAACAGGATCTGAACTTCATCCAGTGGCGCACCTTCAGAAACCGTTACCAGCTTATCTTTAGGTGTCATAATGTCGGCAACAGTAGCGTCCAGGTTCGGTTCAAAACGAACGTCGCGCGCCGTTACGATACCAACCAACTCACCATTATCGAGCACAGGAAAACCGGAAAACTTATTCTCAACCGTTAAGGTCACCAACTCGCGGATAGTCGCGGATGATTCAATCGTAATAGGATCTCGAACAACACCAGCCTCGAATTTTTTCACAGCGCGAACTTCCGCCGCCTGACCTTCAATAGTCATGCTCTTGTGAATGATACCGATGCCACCTTCCTGAGCAATAGCAATGGCCAGGCGAGCTTCCGTCACCGTGTCCATCGCGGCAGACACCAACGGAATATTCAGTTCAATATCGCGGCTAATGCGAGATTTCAAACAAACATCTTTCGCGGTGATCTCAGAGTAACCGGGAACCAAGAGTACATCGTCAAACGTTAAAGCTTCTTGTGCGATACGCAACATTGTTTTGGAGAACCTCAAAAATAAACGGTGCCAGCGTCAAAATGGAAATACGGTCGCCTAAAGCTGCCTTCGGCGCCTTTCTTCCACTCACTTTACAGGGATTTTCACAGCACCATCGGGCTTAGCCACAGGAGCCAGGCCGGCTTTTAGATAAACCGGCAATTATATAGATTTCCCACAGCTGGGTAAATAGACAGTGGGCTATCCATCTGCCCGGAATGCGGGCTTGTATCCCTCTTAGCAATCCCCAAGCACATCCCGTTAAGCCAAGATAAACCCTCCCCCTCTTCTTCAGGCGGGCTCTGCGCCAGGGAGCACAAAAATTTGGCCTTAGAGACATTATGCGGATTTGGTCCTGTGCTCAGTCCAGCAGTTCGCCTACAATACCGCTATGAACCAAGCTCAAGAACGCCAAGTATTAAGTGTTAGCCAGCTCAACCGCAAAGCTAAGCAACTTTTGGAAACCCACCTTCCCCTCATCTGGCTGGAAGGCGAAATCTCAAACTTCGCTCGCCCCTCTTCGGGTCATTGGTACCTCACCCTTAAAGACCCCTCTGCTCAGATTCGCGGCGCCATGTTCCGTAACCGCAACCAGATGTTGCGGTTCAACCCCAATAATGGCGATAAAGTACTGGTGCGCGCCAGAGTCAGTCTTTATGAAGGTCGCGGTGATTATCAACTCATTATTGAGCATATGCAGCCCGCGGGCGCTGGAGATTTGCAGGCACAGTTCGAGGCATTAAAAAACCAACTGTTTCAGCAAGGCTTGATGGCTCAGGAACGCAAACGTCCTCTACCCGAAAACATTGGTCGCATTGGCATCATCACCTCACCCACCGGTGCGGCAGTCAGAGATGTACTGAGTGTCCTGGAACGACGCAGCCCCAACACAAGGGCCCTGGTCTTACCCTGCCAGGTGCAAGGCGATACTGCAGCACCACAATTGATTGAAGCCATTAGCATCGCCAACCGACACCAATGCTGCGATGTATTATTGCTGACCCGTGGTGGTGGCTCACTGGAAGACCTTTGGGCGTTTAACAATGAAGCCCTAGCCTACGCCATCGTAAACAGTGAAATCCCGGTGGTTTCAGCCGTTGGCCACGAGGTCGATGTCACTATTGCTGACTTTGTTGCTGACCTGCGCGCACCAACACCGTCTGCGGCAGCGGAATTACTCAGCCAAGATCGAGAAGCCCTTCAGCAACAATTGCTCGGCAATGCCATCTTGCTCGGCCAGGCATGCCAGCGCAAACTGAAAACCGAAAAACTGCGTTTGCAGGAGCTGCAACGTCGTTTGCGCCATCCCGGTCAAACTTTGGAACAGCAAGCCCAGCAGCTCGACAATTTGGAATTGCGCCTGCAGCAAGCCTGGCAACGCCAAGCCACACGCTTAAAGCATCGCCAGGAACAACTCCAACTGAGACTCTCTCAGCAGCACCCGCAGGAACGTATTCTGCCACTGCGCGAGCGGTTAAACTCACAACGCAAACAGCTGAACAGGCTGATTAGCCATCGCATCGAGCGTCACGAGCTGGCTCTGCACACTCAGATGGAAAAACTCAATGCCTTAAGCCCCCTGGCGGTACTGCACAGGGGCTTCAGCATCACCCGCAACGAACAAGGTCATATTCTGAAACGCGCAGCCGACAGTGCTGAGGGTGATGCCGTCTCGGTGCAATTGAATGAGGGCACCTTGAATTGCCGTGTGGAAGCATGCCACACAAGCGAGTAAACTTACCTTTTGTAGGGGTGTCATCAAAGTGTTGCAAAACACTGCTTAAATGCTCGATTGGGTAACAGACCCCGGATTGAGCCACCATTAACCGACAGTCCACAGCAAACAACGAGCGAACATATACGGATGATCAGTTTGAACAGACATACTGCATTTAGCCGCACTTTTATTCTGCTGGGCAGCTGCATTACTCTCAGCGCCTGCGACCTGTTGAACAGCCCTACAGCCGGCTCTGGCCAGGCCAACGCCGGCTGTTTGCTTGAGCATGAGGCCAGTGGTGGTGAATACCGTATATTGATGGTCCAACAGCACAATGGTGAATGGAATTTCCCCGGCGGCGGATTTCGTTGGCGGGAAACACCGGCACAAACCGCTGAGAGGGAAACCTTTGAGGAAACCGGCGTTGCCGTCAACGCTATTGAAATGATCAAGACCTTCGACAACGGTTTCCAACTGTTCAGTTGCACATCAAAAGCTGGTACCCGACCCGACCCGGAAGATAACATTGAGATTCTGAGCGCGCGCTGGGTTAACCCAACGCTTATCCCTGCGGTACAATGGCGCTTTTCCTATCAACGCGCCTGGTTGATGGACTATCTCAATCAATCCAAGGCCAATCAAACTGAACCATAAAATCGAATCAGGCTTATTCAAGTATGAAAAAGAACCTAGTCTGCTTGTCACTCGGCATTGCGGTGCTGAGTGGCTGTAGTGATGACAGCATTACCCATCAAAAAAGTGACCCTTGGTTTGAGCAAGGGCAAGCGCAACTGCAATCAATACTGAAGCGCAAAAACATTGAACAAAAAGCAAAAAATGTCATTGTGTTTGTCGGCGACGGTAACGGCATTGCTTCCGTAACCGCAACCCGGATTTACAAAGGCCAACTTGACGGTGGACAAGGTGAAGATTACCAACTGTCTTACGAACACTTTCCTCATATGGCACTGTCGAAAACCTACAACACCAACGCCCAGACTCCCGATTCAGCCGGCACTGCAACCGCGATCATGACTGGCATTAAAACCAAAATGGGATTGGTTTCGGTGAACGATAGCATCGACCGAGGTGACTGTCGTGCAGCCTTACAGAATCATGCCGCCACGCTGCTCGAACTGGCCGAGCTTGATGGCCGATCAACAGGCGTCGTAACCACCACTCGCCTAACTCACGCTACCCCGGCATCCACTTATGCCCACTCTTCGGACCGGAACTTTGAGGACGACAGCCACCTCAGTGCGGGCGACCGTGAAGCGGGCTGCAAAGACATCGCTCAACAATTGATTGAATTCCCTTATGGCGACGGCATCGAAGTAGCCATGGGCGGCGGTCGTCGTCACTTTTTACCAAAGAACATCAGCGACCCAGAAGGTGAATTCGGCAAACGTCGCGACGACCGAAACCTGATTGAAGAGTGGCAAGAGCTGCACCCGGATGGCAAATACGTTTGGAATCAAAAGGGTTTTGATAAAGTCGACGCCGAAAAAACTGACAAGCTGTTTGGGCTGTTCAACAGCTCTCATATGGAATACGAACTTGACCGCGGCAAAGACCGCGGCGGCGAACCTTCACTGGCTGAAATGACCGAAAAAGCCATCGATATTCTCGGCAAGAATGACGAGGGTTACTTCCTACTGGTAGAAGGTGGTCGTATTGATCACGCCCACCACGCAGGTAACGCCAAGCGCGCATTGGCCGACGGTGTCGCCATGGCCGATGCCGTCGAAATGGCCATGCGTAAAACCGACAAAGAAGACACGTTGATCGTCGTAACCGCCGACCATTCCCATACCTTTGTGATTCAGGGTTATGCGCATCGCGGCAACCCAATTTTAGGTCTGTCACAGGGCCTCGACAAAAAAGGTCGTCCAGTCCTAACCCCCACCCTGGCCCTGGATGGCAAACCCTACACCACCCTGTCCTACGCCAATGGCCCAGGCGCCCATACCCACGGCCCTCGCCCTCACGCTACGGATGAAGAAGCTTTAAGCGATGACTACAAGCAACAAGCGTTGATTCCATTTGAATCAGAAACCCATGCCGGCGAAGATGTTGCCATCTACGCACGTGGCCCCTGGGCACACCTGTTTAACGGCGTCGTTGAGCAAAATTATATATTCCATGCCATTAACCACGCGGCCGAACTGGATGCCGAACGTTAGTCAGGCAAACTCAAACAGCACTAAAAAAGGGAGCGTATCGCTCCCTTTTTTAGTGCACGGCTTTTTGATTAAAATCGATAAGCGACTATTTTTTCTTTTTGGACTTTTTGTAATGCTCCATCAAGCGGCGTTTTTTCGCAGCCTGGCGAGACGTTAATTCATTCTTCTTACCCGCATAGGGGTTGTCAGTGGATTTAAATTCCAATTTGATTGGTGTGCCGTGCAAATCCAGAACTCGGCGAAATGTTTTTTCCAAAAACTTTTTATAGTGACTGGGTACCGACTCAGTTTGGTTGCCATGGATCACAATAATTGGAGGGTTCTTACCCCCCGCATGGGCATAGCGCAACTTAATACGGTGGCCGCCCACCATAGGTGGCTGATGCGTTGCCACAGCGTCTTGCAAAATACGGGTTAGGTGATTTGTTGTCAGCTTATCGGTCGCTGCGCCGTAGGCCTGTTCAATGGATTCATACAGGTGCCCCACCCCAGTGCCGTGCAAAGCAGAAATAAAATGAATATCGGCAAAATCGACAAAACGCAAACGCCGTTCCAGTTCGTTTTTCACAAACTCCTTATGCTCGCTATCTAAACCATCCCACTTATTGAGCGCGACAACCAAAGCTCGCCCCTGGTCAATCACATGCCCCATCAAATGCAGATCCTGATCAACCAAACCCTCGGTGGCGTCCACCAACAACACAACGACATTCGCATCGCTGATTGCCTGAAGGGTTTTCACGATGGAAAACTTTTCAACAGATTCTTTAACGTTTTTCCGGCGACGAATACCTGCAGTATCAATAATGGTGTACGGCTTTTCATTGCGTTCATAATTAATATAAACACTGTCACGCGTTGTGCCGGGCATATCGTAAACCACAACCCGATCTTCGCCGAGCAAGCGATTCACCAAGGTGGATTTCCCCACGTTTGGGCGACCGACGATAGCCATTTTGATGCCCTTGGCTTCATCTTCTTCGGCATCCTCAATAACATTTTCCGGAAATTCTTCCAGCACCATTTCCATTAAGGACTTAACGCCACGCCCTTGAGTCGCCGTAGTGCCGTAGACTTCACCCAAACCCAATTCATAGAATGGCGCCATTGCCACGTCGTGATTCTGGCCATCGATTTTATTGGCCACAAGATAGGTCTTTTTGTTGTTCACTCGCAGATGGTCCGCGATCATCTCATCGGCCGCTGTCAGGCCATCGCGACTATCAACCAGAAACAAGACCACATCTGCCTCTTCAACCGCCAATAAGGACTGTTCAGCCATCGCCGAATCGATACCCTCTTCATCACCGGTAATACCACCTGTATCAATCGCGATAAATTGGCGCTTATTAATCTCGCCCTCGCCATACTTACGGTCTCGTGTCAGGCCAGCATAGTTGGCAACCAGGGCATCCCGGCTACGAGTCAGGCGGTTAAACATGGTCGATTTACCCACATTCGGGCGTCCAACCAAGGCAATTACAGGTATCATGTATTAATCCAGTACAGTCTGTAGGGCGACATTCAGAATATTATGGCCCATTATGGCGTTTTCCGTGGGCCGCGAGTATAGGGATTTTCTCAGTAGTAGCAAGTTTTGCCCGAATCTGCGGGCTCTACGCAATAAAAAAGGGCCTTAAGGCCCTTTTTGCAAGCTCAATCAGAACAACAATTATTGAATGCGGTAGGCAACCAGCTCACCGCTGTTACCGTAGACATACAACCGTTCGCCATCGCTGATCATGCTGGCACGAACACCATCACCATCGACCTTCTCGCGTGCTACAAAGCGACCGTCTTCGCGATCCAGCAAATGCAAATAACCCTCGAAATCAGTCACTGCGACATAAGAACTGATGGCCTGAGGCGCACCCAGCTCACGGCGCAGCATCGTGTCGTTCTCCCAAAGCTGATCACCATTGGCACTGTTCAACGCACGCAGACGATCATCGGCACCGGAAACAAAGATGGTGCCATTCAACGCACTGATGTCTTTATGGCTCGAAGAGTCTGTCGCCCACATAGGACGACCGTTGGCGCGATTGATCGCCATGATACGCCCCTGGTAGGCCGAAGCGTAGAGAATATTACCTTGCAACAAGGGCGTAGCATCAATATCGACGACACGCTCAAGCTCAGTCTTACCCTGGGGAATAGCCACGCGCTGCTCCCACACCTGAACACCGTCAGTGATGCGCAGACCAACCGCTTTGCCAGAAGCAAAACCGGCATACACCTTATCAGCAAACAGGACAGGATTGGCTGTGCCGCGCAGGGTCAAAACAGGAACCGGATTGTCGTAGCGCCAGATCTGCTCACCATTTTCGGCATTCAAACCATATAGGCGACCGTCGAGGGTCTGCACCACAACCACTTCACCATTGCTTTGAGGTGCAGACAGGATTTCGCTGCTCAATTTGGTCTGCCAACGCTCACTGCCATCCTCGCGAGACAGGGCGTATACCGTGCCACTGTAACTGCCCAGGAAAATATTATTCGGACCGGCACCAACACCACCGGCCAGCTCTCTATCCAGATCTTTCGACCAGTTTTCGCGCCCGGTTTCCGGGTTGAGGCTAACCACCTCACCTTCAGAGCCAGCAGCAAACAGTATGCCTTCAGAAATCACCGGGGTCAGGCGGCTAAAACGCGTGTCCTGACCGGCACCGATATCCTTTGACCAGACTTCATCCAACTCTACCGTCGGCTCGAAATCCACTAATTCCATAGGTTCAAGGTTGATCTCATCCGTAGAGGAGCAACCGGCAATAACAGCGGAAAGTAACAGCAGTGCAATTGGCTTTTTCATGTTATTGAGCGTCTCCATCCTGCTTGGCTAAGGCAACAACAGGGACACCCGCCAACTTGTCTTGCAATGGCTGACGGCGGGCAAAATCTTCCGCTGCCAGGGAGTCTATTGCCAATTGATAGGAAGCTCGTGCGCGATCATTATCGCCCTGAGCCAAGTAGATATCACCGCGGCTTTCGGCATAGGAAGCAAGCACCGCCTGAGTCTGACCTTTATCCAGGCTCGCTAAGGCGCCAGCATAGTCGCCTTTCGCCGCCTGAACTTTTGCGAGACGCTGATAAACAATAGGACGCAGAGCATCACTCGGGCCTTGTGCCAAAGCCGAGTTTAAGTGCTTGGCGGCCGAATCCAGATCATTGTCTTTCACGGCCAACTTCGCCAAAAACAAATCACCACTCACACCGTAAAAGCTGCCACTGTGCTCATCAACCAATTGCTTGGCCAGGTATTTAGCGGTGCTCTGTTGCTCTTCAGTTGGATTTTGGGCACCAACCGCCTGTAACAATTCTTCGTAAACCACAGAGCCCGCTTCAGCCTGAGCCTGTTGTTTGTTCTGCCAGAATTGAAAGCCTGAGTAAGCTGCAATACCCAACAAAATTGCGGTCAACAAACTTTTACCGTTGTTGTCCCACCAGCGTTTAATGGCTTCTAATTGTTCTTCTTCAGTGAGATGTTCTGCCACTGTAACTCCTAATTACCTGCAAACCTGTTTATTTTCTACACAGGACTTTGTTGTCAACGAGGCCTTAGCCAAGAAAGCCCGCTAGCCTATCACATGCAACTAATAAGCCCTAGGGCTTATTAGTCTCTCATTTAACTGCCCAATATTCCCGCCAAGGTGGGCAGCAGTTGCTCGCTTGCCACGGCCTGCTGATCACTCTGGCCACGCAAAGGCTTGATCAATACCTGATTCTGCTCCAGTTCCTGATCACCGAGAATCAACGCAATGCTGGCACCGCTTCGATCAGCTTTTTTCAGCTGACTCTTGAAACTGCCGCCACCGCAATGATTGACCACGCGATAGCCGCTGAGTTCAGCCCGTACAGATTCTGCCAGTTTCGCTGCAGCGCATTGCGCCCTTTCAACATCATGACTCGCCGCAACAATATAGATGTCGGCAGCTGCTGGTAAGGTGTCAGGGAAGCGATCAAGAGCTTCCAGCAGCAATACCAGTCGCTCTACCCCCATGGCAAAACCCACCGCGCTATTAGGCTTACCGCCCAGTTGCTCAATCAGGCCATCATAACGGCCGCCAGCACACACGGTACCTTGAGCACCCAGCTTGTCGGTCACCCATTCAAACACCGTCTTCGAATAGTAATCCAGCCCACGAACCAGCCTTGGGTTCACACGAAACTCAACGCCGGCCTCAGTGAGCAGACGCTGCACCTGTTCAAAATGTGTTCGGGACTCCGCATCGAGGTAATCCAGCAGCTGCGGCGCCTGATCCAGTAGCGCTTGGGTACCGGAATTCTTGCTGTCTAAAATACGCAAAGGGTTGCTGTCCAAGCGACGCTGACTGTCTTCGTCCAGCTGATCTTTACGCTCACTTAGATAGGCGACCAAAGCAGCTTTATAGGATTCACGCGCCTCATTGGAACCCAGGCTGTTAATTTCCAGGGTCAGCGCATCGATCACACCCAGTTGACGCCATAGACTGGCAGTCAACAGCAGCAGCTCAGCATCAATGTCCGGACCGGCCATACCGTAGGCCTCAACACCAATTTGATGGAACTGGCGCAATCTGCCCTTTTGTGGGCGTTCGTAGCGAAACATCGGACCCGCATACCACAGGCGCTGGGTTTGATTGTATAGAAGGCCGTGCTGTTCACAGGCTCGCACACAAGACGCCGTACCTTCAGGGCGCAAAGTAATACTGTCGCCATTACGGTCATCGAAGGTGTACATTTCTTTTTCAACGATGTCCGTCACTTCACCGATGGATCGCTTAAACAAATCCGTTGACTCTACGATCGGGAAACGGATTTCCTGATAGCCGTAGCTGGCCACACAATCGCGTACGGCCTTTTCCAGATACTGCCATTGCACCGATTGCTCGGGCAGTAAATCATTCATTCCTCGAATGGCTTGAATCTTTTTCAAACTAATACCTTTTTCGTTTTGCTTTAGGTTCTTTTTAAACCTAAGGCGCCTTTACGATTAAATCTTTTTCAGCTTCTTCTTTCTCGGCCGCCTTTTTACGAATAATACGCTCAAGATTGTCGACGAGATTCTCTTTCCCAAGCTTATGATCGGCCTGACCATCAATATAAATGGAATGACTTGGTGTGCCGCCAGCCAGCCCAACATCAGACTCTTTTGCTTCACCTGGACCATTCACCACGCAGCCAATCACTGACACATCCATCGGCGTACGAATGTCATCCAAACGTTCTTCCAACTGATTCATGGTTTGCACCACATCAAAGTTCTGTCGTGAACAACTGGGACAAGCGATAAAATTAATCCCTTTCGCGCGCAGCTTGAGGCTTTTTAAAATATCCCAACCAACCTTCACTTCTTCAACTGGGTCAGCCGCCAGAGACACTCGCAAAGTATCGCCGATGCCATCCATAAGCAACATACCCAAACCCACTGCGGATTTCACGGTGCCAGAACGAAGGCCACCGGCTTCAGTAATGCCCAGATGCAAAGGTTGCTCAATCTGAGTCGCCAATTGACGATACGCTGCCACCGCCATAAACACATCCGACGCTTTTACACTGACTTTGAAATCCTGGAAGTTCATCTTATCCAGAATATCTACGTGACGCAGCGCGGACTCCACAATGGCTTCTGGCGTAGGTTCGCCGTATTTTTTTTGCAGATCTTTTTCCAAAGAACCGGCATTAACGCCGATGCGAATAGGAATATTCAGGTCTCGAGCCTTTTCTACCACCGCGGCGATTCGCTTTTCACGACCGATGTTACCTGGGTTGATGCGCAGACAATCCACGCCGAGATCCGCAACTCGCAATGCGATGCGGTAATCAAAATGGATATCGGCCACCAACGGAATGTTCACGGCCTTACGTATTTCACCGAAAGCCTCTGCGGCGTCCAAGGTGGGGACAGAGACACGAACGATATCCGCTCCCGCATCTTGCAAGGCAGTAATCTGACCTACGGTGGCCTCAACATCACACGTGTCCGTGTTGGTCATGCTCTGAACGGAAATGGGGGCATCGCCACCCACTGGCACATCGCCTACCATGATTTGCCTGGATTTTCGGCGTTTTATCGGGGATTCAAAATGCATAATCGGATCTGTATCAGGGAATCGTAATGGCGAGAGTTTTACGGCCGGAACGAGCTTCAAGCGGATAGGCCTCGCCATCCACGTCTAATTCAACGGCTCGAACGTTCCCAAGATTGACTCGGAACGGTGCTACACCCTGTAAGCGTAACTGCTGGCCTGCTTCTTTGGTATTACTGTACAAGCGCTTACCTGTAGCGTCGCGTACTTGCAACCAGCAACTGTCTTTAAAGCGGAAAAGCAAAACCTTTTCACCCTCAATCTTTTCGCTCTCTACCGTTTCTGCCCGCTCTTCATCAAGGAGAGAGCCGCCATTGGAACGGGTCACAGCCGTCTCTGTCGCCGGCTCATTAAGCGGTGCAGTATTTTCCAAGGTCTCTTGGGCAGATACGGAAACGTTGGCTGGCGTATCAATTTCGGAGCCTTCAATATTTGTCTGTACACTTTCATTGGACGCTGCGGAATCGCTCTGTTCAACACGGTCTTCTGACGAAGCAGCTGTGCCTTCAAACGCACCTTCTTCCGCCTGCGCAGTTGTTTCTATCGCCGGTTTGCGCACTGTGCTTTTTTGATCAGCCGTTGTTGAAGCGCTGGAAGTGGCTATGTTGGCTTTCTGGCGCTCTTCCCCATCCTGAGCCAGCCACCACACAAGGCCAAACAGCAGCAACATTGGCAACGCCCATATTGCCTTGAAGGATCGCCCTTTTTCTGAATGAGCCTCAGACTCGTCTTCCACGTCAAACTGCGTGACATCTGAAGCAAATGCATCGTACTCAGCCAGCAACATATCGACATCCAGTTGCAATACCCGAGCCGCATTGCGCAGGTAGCCTCGCACAAAAGTAGGCGTGCCTACCTGTTCAAATTCATTACCCTCAATCAGAATCAGCTTGTGCTTGGTGATCTTGAGTTCAGCCGCCAAATCAGTTGAGCTTATGCCCAACTGCTCGCGGGCATAGGAAATGATCGCGCCTGGTCCGGGGGCTTCATTATTATTGTTTGTGTCTAGTTCAGACATTAGCGCTGTGTACCCGAATTACGTCTCTGATTTTGATTGCCATTAGGAAACATATTTTTCAGCTTCATCTGCGCACTGGACTCTCGATTTTTATCTCCCAGCACTTTGGCCACTTCCAATTCCAATTGGACTGACCGTGGTGAGAAAGGTGAAATCATGTGGTATTGATCCAGCAGTTGGATAGCCGCTCGGTATTCCGATTTGTTTTTAGCAATGCTCGCTAACTCGATATAGGGCCTGGCCATATTGGGGTTCAGCGTTATCGAACGTGCAAAGGCTTTTTCTGCGGCGTTGATATTCCCTAACGCCAACTGAGTCAGGCCGACATTGTTGAAAGCCAACGGGCGTCGATCATAGTTCAGATCATTCGCGGCATACTGAAATTGAATAAGCGCTTCGGCATATCGCTTTTTGCCATACAAAAATGAACCGTAATTATTACGCGCCAATGACAATGTGCTATCCAGGCGAATCGCCCTTTCATAAAAACGCTCGGCATTGTCATCGTCACCCTCGCGCAGCATCAGAGCCGCCATACCACTGTGGGCGCCGGCCGAATTCGGGTCGATTTTCAAAGCTTTATTAAAATGAAAACGAGAGGAATCGAGATTGTTCTGACGCAGATACTCTAAGCCTAGGCGAATGTGGGTTTTCATTGCCTTTTGCATGTCGGGCTTTTTCTGCACCCTGTCATAGGTGGTTACACAGGCTGTTAAGCACAACAACAGCCAACTTGTTATCATGGTTTTTACAAGGCTGCGAGTCATCGTGTTTATTCCACTTCTATGCGTTATTGATAATGCGAACCGCTTGTTCCTGATAGCGCTCCGAGCGACGGGTGCGGTCATTCACGCTGCCCGCCAACTGCCCGCAAGCAGCATCGATATCATCACCGCGCGTGGTGCGCACAGTAGTAATATACCCTTCTTGAGTCATTATATCCTGAAAGCGACGCAAACTATTATTACTCACCCGCTTATAATCCGACATTGGGAACGGGTTAAAAGGAATCAAGTTAATTTTCACCGGAATATCCCGTAACAACTGCGCCAACTCTCGGGCATGCTCCGGGCGATCATTTACCTGATCGATCAAGGTGTACTCAATGGTAATTTTACGACGATTGTCCGGCAAGTTCTCAATGTAGCGCTTGGCACTATCGAGCAGCATGGCAATCGGATATTTCTTGTTGATAGGCACCAACTCATTGCGCAATTCGTCATTCGGCGCGTGCAATGAAATCGCCAAACAGGCGTCCGTCAGGCCATCCAGTTTATCCAGCGCAGGTACCACACCTGAAGTACTCAGTGTCACCCGACGCTTTGAAATTCCGTAACAGTTGTCGTGCATCATGAGATTCATGGAATCAACAACGTTATCAAAATTGAGCAGAGGTTCGCCCATGCCCATCATCACCACATTAGTGATCTTACGAGGTCGGTCTTCACCAAACTGACCAAAAGATTTTGCAGCAATCCACACTTGGCCAATAATTTCTGCTGCGCTCAAGTCACGGTTAAAACCCTGCTTTCCCGTTGAACAAAAACTGCAATCAAGTGAACAACCCACTTGCGAGGACACACATAAGGTGCCACGTTCCCCATCGGGAATAAATACGGTTTCGATGGCACTGCCACCGGTAACGCGAATCAGAAACTTGCGCGTGCCATCGGCTGAATCGAACTGCTGAATCAGTTCTGGGGCTTTGATCTCAGCCCGCTCAGTCAATTTGGCGCGCAGCGCTTTGCTGATATTGGTCATGTCATCAAATGAATCCACACCCAATTGGTGGATCCACTTGAGAACCTGTGCCGCACGGAAGCGCTTCTCACCCATTTCTTCGAAAAAGGCTTCCAGCTTTTGCTGAGACAAACCCAGCAAATTTACTTTGTTTTCTACGGTTTCCGGCGACGACAGGGACATCAATCTAGCACCTGAATTAGCGAGCGCAGATTTCGTCAGCAGCGAAGAAGTAAGCTACTTCGCGCTCAGCAGAAGCCGCAGAGTCGGAACCGTGTACCGCATTGGCATCAATACTCTGAGCAAAATCAGCACGGATGGTGCCAGCCGCCGCTTCCTGAGGATTGGTTGCACCCATCAAGTCACGGTTTTTAGCGATGGCGCCTTCGCCTTCCAAAACCTGAACCACTACTGGGCCAGACGTCATGAAAGAAACCAAATCGCCAAAGAAAGGACGCTCTTTGTGCTCAGCGTAGAAACCGCCAGCTTTCTCGTCGTCCAGCTGGACCATTTTCATCGCAACAATGCTCAGACCAGCTTCTTCAAAACGAGCGTTAATTTGGCCGATGACGTTTTTCGCTACAGCATCTGGCTTAATGATGGAAAGAGTGCGTTCTACCGCCATGTGTTTAATCTCCAAAAAAATATCTATGATTCAAAAAATGTTGTTCCGCAGCATGTTGGTCTCCGGCCCTGCCAAGCTGATCGCTCGCAGACCGTGACTATGGATACGGAAAACCCGTGCTCACCACTTTCTGGCAAGCACGGGTTTTATCTGTTGGGTGTTTGGGGCTAACGGCCAGCGTAGTATAAGCGACTTACACATAAACCTTTGGCCATATGCGAGCTGATATAACACGTAACAATGGCTTGAACCGACTCTCTATGCCCCAGTATCGACAGAGGCGCCGATTATACACTTGTGAGGTCAGCGGTGAAATAGCTTAAGGGCGCCTTAAAGAAGGTAAAATCGCCTCAAAACACCCTTATTTGAGCTTTTTGAGAGCAAACTCTCGGCAAAAGGCTTATTTGTTAACTCAAGCTCACCAAGCCTGACCGAAAAGCCCACAAAACGGCTAATCGGCCGCCTCTTCTATCCATGCCGCCTGAATGGCTTCAAGAACCTTCTCGCCACAGCGATTCGGATCATCGTTAAAGCCCTCCAGGGCCATAACCCAATTCCGCAAATCGACGAAATTAACAAACTGAGGGTCGATATCGGGATGCGCATCAAACAGCTCCATAGCGATATCGTTTACATCTGTCCAACGTAAATCCTGCATAATGACCTCGCCTGCTTGCGCCTAGTGGTGCTCAGATACCTGATTGATGGTGTATTTGGGGATTTCGACCACAAGATCCTCATCGGCAACCTTAGCCTGGCACCCCAGACGAGAATCGGGCTCCAACCCCCAGGCCTTATCCAGATAATCGTCTTCCAGCTCATCCGCTTCCTCAAGGGAATCATAACCTTCACGAACCACCACATGGCAAGTCGTGCACGCACAGCTTTTCTCACAGGCATGCTCGATTTCAATACCATTGCGCAACGCAGCATCCACAATGCTTTCGCCTTTCTGGGCCTCTACTTCGGCACCTTCCGGGCAAATTTCCTCATTGGGTAAAAATACAATTTTCGGCATAACTTACACTCAATATTACATTCGGCGTTTTTGCGCCCGATTAGGAATCGATATCATCCAGGTTTTGACCAGCCAGAGCAGCTTTGATACTTCTGTCCATGCGTCGAGCCGCGAAGTCATCCGTACGTTGGGCAACCACTTCGATAGCAGCTTCAATTTCCCGAGGATTATCCGCCGATTGACGCGCCTGCAGTAGCGACTCCATGGATTGAACAATAGCTTGCCTTTCCTCGTCGCTCAGTAAATCACCGTCCGCTTCCAATGCAGGTACCAAAGCCTCCAGAACTCGCTCCGCTTCCACCTGCTGCTCACGCAATGCTCTGGCCCGCATATCATCTTCGGCGTGACTGAAGGAATCCTGCAACATGCGGCTGATGTCATCATCGGCCAAACCGTAGGAAGGCTTGATGTCCACGCTGGTTTTTACACCACTGGTTAGCTCTTCGGCAGACACCATCAACAGACCATCGGCATCCACCTGAAACACCACTCGAATTTTTGCTGCACCAGCGACCATTGGCGGGATGCCGCGCAATTCGAATCGCGCCAGTGAGCGACAGGCCGTAACCAGATCGCGCTCTCCCTGCAGAACATGCACCGCCATCGCCGTTTGACCGTCTTTGAAGGTCGTAAATTCTTGGGCCTTGGCTACAGGGATCGGAGTATTTCGACTGATAATCTGCTCAACCAAACCGCCCATGGTTTCAATACCCAAGGACAGTGGAATCACATCAAGCAACAGCATTTCACTATCGGGCTTGTTTCCAACCAAAATATCAGCCTGAATAGCAGCGCCCAGAGCAACGACACGATCCGGATCCAGATCCGCAAGCGGCTCCTGCTTAAACAAATCGGTAACTGCTTTACGCACCGCAAGTGTGCGCGTCGAGCCTCCCACCAAAACCACATTGTCGACCTCATCAGCATTCACATCGGCATCGCGCAAAGCACGACGACAGGATTTGATGCTGCGTGAAATCAGTGGCTGCAAAATTTCAGCTAAACACTCGCGATTGAGTTCGACTAACTGACCATTAAAATCGACGCTCACCAACTCGACTGTAGCCAGTTGCTCCTTCGCGTCGCGAGCCTTCAGTAATAAGGCACGCTGCTCTATCGGCGTCAAAACGCCCTCATGAGAACATTGAGCCAACACCCACTCAACAATCGATTGGTCAAAATCATCCCCACCTAACGCAGAATCGCCACCGGTGGAAAGAACTTCAAACACACCTTTGCTCAAACGCAAAATGGAAACATCAAAGGTACCGCCACCCAAGTCGTAAACCGCAATCAGCCCTTCAGCTTGCTGGTCCAGGCCATAGGCTACTGCCGCCGCAGTCGGTTCGTTCAATAGACGCAAAACGTTTAAACCCGCCAGGGTTGCCGCATCCTTAGTTGCTTGTCGTTGTGCCTCATCAAAGTAAGCCGGCACAGTGATCACAGCACCATCTAACTGTGTTGCGGAACCCGATGACAGACTGCGCTCACCGAGCGCCGCCAAATGCTTAAGGATTTCTGAAGAAATTTCTACCGGGCTAAACTCGCCGGCAGCCGTAGCAATATACGGCACACCAGAGCCGGCTTTTTCAGCAAAGGTGTACGGCAAACTGTGCCCCAGTGATTCGCTGTCTTCGACACCCCGCCCCATCAATCGCTTAATGGAACTGATCGTATTTGCAGGATCACTCAACAGCTTCTCACTGGCCTCTCGGCCTACGATCACTTCCCCATCAGCCGCGTAGTGCACAAGCGAAGGACAGATGGAACGGCCCGCCTCATCCGCGAGCACAACAGGCTCGCCACTTCGAACAGTGGCCACAACGGAATTACTGGTGCCGAGATCAATGCCAATTGCCAGCTTACGTTCGTGAGGCTTAGCGCTTTGCCCGGGTTCTGAAATCTGAAGTAACACAACATACCTATATAACGATTGGTCGCGCACCCGAAACTGCGCAACCCTATTTATCGGACTTTAATCAAGATCGAGCAATTCGTCTTCGACCGCTCGCAACTCTTTGGCAAACTTACTCGTGAAATGCATTTTAGCAAGCGGAGCAACGCATGCTTTGTAATCCCCTTGTTCATACAGGGCAACAAATTCAGACTCAATATTCTTTTCCAGCGTTTTCTGGTTCGACATCAAAGCCTGCAACTTGGTATCTGCAGCTGCCTCATCCTGACGAATTAACTGACGCAACTCGGCAAGCTCTTCACGCCATTCCATTTGCTGCATTAAGAAAGCAGGATCTTGATGCGTTTGATTTTCAAGATTGCTGTCGAGGCCAGCCAATTCGAGCAAGTACTCGGCCCGCTTGACATTGACACTCAACGTGTCGAATGCCTGATTCACGTAGGCCATCGCCTGAACCGCCAAACGTTGTTCTTGGGCACTGCCGGCGGCAAACTTATCGGGATGGCATTGCATTTGCAACTGCCGATGGGTTTTCTTCAGTGCAGCAATATCAATGTCAAAGCCAGGATCCAACTGGTACAAGGCAAAAAAGTTTTCACTTAAATCCATGATTTTACTCAATCAGAAAGTTATACAAAAAAGCCGGGGAATACGCCCCGGCTTTTTTGTATAACTCTATAACGCGACGCCTATAGCAATCTATATTGCACGCTATACGTGGAAGCTCTCGCCACAACCGCAAGCATTTTTCGCATTAGGATTGTTAAACTGAAAGCCTTCATTGAGACCTTCTTTAACAAAATCCAATTCGGTGCCATCGAGGTAAGCCAAGCTTTTAGGGTCAACCACCAAACTAAACCCACCTTGATCAAAGGTATTGTCTTCCGGGTTCACATCATCAACAAACTCAAGCACATAAGACAAACCGGAACAGCCAGTTGTCTGAACCCCCACGCGAATACCGACACCCTTCCCGCGCGAAGCGAGATGACGTTGCACATGCTCAATTGCCGAGTTCGTCATCGTTAATGACATGATCTATCCAATACCTTCTTTATTTCACAAAAAACGGAAAAGCGTCAAACAAAGACTCAGTCTTCGCCGCGCTTCTCTCGCAAATCACGCACCGCTGCTTTAATAGCATCTTCCGCCAGAACCGAGCAGTGGATTTTCACTGGTGGCAAAGCCAGCTCTTCCGCGATTTCGGTATTTTTAATCGCTTCAGCTTCGCCCAATGTTTTCCCCTTAACCCATTCGGTTAACAGAGAGCTTGAGGCAATGGCAGAACCGCACCCGTACGTTTTAAACTTGGCGTCTTCAATAACACCCTCGCCATTCACCTGAATCTGTAAACGCATCACATCACCACAGGCTGGCGCACCAACCATTCCGGTACCGACACTGTCAGAAGATTCGTCCAGCTTTCCTACATTACGAGGGTTTTCATAATGATCAATTACTTTATCGCTATAGGCCATTTTTTAACTCCACCTTAGCCAAGGCTAAAGGCTATTGCTGATTGAGCTGCCACTTAGTGCGCAGCCCACTCGATTGTACTTAAATCAACACCGTCTTTATACATATCCCAAAGTGGCGACAACTCGCGCAGTTTGGCAACAGCATGACGGACTTTTTCAATAACGAAATCAATTTCTTCGGCCGTGGTGAAGCGCCCAACACTGAAACGAATGGAGCTGTGCGCCATTTCATCGTCCACACCCAGAGCTCGCAATACATAAGAAGGCTCAAGACTGGCCGAAGTACACGCTGAACCAGAAGATACTGCCAAGTCACGCAAAGACATCAACAGCGACTCACCTTCAACATAAGCAAAACTGATGTTGATATTGGTCGACACACGCTGATCCAGAGCACCATTAACCGTCACTTGCTCCATATCTTTCAGGCCATTCCAGAGCTGATCTTTCAGCGCATTGCAGTGCGCCTGATCCTGCTCCATTTCCAGCTTGGCCAAACGAAAGGCTTCTCCCATGCCAACAATCTGATGGGTTGGCAGTGTACCGGAACGGAAACCACGCTCATGGCCACCGCCATGAATTTGAGCTTCCAAGCGAACTCTTGGCTTACGACGCACATACAGCGCACCAACGCCTTTAGGGCCATACACTTTATGTGCTGAGAAAGACATCAAATCGACTTTCATGGCATCAACGTCGATTTCAATTTTGCCTGCGCTCTGCGCAGCATCGACGTGGAAAAATACTTTATTTGCGCGACAAACTTCACCAATCGCAGCAATATCAGTGATGGTGCCGATTTCATTGTTCACGTGCATTAAGGAAACAATGGTCGTATCTTCACGAATGGCATCAGCAACCTGCTGTGCAGTGACCATACCATCAGAATCGGGCTCCAAGTAGCTCACCTCAAAACCTTCTCGCTCCAATTGGCGACAGGTATCGAGTACCGCTTTGTGTTCAATTTTGGATGTAATAATGTGCTTGCCTTTGCGCACATTAAAGTGAGCAACACCTTTGATTGCCAGGTTGTCGGATTCGGTCGCGCCCGACGTCCATACAATTTCGCGAGGATCGGCATTAATGAGCTCAGCCACCTGAGCTCGAGCGTTTTCAACAGCTTCTTCAGCTTTCCAACCATAAACGTGGGAGCGAGAAGCAGGATTACCAAAATTACCATCCATAGTCAGGCAATTCATCATTGCTTCAGCCACGCGAGGGTCCACTGGCGTCGATGCAGAGTAATCCAAGTAAATCGGTAACTTCATGATTTAGCCTTCAATATCCCGGGCATTGGCCCGGGTTCACGGTTATCAACCCAAGCTGGATGCGCTGATGCGCTGCATTGAGTCGGCCTCTGCCTTTTGCAGAGCTTCTTCTTTGTCCAAACGCTCGGATACTTCTTGAATATCCTTGCGAGCCACTAAGCTGGCCAGACTGATGCCACTGAGAAAATCGTGGATCTGATCGCTTAGATCACACCATAGATGGTGTGTTAAACAAATTTCACCATTGCGACAACTGCCAGTGCCACCACAATTGGTGGCATCAATGGATTCGTTCACCGCATCGACGATCTGAGCAACGAAGATTTCATCGCTGGATCGACTCAAACGGTAGCCGCCACCCGGGCCACGTACACTGCTCACCAGGTCGTTCTGGCGCAGCTTGGAAAACAATTGCTCCAGGTAACTAAGGGAGATCTCCTGTCGTTTGGAGATTCCCGCCAAACTAATGGGGCCATTATCGGCATGGAGCGCTAAATCCAGCATTGCTGTGACCGCATAGCGGCCTTTTGTTGTTAGTCTCATTATCAGGCTTCCAGCATTGGGGCGCGGCGCGCATTATTCAAAAACCCATGAGTCGAGTCAAGATAAACACCTAGTAAACAACTCAGGTATATACCCTACCATTACAGTCAGGATTGCGCAATAAATCAAGGCCCCTCAGCCAGTTAGCTATCAGACTCTTTGGATTTAAGCTTATTCTCCGTGTGATAAACGTAGTTCTGCATAGCGGTTAAAACACCGCGGAGGATATTTAACTCCATCTCATCCATGCGAACTCGACTGTACAAACGGCGCAAGCGAGTCATGGTCTGGCGTGGATTATTGGGCTCAAGAAAGCCAATTCGCTCCAGCGTCTGCTGCAGATGCTCGTAATAATGCTCCATAGCCTCCGTTTTCGCTGGCGGCATATCCCAATCATCGAAGCTTAAGGCTCTGCCTTCACGCTCGTACTCCAAACACGCTAGCCGCATTTCATAGGCCAGCACCTGAACGGCTGCACCAAGGTTCAGAGAGCTGTAATCCGGATTGCTGGGAATATGCACATGGTAGTTACATTTTTGCAGCTCTTCATTGGTTAAGCCCCGATCTTCTCGGCCAAAGACCAGAGCCACGTCGTGCTCCTCCGCCTCTGCCCAGGCCCGCTCGCCACATTCTCTTGGGGTCAACATTGGCCATGGAATTCGACGGTCTCTGGCTGAAGTACCGACCACCAAGCCACAGCCTGCGATGGCATCATCCAAGGTATCAACCACAACCGCGCCATCAAGCACATCAACCGCGTTGGAGGCGCGCCAAACCGCTTTATCAGCCGGATATTCTTTCGGCGCGACCAGATAGAGGCTCGCCATACCCATGTTCTTCATGGCACGCGCCACCCCACCTATATTGCCGGGGTGCGAGGTGTTCACTAGTACGATACGGATTTTCTGTAAACGCTGGCTGTTTTCGGGGGCTAGACTGTCGGCCATAGAGATTCCTGCTTTCTAACTTGGATGGCCACTGGCCAAAACGGCGGCAAGTCTACCGGAGATTGCCTTCGGTCGCTAGCGCAGCTGGGAGCTTTACTCTATAATCGCCCGCCAACTGCTGTGCTAGCCGCAGCCTATGTTCTTTGACAAGTGAATTTGGTGACCCATGGAACCCATGCTGAATATCGCCCTGCGTGCTGCACGCAAGGCTGGCGAGCTTATTGAGCGCGCCCTGGAACGCGTTGACGTCGTAGCCTTTGAAGAGAAAGGCCGCAATGATTTTGTAACCGAGATTGATCAAGCGTCCGAAAAAGAGATTATTTATCATCTGCGTAAGGCTTACCCCGAGCATACTATTCGCGGTGAAGAGACTGGCGTGAGCCCTGGGAACGACAGTGACTATGAGTGGATTATTGACCCACTGGATGGCACCACCAATTTCATTCATGGCATTCCCCACTTTGCCGTCTCTATTGCCTGTAAATACAAAGGCCAAATCGAACACGCCGTTGTTTTAAACCCAATTACCCTTGAAGAATTTACCGCCAGCCGTGGCCGTGGCGCCACGTTGAATGGCCGTCGCATTCGCGTATCACCTCGTAAAGGCATGGATGGCGCGCTGATTGGCACTGGCATCCCATTCAACGGGTACGCCTTTGAGCACATCACCCCATATCTGGCAGCCCTACAGGAAATTGCTGGCCAAACAGCAGGCATTCGCCGCCCTGGCGCGGCTTCATTGGATTTAGCCTATGTTGCTGCCGGCCGTTTTGATGGCTTCTGGGAAATGAACCTGCAAGAGTGGGACATTGCCGCCGGTGTATTGCTGGTGAAAGAAGCCGGCGGCCTGGTATCGGACTTCAAAGGCGGAAATGGATTTATGGACAGCGGCAACATCGTGTGCGGCACACCAAAAGTTTTCAAACCCCTACTTCAGATTGTTGGCAAGCAGATGGGCAACATCTAACTCGCCCAATCAAGCAGTACAGCCAAGCCTACACAAAAAAGGGCTGGAGTTTTCACTCCAGCCCTTTTTTCATTCAGACCTTTAATGGCCTTACACAATAACTCATATACTTGGATAGCTCATACACTTAGCCGAAAAAGCTCAGACCGAAATACTTAGTGGCCACGGTATTCACAAAGATCAACAAGAGAACGACAGGAATAAAGGTCGACAGCGAAAAGTTAACGTACTTCTCGACAAAGGAACCTTTGTAGCTTTCATCGCCCTGCTCCAGCTCTTCATTAAAATTATGTTTCTTCCAGCGGTAGATCACAAACAAACAAGCCAACAAACCATTCAATGGCAAAATGGTGTCGTAGAAAATATCGTAAATCACATCAAACAGGGATTTATTCGCACCGGCATACTCCATAAATTGAGTTAGGAAGTCCACGCGACCAAAGCTCAAAATACAAGCAATGGTGAAAATACCCATACTTACACCCAGAATACCCAGTGCTTTTTTGCGGCTATAACATTTTTCGTCAACCAAGCTGGCAGTGGGTACTTCAGTGATGGAAACCAAGGAAGTCAATGCCGCGAAGAATACGAGGGTAAAGAACAAGATTGCCACAATGCTGGCGCCGACATAGCCAATGCTAACCTGCATAGCCAGGAAGATTTTTGGCAGGAAGCTGAAAATCAGGCTGACCGAAGAATCACTAAGCGCATCAGTATCCGTCGCGGGATCAAAAGAAAAGATTGCGGGCAGAATCATCAAGCCGGCCGAAAACGCCACCATGGTATCAGTCAACGCCACAAATTTCGCTGAGCCCACAACGTTTTCACGGCGCTCCATATAAGAGCCATAGGTGATCAAAATACCCATACCCAAAGACAGAGAGAAGAACGCCTGTGACAAGGCTCCGTTGATTACCGACGCATTAATCTTGCTGAAATCCGGCACGATGTAATATTTCACGCCCGCCATAGCGCCATCTAAAGTCAAAACGAAGATCACCAGACCTATCAACATAATGAAGAGACCCGGCATCAGGATTTTGGCACCCTTTTCAATGCCGTCTTTAACACCGCTGACCAGAATGAAGTACACCAGCCCTACCACCACGATCAGATGGATAAACACTTCATTACTGTTGATAAACTGACCGAAATAAGACGGGTCAGCTAGCTGATCCAGGTTCCCCATCAGGGCGCCGACCAGGTAACCAAAGATCCAGACCGTGATCACACTGTAAAACACGGCGATCATATAAGGCGTGATCACGGACAACCAGCCGGCGATCGACCACAGGCCACCACCTGTAGAGCTGCTGTAAGCACCTAAAGGGTCTTTTTGAAAACGTCGACCGATGGCCAACTCAGCCATCATGACAGGTAAGCATATCAATAGCACAAACAGTGCATAGATGAATAGAAAGGCGCCCCCACCGTTTTTGGCGGCTCCAACCGGGAAACCCACCAGGTTACCGATACCCACCGCACTACCCGCGGCGGCCAGAATAAATCCGATACGGGACCCAAAATGCTCTCTGGCTGCAGTCATAGATTGTCTCTTCTAATTTTATCGTTTTATCATCTGGGCAAAACAGCCCAATTTTTTGGTCATCATCGCCCATTTGGGGCTTTTATTCCAGTACACAAGCCCGACTTCCAAGAAAGTATCAACGGACAGCAAATGGATTTTTTAATAGACGAGCAGTAACGCCCGGGCCGCAAAGGGCAGCAGGAGAAGAGTTCAAAAAACAACAAAAAGAAAGGGAAGTATTAGGGGCTAAACAGCCCCCGAGGGAAGGCGATTAACATTTACGCTTTAATCCACACATAGCGTGCTTCAGAAATAGCCACGACCTCACCACTGTCATCGGTCAACTCCTGGCGATGATTCATTTCAGCCTTACCGTTCGCCAAGGTTTCTTCTTTCATACGGTCCAGATCAGCCATGTCCATCTGCATATCTACGTGGATATCCGTTAGGGCCGGGCGGCGGTATCGAATGTTCATTTCGGCCACAATAGGGTAAATTTTCTCGCCATTCAGGTAATCAAGAAACAGCACGCCACCCGGGAACTCCGCCAAGGTGAACAATGAACCGGCATACATGGTACCCACATGGTTTGCATTCTGAGCCAGTGGCATTTTTGCCCTCACCCGCCCAGGACTGACCTCAAGAACGTCAGCGCCCATATGGCCAATGATGGGAATGCTGATGCCTACGTCTTTCGCCTCACTCATTATTCTTCTCCGTTGAATCATCGTCATCTCGCACACCTCGCGAGCCATAAGCCCAATCATACTCCCCGAGGGCCCTATTCGCTTTACCAGAAGTGACAAAGCATTAACCGATTTGCTCAGGATAATCCATCCCGCACAGCCGACTCCCCAATTGCACAAAAAAGTTGCCACATTGACCAAAAACCTGAAAAAGGCTTTACAAAAACTAGCCCTTTAAACCTTGTCATCTCTCCTGGCGATGGTCATTCTATGTTTCTTCAGAAAACACAATCATCAGATGGCCACCGCATTTGATGCCTTTTCCCTGAACGAGTTGATCACAACACCATGAGCGAAACTTTGGATCTAACCCAAGAAGCCACCAACAGCGAGGCGCAATCAGACGAAAAACGCAAACGTCTCAGCATACTCCTCGAACTCAGCCCGTTTGTTACACCTTATAAAAAAACACTTATTGCCGCCTTGTTCGCGCTGCTGTTAACAGCCAGCGCGAGCCTGGCCATCGGACAAGCGGTTCGCCTGCTTATTGACCAAGGTTTTGTCGGCGGTTCCCTTGATGAACTCAATCAAGCCATTTTCTTTTTAGTCGGCATCATTACTGTTATCGCCTTCGGTACCTTTATTCGCTTTTATCTGGTGTCCTGGCTGGGAGAGCGCGTTTGCGCGGACATCCGGACCAAAGTCTTCGATCATTTACTGACTCTTGAGCCCAGCTTTTTTGAAACCAATCGCAGTGGCGAGATTATGTCTCGCTTAACCACCGATACCAGTCTGCTGGAAAACATCATTGGCTCTTCACTTTCAATGGCTCTGCGCAACAGCCTGACATTTGTGGGGGGGTTGCTCATGCTGCTGCTCACCAATTTTAAATTAAGCCTTATCGTATTGAGCGCGGTCCCCCTACTTCTCGGTCCCTTACTGATATTTGGCCGTCGCGTGCGGCACCTCTCACGCAGCAGCCAAGATCGTATCGCTGACATGGGCAGTTATGCTGGCGAAGCCATTGAACATATCAAAACTGTTCAGAGTTTTGGCCAGGAAAATTATGAACGCCAGGCTTTTGCGGGCGAAGTCGAGGCCGCTTTCAATGTGGCACGCAAACGCATTAAACATCGCGCCTTATTAATTGCAGCGGTGATTCTCTTCGTTTTCGGTGCGATCAGTGGCATGTTGTGGGTCGGCGGCTATGACGTACTGCAAGGTAAAATGAGCGGTGGCGACCTCGGCGCATTTGTTTTTTACGCCGTTATGGTCGCAAGTGCTGTCGCCACTCTGTCCGAAGTTTTTGGTGAGCTTCAGCGAGCGGCGGGTGCCGCAGAGCGCCTGGTTGAATTGCTGAATGTAAAGAGCAAACTTTACATCTCTGAAAACAACACCACCGAAGAGAAGCCAACCTTGCTGCCCGAGCATGCGCGTCAGTTGCAGTTTAAACACCTCAATTTCAATTATCCGAGCCGCCCCGATCAAAAAGCACTTAACGACTTCAGTTTGAATATTGAATCCGGGCAAGCGGTCGCATTAGTTGGCCCAAGCGGCGCGGGCAAGTCGACAGTATTTGAATTGGTGCAGCGCTTTTATGATCCACATACCGGCAGTATAGAACTTGCTGGCATTGATTTACGCCAACTGAGCCCGGAAGAATTACGCAGCCATATGGCATTGGTGCCGCAACAACCTGCTCTCTTCACGGCAACCGTCGCACATAACATTGCCTATGGCAAAATGACCGCCAGTGAAGAAGAAATCATCGCGGCCGCCAAAGCAGCTCACGCACATGACTTTATCATGCAGTTGCCTCAAGGCTATGAGACGCCACTGGGCGAGAAAGGTGCTCAACTGTCCGGCGGCCAACGCCAACGCGTCGCGATCGCCCGAGCCATTTTGAAAGACCCTGACATTCTATTGCTAGACGAGGCAACCAGTGCGCTGGACGCGGAAAGCGAATACCATGTTCAGGCTGCTCTGAATGAGTTGATGAAAAACCGCACCACTTTGATCATTGCGCACCGTTTGGCAACGATCACTCACGCAGACAATATTGTCGTCATGGATGAAGGTGGGATTGTGGCCCAGGGAAGCCACAGTGAGTTGATTGAAAGTTCCCCTCTGTATAAACGCCTGGCCGAGTTGCAATTTAATCAGTAATAAACCGAAGTTGTGCATCAAAAATAATGGGGCCTGAATCAGGCCTCATATTCCAACAACCTCGCTTCACTGTCGAACAGCACTCTCGCCAACAAAGCCTTCAGCTCCCCACTCGGTTCCTTGCGTGAACACCGTATGTTTTCAATCACAATTGCGGCCGCTGGAAATTCTGACAGATAGTAGAGTGCCTTTAGCTTCAGCAATTGCACCCGCTCCGGAGAATCGGGCTTATACACAGAATCAATCTCGATCAATGCCAGATCCGCATACCCCATATCGAGATGAGCGGTAGCCAAACCGATGCAGGCACGCTCTTCATCAAGTTCTTTGAGCGCTGAATAGACCTGCAAGGCCTCAAGGCAGTCGCCATGCTGCACAAGTGTCTCAGCGTATAACCAATTTGATTCATCAACTGAACTTTGAGGATCGTCGCCCGAGCATTCTGTCGCGGCGTTCTTGAGCCATGATGCATCATTGACACACTCACCTTTCACATCGAAAGACAAGGCCTTGGCAATCAAACGTCCACCTCCCGGATCCTGTATTCCTTTATGTTCAGCACCTATTTTGGGTTCATTCCTTGGCATATTCCCCTCCATACTGGGTAAATTCCGGATCGACTCTGGAACTAAGAAACAGCCCAGAATAGTCATCTGAATACACCGTCCTGGCAATCGGACAAGACTATGATTCTCAGATTCTCTCCTCAGAGCTTTTACTCACAGTAACGTTCGGTCTTGCCACACTAAAATCGGAACCAAATCCTGGACCCGGCAAGATGTCCTAAGCCGGTAAGTTCAGCTATAATCCTCCCCCTTTTCCGCATGTACCATCCATGCACTACCCAGCATCCCGAGGTCAGGCCTTTGAAACCGAGTAACACCCCATTAACAGAGCTTATCCAGGACCAACAATTGCACCGAGCTCTGGAAGCACAGGAATTGCAGGCCGCGACCCCTGTGCAGGAAGCCGCGATTCCCGCAGTATTGGAGGGTAAGGACCTGATGGTTTCAGCCGCCACCGGCAGTGGTAAAACCCTGGCTTTTCTGTTGCCGGTGTATCAACGCCTATTAGCACAGGACTCACCCAAAACCGGTACCCGCGCCCTGATCCTTTGCCCTACTCGTGAACTGGCCCGCCAGATTCTGAAACAGGCCACCTTGCTGAATAAATTTTGCCGCCTTGAGGCTGCAGTGATCGCCGGTGGCGCCGAATTCAAGTATCAGAAAGCTATTCTGAGGAAGAACCCTGAAATCATCATTGCAACGCCCGGACGACTGGTCGAGCACATAGATAAAGGCAATACTGATTTAGGCGATTTGGAAACACTGGTTCTCGACGAAGCGGACCGAATGCTGGATATGGGCTTCAGCGAAGACCTGGAACGCATTGCCGGAGAATGTGGCAGCCAGCATCAGAGCCTCTTGTTCTCCGCCACTCTGAGCCACGCCAAGGCCGAAAACCTGGCCAGCAATCTGCTCAAAGAACCCACATCCATTGCAATGGAAGGTCAGGACGAAGCCCAACCTGACATTCAACAACAGCGGATTCTATCCGACACACCACAGCACAAAAAACAGTTGCTCAGCTGGCTGTTGGCTAATGATCGCTTCAATAAAGCCCTTATCTTTACCAATACCAAAGCATTGGCCAGTGAGCTGCGCGGCTTTTTGGCCTACAGCAAACAGCGCGTTGGCACGCTACACGGGGATATGGAACAAGACGAACGCAATCGCACCATGGACCGCTTCCGTCGAAATCACATCAATGTTCTCGTCGCAACAGACATTGCCGCTCGCGGCCTGGATGTTAAAGACGTCGATCTGGTTATTAACGTCGATATGGCTCGCAATGTCGACGACTATACCCATCGTATTGGTAGAACAGGTCGTGCTGGCGCCCAGGGCGTTGCAATCAATCTGGTCAGCGCCCACGAATGGGATCTGATGGCTAAAATCGAGACCTCTTTAGGCGTTCGAATGGAAGCCCGCAACATCGATGAATTGCCCAGCAACTTCAAAGGCCCGAAAAAAGTGAAAAGCACCGGCAAAAAAGCGGGTGTAAAAAAGCGCAGCGAAAAAGCGGGTGTAAAAAAGCGCAGCGAAAAAGAAGATAAAAACGGCAAGAAAAGCAAACCAAAGAAACGCTTACGCGATCAAAAAAATATCGGCAAACGTCGACAAGCCAGCACAACGAGGGCCCAAGCCCTCGGAGATGGCAGTGCTGCATTCAGCCCAGGAAAAGGGAAACCATTAAAAGACGATCAAGACAGCTGACTGAGTTGCTAGATCAAGAAAAAGCTCACAAGACCATAACGGTGAGCTTTTTCAACCAACGTCCCTCCCCCTAACCCGATTACAAATTTTCACCCCACCGTGCACAACCGAACACTCGCAATATTGTCTCTCTAATCCCGACTCCTATATCTTCGGACACATCCCAAACAAAAGCATGTAATTAAGGGGCACCCCTGCACATTAATACTGCTGTGCTTGACATTGCCAATGTTACAGCCGAACATCTCACGCTGATTGAATTTATCCCCCCAACGCCTGGGTCGACAAGGAGCGTTTATGCGTTGTTTACTGGCATTATTACCTTGCCTATTACTGGCACATTCGAAACTCGCCAATAGCAGCGGCGCCGCCGAGCGCATATCTGATTATCGTTTTGATAAAGCCGAGTTAACCTCAACAGTTCAACCTCGTTATCCTCGAACCGAGTTGGGTCGAGGTATTGAAGGTTGGGCCGTTTTCAGTGTTATCGTTGACAAGGAGGGTAATGTTGTAGAGCCTATCCTGATTGATTCATCCGGACGAAAAAATTTCGAAAAGAATGCAAAAAAAGCGGTGCGTAAGTTCAAGTATCAGCCCGCACAACTCAATGGTGAAGCCATCGAGAGCAGCGATAATAAAGTGTATGTGTCTTTTGCAATAGCCTGGGACAAACCCGGAGCGAATAAGCGTTTCGCCAGTCGATTCAGCACTATTCGAGATCAAATTCTCGCCGGAAAACTGGACGGCGTAAGCGAACAAATAGACAAGCTCGAAAATGAATACACTCGCAATCGATACGAGCAAGCTTGGTTACAGGCGCTAAAATCCAGTTATTACAGTGCCACTGGTGATGAAAACAACCACATAAAAGCCCTGAGCAAAGCGGTCGCATATAATGCCAAAAACCTTCCGCCCAAGATCTACGCCAGCAATCTCGTTAATCTCTACAATGCCCAAATAAAACTGGGAAAGATCAAAGATGCCTTCACCACGGCAGACAAGGCGAAAGAACTCGTATCAGAAACGCCTGAACTCGCCAAAGTTGTGGAACATAAAGCCAATATTATCGCCACACTTGACTCAATTCCTTTACTTCATACCACGGGAAGTATTGACTCGGAAAAACATCAATGGAATCACAGCCTGTTACGGAAAAGTATGGGCATAGAACTAAAAAGCGGAAAACTGAACACAATCGAGTTTCGCTGTGCGAATAAAATTCGCCGCTTCGATATCAACAAAGCCAACCAAAGCTGGAACACCCCTGAGAGTTGGGGAGATTGTACGGTATTTGTCAGCGGTGAAAAAGGCAGTCGATTTGAGCTTTTGGAGCAGGCCAAAAAAACCTGACACCGTCTGATCGAATGTGAACTGTCGTATCGTTCAGAAACTCACTCGAGCCATCATAAAAAAGCCCGCAAGGTCACTCGCGGGCTTTTTTACTTCTGGAACAATCAGGGTTTAAAACTGGGTTTTTGCCAAAGCGACGTCGGCCTGCTGATTACCCTCACGGCTTAGCCAAAGTAAACCTGCTTTCTGGCGATCCCAAACAACCGCTTCCCATTGTCCGTCTGGCTCGATGTCGTAGCGCTGAGCACTGCTCCAATCCAGTGATCTGGTGTCAGCAGAGCGTTTTACTCGCCACAGGAAACTCGACATGCCATTCCACCCCAATTGATACCCCAGGATGGCAAACTCATTGCGAGCCTGATCAAAATCAACAGCGGTCACTAGCATATCAACAGGATAACTGGCACTCGCTGACACAGTTTGCTCCGCGTCGTCTTTCGTTAGGCGATACAAACTGCTGTGTCCGTCCTGGCGATTCTTGCTGAACAGCCACAATTCATCCCCGACGCTTGTTAGCCCTTCAAAATCAAAATTATGCACTTCTTTATTCGGCACTTGCTTCGGCTTGCCAGCAATGCGAACCGTCATTTTCGTGGCTTGCACCGAAGCATTATCCGACGCTTTCTCAAGATCACTCCAGGCCAAGCGATACAAGTACGATTCTTCACGCTGACCAAAGTTATCACCAATATCTGCCACATAGAGATGCTGCTTGTCATGGGCCATTTCTTCCCAATCAAAATTGTGGCCATTTTCAATCAGAATCGTCTTTTGTATATCGCCCTGCTCATTCATGGCATAAATACGAGCTTTATCGCCACTGTCGTTGTGGGTCCACAACAATCCGCCATGTTGTGCCAAGCCTGAGGTTTCTTCCAGGGCTTTAACCAACTTATGCGTTTGAGTGTCACCAAAGCTCAGGCCAAGCTCACTGTGCTGCTGACCTGGCGCATAAACACAAGCCATAACACTGGCCGCCATTGCAGCAAGTGTTGTCAAATGGCCAAAGTGTTTAATACTAGACATTCCTGATTTCATCATCTTTGTTCTACTTCTTCTGTTCTCTGCAATTATTTAGAGTTTTTATGGTTTGCTCACTGATCGTCTTCGGTATTTGGCCGTTCAAGCAAGACATGGTAATTCTCACCATAGTCGTCCAGATTATCATCCAAAAACGTTCGGAAGCGGGCGGCCAAGTGCTTGAAATACTCAGAACGATCTTCGACAAAATCTTCCTGGGTTTCACTATTAGCCGCCATAATAAAAGTCGCAAATCGTGCAGCGGCATACATCAAGGCTTCACTGACCACCCCAGGATCAGCGTCCTGGGCTTTTTCATTGGCAAGAGATAATGATTCTTCAACGCTGCTCCAAAACAGCTGTTCCAGATCCTGATCACTCATAAACACACCACCATACAAACTCAAAGTAACAGGGTAATGACAATTCTATGTCACCTTAAACCTACCCTACAAAAAACCCGGCACAGGCCGGGTTTCATCAGCAACTGGGCCTATCGCCTTTGATTAAACGATTGCCAGCAACTCTACTTCAAAAACCAATGCTGAGTACGGCCCTATCGCGCCACCGGCACCGCGTTCGCCATACGCCAGCTGATAGGGAATAAACAGCTTCCACTTGGAGCCAACAGGCATCAATTGCAGCGCTTCTACCCAACCGGCGATCACACCCGTTACGGGAAACTCGGCAGGCTGACCACGATCGACAGAGCTGTCAAACACAGTGCCATCAATCAAGGTACCGTGATAATGCACACTGACACTGTCGGTAGCTTGAGGAATCTTACCCTCACCCGCTTGCAATACCTCGTACTGCAAACCGCTTTCGGTGATCGACACTTCACCGCGCTTGGCGTTGTTGGCCAGGAATTCTTCGCCTTCACCCGCCATCACTTTGGCACGCTCAGATTCTTCGGCTTGTAGCTTAGCCTGGATCGCCTGGAATGCGGCATTGATGTCGGCGCCAGACACCTGGCTTTCTTCGCCTTGAATAGCGTCGGTAAAGCCAGCCAGCGCGGCTTCACGGTCAAAACCGGGAAATGGACTCTGTGCCAATTGATCAGCCATTTGGCGACCAATACCATAGCTAGCGTGTTGTTCTTGTGATTCGAATGACATAGCTCTCTCTTAATGTGTTAATGGGCCAGCGATACCGGCCGTGATTCTTGTGTTCAACGATGCGCTTCAGGCATCACTGAGTCGAGCGGCAACAAAATCCCTTACCGCCAGGCCGGTTCCGAAATCCCAACCTTGCAACTCATCCACGGGGACAAGTTTAGTCGCATCCAATTCATGATTCAGTTTTATTTCGCCCGCGGCTCTCACATGATAAGCAATGATGACCTGATTCATCTGCGGAAATGGGTATACACCAACCAGTTTAGGATCAAACCCATTCAAACCCAACTCTTCCTGCACTTCTCTCAGCACTCCCTCTTCGGGGTCTTCGCCTTGCTCAACAAAGCCAGTAATCACTGAGAAAATCCCTTCAGGCCATTGCACATTATGTGCGAGCACAATGTTGTCACCGTATTCCACAATCGCGGCAACCACAGGCACCGGGTTGTTCCAATGCACAAAACCACATTGCACATCCGCACAGGCCAAACGCTCTTCACCATCGATGAGCGCATTGATCATGTCGGCTTTACACTGAGGGCAAAATTTCATTTTATTATCCTTATGGCTTCTGCCGGCCTGGTCTTATCAGCCAACAAACACACGAGCGTTGCGGAACAAGCGTGTCCAGGCGCCATCCTCTTCCCAATCATCCGGGTGCCAGGAGTTTGTCACAGCACGATAGACACGTTCTGGGTGCGGCATCATGATCGTGCTACGACCATCTGCGCTGCTCAACGCGGTAATACCCAATGGCGAACCGTTCGGGTTCATCGGGTAGGTTTCACTCACTTGCAGCTGATTATCTACATATCGCAGTGCAACCAAACCGGAATCGTGGCAAGCCTGCAATGATTCATCGCTGGCAAATTCTGCTCGGCCTTCACCATGGGATACCGCGACGGGCATACTGGAACCCGCCATGCCCGCTAACAACACAGAAGGAGACTCCTGTACCTGGACCATGGAATGACGAGCCTCGAACTGTTCAGAACGGTTACGTACAAAGCGCGGCCAATGTTCCGCACCGGGCACCAAGCTCTTCAGGTTCGACATCATCTGACAACCATTACACACACCAAGGCTAAAACTGTCATCACGATGAAAGAAAGTCTGGAACTGATCACGCACCTGCTCATTAAATAAAATTGTCTTGGCCCAGCCCTCACCAGCCCCCAAAACATCACCGTAAGAGAAACCACCACAAGCCGCCAGACCTTTCACGTTCGCCAGATCAATCCGACCGGCGAGGATATCACTCATGTGCACATCTATGGCTTCAAAACCGGCGCGGGTAAAGGCGGCCGCCATTTCGACGTGACTGTTAACCCCCTGCTCTCGCAGCACGGCGACCTTCGGCTTCACGCCGCTTGCGATCATCGGTGCGGCAATGTCTTCACTTGGCTTGTAGGTCAGATTGGCACTCAAGCCTGGATCGACCTTGCTGATCTGCTCAAATTCGGAACGCGCGCAATCGGCGTTGTCACGCAGTGCCGCCATGCGATAACTGGTTTCAGACCACAAAGATTGCAACACCGAGCGCTCTTGTTCGTAAATAACGGCCCCTGCGGCTTCAATACGCAGGCAGTCTTTGTCGTTCAGCCAACCCAGCTTGCTGGCGTGAATGCCGGCCGCTTCAAACTGCGCAATAAAATCATTGGCGTCCTCACGGCGCATTTGTACAACCGCACCCAACTCTTCAGAAAACAATGCCGCCAGAACATCGTCGCCCAACAGATCAATGTTAATGTCGACACCCACACGACCTGCGAAGGACATCTCCGCCACGGTCGCGAGCAAACCACCGTCACCTTTATCGTGGTACGCAATCAGCTTGCCTTCCTGATTGGCGTTTTGAACGATGCTGAAAAATGCTTTCAGCTGCTCAGCACTGTCCACATCGGCAGGCACATCCCCCATCTGGTTATAAACCTGAGCAAGAATGCTGCCGCCCATGCGGTGCTGTAAATTACCAAGGTCAATGTAGACCAGATCCGTGCTGCCTTTATCGCTGCGCAATTCTGGGGTCAAGGTCTTACGGACATCGCTCACCGGTGCGAAAGCCGTAATCACCAGGGACAGCGGCGCCGTCACAGCTTTGTCTTCGCCCGATTCCTGCCAGGCTGTGCGCATGGACATGGAATCTTTACCGACCGGGATGGTGATACCCAACTCCGGACACAAATCCATACCCACCGCTTCAACGGTGCGGAACAATTTTTCATCTTCACCGGGGTGGCCAGCGGCACACATCCAGTTCGCACTCAGTTTAATATCCTGAATGTCCGCAATTGCACTGGCGGCTATATTGGTGATCGATTCCGCAATCGCCAAACGTCCTGACGCGGGACCATCCAACAAGGCCACCGGAGTACGCTCACCCATCGACATCGCCTCACCGGCGTAATTTCCGCTAAAGGTGTCGTACGCGGCCGTCGTCACAGCACAATCCGCCACCGGTACCTGCCAAGGGCCAACAAACTGGTCACGTACGACCTGTCCAGTCACCGTGCGATCACCAATGGTGATCAGAAAGCTCTTGCTGGCGACGGATGGGTGCTGCAAGACGCGGCGAATGGCGTCGCCCAGCTCGATATGGCTGCCATCAAAGGCCATCGTGTTATAAACACGCTTGTCACCTTCGCGATGCATTTTAGGTGGTTTGCCAAACAATACCGACATAGGCAAATCGACAGGCTTGGCATCAAAATGGGTGTCATTCACAATCAACACATCATCATCGGTCGCAGTACCCACTATCGAATATGGCGCTCTCTCGCGCTGACAAATCGCTTCGAATTGCGCCAGATTCTCTGGATTCACGGCAAGAACATAACGCTCCTGTGATTCATTACACCAGATTTCCAATGGGCTCATTCCCGGCTCATCGTTTGGCACATTGCGCAATTCAAAGTGCGCACCACACCCACCATCTTTGGCCAGTTCCGGGAAAGCATTAGACAAACCGCCAGCACCCACATCGTGAATAAAAGCGATGGGATTGTCCTCGCCAAGCTGCCAACAGGCATCGATCACTTCCTGGCAACGACGCTCAATCTCCGGGTTCTGACGTTGAACCGAAGCAAAATCCAAATCTTCGCTGGAGGAACCGGAAGTCATGGATGACGCGGCACCACCACCCAGACCAATCAACATGGCAGGTCCACCCAATACAATCAGCTTGGTGCCCGCATCAAACTCATTCTGCTCAACATGCTCTTCTTTGATGTTCCCGTAACCGCCAGCCAACATAATGGGCTTGTGGTAGCCACGGCGCTCACCATCAAAATTCTCCTCAAAGCTGCGGAAGTAACCACAGATATTCGGACGGCCAAATTCGTTGTTAAACGCGGCGCCGCCAATGGGGCCTTCGAGCATGATGTCCAAAGCCGACACAATGCGGCCAGGCTTACCGTAATCTTGCTCCCAAGGCTGAATAAATTCAGGGATCTGCAAATTGGAAACGGTGAAACCGGCCAGGCCAACCTTCGGCTTAGACCCCTTACCCACGGCACCTTCATCGCGAATCTCACCGCCTGAGCCCGTTCCTGCACCGGGGAACGGCGCGATGGCTGTTGGGTGGTTATGGGTTTCCACCTTCATCAGGATATGGATATCTTCCTGACTAAAACGATAATGGCGGCTTTCTGGATCGGGGTAAAAACGGCCGGCTTTGGAGCCACGGATGACCGAAGCATTATCGGCGTAGGCCGACAGCACATTGTCACCACCACGCTCGTAGGTATTTTTAATCATCTTGAACAGGGACAAATCCTGTTCCTCACCATCAATGGTCCAACTGGCATTGAAGATCTTGTGACGGCAGTGCTCCGAGTTAGCTTGAGCGAACATCATCAGCTCAACATCCACCGGATTACGATTCAGCTCCTTAAAGCTGTCCACCAAATAGTCGATTTCATCATCCGCCAGTGCCAAACCCAGTGTCACATTGGCTTTTTCCAAGGCGGGTCGACCGCCGCCCAAAATGTCGACATCGCTCGAAGGTTTGGGCGTCTCATGGCGAAACAAAGCACTGGCCTGCTCGCTGTCAGGAAACACCGTTTCGACCATACGATCGTGCAACTGTGCCGCAATGACATCACTGCGCTCAGCGCCAACAACATAATAGGCAATACCCCGCTCTACACGCTCTACCTTGCCCAAGCCGGCATTGTGCACAATGTCCGTCGCTTTTGAGGACCAAGGAGAGATCGTACCGGGACGGGGAACGACGATGTAAGCCTGGCCCTCGGGCTCTTCAACCGCTTCGCTGGGGCCATAATGCATCAATTTGGCGAGGATATTTTGCTCATCGCCATTAAGCTCTGCCGTCAACTCAGCAAAATGCATATATTCAGCATAGACCGCCGTGACCAAAGGGTCGGCAGCTTGCAACTGCTGTAAAAGTTTCTGTTTACGAAAAGAAGAAAGTGCCGGAGCGCCGCGAAGGGTCAGCATAGTGTTAAATCGCCTCTTAAAGCAGGGAGTTAGCCAGTTCCAGGGGCCTAACGGGGCCTAGAAGATAGGCGCGGTATTGTACTAGGCTGCCTGCCCGCGGTCTAGCGAGAGCCAAGCTTGAATCGTGCATTTATCGCCCTTTTTCACAGCGAGATACCAAGGCATGAAACGCCCCAAATGACCGCCTTAGCAGGAAGTGGTCAAGGACCGATCAAACTCGCTCAAAAAGCCCACCTTTAATCGCCGTATAAGGCCTTTAGGTCCACACATAAACGCACATACACAAATTACCCCAAAGCCGCTATTTCCATGACCTGCAGGCCATTTGAGCAGCTTCCGACCGGGGAAATCCTACAAAAATTTGCACAAGTGGAGCCTCTCAAAGACTGGTTAGCCAGCCCAAGCTTGGATAAACTAGGAAGCAGTTCCGGCTAATGAATACGACTGTTGTTTGCGTGGTTTTCATCTCTTTCAGGGCATAAGCCCTTGGCAGCCCGGCCATCACAGTTTTCATCAGCCCTGGGTTCGCAGGCGCTGCCCAGCAGTAAGTTAATCCCATCCAGCTCACAACAAAAGGAGGCGCGACGATGACTTCAATGCGAACAGCCCTCCGCCATAGCAGCCGAGGGATGATTCTGCTGTTTTTGACCGTGTGCCTATTTGGCAGCCACTTTCCTTCACAGTTGGATCGCATTCAGGAGCGCGGCACATTAGTCGCGGCCATTAAAGGGAGCCAGGGGAGCGAAGAGATTGCCCCGCATTTGGAATTTGATATCGCTCTGTTGCGGCAATTTGCTGACTTTCTTGGTGTGGATCTCGAGGTCGTGAGCCCGGCCAATCTCAGCCAACTTCAATTTGGCGTGGCCAAGGAACGTTTTGACTTGGGGGTCGCGAACAGCCGCCGCCATCTCTATCCGGTACGCCAAGGTGTCCCCTATCTCTTCGTCAAAGAATATTTAATCTATAAAAAAGGCACGGAGAAACCCAAAAGCCCTGAAGATCTGATTAACAAATCTCTTCAAGTGGAATTTGGCAGTCATCACAGCGCCACACTGAAACAACTTCAACAAAGCCACCCCGAATTGCGCTGGGATGAAATTGCCGAGACCGACAACATTGATCTGATCTCAAAAGTTCAAAATGGCAGCCTCGACTATGCCGTCGTTGATTCCAATATTTTTGATATTAGTCGCCACCTGTACCCCGAAGTGCGCATTGCGTTTGACTTATCGAATTCCAGCGAACTCGCATGGAATTTTTCTGATACCGAGGACAATAGCCTGTTTAATGCCGCAGCTGCATTTATGCAGGATATTTATGAGAACGGCAAACTCGAACAACTCACTGCACAGCATTACAGTCACATTAAAAAAATGGATTACACCGATGCAGTTGCGTTTTATCGTCGGGTGCAAACCCGTTTGCCGCAATGGCGGGATATGCTGAAAAAATCCTCGCGGGAACACAATCTCGACTGGAACCTTCTCGCGGCCATCAGCTATCAAGAATCACACTGGAATGCGAACGCCAAATCCTACACCGGCGTTCGTGGATTAATGATGCTAACCAAAACCACCGCACGGGAAATGGGCATTAAAGACCGCACCGACCCAAGCCAAAGCATTGAAGGCGGCGCACGTTACTTTAAGAGTATTTTTAAACGCTTGCCTAAAGGCATCCAAGGTGACGATCGAACCTGGTTCGCCCTGGCGGCTTACAATGTTGGTTTCGCGCATCTGGAAGACGCTCGCGTGCTTACCCAGCGATTAGGCGGCAACCCAAATCACTGGGAAGACGTGAAAGAACGCCTACCACTACTGAGCCAAAAGAAATACTATCGAACGTTAAAATACGGTTATGCTCGCGGTCGTGAACCCGTAAAATACGTACGAAACATTCAACAGTACTATGACATCCTGTCATGGCAGGACAACATTGCCCAGAACCGCCCTGACAAAGTCGAAGACAAACCAGTCGAAGCCGTCAAGCTACAACAGGACGAACGCGATTTGAATATGTCATTGCTGTAAGAGACATCGTTACTCTAGCCATCTCGCTCATTCTCAATTGCCTCACACTGAGCACCGTTCCGAGCGCAAAACACTTACGAACGCACGACGTAAACTCCGACCCTGTCGAACTCTCAACAAGCGTCTTAAGGATCGCCAGTGTGAGAGGTAAAAACTGATTCCGCACCACAGCACAAGGCACTCAACACACCATCAACATTCGATGGCCATATCGGTCATACGCAGCCCGGCAGCAGAACACACATCCAGTAGACACACATGGATTTACACAGTGGCCACCTCGAGCTGGACGCCCAAAGAGTCCCATGAATAAAGAGTCTCATGAATAATGCAGAGATTATTTAAAGATAAACTTACCTTTCATAATTGCCCAATGACCGGGAAAGGAGCAGAAAAAGTATGTCGCCTCCAGGCTGGAGCTTGCTTGAATCAAAGCTTATTTCAGTTTCCTCCCCACCACCAATAAGTTGAGTGGAAATCAGCACACGAGGGTCGCACACCGGCAAGTATTGCTTGTTCGCACCGGCCGCCATACTGGCGGTCACCTCTTTACAGCTGGCACCTATGGCAATCTCCGCCTTGCCAAAACGCATCGCGTCATTCGCCTCGATTTCCACATCACAGGCGGCAAACGCGCTGCTGGCAAACATCAACAGAGGCACCATATACACAGGTTTCATAAGACACCCCCTAAACAAAATTGAGAATCACTAGTATTTAAAGCGGAAATCAATTCATATCCAATGACTTATAGCGACAACGTATCGCAGGCTTGACCTTGCGCAATGGAATGGTCTTCAGGCGCTCAAGAAGCGAACAAACAGACACTCCCCTGTGACGTTCATCCCAATTTGGAGATAACAAAGAATCTACGACTGAAGAACCACAGTGATAACGCGTCAAAGCACAAGACCCGGTTCACCTCAACACAGACTTAAGTGATCGCGTTTGGCGTCTCCTGTTGAAGTTTTTACGATACATTTCGTCTCTATAGGTGAGCCTGTTCAACTCAGCACGGCACGCAAAGCGAGTCATTTGGAAATGGCTTAGACACACCTAACAACATTGTCGAACATAGGGCGACCCTATTGAAAACCTTTTACCGTTCCCTCAATACAAATGAACGATACGGGCTATTGCTTTCCCTGATTTCACTCATTGCCCTTTTCGCATTTTGGCTGTTTTACAAACCACCGCCCTACATTGCCATCCCACTAAACACCTTATCGAGCAATCAACTAACGGTTGTCATCCGCGGCGACACGGCCTACCTGGTCGCCAAACGCCCTGAGAAAAAAACACTGAACATCGAAGAAGAAAAATCAGCGAACTCGACACCGCCTTACCGACTCTCGGCAAAATTTGGAGGCTATGAATACCGAGTTTTCAGTGCAGATGCCAACTATGAATTGGTGTTGTTACCCTACGAAAAATATCGCTACCAAAGCATTTCCTGTCAAAAACTGATATTAATTTCAGAACGCTTTTTGCACCGAGGGAGATACATCAATGGCGGAATAAAATGCAATGAAGCTTCCGACCGATGGAAACGTGAGAACCTTGTTTACAACCTCGAAGGCGTTAGTCAAAGTGAATTCATTGCGGATTTATACACACCCGGGTTCGACTTGAATGAGACCGAGTTAAGAATTGGTCTCTGACATAAAACAGACATTTCGTTTGCTGTTTTTAATGACAAAAATAGACATGTTCAAATTTCATTAGAGAGCAAACACGATGTATGCCTGGCTCTCATCGGCCATCCATGCCACTCCAACATCACGCTGCCAGTGGTCATCTTCTTCGCCAGATCAACACAAACGAAAAATACATTGGCAGTTGATCTGGCGATTCAAATGAGTAGAATGGACCCCATCACGCGTCTTGTCGGGGTGCTGTGTGGATTATCTTCTCTACCGAAGACAGCCATACAGCTGAGATGGATTATCCAAACCCGTAGCACCTGAACAGGTTAGTACCTGCGTAGGAAACAAGCCATTCTCACCAGGGGTATTGTCATTCCCCTCCGTCAGGCCGCATGTATTTTCTCTTTTTGGAGCAAAACATGTCTAAGCCGAACAGCCCTGTTACCTTTTTAAGTGAATCCGCCAGTGTCGACAGCCTGTCGACGAAGCCCCTGCCCAATTCTCAAAAAATCTATGTGGAAGGCAGTCGGTCAGACATTCAAGTGGCCATGCGAGAAGTCAGCCAGTCCCCAACCCAACAACAAGACGGCTCCCAGGAAAAGAACCCTCCAATACGCATCTACGATACTTCCGGACCCTATACCGACCCCAACATCTCGATAGATGTCCGCAAAGGCCTGACTCCACTGCGCAACACATGGATTCAGGAGCGTCAGGACTGCGATGAATTGTCAGCCTTCAGCTCTGACTACACTCAGCACCGAGCCCAGCATATAGGCCTGGACGCGCTGCGTTTTGATACCACACGCAAACCTCTGCGGGCCCAATCCGGTAAAAATGTGACGCAACTCCACTACGCCCGGCAGGGCATCATCACACCTGAAATGGAATACATCGCCATTCGAGAAAACCTGGCTCTTGAAAAATCCTCTATTGCCGAAGCCAATACTCAGCAACATCCCGGGCACAGTTTTGGGGCCAACACGCCGGAATTTATAACACCGGAATTCGTGCGTTCGGAAGTTGCCGCCGGCCGCGCGGTCATTCCCGCGAATATCAACCACCCTGAATCTGAGCCGATGATCATTGGTCGTAATTTTCTTGTAAAAATTAATGCCAACATTGGGAACAGCGCTGTCAGCTCATCCATCGAGGAAGAAGTCGAGAAGCTGGTGTGGTCTACCCGTTGGGGCGGCGATACGGTTATGGATCTGTCCACGGGCAAAAATATTCATGAGACCCGAGAATGGATTGTTCGCAATTCTCCGGTCCCCATTGGCACCGTACCCATTTACCAGGCGTTGGAAAAAGTTGATGGCATCGCAGAAAACCTCAGCTGGGAAATATTTCGCGACACGCTGATTGAACAGGCCGAACAAGGCGTGGACTATTTCACCATTCATGCTGGCGTGCTCTTACGTTATGTTCCCATGACCGCCAAACGCGTCACCGGTATTGTTTCCCGGGGTGGTTCCATCATGGCTAAGTGGTGTCTGGCACACCACAAAGAAAATTTTCTTTACACCCATTTTGAAGAAATCTGCGAGATCATGAAGGCCTATGATGTGACCTTCTCTCTCGGAGACGGTTTACGCCCAGGTTCAATAGCCGATGCCAACGACGACGCTCAGTTTGCCGAACTACGCACCTTGGGCGAGCTCACTCAAATAGCCTGGAAACACGACGTACAAGTGTTTATTGAAGGCCCAGGCCATGTGCCCATGCACATGGTGAAAGAGAATATGGACGAACAGCTCAAGCATTGTCATGAGGCCCCCTTTTACACCTTAGGCCCACTGGTGACCGATATTTCTCCTGGATACGATCACTTTTCTTCCGGTATCGGTGCCGCGATGATTGGCTGGTATGGCTGCGCCATGCTCTGTTATGTGACCCCAAAAGAACACTTGGGCCTGCCGAATCGGGACGATGTCAAAGAAGGAATCATCACCTACAAGATTGCCGCTCACGCGGCTGATCTCGCCAAAGGCCACCCGGCTTCTCAGCTGCGTGATAATGCCTTGTCAAAAGCGCGCTTTGAATTTCGCTGGGAAGATCAATTCAATCTCAGCTTGGACCCCGATCGCGCGCGCGCATTCCACGACGAAACCTTACCGAAAGATTCGGCCAAGGTTGCTCACTTCTGTTCGATGTGCGGCCCTAAATTCTGCTCCATGAAAATTACCCAGGAAGTACGCGACTACGCTGCCGCGCATCCTGAGTCGCTTGAGTCTCCGGAATCCCATTTTGCACAAGCTGGCATGGAGGAAATGGCCGAGAAGTTCAAAGCCAGCGGCAGTGAAATTTATCACGAGGTGTAGGCGCATCCATGAACCAATCGAGACAACACATCGCCATCGTCGGGGCCGGCATCATGGGCCGCTGCCTTGCATGGCGATTGTCTGACTCCGGTCATGACATTACCCTGTTCGATCAAGATGCCATAGACACTGGCCAAGCAGCAGCCTACACCGCAGCGGGCATGCTAGCGCCTTACAGTGAACTTGAAGCGGCCGAAGACAGCATTTTCCAATTGGGGCAGCACAGTCTTTCACTGTGGAAAAAATGGCTGAAAGTCTGGCAAGCTGAACATCTTTGGCGAGGTAACGGCACCTTGGTCATTGCTCATCGTCAAGATCAAGCGAGCCTCGAACGATTTAATCGACAGCTCGGCGCGAAGCTGAGCGAGTATGATTCTGAGACAAAAAGCGTTCGCCATTTAAACAAACAACAAATTGCTGAGCTGGAACCTGAGCTTGCTGAACGTTTTGAACAAGCGACGTATCTCTCCAGAGAAGCCTGCCTGGACAATCACGGCCTATTACAGACCATGGCCAAGGCACTGCAGAGTTGTGGCATCCAGTGGCGAAGCCCGTGCAAAGTTCATCATATCGCACCCGGCCGTATCACCAGCGAATCGGGTCAAGAAAAATTTGATCATGTATTTGACTGCCGAGGTATGGGCGCAAAGCAGCAGCTTCCAGACTTGCGCGCCGTTCGCGGAGAACTTATCCATGTGCAAGCCCAAGACGTGGAACTAACACATATGGTGCGCTTAATGCACCCCCGTTATCGCCTGTATCTGGTGCCCAAAGCCAATCGCGAATATGTCCTGGGGGCCACTCAGATTGAAGCCGAGGACTATAGCCCAATGAGTGTGCGTTCTGCGCTGGAACTGCTGTCCGCATTGTACGCCATTCACCCTGGTTTTGCCGAAGCGCGCATTCTCGAAAACCGCAGCAATTGCCGCCCAGCACTACCCGACAACCAACCCCGCATCCAGAGTCAATCTGGACTGACTGAAATCAATGGGCTGTTCCGTCACGGCTTTCTATTGGCCCCCGCCCTCGCCGATATTTGTGTGAGACGCTGGCAAAATGAGGCTGCATTTTCAGGAGAAATGGCCCCCTTGAGCCGCTCCCTTTTTTACACGGCTTCGCCCGAATTTGTTCAATGAAATGAAGAAGAGAATCTACGATGAATATTGTTTTGAACGGTAAGGCCGTTGAAATCCCCGAGACGGCTAATTTGCAAGCCTTCTTTGAATCGTTGAATAACGAAGATGCTGCCATAACTTTGCCCCGGCAATTTGCCGTTGCGGTGAACGCTCAATTTGTCCCTCGCAGCCAGTACCCCAATATCATCTTACAAGAAGGCGATGATTTGGAATTACTCGTCCCCATGCAAGGAGGCTAGACATCATGTGGAAGATCGCCGATCGTGAAGTCAGCAGCCGCCTCCTCATTGGTTCCGCCCTTTATCCATCACCGGAGATCATGTGCAACGCCATTAAGGCCAGCCAAAGCGACATTGTCACGGTATCGCTGAGAAGGCAGTCCGTCGATGGCGCCGATGGAGAATCGTTTTGGCAGTTATTAAAATCACTCGATCTGAATATTCTGCCCAATACCGCCGGCTGTCACAGCGCCAAGGAAGCCATAACTACAGCGCTAATGGCACGCGAACTTTTTGGCACCCACTGGATAAAGCTTGAAATCATTGGTGATGACTACAGCCTCCAACCCGACCCATTTGCTTTGCTGGAGGCTACCAAGGAGCTGGTCGCCCAAGGCTTTGAGGTTTTCCCTTACTGCACTGACGACTTAGTGCTTTGTGAAAAGCTAATGTCGGCCGGTTGCCAAATTCTAATGCCCTGGGGCGCACCCATCGGCACAGGCAAAGGGTTGATCAACCCCTATGCCTTACGCAAGCTTCGTCAACGATTGCCTGAAGCGACCCTGATTGTCGACGCCGGTATTGGGGCTCCGTCACATGCCAGCCAAGCAATGGAAATGGGCTTCGATGGCGTGCTGCTGAATACCGCCGTCGCCCAGGCAAACAACCCCGAGTCGATGGCAAAAGCAATGGGGCTTGCAGTCAGCGCCGGACGCCTGGCATACGAAGCCGGACTAATGCCCGAGCAGGACACCGCACAACCCAGCACGCCAACCCTAGGCACGCCCTTCTGGCACCACTATCCAGAACATGAGCCCACGCGCTGACCGCAAGAGTAACGAGAAATCATGCAAGCAGAGAAACGTCATCGTCAACACAGCGACCTAAAGAATCGCAAAGCACTCAGTCACGCAGCACCACCGCAATCGGCCAGCCGCCCCGTGGTATTGTGTATTGGAGGCAGCGACAGCTCAGGTCTGGCCGGTTTACAAATGGACGCGCGCTTTTGCCAAGCGATGAACGTTCACCAAAGCTGTGTGGTCACCGCCATCACCGCTCAAAATACCCAATCTGTTCTCAGTAGCACCCCAACATCCAGACAAGACTGTCAGGCGCAATTTGATGCCGCCATGGCCCTAAAACCCCAGGCCATCAAAATTGGTTTGATTGCGAGCCCGGAACAATTGCAATGGTTGTGTGAAGTACTTGCTGTTACTGCTGATATTCCCGTTATTTATGATCCCGTTACCGTCGCCAGCAGTGGCGGCGCCCTAGCCTCCCAAACAGTTGCTGACAACATCGTATCGCTGTTGCCCCATTGCGACCTCATCACACCCAATTTACCGGAAGCTGCATGCTTAAGCGGTGTTCGGATTAACAACAACGATGACATACAAGCGTCGGCGCAGTGGTTCCATCGACATGGTGTCGACTGGGTGTATGTCAAAGGAGGACACAGCGAAAGCAACACAGTCCGTGACACCGTCAGCCATGAACACCATACCTTTGGGCTGGCACAAGCCCGACAGAACACACAACATCTCCGCGGCACAGGTTGCGCGCTGGCCACAAGCGTTGCGTCAGCAGTGGCACTTGGATTCGATATGGTCGATGCCCTGGTAATCGCCAATATGGCCGTGGCTGAAGGCATTCGTCATGCGCAAGCCGTGAATGAGGAAACCGGACCAATCAGCGCGGTGGGCTTCCCCAAGCATCACTGGCCTCACTATATTGAGTTAAGCGGTTCCGCCCCTCCAAAAACCCAACCTCCGTTTTTAGCCTGCATAGGGCCTCATGCGGGCATTGAACGAGCGGCATCTGAAACCGAGGCCTTGGGACTCTACCCCGTCGTCGACAGCTATCAATGGCTTGAACGCTTACTTCCTCTTGGCATTCACACCATTCAGCTACGAATCAAGGGTCTTCCCGAGAATAAACTCAAACAGGAAATCGAAAAATCGATTGCACTGGCCCGCCAATACGCATGCCGTTTGTTTATTAACGATCACTGGAAACTGGCCATTGAACTCGGCGCCTATGGCATTCATCTCGGCCAGGAAGATCTCGACAACGCGGACCTCAATGCGATTTCCCAAGCAGGAATACGACTGGGTATCAGTAACCATAACCATTTCGAGCTGGTTCGCTGCCTGGCGATCGATCCATCGTATATTGCATGCGGCCCGGTTTTTTCGACCCAGAGCAAAGAAATGCCTTGGGTTCCCCACGGACTTGAGGGTTTGCAGTATTGGTGTGATTCCTTAGCGCACAGCCAAGACCGTCCAGTAGTGGCTATTGGTGGCATCAACCATGACAACATCAGCGATGTTGCACGCTGTACTTGCAGCGGCATTGCCCTGATTTCGGCGATTACTGCAGCGGATAAACCCGAAGCCGCCGCACAGGAACTCCTACAATTAATCGCAAAAGTCAAAACGGAACCAGCATGACAGGACATAACCCAGACCTTGTACACACTCCCTCTGAAGAGCACGGTCATCTCAGTGAGCGGGAACAGGAACGTTATCTGCGCCAGGTCCAGCTGCCCGCCTTTGCTCACGAAGGACAACGCAAATTAAAACACGCAAAAGTACTCATCATTGGCCTCGGTGGCCTGGGTTGCCCAGCGGCGCAGTATCTCGCAGCCGCGGGTGTTGGTGAAATGCTGCTGGTCGACAACGATACCGTTAGCTTAGGCAACCTCCAGCGCCAGATCCTATTCAAGGAAAATGATATCGGCAGAAACAAAGCCACTGCGGCTGCCGAGCGCCTTCGAGCGAGCAACAGCGATATCACAATTAAAAGCCTCAACACCGCGCTTAACCCGAACAATGCACACCAACTCATTAAACATAGTGACCTTGTCTTGGATTGCACAGATAACTTCTACGCCCGTTATCTGATCAATGACATTTGCGCGCACTATCGAACTCCCTGGATCTACGCCAGCGTCTTGGGTTTTGAAGGCCAAGTGGCCTTAATACAACCCCAACGGTCCTGTTTTCGATGCCTCTACCCCGAACTCACCAACACGCCAAATTGCAATGAAGCGGGTGTTGTCGGCGCTATGCCCGGAATCATTGGTAATATGCAAGCCCTACTAGCGATCAATTATCTCGCCCAGATGCGAATGCCTGCTTTGGAATCTGAACACAACCAATTGCATCTTATCCAAGGCATTTCCAGTCGCAGCATTACTCTGCGGCCATCCCCGGATTGCGAACTGTGCCGAGGGAGCAAAAATTATCATGATTTTTCTGCTGACCACTTCAGCAGGCACAAGCCAGAACTGGATGAAGAATTTAAAATCAGCTGGGAAGGGTTTGAAAAACTCGACCCCCAAAAAACGACGCTAATTGACGTTCGAACAAAAGACGAACACCAAGCTTATAACATCGGGGGATTAAACTTCCCTCTAGAAGAAATAAAAAGCAAGTTTAATCCCGAGGCCAACAAGCATTATGTGTTTTACTGTCAAAGCGGACAGAGAAGCGACAAGGCGGTAGAGCTCTATCAAAAAGACATGAACAAGCTAAACCAAATTAATACTTACATAGTATCCGTAGTCGGAGGAATCAATCTAAAGAACTAGATAAAAACATCAATAAAAAAAGCGCAACGAAAGTCGCCATCAAAATCCATCTTTGTTTAAGCATTGCCATATTCTGCAATGCGCCTCCATTCCAGACTTTTCTATAAAATTCTGATCAACAACCCCAACTTTCCACCTAATCCTGAAGTTTGAAAAAACATTCAGAAGCCATTCATTTTTGATGAACATCATGGAGCTTCAACGTTACACGAGACGCCTGCGAAGGCGACCCAAGCCACAGAAGCCCGCAAACAATGCCAAACAAAAGTACTAGCTCCTCAGCCACACACCTTACCAATAACACCCCTCATGCACAGCAACTAAGGTATCGAAAGGAAATCGGCTTTATCAGTTCCCTCCTCCTGTTGCTGACTTTATTTATTTTGCTTCTGGCATTTTCCATTCAAAGTCGAGCACAAGCGGTCATTAATATTGGAGGACACGATTTTGAAAGCCTTGCCTGGCCAGCCGATGTAGGTTTTGTTTCCAGCGTAAGCGGAAGCTGGACGGGAAATGGTGGTGGGAGCATCAGCTTGAATGCGGAATTTTTTGCTCGAGGAAGCAGTGGAACAATATCATTTACCGACCCCATCTTTGCCAACAGCGGCATGTCGCTTAACAATGTTGACCAGTTTCGTACCAACATGGGACAACACAACAGCAAGGAAACCTTGCCAGCCGATCAACAAACCATTAATAACCGTTATACCGTCAGCGCGGGCAATCTACCGACAGAGCTCTACTTTCTATTGGGCGCTGACGACAACAATGGGCATAAATTTACTACCCACACCTGGTCTTCAAGCCAGACCAATACACGCTTTGAACTCATTCAGGGAACACCCACCATTCGAGATATCAATGGAAACAACAGTGGCACTCTGAACTATAAAAATTACGATATTTCAGGAACGGGCAACAACTCGGCTAAAATTCTTCTGAAGGTCAGTAACCCCAGCGGCATCAGCCAGTTTGAATCCCTGTCGAATCGCATTGCTAATGACGGCACCCCCTTCGATTACCCCCCAGGTGGGAACAGCGCCGATTTAAGTGGGGCAACCATGCTAGTGCGCGTGAGCGCAGCGTCGACACCGCCAAGTGGGGACAGTCACGCCGTGCCAACGATGAATCCATTCGTCTTGGTACTGTTGAGCTTGGGTTTTCTGACCTTTGCTCAAAGAATGAAATTTCGGAAAACGGTTTAGGCAATCATCCATTGCACCAAGCAACGGTTCAACGCTTAGAAGTGTCTCTCTAAGCACGAACCAGCTTTGTGTTCAGCACCGTAGTCGGAGATTTTTTTCCATGTAAGCGCAATTTCCTGTGCATCAAGCAATGACCGATCAATTATTGATCTCCCCATTTGATTTTCCCCTCCCACGACTGAATTTAGTAATTTCAGCTTATAGAAAGCCTCTCTCTGCGCCATTAGTATTAATTAAAAATGTTTGCCGTTCAGAAATTAGTCTCCCCCACTTATTCAGGCTTCATTATGACCCTCAGAATGAATCTCGACATAAATGCCTTCATGAACAAAAAATGTTCAATGCTTGCTTTTTTGCTGACTTTATCCCTGAGCACCTCCGCCTCTTATTTCAATAATGACGCACGTGAAGAATGGATACTTCAAGGCGAAGCCTTTCCTCCCTATGTTATCGACAACGCTGGCACGCTCAGTGGGTTCGCAGTAGATCTGGTCAAAGAAATCACTCCTCATCTCTCCTTATCCAAACCCGAAGTTAAAATTGTTCCCTGGAATCGAACCTATCAAGCCTTGAGTAAAGGTCAGGAATTTTCGGCCCTTCTGGTTTCAGAAAGTCTCATCGACAAACACGGCCTGAAGCGAGCTGGCCCAATTGCGAACTGCCGTTATTCTCTCTTCATGGCGGCCGGAAGAGACAGCATTCGCTCTCTGGAAGAAGCCAAACAACTCGGAAGCATAGGCGTTTCTGAAAACTCAGCGACCGAACGCCGCGCCAAACAACTTGGCTTCAAAAACATCAAAAGTTATTCCCATTCGCCCATCAAAATCGAAGGCCTTCTCAATCGAAGACTGGATGCCTGGCTCGGTTGCGAGGCGTCTATCCAATACCGTGGCTGTATGTCCCCAGGCCATCAAGGCGCTATCGTGAAAACCCTCACGATAGGTGGTGAAGATCTGTACATCGCTTTTTCAAAAAACACTCGGGAAGAGATCATTCAGGATTGGAACGAAGCAATCACTATTGTGAAACGTCAAAAAACCTATCAGAACTTGATGCAGCAATATTTTTCGAGCTGCCCGTAGGTTTCAGTGTGCTCTATCCATCCAACACTCATTGAAAGAAGCAAGCGCTCCCCTCGACACCAACTCCATTTAGATCTTGTATAGAAGCCAGGAACCTTATCTAGGTTTCTCCGCCAAGACCTCTCGGAAAAACTTAATAGATTGGTTTGATGCCACCAATAAAATTGATGCTTTTCCACCATAGCACCGCGTAGTTACACCTGTATATTGACCGATCAACATATGAGGAGATAGTATGAAAAAACTAGTACTTTTATCAGCACTTGCTTTCCTGATTTCAGGACAGGCATTGGCAACCGGCCACAAACGAAACCCCGGTGTCATCTGCGCGGAAAATCAATTTATTACTCAATTGGAATTCGGTTACATCACCAATATTCAAGGTGGTCCAGATTACGGTTCTTCTGTTCTGGTTCACCTGTCCAATGGTGAATCGATTCCTCTGAACTATCGCTATAACGCAAACGACCGCCAAGGTAAGGCTATCATTGACGCGCTGACCTTAGCTTACTTTTCCCAGCGCAAGGTCACTTTACTTGATCATTTCAAAAACAACTGCGACGATTTCGATCACCTGATTTTGCCTAGCCCATAAAGGCTGGCGACAAAACGGTTAGCGAACAAGCTAAAACAAGGGCCTCTTTGCGGCCCTTGTTTTAGAATCGAACCCTTAGTTTTACACCGCACCATTGGTCTTCGACACCTTCCCCTCGCTACAACAGTCCCCATAATGTCTTGACCATAAGCCTGGCACGAACGCGCCCTGATCACGTTTGACAAACGTCAATGCATGACACCTGAAGACGATATTTGACGCCGCATTCCCCAACCACCAATGCCCTGATATCACCAGAGTAAAGTTCAGGTGAATTCACCGATTATTCCTTAAGGAACATAGAAAGCCACAAGGTAAATCTGCTACGCTAGCGATCTCGCCTATCTATGTGTTAAGGACGACCCATGAACCGCTTTATATTCCTATGTATGACTCTACTGTGCTCAATCTCCCTGAACGTCAGCAGCGCGGTCGATGACAGTATTCGCGTATCCCTGGAAGAACCCGTATCGGCCACACCTCACTCCGGCGTGTCTAACCTTCGAGGCTGGGCTATTGATAAATCCGGCATCGATCGAATTGAATTATTTATTGATGACAAATATGTCGCCGATATTCCCTACGGTGGTATCCGTACAGACGTTGGTGATGCCTACCCGGACTATCAGAACTCGGAGCATTCTGGCTTCTCAATGGCCTACAACTACAACGCCCTGAAGGCCGGCACTCATACAGCACGAGTAAGAGCTTATAATTTGGTCGGTGACCATAGAGACAGCACCGTAAGCTTCTCCGTGGCGCCCATCAGCGAGAAGTTCCTGAACAACTCTGGCGCCGTGGTACTGAATAACGGCAGCACCATATCAGCCAGCAGCGGGAACTCCCTCACCGTGCAGGGCGCCATGGTGGATGGCAAAGCCCTAGACATTGAATTGCGATGGAACCCGGCCACACAGGGCTTTGGCATCCAAAAGGTTGAACCCAGCTCCAGTGAACCCGACTACGTCATCAGTGCCAGTGGTAGTTGGCGAATTACCGAGCTGGGCAATCGTTTTCTTGTTCAGTTTTACACCACACCCAGAAACAACGACATTTATGCTTCCGCCGCATTTTTGGATCTCAATGAGCGATCATTCCAGGCGGGTGAAGGCAAGGCAGTAAATAAAAAAGCGCTTGTGCTCAACATTGATGACGATGCGATAACCGCTCAATACAGCATCACTTTCAGTTCTTCAACACAGGCAAGCATCTATGTTGTTTCATGCCAGGCAAAAGCCGGGTTTGTTTGCCTCCGCAATGCAGGCGAAACCTTGAATATGGTTAAAGTGATTTAAATTCCAATGCAAATAGCCATCATAGGGGCCGGCATTGGCGGGCTTACCACCGCACTCTTTCTACAACGTCAGGGCATTGAGGTGCGCATTTTCGAGCAATCTCCTGTTTTGAAACCGGTCGGTGCCGGTATCATACTCGCCCACAACGCGATGCAGGTATTACGCAACCTCAGCCTGGAAACGACCATCACCGCTCTGGGCAAGCCTTTAAATTCGCTGAAGATCAAAACGTCCACACTGGAAGACATAAACGCTATCGACACCCAGTACTTCGACCAGAAATTTGACGTGAGCAGCGTAGCCATTAAACGATCCGATCTACAAAACCTGCTTGTAAGCAAACTGAAGAACAATACCATAGTACTCAACAAGCAAGTGGTTAATATTCAAACTGGAAAAACAACCACCCTTCACTTTTCAGATAAAAGCCAGTTCGAATGCGATGCGGTTATTTCTGCGGATGGCATCCATTCAACAACACGCAAGCGCTTATTCGATAAGAGCCAAATTCGTAAACCAAATCAGATGTGTTGGCGAGGCATTGCGAATATCCACCTCCCTCAGCATTTTAAAAACGAGTTGAATGAACTGTGGGGGCGAGGTTCACGCTTTGGTTTTGTCGAGGTCGCTGACAATCAGGTTTATTGGTATGGCCTGTACGACAGCCGAGAAAGCTTGGGTATGCACGGGCTTCCAGAGCGTTTCGAGACGTACGCCCCTATCGTCAATGACATTCTGTCGAAAACCAAAGCAGACAGAATACACCAAAGTGAAATTGCAGACTTGAAACCCATTCCCAATTGGCACAGGGGGTCAGTTTGCCTACTTGGCGATGCCGCCCATGCAACCACGCCAAACATGGGACAAGGTGCTTGCCAAGCGATTGAAGACGCTTACGTTCTGAGCCACTACATCGCCACAGATCCCATTGAAAGCGCATTTGCTAAATTTGAACAGGCCAGAAGAAACAAAGCAACCATGATCGTGAACATGAGTTGGCAACTTGGGTACATTTCTCAACTGAAAAACCCAATCTTGTCAGCAATGCGCAACTTCCTATTTAAAAATGCTCCAAAACGCTATAACCAGCGGCAAACAGAAAGAATCTATTCCCTGACCCCGCTTTAACTTGGCGACAGCCACCTTTAATTCGCTTCCTCCAAATCCACTCGGACAACAAAGCCACCCAAAACATCGCCACCTCGAAAGTTATTCCTCGCACTATCAGGGTGACTGTTATGACATAACACACAACTGATATCCCGAGCCACATCCGCATACACCGCGGTATAGTAACGGCGCCCATTCCACACGTGAACGGTCGGCCTCGAAGTCTTCACTCACATAACGAGTTATCTGTGCATGAATGCTGTTAAGTTGGGCATCATCAGCCCCCACCTCATTCAACTGAATGCGAGTAAATCGAATAAACATCATTTTGATATCGCAAAAGAAACTTTCCAACTCACATCTTTGATAATGACGCGCTGACCTTTGTACATTGGTTTTTCAAACAATAGCTCGTCAGCACTTTTCAATGAGGAAGAAGTAAAAATGGGGTGTGTACACTTAATACGCTTGGAATTGTACGTGGTCCCATCAGGAGTGATATTGAACTGAACAATGCAATACCCTTCCAAGCCCACCTCTAGAGCAAGACTTGGGTATCTGGGAGTTGGGCTCTTCACTAACTTGTCTAGCACATTTACCCCCATTTCTTCAGGAGTGAACTGGGGATAGCCATCCAGCTGTTCTTGAGGAACGGAAGAACAAGCAATTGTTCCACAAACGAACAACAAACAAAGAAGATATCTCATGGCAAACTCCTGTAAACGCTCCCTTAATATCATCTGGCACATAAGGATGTACGGGTGATTATAATACTTACACCTCACCAATTCACCGCAAATTCTTGATATGGAAGCTCAAATCAACCGCCACAATTTCCGCCAACATCACAATCTCCTCTTATACACCAAGCAACACCTTGCTTTGCAAGCAAAACCGCATATGATGGCCTATTTCCAAACGCACAAGGCAGAAGAATAACTATGAGCAAAGGAATACGAATACCGCACACGCTGGTTTTATTGTTAGGAATGATGCTTGTCGCCTATCTTGCTACATGGGTAGTGCCACAGGGCTTTTTTGAAACCATCACTCTCGAAAATGGGCGTCAGGCTGTTGTCGCAGGCACTTACAGCGTCGCGGAAAATCAAATTCGACTCACCCCTTTCGACTTTCTCGTCGCTATTCCCAGAGCGTTTGCTGCCGCACAAGACATTATCTTCTTTGTGTTCACAGTGGGGGGTGTTTTGGCCATTGCCAGAGCGACAGGTACCATTGACGCCTTGATAGGAAGCTTGCTTGAGCGCTTTGGCACAAAGCCTCAGATGCTGATTTTCATGGTGATCTTTGTTTTTTCCTTGACCTCCAGTGCGATCGGAACCGCCGGCGAATACATCCCCTTTGTGCTGATCCTCGTTGGCCTATGCAAAGCAATGAAACTGGACGCCATGACCGCTGTTGGCATGGTAGTCACAGGCTATGGCATTGGCTACGGTGTCTCGGCATTTAACCCTTTTACCGTTATGGTGGCACAGCAAATTGCAGAGGTTCCCCTGTATTCGGGCATTGAACTGAGACTGGCGATTTTTCTGCCCTTTGTACTTATCGGCTTTCACCATGTTTGGCGCTATATGCGAATGGTACAGGCCGACCCATCTACATCTTACGTTGTTGGCCAACCTTGCCCCCTCGCTGGTAAGGATACCCTCGATTACCCCGAGCTCAATATACGACATAAATTTATCCTGTTTGGATTAATTGCCACCATCGCCACCGCGGTGTGGGGTATTTCTGAAAAAGGATGGTATCTCTACCAGCTTGGCGCCATGTTTATTTTATGGGGCTTGTTTACCATCATTGTGGGTAAACTCAGCGCAGACGACGCCGCCAATAAATTTATTGAAGGCGTTCAAGAATTGGCGACAACCGCGATTCTCGTCGGCGTCGCCCGCGGAATCGCGCTCATCATGGAGGATGGCCAGATCTTACACACCCTGGTTCACGCCATGTCTCTCCCGCTTTCCCATCTGGGAGCCGAACTGGCCTCGGTTGGCATGTTCATCATGCAGAGTGTTTTGAATCTATTTATTCCGTCTGGTAGCGGGCAAGCCTACGTCACCATGCCCCTGATGGCCCCCGTCAGCGACTTGATTGGCGTGAATCGACAAATCGCTGTACTGGCTTACCAATTTGGTGATGGTTTTTCCAATATGATCATTCCCACGAATGCCGTTTTAATGGGCATTATTGGTATGGCCGGCGTTCCCTATAGCGCTTGGTTTCGATTCTGCTTCCCACTGATTTTGAAACTGATGCTGGCCGCCTCGATCGTCCTCATGCTGGCTGTATTTTTTGGGTATGGGGCTGACGTCCAGCCGGTTTGATTCCCACTTGCGGCGCCCACAAAGCTGCCTACTCGCAGGCAGCTTTGTGGGCACAAGCATTGTCTTGCTTTTCCCTCGGCAGAGTAATGCCTACTCATAGAAAATTCAGAAACTACAAACTGTGCATCCGACTTGTCGAACGACTGACTTAGGTAATGCGAAGTTTGAGTCACTCATATTGGCGCCAAGCACCCCACAAACCCAGTTGACATAATAGATGCCACGTCATTCTAAGGTCGCATATCCAGAGCTTTTGTTTGCGTGCTAGCCTGCAATTGAAGTGCCTTAAAACAATAATGCGAAGAGGACGTTCAGTATGCAGTTAAGCAAATTTTTTATTTTATTAGCCAGTATCTCCACCGCTCTTTTCAGTTTAACTTTCCCGCAAAAAACACTGTCGCTAAGCTGTGGAAACTACAACTTTCCAGCCTGCTCTGGTGCAGAAGACCAGTTTGCGGGCGGTTTTGTGCCAACAAGTGGATACGGTGGTTTTGGCGGCGGCCAGTGCAGTGCGAGTAAAACACCCGTCATTTTTATCCACGGTAACGGCGACCAAGCGATTAATTGGGACGCACCACCCACCCAAGCGGCTCCCGGTTATAGCCTGCCCAGCCGCAGCGTGTACGATGAATTTAAAGCGCAGGGATATAACGACTGTGAGCTGTTCGGCATTAGCTATCTAAGCGCCTTCGAGCGATCCATGCCTGGCTCCAACTATCACGAAGAAGACAAGCAAGCTATTCTTGCAGACTTTATCGATAGCGTGAAAGCGTATACCGGAAAAAGCGAGGTGGACATCGTCGCTCATTCCCTGGGCGTGAGCATGGCTCTTTCGTCTTTAAAACGCTATTCAAAATGGGGAAGCGTGCGACGCTTTATTAACATCGCGGGGGCTGTTCGTGGTTTGCAGTCTTGCCGCTATGTGGGTTATGCCAACCCTCTGTTTCCAACATGCGCGGGGCAAAATATTTACGACAGTTACACATTTGGGCTACACCCTAGCACAGGCGCCTTCTACGTAAGCTGGGGACGCAATGACTGGACAGGAAGCAGCAGCAACAAAAGCATGCGCCGCGCGCCCCAGTACAACAGCGCCGTTAAATTTTATAGCCTTCACGCGGGCTTTCGCGACCAAGTCCACTGCAGTACTCTTATAGGTTTTAATGTTTGTGACAGTGGTGCCCTGTTTAACAACCAACCCAACGTGCAGTCACAAATCAACGTCGGAGCCGGCTCACTTGCCAGCACTATCGATATGAACTTTGATGATTTTAGCCCTCTAAATCTATTAGGCGGAGATGCAGATGGCGTTGGCCACTTTGGGGCCAAAATCAACACCGGTGCTATCTTGCATGAAATGTTAAACAGCTCCTGTACTGGAACAACTTGTGCGAGCCAATACAGCGGACCGGTACAATAAACACCGCATGAAAAGTAAATAAAACTCAAATTCTGCAATTAGCTTCAACAGCTGATTGTCGGGCTAAAACTGAAGCGCGTCGAAAGGCGCGTTTCATTAGATAGAAATCAGCAAAATCTCTAAACACTGAAAACCGTACTCATCGTGACCTTTCCCCAGAGTTAGAACCACTTACTGGATGAGACCTCCATAAGTTACGCGGCCTTTCCAGCAAACTCAACTGGCAGTGTGTAGCCCAGTGAACTGTGTGGTCTGACATTGTTGTAGTGTTCTCGCCATTGATCAATTTCGAAGCGAGCTTCGTCCAAGTTCTCAAACTAATGCTGATTCAAACACTCATTCCTGAATTTGCCATTCAGGCTTTCAACAAAGGCGTTCTGTGCGGGTTTACCTGGCTGGATAAATCCGAACGAGGCACTAGATTCCTCGTTCCAGAAGAACAAGTTTTGCCGGTGAAATCAGCTCCATTGTCGCAGATGATTTTCTCGGGTTTCCCCGCTCTGCACATAGCTGATTAAGAAATCGCGTTACCTGACGCGTCAGGGCTTACCACCAGGCCGCTTTTCAGAACCTAGAAGGACAAAAGGTTATGAAAAAGGCCCTAGACCAAGGCATCAACATCGATGACGAACAAATCAAGCTGGAAAAACGCTTTACCTTTCACGACATAAAAGCCATGGGAATTTCAAACCACAAGGACAACCATTCCGGGCACAAGTCCGAGAGAATGATATCGGTATATATGCGTAAAATTGACGAGATCGACGCCACAGAATAAGCCCCATCTTCGGAAAATGATCGGAAAACGGAAAAAGTTAGTAAGTGATTACGCTACAGGCTAGGTATAATGGGGTGGCTGACGGGGATCGAACCCGCGACCACCGGAATCACAATCACATAGTTTTCCCTTATAAATCAACGCTAATCCCGCTTTTTTCCAGACTTGAAAACCCGAGTTTGGCCCTCTAGAGCCCCCATAAACCCTAGATTGGCCGTTTTTATGTCTGGAAAATTTGAGTCCTTTTTTGGGGTATGCGTGATAGCTTCCTGCTTATGATTTGAGACTGTACAAGTACTTGGGCAGTGAGTGTGTAGCAAAATTTGCAACACGTAGCGAATGTTGCTACGCTTTGTAACGTGCTAGTGGTAAAGATTCAAAGGAGAGGCTTTTTTACTAACATCAGGCGTAACTTGAAAAGATCGCCTGCCAACGTAAGGCTTTTCTACAATGAGTATTAAAACGATAGCCCACAAGGGATTAGAGCAATTTTTGAAGACTGGAAACACCAAGGGAATCGTCGCCGATCACGCCAAAAGGATAAGTGACAGGGTGTCTGTGCTAAACAGCATGAGTTCTCTTGAGGTTTTAAACGGCAGGTGGCGGTTTCACGCACTAAAAGGTGACAGAGCCGGCCAATACGCCATCAACGTAAGCGGTAACTACCGTTTGTTTTTTGAATTTAATGATGGCGATGTTTATCTCTTAGATTATGGGGATTACCACTGAGGAGATCAAATGGAAATATTCAACCCATCTCACCCTGGAGAAGTCATCAAAGCGTGGCTGATCGAGGATGAGGACGGGAATAAAATTAACACTGTGAAGGAAGTGGCCGAGACACTAGGTATTCATCGCACGACCTTGCACCGTATTCTTTCTGGAGCCATGGCTGTATCCACAGAGGTCGCTGTGGCACTGGAAAGTATCGAGTGTGGAGATGCCAAGCTTTGGCTAACAATGCAAATGAACTACGATCTATTCCAATACAAGAGCCAAGAAGTTGCGTAAGTACATCTTGCAAACCAATCTAAATGTAAGCTTGGTTATCTGCTGGGCTACTCTCCCTCAATTGACGATCAAAAATCAACATGGCTCGGTAATCAGCGGCAGCCACTGATCGGTGACCACGCACACGTGGGGCTTGGTTTCATGGTGGACCAATGCGCCGTGTATGAATTGACCGCCCCTAAGGTAGCTCCAGGGCTTCATAAAATCAGTGCGCCAAGCATTAGCTGAAAGCCTGACAGGCTCAGAACCAACTGGAATACGGCGCTTGTCGATATGCCCAGCCAAGGGGAAAGGCGGTCAAAGCCCTCTACCCGTATGTGATCTCGGGAGCTTCGATCCGTTATGAGGCCGGTGAAATTGTGTCTAAATATAATCTGCATACTGTATGTATATACAGCATCTTATAATTTGTCTAGAGTCGCCTAATTCAAGAAATGGCACCAAACCATACGAAAGTGGTAGACTAAGCAGTTAATTTAACTGAATAACGAAAATAACTAAACGGACCATGGATTAGATGTTCAACAAACCACTTCATACGATTGTATTACTTCTGACTTTGTTCTTGAGCCAGAACTCCACAGCCCAAGAGATCACCCTGACGGATAGAATCACCGGTCACGTCTTAGCAGCATCGAACAGCTTAAATAACCAAGTAGCAGGTGCAGGTAGTAGACAGATACTGTTAACACAGGTGTCGATTACAGCTCCAACAGTAATCACCAGGATCCGACAACTAAGTAATAGCACAGTCACAAGTGCAGCTGCTTTTCAGTATGCTATTCGAAATGTTGCCTCACCATTCAACTTAATAGAAACTGGGCCGGCAACACTAGTTAGTCGTTCTGTATACACAGACGTTACCGTTGCCGGCAATAATTCCAACCTTGATGAATTTACGCTCACCACCTCACAACTGTCCCCAGGCACCTACTACGTGACAGTTCACGCTTCAGACGGTAATGGTTACCAGTTGTTGGCCAATTCGGCCGGGCCTACTGAGCCTTTACTTGCAGAAAATGGTGGCGTACCGTTCTTAGCTGGCGCTAACTTTCACATGCTTATATCACACTTTGGAACTCTCACCTCTACTTCAGCGACCGGTGTCCCATCACTTCCTCCATTGGGAATCTTGTTCCTCGGTGTAGCGCTTGCCGTTGTCGCTAGATACGGCCGGAAGACGCATAGAAGATCTGATTAGTTTCAGAAATCAATATTTATGAAGCCCCGCATCGCCGGGGCTTTTTTGTACCTGAAGATAAGTTCAGCATTCATGAGTCAGAAAAGTACAGAACAGAGCTTAGACCGCTGACCTTTCCCCAGAAATTAAAACCATGACCTCGATGAGATTTCCAATTAACCTTAGGGGAAGGAGATCTCACTATGAAGAAGCGTTACACCGAAGAACAGATTATTGAGGCCATCAAAGAGCATGAGGCGGGAGCCAAGGTAGAAGACATTTGCCGTAAATTAGGCATATCCAACGGCACTTTCTACAACTGGCGCAGTAAGTATGCGGGCTTAGAAGTTAACGAAGCTAAACGACTACGAGAACTTGAGGCTGAGAACAATAAGCTAAAGAAGCTGCTTGCTGACAAGCTTCTTGAAGTTGAAGCTATGAAGGATGTTCTCTCAAAAAAGTGGTGAAGCCCGCCAGTCGCAAACAGGCAGCCAAGCTCATGATTACAGCCCACCACGTTAGTAAGCGGACGGAATGCAAACTTGCGGGCATCAGTCGCACAGGCTATCGATACGAAGCTAGGCCTATTAACGATGGCGAGCTTCGCTCTCGATTGAAGGAGCTGGCAGCTCGACAATCGGCCTATGGATATCTGCTGCTTCATGGGCTCCTCAAGGCTGAAGGCTTGGTTGTGAACAAGAAGCGAACCTACAGAATATATACTGAAGAAGGGCTTCAGGTACGCACCCAGAAGCGTAAAAAGCTGCATCGACCAAGGCAACCAATGGAGGTTCCGCTGGAAATCAATCAGCGCTGGTCAATGGATTTTGTGTCTGACCAGCTCAGCGATGGGCGCCGATTCAGAGTATTGAATGTAGTGGATGATTATTCCCGCGAGATGGTTGGGCAACTGGTTTCTGTTTCGATCAGTGGGCGTCAAGTGGCTCGATTTCTTGATCGCTTATGTGAGGAGAGAGGGAAGCCCAAGAAAATCATCTGCGACAATGGAACTGAGTTCACCAGTAAAGCTATGTTTTTCTGGAGCAAGGAAACCGGTATCTCGCTTGGCTTTATCCAGCCAGGAAAACCTACACAGAACGCCTTTGTTGAAAGCCTAAATGGCAAGTTCAGGAATGAATGTTTGAATCAGCATTGGTTTAGAAGCTTGGACGAAGCTCGCTTCGAGATTGATCAATGGCGAGAGCATTATAACAATGTCAGACCACACAGTTCATTGGGCTACATACCACCAGTTGAGTTTGCAGAAAAAGCAGCGTAACTTATGAAAATCTCATCCTGGCAGTGGTTCTAACTCTGGGGAAAGGTCACCGCCTCTATTCTGGGTGAAATGAAAAATATAGCCGAGTAGATGGCTATTTGACCTGGGTACGAAGTGAGTTGCTCTTGGCAGCATGTACTAAATTCGACATATTCAACATTAGCGATAGAAAACTAAATTTTTGTGTAAGTTTTTTCGCCTTTTCCATACTAATCATTTTAAAAGAACCTAGATCACCAATTGAAAACACACAAATCGGCATTTTGTTTATATGGAAAACAAGACTTATCAACGGCTTAAGCGACTACAGATCGAAGCTTCAGGCAAAATACCAACGACATGCGAGCAATCAAATGCCTAACAACGAACTGAATTTTGAGTCGGTCATTAAGAAATATAGGCTATCACTCATAAAGATCGCAGCAACCTTCGAGGCAGATGTCAAATTACAACAGGACTTGCTTCAAGAGATGTCACTGGCCATATGGCAGGCGTTACCAAGGTTTCAGGGAAAAAGTAGCCTACACACATTTGTATATCGAGTGGCCTACAACCAAGCTTTAAACCACATTTCGAAGTACAGCAGCATTCACCACCAACAAATTGACGATTCATTTGAGTGCGACAAAAACACACCAGAACAGCAACTCCAATCAGATCAATCGTTTCAGTATATGCTGAACAATATTAGATTATTACCAGTTGTTCAACGCCAGCTTATAGCACTATCCCTTGAAGGGATTAGTTATAGCGACATTTCTGAAATTACAGGATTAACAGAAGGAAATGTTGGTGTCCAATTAAACCGCGCAAAGAATAAATTAAAGAAATTGATGGAGAAACGTTATGTCTGAGATCGATAACATTTGGGATACGATGACCGAAAACTGGAAGTTAGCTGACGACTATGTTTGTTCTGGTGCTCCTTCCGAAGAAAGGATCACAAAAGAAGTAAAGAAAAACATTCTGCAAATAAAGCTCAAAATGTGGGTTGCTGTAGTAGCGAGCTTGGCGCTCTGCGTACTAATAGTTTCAGAAATCATTTCCGGATTGCCATCATATGCTGACATAATTCTTTTTTCAGGATTTCTAATCCTAGCTTTGGCTATTGGAATCTACACTCTTTACATTTCAGTAAAATCACTAAGTGCTGCAACAGTTGACAACAGATCTCACGTAGATACTTTGATTCAGCAATCAGAAAATGAACTAAAACTAATTAAGTTTAATAGTGGTGCTTGCATAACAGCATTCTTGTTAACACTCCCTGTATTCCTGTTGGTAATTGGGGTGGGTATTTTCGGAGAAGGATTACAATTCAAACACTACCTCGTAGGATCAATGACCGGCTTCTGTTGTATATTTTTTGGGGTTTTATTTAAAAAGGCAGTTCATAAAAAACTCACTGTGCAGCAACGTATTGCGTTTCTAACGTCACTCAATTACAAATAATGCTTGTAGACTAGTACAAGGTAAGATTTGCTGTATTTAATGCCCCAAGCCCTTGTACTATCTGCCCATCAACCACCAAGGCTTTTTCACCTGCTGCCACAGAGTCTCCCTGGACCTTGATGAAATCACCATTCATAAGCGTGCCTTGGCTTGTACCGTCGCTGCCTACAGAGCTGACTGTGATGATGGTCCTCTGCCCACCTGGTATCAGAGACTTGAACTGCTTGAATATATTGTCACTAATGATCATAAAGTCTCACCACTTTGGGCGTCTGAGTAAGAGCGACATTTCCCGAGCTAGGTGCATTGATCGCAGTACCAATACAGTAGCCTTTCCAGTCGGTTTGTCCGTTTACCTGAACTTCAACCACCTGCCCAGGTAATATCAGCCCAGGCGCCTGTGCGGACTCAGGAACAGGCAGCGACAAATCATAAAGAGCATGTTTGCCAGACTGCCCGATCTCCTGTCTGGCGCGCACCAAGGCCGCCGCCTGATCCGTTATCAGCTCGTCGACAACATCCGGAGCAGGTTTGTTACCAGGTTGCCCGTCTCGCGTCACGCTGGCAATAACACCATGCGAAACACCACTAACCAGAATCGTGTCAGCCACCTGTCCTTGCTGCAGGTCCATACCAATAGATTGGATCAGTTCGTGAGGAATGATCACGTCAGCGGCATCATTTGGCGCTAGCGCCCACGGGCTTACCTTCAAGCGCGGCTGGATGGTGATTTGATTGGCGTTTTTGCTTGGTACAATCACAGCGCCCACAGCTTCGGCAATTCGACTGATCACCTCAATGGGCGTCTGGTATTGATAGCTGAACGCACCAGCTGGTATTGGCCAATCAGGCAGCACATTGGTATCCCAGTTCAAGCTGAACCCGGTATTTTGCAACTCACCTTCGGCAGCCTGTTTGGCGTTAATTGCTCCGAATATTTTAGAGCGCTGCGCGAAGTATGGCGCAGCCAGCTTTTGCGTGTTGCTGACACACTGAATTTGGAATCGGTTGCTTGCAAAACGTCGATCCTGATTCCACTTCTCAACCATAAATACAAACGTGTGGCTATTGAGTTCCAGTTCGATTTCAACATGCACACCACTTACAGGTTCAAGCTGTGCGATCGCGGCATTCAAAGCCGGCGTAGAGTTTGTCGGTACCGAGATTGACAAAGATTACTTTCAGTCTGCAGCTGAACGTTACAAAGCAGAAAGCAGTCAGCAAAACCTTTTTGCTATGGAGGTCCAGTGATTAATCGAGCCCTTATAGTTCGCCAGCCGTGGATTGATATGATTCTCGCCGGCTATAAGCCCTGGGAAATGCGCAGCGCGCCAACCAAGGTTCGTGGTCGAACTGGGTTGATCGAACAAGGTAGCGGTTTGATTGTGGGAGAAGTGAACCTAACAGATTCACTGCCAGCACTGACGATCGAGCAGGCCCAGCACCATCGAGAAAAGCACTGTCTTTGTCTGCTTGGTGAGAAACATGAAACTGAGCTTCTGGAAAAGTGGCGCTACCCATGGATTCTTAAGAACCCACTTCGTTATGAAAAACCAGTCCCATACAAACACCCCAGAGGGGCGGTTGTCTGGGTAAAACTAAATTAGGAGGCTGTATGAGCGCTCTTCTATCGCAAGAGGAACTGATTGCTATCACCGACCGCAAGCGGGCGAAGGATCAAATCAAGGTGCTTCGAGACAATGGCATTCAGCCCTTTATCAGTGCAGATGGCAAACCCCCAGTAACCTGGGACATGGTCAGCCGGTTGAGCCAATTACTGCCGCAAGTGGGTAATGACGATGGCTTTAACATCGAGGGATTGCGTTAATGGTTGGGCGTAGGAAAAACCCCGCTGACAACTGGATGCCCCCTCGAGTTTATCGCGGCCGCAGCAAATATGAGTGGAAGCCCAAAGGTGGGAAAGTTACCCCCCTTCGCAAGCTGCCCGCAGATGGCAAAGAGTCCGAAGCTGTTAAGCGTGATGTTTGGAAAGCATACGATCAAGCCGTCATGGCAGTTCAACGACGCGAGACGATGGCGTTTGTTATCGACTTGTACTTTGCGAGTCCACAGTTTAAACGACTCAGTGTCCGCACTCAGCAAGACTACAAACGCTATCAGGGTGCTGTTGTCCGTGTGTTTGGGAATATGGAGCCAAAGAAAGTGAAGCCGCCCCATATTCGCAAATTCATGGACGTTATGGGCGAGGACAAACCTGTGACGGCGAACAGACATCATAGTTTTTTGAGTGTTGTTTTCAGCTGGGCAGACGAACGTGGAATCGTTGATGGAAACCCAGCCAAAAGGGTTAAGAAATTTCTGGAGCAATCCCGCGAGCGATATATCGAAGACTGGGAATACAAAGTGGTTTATGAAGTGGCCAGGACTTCGCCGTACAAGTACATTGCGGCGATGATGGAATTAGCTTACCTGTGCCGTGGCCGTTCTTCAGAGATTCGCAACCTTAGTGAAACTGATATTGGCGACAAGGGAATTTATCTGGCTCGCACAAAAGGCAGTGATGATGAACTCACATTGTGGACACCTCGCCTTCAAGCAGCGGTGGATTTTGCGCGGTCCCTATATCCGGAAGCACCAGCACCGATGGACCGGCCATTATTTCGCGGGCGTACCGGGGCCAGGCTTTTAGACAGCAGCCGCAAAACGGCATGGTCTCGCATTATGAAAACGGCACTGACAACGGGTGCAGCAATTGATGGAAAGCAAGTCATTTTGAAAGAGCGCTTTACTTTTCACGATATAAAAGCGAAAGGAATTAGCGACCACAAAGCCAATGAGAGCGGCCATAAATCGGCGCGAATGAAGGCGGTTTATATGCGTAAATTGAAAGAGGTTGAAGCGACAGATTAGCGCTTTATCTTCTGAAACATGTTCTGAATATGTTCTGAAAGAGGTTTTTGTTAGTAGGTGATAACGAGGAACGCTAAGTATAATGGGGTGGCTGACGGGGATCGAACCCGCGACCACCGGAATCACAATCCGGGGCTCTACCAACTGAGCTACAGCCACCACTGCAAAGGATGAATATCCTTGAGGGTGTGTGCTGGATGGAAACATCATTTATGAAAAATGGCGCGCCCGGCAGGACTCGAACCTGCGGCCATCCGCTTAGAAGGCGGATGCTCTATCCAGCTGAGCTACGGGCGCCGAAAAGGCCAAACGTGGCTCGAAAAGATGGTCGGAGTGGAGGGATTCGAACCCCCGACCCTCTGGTCCCAAACCAGATGCGCTACCAAGCTGCGCTACACTCCGACTAAACTCGGCGACTGCCGCGTTTCAGGAGGTGCGAATAATACAGATGCCCCCCATGGCCGTCAACGCCTTTTTCAAAAAAAGTTAAATTTCTTTTAATTCAGCAACTTATGTCTTTATTTTATGCGTTTTGGCGCTTTTTCAAACTCCCTTTGAAAAGCCTCCCTGGGGCGGTGCTAAAAGCCAAATTCTGCACGCCCAATGCGGCCTAATTCTTGGCCTGCTGCCCCAGCTATGGGAGAATACGCCGTTTTTAATTGTCCGAGGTTCAGCCCATGCCCGCCCTACTGTTAGATGGCAAAGCCCTAGCCCAAAAAACAGAAGAAGAACTGTCCAGTCGCATCGAAGCACTTAAAGCCCGCAGCAGCGGCCAAACCCCTATTTTGGCCACGATTCTGGTTGGCGGCGACCCCGCCTCAGCCACCTACGTAAAAATGAAAGGAAACGCCTGCCAACGCATTGGCATGGACTCCCTGAAAGTTGAACTGCCCGAGGAAACCACCACCGAGCAGTTACTGGCTGAGATCGAGTCGCTGAACAACAACCCAAATGTACACGGCATTTTGCTGCAACACCCCGTCCCTGCCCAGATCGATGAGCGCGCCTGCTTTGACGCTATCGCTCTGGAAAAAGACGTCGACGGCGTTACCTGTCTGGGTTTTGGCCGTATGAGCATGGGCGAAGAAGCCTACGGCTGCGCCACTCCGAAAGGCATTATGCGCTTACTGGAAGCCTATAATATCGACATTCAAGGCAAGCACGCTGTTGTGGTTGGCCGCAGCCCTATTCTTGGCAAGCCAATGGCTATGATGCTGCTGGGCGCGAACGCCACGGTAACGATCTGTCACTCCCGTACTCAGAATCTGGCTGAACATATCAAGCAGGCCGACATTATTGTGGGCGCCGTAGGTAAGCCTGAATTTATTAAAGCTGAGTGGATTAAAGACGGCGCCGTTGTTGTAGACGCGGGCTATCACCCAGGTGGCGTCGGCGATATCGAACTGGCGCCATTGGTGGATCGCGTTTCCGCTTACACACCAGTTCCAGGTGGCGTTGGTCCAATGACCATTAACACCCTGATCTATCAATCTGTCGATTCTGGTGAGAAGAAAATTAGCTAAATCGTTGTACTGCTCCAGCCCTCAGAAGCCTTTTGCCTATGGACTGCGAACATTTGAGCCGCAGTCGACATGGGCAGCGTTCTGAGGGTTTCGTCAGCAGGAAGTCTGAGCATCACAAGAACGCCACACCAGCCACACAAAAGGGCTTGGTGTCTTCCAGAAACCCATGCCCAATACAAAGGCGGCAACGGAACTCCGAAACAAAGCGCTGCCCTATGACAGAAACCCTACCCATTCTCTACCAAGACGAACATCTCGTAGCCGTGAATAAACCCAGTGGTTTACTGGTTCATCGCAGCATGATTGATCGCCATGAAACTCGCTTTGCGATGCAGATTCTACGCGATCAAATTGGACAGCATGTTTTCCCCTTACACCGTTTGGACAAACCCACTTCGGGTGTTTTGGTTTTCGCCCTGTCGAGTGAAACCGCTTGCTTGATGAATCAGCAACAAGAAACCGAAGACCGTAAATGGCACAAAGGTTATTTGGCCGTTGTGCGTGGCTGGGCGCCCGATAATGTTTTTATTGATCACCCATTGAAAGAAAAGCTCGACAAGATCGCCGACAAGAAAGCTCAGCAAGACAAGCCCGCCCAGAGTGCGCAAACCCAGCTGACGAGGCTGGCCAAAACTGAGCTGGATATATCAATAGAAGGCTTTGATAAAAGCCGCTATTCTTTGGTTTGGACTGAACCTCAGCAGGGACGAAAGCATCAGATACGCCGTCACTGCAAACACATCAGCCATCCGATTATTGGCGATGCCAAGCATGGTCGCGGGCGACACAATCGCTATTTTAAAGAGCACTTTGAGTGCCCCCGCCTGCTATTGCATGCCGCGAGCTTACGCTTTACACACCCATTCAGCGGAGCACCCATCCAACTGTGGGCCGGTCTGGATGAATGCTGGCAGGGCTTGCTCAAACGTTTTCACTGGCAGGCGCAACTGCCAGAGCCCTTACACCGTATAGAACTTGAAGGTCATCATGATACGCCTCGATAAATTTATCGCCGACGCCACAGAGCTATCTCGCAAACAGGTCCAACGCGCTGCCCGTCAGGGATTCATTACCGTTAATGATGCGGTGCAAAAAGACCCGAGCATTAAAGTGAACGAAAGCGACAGCATCGTCATTAGCGGCGAAGTCATTAACGCCGCTCGCCCCCGTTATTTTGTGCTGAATAAACCGCAGGGGTATGTTTGCACCAATAAGGATGATGAACACCCAACCGTTTTGGATCTGCTCGATGAACCACGCAAATCCCTGCTGCAGATTTGTGGTCGTCTGGACATCGATACCACTGGACTGGTGTTGATCAGCGACGATGGCAAATGGAATCATCGAGTGACTTCACCAAATAAGGGCCAGGGAAAATGCTATTACGTGTGCCTCGCATCAGACATCAGCGATGATGAAGTTGAACAGCTTAAAAAAGGCATTCGACTTCAGGGCGAACCGAAACCCTGCAAACCCGCCGACATTGAACGTTTATTTAGCAATGAGCTGAATATTACCATCAGTGAAGGACGCTACCACCAAGTCAAGCGCATGTTTGGTGCCGTAAACAATCGAGTCACCGAACTGCACCGCAAGAGCGTGGGCCAGATTGAGCTGGGCGAGCTCGAAGAAGGTGAATATCGCGAACTCAGCGAAGCAGAAGTCGCAACATTTTAATATGGTCGTACAGGCAATCTCAGGAACTCAATCATAATGGATAGCGCCATTCAACTTTGCTTGCCGTATCTCAGCAACTGTGAAAACAGCGTCCTGTGTTTGGACGAAAATACGCTTGGGAGTTTCAGCTCGTTTCCGAACCGCTGCCAAATCATCAGCAATCGCTTCGATGTCGCGAATGCTGTCGCTGGTTGCCAATTCAGTGATTGGCAGATAATAACTGAGAAGTTGGATTGCCTTGCCTTTCGCTTAAGCAAAGAAAAAGCGGTTAATCACTACATTATTAATCAAGCACTTGCCTCTCTAAAGCCTGGGGGCCACCTGGTATTTGCTGGACAGAAAAATCAGGGCATTAAAAGTTACGCAAAGTCACTGAAAAAACTGATCGGCCACTGCGATATTGAAAAGCACGGGCTCGACTACCTTTGTGTTGCCCAAATCAATAGCGACCCGGAAGAGCGTTTAGATGATCAAAACTACGCTCAACTTCGTCCCACACTGGAATTCGAAGGGCTTTCGTTACAAAGTAAACCCGGACAGTTCGGCTGGAATAAACTTGACCAAGGCAGCTTATTGCTCCTGGACACTCTACGCAGTGAGTTGATACAAAATCCGGCCCAGCGAGTTCTGGATTTAGGCTGTGGCTATGGTTTGCTGAGCGTCGGGATCATGTTGCAACAGAACGTCAACTATCTCTGCGCCAGCGATAATAATGCGGCCGCAATCTCGAGCTGCCAAGCAAACCTCGGTAAGATTCAGCAATCGAGTCAATTCGCATTCCAATTTGATGTCATCGCCGATGACTGTGCTCAAAACATTGATCAGATATTTGATACCGTTATTTGCAACCCACCCTTTCATCAAGGCTTTGATGTTGAAAACCAGCTAACCGATAGATTTCTTAGCAGCGCTAAATCCCATTTATCCACAGGTGGGCGCGCCTACTTTGTGGTTAACAGTTTTATTGGTATCGAGAAAAAGGCCCAAGCGCACTTTAAGACAATTGACTGTCTTGCCAACAACAAGCAATTTAAAATTCTGCGCTTTCAATAGATTCGGGCTGTCAAACAATAGTGAGCAGCACGGTTACTGCTCACTATCGATCAGAAAAGAGTACGAAAAAGAATTCAAAGAGAAACCCGAAAAGCGGTTTAGGCGGAAACCGTAGCCAATCCTAACTCAATCATTTGATCAAAGGTGGTTTGACGCTCTTCGGTGCTCAATGCCGCACCGGTTCGAATATGATCACTAACGGTCGCAATAGCCAAAGCTTCCACACCAAATTCAGCAGCAACGGAATACACCGCCGCGGCTTCCATTTCAATCGCCAGAATATTGTATTTGGCCAAACGATCGTAAATATCGCCCTCGGGCCAATAAAACAAATCACTGGTAAAGATCGAACCGATTCGGTGTTGTGTACCCAAGGCCCGGGCTGAATTCACAGCCTTTTCCAATAAGCGGTAACTTGCCGTGGCCGCAAAATCAAACGGTCCCAGGCGCTGCTTCATGGCGGCCGAATCGGTTGACGCTCCCTGAGCAATGATAATATCGCGCAACTGAACGTCAGGATGAACCGCACCACAGCTGCCAACCCGCAACATGCGCTTTACACCGTAGTGCTGAACCAACTCGGTACAGTAAATCAACGCGGAAGGCGTTCCCATACCATGAGCCATAACCGATAGCGGCTCACCCTGGTAGCTGCCGGTAAAGCCCAGCATATTACGCACATCAGTTACCTGCTTCGCGTCATCCAAAAATCGTTCGGCAATGTATTTTGCGCGCAGCGGGTCGCCGGGCATAATAACGGTTTCTGCAAAAGCCCCATCGGGCGCATTCATATGCAGTGATGGCATAGTCTTACCTTATATCTTATATCGTGTTCCCAGATATTTTCAGGAACGCTTAAATGTAAATTAAATAGTGGTATCGCCTGACAAGGCAAGAAAGCTTTCACCATAAGGCAAGGCTTCCAGGCCAAAAAATCCTGCTAAACTCTGCCCGATATCAGCAAAGCTTTCTCGCTTGCCAAGGTTCGCGGGGGTGAGCGTTTTGCCATAGGCCAACACGGGCACATGCTCCCGAGTGTGATCGCTGCCGGGCCAGGTCGGGTCACAGCCATGATCTGCACTGATTAACAACACATCGTTTTCATTCATGGCGTCAAACAAGCGAGGTAACATGCCATCGAATGCTTCCAGAGCCCCAGCATAGCCGTTCACATCACGCCGATGGCCGTAGCTGGAATCGAAATCGACAAAATTGGTGAACACCAGCGTGTTATTGCCCGCATTGCTTAAAGCGGACAATGTTTGCTCGAACAAAGCTTCAATCCCATTGGCTTTATAGCGTTGACTGATGCCTTGCTGGGCGAAAATGTCTGCGATCTTTCCAACCGAAAAGACGTCGCCCCCAGACTCGATCAATTTGTCCAGCAAAGTGGCTTCCGGTGGCAGTACGGAGTAATCCCGTCGATTACCCGTGCGAACAAAATCATCCGGGCCAGAACCCACAAAAGGCCGCGCAATCACTCGCCCGACATTTAAACCGGGAATGTGATCGAGAATCGTGCGTGTTTTCTCACACAACTCGAGTAAACGCTCCAGACCAAAACATTCTTCATGTGCGGCAATCTGTACCACGCTGTCGGCCGAAGTGTAGATAATGGGCTTACCGCTTGCCATGTGCTCTTCACCGAGACGAGCAATAATCTCGGTGCCAGAGGCGTGGCAATTCGCCAACACACCCGGCAAATCCCCAGCATTAACAATCGCCTGCAACAATTCGTCCGGAAAGCTGTTCGTTTTTTCAGTGAAATAGCTCCAGTCGAAAAACACCGGCACACCACTCATTTCCCAGTGGCCACTGGAGGTATCTTTACCAGTGCTCAGCTCTTTGGCAAAGCCGTAGCGCCCCAACAGTTCAGAGTGATCTTCATTTGACAGGGCGTTTAACGCGGAAATGGAATCGTCACTGGCCTTCGCGGCATGAAATAAGCCCAAGCGCCCAAGATTCGGCAAACTCAGTGGGCCACGGCGCCCCGTTTCACAACGACCTTCCGCACAATGCTGAGCAATGTGGCCCAGGGTATTGGAACCCACATCACCAAAACGATCGGCATCTTCACTGGCACCGACACCAAAAGAGTCCAGGACCAGCAAGATGGCGCGCTTCGGCTGGCCGTTCACAGAACGGTTTGAAGAAGCTGTGTTCGACATAAACTACACTCGTTGATTGATTGCCTGAGCGTTCATTTACTCATCAGTCTTGAGCCGGAGACCACTCGCGCAATTTTTCCATCATACTGCCCAAGCCGGCCTTGTTTTCTTGAATCTCGTCATGGCTCAAACCCAGAATTTCATGGGGAAACACCAACCACTCTTCCGATTCGTGAACATAAAAATCTGGCTGGCTATCCGTTTTGTTGTTCTTCGGTTTGTAATACAAAGTAGCAACGCGCACATCGTTAGGTGTGTTTTTACGACAGCGAGCTTTCAGTTCGCGCAGCACGGCCTGCACACTCAAGCCACTGTCATAAATGTCATCGACAATCAGCAAACTGTCTTCGGCATTGATTTTGTCGACGATATAACCCAGACCATGCACACGCACATTATCGCTGCGTTTGCCAATACCATCATATGATGAGGTGCGAATCGCAATGTGATCAGACTCAACACCACAGTACTCCAGCAATTCCTGTACCACAATACCCACAGGTGTACCACCACGCCACACACCGACAATGTAATTCGGGCGGAAACCGCTTTCAAAAATCTGGGCAGCCAGCTTGAAGGAATCCTCATACAAGGACTGGGGCGAAATATACGTTTTTTCAATCACAAACATACCTATCTGAAACTGTTTTCAATTGCCTGCACATCAGGCTCCTGGTCCGGCCTTTATCCCAGCGTCAAGTGTGCCTGATGCCTACCCAGAGAGAAGGCATGTCAGTGTAGCAAGGCAAAAAGCTTGGAGCGGGATCAAACGTCATTGATCGCTAGCGCTATGTGCATGAGGGCATCATAGTAGAGACCGTCGACACCTTGTGAGTTACTGGGTGATGACAAGTCGAGGGCAAGACGATAAATACGTGCCGTAAAGCGGCGATGATAGCCAGCCTGAGAGCGCCTGTCAAAAGCCGCTAGGCCGGCCAGTTAAGGGCTTCGGGGCAAGAAAAACCCCGCATAGCAGCATGGTATTCGTCCAATAGCGCCGGTTCTGGCAAAGACCAGCAAAAAGCGCTGCCTTCTGACATGGGATCCAGCTGGAAACAATGGTCTTTACCCGCCAATTGGAAGGCCAGCTGGTAGGCGTGCAGGCGGAACTGAGCCGGGTTTTCAACGGTCTCCTGGCAACCATAGAGAGCATCGCCCAGGATGGGGCTCCCCAGACTTTTCATGGCAACCCTGAGCTGGTGGGTTCGGCCGGTGCGAGGTCGCCATAGGAACAGACGATAACCCAACCCCAAGCCTCGACTGAAAAACTGACTGTACGCGTAGTTATCCTGGCCTGGGGCCAGCTTCCAGGCGCCACGACGGGCTTTTTGCATCCCCCCTTTTACAGTGCCCTGCTTTTTCCTGGGCTTGTGCCGGCTGAGGGCAAGATAGAACTTCTGAACCTCACCCGAGGCAAATGCCTCTCCCAGCTCACGGGCCACCTCAGCACAGCGTCCCAACAACAACAAACCCGAGGTGCCCTTATCCAGCCGATGAACCGGAAACAACGGGCTGTCGATGAGCCCATCATCCAGCAGACATTTCTGAACTCGATTAAACAGGCCGAGTTCTCGTTCGTTGCCCAGAGAGCCATGAAATTCATCGTGGAAACCCTGCCCCGGGGCTTTGTTGATCAGCACAAACTGTTCATTGAGCTCCAGCAAATCGAAGCCTTGATCGATGTATGAGATGGTATCGCCCACCATAGCTCAAGCCGTTCCTAACGCTGGCGCCAGGCGAGCTGCCCGCACACAACGAATCTCGGCGTAGCTGTAACACTGGTCCAGAGCCTCAAACACCGGCTTTAGGCGCAGCGGTTCACCATTGGCCTGGCTTTGGGTTTCCGCCTCATCCAATGCTTCCTCGATCGCCTGAATGTCTTCGCTTTGCAGCTCCAATACCTCCTCAACGGTGAGCGCGCCGTCGCTGATCAACTGCTCAAGATGCTGGTAAACGGTCGTATCTTTTATGGCACGCTGTTGGGCTATTGCCGAAATATCCATGCCGACTTTGAACAAAGTGTAAGTTTGATAAACCGTGTGTTCATCCGCCGCATCGGTATCCGCTTGCTCGTCGGCATGTTCAAGAAGGCATTCTAAAAATACGTCGCCATAGAGTTCCAATTTACTGTCGCCGATACCACTGATGCGGGAAAGGTCGCCCAAGGTTTTTGGCGATAGGCGAATCATTTCCATCAAGGTGGCATCGTGGAAAATCATATAAGGCGGCAAATCCTGCTCCAATGCCAACTCTTTACGAAGTGCTCGCAACGCTTCCCAAAGAAGCTGTTCGCTCTCTTTAAGAAAACTTTTTCCTGCTCGCGCCGATTTTTGTCGGCTGCCCTTACTGCGCAAAGCTTCTTTACGCAAATATAAGGCCTGCTTACCCTGCAGTACAGAACGACAAGACTCGGACAAACGTAAACCCCCAAACGCGCTGACATCAACATTCAATAGCCCCTGCGCCACCAATTGGCGGAAAACATTGCGCCATTGCGTCGCGTTCAGTTCTTTACCGATACCGTAGGTGCTCAATGAATGGTGAGAAAACTGACGAATCTTTTCCGTTTCCTTTCCCAATAAAATATCAACCAAGTGGTTCACACCGAAACGTTGACCGCTTCGGTACACCGTACTTAACGCCTTTTGAGCCGCCTCACTGGCATCCCAGGTTTCTGGTGGCGTAATACAGTTATCGCAATTACCACAGGGCTCGGGCAGGTCTTCACCAAAATAAGCCAATAAAGTTTGTCGGCGGCAGCTGGTCAGTTCACACAGCCCTAACATGGCGTCCAATCGATGGCGCTCCTGCCGCTTAAACTGCTCGGAGCCGTTGGAACCCTCAGCCATCTGGCGCAGCTTGATCACATCCTGCAATCCATAAGTCATCCAGGCCGTTGCATCGGCACCGTCGCGCCCGGCACGACCCGTTTCCTGATAGTAGGCCTCAACACTTTTGGGGAGATCCAGGTGAGCGACAAAACGCACATCGGGCTTATCGATTCCCATGCCAAAAGCGATAGTCGCCACGATAATAAGGTTTTCTTCTCGCAGGAAACGGTCTTGGTGCTCCTGCCGCATCGATTGACTCAGCCCTGCGTGATACGGCAAAGCCTTGTAGCCCTGCTGCTGAAGGAACTCGGCGATGTCCTCAACTTTTTTGCGAGAAAGGCAATAGACTACACCCGCCGCCTGCGGGTATTCCTTTTCAAGAAACTGCAACAATTGACGTTTGCCGTCCTGTTTTTGTTCGATGCGATACTGAATGTTGCCGCGGTCAAAACCACAAATAAAATTGCGCTGAGCACGCAATTGCAAACGCGAGATAATCTCCTCGCGGGTGTTTTCATCCGCCGTGGCCGTCAGCGCGATACGCGGAACCCCCGGAAAACGATTCATCAACTCTGCGAGGTGTAAATAATCCGCACGAAAATCGTGTCCCCACTGGGATACACAGTGAGCCTCGTCAACAGCAAACAGGGCTATATTCAGTTGTTCCAGTAGCGCCCCGAAAGACGCCGTATTAAAGCGCTCAGGCGCGACATACAAAAGATCGATATGCCCTTCACACAAGCCCTGTTCTACGGCCATTGCTTCTTGATGACTGATAGAGGAATTCAGAAAGGCCGCTGAGATACCCAGCTGGGCCAGGGCGTCAACCTGGTTTTGCATCAGGGCAATGAGAGGCGACACAACAATGGCCACTCCTGCCCGAGCCAGGGCTGGAATTTGATAACACAGAGATTTACCACCACCAGTGGGCATAATGACCAACGCATCATCACCTGAAATCAAGGTGTTGATGATGTCTTCCTGGGGCGCCCTGAAGGCGGAGTAACCGAAGCGGTGCTGGAGTATGTCGAGAGCTGAATTCATGGGCGCTAGTATACCCTGAAGCCCATGGGAACACTTAAGACAAATCGATGGTTTCATGTCCCCATCAGCGAGAGGCCAACGAATACCCATCAGCCTCAGGGGAATATTGCCAAGCCACGAGCAATGTGAACACTTTTCAGGCAAATACCACCAAATCCAGGGTCCAGATCAATACATCACAGCCGATTTTGTTTATGATCAAGCCATAACACAACACAGGAAAATCACCATGCAATACGATGTTTTTAAAGAAGTGCTGAAGGCATTTCCCATCGGGCGGTATCTGGTCAATAGCTTTCAACTGCGCAATTTGATCCAGCACGAGGGCTGCAAAGGGGTTTCAACCCGTATTTTGCATGTAGGAACTATTTTACTGGACAAAGACGACCTCTGCGCTCGCCTGGCCAGTGACTCCCATCCTCGTCTGGACGACATTAAAATCACCTGCCTTGACGGTGAAATCATTATCGACAATCCAGATCTGGGCTGTCAGTAAGCCGTATCCCGGCCCTAAAAAAACGGCAGCCATATAGCTGCCGTTTTAACATCCATTTTCACATCAACCGAAGAATCACGACACCTTCTTCTGCTCCGCCACCCACTCCTTGATCAGCTGTTCCAACACTGACAAAGGCACGGCACCATTGGTGAGCACTTTCGTATGGAACTCACGCAAGTCGAATGCCTCGGCCAATTCCTTTTCTGCAAACTGACGCAGCTCCCGAATTTTCAACTCACCCATTTTGTACGCTAACGCCTGACCAGGCCAAGTAATGTATCGATCCACTTCTGTGGTGATGTTGTGCAGAGACAGCGCACTGTTGTTCACCATAAAGTCGATAGCTTGCTGCCGGGTCCACCCCTTCGCATGCATACCGGTATCGACGACCAACCGCAGCGCGCGCCACATCTCATAGGTTAAACGCCCGAAACGTTCGTAAGGGGTGTTGTACATTCCCATTTCTTCGCCCAGGTACTCAGCATACAAGGCCCAACCTTCACCAAAGGGATGAAAGTAGTAAAAGCGGCGGAACTCGGGCAAATCCTGAAGCTCATTTTGAATCGATATTTGCAGATGATGCCCAGGTACCGCTTCATGCAAAGTTAAAGCGGGCAGTTCATACAAAGCCCGGCTTTTCAGATCGTAGGTATTGAGAAAATACTTACCCGCACGTGTCCCGTCGGCTGCACCGCGCTGGTAATAGGCCGGAGTGACTTTGGGTGCAATTTGATCGGGCACCTTCTCGATGCCATAGGGGTTACGCGGCAGATAGGAAAAGAACTCCGGTAATTTGCCATCCATATCTTTTGCAATAGCGGCCGCAGCGGCCATGTAACCTTTTTCAGTTTTAGGGTAAAACTGAGGATCGGTACGCAGGAAATCCAGAAAAGCTTTGAAATCTCCGTCGAATTCAACTTCCGCCATAATGGCTTTCATTTCTTCACGAATGCGTTTCACTTCACTCAAACCAATCTTGTGCACCGCTTCAGCATCAGTATCAACGGTCGTGTAATACTTAACGAAGTGATCATACAGTGCTGCGCCGTCTTCAACCGAAGAAATACCGACAATTTTTCGACACGCTGGTAGGTAGTCCTCGAGATAAAAATCCAGATAGGCTTGATATTTGGGCAACACATGCTTGGCGATTACCGTTTTGGCGTCTGCCTGCAACTTGGTTTGGGTTTGAGCATCCATCGTACTCGGCAGGTTTTTCAGCGGCCCGTAGAAATCAGATTCTTCTACCGGCTTAATGTATCCTCGAATGCCCTCTTCATAGCCAAGCAGAGTTTCACAAGGCTGGGTATTGGCACTGCGAATGCCTTCGCGCATCAGTGCCATGTTATCGTCAGCGAACTTTTCAAAAGCGGCAAGACGTTGAATGTAGTTTTTGGCATCCTGCTCATTTTTAATGCGAACGCGTGGTGCCGAACGCGCAAAGCCATCATGCCAACCGGCATAGGTGGTAAACGTATAATAATGCCAATTGAAGTCCATGGTGCGACGCTCATGGCGCAACATCCAGTCAAACAATTGATAGTTGACCTTCTGCTGAGCGCTTAATTGATCAACATTGATTGTTTTCAGTTGCTGCAAAGAGACATCCAGCAATTGCTGCGCATCGGCACGACCACGGTCATCCACACGTCCCAATTTATCGCTGTGACGCATGTCGCCGTTAAGATTCGCCTGTAACGGATTTTGATTAAGATAACCATCCCAGTACTTGGCCATTAACGTCTCTAGACGCTGATCGGCATTGGCCGAAGCTAACGTAGCAGCCGAACTCAACAGCCCCACCCCACAAAGCTTCCAGGCACTCTTCATTATATTTTGGCGTAACAACATATCCTCTCCAAAGACCTCTTTTGATATCAGCTGAATCTTTGCACTAGCTGAATACTTTTTAAGCCGTTAACATAGTGCGCTAGGCCTCTACGAGCAGACCTTACACATGTTACTTTGCCGCTAAATTATTATTAAGACGGATAATTATGATAAGTCCCCAAGAGCAGCAGGAAGATACGGTGAGCAGCCAACGCAGCAAACCAGGTTTTGTATCCTTAGTCGTCAGCACTCTCGCGGCAGCCTTTGGCGTACAAACCGATAAAAACCGTGAACGCGACTTCCAACATGGCAACATTTACAGCTTTATCGCTGCAGGCGTTATATTTACCGCTTTGTTTGTGGTCGGCACAGTGTTTCTGGTGAAATTTATTTTGGCCACTTAGATGATCTCAGTCCCATCTTCGCCTCGGCCCGCATCAAACCAAAACACAGCGGCTTGAATTCAGGCACAAAAAAACCCGGCGTGTAAACCGGGCTCTTAAACTCATTCAAAGTACAGCAATATAAAGTACAACAATTTAATGCGGTACTGCTGTCATACGGGACGAGTCAGTGCGGCTCAACACCTAACTGCTTGAGCAAAACCCGCACCTGCCCATTGAGCGCCACAACATTGTCGGTCCCCAGCGAAGTATTTAAACGTCGCTGGTGCTCATCGGCCTGTTGATTCAGAGTAAAAATAATACGGCTGCCTCTAGGCGTCAGGCACAGCTGGACACAGCGACGATCAACACCGTCCTGCTTCCGCTCCAATAAGCCTTTTTTAGCGAGGCGATCGGCCAAGCGTGTCACCGCCGAACGATCAATGCCAAGATAATCTGCCACTTGAGCCGGAGTCTGTGCAATTTGATGGTATAAGACATTCATTACCATCCATTGCGGCCAGGTGACGTCCGTATCCGCTAAATTTCTATTGAAAGATTCCTGGAGCTCGTGACTTGCTCGGCCTAGCCAAAACAAAAAACTGTCGTCCAGACGAAATCCATGACTGCTACTTAAAGTTTCCATAACACACCCTTTTTTGTGATTACGGAGTAGCAGGCCCTGTTCCCTTAATTACTATCACTCTATGGTGATTTTATGGACTTTTTATTGCCCGCTAATCCAAAAAATGCAGGTAGCCACGAATATTGTTATTAAGGCTACTGCTGCAATTGCATCTGCAGTACTGTCCGCTTGGTCTTGAAGAGTTACATCATCGCTCATAGTTATAGCTCCGCCTGTTATAGTTTATTCAATGTACGAAGTAGCTACTTTTGATTGTATCCCTAATACTTTGGGCTGCAAGATGATTTTTGCCATATTCTCATTTGTTCTTAACATATGAATACGCAATAGTTTTATATTCTATCGAGAGCTGGTATCGTGCCGCTCTACGCGTGAATCTAGGGGTATTATAGGCAAAATGCAGCAAAAGACCGCATATCCAGTCCTACCCCAAGCAATGGAATATTCCCCTAGGTAGTATTCTGATTTTGATACCATTTGCTTATGATGGCCTGAGAATATGTACATCTACGACCAGCACGACCATAGCATCTTGCAACAGCGGGTTGAGCAGTTTCGCCAACAAACTGAACGTTATTTAGCCGGCGATCTCGCCGAAGAAGCCTTTTTGCCACTGCGCCTGCAGAATGGCCTATACGTACAACGTCTTGCCCCGATGCTACGGGTCAATGTCCCCTATGGCATGATCAATAGTCGCCAACTGCGTCGAGTTGCTCGCGTAGCCCGGGACTATGATAAGGGCTATGTGCACATCAGCACCCGCCAGAATATCCAGTTCAACTGGCCTGATCTTGCGGACGTACCTGCTATTCTGGCCGAACTGGCCGAAGTTGAAATGCATGCCACCCAGTCCAGTGGTAACTGTATTCGCAACACCACCGCTGACCAGTTCGCCGGCATTGCCGAAGATGAGCTGCTGGACCCGCGCCCATACTGCGAAATCATCCGTCAGTGGTCGACTTTGCACCCCGAGTTCGCGTTCTTGCCTCGCAAGTTCAAAATTGCAGTAAATGCCGCGAAAGAAGATCGTGCCGCCAGCCAAGTACACGACATCGGTCTGGATCTGTATGAAAATGAAGCCGGCGAAACCGGTTTCCGCGTTCGCGTCGGTGGTGGCCTGGGTCGTACCCCTCTGATCGGCAGCGTGGTTCGTGAATTCCTGCCCGAACAGGAACTGCTGAGCTACTTGGACGCCGTATTGCGTGTATACAACCAGAAAGGCCGTCGCGACAACAAATACAAGGCTCGCATCAAAATTTTGGTCAAAGCCATGGGCCCCGAAGCCTTTGCCGAATTGGTTGAAGCCGAATGGGAACGCATTCGCGATGGTTACACCCGCCTGACTCAAGAAGAAATTGATCGCGCCAAGAGCTTTTTTACTGAGCCGAGCTATCAATCTTTTGACAGTGCCGCTATCGATGCCGCGATTGCTGAACAACGTGCAGAATCAACCGCATTTGATAAATGGCTGACTCGCAATGTTCGTCAGCACAAAAAAGCCGACTACGCATCAGTCACCCTGTCTTTGAAGCCCACCGGCGTGGCCCCAGGTGATGTTACCGATAAGCAACTGGACATCATTGCCGATCTGGCGGATGAGTACAGTTTTGGCGAAGCTCGCACCACACATGAGCAAAACATTGTGTTGGGTGATGTTGAAAAGGCCCGTTTGTTTGAGCTGTGGGAAAAAGTCAAAGCAGCCGGTTTTGCAACACCTAACATCGGCACCCTGACGGACATCATTTGCTGCCCGGGTGGCGATTACTGCTCCTTGGCAAACGCCAAATCCATTCCGATTGCCGACGCCATTCAACGCCGCTTCTCGGATATGGACTACCTCTACGATTTAGGCGAACTGGATCTGAACATCTCCGGCTGCATGAACGCCTGTGCCCACCATCACGTTGGCCACATTGGTATTCTCGGCGTTGATAAGAAAGGCCAGGAGTTTTACCAGGTTCAATTGGGCGGCAGCGCCGGCAATGACACCAAGCTGGGCAAAGTACTCGGCCCGGCTTTTGATGCTGAAGATATCCCTCTTGTTCTCGAAAAGATTCTTAACATTTTTGTCGAAAACCGTATTGAGGGCGAAGAATTTTTACAGACCTATCAACGTATAGGGATGGCGCCATTTAAGGAACGAGTCTATGCCAAAGATCATTAAAGACGGCCAGGTTTACGAAGATTCCTGGCAATCCTTATCACTGAGCGAAGGCGACTCCGCCTCGGCAGTGAAGGTACCCGAAGGCCAGTGGATTGTTCCTCTGAACGTTTGGCTGGAACAAAAAGGCACACTGAAAAGCCGGAGTGACGTAGGCGTTCAAATCAGCATTGATGACGACATCGAACTGCTGGCCGACGATTACGCGAACCTACCCCTGTTGGCTTTTGACTTCCCGGCCTTTATGGATGGCCGTGGCTTTTCAGCGGCTTTTTTGATTCGCGATCGCTTTGGTTTTCAAGGTGAACTGCGGGCCAGCGGCGCGTTCATCCGTGATCAGCTGTGCTATTTGCAACGCTGCGGCTTTAACGCTTTTGCACTGAATGAAGAAGATCTGGAAGCGGCCAAAGCCTCATTAGCCGATTTGCAGGAAGCCTATCAAGCTTCGGCGGACAAGGCGCCCTTGTTTCGCCGCCGCTAGAACAGCGATACTGTTCATGCATAAAAAAGCCCCGTAATCCGGGGCTTTTTTATTTCCGCTAGTCCAACCAACGATCTTACCAAAAGCGGCGTTGATGGGCTCGACCCCACCACTTTGTGGCCAAACGATCAATACTCGCCTCAACGGAGAGACCCAGCTTTTCTGCCACCGTCTTTTTATGGGTGTAGCTGAGCTGATAAATTTCGCGCTCTTTCGCTTGCGTCTGCAAATACTCATCACTGGTTTGAATCGCATCAATCAAGTGATTGTCTATAGCCTTGATACCGTACCAAACTTCACCGGTTGCCACGGCCGCCATATCAAGATTCGGACGACGTTCACTCACATAGTGTTTGAACAAATCATGAGTTTCTTCAAGCTCTTCAACAAACTTGGCGCGACCTTTTTCGGTGTTCTCACCAAACATGGTTAAAGTGCGCTTGTATTCACCCGCAGTCAGAACTTCCATGTCGACATCGTGCTTTTTCAACAGACGATTGAAATTAGGCAGCTGAGCCAATACACCAATAGAACCGAGCAAGGCAAAAGGTGCCGCCAGAATTTTATCCCCCACACACGCCATCATATAGCCGCCACTGGCCGCAACCTTATCGACACAGATGGTCAAGCTTAAATCGGCTTTGCGAATACGATCCAGTTGACTGGCCGCCAAACCATAGCTGTGCACCATGCCTCCGCCACTTTCCAAACGCAGTACAACTTCGTCGCCGGCCTCAGCGATGGTTAACAGCGCGCTAATTTCTTCTCGCATGGACTCCACAGGGCTGGCTTTGACGTCACCATCAAAGTCCAACACATACGTGCGCCTTGGCTTTTCATCAGCGACGCGTTCTGCATCGTCACCTTCTTCAGCTGCAGTACTTTCTTTTACTTTTTTCTTAGCTTCTTTCTTCGCGTCTTTTTGTTCCTGCTTTTTAACTTTAGCTTCTTCTTTTTGCAGGTTTTTGTAGGCTTCCTGGTCCAAAGTTGCTGCACGCAATTGCTCGCGATACTGATCGTACTGATCGTTCAGCTTTTTAACCTCGATTGAGCCCTGTTCTTCATTCGCACCACGCTTGGCAGATGCCAGGATAGCGGCCACGAAACCAATGGCGATAACAATGGTAATCGCCTTGGCCAGAAACAGGCCATACTCACTCAAAAACTCCAAAATACTCTCCTATCGATGCGCACTAGCGCCATTGATTCAGTGCTTCACTGGCCTTCTCATTGAGCGGCTTTGCCGCCAGGCCATTCGCACTCAGGCTAATTTCATACAAACCGTCATCAACCATTGGCATAAAAGTCGCACTGCCAAACGTAGTACGTTGCAAGGACAAACGACGGTAGTTGTTTTGCAACAGCGCCCAGATATCAACACTGAGGCTGTCATGTAAGGAGTGAACACTGCGTTCACTGTCGCGCTCTTGCCCAAGGGCATAGTAACGACCACTAATGCGATCCAGGCGAAACCCCGGCTTCAATCGCAGCAGCCCACCAAACTCTGGCCAGCGAATGATACGGGCATCCACTTGCCACTGATCACCCTTTAATTCAAAGCGTTGCTCTTGGCCATTATCAAACAGCACATTCACTTCAAATTCCTGAGGCGCCAGCTCGCGGGTGCTGAGCGTCGCAATCACCTTAGGCTCGTTAAGCTGTTGATAGCTATAAATGTCGTAAGCCGCCAGACCAACCAACACTGCCATGACAATGACGGCGCTCGCGCAACAACCACGAATAAATCCGAGTAGCCAACCGGTGCGCAATACCATGCGCAGGCCAAAATACAGCAGTAATACGCTCAGCATTCCTATGCCGATGGCCAAGCTTATGTAAACCATGCCATACCCTTTGTTGCTCGTAACTGAATAATATTTAGCTAAAACTGTCGACAAACTCTTGTATCAACTGCCCGGAAATACTTTCCGTTGGAGGTACAAGAGGCAATTCGCTGTAATGATACCAGTCAGCTTCCGCAATTTCCTCTTCATCAATAAGGATATCGCCGGATTTATACTCTGCCCGGAATCCCAGCATCAGTTGGCCCGGGAAAGGCCAAGACTGGCTGCCTTGATAGATGAGCCCCTGCACTTGAATGCCCACTTCCTCAAACACTTCGCGGGCCACACACTGCTCGGCACTTTCGCCGGCTTCGATAAAACCGGCCAGACAGCTGAACATCGGTGTTTTATATCGTTGATGACGCGCCAGCAGGCAATGCTCGCCACGGGTCACCAACACAATAATACAGGGGGATATGCGAGGATAGCTGTGCAAACCACAATGGTTACAGGCGCGTGCTCGATCCTTGGGATGGTAGTGGGTTTCCTGACCACAATGCCCGCAGAAACGGTGATTACGGTCCCACTGGCAGATCTGGCTGGCGCGGCCAAGGAGTTCAAACTCTGCCTCGTTCAAGTGCGGCAGTAGCTGACGCAAGCCCTGCCATTGGCCATCGCTCATGGCATCGCTGGATTCTAGATAGATGGCAAAATAATCCTGGCCATCGAATTCAGCCACGTAATGTACATCGTCAAGAGCGAGACCGAGGGCCATGGCATTCACTTGCCACCAATCAAAACCAACGGTCTGCCAATGCTGATCACTGGCCCAAACGCCCTCCTCGGCGATGAGGAGAATGGCGCAACCCGCTTTAAAGTTTTGCGCCGCTTTGCTTAAATCCTGCGGGTGAACGATCCGGCTCATTCATCTTCAGCCGGAACAGAAACAGGGAACCCCAGAGACATCATGCTCTCTTCACCCAAAATCAAAATCGATTCATCAGCCTGCTGCAGGGCGCCATAGCTGGCCAGGAAATATTCCAGACTGATGATGGCATCGGCTAGTGTTTCCAATAAGGTATCTAGCGCTGGAGGCTGTGCGCCGGAGAGCAAAATTTGATCAACAAATTGCTGGATAGAATGCACCATGGCACCCGCGCGCTTCAAACCAATCATATTCAACCCACCACGTACACTGGCAATGGTGTGGCTGATATTACCAATATGGTTCAGATCATAGTTCGCTTCAGAATAGGATGACAGCGCTCGTTTCACCATCATTAAACCGGATTGGCTCTCACTGATGACAATAGCTTCGGCTTCCGCCAACTGGTTACCCGCAACAGCTTCACGAGTCGCCAAATGATTGAGTTGATCCAGGTTGTCGTCCGAGAGGGATAAGTTTTCCAGGCCCGCTACGGTGCTTTCCACGTAAACCAGAGCATCGGCAACCGCAACCAAACCTTCACTCTTGTATTCCACTTCGCCGTCGTGCCAATCTTGAATTTTTCTCACTTGCTCACGCATGATGTCATGGGCGCGGCTGAGGCCAAGAACCGATAAGGCATCAGTGATCCGCTCTAGCGTGGCAATTAGCTCTTCAAAATCAACGATCAGATTTTCACCGGCCTGAGAGGCCATCTCAAGAATCGACTGGCTGACTTTAAATTCTTCGGCCAGCGCCTGAACCACGGAGTGCACCGTATTCAGACTCGGGCCGTGTAACTCCGACTGGAATTTTTTCAGCTCAACTTCGCTATACCAAGGAGTCTCCGCCAAACATTCCTGCAATTGTTCCGTCAGATCTTCATCGGGCAGCCCCTGGCTGGCGAGGTACAACAGCTCACGTAACAACTCCAGCTTAGGAGGCTGGTCAAGAACCGCCTCACCTTCCTGCTGCAAACGACGTATCTCGCGATCAATATTACGCAACAAGATTTTTCGGCTGGCAGTCAGCGTAACGCCCTGCTGTAAAGCATTAACGGCTGCACCAGCAACCCACCAGAAGGTGGCAAAACGATAACCTCCGCAAATAGCCTGCAATCTCTGCAGAGAACGCTCCATTAAGCCCAAGGCATTCATATTGGGAGAGCGAATGGTTTGCAGCAAACCGAGCTGGTACATATGACGCAGCCGGCGGCACAGGCCGCTGAACTCTTCACGAATACTGCTGCTGCTTTTATCGGGTGCCTTCAGTAAATGCAGATTGGCCGGAAAGAAATAACTCTCAGGCAGCGGTGCTTGCTGACTGCATGCGCGCAACTCATTAATCTGTGGCAGCAATAAATCAGGCAGATTCAATTTACGCTGGGCGGTCAGTTCAAGATAACGAGGCAGAATAAACAGGCTGGCACTGATTGCGGCAAAATCGTCTGTTCCTACAGCACGACCTTGGGAAATCGCCTCCAACAAACGCAGCAGTTCACTGCTAAGCAGCTCCACCCCACTCAATTGCACCATCCGTAGCGCCCCGTGAATTTGGGACACCAACGCGATTGCATCACCGAGCAAATCCATGTTGTCGGTTTCCCGGCTGAACTGCTCCAGCTTTACCACCGCCATCTCAACATTGGAATTGAGCTCAGGGGAGACCAAACTCAGAGAAACGAGTTGTTTGTATAAATCCGTCACCGCATATTACCTTCTGGGCGATTCCTGTCTTGTGAGCTATTGCTCGGCTGCATTGTGCATGACCCGGCGAACAACCCACACCTCCTGTTCAAAAAATACACTAATTGCCGTATTTGCAAACAAATACACCCATGTATTACTCATAAATTAAGGCATATTTGTTGGAACGAAAATGTTACTCGAACCGCAGTCTAACGCGATTATGAAATTCATTTTCGGACGCGGTCGGCAGAAGACCTGATCGCGTGGAAAAAACAAAGGGGGACAGTAACATAGACCAGTAAAAGCTGGCTAGCTGGAGAGTGATAGAACGCGAATTGACGCCTGTTTACTCTTTTTTTGTCGCTTTATCAGGCGTCCACTGATCAGAAAATAATCCATTTTAAAGCAAAGGTGCTAATAATCTCTTAAATCAGGTCGCTGTAGGATAAAGCGGTGGATTTCTGGCGGTGAATGTCTAAAATCAACGCAACCAATGATGATGATAGCAACAGCTAAGGATTCTTATAATGACCAAAACCATGGGCCAGGCGCTCACCAGCAATTTTCTCGGGCACGCCCCAGACTGGTACAAAAAAGCCATTATCGCCTTCTTAGTCATCAACCCTATTTTGATGATCACTGTCGGTAAATACGTCACCGGTTGGGTAATCATTTTGGAGTTCATTTTTACTCTGGCCATGGCCTTAAAATGCTATCCATTACAGCCAGGAGGGTTGTTGGCCATTGAAGCCATTGCGATGGGCATGGCCACGCCGGAAGCGGTAAAAGACGAACTGTTTGCCAACTTCCCGGTTATTTTATTGTTGATGTTTATGGTGGCCGGTATCTTCTTTATGAAGGACCTGCTGCTCTACCTCTTTACCAAGATTCTCCTCGGCATACGCTCGAAAATGCTGCTGTCCTTTTTATTCTGTTTTGCATCAGCTGTTCTTTCAGCCTTTTTGGACGCACTGACCGTTACTGCCGTTCTGATTACCGTTGCGGTTGGCTTTTACTCGGTGTATCACAAAATCGCCTCGGGTAAGAAATTCCACCACGATCACGATCATGGACAAGATGAAGAAGTTTACGAGTACCACCGTGAAGATCTTGATCAATTCCGTTCTTTCTTGCGCAGCCTGATTATGCATGGTGCTGTAGGCACCGCTCTCGGCGGTGTATGTACCGTTGTGGGCGAGCCTCAAAACCTGCTGATTGCGAACGTTGCTGGCTGGGACTTCATGACCTTCGTTAAGATCATGGCACCTGTGACCATGCCTGTTTTGGCGGCGGGCTTGGCAACCTGCTTGCTGCTTGAGAAGACGGGTTGGTTCGGCTACGGCGCCACCTTGCCAGAATCTGTGCGTAATGTTCTGGAAGACTTCGCTGAAGAAGAAGACAAAAAACGTTCTATCAAAGACAAGGCAGCCCTGATCATTCAAGCGATTGTTGGCCTTATCCTGGTGGTTGCCCTTGCGAAACACATTGCCGAGGTTGGCTTGATCGGTTTGATGATTATCGTTTTGCTGACCGCGTTTAACGGTATTATCGACGAGCATCAGATTGGCCACGCTTTTGAAGAAGCCCTGCCATTTACTGCTCTGCTGGCAGTTTTCTTCGCGATCGTTGCCGTGATTCATGCTCAGCATTTGTTTCAGCCAATTACGGCATTGGTTCTTTCTCTGGATCTTGAGCAGCAAGCACCGATGCTCTTTTTGGCCAATGGCATCTTGTCCATGATTTCAGATAATGTGTTCGTAGCAACCGTTTACATCAATGAAATTAAATCGGCATTGGATTCCGGCTCCATTGATAAAGAACACTTCGATAAGTTAGCTATTGCCATTAACGCCGGTACCAACCTACCTTCCGTTGCGACTCCAAATGGTCAAGCGGCCTTCTTGTTCTTACTGACGTCAGCATTGGCGCCGTTAATTCGCTTGTCTTATGGCCGCATGGTGATTATGGCTGTACCTTACACCTTGGTGCTCGGTAGCGTCGGCCTGGCTTGCGTTATCGCCTTTATTTAAATTCTTTAAAAGGGCAGCATGAGCTGCCCTTTTTACTCCCCTGCTCTTTTCCATTTATCTTCCCTGCCTCTTTAATCTGCAAGACAGCTTACCGTTAACACCATGGCAACGATTTACACCATTGGCTATGCCACCAAAAGCTACCCCGTTTTTCTGGAACAATTGAAGCGTTATAAAATCAGCGCACTGGTAGACGTTCGTTCTGTTCCATTCAGTGCGCGCTTCAAGGAATTCGACCAGCCCAACTTGCAAAGAGCTCTACCCAAGGAAAAAATTCACTACATTTACATGGGCGATCATTTGGGGCCTCGTTCAAAAGATCCGAGCCACTACCACGAAAACCGTCAAATTGATTTCGACAAACTTAATCAAAGCCGTCTGTTTTTACAGGGGATTGAGCGTTTGAACCAAGGACTTAAAAAACACTACACCATCGCAATGATGTGCGCTGAAAAAGATCCGGCCAGTTGTCATCGCAGTTTATTGATCGCCAAATTTATCGCTGAACAAAATGATTGGACGGTCGAGCATATTCTTCATGAGGGCGAATTGGAAAGTCAGCCGGCGCTGATGGCCCGATTGGTAGAAGAACAGGGATTACGCTGCGATATGCTCAGCGATGAAGCCAGCATCACCCGACAGGCCTATGATGCACAATGCCAGGCAGTTAACTATAAAAGGCCGGAATAAACGAAGCACATCCACGAAACGGATTGGCGGTAATATGAATACCTACGCGCCAACCCATGCGCCACGGGTCAATCGGGCATTTTCAAGGCTTCACGGCTGACCACAACACCATTGCTGTCCGCGTAGACATACTCGCCAGGAATAAAGTCCACGCCCGCAAAACTCACCGTTACGTTTAAATCACCCAGGCCTCGCTTTTCCGTTTTCAATGGAATGGTCCCCATCGCCTGAACACCCAGGTCAAGAGTTGCCATAACCGCCGCATCGCGAATGCAGCCATAGATAATGATACCTTCCCAACCGTTTTTCACCGCGTTTTCGGCAATCATATCTCCCAACAACGCTCTACGTAGCGAGCCACCGCCATCGACCACCATGACTTTTCCACGGCCATCGGTACCCGCCTGCTCTTTGACAAGAGAGTTATCTTCGTGGCATTTAATCGTCACAATTTGCCCACCGAAGTTTTCGCGGCCACCGAAATTACGCGTGATGGTAGGAATGGTAACTCGAACTTGATCCGGGTAGGCATCACATAAATCAGGGGTTGCAATAGTCATCAAGTTTCCCTTGCTAAGAGACTGAAAAGTTCATCTTAGCAGGCCAAAGCGAAAACCAAAGCTATAGCCGATATTCAGGAAAATTATGGTTTAGGGTTTAGAGCTCAATACCCAGGGTATCGCCATCATACGCGGGAGGATAGTGGCCCAGGCGCAGGCTGGGCTGCTCAAGACATCGAAGATCACTTAAACGAAAGCCCAAACCATGAGCGGGGCAACGCAGGACCTGCCCATCACAACTGCCCTGGGCAAGAGAGCGTCCGGCGTGGGGGCAACGGGCATCAAGGAGATAACGCCGCCCCTCTTCCTGAAGCAGCAGAATTTCACGGCCAGCAACACGAAAGCTGGCGCGGTAACCATCAACAAGCTGGTGCAATTTGATCAGTGGGTAAAAGGCCAAGCGGAAGCTCCAACTGCCCGAACCAATGTTCCAGGGGCTGCCAAAAGGCTTCCAGCTGTCTGGCATCAGCCAGCTGCTCCAACAAGGATTCCGCCTCATCAGATCCCCCATCCAGACGAGTAAGCTTGCCCTGCTCAAGCAGTTTAAGCAAGCCGGCATCGCCACGCTGGGCATCTGCAGAGCGCTGCATGGCAAGAGGCACACTCAAACCAGCAAGCACAGACCACAAATCCACATTCAAACTGCGCCCACGACGACCGAACACACCCTGCTCACGCCACAGCTGGTGGCGCAGGGCTTTAGGCTCCAGTTCGGGGCCTAAAGCAGGATTGCGAATATCACTGAAACTCACCATATCCGCCAGATGATTGGCCAGGGGCAAGCGGCGCAAACTGCCAGACGGAAATGGGTCTCCAATACCGACCGCGGCGGCCACCGTGTTTTCAAGCAATGCTCCACTGGTGAGGGACATCAACAGGGCACCAAAGCCTTCGGCATGCCCAACCCAAAGGGGCGCTCGGCCACACACTTCGGCCACAAACGCGACGGCTGCAGGAATATCGTAACGGGCATAATCCGCCAGCGTGTTGGATTCAAAACTCTCATTGAGAACAGACAGACCATGACCACGGGCATCCAGCAACCAAACATCCAGCCCCTGCCTTGCCAGCATAGGGCCCAGGCCTGAATAATTTTCACCCAGCCACATCTGGTGATTCTGATAACAGCCGTGAAACAGAATTAAAGGCGGATGTTCAATGTGCGAAATATCTCTGGCACCAATACGCGTGATGGCCAGCTCAACACTTTTATCCGGACTGTTATTAGGCTTGATTACGTACACGTCCTCGAGCAAGTCGCCACGGGACTCTGCACTTTCTAAACGGACAGGAAATAATCGGCTGCTACTTTTCACTTGTTATCCTTTTTATCACCCAAGAGGTCTTGCTTTTTGGTTTCGCGAAAGCGCGCTTGATGAACGTCATTCGCGGTGATTATTTTTCATTCAACTGCTTTTTTATACTCAAGCAAATAACCACAATGTAGCCTGAACAAGTATAGGTGAAATCTTGGATTCGCCAGGAAAATATTCCGGAAAAAATCAGAATATTTTTCTATAAGACGAGCCTCGCCTTAATCGGAAAATTTTTATCTTTACAATTGAAACACTTGCAAGATGATGCTCAGCTGAATATTGAAGTTTTCTCTCCAAACCCTTGTCCGCAGAGCTATCCTTTATGACAAAAATGTGTCTGCAAATACGAATTTTACGCAAGAGAGAAAAACAGGGCTATTACAGAAAATAACACGGTCCCCACCTGAGCCGAGCAACGTCGATTCAAAACTTTCACGACGATTTTGCTCTATGTCAGGCATACCGTTAAAATGCGGGGTTTTAGCCAGCAGCGCGGCCGCCAAAACCCTTATGCTTTGTTTCGATCTTCCTTATTTTCCAGATAGCGCCGAATTATTCAAGCGCATTTCAGATTTAAACGATGCCGTTTGGCTGGACAGCTGCAGTCACGGCGAACGCAGTGGGCGCTATGACATCATGTCTGCCCAGCCCCTGCGCACGTTAATCCACAAAAACGGCCACAGTTTCATCTGCGAAAAAGGCGACAAACGGGAATATCGGGGCGACTTTTTCCAGCTGCTGGATGAACAAATTCAAAGCCTGCCCAGTGAGTGCGCCAATAACCAGATTTTTTGTGGCGGCTTGATTGGTTACATCAGCTACGACTTCGGGATGCAGCTGCCATTTAATGAGGTGTCCGCCAGCCCGAACAAACTGCCTTTGGACGATGCCCAACTTGGGCTCTATAGCTGGGCCTTGGTGCAGGATCATCACAGCCAGCGCAGCTGGTGTCTCGGGCCTGACCTCGGCGAAGACCAGCAAGCGGTTATCGCCAACATCGTCGCCCGCTGTCAGCGCCCGTGGGCACCTACCCGCACAAGCGACGACTATCGATGCGAGCCCTTTCAAGCCCAAATCACCGCCGAGGAATACCGGGAAAACATCGCCCGAGTCCAAGACTACATTCAGGCGGGTGACTGCTATCAGGTAAACTTCGCTCAAAAATTCAGCGCGCTTTTTGAAGGCTCCGCACTGGCGGCCTACCTCAAACTCCGCCAAGCCCTACCCTCGCCCTTCAGCGCCTTTATGAAGCTCGATAGAGGGGCCATCCTGAGTCACTCCCCTGAGCGCTTTATTCGTGTACAGGGCGACCAGGTCGAAACCAAGCCCATCAAGGGCACCATTCCTCGCGGTGATGATCTGGACAGTGATCGTCAGTTGGCCCGCGAGCTCCAGAGCAGCGACAAAGACCGCGCCGAAAACTTGATGATTGTGGATCTGTTGAGAAATGACCTCAGCCGCAACTGCAAACTGGGCAGTGTGCGAGTTCCTGAGCTGTTCGCACTGGAAAGTTACCCTAACGTCCACCACTTGGTCAGCACGATTACCGGTAGCTTAGCGGAGGACTCCAGCGCTCTGGCACTGTTGCGGGACAGCTTCCCCGGAGGGTCCATTACCGGTGCTCCTAAAAAGCGCGCGATGGAGATTATTGCAGAGCTTGAGCCGGATGCTCGCTCAGTGTACTGCGGGAGCATGGTGTATATCAGTGCCAACGGCAATATGGACAGCTCGATCACCATCCGCACCCTGGTAGACGATGGCGAAGGCCAGATTCACTGCTGGGGTGGTGGTGGCATTACGGCGGATTCCAACAGTGACTCGGAATATCAGGAAAGTCTCACAAAGGTTATGAAACTGATGACCACCCTGCAAAACACAACACCTTGAGACAAGCCGACACCCAAAGCTGACAATTAACAACCTTGAAAACAAAAACGGCGACTAAACAGTCGCCGCTTTTGCTTAAGAGGGTGTTTGGGTGCTTTTTAGAAGCGGTAGCCCAAATCCACACCAACCATCCGGGGCAGACGACGAGCAACAGTGTGGGAGCCCACAGCACTACCCGGGCCGGTGTAATCCAGCAGATCGTCTTCATCGGTCAGGTTGTTTGCCCACAGAGCAACACTCCAGCTGTCATCTGAACTGATCAGACTGACACGGGCATTAACGGTAAAGTAATCCTCGATCTCCTCACCGCGCAGCTGACCGATACGATCATCAACCCAGTTGTAGTCTCCACGGAAAACCAGATCACCCACGCTTACCGGCACAGTGTATTCACCCATGATGTAGAACTTATGCTCTGGTGTGTTCGCCAACGGCTGACCGGTTTGGTCGCGCTCACCGAAGATCACGTCGTAACGGGTAATTTCAGTGTCCAGGAAGCTGTAGTTGGCCGACATAAAGAACGCGTCAGTCACAGACCAATACAATTCCATATCAACACCCTTACCTTCCGCATCGGCCGTGGTAATGTTGTAACTTGGAATGGCATTCGTTGGGCCAATCAACTGCAGATCCTGCTTGTTGTCATACTCGTAGAAGTACGCCGCTACGTTATAGCGCAGGTCACCTTCAAGGAAATCGCCCTTAAAGCCGATCTCATAGTTAGTCACTTCTTCCTGATCAAAGGTTGGCTTGATACCAGGACCAAAACTCAAGCTATTAAAGCCCCCAGACTTAAAGCCCGTTGCGACGCTACCGTAAACCATTGCGTCCTGGCTGATAAAGTAATCCACCACAAAACGACCGGACAGCGCGTCCCAGTCTTCGTCGTAACGCTGGATAACGTTGCCACCATCGTTACCGGCGTTAAAGAAGAACAAACCCAGTGGCAAAGGTTGACCAAGAATACTGGTTAGGAAGCTGTTTTCGGGACGGTAACCGGTTTGAACCGTAAAGCTCTTCTCATCGTAGGTATAACGCAGGCCGGCACTGATGTTCACCGAGTCATTCACCGCGTAAGTGAAGTCGGTGTACAAGGCCGTGCTTTCATAAGTACCAGTGTTGCGTACGGACTCATTCCAGGCAGGATCATTGTTCAGACGCGCTTGAATCTGTGGCAACAAACAACCACCAATCGCCGCAGTTGGACCCGCAGCGGCGGCTACATCACCAGCGTTACTAGGACCGCAGCTCACCAAATGCAAAGCACCGTATGGGCTGCTGGGGTTAAACGGGTTTGGGCTGGCCGCATAGGCAGAGAATAAGAAGCTGGACAAGGCCAGACCATTCAAGCCCGCGCCAACCAAGGTGCCACGCACACCATTGACGACTTCTGCAATTTCCTGTTCGGAGGAATTCCCATCGATACCCAGCTGCGCACCGGAAAGCTGCACGGGAGACGCCAGCAAGGCGTTCGGGTCAGCCAACAAAGCGTTATAGATCGCAAAATTTTCCAGCATGTTGGTGGTCGCAGTCGCTTCGGTAGTGTGATCAACATGCTCTTTGCTGTAGGCCGCACCTACGGTCCACTTCAAGTCTTCCCAATCGCCGACCAAACGAAACTCTTGTGAAAACTGGTCCTGATCATCAATGTTTTCAGAAGAAAAGTGATGGCCAGGATCAGAAGAACCATCTTCGTCGTTCACAAAATTTACGTTCATGGAACGGTACGCCGTGATCGACGTGAATGTCGCCGCTTCAAACTCGTGATTAACTTCAATGGAGGTACCAAACAGATCGCGCTCTTCCAAAGAAGTCGTGTCGAGAGATACATCACCGTATAAATCGAATGGGCCGTTTACGTTACCTGCCGCGTACACACTCTGAGTAGTGGTGTATACCGTACCGGAATTCTGAGACAACTCACTGTACTCGCCACGCCAAATGACTTCGGTATCGTCGGAGGCATCCCAACGAATGGAGCCGCGCACAGACTGGCTGTCCACGTCATTCAGATCCGGGCCATTCACATTATTCAAATAACCGTTGCGGCTATTAACGGTACCACTCAGACGCGCAGCTACAGTATCGCTGATGGGCTGGTTGATAACAAAGCTGGCTTTTTTCTTACCGTAATTACCCAAGCTCAGGTTAATGGCACGCTCGGCTTCATCGCCCGGCTTTTTGGTAATGTAATGAATGGCACCACCGGTTGCATTGCGCCCAAACAACGTCCCCTGGGGACCTTTCAGGATCTCGATTCGCTCGACATCTTCCAGAGGAATCTCGGCGCCTGCACCTCGCGCGGCATAAACGCCATCAACGTACAGGGCAATCGCCGGATCGGAACCTACGGTAAAATCGTCGGTTTGGATACCACGAACATTGTAGTTCGCCTGGGTTACACTCTCATTGTTCATTTCAACACCCGCCGTGGCACGGCCGATGTCACTGATGCTCTCGGCACCCATCTCTTTCAATGAGTCACCACTGAAAGCGGAAATAGAAATTGGAACATCCTGCAGGTTCTGTTCACGCTTTTGCGCGGTAACCACCACTTCCTCCAACAAGGAAGACGCCTGAACCCACATGGGTGTTGCAGTAACGGCACTGAATGCAACCGCTACAGACAGACTTTTAACGGGGAACGGAATTCGATTGTGTTTCATACTCTTCTCAAAATTTTGTTCTAAAAATAAGCAACTGCTAAAACAGTAAAAAGCGAATTATTATAGAACACCTGTTTCCGTAACCACTTTCCGAGCCACCCATTTACACTGTCTTTTTTCGCCAATTCAACGGGCATACCCTGCAACACGATTGTTTTTAAATCATCATGTGTATTTTTCAAACAAAGAATAAGAACGCATGGATTTTCAATCAAAATCACAGATTCGCATCACCGGAAATGCCATTCGGCATTGCGTTTACCCTGCGCCGTGAAAATGACTGCTTTTTGTACTCGATCAAAAAAATGACACGCATAAAAAAAGCCGGCGCAAAGGCCGGCTTTTCGCGTTGCTTCAGACGTTAAATTAAAAGTCTGCGCTGACGCGCATGTACCAGAAGGCACCGTTGAAACCGAATGGTGAAGTAATTGCGTGTTGCTGACCCAAGAAGTTCAGTACACCGTTACCTTCGCGATCAGGGTACTCGTCGAAGATGTTTTCACCACCAATGGCTACCGTGTATTTGTCATCAAAGACAACACGTGCTTCCAAATCAACCAGAACCGCACTGCCATAGCTGAAGACATCACTGCCGTCGCCTGGACCGAACAAGCCGCCAGTGGATTTCCAATCGCCGTAACGGTTCACGCGCAGCAAACCTTCAAAGATGTCCTGAGTGTAGTTGAAGCTCAACACACTGTTGTGCTCAGGCACCTGATTCTCAAGATCGAACACTCGACCATTGTTAATAGTACCCGACTTAATGTCAGAAACATCTTGCTGGTTATAGTTGTGGCGGAAATCCACATCCAGTCGACCATCACCCACTTCAAACGAGCTGTGGATATTCAAATCAACACCAGAAACATTGGATTCAAAACCGTTCACGAAGAAGTTACCGTTACTGCCCAGCAACAAAGAAGCGTTCGGGATACCCGCCGCCTGCAATTGCGCCAACTCAGAATCACCAATGGTGAAATTCTGCAGAGCAATACGATCTTCGATGGTAATGTCGTAGAAATCCATGGTAATAGTTGTGCTATCACCTGGGGTGTACACAAAACCAATCGTGTAACTGGTGGACTCTTCCGGAGTCAGATCCTGGGCACCCAGTGCAACGGCAATTGGGTGATTCACTGGGTAAGTACCACTTGGAATCAGGTTACCACTGGAATCTGAAGTGGTGGTGACGTTCAAGGTGTTCACCTGACCAGGAGTCGGAGCACGGAAGCCGGTGTTAGCCGTCGCACGTACTGCAAACTGCTCAGTAAATTCAAAACGACCGGAAATTTTCCAATCCAGAGTTGAACCGAACTCTTCAAAGTCTTCATAACGCAATGCTACCGCCGCAGACAGTTGGTCCGTCAGATCGGTTTCCGCATCGACATAGAAGGCATAACTTTCACTATCGAAAGTGCCGGCAGACTCAACTGGGAAGCCTTGGAAACCGTCGGAACCCAGACCGAAAATAGTCGTGGTTGGACCCGCTTGAATGGAAGCAGCATCGCCTGCACCAATTTTGTATGACTCTTCACGCCACTCGAAACCAAAACCCAGGTTCAGTGGAGAATCGTCCCAGGTTTTTACAAAGTCAGCGTTCAAGCCAGATTCTTCCTGAGTCAGCGTACCAGGCTTAAAGCTGGTCGGAGACAATCGACCCAAACTGGGGTTGATACTCTGTTGCAGAACGTATTCAACTTCGTTCTCAGCAGAACGTACACGTACATCCCAAGTCAGGTTTGGATTGAATTCGCCTTTCGCACCCAGAACAACACTGTAGTCACTGATGTTGGCACCAAACAATGGGCTGTAACCACCAGGGAATAATTCGTGAATCGGGTTACGCAGCACAAAACCGCTTGGACTGTTGCTGTCTGCTGTCAAATAATCTGCAGGGTTCAAGCCCTGGCTCACAATGCTGTTGACGATGTCTGCGGAGGCATTGTCTGGCAAGCCATCACCGTCGGCATCAATCTGCAAAGTGGTACGCGCAGCAATATTCTGCTGGTCTGCTGCCGTAGGCAGTACCGGTGTGCGGTAGAAGAAACCGGACAGAGTTTCGTTATCCAGATAAGAGAAGTTACCGTAAACTTCGGTCGTTTCGTTAATATCGATACCGGCATTCACAAACAGTTTCAGAGCTTCGATGTCGGGATCACCCCAACGCTGACCAAAACCGTTGTATGGCACATTACTGTCACCCACGATATCGCCCACGGACGCGGCATCAGGACGTGGCGTACCACGGCTGGTGATATCAGAAGCGCTGTATTCGATGGTGGTGTTGATAAAACCGTTTTCAGTCAGTGGCAAACCAAAGTTCGCGCTGACCATGGAACGCTCACCATCACCTTCGCTGTACTCACCGTATTGTGCCGCTAGGCTAAGGCCTTCATTGGAATCGTTGAGAACCAGGTTCACAACACCCGCAATGGCATCAGAGCCGTACTGGGCCGAGGCACCATCACGTAACACTTCAACGCGCTTGATGGCCGCTGATGGGAAGGCTGAAAAGTCGACACCCTGCGAACCCTGGTTAGTGGTACCCAGTGGCGCCAACTGCAGGTTAACCAGTGCAGAACGGTGACGACGTGTGCCGTTGACGGTAACCAAGGTGTGGTCAGGCGACAAGTTACGCAGCGTAACTGGACGAACAAACGCCGTACCATCCGCAATCGGGAAACGCTGGGTATTCAGAGACGGGGCAACTTTGGTTAATGAATCGGTTAGGTTAAAAGACGCCTGCTGACCCAATTCACCGCCACCCATAACATCAATCGGGGACAGGGTTTCTTCAGGGGACAAGCCTTCTTTACGGGTACCAATGGTGACAACTTCTTCAAGTAACTGATCATCACTATTGACCTGCGCCACCGTGGTATTTGCACTGGCAGCAACAGCTATCGCGAGGGCCGATTTTAAAAACAGGCGCTGCGAATACTTGCGGTTAGACATGGATGCTCTCCTATCACATGACCCATTTGGGCCGATTATTATTTTTTAGGGAGGTCTGGCAGTGAATGTTTTTTGTTCATTCTTATCTCTACCAGTCCGCTATGGTGCCGCGTTGATTCTTTATATTGCGACCCACCTTAGACGATGGAACTCACAGAAAATGCTTGAGCCATTTCGCTCGAGCACCGATCAACACTGACATTGGACGCAATTATTACAGTTTTAAATTGAAATATATATCTAAAATGCTGAATAAATCTTTGCTTTTATTTCGATAAAAAGTCTTAAACGACTTATATTTATTCAAATTAATCAAACTTACAGCACATTATAAAAATCTGGCGATAAATCGAAAGACGCCTCGTCGCTAAAAACGGGCAACTTATGGCTTGTTAGAACGGTCTATTTTTCGGAAAGCTCGTTGATGATAGGCATGAAATCCCGCTGCCAAACTTTGTCGTCCACAACCCCGACATGCTTGTGGCGGATAATGCCTTGTTGGTCGACCAGATAAGATTCTGGCGCACCAAATACCCCCAGATCCAGCCCAAGACGACCACTGCGGTCCATAACACTGTATTCATAAGGGTCTTTTAAATCGGCCAGCCACTGACGTGCGGCGTCGGGTTGATCTTTGTAGTTCACACCGACCACTCGCACGCCCTGCTCCGCTAACTCCAGCAAATAGGGATGCTCAACACGACACACCACGCACCAGGTGGCCCAAACATTGACCAAAGTGATTTTGCCCTCAAAATCCTTTTCGGTTTTCAGGGCATTTTCATCTTTTAAAATACCCAGCGAAAAGCTGGGAAAGGCTTTATCTTTCAAAGCCGAAGGCATTGCGGTGGGGTCCAGAGACAGCCCCTTCCACAACAAGGCTGCAAGACCAATAAAGATGGCGAGAGGAATAAAGAGTTTTAAACGCGCCATGATCGCTCCTGGCCAATAAACAATCGAAACCGTTCTCTCGCCGCCAAGGCAAACGAGAGAACATGAACACATCAGGCTGGGTTCAGCGCTTCCGCTTCCGGGCGTAACACTTTCAAACGACGATAACGCTTATCCGCTACCGCGATAAAACCGCCAAAGCCCATCATCAAGCACCCCAACCAAATCCACATGATAAAAGGTTTTACATAGACTCGGACCGCCCAAGCGCCCTCACCCAGATGTTCGCCCATTGCCATATACAAATCCCGCCCGATTGAGGAATCAACCGCCGCTTCGGTCATCATATTGCCACCGGAAAAATAACGTCGTTTTTCCGGCCCCAATGTTGCGACTTCCTGACCATCACGACTGACAACCACTTGAGCACGATCAGCGACGTAGTTTGGCCCACGAACCCCTTCTGTGCCTTCAAATGTAAACTCATAGGCACCGACACTCACGCTATCACCGGGCACGATACGCACATCACTCTGCACGCTGTAGATGGAACTTAGGCCACCACCAATTACTGTCAAACCCATACCCACATGAGCACACATCATGGCGTAGAAACTGGCGTTCATATTGAACAGCTGCGAAAACGTCGAACCGCGTTTTGCATTGGCTTTGTGCCACCAATCGCGCAAACTGACGGTAATCACCCAAAAGCCCAATGCGGCACAAAGCCAGCCTTTCCAATGGAAACTGTCGCCGTACATAAACGCGACCGCAAAGCCCATCAAAATCGCAGCCACAGCGGGCAACCACAAGAAATTAGCTAAGCGTTCGCCCTTACTTTTTTTCCACTGGGAAATCGAACCAATCCCCAACAGGAAACTGAGCGCCAACACCAAGGGCACAAAAAATGCGTTAAAGAACGGAGGGCCCACAGAAATGCGACCAAGCCCCATGGCATCAGCAATCAAGGGGTATAAGGTGCCCAACAACACGGTCAACATAATGACCATGAGTAACATATTGTTGAGCAGTAAAAACATTTCACGAGACATCCAGCCAAACGTCGCCACCGCTCGCATAGTCGGCGCTTTCAAGGCGTAGATCGTCAGAGAACCACCAACGACTAAGGCCAGGAACCCTAAAATAAAGACGCCCCGCTCCGGATCCGTTGCAAATGCATGCACCGACGTAATGACGCCAGAGCGAACCAGAAAGGTTCCCAATAGGCTCAAAGAGAACGCAAAAATGGCCAGTAAAATCGTCCAGCTTTTGAATACTCCCCGTTTCTCAGTAACCGCCAGAGAATGGATCAACGCTGTGGAAACCAACCACGGCATAAACGAGGCATTTTCAACTGGGTCCCAGAACCACCAACCGCCCCAACCGAGCTCGTAGTACGCCCACCAACTGCCCAAGGCGATTCCCAATGTCAGGAAGGCCCAAGCGGCGGTTGCCCAGGGACGAGACCATCGCGCCCAGGCACTGTCCAAACGCCCAGACAATAAGGCCGCAATAGCGAACGCAAAATTCACGCTCAATCCCACATAACCCATATACAGTACAGGAGGGTGAAAAATAAACGCCGGATCTTGCAGCAAAGGATTAAGATCGCGACCCTCACTGGGCGTGTCAGGCAGCAGGCGATCAAAAGGATTGGAGGTCAGCAGCATAAACAGCAAAAAGCCAATACACAAAAAGCCAAGCACCGAGAGCACCCGCGCCACCATAACCATCGGTAGGGATCGACTCAAACAGGCAACGGTAAAAGTCCACCCCGCCAACATCAGTACCCACAACAGAAAGGAGCCTTCATGGCCGCCCCACACCGCTGAAAATTTGTAGTACCAAGGCAACATGGAGTTTGATGTCGTTGCGACATAGGCAACGGAAAAATCACTTTCCATAAATGAAATGGTCAAACAGGCGTAAGCCAAGCCCACAAACACAAATACGCCAGTCGCCAGGCTGCGGCCACTGCGCATCCACAACAGATTATTTTGATAGCTGCCCAGCATAGGTATCGCGGCCAGCAAAAAAGAAAGGCCCAATGCGACAATGAGGGCAATGTGTCCAAGTTCAGCAGTCATCACGGCTCCAGAGATTAGTATTTTTTATTGCCTGACATATCCATGCCTTCACAACTGGCTTGGTGTGAAGTACCGGTTTCAGCACTGGCATTAGCCATGGCTTCTGCAACTTCCGGTGGCGTATAATTTTCATCGTGTTTCGCCAAGACCTGTTCTGCCATAAACACACCGTTCTGCACCTGACCATTGACTACTGCAGCTTCCCCTTCACTAAACAAATCCGGAAGAATACCAGTGTATTGTACCGGCATGTCTGCACTGCCATCGGTGATGGAAAAGCGTACCGCCAAATCGGTTTCGCTGCGTCGAACAGATCCTGGAACCACGCAACCACCCGCACGAATATTAACGCCTTCCGGCGCTTCGCCATTCACAAGCTTGGAGGGGGGATAAAACAAATTAATGTTTTTACTCAGTGCAAATGCCATCAGACCAATGGCCACTGAAGAAAAAACAACAATAAACAGGACGATCATCAAACGCTGTTTACGCACCGGGTGCATCGGCATAATACTTCTCTTTTTTATCAGAATCGTTAACGTTCAAGCAGGCCTTCAAGAGGCTCTTTTAGCTTTATTCCATGCTTTGGAAAGCTTGCTGTTCCGCCAGCTTTTCCTGACGTTGTAACTGTTTGCGAATCGCGTTTTTTCTCAACATCGGAGATAGCACGATATAACTAATAGCAATCACGGCCGCAATGTAACACGCCCAGACATAAGGGCCATGGCCAGCCATTGACATAAACTCGGCAAAACTTTCAAAACGAAATTGCATTTTTCTCTCTCAGACCTTGTTCAGCAAGGCGTGTTTTACCCAGTTGGTTTTCATTTCTCGCTGGAGAATTTCACTGCGCGTCGCCGCCAACAGCGCCCAAGTAAAGAATATATAAAAACCGGTAATCATTCCCAGCAGAGGATACAACATTTCAGGCGCAATACTGCTCGACGTCATTTTGATGGACGCTGGCTGATGCAAAGTGAACCACCAATCCACGGACTTGTAGATGATAGGAATATTCACGGTACCGACCAGGCTTAAAATGGCACTGGCTTTATCGGCCACTTCCTGCTCACGAAAGGCCTCTTGTAGCGCAATCACACCGAGATACAAAAACAACAGAATTAACACAGACGTTAGGCGCGCATCCCAAACCCAATAAGTTCCCCAGGTTGGTTTGCCCCATACAGCACCGGTAAATAAGGCCATCGCCGTCAGCACCGCACCGATAGGTGCCGCAACTTTCATCACCATATAAGACAGCTTCATTTTCCAGATCAATCCGATCGCACCGGCAACAGCCATCACATAATAAGCCGCCATTGCAACAATCGACGCCGGCACGTGCAGATACATAATTCGGTAACTGTTGCCCTGTTTGGCATCCATTGGCGCAAAGCCCAGCGCCCAAATGGACCCACTGACAATCATCAACAGACTGATACTCAGCAACCAAGGCATCCAAGCATTGGTTTTTTCATAAAACCACTTTGGGGAGCCTAATCTGTGGAACCACTGCCAAGCCAACGTTCGCCTCTCTCAGCCCTTCGGGGCGTTAATTATTCACACTCATTTTCAGCGCTCCGGCAATAGCCAGGGGCGCTGCGATAATAGCCAGAGCCAAAAAGGAGCCCAATACCGCCAACTGGGTATTATACGCAAAACCCTCAATCGCTGCGCGCACACCGCTGGACCCGAAAATCAACACGGGCACATAGAGAGGCATTACAATCAGAGAAAGCAATAAGCCTCCTTTGCGCAGGGATACTGTCAAAGCGGCACCAATGGCACCGATCAAACTCAAACTGCCCGTGCCTAACAGTAGACTTAAAACCAAGGGAATATAACCGGCCTCGGGCAAGGACATCATTACACCCAATAACGGGGCAATCAGCGTCAACGGCAAGCCTGTCGTCAGCCAATGCACAATAACTTTAGCCAGCACATTGATGTAACTGGACTGGGGGCTAAGCAGCAACTGCTCGAGCGTACCGTCATCAAAATCAGAACGAAACAAACCATCCAAAGACAGCAGAGTCGCCAACAGGGCAACGACCCACAACATGCCAGGCGCGAGAATCGCCAGAGTCTTGGGGCTTGGGCTCACCCCCAAGGGCACCATGGTGATAACCAATAGGAAAAAGATCAGGGGATTGGCCAGCTCTCCGCGATGGCGAATGGCAAGCTTCAGATCCCGCCGCAGAGTTGCTAAAAAGGCATTGCCCGTTCGTTCAGGGCGATTGGCGATGGCAGAATCCGGCCTAGGCTGACTCATTCTGCCCCCCCATACATCTGTTCCGGGCTGGGCAGATAGTCCTGCAAATCCAAACGCTTTAGGGAAGCCAACTGCAAGTCCTGGTGGGTTGTCAGAATAACAATCCCCCCAGTTTCGCTGTGCTCGGCGAAACGTTGTTCCAACTTGGCCACCCCGGCCTTATCGATGGCTGTCAGAGGCTCGTCGAGAATCCAGATCTTTGCCTGACTCAGGTATAAACGAGCGAGAGCAACGCGACGCTGTTGCCCGGCTGAGAGATTGAAACAGCTCTGATCCTCATAACCATACAGGCCAACGTCTTTCAAAGCCTGCTCGACTCGTGAGTCCAAGCGATCAGTATCGCCCTCAAGCCCCGCATACCAACGTAAGTTTTCCGCGGGAGTCAGGGCTGATTTGATACCCGGCAGGTGCCCCAAGTAGAGCAGCTGCTGCCGAAACTCAAAGAGCTGCTGAGACAGTGCTTGCCCGCAAAAGCGAATCTCTCCTGCGGAGGGTTCGGCCAGGCTCACAAGACATCGCAACAAGGTGGTTTTCCCCGCCCCATTAGGGCCGATAATCTGAAGAACATCTCCCGCCTGGATATCAGCATTCAAATCCGCGAACAACAAACGCTCATCCCGACGGCAGGCCAGCTGTTCCAGACTGATTGTTAGAGATTGCTTATCCAGAGCCTTGCTCATTACGTCTTGCTTATTCCTGCTGGTCCGAAGACACGGGTTATAAAAACAGGCGGCATTATAGAGCTTTTTTAGGTAGGAACCTATTGCGAGGGCTTGAAGAAGATCAAAATCATGCCGCTTTTCCCGCAGCCGACTGCAGTTATCCCCTCATTTGCCGATACCCAATAGAGAAAGAAAGCGTTGAAAAGAACACATTCAGGGGGAGAGTACTATGGTGATCGCACACGCATCCGTCGCCCGAGCAAGTCTTGGTCCGGCACTGGACGCAAGCTCTCCAGGCCAAAGCAATGCGGGCATTCATGCCAGCAACGACAAACACGGCTCAACGGTGGATGGAAAACACACACACCATAGCGATAAACCTCTCCCCATCAGCTCTCAAAAGAACGCTTCAAATACGGATAAAACCGCCTTGAACCAGGCGAAACAGGAAGTCTTGAATGTCCTTGCGCAAAAACGAGATGCTAACAGCCCTCTTGAAAGCGCTCTAAAGGCACTGGAGAAACACAACAAGGCGCTGACCGTGAACGAGAACACACTTGATAAGCAATTATTCAAACGCTTACCTGCCAGGCTACAAGGCTTGTTCGCCCTAGGCCTGATCAGCGATAAGAACGACAGCCGCGCCCAAGTCATCGTCAGCGCCCTCGCCTCAGCCCGCCAAGTTCAACAACTGCTCCCCCTGCTTCAGCAAGGCAAGAGCTTTACCAGCGCCGACTTCATTCGACAGCCCCCCAGCCTGTTAAAACTTGAAATGGCCGGCGGGCATCAGCTGTTGACCGTTTCCAGAGAACCCATAGCCAAAGGCGCTTGGGTGAGTCTGCGTCTTGAATCGAATGGCGCCCTCAAAGTGAATGCGCTTTCAGAACCGGAGAAAACCTCCCCAGTTCACCAAGCCCTGAATTCGAAGAGCTCCATAGGTAAAAGCCCTCTCTCTTCCCAGCCGCAGGTCATCATTCAGAAAGCCCTGAGGGAATCGCTTCCCCAGCAACAGAACTTACGCGACGTACTGGGGCACATACGCAACCTCAGCCAGCATCTCAATCAGCTGCCTAAAGAGCACAATCTGTTCAGCGCCAGCAGCCGTCTGTTGATCGACCAGCTCGCGGACAAACTCCCTAACATCAAATTATTGAGTCACGGCAGCGGCGTTAAGCAAGCCATCATCCAAAGCGGCGTTACCCAGGAAGCCAAACTGGCCAATCTGGTCAAAGAAATCTCAGACATGGCCGTCGCAAGTCCCGGTGCCCAATCCGCGACTACGCAAACTGGCTCACTGCACCAAAGCACGGCACTTGCTCCGGCGTTGAACGATGTCAAAACCCTGCTTGGGCGACTGGCACAGGCACTGCGTAACGATATTCAACTGAGTCGTGCCAGTAGCGCTACAGGCGGCCCAGCCACCACCGCATCAACAGCAGGTTCGACCACAGCAGGTAATCCACTCAGCAGTCTGAATACTCCGATAGGCAAGCTGCTGGACTTACTGTTCAATCCCCAGGCCGATATCACGTCAAAGTCCCACACCGCCTTACTGGAACAATTCAAACAACTGCAAGCGCCCCAACGCCGCTTGCTGAGAGAACAGATTAATCAAAAGCTTCTGACCTTAAGTCAGGCCGGACTGGCCAAAGTCCAAACCCAACAGCTGCAGATGTTGAGCGAACCGGTCAATGGTGTCTTACAGCGCTGGCTTATGGAATTGCCCTTTTCCCACCAAGGTGAAGTACGCAGTATCGAGCTGGAGATCCAACAACGGGAGAGCAAAAAGAAAAACCCCCAAGGCGAACTACACAATCAATGGCAGCTGCGCCTGAATATTGACCTGAAAGCGTTGGGTAAGCTGCAGGCGGATATCAAACTCATGGCCGAACGCGGAAATATTCAATTGTGGTTTTCCAACACAGAAGCCTTGCAGCTGGCCGAAGCCAAACTGGAAACCCTAAGACAAACACTCACCCGTAAAGGACTGGAATTGGAAGAACTGCGCTGCCATCAGGGTGTTCCCCCAAAACTTGAAACCAGCCTGCAATGCCAACTGATCAACACGCGAGCCTAACCATGCAGACGCAAGAAGATGTATTTAGCGATGAAGAACTGAGCCAAGCCGTCGCTTTGTTCTACGACGGTGAAACCGCCCCCCAGGTTACAGCGAAAGGCGGTGGCGCCACCGCCGATGAAATCATTGCCATCGCTCAAGAGCACAAAGTACCCATGTGTGAAAACCCCGAGCTAATTAAGCTGCTCAGCCAAATTGAATTGGGTGACCACATTCCCGAGAGCCTGTATCTCTGCATTGCTCAAATATTAGCCTTCGCTTACGACCTTCAAGGTAAAAGCCCCCATTAAATGGCGGCAATACAAGCATTTCTGACAGGATAGGACAGGGCCGATGAAATTGGGAAAGCGGGCTTGAGCAGCCTGCGAGCAACAGGTAAGGTTACACAAAAATAAGTACACCCACTGACTGAATTCTGAGCCTTTATGGATAAGCAACACCCACTTGCTGCATGCGTTTCAGCGGACGATTTAAAACACGCCATCGACGCGCGTGACAACAACACTCTGATTTTTGATTGCCGCTTTGCATTGGGAGACCCCAATTACGGTTTGCTGGCCTATGAACAAGGGCATATTCCAGGCGCGTACTTTCTGGATATTGAAGCCGACCTGTCCGCGCCTGTAGAAGGCCATGGCGGACGCCACCCTCTGCCTCGCATTGGTGAACTGCAAGAGCGTTTACGAAGCTGTGGCTTGACGCGCTTTCACACGGTTGTGGTGTATGACGACCAGCGTAATGCTTACGCGGCAAGAGCCTGGTGGCTGTTGCGCTTTATGGGACTGGAATCGGTTTATATTCTGGATGGAGGCTACCAAGCCTGGAAAGATGCCGGAGGCGGCATCGATAAACGCGAGCCCGCTCCACGCCCTGGAAATTTTCAGTGCCGCCCTCGCGCTGGCTGGATTACCGATTACGACGGCATTCAACACATCAGCCAACAGCTGGACGCGCAAAGTTCGAATGAGCACTGCTTGATTGATGCCCGAGAGAACAAACGCTATCAAGGTATTGAAGAACCCATCGACCCCGTTGCCGGACACATTCCCGGAGCAGTGAATAAACCTTGGCAGGAAGTGGTTGATGACAATGGTTTCTTTCAAGCCCTCGAATTCCATCAAGAACGTTGGGCAGACCTGGAACCGGAGCAGGTTCTGATCAATTACTGTGGCTCAGGCGTAACTGCCTGTGTCAATCTGGTGTCATTGTTCATTGCCGGCCGACAAGACGCGATGCTCTATCCCGGCAGCTGGAGCGACTGGTGCAGCCACCTATAGTGCGTTAAGCGCTATCAGCGAAGCCGCCTTCTAATATGACCTATCTATTGCTGTTTATGGCGGGCGCTATTGCCTGGATGATCAGCACCGTCGCCGCCGGCGGTGCCGCCATGTTGCTGATACCGATACTGGGCTTAACCCTGTCTGCCCAATCCGTCGCGCCGGTGATCACCGTTGCCAGCCTCATGGCCAACCCGTCTCGCACCTTTGTCTTCTGGCAATATATTTACTGGCCCGTTATTGCCCTGCTATTACCGGGCTCAATCATCGGCGCTATCCTGGGCGCTTATGCGTTCACCCTGATGCCGGCTCACTATTTACAGCTCATTCTCGGACTGTTTCTGCTCTCCACAATTTGGCAATACCGTTTTGGCAAACGACAGCGCTCCTTCCCCATGCCGCGCTGGGCATTTTTTCCACTCGGCATGAGTGTCGCCTTCGTATCAGGACTGGTGGGTGGAGCCGGCCCGGTGATGAACCCTTTCTTTTTAAATCACGGCATGGAAAAAGAACAACTGGTCGCCACCAAAGCGTTTAATTCGCTGGCCATGCAAGGCACCAAACTAGTGAGTTACCTGGGACTTGGCGCGATAAGCTGGCAGATGGGTGTGAGTGGAGTCGCCATTGGGCTGGGTGGTATCTTGGGGGTCTTCTGGGCTCGCCACCATTTGCAGCGCATCGACAATGAACGCTTTCGACAATACACCCTCTACCTGATGCCGATCGGCGGGCTATTGTTGATCGCAAAAGCAGCCAGCAGCCTGTCAACATAATCAAATCAACACATAAGAAATAGCTGTGCCAAGAAACGGCCACCCCGACAACGGGCATAAAAAATGCCGCTCTTAAGCGGCATTTTGATTGGGGATCGGTCTATGCGAAACCTACACGTCCAAACCAATCGGGCATGTGACACCTGTCCCGCCAATGCCGCAATAGCCTTGGGGGTTTTTGTCGAGGTATTGCTGGTGATAATCCTCAGCATAATAAAATTCCGGCGCTCTCTGAATCTCCGTTGTGATGCTCGACAATCCGGCTTCACTTAAGCGCTGCTGGTAATTTGCCTTGCTTTTTTCGGCCACGGCCAATTGCTCATCATCCAAACAATAAATCACCGAGCGATACTGGGTGCCCAAATCATTGCCTTGGCGCATTCCTTGAGTAGGATCGTGATTTTCCCAAAAAACTTTAAGCAAATCTTCATAGCTGATGACATTGGCATCAAACAACACACGCACAACTTCAGCATGCCCGGTTAACCCCGAACACACTTCTTCATAACTCGGGTTTTTGGTGTAACCGCCCGCGTAACCAACCGCACTGCTGCGTACGCCATCCTGCTGCCAGAATTTACGCTCAGCCCCCCAAAAACAACCCAAGCCAAACACCGCTTCGGTCAAACCTGCGGCAAACGGGGGCACTGTGCGTTCACCAGTCACCGTGTGTTTTGGACTGACCACCATAGCCTCATCCCGACCCGGCAAGGCATTTTCAGAACCAACCATTTGGCTTTTATCGTGTTGCAACATAATTCTCAATCTCTTGTTAACGGCAGCCAGGAACTCAAGAAGGAGGCGCCCCCACATAATGGTTCGCTTATTGTTGAGCCGCCGCTTCCGCTAATAATTCACGGGCGATAATAATTTTCTGAACCTGGGACGTACCTTCATAAATCGACGTAATACGTACATCCCGGGCATAACGCTCCAAGGGGTGATCCTGCAAGTACCCTGCTCCACCCAACAACTGCAAGGCGTTATAACAAACCTCATTGGACTTTTCGGTAGCAAACAATTTCGCCATCGCCGCCTGCTTACCAAAAGGCAGGCCTTTCTCTTTCAGGTAAGCGGCATTCATCAATAATAAACGAGCCGCTTCAAGATCGGTATACGCATCGCTCATCATCCATTGAATGCCCTGAAAGTTGGCAATCGCCTGACCAAACTGTTCACGTTCTAACACATAAGCGCGAGCGTAATCCATGGCGGCTGTCGCGACCCCTAAGGCCAGAGAACCAATACCAATACGACCACCAGCCAATTCGCCTACAGCAATCTTAAAGCCCTGATTCAGCTCACCCATGAGGGCCGATGCCGGAACGCGGCAATTGTCAAAAATCACTTCATTGGTCGCTGAACCATGCTGCCCCATTTTATGCTCCGCCGGAGCAATAATCATCCCGGGAGTATCCGCTTCAACCAGAAAGCAACTGATCCCCTTACCCTTTTTGGCGTCTTTGTCGGTTACCGCCCAGACCACAAACACACCGGCGTATTCCGCACTGGTGATATAAAGTTTGCTGCCATTCAAAATAAAGTCATCACCATCACGCACTGCACTGGTACGCATACCCGCCGGGTCAGAACCTGCACTGGCTTCTGTGAGACAAAAACCACCTGCGGCGTATTCTCCGCTGCAAATCTTAGGAATGTACTTTTGTTTCTGCTCATCGTTGGCAACCGCTTGAATCACCTCCGCTACCATATTGGTCACGGACATGGTTACCGCTGTGGAGGCGCAGGCTTTTGCGATTTCAGTAATCGCCACGCTGAAAGACACCACTCCAGCCTCACTTCCGCCGTATTCGGAAGACACATTCAAGCCCATAAAACCCAGCTCAGCCAACTTGCGCAGATTAGCGAGCATCGCTTCGCGACCCTCGCCACGATCAACCTCAGCAGCGACAGGGGCCAATTCAGACTCAGCAAAACTGCGCGCCGTGTCTTGGATCATCTGCTGCTCTTCGTTCAGCGCTAACTCCATGATTTTTCTCCGATGTCTTCTTTATAGCTCAATAGTTGTTTTAGTCTGTCAGTTTTGAAGGACAAGAATACCATTTTAGGTCAACTGACACACTTTATTAAGATGACAAAAGTGTACCCCAGCCCGAAGGCAATGAAGACACTCGTCCAAAAATAACAATCTTTGGGGTCATTAGCGCTCAAACTTGGTGGAAAGTACCACAGATGTCTGGGTACGAATCACCCCATCCAATTCGGAAATATGGTCAACCGCCTGATCCAGAGATTCCGTTGACGCCGACTTAATAATAGCCACCAGATCAAATTCCCCGCTGATGCTGTAAAGAGAGCGAACATCATCCATGGTTTGCAACTTGCGGCAGAGCTGGCTGACCTTGCGCTGCTCAGTGGCTATAGAAACGTGGGCTTCGATCATGGTCCCACGATACGCATTGGACAGACGCAGCGTATAGCCCTGAATGATGCCCTGCTGCTGCAGTTGCTGAATATGATTTTGCACGGTTGCCCGAGTCACTGACAGCTCCCGCGCCAGCTCAGCGACCGAGGCCCGAGCATTGCCACTCAGTAATTGAATAAGCTGCCGATCCAGCTCTGATACCACCTTCATAAGTCATTCGCCCTTCATTCACACAGCTCAACTGAACATTATGATCACACAACAAATCAAAATGATTACCAAATAAGTTCATTTTGTAAAGTCTGATTATTAATTTTGACAAACAAGCTGTCTATACTGCCAAGCATATTTGGGCAAATACAGCCCTTCGCATCGATGTAGTAGCGCGTTAAAGCGCCCGTGCTTAGCCGAGGTCAATATGAATCAATATCACCCATTTCCGCATTCTGACAGCCATGCCACTGCGGCATCCGCAGCCAACCCTTTGCAGAGCAGCTACAGTGGGCCAAAGATTATTATTGACAGTGCTGTTATTCGACGCCAGGCCAAGCGCTTCGCCAAGGCCATGCCCCGTGTGCAGGCGCACTATGCAGTGAAAGCCAACCCCCACCCTGAGGTTTTGCGCACACTCCTCAATTGCGGCGTTAACTTCGAGATCGCTTCTCGCAAGGAGCTGGAAATGCTGCTGGCGCTGGGCGTCGACCCCAAGTCCGTGTTCTACAGCAACCCTTTTAAAGGCCCCCAGCATTTGAGCTTTGCTGTTGAAAATGGCGTGCAGTGGTACGTTATCGACTGCATCGAGGAAATGGAGAAAGTGCTGGCAGTCAAGCCGGATGCTTCTTTGTACCTGCGCCTGTATACCACCAACAAAGGTTCTTTATGGCCGCTGTCCAGTAAGTTTGGTGCTGCCACGGATGAAGTCATGCCAATTCTGAAACGCGCTGTCGAACTGAAAGCCGATCTGGCCGGTGTGACCTTTCACGTAGGCTCGCAGTGCACCAATACGGAAAACTGGCAGACCGGCATTCGGGAATCCAAGGCCTGTTTCGAGACCATGAAATCCCTGGGCCTGAAACCTCGCCTGCTCAACCTGGGCGGTGGTTACCCAATGCAGCCTAGCGACATCATTGAAAACCCCACAAAACAGCAACTGGCCCCAAGCATTGAAGCGATTGCCGATGTGATCAACGCTGAGCTGGCGGATTTGCCTGACGATATCAACGTCATCGCCGAGCCTGGCCGTTATATGGTGGCCGAAGCGGGTCGTATCATTTGCCAGGTGATCGGCACCACCAAACGTGGTGAAGATCGCTGGGCCTATGTGGACGCGGGTTTTTACCATGGTCTGATGGAATTGACTGACGCCTTTGATACTGCCGTCACCTCTAATCATTCCGATGAGGATGAGCAGGCCCTGTGGACCTTTGGTGGCCCAACCTGCGATTCCATTGATGTTTTCGGTAAGGGTGTTGACGGCAAAGGCACACCACTGAGTGCAAAACTGCAAAGTGGTGACTTTATCACTCTGCATAATACCGGAGCTTATGTACACGCTTGTGGCACCGAATTTAACGGTTTTGAGCCACTTGAAGTCGTGGTGATCTGAGTAGGGTAAAAATACTACCCACCGTTGGCCAAGTTTAGATTTCAGCCTTGGCCACAGAACCATGGCCCCCAGAAACCTGAGCAATAATTAAACAAGACTCTATTGATTTAGGGGGAAAACCGACAGTTATTGGAAACAAGCAGACAATTGCTAAAAAAGTTGGAAAAAAACTACAAATTTTATTGAGGGGGCACGGCTCCCAGACGTTAAAGAATTGCTATTGCTATGGTGCTTAAGCGGTGAAATTACCGCGGAAACGGATTTTGCAAAAGAGCATGGACGCTCAATTTTCTTTCTCTGCACCTCTTTTCTTCCCCTGTTTTGATACATCAGAACCCACACAAGCCCCTGGGCCTGCACACGTCCCAACAACGCCATTTTCTTCTTTGGGGATCATGGACAGCAAGGTTTACAGACTATCTCCTTGAAACCGCACTCAGGCGAGCTGAGCGGCAAGACGACGTTGCTCTTCCAGTATCTCGACCAGATGCTCAATACGAGTGTAGGGATTGGCCAACACGACGCGGAAAACATGAATTGCCTTGGAGCCGTAATGCGGCAGGTGTAATTGTGTGCGAGATACAAAGCCTTGTGTGCCCGCCGCTTGGGCAATCTGAATGGCTACCGTCTGATCGCTTAATCGCTGATTCAGGCCAGCAATGAGCGCTGCATCGCCTTCAGTGATGGCTTTGCGTAGCGCGTTACGCTCGGTAGGCGGGCAATAGCGATAGGATAAGATATTCAGCTCAGGATCCAGAATCAGTTCAAAATCCTCACTGTCACGAATCAAACGGGCAAACTCGCTGGCCAGCGCCACTGAATGATCAATCAGAGCACCGTAACCTTCAGCGCCAATCAAGTGCAAACCGGCATGCAGCAATAAGGACATGGCTGGCCTTGAGCCTTCCAGAGTATAAGCCCCAAGATCTTTGGAATCTGAACGAATGATGTAAGAGGCATGATGCTTGATGGCATTGACCGCCTCAGGTTCGCGAAACAGAACCATTCCGGCCCCCATCGGCACATAAAGCTGCTTGTGGGCATCCAGAGTAATGGAATCCGCGAATTCAATACCCGCCAATTTTTCACGTTGGCGGTCTGAGAAGATAGCCGCCCCACCCCATGCGCCATCCACATGAAAGTGGCAGCCCAGCTCCTGAGCAAACTCCGCCATTTCGTTGAGAGGGTCAATAGAGCCGGTTTCCGTTGCTCCGGCCACTCCGACCAAAGCCAAAACCTTTATACCGCTGGCCTGAAGCGCGGTAGCTTTGCGGCGCAAAGCCCGCATATCCATGCGATGCTCATCATCCACCTCAATGGCAATCAAGTTCTCGCGACCAATACCCAGCACATCAGCCGCTTTACTCAAGGAATAATGCCCGCGCTCACTGACCAGAACCGCCAACCCGGTGTAGCCATCTTTAGCCATCCCTGACATCGCCCCAAACAACCCTTTCTCAGCCAGCTCGTATGACGCCAGCAGCCGATTGCGGGCTACCCACAGGGCCATCAAATTCGCCAGAGTTCCGCCTGAGCAGAACACCCCGAACGCTTGAGTCGGGCTGTGCATATTATTGCGATAGTAATCCTCAACCCCACGATCGCCCTGAGCAAGTTGTGAGCCAAAGAAACAACGGTGCAGAATGGCCAGAACCTGGCGTTCCAGATCGGTAAAATAACCCGAGGTCTCAAGCTTCACATTGTTCTGGTTCAACGAGGCCATAAGCTTTTGCACGGGTGGCATAAACGCCGGCAAAGCTGAAGTCATATGGCCTACAAAATCCGGGCGGGCCGTATTCACAGAACCGGATATCGCTGGCCCCAACAACTGACTGTATTCCGCAAAGCTTTTCGCCATCGCAGGCACTTCACTGGAATAGAAGCATTGTTCAACTTTGTTTTGATTGGATAAGCCAGGCCGATCGGGAGCCTGTAGATGTTCAGCGGCCTGTTGGCCCAATAGTGCTTCAAATTCAGCCAGCGCATCGGCGTTTATATCGAACGCCTGTAATGCTGCCAACCAAGTTTGATTCGATAGCGAGTCGTCCTGCATGGGCGATTATCGTTCTCTCATCTGCGCTGCAAGAAATACGATTCTCACAAAGAGCGGTATTTCTTTTCAAAAGGTCGGCTACGGTAGCGGATCACCCGCTTCAGGGCAAGAGTTTTACCCGGTCCAGGACGCTAACGAATACCCCACGTCTTGTAATACAATAAGCAGACCGTTTCACAAGGCCTATCCACCCCCTTTCACTTGAACCGGCACATCGATTTTTGAATGAGTAAGCACCACTGGCAACTACGCCCCTATCAACAAGAAGCCGTCGACGCCACTCTGAAGCATTTTCGGCAGAGCGATGACCCGGCCGTGATTGTGCTGCCTACCGGTGCAGGAAAAAGTCTGGTCATTGCGGAACTCGCCAGGCTGGCTCGTCGCAAAATTCTAGTGTTGGCTCATGTCAAAGAATTGGTTGAACAAAATGCGGCCAAGTTTCGAGCGACCGGAGCAACTGCAGCGATTTTTTCAGCGGGCTTACAGGAAAAGCAAACGGATGCGCAAATTGTTTTTGGCAGTGTGCAATCCGTCGCCCGAAACTTGAATCAGTTTGAACAAGAATACTCTCTACTGATCATTGATGAATGCCATCGATTGGCTTTGGATGAAGACTCTCAATACCAACAGGTTATCGATACCCTTCGCGCAAGCAATGCCAAGCTCAAAGTGTTAGGACTGACAGCAACACCCTATCGGCTGGATACCGGCTGGATCTACCAACATCATCTGCAGGAAAACCGTTGGCGGACAGACGAACATACCGCCTTTCGCTATTGTATCTACGAACTGCCACTGAAGCATATGATTCAAGAAGCGTTTCTCAGCCCGGTAGATCTTCTGGATGCCCCGGTCGCCCTCTATGATTTTGAACAGCTCCGCCCCAAGCAAAGTGGTTTGTTCAGCAGCACCGATCTCAACCAGGTTCTGCAGAAAAGCAAACGTGCGACTGCCAGAATTATTGAGCAAGTGGTATCTCTGAGTGAGGATCGCGAAGGCACGATGATTTTTGCCGCAACCGTTGAGCATGCCAAGGAAATCATGGGTTATTTACCGGGCGAATGTTCGGCCATGGTTATCGGCGACATGAAGCAAAGTGCCCGCGACTCGGTCATTCAAGCCTTCAAAAATCGGGACATAAAATACCTCGTCAATGTCGCAGTACTCACAACGGGTTTTGATGCGCCCCATGTCGACACCATTGTGCTGCTTCGTCCTACCGAATCCGTCAGTCTCTATCAGCAAATCATCGGACGTGGACTACGGTTAAGCCCCGGAAAAGAAAAATGCCTCGTTCTGGACTACGCCGGCAATCAACACCAACTGTTCAAACCCGAAATCGGCCAGGCAAAACCGGAATCTGACAGCGATATCGTGGCCGTCGCTTGCCCCACCTGCGGTTTCAACAATCATTTCTGGGGCAAACTCGACAGCGATGGTTTACTGATCGAACACTATGGCCGTCGCTGCCAGGGCCTGATCGACCCTGGACACAATAGCGACACGTCCCTGCTGCCCCCGCTTGAAAAGGCTCGCTTACAAAAACAACGCTGTGAGTTTCGCTTTCGCTTCAAGGAATGCCCAAGCTGTGGCCAGGAAAATGACATTGCCGCACGCAAATGCCAGAACTGTGAGCAACAGCTCGTTGACCCCGATGAAAAATTGAAAAACGCCTTATCACTGCGCGACCACATCGTCCTTCGTTGTTCGGGGCTGAGTGTAAACGTGACGGAAAAAGAAGGAAAAGAACGCCTGGAAATAGCCTATCACGATGAAGACGGCGCGGAACTCAAAGAATACTTTTACCTCGACACAGCTAAACAGCGTTACGCTTGCTGGCATTACTTGTTAAAACCACACCGTCAATTGCAGGGGCAGTTCCCCAAAGCCGACATCGACAGACTGACGGCGCAATACATTCTGGAACGAGAAGCTCAATTGCGAGCTCCTGACTTTGTGATAGCCCGCCAGGAAAAGCGTTTCAGCCGTATCATTGAAAAGCTGTTTGATTACGAAGGTCGCTATCGACGGGCAAATGAACTCTGATCACGCTCAGGGACGAAACACAAGCTCGAAGTGTTCGCAAACAATTGGCATGTCCACTTGGGGCTGCAAACCAAAAGGTTCCAATTCCCGCTGATAATACGGCCAATGTACGGCCTGCCAATAGGCCAGGCTTTTATCGCCTTCACCCTCGAGAAAAGCATAAGCTTCACTGATTTTGTTGTATGCACAAATGTCCACAACGAGGGTTTGTATGACACACTGAGCTTCGCCAGCCCAATTGGTGATAATGTTCACATCGCCGGCTTTTGGCAGTGCCTCCCCACTTTGCTCGTACCACCAAAGAGAGGGAGACGTCGCCCGTTTCTCTCCCGACAACACCAGCGCCGCACAATCATCCGCATCCTGCCGCTTATCGCAAAAATGCCAGGCATCAATGACCTCAAAGGGTCGGCCAGCCTGCTCGCAAAAGGCTTTGTTAACGGCGAGTACCGTTGGGTGACGATCGTTCATGCTCATTAGTCCCAATTCACGCACATCGAATACATTACTGGCTTTTTGGCTTTTCTTCCATCAGACCAATCAAATTGCCTTCTGGATCTTTCACAAAGGCCAGCCAGAGATCGTGGTCCGGCATCGGCGCGGCAAATTCAGGCGAGCGTTCGCCCACTACGCCTGCCGCTAACAATTCGCGATAAAAGCTTTCGATATCCTGTAACTGATAATACAAGATCGAGTTATGGGCTACCTCGCCGGCGCCTTGCGGTTCGGTCAACATGATGCGGGTTTGGCCACATTGCAGAAACGCCAGTTGTTCGCTGGGCGAAAACAAATGCGGCAACCCCAGAATGTCCCGGTAAAACGACAACGCAGCAGGAACATCGCGCACACAAATCGCGATCTGACCAATGTGAGAAATAGTTGGCATGGTAAACCCTCGCTGATGGCCTGTAATCGTCAACACAGACCTTGTTTTTTCATTTGTCGAATTCTGGCTTTCACAGAAGGAGCTTCGTCTCGCAAGGCCATATCAATCAGTTGACGGACGCCTTCTTTGTACTCAGGAAAGCCTTGTGACAACACAACAAAGGCGTAATAACTCCAAGCCCGTACAAATTTATTCTCATCAGTCAGGCATAGACGGATAAAACGCTCCCACGCTTCGCGCTGTTCCAGGGCAATTTCGAGGCTTCCAATTGACTGCAAAATATGAAGGGCAATTTCCCAATGGAGTTTGGTTTGTAGATGCGGCAACAACTCAGCCACCCGCTTCGCCTCAACAGTCTCCCCCTGATCGCAATGTCGCTTGAGCAAGTAGCTCAGGCCTTTTTGCAGGTGCTCATCTTCAGGCCAGTTAAATACACACTCGACGAAGCCCACATCCCTATGGTGTTGCGCATAAATTAGGGCGATATCCTCGCTGCTTTTACCGTCCCAGTTTCGGAGCTTATCTAACACAGCCAATATCTCCTGAACTCGCCTAACACCCTATGGGTTAAAAATCACCTTATACAAAGGCAGCTGCCTGCCTTCGGGTGTGGATTCTCTTAAACCACAAGCTTGTGCACCCATCTTTTCATAGAAGCCGGTAGCATTAGGGTCTGCTGCAATCAGCAGTTCTTTGGCGGAAACACTTTTCAAGTAAGCACACACATAATCCATAAGTGCTTTCCCGGCCCCCAATCCCATGCACGCGGGATCAACCCAACAATCTTCGAGTTCATAATGATCAGCTCCCAGACTGGCGCAGGAGGCCAGCGCAATGATCGCGCCACCGTGTTTCGCCACCCAGAAACGTCTTTCTTGCAATATCGACTCGTCGACCTTGAGATCGGGCAACCATAGCTGTATCCATTCTTCGGGATAGTTCCAGTGCCTTTTGGCGGCCACGATGATCCGATTCATATCATGCAGATCTTGTACGCCTGCAGCACATATTTCCATTGACTGTGGCTCTTGATAACGGCTCTTAATAATGACAGTTGAAAGCGCCTCTTGATGATGGCCTTGCTCTCGGTAACCCCTCTCCATTCCATAAGGCCCACTCGCTCGAACGGCTCGTCGAAATCGAACCGGCTTATATTCGCCACATCAGGTACGCTGGAATAGTCTGATTCAGGAACAATATTCTACCTGCAAACACTCAAAATCAAGGAATCATTCGGCGAATCTACGACTCAGGACCGGCATTCGAAATGGGGTGAAACAAAAACGGCGGTTCCCGAAGGGTAACCGCCGTTTGACATGAGGCACATTGAGTGTGTGCCGAGAAATGACTCGCTAGCGCAAACTCTCATTGATCGCTTGCAAGGCTTTATCTCCTGGGCACAATTCAGTCTCACCCAGCTTTCGGAGGGCTTTTTTACAAGTCCCGATCGTTTCATGGCAATCCTGGGAGTCGGGGTCCATATAAAGCAACCCCGTCAGGATTTTGTCCTGAGCTTTATAGTCTTTAATCAACTTCAACGCGCTGCGACGATCATTCACATCGAGATCGGCATCCGCTTTTTGAAGGTGCACCACACTGCCATCGTGTAAGGTGACTTCCTGAGCGGTGCCTGCGCCATAATCGGCTGTGATTTCCTCTCTCATCGGAACAAAATCCACCGTACCCGTAGCCGCCAGGTGATCGCGAACGTGCTCATACCCCTTGGTGGAGCCGGGATTGTTGTTAAAGGTCACACAAGGGGAAATCACATCAATCAAAGCAAAACCACGATGGGAAATTGCGGCTTTAATCAAGGGCACCAACTGCTCTTTGTCTCCGGAAAAGCTCCGCGCCACAAACGTTGCACCAAGTTGCAGAGCCACACTGGCAAGGTCGATGGCCTCAAACGGGTTTGGTTCACCTTTCTTACTGACCGAACCAACATCCGCGGTGGCTGAATCTTGCCCTTTAGTGAGGCCATAGCAACCGTTGTTTTCCACCACATACATCATATTCAGGTTACGTCGCACAGCATGGGTAAACTGTCCCATACCAATAGATGCCGTATCACCATCACCGGAAACACCTACATAAATCATTTCCCGATTTGCCATATTGGCGCCGGTCGCCACTGAAGGCATGCGCCCATGTACCGAGTTAAACCCGTGGGAATTACCCAAAAAGTATGTTGGTGTTTTGGATGAACAACCAATGCCTGATAATTTGGCAATATTATGTGGAGGAATCGACAGCTCATATATTGACTGCACAATAGCCGCGCTGATGGAATCGTGTCCACAACCTGCACACAAGGTTGAAATGGAACCCTCATAGTTTTTCTTGGTGAAGCCCAGCTCATTAGTGGGCAACTCCGGGTGACGAAATTCTGGTTTAAAGAAACTCATATCATTTTTCCCCTGAATTTTCCCTACTGTGCCCGCTTAATGGGTGTCACATTGTCGTGACGCACCACATCTTTCACTCGCTGAACAATGGTATCCGCAGTGATGGGCATGCCATCATAGTGGAGAATTTTGATCAGGGATTTGGGGTTGATTTCACATTCATTGACTAACAATGAGCGCATTTGTGCATCGCGATTTTGCTCGATCACAAAGACTTGCTCATGCTCAGCAATAAACTGCTCCACTTCATGATTAAACGGGAAGGCCCGGATGCGACAACTGTCTGCTGCAATGCCCTGCTCGGCCAGTTTATCAACGGCTTCCAAGGTCGCGTCTTTGCTGGTACCGAAATGAATCAAGCCCACCTTCTTGCCACCGTCACGGCGGATAATTTCGGGCGCTGGCACATAGGTTTTTGCCGTTTCCCACTTGTGCAGCAACCGTTCCATGTTTTTAACGTACTCGCTGCCGTCTTCGGTATACACCGCGTATTCATCTCGAGAAGTACCTCGAGTGAAAAACGAACCCTTACTTGGATGCGTTCCCGGATAAGTACGATAAGGAATGCCATCACCATCCACGTCCAGATAACGACCAAAGCGCTCGCTCATGGACTCCAGCTCTTCAGCATTAAAGACCTTGCCTCGATCATACTCACGGGCATCATCCCAACTCAAAGGCTCGGATAAATTGTCGTTCATGCCCAGATCCAAATCGGTCAGCATAATGATGGGCGTCTGCAAGCGCTCGGCCAAATCAAAAGCCTGGGCAGTCATGTCAAAACAATCTTTCGGTGTCGAAGGAAACAACAACACATGCTTGGTATCACCGTGTGAGGCGTAGGCGGCTGCAGTAATATCCGATTGCTGAGTACGCGTTGGCATGCCGGTTGAAGGCCCCGCACGTTGCACATCAATCAAAACCGTAGGAATCTCAGCGAAATACGCTAAGCCCAGGAATTCACTCATCAGGGAGACACCAGGACCTGAGGTCGCGGTAAAGGCGCGCGCGCCATTCCAGCTTGCGCCAATCACCATGCCGATAGCCGCCAGTTCATCTTCGGCCTGCACGATAGCGTAGTTTTTCTGGCCGCTGGCGGGATCGATACGCATACGCTTACAGTATTTCTCAAACCCCTCGATGACCGAAGTCGACGGCGTAATAGGATACCAACCCGCCACCGTTGCGCCGGCATAGACCGCACCCAAACCACAGGCGGTATTACCATCCAATAAAATACGGTCCCCCACATTGTCGCAACGTTTTACGGTGATGGTGCAAGGGCATTCGAAGTTGGCCTTGGCATATTGAAAGCCTAATTCAAGGGCGTGCACATTGGGGGCAACCAGCTTTTCCTTGCCTTTAAATTGATCGGCAATCAAACCCGTCAGCACGTCAAACTCAATATCCAGCAAAGCCGCCAGTGCGCCCACGTAGATCATGTTTTTAAACAGCTGCCGCTGGCGAGCGTCCTTATATTCCTCCATGCAGATTTGCATCAAAGGAATGCCAATAAAATGAATATCGTCGCGATGTAAACGCAAATCCAATGGCTTAGTACTGTCATAAAAGAAGTAACCGCCTGGGCGAACTTCTTTGACATCTTTTGCCATACTCTGTGGATTCACCGAAACCATAAAGTCGGTACCGCCACGGCGTCCCAAATACCCTTTTTCATTCACTCGCACTTCATACCAGGTTGGCAGCCCCTGAATGTTGGACGGAAAAATGTTCTTTGGGCTAACAGGAATACCCATACGGAAAATGGCTTTTGCAAATAAGTTATTGGCGCTCGCTGAACCGGTTCCGTTCACATTCGCAAACTTGATGACAAAATCATTAACGGCCTGGATGCTTTTTATTGCGCTCATGCCTCACCTCCTGCCTTAGCCATTTCATAGCTGAACTTCTGCATATCCCAAGCGGCCGTTGGGCATCGCTCGGCACAGAGACCACAGTGCAAGCACACATTTTCATCCTTAACCATTACTCGCCCAGTTTGCAATTGCCCCTCAGACACCAGCAGATCTTGAGCGAGGTTATTCGCGGGCACAATAAGCTTCGCGCGCAGCGCCGATTCATCTTCTTCGTTTTCAACAAAGTTAATGCAGTTGGTCGGGCAAATATCCGTACACGCATCACACTCAATGCATTTACTTTCTGTGAAGACGGTTTGGGCATCACAGTTTAAGCAGCGCTGGGCTTCTGCGAACGCCAGTTGCTCGTCGTAGCCAAGTTCCACTTCCAGCAATCGATCTTTGATGGATGTAGCCACATCTGCATGGGGTACCGCATAACGGACGTCTTCCACCACACCGTTATCGTAGCTCCATTCGTGAATGCCCATTTTCTGGCTAACCAAGTTCGTGGTCGCAGGCGGGCGTTCACTCAATACCGATTTTCCATTCAGGAACAGATCAATCGACACTGCCGCTTGATGGCCTTGAGCCACCGCTGTAATCACATTGGCTGGGCCAAAAGCCGCATCGCCGCCAAAGAAAACCTTCGCCAACGTAGACTGAAAGCTTTCTTCATTAATCACCGGCATATCCCATTGGCCAAACTCAATTCCCAGATCTCGTTCAATCCAAGGGAAGGCGTTATCCTGGCCAATGGCAATACAGACATCATCGCACTCAACAAACACCGCTTCCTCTCCCAGAGAAACCAGACTGCGCTTGCCATTTTCGTCGTACTTTGCTTCAACCCGGTCGAAACGCATACCGACCAACTTGCCCTCTTCCACCACAAATTCCAGCGGAACATGATTTTCCAACATGGGCACGCCTTCACGTTCAGCGTCTTCAATTTCCCAGGGTGATGCTTTCATTTCAGATTTCGGACTGCGTACGATGACATTGACCTGCTCTGCACCGATGCGCAACGCTGTTCGACAACAATCCATCGCAGTATTACCACCACCGAGCACAATCACTTTCTTGCCCACGGTTTCGGTATGTTCAAAAGCCACATTCGCCAGCCATTCGATACCCAAATGAATATTGGCGCCGCCCTCTTCGCGACCGGGAATCTTCAGATCGCGACCACGTGGCGCACCCGTTCCGACAAAGACAGCGTCGTACTCTTTGTCGAGTATCGATTTCAAGCTGTCGACATAGGTACTGAACTGAGTGATCACACCCATATCGAGGATATAGTTCACCTCTTGATTCAATACTTCTTCCGGTAAACGGAACGATGGAATCTGACTGCGCATAAAGCCGCCACCTAGAGGCTGATCATCGTAGAGATGCACCTCATAGCCCAAAGGCATCAGATCTCGGGCCACCGTAAGCGAGGCAGGGCCGCCGCCAATCAAGGCGACTTTTTTGCCGTTTTTCTGCTTGGGAATGTCAGGCATTCGAGCAGCCACATCATCATCAAGTTTGTTATCAGCGGCAACGCGCTTAAGGCGGCAAATCGCCACAGGCTCGTCCTCTACTCGCCCTCGCCGGCAAGCCGGTTCACAAGGGCGGTCGCAGGTACGACCCAACACACCGGGAAACACATTGGATTCCCAGTTAATCATGTAGGCGTCGGTATAACGGCCGGCGGCAATTAAACGGATATACTCAGGCACAGGGGTATGTGCCGGGCAGGCGTACTGACAGTCCACCACCTTATGAAAGTGATGACCGTCTTCGGTCTTTGTAGGCTTCACAACACGGTTCCAATTGCTACTGCTTGCGCAGGTTCATCATTACTGCCCGCTTTTGGCGGGCATTGCTTATGGGGCATTTATCCAGCCGTTTGCGGCTGAATTGCCTCTCATTCTCTCAATTTGCTCTCGCGACAATACTGGCTCGCGCGAACCCCTTGCATTAGGGTTTTCTTATTCAGTGTTACACATGCTAGCGCAGGTTTACTTTACAAGTAAAGAATGTCGCAAATCCCCAAAGGGGTCAACAGAGCTTTTGTCTTTAATTTCATCGTATTCTAGAGGAAAGTGAAGGAAATTTGACAGGTCAAATACGCCAAATAGTGGATATCCACTACCAAGTGGATAATTTTGTCTATTTAATCAACAGACCTTCAAATCTCAATAAGCCAGCTTTCCTCTCATATACTGCTGTTGACTCGAATTCCCCCTGCCCTTTGTCAGGTTATGGTCCAGCGAACCCTCCTGGGTAAACCGACGCTGCTAATCATCGTTTCCAATTTTCAGTTCGCGTTCACTCTCTTTATATAAAGTTGCCCTGTCACTCACGTGTTCGACCCTCGTTAAAAGGCTTTAAATGACGAAACAATCCACAGAGCAACTCACCATTCATTGGGACAACCCGAATCTGGACGCCGAAAGCATCATCCGTGAACTCGCCAAGCAACACGCGCTGAAGAGCCAGCTTGACGACGGAGACCGATCGCACAGCGACTTGCCCCGCATTGTTGGCGAAGATGTCACACTGGATGATGTTGAAAAGCTTCTGGTGAACATTGCCAAGCTCCAACGCTACCGGGAACTGGACATCAGCAAACTGCATGCACGCTATCTCCGGGAACTGAAACTCAAACAGAATCACGATTAAGGAAATTCAGCGAGACCTATCCTGAAATTGAACAATTTTTCAACGAACATTCAGTAAAGTAAGTGGGCAACGAACATATTCCCCGGAGTCGCTGAGCAAATTTCAAACAGCGCCAAAAAAGCCTTGACTCCTTAAGCTGCCACCCCTATTATTCGCGCCCTCAACGCACTCGTAGCTCAGCTGGATAGAGTACTCGGCTACGAACCGAGCGGTCGAAGGTTCGAATCCTTCCGAGTGCGCCATATACCTAAAAAACCCTCACAAGTTTGCTTGTTGAGGGTTTTTTTATACCTGCTGTTTTACATAGCTATTGCGTTAAACGCTGTCACTTTTGTATTTGCGCTTGTCGACACACCGCTCTTGGGCCGCCAAGCTTCCACCTTCAGGCACCCGCAATTAAAATGTCTTCTCGTTGCCTTTATAACCCTTTTTAAAACTTGCAAAGAGTAAGACAAGTAAAGCCATCAAGTTACTTGCAACCACAACATCCTGCCAATCAGTTTGCAAGGTTCGGTATGTTCCCCTACCCGTCAAGTTAATCCCGATATTGAGGTTCTTACGCAAGGCGGCAATATGGTTTAAAAACTCAATATAGCGATAGCAAATCAATGCCACAGTCAGCAAACCGAAAATGCGCGTGTAAATTCGCGAAGCACCTCCGTAATAGCAAATCGCTGTAATCAACGAGCACACAGCAATTAACTTACCCCAGATGGTATCCGGCCCGATATCCCAAAGGCTGATCGCCAAGGTAAACTGCGACACCGTCATAATGGTTAAAAAACAGGTAATGAAAAGCACTACGCTGGCGGCAAAACCAATGGTGTTGTGAATACCTTCAGAGAACAGAGCGGTGAGTCGCTGCCCTGTACTACTGGCCTGCATCGTTTTCATTTTCTGCACTAACTCTTCGGCAGAAAGACTGTTGGCGGTGGTCTTTAGCAGGTAGATTTCCGATGCCTTGTCATTTTTGACAACAAAGTCTACCCTTGAATTCGCTGAAACCGGGCCATCCGATTTCCAATCCGATTGCTGAAAAGCGAATCTCTCCCCCTCATCAGTGCGAATAATGCCCTCAGCAGATTCCGAATCGAAATGCAGTACTACTCCTTCCATACAAAGCTCCGTCTTAGCTGTTAATACGCCATTAAAAGCTAGACATGTATCGGTATTTTTCAAGGCGAATTTCGGAGAAATCGACAAAGGGCATCAACCAATATATACCGAAGGTAAAGCCGCTATGGCGACGCTTCAATATCCAATACAATCCTTCCCAGATAAGTGCCACCGAGCACAACCTTATCGCCACCCTGGAGATATCGTTTGGACTCAAAACCTTCCTCTATCGTGCGCTCAATCACGTATTTCACCGCGGTGCTTTCCAAAAAACCAAAGCTCAATGCCCATTGTGTTCCCCATAACATTTTGGACCAGGTACTGATACCGTTAAAAATTACGCCCTCAGGAGTACCCGTGAGAATGGCCATATCCTTAGCGATATAGTCCTGGTGGATTAATGGCAGTGATTTGTCTTGATACACCCAATTGGCATTCTTCCCCGTTTTTAAAATATCGATGACAATTTCATCAATTTTTTTAACCATCTTCGCCGCTGAACTGAACTGACGTTGCTCGCCATTCACCTGAGTATACAAACTGACCGAATTCACAAACATTCTCCAATCCGTAGGAACAACCGTAAAGGGGCCAACCGGAAAGCGGTCATCGCCGCTTTTAGCGTCAGTGAATCCAATTCCTGAAGCTGGGTTGTCCGTATTAATTTTTCGCAGAAGTTCGGCGCGATCAGACATATCTCCGCAGAGAAATACACCTTTAATAACCTCTTCGAAATTCCAAACATTGAACACCGGTGCTTGAAAACGAACACAGAGTTCCACCTCGTAATCCATCAAAATAGAAGGCGACGTGCGCACCGTACTGTTGAATGACGAGGGTGTAGAAATTTTGGGGAACAGGAAACCGCTGTTGATATCCGTTTCTTCCCGGTGTGCGGTGTAATTGGTACCCGCTGCAATATGGTTCCTACCAAGAACCGGAGACACCCTCAACTCAGAATAGTGATAACCCTTACGCCGACCGGTTTCCGCAAATGTTCTCAGAGTCGATACCCCGATCTCTGCAACAAAATCCAGCGGGTCGTCAGGTCGGAAATCGAACGCCTCGCTGAGGTTGATCGCCCAAACCTTCCCTCCATGCTCCTCCATTACCAGCAACGTATCCATCAATGGCGCCTCATCACTGGAAATCTGGGCCAGGGTCAAGCCCTCCTCCAGAGGCGCAATGGCCGACGGAACAATCATTACCCCCTGGCCAAGGCATAGGCTCCAAGGTGAAAAGACCCAAATGAATGCGAGTAATACCATCTTAACCGAACACATATAACAAACCTCTCTACTCAATAAACAAGCTAAAACCTTTCTTGCTGACACCCTGTCAACACCTATTATCAAGCAACACAAATTGACACCATGTCAATAAAAATTTAATTTTCTGTTGACACATTGTCAACAACTCAAGTTTAATGGCCACATGAACACGGCAAATCTGTTTAACAGGGTGTCAATAGCTGCTACCATTTACCCGTCAATCATTTCAGGTAAACACCATGGGTACTGCGACAGACAAGGCCAGCAAGAACAGAGCGAGCAAGGGAAAGAACGCTCGTAGCCGAAGCGATGAAGAAAAAGACCGGCGTCAACAGCAAATTCTTGACGCCGCGATTATCGAATTCGACAGCAATGGCTACGAAAAAACATCAATGGGTGCCATCGCCAAACGCGCTGGACTCAGCCGGACCCTGGTTAACTTCTACTTTGGTGACAAGGAAGGTGTGCACGCCGAGATAGAACGTAAGGCTCTGGCAAATATGACTGACATGTTTGTCGCCGCATCAAAGCGACAGAAGCTGGGCATCGATAAATTACTGGCTATCGGCAGAGCCTATGTGCGTTTTCAGAAAAAGTACCCGGGGTATTTCGAAGCGCTGGCTCGGAAAGACGACGGCCAAAATCAGAAAGAGCTTGAAATACCGTCTGTCGATTCCACCCAGGTCATCGCAGAGGCCATTCGCGCTGGCGTCGAAGACGGTTCGGTAAAACACAGTTTCAACAACCTGACCCAGGCATCACTGGCGTTATGGGCTACCGCCCATGGATTTATCGTCATCGCCGAAAACAAGGGCACTGTTTTAAAGGCACACTGGGGTGTGAATGCGTCAACATTGCTGAAAAACCTGGATACCGCCATCACATCCATGTTTGCCAATAGCGACTGACCTCCCCTCGTTGAGAGATCTTGTTTCACTCTCTTTGTCGACAAAATAGTGACCTCCGTGTGATCACTACAATGACAAAGAGAGGAGATTATGATCGCCACACGCCGCACCGTAGCAACCCCCATAAAAACCGCAATCCCGAGGATTGCTTCGTTCACTCGCCACAGCCTGTACTTGGCCTTGTCTGCAGCAATGCTCGCCAGCCCGGCCAAGGCCAATGACTCTCAGCCGGAGCACCATATTGAGCTGGAAGAAATTGTCGTATTAGCACGAAAAGTTGAAGAAAATTCCCAAAGCGTACCAATATCCATTACGGCATTGTCTGCAGACTTTATTAAGCAAGCCGGCATTAACAACGTAGCCGATACTTTATCATTCACACCTGGCGCCACACTGTTCAGTTCCAGCCCGTTGGAACAACAATACAGTATTCGAGGCGTCAGCTCAGGCAGCGAAGGTGCGGCCAGTGAATCTTCTGTACTAGTCATGCAAGACGGCGAAGTACTGGCGCGGGATTTCATGCGCTCCGCTGCCTACTTCGATGTTGCACAAATTGAAGTGTTGCGAGGCCCCCAAGGCATCAGTTATGGAAAAAACGCCACAGGAGGCTTGGTCCATATACTCTCCCATCGGCCACACAATGAACTCGAAGCCGAACTGGGGCTTGGGCTGGGGACCTATAATGCCCGTGAACTCGAAGGTTTTATCAATGGCCCCGTATCCGAAGAGGTATCCGCGCGCCTGAGCTTCAGCCACACTGAGCGCGACGGTTTCACTGAGGATCTGGTCAGTGATGAAGATCTTGACCACTGGAAAAGCACTGGATTGCGCGCCCAGTTTCTTTATCAAAACGACGACCTGGACATCCTGCTGCGTGCACATTGGATGGATGAGGAAGGCGGACAAACCCCTCGCAAGAATTTCGATGTGAATGCCCCCTACAGCAGCCCCCTGGGAACCAGTTATACCGAACTCAGTTCAGATCCCTGGAGCGTCAGTAATTCACAACATCTGGACTTCGGAACAACACGAACCATTCAAGGCCTCAACATTGAACTCAGTAAGCAGTTTGACTGGCTCACGCTGACCAGCATCACAACCTACCGTGAAGCCGAAGCAAAAATGATTCGAGATGGTTTTGGCACACCGGACGATCTATTTTTCTCGACCAGCCTGGATGACGCCGATACATTTTCGCAGGAAATCAGGCTCGACAACTCAGCATCCGACGATTCGATTCGCTGGCTCGCTGGATTGTATCTATCCAAAGATCAACACCATCGTATCGAAGACCGCACCCTGGCCGCATCGCCCATTGCGGGAGGAATGTTCGAAACCTTGGATTATATTGATCAAGAGTCAGAGAATGTTGGGCTCGGCCTGTTTACGGAAATCAAAATTGACCTGAGTGAACGCAGTACGCTCTCGCTGGGAGCTCGTTATTCCGTCGACGAAAAAGATTTCACTCTGATGCACCGTTCAAGCGGCGCCCTCTCCTTCGCGTTCCTTGACGAACCCGGCCCCCTTATCGCAAACGCAGACGAACAATGGAAAGCGACAACGGCGTCGGCTTCCCTATCCTACGATCTGAACGACAATGCCATGCTGTACACAAAAGTATCGACGGGTTACAAGGGCGGCGGCTTTAACGGAGAAGCCACAACAAGAAACAGCGCCATTACCCCTTTTGATGAAGAAAATGTTGTAAACCTGGAACTCGGTGTTAAAAGTGAACTCTGGAACAATCGCCTGCGCCTGAACATTGCGGCCTTTCACTTGGATTACACGGATATACAAGTTGAGGCATTTCCTGATGGTGCCGCCGCTCCGATTATCGACAATGCTGGAGAAGCTCGCATCCAAGGTGTCGAGCTGGACACTCAACTGGCCCTGACAGAAAACCTTCGTTTAATCGCCGGTCTTGCGTTGTATGATCACGAATACAAAGAGTACGTCAAAGACGATGTGGACCTGCAAGGCAATAACATCGCCAATGTTCCCGATTGGACATTCAACTTGACCGCCCTTTACGAGCACGATTTGTCGTCAGGCGGCGCGCTTCAAGCTCGATTGGACTACAACACCCGCAGTGATATTTTCGATGACCCGGAAAATTGGGACACAAACGATGGCGGTCAAAATGGCCTGCGCGAACGCGTCGATCACCTCAATGCGCGATTGGCCTGGATATCATCTGATGATCATTGGGAAGTCGACGTTTGGGTGAAGAACATACTGGACGAAGCGGAGGTCATGAATGTTGGCCCCCAGTTTTTCCTGAGCCAGCGACCCGTTGTATACGGAGCGCCCCGACGAGCCGGCGTCTCTCTTCGGTTTCGCTTATAAGGCTTGCTTGAGTGTGTCTTGGCTGGCTTTTAGAGCTGGCTTATAAATTGACGAAAAGGGAAACAATCCTAGCGAGGTATCCGATACACCAATAAAAAGCCCCGGTAAGCTGAGCTTACCGGGGCTTTCTTGTATGGCGCACTCGGAAGGATTCGAACCTTCGACCGCTCGGTTCGTAGCCGAGTACTCTATCCAGCTGAGCTACGAGTGCGTAGAGGCGCGTATAATAGGGATGCGGCTTTGCCTAGTCAAGCCGTTTTTGCAAAATAAGTCATATTTTGAAGTGGCTTATTCAAGGCTTCTTCGATAATTACGGTTTTCGGCCCAAAATCGCTTATTTCTTTATAAAACAACCACTTCCAGATGCCGATCGGCGCGATTTTCAGCGGACATCCAAAACAGTTGACAGGTCTATAAGCTCACCCTACACTAATGATAATGATTATCATTTAATGAGTATCCGCCTTCATGAACGCCCTATGTCCTCAGCACCAACAAGCGTTACTGTCCAACCCGAAACAAGCGCTTCACGCATGCCGTAAACTGATTGAGGAAGGCACTCAGTCTCACCACGCCGCCGACTACCAGACATCCTGTCAGCGCTTCCAAGCCGGGATCGAAATCAGCCAAATGCTGCTAGCGCAATGCCCCTGCCCCGCCATGATCACCATGCGGGTAATCGCTGGCCATAATCTGTCTGCATCCTACGTGGCTCAAGGTCGGAATCAGTACGCCGAAAACACACTGTATGCCACCCATGAAGAAATTTGTGCGCTCTGCCAGGACGGCCGCCTACAACGCTGCGTCAGATTGGAAGCCCTCAGCCAATTGAAAACCACCCTCTTCTCTCTGACATCCCAGCTCGGTTACATGGGGAAAAGCGAACATCTGCACGACGCCATCACTGAGGCGGAAGCCATTGCCGAGTGCACCGCCCAGCAACTCTTTCATTGATGATTTTTGTTCTCGACCTACGACGCGTGCTTCTGATCCATCATTTCATCAATACGTCGCAGAATTTCATCGCTTTGGGTTTCCGCCGAGCGCATATGATCCACAATCTGTTGTCGGATTTCAGGAACAAAACGCCAATTGGCATCCCTCAACTCCACCGCATCTCTAACTGACTGATGAACGCTCGCATGAGGCGTTTCCAATTTTTGGTAAGCCGAGAGATGATTGAAACTGTTGGCTCCGTCACCTTCGTAATACCACTGCCCCATTCGGCAACTGGTATGGTCAATCAATACGGCTGCAATTTCATCGTTTCGCTCACAGGAATCATCCAAGGCTAAATAACCATTTTGTTTAAAGATAATATGGTCCAGTTTGGCGAGTGTACCGAAGGTTCGGTCTTTGGCATTGGTCAGGTATCGACAGGTGGTTTCCGCTGACTCAGAAAATTCACTAAAACGCTGTTTGAACGCTTCGACTTGTTCGCCAATTACGCTGGCCGAGCAACTGGAGCTTTCGGCCTTATCAACCATTTCCTTTACTCGGGAACTGAAAGTCCCAATGGTCGAGGACACTTCAATCGCCGCTTCTTTTGTTCGATTGGACAACGCTTTCACTTCCTCAGCAACAACCGCAAAACCCCGCCCCTGCTCACCAGCGCGAGCCGCTTCAATCGCCGCGTTCAGTGCCAATAGACTGGTTTGATCGGCAATTTCCGTAATGATCGACAAAGATGCCGAGACTCGTTCACTGTCTTCACCCAAGGCTTTCACTACCTCAGCAACTTCCTGAATGCTGCTATTGATATCACTGAGTTGGACAGCCATTTTGTCCACTTCCTGCTGACTGTCCCGTGCGGCTTCACCGCTGCCGTTTGCAATGGTTTCCACTTCGTATACCTGACGGGAAATCCGATCCAGGTCGGCTTGGTTGGCTTTTAAATTCTGAATTAAGTTTTTAGTGTTCAGACTGTGCAACTCAGAATGCAGCTCGTTCGCGGCCAAAAGATCCATGCCTTCCCGCATTCGATCGATCGATGTATTAATCGAGCACAAGGAATTCCGCAGTTGCCCCGGTAAGCCTTTATAAAGCGCTTTTCGATCATAGGAGCCCCGGGCCACATAACTGAAACAACTGTTTACTTCTTTAAAATACGATTCGACGCGATCCAGCAGGTCATTCAGCTCCCAAGCCACTTTACCCAACTCACCCATCCCCACGGTGGTCACGATACGTTTGTGAAAGGCTCCTTTATTGGCAGATTCCATCGTGGCCTGAACGGTTTCAATCAAATTGAACATTTGTTTAGTGAAGCGATAAATCCAGAACCCGGCAATCAAACTCAATAATGGAGCGCTCAATAACCACCATGACGGTTTGATAAGCGCAAAGGCCAAACCATTGCTCAACCATACCAGGGCAAGCATAATGCCCACAGCCAACTTTACTCGTGTTCGCAAAAATGGAATTCTGTCGCTGATTCGGTTAGTAAACCCAGGTGGCGATTGCCTTTTTGAACGCTGACTCATAACTTACTCCTTCAGGCTGCATCCAGTTGCTGCATGAATTGAATGTAACTTTGGTTCTGCTCCGCCAGGTGATCCTGCAACATCTGTGCGGAACGATTGGGTGCTGTTTTGCGATCACCTCGGCGCTCTTCTTCCAGCATCCTGGCGTAAATTGGCTCAATAGTTTTCACAGCGTCGATGGCGGGCTTTCGTCGCACGGAATAATATCCGCGTAAGGTTCCATCTTCATCCACATCCGGCGTTACATTGGCAAACACCCAGTAATACGCACCATCCCGGCAGAGGTTTTTTACATAACCGAAAAACTCTCGTTCAGCTTTTAACTCCTGCCAGAGCATTTGGAACACACCTCGCGGCATATCCGGATGACGAATCACATTGTGTTGATGCCCCAAAAGCTCGGACTCAACAAAACCAGACACTTCCATAAACGTCCGATTAATGTAGGTTAACCGCCCTGTCGCATCGGTCTTGCTAACAATAAAACCGTCCTCTGCAACCACAACTTCTTTGTTAATCGCTTGAATATTCTGTCGTTTCAATGCGTTTTTTTTCATACTGTGACACCCTGTTGATCATTACCTTAATAAGCTCCTCAGCTTGTTCATTGTCCCTGGCGTCACCAGTCCTTCAGTCAACAAACCGCACTCAGTCGCGATATAACCTTGTATCGACCAGGGTTAATTGGCCTTGAGCAGACTTGGGCACGCATTAGGAAAGTTTTGTCAGGTAAATCCTTATCGCAGAAGATTTTTGATCTAGATCAGTTGATTTGAGCGACTTTGACCTAAACGGCCATCGCTTTGGGGGCCGTTATTGCGTTTGGATTTATTGTTTCAGCAGCAAAGTGTGATGCCGTATTCCGATAAACAGGGGCCTTTAATATCGATAAAATATTAAGCATTCTCATTCAGTCGGGGTAAGCTAAGCGTTCGCTACGATACGTGAGCTGTCCACATTTAAATCTTCAGGCAAGCTTTTCCGCGCCTAACCATGACGGGAGAAGAACTATGCTGCTTCGCAAGCAACTCGAATCCATTAGTCAGGCCTACCCCAGGCACCAACAATGGGCCTACTTGGAACGCCTCGCACAATATAATGAACACACCATTCGCCCTGTGGCTGACCCCTGGCCCGAATACAACTACACCTGCCTGGTTTTCGCCCTCGGCTTAACCAACTCTCGGGTTTACCAGCAAATTGTAACTCGTAACGAAGATGTTTTTGCCGGCCCGGAATTTGCGCTGTTTCTGATTAGCCAAGGCGCCTTAGAGACCGTGACCAAACCACAATGCGGCGACTTGGTGCTCTACAGCACATCCCATGAACGACACTATGAAATTTGTCACGCCGGTTTGATTGAAGAAGATGGCAAAGTGATTTCGAAATGGGGCCTCGGCGGCCTATGGCAGCACGAAACGTTCGAGCTGCCAGCCAATTATGGTAAACACGCGAGCTATTACGCCGCCACCGATCCGGAAAGAATTTTGAATTGGTTTTTAAAATTTGCGCGCAGCCGCGGCGCCGATAATGCCCGGCCACGCTTTAAAATTAACGACATCAAAGAGGCTTAAGGCGCAAGGGCCATGTGAAAATCACGTGTACTCTCCTCACTGCCAGAAGGGGTCATATCGAAGCGCCCGATATAGTACCCCTCATTGGCATTCACAAACACCTCGGCGCTGTATGTCCCGCTACTACCGCTACAACTGAACGTTCCGTTAGACGTTACCTTATTGAAGAAAAAGGTAATATCACCGTTGTAATCGCAATCACCCAAATCGGTTCCAACGCGGCTCATCGCAAACGCCGTCTCGCTGATGTTTAATGTAAACTCTGTGCTGTCCAGCTGACCGAACTGACTCGTCGGCCGGGATGGATCATAACCTCGAGCATGACCCGAAAAAGTCCGGTTAAAGGTAGCAACCATTTTTCCCGGATTCACTAGATTTCGGTACGATCGCGTAACCGTGAAGGATTGCTTGGCGCTTTGCCATTTCAATTCCAATGCATCTCCAGGTTTGGGGAAATCAATTGCGTATTCGGTATGATCAGAATCCGGTACAAAGTCTGTGTCGCTGGCGGGACGTACCGTCGTGAAGGTCCGTTCTATCCACACTTCACCGTCCACCCTCGCAACCAAGGTGTGCTCGCCATCCGTTAAGGCCGCGTAGTTGAACAATAAAGAAAAGCCACTGTTCTCATGGCCGCAACGGCTCTGCGCGTCAGTACGGATCGTACCCATCCCTGCTTTACCGTAGGATTTTCCGTCGATTTCAATATCGATATCCGTTGCCGTGCAGTGCCAGCCACTGATCGCACTGATACCGGATTCAACTGCATCCTTCGCTGGGTTTTCTAAATTCCCTTCGGCAACTGCAATACTACCAAGCAGCATTGAAACGCCGCTTAACATAAGTGTTCGAACATTCATTGTCTGGATCATTTTCATATCGCTGTCCTTAATGTATTACGCGATCCTCGCGATGATAAAAAATAATAAGTTGTTACGACCGATACTATGTCGCTTTGTTGGCTTTTTTTTGCGCTCTTCGGCGTTTAAAGAAGTCCGATAACTGAGCACTGGTTTCTTTGGCCAGCACACCGCCCTGCCACTCAAGGTGATGGTTGAGAAAGGGGCTGTTCAGGAATTCACCCTGGGACTCGATCACGCCAGCCTTGGGCTCTGTTGCGCCAAACACCAAGCGGGAGACTCGGCTATGCACTAAGGCACCGGCGCACATGCTGCACGGCTCCAGGCTCACGTATAAGGTGCAGTCACTGAGACGATAATTCTCTACCGTTTGGCCAGCTTTGCGCAAGGCCATAATCTCAGCGTGAGCACAGGGGTCATGCGTGCTGATGGGTTGATTGAATGCTTCAGCAATCAATTCATGATCGCGTACCACGACAGCGCCCACCGGCACCTCGCCAGCGTCTGCAGCTTGCTCGGCAAGAACCATACAATGACGCATCCAATACTCATCCTGCTCAAGCGGGCTGAGTTTGGCGATGTCTTCACGGCTTAACACATTGCGTTCGTTCATCGACACCCACAATCCTAGGTAAAAACCGATTCTGATGCCGCGGCGCGGACAAAAGAAAATCGCGGGATCGTCTTTCCGTCAATATCGACGGTTTCAGTAAACATGGACAACGGGCGAACCCACAAACTGTAATCACCGTAGAGACAGCGGTAAACCACCAGTTCTTCTTCGGTTTCACTGTGGCGGGCAACGTCGATTACCCAGTAATCCTGCCCCTTATAATGACGGTAAACGCCGCTTTGTAATGGCATATGGCCTCCAATAAAAGAGGCCATTATACGTGGAAAAATCAAGGGCGGTAACGGTAAGCGATGCAACTAGAGGGGGCAGCGTCCGAGGTCTAGGTATCGGCCTGCCAAGGGTAGAAATCAGGCATATCCTTCGACACCGTCGAGGTGAATTCGGCCTGACGCTTTTCCCAAAAGGCATTGATGCCTTCCTTGCCATCCACCAGGCTTTGATAAAAAATCGCCAGTGAGTCAACCTTGTGCGCCTCAGCCGGATGGTCTGCAGCTGACAAGCGATACATCATTTGTCGCGCCAGCGCTACCGCAACCGGAGAAGTATTGTCGGCAATGCGACGGGCAATCTTATACGCCGCGTCCAGCAGCGCCTCAGGCTCGTGAATGGATTTCACCAACCCTCCATTTTTGGCTTCCTCGGCATCGAAAATTTCCGCGGTGTATACCCATTCCAAAGCCTGGGAAATACCCACAATTTTAGGCAGGAACCAAGCCGAACAGGCTTCCGGAGTAATACCCAGCTTGGTAAACACAAAGCCCACCTTGGCCTTATTGGAAGCCAGGCGAATATCCATCGCACACGTCATGGTGGCGCCAATGCCTATCGCGGGACCATTGATGGCCGCGATGACAGGCTTGGTACAGTTGTAAATCGCCAGAGTGACCGTACCACCGGTATCTCGAATGCCAGGTTCAACCTCGTCCAGATTCCGTACGTCCTCCAAGGTGGGCTCCAGCTCTTCATCCAAGCCAAAAGCGTTTCCTTCACTGTTCAATTTCATGCCCGCACAAAACCCCCGCCCCGCCCCGGTGACCACCACGGCGCGAACCTCATCATCCGCACTGGCACGGCCAAAGGCCTCAATCAGCTCCTCAGCCATTTCCACCGTAAACGCGTTAAGCTCCTCAGGGCGGTTTAAAGTAATCGTCAAGATTTTATCTTTCACTTCGTACAGAATGGTTTCGTAACTCATGCTATGTCTCTACGGGTTTCACTGTTTGTGGGGTAGCATAAAAGAGTCTTTGCTAGGCTTTAAGGGCTGCCAGTAAAATTGGCGGTAATGGACTAGAATGAGTATTTTTTGGCCTAGTAGAAGCAAAGAAATGATGCCGGTGACCTTGGTTGAACCCTGATGCAGTACTACTTCGATATCGCGCTGCAAACCAAATTCAAACTGGATAATGACGTCATTGCTACCTTGCTCGATAAGTCGGTCAAAACAATTTAAACTTCGGGGCTAAAGCTCACTGAGACTGAATGGCTTAAGAGAACAACCTTTACCCAGGGTGGTGAAGAGACCATCACTTACGATGTAGGTAAAGATGCTGTAAGCTCTCAGAACAAGGCATATACCGCCCCTAAAGCTCCAGCTGAATCAGGCGAAGCGATCTACGAGGGAACCCTGGACAACCTGATCAAATAGAATGGAAACTAAAGCATGTCACTTTCAAATGACCTCAATGAGCTAATTAAAAATAGCGAGTGGACAACAGCAGTAGGCAGTTCAATACTTCTTTTCGGAAGGCTGGAAGTTAAAATTAACTACTTGCTCTTCATATACATTACCCCCAATGCTCTATCAGAAAAACTTAGGGTTGTTAACCTGTCCCGAAAAATTGAACTAATTAGGTCTGTATTTAATTGGCCCCACGAGAAAACACCGAAAGAAGTTAGGCTTATCGTGTTATTAAAACGGGCATCAGGGTTATTAACAACAAGAAACTTGATAGCCCACAACGGATTAATGTGGGGACACTTTGATGATGAAAGTAGTGATGAAAAATCTAGCGTCAGATTGGTAAACCCTAATATTGGAAAAGGACGCTTTAAATCGCTGGCTCTGCACGAAATACAGGCGTTTGTAAAAAGCGTCGAAGAGTTATTGAATGACTTCGAAGCCTTAGATAACGAAGATGGAATTGGCGTCCCTTTCTAGACGGACAAATGACAAACAGCTTTACAGGGAGTTTATAACGCTTGTTTTTTTGAGCACATCAAAGGAGTTTTACTTTTTAGTTTAAGAAATTGGGGCTAGCCAACTCCAGCCCCATTTAGAGTCAAAGTAATTATCTTGCCGGAAGCTCGCAATAGAGAAGAGCAACATTCTTTGGCCTGGTTTCTGAACCACCAACAGAGCTTGAATTTAGTCGACCTTCTCCGTCTTTATCGCTTGCGTGCCCAGCCCTCATACCACCGTGATAGCTACTTCCTTTTTTTGTGCCTCTTCCACGATATGTCAAGAAGTGGTTGTGAGATTTGAAGGTATCCTCCTGATGGGAACCAGCTTCTCTCCTTCCGTGAGGGTCAGCATGACCAGTAGGGTCTATCCCGCGAATGAACCGGCCATAAGCTTTACTGTAAGGATGCCAGCCTGCTGGACAAGTTACACCATTGAACGCTATAACACTACCTGGCGGGGTAACGTACAAGTCTGCGTATACGTCTTCTTGTGTCACTGACAACCTCGGGCCAGAAGTAAGTACTTCAATTCTTGCCGCAGGATAGCGAACCACCACTCCCTCACTACTTTCAGATAAAGACCTCCCCCCTCGCTTGCAACTAATGTGAATATTAGCATTTCCTATTTTTATAGGGTTCTTAAGAGCATATTCATCACCAGAAGGGCTGATTTCCTTCTTAGAGTAGTCATCACCAAAAACTTCACAACTATAATTAGTTGCTTTATAGCTATACAACAAAAAGTCACCATCACTTGTCGAGTCGATTGTTAAAGTAACATTGTCGTTGTAAGGACCATCTAAGCTAGGAACAATTTTAACGCCCTTTGTGTCTGCAGCAATACAATCCTTGTAAGTTTTGGCTAAAGGAACATTTATCTGCTTACTAATAACAGTACTGATATTGTTTTCCTTAAAGTATCTTTCTTGCTCTTCACAGAAATTTTTAATCTGCTGCTTTTTGTAACTTGAATCGTGACTACCTTCATACTCACCCCAAGGGGTGAGGCCATATAGGTAGGTTGCTTTCTTATCATCAACGTTCATGTAGTTGGACTTACATATGTGTAGATATCTATATACTTGCTGCTCTTGAGAACTATGTTTAAGAGTAATGTCCCGGATACCGGACTGCATTAGAGGTAGGCATTGATTCTCCGACTGCCCTTGAGAATACACATTTGGCGCCAAAGCGCTCTGGATTAGTAGCGCAACTCCTAAGTGCTTAGAATTCATTTTATTCTCCACTTTTCTGTCCCTGAATGATTAGCCTACCACTAATAAGCCCTTTGGGCGTGCAGCGACGCGACAATTATCAAGCATAAATATTTTGACCTTCGCTTTAGGCGAGAACCCGATATTTGATTACGAGCGCTATTGATCCAGCTTGGATTAACGAAGATACTTACCGCCCTGTCAAAAACTTAGGAATGGAAAGATGGATCTATCCAATGAAACTCTCGGTTTAGTCGCTGCAGGAGCGAGTGCGGTGGCTGCAATAGCTAGCTTTATAACTGCTCTCTATAACGCCAAGATTTCACATAATACTTTCAAACACAATAATACGCCTAAAATAAGCGCTCAGGCTTTTACCCAATCAAGCAATGACAAAGCCATTACACTAGATATAGCAATTCGTAATAGCGGTACTGGAACAGCACATATTAAAAGTATTGTTTGGTTTCTTAGAGGAAAGCGTGTTGAGGGATGGAACCTAAAAAATGAAATATACATATTCATACGGGAAGAAGGTTTTAGTGACGAAGACTTTATTGTGACAGCATTCAATGGCAATAAAATCGATGTATCTCCCGGAGAGGAATTCAAACCC
>NZ_BAABWJ010000006.1:0-267223 GCF_040372805.1 Pseudoteredinibacter isoporae
CTTTGCATACCTCCTACACTGTTGGACAGAACAGTGCCGAAATAAAAATACTTTTCAGATAACTCTGAAATTTCCTCTAGCATATCAATTTTTTTGTTTATTATCGTTTTTTTAATATCCTTATAGTGATTTAGGGATGACACTTTGTATGTGGCCACACCACTGATTAACGCACCTAATCCAATTTTCACAGCGGTATCTACAACATCCATCCATTCAGTCGACATTTATTTTCTCCTTGTAAACTTAACATATAACTTTGAAATCGCACTGCGAGCTACTCGCTCAACGCAAAACCTATATAAAACGACAAGAACTAAGAAGCCGATAACTACCCTATATGAAAACCGTGGAGGGGTCTTGAGCAATGGCGTATAGCCAGTACGACCACGTCCTCACGCAAAAGCAGGTACTGATGTTCTAAATCAGCTATCTTACTTAGGAATAAACACAATGCGGAGCCGTTATACTAAACGGCCTAAGTTTCAAACAACCACCAATTTCAACATAGCACTCAAAAATAGAGCTCCCAATGCAACAAAATCAAATGTCGGTTTTCTTGACGGTCTAGTTTTTTCAGGCATAAAAAAAGCCCAAGCTATATCAATAACTTGGGCTTTGTATATGGCGGAGAGGGAGGGATTCGAACCCTCGATACGTTGCCGTATACACACTTTCCAGGCGTGCTCCTTCGACCACTCGGACACCTCTCCAGATGAAACGGATGGGCTCCGTTTCAAGAGGGCGCAACTTTACACAAAAGCGTTTAGGGATGCAATCTTATAGGGGCCATTTTTTAAAAAAATCAGAGGCTTGCAGTTCAGGAGCCGAGCGATTGGGGAGTTGTGGGGTCCCCATATAGACGAAGCCTACGATTTCTTCATTGTCACTCAAACCCAGGCCCTTTTTCACCAGCTCATCAAAGGCCAACTCGCCACTGCGCCAATAGGCACCGACGCCCAGCGCAAAAGCCGCCGTGATCATATTTTGCACGGAAGCGGCAGCGGCCATTAATTGCTCTTCCCTAGGCACCTTCGGGTGTGCCTGAACATTGGCAATCGCCACGTACATGCAAGGTGCTCGCAAGGGCATTCTCAGGAATCGGTCCTTCTGCCCCTCATCCAGATCTGGATTTTTCGCTTGGGCTGCCTCCAGATATAAACGTCCCAAGGCCTCCCGCCCTTCCCCTTCTATATAGAGATATCGCCAGGGTCTGAGGCAGCCGTGATCCGCCGCACGTAAGGCGGCCGCCTCTATTTCTGAGCGCTGCTCAGTGGTGGGACCAGGGGCTTGAAGTTTGCCGTGAGAGATTCGATTTTTGAGGGCGTCAAGAGCTAACATATTGTATGTATTTCAATCAGATAGAGAAGATTCTTAAAAAACACCACAATAACAGGATTTATCGCTTAATTGGGCTGTTATTGTTTAAAGAGGTGTACTACGATTCGATCAGATATACGCCATAAAGACTAAACAAGCGTAATAATGTGAAATATACTCCTATTTTACTGAGTAGATGGACCTATATCTAAGCTTTATTCGCTAAAGCCTTCCATTCCACTGACAAAAAGACGATGATAGTTGGGTTTTGTGATCTACTACACATTATCCGAGACCCAACTACAATTAACACAAGATGCCAAAGTAGTTTTCGCGCTTGATGAATAAAACAACGGACTTCACCACCGGCTCAATGGCGCCGGCCCAGGAGCTGCCTGAGTATCCCCTCTATTTCCGGATACTATTGTGCTTTTCCATGATCGGAACCCTGGCTACTGGCATTCAGTGGCCAGAGCTCGACTATGTTCGTTCAGGCGCGATTATCATTCTGCTCGCCTACCTCTATATAAGCTACATATTACAAAAACGATCTCGTGACGAAGGCAATCCTCCCCTTTCTGTCATTCTAGGTACGCTGGACAGCTTTATGATGGGTGTCTGCATTGGCATCATCAAACTCAGCCTCTTGCCGGCCATTTTGTTTTGGATACTCATTCAATTTAACGCCATCACGAGCGGCGGCCAGCAAAAGTGGTTGCGCGACAATATTGGCTATTTTCTGGGGATTGGTGCCGCCTTGCTGGTCAAAGACCCGGGTTGGTCTGTCAGCGGTCGTTTGGAAATGGGCATTGCTGGTCTGATCGGCATAGCCGCTTATTTTTGCGCGTACGGGGTTTATACCAAGAAACGGCTCGAATCTTTGGATTCCGAACACCAGAAATTGCTGAAAGAACAGACGACTCACAAACTGCGCTCCTACCAGCTTTCCCGCTATTTGCCACCGCCGGTATGGAAAGCCATTAATCGTGAAAACAGTAAGCCGCCACCGACACAACGTAAAAAGCTGACTTGCTTTTTCTCAGACATTAAAGATTTCTCTGTTTTAGCGGAAGAGCTGGAAGCGGAAACCCTAACCGATTTACTTAACAACTATCTGACTGAAATGTCCAAGATTGTTGAAGAACACGGCGGCACCATCGATAAGTTTATGGGCGATGCCATTATGGTGTTGTTCGGCGACAACGACAGCAAAGGCGCAAAGGCCGACTGCCGTCGCTGCCTCGCTATGGCCATTGCCATGCGCAAGCGCATGAAAGTCTTACAGCAACAATGGCGCAACCAAGGCATTACTCGCCCACTCAGCATCCGCATGGGCATTAATACCGGCTATTGTACCGTGGGCACCTTTGGTACGCGTCACCATCTGGATTACACCGCACTCGGTGCCCATGTGAATTTGGCCAGCCGCTTGGAATCGGCCGCTTCCCCCGGAGAAATTCTAATCACCCACGAATCCTGGGCGCTGATTAAAGACGTGGTTTTATGTCAGGACAAAGGTGAAATCACCGTAAAAGGTTTCAGCCACCCGATTAAGGTATACCAAGTTATCGATTTGCGGAAAAACCTGGGCAAGCAGCAAAACTATATCGAAGAAAACACGGAAGGTTTTGCTATGCATATGGATATGGACAAGCTGCGCAACTACGATCGCGAACGCATTATTCGAACCCTGGAAAGCGCAGTTACGACGCTCAAGGGGCAGGACATTATCAGCATCAAGAAAGACCTCTAAACAAGCCTCTCACCTCCCCTGTCCGCCCTGTTTTCAATACAGAGGCAAACCCAACAAACTACTGTCTGACCAGCCGAGCCGCAATATCAAGCGCGTCCACGTTATCATCCAGACTATGACGCAGTGGGTTAATGTCCAAACCACCACGTCGGGTATATCGCGCATACACCATTAATGATTCGGGCTTGCAGCGTGCCATGATGTCGCAGTAAATACGTTCGACGCAGTTCTCATGGAAATCCTGGTGCTCCCGATAGGAAACGATGTATCGCAATAAGCCTTCCTGGCTAATGGCTGCGCCACGGTAGCGAATAATCAACGTCGCCCAATCCGGCTGAGCTGTCACTGGACAATTCGATTTTAATAAATCGCTGTACAGTGTTTCGCTCACCAACTCACCATCAGCCTGAAGCAGGCTATCGTCTGGTGAATAGCAATCAATGGCGACATCAAGATGGTCGATGCATATTCCTCGCGGGCGCTGCACACCCACAGCGGCAAACTGATCCAGCCCTTCCAAGTCCACCAATACTCGCGCGCCAGCGGCAGCACTGAGATCAGTCTCTAAGGCCGCAATAACCTCAGAGCGATGCCCAAAGCGAGTTTGGTTAAAGGAATTCAAATACAGCTTAAAAGACTTCGATTCAATAATATTTGGAGAATCCGCAGGAATCGAAAAAACCGCAATGGCCTGCTGAGGCAGGCCTTTGGAATTGAGCCAGGAAATTTCATAGCCCGTCCAAACATCAACACCCGCGAACGGCAAACGGTCATTGTTCAATGCAAGTTCGGCACGTGCTGCTGCCCGAGGAATTGGGTCGAGCAGAGACGGCGTGTATACGGAAACGTATTCGGTATGCTTACCCAGTTGCAAATGATCCACGATAACTTCCTATTCAGTTAATGGCTGCTTATAAACAATATTTGGCGTTCAGGTCACTTAGGCACGCAGTCGCTTGCCGGCTTCCAACAGGTGCATGGAAATAGCACCCAGCACAACAATAAACGCCATGACGCCCATAAATGCGTAGTGAATTTCAATATCAGAAATGCCCAGAATACCGTAGCGAAACACGTTTACCATATACAGAATGGGGTTCAGCAATGACACCCCCTGCCAAAAGTCCGGCAGCAAGCTGATCGAATAAAACACACCACCCAGGTAGGTCAATGGCGTCAACACAAAAGTCGGCACGATAGAGATATCATCAAATGAGTTGGCGAAGACCGCGTTGATAAAGCCCATCAATGAAAACAAAACCGAAGTCAGGAAAACAATCGCAATGGTGATCGCCAGGTTTTGAACCTGCAACTTGGTAAACAATAAAGACATCAAGGTGACCAAAAAGCCAACCGCCAAACCACGCGCGACGCCGCCCATGACATAGCCAAGCAAAATGATGTAGTTCGGCGTTGGTGATACCAATATTTCTTCAATGCTGTGTTGAAATTTTGCACTGTAAAAAGAAGACACCACATTGGAATAGGAATTGGTAATCACGGACATCATAATCAAACCCGGCACCACAAACTCCATATAAGAAAAGCCGCCCATTTCACCAATACGGCTGCCAATCAAGGTGCCAAAAATGACAAAGTACAGCGACATCGTAATGACCGGCGGCAAAAGAGTCTGCACCCAGATGCGACTGAAGCGATGAATCTCTTTAAAGAGAATGGTTTGCAGGGCTACCCACTGTTGTTGCAACGTCATTATTGAGCTCCTCCTTGTTGACTCACCATGGAAACAAACAGCTCTTCCAGACGGTTTGCTTTATTTCGCATACTGAGCACTTCAATGCCCTGCTCTTGCAAAGCCATAAACACCGGGTTCAGAGACTGCCCTTTTTCCACTTCAATCTCAATGCTGTGATCTTCAAGCAGCTGACAGTTGTAGCCGTTGAGTTTGGGCACCTCGTTGAGCGCTTCTTTGGTATCCAACACAAAGTGTTCCTTGTTCAAGGTTTTTAGCAGCGCCTTAACACTGGTATTTTCGACAATTTCACCATGATTAATAATGGCGATATTGCGGCACAGGCTTTCGGCTTCTTCCAAATAATGAGTGGTCAAAATAATGGTCGTACCGGCTTCGTTGATCTCTCGCAGGAAATCCCACATGGAACGCCTCAGCTCGATATCCACACCCGCCGTTGGTTCATCCAGAATCAGCAGACGAGGCTTGTGAATCAATGCGCGTACAATCATCAAGCGTCGCTTCATTCCGCCCGACAACATTCGAGCCTGATCATTGCGTTTTTCCCAAAGACCTAACTTGCGCAGAAACTCTTCCGCGCGCTCTGCCGCCAGTTTACGCGGCATCCCATAATAACCCGCCTGATTAATGACAATACTCCATGGCGTTTCAAACTGGCTGAAGTTAAATTCTTGAGGAACCACTCCGAGCTCTTGTTTGGCCAGCGAAAATTCCCGATCGATGTCATGACCAAAAACCGATACCGATCCTTCTGATTTCAATACCAGAGAACAAATCACACCGATGGTGGTTGATTTGCCCGCGCCATTGGGGCCCAGCAGAGCGAAAAAGTCCCCTTCTTCAACCGTGAGGTCAATGCCTTTCAGTGCTTGAAAGTCATTGCCGTAGATTTTTTTCAAACCTTTAATATCTAGGGCCTTGCCCATATAAAGCTCCTTTAACTAAACCCAAGCTAAACGTTGCCAGCCCGGTTAAAAATCAAACCTAAACATTGGCCGCGAGAGGCGAACGGGTATAATGTGACACCCGGTAGGAGTCAGCCATGAATCAAAAACAATATTGTACACAACAACTGCAAAGCCTCGCCCAAGAAGTCAGTAAGCAAGCGCCTTTTGCAGACGCAAGCGAAACGCTGCCACTCAGCGAAAGCGATCAACGTTTTATCGACACCTTGCAGTTTCTCGCCGATGAGCAGACCACTCACGATGAGGAATTCTTTCAAAAAGGTCAGTGGCTGATTGGCCAATGCGTTGCGAACCAGGCCCATGTTACGGCGCTAATCCCCAGAGACCTGTTTTGGTATTTTGGCGGTGATTGTTTGCATTTCATGCCGGACGAAGAAATCAGCCAGTTCCAGCAACTTGATGAAGCCTGCCACGCCTCTGATAACAGCGATTATCAGGAAGAGCGCGCCAGAATTCTTGGCCTTCACTGAATCCAGCCAAATTCGATAAGTTATCTATATGGGGACACCGATCCCCTATTTCCACCCTGAGCTTATATTTTCTTATCCTGCGTCCATGACTTGCGGGCATAAGCTGGGTCTTTGGGCACGCACCTCAAACCTGATCAGCACAGCACTCATCTTGCAGAAAGTCGATAACCGCTTGCAGATGATCGTAGTCCGGCTGACAGTATAAGGTTCTCCCCTCACGCCTTTGTGACAGTAAGTCCGCCGATACCAAGCTGGCGACGTGATGCGACAGGGTCGAATTGGGAATATCCAACTCATCCTGCAAGGCGCCTACAGCCAACCCTTCCGGCCCAGCCTTAACCAGCCGCTTAAAGATGGCCAGCCGGGTTGGATGCCCTAACTCTTTCAACGCTTTCGCGGCAATCTCCAACTTCATGGTTCTATTTCCAGCTTCACAATATTTCGATATTACCAGAAATATCTTGACATGAGGAGGTGTGATTTTTATATTTCGACATTATTAGAAATATAGTTTTGGAGACACTCAATGACAATCACCCCCGAAATGATCAACGAAGCCGCTGGCATGTTTGTATTCCTTACCGTGGAGCTGACGATCTTGTATCTGCTGATCAGCTATGCGGTCGGCTATGTGCAAACCCGTTTACCACCAGAAAGAATTCAGAATATCTTGAGCGACCAACATGGACGCGGATATATCGCCGCGGGCTTTCTTGGCGCCATTACCCCTTTCTGCTCTTGCTCCACAATCCCGTTCCTGAAAGGTTTGCTCAGAGCACAGGCTGGCTTTGGAACCATGATGGTGTTTCTGTTCGCCAGTCCTCTGCTAAACCCGATCATTATTGGTTTATTCGCCGTGACTTTTGGGCTGCAAGTGACAGTTTTTTATTTCTTGATGGCGATGGGGGTTTCGGTGATCGGCGGCATCACATTGGAAAAGCTGGGCTTTGAGCAATACGTGAAACCTCAATCTTATGAAGAACCTGCTCCCCAGAGTTGTGGTACGGGCTGTGGCGTGAAAACAAAACCCGTTAGCGTTTGGAAAACCATCTGGCTGTCGACCTGGTCCGATTTTAAAACCGTTATCCCCTATTTAATGGGCGGCATTGCCATTGGCTCGATTATTTATGGCTTTATGCCAACAGAATTACTTGCCGATATCGCCAGCGAAGACAATCCTCTGGCCATTCCCGTCGCGGCCGTGATCGGCATTCCTCTGTACATACGCGCTGAAGCGGTAATCCCGCTGAGCGCAGCACTGGCCGCAAAAGGCATGGGACTTGGCGCGGTGATGGCTTTGATTATCGGCAGCGCCGGCGCAAGTTTGACGGAAGTGATTTTGTTAAAGTCGATTTTTAAGAACCAAATGATCATGGCATTCTTAGCGGTGATTCTAAGCATGGCCATCGGCGCCGGATTCTTATACAGCCTTATTTTTTAGTTCTTTCCTGTTTAAACGGCTTATCGATCAACATCGATTTGGCAAAGGGGCGGGCCTGCATTGCGACGCAAGTAAGGGCTCCCCCTGCTTCCTTCTCACCTAAAAACAATAAAAAGCACTCGCCTTTTATTGCCGTAATGCTTGCTCAACATGGTTTTGCAAAACACCACGCTCTTGTCAAATTGGAAGCACTCGGAGCAATTAAGCCTGCACAGCCATGTCGCTGACGGCCAGATACGCAAGACAATAGGAAAAAGCAAACCGCTTTCCAAGCAATGCTAAAATCAACATATTTTATTTGCTAAATAATCTGCAGAAGTGCAGATAAGAAGAAAAACTGGAGCGGGAAACGAGATTCGAACTCGCGACCCCAACCTTGGCAAGGTTGTGCTCTACCAACTGAGCTATTCCCGCAAATGGCGTCCCCTAGGGGAGTCGAACCCCTGTTACCGCCGTGAAAGGGCGGTGTCCTAGGCCTCTAGACGAAGGGGACGTAGGACTTTCCAAACACTGTCTGTGCCGGAAGAGCTGCGCATTCTAGAGATCTACCCTACCCCTGTCAATACTAAGTTACGGTTTTTTTAATATTTTTGAAAAACAAAGACTTAGAGGCCGATTTTTGGACTGCCCCTGTTGTGAAAGCGCCCCTGAAAAGGCACTCAACTCAGCGGCTTCAGCGGCGCCCCAGTCATTAAAGCGCTGAACAAAAGCGATGCTACTCCCGAGGCCGGCAAACGAATAACAGCAAGCCACAAGACATGATCTCGTTTCGACGCAAGCAACGTTCAACGATATTAGGTTTTGAGTAATCTGCAGAAGTGCAAATAAGAAGAAAAACTGGAGCGGGAAACGAGATTCGAACTCGCGACCCCAACCTTGGCAAGGTTGTGCTCTACCAACTGAGCTATTCCCGCAAATGGCGTCCCCTAGGGGAGTCGAACCCCTGTTACCGCCGTGAAAGGGCGGTGTCCTAGGCCTCTAGACGAAGGGGACTTAGGACCTTCAAAACGCTGTCTGCGTCAGAAGTGGGGCGCATTCTATGGAGAGAGCCCCCTGCTGTCAACCATTGATTTTAATTTTTATTGTTTTTGAAACAACGACTTAGCTCACTGGGCAATTTGCAGACAGAACGCCTATTTCAGCAACAGGCCTCACTTGAACGGCCTTAAAAACCAACCGATTTGATTACAAATGCATCACTCATGCGCTGATCTTCTACAAATACCCTATATTCGTGTGCCAAATTGGTCGGACACTCTAATTTTTTTAAAAGCTGCCGATACACTGTCTATACTTTAACAATCGGCGTGGCACCTTGTTCAACATGATTAGGGACGAACAAATGACAACAGTGCCAACGCGAAAGGAAAACCTCGGGGCCACCCCGATTAACATGTAAGACCCACCGAGAAGCGCGTATTTATGGGAGCCAATGTACCAATTATGGTCACTGCAGGAATTGTCATTGTCTTGGCAGTTCTGGCTTGCTATGCCCTATTCACCCATAGTGTTAATTCCAAACGCGAAAAGCGTCGTCTGTTTATCAATTCATTGAAAAGCCGAGCGCGAAAAATTGACGAGACCATGGCCTGCTTCCCACCCAATTATCTTGGTTCAGCCCTAACCTTGATCATTCAACAGGCCCTGGTGGTTACCTATGAAGAGTTGTGCCAGTTGCAACCCGAGGAAGAACGCCATAAGTCGATGCTTCAACAAGCCAATGAACGTTATCTCGCCCTGAGCAAGCAAAAAGGCGGAAACCAACTCAAGTCATTGAGCAATGCGCGCCAGATTACGGGCACCCGCAAAAACCTGAAGCTGCTATTGAAGTTCTTTCAACAGCTCGGGCAGAAAGGCGCGCTGAATCATGCCAAAGCCAGTGAAGCCCGAACCATTATCAAAAACAAAATGGCATTGCTGGCCGCCGATGAACACGACATTTTAGCTCGCGGCGCCCTAACCAACGGCAAACATCAATTGGCCGCACACTACTTCACCCAGGCCAATACCGTGTTGAGCAAATACAATAGCGACCAGGTATTCAACGAAAACATTCGTAACCATCAGGAATGGATTAAAAGCGCCAGTGATATGGCGAAAGCCGAACAGGCACGAATCAAAGCTGAAAAAGAAGCGATGGAAGCCGAATCCAAGAAGTGGGATGACGGCGATTGGAAGAAAAAGAATTTTTACGATTAGCCGGCGCGAACGCCGGCCTTCTATTTACCGGGTTTTGGCAACCCGGCGGCAAATCACTCTAACGCTGCATTGCGTCCATAAACGCCTGAATACGCTTGGCGTTTGCGCCCAAATCACTCACACCTACACGAGACGCTGAACGCATATCCAATACACTGCCGCTGGCACTGGGTTCAATGCGAATAATCACATCGTCTTTAAAACCAAAGACCGCGCTCTCAACCAATGCTTCAATGTGACCGGTTTTTGCGTCTTCCCACTGCACCGCCCAACCCATATTCTCAACGACCTGCTTGGCTTTGTTAAAAGTGTCCGCAGGGCTTGAACTTAAACGTAGAGGTTTAATGTGCGGATAGCTTTTTGCCTGAATATCAGGAAGCTCTTCGGAGTTGTAATCAATGGAGTTATCACTTTCACTGCGCTCCACCAAAGCAGAAACAAACAGTGGCGGTCGAGACGTATCGGTACTGATGTCATGAATCGGCGGCACCGAAAAGGCCGCCAGGCCGACGGTCCCCATAATCGCTAACAGAGGCAGTGCACCAATAACAACGGCAATCAAACTGCTGTTTCGCAGGCTGCTGTTTTTGGCAAACAAGGTGTACAGGACAACCAGCAAGGCCAAGACACCCAAAGCAGAAACGATCAACATCAACAGGGCCGAACCTAGAAAACCTTTACCGAGATCCAAGGCGCCACTGCGGTAGGCAAGTATCAACAGAGGCACGATGCCCAGCAAGACTACCTGCAATCTGATCAGCCATATCGTCCAGGGTTTTTTAGGGCTTGAAGTGTTCATAAATTACCTTTTCACTGTGTACTATGTATTGTTTTAAATTTTGAATGCTTGGCAATTCTAATGCGTAGGTTCGTTAACACATCAGTCTCGCGAGTATCTTCTTAGTCGAATCACTAATTCACGTTAGCGGTGAAAGAAATGATTCGGCTGATATGTGCCATGGGCAAACCACTTTCTTCCTGCCACTGATTAAAGGCTTGCTGGGCCTGGCGAATGTCTCTTTGGGCTGTGGGCTTTTTATCCAGCACTTCCTGGGATATAAGACTCGCTACAACATCGTCCGTCAAGACAAATGTATCTCGCCCGACCATACGTAAGAAACGCGGCGCGGATAAACCGCCTAACTGTGCGCCTTTTTTCTTTAACATAAACCAAAGCTCACACAGAGCCTCCGATGGCCACTCCGCGAGAAATGTGCCAAAGCCGCCAAACTCCTGGCTGATTTCACGAACCATTTGCGCGTTGCTGCGAATGGAGCGTATCTTGCCAAAATGGCGAATGATGTCTTTATTGTGCATTTGTGCTTCCAGATCCTCATCGCTCATCATTAAGACATCGTAAGGATCAAAGTCGTGGAAAGCTTTTTCAAAGGCAGGCCATTTTCGATCGACCAGTTCATGTTTTAAACCGGCGCGAAAAACCCGCAAGCTCATCATCGATAAATAGTAGGCATCGTCCTTCGCCTTGAGTTGTTTGGCAGAAGCCACTTTCGGTAGTAACTTTTTAACCTCAGCCGAACCCCCTTTGTGCAGTTCGGCTGTCGCCAGAATATCGGCAAATGCAAGCATCAATCTTCCTCTTTAAATCGAATCGATAGGGAATTTATACAATAGCGGAGCCCATTGGGCGCCGGGCCATCAGTGAACACATGACCGAGGTGGCTGGCGCATTTTCGACAATGCACTTCGGTACGAACCATACCGTGGCTGCGATCCATCTGTTCTTCTACCGCCTTGCGGTCACTGGGCGCCGTAAAGCTGGGCCAACCACAGCCGGAATCGTATTTGGCCTCAGATTCAAACAGCGCTTCACCACAGCAGCGACACAAATATTGGCCTTCTTCTTTATGATTCCAGTATTCGCCAGTAAATGCTCGCTCGGTACCCTGCTCTCGGCAGACATGAAATTCGTCATCACTCAGCTTATTACGCCAATATTCGTGGTTTTTTAAATCATCCGTCATAATCAGCCTCTTATTTAGCCCGAGCGCCCATAGAATCGTTTTAATTCCAGGCAACAAGCCCTAGAATACCAGACCTTAACAAAACAAGGGCCTGCTTGCAGGTCTAATAAAAGTACAACACCAGCAAAAGCACTACATCATGTACACCATAGAAAAGTCCGACAAGTTACACGGGGTCTGCTACGACATCAGAGGCCCAGTGCTCGAACATGCTCAACGCATGGAAGAAGATGGCAGCCGAATCCTGAAGTTAAACATTGGCAATCCAGCGCCCTTCGATTTTGCCGCGCCAGACGAAATTATTAAAGACGTCATCCTGAACCTAAGTGAAGCCGAGGGTTATACCCACTCCAAAGGCCTGTTTGCAGCACGTAAGGCCATTATGCAGGAATGTCAGAAGCTCGAAATCCCAGGTGTGGAGATTGAGGACATTTACATCGGTAATGGTGTCAGTGAACTGATCGCGATGGCGACCCAGGCCCTATTGAATGATGGTGACGAAATCCTGGTGCCCGCTCCCGATTACCCATTGTGGACGGCTGCGGTCGGACTCGGTGGCGGTAAGCCCGTTCACTATCTCTGTGATGAACAATCCGACTGGCAACCTGCTCTCGATGATATCCGCAACAAGATCACCGATCGCACGCGAGCCCTGGTCATCATCAATCCAAATAACCCTACCGGCGCGGTTTACAGTGAGGCCATGCTGGAAGCGCTTGTACAGATAGCCCGAGACCACAATCTCGTGCTCTTTGCTGATGAGATATACAGCAAGATCCTGTACGAGGAGGCGAGTTTCACTCCTCTGGGCCGTTTAGCTCAGGATGTTGTCTGCATCAGCTTTAATGGCTTGTCCAAATCTTATCGTCTCGCCGGCTTCCGCTGTGGCTGGATGATTATTTCCGGGGCTAAACACCTGGCAAAAGGCTATCGTGAAGGCTTGGATATGCTGGCATCCATGCGCCTGTGCGCCAATGTGCCTGCCATGTTCGCGGTTCAGACTGCTCTTGGCGGCTACCAGAGCATCAATGAATTAATTCTGCCCGGCGGGCGCTTACTCGAACAGCGCAATGTCGGCTATGACGCCATTACGCAGATTCCGGGGATTTCCTGTGTGAAACCCAAAGGGGCACTTTACCTGTTCCCCAAAATTGATCTGGATATCCACAAGATCCGCGATGACGAGCAGATGGTGCTGGATTTTCTGCGCCAGCAAAAAGTGCTTTTGGTTCAAGGTACCGCCTTTAACTGGCCAACGCCGGACCATTTCCGCATTGTGTTTCTGCCACGTACGGAAGAACTTCACGACGCCATTGATCGCTTTGCGCAGTTTATTGAACACTACCGCCAATAACGAGTGAACCAAAAGAAGGAAGAAGCAGCGTATGGGTGATCTACATATCGATGATTTCTATCGAGACAGTGCGCGCATCCTGCTTCAACTTTATCGTCACTTTCCCAGACGCGAGCTCATTTACACTGAGGACATTGCCGGACCAGATACGCCAGATGATTTCGGCTTACCCAGTGATCGCCACCAAGCCTGCTTCGCCACGATGCTCTGGCTCGCCGAAAACGATTACCTGAGTTATGACAGCACCATCGCACAGGAAGCGCTGGATCAAGCGGTATTGAACCAGCGTGGTTTCAATCTGTTGGCCTCATTGGAGAATCAGAGCGAATACCTGGCCGAAGAAGCAAGCCAGGAAGAAACAAATCAGGAAGCAAACAGTCCGACCGAGCCTATCACCCGAAGCCAGCTGCTACGATACAAACTGAAGCGTGAAAGCTCCACCCGCTTGAACCACTACATGCGGCACCTGTTAACGCTTTAAAGCCGTGACCTGCAGACCAGCCCCTAAGAGCGCGAGTCTTGCCATTCACCGGTATAACGATAATGAAACAGCTTTAACTGCTGATCTTTATTGCGATCTGGAAAATCTTCACAGGGCTCAAGGCGCCCAAGCAAAATACAGTCCGGACATTCCTGCACAATCAGTTCAGAGATAAATTCCTCGCCGAGCTCAGGGGCATTGAGGCATAACAAAATATCGGCTCCCTTCTCCGCCAATTGTGGAATTCGGCGGATTAATTTGGCGTAATCCTGCTTTGCCACAAAGCTGCCGCGCTGAAAAGACGGTGGATCAAACACCAACACCCCATAAGGACCAGGGCGACGAATACGCCCCCAGGATTTCAAAATATTTTCGGCCAGAAATCGGCTTTTGCAATTTGCCACTTCCGCGACGCCCATATTCAACTGGTGATTTTTTTGCCCCTGCTTCAAGGCGCCTCTGGCCATATCCACATTCACCACTTCATGTGCCCCCGCCGCGGCCGCAACAACACTGAATGCGCAGGTGTAAGAAAACAGGTTCAATACCTTCCGCCCTTTTGCACACTGTTCAATCCAGTTGCGTCCGGGCTCCATGTCCAGAAAAAAGCCACTGTTTTGACGCCCGCCCAATTGAACCTGAAATCTTAACTCTCCTCGCTGGGCAAACAGTGGGGCATCCACATCAAATTCGGGATGCGTATACAGCCATTCACTCGGCGCACCCTGTTGAAAACGATACGAGACTCCAATCGCTTGAATACCCTCCGCGTCTGCCACAGGGCGCAATCGTTCGCACAGCTTCGCCAGGAAGCCATCTTCCGGCTCGGCAAAACACGTTAGCCAGAGCACCGGGGCATAATAATCAATCACCAGCCATTCCAGGCCCGGATAACATTGGCCACGACCATGAAAGAGACGTCGCGAGTCACTTGAGTGCAACACGCCCGCTTCTCGTTTGCTCTGAAGATGTTGTTCCAACTGTTCAATCAATTGTTCTGCTTGTGCACTCGAACCCACGGTCTGCCTCAATGTTGGTGAAAAATAGTCGGGATGTTGACTGGATAGAGATTGTATGTCGGACTACAAACCACAGCTTATTGGATAATAAATGGTGTCTCGATAACCGGTGGTTACGGGCACATGTCCGCTCAGCGCGCGATCCAGTTCGGCATCGTTACTGTCAACCAACAGGGGGCGCTGCTCCAGTTCCTTAATCTTTGTTTTCGTTGCCACAACCCATAAGTTGTCCTGACCGAGCATTCGGAGCACATTGGGGCTCAGCTGTTGATTGCCCCGCCCCAGTAAGTGCCCTTGCCCACCTATTGCGGTAATAATGGCGGTGCACTGGTCGGTATGTTGCTCCAGAAACGCTTCCAGGTAAGACGCGTTTACGTCGGTTGCGAGTAACTCACCCTGGTGCAGCACATCAAAGCCCAGTAAAGTGCCCTCCAGCTGAAGTTCATCCAATATGGCCTTGGGCGTACTCCCCGGCCCGATCAGGTAATAACGCTCGTCGTCCAATCGTTCGACAATATCTGCGGCAATATCCGCCAGTACCAATTCCTCAACTTCACGCCCGGAATTTTTGGTTTGCTGAACAAAATGGCCAACTTCAGGCACCCACAATTCACCATAGTATTTGGAACGCACCTGACCTTGGCGGAACAGTGATTCATCAATATCACGAACCTCTTGTTCGCGAAGATCCACCAAACCATTTTTTAACAGCAGCTGAAGAACTTCGGCCGCCGACTCAGGATTAATCGCAAATACCGCCGAGTGCATTTTCACCCCCGCCGGAATGCCCAAACACACTTGTTCACGATGCTCACTCGACAGACCATTGACCATATTGCGCGCAGTACCATCACCACCAACGAACAGCAGTAAATCGATACCTGATTCCGCCAACTCATGCGCCAGGCGTTCACTGTCTTCGGCAGAGGTATACGACTCACCAGATAAGGTTCCGACCACTGTAACATCGGCAAACCCCATATCCTGCAACAGATCAGCGCCCATCACACCCGGCGCAGCTAAAAGACTCAGGCGGTCCTGCTGAGTCAGCAGAGGGGCCAACGCGCGCTTGGCCCGCGCCATTGAGCGACTGTTACGGGCCCGCAAATCGTCACTGATATCGTCACTGCCTTTCAGACCCTCTGGTCCACCAAGACCAGCATAGGGATTTAACAAAAAGGCCAAACGAAACCGAGGAGTTGATGAAGAGCTTGAATGAGTCATTAACAATACAACCGAGATAAAACGTATTTACAGATTGGAATCCAGATAGGAGTCATCATCGTAAGTCCGCACCAGATGCGGGTAAAAAACAATCAGCACCGAGGTCATTGCGCCGTTGATAAAACCTTCAGGAAACAACATCAGTGCGTATAGATGTGCGTACTGAGCCAGCATTGCCCACTGGGCATCGGCCTGCAGTATATAAAACAACAAGGCCGAGCAACACAGCACGGCCAGCAGCGACAGCATTGCGCCAACAAAACCCCCACCCAGCATGAAGATAAACACATTGCGTACCCGCATGCGCTCGAGCCCCCAGATAAAACCGGCACTCACCGTCGCAGGCACAATAACATTCAGCAACAACTCAACAGGGAACTGCACACCCAGTCGCCCCAGCAGCACAGCATTAATAAGCAAGGCGAAGGCACCTGCCACCACAGCCAGATGCCATCCAAACACCAGAGTTAAGGTCGTTACCGCCAGAGGATGAAACGCCAGAACATCCAGGACATTCACCTGCAGCAACCAAAAAAACGCCAGACCAAGAGTGGCTCCATACCAGGCGTGCTGGCGCTGATTCAACGCAGCCAACTGTCCCCACGGGGCTTTAAGAGCGGCAACAAACACAATAAGAGCGGCAACAAGACAGAGGCTCCAGTAGATTGAGTTTTGTTCAGGGGGGATCAGCAAAAACATGGCGCTATTGTCACTCTTTTGCCGCTATGGGCGCAATCCGAAAGCGTATTTTTAAACGGGCCTGCCCCACTTTTAACGGCTAGGGAAATTTAGGCGGCAAAAACTCGCCACCCCTGTAAAAACATTGCCTGAAACACCGCCAATAAATCGCCACACGCCGGGCGACAGGCGGTTACCCTCATCTAGATCATTGTTTTTAATGATATTTTTCTTTTTGAAATTACTGGCACGGTTTTCGCAATATCACTGGCAAGCCACCCTGATGGCAAGGTCAGCCGCTCTCTTTGGGGCAAGCATTGGCCACCCCTGCAATCAGGACAGATATAGAGATAACACTAGGATTGCTATATGGTCACATCAGTACAAATCAGTTCTCGCGCCAGCAAGGCTAAAGAAGTGATTGCGCCTAGCCGTATTGCCGTACCCAAGCAAGATTTGAGCGATGAACTCTTTCGCCTGACCCAACGCTTGCAGACCAGCCTGGAACTGGAACAGATTCTTGAAATCTTCTTTCAGCAAATCCAGCAACACGTCAGCATCGGCGGCATGGTATACACCACCCCCTGCAATCAACACATTAAACTTGGCCGCCCCAATATTCACCACGTGGATTACCAGCTCAGCCGGCAGTCCAATGACGGGGATGATGGCCTGGGTGGCGTGGTATTCAGCCGCGCCAAACGTTTTGCCGAGCAGGAGTTGATCTTAATTGAATCCTTTTTGGGGCCATTGATCTACCCTTTGCGTAATGCCCTGCTGTACCGCGATGCGCTCGCAGCTGCGATGTGCGATCCACTGACCAAAACCGGCAACCGAGCAGCCATGAGCAACGCACTGCAACGCGAGATTCAATTGGCTAATCGCTATCATCAAGCTCTTTCTATGATGGTCATCGACATCGATCACTTCAAAGCCGTCAACGACAACTACGGCCATGCCGCTGGTGATGATGTGATTTGCAGTGTCGCAAAAGCAATCACGACGGTGTGTCGCGAGACCGATTTGACCTTCCGCTTCGGCGGTGAGGAGTTTGTGGTCCTGCTGAACAAAACTGACGCAGCCGGAGCCCGAGTGATTGCTGAACGTGTTCGCCGTTACATTGCCGGCCTGAACACGAAAACCGAACAGCATGATATCGCCGTAACCGCCAGCATTGGTACCGCCGAGCTCAATCAGGATGATGACAGCATCAGTTTATTCGAGCGCGCCGACAGCGCCCTGTACAAAGCCAAGCAACAGGGACGCAATCAAGTCGTCAGCTACGATCTTGTAGACGAAGTTCAACGTTCATTGCTCGGAATGTAAAACGGAAGCCCTTGGCTTCCGTTTCTAATCAACTCAAACAACTACTTAATACGTCAATTGATTATTTTCGTTTGCTTGGATTACTAAAGTGGTGCGGACGCTGTCCTTTACCGGCGCGCAAACGCTTCTGATGTCGACGTTGGTACTCACGCTCAGATTTACTCTGCAATAAACGATCAGTGGCATCCAGACCGGCTGTTTGAGCCAATTCAGAAACCTCTTTATCGTTCAGTTCAATCCACTGTCCAACTCGCACATGGGAAGGAATAAAAATATTACCGTAGCGCACACGCTTCAAACGTGAAACGTTAACGCCTTGGGATTCCCATAAACGGCGCACTTCTCGATTACGCCCTTCCATGACCACACAGTAAAACCAGCGGTTCTTGCCTTCACCCGGCCCTTCGACAATATCAGTAAAGCGAGCCATGCCATCATCCAGCATAACGCCTTCACGCAAACGCTGACACATACCCTCATCCACTTCACCTTGAATACGCACCAGATATTCACGGTCGATGTTCGATGAGGGGTGCATGAGCTTATTGGCCAGATCACCGTCGTTGGTGAACAACAGCAAACCGCTGGTGTTAAAGTCGAGTCGACCAATCGAAATCCAACGGCCGGACTTCAACTTCGGCAAGCGTTCATAAACGGTGCGACGACCTTCCGGATCTTTGCGGGAACAGATTTCACCTTCGGGCTTGTTGTACAACAATACGCGCGGGCGCTCGCGAACCGCTTGGTCAGCGCTGACACGGCGGCCATCGAAACTGATACGATCGTCTTCGCTGACGCGATCACCCAGCTTAGCGAGTTCACCATTCACTCGGACACGACCGTCCGAGATCGCTCGCTCCATTTCACGTCGAGAACCCAGCCCCGCTCGCGCTAATACTTTCTGTAACTTCTCATCAGGCTGAGCCTGATCATTTTCATTGCGCATGCTGACCTACTGGTTCTCTTTTTCGGCCTCATCGGCCATCATTTCACGTTCTAATTCGGCTGCCGCCGCCAACTCCGCTTCTTCCTGAGCAATGGCCGCGGCGAGTTCGGCTTCGGCTTCGGCTTCGGCTTCGGCTTCGGCTTCGGCTTCGGCTTCGGCTTCGGCTTCGGCTTCGGCTTCGGCTTCGGCTTCGGCTTCGGCTTCGGCTTCGGCTTCGGCTATCAGTGTTTCACTATCGTCAGCATCGTCAAGCGCTTGCGTATCGGCGAGCTCATCGACATCGTCGCTGTCGTGCTCGCCACGTGCTTCCGCTTCAGCGGCAAGCCGTTCTGCTTCGGCTTTTTCCGCTTCAGCTTCCGGATCGATAGGCAAATCTTTCGTCGGAGGAATTTCCATCTCTTCGTCCAACTGCAGTTCTGGATTCATTTTTTCCAAATCTGCAATTTCGCTCAGGCTGGGCAACTGCTCCAAACTGGTCAAATTGAAGTAATCCAAAAATTGCTTGGTGGTGGCATAAAGTGATGGGCGGCCCGGCACATCTCGATGGCCAACCACTTTAACCCACTCACGCTCGCTCAAGGTTTTAATAATATGCGAGCTTACTGCCACGCCTCGAATTTCTTCAATATCACCACGGGTGATCGGTTGGCGATAAGCAATCAATGCTAATGTTTCCAACAAGGCACGGGAATATTTTTGTGGTTTTTCTTCCCACAGGCGATTTACCCATTTCGCCGTTTCGGCAACCACTTGAAAGCGCCAACCGGTACCCACTTCAACCAATTCGTAACCACGCCCTTTGCAGTCAGCCTGAATATCTTCCAGGACTGCTTGAATTTCTTCTTTGGCAGGTGGCTCTTGCTCTTCTTCATCGTCTTTAACGATAAACAACTCATGCAAGCGTTTAACGGTTAAGGGTTGCGCTGCCGCCAGTAAGGCACCTTCGATAATTTTGCGCAATAGAATGTTGTCGTTCATTAATGGCTTTATCCTTAAACATTTGCGCGCTTATTGCGCACGAGCCTTAACGTGAATTGCCCCAAAGGCGTCGCTTTGAATAATTTCTACCAGTGATTCCTTGATCAGTTCCATCACCGCCAGGAAAGTAACCACAACCCCCAAACGCCCTTCTTCCACTTTAAACAAGCTCACGAAGGGAACAAATTGCTTGTGACTCAAATCGTCCAGCACCTGCCCCATACGCTCACGAGTAGAAAGACGTTCTTTTTCAACATGGTGACTTTCGAACATATCGGCACGGCGTAGCACTTCAGACAGCGCCAGGAGCACTTCTTTGAGATCCACTTCCGGTTCTGGGCGGGTTAGATTGCGATCGGGTGGCTGAGCGGAACCTTGATGAATATCGCGTCCCATACGCGGCAGCTCGTCGATGTCTTCCGCCGCTTTTTTGAAACGCTCATATTCCTGCAATCGACGAATCAGATTGGCACGAGGGTCTTCTTCCTCATCCTCAACTTCATTACTGCGAGGCAGCAGCATTCGCGATTTGATTTCCGCCAGCATAGCCGCCATGAGCAAATATTCAGCTGCCAGCTCAAACTGCATGGCGTTCATCATTTCGACGTATTGCATGTACTGCTTGGTGATTTCTGCAACGTTAATATCGAGAATATCGATGTTCTGGCGTCGAATCAGATACAGGAGAAGATCCAAAGGCCCTTCAAAGGCTTCCAGAATCACTTCCAGTGCATCGGGTGGGATGTAGAGATCTTTCGGTAAGGTGGTCATCTCCTTGCCATCAACAATGGCAAAGGGCATTTCCCCCTGGCTGGGAGGCTGCTTGCTCTCCTCTTCCTGACTCAAATCGGTGGAATCCGTGCTGTCCGAGCCTTCAGTGCTCTCAAGGCCTGCCTCGGCGACGTCTTCCTCGCCAACGGCCACTTCTGCATCCCCTTCTTCAGGAAGGATATCGCTGTCTACCTCAGGCCCAGACACTGATTCAGCAGTGTCAGTCGCCATCTCGGCGCCTGCTAATTCTTCAAGTTCGTCCGTCACCCGGATACCTGTCATTTTGTATGTGAAAACGGCGTATTATAACGCCTATTCTGCCTTGGCAACAGCGCCCAGAAAGCCTCGAACTGAGTCTTCCGTGTAAGTAATGACCGCCCCAAGGCACAAAGGCAGCTAGGCCATGAAGTCCTCAAAACTGCCACAGCCCTGGCGTATGAGTTCCGGCGTTTCGCCCGTCAAATCAATCACCGTAGTGGCTTCCATACCGCAATAACCACCATCAACCACCAGATCCAATTGATGCTCCAAAGTCTCGCGAATGTCGTAGGGATCGGTTAATGGATACTCATCACCTGGCATGATCAAGGTGGAGGTCATCAATGGCTCTCCCAAGGCCGCAATCAGCTCCAGAGCAATGTTGTTCTCGGGCACACGCAAACCGATGGTTTTGCGCTTGGGGTGCATTACCCGGCGGGGTACTTCATTGGTGGCTTCCAAAACAAAGGTGTATGGCCCCGGCGTATGAGCTTTCAGCATACGAAACACGCTGTTGCTCACCTTGGCATACGTTGCCAGTTCCGACAGATCCCGGCACATCAGGGTAAAGTTATGGTGTTTGTCGAGTTGGCGAATCTGGCGAATGCGATCAATCGCGTTTTTATCCCCCAAATGACAGCCAATGGCGTAGGCCGAATCGGTGGGAAACGCCGCCAATCCGCCTCGCTGCAAAATATCCGCCGCTTGATTGACCAAGCGCCCCTGGGGGTTCTCGGGGTGAATCTGGAAAAACTGGGCCACAAGGCACTCCTACATTATGTTTTATCGTGGGCTAAGCGCCTCTTTTGGGGGCCGCCCTTTGCCATTGGCTTTCGATAGCCTAAGCAAGCGCACATTAAGCCAGACTTAATGGCGCCAGTGTTGCCACACCGGCTCTATGCCTTCAGGCAGGTAGCCACAACAGGCTAACTCCTGCCAGGGTTGATTCGGTTGGTGAAAATCGCTGCCCAGAGAGCCTGAAAATTCAAACTCTTCTGCCAGCAACATGATATTGCGGGTGACATTGACATCCTGCTTCCCACTGAGCACCTCAATGGCCTCACCTCCGGCTTCCTTGAAATCAGCACAGAGCTCTCGAAGTTTGGTTCGTGTCAGCTTGTACTTATCAGGGTGCGCAAGCACCGCAGTGCCACCCGCCGCCTTGATCCAGTCAACCGTTTCAGCGATCTCTGGCCATACATTTTTGACGTCGCCAGGTTTGCCAGCGCCAAGGTATTTCTTGAAGGCCTGGTTGATACTTTTGACATGCCCTCGCTCCAGAAGAAACTGAGCAAAATGCGGTCGTCCAATCGTACCTTTGCCAGCGTTGGCCTGTACCCAGGCCAAACTGCCTTCCACACCGACCTTGTGCAGTTTTTGAGCAATGGTTTCGCTGCGCTCCGTTCGGCGCTGATGCTGATTCTCTACAGCCGTTAATAATTCATCATTTTCGTCGTCTACGTTCAAACCAACGATGTGCACACCGCGACCATTCCACTGACAAGAGAACTCTATGCCAGGAATCAGGTCTAAGCCGCAATCTTGAGCAGCCACCCGAGCTTCCTGGATACCAGAGAGGGTATCGTGGTCGGTAAGTGCGAGCACATTAACAGATTGAGCATGTGCCCTCGACACCAGCTCAGAAGGGCTTAAAATACCGTCCGAGTAGTCACTGTGGCAGTGCAGATCATAAATTTTGGTCATGGAAGCCCCAGACAACTGAAAACACGCGGTGGACAACGTATCCTGCAACCGCAAAAAACGTAAATATTGTAACGTGTTAGCCTTGATAACACACGAGCACGCAGAAAGCGCTCAGTTTTTGCACACAAAAACAAGCTTATCGGCTAGGACCAGGACATAAGACTTCACTGTGAACAACGACGAACAGACAAATAAGCACCAAACGGACGAAAGCATCAACGCCGATCCTATCCAAGCGGCAAACGATGGTCGCGACAAGCCCAAAAAAGAAAGCCTGCTGGCTAACTTACTGTTAAATATTGTGATCCCCACTCTGGTGCTGACCAAACTCAGCGGTGAGGATTACTTAGGCACCAAACTTGCGATTATTGTCGCCCTGGCCTTCCCCATTTTGTACGGTGCCAATGACTTGATTCGCAACGGCAAAATTAACTTCTTTTCCGCACTGGGCATTGTCAGCGTTGCGTTAACCGGTGGAATGAGTTTGATGGAATTACCACCGGAGTACATCGCGATTAAAGAAGCGGCCATTCCGGGATTGATTGGCCTAGCCGTGTTGGTTTCAATCAAAACCAAATACCCATTAGTGCGCACGTTCTTATACAACGATAAGTTTTTACAGACCGACAAAGTTTCTCAAGCTCTGGAAGCGCGCGGAAAAGTTGACGACTTCAATAAAGCGATGCGAAACGCCTCGATCATGCTATCCGGTTCTTTCTTTCTGTCTTCAGCATTGAATTATATTCTGGCGAAAATGCTGCTGGTCAGTGAACCGGGCACCGAAGCATTTAACGCTGAACTCGGAAAAATGACCGCATTAAGCTTCCCGGTTATTGCCGTGCCAGCCACCATCATTATGATGGGCACCCTGTTTTATGTTTTTCGTTCTATTACTCGATTGTCGGGCCTCAGCCTTGATGACATCATGATAGAGCAATAGCCACTGGAAATCCTATGTATTACGCGATAATGAGTGAAGATATTCCCAACAGCTTGGAAAAAAGGCTCGCGGCACGTCCCGACCACCTGGCTCGCCTTGAACAATTAAATGAAGCGGGTCGCTTATTAATAGCTGGCCCCCACCCCGCCGTCGACAGTGAGCATCCCGGCGACGCCGGCTTCACTGGCAGTTTGGTTGTGGCTGAATTTGAAAACCTTTCCTCCGCCCAAGCATGGGCCGACGAAGACCCTTATGTCAGCGCAGGCGTATACGCCAAGGTTGTTGTAAAACCCTATAAGAAAGTACTGCCCTAATTTTCAGGCAGTCCATACTACAGTGACAGAGTTATGAGCAAGACCCTAAAAATCAATGTTTTTAAAACCGGTATTATTAGCGGCGCCTTGATGGCCAGCTTACTGAGCGCGCCGAGCTTCGCACAGCAAACCCGCTGGATTTCTGACGTTTTGTATGTCCCGATGCGTAAAGGCCCCAGCAACCAACACACCATTTTGCACCGCGGCCTCAAATCCGGCACGCGTTTGAGCGTGATCGAAACCCAGGAAAACTGGAGCCAAGTCAGACTGCCCGATGGCAGTACCGGCTGGCTGCCCAATCAATATTTACTGGAAGAACCCATTGCCGCACTTAAGCTCGAAGATGCGGCTAAAAAGGCCCAGCGAAGCAGTGAACGCTATCAGGAAGCGGCCGACAAACTCAAACAACTGAGCGCCGAAAATGAAAGCCTGAAAAAACAACTCAGCAATTCTGAGCAAGGTTCCAACGCACTGAGCAGCGAGCTCAACCAAATCAAACAAATTTCAGCCAATGCCATTGATTTGAACAACAACTACCAGCAACTGGCCAAAGATCACCAACTGTTACAAACTGAGCTGGATGTCGCTCGTGCAGAAAATGAACGCCTGAAGAATGAAGACAGCCAAACCTGGTTTGTCTACGGTGCTGGTGCCGTTTTTCTCGGCGTGGTGATCACTTTGCTTGTCCCTGCCATCCGCCCACGTCGCCGCCGTTCAGAATGGGGTTAATTCAATGAGTAAAAACAAAAACCATTCCCTGAAAATTGTGTTGATCACGATGTTTATCACCCTACTGTTCAGCACAAACAGCTGGAGTGAAAAGCGCCCTCAAGTCAAAATTCAGACATCCATGGGAGATATTTACCTGGAACTTTATCCAGAGAAGTCTCCTATCGCGGTAGAAAATTTTCTAAAGTATGTGGATCGTCATTTTTACGATGGTTTGATTTTTCATCGTGTATTGCCGCGCTTTATGATTCAAACTGGCGGCTTTGGTTTTGATTTTTCCAAAAAGGAAACTGACGAGCCCATTAAAAATGAATCGGCAAATGGTTTAAGCAATCGCTGCGGAACCGTTGCTATGGCTCGACTGGGAGATGACCCGGATTCGGCTTCCTCTCAGTTTTACATCAACGTCAATAACAACAAGCATTTGGACATCGGGAACAATGAAGGCTACACAGTATTTGGCCGGGTGATCAAAGGCATTCGTATTGCCGAAGCAATCTCTGAACTGCGTCGAGGCCAACACTCCGGCCAATTTGTGGACGCGCCCAATCAAATGGTGCAAATCATTAAAGTTAAACGCGTGAAAGATCAGAAAATCTACAACACCAAGTGCGCAGCCACGCGCTAATCAATGCCCGATCAGGCGAGTCATTGCGACTCGCCTTTTATCGCCACCCAACCATTCTCACACCAGGCATATCTCAATACCCCAGATTATGCGGGAATAAACTGCGCTAACTGACGAGACACTGCGACCAGATTATCATCTTCGTCCCATAGCTCCCCATCTTCCTGCAACAGCGTTTTACCAAGATATTTGCTGTGGAAGCGCGCTTTTAACCATTCGCTCTTAGGCATATGTTTAATATGCACACTCATTTCAATCGTCGGCACCCAACCCAAGGCCCCGTGACTGACAAAAATTGATGGCGGGCAAGTATCACAGGCCATCATCAAGGATGTTGGACTCCATTCGCTCAGCGACGGAATGCGCATCCAGCCATAAATCTCTGACACGTCGGCGGTATTGCCTTTGGTCCAGCCCGCCGTGGCGGGATCAATTCGCATCTCAACTTGATCAAAAACAGTTAAACCCGGCATTCCCGCGCGGGTTTTACACACCTCTTTGGGCGCCAGGTTCAGCAGCCTCTCTTGGCAATTCACCTCTTGCTCGTAGTCAGCCATGAAAGTCCCAAAAGCCTGCAAAACAATTCGATCCCCCTGGCGCGCAGTAGCCTGCAAGCGATCAAACTGGCGGCTCTGTGCAAAACGCTGCACCTCAATATCCAGTGGCGCATTTTCCTGGGTTTTCGCACTGTAGTTCACCGTCACCTGAACGGGCACGGCAAGGTTCGCGTAACGACTCATAGCCTCACCCAGTAACGCCATTAAATATCCGCCGTTTGGGGCCGACATGATCGACCAATTGCTGGACACTTGGGCTCGGTACAGACCTTCAGAACGTTCTTCCAGCTGAGTATCTTGGGAAAATAGGCTCATAATGACTCCACTCATATCTATTTGCAAAATAGCATGTCCCAGGAGGTAACCCACTGACAAATTCGCTAAAAGCACTGAGCATTTTAGCGCTCACGGACTGAAAAAGGATAAATGTCCGGTGAAAAGAGACAAATCGAAGGAAAGAATAACAGACACAAAAAAGCCGGCATTAGCCGGCTTTTTCACTAAACGCTGACGCGACTTAGTTAAGCTTCTCTTTAATACGAGCCGCTTTACCCGTCAGGTTGCGCAAGTAGTACAACTTGGCTTGACGCACATCACCACGACGCTTAACAGCAATGCTGTCTACCAGTGGGGAATGCAACTGGAAGGTACGCTCAACACCAACACCGTGAGAAATCTTGCGAACAGTAAACGCAGAGTTCACACCACGGTTACGCTTACCGATTACAACGCCTTCAAAGGCCTGCAAACGCTCACGGTTACCTTCTTTTACCTTTACCTGAACAACGATAGTGTCACCTGGAGAAAACTCAGGTACATCTTTTTTCAACTGCTCGTTATCCAATTCCTGAATAATTTTGTTGCTCATGATTGACTCCTCAAAAGTCAGTCTGTATTTGTCGCTTCACAGCGAGATTAACTTGTTTCGAGATCCGCCTTAAATTCGGCTAGCAGCGCCTGCTGCTCCTCGTTCAACGATAATTTTTCCAACAAATCTGGCCGTCGCTGCCAGGTTCTGCCTAATGATTGCTTGAGCCGCCATTGGCGTATTTTTTCATGGTTACCCGATAATAAAACCGCAGGAACCACTTCACCTTGAAACACTTCCGGTCGTGTATAGTGTGGACAATCCAGCAAACCATCACTGAAAGAATCCTGCTCCGCTGATTGCTGATGCCCCAAAGCACCTGGCAATAAACGCGTTATCGCGTCCAGCATCACCATGGCAGCCAGCTCGCCGCCGCTTAAGACGTAATCGCCAATCGACCATTCAGCATCCACCTGGGCCTGAATCAATCGCTCGTCGACACCCTCGTAGCGTCCAGCTAACAACACCAAATTACCCGTCTCAGGTGCAGCAAAACTCTGAGCGGCCGATTGATCGAACACCTTGCCTTGAGGTGATAAATACACCACCTTGGCTGGCATGCCATCAGCCTCAGCCCACTGTCGAGCCTCGTTAATAGCATCGCTGAGAGGTTGAATCATCATCAACATCCCAGGCCCGCCACCATAAGGCCTATCATCGACAGTTTGATGCCGGTCACTGGTGTGGTTTCTTGGATTAAAACAACGTAAATCCAAGACACCCTGCTCACAAGCTCGACCCGATACACCATAACGGCTTACTGCGTCGAACATTTCCGGAAACAAAGTGACTACGGCAATGCGCATACCTGCCTCCTGAGCTTACACACGGCGACTGCTGTTAAAACTCCGGATCCCAATCAACCCGAATCTCTCCAGCCGGCAAATCCACCGAGGTGACAAACTGACCTGGAACATAAGGCACCAGACGTTCTTTATTGTCCAGGCTGCCAAGTTCAGCTTTATCACCTTTGACCACCAACACATCATTTGCGCCAGTCGCCATCAGTTTTTGCACCTTTCCGAGCAATTGTGGCGTACCACCATGCTCACTAATAACCTTGAGTCCTACCAGCTGATGCCAGTAATACTCTCCGTCTTCCAAATCCGGTAACTGGTCACGCTCAACAGCGATGTCCACTTTGGTATAGCCTTCCGCCAGGGTACGGTCATCAACGCCCTTAATATGGACGATGAGACCATTGCCGTGGGGCTTGGCTTCATCAATTTCTACCGGTTTTACCCCATGGCGCGTCTTCAGCCACCAAGGGGAGTACTCAAAAATATTTTCACGAGGTTCGGTATCAGAGTGGACTTTCACCCAACCCTTGATGCCAAAAACACCCGTAATGCGCCCAACGGTAACCAAATTTGACGACGAGTTACTCATGGGACTTAAACAGGCCTTAGGCCGCCGCTGATTCTTTCAGCAACTTGCGAACGCGATCGGAAACCTGGGCGCCTTGGCCTACCCAGTACTCGATACGCTCAGCGTCTACACGCAGACGCTCTTCCTGACCGCGAGCAACAGGGTTGAAAAAACCAACGCGCTCAAGGAAACGACCGTCACGTGGGTTACGTGAATCGGTTACGGTCAAGTGATAAAAAGGACGTTTTTTAGAGCCACCACGGGCTAATCGAATGCTTACCATGTAAGTCTTCCTACTATATTTACAATGTGCTGCCTCACGGCATGAACAAATAGTCTCACTTCCCCAAGCCTTTATAGCCCGAAGAAGGCGCGGCATTATACTGGAAGAGAGACTTTAAGGAAAGCCTGTATTCAGGCACTCTGGAAAGAGACTGTCGCATGAGGCCTTGCCCAGGCAAGCGGACTTAAGCGCCGAAGCGAAACACCCAGGGCCACAGGCAAATAAAAAGGGGCGCCTGTGGCACCCCTTCTCAGAAACAGCTTAGCGGCCAAAGCCAGGTGGCAATCCACCACCTGGGGGCATCCCCCCCGGAGGCATTCCACCAGGCGGCATACCGCCACCGCCGCCCATCATTCCGCCGAGGCCACGCATCATCTTGGCCATGCCTCCGCCCTTCATCTTTTTCATCATCTTGGCCATCTGCTTGTGCTGTTTCAGCAGACGATTGAGATCCTGCATCTGGGTACCAGAACCCGCAATGATCCGGCGCTTGCGAGATCCGTTCAACAGCTCAGGGTTACGACGCTCTGCAGGTGTCATGGAGTTGATGATGGCTTCCATTTGGCCAAACTGCTTGCCCATGGCGTTTTCATCCACCATTTGAGAGACATTGCCCATGCCTGGAAGCTTGTCCAACATGGACCCCATGCCTCCCATATTCTTCATTTGCTGGAACTGTTCTTTCAGATCTTCAAGGTCGAACTTCTGCCCCTTCTGAACCTTCTTAACCAGCTTTTCGGCTTTGGCCTTATCAATCTTCTGCTCAGCCTGCTCGATCAGCGACATCACGTCACCCATACCGAGAATACGGCTGGCGATACGGTCAGGGTGGAACGGCTCTAGCGCATCGACTTTTTCGCCCACACCAATAAACTTGATCGGTTTGCCGGTTACCTGGCGCACAGACAAGGCCGCACCACCACGGGCATCACCGTCAGCCTTGGTCAGAATCACACCAGTTAAGGGCAATGCATCATTAAAGGCCTTTGCAGTATTCACCGCATCCTGACCAATCATGGCATCAATGACGAACAGGGTTTCAATCGGATTAATCGCGGCATGCAGACCCTGAATTTCGCCCATCAACGTATCATCGATATGCAGGCGGCCTGCGGTATCAACAATGACAACATCGATAAACTGCTTCTTGGCATGCTCAATCGCCGCATTAGCAATGTCCACTGGCTTCTGTTCAGTCGTCGACGGGAAGAACTCAACATCAACCTCCGCGGCCAAAGTCTCCAGCTGCTGAATCGCGGCCGGGCGATAGATATCCGCACTGACCACCAAAACTTTTTTCTTCTCACGCTCACGCAGGAAGCGCGCCAGTTTGGCGACCGACGTCGTTTTACCCGCCCCCTGCAGACCTGCCATCAACACAACCGCAGGTGGCTGAGCCGCCAAATTGAGGGACTCGTTTGCCGCCCCCATCACGTCAATCAGCTCGGTTTCAACAATCTTCAGGAACTGCTGCCCTGGATTAAGGGATTTAGCAACCTGGGAGCCAATCGCCTTGGAGCGCACGCGATCCACAAACGACTTTACTACGGGTAAGGCTACATCGGCCTCAAGCAAGGCCTTACGCACCTCTCGCAAGGTACTTTTGATATTGTCATCGGTGAGACGTGCCTTGCCCGTAATACTCTTGAGCGAATGGGAAAGACGATCACTTAAATTGTCGAACATGGTGCTGTTGCAACTCCAACATAAAGGCGTGCATACCGCCTATGGGTTAAACATTGACCGGGCGCCGCGAACGGCGAACACAAAAGGCCAGCAGTATAGCAGAGCCCAAAGCCTTGAGTAAGCTCTGAAAATCAGTGATAAAACTTCTCATTAAGCCCACCTTATGACACACTTAGCGGCTTAACTTACGCGTCCCCATATGCCAAACCCAAGGAATCTGTGTTGATGCTCACCACCGCCAGTTTGATCCTCGCGATAGCCTGCTATCTAGCCATCTTTGGCTTTATCCTCGGGGAAATCAGGCATCAACACGCTGCAAAACCCAGCCATCTTCGCGCCCTGCTTATTCCGGCACTGCTCTTTCATGGTGCCGGACTGGTTTTTCAATTTATCAACGGCGGCGACGTTTCACTCAGCTTCTTTAAAGTACCTTCGCTGCTGGTGTGGCTCATTAATGTCATTATTTTGTTGAGCAGCCTGCGTAAGCCAACCCTCAATGTGTTGCTGCTGGTCAGCCCAATGAGCGTAATCGCCATCGCCTGCACATTAATTTTTAACAGCAGCGAACAAAGCCTGCAATTGAACACCGGCACCAGCATTCACATTTTGCTGTCTTTACTGGCTTACAGCCTGTTGACGATTGCCACCATGCAAGCTCTGTTGCTGGCCTATCAAAATCACCAACTGCGCAACAAGCATATCGGTGGCATGGTCCGCCTGCTGCCGCCCCTGCAAACGATGGAAGCGCTTCTTTTTGAACTGTTGTGGGTCGGCTTTGCCCTTCTCAGCATTTCGATTTTGACCGGCACATTGTTTGTGGCCATTGACCCCGAGCAACCTATGGCCCACAAAATATTCTTCTCGACCGCCTCTTGGCTGATCTACGCCACTTTGTTGTTTGGACGACACCTCAAAGGTTGGCGTGGAAACACCGCAATTCGCTTTACCCTGGGGGGCTTTATCGCGCTGATGCTGGCGTATTTTGGCAGCAAATTGGTCCTTGAGCTGATTCTGTAAAGCACTCACCCTAAACCGCAACAGAATCCGGCATTTCTCGCTTGATTCCGAGCAAGGTCTGCTTCACTATTGCAAGCAATAATAGTGACTCAGGTTAATCCCTTCTTGAACGAGATCCCCATAGACCTGCTTTTGATAGCTTTGGCTGTTTTGGTTCTGCTTTCCGCTTTTTTTTCCAGCTCAGAAACCGGCATGATGGCGCTTAATCGCTACCGCCTTCGCCATCTCAGCAACAATGGTCACAAAGGCGCCAAACGCGTCTCCAAACTCCTGCGGCGCCCCGACCGACTCATAGGTGTGATCCTGATTGGCAACAATCTGGTGAACATCGCGGCCGCCTCTATTACCAGTATCATTGGCACCGCCCTGTACGGAGCCACCGGTGCCTTTGTCGGCGGCCTGTTGCTAACACTGGTGATTCTGATTTTCTCAGAGGTAACCCCGAAAACCATTGCAGCACTCTACCCTGAGAAAATCGCCTTCCCTGCCAGTATTATTTTGAGGCCACTTTTATTTCTGCTGATACCGGCGGTGTGGTTGGTCAACGGTGTTTCCAACGGACTGGCTCGCCTGATTGGGATCAACCCCAAGGACAGCGAAAACAATGAACTGCTGCGTCCCGAAGAACTGCGCACAGCGGTAGATGAAGCCGGAGACCTGATTCCCGACCAACACCAGGGTATGCTCCTGAACATTCTCGACCTGGAAAAGGCAACGGTCGAGGATATCATGGTACCTCGCAACGAAGTGATCGGCCTGGACATCGAAGAAGATGTTCCCACATTGATGGAGCAGATTCGCAGCAGTGCCTATACCCGATTGCCCGTTTACCAAGGGGACATCAATAACATCATCGGCGTCATGCATTTGCGTAATGCCGCTAAGTTCATTTACGGCGGCGATGAAACCATCACCCACGAAGCAATTAAACGCTTTGCACGGGAACCCTATTTTGTACCCGAATCAACCCCCCTTCACACTCAGCTGTTAAATTTTCAAAAAGAAAAACGTCGCATCGCCATTGCCGTCGATGAATACGGTGATGTTCAAGGCATTGTGACGCTGGAAGACCTGCTCGAAGAAATTGTGGGCGATTTCACCACCAATCTCGCCGAAGAAGATCAGCAGGAAATCAGCCCTTTGAACGACGGCTGGTTCGCCATTGAAGGGGGCACATCCATTCGAGACATCAACAAGCAACTGGGCTGGGAACTTCCCATGGATGGCCCAAAAACCCTGAACGGTTTAATTCTGGAACACATCGAATCCATTCCTGCCGGTCACATGGGGTTCAGCCTGGACAGATTTCAATTCGAAACTTCAAAAATCAGTAACAATATGATTGAAGTCGCCAAGGTGCGCCGAAAATAAAGGAATTTACGTCTAAATCCGCCAACGACTACTGCATCTGCTGCTACAATTGCTAGCAAAGCCACCCGCCTCGATGGGCCCATGATGAGGTCCACAGCGGATTTAGCAAAACGAAAGCTCACAGGGATGAGAAGCTTGCAGTCACAACGCGGTTAACGGTCTCGGTCAGGGTTTTGTCTTTACAGTATCTCGCTAATATTCTTGTGCCCCGAATCAGCAGAGTGATGATCTGCCTGCTGCTGTGTACATACAGCATCAGTAGCCAGAGTCGCACAGCCGATATATTTGATTTGGGCGCCCCCTACTTCGAAACCGTATTGCAGGGGAATTACGATCTCCCAACAATTACCGATCTGGCCCAGGGCCAAGATGGATTGATATGGATCGCCACCTACGAAGGCCTTTATCAATTTGATGGCTATCAGGTTATTCCGGCGCCCTACTTCAACGACAAGGCCGAGCAATTTCCCAATCATTGGGTCAGAAAAATTTCCGTAGGCCCACTGGGCAAAATCTGGGTGGGTACAGCGGCTTCGGGCCTGTACGTACTGGAACCTAGAAATCGTAGTTTCACACAATACGACATCAAAGCCGAACAACAGAACAGCTCTCCCTCTATCAACCGCATTATTCCACTGAACGGACAAGAAGCCTGGCTCGCCACCAGCCAAGGACTGTTTCGCTATCATTTAATCGTCGGCAAGCAACAGGCTTTCACCTCAGAAGACGATGGCCTGAGCGCAACCGTCATCAGCGCTCTATTACTGGATAACAATGGTCGACTGTGGTTTGGCAGCACCGCGGGTGTCGACCGCCTTAAAGCCGATGGGACAGGCATCGAAGCCATGTTCCGAGATAACAACGACACGGACCTCAGCCAACAAACCCTCACAAAAATTTTTCAAAGCCGGGACGGCGCTTTCTGGTTTGGCACCTTTGGTAAAGGTGCCTACCGTCGAACGTTGTCCGGCCAGATCGAAAAGCTTGCGACCGACGACTGGGTAAAAGACATCATCCAACTGCCCAGTGGAGAAATATGGATCAGTACTGCTCGCAGCGGCATTCAAATTTTTGATGCGGCCAGTGGCCAACTAATCGGTTCGCATCGTCACAGTGAAAGCAGCGAAGCCAGTTTCGACAGCGACAATGCCGGTGCGTTTTTACTGGATCGCTCCGGCCTATTGTGGATTTCCACATTGGGCAAAGGCTTAAGCCGAATCAATATCGCCAACTATTTTTCCCGCAGTCTGGCACACTCGCCTGGCGACCCCAAAAGCCTCAGCCACAACGACATCTATGCCATCTTTGAAGACCGAAGTGGCCTACTGTGGTTTTCAACTTACGGGAAAGGTATCGACATTTTCGACCCCAATGAGGGCAAAGTGGATCGCATCCTGCCGGCCATTGGTGAAGCAGCCGCTTTGCAGGAAGGGACGGTAAAAGCGATTACCCAAAGCGTTGACGGCAGCATTTGGCTTGGCGGGCTCAATAGCGGATTGTACCGCATCAAAGACAGCAGTTTGGCCGACAAAACATTGGAACGCTTCACGACCAAAGATGGCCTGTTCTCCAATAAAATCTTCCGGCTCTTTCCTGAAGCCAGCGGTGATGTGCTCGTCGTCACCCGCCGAGGCATCAATCGTTTTGTTGAAAAAGACAATCGCTTGGTCACCATTCGAGACAGTGAGTTTTCAAAAACTGCGGCGCTTTATTACAAAGCCTATATGAGTAATGGCGATCTTTGGCTCGGAGGTCCTGGCGCCCTGTTCTATTTACCCCAAGGCGGAGACCGTTTACACAGAGTGACACTCGACAATGCTCTGGCTGAACATTTGCAAAGCAATCGCATCCTCGCTTTGCATCGCGTAAATGACGATGAGGTTATCCTAGTCAGCCAGTCATCCTGGTTCCGCCTAAGCCTGAACCCTGAACTTATCTCGATTCAGAGCCAGAAGATCCCCGGCGATACCTTCAATAATGTCGAGGCCTATCCTGGACCGGATGGCCGTTATTGGGGAGCAAATTTTGTCTTCGATTTCAAATCCGGAAAAACCCAATTTCTAAGCCACGCCGATGGGGTTTATCACCGCATTCGTCGCCCTATGGCTTCGACCAAAACTCGTAAAGGCAGCTATATTTTTGGTGGTGCCAATGGCATTAGCATTATTAAACCGGCCCAGTTCAAGACCTGGGATTACCAACCTCCATTGATCATTGATCGAATCGATATTGACGGTAAAGCATTAATGCATCCCGGAAATGCGCTATCGCTTGCCCCGAACAATCATGGTTTTTCAGTGAGCTTTTCCGCATTGGATTATTCTGACCCACATCGCATCATGTATGCCTATCGCCTATTAGGCTATGACGAAAACTGGACGCATACGGATTCCGCCCGACGAATTGCCACCTACACCAACCTGAACCCGGGAGACTACGAACTTCAGGTACGCGCCAGCAACCGCTTAGGTGAATGGAGTCCAGAACAACTCAGCATCCCCGTCAGTATCGCGCCGGCCTGGTACGAAACGCTGATCTTTCGAATCACCGCCGCTGCTCTGAGTCTTGGCTTTCTGTATGTGCTGTTTTACCTCAGATTACGCCACCTTGAACATCGCCGCCGAGTGTTGGAACAAGTAGTGGATCAGCGTACCCAGGAATTGAGCGAGTCTCTTGATACCTTACAGCGTACCCAGGCTCAACTGGTGGCCAGCGAAAAACACGCCTCTCTGGGTCGACTGGTTCGCGGCATGGCCCACGAACTGAATACCCCGCTTGGTGTAGTGAGCATGGCTTCATCAGTTATCAGTGATTGCAGTCAGCAAAGCCTGAATGCAATGAGCGACAGCGAGATAAGCAGCCGCGAGCAACTGGCGCGCAAACTCAGCGGCGCTGAAAAACTGATGCAGAAAAACCTGCAGCGACTCAATCAGCTAATCAGCAATTTCAAACTGTTGGCCGGCGACGAGCACGAAGAAGAGCCACGTCAGATAGTGTTGCATGAGGTTCTGGAAAAGGTTTTGTCACAGTTACAAGGCCAGTTTATCGAACGAAAAATCAAACTGTTTATTGATGGCCCGGAAGACTTTCAATTGCACTGCCGTGAAATCAGTCTCTTTCACGTGTTAAAGGAGCTGATTCAAAACGCCCTGGAACACGCCTTTGACACTGAGCAGGAAAATGCCGCCATTCACATCACTTATGAGGCAAGCGACGAACAACTACGAATTCGTATCAGTGACAACGGTCGAGGCATCGAGCCTGAATTAATCGAAAAGGTATTTGACCCTTTTGTCGCAGCAAACGCCAATCATGTTGGACTGGGCCTGCACGCTGCATTCAACAACAGCAGCCAGCAGCTGAAAGGAGAAATCAGCTGCCAGAATCAAGAACAAGGTTGCCGCTTCGAGCTGTTAATACCTTTACAGGCATAGCGCCACGCGTTTAAGAGATTGGGTCAACCCACCGCGCAACGAATGCAATAGGCGGTATAGGGAACGATATTCAAACGTTCGATGGCAATGTCTTCACCACAGCGCTCACAGTGGCCATAGCTCCCAGCTTCGATTCGGCGCAACGATTGTTTGATTTGCGCCAGCTCATTGCTGACTTCACAACCAATCGCCTCTAATACCTCATCGTTTTCTCGCTCTACGGCTTGCTCTGCGAAGTCCGCAGACAGAGGGTCATTCCGGTGGCTGACATGCTCTTCCACTCTGGCTAAACGGCCTTCCAATTCTGCCTGCCGGGCCAGTAGCTGATCTCGAATTTGCTCTAGAGACATAATCTCAATCCTCGGCTGCCTTGTTTCAATATTCATGAAAACAAGACTAAAGCATAGCAAAGATCGAGATTTTGATATAAATCAGAAAGACAGGCGCCAATGGCAGGCGCCCGGAAAACTTACTTGGTGAGGAATTTGATGCCTTCGTCCAGGCCTTCCAAAGTCAGTGGGTACATATGGCCATCAACCAGATCCTTGATCATATCGATGGTCTGAGTGTACCGCCAATATTTCTTCGCCGTGGGATTCAACCAAATCACCTTGTCGAAAGTTTCCGTAAGACGGTTCATCCACACATAGCCCGCCTCTTCGTTCATGTACTCAACACTGCCGTACTGGCTGGTCACTTCATAAGGCGCCATAGATGCATCACCAATAAAAATGACCTTATAGTCGCTGCTGTAGGTGTGCAGAACATCAAACAAAGACGTTGTTTCCGAATTGCGGCGCATATTATCTTTCCATACCGCATCGTAGATGAAGTTGTGGAAGTAGAAATACTCCATGTGCTTGAATTCAGTCTTACAGGCCGAGAACAGTTCTTCGCACAAACGAACATAGGGATCCATTGAACCGCCCACATCGAAGAACAGCAAAACCTTCACAGCGTTGTGGCGTTCCGGCACCATTTTGATGTCGAGAAGGCCCGCATTGCGAGCAGTTGAGCGAATGGTATCGTCTAGATCAAGCTCATCTTCGGCGCCCTGACGAGCAAACTTACGCAGTTTGCGCAGAGCCATCTTGATGTTACGCGTGCCGAGTTCTACTTCATCGTCCAGGTTTTTAAACTCGCGTTTTTCCCAAACCTTGGTTGCGCGCTTATTGCGGCTTTCGCCTCCCACCCGAATACCTTCGGGGTTATACCCACTGTGGCCAAAAGGTGAGGTACCGCCGGTTCCAATCCATTTATTTCCGCCTTCATGGCGTTTTTTCTGTTCTTCAAGGCGCTTTTTAAATTCTTCAATAAGCTTTTCAAGACCACCGAGAGATTCGATTTGGGCTTTCTCTTCCTCGGAAAGGTTTTTAATGAATTCCGAACGTAACCAATCTTCCGGGATCAGAGCTTCAATAATATCGTCAAGGCCATCCAGGTCTTTAAAGTACGCCCCGAAAGCTCGATCAAACTTATCAAAGTGTTTTTCGTCTTTAATCAGACAAGTGCGCGACAGGAGATAGAAATCGTCGATGCTACCAAAGGCCAGATGTTTTTCCATCGCCTCCAGCAGAACCAATAATTCCTTAATCGAGACTGGCACATTGGCATTGCGCAAGCCATAAAAAAAGTTAACCAGCATGCATGCAACCTTTTGGCATTAATGTTTGGCGTTGTTCGTGAAAAAGCCGCTATTAGCGGCTCTCACGGCGCACCATAAAGGCCAGGCGTTCCAACATGTGGACATCCTGCTCGTTCTTAAGCAAGGCACCATACAATGGCGGAATGGCTTTGCTGGCATCGCGGTTTTTCAACACTTCATCAGGGATATCATCGGCCAACAACAGTTTCAACCAATCAATCAGCTCTGACGTCGAAGGTTTTTTCTTCAAACCTGGCACTTTGCGCACATCGAAGAAAATATCCAGCGCTTCGTTCACAAGATCGCTTTTGATACTTGGATAGTGAACATCAATGATTTGCATCATCGTATCGCGATCCGGGAAATTGATGTAGTGGAAGAAACAGCGACGCAGGAATGCATCGGGAAGCTCTTTTTCATTGTTACTGGTAATAATTACGATCGGGCGCTTTTTCGCCTTAATGGTTTCACCAGTTTCATAGACGAAGAATTCCATTTTATCGATCTCAACCAGCAAATCGTTCGGGAATTCAATATCCGCCTTATCGATTTCATCGATCAGCAATACAACTTGCTCATCTGCTTCGAAGGCTTCCCAGAGTTTCCCCTTTTTGATGTAGTTCTTAATGTCGTGGACTTTGTCATCACCCAACTGTGAATCACGCAAACGGGAAACCGCATCGTATTCATACAAGCCCTGCTGGGCTTTCGTGGTCGACTTGATATGCCACTGAATCAGGCGCATGCCCAAAGACCCGGCAACCTCTTCCGCCAACATGGTTTTGCCGGTACCCGGCTCACCCTTGATCAGGAGCGGGCGCTCCAGGGTCACTGCCGCATTGACTGCCATGCGTAAATCATCGGTGGCAACGTATTTATCGGTACCTGTAAAACTCATACTTTCACTCCCAAGGGGCATAACTGTGTCGATTCATTGCTGGCAGATACTAACACAGGCTATAAAAGCCCCGCAGTGGCAAAAAACATCATGGCTTTGGTGAAAAGCGCCAAGGCAGAATCGCCCATAAATCAGGGAGTAGAAGGAAAAATGCCATAAAACACGCCGATATCGCAGAAAGGTGCGAAACTCGGAAGACGCCTAAATCAACAAAAATAGAGATTAACGTGAAGAGTAAGCTGTAAATCGATGTCGTTTATTGGGAATGTAGAGGGGCATGGCCCGGAGCGACCATGTTAACGCAGCCTGAAAAGGATCTATTGCCTAGGGGCAGAAGATCTCTTTCAACACCCCAATCACTTTCAGTGCCTTTTCGCCTTCAAGGCGATAATAAATGGTCTGAGCCTCACGGCGAGTAGCCACAAGCTTGGCCTCTCTCAGCCACGCAAGGTGCTGAGAGAGCGCTGACTGGCTAATGTCGATGTGCGCGTTCAGTTCGCTCACCGACAATTCTTTATCCGCTAGAGTACACAAGATCAGCAAACGCTTTTCGTTCGCCAAGCTTTTTAAGAAAGACGATGCCTCACGGGCATTGTCCTGCATTGCTGAGAGATCCATCATATGTTCTATTCTTTTGTAATTGATGCTCTTACCGCTTTTTCAAAACCGGACTTCATCCCCATGGCTCGTCCCTGCTCTATGGCAAGCTCTGCGTCGACGCCATTACTGATCTGGTACAAAGACCACACCATACCAACACGATTTCCGGAGCGGCAGTGCAATAATACCTTTTCACCCTTGGCTGCTGCAAAAACTTGGGCAAACTTTTCCTGGGCCTCTGGAGATGCCAGCTCTCTGCCCAAGGGGATATTGACGTAATTCACTCCAAGTGCCGACAGGGCTTCCTGCTCCTGAATCAGACCTTCACTGGGCTTACGAAAATCAATAACGGTTGCAACGCCCTTGGCCGCAAAGCGTTTCAGTTGTTCACGGCTGGGTAAACCTCCCGCATAAATCGGCCCCAGTTGTTGAAAACCCGCGATGTCTGAAGGCTGCACAGCCGCTTGAAACACCGCTTCTTGCTCTGATGCCAACTTCTGACCTTGGCTCCCCCCGCAAGCGGCAAGCAGGACGGAAACCATACTGAGCACCACAACGGTCAACCGCCTAACGCTGACGACACCTGAAAATAACTGCGACATACCTAACAACATAACACTGCCCTCTCATCTGTTTACATAAGCCGACTCGGCCAAACAGCTTTATATTAGCAGAATCTAATTATATAAGTAGTATTTTTCCTAGAGTCAAATCCCAAAATGGCATGTGATACGTAGAAGGAGGGTTTATTCGGTGCCCTTACGGCTCATCAGCAAAACCTTACGCCCTTGCTGGAGAAGGCGCTGCTGGCCCTCCCGAATGGCTTTCGGAATAGTGTCATTCGGCGCGGGACATTCAAAGCCGGCATGACCATAAAACGCCTTCAGATGATCAAAGGGGTAACAGTAGACCGGCCGGTCGAAACTCGCGCCTAAAGCCTCGAGAAATCGTTTGCCCAATCCCTGGCCCTGTAATTCAGGCAACACACACATGGCTCGCAGGAATAACCAGTCCTCCTGATCAAAGGATTTCGGCATCAACTTTACGGCCGCAACAATATGTCCCTCTTGACGCAAACAATAGACCCGCTCACCACGGCCCGCTTTCGCCGGATACCGGCAACGCTTATAAAAGCGATTAACCAGAGGCAAGCTCAGCGTATCCATCAGAACACATTCAATGCTGTCACATTCCTTAAAGGTCATAAGATAACCCCCTGCGTTCAGTTCGCTTGACCAACATCAAAGGCATCAATATCGAGAGAATCAATATGGCGTGGGCGATGGTTACTGCGGCTGGCCAATACGTGCTCGCTGAATGCATCATAGGCCTGCAATAAGTCACGGGCGACTTGTTTTTCCTTAAGCTGCCATAGCAATAAGGCAATCGCCTGAGCAGAGCAAAAACCCTCAGCTTGTTGATTGCGGCGCAATTTAAATGTGTTTAACGGGAACGCATCATCGGCTTGCAACTCATAGCAGGGCAAATGCTGCAGCGTGTTCGATTGCCGATACATTTTCCGAGCTTGCTGCCAGCTGCCATCCAACAGGACAAACGAGCGCCCGGACAATTGAGTCTTCGTAAGCATGGGGTGCGCGCAGCCAGGCTCACCGCGATAAGTATCAGCCAGACGAGCGGGCCACAGGAGCACAGGCAAACAATCCTGAGTAGGCTCAATCAATCTATCGGAATGAAAGATCGCTTCCGTTCTTTGCCAAATCTGCATCGCACTGTTCGGTAGGGCCTTCCACAGCAAGAGCGCAGTATTACTGTCTTTTTTTAATTCTTCGCGGTGCGCAATGATGTTCAGCTTCAAATCACTGTTTAGTTTTGGCCAGCGCTCACAAAAGCAGGCCATTTTGCGCAAACGACAAAAGCGACAGCGCGATTCGTCTTCAGACAAGACCAGGGGTGCCTTTAAGGGACGGTCAAGCATTCCAACTAATCCTGCTCCCAGTATTTTTGCATTTCGTAAAACAGAAACGATGCGCTCCAGGTAACCAGCACCAGTCCGGTTAAGGATTCGATCCCCGTGAGATAACGCACCATTCCCCTGGGTTCAATATCACCAAAACCCAGGGTCGTATAACTCGTAAACGAAAAATACACGCAATCCATAAAGCTGTTATTGAAAGCGCCTTGGAAACTGCCCCAAGCTGGATCCTGGATCATCCAGTAGTAAACCGCGGCGAAGATCCAGATTTCTATGGCGTGCGCAACCAAGGCACCAAGAACCCCCATCGCAATTCGGTAACGATGGATAATGCGCAACATAGGCAGCAGTCGAGAGAGCGCCCTGAGAATTTCGTAGTGAATCATCACCACCAAGGCAACAGTCAAACAATTAACGGTAATAAACGATAGCAAGGCTCTGACTCACGTTAAGCAATCCTGCAAGTTTAGCAGATATTCCCCACCACTCAGAAATCAGAAGTGGTCCATTTCGAACCAAGAACGGAATGGCTTTTGCAAAACCACGTGGCGATAACGGGCACTGTGTATAAAATTGGGGTCCTGACTCATGGCTATTTCCATCTCAAAGACAGCCTCAGGAGACGATAAACCGCCTCTTTTCTCAAGTGTATAGTCAGAAAACACGCGAATTGCAGATTGCTGTCGACACTCAAACCCCGAGGCCTGCCACCAGCGATCAATATCCTGAATACTGCTTGGATTGCTGGGGGTTAACCCCCCGCGAGTCGCGCTGTGATCAGGACGCTCACCACGGTGCTCTTTTTCAACGGCCTTGAAATTTCCAAAAATCAAATTACGCAGCCGCTTTCCCGCCGGATTGTAATGACAAAAAGAAAGGTAGGCGCCCGGCTTTAGCCAGTCGTATAGCATTGAAAATAAGGGCTCGGGATGCTGCAGCCATTCAATTACTGCATGACATAGAATCAAGTCCTGACTCTCGGGAGCAATATGTTCAGACAATGACTGATAAGGCTGGGAGAACCATTGGGTATGTTTCTCGACGTAATCGGGCGATAACTGCTCACAGGCAGTCGTTCTCGCCTGTTCGCTCATCTTCTCAGAAACATCATTGTAGTTGAGGTGATGCCCTTGCCCTGCGAGTTCAACAACCCACTGACCCAGACCGGCACCGACATCGAGAATCTCTAAGGCCCTGACTGCCTCCGGCTTATCACCCGATGGATATAAACCGGGAATACATGTTTTTAAATCGCGGCGAATAATGGCGTGTCGAAGACGGCCCTTTTGAACCGCCCCCTGTTGGCCATGGCGACCGTATATTTTGCCGGAAAAATGTTCGACCAGATCGTCAAAATTACGGTCCCCTTCCACCTTCGACATAGGCCTCTCAACACCAAGCCACTACACACCACTGCGACGATATCAAGATAAAGCGATATCCACTTCTTCCGCCAACAATTGATCAACGAAAAATTCGGGCACTTCAAGCAATTCGGAGATTTCTTTCAGTTTGATAATTTCCGCCGCTTTGGCGTGACCTTCCGCTCGAGCCATCGTGCAAAGATCGCGCACCAATTGCATGCGTTTAGGAATGGAGTTTTGTTCAACCACCGCCGCAGCTCGCTTCGGCAAATCTTCCGCCAGGCGCTCCATGTTGAAACTCTCTTTGTATTTGTATTTCCCAAAGAACTCTTCAAACACGTTAATTTCCTGCTCAGAAATATCGCCATTGGCATTCGCTATTAACAATGTGCCAGCAAACAGGAAGTGGCGCATTGCAATCGCGGCATCCGCTTTAGACTCCAGATAACTGGGCTCCATCAATGCCATCAAACCTTCGACACCCAACTCCAGATCATTTTCACTGATACCACCCTCGTTCATCAGGCTGGAGTTATGGAACATTTGCAGCGCTTTCACACGCAGAGGGCTGAACGGATGGGTCATAAACCAATCCTGCACCGGCGCACCCGCACCGGGCGCTTGGTCTTCCAACTGCATTTCATCTACCTGGCTGAGAAAATCGGCCAAGTGAAACTGTACGACGGAACTGGTGACACCCGAAGCCAACTTAAACAGAGAGCGAGCAACCGCATCGAGACTTTGAGTACAGTAAGCCCCGGCACGGTCAGCGGAAATTTCAGCGTAGCGCGACCAGCTTGTCAGACTCAAGGCCAGATCAGGTGATGCCGGTTGTTGCCCTTTGAGAACATAACCAATGGGGATGTCGTGATGGCCATACACATGGTGCCCTAACTCATGTCCCATCACGAAACGCAATTCATCTTCGGCAAAGCCATCAAGCAAAGCCGAGGAGAACATGATAAACAGGCGGCCTTCTTCCGGCTTCACACAGGCGGCATTAAATTGCGGACTCGAATAGGCATAAAGCTCAACGGGAATGCTCACACCCAATCGCTCAATACACTCTTCAGCCATTTTATGCAGCCCCGGTGCCATCGCTTTACTCAGTCGAACGGAGGTTGCCAACAAGCGCCGGCGAGTACCTTGCGGCCCCTGGCCTTCTTTGCGGGCAATGTAGTCATTGACGGCACTGACGGTGGGATCTTTCAGCAACATTTCGCTGAGGCGGACATCCTGTTTGGAACGAAGCAGATCGGCATTCATGGAGGCACTCTCGTAGTAACGGGCGCCCTGCTACCGCAGGGCTGGACAAGTTCTTAGAGAGCTACTGTACGCTTGAATTTAAACGCATACAAGCCCTTGAAAACAAGGGCTTTTTTAACATCAGAGCGGGTAGTTTATTCAGTTTTCATTCAGCCCTGATCGGCATTTTTCTTACCACCCAGTTCACCCAGATCAGCATCCGCAACGGCTTCATCGGCCAAGTCCAGGCTTTCACTTAAATCGGCGGCGGCTTCTTCAGCGGGGTCGTCTTGGGCAACCCCATCCGCATCGTCCAATTCATCTTGCAATGCCGCGGCCCAATCTTCGTCGTCTTGAGAGCTCTGATTGCTTTGCTCCAATAAAGCATCGATTTCCTCATCAATGTTGGGAGCGGCTTTGGTCTCCGGCTCCGCCGGTGGTTCCTCAACAGCCTGATCCAGAACCGGAGGTTCTTCCACGGCCTGATCCAAAATCGGGGGCTCCAGACCTGCGTCCTCATCATCCATGTCATCCATCGCCAGAACATCATCGCCGATGTTTGCCTCATCGGGATCGCCCATGTCATTGTCCACACTGTCCGGCGCGACCGTTTTATCTTCGGCTGGTGCTTCTTGAACCTCAGGAACGTCTTCCGGGGCTGGCGGCGCCTCTTCGGCTTCTTCAACCGGAGACTCTTCGGCAGATGCCTCTTCTGTGACCACCGCTTCCTCGGGCTTCGGTGTGATGGCTTCTTTTACTTCCGCAATGGCTTCTTCCACGGGCAATTCAGAGTCATCCACAACAGCGTTTACATCGATGAACTCATCTTCATCCTCTTCGTCATCGTCCTCTTCGGTTTTTTCCATGATGAACACCCGATACCCGATGTAGATGAGCGCGATGACCAGCACATTTCCCAAAACCAATAAGCCGTAAAGCAACCAGTTATGGGACGACGCCTTCTCCGTCGGCGCCTCATCCAACGCTTCGCTGTCATCATTTGCCACTGCCGGCGCGGCCTTAGCAACCACCGGCTCATCGCTGATGACCAGAGAATCGCCATTCAACACCAAACTGAGTGGCGGCAAGTTATAACGCAAATGTTCTCCAGTGGCGTATTCTCCGCTTACCACCATTTCAAACTGGTATAAGCCGTCAGCCATTGTGGGTAAAAATAATTCCCAATTATTACGTTCACCGAGCTCCATCGTGAACGGGCGTTGATTCCCGTCTTGTTCAATCAAGTTCACTTCAACGGTGGTGGATTCCAAATTCAAGGCCTGGGTGGCCCCACTGACCGTTAACCAGTACCCCTGTTGACCGTCGTCACTTTCTCCTTCCATCAACTTAGCCTGGAAAGCCGCCTGGCTGTTAAAACGGTGACTGAAAGAACGCTGGAAACTCTTGCCGTCCACTTCCAGGCGCAATACGTACTGGCCCTGCGCATCCAAGTCTTCGAGCTGATGCTGAAACACACCTTGTTCAGGTGTTGGGTCTCCGGCACCGTAGAGTTTGTAATTCCATTGTTTGCGTCCTTCTCCCTGCTGAATCAGTTGGGCGTTAATGTCCAGCAAAGAAAGAAATTCCGGATCGCTGATCGTGTTGCCTTCCTGGCGAAGACTGAACAATAAATCGATCACTTCACCCGGGCTGATATTATTCGGTAAAGGCTTAACTTTAAGGCTTAAATCGCTCACGACGGTAATACGGCTGTTGTCGGCCACGTTGGCATTGACCTGCCATTCACCTTCGAATGGATGCTGCACCGTTACCAGATCATAACCGTCGCCGGCAAACCAATTTACTGAACTGTCCAGGCGTTTTTCGTTGTAGCGGCTGCCATCAGGTGCAATCAATGTTGTCGCCTGCTTGGGTTCGGCTGAAAAAATCAACGCGGTAAATTCTTCTACCGAAGAATCCACCAAAAAACTCTCACCATCGAACGGCAACTGTTCCGCCGGTGCAGCCTTGTCAAACGCCTGTAAAAACGCCTGCATAAGTTGATCAGCACTGTGCGCTACCGCGCTGTGACCGTCCGTTTCGCGGGACAATTGTTGCAGAAGCTCGAGATCGGCTTTGTCAGACAAAGCAATGGTGTGAATACTGTAGCCAGCCAGGCGCAGACGGGGCAATAGATCATTGGCGATGCGTTGCCATTCCAGCTGATTCGTGTCCGGGTTTTTGGCGATGTCGACCATGCCATCGGTGAGTAAAATCAAGTGTCGGTCGAAACTACCCGGGTCCTGTTCCCGGTCATAGCTTGCCTTTTCTAAGGCCAAGCCGATATTAGTGAACAATCCTGTCGAATTGATTTCCTGCGCTTTATCACTGGCGGTTTCTTTCCAGCTATCACCGACAAGCTGATGGGGAACCAGCATATTGACGTACCGACCAAAGCTCCAAACCCCCGCTTTGCTCCCCTCCGGCAAGAGCTTGACCAACAGATCAATGGCGGGCTGTCGCAGATTCGCGGGATCATTGCTTTTCATGCTGCCAGATACATCAATCAAGAGGCGCACATCAGCCGCTTTTTCGCTAGCCAGGGCGCTGGAAGGTGATGAATCTCCAGCCGCCACGGCTGGCGTCACCTTCTCCGGTGGGGCTTCTCCGCTTGTGAGTGAGCCAGGCTGGCTGCCTTCATCCGACTGCGCGTAAGCAGACGAAGCAAACCCCAGAAGCAAGGCCAACCACAACCGTAGTGGCAAACTGGATTTCTGTAATCGACGATACTGCGGCATTCTGCCCTCCCATCACTGTATCAGCAGCGAATCCTGTCGCCGCCCACCAAACTGAACCTCCATCAAGCCCTGAAGAGACACAGAGCTCGGTCCATACGGCTTAGTTATCGGCCAAAGGGAAGAGATATTTACTGAAGCGTAGCCAGAGATAGAACGCTTTGCAGCCAAGGAGTGCGGAAACCCGCCAAAAGGAAGTTAACGACCGGTGCAGGAGATCAGAATTCGACTTGCGGAAAATCAATGATCCGACAAAGATGCGGCGGCCAGCCCAGAGCTCACTCGGGCTGGCGATGGCTCTCAGCCAGGAGTTCTGCTCGATCGGCTTCCAGAGCCGCTTGGGCCTGCTTTTCCCGTCGACGACGCAAAAATAAGAGATCGATCAGGACATACAGCAACAAACACACGCCCAAGGTGCTGAGCAATGGAATGCCAGCCCGAAAGAAATCCCCCTCTTCCGTAAACAAAGGGTCCAGCACCGCCACAAACAGGGCCGGTGACATCAGCATTTCACCACTTTGAGTAGCGTGAGGGGTGAGCAGCAACACCGCCGCAATAATCCGCAGACCATTTCGCACATAGCGATTACCGATGCCACGGGTCACAAACCACCAGCCGAACAGAATAATGGCACTGCCGGCGAGATAGGCCATCCAGGCGTACTGATAATCTTCCTGGCTCATTTTTAACTCCTTGCACCGCCCGGCATCAACGACATGTATGGCAGTGATTTAGTGTACTCGCGTTTTGGGTAACAGGTTTTATTCAACCCAATAAATAATGTGTTCTTCCAGATCGTCATCCGACACTTCGGTTTCACTGATAACCCGACCAATCACAGATTGACCGGCATCGATGACTGACTGCCGATTGCCACTGACCAAAGGGTGCCAATGGGGCAGCGGCTCACCATCCGCCAACAAGCGATAAGCACAGTTACTGGGCAACCAGTGAAAATGTTCAACATCGGCGACACTGAGCTTAAGACATTCCGGAACGCGCTTTTTGCGATGTTTATAATCACTGCAACGGGCGCAATCGATGTCCAATAACTCACAGGCAACTTCGGTGTAATAACATGCTCCGGTATCTTCATCTTCAAGCTTGTGTAAACAGCATTGACCACAACCGTCACACAGAGACTCCCACTCCTGGGGCGTCATTTGCTCAAGTGTTTTTTCCTGCCAAAAGGCCATCAGAACAACTTGGAATTATGGTGATTCACTTCCTGCATATACGCCTCCTTTGGCGGAGGAAGTTGCAGGTAATAACCATGCTCTTCTATTGCATTTAATACTTTTTGGCTGTCTGCTTTCGCCAGCTTGCGCCCTTCGTCGAGCAACATCGTCATCGCCGATTGGGGCGTGCCAAACTTTTCCAGCAGGGCTTCGGGTACATCCACCAACCCTTTGGATTTATCGACATACAAATACAGCCCCTCTTCTTTGGGGCTGCGGAAAATTTCACAAATCAGCTTTTTCATTACTCAAAGCGCTCTTTAAATCGTACTTTTCTGGTCAACAAACTAACCAGAGATATTTCATAAACCGTCAGGGTTGTTATTGGACACGATCCCTAAACGATCGCAACAGCAACGGCAGGAATTCTTTCCCACGCCAACCTTGAAAACGACTGGACTGCAAAGGACTGTTGAACAACAGATAGCGAATTAATTCTTCCCATTCTTTTTTGTTGAAGAGTAACTCAGGCGCCAGCCCTATAGAGTCTGCCAATTGATGGCCGTGCTCTCGCAACATTTTCAATTGCTGCCCCTGCTCAACACTCAATGGCCTGGTCAGGGATTCCGGCCACTGATTGTTATCCTCCAATACCTGCTCAACAATCTGCACAATGGTTTCACCATCTTCGCGCAGCGTTCGACCCGGCAACCCTTCAATACGAGCGAGATCTTTCACACGTTTAGGTGGGCGTTTGGCGATGGTAAACAATTGAGGATCCTTGCACAGACGGTTACGGGGAATATCCCGCTCACGGGCCTGTTCTTCACGCCATACACACAGCGCCTGCAACACCCCCAAACTCCGCGATGATAATCGCCAGGCCGACTTCACTTTCAAATAAGCCATCATTGGGTCGAACTCGGCTTGGGCATTGTCCAGCAAACGCTGGCAATCTTCCTGTAGGTACCCCAAGCGCTGCTTTTCTTCTAACTGGGCGCTTAAGCGCTGATAAATGTCCAGCAGATACTCCACATCCAGCGCGGCGTAATGACACTGGGATTCACTGAGTGGTCGCTTTAACCAATCACTGCGGGTCTCGCCTTTTTCCAGTTCAAGATCCAGAAACTGCTGAACCAATTTGGCGTAGCTCAATGAAAAGCCGCAGGCCGCATAATTTGCCGCCATTTGAGTATCAAATAGCGGCTGAGGCACCACCCCCAGCCAATGCTGAAACACTTCCAAGTCTTCCGAGCAAGCGTGCAACACTTTAACTACGGCAGTGTTTCGCCACAGTTCGCGCAAAGGCTCAAGCTCCTGAGTATCAAATACCAAGGGGTCGATCAAAAAATTCTGTTCACCATCATTGATCTGCAGCAGCCCAATCTTGGGATAAAAAGTACTGCTGCGCATAAACTCAGTATCGACCGCAATCGCGGGCAAGTTTGAACAGCGCTCACAAAGTTCACTCAGCGCCTGGCTGTTGTCCAGCCATACGGTCTTAATCATTTCAGAAGTCACGCTTATAGCCCCTGTCGAGAATTAAAGGCATGGGCCAGGGTTCCGCCATCGATGTATTCCAGCTCGCCCCCCAACGGCACACCATGTGCGATACGGGAGACTTTAACCTCAAGGCGCTTAGCTTGTTCAGCCAGATAATGCGCCGTAGCCTCACCTTCAATGGTCGGGTTTGTCGCCAGAATAAGTTCGTCAATATCTTCGGTTTGCAAACGCTCAAGCAACACATCAATACCAATGTCTTCCGGGCCTATGCCATCGATAGGGGACAAATGCCCCAGCAAGACAAAATAACGGCCGGAGTAATTCCCGGCTTGTTCGATGGCCAAAACATCCGCCGGCGTTTCAACCACACACAGCAAACGACTGTCACGCTGACTGCTTGTGCAAGTCGCACAGATCTCCTGTTCTGTGAGCGTGCGGCACAACTGGCAGCGCCCAATGTGTTCGATCGCTTGCTGTAGACTGCCGGCAAGTTTTGCCGCGCCAGGTTTATCGCGTTCGAGTAAATGCAAGGCCATGCGCTGGGCAGATTTAGGCCCCACACCAGGCAAAATGCGCAGAGCGTTAATCAATTCATCAATTAAAGGGCTAAACATTCAGTGAGTGGCCTGATTAGAATGGCATTTTAAAATCGGGGGGAATGCCCATACCGGCGGTCATGCTGCCCATTTTTTCTCGATTGGCGTCTTCAACGCGACGCACCGCATCGTTCACTGCCGCAGCCAATAAATCTTCCAGAATTTCCTTATCTTCTTCCATCAAACTGGCGTCGATAGATACGCTTTTAACATCGTGTCGCCCAGTCATGATCACCTTAACCAAACCTGCCCCAGCCTCACCCTGCACTTCAGCATTGGCGAGTTCTTCCTGCATGTTTTGCATCTTGGCCTGCATTTCCTGGGCCTGCTTCATTAAATCCCCAAGACCTTTCATGGCTTTATCCTCAATACGTTCTCTTAAGCTTCACTTATTTGTTCACATCACAGATCGTGATTCAATTCCCTACGCCTTCAATGGGTCGGGCCCAAGTGGCATTACACTGTCGGGAATCAGTTTTGCATCGAATTCTTCAATCAATTGAATAATCGTCGGATCGGTTTCAATCGCGGCCAGGGCTTCAGCCTGACGTTGCGCTTTCAAGCGAGCAATAATGGCCGCTGGCGTCACGTCACCCGCATTGCCCTGCACAATTTGGACCTGGACACTGCGCCCGAAATAGTCACTGAAAATGTCCGCCATACGCTGTTGGTGAGCGGTATCATAAAGGTGGTTATTACGCTCATCGAGCACAAAGGCCAAGCCGTTTTCATCACGCTGAGCCAAGGCACAATTTGATGCCGTTGCCTGCAATACACCACTGAAATCCAGTTGGCGATACAAATCAAACCAGTTATCCGGATCAAGTGCTTCATAGGCAATGGGTTGCGCCGGTGCGATATGGATGGCCGCAGGTGCGTCTGCAGCAGCCGCTTCAGTCGTCGGATCGGTTTCCGGCTTCAAGGTATCAACCACTTCCTGAGCGAGCCCCCGGATATCCACCAATTCACTGTTGCTCAGCTCAGAGTCTGTCGGTTCTGGGTTATTGAGTTCTGGGTTATTGAGTTCTGGGTTATTGAGTTCAGGGCTATTGGGCTCAGAACTCATCACTGGAACAGCGGCAGGTTCTGACATCTGAGGAGCAGCTGGCTGACTCTCGGCAACGGGCTCAGGAATGGGTTCTGGACTTTGCTCTGGAGTCGACTCTGGAATCTGTTCAGCAACAGGTTCATTCGCTGGCGCGCTCTGGACAGGCATGGCCTGAGCAGGCATCGCAGCCTCAGGGGTCGACGGAACAGGAACCGGTTCAGGGCTTGAAACCGGCGCGACTGGATGGCTATCGACAGCGACAGCGCCTACCGTCTGTGCACTCTCTACCTGAGGAGACGGACTTATTGGCGGCGTTTCCACAACAGCAGCATTGGGAACATCAGAAGTCATGGCAGCAGGTGCTGGGGCCGCTGAAGCCCCCCCTGCGGGGCTTGAGGTAGCAGGCGCACTCGCCGCGACGGTCGGGCCGCTGTTCGCCAAAGGTTTATTCGGAACCTTGGGCACCCCTTGGGGCTTAAAGGCCAGCATACGCAACACGGCCATCTCAAAACCACCTCGAGGGTCGGGAGACAACGGCAGGTCACGACGAGCCAACAAGGCCGTCTGATAAAACAATTGAACGTCTTCAGCCGCCATCTGCTGGGCCAAGGCCAATACCTGGTCTCGATCACCCGCGCTATTGTCGACGGCATCAGGGACCGCCTGAGCAATCGCTACTCTATGCAAAAGGGCCAACAATTCGGCAAGCGCGGAATCATAGTCCGGTGCCTGTTCAGACATTTGAGCGACCACTTGCAGAACCTGGCTACCGTCGGCGGCAGCCAGGGCTTGGCAAATAGACACAATATGGGACTGATCTAAAGTGCCCAACATCGAGCGCACTTCGGCCTCGTGGACTTTACCACTGCCAAAGGCAATGGCCTGATCTGTCAGACTCAGGGCATCACGCATACTGCCATCCGCTGCACGGCCGAGCTGCCACAAAGCGGGTTCTTCAAACGGCACCATCTCCTTGTCGAGAATATACTGCAAATGCCCGACGATACGTTCCGGGTTCATATTCTTGAGATTGAACTGCAGGCAGCGAGACAAGACAGTCACCGGAAGTTTCTGGGGATCCGTCGTAGCCAACAGGAATTTCACATGGGGAGGAGGCTCTTCCAGGGTTTTCAGCAGCGCGTTAAAACTGCTGTTCGAGAGCATGTGCACCTCATCGATGAGATACACCTTGTAACGCCCACGCGTCGGGGCATATTGGACGTTGTCGAGTAATTCGCGGGTATCTTCAACCTTGGTTTTTGAAGCCGCATCCACTTCGATCAAATCAACAAAGCGACCTTCTGCAATTTCAACACAAGCGCCACATTGGCCACAGGGCTCAGAAGAGACCCCCTGCTCGCAGTTCAGACACTTGGCCAGGATACGAGCAATGGTGGTTTTACCGACGCCGCGGGTACCGGTAAACAGGTAGGCATGGTGAAGGCGGTTGTGGTCCAGAGCGTTGATCAGGGCCCGTAAAACATGCTCCTGCCCGACCATCTCGCGGAAAATACGTGGCCGCCATTTGCGGGCCAAAACCTGATAGCTCATCGCTGTTGTGTATTCCTATTTTACAATCCGGCCATTATATCCCAGACAGCCCGATAGCCACTACGGTTAGCAACAGCTTTATTACGCAGCATGTACATTTTTGCGGTTTCAGTAGGAGAAAAAGGAATAACGAAGGGAAGATTGCAGGTTCTGCTGGATCTTGGGTGGCGGCTCAAGCCAGCCACACCCCGGCACATGAACTCACTGCTACCGTTGCTCCCTTCCGGGCCTGGCGGGGTTCGCAGTTAATCATTGCGAGGGGACCGACAAGAGCCACCATTGCAAGAGCGCGGCATTATCCGTGCTTTTTTACCAAGTTGCAAGCCAGGTTTTTCAGCTGCTTAAAGCCTGGCCAGCATGGCGAATTTTGCAGCGAAAACTCGGAATGCCGCACGCTTTTTCCGGGTTATTTGCACCTTATCAGCCACACACTTCCTGATGGGCCCAGGCCAACCAGGGCAACATAGCGGCAATATCCGCGGCCTCAACCGTGGCACCGCACCAAATACGCAAACCCGCAGGTGCATCGCGATAGGATTCAATATCAAAGGCGACATTCTCCTCAGCAAGCAAGGCGCAGATCGCCCTGAGCTGTTCATCATTGGCGCTCAGGGTCAAGCACACACTGGTACTCGACAACGTCGCCGGGTCCTTTGCCAGGAAATCGATCCAGTCATGCTCAGCCACAAAACGCTGAATTTCAGCAAGGTTGCCTTCTGCCTTGGCAATTGACCAAGCCTGGCCACCGTTTTCAGCCACCCAGCCCAAAGCATCAAGGTAGTCAGCGACGGCCAACATGGACGGCGTGTTGATCGTCGCCCCTTTAAAGATACCCTCAATCAACTTGCCGTTTTTAGTCATACGAAACAGTTTGGGTAATGGCCATGGGGGTTGATAGCTCTCCAGACGCTCAACGGCCCTGGGGCTCAGTACCAACATGCCGTGAGCCCCCTCCCCGCCCAGTACCTTCTGCCAGGAGAACGTTACGACATCCAGTTTCTCCCAAGGCATATCCATCGCGAAAACCGCCGAGGTGGCGTCACAAATGGTCAGGCCACCGCGCTCATCGCTGATCCAATCAGCATTGGGCACGCGCACACCGGAAGTCGTGCCATTCCAGGTAAACACCACATCATGCTCGGGGTCCACCTGATTAAGATCAGGCAACAGGCCATAATCGGCATCAATCAGGCGTACGTTCTCCAGACGCAACTGCTGGGAAATATCCGTCATCCAGCCGCGACCAAAGGACTCCCAGGCCAGGACATCCACCGGGCGCGGGCCCAGCATCGACCAGAGCGCCATTTCTACCGCGCCAGTGTCGGAAGCAGGCACAATGCCCACACGGTAACCTTCGGGCAGCTCCAGTAACTCAGCGGTTTGTTCACAGGCTTTTTGCAAGGCAGCCTTACCGATATCGGATCGGTGGGAACGCCCCAAGGTATGTATATCCAGTGATGAAACAGAATAAGCTGGACGCTTACTGCAAGGTCCTGAAGAAAAATGAGGATTACTTGGTTTTTGGGTTGGTTTTTGCAAAGCGGTCATGCACAGCCTCTTAACATCAGCGCTAACGGTAGCGATTTGATCAGGTCGCGCATTATGCCAGAAATCAGCCAATCATGAACTGCTCCACAGCTCTGCAAAGCACATACCTTCGACTGATAGATTCATTAAGCTATTCAGGGTATTTTCCGCCAAATTAGACTCTCCGAACTCTAACTATGGTTTGTATATAAACAGAAAAAGGCTAGTCTAATAGGAGCGGAAACCCTTTTTTGCCGGCATAGTGATCCATCGAAGCCTGTTTCGAGCTTCGCCTGTACCGGCTCCTTGCACTGGAGCGTCCAGCAAGTATGACCACTGCTGGGCACAGACTGATTGGGCATATGGCGTTATTCAATAAAGATAAACCTTCGGGACAGACCTTAACCCTCTCCATTGCCTTGGCTCGTTGGGGCGACAGGCAAACCACTGTTAGACCTGAGACTGCAGTAACAGGTAGTTCGCTGAAATGATTGATGACGACGACACCAAGAAGCCGACATCGCCAACCCGTTACGAGCAGATTGAAGCCCTGGCCGAAACCAATCGCCTGCTCAACGAAGACCTGAGTCGCTGGAAGCGTATCGAGCAACAGCTGCAACGCAGCGAAGAAAAGTACCGCATTCTGTTTGAAGCCTCCGGCGATGCCCACTTTGTTCTGCAATCTCGCTCCGTCACCGATTGCAATCAGGCCGCTCTCAAATTGTTTGGTTATAGCTGCAAAGAAGATGTGCTCGGAATGGGCTTGATGCAGCTGGTGCGCATCAGCAAATCCGAAAGCGCCCTGAGCCTGGAAACGTTCCAGGAAATGATTTTCAAAACCCACAGCCAGGGCAGTCACACCTTCGAATGGCAGGCTCGCGCCAAAGACAACTACATCATTCCCGTTGAAATATTACTAACCGCCTTGCCCATTGAAGGCGGCGAAGTGTTGCAAGTTGTGTTTCGAGACATTAGTGAGCGAAAGCGCGCCCAGGAAGAAGCCATCTATCTGGCCTATTACGATGCCCTTACCGGCTTGCCCAATCGTCGTTTATTTCTGGATCGCCTGGAACAGAGTTTTGAAAACTCCCGTCGCCGCACTCATAAACTCGCCTTGCTCTTCATCGACCTGGACCGTTTTAAAAATATTAACGATTCTAGGGGTCATGCCGCAGGTGATGAACTTCTGCAATTGTTTTCTTCACGTCTGCAGGGTTTGATTCGCAGTCAGGACACTCTCGCCCGCCTCGGCGGCGATGAATTCGTCGTCTTGATGGAAGATCTGGATGGCAATATCGACAAAGCCACCGAACACGCCAGGCAACTGGCTGATAAGCTTTTGCAATCGTTGGAGTTCCCGATTCCCCTGGAGTCTGGCGATTGCCATATCACCGCCAGCATCGGGGTCATGGTGTTCCCACTCGGCACGGAGTCCAGTGAGTCGGCGTTGCAAAAAGCCGACATGGCGATGTACCTTGCCAAACAGGAAGGTCGCAATCGAGTTCAAGTTTTCCAAGCGTCCATCTATGAAGCCGTGGATCGCCGAATAGCCATGGAAAATGAGCTGCACAAAGCCCTGGCAAATAACCAAATGGACCTGCACTACCAGTTGCAGTTCGATCGTCATTATCGCCCGGTTGCCGTTGAAGCCCTGTGCCGATGGCATCATCCCGAGTGGGGAGAAATCAGCCCAGGAACATTTATTCCGATTGCTGAAGAATCCGGCATTATCATTGAGCTGGGCAAACAAGTGCTGCAAAAGGCCGTGGCAGAAATTCATCAATTGAACCAACGTCTCCACCCGGATCATCGCATTCGCCTGTCGGTCAATGTCAGCCCGCAACAACTTGAACACCCTGGCTTTCTGAAAATCATTGAATCCCTGTGCGAGAAACACGATTTACCGCCCGGTTTTTTAATGCTGGAAATTACCGAAAACACCTTCATGTCAGATCTCAACAGCATGGTGGATTTAATCAACAAACTGCTTGAGATGGGCATCTACACGTCGCTGGATGATTTCGGCACCGGTTTTTCTTCCTTGAGTTACCTTAAAAGATTGCCCATCCATGAACTGAAGATCGACACTTCGTTTATCAGCGAACTGGAACACAATCACGACGATGTGGTGTTGGTGAAATCCATTTTAGCGATTGGGCAACACTATCGCTTACAGGTGGTCGCAGAGGGCGTAGAGCTACGACATCACTTGCTACTGCTAAAGACTTACGGTTGTGATTTATTTCAAGGCAGTCTGTTTGCGCTTCCGATGATCGCCGATAACCTGGAAGACTTTATCCTGGAACAACACCGTCGTCTGCAAGACCCAAGCTTCGACATCACTCGCTCCATCGGCAAAGAGAAAAGCGAAGACAGTCAAGGTGAGTTGAATCTCAGCACCAACTAAACTCGCATTCTTCAAGCGCTTTCGAACACAAAGCCAATCTCGCCATATTTCAGTGGATTATTGCACCTGACGCACCACTCTTCCCTCCACAGACCGCGCAACTCGAAATAAAAGCTGAAAGCCTTTTAAATTCAACACCAGGCCATTGTCTGAACCTCCATCACCCCCTAATATGATGCTCATTGAGCCCAACAAAACAGGATCCAAGCATGAAAATTTTCGAAACCAATTCCACGCCAAATGGCCGCCGCGTTCGCATGTTCCTGGCGGAAAAAGGCATCGACATGGAATACGTGCAGGTTGATATTGTCGGCGGTGAAAATATTTCACCGGAATTCCTGGCCAAGAACCCAGGCGGACGAATTCCGGTGCTGGAGCTGGACAATGGCCACTACATCAGTGAGACCGTTTCCATTTGCCGCTATTTCGAGGAACTTGAGCCAGGCAACACTCCATTGATGGGTAGCGACCCCGAAGAGAAAGCGCGCATTGATATGTGGCAGCGCCTGGTTGAATTCAACCTGATGATGAACGTCGGCTTCTGCTTCCGAAACGTTACCGGTTATTTCAAAGATCGTGAAACACCCGTGAAGGAATGGGGTGAAGTGTGTGGCGAACAAGCCATGAAATTTTACGATGTATTGGAACATCAACTTGGCCAGAACGAATTTGTTGCTGGCGATCATTTCAGTATTGCTGACATCACCGCCATTTGCGCCATCGATTTCGCTCGAGTGATGAAACTGAATCCAGGCGAACAGCATAGCAACATCAACCGCTGGCGCGATGCGGTTTCCTCCAGACCGAGCGCATCAGCTTAGCTACGTTGAGCGCCCCCGTTGAAACCAAACAAGCGTAAAAAAGGCCAGTTCAACTGGCCTTTTTTACAGTGGCATGATGTCGCCCTGACTATCGTTTTAGTACAACGCGATCGCTTTAGTACAACACGATCGTTTTAGTACAACAGGCTAAACACCTGGCGCTGATATTTAATCGCCAACGGATCCGCCTTCCCGAGAGCGGCAATGATATCCAAGGTCGTCTTCTTGACCTCGCCCTCTTTGCAATTAATGTCCTTGCGCAACATGGACAATAAAAGCTCCAAGGCTTCCTCCGAGTGTTGATGCTGTGAATACTGCACCGCCAGCTGCAATTGCAGATCCACATTATCCGGCTCAGCCGCCAACGCGTCTTCCAGAGCCGTCACCTCGGGCGATTTGGCCGCATTTTGTTTGAGGTCCAGCAACGCCAACAACTGTTCATACTGAGCATCCTGCTCGGCCATTGGAATGGCTTGAAGAATTGCCTCGGCTTCCGAACTGCGATTCAATTCCAGATACACCCGCGCCAGCGTTTTCCCAATGCTGACATCGGATGAGGATAACTCATAGGCCTGGCGCAACAGCTCCAAAGCATCCGCCCACTGCTCTTCCTGCAACAGAGGCGCGGCTTGTTGCAGTAACGCATCCCAAGGTTTCGGCAAGTATTTGCTCAGTACTTCTCTTACCTGGGGCTCAGCTTGAGCGCCTTGGAAACCATCTACGGGTTGACCGTTTTGCATTACGATCACTGTCGGCAAACTGCGCACACCAAACTGTGCCGCAATTTGCTGTTGTTCATCGGCATTCACTTTAGCCAGTAAGAAAGCCCCGGCATACTCATTCGCCAGAGATTCCAAAACCGGCATTAGATTTTTGCAGGGCGCGCACCAGTCGGCCCAAAAGTCGACCACAACCGGGCGCTGCATGGATTCGTCGATCAGCACCTGCTGAGCGTTCTCCATGGTGACATCAACAATAAATTCGTTCATTCCAGGCTTCCACTACTTCCAAAGAGTGTTACCGTGATCAGTCTTCAAAGACTGATCACGGGGAGGGTATTCTTATTAAGATGGGGCCAAGTATACTGAAATTCAATGGCACAAAAAAACCGCTGACGCTTACACGCCAACGGTCTTCTCAATTTCTGTAATCGTTTGTTGGAACTCAGGGGGTTCCGTTCAAAATCGCTCTACGCGACTTTCGCCGCCCCACGCAGCATCAATTCCACATTGGGTGCCTTATCCAGCGGGTAGAATTGCTGAGTGCAAGAAATGCTCAGTCCTTTACCTAATGCATCCACAGCTTCCTGCAGACGCTGGCAGAGTAGCTCTATTTCATCCGGGTTGTTGGCCAATGCCACCACCACAAAGCTGTCGTCGCTCATGCGAGCCACAACATCCGACCCTCGCAATCGGGTCTGAATCGTTTCGCCGATCTGAGACACCCCATGCTCATATTCGGATCGCGCGGTAGGCAAACCATCCACACTCACCCCAACGACGCCAATATCAAAACCGTAGCGACGGGCAAACTGCATACAGGATTGCCCCAGAGTACTGAGCCCTTGAGCGTTATAAATGTCGTCCGGATGATCCTTTAGCGCCATTTCCCTCATCAGTTCAAACTGGTCCCATAGCTGCAGGTCCTGTTCAATCAAGTCCCGTAACTGAACCATCAGGCGCATAAAGGCATCGCCATAAGCGGTAATGGAATGATCCATTACGCAGATACAGCCAAAGGCGGAACCATCTGGCCAAAATATAGGCATTCCCAGAAAAGAGCAGAACCCTTCGTCCACCACTTCGGGGTTATCCGCCCATACGGGTTCGGCTTGAGCGTCTGAGACATACAACGTCTCTCCGCTGTCAACGACCGTCCGTGCAAACACATTGGCATCGGGACCATAAGTCACCCCGGCGGGATAAGGCCCCTTATTGCCGAAATTAGACGCCGTATATTGGAAACCCTGGCGATTCGCCTGGATGATCAAACCCACTGGCGCGTCGTACAACTCAGCCATGAGGCCGACGGTTTTTTGCCATTTATTCAAACAGAAATTCGATGAGTCTGATTCTAAAAGCCATTGATTCTTATCAATCACTTGAGCAACCCCTTTGGTTGGGCACTTTGTGGAACAAACTGCCTGGAATGAGCAGCTAATACCTCTAGCGGTAATATGAGCGCCTTGCTCGCCAAGTTATGGCCGTCATTCCATCCAGAAATGTACAGCCCACTCTAAAACATAGCACTGCCTGTAGAGCTCGCAAGCTTATCAGGCAAAATCACTATAGATTAAATATCGGCGATAAACCCCATAAAGACAACCAATTCCGCTAGTACTTTTGATTGGTTTTTTAGTGATACCGATATTTTTATTATTTTCTCTCAAGTGTCTTGCGAAAAAGCACGACAAGAAGCAGCGAATGCTTGACGCCGAAAACCAATAGGTGCAGAAAAACCCCTGTATTTTACGGCTTTTTGACGCTTCGAAATCGACGCAAAACCCAAACTTCAGCGTTGTCACACGACACCTACTCTCGAACTGTCGTTTAAAAATGGACTCGCGAGGTTTGATCATTCCCAAACAAAGAACAGATGTGAAGAAGCGAAAACCATGACGGTTTGAAACCGGAAAATGAGACACGCCAAATAGCGATGACTGTCCCAAAAAGAAAAAGCCCCGAGTCTTTCGGGGCTTTTCGAAGCGTTGTGCGTACGGTTTTATTTACAGACTTTGGTACACAAACTGCAACCACAATTCAGGTTTAATAAAGCCATCGCCAAATTGGCCATTCAGCTTGGCCAATGGGTCAGCCTTTTTCACCTCATCCAAACTTTTACCGGCCTCTTTTAGTTTGCCAACGGCATCGAGTGAGGTTTTTAACATATTGCGATAATCCGTGAGCTCAGCTTTGTTACTCAAGGTGCCATGACCAGGAATCACCTTAGTGCTGTCATCCATACGTGCCAGCGCACCATCCACGGCAGCCAGAACACCGTTCACGGAACCGCCGCTGCTCAGGTCAACGAAGGGATATACATCTTTAAAGTATAAATCCCCCATGTGCACCACATTGCTGTTCTTGAAGAACACAATCGCGTCACCATCGGTATGCGCGTTTGGCATAGCCAAGGCTTCAATGTCTTCACCGGCAAAATGCAGATGCATACGCTCTTTAAAGGTCAGCTCAGGCAGAGCCTCAGGTTTGGCGGGTGGAATCTTGGCATTGAAGGTTTTAATCTCACCACCGCTCAGCATGCGCTTGCGCACGTTATCCTGGGCAATCATCAACGCCTCATTACTATTGAACTCGCTATTGCCACCGGTATGGTCGAAATGCCAGTGGGTGTTCAACACATAGCGGATCGGTGCCTGAGTGAGCTTGCCGATGGCGGCTTTAATTTTGGGTGCCAGTGGCTCGTATTGATCGTCCACCATGAGGTTCCCTTCTTCACCCACCAGCAAGGCGATATTGCCCCCAGACCCCTGAAGCATGAAGATGGACCCTGCTACGGGCTGATGAGTGATTTCCACCTTGGAAAAGTCTTGCTGGGCAGCAAGGCCAGCACTTACACTGAGCAAAGCACCTAATAACGCCGATTTGGCAAATTTTACGGACATAATTTCCTCTCGCTGAGTCACAATGAACTATGATTAGGCCATAAAGTAACAAAAAGGCGCGCCTCGTGTAAGCGTTGAGAACGACAGAGTATGTGAGCTGTCCCAAATTCGCGATAAAGCCTTTATATCCGTGATGAAACCTTGTCAGAATCGCCGCTTGGACCTATTATCGCCGCCTTAATTTTGAGCGACACAACCGCAAAGCAGGAACCCTCTTGTCTGAACTATCCGTAAACAGTTTTTGTCCCGGCCAGCGCTGGGTAAGTAACACCGAAGCCGAATTGGGCCTGGGCATCATTGTTGATGCCGACGAGCGCATGGTCGAGATCAGCTTTCCCGCCGTTGGAGAACGTCGCCACTACGCCATCAATAACGCGCCACTTAACCGCGTGATTTATCATAAGGGCGATAGCGTCAGTACAATTGATAATCAACGCTTCACCATCGAGCACATAGAAGAAGACGAAGGTATTCTGCTTTACGCCGGACTTACCAGTAATGGTGATGACGTTAATATCAGCGAACTGGAACTGACCAGCTTCATTCAATTCAGCGCCCCCAAAGATCGCCTCTTTGCCGGCCAACTGGATTCCCCCAAAAGTTTTGCCTTGCGTTATCGCACTTTGCAGGAACTGGAAACTATCGGCCAACAACCGGTACAAGGTTTGTCCGGCGCACGTGTGCAACTGCTGCCACACCAGCTTTATATTGCTGAACAGGTCGCCAGCCGCTACGCCCCTCGGGTTTTACTCGCCGATGAAGTCGGCCTGGGTAAAACCATCGAAGCCGGCATGATCATTCATAAGCAACTGTTTACCGGCATGGCTGAACGTGTATTGATCGTATTGCCGGACAGCTTGGTTCACCAATGGCTGGTGGAAATGCTGCGTCGCTTCAATTTGAGCTTCAGTATTATTGATCAAGCGCGCTGCGAAGCCGTTGAAGATGATGAAAACCCCTTTGACAGTAGCCAACTGATCATTACCCAACTGAGTTTTCTGACGGAAAACCCGGAACGCTTACAAGAAGCCCTTGCCTGCGACTGGGATCTACTGGTGGTCGATGAAGCTCATCACCTTGAGTGGAGTGAAACCGGCCCCAGCCAGGAATACCAATGCGTTCAACAACTAGCCGAACACAGCCGTGGCTTGCTTCTGTTAACAGCGACGCCAGAACAATTAGGCGTAGAAGGTCATTTCGCGCGTCTGCAACTACTGGACCCGGATCGCTACCCCAGCCTGGAACAGTACCTGGCTGAAGAAGACAGTTATACCGATGTGAATCGGCTGGTCATGGCCTTGCAGAACGGCGATGCCCTGAGCGACAACGCCTTAAACCAGCTGCACGAATGGCTGGGCGAACACCAGTGGAGCCATTATCAGCAATTAAACGGTGAACCTGAAAAAGCAGCACAATACGCCATCGCACGAATCCTGGACCAACATGGCACCGGACGGGTACTGATGCGCAACACCCGCGACAATATTGCAGGCTTTCCCAGCCGACAGTTATTGCCCTACCCTCTGCCCAAACCAGAAGACTGGAGAGACGATTACTCTCAGCTCGAACAAGGACTCGACGGTGTCTTGCAGGCCGAGCATCAGTGGGGATTGAGCTGGTTGAATCACGATGAGCGTGTGCAATGGTTAAAAGACTGGTTGAAACAACACCGCCATGAGAAGACCTTACTGATCTGCCACCACGCCGATACGGCACTAGATCTGGAATCTCATATCCGTTTGCGCATGGGCCTGGCCAGTGCCGTCTTCCACGAAGGCATGAGCCTGCTGGAGCGTGATCGCGCCGCCGCATACTTTGCAGACCAGGAAGACGGTGCCGATATTTTGATCTGTTCGGAAATTGGCAGTGAAGGTCGTAACTTCCAGTTCGCCAAGCATTTAGTGTTGTTCGACCTGCCAAGCAACCCTGATTTGCTGGAACAGCGTATCGGCCGCCTGGATCGAATTGGTCAGGAAAATACCGTACACATTCACGTGCCTTATTATCAAAGCACTGCGCAAGAAGTGTTACTCAACTGGTACCACCAGGGTTTAAATGCCTTTGAACACGCCTGCCCGGGTGCTCACCATTTGCGTCAGCAGTTTTCCGATACGTTGAATCAAGCCTTAGGCAATGCCAGCGCCGATCATTCGGCCTTGCATCAACAAACGGCCGAAGCCCGAGAAGCGTTGAACGCTAAACTCGCCGAAGGTCGCAATCACTTGTTGGAGCTGAGTTCTTTCAACAAAGCGCACGCCGATGAGCTGGTTCAAAACATCAGCGAACATGAAAACGACGGTGAGCTGCTGGATTATCTGGAAAGTGTTTTTGACAGCTACGGCGTCGACAGCGAAGGCCACAGTGAAGCCACCTTGATTATGCGCCCCGGCGATCATATGCGCGAAGGTCACTTCCCCGGCTTACCCGAAGATGGCTTTACTGGTACTGTCAGCCGCCAGAAAGCCCTGCACCGCGATGACATGCAGTTCTTAAGCTGGGAGCACCCCATGGTTGTGGGGGCGATGGATATGATTCGCAGTGGTGACAAAGGCAACACCTGTATTTGCAGCATTAAACTGCCCCCACTGAAAGCCGGCAATTTATTGCTGGAAGCCATTTTCACCATGAGCTACCAGGCACCGAAGCATTTGCAACTCAGCCGTTACATGCCCGTACAGGCGGTTCGCATTGTGGTCGATGCCAATGACAAAGATTTCTCCAACATCATCAAGGTGGAGCATTTCAATCAACTGGGGCAAAAGATTCCCAAACGCACGGCTCAGGAAATTGCACGTCAGGGCCGCGATGCCATTACCAGCTTGATCGACAAAGCAGAACACATGGCGGCTCCCGAACAGGAGAAGCAACGCCAAGCGGCTTTGGATCGAGCCAATGACCAACTCGGCGAAGAAATTGAACGCCTGCAAGCCTTGGCCCAAGTGAACCCCAATATCCGCCAGGAGGAAGTGGAGCACTTGATTGAAAAACGCGAGTTGATTCGTGAGTCCATCGCCAGCGCCCAACTCAACCTCGATGCCATTCGCATCGCATTAACGACCTGATGACGCTATGCTGCGTCTGCAAGGCGCAGCTTTTCTTATCTTTCTGGAAACACACTATGTTTATTTTCTCTGTCACGGCCAAATCCAAAAAAGATCAGCCAGGCTTTAAGGCCGGAGACAGCATTCCGTTTATTGTTTACATCGATTTTAAAGACATGTTCGGCGCAGAAAAACTGTGCCAGATTTTTCTGTTCAAGGAAGGCTTTCACGATATTCATATCGAAAAGCGCAAACTGATTCCCAATGACAAATTGGACAGCCAGCTGATTGCCCAGGACAAAGCACTGGCTGAGGCACTGGACAGTGGCTATATGATTCAGATGTTTGACGCCCACTAGGTCGAGACCACGCCCCGCTAGCCATGAGTGACGTACAGGAATATCACCTCAGTATCGATGGCGAGAATACCGCCCTCAGTCCCTTGGACCTGCTTACAGAATGCAGCGGCTTATCGCGCAGCACCATCAAACAAGCCATGAGCAGAGGCGCAGTTTGGCGTCAGCGAGGCAAAAAAGTTCTTCCCCTACGTCGCAACAGTAACAACAGCGAAGGCATCGAACAGCTGCACTTTTACTATCAGGCCGATATTCTCGCTCAAGTACCCCTCCCCATCGAACGCCTCAAGGACCTTAACGACTACAGCGTGTGGTTGAAGCCCAGAGGCATGCGTTCACAAGGCAGCCGCTTTGGAGATCATTGCGCACTGGTTCGAGTGGCCGAACAGGCAATCGATCGGCCTTGCCGAATCGTTCACCGGCTGGATCAGGATGCCTGCGGTTTAATTTTACTGGCCCACAATAAAATCGCTGCCCGCCATCTGAGCGAGCTTTTTGCCGAACACCGCATTGAAAAGCGTTACCACATTGTGGTCGAAGGTGATTTTCCGGAACAGACGCAAGTGGCCGAACAGGCACTGGATGAGAAACCGGCCTACAGTGAATTCACCAAACTGAAAACCCTGGATGGCAATAGGAGCTTGGTCGAAGCGCATATTAAAACCGGCCGGAAACATCAAGTCAGAAGGCACGCCGCCCTACTCGGCCACCCAGTAGTTGGGGATAAGCGATATGGCGAATCGGCCACGTTTCAATCCCCGTACCCACTTCAACTTTGTGCCCAACAACTACGCTTTTGTGATCATCGAGAACAGGAACAAGATTTTCGTATCAACAGCCAAGCTTGGCTCGACGCCAGCCGTTAACGTTAAAATAGCAACGCACTGCCTTGTATCAGCAACAATATTGGCAAGAGAAATATCACCGGCAGCTTCATAACACGCAACACATAAAAACCCGCGACAACCACAAGCAAATCCACTATCGAGTGAATCGCACTCAGCAATACAGGCTGGTAAAAACTCGCGGCCAGCAAACCCACTACGGCCGCATTAACCCCTGCAACCGCCGCAGCGAGTTTCCGCTGTTGCAACAGCGTTTGCCATACCGGCAATACCGCCAACACCAATAAAAAGCCCGGCAGAAAAATAGCCAATAAAGCCACAGCGGCTCCGGCAATCGAAAAAGACTCGGGCCCGGCTATGGCGCCCAGATAAGCCGCAATACTGAACATCGGGCCCGGTACAATTTGTGCGGAACCATACGCCGCCAGAAATTCACCTTCGCTCACCAGTCCTGGCTCGAGTAAACTGCTTTGCAACAACGGCAGAACGACATGTCCACCACCAAATACCAAAGCTCCGGCCTGATAACATTCAGCCGCCAGCGTCAACAATACCGGCACACCCTCCTCACCCCCCAACACAGGAGGCGTAACTGACAACAACAGCAATAACAAAAAGAAAACGCCCGCAAACAGCATCGAGCGAGGCTTGCTCTGTTCAGGGCTTTGTCCAACACGGCTGGGTACCTCTGTTGTCGGGTTAGGACTGTTTACGGCAAACAGCCCCAACAAGCCCGCCACAATCAGGCAAGGCCAAGGCCCTACAGCACTGAACAGCAACAGCAGGGTCACGCCGACCGCGATTAAACGCTTAGCCCAAGTATCGCAAAGGTTCTGCCCCATACTCCACAGGGCATCGGCCACAATAATCACCGCCAGCAGTTTAAAACCTTGCAGCAAAGCTTGGTTTAGGGAATCAGGAAGATACGGAGACACCGCCAGCAATACGAGTAACAAAAACACAGAAGGCAAAGTAAATGCGACAAAGGCCGCAATGGCACCGGCCAGGCCTGCCCGACGTAAACCAATCGCAAAGCCCAACTGACTGCTGGCCGGGCCAGGTAAAAACTGACAAAGTGCCAGTAGAGAAGCAAACTCAGAGGCCGTCAGCCAGGCCTTGCGTTCAACAAATTCGTGCTGAAAATAACCGATATGCGCCACCGGCCCACCAAACGATGTTAAACCCAGCTTTAGAAACTGAATAAAAACATCTCCCACACGGGCATTACTGCTCGGGGTTTCACTCGTCTGACTCATATCGCCTTCATACCTGTCCCACTGCATTTCTGTCGGAGGTTATTTTAGATCGCTCGCGTGACAGAACCAAGGCAATGGCTGATATTTATTCCCGGTGCAATGTCCGACTCAGGACTGCTGATATTTTTCAGGGTTCGTGGCGTAATCCGCGGGTTTGTCTAATTTCCCTTTGTGAAACGGTGCCGAGCATTGACGTAAAAAAGTTTTTGGATATTCCGGGTTTAACAAACCAATATCTCCCACCTCTCGGTCTTTCGGCCAATAAAAGGTTCCGAACACCAGATCCCAAACAATCAGGTTGTTGCCGTAATTACTGTTGGATTCGCGAATCACTTTTGAATGATGAAAGCGATGCAATTCCGCCATGGCAAACACATAATTTAAAGGCCCTAGCTTGAGCTGAATATTGGAGTGCTGAAATAAACCGTGAATACCAGTAGTCACAAAATACAAGGCCAAAACCTCGGCATTCGCTCCCAGTAAAATAAATGGCAAGGTTTCAGGAATATGCAGCAGAATTTTTTCGAGCGGATGAAAACGAGCGGCATTCAACCAGTACAGACGCTCAACACTGTGGTGGACCGCATGAAAACGCCATAAGAACGATAGTTCATGGGCCCAACGATGCACCCAGTAACGTCCGAACTCCGCCAACAGCAAGGCCAACACGAGCTGCAGTGCCAACGGCCATTGATGCGGCCAACTCTGCCCACTGAAGAACTGCAGGTTTTCACTGCACCATATCGTTGCGGACGCCAGAGCTGTCATCCAAAAAGCCGTCAACAGTCGAGGCCACAGCGACTGAATCAAGAACAAATAGATCACATCCGTCATCACGTCCTGATGACTCTCGCTCCAGACGTTCCGGTATGGCGTCCACCACTCCAGCCAAATCATCCAGGGAATGGTCCAGGCTATCATAACAACAAACGGCGCCAAGGCCGGGTTTTCCAGGGGGGTAAACAAGAGATAACAAGCGACCAGTCCCCCCGATAGCACAAGGGGAAACGCGATATAGGGCATAATTCGTTGCATAGAAGCAAGCCTCGATGAGTATCTTTATTCTTATGGGAATCAATGTTACCCATTATTCACAATCAAGGTCAAGCAAGTACAAGATTCTCAATCGAACCATCGTATTAACAGGTGACAGAGACTACGCGAAGCCCTAAGATGCGATCCTTTCGCCAAAGCCATGCTTTGCCTACCTCACCATAAGGAGCCCCAGAATGAAGATTGATCTGGCCACATGGTCCCGCCGCGAGCATTTCGAATTTTATCGGGAATTCCAAGAGCCCTACTGGGGCTGCTGCGTAGATTTGGAAATCAGCAAACTGCTCCAGCGGAGTAAAGAACAGGGATTCTCTTTCACCGCAGCCTTGTTGTTTGCCGCCACAAAAGCCGCCAATCAAATCGATAATCTGCGCTACCGCCTTGTTGGTGATGACGTGATCGCATTCGACACCGTGCATATCTCCAACGTGTTTATGCGAGCGAATACGCTGTTCAGCTTTGGCTATGTTGAATACCGCAATGATTTCCAACAACACTGCAACGACTTCGCAAAAAAGCAGGAACATGCACGCAAGGCGACACAGATATTTATGGACGAGGAATCCGGGCAAGCAAACGCCCTTCATTTCTCAGCCCTCCCCTGGTTAAACTTCAGCAGTATGAGTCACGCCAGAGCGTTCTCCGCGTCCGAAGGTTGCCCCAAGATATCCATAGGAAAAATCAGCGAGCAGACAAAAACCAAAACACTGCCCTTTTCCGTACACGTTCATCACGGCTTTGTAGATGGCTATCATATGTCCCAATACCTTGACGCCTTACAGGATCTATTAAACCAGCCAGATTGGGCTATACCCGCCTAACCATCGAAACGAACTCTTCGCCCTCTCCGACAGAGGGCAACCATTTCTCTCAATCGCAAACTTCCACAATTAACACTTTAGAACCAATTTTAAAAATCATTATCCCGCTCAGTATTCATACAGAAAACTGTGATACATTTCACACCTGCCTATCAAAGGGAAACCAAAAGCACCCTACAGTTTGGGGAGGAGTCATCACAATGAGCGATGAAACAGTGCCGGTAGCGAACGACACTCAAGCAAGTGAAGCACAATCAACACCGGTCCATGACATTGAAGCGCTCCTCGAAGGTGGCAAAAGCCTGGACGATATTTTAGATCTCGATCCGGCTGCTGCCGGCTCGGACACTGGCGGCAGCTCCAGCGTGGCCAATGCGGTACGTTTTGATTTAAACGGCACTCAAGTGATTCCATTAGCGGGTTTTGACACCCATGCCGCAGGCGATGCCTTATTCCCCGTACTGCCACAAGAACAAAACACCGACAATGAGGTCTTTGCTGAACTCAGTGTTCGCATCATTGATGGTGGTGACGGCCGACTCAATCAAGAAGAAGCGCAATCTGTTCTTATTCAGGGCCAAGCCAGCGGTATTGAAGCTGCCGCGGGTAGCGTGATCAATCTGACCATCCGCAATCAAGATGGCTTAAGTTTGCTCGCTCGCGCCATTACGGATGCCAACGGCCAATACCAAGTCTCCATGGATTTAAGTTCCTTCCAGGATGGCGACCTTATCACTGCAATAGCCACACTGAGTGATCTCGCCGGTAATCAATTAAGCAGTCAAGATCAATCTCTTATTGATCTGAGTGTGCAAGGTGATATCCGTATTACCATCGATGATGGCGGCGATGGCGTAATCAATCAGGAAGAGCAAAGCGCGGTGACGATTCGCGGGCGCTATCGAGGAGACGAGGCACTACCTAACCAACAACTTATCATTACAGTTAGCGACGACAATGGCCAGCTCATTACGGTCCCCACCACACTCGACGATCAGAATAATATTGAAATCGTGGTTGACCTCAGTGGCTTCGAGGGTGAGGTTCGAGCAATTGCCCGCTTACAAGACCTCGCCGGTAATTCACTCAGTGCAGAAGATCGCAGCCGCATTGACGCCCTGCTCGACGGTGACCTCAGTATTGTCATTATGGACGGTGGTGATGAACTGCTGAATTTTTCCGAACTGACACATGTCGAGATTCGCGGACAAATCAGCAGCGAAGAAATTCAAAGCGGCTCAGCCGTCACGCTACTCATTCAGGATGAAAGTGGTCACCTCATAGCGCAAACCGTTTTTGTCGACGATCAAGGCCAGTATCAAACCGTCGTGAATCTCAGCGATTTTCAACATGGCGACATCGTCTCTGCCACCGCAAGTGTTCAAGATGCTGCAGGCAATACCCTAATTGCCGAAGACCGCAGCAGAATCGATGCCCTTTATGACGGCGACATTCGTGTCAATATCATTGATGGAGGCGATGAACTCATCAACATCGCCGATGCCCAAAGCACCACGATCAGCGGGCAAGTGAATCGAGAAAACAGCGCCAGCCCAACCGTGCAGCTTCTGATCGAAGATCAAAGCGGAAACCGCCTCAACACTCAGGCCGATATATCAGCCGACGGCCAATATAGCGTACGGGTGGATTTCAACAGTTTCAATCAAGGGGATACCATTACCGTCACGGCCAGCACTCAAGACATCGCCGGAAACACGATCAGCGCCAACGACACCTCCGTTCTCGAAGCGCCTGCCCCTCTGCCGTTGTTGCAGGCCAATGACGATGAACATGAATTTCACGGTCACGACATAACCGGCAATGTCATTAATGGCTCCGGTGCAGACCTCTATACCGGCCCGGTTCACATCAGTCGCATCACCTATCGGGGGATCGACATTGATCTCAACACAGCAGTAACTATGCAAGCGGCTGTCACCAACAACGGACAGAATATCAACTACACAGTCTCTGCAAGTGGGCAACTCACCCTCAACAATATGGATGAGCAAAGTTACCTAACTTTTGATCAAAATGGCGACTACCAGTTTCAAGTCGGCACTCAGAACGTCGAGAACAACGAGCAAATTCAATACACCCTAATGGATGGATTCGGCCAAAGTGACACCGCACGTTTAACCTTAATCGTTCCTACCAACAACGCAGATACCCTGACAGGCACCAATAACACCACCATGGGCGATACACTCTTCGGGCTCGCGGGAAATGATGACATTCGCGGGCTGGATGGCAACGATAATATTTCAGGTGGCAACGGCGCAGACAGCCTATACGGCGATGAAGGCGACGACCAAATCCAGGGCGATTCCGGTTTTGATGAACTTCACGGTGGTCAAGGTAATGACACGCTTGAAGGCGGCAATGGCAAAGATCGACTCTATGGCGACGAAGGCAACGACCACATCGACGGTGGAGCCTGGGACGACTTGATCTACGGCGGTATAGGCAACGACACCCTGATCGGCAATACCGGCATGGACATTATTCTCGGTGAAGACGGCATGGACAACATTCACGGCGGCGACTGGGACGACAGCATTTCAGGGGGTGACGGTAATGACATCATTCGCGGTGGCCGTGGCCTGGATGTAATGGACGGCGGCGCAGGAAGCGACACCTTCATTTTTAACCAACAGGACAATGGCAGCAGCTCGCAAACGAATCAGGACACCATTTACCATTTCGACACCAGCGAAGACATCATTAACCTAACGGACCTACTGACAAACTACGACCCTGGCGCCGGCGATAGCATCATCGACTTTTTGGATATACAGTTCCTCAGCATCGAACAAATGCTCCCCAATACCGATCACCAAAACGCCATACCCGGTAATGTGAGGCCAACCTTCAACAACGGCACAGTAGATACCATCATTCGCATCGATATCGATGGCGACGGCTCCTTCAGCGGCAACACACAAGAAATTGTGTTAGCCGATTTGGATCTCAGCAACCTGGGCAATAATGAAACCGACATCCTGCAAACCCTGATTAACCTTGGTGTGATTATTTATGATTGAAGGCGACAACATGGGGGAATTGAAAACACCAAAATGATCTTAGGAGTACCTAATCAGTTCTCGTAGAATTTCAAACAACCTATGGCCTTCCTCAATCACCTAGTTAGCTCGACATGGTAATTACAATATAAATATTCGATCACAGAGTGCGGCTATCAACTGTATGCACCGGCCCAATTTGCTCGCCCTGCTGGCAGGAACTGATCACCCAATCCAGCTAACACTGCCCGCCTTGCTGTTAGAAGTGATCACATCGACTACAACTGGATATCCTGCATAGTCTGCAAACTACTTATCTTTCAGTTTATTAAAGCCGAAATATCTATATACGGCATATACAAGAGTTACACTAATAAAGATGGCACTTCCTCCTCCCAGATATGAATCATTAATCTTAAAAAGGTCGAAAATGTCTTCAAGACCAACACCAGAAGCTTGATATGAGCCTATATATATAATCGACAGAGCTAAGGCCACCATAGACGTAGCCAGTATTATTAAATAGCTTCCATTTAATTTCACAATCCCAGCTGCTAACATGAAAACAAATTGCAAAGGCAATTGATAAGACAATAATCTAAACCAAATCCCCCCAGCCCCTACTGCTATGGCGTCAAATACTGAAAATTTAGTAGTAAAAATCGTATGCAATGTATATATAGCGGTGAACATTAGTAATTCCAACACTACAAATAACATCGTAAATAAAAACATGTCCTGAATTTTTTTCATATTAGTAACCATGACGAGCAATTGACATCATTGATTGTCCAAGAACAATCCGGTGAGAGGTATCCCAGAAATTAAAGTTCTCGTTGAATTGTGACTCAACGTATTCCACTCCTGCTTGCATATCTCTTGGCATAAAAAGTCTTGGAAAGCCATCAACAAATGAAGCACTAATCGGTACTAAAATTGAGCTTGGGATGGCAATTGTCGTAGGATCGCCGTTAACTGCATATTTTTCAATATTATACGACTGTATTTGTATCTGCTCACTTTGAACTAGTAAATTATCAAGGTTTTGCCCTCGCTGCGTAATTTCTCCTGACATTAGTTTGTCGAATAGCCCCCTATTATGCTCAAGTAATGCAACACCTAATCCATTCAAATACTTTCCAGCATCTGGGGTGAGCATCCATTCTCGGCTTGCAAAATAGTCATTCAACTTAGCAGCAACTCCAAACCAAACCACGTCGATTCCAGCCTTATCCAGTAATTTCTGCATTTCCCCATATATTTCTGCGCGTTCTGAAAATGTTGCCCCCTCTAAATTCAAAGGACTATCAGTATTAGCCTCATTACATTCTCCCGAATTCCAACAGTCTAATGCATCCTCCTCATCTGGAGTCAAGGCACCCACACCCCAAATAGGGTCACCTGCTTCCTCTCCAGGTTCACATATTCCTACTCTCAATATGCAGAACCAGAAAGACTTATCATCGCCAGTTAAAGTTAGATCTTCTCCTAAAAGATTTGGGTCTTCATCGGCAGTATACCCAGTAGGATCTGTATATCTCAGTGGATTATTAAAGGCATACGTGTAACGATTGTAGTTACGCCCATTATCTGGCTCTGCAGTGACAGGGTCAGGACTCATCATTTTACCCAGCTCGGCCGAATAAACCCGCCCATTCATATGAATAATGTCCACACCTGACAGGTGTTCATGGCCGGTGTAGCCGCGATCGAAGTTGTCGAAGCTTGTTGGAGCTTGATAAGTACTGGCCCAATCGGTGGCACTGCGTCGTTTACCCCAAGCGTCGTAGCTTACTTCACCTAGAGCACTGCCATCGCTTTCTTTACTGATAGTCGTGATCGATCCTAAATGATCACGGTGCAGGTATTCATGATCTGTACTGGGTGTGCCCCCTGTTTTCTCACGACGCATCATCACTACTCGACCGTTCGCCCGAACTAGGTGGCGATACTCTGTCGAGCTACCCTGAGCAATAACTTCAAAGTTACCGCCGACATAATGAACGACTCGATCCGCTTGACCGGTTTCTTGATAAAGCTGGCGATAACGCGCGCGGTTAGGTCCGTAACTGAACTCATAACGATGGCTACCTTCGGTTAAGGTCAGTGGCTTGTTGTAGCTGCTCCAAGTTGCGCCGGGCATATTGTCGCCGGCAAAGAAGTTGCCATTGTCATCGTAGCTGTAATTGGCGGCCACGCCATTCAAAACGGTATCAATCACCGCATTGGCACGGGTGGCGCTGTAACCGTAGCTGCCGATGTCAGATTTCAAGGTGATGTTATCGGCTTCGTCAAAGCCGTAATCCACTTTGGTTTGACCAGCAACTTGAGCACTGGTTAAACGATCCAAATTATCGTAGGTAAAGGCTTCGCTCAAATTGCGCGTAACATCCTGGCGTTGGGTCATATTGCCCAGATTGTCATAGGCGTAGTTAAAATGTTGTAAGGCGTTATTGTCCGCTTTTACGGTTTGCTGCGAAGTGACTCGCAAACTGTTGGCCGCATAGGTTTGGGTTAAGGTACTGCCATCCCCCATCCATTGCTCGGTTAAGCGCCCTGCCGCATCCGTATTGACCAGCTGGTAATACACCTCGGTATCGGCATCGTTCGTGACACGCTCCAGGAAGCCCAAATCATTGTATTGATAACGCGCTTTCCACCCCGTCGGACTCCCCGGAGTCGCCGGATACGTTATGGTTTCCAGATTACCTTCATTGTCGTAACTCATTCCCTCGGTGTAACTCACACTTTGGATCTGAGTCGTGGTTGAGGTTAAGCGACCAAACTGACCGGCCGCGTACGCGTATTGACGACTGAAACCCGTCATGCTTTCGCGATGCAGTTTACCCAGGCCCATATTGCCATTGGCGGTATTGTCATATTCCCATGTGGTTGTGCCTTCGGGTTCATAGCGATGGGTCATACGCCCCAAAAGGTCATAAGCAAATTGCACGCTTTGACTGGCGGCCCACATTTTGGGACTCACTTCTTTAACACGTTGACCCAAGGCATTGTATTCGTAGCTGTAGACGCCATGACTTGGATCGTCTTGCTGAGTCATACGCCCCAAACGATCGTATTGATACAGCACAGAGAATTGCTTGCTCAGCCCCACCGCGCTGCGCACACGAGTACGCTGTCCCGCGGCGTTATAGCTGAAGTCAGTTTTAGTACCCGCTTTATCAACAGACTCAATCAACCAACCATTGGCATTCGTTTTGGCCACTTGGCGGCGATTGGCATTGTCTTTCACGCCCGCTTCAAAACCATCGTAATCAAACGTGGTATCCGAAACATTATCCGCCGCATCGACCGAACTGATTCGATGATACGCATCGTAGTGCGTGGTATTCCACACCGGAGTATCACCATCGAAGTATGCTTCTGACACTCGATATTGGCGACCATAGGCATCGTATTGTGTATCTTGATTCACGTAGCGGCCGTCGAAGCTTTGGGTGCGGACACGCACTGGGCGACCGAGCATGTCGTAGAAGGTTCGTACGGCGGGTTTGCCTGTGGGGATGACTTCGGTGTAGTATTTTGCATTGTTGTTTTGGCCGGTGGTGTCGCGACGCATAGCGTACTGAACAGTATTCCCATCGGGCAATACTGTTCCCGTAGCGGAACCGTAATTGTCAAAAGAGAAAGTTTGAGCGAGGCCATTAACGTCTTGTTGAGAAGTTAAGAACCCTTCTCGAGACCAAGTGTATGAGGTCTTATGCCCCACAGCATTATGTACAGATTTAGGTTGCAATCCCCAGCTATGATACTCAGTAAGGTTGGATCTCGTTGTAATGCCAGGCCCGGAAATCTCGACTTTAATCGGACGCCCCTTGCTGTTGTATTCAAAACGCTGAGTCAACTCCAGAGGCGCGCCTGAATTAGGCTCCTGATAGCGGTGATGCACTAATCCATTCGCATAGTAATCAAAGCTGGTTGTACGAGTGAGCGCAATATCAAATACACCACCTTGACCAAACTGTACCTGCTCTTGGTCCAGCTGAGCCAAGCGCCAAGTGCTGGCATTAACGGTAAAGTTACGCTGCTTTTGTGTATTAAACGTCACTCCAGTTTCATGATCATTGAGCTCAGCGTTCGAAAGAGTTACGTTGCCGTAGGTATCAACAGTATTGTTAACAATACGTGTACTGAGCAAACGGCCATCTTCCGGATCGTATTTTTGGCTCGTTGAACTGCTCACATACGGAAATACTGGACCGCTACCAATCGTGCCCTGAGTAGCGTACGTGTACTGAGTACGAGATAAAAGACGAGCACTGGCAATATGTTCTTTCTCAATTTCAACTGGACGACCAATTGTAGGAAAAACCTGAGAATAATGTGTTTTTGTTGTAATACCCGTTTGAGAGTTACTGACCGTAATTTTCTCAAAACCCAAGTCCCCTCTAGCATCAACACTCAGTTTTCGGCCTTGATAATGATAAGTCTTAGTCCACTCGCCACCCATACCATTCGGTTGTTTCAAAGTATGTACTACTGTTCGGCCACCCGTTACATCTTTCATCGGCAAGGCTGATCCAGAACTTGCAGTATGTACAACACTATTCGCAATAGAGTCATAGCTAAACTCCGAATACGCACCTACACTATTCGTGATCTTGCTAACCTTATTAGCATCTACAGTTTTATTGATTTGGAGTAACATCCTGCCGATTTCCCCATAGGTGTATATCGGGACATTTCTGAAATAACCGGTTTTACAATGATTCGCTAATGAAATCACATGATCCGACTTACCGTCGTTATTAAAATCTAAAATCTGGCGATGGAAATTGTGCCCTTTTGTCGCATCGCCACTCGCAATACCATTCAGTATGCTGAATGACCCACCAGCCGATTGTCCATACGGAGGAGATAATACAGACACTCCGCCACTTACTTTATATTTATCACTATTGTGCGCGGCCTGTGCATTAATGTGTTGGAGTAATTCATAGTGGAAACTTGAGCTATCTAAATAGCCATCTCCATTCACATCGGGAATAAGTCCGGCATTGGTATAAAAATGATCATAAGATTCAAACCCGGAGCCATCATTAATACGGTAATGCCAACCTGTTTGGCCATTGAGTTCTTTATATTCCAACCGATCAGGCAACCCATCCTTGTTAACATCCATATACGATGCATTCGGAGATTGCTCGTAAGGATAGTTGTTTGAGTTATTACTCCAATTTTGAGCACTCGAAAAAATAGAGCCATTGTTGATGTGAAACGCCAAACTCCCCGAGACAATATCTATTAATCCATCACTGTTAACATCAACCCAAGACCTGCCCTTGTCATAGTATCCGTTCACACCCGCGGCCCATTTGGTTGCCACTGAAAAATCACTGCCTGTATTGAGGCGAACATAGACATCGAACCATGCAAAATCCAGATTTTGTCCACCCTGATTGCGTCTAGTGCTGTACCGATAGATAGACACAAAATCGAGACGCCCATCACTATTGACGTCTCTCAAACTATGCTCTGAATCCAATGGAGCCGTTGTGTATGTCTGATTTCCCCACACCGTTTCAGCAGGATCAGTGGGAGATAAACCCCAATTTTGAGTAGAAAAACCCGTACCAGTTGATAGTGAGACTTCTATATTGCCAGAAACATCCTCATCAACATTGACAATGTCGGTTTTACCGTCGTTGTCGATGTCACCAAACAGCAGCTCCTCGACATCATTTGCAGCGTCACTGGACCAAGTTTCTACAGTATCACGGCTACTGAGCCAGAGCTTCGGACTAAGTATGGATGATGCATCAAAAGTAAATGAGCTTTGCGGCTCAAAGAACAGGTAATCCACTCGGCCATCGCCATCAAAATCATGCCAACGCGGGTAGTCCTGCATTTCTTTCGGGCAAGAGCGCGAGCCATCGGCAGGAATAGGTTCAAAGGGAACGTTTAAGAACTGGGGATCAGCAGTCAATGCGCCATTTCCAGCCCATTCGATATTAAGTGTCTCTGGGCACCCCCCCTTCCCACATTTTTTGATAGAAGTTAGCTGATCCACAGGAGATGGGTTTTTATAACGAAAGTAAAGTGTAGAAACTTTATCGTTGCGAACATAAACCTCAGCACTTTGAATTCTCTTAAAAGAAAAGGTTTTCCTGAACCCGCCTTGCCTCCCAGTGCGCCAAGATCCCTCACTTTTAAACTCAACTCTGTAACTATCATTGAAAGAGTTGTTATGCCCAAAAATAATTTTCCTAATTTGGTAAGAACTGTAATTCGCAGATCGGTCATACTGGTATTTATACATATTACCTGATCGATCTTCGACTTTACCTAAAGCCCAGGTGACTACGAGATTCCGTTGCCAAACTTCGATCTTTGATGTCTCAACTCCATAATGCTTAATAAGGCCTGATTTCGTTTCAACTTTAAATGACAAAGGCCCACTTTCGCTTTGTCCCTGTGAGGTAATTCGAGCAAATCGGTCGTTTTCAGTTCGGTACTCCGTTCCATTTGCTCCGTAAGTACCTTGGATAGCAATTAGGCGTTGGCCATTCAAACAAAATCTATCATCACTGTCGTATCCAATAGTTCCAACTTCGCCGTCATGCAGCATTGTTTTGGAACAACGCTCAATTTTGTCGTCAATGCCTCGAATCGACCAGCCTTGTCCCAAGAGCCCTTCTTTTGCATTACTGTTGTAATAGATACTCAGATTTGGGCGTAATGCTCCGATATGCTCAGGGATTTCAAAGGGGATTTCGTAGACAGCGGCACCAAGGTGATCAACGCGGGCCTGTCCACCCAGTTCGCCTCGATAGTAACCACCCAAATTCGATTCCAAGGTGATATTAGGCAAACTCAACCCAGGCGGGGTGGCCGTTTGAGCGGCTAGGCTTTGTTGAGCGGTAAATAAGACGATTTGCGAAAACAGAAATAACGCGATAGGAGAGCGCAGCAATGAATGCATCTTCGTTCCTTGAAATGACCACAGGGAGTTAGGGTTTATGTTCCGAGAGAAACGATAAACTGTAAGTTTAGACAAATCAATCCAAACCCATCACAAAAAACCGCCCAACCCAACAAGAACAGCTCAAAAATCAAACAACATTAGGATATAGAAACATTAAAACACCCATTTGTAGTAGCTTTGTCCTAGGCGAGAATATGTCCTAGGCGAGAATCTGGAGTAATCACCTCAATTAGGCCCATTTACCCTCTCACCTCATTTCTCTCAAAATCAGGCACCTCACATATACAAAAAAGAAATAAGCTTATTCCAAAATTGACATAAGGTCATGCCCCCCCTATCCTAGCCCAACTTCTAATCACACTCTGGGATGTATCAGCATGTCTTCTAGCCTTCCGGTGGCGGATGTTCGCGGTTTCTTCGATCCTGAGACATATACCATTAGCTATCTCATCAAAGACCCGACAAGCTCGGCCTGTGCAATTGTGGATTCAGTCTTGGATTACGATCCCGCGTCCGGGCGAACATCTACGCATAATGCTGATCGCTTGGTGGACTTGATTAACAACGAAGGTCTGCAGTTGCAGTGGCTGCTGGAAACCCATGTGCACGCCGATCACCTTTCCGCCGCGCCTTATATCCAACAGAAGCTGGGCGGGAAGATCGCCATTGGGGAACACATTACACAGGTGCAAAGTGTCTTTGGGGATTTGTTCCATGCGGAAACCGAGTTCGCTCGGGATGGCCGTCAGTTCGACCAATTATTTCGAGATGGCGATGAATTTACGATTGGCGGACTGAAAACAAAGGTCATTCATACCCCAGGCCACACTCCCGCCTGTATCAGCTACTTGGTCGAAGATGCGTTGTTTGTGGGCGACACCCTCTTCATGCCGGATTACGGCACTGCTCGCTGTGACTTTCCCGGCGGGAACGCACGCATTTTGTATCAGTCCATTCAAAAGTTATTGAGCCTGCCAGATCACATTCGGGTTTTCTTATGCCACGACTATTTACCCGAAGGCCGAGAGGAATATCAATGGCAAAGCACAATTGCTGAACAACGTAAGAATATTCACGTGGCTGATGTCGGTGAATCTGAATTTGTCGCGATGCGCCAACACCGTGATGCGCAACTCACGATGCCTCGCCTAATCTTACCTTCGGTGCAAATCAATATGCGGGCGGGTCACAAACCTCCAGCAGAATCCAATGGAACTCGATATTTAAAAATTCCCTTGGACGTACTTTAAAACCGTAGCCCGTTCCGGTACGAAATAATCGAGAAAGGCCATGCACTCTACACTCTTGCCCAGTGTTTTCCCCTGGAAAAAGGATTATCACAAACGTGATATACCTGCTGATGCCCTGGCCTCGGTTATTGTTACTATTCTCCTGATACCACAAAGCCTTGCCTATGCCATGCTGGCGGGGCTGCCAGCTCAAATGGGCTTGTATGCCAGCATATTGCCGTTATTGGCTTATGCAGTATTTGGCAGCAGCCGAGTTCTGGCGGTAGGCCCCGTCGCGATCATTTCACTGCTTACCGCCAGCACGATTAGCCAGTACACCGGGGAACAGGCCATTCAAGCTGCCATGTTATTGGCAGCGATCTCAGGCGCTCTATTAGTACTGATGGGTTTGCTGCGATTAGGATGGTTCGCCAGTCTGCTATCCCATGCCGTGATGTCGGGTTTTATTTTTGGCTCGGCTCTATTGATCGCCTTGGGTCAGCTGAAACATTTTTTGGGGTTTCCACTCGCCGGTCATACACTACCCGATATGCTGAACAGCTTTGTGCACAATCACTCAGCCTTTAGTAGCCTTGCTCTCGTACTTGGTTTGGCTAGCCTGGGACTGCTGATTCTGAGCCGCCAATATGCTAGCGCTCTGCTTAAACGCTGTGGCGTCAGTGAACACAATGCCGAACTGTTCGGCAAAGCCGGGCCGATCGTCGTGATTGTTATCGCGATTTTGTTGGTGAAATTCCTGGGCCTTGATCAACAGGGCTTATCCATTGTGGCGAGTATTCCAGCCGGTCTCCCTGATCTTCAGCTTCCCGAGTTCAACGGGCCGTTGGCTCGGGATCTTTTTCCCGCAGCGTTAATGATCAGTTTGATTGGTTTTGTTGAATCCGTGTCCGTTGCACAATCGCTCGCCGCCAAACGCCGCCAACGTATTGAGCCCGATCAGGAACTGCTCGGGCTCGGCGCCGCCAATATGGCTGCGGCTTGCTCAGGAGCTTACCCCGTGACCGGCGGCTTTGCTCGTTCTGTGGTGAGTTTTGACGCGGGCGCCCTCAGCCCGATGGCCGGTGTGTTCACCGCTATTGGCATTGCCATGACCTGTCTTTTCTTAACGCCGTTATTTTATTATCTGCCCCATGCCACCCTGGCAGCGACGATTATCGTTGCCGTCAGCTCTTTACTGGACTGGCATTCGATTCGGGATACCTGGCGCGTCAGCAAAGTTGATTTTATCGCCTTGATTACGACCCTCTCTCTGGTATTACTGCAAGGCGTGGAAACGGGTATTTTTGCGGGCGTCGCCATTTCCCTTGCGCTCCATCTTTGGAAAACCTCACGCCCACATATTGCCGAGGTAGGTCTGATGCCCGGCACCCAGCATTTTCGAAATAAAGACCGTCATTCAGTTATTTGTAGCGGTGCGGTACTGTCGGCGCGGGTGGACGAGAGTTTGTATTTTGCGAATATTCGCTACCTGGAAGATAAGCTCTACGCGGAAGCCATCAGCCGAGAAGGCGTCGAACATGTCGTGCTCATGTGCTCTGCTATTAACAGCATTGATTACTCTGCCCTGGAAGGTCTGGAATCCCTCAACCAACGCTTGCACCACGCTGGCATCCGCTTTCATTTATCGGAAGTTAAAGGTCCGGTGATGGATCAGTTACAAAAATCCCGTTTTTTGCAGAGCCTCAGCGGCCAAGTGTTCCTAAGCCAGTACCAGGCCTTTAACCAACTCTGCAACGAACTTGATGCAACACTGACACCAAGAATCTAGAACCCCCTGTGAGCGCAGGCAAGGTAACACGGAACTAATCCAAATCAGCACTGCCCAAACACTATCCTTAAACGCTTCGCTAACTTTTGAATCCAGTGCAATTGGAACAGAGTACTTACCTATCAACGGACGAATGCCCACTGGCGCCGGAAACTAAACCGTTCTTGCCGGCACTTTTTTTGGCACACAATCCCGACATTGGCTTTCCTGCCCCACAAGACAAACTGATCTCAGGCTGGGATGGCCCGGCACTGTTTACTACCCTCGCCGCGTTTGGGATTTTTATCAGCCTGGCGTTTCTGAGCCAACCGGAATTCGATACACCAAACTCTCACACAACATTAAGTGTCAGTCTAAACACACCCCAAGCCGTCAGTGAACCGCCTGTTCGCAAACCCGAAGCGGAAACGGCAAAGGTCGAAGCGGCAATCACACCGCAGAGCACAAACGCCCCAGCGCCTCAGGCTGACCACCCACAACCCTCACAGAAAACAGAGGCTACAGACCAGCCTCCTCCCTCGCCCGCAATTGATTACTCTCTGATTCAATCCATCATTAATGACGATTCTGGCAGCGAAAGTCCGCTAGGAACGGAAACTGAACAAAACACCGGGCCACATAACACCGTTTTCGACAACAAGTTCCGTCAGTACCTACACAGCGAGGAACTGAAAGAATTCAATCGCCGTCGTGAGTCGGTTGATATTGGCAACTACAACGATGGTACTGCTGAGCATTTCAGTGATGGTAATGGCCACTGTTTTAAGGTTATTGATAATGCCGGAGAAACCATGTGGGTCAGGAAAAACTGTTTAAAGAAGCAAAAGCGTGAACTTGAATTTGGACGGCTCAAGCTCAATTAAATGATGTGAGGTCAGGTATTCTGAATAGCAGGTTTCCCCTCAAGAGAGCCATGGATAACCCTATTGTTTTTTGAACGTCCAGGGTATGGGCGGCCGATGAAGAGTTTCATCGGCCCGCTTATGTGTCTCTAGAAAGTAATGGCCACCTTCACCTTGACACGAATGTCGGCGACCCGCATTACCACTTCCATACTAAAACTTATAACCAACCTCTTCATGCAAGACGATATCCAGGCCTTCCACTTCCTCATCATCGCTCACACGAATACCATCAGTCATTAAGCCAACGAGCTTTAACAACACAAAGGTCACAATCCCGGTATACACAAACGTTGCAGCTACACCCACGAATTGAACCCAAACCTGCCCGGCCATGGTCTCAATGCCATCGGCAAAACCCCAGCCGGAAAAGACCCCTAGATCTTGGGACGCGAACACACCGGCCATTAAGGTTCCTATAATGCCACCCACACCGTGCACCGGGAAAACATCCAAGGAGTCATCGATCAGCAACTTACGTTTAATCCATTGCGTTGCATAGAAACACACAACGCCGGCAACCAAACCAATAACTAACGCACCGCCCGGGCCAACAAAACCCGAAGCCGGTGTAATCGTACCTAAACCGGCAACCATACCCGTTACAATACCCAACACACTCGGTTTGCCATGGCGAAGCCACTCAATGGTCATCCAGGCCAAGGAACCGGCGGCAGCAGAGATATGCGTCACCAACATGGCCATCGCTGCATCACCATTGGCGGCCAACGCGGAGCCGCCGTTAAAACCAAACCAACCTACCCATAACATACCGGCACCGGTTACCGTCATTGTCAGATTATGCGGAGGCATCGGCGTGCGCGGATAGCCACGACGATTGCCAATCACCATCGCGGCAACCAATGCACCTACGCCAGCAGTAACGTGCACAACCGTCCCCCCGGCGAAATCAAGTAAGCCCATTTCCTGCAGCCATCCACCGCCCCAAACCCAGTGGCAAACCGGAGCGTACACAAAGATTAACCAAGCCGCACTGAACAGTAACATCGAAGAGAATTTCATACGTTCGGCGAACGCACCCACAATCAACGCAGGAGTAATAATCGCAAAGGTCATTTGGAAAATGAAAAATAACGGTTCGGGAATATCGCCGCTCAGGGTTCCTGCATCAATGCCATACAAAAACGCTTTGCTGAAATCACCGATCCAGCTGTTGCCTTCAGCGAAGGCCAGACTGTAGCCGAAGACCAACCATAAAATAGACGCTACACAAGCGATGGCAAAACATTGCATCAATACCGACAGTACATTTTTACTGCGTACCAGACCGGCATAAAAAAGAGAAAGCCCTGGCAGGGTCATGAATAAGACAAGGGCGGTGGCGGTTAGAATCCAAGCAGTATTGGCGCCGTTCAGGGCATCGGCATATACCGTGTTGGGTAGCGCTCCCCCGAGCAAGACCAATGATAATAATCGTTTCATAGAGCACATCTCTTTTTTGCTATGGTTTTTATATGGCCTCGCACAGCCAAATCAGAGGTGGTATAGCAGTAATCGTGCCTAAAACGAAAAAAGCCGGGCGTGCCTTGGAAACAGGCATACATTCAAAGGCTTGCACCAGGGCGGTGATTTTAGGGAGGGCAAAACTGCACTAGAACAAGGCAGATATAGTGAGGGAATACTGGCAATGCACCATTATGACGCATTGCCAAAGAGAAGCTCAGAAAGAGGCCTTGAGCCTATCGCCCCAGCTGCTCAGACAGGCGGAAACGGTAGTCAAAGGTGACATCCTCATCATTGATCATCAAGGCAAAGGCACGCCAGTGCCCCTTAGGGTCACGATAAAAGCCGGCCAAACTGCTGATTCTCAACATCGTGCCCGTTTTTGCACGAATATGATCACGAGCGCTCGGTAGCAACCAACGCCAAGGACGCATTTGTTCAGCCACTGACAACAACTGCTTAGTGTTCAAACGGTTTTTGCGAGAGAGACCGGCGCCATCGAAAATTGCGAACTCTTTCCAAGCCAGCTTGTCACGAAATCGTCGGCTGGCATAATCAATAGCCGCTTGCTCGCTCACCACTCCGCCATTGGCTTCAGCACCCAATAAAAGAAACAATTGATTCGCTGTGTAATTGTTCGAATACTCCAGCATTTGCTCGACGACGCGAGCCATGGTTTTGGAATTTTTATGAGTGTAGACTTTTTCAGCGCCTGCTGGCAAAACGGAGATTTCAATGGGCAACTGCTTGCCAAAAACAATTTGGCTAAACACTTCAGCGAAATACTGAGCGGCTTTATCACGACCACCCGGTAAGCTCATGCGATAGCTGCCCTTCACCCACCGACCAAGTTTTTTGGCCATTGGCGTCATAGGGGTTTGGGCCTCACCAGAATACAAACCCCGACGGTCGCGTTTTAAATAAACGGTATTGTAATTAACACCGATTGCTGAATTGGCCGCATCATAAGGGTTGTTTGATTTGCCTCGACCATCCAGATTGATATCGGGAAAATAACTGTGATCGACGGCGAGCTTTTTAATACCGCTTAAATCCAGTTTCTTATCTAAAGCCAAGGCCACCAGTTCCAATTCTTCTGACGTTAGATTTGGATCGCCTAAACCTCGCACCCACAGTGTATCGCCTGAACGATAAAACTCTGTGCTTAAACGATGGTCTTCCCCCCAGCGATCCAGTGCCAAATAAGCGGTCAGGAGTTTCATTGTGGATGCTGGAATCAGTAATTTTTCGCTGCGAATATCAACAGCGTCTGGCCCGGCAGCGGTCAGCAAACTCGCTTCGGGCATAGCCTTAACTTCGTTCAGGTAGTCTGCCAGAGGCTTGGCCTGACTGCTGGCAGCAAAGCCCACCGTCAAAGCGGTTGTTAGTACAACGTTGACAGCAACTCTGGAGCGAGGGCTCTTAAATTTGGAAATAAAACGTTTGATCATTATTTAGTCTTTCTTATTACGGCGTTTGAAGCGACAAAGCATGGGATTCTGCCACTGATCAGGGATCATTGAAAGCGAGAGAATCCGGGCGATAGATGCCCCGGTCCATTCCCGCGCTGAAAAACCGGGGCTTAGGCTTAGAGGACTAAAGGCGAAGAGAGTTTCGCAGGCGTCGAAGCTGTTGAATAATGGCTTCTTGCTGCTCGGTATTCGGGGGCAAATACAACAGCTTGTAGGCCAACTGTGTATAGCGCCCCAATATGCCGGCGAGTTCCGGTTTCTCAGAACCTATTCGCTCAGCAAACTGCTGCGCCGTTTCCGCAGGATTCCGCTGCCAACCCGATCGCTGAAGCTTCTGTTCCAACAATAACCAGGGAAGCAGCTCAGGGGGCGGCGGTAACGGCCGCGCTCGCCACCACAACCACAAGCCCAATATTGCCAGCATCAACGTCGCCGAAGCCATCAATGCCGCCACAATGCGCCAATGCTCATCGCCACCCAGAACTTTTTGAAAAAAGATCAGCTGCTGCTCCTGATCGTAACTTAACACCCAGCTCTGCCAGCTGTAGTTCAAAGCATCCAAGCGCATTTGCACCTGCGCCAGCCAGGGGGCTTGGCGTAACTCGGCAAAACCATTCGTTTCACTGGCAGCACTGGCCTGCTCAATGTACTCCCGAAAACCCAACTCGATCCGCTCGGGTGCCACGGCGTTGGTCGGGTCTACGCGCTGCCACCCGACGCTCGGCAACCAGACTTCCGCCCAAGCATGGGCATCGGCCTGAGTGACGAGCAGATATTGCTCATCGTCATTCCACTGCCCTCCCTGATACCCTAACACCACACGCGCGGGAATATCCGCCGCGCGCATCATCACTACAAACGCGCTGGAGAAATGCTCGCAATAACCACGCTGACGATTAAACAGAAAATCATCGACCGGGTTTTCGGCCGCGAGAGCGGTGTCTTGAAGGCTGTAGGTAAACTCCCCCTGGAACCAACGTAGCGCCTGAGCAATGATCTGTCGATCACTTTTACCTTCTTGGCGCCACGATGCCACCAACTGCGCAGTGCGTGGATTCACATCCTGTGGAAGCTGTGTGTTAATAAAACGCTGGCCGCGAGTCAGGGAATCGATTTCTCGAGAAAACTGGGGGTAGGAACGCACCCGATACAACAAACGCTGAGCCACAGGGCTCTCACGCAAATGCAAGAAATCATCCGTTGCAATAACATTATTGAGCCCCACTTCCGCCGTAGCCATACTGAATAACCAAGGTTGAAAACTGGGTTCCATCATGACTTCATAGTCAAAAAACAGCACATCCGCCTGCCGACGGTATCCTGTGAAGTCGACCTTCCACTGCGGCGGCTGTTTCCGTTCCTGCTGACGCAAATGATGGTAACGTAAACGCGCGTTGCGATTCTGAAAAGGCATTTCCCAGCGACGACCATCGAAGGCGCTTAAACTGAGCCCCCGCCAATATAACTCCCGTTGAGCGGGTGGCTTTTTATCCGCAAAATCAACCCGGAACGCCGGCGAATAATCCTTGTTTAACTGGCTGATGTTGCCTGGTGCCATGGAATCACTGAAGCCAGTTTTGCCACTGCCACTCGACATGGGTACCGTCCAGAGGGAGCCAATGCGCGGCATAATAAAAAACAACAGTACGGCCAGGGGCACAGCCTGCACAATAATCAGTGAGGACTTTTTCAGGCTTTGCCAAAGTGATTTGGATTCAGTTGCGGTATGCAGCGCCATAAAGGCGGTGAGCAATAAAGTAAATGAACATACCGCGTATAGAAACGCCAGGATACTGGTCGAAAATAACAGCTGAGTAGAGCCGACAAAAAAGCCCAACAACAAAAGCAACAGCACGTCCCGTTGCGATTGCAGCTCCAAGAGTTTCAACAAAAACGCCAGTAGCAACAAAGCCACCAAAGGCTCCAGTGCAAACAATTTGCCAAAGCTTAAGATCAGTGCGGCCACCATGGCCAGCGCCAAAGGAATTTTTACAATCGATTTGGGTGCGTCATAAACTCCACGAACAATCTGTACACGCCAGGCAACACAGACAGTCCACACGAGTATTAACCAACTCGGCAAGTGTTGCAGTAAAGGAAGTATCACCGCCGCCTGCGCGATCAGCAACCACCAGAGTGCTTTGCGGGGAATTTGATAAACTAAGCTCACACCCCGCCCTCCAGATAATACCCCACGTCGATTGGAGCCAATTGCGCCGCTTCAAAACTGGCCAGGCAACGCAAACAATGTAAACGATGTTCAGGCCCGATATTCGGTGCTATTTCCATCCCCGGCAAACGCATGCCAAAAGGCTGCACACCCTCGGCCAAGTGCAACAACCAATCGCAGAGACGTTGCAGGCGAGCTTCACGATCCATTCCTGGCAACGCATCCCAATCGATCCATAATTGCTCATCTGCATAGGCCTGAAAGTCTTTTACGAACAGGCCTTTACCCTGAGCATAATGTTTCCAGGAAATGTGTCGCAGGGATTCACCATCACGATAACTGTGAAAACCGCTGAAATCCTCTGCGCCTTCAAGCAACACGGGCTCGCTGTCACCGCTGCCTTCACTGCTTGCACTGGCCGGAAGCGGCCCGGCATCCACCGGTTTTGGATAAACCAGTGCTTCAGCATCAAAACGCAACCACGTCCAACAACGCAGTAAACCCAAGGGATAGCGGCTTTCAACACATAACAACGGTGGTGAAACTGGTCCTCGCCGAGGGGCAGTAAAGCTCAGTGACAGCCGCAGGGGCTCCTGCTCTTCAATGTGCACAGCTTTTGGGAATTGCCCCGCCCAAAACAGGCGAACATCAGGGTAGTCACGCTTACCCTGACTGCTCAAACGCAGATTCACTTGCAATTCATCGCCAACAAAGCCTTCCTGAATCTGCATCAGCTCCACTTTCAAGCCTGCGAGACTCGCATGGGTGTGCAGAATACAAGTGATTAAAATGCTACCCAGTAAAAAGGCCAAGGCGAGAATCAGGTTATTGTCGTAGTTCGTGCCCAACAGCCACATCAACAACATAACCAGTAACAGCGAAAAGCCAGAGCCGGTAGGAAAAATAAACAGATTATTGCGATCCAGAACAAACGCTGATTGGGCTCGGCGCCGCTTTAAGGCCCAGCGACGAATACGCCGGCGTACATTGGCGACCCACCCTTGCCCAATCTCGTTTTCACGAGCGCTTGATAACGGGCGTTTGTGTTTTTGCGCGGCCACAGCCATTAGCCCTGCAGAACATCCACAGCATTAATAACGATGTCCACCAGCTGACCTTGACCCGCAGCATGACTGCTCGCCCGCAGTCGGTGCTCCATCACAGAGGGCATCACTGCTTGCACATCTTCTGGGAGCAAATGCTCTCGCCCTTCGACCAGCGCCCAGGCTTTTGCAGCAGATACCAACGCCAAAGCACCACGTGGGGAAATGCCATAGCTGAAGCCATCGTAATCGCGGCTGAATTGCACCAGGCGCTGAATATAATCTAACACATGATCGCTGATATGAACCTCACTGGTTTTCGCCTGCAGTTCTGCCAGTTGCTCAAGGCTCATAGTGGCCTGCAGCGATTTTAAGAACTCTCGGGGGTTCACGCCTTTTAACAGCAATCGCTCAGCCGCCGCAGAAGGGTAGCCCAATGAAATACGCATTAAAAATCGATCGAGTTGAGATTCCGGTAAAGGAAAAGTACCGGACTGGTGCACCGGGTTTTGAGTTGCCAACACGAAAAAAGGTTTAGGCAATGGACGAGTTTCACCTTCAATGCTCACCTGCCCTTCTTCCATGGCTTCCAGTAACGCACTTTGGGTTTTTGGCGTGCTACGGTTAATTTCATCAGCCAGCAGCAGTTGTGTAAAAATGGGACCGGGGTGAAAATCAAAACGACTGTTTTGAGCATCGAAAACGGAAACACCCAATAAATCGGCTGGTAACATGTCACTGGTGAACTGGACACGCTGGTATTGCAACCCCATTACCGCAGCGAGCGCATGAGCCAAGGTGGTTTTACCCATACCAGGCAAATCCTCAATGAGCAAATGCCCTTTCGCCAATAAACAGGCCATAGCTAACTTTAATTGTTCTTCTTTCCCCAGTACGACTTTGCCAAGTTGCTCAAGTGATTGCTGCAATACCGAATGGCTCAAGGGTATCTCCTATTTGGCCAACTGAATAAAAATAAGGGCTGCCATTCCCAGGCAACCCTTCTATTTATGCTTTCCTATAGTGCTTTCAGCCCGCGTTCCATATCGACAATTAAATCGTCGATATCCTCAAGACCAACAGCGATACGAATCAGGTTTTCGCTGATACCGGCTTCAACTTTTTCTTCCGGGCTCAGACGAGAATGCGTAGTGGTTGCCGGGTGCACAATTGTCGTTTTAACATCCCCTAAATTCGCTGTCAGAGAAACCAGACAGGTGGCATCAATAAAACGCCAGGCCGCAGCGCGCTGCTCAGAGGCTTCACTGACTTTCAAGCGGAATGACAAGACACCACCAAAACCACGTTGTTGCTGTTTCGCCAATTCATGGCCGGGATGCTCTGGCAAACCGGCGTAGAAAACCTGCTCAATGGCCTCCTGTTGCTGCAGCCATTCCGCCAGCTTCTGGGCATTCTGGCAATGGGCATCCATACGCAATCGTAAAGTTTCCAAACCCTTTAAAAATACCCAGGCATTAAACGGTGCCATCGTCGGCCCGGCGGTACGAACAAAGCCTAAGACTTCTTCCATATCCGCTTGGTTCCCCAGCACAACTCCGCCCATGCAGCGCCCCTGACCATCAATGTATTTGGTGGCAGAATGCACAACAATATCGGCACCCAATTCCAAAGGTCGTTGCAACGCCGGCGTGCAAAAACAATTATCGACCACCAAACGGCAGTTGTTGGCTTTTGCCAATGCCGACACAGCGCCCAAGTCCGCGACATCACACAGCGGGTTTGATGGGGTTTCCAAAAACAGCATTCTTGTTGTTGGGCTCATCGCTGCGGTCCAACTGTCGAGATTAGACAGCTCCACAAAAACCACGTCGATACCAAATTTCGCGAGAATTTTGCTGAATAAATTACTGGTGCTGCCAAAAACACTGCGCGATACCAACACTTGATCACCCTGCTCTAACAAGGCCATGCAGGTTGACAATATGGCCGCCATACCCGACGACGTTGCCACAGCGGCTTCCGCCCCCTCAAGCACGGCCATTCGGTCTTGGAAAACTTTCACCGTTGGGTTGGTATAGCGCGAGTACACATTCCCGGCCTCATCACCGGCGAATTTGGCAGCGGCATCCGCCGCAGACTCAAAAACATAGCTGGAGGTGTTGAATAAGGGTTCGCTGTGCTCACCTTCCGGCGTGCGACGATGCCCAGTGCGAATCGCAAGGGTGTCGATATTGCAAAGTTCTAAAAATTCATCATTCATGGTGGTCGCCATTAAACACTATCGCTAACAGGCTTTTCTGGGAGTACCCACAACAAAAAAGCCCAGGGGATTTCCCTGGGCTTTCTTAACTGGCACCTAAGCCAAGCCCTACAGGGCTTTAGTGTAGCCCGAGCAGCTCAGACATACAAAATAACAGCTGTTTATAAGACTATTCCACAGCGCCGTTGTGGAGACCAATAACCGCAGTATCATCCGAGCTCACCGCCTTTTTGGCTTTGGCACTGTCGTTGCGCGCAGCTTCCAGCTTGGCAAAATACTGCTCGTCGACATCACCTGTGATGTATTCGCCGGTAAACACGGAGCAATCAAATTGTTCAATATTGGGGTTACCATCTTTGGATGCGGCCACCAGATCCTCAAGATCCTGATACAACAGCCAATCGGCACCAATCTCTTTACAGACTTCCTCATCAGTTTGACCACTGGCGATCAGTTCTGTCGCCGAAGGCATGTCGATGCCATAAACATTCGGGAATTTAACCGCCGGTGCGGCTGAGGCAAAATACACCTTGTTGGCGCCTGCATCACGAGCCATTTGGATGATTTGCTGACAGGTTGTCCCGCGAACAATCGAATCATCCACCAACATAACGTTCTTGCCTTTGAATTCCAGTTCAATGGCATTGAGCTTCTGACGTACGGATTTCTTACGCTGCTGCTGTCCGGGCATGATAAAGGTGCGGCCAATGTAACGGTTTTTCACCAAACCTTCGCGGAATTTCACATTCAGATTGTGAGCCAGGGCCTGGCCGGCCACACGACTGCTGTCAGGAATAGGAATGACCACATCGATATCGTGTTCTGGGCGCTCACGGAGGATCTTCTCAGCCAGGCGTTCGCCCTGGCGTAGACGCGATTTATACACCGAAACGCCGTCAATGATGGAATCGGGGCGAGCAAAATACACATGCTCAAAAATACAGGGCGACAGGCTCACCTCTTCGGCACAGATCGCACTGTGCAACTCGCCTTCGGTACTGATAAAAATCGCTTCACCCGGCGCCACATCGCGCTCAATGGTATAGCCGCTAACATCTAGAGCGACGCTTTCCGAGGCGATCATATACTCGGTTCCGCTTTCCGTTTCACGACTGCCGTACACCAAGGGGCGAATGCCGTGGGCGTCGCGAAACGCAATAATGCCGTAGTTGGCAATCATGGCAACACAGGCATAGCCACCTCGAACACGCTTGTGCATGGCGCGAATGGCGTTAAAGAAATCTTCTGGCTGGGGCTTGGCCTTGTTTTGCTTCAAGAGCTCATGAGCAAACACATTCAGCAGCAACTCGGAATCAGAATCGGTATTCATGTGGCGCAAGTCGTTTTGCAACAGCTCGCGTTCCACTTCTTCAGTGTTCGTCAGATTACCGTTATGAGCCAAGGCAATGCCGTAGGGCGAGTTTACATAGAATGGCTGGGCCTGAGCCGGGCCGGAACTGCCCGCCGTGGGATAACGTACATGCCCAATGCCGTAGTTCCCCACCAAGCGCTGCATATGACGCGTGCGAAACACATCACTCACAAGGCCATTGGCTTTGTGCTGAGCCAAACGTCCATCTTGGCAGGTCATAATACCGGCGGCGTCCTGACCCCGATGCTGTAACATGGTCAATGCATCATAAATCTGCAAATTGACATCACTTTTGCCGACAATACCAACGACACCACACATAAAGCCTACGCTCCAGACAATCACAGCGCTGCAATCAGCAGCTAAACATTAAAATAACGATTTAAACCACTCAAAAGCCTGATCAGCTGTGCCAATGGCCCAACCTTCCATGCCTTTAAAATACGCAATCATGGTGGACGCCTGCCACCAGGGATCCTGCTCTACGGGCAAAATTTTAGGAATAATAATGACCATCGCCAAAACGATGGCTACGCCGCGTAATGCGCCAAACAGGACGCCCAATAAACGGTCAGTACCGGATAAGCCGGTGGCTCGAACCAGTTGAGATAAAAGATAGTTCAATAATGAGCCGGCAATTAAGGTCATCAGAAATAAAATGGCAAAGGCCGCCAGTTCTCTCAGGGAAGGAGTACTAAGCCAACCACCTAACATCGGTGCCAACTGGCCTTTGAAGCTCATGGCCACCAAAAACGCGGCCGCCAGGTTGACCAGAGACAGGGCCTCTTTGATCAGGCCTCGGATCATGCCCACCAGAGAAGAGACTCCGATGATGCCCAAGATCAACCAATCTGCCCAAACAAGTGCCATATTCGTACTCAATAACGCCCCGGCCGGGGCCAATCTGCGCGCATTCTACCAGAGCTTGGCTCAAGGCTGGAAGCGGAGAATTAACGCATCGACATTTAATAGTTTGTCCAGCTCGCGTTTGAGACGCTCGGCCTTGCTGCGATTGATTTTTGGGCCGACATAAACCCGGTAAATCAGGCCCTTAGGGGTTTTTGCCGAACGGTAGTACGCCGCGTAGTTCTTATCCTGCAACTGCTTCACCAGATTTTTAGCCTTCTCTTCAGAAGACGAACTGATCACCTGTAACACCCAGGCATTCGGGGTACCGTCCGCTTTCAGGATATCGTTTGAGGAGGGCTCAACACGCTTTTCAGGTGCGGGTTTTGCTGTGGGCTTGGGCTTTGGTTTCTCAGCAGGCCTGTTCACTTTAGCGGACGGTTTAGCGCTGCCACCACTTGCCGTGGGTGTTGATTGAGAATGTGTTTGCCCGGGTTGGGGCGTCGCAATAAACGGTTCTGCCTGGGAGTTAGCAACGGTCTTGACGGCCGGTGTATCGGCTTGCTGCACCTTTTGACCATCGAGAGCTTGTTCATTGCCGCCTTCGGGAATAAACATCTGATCCGGTTCAGACGCCGGATCAATGCCATCGGGGCGACTGGGCGATTGGTAATCAACGGGATCGATATTGGGCATAGACGGAATCTGACTGACCGTGTCGACCTTGTGCTTGTCATGCTGATCAAACAGCACGGGCACAAACAATACGGCCACCGCCGACAAAACTACCGCGCCAACCAAGCGCTGCTTTAAACCGTCATCCACTGATTACTTAACCTCATATTTTAAAAGCACGAATATCGTGCTGTTGGACAGCGCCGCCGAGTAAAAGCTCCCCGGACACTCCCCTTTCAACGAGCACTGCCAGCTAAGCGTCGGCGTCTATTCAGTCCCATCCAGGTAACTCAAGGCCGCTGCGACGGTGAAAAAAGATCCCATAATAATGATGCGATCACCGACCGCTGACACATCGCTCAGAACGCTCATGGCCTGCTCGACGGTTTCAGCTTCCTGAGCCTGAATCCCAGCGGCGGCCAATTCTGAGTATAAAAGTTTCGCCGTGGCGGCTCTAGGAGTATTTGGCAAATCACAGGCAAAGGCACGTTCAATCTGACCGACCCAGGGTTGAATGATGCCAGGCAAATCCTTATCCGCCATTGCCCCCAGAACCAGAAATGAGCGAACATTGCGGTCTTCTGACAACTGGGCCTGCAAATGCTCACTGGCGGCCGGATTGTGGGCAACGTCCAGTATCAGCTCACGTCCCTGCCAGGAAACACGCTGGCATCGTCCGGTTAACTGGATGTGTCGAAACGCCTGGGCAACGGATTCATCGCCAGGCCACATACCCAACACATCTACACTTAATAACGCAGCGACCACACTCGGAATTGGCAAACCGGGTTTGCTCATGGCGAATTCGCGCTCACCAAGTTTCACACTCAAATGCCCAGCCTCACAGCGATAATCAAAGTGCTGACTTGCCTGCCAGTGTTTCGCCCCCAGCTCGCGGGCGCACTCTTCCACCGAAGATGGCATATCAAGGCTGGCGCTGATCGCAACCCGGCCTCCTCGAAAAATACCGGCTTTTTCACGACCAATCTGCTGCAGGTCGCTGCCCAGCCAATCCTGATGATCCAGGGCGATCGACGTCACGATGGCAACATCAGCGTCGATGATATTGACAGCGTCCAGGCGCCCTCCCAAACCTACTTCCAGAATCACGTACTCACTGCCTGCTTCGGCAAAGACATGCAAGGCCGCCAGGGTGGCAAACTCAAAATAACTCAGGCTGATGTCAGCGCGAGCGGAATCAATGGCTGCAAAAGCGTCGCAAACAGCACGGTCTGGTGCTGGCTTTCCGTTCAGGCGGATACGTTCATTGAAATGCAAAAAGTGCGGCGAAGTATAAGCGGCAAAGGTTGGCTTTTGTGGGTGTGCGGCGAACAACGCTTCCAAGCTGGCCACACAGGAACCCTTTCCATTGGTGCCCGCAATGGTAATTACCTGGCGCTCGGCCATGGCCTCCAGCAAGCCCATACGCTCAGCGACGGTGCGAACTCGTCGGAGTCCCATTTCAATCTCACTTGGGTGAACCGACTCAATGTACTCAAGCCATTCCGACAATGAGGCGTTTGTTTGCAGCAAAGACATAGCGCGCAGCCAGATATAAATTACGTACTGTTTTTAAACTTACTGTCTGGATTGATAAAAACCCGAACAATAAAAAACCCGCCGAACAGCAGCGGGTTTTGTGGGCTCTCTCACCTCGAAACTGGTGTAGAACTCAGGATTCCTCACCATCATTCGGAGTGGGAGATTCGTCTTCAAGCACCTCACCTTCCAACTCACCGTCAAGCTCAGGCTCTTCCTCAAGTTGCTCGGATGCCTCCCACTGGTAGTTGGTGAATTTGGCCAACAAGGAGCCGACACGATCGCGCATCTGATTGCGATGGATGATCATGTCGATAGCACCGTGTTCCAGCAAAAATTCACTGCGCTGGAAACCGGCAGGCAATTTCTGTCGAATGGTCTGCTCAATAATATTAGGACCAGCGAAACCAGCGCGAGCGCCCGGCTCAGCCGCATTGATATCGCCCAACAGGGCCAAACTGGCAGAAACACCACCGTACACCGGATCAGTCATGATCGACACGTACGGTGTACCTTGCTGCTTCAAACGCTCGATGATGGCGGAGGTTTTCGCCATCTGCATCAACGAGATCAAAGCCTCTTGCATACGAGCACCACCCGTTGCTGAGAAACACACCAATGGGATGTTTTCGTCCAGAGCAACCTTGGCCGCACGGGTAAACTTCTCACCTACAGCATAGCCCATGGAGCCGCCATGAAAAGCAAACTCAAACGCAACAGCAACAATCGGCATGCCTTTCAGGCTGCCGCGCATGGCAACCAGAGCGTCTTTTTCACCGGTTGATTTCTGGGCAGAACTCAGGCGCTCTTTGTATTTTTTGATGTCCTTGAACTTCAGACGATCAATGGGCTCGACCTCGGTCGCCAATTCTTCACGCCCATCTTTGTCCAGGAAAATATCCAAACGTTTGCGGGCGCCAATGCGCATATGGTGGTCACACTTGGGGCAGACGTCGTCGTTGCGCTCCAGCTCGGGACGATACAATACAGAACTACATTTGACGCACTTTTTCCATAAACCCTCAGGCACCTTACTGACGCCATCACGACGACCTTCTGAACGCACCGAATTGGGAATGATTTTGTCCAACCAACTCATATTTTTCTCGCTGATTTGCTGGCACCTGTACGAATACTGATGCACATGTCTCGATTGATTCTGTGGCAGCTAAATAAGCCATTTCAGGATTGGCTGAGCAAGGCCATAACTCGCCTGCTAGCAAACACCACTTCCGGGCGCACTGTCTATAATTTAGACACCCTGGAAATAACCCCGAACAGCAAAGTGCTATTCCGCCAATTTTCTATTGCGCTATGATAAATAATGGGGCGATGAAGTGACACTAAAATATTCATCTAGTGGCAAAATCCCCCGCTTTTTTTCCAATTTGTCGGCCATTCCTTCTCAACACTGTTGAGAGTGCGACCAGAGCACTTAATCTTAGCTGAACTTTCCACTTTAATCGGTCCCTACAGGGGCCTTCATCCATTCGCCCGACTGAACTCGGACCGCCTGTTGATAGCCCCATCTCGAGTGGAGCAAACTGGGGGTTCAAATGGCGTCTACTTCCGCGAGAAAGTGCTGAATTTTATCCGCGCACTTATCCCCGTGCGCGCGCTCAACACCACCACTGACATCCACGGCGTACACTCCGGTTTGTTTGACCGCCTCGGCAACATTTTCTGGGGTCAGACCACCCGCCAGGATAATCGGTGTCGCGGAGTCTTTAGGCACTCGTTGCCAATCGAATCGCTCACCGGTACCGCCTGGAACACCCGGCTGATAGGCATCCAGCAAAAATCCGGAAGCCGAAGCAAAACGGGCCATTTCAGCGTCGAGGTTCAGATCCTCACGCATCCGAATGGCTTTCATATACCGCCGACCAAAGCTCTCACAAAATTCTGGAGACTCGTCCCCATGAAACTGCAAAACATCCAGCGGCAACTCCGATAACACCGCTTGCACGTCGTCAGCGGAGGCATTCACAAAGAGGCCCACCAGGCTGGTGAATGGGCCGACCGCTTTCGCAATATCAATCGCGAGTCCTAAACTGACGTATCTCGGGCTGGGCTCATAGAACACCAAGCCAATCGCATCAACACCTGCCAGTGAAGCAGCTCTGGCCTGCTCTGGCTGGGTAAACCCACAGACCTTCACAAAGGTTTTGCGTTTTGTGTTCATCCTACAGCCCCTCAGTCTTATTCACTTTCACCGGAATACCGAATTGCTTCGCCCACCAGGCGTAAGTCATCGGGTAATAACATCGGGCCTCGCCCTATCGACGGAAGCACAAATTCCTCCGGATAATGCGCCGCGACAAAGTATAAACCGTTCGCAGGTGCCGTCACGCTGGCGGCGCTGCGATCACGGGCAGCCAGCACCTCTCCAGCCCAAGGCACGTCTTTCTGCCCGGATCCTATCGCCATCAAAACGCCCACGATATTGCGAACCATATGATGCAAAAACGCATTGGCTCGAATCTCCATCACGATCAAACCACCGTGCAGACGAAAGAACTGAATCTGCTGCACCTTCCTGAGCGGATTTTTGGCCTGGCACTGCGCGGCGCGAAAAGAGGAAAAATCGTGTTCACCAACAAGACACTGAGCCGCTTGCTGCATCCTGTCCAGATCCAGCGGAAATTTCGACCAGGTCAATTGATCTCGAAGTAAGCCGGGTGATACTGCTTGATCAGAAATCAAATAACGGTAGCTGCGCGCATTGGCGCTGAAACGGGCGTGAAACTGTGCTGGCATTTCGGCAGCCCAACGCACGCGAATATCTCTGGCCATCGCCGTATTGACGCCCTGAACCCAGGCTTTGCTCGGACGCACAGCCCGACTGTCGAAATGAATCACTTGACTGGTCGCATGTACGCCAGCATCAGTTCGCCCCGCGCACACCAGACTGACGGGCTCCGCTGCCACAACGCTCAAGGCATGTTGCAGTTCAGCCTGAACCGTTTTGGGGTCGTGATTTTGCTGCTGAAAACCACGATACGCGGCACCGTTGTATTCCACGATCGCGCCGTAGCGGATAACACCTTCGGGAAGTGACTCGCCAGCGAGAATCTCGCCATTGGTTTTATAAGGTCGCGCCATGGATTCAAGTTCAGTTAATGGATATCAAAACGCGCGCATTGTACCTGAGCCCCCTGCCCGAAACAAAAGCGCGAGGTAAATGGACCGTGAAAAACTAACGTCCTAAAACGCAAAAAGGCCCTTTCGGGCCTTAGGGGTAATCATACCCGGAATGACGGGACTGACCCTTACATGCGATCGATCAGCTCTTGCGCTTCCGACTGCTGTGTTTCGTCACCTTCGTTCACCACTTCTTCCAGAATTTCTTTGGCGCCTTCTTTGTCACCCATATCCATGTAGGCACGGGCCAAATCCAGTTTCGTGGCGACTTCATCACTGTCTGCCAAGAAGTCCAACTCATTGCTGAGTTCACTGGCAGCCTCGGGTGATTCTTCCATAGATGGTGATACATCAACGCTCTCGCCTTCATCACCCAAGGAAATATCCAGCGCGGCCAAATCATCACCAAGTTCTTCGCTGTTACCCGCCAAATCACCTACCGACAGATCCGACGAAGGCAAATCCATATCCGCCGCGGCCAAGTCCTGCAGATCGCTGTTCAGCTCTTCACCGAAGTCGGAACTGAAATCATCTTCCAGTGCGTCCGCTTCCGGGGTGCTGTCAGTCAACGCTTCATCAGCAGCGTCAAGATTCAAATCACCGTCGAGACCCAATTCAGAATCCAGCTCCTTATCAAGCTCAGCCAAATCCAACTCGCCACCGGCTTCCAGGTTCAACTCATCTTCAAGACTGTCATCTAACTCGGCATTGAGATCAAAGGATCCCAAATCCCCTTCAGCCTCGAGGGCAAATTCGTCAGCGCCGTCGTCCAGCAGGCTATCGACATGGTTGTCGGCCACACCGTCACCTTCGACGTTGTCATCTGCAACACTGTCATCTGCAACACTGTCATCCGCATTGTCTTCAAGGGCGGATTCCGGAGCTTCGCTCTCCTCGTCGTGCATGGTAAGCGTACCAACAACGGTTGCGCCCAATGCTGCCGCACCAGCGGCGGCTACAGCGGCCGTTTTCTCATCCAACTCCAGATCACTGTCGCCTTCAGAGCTTTCGTCCGCAATCTCATCACTCGCAGGTTCATCCAAAGAGAAATCCAGATCCAATTCACCGGAAGCATCATCCACTTCCTCGGTCAATTCGGCTTCGCTATCGCCCAATGAATCGTCCGCCGCTTCCAGGCCAAAATCATCCAAGGCCGCTAACGCATCATCTTCACTCGAGGTTTCACTGAGCTCATCCGCTGTTAACTCGACTTCACCCTCCAGGCTTGCATCCAACTCGCCCAGAGCGGACTCAAACTCAATATCCGACAGACCATCGCCTTCCTGCTCAGCTTCGTCAAACAGGGACAAGTCGTTATCCAGTTCTTCACTGACTGATTCCGTGACTGCTTGTTCATCGCCACCCAAAGCTAAATCAAATTCGATATCAGACAACTCATTGCTGTCTTCTTCCAAGGCGATTTCCTGATCAGTGCTTTCCGCTTCCAGCCCCTCAGGCGCTACGCTCTCGTCGGACAATTCACCCAACGACAACTCATCGCCACCTTCCTCACTCTCCTGGTCGAGACTGAAGTCCATATCGCCCAAATCAAATTCATCGGCGTCGGCATCCAGCTGCAAATCATCCAGACTTTGCTCACTGTCTTCATTGATGCCGAGATCCATTGCATCCAAAGCATCGCTGGCATTTTCAGGGCCACCCATCGCTTCGCGCAGGCTGGCAATTCGAGCCAAAACATCATCATCCGCATGGGCATCAAGCACATCGGCCTGTTCATCAAAGCCGGTGTAGTTTTTGGATTCGCTATACACTTCCAACAATTTCAGTCGAGCTTCGCTGTCATCGGAATGCTCAGCCAAATGCTCTTGAAGCAGGCCTTCAGCCTGATCAAATTTACCGTAAGCGATATAGATATCGGCTTCGGACAAAACGTCGCCGTCAGCAGATTCAGAACCAAGATCATCTTGTCCACCATCAGTATCTGCAGGCATAAGTGGTGAAGAATCAAACTGTGGTTCCAGAGAATCGTCTTCCTCTTCGGCACCGGAACGTCTGCGCAGGAAGGCCCACGCACCTACCAGCAGAGCCAGCAAGCCGCCACCAATCCACAGAAGATTGTCCATTATGGTATCGAGAATACTCGGTTCAGGTTTCGGCGTGCTCACAACCGCAGCGACTTTCTTCTTCGGTTTGGCTTCAGGTTCGGCCTTGGCTACCGGCTCAGCCGATTCAGTCCCCGCACCATCAACCGTCGCCTCACTGCTTTCGGCTTCGGAAATCTCGGTTCCGGATTCGCCAACCAAATCAGCCAGCGTTTCAGACTCATCCAGATTGTCTTTGTAGGCGTCATTCAGCGGGTCGATCACATCGGAGCTGCTAGCATTGGATGCCTCGGCATCCTGAGCCTTTTCCGTCGCCGCTAACTGCAATGCACGCATTTGTTCGCTGCTGACTTCAACCAGGCGCTCCATGGTCTCAATCTGGGCTTCCAGATCCGCCATGCGGGATTTCAGCTCATCATTTTCACGCTGGCTTTTATCCAGTTGTTCCAGTGCCTGACTCAGTTCAGCCTGACCATTGCTACCACCACGGCTGGATGTTCCCCCTTGGCTGTCACTGCCACTGGCCAATGTTACCCGGCCGCTGGGTTGGTCACTGCTTGCACTGCGGCGAGAACGGCTGGAACCGGCATCAATAGGAGCACCAATGTCGCCATTGGCATTGCCGGACCAATCGGTATTCTGCTGGGCAACTTCCGCTATCGCATCACGAGCACTCAAGCTGGACACTTCCAATTCGGTTGGAATGCGCAGCACCTGCCCACGGCGCAAGCGATTAATATTGCCATCGATAAAGGCATTCGGGTTCAAACGCTGAATGGCCAGCATAGTCTGCTGGATGCTGACACCCCGCCCAGGGCGTACCTGATTGGCAATGCCCCACAGGGTTTCATTCGCACCCACAGGACCATAACTGGTGGTTGACTGGGGTTCGGGCTGAGCCGCTTGTCGTGGTTCAGGCTCGGGGCGAGGTTCAGGACGCGCAGCCGGCTGAGGCTCAGCGACCGGGCGACGTTGAACGGTGTTCTGGGGCTTTGGGCGCGCAGGTCTCGCGGCTTGAACCGCAGGCGCGGCATCTTCAGTGAAAACCGGCAAATCCATCAACAGGGTGTATTCGCGCAGAATGCGACCACTCGGCCAGCGCGTTTCAACCAGGAAATTCAGATAAGGCTCTTGAACTTGACGATCACTTCGTACTCTAAGAACCGGACCGCCGGCTGCGTTCAAGTCAACGGTGAACTTCAGGCCGGTCAGAAAATAGTTACGCTCAATACCCGCCTTCTTAAACGCTTCACTGGAAGCCAGGCTGGCAAGAATCTCGCTCTTATCAAGATCGCGAGTTTGCAGTAACTTAATCTCCGCATCCAAGGGCTGATTAAGGGTGGAGTTTAATGTTATCTCCCCGAGGCCTAAGGCACTTAAGCCTGGTGACGACATAGCGGTAACCAAACCGATAGTTACTGCTAAATTACCAAGACGCATAGGATGATCCTTTAGTTTTATGCTTGGTTCGAGGAGTAAAACCCCTTTCTCACACTGCGCGTTCACGGATGAGCATATTCAATCGCGAACGTGGCATCACGCCAGATACAGACATACACCACTTGACGCTTTCCCAGCCATTTTTACCGGGAAAGTTCCGAAGCAATGCCCTGCACCCAATTCATAAGGCCAGAGCTCTATACAGCGCTCCAGCAAAGTTCAGCAGACGTCCAGGATTCAGATTCTCGCTCCCTAATGCTTATTTCGGCCATACGCCAAATGCATTCCCTCTACAGGACACAGCATTAAGAAATGTGAATAAAGCCTAGAATATCTCTTCACAATTGCACGTAAGTATTCAATATAAATAGGCTTTTCGCAACTATTCACCCATTTTTTCGGATCACAATCCGGGCTTTCATTGAGCTAAATAGCCTAGATTCCAAGGCTCTGGACTAAAATGAGAGAAGCATCACAGAGTATCTGGGACTTAGCCCTAATTTACTAGATTAGCAGCGCACGGAAACCGCAGACTTAAATTGACTTTAGGGGACCGAAACTTGGAGGAAAGGAGCGTCAAAAAGGCGGTTCTGGCAAAGGCATCAGAATATGAAAAGGCCCTCGATTGAGGGCCTCAGGCAATATTACGATTCACGTAAAATAGACAACATGCGTCGCAGTGGTTCCGCGGCACCCCACAACAGTTGATCACCGACTGTGAAAGCCGACAGATAGCGCGGCCCCATGTTCATCTTGCGCAAGCGCCCAACGGGCACCGTCAATGTACCGGTTACGGCAGTTGGCGTCAGATCCGTCAGTGTTTGCTCGCGTTCATTCGGCACCACTTTCGACCAAGGGCTCGCCTCCGCCAACAGAGACTCAATATCGGATAAAGGCACATCTTGCTTCAGTTTTATCGTCAGCGCCTGGGAATGACAACGCATAGCACCCACTCGCACGCACAAACCATCGACAGGAATCGGGCTCGCATCACGACCGAGAATCTTGTTGGTTTCCGCCTGCCCCTTCCACTCTTCACGGCTCTGGAAGTTTTCCAACTGACGATCAATATAGGGCAGCAAACTGCCCGCCAGTGGAACACCAAACTCATCAACCGGCAGGCCGTTGCGCATATGCGCCGCCACCTTACGATCAATGTCCAAAATGGCGCTGGCAGGGTCGGCCAACTCGGGCGCAACAGCATCGCGAATACTGCCCATCTGGGCAATCAGTTCACGCATATTCCGCGCACCGGCTCCTGACGCTGCTTGATAAGTCATGGCACTAACCCACTCGACCAGACCTGCATTAAACAGGCCACCCAAGCCCATCAACATCAAACTGACGGTACAGTTACCGCCGATAAAGTTTTTCGTCCCATTGGACAGGCCATCACGAATCACCTGATCATTGACGGGATCCAAAACGATAATGGCATCGTCGGCCATACGCAGACTGGACGCGGCATCAATCCAGTAGCCCTGCCAACCGGCTTCACGCAATTTTGGATACACCGCCGAGGTGTAGTCGCCGCCCTGGCAAGTTAACACCACATCCAGTGTTTTCAGGCTGTCAATATCGTAGGCGTCCTGCAATGTGTCGATATCACGGCCAATATCCGGGCCCTGACCGCCCACGTTCGAGGTGGTGTAAAACACCGGCTCGATATCATTGCCATCAAAATCATTTTCGGCTCGCATGCGCTCCATCAAAACGGAACCCACCATGCCTCGCCAACCTACAAAACCTACACGCATTGTTTTCTCTCTTGCACGTTTAAACGTGGTGCTATTGTGGTGCTTAAGCGGTGTCACCTAAGCTCTATCATTATTTGCCGCCCTTAACAGGCGATCTTAAATCGCTTGGCATATTGCTACGGTGCCAGCGGGTTTAATTCTTTAAGTCGTTCAAAGCGCCCACACTACAGCGCAGCAACAACGGCATCACCCATTTCGTGGGTGCTGACTTTTTTCATGCCATCAGTATAAATATCTGGGGTACGCAAACCCTGATCCAGAACATTTGAAACAGCGGCTTCAATCTTCTCAGCCGCCGCAGACATATCCAGGGAATAACGCAACATCATTGCCACCGACAAAATAGTGGCCAAGGGATTGGCAATGCCCTGCCCGGCAATGTCCGGCGCCGAGCCATGACAAGGCTCGTACATACCACAACCCTCTTTGTCCAACGACGCAGAAGGCAACATACCGATCGAACCGGTTAGCATGGCAGCGGCGTCCGATAAAATATCGCCAAACATATTGCCAGTTACCAATACATCAAATTGCTTGGGCGCGCGAACCAATTGCATGGCCGCGTTATCGACGTACATGTGGCTCAATTCCACATCCGGGTACTCAGCGGACAAACGATCCATGACTTCGCGCCACAACACGGTGGCCTCCAGAACATTGGCTTTATCCACTGAACACACTTTTTTATTGCGCTTGCGCGCCATCTCGAAGGCATTTCGACCAATACGTTCGATTTCATGCTCGGCATAAACGTAGGTGTTATAGCCTTGACGCTCACCGTTATCCAAAGTGCGAATACCGCGTGGCTGCCCAAAGTAAATGCCACCCGTCAATTCCCGCACAATCAAAATATCCAAACCCGAAACCACTTCCGGTTTCAGCGTCGATGCATCGGCCAGTTGTGGGTAAAGAATTGCTGGCCGCAGATTGGCAAACAATTCCAATTCAGAACGAATTTTCAGCAAGCCTTTTTCCGGGCGAATTGCCGAATCGAGCTCATCCCATTTCGGTCCACCGACCGCACCGAGTAGAATAGCGTCAGACTGACGAGCCAGATCCAGCGTCTCATCGCTCAGTGGTACACCATACTCATCAATGGAAGCACCACCCAACTTGCCATGGGTATATTCAATTCCAAGATTTTCCTGGTCATTTACGGCATCCAGTACTTTTTTGGCTTCGGCCACAATTTCAGGGCCAATACCGTCGCCGGGTAAAATCAATACTGTTTTTGACATGTTCAATTCCAATCTAATGTCTGCTGAGCAGGTTTTTAAACATCTTATTTAAAACACGACTCAATAAAGCTGCTTATAAGTCCTGAAACAACCAGGGTGACGACGCACGACGTTTCTCTTCGAAGGCCGCAATATCGCCTTTATGTTGCAAGGTTAAGCCAATATCATCCAAACCATTCAGCAAACAATGGCGACGAAAAGTATCGACATCGAAACCATGAGCACGGCCATCGGGACACTCAATCTGTTGTTTTTCCAGGTCAACCGTCAGGGAGAAACCTTCCTGCTCGTACATTTGCTGAAACAAACCCTCTACCACCTCTTCAGGCAGCACTACCGGCAGCAAACCGTTTTTAAAACAGTTATTAAAAAAGATATCCGCAAAGCTAGGTGCAATAACGCAACGAATGCCGAAATCGTCGAGCGCCCATGGCGCGTGTTCGCGACTCGATCCACAGCCAAAGTTTTTACGCGCCAACAACACCTGCGCACCCTGATAACGCTCTTGATTCAAGGCAAAGTCCGGGTTCAGGGGACGCTTGCTGTTGTCCTGTCCCGGATAACCTTCATCCAGATAACGCAACTCATCAAACAAATTAGGACCAAATCCGCTGCGTTTAATGGATTTTAAAAACTGCTTTGGAATAATTAAATCGGTGTCTACATTGGCGCGATCCATCGGCGCGACTAAACCTTGCAAACGAGTAAATGCTTTCATGGGATTCTCCTTTGCTCAGCTCATTGATTCACGAATTCGCGAACGTCAACAAAGTGACCCGCGATCGCCGCTGCAGCGGCCATTTCCGGTCCCACCAAGTGGGTGCGACCACCGTAGCCCTGACGGCCTTCAAAGTTTCGGTTTGACGTCGATGCACAATGCTCACCCGCGCCAAGCTTGTCAGCGTTCATTGCCAGACACATAGAGCAACCAGGCTCACGCCATTCCAATCCAGCTTCGGTAAAAATCTTATCCAGGCCTTCTTTCTCAGCCTGGGCCTTTACCAATCCCGACCCTGGCACCACAATCGCCTCTTTTACATTGGCAGCTTTCTTGCGACCTTTCACTACGGCCGCCGCGGCGCGCATATCTTCGATACGCGAATTGGTGCAGGAACCAATAAACACACGATCCAAATGAATATCGCCAATAGCCTGGCCGGCTTGTAACCCCATGTATTCCAGAGCACGCTCAATGCCCTCTTTTTTCACCGGATCATTTTCAGCAACCGGATCCGGTACACGTGCAGAAACCGGCAACACCATTTCTGGAGATGTTCCCCAGCTCACTTGCGGTTCTATACTTGCACCATCCAATTCAACAATTGCATCAAACTCTGCATCCGCATCGGAATGCAGCTCGCGCCACTGAGCTTCGGCTAATGCCCACTGCTCTTCTTTTGGCGCGTAGGGGCGCCCTTTAACGTAATCCAAAGTGGTTTGATCGACCGCGACCATGCCCACACGAGCACCAGCCTCAATCGCCATATTACAAACGGTCATACGGCCTTCCATCGACATGTCGCGGAACACCTGACCACCAAACTCGATGGCATAACCCGTTCCACCTGCGGTACCGATCTTGCCAATAATCGCCAGCACTACATCTTTTGGACTCACACCTGGGCCCAACTCACCATCGACGCGAACCAACATATTTTTCATCTTTTTTGCGACCAGGCATTGGGTCGCGAAAACGTGCTCTACCTCAGAGGTTCCAATACCGTGTGCCAAGGCACCCAAAGCACCGTTGGTTGAGGTATGAGAATCGCCACACACAATGGTCATGCCTGGAAGACAGGCGCCACTTTCTGGACCAATCACATGCACAATGCCCTGGCGCTCATCATTGATCTGGAACTCACGAACACCGAAATCTGCACAGTTGTCATCCAGTGTTTGCACCTGGATTCGAGCGACATCATCTTTGATGCCTGCGACACCCGCTTCACGCTCCGCAGAAGTGGTTGGCACATTGTGATCCGGTGTTGCAATGACTGAATTTACCCGCCACAGATCACGACCAGCCAGACGAAGCCCTTCAAAGGCCTGCGGTGAAGTCACCTCATGAATCACATGACGATCAATATAAATCAGGGCCGAACCATCATCGCGCTCTTTCACGAAATGGCTATCCCAGAGCTTGTCATACAAGGTCTTGGCGGACATGGTTGTGTTCTCTCTTTTGGCAACGGCTGTAGGTTCTATAGCCGCAGCAATTATCAGGCTTATTCAACACCCCAAACATCTTCTCAGGGCAAGTCATTGCATTCTAGGGGCGCGCAATGTATAAATCCAATTTATATTTTTCATAGAACCCATTCCAATTCGGAATCGATAGAATTTCAGGCAATAGTCGAGAGAGATCAATGGACACACAGTCCCTAAACGCCTTCTGCGCCGTCGCCGAGCTGCGCTCGTTTTCCGCAGCGGCCCAGAAGTTGCACCTCACTCAACCGGCCATCAGCAAACGCATTTCCGGCCTAGAAGAACAGCTCGATTGCAAATTGTTCGATCGCATTGGACGGACGGTAGACTTAACCGAAGCCGGACGTACGCTCCTACCCAGAGCCAATAAAATTCTGATGGAAGTGGAAGAGACACGCCGCTTAATCAGCGACAAAAGCGGGGAAATCAGTGGTACTTTGAACATGGCCACCAGTCACCATATTGGACTGCATCGCCTACCGCCGGTATTACGACATTTTTCGCAGCAATATCCAAAGGTAACACTGGCCATCGACTTTATTGATTCGGAAAGAGCCACGGATAAGATTCTGCATGGCCAACTGGAACTGGCCGTCGTCACGCTCGCCCCACAGAAACACGAAAAGATGATTGCCAACCATATCTGGCATGACCCTCTGATCTGCGTCGTTGCCAAAGAACACCCTCTGAACAACGGGGCTCCTATTGAGTTAAAAACCCTGAGTGAACACCCCGCTATTCTGCCGGATTTGAGCACCTTCACCGGGCAAATTCTGAAACGCCAGTTTGACCAGTTTCACCTGCCTCTGGATGTCAGCATGGCCACCAATTATCTGGAAACCATCAAAATGATGGTTTCCATTGGCCTGGGTTGGAGTGTTTTGCCGGAAAGCCTGATCGATGGGCCACTGACGGCCATTGAGGTGCCGCAGCTGAAGGTCAGCCGCGAATTAGGATGCATTTACCATCAGGGCCGCAGTCTGTCCAAAGCGGCCCAGGCTTTTATTCAGGTGTTGCAGGCGTCGGCAGACTGAGCGCCCAGAGATCATCGGCCTGCTGAGCCAATCCCTGCCCAGCGCCATTGCGACTGCGCTCAGAACTCGCCGCTTTGGCATAACGGCTTGCCGCTTGAGCACGATAAAATTTCCAGATGCGAGGCTTTTTACTGGCCTCCATCAGCTGCTCAGAGCGATTCGCTGCTCGCTGCCAAGCACGGGAAGCGGAATCATAATCACCAAGAGCATCGAACAATAAGGCCTGAAACTCTGCCTGGTTGCCGCTGTATCGAGAAAAACGACGCGACAGTTTCATCTTGCCCTGCTCGCCCAATGCGGCGGACCAGGCGAGGAAACGGTTTTCCTGATCCGATAATGCGCCACGCAACTGTACCAATACGGCACTGCGGGCTTCTTCGTCTTCCAACTGCCGATGAACCGCTAATAGGACCAAGCCCTGGGAAATGGCTGAATCAGCTTGCTGATCAACTCGTTTCGCCAATGCGGCGGCCGATTTAAGATCATTTTTTCCGTAAAGGTCCTGACTGCTGGTGAAATCCTGCTGCATGGACCACAGCTTGGATTGATACGCCGTGCTCGCCTGTTCAAGCTGCTCTGCGCTGAAATTGGTGGCGGGCTTCAAGGTACCCAACACCGAAGGATACGCGCCCGCGCCCTGCCAGCGACAGTAGTTGCTGATTTTGCCTTCGTTCTGCGTACACTGTTCGCGCAGCTGGCTTTCCTGCTCACTGCAAGACTGCCCCCATGCGCTCCACAAACCATCGCAGCGGCAATTAATTTTTTCACATTGTTGAACGTCTTGCGCGTGAGCGGCCGTCTGATTCAGAAGCATCAGTAATATGAGCGACTGAAATAAGAACAAGGCTTTGCGCAGCTTGGCAACCATGGTGAACCCCCGTACGAAATTTGCCCGACTTGTTATGATTGTATGCATCTTGAGTCGAATCACAATCTACGCTACTCGTGCGCTCTTGTCGCGTCAAGTCCTTGTGGAGAAAACCGTCTGGAATGTGACGACGCTTCTCTCGAAATACTAATCCAATTCGGCTGCACGCATACCCCAATAGGACAATAAAAAGCCAATAAAGGCCGCAGCCGCACAAAACGCAAAACACCAAAACGGGCTTAGGGCCCAGAGGTAACCACAGAGAATTGCCCCGAGTGCTCCGCCCGCACCAAAACATAAAGCGGTATAGAGCGCCTGCCCCTGGCCATGTGTTGCACTGGGGAAAAAGCGCCTTACCCATTCGATGGACACCGCATGAGCTGCACCAAAGGTCAAAGCATGTAAACATTGCAATACAAACAGAGCCAAAAAGAAATCAACCAAAAGAGGCGTCAACAACCAGCGCGCCGCTGCGGTAAATAAGGCGGCCCAAAACAATAAACGCGCGCCAAAACGCCGCAGTAACGCGGGCATATACATAAACAATATGATTTCAGCCAACACACCCAATGCCCAAAGGCCGCCGATCACCATTGAAGAATAACCGCGCTCTTCCAATAAAACAGAGAAAAACGTGTAGTAAGCACCATGACTGATTTGTAAAAAGAATGAGGCGATAAAAAACACCCAAACTTCACGCCGCCATAAGATATCGATAAAACGGCTTTCGGAATCACTGTGAGCATCATGATGTGTTTGATAGCTCGACGTCGATTCAGACACGGTCAAACTCGACACCCAAATGGCGACCAACAGCACCAATAGCGCTAAGGGCAACAAACTGATTGAGAACGCATCAAAGAGCGCACCCAGCAACACGACCGCCACAATAAAGCCAACCGAGCCCCATAAGCGAATGCGACTGTATTGCTCAGGTGTTTCCTCTAAATGATCGAGCGTGACAACTTCGAATTGGGCAAGCACCGCATTCCAGAAAAAGCTGTAGGCGATCACAACGGCAAACATAGCGGCAAAACTTTCCTGCCAGAACACCCCCAGAAAACAAATCGCTGCGATACAACTGCCCCAACGAATAATGCGTAAACGCTGCCCGGTTTTGTCTGCCAACCAACCCCAAATATTGGGGGCCACGATTCGGGATATGGCCAGCGCGGCCATGACATAACCAATTTCCTGGGCCGAATAATCAATGCTTTGAAGATACAAACTCCAAAACGGCACCAGGGCACCCAACACGGCGAAGTAGAAAAAATAAAATATGGATAAACGCCAATAAGGAATGCGGCTGCCGGCGGATTCGCCGACATGATTCTGCCCATCAAGCATAGTGAATTATTCTGGACCTCAAGCTTGGGGAGGAATAACAGGGATATTATGCTGCACGGTTCCGTTCTGACCTCGGTGACGCAATAAATGATCCATCAGAACCAGCGCCATCATGGCCTCGGCAATTGGCGTTGCCCGTATGCCCACGCAAGGGTCATGGCGCCCTTTGGTCACAACCTCAACCGGCTCACCATGCACGTTCACACTGCGACCAGGAATGTGCATACTGGATGTCGGCTTAAGGGCGATATGGGCAATGAGATCCTGGCCGGTGGAAATTCCGCCAAGCACTCCGCCAGCGCGATTCGACAAAAAGCCCTCGGGTGTGATTTCGTCACGGTGCTCCGTGCCCAGCTGTTCAACACTGTCGAAACCCGCTCCAATCTCAACACCTTTCACAGCGTTAATCCCCATCAGGGCATGAGCCAAATCGGCATCCAAACGATCGAAGATGGGCTCACCCAATCCCGGAATCATGCCGGTGGCCACCACCGAAATCTTCGCGCCGATAGAATTACCTTTCAGGCCTGCCATATATGACTCCATCTCAGGAACTTTATTGGCATCCGGGCAGAAAAAGGCATTGTTCTCGACTTCATCCCAATCGAACTGCTCGATTTTAATCGGCCCCAACTGGGATAAGTAAGCACGCACCTGAATGCCACATTCCTGAGCAAGGTATTTTTTGGCCACTGCACCAGCCGCCACACGCATGGCGGTTTCACGAGCAGAGGACCGCCCGCCACCTCGGTAATCGCGTACACCGTATTTTTGCATATAGGTGTAGTCAGCGTGCGCCGGACGATATTGGTCTTTGATATTGGAGTAGTCCTTGGAACGCTGATCCGTATTCATAATCTGCAAACCGATAGGCGTACCCGTCGTCTTGCCTTCGAACACGCCCGACAAGATCTGCACTTCATCCGGCTCTTTTCTTTGTGTCTCATATCGGTTTTTACCCGGACGACGACGATCCAAATCGTGCTGCAAATCCGCTTCTGAGAGTTCCAGGCCCGGAGGACAGCCATCGATGATGGCACCCAGCGCCAGGCCGTGGCTTTCACCGAAAGTGGTCACCGTGAAAAGTTTTCCGAAGCTATTACCGGACATAATGCTCTACTACCTTGATTGATCAATTGCTATGTAAATAAGCCAGCGACGCCAGCGTTTGTATCAAGCCTGCATTGGGCTTGTCATTGTAATATCTTGTTAAAAACGTATACCCAGCGGCCCCAAAGCCGATTACGAAAGTTCGACAAGCTGTTCTTTAAACAACAGAAAAACGCCGTGGCCACCTCGTTCAAACTCAATCCAGGTGAAAGGCAGCTGCGGGAAAGCCTTTTCAAGGGCGGGCCAACTATTACCCACTTCCACGAGCAAGGCCCCACCATCGTTCAAATGTTCAGCGGCTTCATTCAGCAAGCGACGGGTAAAATCCAGACCGTCCTCACCCGAGCCCAGAGCAATTTCAGGCTCTTGTTGATACTCGTCGGGCATACTGGCCAAATCTTCCGCATTCACATACGGCGGATTACTGACGATCAAATCGTAACGCTCCCCTTTCAAGCCTGCAAATAAATCACTTTCTACCGCCCGAACACGGTCCTGCAGCTGATGACGGGCTATGTTCTTTTCTGCCATCTGAACAGCCGCCGGGGAAATATCACTCAGATCGACTTCAGCCCACTCGAAGGCATAGGCACAGGCGATACCAATACAGCCACTTCCAGTACACAGATCCAAAACTCGGTTAGGCGCCTCATGCAGCCAGGGATGAAACCCCTGCTCAATCAACTCGGCAATGGGGGAACGTGGCACCAAAACCTGTTCATTAACAGCAAACGACAAACCACAGAAATAGGCCTGGCCAGTTAAATACGCCACTGGAATACGCTCATTCACGCGGCGCTCGATGCGCTCGACCAGCACGCTTCGCTCCGCCATACTAAGGCGCGCCGACAGGCTGTCCTTATCGATGTCCCAGGGTAGGTGCAAACTCTGCAGTACCAACGCTGTGGCTTCATCCCAGGCATTATCCGTACCGTGTCCGAAATACAGCTCAGCATCACTGAAACGGGAAGCTCCCCAGCGAATATAGTCTCGGATGGTGTGTAGATCTTGTTCAACAGCCATGGGGCAGCGCTTTCCTTCAAATTCAAAGAGGCGCTATTGTACGGGAAATAGAATCCGGGCAATAGAGCGCATAGGGCCCGCCTGACACTCGAACACGCCCTGCCACTGCACCCTACATACTCAACGCCCAGGCACAAAAAAGGGCTGCCAGGCAGCCCTTGGGTATCTCTCTGCGAGATTGGATTATTTCAGCTGTGACAACAAGTAAGCGTAGGCCAGTGCGCTGAGCTCTGCTCGCTGCTTGATGTCCGCCGCACCGGCGTGACCACCTTCGATGTTTTCGTAGTACAGCACATCGTGCCCCTGGCTTTCCATCAGTGCAACCATCTTACGGGCATGCGCCGGGTGCACACGATCGTCGCGGGTTGATGTGGTAAAGAACACTTTCGGATACTTCGTATCCTTGCTGACATTGTGATAGGGCGAGAAAGTCTTGATAAAGTCCCATTCTTCCGCAATGTCAGGATTACCGTACTCGGCCATCCAGCTCGCACCAGCCAGCAGCTTGTTGTAACGCTTCATGTCTAACAAAGGAACCTGACAAACCACGGCGTTATACAGATCGGGACGACGGGTAAAGGCGTTCCCCATCAACAGACCACCATTGCTTCCCCCTTGAATCCCCAGATGCTTGGGAGAGGTGATCTTGCGAGCAATCAAATCTTCAGCAATCGCCTCAAAGTCTTCATAGGCTTTATGGCGATTTTCTTTCAAAGCCGCCTGATGCCAAGCTGGGCCAAACTCACCACCACCGCGAATGTTCGACAACACATACACACCGCCCTGCTCTAGCCAGTTCTTACCGATGGTTGCAGAGTAACGTGGCAGCAGAGAAATTTCGAAACCACCGTAGCCATACAGCAATGTGGGATTTTTGCCGTTGAACTTCAGTTGTTTATCCATCACGACAAAGTAAGGAACCTGAGTACCGTCTTTTGAGGTTGCTTTAAACTGCTCAACTTTGAAACGCTCACCATCAAACATGGACGGCGATGATTTGACTTTCTCTTTACCTGTTTTGCCTTCATTGAACAAGTACAGGGTAGACGGCTCAATAAAGCTGGAATAGCTAACCAGGAAATCTTCATAACGGTCATCGACATCCACCAGCCCCACAACCGCTTTGTCGTCTAACTCCAGGCGGTGCTCGCTCCACTTGCCATCTTTAGCTGGGGTATAACGAACCACTGAGCTGCGCACATTGTCCAACCAGCTGATCAGCAAACTGTTCTTGGTAAAGGCAACACCTTTGATGGTTTTCCCTTCGGACGGCGCTTGGAATAATTTGAAACTGGCCTTACCCGCTTTAATGTCGGCAAGACTGGAGTACAACAACGAACCCTGCTTGAAGCGCTTTCCATTGTGCTTCCAATCAGACTTCAGCAACAAATACACATTGCCTTTGAACAGACCTTCCACATCGGAATCGCTGGGAATATCAACGGCTGTCAGTTTTTCATCGGCGTACACGTAGGTAGTGGCGTTATAAAAATCCGTCGCATCGTTAATAAATACCGTAGTTTCTTTGCCCTTGCCTAAGGTATAAGCACGTGCAGACACCGAAGCCTGCTCAGCTTCATAAACGGTCTTACCGTTTTTAAACCCTTTGCCGCGATGCCACATTTTCAAAACACGGGGATAACCGGAATCGGTCAGGCTTTTACCATCGCCAAAATCAGTGCCAACAATCAGAGTGTCTTTATCCAACCACTCAATATCAGACTTAGCCTCGGGAAGGTATAACCCCCCTTGAATAAACTCAGCCTTTTCCAAATCAAATTCACGGTACTCAACCGCATCGGCGCCACCACGAGACAAAGCCACCATACAACGGGTGTATTCGGGTTGCAGGCAGTTCATGCCTTTGTAAACCCAGTTCACGTCTTCTTTTTTACCCAGTGCATCAATATCCAAAACGGTTTCCCACTTTGGCTTGTCTTTTTTGTATTCACTCAGGGTCGCGCGGCGATACAAACCACGGGGGTTATCGGAATCACGCCAGAAATTGTAGTAGTAGTTACCGTTGCGACTCGCATAGGGGATGCGGTCTTTGTTGTTCAGAACTTCCAGAGCATTGTCTACCAGCCCCTGAAAGCCTGGATATTGTTTGATGTCCGCCAAAGAACGCTTGTTCTTTTCTGCGACCCAGGCCAGTTGCTTTTCGCCCTCAACCTCTTCCAACCACATAAACGGGTCTTTTTCAGCCGCCAGGGATACACTGGCAGAGAGTGTGCTTACGCCAAAGGCGAGTACAGCCCCAAGGTGTTTATTCATAACGTTCTCGCTTCCGAAGTTATCGTTTTTTTGCCTACAATAAATAAAAACGAGGGACAGGCCCCAACCCTCAGTTGAAGACCGGATTCAGAAGCGGCTCGGGAGACCGAGCACGCCAGGGCGAGTGAAATTTGAGATTAACGCAACAATAAGTCCAAACGTGCGCTCTCGGGGCGGGATTTCAAGGGTGCCAGATCGGCAAGATTGTGTGTTTGCACCCGTTGTCCAGCAATACCTGCCTGCACGAGCGCCGTTTTGACGTGGTTCAACATGCTTCCGGCCATGGCCTCGGCTTGAGTCGAATCATAGTGATGAGCCACCGCATCCAATTGTTGTGTCGGATGGGCATGCAACACCTCCGTGATCAGCCTCGTCCACTCTGCGGTCAACTGACCGTTCTCATCCAACTGCCCTGCGCTCTGGCTTAAGCGCAAGACACCACTCGCCCGCCATTGCTTCCACAATTCCTCAGCGCTGGCCAACACCGGCGCGCTCTGATCTGACGCCGCGCGGCTCAACCATTCCTGCTGTAAGTAAATACGCTGATTCCCCCGGCGCACCAGATACAACAAGGCAAAGTGCTCTTTCCCGCCAGAACGCCAACGGAAGCTGCTCAAGCGCTGGGAATCTTCACGGCCGTACAATTGATATATGCCGAAAAAGCGATTGGCCCAGTTATTACTGCGCCCACAGTCACGCCCCTGACAACTGAAGAGAGTTTGCGCCCCTTGCGCCACTAATGACTCACGATACGCCGCATATACCGCCGATTCACTCTGTTCAGGATCGAATTCCAAGGTTCGGCGCTGCAAATCCCCCGCAAATTCACGAGACTGCTCTGGCTGCCAGAGGCCATCGACTCGCTCAATCGGCCCCAAGGGTAACACCCAATCTTCGCGCGTTTGCTGCTGCTCATAAATCACGCGCTTGGCTTTTACATCACTTTCCGGCCAAGCTTTCGCATGGAGCCTAGTGGCCGACAAAGCACTGACCATGGCCATACAGACAAGCACTAAGAACACCTTACTCGATACACTCATAATATTCCTTGTTGCACTGTCGGGCTCCCGTGAGCCTGTAAGTGATTAGCCTAGGATAGCATCCATCAGTTGAGCGATGTCCTTCTGTTGGGATTCCATGTGCAAAAAGTGGCCGCCCTCAAAGGAATGCCGTTCAATATGCTGGATGCGACGCAGCAGCCCTTCTTGCTTGGCAATGTACTTCTGTAAGCCTTCGCTGGCCGCAATCAAACAGCATTGCGCCGAAATTCGATCAAAGAAGGCTTCAATCTGTTGTTGTCCCAATTTCAATGCCGAAGCCGACATCAGTCTCGGATCACTGCTCCAAGTATACCCGCCAGCAACCGGTTTGATGCCTCGTTCAACAATCAACCGCGCCGCCTCACTTGAGATGGTATGCAGCCCTTTTTGCCTGGCCGCAATCGCCGTTTCCACATCATTAAATACTGACGTCGCCTTATCCTGTCGGCGCGCAACATCGAGAATCGATTTAGCCAATTGGCCCGGCGTGTCTTCTGCCGCCACGGGGCCAGGGGCCAAAGCATCAATCAGACCCAAACCCAGAATACGCTCAGGAAAAGTACCCGCCGCCAAGGCACCAATAATCGCGCCACGGGAATGGCCGACTATATTGAATTCCTGCCAGCCCAGGCTGTCGGCAATTGCGAAGATGTCACCGATATCCTGCCAGATATTGTAGGCAAGCCCCGGTGCGATATGGGAGCTGTGACCGTGACCGGCAGTATCCAGTGCAATAAAGTGCACATCCTCCAGGTGTTGTGTCATCGGCGCAAAACTGGCGCTGTTGTCCAACCAACCGTGAATCGCCAACACTTTGCGGCCACCGGGCTTTCCCCATTCCTGAGCGGCGACCACTCGATCAAAAACGTCAAAATGAATATCCCGTCCGCGTTCTTCCTGCAATGCTGTTACTCCTGAATGTGTTGACGTCGTGCGAATATTTCGTCGGCACGCGTTTGAACCTTGAAACCTGGGCGGGTACTACGGTTGATGCAATGCAAGCAAATCCATACAAGCGGGCAAACAATCATCACCCTCCAGACACGCCAGCGCACTGGTGCCCATCATGTGTCGACCGGGCGTTAAGCCCGCCAGAATATTCGTCACCTGCCCTACGAGCGGCTGATGGCTGACACACAGTAAATCACGAGTCGGCTGCTGCGCAAACCACTGTTCAATGCGGGCAATGGTTTGTTCCGGTGCACTCTCAGAACGTAATTCCAACCAGGGCGATTGCTCAATCGCGTCGGTTTCACTTTTATCCAAACCCAGTTCTTGCGCGGCGATTAAGGCCGTTTGCTGTGCTCGCACATAGGGACTGCTGACGATTGCCGGCGGATATTCTAAGGATACAAGATGCTCTTGCACGATCTGCGCCGTTTCAAGCCGGCCACGCTCGGTGAGTTCGCGCTCAGCATCGCTTGCCGCCTGGTAGGAGGCTTGACCGTGCCGTAAAATAAACAAACGCATAAGGCGAGTCCCATTCCTGTTCCAATGTTTTCCCGATTCCTTTCAATGAAGCCGCTTAATACAAGCTATTGACAGGCCCCTTACAAACACGGAAACGTATTCAATATTATTAGGCTGGCCAATCTCGAAAGGGAAAAGGTTTATCTTCGCTGACAAACGTCAAAAAACGCCAGCTTTGCAATACAAACTGGGCACAAGATTCAGAAAACTCAACCATTGCTGTGTTTGCCTGTCCCTGAATAAGAACAATAAAAAATTGCACGACAGCAACGATTCCCAAAACCAACAACACTAGCTTCAAAACAATGGCATAAACCACCATAAAAGCTAGCCGAATCCAGATTTCGGGGCCCAGTAAAGAATACTTCTGGGGCATGTGTGAATCACTCATGGAAACTCCTTCGCAGGTTTAGCAAGAGTGTGAAAAGATACTAAAGGTTTTTTTGAGAGTACTCAACGTCGGTATTTTGTTCGCCGCCCATGAGTTTATCGGCGACATCGGCAATGCTGTAATCTTCGAACAAAATGCCGTGCAACGCACTGGCCAGCGGCATATACACACCGAGCTCGTCGGCTTTTTGCTTCACTAACCTGAGGGTATTGACCCCTTCTACCGCCTGGCCAATATCCGCCTCGGCCTGTTCCAGGGATTGCCCGTGCGCAATCGCCATACCCAAACGGTAGTTACGACTGAGATCGGAAGTACAGGTCAAAATCAGATCGCCGACACCGGCCAGTCCCAAAAAAGTCATGGGATCAGCATCCATATGTTTTGCAAACCGCCCCATTTCCGCGAGAGCGCGCGTCAACAACATGGCGATCGTATTATGACCGCAGCCCAAGGCCGTTGCTAACCCCGTCACGATGGCGTAGATATTTTTAAGCGCCCCACCCAGCTCGACACCATAACGGTCACTGTTGGCGTACAAGCGAAAAGTATTGGAACAGAGTAGCTCTTGAATACAACTAATCAGCGCTTCGTCTTCACTGGCGATTACCGAGCCGGTTTGCTGATGAGCAACAATTTCCTTCGCAAAATTTGGGCCGCTTAAGACACCGATACGTGCATCGTTCAATTCCTGCTCAAGCACCTGACTCATCAAGGTGAAGCCACTGGGCTCAATTCCTTTCGTGGTGCTGATTACCATGGTGCCCGTTTTTAACATGGGCGCCACCAAACGGGCGACTTCTCGAAAAGACTTACTGGGAATGGCAATAAAAACCACATCGGCAGAGCCCACGGCTTCTTGTAAGTCAGCACAGGCCGTTAGATTGTCACTGAGCAGATAACCGGGTAGATACTCACTGTTTTCACGCGCCAGCTGAACTTTCTCAGCACGCGCCTTATTGCGCATCCACTGATAGGTTTTGTGGCCGTTACTGGCTGCGATATTGGCAATTGCCGTACCGAAACTGCCACCACCGAGAACCGCGACCTGCTGTGGATTTGTCATGCGCCTGAAACCTTTATCGATTGGAATTGTTATTGTTTCGTCAACACCTTCAAAGACAACCTTATGACAGAAACTTCTGTCAAAAAGCGTTCAGAAAGCGATTAAACACGAATCACAGGACACACGTTTATGTTCCTGTGACTCGTTCACTATAACAACTTAGTGGCTGAGTTCTAATAAAAGTTTATTCAGCTTTTGCACATAATTGGCCGGATCGTCCAATTGACCGCCCTCGGCCAGATTGGCTTGATCAAACAGAATACCTACTAGATCCGCAAAGCGATCTTCATCGGACTCCTGATCCAGCTTGGCAACCAATGGATGTTCAGGATTGAGCTCCAGGTTTGGCTTGCTGTCCGGCACGGCTTGGCCAGCTTGCTCAAGCAAGCGACGCATCTGGGCTCCCATATCCTGCTCGTTCACCACCAGACAGGCCGGGGAATCGGTCAAACGGTGTGTGATGCGCACATCATCCACGCGATCTTTCAGCGCCTCTTTGGCGCGTTCGATCAGGGACTCAAATTGCTTCTCAGATTCTTCCTGGGCTTTTTTATCTTCATCGCTTTCCAACTCACCCAGGTCCAATGCGCCCTTACCTACGTCCTGGAAGGATTTGCCGTCAAAGTCCATCATATGACTCATCAGCCAATCATCCACTCGATCACTCAGCAACAGCACCTCAATGCCTTTTTTGCGGAACACCTCCAGATGCGGGCTGTTTTTCGCCGTGTTGAAATTCTCGGCCGCAACATAATAAATTTTGTCCTGACCTTCTTGCATGCGCCCCACATAATCTTCCAGAGACTGATCTTGATCAGCCTTATCGGTGTGGGTACTGGCAAAACGGAACAGTTTCGCAATTTTTTCTTTATTGGCGAAATCTTCAGCCGGGCCTTCTTTCAACACCTGACCAAATTCCGTCCAGAACTCAGCGTACTGCTCAGGCTCCTTGCTCGCCATTTTGCTCAGGGTATCCAACACACGCTTGGTTAGCGCTGAACGCATGGCATCGATGTTCGGGTCTTTCTGTAGAATCTCGCGGCTAACGTTCAAGGACAAGTCATTGGAATCGACAACACCCTTCACAAAGCGCAAATACATCGGCAGAAACTGTTCCGCATCATCCATGATAAAAGTGCGTTGCACATACAACTTCAAGCCACGGGCAGCATCGCGGTTGTACATATCAAAGGGAGCTTTGGCTGGAATGTATAGCAAACTGGTGTAGTCCAACTTGCCTTCCACTCGATTGTGACTCCACTTAACCGGGTCAGCAAAATCGTGGGAGATGTGCTTGTAAAACTCTTTGTATTCTTCCTCACTGACTTCGCTGCGCGAACGAGTCCAGAGAGCGGTGGCCGTGTTAATGACTTCGTATTCCACTGGCGCCGCTTCTTTCTCTTCGCCCTCTTCATCCATCGCAGGCATGTCCTGCTTCAGCATCTCAACTGGCAGGGAAATATGATCCGAATACTTCTTAATAACGGAACGCAAACGCCAGCCGTCAGCAAACTCAACCGCATCATCTTTCAGATGCAAAACAACGCTGGTGCCACGTTCAGAACGCTCGATGGATTCAACACTGAATTCAGCTTCCCCATCGCATTCCCAATGCACACCTTGATCATTGGCCTCGCCCGCCTTACGGGAAAAGACTTCTACTTTATCCGCAACAATGAAAGCGGAATAAAAGCCTACCCCAAATTGACCGATCAATTGGGAATCTTTCTTTTCGTCACCGGAAAGATTGGACAGAAAGCTGGCCGTCCCGGATTTTGCAATGGTCCCCAAATGCTCGACCACATCGTCGCGATTCATGCCAATACCGTTATCCGCAATGGTGAGCGTTTTGGCGTCTTTATCAAAATCAACACGGATTTTCAGGTTGGCGTCGTTTTCATACAGATCGCCGTTCGACAGGGCTAAAAAGCGCAGTTTGTCGGCCGCGTCTGAAGCATTCGATACCAATTCCCTCAGGAAGATTTCCTTATTGGAATACAAAGAGTGGATCATCAGGTGCAGCAGCTGCTTGGCTTCTGTCTGGAATCCCATGGTTTGTTTTTGTGCATCAACGCTCATCTAAGCATTCTCCTTGGTCAGTCGGTCCACCACTGGGGTGCATAGACCCAGTTATGGGGGCCAATCTCAACTTTTAAAGGGGAATAGCGGAAGCTTTTTCGACAATATTGGCTTGCAGGAGGGATAGCCCGGGGGCGCTCGGCCCCAGGCTGAGGGAAAGGCGGCTAATCGACTAAAAAATGTCCTCTTGCCGTCGCAACGCTTTCATCACGGGAGCGATGCCAGCAGTTGACCGACACGTTCACCAACTTGCGACCCTGGCGCACTACTGTACACAAAGCATACAGCGGCTCCAGGCGACCGGGGCGCACATAATCAACCGAAATATCCACTACCCTCGGGGTCACCTGGGTAGGCAGAGTCATCATCAAGTGCAGACTGGCCGCGAATTCCAAAAAGCCACCAATGGCCCCACCGTGTAAGGCTGGCAGTGTCGGATTACCCACATTCCCCTTACTGGGCGGCAACACATAAAACAGCTCGTCCCCCATCATAAGCGTTTCGATACCAAGCAACTTGGCATAGGGAATCTGCTCAATAATCAGTTCTGGTTTCCATTCCTCACGGGCCTTCTTGCAAGCTTCTGATATTGCGCTCATAAATCCACCTCCACGGCTTCCAGAAACGGCTTAAACTGCTCGCTCAGGTTTTTCAGCACCTCGTCATCAAGGCGAATAAAGTTGGCAACGCAATGCGCGACGGGTCTGTCTTCCTGCCCTTTGGTATAAGCGCGCCCACGCGCAAAAAGAACACTCTGGGAACTGCGGTAAACATCCGCTCGGGCATAGATGTCCTGGCCCGGTTCCGCGACCCCCATATAATCGATGCGTAAATCCATAGTGGGTGTCAAACCAACATCTTCCAACACCGTGGCACAAGCCATGCCGCAACAGGTATCCAACAAGGCGGTAATGGCCCCCCCGTGCACCACACCGGTATCCGGGTTGCCAACCAAGCGTTCACTGTAGGGCAAGCACATTTCACAGGCCCCAGTTTCCAGATGGGTGAACCCCAAACCCAACTGGTGGAAATGATCCCCCTTGTTAGCCGAGACCATCAACTTGGACAGTTTTTTTACCAATACAATATCGACCGCCATACACACCTTCTATTCTGTGATTGTCGTTGCCAGCGGAGAAAAGCCAGCGACGGTAAGCTGTGAGTATAGCCACTTTTAGGTCACAGCCCCAATACAGAATATCCGCGTTACTCGCTCTCTTTCGTAAGAGCAGCCGGTATCAACGCCACTCTACTATTTACTTCAGCACCTTAAATGCTTTCAACTGCTGAAGTACCTTGGCCTTGCGTGCGCCCTGTAGCGCCTTGAAACTATCCGCTTCGACGTTCAAGGCAAAGTAATGGTTACCCTCCGCGTTTTGGACATAGCCAACGTACCAACCAATAAACCGACCCTTAGAGATTGGCCCGGCACCGGTTTTGGCAAACAACCTGACGTTTCCCGCCTGGCCTGTAAACTCGTCAGCAAACCAGTTGGGTTCTTGATCCAGATCCACTTCCATAATGGTCTCAACTGCGGCAAAACTCTTAGCCTTCAAAGGCAATTCCCTGCGCGCCAAACGCCGTAGAAAGCACACTTGTTCAACCGCACTGATTTGCAAGCTGCCGTTCAACCAGAAATCATCCAGACCAGAACTGATGTCGCTATTACCATACTGAAAACCGCTGAGGACACGTTCCATTGCTACCTCACCAATATCCACAGCCAGCTGACGATAAATGGGCAAAGCCGAGGCATGAAAGGCTTCACGCAAGGTAAGCGGCGCTTGATACCAACGCTTGGGCCACCATGATTCAATGGGATAAGCCGAGGTATTCACCGAAAATGTCTGAGACACATCGTTCCATTGCCCGGTTTCGATAGCGATCAAAGTGTTGGCAATCTTAAAACTCGAGTAAGGGGTAAAACGAGTCTCCGCACGCGACCGATTCACAAAATGAAATTTGCCCTCTTCTTCATTGAGCAGTACAAAACTGCAATCTTCATCACAGCTTGAATTCATCTTTTGGGCAAACCCTGGAAGAGCGGTGCCCGAGAATAAAACAAAGGCCAATAATACAAACAAATACACGCAAGGCTTGGATGTCGACATCATTATTTCACTGTTAAAAAAAGCGATTGTTACCTTAGCTAAGGGATACCACCGCTCAAACACCTTAATTTACACGCTTCTACCCAGCGATAGCTCCACTTTCTCAGAAATGCCAAGCGGCGATTGCCATCTTGTCTCAGTCGATCATCGCCGGTATCGTGTATACGACAAGAACAAGACCTGAAAAGTGCCAGCACTTTTGTAAAAAATCGCCACCGATATGGTTCAGCAACTATGGACTTCGATTTTCAAAGCCAGCTGATTAGCAGCCTTGGAAGCGATCACTTTTCCCAGAAATTTTATGATTTCTGGATTCGCTTGCTGTTACTTGATCAATGTACAGCCTGGGAGCTCAAACCCGGCCAGGCCCCTCGCACTCTGGTTTCCGCTCGACCCAATGATCCGGAGCTCATCAAACGTCTCTGTGATTTGTACAGCGAATCCATGTATCGAGGTGATGAGCAACTTCAGCAACTGAAACAAAGCGATACTGGCATTGTGGCTCAAATCAGCACCCAAACGATGGATCAAGGTCAATACCGGCGCTTGTTTTTTGAAGAAGCGGATCTCCAGGAAAAAGTATTTATCCTGAGCCAGCGGGGTGAGCGCTGTTATTACATCAATCTGTACCGCTGTAAAGGAAGAGACTCTTTCAATCAAACCGAGCTCCAACGCTGCCAACAAGCCGCCACTTATGCCTCCGCTCTCCTCGATAAGCATCAACAGCTATTACCCAGCGATCACGGCAGCACAAAGCTCCAACAGGACAAGCTCGAAGAGTTCTTCAGCCAACACCCCGCCGCTTTATCACCACGCGAGGCCCGCACCTGCAGCTTGATCGTCACCGGGCACAGCAACGAGGCTATCGCTCTGATCTTGGAGGTCAGCATTAATACTGCCCGTACGTTTCGGCGTCGGGCCTATGAAAAACTGCAGCTGAGCAGCCAGGCCGAGCTGTTCGCCATTTATCTGGGAAGCGGTTCGTCCTGAATCCCTATTCATCTTTATTCACCTTTGTCATCCCTTGGGGTGACAGACAAATCATGCCGACCTGACCTAAGCTTTCTCCATACGCTAAGGAGTACCGATCATGTCAAACACGCATGCCCCCAACGCTGAGCCGCACCCTTCGATTTTTTACCCTTATAAGGTGTACCCAGTTGAGCCATTGCCCTCTCAAATAGACAGTAACACCCGCCAGGAAGTGTTGATCGTTGGTGCTGGCCCGGTGGGTTTAGCCACAGCATTGGATTTGGCTCGTTTTGGCGTTGCCTCAAGAATCATTGAAGCTGAACGACAGGTCAGTCACGGTAGCCGCGCCATTGTCTTGACCCGACGCTCCATGCAGATCCTTCAAATGCTGGGCTGCGATCAAGCTTTTGTTGAAAAAGGGCTGAGCTGGAGCATGGGGCGCTCTTATTATCGCGGACAAGAGGTCTATCAAATGCAGATGCCCCACAGCGAACACGAGCGCTTCGGGCCAGGCACGAATATCCAACAACAATACATTGAACAATTCCTGGTAGAAGCCGCTGAAAAAAATCCACTGATTCATATTCATTGGGGCCACAAGGTTACGGGCATTCAACAAAGCGATAGCGAGGCAACTCTGACGATCTGCGATGAAGACGGCGAACAGGAATACCGAGCCCCCTGGGTAGTTGCCGCCGATGGCGGACGTTCAACACTTCGCAAGCTGCTCAAGTTGCGCATGGAGGGTGAAGCGTATACCGGCAATTTCGTGATCGCCGATATCAAAGCTGATATCAAATTACCGACCGAACGCCTCTGTTATTTTGATCCCCCCTGGAGTCCAGGCAACAATGTATTAGTGCACCGAGAACCTGAAGGTATTTGGCGCCTGGACTTCCGACTCCCCGAGGGTGAAAGCCCTGAGCATGCTCTGAAAGAAGAACAACTCGCCGAACGCATCCATAACATACTGACCATGATCGGGCAGGAAGTACCCTGGCAGTTAGACTGGGCCACGGTCTACAGCGCCAGCACAAAAACCCTGAGCGATTACCAGAAGCAGCGGGTACTGTTTGCCGGCGATGCCGCACACCTTCTGCCTATTTTCGGCGTGCGCGGGGCCAACACTGGACTGCAAGACGCTAACAATCTCGCCTGGAAATTAGCGCTGCATCTACAGGGAATAGCCGGCCCAGAGCTCCTGCGCAGTTATTCAACTGAACGGGTACAAGCCGCTCGGGAAATTTGCGAAGAAGCCGGGAAGTCAACACGCTTTATGTCGCCTCCAACTCGAGGTGCCCGCTTGCTGCGTGACGCCGTTCTGTCTCTCAGCCTGACGGAATCTTTCGTTCGAGACTTACTGCATTGGCGCACCTCCCGCCCTCACCGCTATTACAACAGTCCACTCAACAGCAGCACTCATACTGGGCACCCTCTGCTGGGCGAAGTTGCTCCCAACGTCAAGCTTGGCGACAACCAGTATCTTCACGATCACATGCTGGCCGGTTTTACCGTTTTGATTTTTCTATCTGAGGAAAAGAGCGAACCGGAGCTAAGCCAAGTCTGTGCACTGCAAGAACTTGAAAACGTATCAATACATCCGATTTTGATTACAGGAACCCATTGTGAACCCGGAGGCTTGCATCACGGCTCACACATTGCCGACCAAGAAGGAGCACTGTTTGAGCATTACGACATTCGGGAAAACAGCCTCTTACTCATACGCCCCGACCAACACATCAGCGGCATTTGGCAAGCAAGCGATAATGAGGAAAGCCCGCTGCAATGGATTCACCAAGCCATTCGCAACACACTATGCCTGACACCCTGTGGAGATCAACATGTTGAATAAAACGCTGAACAATGATGCACTGGAAACCATTTACGATCATCTTTACCAGGCCATCGACACAGCCGGTCCGGAAAAAGAAACTAAAATGCTGACGAAGCTGGCACTGATACTGGCCAATCAGTTAGGAGATTGTGAGCAAGTATTAAGCGCCATTGCGATCGCAGAAAAAGATTTGTAGATCTTCTTACTCCCAAAATTTCAGGCATAAAAAAAGCGAGCCACTGGCTCGCTTTTTCAATCAAACACTTTTCAAACGTTTTACAAACGCTCAATGATGGTGCTGATACCTTGACCCAGACCCACACACATGGTCGACAAACCATAGCGGCCGTCATTCTGACGCATAACGTTCAGCAAAGTACCCGTAATACGAGCACCGGAGCAACCGAATGGATGACCCAAAGCAATGGCACCGCCATGCAGGTTCACTTTTTCTTCCATGCAATCCAGCAGGTTCAAGTCTTTCAACACCGGCAGAGCCTGCGCTGCGAAAGCTTCGTTCAGCTCAACAAAATCGATATCGTCGATCGTGATGCCGGCGCGCTCCAGAGCTTTCTGGGTAGATGGAACAGGACCATAACCCATAATAGATGGATCAACACCAGCAACCGCCATGGCACGGATAACGGCCAATGGCTTGATGCCCAACGCTTCAGCTTTTTCCGCAGACATTACGATCATGCACGAAGCACCATCGGTAATCTGGGAAGAAGAACCCGCAGTCACGGTTCCGCCTTTTGGATTGAAGACCGGCTTCAACTGAGACAAGCCTTCAACGGTCGTTTCAGGGCGAATTGTTTCATCCTGCTCAACCAGCACGCGTGCGCCATTGGCATCGTGACCTTCGATTGGAATGATCTCATCGTTGAAGTTGCCTTCAGTACGCGCCTTATGCGCCAGACGATGGGAGCGTTCAGCGAACTGGTCTTGCTGCTCGCGAGTCATGCCGTGCATTAAGCCCAACATTTCGGCAGTCAACCCCATAGCACCCGCAGCTTTCGCCACATGTTTGGCCAAACGTGGGTTAGGATCAACACCGTGATCCATGGCAACGTGCCCCATGTGCTCAACACCACCAATCACGAACACATCGCCATTATTAGTTTGAATAGCTTGCGCGGCGGTATGTAGAGCTGACATAGATGAACCACACAAACGACTCACGGTTTGCGCCGCTGCTGTGTGAGGAATATCGGTCATCAAAGAAACCATACGGGCAATGTTCATGCCCTGCTCTTTGGTCTGGTTTACACAACCCCAGATCACGTCTTCAACCAAAGCGGGATCGACTTGCGGGTTACGTGCCAACAAACCATTAATCAAATCGGCTGAAATATCTTCCGCGCGACGATTGCGAAAACAGCCGTTTTTAGAGCGACCCATTGGGGTACGGCCAAAATCAATAATTACTGCATCTCTTGGATTTAAGCTCACGTCTTAATCTCCTATTATTTGGCAGGCCTGGCCTGCCAATCACTGTTCGGATTCAGGTCTTTTAAACTGCGCGGAGCTTAAAAGAAAGTTTCGCCATTTTTGGCCATCTCGCGTAGGCGGTCGGTTGCCTGATACATTTCGCCCAACTCGGCGTACTGATCAGCTTTTGCAACAAACTCCGCAACACCCATATCATCAATGTAGTGCAAAGCACCACCACGGAATGGCGGGAAGCCAACACCATAAATCAAAGACATATCGACGTCGTTTGCGGTATCGGCAATACCTTCTTCCAGGCAACGAACCGCTTCCAGACACATAGGAATCATCAAGCGGTCAACAATGGTCTCGGCTTCGAAATCTTTACGCGCGTCAACATTGTCGCCCAGAATATCCCAAACGCTTTCGTCGAAGACTTTCTTCTGACGGCCTTTGCGATCCAACTCATACTTGTAGTAACCGGCATCGTTCTTCTGACCGTAACGACCTGCTTCAAACAGAACTTCAGACGCGCTCTTGTAGTCCGCCGACATACGAGTCGGGAAACCTTCACGCATTACGCTACCGGCGTGCACGCCCGTGTCGATACCAACAACATCACACAAGTATGCAGGGCCCATTGGCCAGCCGAACTTCTCCATCACTTTATCGATTTGAACGAAGTCAGCGCCTTCCTTCACCAGGCCCATAAAGGCACCCATGTAAGGACTCAGAATACGGTTCACCAGGAAGCCTGGGCAGTCGTTAACCACAACTGGCTTTTTACCCATGGCCAGTGCGTAGGCGACAGTACGAGCAACCGCTTCATCGTTGGTCTTTTCACCACGAATAACTTCAACCAGCGGCATCTTGTGCACGGGGTTGAAGAAGTGCATACCACAGAAATCTTCAGGGCGCTTCAAGGCTTCTGCCAGGTAGTTAATGGAGATGGTTGAGGTGTTGGAGGTCAGTACCGCGCCTTCTGCCATCTTACCTTCAACTTCCGCCAAAACCGCATGCTTAACTTTTGGATTCTCTACAACCGCTTCAACAATAATGTCGACGTTCTCCATGCCATCGTAGCTCAGGCTTGGATCAATCATATTAAGAATGCCCGCCATTTTCTCAGCGGTCATACGGCCACGCTGCACGCGAGTCGACAGCAATTTGCTCGCTTCTTTCAGGCCCAAATCCAGACCTTCTTGCGCGATGTCCTTCATGATAATAGGCGTCCCTTTCAGAGCGGATTGGTAAGCAATACCCCCACCCATGATACCGGCGCCCAGTACCGCTGCTTTTTCAACTTTGGCAGTGGATTTCTTGGCCCAGGTCTTACCAGTTTTCGCCAACTCCTGATCACCCAGGAACAAACCAACCAAATTCTTGGCCACTTCGGTTTTCGCCAGCTTGGCAATGCCTTTCGCTTCTTCCGCCAATGCACCATCACGGTCCAGCTTGGCCGCTTTTTGCATAACCTTAATCGCGGTTACCGGTGCGGGGTAATGTGGGCCCGCTTGTCCAGCAACAAACGCTTTAGAGGTTTCAAAGCTCATCATCATTTCGATGTCGTTCAGCTTCAAGGGCTCCAGTTTTTCTTGACGCTTGGCACTGTAGTTCAGTTTGCCAGCAACGGCCTGTTCCAACATCGCCAGACCGACTTCTTTCAGCTTCGCAGGCTCAGCGATGGCATCAACCGCTCCCGCCTTCAGTGCCGCATCAGGCTTTTGCTCTTTACCGGAAGCAATCCACTCAATAGCGTTATCCGCACCAATTAAACGGGGTAGACGAACCGTGCCACCAAAGCCAGGAATAATACCCAATTTGGTTTCAGGCAAACCGACCTTCGCGACGGTAGACATCACACGATAGTCGCAAGCCAATGCCATTTCGAGACCACCGCCCAGAGCAAAACCATTAATGCAACATACACTTGGGAATGGCAGATCTTCGATCACATTGAAAACGGCTTTGTTTGTAGCCAACACGCCTTCAGCGATAGTTTCTTCTGATTCAGAGAAATTGGCACCAAATTCAGAGATATCAGCACCGACGATAAATACGTCTTTACCACTGGTGACCAAAAGGCCTTTTACATTGTCAGCAGAACGCAAGATTTCCGCAGCCTGACGCAACTCATCGGTGGTCAAGGCATTAAATTTATTAACTGAATCGCCTTCGAGATTGAAATTCAACTCAGCAAACCCGTTGTCTAACTGGCTTACCGTTATGGCCTTTCCTGAAAAGATCATCTATCAGCCTCACTTTGTGAATGGAATAAAGTTTGGAACCGCCGCGTCGTATCATCCGCATTAAAGTGCATGCGATACGCCGACATGGCCCAACTTTAGGGTGTCATAAGGTTAAGGATTCACCCAAAACGCTCCAATGGTAAATCCGACCACATTGCCTGACATAAAAGCACGAGCACATCGCCCGTCAGCCCAGGCTAAAACATGGCGCCGCCAAGTATTATCACGTCGATGAATCTAACACTATTCAGCAAGATATGTTGGGAATATGAATCGCCTATGACATTCTAAGTTCGCTGAGAGGCGTTCATTTTCCGGGCGCATCCCCCGATTTCAAGGGCCCTCAGCCCAAATGGCGGCTAAAGCCACCTAGCTACCATGCCCCTGCATGCGTCCGCCGATCTGCAAAATAATAAATGTGAAGACCCAACACCATGAAGTTAAACGACAAAGTTATCGTGATCACCGGTGCCGCCAATGGTATCGGTAAAGCCCTCGCCTATCGCTTTGCCCAGGACGCCCCCAAGCATCTGATCCTGGCCGACATCGACCGTGATAGTCTGGATGCCATTGCCGCCGAACTGCCCATGGCACAGGCCATAGCTTGCGATATTGGTACTGAAGAAGGCGTTCAGCAATTGGTGAATACCACGTTGGAACAATGCGGAGAGATTGATCTTTTCTGTGGTAACGCTGGCATTTTGAGACTCGGCGGAGTGAATACCAGTGAAGCGGATTTCCAAAAAGTATGGGATATCAATGTGCAATCGCACATCTGGGCGGCTCGAGCTGCCCTTCCGAGCATGCTGGAGCGCGGCTCCGGATATTTCCTGATCACCGCCTCGGCGGCCGGTCTGCTGACTCAACTGGGCTCTTTGAGCTATTCCGTCAGTAAACATGCAGCCTTGTCGATCGCAGAATGGCTTGCGGTCACCCATGGCCATCAAGGCATCAAAGTCTCAGCGCTCTGCCCGCAAGCGGTGGAATCGAATATGACCGCAGGCAGCGATGGCAGCGTTGCCGGAATCGATGGTATGCTTCCGGCGGAAACCGTTGCCAACTGTGTGGTCGAAGGTCTGGATAAAGAAGAGTTTTTAATCCTGCCTCACCCCAATGTGAAGCAGTATTTTCAGAATAAAGCCAATGACTATCAACGCTGGTTAGGCGGCATGCAAAAACTGCAGCGTCAGTTTGCGGATTTGATGCCTGAAAACGTGCTTGATGGTGGCCAAGAATTAAAATAAAACGAATAAACAAACGATCAAGGTAGCTATAGCATGGCAAAAGTATTAGCAACCGAACATTTGGGTTTCGGGGTGTATTGTATAGATACGGGAATGGGAAGAGCGGGATTGGCCAGCTGCTATCTCATTGTGCAAGATGGTGAAGCCGCCTTAGTGGAAACAGGAACGCATCTCTGTGTTCCTACCATAATCGAAGCGATAACCGAGCTGGGTATCCGCCTGGAACAACTTCGCTACATCATTCCAACCCATGTGCATCTCGATCACGCTGGTGGTGCAGGCACCTTGATGGCGCAATGCCCTAACGCCAAGTTATTGATTCACCCTCGCGGTGAACGTCATATGGTTGATCCAGAAAAACTCAAGAATGCTACCATCGCGGTCTATGGCGAAGAAATATTTGCCGCCACTTATGGCGACTTAATTGCGATCGATGCAGAACGAGTGATCGCCGTCAACGATGGTGATAGCCATTACCTTGGCGATCGAAAACTTGAATTCCTTGACACTCCTGGACATGCCCGGCACCACTTCTGCATTTATGATGTGATGAGCAAAGGGATTTTCACCGGCGATACCTTTGGGGTGTCCTACCCGGTGCTGAACCAGAACAGCAAGCATGCCTTTATTTTCCCTCCCAGCACACCGGTACACTTCGATCCTCCCGCCTGGAAGGCCAGCATTAAACGCTTGATGTCTCTCAAACCACAACGTGTCTATCTGACCCACTACGGTATGGTGGAACAACTGCCACAGTTAGCCGCTGACCTCATTGAGCAAATTGACACCTACGCTGACTACGCAGCCCAGCGCAAACAGAATGACACTCTCGACAAGATTGAAGAGGATCTTCAACAGGACAGCCTGAGCCGGCTTCGTCAGCGCGAGTGTCAACTCAGCGACGAAGAAATTGACGCATTGATTGGTCTCGACAATAAAATTAATGCGCAAGGTTTAACACATTGGGCGCTCAATAGCTGACCCTCGGCTCACCGGTATTCACGTTGGGCTCAGCCTCGCTGAGCCCAAGCCTCCCTACCCACCTCAATGAACCTTTAGCCGACACTGCCAAACTCTGGCGACACTACGCAATTAGATTCCGTTCAAGATGCGTCAACTCGGCCGATACAGGCACAGTAAAATCAGAAACGAACCATAAGTCTGCGAATGCTTTGGCTTACATAAAATTGTCATCTTTATATTGGAAGGTTGTAGGTCGGCAGGATGCCCACTATTAGCATGAAGCTATTCGACGTGAGTTAAAAAGTATGCGTGGCGAATTGCAAACCATTATTGCTGAGAAGTCAGTCAACAGTCTGTTTCAACCCATTATCGATAAAACCAGTGGTGAAATTTTTGCCTATGAAGCCTTGAGTCGAGGGCCTTCAGACAGTGTTTTACACTCCCCAACCCAATTAATCGAGCAAGCCCAACAGCACGGCCTGCTCACAGCCATTGAGCATCTCTGCCGTGCCCGTGCCGTTGAGCGATTTTGCGACTTGGGCTTGCCAGGGAAATTGTTTCTCAATGTTTCTCCGCAAACCATCCAGCAAGTCGACCACCAGAGAGGACGCACACTGGAGCTGTTGGCGGAATTTGATATCAGCCCGGAACAGATCGTAATCGAACTCACCGAACAGCATCCTGGCAGTGATGAAAATGCCGTTATCAATGCCCTTCAATATTATCAAAAAATGGGTTTTGCCATTGCTCTTGATGATCTTGGGGCAGGTTACTCTTCACTGCGATTATGGTCCCAAGTGAAACCCGAATTCGTAAAAATCGATCGCCATTTTATTGAAGGCATCGAAGCGGACCCGACCAAACAGGAGTTTGTGCGCTCCTTTGTAGAAATAGCTCAGTCGATGCATTGCAAGGTGATCGCTGAAGGGGTTGAAACTGAATCCGAGTTTGAATACCTCTGTCAGTTAAAAGTCGACTACCTACAGGGCTATTTCTTTTGCCGTCCTACCGCCAGACCCCCGACAACCATTCGTTTAAGCCGAGTCGTCCGATCTCTGGCCGGTCGCCGTAACGGTCAGGGCATCTATGCCCGTAACCTCGCCATCCACTCAATACATGTCTCAGAGGAAAATACTGTTGAAGACACGGTACAGTTGTTTTTGAATCGCCCCAGCATTAACTCTATTGCCGTCATTAAAGATAAGAAAGTGACCGGCATTGCCAATCGAAGTCGATTGCAAGGTTTGCTGTCTAAACCCTTTGGGCGCGATCTCTATGCCAACCGACTGATTTCGGCAGTGATGGAAAAAACCCCACTCGTTGTCGACGCCCAGCTTAGTATCGAACAAGTCAGCCGCATGGTAACGTCTCGCGCTCGCTACCATCAGGAAGACGATTTTATTATTTGTGATGAAGGTCATTTCCTGGGCATTGGTCATGTCATCGATCTTCTTAAACAGGTGACGGAACTGCAATTGAAACAAGCCCGTCATGCGAATCCGCTTACTCAACTGCCTGGTTTGATTCCTATCAACGATTGCATGGAACAGTTACTCAGTGCCGAACGTAAGTTTGTGGTGTGCCATTTTGATATCGACAATTTCAAACCTTTTAACGACGTGTACGGTTTCTCAAAGGGTGACGAAGTCATTCTGGCGTTGGGCCAAAGTTTAAAAAGCCACGCCAACAGTAGCAACGACACGGTTGGGCACATTGGCGGGGATGACTTTGTGGTACTGTGGAACAGTGAGGACTGGGCCGATCGCTTGAAGCAAGTCGGTCAAAGTTTCAGTGCGATCAGTCGCGATCTGTATTTGCCCGAACACGTTCAGGCGGGAGGTTTTGAATGCAAGGACCGTTATGATGAAACGCGTTTCTTTCCCCTGACCAGCATTTCCATCGCAGCCTTGGAAATTTCACCTCAACAATTTACCAATGCTTTTGAGATTTCCAGCGCACTGTCGCCACTCAAAGCGGCCGCGAAACAAGTGAGCGGCAATTCTCTGGTATTAAACCAAGCCAGCAATGTGAGCGCTTTATAATTCTTCGGACGCTCACAGCTTGACTTCCGATGCCGGTTCTCTGCCGTTAACGCAGACAGTCAGCCACATTGAAGGCGAGCTCCAGAACTTGCTGAGCATTCAGGCGAGGGTCGCACTGTGAACGGTAACAGTTTTCCAGGTCAGCCTCACTCACATGGTAGCTACCGCCCAGACATTCTGTGACATGGGCTCCCGTCATTTCAAGGTGCACACCGCCCGGGTGTTGGCCTTCGGCATTGAGCACGGCAAAGAAGTTCTGAATTTCCTTCAGGATCGCATCAAAAGAACGGGTCTTAAAACCGTTGCCTGAAGTCACCGTGTTCCCATGCATGGGATCGCTCGACCACACCACTGCGCGCCCTTCGCTCGCGACGCGTCTGGCCAATTGAGGGAGCTTATCTCCAATCGTATCCGCTCCCATTCGAGTAATCAAAGTCAGGCGACCCGCGTCATTTTCAGGATTTAGACGATCAATCAAGGCCAGCAATTCATCAGCTTGCATATTCGGCCCCACTTTCACCCCTATGGGGTTATGAATACCGCGCATGTATTCAATATGAGCGCCATCCAGTTGACGGGTGCGTTCACCAATCCACAACATATGCGCCGCGCAGTTGTACCACTGCCCGGAAAAACTGTCCTGGCGGGTCAGGGCTTGCTCATAGTCCAGCAACAACGCTTCGTGCGAGGTGTACAGATCTGTACGTGATAAAGCGGGATGCGTTTCGCTGGTGACACCGCAGACTTCCATAAAGTCCAATGTATCCTGAATTCGGCTGGCCAGCGCCTGATAGCGTGCACACTGCTCGTTGCCTTCAACAAAATCCAGATTCCAGCGACTGACCTGGTGCAGATCGGCCATACCACCCTGCACCATTGAACGCAGTAAATTCAAGGTCGCCGTAGACTGATGATAGGCTTTTAACAAACGTTCAGGGTCGGGGTTGCGAGCCTGCTCAGTAAAATCGGTGGCATTCACAATATCGCCACGGTAACTGTCGAGGCTTAAACCATCACGGGTTTCGGTGTCTGAGGAACGGGGCTTGGCAAATTGCCCCGCAATGCGCCCCACTTTAACCACAGGCTTACGACCGGCATAGGTCAACACAATGGCCATCTGAAGAATCACTTTCAGGGTATCGCGAATCTGATTCGCGGAAAAATCACGGAAGGATTCCGCACAATCCCCGCCCTGGAGCAAAAACGCTTTGCCCATTGCCACATCGGCAAGCTGTTGCTTCAGCCTCTCGGACTCCTTGGCAAAAACCAACGGAGGTTGTTGCGCTATTTGCTTAAGCACTTCAGCGTGGGCATCGGCATTCGGGTATTTGGGTTGCTGCAATATGGGGAATTGCTGCCAGCTATTGGGGGTCCAATCCATGATCGTACTTCAATATCGTCTGCAAAAAGTAAGAGCAGGGATTGTACCCGAATCAAAACAATAACAAAGGGGCAAAAGGTTTATAGATAAAGCAAGTCAGGCGCTGCCCTGCTCTTTACGTACGTTTTCAATCGCACACGTAATTACCGTTACATCACGATACCCCAAGCGACGCAGTTGTTCCGCCGCCAATGTTGCTCTCGCGCCCGAAGCACAGTGAATATACAAGGTCTGGGCTGGATCAGGGTGACTGTTGGACAATGTCATCTCCAACACTCCACGCGGTATGTTGATTGAGTTGGGTGCGGGTTGCTCGGTCACTTCCGCGGGCTCGCGAACATCAATAATCAATCCTTGGTTGAGTGACTGCTCAGCAAAGGCGTCTTCAGCACTCAAACAACGTAAATCCTGGCGGGCTTCACGAATAATGTCTGGAATCGGGCGTAACATGATACTGGCTCCTGAATCATTTACATAATATTAGCAAAATCTAATAATAAAGCCAAATACCATAATGCAACCCATCAGTGATCTGCGCTCACTCTGTTGTCACAGTTCTTGGACGGCGAAATTTGCTGTAACAGCGCTTCCGGCACCCACCAACAAACATTTTCGATCGTCAGTGAAGGATCAACAAAATCATTACGGAGCACAAATAATTTAGGCTTCCGGGTATTAAGCCATTCAATTTCATCAGCGAAATGTCTTTCAAATAAACGACGCATCCGACCATCTTGCTCCGCGCGAAAGACGCCGTAGTTAATGCGTTCCAGAATCCATTCGTAGTCCTTGTGTATATACAAATAAACGGGATACGGATAATACAAGGCGTAAGCATCGAAACTTTGAAGGCTCGGATGGCGCTCTCCCCAATAGCGCTCTTCAGCAATAAATTCATTCAGGCCACGGGGAATTGCATCAAAACGTCCGGCCTCCAGCATCGGAAACAAATTACTGTAGTGAGGAGTACCGACCAACTCAAGACCATTGGCCTGCAGGATTGAGTAATCCAACCAATGCTGACCAAAACCAAAGCGCAAACGTTCACGCAGGTGACGTAATGTGCTTACCTGATAGAGTTTGTCCAGCGCTCCCTGCTGAGTCAACAACACTCGAAACCCCATAACACCGGCGATAAGATTATCGTTTGAACGCACTAATTCCGGCAATCGAAACTGGCGATGTTCCGTAAGTGTGGCAAAGATGGGGTAACGTCCCGAGCGTATCACCGAGACAGCGCGTTGCTGGGTTAAGGATTCAGTCCATGGACGAAGACGAATCGTCGGCGTCATATTGTCCGTATAGCTGAGAGCAAGCCTGATCGCCTCCGTGCGAAATTGGTATCGCACATTGGTTTGGAAAAACCAAAGATCAACAGACTCAGTTTTGTGATCGGCAACGGCATTCGGTGACTTGGCAAAGACACTGACGCCAACCGCAATCAGCAACACAGCAAGCTGGCTACGTCTTCGAACTGAACGCAGAGGGGCGGCACAACAATATTCTAGACAGGCGAACAAACGAAACAAGACGACATTCCCTGAATTTATCGGGTTTTAGCATCCATACACCTGTTAAGCAGTGTACTGCTGCTCAAGACAACACGCCAGCACTCTCTGAGTGAACACTCAAGCATCCGGAACGAGCAACAACACGCAGGCACAAAAAAGGCGGGCATATAGCCCGCCTTTTTTGTGCAACAAAAGTGTTTACCAACCGGTAATTTCTTTCAATGCTTCGCCGATGTCGGCCAAAGAACGTACGGTTTTAACACCTGCGTCCTGAAGGGCAGCAAATTTCTCATCAGCAGTACCCTTACCACCAGAAATAATTGCACCGGCATGACCCATGCGCTTACCTGGAGGTGCAGTAACACCTGCGATGTAAGAAACAACAGGCTTGGTTACATTTTCTTTAATGTAAGCTGCAGCTTCTTCTTCTGCTGTACCACCGATTTCACCGATCATAACAATCGCTTCGGTTTTGTCATCGTTCTGGAACATTTCCAGAATGTCGATGAAGTTGGAACCTGGAATCGGGTCACCACCAATACCAACACAGGTAGACTGACCGTAACCGAAATCGGTCGTTTGCTTAACCGCTTCATAAGTCAGAGTACCGGAACGAGATACGATACCAACCTTACCTGGCAAGTGAATGTGACCCGGCATAATACCGATCTTACATTCGCCTGGAGTGATTACGCCTGGGCAGTTAGGACCGATCAGGCGAACGCCCAACTCGTCACACTTCACTTTCGCGTCCAGCATGTCCAGTGTTGGAATGCCTTCAGTGATACAAACGATCAGCTTAACACCGGAGTGAGCCGCTTCCAGGATAGAATCCTTACAGAAAGGCGCAGGTACGTAGATCACAGAAGCGTCAGCACCTGTCGCTTCAACGGCTTCACGCATGGTGTTGAATACTGGCAGACCCAAGTGAGTTGTGCCGCCCTTGCCTGGTGTTACACCACCAACCATGTTTGTGCCGTACTCAATGGCTTGCTCAGAGTGGAAAGTACCCTGAGAACCGGTGAAACCCTGACACAATACTTTAGTGTTCTTGTCGATTAAAACGCTCATTTATTTGCCCTCCGCAGCTTTTACAACCTGCTGAGCAGCATCGGTCAAGCTAGTTGCCGCAATAATGTTCAAACCGCTGTCTGCCAGTACTTTTGCGCCCAGCTCAGCGTTGTTACCTTCCAGACGTACAACGACAGGTACTTTTACGCCCACTTCTTCAACTGCACCGATAACGCCTTCAGCGATCAGGTCACAGCGAACAATACCGCCGAAGATGTTGATCAGAACGGCTTCAACACTCTCGTCAGACAAGATGATTTTGAACGCTTCAACAACGCGCTCTTTGGTCGCGCCGCCACCTACGTCCAGGAAGTTTGCAGGTGCACCACCGTGCAACTTAACAATGTCCATGGTACCCATGGCCAGACCTGCACCGTTCACCATGCAGCCGATGTTGCCATCCAGTGCAACGTAGTTCAGTTCCCACTTAGCGGCGTGCGCTTCACGCTCGTCTTCCTGAGTAGGATCGTGCATTTCTTTGATCTTAGGCTGACGATACAGAGCGTTGGAATCGATATTGATTTTACCGTCCAAGCAGTGCAGATTGCCTTGCTCAGTGATGACCAGCGGGTTGATTTCTAGCAGTGCGAAATCGTGGTCCTGGAACATTTGGGCCAGACCCAGGAAGATTTTGGTGAACTGCTTGATCTGGTCGCCTTTCAAACCCAATTGGAAAGCCAGGTCGCGAGCCTGATATGGCTGAGCGCCAACCAGAGGGTCGATTTCTGCTTTCAGGATTTTTTCAGGGGTTTCTTCAGCAACTTTTTCAATCTCTACACCGCCTTCGGTGGAGGCCATGAAAACAATGCGACGAGTAGAACGGTCCACTACTGCACCCAGGTACAATTCCTGATCGATATCGGTGCAGGACTCAACCAGAATACGGCTAACAGGCTGACCATTTTCGTCTGTTTGGTAAGTGACCAGGTTGTTGCCCAGCCACTGCTTGGCAAACTCTTCGATTTCCGCCTTGCTATCAACCAGCTTTACACCGCCAGCCTTACCACGGCCACCTGCGTGAACCTGAGCTTTTACTACCCACTTGTCACCACCGATAATAGCGGCAGCGCCTGCGGCTTCAGCGGGTGTCTCAGCAGCGACCCCTTTGGAGACCGGCAAACCGTATTCGGCAAACAACTGTTTGGCCTGATACTCATGCAAATTCATGATGCTTTTCCGTTAATTGATCCAATGCTGCGAACAGCATATTTCTGTTTACACAACGCCAGTGCACAATGCGCGAGCGTCCTAAATTGTGTCATGTTCGAGCAGCTCTACGTGATTCAGCTGCCTAGCCATTCCCGCCAAGTTCGAACACAACTGGGGCAACACCCCTAAATCCATTTGTTTTGTTGTTATTCCTTTAGCCCGCCCTGCCATATCAAATGACAGGGAGCGAGCAAATTCCTGCGGCGCTTACTTCTTGCGACGCTTGCGATTTGGCATGTGGATCGCGTGACCATTCACTGCCAGGGCCGCCTCTTTAACCGCTTCGGAGAAAGTCGGGTGACCAAATACGGTCATACCGATATCTTCGGCGGTTGTACCAAATTCCATCGCCAGAGCCACCTGCTGAACCAGATCAGCGGCGTTTGGTCCTACAATGTGGCAACCCAGTACACGATCGGTTTTAGCGTCGGCGATCATTTTCACCATACCTTCCGCTTCATCGGCGGCTACTGCACGACCAATCGCGACGAATGGGAATACACCAACATTGTACTCTTCACCGTCCGCTTTCACCTGCTCTTCGGTACGACCGACTGCCGCAACCTCTGGGTGGGTGTAAATAACGCTCGGGATAATATCGTAGTTTACCAGAGGCTTCTGGCCAGCAATACGCTCGGCAACCATAACGCCCTCTTCTGAGCCTTTATGCGCCAGCATTGGGCCACGAACCACGTCACCAATCGCCCAAACGCCTGGTGCGCTGGTGGAACACAGATCATTTACGTAGATCAGACCACGCTCATCCAGGTTTACACCGCTGTCGCCAGCCAACAGGCCTTCGGTGTATGGACGACGGCCAACACAAACAACCAGCTTGTCGAAGGTTTCTTTCTGCTCATTGCCTTCAGCGTCGGTGTAAGTCACCTCAACCTCTTTACCCTTCACTTCACTGCCGGTAACACGACAGCTGGTGCGGATATCCAGACCTTGCTTGGTCAGGATCTTGCGAGTTTCTTTAGCGATCTGCTGATCCATATTGGCCAGGAAGCTGTCCAGAGCTTCTAGACAAACCACTTTGGACCCCAAACGACCCCACACTGAGCCCAGTTCCAAACCGATAACGCCTGCACCAATAACACCCAAACGCTCTGGAACCTCGGAAAATTCCAAGGCACCGGTAGAATCGACGATGACGTCGCCATCAACAGGGGCAACCGGGATATCAACAGGAACCGAACCGGACGCCAGAATCACATTGTCTGCATCCAGAACCGAAACATTGCCATCGTTATCGGTCAGCTCAACCTGACGACCCGCCAGCAGTTTGCCGGTCCCGTACAAAGAGGTCACTTTGTTGGACTTAAACAAACCAGCGATACCACCGGACATTTGCTTAACAATTTTCTCTTTACGAGCAATCATCGAAGGAACATCAATGCTCACATCACCCGTGTTGATACCGTGAGACTGATAGTCCGATTTTGCAGCATGATACTTGTGGGAAGAATCCAACAGAGCTTTGGATGGGATACAGCCAACATTCAAGCAAGTGCCGCCATTAACGCCTGCGCCGCTGCTGTCTTTCCACTTTTCAATACAGGCGGTCTTCAGACCTAACTGGGCAGCGCGAATGGCTGCAACATAACCGGCAGGGCCGGAGCCAATGACAATCACATCGTATTTGTCTGACATAGATGATTCCCAACTTGTTCTTTCTAAATATGAAAAAGCCCAGTGTATGGCTTTGTCTGCTTACACTGGGCAAGAGTGTTTACAATAAGATTACAGTTCCAGCAGGATACGAGCCGGGTCTTCCAGCATATCCTTGATGGCTACCAGGAACTGAACAGCGTCTTTACCATCAACCAGACGGTGATCGTAGGACAAGGCCAGATACATCATTGGCAGAATTTTTACTTCACCATTAACTGCCATCGGACGTTCCTGGATTTTGTGCATACCCAGAATGGCCGTTTGAGGCGGATTAATGATTGGGGTAGACATCAAAGAACCGAATACACCACCGTTGGTGATAGAGAAGGTTCCCCCAGTCATTTCGTCCATGGTCAGCTTGCCATCACGGGCGCGCAAACCAAAATCACGAATGGTGTTTTCTACTTCCGCAAGGCTCATGTGCTCGGCGTTTCGCAAAACCGGAACCACCAAACCTTTATCAGTAGAGACTGCAACACTCACATCCTGATAACCGTGATACACCACGTCATCGCCGTCGATAGAAGCATTCACCGCCGGGAAACGACGCAAAGCTTCAGTCGCTGCTTTTACAAAGAAGCCCATGAAACCCAAACGGGTGCCATTGTGGCTCTTTTCAAACATGTCTTTGTATTTAGATCGCAATGCCATAACCGGCGCCATGTTCACCTCATTGAAGGTGGTCAACATCGCTGTACCTTGCGTGGTTTCCATCAAACGCTCTGCGATACGCTTACGCATGCGCGTCATGGGTACACGTTTTTCGATACGCTCACCCGCTGGCAAAGTAATGCCATTCGCAGCGGCAGCAGGTGCGGCTTTCGCAGCGGCGGCCGGCGCAGCAGCCGGTGCGGCGGCTGGAGCCGCTTTATGATTGGCAACATCTTCTTTGGTGATGCGGCCGTCTTTACCGGTGCCTTTAACAGCCGCCAGGTCGATACCTTTTTCGTCGGCCAGTTTACGAGCGGATGGGCTGGCAATCGCATCACCATCAGAGGCTTCTTCGGCAGCAGCGGGTGCTGATGCAGCGGTAGGAGCTTCCGCAACAGCGCCGGCTTCGATGATCGCCAACACGTCTTCAGAAACTACCGTGTCGCCTTCAGCTTTTAATACTTCTTTTAAAACACCATCAACCGGAGACACCACTTCCTGGGTCACTTTGTCGGTTTCAATATCAACGATAGGCTCATCACGAGCGACCGCTTCACCTGGCTGCTTGTGCCAGGTTGCCACTTCACCGTCTTGGACAGACTCTGGAAACGTAGGAGTTTTAATTTCAATAGTCATTTTGTCGTTTTTCCTTCTAGGCCAGGGCCCTCGCCCTGGCGCTGTCAATATCTGGGTTCGAGATTGATAAATTGTTTAACCAGGCTCTATTTATCCAAGTTCAAAGCTTCATCGATAAAACGGTTCTGCTCTTCAACGTGCTGGGACATATAACCCGCAGCCGGTGCAGCAGACGCCGGGCGACCCGCAAAGCCTAGCGGCAGGCTTGGGTTCACCATTTCGATGATGCGACGGAAGTGGTGCTGACTGCTGTACCAAGCGCCCTGATTCTTGGGCTCTTCCTGACACCAGATCACCTCTTCCAGGTTTGGATAAGTGGCCAGCTCGTTTTTCAGCTCTTCATCCGGGAACGGATACAGCTGTTCCAAACGAACCAATGCGACATCTTCCTGACCGCGCTCCATACGTGCTTCCAATAAGTGGTAGTAAACCTTACCGGAACACAATACTACGCGTTTCACCTTGGCTTTATCTTCAAGGTTATCGCCAATCACATTGTGGAATTGGCCTTCAGACAGCTCTTCCAGAGTCGAGGTCGCTAATTTGTGGCGCAAAATCCACTTCGGTGACATCACCACCAGAGGACGACGCATTGGACGAATCGCCTGGCGACGCAACATATGGAAAACCTGAGCCGGTGTGGTCGGAATACAAACCTGAATGTTGTGCTGCGCGCACAACTGCAGATAGCGTTCCAGACGCGCCGAGGAATGCTCAGGACCTTGACCTTCATAACCGTGCGGCAACAACATGGTCAAACCACACAGGCGACCCCACTTCTGTTCACCAGAAGTAATGAACTGATCGATCACCACCTGGGCACCATTGGCAAAATCACCAAACTGGGCTTCCCAGATCACCAGGCCTTTCGGGCTGGTGGTCGCGTAACCGTATTCAAACGCCAATACCGCTTCCTCAGAAAGGTAGGAATCGTACAGTTCAAAAGGTGGCTGACCTTCGTACAGATTCTCCAAAGGCAGATAGGTTTCGGCGTCCTTTTGATTGTGCACAACCGCGTGACGGTGGGAGAAAGTACCACGTCCCACATCCTGACCAGTAATACGAATCGGGTAACCTTGCTCCAGCAATGTTGCGTAAGCCAGAGTTTCACCCATACCCCAGTTAATGGAGAGCGCACCCTGAGCCATCTTACCGCGGTCTTCGTAAATTTTGTTTACCTGACGCTGCACTTGAATGCCATCGGGAACATGAGCCACCTTGTTGGCCACTTCCTGAAGCTCTTTCATGTCGTAACCGGTGTTGCCATCCGTTTGCCAGTTGTGGCCGATGTATGGGCTCCAGTCAACAAACATGGACGCATCCGGCTCGCTGACCAAACCGTGGGCAACGTGTTCACCGCGATCCAAACGCGCGCGATATTCATTGGCCATTTCATCGGCCTCTGCCTGACTCATTACGCCTTCGGCCACCAACTGGTCAGCGTAAATAGTACGAGCAGATTTGTGTTTGCGAATCACCTGATACATCAACGGCTGAGTCGCTGATGGCTCATCGGTTTCGTTGTGACCGCGACGGCGATAGCACACCAGATCGATCACCACATCTTTGTGGAATTCGTTGCGATAGTCCGCAGCCAATTGCGTCACAAAGGCCACAGCTTCAGGGTCATCACCGTTCACGTGGAAGATCGGACATTCGATCATTTTCGCCACGTCGGTACAGTATTCAGTTGAGCGGGAGTCTTCACGTTTGCTGGTAGTAAAGCCCACTTGGTTGTTCAACACGATGTGAATCGTACCGCCAGTACCGTAAGCACGGGTCTGTGACATCTGGAAGGTCTCCATCACCACGCCCTGACCGGCAAATGCCGCATCACCGTGTACAACGATGGGGACAACAGTATTGCCTTCGCTGTCATCGCGACGATCCTGACGAGCACGCACCGAACCCTCAACCACGGGAGAAGCAATTTCGAGGTGAGACGGGTTAAAGGCCATGGCCAGGTGAACTTCACCGCCGGGGGTCATCACGTTGGATGAGAAACCCTGGTGGTATTTCACATCACCGGAGCTGTCAGACAGCAAACGCTTGCCTTCGAATTCTTCGAACAATTCAGACGGGTTTTTACCCAGCACGTTAACCAGGGTGTTCAAACGACCACGGTGAGCCATACCCAGGACAATTTCTTTTGCACCGAAGTGGCCACAACGCTTAATGGTGCCATCCAGAATTGGAATCAAACTTTCAGCCCCTTCGAGGCCGAAACGTTTGGTACCTGGATACTTCGAATCCAGGTGACGCTCCAATCCTTCAGCGGCCGTCATGCGCTCAAGAATTTCTTTTTTGATCTGCTCACTGAATACCGGTTTGGAACGAACACTTTCCAAACGCTGCTGCAACCATTGCTTTTCAGCGAAATCGGTAATGTGCATGATTTCCGGGCCCACAGAGCCGCAGTAGGTCTGTTCCAGAGAATCAACAATTTCCTGCAGCGTGCACTCGTCTTTACCAATAAAAAGGTTGCCGGTTTGGAAAACCGTATCGAGATCGGCACGTGTTAATCCGTGGAAACCCAACTCCAGATCAGGCACTTCATCACGCACCATCAAGCTAAGCGGATCGAGCTTGGCTTTTTTATGACCGCGGAAACGGTAGGAGCTGATCAACTGAACCACGCTGATTTGCTTGGTTTCGTGCTCAATATCCACACCACCTGAACCTGGCGCGGCCAGAGGGCGTGCACGATTCTTGCCCAGCAATTCGAAGTGCTGGCGAATCGTAGAGTGAGGGGTATCCTGAGTTACAACGCCATTAACTCGAGGCAGTTGGTCGAAATAACTGCGCCATTCTTCCGGCACAGCATTGGGATCGTGTAAATATGTATCGTAGAGTTCCTCTACATAGGCCGCATTACCCCCAGAAATATGGGAGGTGCTCCACAGTAGCTCCATGATGCTTTCTTGCATTTATTGCCCACCTTAAAAAGGGGCATACCCATCTGCACGGGATACAAGATCACTGATTACTTCTGATTGTTTACAATCGTCCACGGTTTCTGCATGACAGAATCCGTGCACCAAGGCGATCAGCATGTCAGTTCTTGCCGTCGCTGACCCGGAAGTCCGAGTCGCTGCGCGTGTTACCCAAGCCGATATTATCGACTAATTACAGATAGTCTGAGCACAGCTCAGATTACCCCTGCTACATACCATTAGCGTATTGCTATTCCCAGGCTTCGGTCTTGTGAACCTAGCCCATCATCACTTCTTCCGGATCTTCCCCGGTGTTACAGCGACTTGATGTGCCTCTGCAACATATCGCCCCGGACAAAGCCTTGGGCGGTTAACTCGTATAGACAAACGACACAGCGTTGTCCGCCACCCCAGTGGCTTATAAATTGTGTTTTTGACTACCCTGCCCTTGGCTTTCGCCTATTTGCAGCAGGTGGCTGGGTAGCTGGGTTCCCGCACTAATATAGTTTTATATCCCCGAAGGGTCGGCTCTTGTAGTATTTGAGTGACGATACAGTTGTCGACACCGAGGTTTAGCTTACTTTGAGCTAATTCTGAGCCTGAGCACTTGGCTTAGTCGCCTGCTGGCAGCTCGATTCGAGAGCGAGCCCGCAAACTCAGGTGGATTTTCGCGCAAACTGCGTAAAAAGCACCCCATTCAATTCCATTTAGAGCAATAGTGTAGAACAAAATCACCACTTCGCCCCATTGGGCCTTAGTCGATAGCCGAGGCCAGCGAAATAAGGCGCGATATTTTAACCCAATTTGGGTAAAAATTGATAAGACATTGTTGTTTTTTTACAACGTTATCTTATCAAAAGAAAACCTTGGCAGGCCGAAACCCCCAAGGTTTTCTGTAAACCGCTTGTAAGCGGCCGCCATAGGCGGCCAAGCACCCCAATTAAGTGGCGCTTTGGATCAGCATATTGCGGATGTGACCAATTGCACGCGTCGGGTTCAACCCCTTAGGGCAAACCGAGACACAGTTCTGGATTCCGTGGCAACGGAACACACTGAACGGGTCATCCAGGTTGGCCAAACGCTCTTCGGTTGCCGTATCGCGACTGTCCGCCAGGAAGCGGTAAGCCTGCAACAGACCCGCAGGACCAATGAACTTGTCGGGATTCCACCAGAACGACGGGCAAGACGTTGAACAACAAGCACACAGAATACACTCGTACAGACCGTCCAACTTGGCGCGATCTTCCGGAGACTGCAGACGCTCAATCGCGGGCGCAGGCTCATTGTTCTGCAAAAATGGCGTGATCTTCTTGTACTGCTCGTAGAACTGGGACATATCGATCACCAGATCACGAATAACCGGCAAACCGGGCAGCGGACGCAATACCAAGGTGTTATTTTCAACACACTCAGACAGAGCCTTAATACAAGCCAGGCCATTCTTGCCGTTGATGTTCATGCCATCAGAACCACAAACACCTTCGCGACAAGAGCGACGGAAAGCCAAACTCGGCTCTTGCTCTTTCAACAACTCCAGTACATCCAACACCATCAAATCTTTACCCTGGGTATCCACCTCATAGGTTTGCATCGATGGCTCGGCGTCGGTATCAGGGTTGTAACGATAAACTTCTACTTTCAACATGATTCCAACTCCCCTCTTAGTAGGTACGAACCTTCGGCTCGAAGTGATCCATGGTTTTAGGTGCAAAGTTTACTGCACGCTTACCAACTCGCTTCTCGCCCGGGTAGTACATGGAGTGACACAACCAGTTCTCATCGTCACGCTCCTGGAAATCTTCACGAGCGTGGGCACCACGAGATTCTTTACGCTCTTCAGCCGCAATCGCCGTCGCCTCAGCAACTTCCAGCAGGTTTTGCAACTCAAGCGCTTCAATACGCGCAGTGTTAAAGGCATTGGATTTGTCATCCAAGCGAACATTTTCAATACGCTCGCGCAGATCCGCCAGCTTCTTGATGCCCTCTTGCATAAACTCACCCTTGCGGAATACACCAAAGTGATTCTGCATGGTGGTTTGCAGATCCTTGCGCAGAACAGAGGCATTTTCGCCGTCGTTCTTATTGTTCACACGATCCAAACGAGCCATAGCCGCTTCCAGATCGGAATCGGTGGCTTCACGGTGCTCGATACCTTCGCGCAACGCTTTCTCGATGAACAAGCCAGAAGCTCGACCGAAGACCACCAGATCCAACAGTGAGTTACCACCCAAGCGGTTCGCACCGTGTACCGATACACAAGCCACTTCGCCACACGCGTAGAAACCATCAATTACCTGATCATTACCTTCTGCATCAGTCGTCAGAGCCTGGCCATCAATATTGGTCGGGATGCCCCCCATCATGTAGTGACAGGTTGGAACAACAGGGATGGGTACTTTAACTGGGTCAGCGTGAGCAAAAGTACGGCTCAGCTCGAGAATACCTGGCAACTTGGCGTTCAGGGTTTCTTCACCCAGGTGATCCAACTTCAGGAATACGTGGTCGCCCTCTGGGCCACAACCGCGCCCTTCAAGAATTTCCATAACCATGGAACGGGCAACAACATCGCGACCAGCCAAGTCTTTGGCATTCGGCGCATAACGCTCCATGAAGCGCTCGCCATCCTTATTAACCAGATAGCCGCCTTCACCGCGACAACCTTCGGTAACCAGAACGCCCGCACCAGCAATACCGGTTGGGTGGAACTGCCACATTTCGATATCTTGTACGGGAAAACCTGCACGCAAAGCCATACCAACACCGTCACCGGTGTTAATGTGTGCATTCGTTGTAGACGCGTAGATACGACCGGCACCACCCGTGGCGAATACGGTCGCCTTGGACTTCACATACACCACTTCGCCGTCTTCGATGTTCATGGCGATAACGCCCACGACCGCACCGTCTTGGTTTTTAACGATGTCGATCGCAAACCATTCATTCAAAAATACGGTGTCGTTTTTAACGTTGCCCTGATACAGGGCGTGCAACAAAGCGTGTCCAGTACGGTCAGCCGCCGCACAAGTCCGCGCTGCCTGACCACCTTTACCAAAATCTTTAGACTGCCCACCAAATGGGCGCTGATAAATACGGCCGTTCTCAGTACGAGAAAACGGCAGGCCCATGTGCTCCAGTTCAAATACCGCTTCTGGGCCAACAGAACACATATATTCGATCGCGTCCTGATCACCGATATAGTCAGAGCCTTTTACGGTGTCATACATATGCCAACGCCAATCGTCATTCGGATCATCCGATGCGATGGCACAAGTGATACCGCCCTGGGCAGATACAGTATGAGAGCGAGTCGGAAATACTTTTGTAATCACCGCAGTCTTGTAACCAGACTGGGCCAGCTGTAAAGCTGCGCGCATACCTGCGCCGCCACCGCCAATAACGATGCCGTCAAATGAAATCGTGCGCATATTCGCCATGTGTTAAACCCCCCAGAGAATCTCTATGCCCCAAACGACATAGGTAACGGTAATCAAGCCCAGAACCATCTGCATCAACACGCGCAAAATGGTCGCTTTGTTGCCCATCAGTCGGGTAGTTAAGTAGTCGGTCAATACAGCCCACAAACCAATCCAGGCGTGTGCGGCAATTGACAACAAAGTAATTAAGGAGAAAACACGCATCCACAGGGTGGCGTACAGTCCCTTCCAAATCTCGTAGGTCAACTCTGGAGTCAAAAGAATAAAAGCGGCAAGGAAGATAGTGTAAGCGGCCATCACAACGGCACTTACGCGCTGAATCATCCAGTCATATAAGCCACTACGGCCAAAACTTGTAACTGCAGTTACCATACCCAAACCCCCGCAAGCAGAATCAATACAGCGATGACGGCAATGGCGATTTTCGCGCCCTTCTGGCCACCTTCAAGGTCTTCACCAATACCAGCATCCATAATCAGGTGACGAATACCTGCTACCATGTGATAAACCAGTCCGGCCAGCGTCAACCAAATAATGAATTGGCACAAAGGACTGTTCAGAGTGTCCTGCAATTCAGCAAAACCATTTGCGGATGACAGGCTCTTATCGAGCATCCAAAGCAAAATGGCTACGCCGGCAAACAAGGCCACACCAGAAACACGGTGAAGAATGGAAACGTAGGCGGTGATGGGTAGTTTTATCGTTGAAATGTCGAGATTGACAGGTCTGTTTTTTTTCACGGTTGTATCACACCTATTGTGCCCGGTTTTTGCTACACGCTATGGCTGCAAAACTCGGGGGCGGGTTTGAGACGTCTTAAAAAGGCTTGAGCCCTTAAAATTCACCTCCCTAGCATAGGTAAAGAGCACGGTTAATGCCATCTACCCCCCTGCAAGATCGCGCGGAATTATAGAGATCACACTGTAAAATTACAAATGAAAAGGGATTTATATGGCCAAATGTCTAAGAAAAATATGAACTTACTGAGAATAGTTCACATGTAAGAAAGAAATTCGTACAAACAATAAACAAAGCGAAAATTTTGTCGCCTTAAATAACACTTTAGTCCCATATCCAGCAAAGCGAGCAAATGCGCCGCTTTGGCCCGCTGAGAACTTTTTAAAGGCTATACTTAAGTCGAAAAAGCCATAGATTATCCGCTTTAGATCATTGACTTTGACACACCGGCGCTTATAGTTGTCCACCGAATTAGAGCCTAAGTGGAGAATTTTAGCGAATTTTCACCTCAAAAGGCCGCATAAATGTGCAGTGTTGTTCTCGTACGGATAGCAAATATGGCGACGCCATGCACTGCGAACTTGAAGCAGAATTTACAGCAGAAATAGGAGCCCGTAATGACTGATAAGAAAGCTACCCTTTCGGTCGACGGTTTAGAGCAAACCATAGAACTGCCAATGTACTCTGGCAGCGTCGGTCCAGACGTGATCGATGTTAGCAGCTTAACTTCCAAAGGCTACTTCACTTACGATCCGGGCTTTATGGCCACCGCCGCTTGTGATTCCAAAATCACCTACATTGATGGCGGCGCCGGTGTGTTGTTGCACCGAGGCTACCCAATTGATCAGTTGGCCGAACACTCTGATTACCTGGAAACTTGCTACTTGTTATTAAATGGCGAACTGCCTAACAAAGAGCAGAAAGACGAATTTGTTAACACCATTACCCATCACACAATGGTGCACGAAAACATTTCTCGTTTCTTCCGCGGCTTCCGCAGTGACGCTCACCCAATGTCCATTATGTGTGGCGCTGTAGGCGCACTCGCTTCGTTCTACCATGATTCGCTGGACATTACTGACGAAGAACACCGTAAGATTTCCGCACACCGTTTGATCGCTAAAATGCCTACCCTGGCCGCCATGTGCTATAAGCATCACATTGGTCAACCCTTCATGTACCCACGCAATGATCTGTCTTACTCAGAAAACTTCTTGCACATGATGTTTGGTACGCCTTGCGATGAGCCTAAGGTGAATCCTGTACTGGCTCGCGCCATGGACAAGATCTTCTTGTTGCACGCTGATCACGAGCAGAATGCATCCACTTCTACCGTTCGCTTGGCGGGCTCTTCTGGTGCCAATCCATTCGCGTGTATTGCTGCGGGCATCGCCACCCTGTGGGGGCCTGCTCACGGTGGTGCAAACGAAGCGGTATTGACCATGCTGGAAGAAATCGGCAGCGTAGATCGTATCGATGAGTTTGTTGCTCGTGCGAAAGACAAGAACGATCCATTCCGTCTGATGGGCTTCGGTCACCGTGTATACAAAAACTTTGACCCTCGCGCCAAAGTCATGAAAGAAAGCTGTGACGAAGTATTGGCTGAGCTGGGTCTGGAAAACGATCCTCTGCTGGCTATCGCCAAGCGCCTGGAAGAAATCGCTTTGGAAGACGAGTACTTCATTGAGAAGAAACTGTATCCAAACGTTGATTTCTACTCCGGTATTATCATGAAAGCAATCGGTATCCCAACCGATATGTTCACCGTGATTTTCGCCACCGGCCGTACCGTAGGTTGGATCGCACACTGGCACGAAATGATTTCCAATCCTTACAAGATTGGTCGTCCTCGTCAGCTGTACACCGGCTACGCCTCGCGCGATTATCAGCCTTTAGACAAGCGATAATACGCGGCAGGAACCACGACAGCAGGTCGGTTCTTCTCAACAAAACCTCGATGATTGCATCGGGGTTTTGTTGTTTTTGGCCCCTTGAAAACAGCTCATGTTTATGAAACAAGGCCTGCCAAAGAGACCGCTTCCCCCGGCTCATCTCACCACAATTTAAATTCGTGAACGATCACTTTAACTGCGAAAACCAGCCATCGAATCTTATAGAGGCTTAACCCCAAAGCCACATTTCTAGCGCCTAACTTTCGACGTCAAAACTGTTTTCTCTCGAAGCAGGGACAAAATAAAAAGTTCAGGGAATCTCAAGCAGAGTGGCCGCAGCAATTGATGGCTCCCTATTATCCCTCGCCTTTAGGAGCAGGATAATAGACCGCCATCATAGATGGAAAATGGTTTTTACCACAGCTACGTTTGTTTAATTCAATGCCAAATCTGGCACAAGAGAAATATTGAATACATTGGCGGCGCGCGCCGCATCAGCAATTGCGATATAGGTTTTGGTACTGGATTTTCCATCGGCTTTTACAATGACGGAAGCTTTCGGATTTTCAGCGTGCAGGCGTTCTACATTGGCCCGCACGGCACGGACATCCACTCGACGCCCTTCCATCCAGATTTCATTTGTGGCACTCACCTCAATCAGAATATTTTCTAACGAAGGTGGCATTGGCTCCTTATTGGGCTCCGGCACATTGACGGCGATCCCAACCTCTTTAACAAAAGAAGCTGTCACAATGAAGAAAATAAGCATGATGAATACAACATCAAGCATAGGAGTCAGATCGATTTCGGCCTTATCGGTAGAATCAACCATCGGTTTTTTACGTCGAATCATCGCTTCACCTCTACTATTTTGCTTAAGTGCACTTTGATAGTAGCTCTTGAACAGGCAAAACGACAAGCGCCAAGAATAAAAACATACTGCTGCATCCAAGTTTTTTGGCAAATCACCTACATGACTTCGGCCAATAACTTTTCATTCAACTTTCGCCATTGTGGCAAACTGCGTTGACTGCTGGCTTTTAACTTTTTTCCGCGCGCCTTGGCCAACCACAGGTTTTCACCATTAAAGCTATATACCGGCAGCAAATCCGTTCGCTGAGACGCAGGCAGAATCCGCAAGTTGATGTTGTCCATAATCAGGGGTTCGGCATCAGGCGTTTTATAGTATGCCAGCACCATATGGGCCTGATTGTATTCAATGGCCTTAACATAGGTGATGCGCAACTTGCTGGTCGATACATCCGTGTCCTTCAGCGTGAAATACTTGGCAATGGAATAATCCTCACAGTCACCACCATTCGTGCCCAACATTTCAATCGGAGTGGCCCAGTAGTCTTCCCTACCCCAATGCTTCTGATCGCTGACCCAGCGTATCTTATTGAAAAAGCCATTTGAGGACTTCAGTTTTTGATTTTCACTGACCGCATTTTGCGGGTCAGCATTGTTATCCATTAACTTTTTCCAATCTGCCACACGGGTTCGAGCATCCGTTCCATATTTCGACGCCACCCGACTCAAGACCTGATCGTTGATGCCATCCATATACTGGGCCATGACTGGACCGGCAAACATCAACATGGACAGACTAAAAATTGGGCACTTTAATCGATACAAAGCGCTCGCTCCTTGATTCAAACCCTATTTTTGACGGGTAATGTAATTATCGATGCCAATGGGCCTTCTCGGCACCGCAAAAGCTGGCATACTGCTTATCGCTTTTTAGCGGCCGGAAACGACAATTCTGAAGCCTTGAAACGACACCCTAACTAAGGTTTAGCCCAGATTGTGATGCTTGGCCAATCGCCCTGACGACAGTCATGATAGGCAAATCAAGGGAAATAGCCGCCGGCTGGGAATTTTTGTACAGACGTGCAGTCGAAGCAGACAAGCTAGGACCATAGTGCTTTCACCAGCGACTGGGTCCGATTCGTGATAGGAGTTAACCATGAAATCCATACAGTCTCTATGCATTGGCCTGTGCCTATATGCACTAACCAGCCCAGGCTTCGCAAATACCTCTGATGACGAAGCATCTGAACCCAAACCGGAGATGTCTCTGATTGTCGATCAGTCACGGCTGCAAATCCATCGCAGCAAGGCTCTGGAAGCCACTCCCCGATCCAGTGAGGTTTTCGATCACATTCAGCTGCATCCAGTCAGTGTCACGTTCCGTCGCAATTGGCGACGGGATTACAATCTGGACAGAAATTCCTTGTCCAACCACATCAGCAAACAGGATGAAGACGAGCTGCGCCAAAAGACCGCTGAACTCTTCGATGAAGAGTTCAGTAAGCTGATCCCAGAACATAGCCGCCTGGCCCTGAGCAGCGACGCCACGGCTAAGACACTGGTTCTCAAACCTCGTATCGTCGACCTGGTGATCAATGCCCCTGATTTGAAACACAGCAACGCCAGCCGACGCCTCAAAGTGTATTCTGCTGGGAAAGCCACCCTGCTTCTGGATGTCTTCGACGGCTCCAATGGCGAGCTATTAGGCACCATTCGCTCGAAACGCGAAGCCACGGAATACCATCAGCTGCGCAATGCCAGCAGCGTGTTCAATCGCAGCGAAGCGAAGCGCATTATTCGTCGTTGGGTTAAAAACCTGGACCGCAACCTCACCACTTTACTCGACGGCACCACCGTTTAGTGTCAACTGGGGCGATGCACAGAGCTTCGCCCCAGACTCTACCGGCCTTTTTTATCGGCCCATTCTAAAAGCCTGAATTTCACAACATCCCATCGCACTCATGAAGCCCCAGTATTGATCAGGCTTCTTTTCATTATCGTTCAAGTTTGCTGTTGTCGAGAGCCTATTGGGGATACAATAGGCCCGTTGTTAAGTAGAGTCTCTCCCATGAATTTTCAACACATCAGCTGCCAGGAACTCAATGAACGTCTTGAAAAAGAGGCGTGCCAACTGGTAGATATTCGTGACCCCCAATCCTATAGCCTTGGCCGTATTCCAGGCTCAGTTCATTTAAGTGATCGCAACCTCGATGAATTTTTATTGGAAGCAGACCCTGACCAGTCAACCATTGTGATCTGTTATCATGGAAACAGCAGCCAGCAAGCGGCGGCCTTTCTTGCGCAAAAAGATTTCACTGATATCTACAGCCTGGATGGTGGCATGGAGGAGTGGCGAACCTTGTTCCCTCAACACGTAGAAACTGCTTAGCACACCATCATTCGCCCCAAGTCAGTATAGATTAGAGCCCCCAATTCATGGACGCCCTCAGCTTAAGTCAATATGCCCTCATCGCGCTGGTCTTTGTGTGGAGTGGAATTGTTCGTTCAGGCTTAGGCTTCGGTGGCGCCGTTCTGTCTCTGCCCTTTCTGCTGCTAATCGATGATCGCCCTCAAGTTTATCTACCGATTATTTCGGTGCATTTACTGCTGTTTGGTGGCCTCACCGTTTTACGTGGCCAACAACAGTATCGCAAAGACCCGCAAAACGACACCAGTCCGGTAAACTGGGCATACCTCAAAAAAGCCATGGCCATTATGATTATTCCCAAAATTGTGGGAGTACTTGGCTTAATCAGCTTACCGAACGATGTATTGAGCGGCATTATTTTTGTGATCGTTTTTGCTTATTCTCTCAGTTATATTTTTAACAAACCGTTCAAAAGCCAACGCCCCTGGTTGGACACTGTGTTTCTGATCTTGGGTGGGTATATCAGCGGAACCTCGTTGATTGGCGCCCCACTTATTATTGCCGTCTTCAGTAAACACGTTCACAAGAATCAGTTGCGCGATACCCTGTTTGTGCTGTGGGTTATTCTAGTCGCCATCAAAATGGTCGCCTTCATTTGGGTGGGATTGGATCTGCAGCTCAAACACGCGGTGTATTTACTCCCACCCGTTGCTCTGGGTCATTGGATAGGCTTGAAGCTTCACCGTCGCCTGCAACAAGCAGAACCCGTTATGTTTTTCCGGGTGATTGGCTTTGCCCTTTTGAGTATTTGTTTTGTGGGCCTATATCAGGTCATCGCCTAAGCGCCAGTCGTCATTTTCCAGGTAACCCATTGAAATCTGCGACTAAGGTGTTATGTCATTTTGAGTAAAAGTGGGTAGAGTCACCGTCTAAGGATACAGAATCACAAATGGAGGTGAATTCATGTCAGTTCGATCCACACTCAGCCCCCTGAAACATCGTTCAAATACTCGAGGCCTACTCATCCTGACCCTGGCCATGGGCTTCACGCACAACAGCCTTGCTCAGAGCCAATTGGAGAACCCGGTTGCCAAAAAAGTCGAGTCGGGCGTTTCCGTTATCAGTGGCTGGCATTGCAGCGCACAGGAAATCGAAGTCTTTATTGACGGCAAAAGCATTGGCTTGGCCGGTACCGGCACCCAAAGACCCGATACCGAATCCGAGTGCGGGCACAGTGAAAGTGGTTTCTCCCTGCTCTACAACTATGGCTCACTCCATGAAGGCAATCACAGCATCAGTGTTTATGCGGACGGCGAGTTATTTGCCCAGCGCCTGTTCAGTACGCTGCGCCCAGCCGGCCCAACGACCGAATTTCGTTCCGACTTAGCGGCTCAGGGTTTTGTTTACGATTTCCCCAAACCAGGTGATGCCTTGGAGTTGGAATGGGAAACCGCCAAACAGGCCTTTACCGCTCGCAGGAGTTACCGCAACGCACTCAACACCGGTTTTACCGTGGTGCAATATAACCGCTCATTTTCAGGCTATGGACGAGGCATGAAACAGGGAGAAGAAGTCTTTCCTCAACGAGACCCATCAGAATTCAGCTTTAATATCAGCCGCCAAGCCTTCGAAATGACTCGACACAGTGACACCTTTGGGCAGTGCACCTACAGTGGGAACATCAGCTTCAGCTTTTCAGGTATTGAAAGCGAAGGAAGCTACAACTGCGCGCACGAAAACGGACGCTACACGGCAACATTGGGCGTGAATGGAAGCGACGGCGTTATCAACGGCCGATTTTCGCTGACCCCGGCGAACAGCCAGGAGAGCTACAAAGACGTCATGATAGGAATTGCCCCCTAGCCAACCAAGGCCCTGATATAAGCAGGGCCCATCCCCAGGGTTCCACACCAAAGTCCAGTTGGGCCGTTAGGTAGAAGATCGATCCGTGAGAGGACGAAAACAGTCCTCTAAGCAATCCTGAAGCGCCGTAATCTTGATGTTACCAACATAGTTTCGATGATACACAAACCATAGGCCATCCTGGCTTAGGGAGGCCGGCAACGTATACGGCAGCCCAACAAGATCCTCGTTCGCGAGCGTTTTAAACTCCGCCATAAGACCAATTCCCATGCCCGCCTTAATCGCCCAATCCAGATCCGAAAAATGGTTACTCTGCAGAACAATTGCCTGCGCTGGAACGCGATCCAGAATGTGCTTCACGAAGGGAATGTGCTTCTTCTCAGCGGAGGGCAAGAGCCAATCATGCTGCTCAAACTCCTCCACACTTTGAGGCAATCCCCGTTTGGCAATATATTCCTTATGGCAGTACAGGCCCATTTTGAAAGCGAATAAGCGGCGGGCAATGATATCGGCCCCTTTGGGTTGGCTCCCAGCTCTGAGTGATACATGGGTGATACCGATGGCAGGCGAAATAATTTCATCGGTGGTCAGCAGACGTATACTCATACTTGGGTAGCGTTCGCGCATCTTTTTGATGGCCGGGGTAATCAAGGACACATGGTCTGGCAAGCAAGTAATGTTCAGCTTACCACTCGCCGCATTGGTGACAGCTTCCATTTGGCTGTCCAACTGGGAGAACATCTGCTGAATATCCGGCAAGCCCTGCATCAACACGCGCCCGGCATCGCTGAGCTGATAGCCACGCTGATGCCTCAAAAACAGTTTGATACTCAGGCTCTCCTCCAAACGATTGATGTCCCGAAGCACCGTTGCATGGCTGGTGCCAAGGGTTTTGGCGGCCTTATTCAATGAACCCGAGATCGCCACTTGATACGCAACCCGGTAAAGGTCCCAACTAATGTCTCGACGGCTCAAGACTACCGCTTCACTCTTCGCCATCCATTTCCTCCCCAATGGCCGTCCAGATAGACTGCTAAACAAAAGATTTGTTCAAATATGAACATCTATTTTATAAATTATTGAATAGCCTTCAAGAACAAAGCAAGGTAAAGTGTGCAACTTCTGGAGGTAAGAATGATTCGCAACACAAACAACGGCTATGGCTGGGTAAGCATCGGTCTGCACTGGGCCATGGCTTTGAGCATTTTTGGTCTGTTTGGCCTCGGCTTGTATATGGTCGACCTTGGGTACTACGACCCTTGGTACCGAAGCACCATGGATTTGCATAAGAGCGTGGGTTTGGTATTGGCCTTAGTCTACGTGGTTCGCCTGATATGGAAACAAACCCAGGTCAGCCCCGAGGTGATTGCCGATAAATCCTGGCAGAAGTTGGTCGCCCATCTTACCCATGGATTGCTTTACCTTGTTTTACTGGTGCTGATGGTGAGTGGTTATTTAATATCGACCGCCGACGGCCGAGGCATAGAGGTATTTGGTCTGGTTTCTGTACCAGCCTTGCCCATTGCTTTTGAACAACAAGAAGATATTGCCGGCGAGATTCACTGGTTATTAGCCTGGAGCTTGATGGTTTTAGTGGGCATACACGCCCTCGCTGCCCTGCAGCACCACTTTATTTTGAAAGACAATACACTTAAACGCATGCTGTGGCCTCAAAAAGCACAGTAAATGCCTATAGTTAAGGAAGCATTATGATCGTTAAAAACTTGATGAAATTTACCGCTATCGCCGCCACTGCCGTGGCCAGCATCCAGGCTAGCGCCGCGGATTACCAGGTGGACATTAAAGGTGCCCACGCTTTTATCAACTTCAAAATCAAGCACCTGGGTTACAGCTGGTTGACTGGCCGCTTCAACACTTTTGACGGCCAATTTAGCTGGGACGAAAAAACGCCTAACGCCAGTAAGATCAATATTGAAATCGACACCAACAGCATTGATTCCAACCACGCTGAGCGCGACAAGCATTTACGCGGTGAGGATTTTCTGAACGTTAAAAAATTCCCTAAAGCCAGTTTTGTGAGTGAGAAAATCGAATTTTCAAGCCCCACCGAAGGTACCGTTACCGGTACATTGACCCTGCACGGCGTCAGCAAAACCATTAGCTTCCCTGTAGAAAAGCTGGGCGAAGGTAAAGACCCATGGGGCGGTTACCGCGCGGGCTTCGCCGGCGCGACCACACTGAAACTGGCTGACTACGGCATGACCTACAATCTGGGCCCGGCTTCTACTCATGTAGAACTGGAACTGTTGGTTGAAGGCATTCGCAAGTAATTCATTTGCGGCGATCAATAAAAGGCCAGCTTATACGCTGGCCTTTTTTATGGGCGTAGAACTTTCGAACGCCACGGTGTTTTCTACTATGGAGCTTCCATTCCATATTGTTTGGCAAAGGCCTGAAATCCTTTTTCGGTAAACCGAATCGCCCTTGAATCAAGATCCTGTTTTGCCCAGGATCGGCCTATAGCATCATGTAACACCCACTTCCCTAAGCTTCCAGCAAGATGGCTTCGTCTCTCGCTCCAATCCAGACAAGACTTGCATAAGGGTCTGCGGGAACTTCTCAACACGTCAAAATCGGCACCTAAGCGCTTGAAAAAAGTTCGTCCTAATTCCGTAAGCACAAGTTCATAGTCTCGCTCGATAAAGCAGCCTTTCGCCACCAACGCATCAAACAACTGCACCGCCACCTCACCGGCCAGATGATCGTAGCAAACCCTGGATTTTCTTAGTCGCTCATCCTTTGGTCCAGTTGATATATTCGCTACGGACACCTTCGCACCGATATTCAACATTTGCTCAATGAGCTCCGCAACCTCAGCGCAGCGAAGTTGGAAATATTTATGGCGCCCCTGCTTCCTGACCACAATCAATTCGCCCTCAAGCAACTTGCCAAGGTGACTGCTTGCAGTTTGGGCGGTAATTCCAGCTTCCAATGACAGTTCTGTTGCGGAAAGGGCTTTCCCACTCATTAGGGCAGTCAGCATTTTGGAACGCGCAGGGTCTCCGATCAGCTTGGCTATATAAGCTATATTGGGTTCCATCTTGTTTTCTCTGCCATTAAAACGCCTGAATTCCCCAACAGTTCGACCGCCGCCGAAGCGTCACGTAATGAATAAATTAGACTGCCAAAAAACGGATATGGAGACAAGCACTTTGAAGATCACCTGTTTTATTGAATACCAAATCGACCCATTCAAACGAGAGCAATTCCAGCAATATGCCGACAACTGGGGAAAGATCATTCCCCAGTGCGGAGGAGAACTACTGGGTTACTTTCTACCCCACGAGGGTACCAATAATACCACCTTTGGATTGATCAGCTTCGATTGCCTGGCAGATTATGAACGCTATCGTACTCGCTTACGCGAGTCGAAGGAGGGAAAGAGCAACTTTGATTTCGCACAACGCGAGCAATTTATTCTGAGTGAAAAGCGTAGCTTTCTGGAGGTGCTTCCTTCTACCTATAAACGCAACCCCATAGGGCAACAGCAATGATCGCCGTACTGTTCGAGGTAATCCCCAAAGCGGAGAACAAAGAGCTTTATTTCTCCATAGCACAGGAATTAAAGCAGGAACTCAGCAATATTGAAGGCTTTGTTTCGGTGGAACGATTTCAAAGTCTCACCGATACAAACAAATATTTATCGCTGTCTTTCTGGGAAAACGAAGCCGCAGCCCAACATTGTAAAACACATGTTCAACACCAAACGGCACAAAAAAGAGGTAAGCGGGAAGTCTTTAAGTACTTCCGAATAAGAGTCGGCGAGGTAATTCGTGACTACGACTGGCAAGCTAAGCAATAAATGGGGTAAAAACAAAAAAGCCAGCTTTTATGCTGGCTTTTTGTTAGGCAGTTCAGCAAGCTTACTTCTTTGCGATAGCGCGCAAATCGACCGATTGCCAATGCGGGAAGTGTTTACGTACCAATGCGTTTAACTCGAGTTCAAATTCAGAGAACTCATGTTTTGCATCAACGCTTTGGGCTTCCAGAAGTTCAGTCACCATGCCAGCACCCACCGTGATGTTACTGAGACGGTCAATCACAATAAAAGCGCCCGTTGCGCGATTATTCTGATAGGCATCGGCAACAACCGATTGCTCCAGCTGAACATCAACCAAAGCGATATCATTCAAGGACAGTTCCTCAGCCGGTAGTTTCTCCTGAGTGTTCACGTCAATACGGTGTTCAATATCGAAGACACGCCCTGGGCTGATCTTGCTGGCAAACTTGAAGAGATAATCTCTGCCCGGCGCCATTGCACCTTCGGCCATCCACACCAAATGAGCTTTTAACTGGTTGCTCTGAATAGCCTGATCATCTGTACCGGCTTTAACCAGAGTATCGCCACGGGAGATATCAATTTCATCTTCCAATGTGATGGTGATGGCTTCGCCTGCAAAAGCCTGGTTCGGAGAAGAACCGTGAACGACAATTTCCTTCACTCGACTCTCTTTACCAGAAGGCAGGGCTTTAAGGGTATCGCCTACCGCAACCTGCCCAGAAGCGACCGTGCCACAGAAACCTCGAAAATCCAGATTTGGGCGGTTGACATACTGTACCGGGAAGCGAAAATCATCCAGATTTTTATCTTCGGCAATAGACACCGACTCCAACACTTCCATCAAGGTCGGCCCCTGATACCAAGGCGTATTTTCGCTGGCGTTCACCACGTTATCGCCTTCAAGAGCAGACATGGGAACAAACTGGATATCGATATCCTGGCCGCCCTGCAAGCCTTTTAATTCGTCGGCAAACTTCAAATAGTCCGCTTTAATGGATTCATAAACGGCTTCATCAAAGCCTTTCAAGTCCATCTTATTAACGGCAACCACCAAATGCTTAATGCCCAGCAGAGACGCAATGTAACTGTGACGACGCGTTTGTGGCATAACACCGTGGCGCGCATCGATAAGAATAACCGCCAAGTCACAAGTCGATGCACCCGTGGCCATATTCCGAGTGTACTGCTCGTGGCCGGGAGTATCGGCAATGATGTACTTACGTTTTGCGGTAGAGAAGTAACGATAGGCAACATCAATGGTGATGCCTTGCTCACGCTCGGCCTGCAAACCATCGACCAACAACGCCAGATCAATTTTTTCACCGGTGGTGCCATGCTTACCTGTATCAGCCTGTACAGCTTCCAGCTGATCTTCATAGATCATTTTGCTGTCATGCAGCAGACGGCCAATCAAAGTGGATTTACCGTCATCAACGGAACCACAAGTCAGGAAGCGCAGCAATTCCTTGCGCTCGTGCTGCGCCAAATAGGCATGAATATCTTCAGCAATCAAATCGGATTGGTGGGACATTAGAAATAGCCCTCCTGTTTTTTCTTCTCCATCGATCCCGAACTGTCGTGATCGATCACTCGGCCCTGTCGCTCAGACGTTGTCGTCAGCAACATTTCCTGAATAATGTCTGGCAAAGTGTTCGCCTCGGACTCCACCGCACCGGTTAATGGGTAACAACCCAGCGTTCGAAAGCGCACCATTTTTTCCTGCACCTCTTCACCATCTTCCAGCGGCATACGATCGTCATCGACCATAATCAACACGCCGTCGCGCTCAACTACCGGGCGCTTTTCGGCCAGGTACAACGGAACAATTGGAATGTCTTCCAAATGGATGTACTGCCAGATATCCAACTCGGTCCAGTTAGACAGAGGAAACACTCGAATGCTCTCACCCTTGTCAACCTTGCCGTTGTATATATTCCACAGCTCCGGGCGCTGATTCTTAGGATCCCAACGATGGTGTTTATCCCGGAAAGAGTAGACACGTTCTTTCGCACGAGACTTCTCTTCGTCGCGGCGGGCGCCACCAAAAGCGGCGTCAAAGCCGTACTTATCCAAGGCCTGCTTTAGGGCCGCAGTCTTCATGATGTCGGTGTGCTTGGCGCTGCCATGGGTGAACGGGCCTACGCCCATTTCCACACCTTCCTGATTGATGTGAACGATCAGATCCCAACCCAGGTCCTTAACGCGCTGATCGCGAAACTCTATCATCTCGCGGAATTTCCAAGTGGTATCCACGTGCATCAGGGGAAATGGCGGTTTGCCTGGGTAAAAAGCTTTCATCGCCAGATGCATCATCACGGCGGAATCTTTACCCACGGAGTACAACATCACGGGGTTATCAAACTCCGCGGCCACTTCGCGGATAATATGAATACTCTCCGCTTCTAACTGTTTCAAGTGCGTCAATTGCGCTTGCGAGGCTGCTTCGGACATGGTCGTCTCTTTCAATTGCTATGCAGGCTGAATGTAATCGTTTCCGGAGGTGGGAACGCTGAAAACAGACATGCGCCCACCACCCGAGCGGGCACATTATAAAAAATCTTTTACCGAAAGGTTAACGACTCTTTACTTCTAAGCTTATGCCGGAAGACTGCGCCAATTCGACAAAAGTCGGGAAGGATGTCGCCACATTAGCGGTATCACAAACCACGATGTTATCGCTGGCACGCAGGCCGGCAATGGTAAATGACATGGCGATTCGGTGATCGTGGTGGCTCTCGACCTGCCCGCCACTGAACACTTCATTTTCGCCGCCTTTGCCCTGGATAACAATTCCATCCGGCGTCGCTTGAGCATCGATGCCCAAACTGACCATACCATCTGCCATGACTTGAATACGGTCACTTTCTTTCACGCGAAGCTCTTCAGCACCGGTCAGAACCGTTTCACCTTCCGCGCAAGCGGCCGCAATAAACAGCGCCGGGAACTCATCAATGGCCAGGGGCACTTGGTCCTGAGGAATACGAATGCCCTTCAAAGGCTGGTAGCGAATGCGCACATCCGCCACGGGCTCACCGCCGACTTCACGCTCATTTTGCAACGTTAAATGAGCACCCATTTCACGCAGAATGTTCACCACCCCAACACGGGTTGGGTTCATACCCACGTGTTGCAAAGTGACGTCAGAGCCCGGAGCGATCGCCGCAGCAACCATAAAGAACGTTGCAGAGGATATGTCCGCTGGCACTTCAATCTGACAGGCTTTCAACTGACCGCCACCCTGCAGGCTGATGCGATCACCTTCACGCTTCACGTCATATCCGAACCCACGCAACATACGTTCGGTATGATCACGGGTTGGTGCCGGTTCCGTGACCGAGGTTTCGCCGTCCGCATACAGGCCCGCCAGCAATACACAGGACTTCACCTGGGCGCTGGCCATTGGCATATCATAGTGAATACCGCTCAACCCTTTATTCGCACTGATTAACATCGGAGGGCGACCTTCTTCTGCGGTCTCGACTTCGGCACCCATCTCACGCAAAGGAATGGCGACACGGTTCATCGGACGTTTATTCAAAGAGACATCGCCACTCATTTCGCTGGCAAAACCCTGCCCAGCTAAAATGCCGGCCAACAGTCGCATAGAGGTGCCGGAGTTACCCACATAGAGTTTTCCCGGGGGGGCCTGTAAACCGTTCAGGCCCACACCATGAATTTTAACTCGCCCCTTTTCGGGCCCTTCAATAACCACCCCCATATCGCGGAACGCCTGTAAGGTTGCCAGAGCATCTTCGCCTTCCAAAAAGCCCTCGACCTCGGTAACGCCCTCCGCCAGGGACCCCAACATAATCGAACGATGGGAAATGGATTTATCACCGGGAACCCGCAGTTCCCCATTGACGCTGCCGCCGGGCTGCACGTGGTAATCAATAATTGTTTGCTGTGTATCTTGCATGGTGTGGGTATACGCTCGTTGTTCTAATAAGGTGGTAAAGTGATCTCTTGCGGCTTTTGCGCGAGTAAACACCCCCAATAGATGCTCACTGTTTTCGCTTTCAATGGCATCACGCAGGCGATTCAGATTCTCTGAAAACATCGTTAGCGAATCGAGAATGCTGTCTTTATTTGCCAGCATAATATCGTGCCACATCACCGGGTCGCTGGACGCGATTCGAGTAAAATCCCGAAACCCTCCGGCCGCATAACGAAAAATATTTTCGTTTTCTGAATCGTGGGCCAGAGTATCCACCAGAGAATAGGCAATGGCATGGGGCAAATGAGAGGTCGCGGCTAGCACCTCATCGTGCTCTGCCACATCCATTTCGAGCACTTCAGCTCCGACGGCCTTCCAGAGTTCACGCACGAGATGAACATGCTCCGCTCCAGAATCTTGATGCGGTGTCAGAATGACCCGGTGATCAATATAGAGTTCGGCATTCGCGGCTGTAACGCCACTTTTTTCAGCGCCAGCAATCGGATGTCCGGGAACCAGCTGCGCAGGCAGCTTGCCATATACGGCTTGTGCTGCGGCAATCACACTGCCCTTCACACTGGCACCATCGGTAATGGTGACCTGATCTGAAAGCTTGGCATTGATATCGGCTAAGGTCGCTTCAACAGCCAGTGTCGGCACGGAAATAAATACCACATCCCCGGCACCCAGTGCAGGAGAGATGTCGGACAAATCGGTAAAGGCTTGGTCCACGACGCCAAGTTCAACCGCGTCGTGGCAGGTTTGTTGGCGCCGGGCAATTCCAATAACCGAATCGCATATACCGCGTTCGCGGGCTGCTTTTGCCAGGCTGCCCCCAATTAAGCCGATACCAATGACGACCAAACGTTTGCATTGGCTCATAGTCTGGTCCCTTTATAAAACAGCTTCAGGGTAAGAGCCTAATACTCTCAAATCTGCCGCTTTTGAACCGACTTCCTCCAGGGCTTTCTTTACGATGGCGTCTTCCATATGGCCAGCGAAATCGATAAAAAACACGTAATTCCAGGTACCTGAGGCCGCAGGGCGTGTTTCAACGCGAGTCAGATCAATGCCGTACACATGGAAAGGTTGCAACAAATCATGCAAGGCACCCGGCTCATTGCGCATCGCCACAACCACCGAAGTTTTGTCTTTGCCACTGGCTGGCACTTTTTGCGTACCAATAATTAAAAAGCGCGTTGAATTGTCGGGCTGATCTTCAATTTTCTCAGCGTGCACCTTCAAGTCATACAAATCGGCGGCCATTTGACCAGCAATGGCTGCCGCATTCCACTCACCTTTCAATCGTTTCGCGGCATCAGCATTACTGCTCACTGCAACACGTTCAGCATTAGGGTAATGAGCATCCAACCACTTACGGCACTGGGCCAGTGATTGGGAATGGGAATAAATGCGGGTGATGCTGTCGGTTTTCGTCACATCCGAAACCAACAGATGCTGGTGAATGCGCAATTCAACTTCACCACAGATTTGAAGATTGGACCCCATGAAATTATCGAGGGTGTGATTCACGACACCCTCGGTGGAATTTTCAACCGGTACAACACCGTAATTTACGGCGCCAGCTTCCACTTCACGAAAAACTTCGTCGATGGCCGAAAACGGCATTGCCACAGCAGAATGACCAAAGTGCTTCAGAGCCGCTTGTTGGGTGAAGGTACCTTCCGGGCCGAGATACGCCACTTTGGTTGGCTCTTCCAGAGCCAGACAGGCCGACATAATTTCACGAAACAGGCGCGCCATTTCTTCATCGTCAAGCGGGCCATTGTTCATGGACATCGCTTTGCGCAAGACATTGGCTTCGCGCTCTGGCCGATAATACACCACCGCTTCGGTGCTACCGGCCGCGTCCAAGGCCGATTTTTTTACGTCGGCAACGCTTTGTGCACAGCGTGCACGTTCGCTGATGAGCTGGCAGATTTCATTGTCGATGCGATCAATTTCATCGCGCAGCTGACTTAATTGCGCCTCATTGGCGGGGGTATTTTCTTGCTCTGACATGACTTTTTACTTTGCTATTGGCTGAGTTCCACGGCCTGCTGGCGGTGGCTCTTTGTTTACTAGAATATGTGTTTTATCAATAATACGTTTATGGTGTAAACCTTGGGTGAGGATTTTATTAAACCGGGATAAATTCTCTCACCCCGGCAAAAACCAACCCCCTGAATTTAAACAGCCCGATCAGTATCACTGTCGGGCTTTTGTATCTCTACTCACCCTCTTGTCGGGGTGTTTGTTCTATACAACGGTTCTCCCGCTGATTGCTAACAGCGTTATTCTGTTTCGCTGCCAGCGTCTTCGCCCTCTGAACCCTCGGCATCTTCTGCATCGGATTCTTCGATACGTTCGACACCGATCAGATGCTCACCTTCCTTCAGTTTGATCATCCGAACACCCTGAGTATTTCGACTCATGATCGACACTTCGTCTACCCGGGTACGAACCAGGGTACCCTGGTCAGAAATCAACATGATTTCATCGCCTTCAAATACTTGGACACCACCAACCAGTGGACCATTACGCTCCGTCACCTGCATCGCAATCACACCTTGGGTGCCGCGGCCTTTGGTTGGGAAGTCATCCACTTGGGTTTGTTTGCCGTAACCGTTTTCACTCAGGGTCATCACACGCCCACCGTCCTGAGGAATGACCATCGAGATAACGGTTTGACCATCCTGCAATCGAATACCGCGAACACCACGAGACGTTCGACCCATCGCGCGCACATCGGATTCTTTAAAGCGTGCTGCTTTGCCCGCTGAGGACAGCAGCAGAACGTCGTTACTGCCTTCTGTAATAGCTGTACCGACCAGCTCATTGCCCTCTTCCAAATCTATGGCGATCAAACCGGAACTGCGTGGGCGAGAGAACTGGGTCAAGGCTGTTTTCTTCACGGTACCATTGGCGGTCGCCATAAAGATAAAGTGATCATCATTGTATTCTTTTACAGGCAAGATGGAGGTAATGCGCTCATTCTCTTCCAGCGGTAATAAATTCACCATTGGGCGACCGCGCGACTGGCGACCAGCAACTGGAATCTGATACACCTTCAGCCAATACACTTTACCGGCGTTGGTGAAACACAAAATCGTATCGTGAGTGCTGGCAATCAATAGATGTTCAACAAAGTCTTCATCTTTCACTGCCGTTGCAGCCTTACCCATACCACCTCGGCGCTGAGCCTGATAATCGGTGAGTGGCTGAGTTTTGGCGTAGCCACCATGGGAAATGGTGACAACGCGATCTTCTTCAGTGATCAGATCTTCTACTGTCAGGTCTTGCTGGGAATGCTGAATCGCGGTACGGCGCTCATCCCCATAATTGGCAATAACTTCCTGAAGCTCCTCACGAATCACTTCCATCAAACGTGTTGGGCTGCCTAAAATTTCCAGGTAGCCGGCAATTTGCTCCAGGCGTTCCTTATATTCAGCCAACAGCTTGTCGTGCTCCATACCGGTCAGGCGGTGCAGGCGCAATTCCAAGATTGCCTGAGCCTGTGCTTCTGACAGGTAGTATTTGCCATCACGCAAACCAAACTCTGGGCCCAGATTCTCAGGGCGGCAAGCGCCTTGCTCCAAGCGCTCGATAAAGTCGCCAATTTCGCTGGTTTCCCAGCCTCGCGACATCAAACCCGCTTTTGCTTCCGCTGGGCTTGGTGATGACTTGATCAGTTCAATAACCGGATCAATATTCGCGATAGCAACCGTCAGGCCTTCCAAAATATGGCCGCGCTCACGAGCTTTGCGCAATAAATATACAGTTCGACGGGTAACCACCTCTCGGCGGTGCAGCACAAAGTACTCAAGCAATTGCTTCAAGTTCAGTACCCGGGGCTGACCGTCAACCAGTGCCACTACGTTGATACCAAAAACAGACTGCAACTGCGTCTGGGCATACAAGTTGTTCAACATGACTTCGCCCGACTCGCCGCGCTTCATTTCGATAACAACACGCAGGCCGTCTTTATCGGATTCATCACGCAGGCCATCGCTGGCAATGCCTTCAATCTTTTTGTCTTTAACCAATTCGGCGATTTTTTCAATCAAACGCGCTTTGTTCACCTGGTAAGGAATTTCGTGAACAATAATGGTATCGCGATTGGTTTTTTCATTGTGGATTACCTCGGCCTTGGCACGCACATAGATGCGACCACGACCGGTGCGGTAAGCCTGCACAATACCGGCACGGCCATTAATAATGCCGGCGGTTGGGAAATCCGGACCCGGAATAATTTCCATCAACTCATCAATGCTGAGATCCGGGTTATCGATCAGAGCCAAACAGCCGTTGACCACTTCAGTCAGGTTGTGAGGCGGAATATTGGTCGCCATACCCACCGCAATACCGGATGAACCATTGACCAGCAGGTTCGGGATACGGGTAGGCAGTACTTCGGGAATCTGCTCGGTGTCGTCGTAGTTAGGCACGTAGTCGACGGTTTCTTTGTCGAGATCAGCCAGCAGATCGTGAGACATTTTCTGCATGCGGATTTCGGTATAACGCATAGCAGCTGCACCATCACCATCGATGGAACCGAAGTTACCCTGGCCATCAACCAGCATATAACGCAAAGAGAACGGTTGGGCCATACGCACGATGGTGTCGTAAACCGCAGAATCACCGTGTGGGTGATATTTACCAATTACATCACCAACCACACGGGCCGATTTTTTATAGGCTTTGTTCCAGTCATTGCCCAATTCGTTCATGGCGAACAGAACCCGGCGATGCACCGGCTTCAAACCATCACGCACATCAGGCAGAGCTCGCCCAACGATAACGCTCATGGCGTAGTCCAGATAGGACTGCTTCAGTTCGTCTTCAATATTGATTGGTGATACTTCTTTTGCCAAATCGCCCATAAACGACCGCTTTCCTTATTATGCCTATCTTCGAATGCCCTGCTGATCAGCAAGCATAAGCTTGTGACACTGGCCATTTCTGGCCACCTGGCCTATCAATTGTCCGCAGCTTGATGCTGATTGCCGTCCCCCACATGAAGGGCTGTAGAGCCACTTCAGCGGCGCACCATTTAGCGAACACATAAAGGCCCAAATCTTACCATAAAATCATGTACTTGGGGCATTTCTGGGACGCTCAGGCGCATTTCATAGGGATTCGCGAGAGATTTGATGAAATTGACATAATTTATTGGCCCCAAGACGCGTATAATGGCCCTCAACTTGGATTCCCGATGTTCAAATTATCAGGGCGCAAGTAAGAATCGCCCTACAGAAATCAATAAATAAGCATAAAAATTGCTTTGCCCCGGGGCGAACGAGCTACGGGGCACTTGACCCGAAGAGGCCCCATACACTTTATGTCACACGCAATCGATCAATTGATCCACTGCCGCTGGCTCATCACCATGGACAGCGAGCGCCGAGTGCTGGAAAACCACAGCATTGCCATCAAAGACGGAAAGATCGCCGCGATCGTCCCCAGCGCCGACGCCGAGGAACAGTTCAGCGCTAATGAGTGCATCACCCTTGAACAACATATTGCCCTACCCGGCCTGGTGAATACCCACGGCCATTTGGCGATGACCCTGCTGCGCGGCTATGCCGATGATTACCCGCTGCACGACTGGCTCAATGACCACATCTGGCCCGCCGAAGGTAAATTTGTCAGCCACGAGTTTGTCGCCGACGGCGCTCGTCTGGCGATGGCCGAAATGATTCGCGGCGGTACGACCGCTTTCAGTGACAATTACTTCTTTCCCGAAGCGGTCGCCGAAGTCTGCGCCGAAGTCGGTATGCGCGGCAGTCTGTACAGCCCTATCCTGAATTTCCCGACCGCCTGGGGCTCCGGTCCTGACGAAACCATTCCCAAAAGCTGCGCCCTGATCGAGCAATATCAGGACCATCCTTTGGTGAATATTGGTTTTGGCCCTCATGCACCCTATACCGTCAGCAATGAAGCCTTTGCCGAAATAGCCAAGCAGGAAGCCAAGTACCAATGCGGCATCATGGTTCACCTGCAGGAAACCCAGAAAGAGGTGGATGATTCCATCGAAGAGCACGGCAAACGCCCGACCGAACGGCTGAATGAACTGGGCGTCATGAACGAACGCACCCAATGCGTCCACATGACCGCGGTCAGTGATGAAGACATTACCCTTCTGCAAGCAAGCAAAAGCCATGTAGTGCACTGCCCTGAATCCAATCTGAAACTGGCTAGCGGCTTCTGCCCAACAGAGAAACTGCGCAATGCTGGCGTCAACGTTTCTCTGGGTACCGATGGTGCCGCCAGCAACAATGATCTGGATATGCTCAGTGAAATGCGTACCGCCTCTATGTTGGCCAAAGTCGTCGCTGACGATGCCAGCGCCCTGAAAGCTATGGACAGTTTGGCCATGGCCACGATCGACGGAGCCAAAGCCCTGAACATTGACAGCGTCACTGGCAGCTTGGAGGTCGGCAAAGCCGCCGATATCGCCACGGTGGAATTGAGTGCCTTAAACGCCCTGCCCATGTACGACCCGGTGAGCTACTTGGTGTACACCAACTGCAGCCATCAAGTCAGCGATGTGTGGGTTGCCGGCGAACGTTTACTGGCAGCAGGTGTTCTACAAACCATTGATGAGGGCGCACTGCGCGACAACGCGCTGCAATGGCAGACTAAAATCAAAGGCTAAAGCCGCACTATGATTCCCTTACCGGCCTTTAACGCACGCCTGTGCAATTAAGGCCGGTTCGTCGGCCCCTTGCCTCCCAACAAAATTCCTCCACAAGCCAAACCCTATCGATACGCAGCCTTTCGCAATGCTATAATCGCGATCCCAAATGCGCGTCTCGGCGCCCAGTCTTAAAAAGGTTTGATGAATGAGCACAAGTACGGCTTCCAGCAATGTCGACCCAGCCGAAGTGGCTAAATTTGAAGCACTGGCCAGCCGCTGGTGGGACCGCGAAGGCGAATTTAAGCCTTTGCACGATATCAACCCACTGCGAGCCAACTATATTGATGAGCGCGCCCAAGTCGCCGAGAAACGTTATCTCGATGTCGGCTGTGGTGGTGGAATTCTGACCGAAGCGATGGCGCAAAGAGGCGCCATGGTGAACGGTATCGACATGGGCGAAGCCCCTCTGCAGGTAGCCAAACTTCACAGTTTGGAATCGGGAGTCGAGGTAAATTACCGTCGCTGTACCGCCGAAGAACTGGCCGAGAAAGAAGCCGGGCAATACGACGTCGTCAGCTGCCTGGAAATGATGGAACACGTTCCCGATCCCGCTTCTGTTATTCAAGCCTGTGCCGATCTCTGCAAACCCGGTGGCGATGTATTTTTCTCGACAATCAATCGCACCCCCAAAGCCTATGCTCTGGCTATTGTTGGGGCGGAATATATTCTGCGCTGGCTCCCCAAGGGCACACACGAATACAGTAAATTTATTCGCCCTTCAGAGCTGGCGGCCGGTTTGCGCCAGGCTGGTTTGGAGCTGGTCGACATTACCGGGATGACCTACAACCCACTGCTCAAACGCTACAAACTCAACCCAAAGGACGTGGATGTAAATTATTTGGTTCACGCACGTAAACCCGTCTAAGCCCCAATATTTTTATGCCTAATTTAAAAGCGGTATTGTTCGATCTGGACGGTACCTTGATTGACACAGCGCCGGATTTTATTCGTGTGGTACATCAATTGCTGCGTGAGGACAATCGTCCATTGATCGCAGAAGAACGCATTCGCGCCACTGTATCGGCCGGCTCACGAGCCCTCATCCAACTGGCCTACGATTTAGAACCCGGCCATGCAGATGTAGAACCGCTCCGCGAGCGCCTGCTGACACTTTACGAACAAGGGATCGCCATCGACAGCAAGCCGTTTGCAGGCATTAATGAGCTGCTGAAGAAACTTGGGGAGCATCGTATTCCCTGGGGTATATCCACGAACAAGCCCGAGTACTATACCCGCTTGCTTATGGAGCAATTGCCTCTAGACCCAATGCCGGCCATTGTACTTTCGCCCGACCAAGTGCCCAATGCCAAGCCGGCTCCAGACTCCCTGTTTATTGCCTGCGATCATATTGGTTGCCAGGTCGAAGAAGCCATTTATATCGGCGATCATGAGCGCGACATCCAATGCGGACAACGCGCCAGTATGCCCACCATTGCAGCCGCCTACGGTTACATTCCGGAAGGAGAATCGGCCCATGATTGGAATGCCGACCATGTGGTGGATCACGCCGAAGAAATTTGGCCTCTCATCGAAGAGCGGTTGTAAAATTACTGCATTCTTTTCTGAACATCGAAACAACAATCAAGATCCTATTTGAAACACTACGGACTTGAAATAACTACGGATTACCGCCCTATGGATCACCCCAAAGACATTCAGCAACTCAGCATCGAAGCGGCTGCTTTTCAGGCAGATGACGACGCTCTGAAAGGTAAGGTCATCGCGATCACAGGTGCGGGCGACGGCATCGGTAAAGTTGCAGCCCTCTCTTGCGCGGCGCACGGCGCGACTGTGATTCTACTCGGCCGAACCATTCCAAAATTGGAAAAGGTTTACGATGACATTGAAGCCGCGGGCTACCCACAGGCCGCCATTTTTCCGATTAACTTTGAAGGCGCGGTGGAAAAAGATTACAACGATATGGCCGACGCCATTGATGCGGAATTTGGTCGCTTAGATGGCCTGCTCCACAATGCGGCTCAACTTGGACCACAAACTCCCCTCAGTAACTATGAAGTCGATAATTGGCAAAAACTGATGCAGGTTAATGTCACCGCTGGATTTTTGATGACTAAGGCCCTGATGCCTTTGCTGGAAAAAGCCGACAATGCCAGCGTGGTATTTACCAGCTCATCGGTCGGTCGTAAGGGTCGAGCCTATTGGGGCGCCTACTCGGTGAGCAAAGCCGCCGTTGAAAATATGGTTCAAGTTTTTGCGGATGAAATGGACGGCATCAATAATGTCCGGATGAACTGTATTAACCCAGGCGCGACTCGCACTCAAATGCGCGCCAGCGCCTACCCCAGTGAAAACCCGGCGCAGCTGAAAACACCTGCCGACATCATGTCCTCCTATTTGTATCTTTTGAGTGACAAGAGTGTGAACTTGAACGGGGTGTCTATTGACGCGCAGATAAAACACTAAGCGCTTTGAGCATTTCTGGCGGCCAGCTCAATATGCCTGAGCTGGCCTTGCTGATTGAACACCCGTTTCGAGTTTGTAGAATTCCGTCAACAGAGCACGCCATTGCTCATACTGCTGCTCAGCCGATCCTTTCAGGGTATAGACCCGATCATTCAGTTCAACAATCACAGGGTTTAATTCGACTGTGAAACTCTTAGCCAAACTGTTCCACTCCTGCTCAAAAATCTTATTGATGTTATAACGTCGGTAGCTGTTACTGATGGCTTCAAACCCGCCAGCGCGGATCTTCTTTATACCATCTTCACCACTCATACGTCTAAGCTGAAGTTCCAGGTCTCGCTCACAGGAATACCGTGCCCATAATTGGTAAATTGGCCCCATTTTTTTATGCAGGCCTTGATAATGCGCATCGACTGTATCAATGAAAAGGTGATGGCGAACACGCATACTATCGACTCGCTGTTGCATAGGGTCATTATGAGCAAGCAAGCGTTTTATCGCATAGTGGCCCTGAGAATCTTTTTCCAACAAATCATCGAACGTCATCGGCGCGAGATCTTGCGCATGACGAATTTCCGCGATGCGCTGAATGCGGCGCAGATCTGCATCCGACAACGTACGTTTAACGGCCAGTAAATCATTGGCGATTTGCTTATAAAGGTTTTCAAACGGCTCAGAGGATGTCTTGTCCACCTTCAGGCACAAGTCCGAATCAAAGTCAGACAGGTTCAAGGTTTCATCATCGGCAATGCCTTCCTGGCTCTGAGCATAGCGAGCACTGTAAACCTTATTGAGCCATTCACGGCCAGTGCTGTCTTGCGCCACAATTCTGAAACTCAACACGGCACCGTCCGAATGCAATACCGAACCCGAAATTTGCAGATCCGTAGATAAATCAGCCTGGGGCAAAACCCGCACCGCTCCCCATTGATTGGATGCCACCAAGGTATTGCGCAAAATTAGCGGCAAGTACTGACGCTCAATATCCAGAATCTCTTTACCAACCCAGGCACCAAACTGCGCTTCGGCCGCTTTGCTTTTCGCCCGCTCATTCTCGATAGTAAACACAGGAATGCCGACATTGAGAAGCCGTTCTAATTCTGGACGCTCTGCGGCTTGCTCCAACGCCACAAGCGGCGCTGCATCCTTAATATGATCTGCAGCACCCCGAGGAAGACGTTCTCTCGAAGAACCGCTGCACGCCGTTATACCGAGACACAGCAAACCAACCAGGTAATACTTCAACCCCATACTCACGTCTAACGTTCCCCAGCTTGCTCGCCCAGCAAATTGCACACCTTACCTCGACTGATGGTTTGACGACAGTTGTACTGATTATTTGAATCCCCAAAACGCGTGAAGAACTGCACAAGTTCAAAGGAAGAACCGCGGTGAGACACCCGGGTTTGCATGTTGATCGACTGTCGATCCGCCGATATCCGAAAGTGGTGCAAAATTTCTGTCCCCTCATTCAAACTGATCTTGAAAATCAGGCGATTCGAAGACCAAACACAACGCTCAGAGCCAAACTCATTGCCGCTAGACACCGGTTTCTTGCCGACGGTGCATACCAGATCCGCTTCCCCCTCTCGCTCTATCCGCACCTCATGTTCATCCTGTTTGATACTCATGATGTTGTAACGGCTAATGGACTCGGTAAACCTGGCGAGATCGATGATATTGGTACGATTACCACCTAGATTTACCTGCACTCCCGGTACGCGGGTATCCCCACCTCCACCTCGAGCTCGCCGATCCGCCGCACGTCGTAACTCAGCCAGCTTGGCCTTAACCTGGCGCTCCCAGTTGTCGCTGCGCCGATAGTCCTTTTCCCAAGCGCCCGAGAAATCCGGACGAATACTCAGCTGAGGAAAAATGCCCTCACCAACCTGGGGGACATCTTCTCCATGACTCGAAGCTGCTATCAGCAGCAAACAGACGATAAAGCCTCGTCCCAGTTGAATTACGACGCTCGAAGCCATTTCCGTTATATGTGGATTGCGGCGATTCATAACAAGCCAGTACTCACCAAGACCGTATCAGAAGGAGAAAGAATGAATAGGAATCAGAATAGTAAATGGAAGAAAGGTTCCCCAGTGTCACGATCAGCAACACTTAAATCGCCCCAAATCGTATGCGTTTAAACCACCCTGCTGGCTACGGCGTTCTATCAAACGTTCATTCACCTTTTTATACCTCTTCACGCACGTCTTTCCTGATGCCTGTTCCCCTGCGTATCTAGCACTTCCCCCTCGTTGTTAAACTGAGGGCCAATCAGATGATTTACGTTGGCTTTAAGGCTACAATACTGATCAAAAATTGAGCTAATTTCAAAGGGATATAAGAATAAATGAAAACCTTTACCGTTGTTATTGCGGATGATCATGAGATTATTCGCGATGCCATTCAAAGCAAAATGAGTATGCACTCTGACATGGGGCAAACGGATTTCGAATTACTCGCATGTGCTGAAAACGGTATTGATGCCATCGCTACAGTGAAAGCTCACAAACCCGATTTACTCTTCCTCGATATCTCCATGCCTCTGGCAAATGGATCAGAAATCATTCACGACATTCGCCGCTGGAGCCCGGACACAAAAGTGGTGGTGTTTACAGGCGTTAGCGCCCCTGGACTGATAGCAAGTATTGTCGAAACCGGGGTTGATGGATTATTCAGCAAAAGCACTTCCCTCAATGACATGTTCCAACAAATCCCAACCATTATGCAAGGTGGACGCTATGTAGCACCTGAACTTGTCGAAATCATTGATCAGGGCCAAAAAGCCCTGACCTTAACCGGGCGCGAGCGGCAAATACTCAATATGGTGGTCGCTGGAAAGACCAACAAGGACATTGCCTCCGAACTGAACATAAGCCCCAAAACGGTCGACAAACACCGAACCAGCTTGATGCAAAAGCTGGATGTGCACTCGGTTGCCAAATTAATGGTGCGGGCATTACAAGACGGATTAGTAGAACCCGTCTGATCACGCCACATCAGCGTCACTAAAAGAAGAGCTCAAATGGGGTGTTTACCCCATTCACGGAACAGGCATTTCAGAAAATACTGTTGCCATTGGGAATTCAAAGCTTGAAGGGCGAATGAATGTGAACACGATCTCTTTATCCAAAGGTATTATCGGAAGCTTTCTGGTTTTAGCGTCTTCCAGAGCCTTCGGATTGACCGAATCCTTCACCGCCACAGCGCTGGATTACGTATTCTATACTTTCGCTTTTTCCGGACTTGTTTTTTCAACCCTTACCATACTGGCCTACCGCGAGCTGAAATGGCTCGTCTACGTAGCACTGGGTTTATTGCTGATCGTGAATGCCGCGGCCATGGACGGCTCACTCACACTACTGATTGGTCAAACTGATTTCACAACCTGGGTCGTCCCTTTTCTCAGCACAACGGTGGCCGCCAGCTTTGGTTTTCTTGTCGTCGCCTTGGGGCTTTCTCCTTCCCATCGTCTGGGACGCCTGAGACCCACGTTCTTCATTCTCTCGGCCATTGCCGCTCTGTTTACCGCGAGTACGGCATTGTGGTTGGAAAAAATACCCATCACCCTCATGTGGATTCCTGCGATTGTGCTTTTTTTCAGCATGGTGGTTTGCCAAGTACTTCCCCCGCTGACCTGGCCCTCTTACACCCCCGGCTTACGTTGGTTCATTCGCCTCTTTCCCTTTGTCGCGGCTTTGTTCTCTCTCGGTGGCTACATCGCCTTTTCAGGTTCATTTGTGGAAAGCCAACAAGACCTGAATAGGGTTTATCGTTGGTCACTGCTTATTTTTGCCTTCTTTTCTCTCACTATCGTTATCTGGCAGATCGCGGGACAAAGGCAAGCTAAAGAATCCGCCGAACGTAAAGCGCTTGAAGCAGAGAAACAAGAAGCCGAACTGCAACTTGCACTTCATGATGCCGACAAAGCTTACCGCGAAGCCCTGTCGATGGCTGCCAGACATCGCAACCAACTGGAAACAGTATCTCACGATTTAAAACAACCCATTATTGCACTGCGCCTGGCCGCCGATCAGTTGAGACAAAGCAAAAGCCTGGAGGCGGAAAAACTGTCTAGGGCGATTGATTATATCGACAGTTTATCTCATTCCTATATCCGTTCAGCCCCCTCTCAGGATGAACCCCAGACTGAGAGCAAAGAAACGGTTTCGACGCGACTGCTCGGCAACGCCCTTCAACAAATGTTCGAGGCAGAAGCATCACTCAAAGGCATTCAATTATCCTTGATTCCGATGAATCACATGGTATCGATTGAACCGCTTTCCACCATGCGCATTATGACTAACCTCATCAGCAATGCACTCACACACTCAGCGGCGTCTCGTATTCTGATTGGGTTTCGGAAAGTACAGAACAGGATCGTTTTTCAGGTTCATGACAATGGCTGCGGCATCAATGATATCGATCAGGCGCGTATTTTCGAAGCCGGCCAAAAAGGCAACGAGTCCACCGGACAAGGTCTCGGGCTCAACATTGTCCAGGAGCTGTGCTCTGCAGCGGACATGCCTTTTTCCATTCAGTCCAACGCAAACATCGGTACCTCCATGTACGTTTCAATGCCATGTTCTTTACAGGAGTCAGCATGAAAAGTTTAGTGAAATATTCCCTACTTGCCGGTGCGATCTTCAGCAGCGGGACCGCAATAGCTTCAGGCGCCACGGCAGCAATTTCTCCGGTGGATTTGCAATCACAAACCACTGTGAACCAAATGAGCAGTGACATGCTGCTGGCGAGACAACAAGGCAAATTGTCCAGAAACACAATGATTTCCTCAGTTTCACTCTATTACGCATTGAGTATTCTGGAACGAGGCGCCGACAGAACAACCAAAACGCTCATGACGTCACTGCTATTGGCAAACGATGGGCTGAAAGTGCCGGAGGTTGCTCCGCAACTTGCAAATGCAATTATGGAGCCTTCTCATCCAGAGCGACCAACATTAGGTCATTTCCTGCTGGCTAATGCGATTTGGTCCAGTAACGGCGCAAGCAACGGCAAGCCATTCACCTTTTCTGAGTCCTTTGTCGCTGATAGCATGCAGTACTATTCCGCAACGAAACAATCTCTCGACTTTATGGCGGAAGGCGCCTCGTCCTATTTTAATGATTGGGCTGCTGAAAATACTAACGGACTGATTCATGAAATTTTGAGTGACAGTGATGTAAAGAGCTTTCAGTGGGTCATCACTAATGCGGCTTACTTTGAGGGCTCATGGGGTGTTGCCACGCGACGCCAACCCCCCAACCAGCGTTATCAATTTAAGTCTCTGGATGGATCAACGTTCAGCACGGATACCATAGCAACAAGAGGTTACAGAAATTCCGTGCTGGACAATGAGGACGGAAGCCTCGCCTTTTCTATCCCATTTGCAGGCCGCAAGTATTCGTTCATCGTGTATATGCCCTCTGCAGAAGAAGCAGATATTCAGGGATGGCTCCTTCGCTCAGGCATCAGCGATATGCCGAATGTCATCAATACGCTCAACGACAGGACACTCCCCCTCTACGAGCTGAGCATTGAATTGCCTGTTTTTACTTTCGAGGATGAGCTCGAAATGCGCGAAGGCTCTTTTGTCGCGCGCGAGCTGGGCTTATCGCCCCTGTTTTCCGACAAGGTTGATCTGACCCGGATGGTCGACCGACAGAACACTGCTCTCGCGGTTCAAGATACAAAGGTTGGGCTAATAAAGCAGAACACCAAGATTGAACTGGATGAAAAAGGCGTCAAAGCGGCGGCTGTCACAGTGATCTCCGGAATCCAAAAAACCAGTGCGGGCCGAAAATTTCCTAAACGCAGAATCGTTGTCGACCGGCCTTTTGTATTTTCAATCGTCGAAAACACAACACGGACCCTGCTCTTTAATGGTGTCCTGATCAAGCCAGACCACTAATTCGCCTCCCAGATGAGCCAAATGGGGTATTTACCCCATTCCGGAAAAGCACCACAAGCTTCAATATGGTTCACGCACTAAGACACTATCCGTACAACCTGAAAGCAGTTCCGACGTTGGCATCACCAAGGAAAATAACATGAAGAAGATAATTGTACTTTTCGCCGTTTTGCTCAGTTTTGCTGTACCGATGACACATGCCCAAATCACAGGCATTCCGGAAATACCGCAAATCCCGGCATTTCTGCCATGGTCCCATGATGTGCCGATGACCGACAAACTGCCGATCGACGGTGAATGGATGATCACCGCGATACGCAAGCGCATCAGAATCGAAGGTGGACGAGCCTACGCCATCGATTCGTGGTTACACCTTTTTGTCCTGAAAATTGAACCCATGATGGTCGTCCAAAAGCAGTGGCGAAGAACCGGGCCCGGCGAATACGCCGGCGAAGATCTGCCACTGATGGGACCCTTCACGGCCACACTGAACCCTAACGGACAAATGACGATGAGAATCCAGGGTGTTATGGGTCCGGTTACACTTACCCTTGTCCCCGTTCGAGCAGACAATCAGAAGCGTTTCGACCGGGAAAAATCTGGCAAACTTGAAGATGAAGAGCGTTATTCAGAAGACGAGGAAGAATACTCAGAAGACGAGGAGTATTCAGAAGAAGATGAATATTACGAAGATGAAACTGAATATTCTGATGAAGAAGAGTACGCAGAAGACGAAGAATACTACGAGGATGAGGAAGAGTATTCAGAAGAAGACGAAGGCCCAAAGAAAGTCGCGGCAATTAAAATTCGAAAAGCCAGAAAAGGATGCAAAGGCAAACAAATTTACCTGTCTCGCGGCGCCTGTTACTCCTGCCCCAGCGGATATCGACGCTTTAGCCCAACACGCAAAATGACCCACCCAAAGGCTTGCACAGAACGTGGGCTAGGCAGAGACACCGTAAAAGCAAAATACCTCTGGCAAGCCAATGGCTGCAAAAAAGGTCAATTCAAACACAAGGGCTACTGCAAGGTCTGTCCTGAAAGTAGCAAACGAATACACGTGGCGGGATTGGATACCGGTTACTGCAAAGTATTGAGATAAGCGCCAGCCGTTTAACGTAAAGATAAGCACTGAGAAAAATATTATGCGCAATTTGGAATCAAGAAGACGTTATCCACCTTTACTAAAAAGTAGTCCACAGGAAAGAGGATTTACAATGAATAAACTATTGTTGCTAGTCGCATCGTTTTTACTGTGCCTGGCGGTATCCCCGGCCTATGCTTCAGGCACAGTGGTATATGGTTTCGATGGTACCGGAAAGAACTTGAAAAATGGCGATAAAACTAACGTTTATCGCTTTATGATGGCCCACCGCGCCGCCAATCCCGGGACACACTACGTTTACGCCGGAGGCGTTGGTTCATTGCCAGGAGGTAATTTTCAGCCGTTGAACTACCCAGGAAAAATCACCGGTTCTGGCGGCAAAAAAATCATTAGAGATATGTATAAAAAGCTGGTTCAACACTTTAAATCCGGACGAAAAGAAATTGTCATTGTCGGTTTTAGTCGAGGCGCCGCACTCTCCAGGGAATTCGCACATTTAATTCAAAAGCGTGGCGACCCGCTGCAATATCAGGAGGGCAAAAAGCCCAAAGGTAAGGCTCCCAAAATCAAGTTTATGGCACTGTTCGACACGGTCTATTCCTTTGGAATCGCCGCAGGCAAAACCGACCTGGGTTTCCACAAGCGCATAACAAGCGATGTGAAAGCCGTCGCACATGCTACCGCAACGCTGGAACTTCGAAACACCTTCGATTTGTGGTCTATTCATTTTGACAAAAAGCATCTGAATAGCATCACCGGCTCAGTCAAAAAAGGCAATCTACGCGCAGAAAAGGCGTTCGAGGCTGGCCACGACGATGTTGGCGGCGCAAAAAAGTACAATTACTATGGCTATGATCCTCTAGTGTGGGTCATTGATATCGGGAAAAAAACCGGCTTGACGTTTGTCTCACCCAAGAAAAGCGATTTCAAGAAGCAAAAAGGACAAGAACCCGAGAAAAAAGGTCTGGGCAAGCGGCAGATCTATTTCCCCAAGCGTGGGAAAGTCCCTGCGATTACCCATAAAAAAGCCAAAAAAGGTTGTAAAGGTAAGCAGATCTACCTTTCCGGCGGAGCCTGTTACTCGTGTCCGAAAGGCTATAGACGCTTCAGCCCTACCCGCAAAATGACGCACCCAAAAGCCTGCACCAAACGAGGCTGGGGCAACGACACCAAGAAAGCCACCTACAAATGGCAGGCGAACGGATGTCCTAAAAACCAGTTCAAACATAAAGGGTACTGCAAAAAATGCCCCGCTGGCACCAAACGTATACATGTCGCGGGATTGGATACGGGCTTCTGTAAGTAAACAAAGAAAACTACGGTCCTTCTCTCTTACTCTCTACCTCATGTAAGGGGGGGACCGGATTTTACGGGCAACGCAAACAACGTATACAGCCAGCCAATATGTGCCTTGTACGAAAGGCTTGAGTGTCAAACGGGAATGTCTCTTTGAATATCGTATGTATGGACGTGTTTTATGCGTCTTGAATAGAATGGCCATTGAAAACTCAGCAGCCTTACCCAGGTGTATATATTCGTTTAAACCCCTCAACACTGAAACCGTTCATACGCTTATTTCCGTACAAAATGACAGGAACACCCGTAGCCCCCATTTTCTCATGCTCGCGTTTTGCTCTTTTATTGGTCTCAATATCATATTCCACAAATGGAATACTGTTTGAAGCGAAGTACTTCCTGGCCTTTTTACAATAACCACACCATGAAGCAGAATACATAACCACTTTTTCTACTCGCTTCTTTTCCACCTGATAACTGATATTGGTGTAGGTGTTTACCTTAAGCGTTAGCTTTTCTGCATTTTGACCAACGGGCCTATTTTTTGAATCGCTGTAGTGGACTTTTCCATCGTCATCCACCCACTTGTAAATTTGAGAATAGGCCGAAAAAGAGAGCAAAATCAGTACCAAACTGTATGTTAACTTCATCATTGCATTATTCCTTATTTCGTACGCAGCCTGAACAATCGGGCATACATTCCTTTTGACCATCGCCAAATCATCTCGATTTGATACTAGAGTTTAACGAGTGCAAGCTTTAACCCCTTCTCTGGCTCGAATTCCTTAATTTCATCAGCAAGCGCCAGCGGGGTAATAGACTGCACAGATTCAATCACTTCCCGAATATCTCTCTCGAACTCAGCAAATGTGACCTGCTGATTGTTCAAGGCGACTAACATGGTGCCCCCGGCTTTCAGATAGTTAACACAACGCCTAAGCAGTTTTTGGTAATCTGGCCAGCCTCGAAAAGAGCCTTTTTGGAATGGCGGTGGATCCAGGATAATAATATCGAATTTGGATTGCTTTGCCAGCTGGCTATTGGATTTCAGGATATCCCTCTTCCAGATAGACACTCGTTCACCTGACAGGCCATTCAATTCATGATTGTATTGTGCGGTTTTACTCGCACTGCCACACATGTCAACATTCACAACCTTCTTGGCGCCACCTCGCAAGGCAAAAAGGGAGAAAATTGACGTATAGGAAAAGAGATTGAGAACACGCTTTCCTTCGGCCTGTCCTTCCACCCACGACCACCCACTGCGCATATCAGGAAACACGCCGGTGTTGCGATTTTCACCAAGGCTTACCTGGCATTGAAGCCCCTCTGAGAGCGGCGTATCAAACACCAGCGGCAATCCCTGATCAACACCGCTTCGAGTAAACAGGATCTCATTCTCAACCTCCGGCCAGGGTCGAAGTTGCAGTAAAACCGTTTCAACAAAAGTAAATTCCTCGAACACTGCCTTTAAAGCCGAAATCGCATCATCACTGATTTGATCTTGGTAACATTGAACAAACAGCACCGGTGGATACCACTCCACATTCACTTCTTCCAACGAAGGGAAAAAACGTCCTCTCCCATGAAATACACGGGAGACGTGATTGGGACACTTTGTGAGATTTAGGCTGATTTCTTGTTGCAGAGGATTCATATCAAAGGTCATGGACAATTGCACTGTTTATACACTGGTGAAATTGTACGTAAGAGGCTTAGATATATAAACAAGTAATTGTGTTTCTGAAGTGAAGATGCTTTTCACTCATTCAGATTCGAGCCGTTCTCTTAAGCTCGAAATTGCTTTTTACCAGTGTTTTTGACTGTGGTTTACATTCGATAACGAAAAAGGCAGTGAGGTAATGCTGAACAAGGCTACGCATTAAACATTCGATTTGTTCTCACGTGAAACACGCACATCTTTATGTGCGTATAAGTCGAGCATGAAATCCTGCGTATAAAGAAGGGTAAGAGTAGCGACCTCAATCCGCCTGAATATACCGAAAGCTCTCGCACATCGGCATATCCTGATCGCCACCACTCATTCTGAGCTTGAAGGACTCGGCCACTCGTGCGAGGGTCTCGGCGGAGTTCCCACTCCACATAGCACTGACAATATCATCGACGAGTAGCAAGGACAGTTGGCAACGACTTTTAATGCGCTCGTGATTGCTGTAAAGCAAGGCAACTTTTGTTCGAGAACGGCGAATTTCATTGAGGTCGTAACGCCAGATGGATTTTCGTTCTCCGTAGGCTTCTACTTCACTGGCCAGACCAATATTGTTCAACAACCAGCGACTGTTGGTTTTGCCCGGACGGATATCACTCAGAGCCTGAGCCGATACTGGCTGGGTTGCAGTGCTGTATTGGACATCCTGAGAACGGTCAATCACCGTACAGGCACTTAAACTGATGGCAGCTAGTAATGATAAGCTGAGACGGATCATGAAAACTCCTTGTCTCCCAATGAATGTTTTTAGGCCTACGGGCACTAAATAACATATCGGCCGGAGGGAGCTTAGGCTAAAGCAAATTTGCTCATATTTTTGTGCATGGTCGCCATCAATTTAATTTCGGCTTTTGACAGACCGCTTTGGCGCTCGATTTCATCCAGAGCCAAACCTTCGTCCAACATGGCCGATGCACGAGTATAAGGCGTCTGAGCTAAATCGGGTTCCGGCTCATCGTCATAGCTGTAGGGCTCTTGATGGCTATCAGGGTGATTGGCTTGTGGAGAGTCCAACTCGCCATTCTGATAATCAAAATGCTGTTCGGATACCGCATCTTGTGCCAGATGAGCTGCCAGGCTTTCCTGAAACGAAGGTTCAACACCCTGGGCACTCGCTGGCTCACTTGATGATTGCTGGAAACGCTGCTGAGATTGGAATGCCGCGCCAACAATGGGTTCAACAGAAGCTTCCTTCGTCCCGGGCACACCATTTTGCTGCTGTTGATCGTTTTCCAACGCATTCAAACTCGCCAGCAAGCTTTGCTGTTGCGCCTGCAGCTCTCTGAGATCTTTCGCAACAGTGGTGTCTGGCGACATAGCCTCCTGCCCGCCAAACTCTTGAGCATTGGGCCCAGAGCTCGAAGCCACGTCAAAGGGATGCGGTGCGCTCGGCACCACTTCCAACGAAGGTATCGCGGCCTCATGAGCCTCTGCCATATGATTGACTGAGGCAAGCGCCGGGCCGCGCTTTGCTTCCAGACTCTTAATGCGACGACCCAGACCGATATTACTGGCATTAATGGATTTCAGTTCCTGTCGAGCTTCTTGCAAGTCCTGCAGTTGTCGCCTGATTTGACGACTTTGACGCCAATAACTCAGTACCAGGAGCAACACTCCCAAGCCCAGGCCAGCGGCAATATAAACTGTCGGATGCAACATCGCTGCGAACATGTCTAAACCTCATTATTGTCAGCGGTAGCGAGGATAAGATCCTTATACAGCTACTTCGTCATTATTCAGTTCAGCCCACTCTTCCTCGGTGAGCAATTTATCCAAATCAACCAGAATCAGCAGTTCGTCATTTTTATGACAAACCCCCTGGATATACTTGGAGTTATCATCATTACCAACATTAGGCGTGATTTCGATTTCTGACTGACGCAGATAAACCACTTCAGCAACAGAATCGACAAGAATACCCACCACATGACCATCGGCTTCCACAATCACAATGCGGGTGTTATCCGTAATATCCGTGGCGTCGAGATCAAAGCGTTCACGGGTATCGATCACGGTAACCACATTACCGCGCAGATTAATGATCCCAAGGACATACTCGGACGCCCCAGGCACTGGTGCAATTTCGGTATAACGCAAGACCTCTTGGACCTGCATTACATTGATCCCGTATACCTCACCGGCGAGCTTAAAGGTCACCCATTGCAAGGTAGGATCATCATTTACGTTCTCTTCAATGGCGTTGGCCGACATAATTTCGACTCCCTCAAAACAGTTTTTGGCCCTGAAAGGCCAAGCAGGCATTAATTCGCGTCAAAAACTTCACGCACCTGTTCTTAAATATAGTCGTTTGCAGGTTCTGTGCCAGGAACGGTCAGGAAAAAAACAGCCCCTTGGTCGGAATGCAAAAACGACCACCCAAGGGGGTTATCGGCGGGAAATCAGATTTATACAGCCTCAGCCCAATAAGCTTTTGTCGCTTTGTCGGAATTCGCGAGTGTTTCACCTTCAGAATCCACACTGCGTTGGCTATTGATGCGCTGCTCCAGGAATCGATACAGAGCACCGTAGGCCTGCACGCCTTTGGCGGCGGGCTGGAAGAGGTTCGCAGGAACCCCCAGGCGGCTGGCATCGCGAAGCTTGGTGTCGATGGGGATATGCCCCGGCCAGAGATCCACCGGGAACTCATTTCGCAAGGAACGTACCGTCTGCTGGCAAGCCTGGGTACGTCGATCCACCATCGTCGGAACCACCACCCGATCAATAACGGTATCCAGCGAATGCTGCACCATATCGACGGTTTGTTGCATCCGCGCAAAGCCCTGCAGCGACAAAAATTCGGCTTGCACCGGAATGATCAGGCGAGTGCTGGCCACCAGAGCATTGATCATCAACACCCCTAGTGCTGGCGGGCAATCGATCAAAACCAGATCAAAATCGTCCTCTAGCAAACTGAGCACCTGTCCCAACACCAGGCCAAAACCCCGCCGATGCTGTGAAGTACGCTCCAGAGTAATCAGGCTGGGCGAGGACGGCATTAAGCTCATGCCCTCGTAGGGCAACTCAACGACGATGTCCATTATCTCCTGGCGAGTTACAGGCTCCTCATGATGAAGTAATTCTGCGGATGATTGCTTCAATGCCTGAGGCTTTATCCCGAAGTAACAGCTCATCGAGCCCTGTGCATCCAGGTCAATCAACAACACACGTTTGCCGGCCTGAGCCGCATAACCACCCAACGTCACCGCACTGGTTGTTTTGCCCACACCGCCCTTCTGGTTCGCTACGGTCCACACTTGCATGATCACATCCTCTACTTATTGCGACGGTAATGACTTGCCGCTCGCTCTACACCCTATAGGCCAGGGATTGCCCCCGGTGGCTACACGTTCAGCGGAGTGCCGCCGCTTTGGTCGATATCCGCTGGATTTACTCCGTAATAGAGCAAGGCGTGTACCAATTTCGAGGATTTCAGCGTGCTCCGGATGAACGGAGTGGGAATTTACTGTGGCTCGTCGCCACTGCGATACAGCAAGCCACCACTGTCGGTGGTTTGCGGTTGGAGAATCAATGGAGGCAAGGCCTCTTCTTGCTGAGCCGCCGCTTCGGCCTCGAGCTCCTGCAGTAATCTCTGCTCGGCCATTGCGCGCATTTCAGCAATAGCCGAAGCCCGGCTGGAGGCTCGACTGATTTCACTCTGACTCTGGAAGGCAGTGTCTCCCCTGGCAGCCATGTCCATCGCCGTGCGCGCACTCACACTCATGCGTTCAGGCGCGCGCCTGGACACCATAACGACAACGCGCCGGTTTTGCTGCCGGCCTGCGACGGTATTATTGTCAGCAATCGGTTGAAACTCACCATAGCCGACGGCGGAAAGCCGTTGTGGCCTGACACCAGAAGCCATCAATAATTTAACCACCGCTGCGGCCCGCGCTGAAGACAGTTCCCAATTACTCGCAAAACGTGAGGAACGTATGGCTTGATTATCGGTGTAGCCCTCAATCTGAATCTGGTTTTCATAACCGCGCAGTTTTCGGGCAAGTTGCTCGAACAGGGTTTTCGCGGCATCAGACGGGTCTGCGCTGGCACTGGCAAACAGCACATTGGAATTCAATTTCAATTCCAGCCACAGCTCATTGCTGTCAAGCTCAACCAATTCATCGTCAATCAAATCAGCAAATTCACTCGTTAATTGGCTTTCCAGCTGGCTGAGATCAGCCACAATTGCAGGAGTGCCCGCAAGCTTCGCTTGCTTGCTTTGATCAATCACGGTCGATTGAGTGGATGAGTGTTCATTGATCGCTATGGGATTAGGGTTGCGTGGTGGCGACGTAAAAATCGCGTTCAAGCTGGTTGAGAGTTCTTTGTATTTGGCTTCGTTCAATTGTGAAATCGAATACATCACAACAAAGAATGCAAACAACAGGGTAATGAAATCGGCGTAGGACACCATCCAGCGTTCATGCTTGACTTCAATCTGTTGTTGCGGACGATGACGACGCATAAATCCCCCGAAACTCGCCGGCCCTAGCGCGGCAAAAAGCCCTGGAGTTTGAGTTCGATACTGCGTGGGTTCTCCCCTTCCGCAATGGCCACAATACCCTCGATAATCAATTCTCGATACAGAGAATCGGCATTCACAGATTGCTTCAATTTATTGGCAATGGGCAGCAAAAACAAATTGGCAAATGCCACACCGTAAATCGTCGCCACAAATGCTACCGCGATGCCAGGCCCGAGCTGGGATGGATCGGACAAATTTTTCATTACATGAATCAAACCAATCACGGCGCCAATAATACCGATCGTTGGCGCGTAGCCCCCCATGGACTCGTAAAAACTCGCGGCATTGTGATCGCGCTGCTCTTGAGAGATCATGTCGATTTCCAATGATTGCCGAATAAGCTGAGTGTCGTTACCGTCGATCAATAACAACAAGGCTTTATGAGCAAACCGATCTTGTTCTTTATCGGCTATAGGTTCCAAGCCCAATAAACCTTCACGTCTGGCCACAACAGCCCAATTCACCACGCGCTTGATACCGGCATCAAAAGCCGGGTACTGTGGAAAGAAGATCCGTTTTCCCAAGGTCAACGCCCGTTGAAGATGGGGCTGGGGAGTTTGTAAGACCGCCGCACCGACCGTACCGCCGATGACAATTAACGCTGCCGGGCCATTGAGCAAGGATTGTAAACTGCCACCTTCGAGAAAATTCCCGCCGAGCAGTGCGGCCGTTCCAACGGCCAATCCGATAAGCGTGAGTAAATCCATCAGCTGATCTCGACTAACTGTGACGCGAACTCATGCAATGGCAAAACATGGTCCGTTAATTCCGCTTTTGCGACTGCCATAGGCATACCATAAATAACGGAGGTTGCTTCGTCCTGGCTCCATATGGTGCCACGCCGTTGTTTGATGGCTCTTGCGCCTTCGCATCCATCGCTGCCCATGCCTGTTAAAATAATGCCGAAGGCTCGACTGGCAAACGCCTCGGCCGCTGAGCTGAACGTCAAATCCACTGAAGGCTTGTAACTCACATCCGGCGCACCATCGAAAACATCAATTTTCATCGGGTTGGATTTGTTGAACGACAACTGCTTTCCGCCTGGAGCCAAATAGGCGGTGCCCGGCTCCAGCAGTTCTCCATTTTCAGCATGGCGAACACGAATCTGACATTCTCTGTCCAAACGTTCAGCAAAGGCCATTGTGAAATTTGCTGGCATGTGTTGAACCAAAACCAATGGAATTGGAAAATTCGCTGGCAAAGCCGAGAGAATATCGGTTAAAGCGACAGGCCCGCCTGTGGAAGAACCAATAACGACTACCGATGGTGCCTGACTCAAGGTGCGTCGAGCCGAAATAGACGTCGGTTTACGCTTCGCAGGAGCGGTGGATGAAAATGGAGAAGCAACGGCTTTTTCGCCACGCATCGCAACGGTTAAAATTCGATCCTGCAAGGCGGTACTCAGTTTCTGCGAATCTCTCGAAAACTCAGCAAAATTCTTCGCCATGAAGTCCACCGCACCTGCGGCAAGCGCGTCAAGTGTCACCTTAGCGCCTTCATAGGTCAGAGAAGAAAACATAATAATGGGAACAGGATTATTCGCCATGATCTCACGCACGGCGGTAACGCCGTCCATCTCCGGCATTTCATAATCCATGGTGATGACATCAGGCTTTAGCTCGGCCGCTTTGGCCACCGCTTCTTTACCATCGTTCGCCACGCCAACAACGTCGATATTGACGTGCGAACCGATCATTTCTCGCAAGCGGTTTTGAAAAAACAGTGAGTCGTCGACAATTAGTACTTTAACGGACATTATGTCCTTCCCCTTTCAGTAAACCCAAGCAATAAAAACAAACAACTGCTGGCACACACTCCATGTACTGCTGTCGGCAGAGGCAGATCTTGGCTCCCGTCTGTTTTGCAAGATGTATTGCAGGATTGCCAGCAGGGCTGGCAATCGGTTTTTATGCGTAACGTTTCAGCATCGCCGGCACATCCAAAATCAGTGCCATGGTTCCGTCACCGGTAATGGTCGCACCGGCCATGCCTGGGGTTCCCTGTAGCATTTGGCCAAGCGGTTTAATGACCACTTCTTCTTGTCCGATCAGACGATCCACCACAAAGCCAACACGATCGGTGCCTACACTTACGATAACGACGTGCGCTTCGGCCAGCGGATCAATATCGTCTTCCACCAGCCACTTTTTCAAATAGAACAGTGGCACAGCTTTGTCGCGAATCGTCACGCATTCTTGCGCGTCAACAATGTTGGTTTTGGTCAAATCCATCTGGAAGATTTCATTCACACTCATCAAGGGCAGTGCGAAAGTTTGATCCCCCAGCATGACCATAAGCGTTGGCATAATGGCCAAGGTCAACGGCACTTTAATGACCAGACTGGTGCCTTCACCTAAACGAGATTTGATGTCTACCGAACCGTTGAGCTGGGAGATTTTGGTTTTCACCACATCCATGCCCACACCACGCCCCGACACATCGGAGATCTCGACCTTGGTTGAGAAACCAGGCGCAAAAATCAAATTAAAAGCTTCTTCATCGGTCAGGCGCGCAGCGGAATCATCGTCGTACAGGCCCTTTTCCACCGCTTTTTTACGCAAAGCATCAGGATCCATACCACCACCATCATCGGTGATGGATAAGAGGATATGATCACCTTCCTGCTCGGCCGCTAGCGTCACGGTCCCAACCCGGCTTTTACCCGAGGCTTCGCGTTTGTCCGGTGATTCGATACCATGGTCGACTGCATTGCGCACCAAGTGCACCAATGGATCCGCCAAGGCCTCCACCAAATTCTTATCGAGGTCGGTGTCCTCTCCCACCAATTCAAGCTTAATTTCTTTGCCGAGATTTCTCGCCAAGTCACGAACCACTCGCGGGAAACGTCCAAAAACTTTCTTGATTGGCTGCATTCGAGTCTTCATAACAGAAGACTGTAAGTCCGCTGTGACGACATCCAGATTCGCAACCGCTTTGGACAGTGATTCATCGCTCGACTTGCCGCCAATACGAACCAGGCGATTGCGAACCAATACCAGCTCGCCGACCATATTCATGATCTCGTCGAGACGCTGGGTATCAACACGAACCGATGCTTCACCGGAGGCCGCGGCACCCTGACCGGCATTGCCTTTTTTGGCATTGGCGATATTGGTGACATTGGCTTTTGCGGCCGGTTTGGCGGCCTCTTTGGGTTCAGCCTTTTTCGGAGTCGCTTTGGCTTTCGCCGGTTCAATCTTACTGACCTTAGTCTCAGCGGCTGCCTTTTCGGCGGCCGGAGCGGTCCCAGCCGTTGGGCCTTGCCCTTTGCCGTGCAAATCGTCCAGCAATGCGTCGAATTCCGCTTCGGAGATTTCATCACCTCCGCTCGCCGCAGCTGTATTCTTCGGTGCTTCGGCCTTAGCTTGGGGGGCCGCTTCAGACTTCGGCGCGGCGCCATGCAGTCCGTCTAGCAGAGCCTCAAATTCAGCATCGGTAATTTCTGGATTATCCGAATTGATAATCTCATCAACATTACCAGAATCCTGGGCCGCCGGTTTGGCACCATCGAGTTCGTCCAATAATGCATCAAACTCTTCCTGGGTAATTTCATCGCTGGCGGCTTCGGCAGGTGCCTCAGCGACAGGAGTCGCCGGGGCTTCTTCCACCACGGGTTCCACTGCCACTTCGGCCTCGGCTTCCCCCTCACCTTCCGGTGTTGCCAGTTTACCCAGCTCTTCCAACAGCTCTGGGCTTGCCGCACTCGGAGTTTCACCGGCACTTAATTCAGCAAACTGCTGATTCACCATATCCAGGGCTTGCAGTACCACATCCATCAAGGCAGGTGAAACTTTTCGTTTCCCGTTGCGCAAAATATCAAACAGATTTTCCGTTACATGGCAGCACTCCACCATGGCATCAATCTGCAGGAACCCTGCACCGCCTTTAACCGTATGGAAACCCCGGAAAATGGCGTTCAGTAAATCCGTATCTTCCGGACTGTTTTCCAAATCCACCAACTGCTCAGAAAGCAGTTCCAGAATCTCGCCGGCTTCAACAAGGAAGTCCTGGAGTATCTCTTCGTCGTCCCCAAAGCTCATAACTTACACCCCTTAAAATCCAAGGCTGGACAGCAGGTCATCAACTTCATCCTGGCTGCTTACCGCACCTTCGGTCTGCTCAGGATTGATCTGTGGTCCGCTCAATGCGTCTGCCGCTTTTGCTTCAACAGCAGCCGGCCCATTGTCGTCTGGTAAAATGCCTGTGATGTCCTCTACCTGAGAAGCAACCTTAATCAGTTCAACAAGATCGCCTTCCAAATCACTAATGAGCGCCATCACGCGATTGAGTACCTGGCCCGTTAAATCCTGGTACTCCTGCTCCATCATAATCCCCTGGAGGTTGGAATTAATCAGATTCGCATCGTCGCTCATTCGGTTCAGAAACATATCCATTCTCGGATAGAGTTTGTTAAACTCCTGGGCCGACATTTCACGACTTTTAATGCGCATCCATTCCGAACGCAACTCAGCCGCTTCGCGACCCAGTCGATCTGCAACCGGTGCGGTTGCTTCTACCCTATCCATGGTTTTGTCTGCCGCCTGCTGCGTCATCTTGATGACATAATGCAGGCGATCAGAAGCATCTTGAATTTCCGTACCTTCTAATGGTGCCGGTTGATGCTTGGATTGCTCATCAACATGAAAGTTGACGATAGCATTGTGCAGGCCGCGCGTAAGGCGACCCACAGATGTAAATAAATGGCGATCACGGGCATCCATCAGAGCGTGGATCAGTTGCCCGGCTTCCTCCATTTGGTCTGCTTCCAGCTTATCGACAAGCAACTTTGCGCACTCGCGCAACTCAGTGATGAAGTCGTCAGACTGGCCGGCAATATATTGGGTATTCATAGACTTTCCTCAGCTCACTGCTTAGCCATTAACCCGTTCAAAAATCTTGTCGATTTTCTCCTTAAGAACCGCTGCGGTAAAAGGCTTAACAACATAGCCATTTACACCCGCCTGGGCGGCCTCTACGATTTGCTCACGTTTCGCTTCTGCGGTCACCATAAGCACTGGAAGGCTTTTCAAACTGTCGTCAGCACGAACAGCCTTCAACAGGTCGATACCAGTCATGCCCGGCATGTTCCAGTCAGTCACTAAAAAGTCGATGCCGCCGGCCTTAAGCATTGGTAATGCTGTCATGCCATCATCAGCTTCCTGGGTATTATTAAACCCCAAATCACGCAAAAGGTTTTTGATAATCCTGCGCATTGTCGAAAAGTCATCAACAATGAGGATTTTCATATCAGTATCCAATGTAGCCTCCAGGCAGCCCCCAAACGGGCTCATCTAACGGTGAATATATACTTGATGATAGTTGGTAATTCTCGATCTGCTCAGTCACGGCCGATATATATCCGAATTTATTACCCATGAGTTGGCGCAGTAGAATTTCTTTGATTCCCGCCCGCTCATGTACCTTTATTGGTCATTTTGGAGAATTCTTTAGTAATTAAATGAAATCGCACTTTATTTGCGCACATTGTGGAATTTTTGAATAAATCTAATAGATTTTGCGAGGAGTTTATCTACTGCCCGTGAGGTGAAAAACCACTCGGAACAGACGACTGGAGAGTTAGAATGGAAGAAAAAAACGATTTATTTATCAGGGCCTGTCAAAAAATCAGCGAAGACGCTCAAAAAAAATGGCGCCCTTAAGAGACGCCATTTTTTTGCCAATCACTGAGCTTTGTTCTTAACCTGGCGGTTGCCTGGCTGTGAATCTGGCTCACTCGTGATTCGCTGACCCCAATGATTTGCCCAATTTCTTTCAGGTTCAATTCTTCATCGTAATACAAGGCCAGAATCATACGTTCGCGCTCAGGAAGATCGGCAATCGCCTTGGCCAAAGATTCTTTCAAACCTTCGCGCTGCATATTATCGTGAGGGGCAATGAACGCCATACTGGTGTGTTCACTGCTCATGCGCGTATCTTCACCACCAAACGCTTCTTCAAAGCTGAACAGTCGACTGCTGGCGTTGTCTTTCAATACGTGATAATACTCGTCCAACGTCATATCCAGTTCGGCTGCAATTTCCTGATCGGAAGCATCACGCCCCTCTCGGGATTCAACCGTATTAATAGCATCGGATATGCGACGATTGTTACGGTGCACGGATCGCGGCACCCAATCACCTTTTCGCATTTCGTCGACAATCGCGCCACGTATTCGAATCCCGGCGTAGGTCTCGAAACTTGCACCTCTTGAGGCATCGTATTTCTGAGCGGCTTCAAGCAGGCCAATCATTCCAGCCTGAATCAAATCTTCAACTTGTACGCACGCCGGCATTCTCACCATCATATGATGTGCAATGCGCTTCACCAGTGTTGCGTAATCCTCTACACGGATATTCACACTGGGCGTTTGTGTCTGGCCGTACATTGCCAAGCTATCAGATACTGCCATCGCTAAAATCCTGAGTTGGCCACATTAAGCAGCTTTTCTACGAAGAACTCCAAATGCCCTCTCGGGTTATTGGGCAAAGGAAGCTCATCCACTTTTTGTGCCAGGGTTCGTATCGCCTGGGCCGCCTTGCTGCGAGGCGCATATTCTAAAATCGGAGTTTGCTTTTGCACGGCTTTGCGAACATTTTCGTCAAAGGGAATGTGACCGATATATTGCAGGGACACATCCAAGAAGCGCTGGCAAACGGCATTCAGCTTTGCAAACAGCTTACTGCCTTCCTGATTGTTGCGCGTCATATTGGCAACCACCCGAAAACGAAAAGTACCGTATTCGGTGTTCATCAGTTTAATCAGGGCATACGCATCGGTGATCGATGATGGTTCATCACAGACCACGACAAGAATCTCATTGGCAGCGCGTACGAAACTCACAACCGAATCAGAAATTCCGGCGGCAGTGTCCACCACGAGCACATCAAGATTATCAGCGATATCGCTGAACGCTCGGATCAAAGCCGCGTGCTCCTGATCCCCCAGCGTAGCCATTTGTTGAACGCCAGATGCGGCAGGAACGATATCAACGCCACTGGGGCCCGATATCATAATCTCTGGCAATCGGCGTTCACCGGAAAGTACATCGGATAAATTGTATTGGGCTTTCAGACCCAATAACACGTCCACATTCGCCAATCCCAAGTCGGCGTCTAGCAGTACCACCCGGCGATGCAGCTCGGCTAAGGCAATGCTCAGGTTTACAGAGATATTACTCTTTCCAACCCCACCTTTACCTCCGGTCACTGCAATCACTTGAACCGGTCGACCATAACTCATGGGATAATTCGCTCCTGTCTCTAGCGGGAATATGGAATAACTTATTCAGTATAGTTGGCTATTTCCATTTATCCTGCCGTTTGGCCAAAAAAATTAAAGTTTCATTTTTCGCTTAAAATTCCACCGACTTCTTGCTCGTCGCCTCGTCTACCTGCCCCAATTCCAGTGCGGTAGAGACAAGGTGCTGACTGCGAGCAACAGCAATGTCCTGCGGAATATTCTGACCGTCGGTACTGTAAGCCAACGGCAAATCGTGCTCAATGATGACACTCAGTGCTTCACCCAGCCCTGTGGTTTCATCCAATTTACTCAACACCGCACCGCTCAGTCCACGGCCAGCATAAGCGTGAGCGGACGCTTTCAGCATCTGCCATTGGCTGTTTGCGGCCATGACCAAATAGCTGCGAACGGCGCGATGCTGTTGTACCAACGACAGCTGTTGATGCAGCATTGGGTCACCATGACGAAAACCCGCAGTGTCGATTAGAATCAATGAACGTTGTTTAAAGCTGTCGATAACATCTTTCAGATTTTCGTCTTCCTCTACCACCTTTACCGGCACTTTTAGAATGGCACCCAGTGCTCGCAGTTGATCATGCGCCGCAATGCGATACGTGTCGGTCGTAATTAAGGCGACCTGCTCAGGGCCATGCTTCATCACATAGCGCGCCGCCAGTTTTCCAACGGTGGTGGTTTTACCGACTCCAGTTGGACCGACAAAAGCAAACACCCCACCCTGCTCGGTGATATCTTTCGGCAAAACCGGAATCGACTGTGTTAAATGGGATAAAGTTTCGTTCCAACTGTCGCCAATACTCTGACCAGGATTCAAACGATTCAATAATTGCTTTACAACAGCTTGGCTCAAACCCAGTTTCTGCAAACGTGCGCGTACCGATTCTACAACCGGATTTTTTACGCCACTCTGATGAGTCGTCTGAGCAATCTGCTCTTCCAATAAACTGCGCATGTCCGACAACTCGGCCATCAGCAATTTCATCTTGTCATCCACTTCCATGGCTTGTGGCTGAACCGGTGCCGGATGAACCGGTGCACGCAGTTCTCTCTGCATGGCTTGGTGATCCACCTGAGTTTGCGAATGTGGCACTGGGCTGAAATTCGCATCTTGCGCAGGGAAATGATCGACTTGCAGTTGCGGTTGTGGCATTGCCTGAGCTGCCCCAGACCATTGTGCGGCAGCGTCGTGATGTACTGGCTGAGGCTCAGCGCGATTGATCTGCTGGTGAGCCATCGCGGCCGCAGCTGGGAAACTGCTTACCGCAGCCGAACGTTTGAGCGACGAAGCCGATGGCGCTGCGCCGGCTTCGGCACGATTGCGGGCCGCCAACATTTTGTCTCGGGCAGAAGCCACTTCTTCAGCCAACTCCTCTCGGGTTTTACCGGATGCTTGTCCACGATGCAGCGGCGTACGCATTTCCAGGCTGGCACCACTCATTGTGTCTGCCAACTGTTGAGATTGTATTTGCTGTTGCCAGGCTTGATCGCTGGCCATTGGCACATCGTATGATGCCGCAGGAGAGTCCTGTAAATGTTTGCTGGGTACCGGGCTGGGTTTTTCAGGCAACTCCAGAGATGCCATCACCTCAACACCTTTTTCGGTTCGATGGTTGGAAAGAATGACGGCTTCAGGCCCGAGCTCGTGACGCACCAGCTCCAGCGCTCGTCTCATATCGGCAGCAACAAAACGCTTTACTTGCATGACTCTCTCCTACTCACCCATTGGCTCTTTGGCTTGGGTTTATTGCTTATTTCGAATCAGGCCGCGTCGACGCTAACAGCCATCTCGATGGTAATTTGCTTGTTATCCGGAATCTCGGTGTAAGCGAGAACCCGCATTTCCGGCACAGAGAAGCGATTGAATTTCACCATCAGTTCTCTCAGCGGCGCGGCAACCAACAGAATGATGGGCTTCCCTGCCAGTTCCTGTTGTTGCGCGGCACTGATCAATGCCTGCTGCAAACGCTCAGCCAAACCAGGTTCGATGAATGCTCCGTCATCGGTGCCAGATTTCTGCGCCTGCTGTACAGAACTAAGCAAAAGCTGTTCCAACTGTGGATCTAAAGTCATTACGGGGAGCTCCGGCTCAGAGCCCACAAGGCCTTGCACAATTTGGCGGGCCAGAGCAACACGCGCAGCGGCCTTCAGTGCGACGGGATCTTGACTCTTATCAGCATTCGCTGTGATCGCCTCGGCTATGCTGCGCATATCCCGAATGGAGACCCCCTCCTGCAGCAGGCCTTGTAAAACCTTCAACAAAACATTCAAGCTGATCGTGTTCGGCACCAATTCTTCAGCGAGCTTCGGAGATTTTTCCGCGAGAATATCCAATAACTTCTGGACGTCCTCATGCCCAAGCAATTCGTAGGCGTGTTTCTGGAGAATTTGATTGAGATGAGTGGCAATGACCGTCGCCGCATCCACTACGGTGTACCCCATCGTTTGGGCATGATCTTTCTGAGACTCTTCAATCCAAACCGCGTCCAAACCGAAGGCCGGGTCCCGGGTTTGAACGCCTTCCAGTTTGCCGAACACCTGACCGGGATCGATGGCCAGGAAAGAATCCGGATACACTTCCGCCTCACCCAAGGCCACACCCATCAAGGAAATTTTGTAGGCCGTTGGGCTTAAATCCAGATTGTCTCGAATATGGACCGAAGGGATGAGAAAACCCACATCCTGGGAAAGCTTTTTACGCACACCTTTAATGCGACCGAGCAGCTCACCATTCTGATTGGTGTCGACCAGGGGAATGATTCGATAACCGACTTCCAGGCCCACAACATCGACCGGAATCACATCGTCCCAACTGATTTCTTCGCTGATACCCGGCTCGTCACCTGGCCCAACAGGGACCAACTCACCTGCCGAGGCGCCAGCCCCCGAAGAGGGACTCACACTGCGACTGCCGCTTTCTGAACTTTCCTCATCCGACTTGTTGCGCTTGTGAATCACGTAAGCGACTGAGCCTGTTACCAGCGCCAGACTTAAAAAGGAAAAATGGGGCATTCCTGGAATGGAACCCATCAGAAACAATACACCCGCAGCAACACCCAAGGCTTTGGGTGAGTCGAACATTTGACCAATCACCTGGCTGCGCATGTCTTCTGAGCTGTTTACGCGAGTCACCATGATGGCAGCTGACGTCGACAACAACAGGGAAGGAATCTGGGCCACCAAACCATCACCGATGGTCAGGAGAACATACTTCTCTCCCGCTTCGGCGAAGCTCAATTCATGCTGAGCCATGCCGACAATCAATCCACCCACAACATTCAAGACCAGAATTAAAATGCCGGCGACCGCATCACCGCGAACAAATTTACTGGCACCGTCCATTGCCCCGTAAAAATCCGCTTCACCAGCCACTTCTTCACGACGAGTACGCGCCTCATCCTGATCAATTAATCCGGCATTTAAATCCGCATCAATAGCCATTTGCTTACCGGGCATAGCGTCCAAGGTGAATCGGGCACTCACTTCAGAAATACGGCCCGCACCCTTGGTCACCACCACAAAGTTAATGATCATCAAGATGATGAAAATAATCAAACCCACGGCATAGTTACCGCCGATAACCACTTCACCAAAAGCCTGAATAACCTTACCCGCCGCATCACCGCCATTGTGACCTTCCAGCAGAACCACACGAGTCGAGGCCACATTCAGGGCCAGCCGCATTAAGGTCGCCACCAACAAAATGGTTGGGAAAACCGCAAAATCCAAAGGACGCAAGGTATAGATCCCCACCAATAACACGACGATGGACAAGGCGATATTAAAGGAGAAAAACAAATCCAGGAGGAACGCAGGCAATGGCAAAATCATCATGCCAAGTAGCATCAATAAAAGCAGTGGTACACCCAAATTGCCCTGGCCAAAACTGCGCGCATTATTGATCGCGGCATCGCGATCGAATTGTTGGGGCAAAGATCTTATATCGGCAAAACTCGGTAACGGCATAATTCGGCTTTTTGACACTCAAAGGCTTGAGAGCTGGGTATCGCAAGAAGCGTACCGAATTTGCCGCCGAGGGGAATTTTTTTGCCGCTGAAGCGAAAGCTCGCATGCCATCTAAGCTTGCGAGCGCTGGAAAGGTGTCAGGGCCTTAGACCCGCTGGATGGATTATCGAGCTTAATTCTGAGGCGCCAAGATCTTGTCGTCTTTTTTCAGACGTGCAGCGACGGGTGCCATTAAACTGCTGATGTACAAATAATCATCAGTTTCCAGAACGCCGGTGGTCACAGGGTAGTCACCGCTGGGGTTCTGTAGGGAAACCAGCACCTTGCCATTAGAATCAATGGCGACGACATGACCATAAAACTTGGCCGCCGGACGAACAAACGCCGGCATACGTTGAACCACTTTACGCAGCCAGGGTTTATCCGCCAAGGCATCAACAATCGGCAAACGTGGCGACACCAGCCCTAACCAGAAACGACCATCCTGACCGGGAACAATATTGTCGGGAAAACCTGGCAGGTTTTCGATCACAGTGTCGATCTGATGCTCCCGATCTCCGGCAATCCAGTACTTGTGCACCCGGTATTCGCTGGTTTCATTGATGAGGATGAACTGGCCATTCGGGTCCATCGCAATACCATTGGCAAAGCTCAGACCATCCACTAACAACTTGGTGCTGTTATCGGCCGGATCGTAAACCAGAACCCGCCCTGAGCGCGAATGCTCCAATACGTCCAGCAAACTGGCCTCATAAGTTCCGCCATTTTCCTCAGCCCCAAAACGCACAGACGCGTCCGAAAAATAGATTTTGCCATCTGGGGCGATGTCGACATCGTCAGCGTACAAGATAGGACTGTCTTCGAAATGATCGCTAAGCACGGTAATCGTTTTATCCGGTGCAATGCTAAGCAAACCTTTAAAGGCATCGGCCACCACCAGGTTGCCTTCACCATCAAAATCCATACCCAGTGGGCGTCCACCGGTACTTACCCAGGGCACAAAGCTGTCATCATTCGGTACCTTTCGCAAAATCCAGCCGCTGTGAACCGACGCATATATGGCACCCGACGCATCGGCATCCATATCTTCCGGCCCGTGTTCATTGCCGATACTCAATAACTCGACATCCGCAAGCCTATTGTTTTGCTTAAAGGCCCCCTGGTATCCGGGATTCGCTGGCGCCTGCCACGCTATGGGATCCACAGGAACTGGCCAAAAACAGAAATAGAGTAAGAGTGCAAGAACAGCAATGACGGTAATGCGTAACATAGGGTGCCTTTTTTATTATCCTTGATTGGGTCCGTCCACAGCCAGGGGGTGTGGCTAAGCCCTTGGATTCTACCCTATTCTCTGCTGACTCGGCATCCGGCAATTACGGATCAAAACGCATATCAGGCGGAATCGGCACATCTCTTGGGAACATCGGCCGCTCACCCTGACCACGGCGGAAGTTTTGCAAACCGAAGACATAGGCCAATACCTGGGCGACAGCCATGTATAACCCCCCCGGTATTTCATCATCGATTTCAGTGGTATAAAAAATAGCACGCGCCAATTGTGGTGATTCTATGATTTCGATCTTGTTGGCTTTGGCTATTTCCCGGATCTTCAATGCGATATTGTCCCCGCCCTTAGCAAGAAGAATCGGCGTAGCCATATTGTTGGGGTCGTATTTCAAGGCACAGGCAAAGTGAGTTGGGTTAGTGATGACAACGTCGGCTTCAGGAACATTGGCCATCATACGATTTTGCGCCATTTCTCGCTGCAACTGTCGAATGCGACCTTTGACTTCGGGCTTACCTTCCGAGTCCTTCATTTCGTCTTTGATTTCCTGCAAAGACATTTTCAGCTTGCGCGCGTTATCCCAAATCTGAAAAGGCACATCAACAATGGCGATCAAAATAGTTGAAGCGGCCAACACAATAGCGGCAATCCCGGCGAGGACCATGGAATTTTCCAACGCTACATTCACATCCTGATAAGCGAGGCGAAGAATATCTTCTTTTTGAAAATCCAACAGAAACAGAGCCAAAATCAATATGACCGAAACCTTAGCCACACTTTTCACCAGTTCCATCAACCCCTTGACCCCAAACATTCGTTTCAGGCCCGCTCCAGGATTCATGCGACTGGCTTTTGGCGCAAGCGATTTGGCGCTAAACAGCCACCCTCCCAGGGAGATAGGCCCAATAATGCTGGCCAATGCCAGCACCGAAAAAATCGGAACCAGAATAAACAAACCGTCGTAAATCGATTCTCCGAGCTGCTGAAACATCAGGTTGGTGTCGAACAAGACCTCACGATCCAGGCTAAGGTTGAAGCGCATAATGGATTCAAGCCGTTCAGTAATGTAGCCACCCAGCATGAACAGGCAAATCGTGCCTCCGAGCAGAAGCACTGACGTCGTCAATTCCCGGGATCGGGGAACCTGGCCCTCCTCCCGGGCCTTCTCCAGCCGTTTGGGCGTGGGTTCTTCTGTTTTTTCCTGACTGGAATCTTCAGCCATATCGACGCTGCCTCCAGACGGAAATCATGGATTCTGTACTAAGGTCTGCATGAATTGCAGAGCTTCATACATGAAGGTATTAAAGTTCGGTAGAAAGCTGACCAATGACAACCACATCAGCAACAAACCAAACACCAGGGTCAGTGGAAAACCTACCGCAAACACATTCATTTGTGGCGCTGCCCGGCTCATAACACCAAACGCTAAATTTACCACTAACAAAGCGGTCAGCAGCGGCAAGGCTATCACCAAAGATGAACTGAACATCCAACTTCCCAAGCCCACGATCATTAATAGGGCTTGGCGATCCAGACCAACCGACGCAATGGGAATCGAATAGAAGCTGGCCGCCAACGCTTCGATCACCAACAGATGCGCATCGACAGCAAAGAACAACAGTGTGACAGTAATTGAATAGAACTGAGAAATCAGTGGCACACTCACACCGGTTGAGGGGTCATTCATTGCCGCGAACCCCAGGCCGAGCTTGCCCGCGATCACCTGGCCAGCCAAAACAAAAATCTGCATAAACACTTGCAGGGAAAAGCCCATCGCCAAACCAATCATCAGCTGCTGAACTGCCACGTTCAGTGTTCTCAGTGATAACAAAGGGACATCTGGTAAAGGAGGCAACAACGGAGAAACCAACACAGCCAGCACAAATGCCAGCGCCAGTCGAACTCGAGCAGGCACGACGCGAGCCCCAATCAACGGCATCGCCAGGAGCACTCCGCTGATTCGAATCAAAGGCCAAATATACTGGCCTACAAACTCTAATATTTGCTGCTCAGTAATGACTTCCACGGCTCAACCAATCATGAGTGGAATATTGGTATAAAGTCGATCGAATAAATCAGTAAATTTGGTGATTAACCAGCTCCCTGCAACCATGATGGTCGCAAGAGTGATCAAAAGCCTGGGCAGAAAACTCAAGGTTTGCTCGTTAATCTGGGTGGCGGCCTGAAACATACTCACTAACAACCCCACCACCAAGCTTGGCCCCACGATCAGAGCGACAATCAACACGATCAGGTAAAGTGCATCGCCCATAATATCCATCACAAGTTCTGGCGTCATAGACTCTACCTCAATATCCGTAACTGGCCGCCAAGGTGCCAATCAGCATTGCCCAACCATCAACGAGAACAAACAACATGATTTTGAACGGCAGGGAAATAATCAGCGGTGACAGCATCATCATACCCATGGCCATCAAGACACTGGCCACCACAATATCAATCACTAAAAAGGGGATAAAAATAATAAAACCAATTTGAAACGCGGTTTTCAGCTCGCTGGTCACAAAGGCAGGAATCAGAATATTCAATGGCAATTCGGACGGTACGTCCACCGGCGGCGTCTGGGAAATTCGCATAAACAAGTCGATATCCGATTCCCGAGTTTGCGCCAGCATAAACTGATGCACAGGTTCGCGCGCAGCGTTAAGGGCCTCTTTTGCTGTTATTTTTTCCTCGATGTAGGGCTGCAAGGCCTGCTCGTTAATCACATCAAACACCGGGGTCATAATGAACACCGTCAGAAACAGAGACAGACCGATGAGAATTTGATTAGAAGGCGATTGCTGCAAGCCCAATGCCTGCCTGAGAATAGCGAAAACAATAATGATTCGAGTGAAGGACGTCATCATCATCAACAGCGCCGGCAACAGGGTAAGCCCTGTCATGATCGCCAAAATCTGCAGACTTACCGTGTAGTCTTCACTGCCATCCGGATTGGTTTTAACCGTCAGTGCCGGCATCCCAGGAATGGCTTTCAGAGGAATGTTATCCGCACTGGGCTTGGCGCTTTCCAACTGTTCGCTGGCCGCCTGCGCCGTCGTTGCCACATCAGAGCCCAGCAGATCACGATTAGGTTCATTCTGCGCCAGAGTCCCATTCGAAAAAACGAGCGCAAAATACATGAGGAATATCGACAGCAAAGTACGGTTTACTTTCGGAGCTTTCTGTTGTTGGCTGGATATTGGAATCATACTGCCCGGCCTATCACCCTGTTATTGTTGACCAACCCAATCAGACAGGCTTTTTATTCACTGCCATCAGGCCTGCTAACTTGGCTTTAAAATCCACCACGGCTTCCGGGCGGTTTTGGCTCAATTCGAGACCCTCTAGCTCCGTTTTATCAAAGCTTTGCAGAGTATTGATTGAGTGAGCGGTCACACCCAGCAACAATTGCTGACCATTGACCTCCGCCAGAACAATTTTTTCCCGTGTTCCCATAGCAGTACTGCTGATGATCTTGATTGGACTGTTGGCAAAACTGCCCTGATTGGAAAAACGCTTTAGGAACCAAGCCAAAGCGTAGATCAACGCGATGATCAGCCCTAAGGCCAGCAATATCTGCAGCAATTGAGTTGAGGCGCTGGGTAATCCAGAAACCGGTTGCTGGGCAATGCCTTCGGCCTGAGCCATCGCAGGCATTGCCACCAACAAGGCAACAGGCAAGCCCATCCAAGAACTAACGTTTTTATTTGTCATAGCCGCACCCTGCATACTCATTAACGTAAACGCGCAATACGTTCCTGCGGACTGATCACATCCGTCATTCGGATGCCGAACTTTTCATTGACCACAACCACTTCGCCGTGTGCGATCAGGGTGCCGTTCACCAAGACATCCAAGGGTTCGCCCGCGAGTCTATCCAACTCGATTACGGAACCCTGGGTCAGTTGCAAGAGATTGCGAATGGAAATGGAGGTCTGCCCCACTTCCATCGACATCGTGACCGGAATATCCAGTACCACTTGCAGATCGGGCTGATCCCCCGGACCGCCATCGGGCGCTGAAAAATCCTGCAAGGGCATTGGATCGCCCGCCGGTTCCGGTTGCGGCTCTGGTTCGTCTTCCTCTTCGCTGACGCCGGCTTCTGCCATAGCAGCAGCCCAGTCATCTTCTACACCACCGTCACCATCGCCACCTTCGCCGGCTTCTTCCATCGCCGCCGCCCATTCATCAGCCATGTCATCCTGATTCACATCTCCGGAATCGTTCTGATCATCATCACTCATGGTTTTCTCCAACTCACTGGCACTAGGCCCATTTACAGGTTAATCAGGCCGAAGCTTTATGAATATCTTCGTCAATATCGTCGTGATGAATACCCACACCGGCAATGCGCAACAAATCGGCCGTTTCATCATCTTTATTTTCCACCACACCTTCGATGCGCATGGATAAATTCCCTCGGGATTGCCCCAATGTGCTGCGAAATACCGGCACACTGTTTGCCGTCACGATGTGCTCCTCGGGCATTTCAATGGGGATAATGTCACCTGGCTTCAGGTCCATGACTTCCCGCAATTGCAGTGACTTACGTACCAGATCGCACTCCAGTTTTACGCTGGCCTGCAATACTTCTGACTGCATGGATTTAACCCAACGGGCATCCGTTTCATCCGCTTCATTTTGAGCACTGTTATCCAATAGATCTCGAATCGGTTCCAGCATGGAATAAGGGATCGTAATGTGCATCTCACCCCCGCCACCATCGAGTTCTACGTGAAATTTGCTTACCACGACAATCTCATTGGGCCCCACAATGTTCGTCATAGCGGGGTTCACTTCTGCATTGAGAAATTCCAGTTCGATGGGCATCACCGCGCGCCAGGCTTCGGACAGATCCATCAAACATTGATCTACCACCATCTGCACAACACGTAATTCCGTCGGGGTAAATTCACGCCCTTCAATTTTGGCGTGGCGACCATCGCCACCGAAAAAGTTGTCCACCAATTTGAACACCAACTTTGCGTCCAAAATAATCAAACCGGTGCCACGCAACGGGCGAAACTTCAACATATTCAAGCTCGTCGGTACGTACAAGGTATGAACATACTCGCCGAACTTCATGGTCTGCATTCCGCCTACGGACACTTCCGCGGAACGTCGGAGAAGGTTAAAAATGCTGATGCGGGTATAACGTGCAAAACGCTCATTGATCATTTCCAAGGAGGGCATGCGGCCACGAACAATACGATCCTGAGAAGTCAGATCGTAAACAAGCACATCGCCTTCTTCGATCTCAACTTCCGTCTCAACTTCGCCGTCGTCCACCCCATGCAATAAAGCATCGATTTCGTCTTGTGAGAGTAGGTCTTGCATGATCAGTACACTCGCTCTTTACTGTGTTGGCTTTTCAGGCGCTATTGCATAACAAAGTTGGTGAATAGAACCTGCTCTACGCCTGGTTCACCAATTTCTCGATCCATCATGGTCTGCACTTCTTCCAGTGCTAACTGGCGTACCAACTCTTTGCCTTCCGGTGTCTGTAACTCTTCATAAATTTGACCACTGAACAGCATCACCAAAGCATTTCGAATCATTGGCATGTGCAATTCTGCCGCCGACAATGCTTGTTCTGTACGCATCATCAACGTCACATCCACCTGCAGATAGCGCTGACGACCACGCGCCTCAAAATTTACAATGATGGCCGGCTTGAGTGGCAAATAGATAGCCGACGGGGTCGGCTCTGCGGCTTCCATTTCATCACCTTCTTCGCCTTCCTCAGCCTCCTCTGAATTTTCTTCGCCTTCACCTTCGCCCTCATCCATTTGCTCGGTTTTTTGCTCATCGAAGAAGCCCAAAGCGAACAAGGTTCCCCCAACTGAGGCACCTATTAACACCAAGCCAAGCACGATAAAGATAATCAGCTTCTTTTTTCCGCCACCTTGGGATGCGTTTTCTTCAGCCATGGGCTCTCCGTCAATTTCCAGTCACTTCTTGGATTACAGTTCTTGTTGAGCAAGAGCCGTGCCATTATTTCGCCCTCAGCACCGGCCTTAAACTCAGAATAGCCCAATGCGCGCAAAACGCGCCTTTGGCTGGGCCAGCCGCCACAGCGAACCGCCTCCAGAGAAGGGATGACAACCAGAAGACAGGATGCCAGATCGAGGAAAATGGAAGAGATAAACAAACAAAGGAAAACGGAAGAGAATCTGAAGAGATCGATGCAATAACGCTGGCCAATCAACATAGCCGCCAGACAGCTCCAGCGGCACATGGAATCTCAGCCGCTAAACTAGGCGTAAGAGTCCACTAGGCTCAAGTTTCGAACCTGAGGCTGAACAGCGCTTTCGGTTTCAAGAACATCATCACCGTCAATCAGGCCCGCCATCTCTTCGCGCTCTTCTGAACGCTCTTGGGCGTCCCCTCCCCCAACATTCACATCGCCCAAGTCCAACCCCTGCTCTTGAAACATCTCACGTAAACGCGCCGAGGTCTGATCCAGAGCTTCTCGAACACTGGCATGGGGACTGTTAATGGTGACTTGGGCCTGATCTTGATTGAGTTGGATCTTGATCTGCAAACTGCCCAGCTCGGGTGGATCCAGGCGGATCTCCGCTCGGGAGATATTACGCGCTGAAAACCACGCCACCTTTTCCGCAACCTCGGCCTTCCATTGAGCCTGATTCAGTTCCGACTGCATGCTGGAACGCCCCTGGATGTCTGCGGAGCGCTGCAGCTGGAAATTATGCTCTACACCACTGGCTCGCCCTGGCGCATGGCTGTGCTGGATACCGACCGCATCACCGTAGCCACTTGCGCTGGGTGAACTTGAAATGTCCTTAGGTACTGGCCCAATCAACCCTTCTTTCAATAAACCGCCGACAGAGACATTGGTTTGCTTGGCTTTGCTGTTCAAAGCGATCACTTCCCCGGGGCTCATATCAGCCTCACCACCCTCGCTCGGTTCCGATTCGGCTTCCTGCTGGGGGTTCAGTGCTGAATCAGATGCCAATGGGCTTTTAGATGCGCTTCCCAGACCCGTTATTTTGACTTCATTACTTATGGCAGAGCGCCATTCTGACACCTTTTCGGACGCTGAGGGGGATACCGTGGACGCCAGGGCATCCACAACGACGTCGCCATCCGCTTCCGGATCTTGGCTAAGAGTATCCGCCCCCATCGATACGCTGTGGTCCTCATCACCCAGTACATCATTCAGAGATTCAAGGGTCGAAGCTTCGCCGGTGGCAGAGTCGGATTCACCCTCCAAGTTCTTAGCCGATGAGCCACCGCTCAGCAGCAGTTCGATAAAACCCATTGGGTTCGAGTCAGATGGGTTCCCCTGATCACCGTCAGATGGAACCTCGCTCCCATCGGCGCCTTCCGTCGCAGAACCATGAATCGCAGATGCCTCAATCGTAGAAACCCCAAGGAGCCCCAGGATAAACTTTTCCTTGTTACTGAGCTCCTGCTGAGACGAAACGTTGGCGTCATTACGTTGCGCACTTGAATGTTCCGCGACCGAGTTCTCAGCACTCCCGCTTTTTGCAACACTCTCACCTGAAGGAGCCTTGTTATCCTTTCCCGGTAACCCCCGCTCAGCAGACGTCGTCTCAGCATTGGAGACGTTGGCGTTTCGGCTCTGGGTTGAAGCCCGTGCGTGAGAAGCCGCCTCAGCCTCAGAGCCCGATCGACTTCGGGCTTGAGCATGTTGAGCGCTTGGGGCATGTTCAGATTGTTGTCCGGAGTGACGTTCCGAACGGGCACGGTGCTGCTGTTGTTCAATACGTTCACGGGACTCAGCAACCTCCCTTCCGGATGCTTGCCGATTTTTAGCAGGCTGATTGGACGACTGCAACGTCCAATGCTCAGCGAAGGACTGCGATGATTCAGACCGGGTGTCGGTACGCTTCGACACCTGTGGACTGGAAATACTGTTTAACAAAATGTCGCTGGTATTCGCTGGCATTGCCTGATGTCCCCGTTAGCTGCTGAGCCTGGCGGCAAACGATTGCCCCAATGGGACAAACACTTCCCCCAAAAGACTCGATAACAGCAGTATGTTGATTCGGTAAGCGCCCTTAAGGTATTCGTTTACCGCTACGGGGTTTGTTTTGCAAAGGCGGTGCCAATTCATCTAAATCACGGCAGTTTCACATGCGCCAACACCGACAAAAAACAGTACAGAGAAAAGGGTGAAAGGAAAAAAGACCAACAAAGCCCACAAAAGGCGCAGAGTTGAAACTGCGCCCGTCGGTAACAATGTGCTGAGTGAACATTCAGCACTGAGTGCGCGGAAGACTAATCAACCAAGTGAAAAAACTGACCATTAACGCGATCATACTCGGTTTGCAATTGAGGAAGTAATTCCACAACCGCACCTTGATCGCCATCGCGTGCCGACAAAACGATTTGATGGCAGATCGCTTCCATTCGGATTGCTCCCACATTGGCACTACTGCCCTTCAAGCTGTGGGCCGCATCGATAACGCCGTTTAATTCAGAAAGTTCCAAAGCTTCCTGAATGGTCATGAGACGGTATTGAGTATCCTTGCGATAAGTTTCAATAAGTAATCTTAGGTCATCACCCATTAATTGACGTAACTCGTCCAATAACTCTTCATTAATTACATTAGCCATAGTCACCGTCCTTGTTTTAATCAATAGCGACGCGACACGGCTGTATCTTTGAAATTCATCCGATTCAAATAAGCCTTTTATGATTGCGCATTCGCCCTTGCTCCCAACATCATCTGCCGAGAGCCACCCCGTTATTCACAAAAAGTTATAAACACTATTCCCGGGAGCTATCACACTTAACGTCGATAATGACAACAAACGACACACGAGAATAAAACTCTTCGTGTATTTACTTTAACGAGGAACGCCTGATTGAACAAGCAAATAGTCAACGCTTTTTATTGATGATTAGGCAGTTAATTTGGACTTTAGTACCAAGAGAAAAGAAAAGTTTTAGAATGCCGAGGTTCGGCGTGATGCTTTTTGCGTACTGAGTTCGTCAATCAGTTTTTGTTCTTGCTGATCAGCGAAGGCTTGCTCTTCACGCTGGTATCGTTCAATTAACTCTTCCAGTTTTTTCAACTTTTGAGACTGCTGCTGCCACACGTGCATAATGGCTTCGCAGTGTTCATTGACCTTCGCGACCATGGCCTGCTGTTGCTCACACGCCATGTGCATTCTCTGAATAAAACTCCGCTGGCTTTGCATTTGTTGCACATTGGTGTGCTTGAGATTGCGCACTGAATCCATATAGTCATCACGATAGCCTTGCAGTTGCTGCAGTTTTTCCTGCTCCCCCTGTAATGTTTCTCGCTGCTTCGCAAGCTGCTCTGAGATATTATCCAGGTCTTGTTGATTGAGATTACGAACAAGTTCTAGCCGCTTGCTGCGAGAGTTAGTCATCAGCCGGCGGCGCTCTGTTGCTGCCCTGCGGGTGCAGACAATACCGAATCTAAAATAGAACAGGCCGCCTCATAACTGACCGCCTCGTTCATACCCTGGCACACGAACTGACGTAGATGCGGTGCCCGGTCGATAGCCAAATCAACTTCAGGATTACTGCCGGGACGGTAGGCCCCAATGTTGATCAGATCCTTGTTTTCTTGATAAATCGCCAGTAAACGCTTGAATGCCTGCATTTTTTGCAATTGATCCTGACTCACGATATTGGGCATCGCGCGCGAAATAGACGCTTCCACATCTATCGCTGGATAAATGCCTTCTTCGGCAAGACGGCGGGACAAAACGATGTGGCCATCCAAAATGGCGCGCGCTGAATCGGCAACCGGATCTTGCAAGTCATCTCCTTCGGTAAGCACGGTATAAAACGCGGTGATCGAACCACCACCGGGCTCACCGTTTCCCGCACGTTCGACCAATTGCGGCAATTTTGCAAACACTGAAGGCGGATAACCTTTTGTTGCCGGCGGCTCACCTACAGCAAGAGACACCTCACGCTGTGCTTGGGCATAACGCGTCAGGGAATCCATTAGCAGTAATACATTTTTTCCCTGATCTCGATAATACTCCGCCACACGGCAGCACAACTCGGAAGCACGCAAGCGCATCAAGGGAGCATCGTCAGCAGGCGATGCGACAACGACGGATCGTTTCAAACCTTCTTCGCCCAAACTGTGATCGATGAACTCCTTCACTTCTCGACCGCGTTCCCCAATCAAACCAACGACAACCACGTCCGCATTGGTGAATCGGGTCATCATGCCAAGCAACACACTTTTACCCACACCGCTTCCCGCAAACAAACCGAGACGCTGCCCTCTTCCAACAGTAAGCAATGCATTAATGGCCCGAATACCGACATCCATGGGTTCTTGAATGGGAGAACGGGAAAGCGGATTGATCATGTCGGCCAGGGTCTTCAGGCGATCTTTTGCCCGCACCTCACCAAGACCATCGATAGGTTTACCCAAACCATTGACCACTCGACCCAGCAATTCATCACCGATGGGTACCTGGGCCGTTTTCGTCATTGGGCGCACACGCGCACCGGGTTCAACACCCGCAAAATGCGTTATAGGCATTAAGTAAACTTTTTGGCCATTAAAGCCGACAACCTCAGCCTCGACTTCCACTCCAGACTGATTGATGATTTGACAGGTCTGACCGAGGCTGGTGCGCAAGCCTTCGGCTTCCAGCGTCATACCGACCAAACGCGTGAGGCGACCTTCAGCCACATAATCGTATTGGAACTCAGCGGAATTCTGACTGGGCGTCAGTGTTTTTAGCTCCGCGCACAAATCACGCATACTCACTTCCTTCAGAGCCCCCATTTGATCATGGGCTGGCATTATTCTTACACCCCGCTTTGTGGGTTCGGCGTGCTGTCTTTCTGGACAGATGCAGGGTCACCCATGGCCATATCCAGATCTTCGGACAACTCATTGACCAGCGCGTTTTCTGCGGGTGTATCTGTCGAGTCATCCTCGGCCAAATCTCCCCGGGCGAATTGTTCCAAGAGCGACTGCCAACGAGCCTCGAAATCCAGACTGACTCGACTGCAATCGTTGACCAATTGACAATCCCAGGGCCCAAAATCAGGATTCGCTCGCACAAGAAACTCCCCTTCTGGAAGTCGCAGTTTGTCCTGCACCATGGCCTGACGATCGGGATGCACTTGAACAACCAGTTCCTCGGGTTTACCCGGCAAGGCCTGAAGCCCCTTCTGAATAATGTGTAACAAGAGTTGAGGGTTTTGCTGGAGCTCTTTTTCAATAAACTGACGCGCCAGCCCAGTAACCATATTCAGAACAAGTGGTTTCAATTGTTCTTGCTGTTCGGCGAAGGCGGTTTGCAAAGAGCGGTTTAATTCAGACAAGGACTCGGTTTCAGATCTGAGTGCAGGTTCCAGTTCCGAACGAATCGCCTGCTCGCCCTGCTGGCGTCCTTCCTGGGTTCCAGCGTCCAGGCCGTGTTTATGGCCTTCATCGTAGCCGCTTTGATACCCTTCTTTGTGGGCTTGTAAGCGAATCTCTTCCAGTTGCTGTGCCGTTAAAGGCTCGACTTCGGCTTCCAGTTCGTCAATGGATTCGTCTTCGCCAATTTCAGCGGCGCGGCGATCCTGCGCCAGTTTTTCTTCCGACGCAATGATGTCACCCGTGTCCTGGTCAAAGGACGGTAAGGTCCAACTGACGAATTCTTCAGCATCCTGTGTGGAAATATGTTCACCCATTTTCGTCATTACAGCTGTTTGCGTTTTTATTCACACACTGACTCTGTACACCACAGAGTCGCCCAGAGCGCTAAAGCATTTGTTCGCCGCCACCGCCCAACATGATCTCGCCAGCATCGGCCATCTTTCTGGCGATAACCAGAATCTCTTTCTGAGCCGCTTCCACTTCGGAGAGACGCACAGGGCCTTTGGCTTCCAGGTCATCACGCAGCAATTCGGCAGCACGTTTCGACATGTTTTTGAAGATTTTTTCCTGCAGGGCAACGTCGGCACCTTTCAATGCCACAATCAACATCTCAGAGGAAACCTCACGCAGCAAAGCCTGAATACCACGGTCGTCGACGTCCTGCAAATTGTCGAAGATGAACATAAGATCCTGAATTTGCTGGGCCATTTGTTCGTCGATTTCTTTGATGGACTCCATCAATTCGCCTTCCACAGCGCCGCCCAGGTTGTTCATAATCTCGGCCGCCACTTGCAAACCACCCATATCTTTACCCTGGCTGGTTGCGCTGCCTGAGAATTGTTTCTCAAGAATATCGTTGAATTCCTGCAGAGCCGACGGCTGAACCGTCTCGAGCGAAGCAACTCGCATCATAATATCCAAACGGACTTTATCCGGCATAAAACTGAGCACTTCAGCGGACTGATCAGAATCGAGATAAGCCACAACGATCGCCTGAATCTGCGGGTGTTCGTCGCGAATAATGTCAGCAATCGAACGGGGCTCCATCCAACGCAAGGTATCCAGACCCGCGGTATTTCCATCCATCAAAATTCGATCAATCAAGCTACCCGCTTTGTCTTCACCCAAGGCAGCAACCAACATCTTACGAATATAATCATCGGAACCAACCCCCAAACCCGTCAGGGATTTAACGTCGTCGAGGAATTTTCCCAGAACCACTTCCACCTCTTTTTGGTGGATGTAACCGAGATCGGTCATCACCGAGCCCAGGCGATGAACCTCTTTAGGGCCGAGGTGCTTAAGAATCTCAGCCGCATCGGCCTCGCCCAAAGCCATCAATAAAATGGCGGCCTGCTCAATCTCCGTGCGAGTCGAACCGCCTTCTATTTGCTTGTCATCTTCAGCCATTATTATTCTTCCTCACTCACCCAATCTTTAATCACCAGAGCCACACGTCCTGCGTCTTCTGCAACCAGGGCTTTCACGGTATTGAGCTGGGTTTCATAGGTTTCATCCGGGCTTGGCAATGCCAGTGTCTCTCCGCCGGTCAGGGTCACGGCGTCATCCGATAGAGAGTCATAACCTTCCATTTCGACCGCGGCCAGCTCAGCCAACTGAGCGGCTTCTTCGGCTTCACGACGTTCGCGACCGGATTCCGCCAGGTTTCTCAACAGTGGACGCAATAAACCCAGCAATAAAATAAGAATAATCAATAAACCCACGGCCTGCTTGGTAAGGTTGCCAAACCAAGCTTGTTCCCAGACAGGAGGTTCTTCAATGACGAGTTCATCCTTAGCAATAAAGGGCGAATTCAAAACATTGACGCTGTCGCCTCGCGCAGAAGAAAACCCGACAGCATCGCGGACCAGAATGGTCATTCGATCCAGTTCGTCCTGTGTCCAGGGGACACGACTGCTCTCGCCACTTTGGGCATTGGCGACCACTTTGTCGTCGACCACAACCGCAACCGTTAGGCGTTTGATATTGCCTTGCTGATGACGGGTATAGCTAACCGTGCGATCCAATTCATAGTTCCGCGTTGCCTGACTGCGCACACGTTCATTAGCGCCTTGTGCATTGGGGTTTTGCCCGTTGGCCTCTTCGGGTGCCTCAGCCATGCCCGGCGGCTGATTCGTCAAGGCTCCGGGAATACCCGCAACCAGATCGTTACCACGCTGTTCATTCAAGGTTTGTTCGCTGCGAATCGCGGGTAAATCCGGGTTAAAAACCTCTTCAGCCTGCTCCACTTGAGTGAAATCCACATCGGCACTGACTTCGGCTTTAAAACCTTCAGGGCCGACTACCGGTTCCAAAATACTGTTGATGCGGCGCGTCAGATCATCTTCAACTTTGCGGGTAAAATCCCGCTGCTTCGCCGCCATGATCAGCTCTTGGTTATCTTCTCCCTGAGACAATAAATTACCGCTTTGATCCACCACGGTGACGTTTTCCAGTTTCAATTCAGGAATACTGGAGGCGACCAGGTTTGCAATGGCTTTCACCTGCTCGGTTTTGATGCTGCGTCCTGCATACAGATCCACGAAGACGGACGCTCGTGGCTCTCGGGCATCACGAACAAAGACGGAGCGTTTGGGAATAGCGAGGTGTACGCGAGCGTTTTTTACCGTTTTAATTGCGGTAATGGTTCTGGCCAGTTCACCTTCCAGACTGCGCTTGTAACGAGCGCTTTCCATAAACTGGCTGGTCCCCAGTGGCTGTTCCTGATCCAACAACTCAAAACCCGTACCATCAGTGGCCGCGTCATTGACCTCGGCTAACTTAATTCGGGCTTGATAGATATCCTGCTCGGCGACCAGTATCGTGTTATTTTTCTGGTCAACCTTGTAGTCGATTTCGTTTTCTTCCAACAGGCGTGCAATTTCGGGAACATCCAAAATATTACTGCTGCTGAACAGTGGGCGGTAATTGTCTTCTTGGGTCCAGAGCACCACAGCAAAGCCGATGGCCACGCTCGCCGCCAGGCCAACCATTAAGCCAACCTGACGCACCAGGTTGAGATTATTAAACCCTTCGACTAAATCAGATGAAGATTTCTTTTGGGATTCTGCTCCGCCATCTTCCGCGAAATCGCCCATATCAGTTTCTGCAGTGGACATAGTAGCCAGACCTCAGCACTTACATTGGCATATTCATAACATCGCGGTAGGCATCAACCAGCTTATTGCGCACTTGCAACATTGACTGGAAACTGACGGATGCTTTTTGCGAGGCGATCATAACGTCGGTGACGTCCACAGACTTGTCGCCCTGCTCATAACGGGTTGCCAGCGCTGCCGATTGTTTCTGCACACTGTTCACCTTGTCGATGGCCTGGCTCATCATGTCCCCAAACGATGGGACTTCCTCATTGGCTTGAACCTTCACCCCGGGGCGCACATTGGACGCCACCTGATCCACAGACGATGGGCCATTGAATGCCTGGGTCTGAGATTTCAGGGTTCGCATTTCCACCAGTAGGCGATTGATATCAACTCGGTCTGTCATGACAGGGCCTTAAACTTGCGATTATTAAGTGACAAAAAGCTGGCAGTTCCAGCTCCACACTGGGTATCAAGCACAAAGTGGGCCAAAAGTTGCCACCGGGAGACCGAGGCGGCGAAAACTTACCGTCATGAGGTGCGGGGTCTAAATGCGGGTCTACATGCGGGAGTTAAGGGGGGTGAAGATTAAGCCGACAAACGGGCCTGTCGAACGAATGGCACAATGGGCTTTGGTAGCGGTGTCGCATGATACGACACCGCCAATCGAGGGAACGGCTACTCTCGGCGAGTACGACGTTCTAACGAACGAGATTACTCAAAATCAAACGAAAATTCCTGAGTTTCACGCCTCAAACGCGCTTCCTCCAGGCGGTCTTCCAGACGCCGACGGGCGTCAAGTATTTCAACGGTAGGACAAATAGCTGACTCTATCTGAGGGTCAAATTCATGCTGTTCTTCTAAGACTTGATAGCTCATACCGATACTCCTGTCGCGATATGCATACTGCGCACGTTGTCTAAAAGTGGGGACAGCGACAAAAATCCAGCCTCTCACTGTACCCAGCAGGCCTTCCTGCAAGGGAAAAGTTACCTCTCCGGAGCGTCACCGTCAATAGAAATCTAACCCCTGACAATGACATTTCTATGACATCGATTCGACAAGAAACACCTATTATTCAATGCGCCGCCCAATCATGCTAAAGACCTAAAAACGTAGTGCTCAATTCAGAATTCCAATCTTGGTTGTCCGCGATTAATTCATTACGGGCGCACACGCTTCATCGAATTCACACCTTAGAAACAACCCCTTACTAAGTTCGCTAACACTATTTACTCAATTCAGTTCCCGTAATTAAAACGCACTTAATGACTAATTATGGTTTTTAAGTTGGCATATGGAACAACTTTCTAAAACTCGTATCATCGCCACGAGAACCCATGCTGGGAGCACGGATGTCTGCTTGCTCCACTCACCTTCTGCGAAACACATCAGGATACGATTATGACCAGCATCGCAACTATTTTGGATAATGCAGGCAGCATTACCGGCCAAGTCCAACACCTCAGCAAAAGTGACGACGACAGCCTTCAACTCAACGGCACATCTGACCCCGGCAACACCGTTCGAATCTACCAAAACGACACACTGATCGGTGAAACCGTCGCTGACCAGAATGGCCAATGGCAGTACACCGCGGATCAGCTCAATGAAGGCAGCCATGGATTCAGTGTCAGCAGTGTTGATGGCTCAGGCGTGGAATCACTTCGCTCTGCGGAATATACGGTCAACGTGGATCAAACAGCGCTGATCGCCAGTGACCTTCAAATCGAAGGTGTAAAAGGTACATTGAGCAGCGGTTCGAGTACCCACAATGGCCACGTCACCATGAGCGGCAGAGCCGAAGAAAACTCACGTGTCGAGATTTTTGATAATGGTCAATTGGTTGGCGAGGTGCAGACCGATGCTAACGGCCTCTGGGAAGTCAAACTCAAACTCGATGACGGTCAACACCAAATCAGTACTGTCGTGGTTGATTCCGCAGGAAACAGCAGCCCGGAATCCATCGCCATTGAACTGGACGTAGACAGTCCTCCCCACGGGGTGGCCAATGGCCAAAATGCCAATTCGCCGCAAGACGTTATCTTACCCCCAAATACGCCGATTCAAGACGGCGGTTTCACCAATGACAATACCCCGATTATCCGTGGCACCGCCACCCCCAATGCAGACGTTACCGTCACCGTAAACGGTGAAACCTACGGTCCCTTTAAGGCCAATGGGCAAGGCAACTGGGAACTGCAAGTCACAACACCGTTGCCCGAGGGCTTATCTGTTTTTAAAGCCCGAGCTGTGAACAGTTTTGGTGAAAGTTTTTCAGCCTACAGTCTCACTATCGACACCGAGGCATCTCCCGCTCCGGTGATCAACAGCGTACTCGATGATGTGGGCCTCTTTCAGGGAAATCTGAATGATCAGGCCCATACCGACGACAATGAAATTACCCTTCAGGGTATGGGAACCGCCGGCGAGTTTATCACCGTCTACGATGGCGGCGTGTTCATTGGTGCCACCCAAGTACAAACCGACGGCAGCTGGACTTTCACCAACAATGCCCCACTGGATGACGGCATCCATAATTTTACCGCTTACACAATTGACGCTGCCGGGAACACCAGCAGCGAAAGCCTCAGTTTTGAAATCACAGTTGATCAATCGGTCGAAGCTCCGATCATTACTCACCTCATCGATGATCAGGGCAATGTCACTGGGGACATTCCAGCGGGCGGCGAAACCGACGATGCACTTCCCGTCATTGCGGGTACCGCTGAGCCCAATGCAGACGTTGCGATCACTCTTAATGGCCAGGCTCTGGCGACGATCACGGCTGATGAGCAAGGTAACTGGACTCTGGCCTTGGTCGATGAGCTCAGTGGCGGAACGCAGACTGTTGTCGCCACCCAAACTGATCGTGCAGGCAATCAAAGTGCACCGTCACAAACGTTCGAGTTCAACGTTAATCTGAATTCAGCGCCCATTGCCAACGATGACAGCTTTACCATTAACCGCACGAGCACGCTCGACGTCCTGGCAAACGATAATGACCCGGATAACGACAACCTCAGCGTTAGCCAAATTATCAGCCAGGGCAATCACGGAACAGCACACATCAATCAATCCGGCGAGCTAGTGTATACGCCCAATGGCAATAACACCCAAACCGTCAGTGACACATTGGTGTATGAAGTCAGCGATGGCCGAGGGGGGGTGTCAACGGCGACCGTCACCCTTCAGGTGTTACCACCCATTGAGGAACCCACCCTTGATCTGCTCGCCAGCAGTGATAGTGGCAAGTTCAACAATGACAATATTACCAACGACACCACGCCAACCTTCACTGGCACCGCCAGTGCGGGCAGCACTGTCGTCTTATTCGCAGACAATACTCAGGTTGGTCAAACGATTGCCGATGCGAATGGGCAATGGACCATCACCAGCAACGGTTTGGCGGACAACAATTATCAATTTCATGTGGTCAGCTCAGACCAAGGCGTAAGTCGCAGCTCGGCCGAGCTGCCGGTACAGATCGATACCGTCGTCGATGCATCTGTCGATGTCGCATCCCAGGGCAATAGCGTTTGGTGGAATACCCCCTCCTCCCGATTCAACAGCCTCTCGGATTTGCGCTTCGAAATTCAAACTAATGAATACGTGGATTACGATATCCAACAAACGAATACTCATTGGTGCTTCGGCTGGCAATTCTTTGGTTTCAATCCTAGGCCTGGCATTACGGCCACAGGCAATACCTCGGCAAACGCTTCCGTTGGCCCGGATGATGCCTCGATTCACGCCCAGGGGCGATTCAACTTCAATGCGACCTTGACAGACTTAGCCGGCAATCAGAAAAGTACCGCCATTAACTCTGTCATTATCGATCCCATCGCTTCCTTGGCGGATGGCGGTTATATCGTGACTTACCTCAAGCTCGCTGAAAATGCTGAAGACGGCTTCGATGTGTACGCCCAACGTTATGATGCAGAAGGTCAGACAGAAAGCGACAGCTTCCGGGTAAACAGTTTTACTCTGAACGATCAAAGCAACTCTGATGTTATCGGCTTGGCCGATGGTGGCTATGTCATCACCTGGCAGTCACGAGACCAGGACGGCGATCTAAATGGCATTTTTGCCCAACGCTACGACGTGAACAATCAAGCGGTTGGTCCTGAAACCCAGATTAATGTCTATAGCGACGAGAACCAGCAACGTCCGGCCATCAGCGACTTAGCGGACGGTGGTTATGTCATCACCTGGATGAGTCACGGCCAGGATGGCAGCGGTGAAGGCGTTTACATGCGAGTTTTCAATGCCGCGGGAGAAGCCATCACTGGTGATGTGCGCGTCACTGAAACTGCAATCGATCACCAGGCCAATCCCAGCATTACAACTCTGAATGACGGACGCTTTGTCGTTTCCTGGGACTCCCCCAATACCGATGGCGCACCACAGTCGATGGCTAGACTGTTCGACAGCAATGGCGATGCCACCGGCCCTGAATTCAGTTTGTCAGAGACCGACACCCCACAATTTCAAACTCACATCAGCGCAAGCGCCGATGGGGGGTTTGTGGTGAGCTGGTTGGCCGTCAGTTCCGAAGGCGAAGCTCAGGTTACGGTTCAACGCTATGATGCAAACGGCAACAGCCTGATGAATCAAGCCATTACTGTGCACAGCTCGGAAAGTGCCTTCAACAGCAAACCTGAAGTGGCCGGTTTGAACAATGGTGACTTTGTTGTGACCTGGACAGCAGAAGATGGCGATCAACTCGGTGTCTTTGCCTCGCGTTACCGCGCCGATGGTTCGGTCATCTTTGAAAACAAACGTATCAACCCACAGGCACAGGGCGTGCAGGCCGAACCTCATATTGTCGCACTGGAAGACGGTGGTTATCTCATCACCTGGGGTGATCAGCAACTTCAAGAGGGACGCGCCTCTGTGTGGGGGCAGCAATTCGATGCTCAAGATAATGCCACAGGCCCAGCGTTTGAAGTCGGTCAGGTTGTCGAACTGGAGCCCGCCTCTGAGCCTGATGCACTACTCGACGATGGTGAATCCCTTCCTACGGTTACCGACGCTGGCCAGGCCAGTGATTCGACAGCTGCGTCCCCCCTTATCGTCAACAATGGTGAAGGGAATATGCTGCCAAGCTCTGAAAGCAATACCGATGTAGCTGAGCTCGAGGGGCTTGATGTACTCGCCGAATTGACCGTAACAAACCTGATCAACATTGATTTAAGCGATGTCTTCATCGATGCTGACTTGAGTTTTAATCGCGGCGCTTTTATCGACACTGGGTCTCAAACAGATCACAGTCTCTCCACCAGCACCTACGATGCGATCTATGAAGCTGGATCAGAACTTGCGGACCTATTGAATCAACAGGTTCTGCAGGCGGATCTGGACTTTATTTAATCTTGATTAAGTCTGGTCCATAAAAAAGGCTGCTCACGCAGCCTTTTTTATGGTGTTTTGGCAGCCTAGCAAGCCAGTTGGGCATCAACATTCAAACCCAAGTCCTTAAAGCGCGCAATTTTATAGCGCAATGTTCTCGGACTGATCCCCAAACGACCTGCAGTATTCTTTTTGCTGCCACCTTCTTGCTTCAAAGTCTGAACAATGATTTCAAATTCCCGGCGCTTTAAATCATCGCCCAACAGCGCGGAATGAAGGTCTTCAGCCACCTCCTCCTTGAGTTCATCCTGAGGAGACATCGCTTCCTCAGGCGTATTCGGCCCAGGGCTGGCTTGCTGTATCGAACATACATTTGAAGGCAGGATATCGGGTTTGGGACTGAATTGATTGGAAAACTCCAAGCCCAAATCTTCCGCTTGAATATCTTTGCCCGCCTGAAGGATCAAAGCCCGCTGCATAACATTATCCAGCTCACGTACGTTTCCAGGCCAAGCGTAAGCCAACATCGCCTCCTGGGCAGAAACTGTCAATTCCATATCATGGCGGTGTTGTTTTTCAGCGTGTTTTTCCAATAACTTGTTGGCCAGAGGAATAATATCTTCCGTTCGGTCGCGCAGTGGCGCCCACTGCAAGGGGAGAACACTGAGACGGTAATACAGATCTTCGCGAAATTTACCTTCGGCAACGTAGTGGCGCATATCGCGGTTTGAGGTTGCGATCACCCGGACATCAAGCTTGATGGTTTTTCGCCCGCCCAAACGCTCCACTTCCTTCTCCTGCAACACTCGCAACAGTTTGGCTTGCAGCCCCAGATCCATTTCGGAAATTTCATCCAGCAGCAACGTGCCACCATTGGCTTGCTCGAACTTTCCGGGAGCAGAACTGGTCGCACCAGTGTAAGCGCCTTTCTCATGGCCAAACAACATTGCTTCGAGCATATTCTCGGGAATGGCCGCACAGTTAATCGCAATAAAAGGGTTGCCCACCCGTGGAGACTGGTCGTGGACATAGCGCGCAAGCACTTCTTTGCCCGTTCCAGATTCGCCAACAATTAAGACAGTTGAATCTGTTTGCGCGACACGACTTGCCAAACGCAACAGCTGTTGACTGGATTCCGATTCCGCAACGGGCGCATCCAATTGAGAACAAGCTGCCCCACGAACGTATTTGGCCACCGTGTCGAGTAACAGCTTCGGCTGAAAAGGCTTCACCAGATAATCAACAGCACCCAGTCGCATCGCTTCGACCGAATCGCTCACACTGGCGTAGGCGGTCACCAACAACATGGGGATGTGGGCATATTGCTGTCGAACCTGAACCAGTAATTCATGACCGGACATCCCGCCCATATTGACGTCCGATACAATCATATGAATATCACTGTGCAACGCCAATTCTTGCAGGGCGCGCTCTGCACTTTCGGCGGCAACTACACGATACTCTGCCATTTCCAGAGTGTCGCAAAGCGCCTCTCGCAGATCCATATCGTCTTCAACTACCAGAATTTTGTGATTATCCATCATAAACTCGCCTGCCTGTTTCAAATTCTTTTCAATCGTTTCAAATCTATTGCGCTCAATGTCGCTAAGCGTTTTGCAAAAGGGGAAGGTGAATGGTTGCGGATACCCCCTGCCCCCGTTCGGAACGCAACTCGAATTGCCCCCCGTGAGCGTTTGCAACCGAATGCACTACGGCTAAACCCAATCCGGTACCATGGGATTTGGTGGTATAAAACAGCTCCTGTACCTTCTGCACATCGGCCTGTTCAATGCCTGGGCCCTGATCGCAAACAGCAATGTAAAGCGCATCCTCTACCACACTGAATTGAACACTCAACTCAGCCCCTTTACCCACCGCTTGAATCGCATTATTGGCCAGATTGAGAATTGCACCTATCAGCGCTTCGCGATTGCAACGTAAATAGCACTCCTGTCCGGCAGGAATAAAATCACAATGTGACTGACTGCTGGCCAATGGTTCTTCCATCGCTTCGCGTACGCCCTGGCACAGGTCATTCAAATCAATCGTGTCGTTCAAGGGCAGTTCACCCTTGGCAAACAACAACATGTCTTGCACTTGTTGCTCCAGATGACTCAGACGCCCCATTAACTTGTTCGCAAACTGATTGCTCTTCTCGGAAGATAACTGCCCTGAAGACAAATGCCCCGCGTACAGCATTGCTGTCGATAAGGGCGTACGAATTTGATGGGCCAACGCCGACACCATACGACCCATCACGGACAAACGCTCATGGCGACTCAACTCGGCCTGGAGTTTGCGCGTTGGAGTTTGATCCGTTAACAGAATGATCTGGCCACCTTCGTCAATGGATGATGTCGCGATACTGAAAAAACGACCATCCCGAGTCGAGACTTCGTGGCCATCATTTTGACGTGGAGAAAAGCAATCCTGAACAATGTCACGCCACAGACGACCATTGATGTCTTCGCCGAGTAACAGAGTCGCAGCTGGGTTGCACTGGCGCACCAGACCCTTATCGTCGAGTACCACCACGCCTCCTGGCAGCACCGACAACAGTGTTTCCAAACGGCTGGCCAATTGCTCCCTCTCAGCCAGCTCCCGTATTCGCTGCTGACTGACACTGTTCAGTTCATCGGTCAGTTCAGTGACCCGGTCTTCGAGCAGTTGGTAGGACTCAGCCAGATGCTGTGACAGCTCATTGAACTGCGTAAAAGCTTCCTGAAGGCGTGCCACATCAGGATTAAAATCAAAGGCAATGTTTGATTTTGCAAGCGCCGAAACATCCAAAGCAGTCGGTGATGGCATCGTGAATTCTTACCCCAAGCAAATATAAACCAGGCGAGGTGTCGGAAAACTGGCGACTCTTCGCAGATACCGGGTTACTGCAAAGCCAGTGCCAATTTAAAAACCGAGCAAGTTAACGTCGGGAAGAACGGGTGCAGCTCGATGAGCTGTACGGCTTAAACGCCTGACTAAAAGCAGAATGTAGAAAGAAAAAAGGCCCGTAAAACGGGCCTTTGAAGTAGGATTCCCAGTAATGTATCAACCGCGCTGCAATCCGTATTTACGCAGTTTCTCAACCAGAGTGGTTCGACGAATGGTCAAACGGTCAGCGGCTCGGGCGACCACGCCGCCAGAGTCGTCCAGAGCCTGCTCAATCAAACTCTTTTCCAGATTGGCCAGATACTCTTTCAAATTAATGCCGCTCTCAGGCAACAGCGTAGTATCGAACATGCTCACCACATTGGTCTGACGGGGCGTCGACTCTTCGGCAATCCCAAAGTCTTCTTCTTCAACCTCGACATGGCGATATTTTGTCGGCAGGTCCTGCACCCCCACAACACCGTACGGGTACATGATGGCCATGCGCTCCACCAAATTCGCCAACTCGCGAACATTGCCAGACCACTGATGGCGGCACAAAGACAGAATCGCCGCCGAGTTAAAGCGAATCGATCCACGATTTTCACTCTCAAGGCGAGAAACCAGTTCATTCAACAGCAGCGGAATATCTTCATCCCGCTCTCGCAGCGATGGCATTTCGATAGGGAACACATTTAAGCGGTAATATAAATCTTCCCGGAAACTGCCTTCTTCAATCATGCTTTCCAAATTACGGTGTGTTGCCGCAATGATACGAACATTGGTCGGGATGCTTTTGTTACCCCCCACACGTTCAAAGGTTCTTTCCTGCAGGACTCGCAGAATCTTAACCTGCATATTCAGTGGCATGTCACCAATTTCATCAAGAAATAAGGTGCCACCTTCAGCCATTTCAAAACGGCCGGCACGTGAACTGATGGCGCCGGTAAACGCCCCTTTTTCATGACCAAACAATTCGCTTTCCAGCAGATCTGGAGGAATTGCACCACAGTTAACTGGCACAAAAGGCTCTTCGCGGCGATCTGAATGGTAATGAAGATTCCGCGCAACCACTTCTTTCCCGGTTCCGGATTCACCGGTGATTAACACCGAAACATCTTTATCGGCCACCTGGGACATCATGGTTCGAACGGTCTGAATTTCTCGAGAAGTGCCGACAAGGCTGCGGAACAAGTGAGAAGGACGCTGGCCATTGGAACTTGACGCCATGCGTTTGGCCTCACGATAGCGCTGGGCACGATGCAAGGTATCCAACAACTGATTGTAAGTGGGCGGCGTGTGGATAGCGGCCACCACACTGTGGCGCAATTCGCTCGGCAAGCCTTCACGCAAAGCTTCCAAATCAGCGGATTTTTTCCCAAGAACAATGATTGGCAGATTTGCATCCCAATCATGAATTTCCTGAATCTGCTCTTGCGCAGGACTGTCGGCCTGGCAATCGCCAAGCAATACGGCCACGAACTCTTCGGCCTGCTCTCCACTGCTGTCGATAAAGGTTCGCCAGCCCGATAAAGACGTGGCAACACTGGGCTCGCCCAAAAAGTCCAATATCACTTTGAGATTGTGGCGTCGCTCCCCATCATCATCAACCACTAACACTTTGATGTCTCGCCACATTGTCTTGCTTCCTCATTACCTACGTACATTTTTTGCCCAATCCGTGGTCACTGTCACATAGTTGACCACGATTACTGCGCAGAAATCATATGGTAATTAATAGTCAATACCTTGGCGGGAGTCAATTAAATGACATGAAAAATCAGTAATTTAAACCTGAGAGCACAAAATCGATGAAAAATACGGCAGCTTTTGAGCAAAAGCCAACCGTATTTAGTTGTTTTGCGCGTTGAGAGCTTCAAAGTTCGCTTTGATAAAATCCAGGGATGAGTTCAACTGAGCAACTAAGGTATCGTAATAGGTAAACTGTCGACTCAAAGAACTGCGGCGGGTTTCCATACGAGTTTCCAACTTCGCTTTCTCTTCAGCAATTTCCTTCAATGAGGCTTGAAACCCGGATTCTTTCTCCGTGAGGAAACCGGTCGTACTCAGTGCCGCCTCAAGAAAACGTTCGGTTTGTTCCGCCAAACCCAAGTTAAAATTCACCGTCCCCCGTTTACCGATGGCGTCACCGGTAATTCGTAAGGCCAGACCGTAGGAATCGTTGCCCTCGGCACCGGTTAAACGCTGGCCGCTGCCTACCGCCGCAACGCCATTGATCGTACCTACAACGTCTTTGCCCGTAAGCACATTGGTTTCACTGCCATCGCTGGCCTTGATTCCGAGGCTACTGGCCATAGCGTCTTCCGCAGCCGTGATTCTAAAGCTGTCCGCATTGCCGAACGCGATATGCAAACCGCCTTCTTGGTTTCCGCCACGGAAACTGACCGTCGCATTACTGCCATCGACACCATTACTGATGCCTGAACTCAGGCCAAAACCATTCAGCCCTGACGTCGCGCTGACGGCGCCCAAGCCCAGCACATCATTGCTGATGCCACTGATAGCAAGGGTTTCTCCATCTGCCGCATTGATGCCTTCAAAGTAAATCTGATTCGATGCGTTTTCCTTAACCACAATATCGCCAGCGGATAAGCCCGCAGTCCCCAGCGCGGCATCCACCTGCGCCTGAATATCGGCTACCAGGGTAGTGGGGCCCGAAGCGGGAACGGTGATACTGCTGAGATCCACATTTACCGGACTGCCACCATTGAGGGTCAAAGTGAGAGCCGCGCCAGTAAAGTCGGTTGTGTTGTCGAATGTGCTGGTATCAACACTACCGGCACTCAAGCTGGCCAGGCGGCCGTCTTGTTTGATGTCAATGCTGCCGCTGTTGCCGACGGTGCTTCCTGTCAGAACCAAATTACCCGATTCCAAAGAGGCGGTAAGAACACCCCCACCCAAGGCTGAATCCAAAGCATCCTGAATGGCTTTCAGGTTGTCATTTTCATCCACTAGTGTGTCGCCATTGAGATCCGTGGTCGCGTCTTGGTTCACCACAATGTCGACATCGGCTCCGCCATCGACGGATACCGTAAAGCCTCGATTGGCCGCACTGAAATCAATCGGACTGGACAAGTCGAAGCTGCCCGCCGATGTTTTCGCGGTCTCACCTGTGCCCGTTTGCGCATTAATAGCATTCTGCACTGCGGTCGCCAACGCCGAACCCGTGGTATAGCTCGCCTGGGCAATTTGCAGATCCGTATAGGTGGTACCATTCAAGCTTAAGCTGAAGGTGTCATTATTGCTGTCAACAACCAGAGGCGTCGCGAGCGTATCCGCACTCGCCAACGCATCCGCTTTTGCTGTAGATGAAACATTGGCATCGATACCCAATGATGACAGGCCGGCATCCGCCGTAAGAATCTGATACGTCTCATCATCGTTAAAGCTGATGGTGAACTGGCCCCCATCCTGCTCACCGCGATAACTGACTGCCGCGACCAGGCCTTTTCCAGAAAGGCTGCTATCAGCGTTGATGGCACTCTGAATAGCGCTTGCCAGACTGTCACCATCGGTATAACTGCCTTGAGCAATTGAAATATCTGCGCTCTCTACACCATCCACTTTCAGCGCGAAAGTGTCGTTACTGCTATCGATCACAACGGCACTGCTGAGATCCGTTGTCGTACTCAAGGCGGTGCTGAGATCCAATGCCCGCGGTCCCTGCCCGGGGGTATACAAGCCTAAATCAGCAGCCATGTTGCTGTCGATGCTATTAAAGGACACCGAAGACTTCGATCCAAAACTGGCCGAGGTCACACTAAAACTGTTGTTGCTGCTATCAAATTCTACCGCAACCGATTTGGCATTATTCTTTAACTTTTCATCCGCATTAATTTGCGTTTGCAGAAGGTTGGCGAGCTCGGTTCCCGTATACGTTCCCTGTGCCAGGCTCATGCTATTAGAGCTGACACCGTCGATGTTAATCGTAAACGTGTCATTCGAGGCATTGATGACATAAGAGCCACCGGCGGTGGCATTCCCCAAAAACTCACCTTGTGTTGCCAGCTCGCTGACCACTACATCGTAATCACCCGACTTGGTTTGATTGTTCCCGCGAATATACTCAACATTAGATGCACCCACGCCTGTAGTACCAAACAATTTTGTTAAGGCTTCCGGGTCGTTTTTGGCATAGTCGGTAAACTTCGTAGAATCAAAACTGATTGTCCCGGTTTTATCGTTGGTTTTAATGCCGATTTCAGCCAGTGAGTTAATACTTCCTTGGGCGCTGGTGGGAATCGCACTGCTTAAAATTCGCTTCAGCTGATTTTCCAAGTTTCGAATACTGGGGTCACCGGTAAAAATGCTGCCACTCTGTTCCTCGACATTGTATGCCGTGAGAGTGTTGGTTAGGGTTTTCAGTTCATTGTAGGACGTTACAAAATCCTGCATACGCTTATTGATGGTTTCCATATCCGCTTCCACGGTTAGGGTCACCGGTTCGCCAATCGAAGTCTGACGCAGGTTTAAGGTCACACCGTTGATCACACCCGTTACCTGGTTGGATTCACGGGTAATTTCCAAACCATTCACTTTCAAGGTGGCATCGACCGCATTGGTCGCGTGAAGCACATTGTCGCTATCCGATTGATTGAAATTGAAATCATCCAGGCCATTATTGGCGTTCTGTGTTTCAATCGTAAAACCGTTTTTCTCACCGGTTTTTTCAGATTCAAACAATAAACGAAAGCCACTGCCCGTATCGATAATCGACGCTCGAACTCCCATGTTGGCAGAGTTGATGGCATCACGAACACCCGCAAGCGTGTGGTTCCCAGAATTAATCGTAATGCTCTTGCTCGCCTGGGCGCTGTCCTGGATAAAATTATCAAAGCTGGTCACGCTTTTATCCGCCGCGACGGTGGTTTCCACTTCTCCAAATTTAAAGACCAGAGTGCCCTGCCCTACGACATCGTTCAGGCTGTCGTAGGTTTTTGAAGCAAGAGTTTGTGCTCGCGCGAGCTGGGTAGTTTCAACATTGTAAACACCTGCGCTGGCCAAACTACTCGCTGTTGCGGTTAATTTAGCGGTATCACTACTGGAGGTTGTATTGGTTTCAAAGGAGGAAGCCAGTGTCAGGGAACTCACCGCTGACTGAAGGCTGGATACTGCACTTTTGACATTACCCAGTTCGGAAATTTTGGTTTCGAGATCAACCTTCTCGGTATCCAGGCGCTTATCGGTCGGGCTCCGTTCAGCCTCGATCAATTGATCGATCAAATCGTTATTAAGAACGCCGGATCCCACACCTACGGATGAAATACTGGCCATGTCTAACTCCCCGAATACCGAGCGATATTCCTATCGTTGATTTTGTATGGCGTTAACCGCGACAAGCCCCTTATGTCGGGGCTTATCACTGAAAACAGACCCTGCCGGGCCATAGACTGTGCAACTCAGGGCTTTGATGAACCCCTTGCCCTGTTGCCTTGTGGGCAATCTAGGCATGAGCGCTGAACAGTCTTATCGGCTCTTCCTCATTCAATTTTCGGGCCAAGTCCAGAGCAACATCATCGGGTAACTGACGAATCACCTTTGAGGTATTACTGTCGATCACCGTGATAACCGTACGCCCTGTGCTCTCATCCATTGAAAACTGCAACTCTCGCTTACTGGACTGCACATAATCATTTAAACGAGAGACCGCTTGCGCTAAATCCTTTTGTACAGACTCACTATGGTTAACGGCCTCCTTGACGATTTCTGCAGCTTCAGTGTTAACAGGAGGCAAATCTTTGCCGCCACTGGTCGGTTTTTCCACCGGCGTAACGGCTGAAGTGCTCCTGGGTATTGCCGAATGAGGGGTTTGCACTTCGTTCATAGCCTATTCCTCAGTTATTTTGCTGGGTGTCGAGAGTCTCAACGAGTAAACGTGAAGACTCCCACCTCCAATTGCCAGAGTTACTGGAGCAATGACAGCACTTGTTGAGGCAAGGCATTGGCCTGTGCCAGGATCGATGTACCCGCTTGTTGAAGCACTCGGGTACGCGATAGCTCAGCAGTTTCTGCGGCAAAATCCGCATCGCGAATTCGCGAATTGGACGAAGTAAGATTTTCCGCATTCACCTGCAGATTTTTCACTGTGGTTTCAAAACGATTTTGAATGGCACCGAGGTCTGCACGTTGGGCATTAACGGTATCCAAAGCATTATCAATCGCCGTCAGTGCTGCATTCGCGCCTTCAACACTCGTCAGGTCGATATCCTTCAGAAAGGTACCGTCTTCACCACCACCAAATGAACCCGCTGTAAAACCCAGCTCATTCAACTTGGTGCTGCCATTGATTCCCGCACCCACTTCGATATCACCAGCACCGGTTAAGGTCACCGTGGAATACGTGGTTTCAGCGACGGCATCAGCATCGGCCTTCGTACCGCCCGCAGTGGTAATATCCGATGAGGAAATACCACTCGAACCACCCAGACCGAAATCTGTCGCCACAGCACCTGTCCCGCCGGCGTTGGTATCGAAAGCCAGAACAATATTGCGTCCGTCTTCGGCCGTTAAGGTCAAACTCTCACCATTGTCCGTTGCCAGAACCCCGGTTTGCCCGCTCACCTTGTTAATTTGTTCAAGCGCATGAGCTCGGTTGGACCCCTGGTCGGTCTGCACGGTAAGAGAGACCTCCACGCCATTTACCCAAACGGCGGCAGTATTTCCTGAGGTGCCGACCGTTGTACTGGAACCACCCACAAATTCAGTACTGTTGACATTCGCCGTGACGCCCGTTTCACCGGTGGATTTATTGATTGCCGCTGCAATTGAAATGCCGGAGGCGTTCTTCGAAGAGCTGGAAGCATCGGCATACGAGGCCGTATCATCTCCCGCTTGTGCCGCCTTAATCGCAACGTTATTGATGACCAGGTCGCCTGCATCCAGATCACGATCCGGTGCCGCAACCGTACCGGCTGGCACGGCATCTGCACCAGCGGTATACGATGTGATGCCGGCCGCTTGTGCAGCCGCGCCGTTACCTGCAGACGCCGTAATGGCCAAGGTTGATGTCACACCTGTGGTGCTCGACGTAAAGGTAAACAAACCATCTGCGGCGCCGGCGCCATTCACGGGCGTCAATGTACCGCCCGAGAGTCCGACCAGATCCGCCAGAATCGCGGCATTGTCAGTGTTCGTCGCTTCCGTGAAGGTCCAAACCTGGGACGCGCCATCAATTTCCACGGTCAACGTGTGAGGCCCTCCGACATCGTTCCCGCTGAGGAAACTCGACAGGTCAACCTGGCCCGTCGCTGCCGTAGCGGGTGTTGCCGGTGTCGACACGGACGGTGTTCCCGTTTTCGCTGAAGAACTTACCGCACTGACACCTGGAGAATAATCCCCTTTCGATAAACCGGCGTTCGCGAGATTGCCATTTCCTGTTCCATTACCGCCATCAACACCAATCACTTTGGTATCGCCTTCTGCCACCAGGGTAAACCCGCCTTCATAGGTCGCCCCCGCTGCCAGGCCTGTGTTTTCAGCGGTTAAACCGCCTGCACCGAAATCCAACTGAATATTGCGCCCATCAGCCGCTTCGAGCGTCACCCCTGTCGCTGCATCATCGGTATTAATTGCTTTAACGCCGGTTTGTTCAGAAACAGCATTGATTGCGGATGCGACCGCGGCTCGCGTTGTTGCGGCATCACCGGTTGTGTCTACTTGAATTGACACCCCGTTGAGCGTCAAACTTTGGCCTGTTAAGGCTCCAGCGGTTTGAACAGAACCTGCCACGGTATTTTCATCTACCACCGCCCGAATACCGGTTTGATCAGAATGCTTATTGATTGCTGCCACTTTAGCAATCGCGGAAGCTCCGGCATTATCAGTCGACGCATCATCGTCGGCTGCTGATGAAGAGGAAATGGTAATTCCGTTGAGAATCAAATCACCGTTGCCCAATGCGGAATCTGTACCGACAGCTGACACACCGGATTGATCCGAAACGCCTAACTTGTCTGCACTCAAGTCGGCAACTTGAACATCAATGGTTTCTCCCGCATTGGCACCTACCTGAAATTTAGTATCGAAAGTACCGTTCAACAATTTCTGGCCATTAAAGTTGGTTTCTTTCGCTGTGCGAGTAATCTCGGCGATCATCTGCTGCGCTTCGGCATTCAGTGCCTCACGGTCAGACACAGAGTTGGTACCATTCGCCGCCTGCAACGCCAGCTCACGTATACGCTGTAGGGATTCGGTCATAGTCCCTAACGCACCTTCAGCCGTTTGAGCTAGGGAAATGCCATCACCCGAATTGCGAATGGCGACTGCCAAACCTTGGGTTTGAGAGGAAAAACGTGTGGAAATCGCAAGCCCTGCGGCATCGTCCTTCGCGCTGTTAATGCGCAAACCTGAAGATAGGCGCTGCATGGCCTCGGCCTGTGCACCCTGCGACTTGTTTAAATTACGTTGCGCCATCAAAGACGCCATATTGGTATTAATGATCGAAGCCATAACAAACACCTTTGTCTAAAAAAGGCGTACACGCAAACGCGAGCACGCAACCCATTTACATCCGATTCTCTTGGTTTGGCGGCCTAGATCGTTGAAAATTTAGGCGGCCAATAAACCATTCATCGGATGAAACAGGTCACGTTCTCTAAAGAATTTTTATTTCAAGTGTTTAAATAGATTTTTGAATCGGTGTTTGTTACGGCTAACAAAATATTTAATCGCTTGAAATTTATGACTTTTATCGAACTGCTGTATCGCTAAATGTCTTTATTAAAAATCCTCTTTTCGGGTTTGAAAAACCGTTTAACTTTTTTCGCCTTGCTTGCCAGGTCAGCCAAATAAATTCAGCTGACCTGTCAGTTTATGCGTGAGCACTAAAAAGTTTTAGCGGCTCCTCATGGTTTAGTTTCTTTGCCAAATCTAAAACCACTTGATCCGGCAGCTGGCGAATGACTTCGGATGTGTAGCGATCAGTTACCGTAATGACGGTTTGACCGGTTTCTTCATCCATGGAAAATTTCAAATCTCGTTGAGTGGACTGCACATAATCATTCAAACGAGAAACGGCCTTTTCCAAGTCCTGCTGTACCGACTCTGAACTGGGCGCTGCCTGTTCAATGGAAGGTTCAGCAGACACCTGAGTGTGAACACCAGCATTACTCGCTACAGACTTCTGAATCGTTTCGCTGGGCTTAACACTCAGAGAACTTGCTGTATAAGAGGTTTGCATATCGTTCATAATTTCATCCTCAGGCCGCTGCTTGGTTAGGGGAGCGTATAACTCCCCCTTCCTCTAGGTTACCTACCCCGATATTACTGGAGCAGTGACAACACCTGGTTTGGCAGGGCGTTGGCCTGGGCCAAGATAGAGGTACCCGCCTGCTGCAGAACTCGAGCTCGGGACAACTCAGCCGTTTCAGCGGCAAAGTCAGCGTCACGAATTCGGGAGTTCGACGCCGTCAGGTTCTCAGCGTTCACCTGCAGGTTCTTCACGGTGGTTTCAAAACGGTTTTGAATCGCACCCAGGTCTGCACGTTGAGCGTTTACGGTATCCAAAGCGTTATCGATTGCCGTCAGTGCAGCGTTCGCACCGTCGACCGTAGTCAGATCGATATCTTTCAGGAAAGTACCGTCTTCACCGCCACCGAAGTTACCGGCGGTAAAGCCCAACTCATCCAAAGCGGTACTGCCGTTGATTCCCGCACCCACCTCGATATCACCAGCACCGGTTAGGGTTACCGTTGAGTAGGTCGTAACCGCCGCCGCATCGGCATCGGTTTTACTTGCCAGGTCAGAGGATGAAATATCGCTACCACCTAAACCAAAGTGCGCTGCGGTTACACCGTCAGCAGGAGTCGTATCATTAGTATCGAAAGCCAATACAATGTTGCGACCATCAGCTGCCGTCAAAGTCAGGCTCTCGCCGTTATCAGCTGCAGTAACGCCTGTCTGACCAGACACTTTGTTGATCTGCTCCAAGGCATGGGCACGACTTGAACCGGCGTCAGCCTGAATAGTCAAGCTAACCTCAACACCATTCACCCATACCGCACCGGTGTTACCCACACCGCCTGCAGAACCGGCTGCCGCTGGTGCGGTGGTGCTGGAACCACCCACAAACTCAGTAGCATTCACTTCAGCCGAAACGCCTGTCTCGCCGGTAGACTTATTGATCGCCGCAGCAATGGAAATGCCGGAAGCTTGTTTGGAAGAACTCGCTGCATCAGCGTAGGAAGCGGTATCATCACCAGCTTGCGCAGCTTTAATCGCAACGTTGTTGATCACAAGATCACCGGCATCCAAATCCCGGTCAGAAGGACCAACCAAGTCTGCACCAGCCGTGTACCCAGTGATTGCAGTACCCGCACCGTTACCAGCCGTTGCACCCGTTGCCAATGTGGAAGTAGCACCGGTTGAGCTGGATGTAATGGTAAACAAACCATCCTGCGCAGCACCGCCGTTAACTGCGGTTAAGGTTATGCCACTCTGGCCAGCCAAATCAGCAATAATGTCATCATTGTCCGCACCCGCACCGGACAAATCCGCATCAAATGTCCAAGTCTGGTCTGCTCCATCTACCGTTACTACTACGGTGTGAGGGCCACCACCGGAGTTATCTGCCAGGAAGTTGGACAAATCGATTGTGCCCGTAGCAGCCGTAGCAGCGGTACCCACATCACCTGTTTTAGCAGAAGCACTTACTGCACTTACGCCAGGAGTGTATTCACCTTTGGCTAAACCCGCATTGGCAATGTCGCCATTACCCGTGCCATTACCACCATCAATATCAATGGTTTTCGTGTCACCTTCAGCGATCAGGGTAAAACCACCCTCATAAGTGCCACCTGCAGCCAAGCCTGTATTTGCAGCGGTTAAACCACCCGCCCCGAAGTCCAGTTCAATATTACGACCATCAGCAGCTTGCAAAGTAACGCCTGTTGCCGCATCTTCAGTATCAACAGCCTTAACACCAGTTTGCTCCGAGACAGCGTTTATTGCGGAAGCCACTGCAGCACGAGTAGTCGCTGCGTCACCGGTAGTATCGACCTGAATAGAGACGCCATTTAAAGTCAAGCTCTGACCGGTAATGGCAGCCGCTGTTTGTACAGAACCTGCCACATTGTTTTCATCTACAACAGCTCTCACACCGGTTTCATCAGTGTGCTTGTTAATTGCGGCTGCTTTAGCAATCGCGGAAGCACCGGCGTTATCAGTTGAGGCATCGTCATCAGCAGCGGAAGAAGTGGAAATTGAGACGCCGTTGATAATCAAATCACCGTTACCCAATGCTGAGTCAGTACCGACAGCAGAGACACCTGCCTGGTCCGATACACCCAGCTTGTCAACGCTCAAGTCTGAAACCTGAACATCGATGGTCTCACCACCGTTGGCGCCTACCTGGAATTTTGTATCGAAGGTGCCATCTAACAGCTTCTGGCCGTTAAAGTTGGTTTCTTTTGCGGTACGTGTGATTTCAGCGATCATTTGCTGAGCTTCTGCGTTCAGAGCTTCACGGTCAGAAGCGGAGTTCGTACCGTTCGCTGCCTGCAGAGCGAGTTCACGTACACGCTGCAAAGATTCTGTCATGGTACCCAAAGCACCTTCAGCGGTTTGTGCCAAAGAGATACCATCACCCGAGTTACGGATTGCCACCGCCAAACCCTGGGTCTGTGAAGAGAAGCGAGTGGAAATTGCCAAACCTGCAGCATCATCCTTTGCGCTGTTAATTCGTAGACCTGAAGACAGGCGCTGCATGGCATCCGCTTGAGCACCTTGGGCGCTACTCAAGTTACGTTGCGCTGTCAGCGACGCCATATTTGTATTAATAACCGAAGCCATATCATTACTCCTTAGAGATTACCTGCGCTCCTGCCTAAGCAAGCTCGCGACCTTTATGATCAAGATGCTCAATCGTGCATTCTGACGAAGATGATTGTTCAATCTTTGATACTTCCGAAATTGGAAAATCACCGGTTGCACAATCTGTACCAAAGCTGGCACCTGCATCCTGATCCATATTTGCCAAAGCAAAATGTTTCAATGGTCTTAACGGCAGTAGGGGGAAATGCTTTAACGGGATATTGACCGCTTGTCGCGTTTTTAAACAGAGAACCCATAAAGGTCAGGGTTTCTATAGAGAAGAATGAAACAATAAGATTTCGGAAAAATCGCCTGATATCGCTTGAGGCCTTTATATACCAGGCTATCAGCCTGGTGCTGCAATCATTGATCTGCCATAAATCGCAGTAGCCAGTTCCGCCAAGGCAATAATCGAGGTTTCTATATATAGACAATAAAAATTTGTTTGTCACATTTTCCGTCGCTATTTTTCATGATCGCCTGCTGTGTGCATAAGCCCGAGCACTTACCCTTGGAAATCTCTCGCCTTATATCAAGGAAGCGAGAATGAGGCGCATCAGGATGATGCAAAAAAATACCCACGCCTTTTGAGGAAATACAGAAAAAAAGCCCAAATATTAACAAGCTACGGCAACCCACTTCCGCTCTCGGGGTTGCCGCTGTGCGAAAATTTGCCGCTCGACCAACGGCAGATAAATTTACAGGATTTTGCTAAAGCCACCCTGCCCCTGGCCGAAAACATTTACATAATACTTCTGTGCGATGGCGCATCGTTAAAAACAAACGGGGTTTACTATGTTTTACGGTTCAGGTTCTGCAGCAGCGCAATATCAGCGAAATAATAGCTATAGCGCATTGGATGCATCGCCACATAAATTGATCAGCCTGCTTATGGGAGGTGCTCTTGATCGCCTGGCGAAAGCCAAAGGTCATGCAGAGCGCGGGGAACACGAGCAGCGTAGCCGCTTTATTGGAAAGGCTACTGAAATGATTGACTGTCTTCGTGAATCATTGGATCACAAGCATAATCCGGACATGACCCGAGATCTTGAGCAACTGTATGACTACATGACCTTTCGTTTATTCAGCGCCAATGCCGAAAATAATCCGGCAATGATTGAGGAAGTGTACAGTTTGCTTCATGGCATTTACGCCGCCTGGCAGGAAATCGATGCCTAAGGCTGGCCTGTTATTTGCTAACTCGCTATTTGCTAGATCAACACTTGCTTTAACCGGCAGTGAAAAAGGACAGCACCGTGGAACAGAATTTAGGGCACAATGCCCCAGCACACAAAGACAGGACTTTTATGAGCGCTATTCGCAATCTGCGCCTGGCTATTATTGATGCCGCGCAAGAAGAAAGCTGGAATCAACTCCTCGATATTGACCAGCAGCTGAGGACGATCCTGGAAGGGGGTCAAATTGCTGGACAGGGTGCAGCGACCGAACAAGACATCCTTGAGCTTGGACGCATTCTGGAATGCTATCAATCGGTCATTGAAGATTTGAAAGAGCGTCAACAAGATTTGAGCAAGCAGGCGGATGCCCTCAATAAGGCCAAACGTGGAGCCATCAGTTATTTGAGTGTCGCGAAATAATACGTGGCTTTCGCCTAGCAGGCCGGAAGCCAGTTAACAAACTACTCCCCCCAATTGCCACAATGGCAATTTTTTGCCGCAGCCGAGCCTGCGGCTTTCTTTTATCTTAGCCCGTCTCCTGGACAATACTCATAAGATACTGATTTTATGAGCATTTATTGAGCGGCCCACATCAAACCTTCGATTTCAGCTCCATTGGCAAGGTATTTGCATTTTCCTTAATACTCTACTGCGTTTGCAGAAAGCCGTTAAGAATTTGGCACTGCATCAAGCGCTCGAATTTTATTTGGGAAGGCTACATTGTGACACAAGCAGCGATTAAGCAGACCCCATCCAGGGCACTGAGCGAGCATCATACCGAGCTGGATCTCAGCCATGGACAATGGAGAATTCTCAATAAACTGTTGAGAAAATCCTCCGACTGTTATGGCGAAAGTCTGGCACCGGGAATTTCCCAGCAAAAGGTGGCCCAGCTGCGTCAACGCTGTCGAGAATACTGCAAAAATATTTTGCATATCTACCCTAAGTGCGCCGATGCCCTGGCCTTACTGTCGCGTATCGCCCTGGATTGCAATGAACTGAACAAAGCCAAAAAGTTCATTCGCCAAGCACTGCAATATGCACCCAATGCCAGCGTCTGCTGGTTCAGCCTTGGGCATGTCTATCTCGCTGAAAACGAGCATGACAAAGCCCGTGAGTGCTTTCAAAAGACCGTCAAGCTGGAGCCCAATCATTTTCGTGCGAAGGCAGCTTATGCTTACAGTTGCTTTCATCAAGGCGAAATCGTCAGCGCGTTTAACATCTATAAACGCCTGATTCACCAGAATCCTGACGACCCTCATGTCAAAAGCAATTTATTTGCCTGCTTGAAACAACTGACCGCCGACGCTGACACTCAGGAGCTTGATGAGCAATTACGCTTCTATCTCGATTTGGACGATGTCGACCACAGCGATTTATCCCGTTTGATTGCTTCGCTCCTCATCCATCGCTATCAATTGAACGACAACAACAGCCAAATTGACATTGCTCTGCTCTGTAAGGACAAACTCTATCTTCAGGCATTGCAGGTTGTCATCTTCAGCTCAGACATGATTGAAGATCTAAACAGTTCTGTTCGACAGCACTTGCTGTTTGCGCGTCGCTGCAATCTTGATGAACTGAATCTGAAAATCTGTCTCGCTATACAGGCGTTTAACAATGAACATGTGATGGCCTATGACGATAGTGAACGACTGGTTTTAGAAGGCCGTATTCAGCAATCCGAACTGATTCTTCAACATAAAGAACTGGACCAACAGCAGCAGTTGACCTTGCTCGATAACTGGGTGAGTCTGATGATGTATGAGCCCAGCTCATGCTTTCCAAGCTTATACAATGGCACCATGCTCAATCACATGATTGATACAGCCTCGGCTATCAACACCGGTGGTGCATTGCTCACGAATCTCGGACGGCTCTTGAAATTGTGCTTCAGCCATGCAGAAAAGGACATTCGCATTGAGAGCCTGGGTACCATCAGCGATAGTGTATCTTGCCGAGTCAAGGCCCAATACGAAGAAAACCCCTACCCTCGCTGGTTGGCGCTGCCTTATCAAACACCAACCGAGTACCAGCAAGCGCTGGATGCGGTTCTGCCCGAGCACGGCTTTGCACCCAAGCAACAGGGGCAAACCCTGCAGGTGCTGGTTGCCGGTTGTGGCACAGGCAAGCACGCCTTGCAATGCGCACGCTATTTCAGAAACACACAAGTTACCGCCATTGATATCAGTCATTCCAGCCTAGCTTATGCCAAAGTAAAAGCCGATCATTATCAATTAAACAATATCGAATTCCTTCAAATGGATATTCTGGAATTAAAAAACCTGAAGAAACGCTTCGATATTATTGAGTGCAGCGGAGTGCTGCACCACATGAATGATCCCCTGGAAGGCGCCCGAGTTTTGAAACAACTATTAAGGCCTGGCGGCATCATGAAAATTGGATTATACAGTGAGCGTGCACGGTCCGAAGTGGTTCACTGCCGCGATATGATTGCTGATCAGGGCTTGGAAAGTAAACCAAAAGACATGCGTGAGTTGAGAAGACAGATACTGTCGCGCCCAGAGCAATGGCCTGCCGTATTGGCATCGCCTGATTTCTACAGCCTGAGTGGCTGCCGTGATCTTCTGTTTCACGAACAGGAACATCGCTTTACCCCGCTTCAGATCGACACCTTCTGCGAGGATCTGGAGATGGAATTTCTAGGGTTCGTCCGAGTACCGGCCAAGCATCATCAGGCTTACCGCAAAACCTACCCCCTTGATGAACACATGCGCAATCTCGGGTATTGGGAGGCGTATGAAGAGCGTAACCCATTGACCTTCGGGGGCATGTACCAGTTTTATGTACGTAACGGATCCATAGGCAGCAAGCAATAGCATAAAGATACATTTGCAGTCTGTTTTTAAGTGTTCTCAGAAATTCAAGTAGACACAGCCGCCTGAACAGGCGGCTTTTTTATTGGCAAACGTTATTGAACTGATGTTATAGAACTGATGCTATAGAACTGACGTTATCGAGTGGCATTAGACACAATGGCATTGGAGACCAAGGTCAGAAGCCATGTTAAGGACCAAGCTCAGCCCCGAACACAGACACGAGGCTATCGAAGACTATTAAACAGAGACAATCCTGCGATTTTCACATAGCTCTGTTGGGCAGCTTGCAAGACAAACGATTCGAATGACAGCTGACTGCTCGCCTGAGCAAAGTCCAAATCACGAATGTCAGACAGTAGTTCGGTACTGACCAACTTCAGGTCTTCATGCAGCTTTCGAGTGCTGTCCATGGTGTTCAAGCGAGCACCGATTTCCGCCCGGGTCTCCAAAATACTGTCCTCTGCCGCTTTCAAATTATTGATCGAATCTTCGATCAATTGATTGTAAGCCTTTTTATCTTCCTCCGTGGTTCCCAGAGTTTCCAATCCATAAATCAGGCGACTCACGCTGGTTAATAAGCCTTGGTTTTCAGACGATTCAATCAAAAAGGTATCCCCAGTATTTGGGTTCCCTTCGATTTGCACCTGAACACCATTGATTTCAATAGGACGGCCAGAAATAAAGGGCTGGTTTTCCTTTAATACCCGCCCGTCCGACTTGGAAATAATATTGAAGTTGGCTTGCGCAGGCAGACCAACCAGGGTGCGTTCATCCGGGTTTTGAAACTCAATAATAATGTCTTCCGGGTAAAACTCATCATAAGCCTCTTGGTCTACCACAACACCCACGGAAACCGTTGCCGGAGGAACAGCCGTATTACTTTCACTGGCCAATGTGGTAAACGTATTTTGTGCACTTTTGATATCGACAAAAATGTCTTTCCCCGAGTCACTGGCAGGAATTTGCACCGTATTTGAAATCTGAATATAACGTTGCCCTTCATCGCCTTTGAACAAGAAATTGCGATTTCCGGTATCCTCAAAGGGCTCGGTATTGCCTTTGTAGCCTGCAAATAAATACTCGCCGGAGGTGTCCTTCGTGTTCATCAGGTTTTTCAGTTCATCCAAACGCTGCTTGAGCTCGGCCGCGATGGCTTCTTTGTCTGATTGAATCAAAGCGCCATTACCAGCCTGAGTGGTCAATTCTCGCACGCGGATCAAGGTGTCATTCATCGTCTTTAGAGTCGCCTCTTCAAGCTTGGCGCGGTTCTCTAAAAGATTGATGTCCTTGATATATTGGTCTCTGGAATCCAGTTCACGTTGCAGATCCAGAATTTTGGCGGCGTTCACCGGATCGTCTGAGGGTTGGAGAATACGCGTACCCGCAGAGATTTGACTTTGGGTTTTGCCCACCTGCCCAGTCAAATCGACGATGCGATTAACACTGGTCGTAAAGGTTTGAATTGATGATATACGCATAATCTCTACCTACGTTATCGGAAAATACCGAGTAAGGTATCAAAGGTCTGCCTCGATACATTGATGATCTGAGAGGAGGCATTATAAATTTGCTCGAACTTAATCAGATTGGCAGCCTCCTCATCGAGGTTCACTGCTGAAATACTGTTCCTCTGACTTACAGCCTGCTCATGCACCACTTTGGCTGCATCCCGATTGCTTTTTGCTTCAAAGGTTTCGGTCGCTACTTTTTCAACGATTTGAGAATAGGCCTGTTGAAAGCTGGCCTGCCCACCCACCGTTTGTTTATCCATGAGTTGAATCAGAGCTTGAGCATTGCGATTGTCTGAGGTGCCATCGGTATTGAAATCAACCGTAAATTGATCGCCCTTGTCCGGATTACCACTGATGCTCAAACCGTAACCCATAAAAGCGGACTGTGCCGTACTGCTTTGTGAAAAGAAGTTTCCACGTGATGCCGCATCGGTGCCCAAACTGTAGCCGTCTTCCATAGTGACCGAGACCTGACCTGCGAAGCTTAACGCTTGAACGTTACCCGCTCCGATACCGCTCACCTGCAGAATATCATCCGGGCGCTGAGTACCTTGGGCGACAGCCGCAGCCATACCCAGAGGATCAGCACCCAAAGGACCGGTCACTCGAAGGCGAGTTGCCATATCGTTATCCACTGTATCAAAGCGGATAGTACCGTCTGGATTTTGAGCAACCGTTACTTTTCCGGCCTCACCAAAGGCTTTATCGACCTGAGTTTGAACGTGTTCAAGAAGCAACGTTGTATCGCTGAAACTGCCTTCCAGCTCCACCGTTCTCGGATTGCTGGCGCCCGCCGGGCCATCAAACAAGTCCAGATTAAAACTGTTGGGGCCCCCCGCATTAAAGTTAACGGGGTTGTTTACATTCACTGTTCCTAGCGCTGAAGCCGGGGCCTTACCTTTGAACTCAACACTATCCCCCGTTCCGCCTTCCACCTGGAACTTTAAATCCACGCCCTGATTTGAATACACTTTTACGCTCTTGCCATCACTGACAGCGCGAATCCCCTGGGCCTGAAGGTTGCCATCTGCATTGATGGCATCGGCCAGGTAGTCATTCGTCATTGGCGACGGAAGCGTGCCTAACAAATTCGGCTGAGAGAGCGTAAGTTGTTTACCATTCAAATAAAATTCAAAGTCTGTGCCCACGCCGTTATCCAGAACATTGAATTCGGCATAGCTTGATGCAGTAGCACTGACGCCGTCAGCCTCACTCATCAGAGCCGCCGCCGCCTGTGCCGATTGCCCTTGAGGAATGACCAGTTTCTGAGTATCAATATGGCCATTATCCAGAGTTCGAGAAATGGTAATCACTTCATCAACAATGGCATTGGGTGCCTCTGTGCCAATGGGGCCCGACACCACTTCATTTACCATCGGCGTACGCGCGGCATTGAAACCATCGCTGATCATGAAGGTTTGGCCCGTATTACCCGGCAGAATTTCATTACTGATACCTGGAGTAAACGACAAGTTTTCCAAAGGCGGCACTAAACTGATTGGATTGGAAGGATCGGTATTATCCAATACGTCGTAAGATGTTTCGGAGGTGAACTGAATCAGCAAGGGAGGCGCAAGCGCTCCGGCTTTTTGGAAAGACGGCAACAATTCACCGGTTTTAGGATCCACAGCGGACACTACATTACCTTTGGAAATACTGCCATTCCCAGTGTTACCGGAAGACGTCCCCGTCACGATAGGTTGCGCGAAAGCCAGGCCATCAGCCTGGATACCCGTTAAACTGATGTTGCCAGCACCATTGTGTGTCGGCTTGATAATAAACTTATCGCCGTTGCTGAAATTACCGCTTTCCAGGGTGATCTTGAATCCATCCATTTCGATAGTCTGAGGAAACACACCATCGAGCCCTCCGGTTTTTACTACCGAGCCATTCCCATCGATAATTTCGAACACACTGGGCGCACCACCTGTCAGACGCATTTCATAGTTGTCGGCACTGAGCTTGCTCGTATCTGTGATATCTACACTGATGATACGATCATTGGGTGCCTTATTTTCCACATGGTAAGCCACTCGAGACAAAACCGATTCGCGATCATTAATGTCACGAAACAAATCCGAACCATAGTGCCCTTCCAGGTCCAAACCCCCGGACTGAATGCGATTCATTGTGTCCGAAATGGTAATCGCCATTCGACCCAGCTCATTAATGGCAGGGTCCAGGAAATTCTTTCGGTACTCCAATAAGCCCCCCATCTTCCCACCCGTCACATCTTGCGTAATGGTTTTCAAGGTGGCGCCATCCTGAATAACCAAATCAGCTCGGGACGGATCGGCCTTGCCCTGAATGGTACGAACCTCGTAGGTTGTCGCACCGACCACCAAGCTCTGGCCATTACCAAAGAACACATTGGCACTGCCGTCGTTTTCATTGACAACGGAAACATTCACCAATGTAGACAGCTCTTTTAGCAACTCATCGCGTTGATCGAATAAACTGTTGGGTCCTTGAATACTCGCATTACCACTGGATTCAACAATCTGCTTATTCAAGGTACCAATCGCGCTGGAAAGAATATTAATCTGCTGAGTAATGCTCGCCAGTTCGTCGTTAATACCCGTGGCAATATCCGACATGGTTTTGTCCAGAGTATTAAATCGTTCTGCTAAGATGCGACTTTGGGCTAGAACCGATTCGCGAGCGGGCAATGATGACGGATCATCCGATGCTGTCGCAACTGCCGCAGTAAAGGTATTCAGGACATCAGACATCGCACTGGATTTATTCGCCAGCAGATTGTCCAGATTGGAAAGTTTACTGGAGTATTCATCCAGGTGACTGTAAGCCGAGCCACTCACTCGCACCTGTTCAATAACGAACTGATTGACGACGCGCTCAATATCAATCGCCCTGGCACCTGTGCCAATGTAGCCGGCGGCTGTCAGAAAGCTGTCTTGAGTCGCGACATCAACACGCTGGCGGCTGTAACCAGGCGTATTAGCATTGGTGATATTGTTACCGGTGGTATTTAGCTGGTTTTGGCTAACTTGAAGTCCGGTACGCCCAATATTTAATAGTCCGTTGCTCATAATTTATTCCACGTTAAGCCGCCCTAGTTATCCAGCAACTTAAATTCTTGACGCTGTAAAATTTGTTTGATTTTGTCAGCGTAGTTGGGGTCTGTTGCGTAACCGGCTTTCTGTAACTGCTCTGCAAAACTACCGGCATCTTTACCTTCCGCCAGGGCTCCTTGGTAGCGCTGATTTTCCTTCAAGAGGCGAGCATAATCGTTGAAGCTTTCCTGAATATTGTTGTATTTTCGGAATTCCGCCTGTTCCTGAACGGCTTTCCCATTACGGTATTCAAGAGTGTCTACTCCAACACTCGGCTCACCCTGGCGCGCCTTAATGTTGAACAGATTGAAACTGCTCTGCCCACCCTTGTCCTGAATAATGTGTTGCCCCCAGCCTGTCTCAAGCGCTGCCTGAGCAATGATGCCTTTCGCTTCAACACCGAGGTAGTTAGCAATACGCTTCGCTGCAGGCGCCAATTGCTCGATAAAGTTTTCAATGCTGTCCGCCATGGATTGAGTCAGGCCGTTCGGCAATTCACGGGCCTTATCAGCGCCCGCCGCAATAAAAGCTCGGCGCGCCTCGGCGGCCTGTTCCATCTTGATACGCATTGCCGCCAGATCGATGCCCTCAAACGCTGAACTGCTGGTAATCGCCTGCCAATTCAACTCACCTTGCATCGTTTGCCCTGACTGTAATTGACCACCATGCGGGGTGACCGAGCTGCCCAGACTCTGTTCACCTCCAACATTTCCACCCTCGGCTCTTGAAAAATTGTATTGACGATTCATTTGCTGGAAAAAAGCATCCGCCAATCCCAACCCACGACCGTTACTCAGTGACAAACTCATCTGGTCGTCAAGCATGCCTTGGTAAAGAGCCGTTTCACTGCTGTTCAAGAAGTTGTCTTTGCCAAAAACTTCGTTGGTTTGACGCATGGTTTTCAACATGGTTTGGATAAACATCGCTTCAAACTGTTGAGCAACCTTGCGCAAGGATTCCGGGTCTTTGTCCCGGCCGGCCTGCTTGATGGAATTCAGGGAGTTCAGGTCGTTATAGTTAACGCCTGAATTGGTCAAACTGGGGCGAGACAAGGCATCTAGATTTTTCATTAAATCACCACCAGTTCCGCTTTCAGAGCACCTGATTGCTTCAGAGCTTCCAATATCGCCATCAGATCACCTGGGGCAGCACCCACATTGTTGACCGCACGAACGATGTCTTCCAGAGAGGGTCCCGGTGCAAACTTGAACATTGGATTATCTTCTTCTTCGATTGCGACCTGACTGTCAGGCACAACAGCCGTAGTTCCCGCTGCCAGTCCATTCGGCTGACTGACTTCGACACTTTCAGAGACAGTAACGGTCAAGTTACCGTGCGTCACAGCAACTGGATCGACCTTAACGTGTTTGCCCACCACAATGGTTCCGGTACGGGAATTGATAATGACTTTGGCCGCCTCTTCGCCGGGGGTTACTTCCAGGTTTTCAAGCATGGAAAGGTAACTGACACGCTGTGAAGGATTGATTGGTGCATCCACTTCCACTGACGTTGCGTCCATCGGGCGCGCCACATCTGGACCAAGGGTCGTATTGATAACATCAGCAACGCGTTTGGCGGTGGTGAAATCAGAACGCTTCAAATGGAACACTAAGGGCTGACCGCTATTAAAATTACTGGGCACTTCACGCTCGACAATGGCGCCGCTCGGGATACGTCCCGCCACCGGAACATTAACGGTGATGCGGGAACCATCGGCACCCTCTGCGCCAAAGCCCCCTACTACCAGGTTACCTTGTGCTAAAGCATAAATATTTCCATCGACGCCCTTTAATGGCGCCAGCAATAAACTACCGCCACGCAGGCTGTTAGCGTTCCCCAGTGATGATACGGTGACGTCGATAGTTTGGCCCGGTTTCGAAAACGGTGGCAATTCGGCATGAATTGCCACGGCCGCAACATTTTTCAAGGTGACGCGCTCGCCTTCTGGAACCGTCACGCCAAACTGTTTCATCATGCTGAGAAAAGACTGTGTGGTGAACGGCGTCTGGTTGGTCTGATCACCCGTGCCATCCAAACCAACAACCAGGCCGTAGCCGACCAACTGGTTACTGCGCACGCCCGCAACGGACGCTAGATCCTTGATGCGATCAGCGAAGGAAAGTTGGCTCACCAGCACCAGTAAAAACAAACAACCCATGTGTTTCATAAAATTGACACCTAAACCCATCAGAACGGCCAGTATTCACTGTTGAAAAAGCGGGACAGCCAACCCATTTTGGTGGAGTTGGCGACCACACCCTGCCCGCTGTAAGTAATTCTGGCGTTGGCTAGTTTGGTGGACGCCACGGTATTGTTTGGAGTGATGTCATCGGGGCGCAAAATACCACTGATGCGAATGTACTCATCACCTTGATTGAGCGTCATCCACTTTTCTCCGCGAACCAGTAAGTTGCCGTTACTTTGGACACCGGAAACCGTCACAGTAATACTGCCGTTTAAACTGTTGTTTTGTTCAGCATCACCATTGCCACTGAAATTGCGTTTGCCGATCAAGTCGGTCAGCAAACTCAAGTTAGAGGCTGAAATATTACTGCCTAGGATAGTGCCAACCCCACCCTGGGCTTCCTGGATATCAATGGTGTTTTCTTTCTTCGTGACCACACTGGACGACTTAGTCGACGTGGTTCTTTCAGAAAGAATAATCTCAATAATGTCGCCTACGCGATGTGCTTTTCGATCGTTGTATAAGGCCAACGCCATCCCTTCACGATACAACGAACCGGCGGTTGGAGCTGGCAGTGGCGCCGGTACATCGTGGGCGGGCGCAAAGGCCGCTTCACCCGGGTGAACGGGCTGTTGGATCACACAAGCACTCAAACTCAGGCTTGCCGCTACAACAGCCAGGCAGCGATAGATGAGTTGCAGACTTTTCTTTTTCATAGCGCTAATCAGCCTTGGAGAATTAAATATTCTGGGAAACAAACTGCAACATCTGGTCGGCAGTGGAAACCACTTTCGAGTTCATTTCATACACCCGCTGAGTCGTGATCATATTGACCATTTCTTCCACGATATCCACGTTGGAATTTTCCAGGCTGCCCTGCTGCAGAGAACCCATGCCGTTCTGACCGGGAATGGAGTTAATGGGGTCACCACTGGCGGCAGTCTGATAGAACATATTGCTGCCGATGGCCTGCAGGCCTGCGGGGTTTACAAAATCCACCAGCTGAATGTTGCCCAATTGCTGGCCAGTGACCTGGCCATCGGTATAAGCCGTCACGACACCATCAGTACCGATGGTGACACGGTTGGTGCCCTGGGGAATCGTAATCGCAGGTTCGAGCAATAAACCGTTTACATCGGTGATTTGGCCGTCCCGATTCAAACTGAATTGGCCGTTCCGGGTATAGGCGACGTCACCATTAGGCTGCACAATCTGGAAAAAGCCGCGACCATTAATTGCAACATCCAGAGTTTGGTCGGTGACCTGTAAACTGCCTTCCGTGAATTCTTTACTGGTACCTGCTACGCGCACACCGGCACCCAATTGCAAGCCCGACGGTAACTGGGTATCAACCGTTGACTGACCACCCGGTTGGCGCTGGATTTGATACAACAGATCTTCAAATACCGCGCGGTCGCGTTTAAAGCCGATCGTTGACGCGTTCGACAGGTTATTGGAAATGGTGGTCAGCTGCTTATCTTGTGCGGCCAAACCGGTTTTACTGACATAAAGAGCTGCGTGCATAATGTTACCTATTCTTTTTCGCTGTTAAGCAAGCCGTACAAGATTGAATTAAGAACTTTGAAGCAGCCGTGCTGAGGCTTCGGAATTTTCCTTCACGGTGCGCATCATTTTCACCTGCACTTCATATTGGCGTGCCAGGCTGAGCAGATCGGTAAATTCTTCAACAGGGTTTACGTTGCTGGCTTCGATGTAGCCTGATTGCAGACGGAGGTTCACATCCGCATCGCGTGTTGCACCTTCCAGGCCACCTTCACGCAGGCGCACCAAACCATCTTCAAATTTTTCAAGGTCTTGATGGTCAATGCTCACCATCTTGATGCGATCGATCTGGACCGGTTGATCAACACCCTGCCCCAACAGCACCGCGGATATGGTTCCGTCGGAGGCGATTTCAATTTTCTCAGCAGGCGGGATAGCAATAAAACCACCGTCACCTAAAACAGGGTGACCCGAGCCATTGCGTAAAATACCGTTGATGTCGATGCTCAAGGCCCCATCCCGACTGTAGGCTTCAGTGCCGTCAGGCGCAGTAATCGCAAAGAAGCCTTCTCCGTTCATGGCGATATCCAATTCGCGCCCTGTGTAATCGATAGGCCCTGGACGAAAATCCGTGCCGGGGTTTTCCGTCAGGGAAAACACTCGACTGGGGTGCCCTTCACCGTAATACACCGCCATGCTGCGAGCCTGGGTGAAGTCGGCGCGAAAACCCTGAGTATTGGCATTAGCCAAGTTATTGGCGTGATTGCTCTGCGCCAACATATTATTTTTGGCGCCAGTCATGGCGGTAAAAAGCGCTCTATCCATTGCTATCTCTCTGCTTTGGCGGCAAAACAGGCGGCGAAAAACTCACCGGGAAAAGCGTCACACAATCGACGCTCTTGCCGCATTTATTCACTTAGGCAGATAACTGCAAATGGGATGCCAGAACTGGAACGGAAAAGGACAGCAATTAAAAATTGCTTATAATTCAGTAAGATAGAATGAAAATACACAAAACAAAGAGAATATAACGCAGGCTCACTAAGCGGTAAATAACAAGAAAAACCGTGGCGGCAAAGCCCCTAGGCAATGCCTTGCCGCCACTGTTATTAACGCAGATTAATAATGGTTTGAGTTACCTGATTGGCTGTCTCAATGGTTTTGGCATTCGCCTGGTAGTTTCGCTGAGCAATGATCAGGTCCACAAGTTCAGTCGATAAATCCACATTGGAATCTTCCAAGGCCGACGCGGTTACGGAACCCAATCCGCCACTTTTCGGTGAAGAAATACTGGGCACTCCGGAATCAAAACTCTCCGCCCACATGGTATTACCCTGGGGTTGCAAGCCTTGATTGTTGGTGAAGTTGGCTAATGCAACTTGACCCAAGGCTTCGGATTCCTGGTTACTGAACCGGGCAAAGATGACACCCTCTTCGCTGATGGTCAGTCCGGTTAAGCGACCAGTAGCGAAACCATCCTGATCAACCGACTTCACCGTAAACTTATCGCCAAACTGACTGGATTTGCTCATGTCGATTGTGAAGTTCGACGTGGTCGATGGCTGTGGAACCGGTGCTACTCCCCCCTCTAAAACCGGCAGCGGCTTCAGAGTGCCTAAAGGCTGCCCCTGTGCATCCAGAGGCGTCCAGTTGGAAATCAGTACATCATCCGACAACGCGGTATTGAAGTCGCCATTTTCTTTAAAGTGCAAGTCAAATTCCGCGCGGGTCGGTTCTTTGTTTTGCGGAGATGGCAATGAGGTGTCCGGGTCACCCACTTCTTTGCCGTCAATGGTCACAACCATTTTCCAATGATTGGGCGAGCTACCCGCTACCTCAGGGTCATACTTCTGCTTAATGAAATACTGATTCATCGTATGCTCATTGCCCAGACTATCGAAAACCTTAACGGCGGTGGTGTGGTTGTAACTTTTAGGGTCATTCGGGTCGAATGGGTTAAGCACCACATCGGTAAAACTGTTGGCGTTAAAAGGCTGAAATAAGCCCAGAGCCGGTGGATTCAGATTATTCACTTCATAACCATCTTCCAATTGAATGTCGATTTTACCACCGACGACAATCGCATTGCCGCCCGCATTGGTCGCGGTGGCAATCGCCAAACCACCCGCCGTATCAATTTCTAATATCTGTTCCGGCGCATCTTCGTTACCAATAATCTGAACCGAAGTTTCATCGTCTCCGCCCGTCAGAGCGAACTTTAGATCGTGTCCGATACTGGAGGTAACCACCAGATCGCCGTTGACAATCTCCGCAGTGATGCCGGACAGGCTGGTATCACTCAGGTTATTGATCTGAGTCGCCAGACCCGCCAGATCATCCGCATCAAGGGCCACATCATTCAACTCCAGCACCATGTTATTGCCGGGGTTGTTAAAGTTAGTCGCGGTAATCTTGGCTTCTGTTGACGCCTTGGCAGTGACACCTGCCAGAGCGTTTAATTCAGATGACGTCGCCGCAGCGGTCGCCCACTTGGTGCTGTTATAGGTGATTGTGCTGCCATCGGGACCCACCACATCAATGGACTGTGCCGGATAACCATTGTTCACCGCAGGCGCACCGGAATTATCCGTTGCCGGTAAAGCGGCAAAGCCGATTTCAGATTCATTGCCGTTACCATTGTCGATGGTAATTTGAGATGGCTCACCATCACGCAGCGCTCGAAATTCAACATGGAAGTCACCACCACCATCATTCACCGCAACAGCTTGCACATCAATGGCCGTCTGCGGGAGCGTGGGTGATGAAATTTGCGCGTTAATCACGTTGACCAAGGTACGAACATCGTTGTAGTTGTTCACATTCGCCGGCAAACCCTGGGCGGTACTCAGATTAATGCTTACCGTACCGTTATTGCCGGATTCCGCATTGGCCAGAGTGATATCAAACGTAATACTGTCGGTAGAAAAATCGAAAGTTGCCGCCGGGAATGCGGTTGAAGCGCCATCCACCTGGGTTCGGGTTGGATCGGCGATGCCTACCTGCGTCACGGCAACTGAGTTCCCGTCGGTTGAGAACTTCTTACCGATGCGCTCCAAAACTTCTTCATTGGCATCCAGATTGACGCCGGACTCTACTGAGCTGGTTTGCTGGGGCTGCTGTAAGCTCGCATCGATTTTCAAATCATTCAAAATGCCATTGGGCTTACCGCTTTCATCCACGCCAAAGCCTTGCAGTCGTGCCCCGGAATTGGTGATCACATTACCTTCATTGTCCAAACCAAAGGTACCGGCACGGGTGTAAAGCTGCTCACCCCCCTGATTAACCACAAAGAAACCGTCGCCACTGATGGCCATATCCAGAACGTTCGATGTGCTGTTAATGCTGCCCTGATTAAATTGTTGAGCGGCAGATTGCAAACTCACACCCGAGCCCGGACGGTTTAAAGCCGAACCGAAGAGTTGGTTGGAATAGACATCACCAAACTCCGCCCGTGAGTTTTTAAAACCCACCGTACTGGCATTAGCAATATTATTACCGGTAATCGACAAGTCTGAGTTCGCTGCGCGAATACCACTGAGACCAATATTGAATGACGATGACATAATACACTCCTGAAAGTTAGCAAAGCGGCCGCCTTAGCCGCTTCGCCCTGACAGAGGACAAACATTGCCGCTCTGACCCAAATTTTTATCGATGCGTTACTGCGTGATGAGGCTTCAAGAACCAAGCCTGATTACTGGTTAATTTGTTCAATCTGATCGAAATCGACCGCGCCCATACCCTTCAAATTCAAGGTAAGTTTATTGTCAGCCCCCATGGTGACACTGCTCACCTGGGCGCTGAGAGAGGTATCAAACTGCTCACTGTTATCACCACTGGTGCCGTTGACGCGGAAGGTGTATTCACCGGGCGCTACCGAGTCATTGCTGGACTGCCAATCAAGCAGATCTCCGTTCAGCTCCAACTGTTTTCCATCCCAGCGGAAATTGTGATTACCGGACGGCAAGCTACCCAATGGAACTTGATCCACCACCGCGCCAGCAGAATCTGAAATCGTGAGAAACACATCACTGGCAGCGGTTTGCAACTTCGCCACTCCCGATACCACACCGTTTGCGGGCAACTGGGTTTGTGTCGCAGGCACCGTGACCGAGCGCCCCACCAGGGAAGAAGCCTGTAATGCCTGATTGGACTGAAAGCTGGTCGCGAAAGTGTCAAAACGATTGTTCAGATTATCCAGAGACTCCACACTGCTGAACTGGGCCAACTGGGCCACAAACTCACCGTTTTCTGTGGGGTTCAACGGGCTCTGATTTTTCAGTTGAGCCACCATTAATTCCAAAAAGGCGTCCTTTCCCAACTCATTGTTAGGCGTTGCCGCACCGGTACTCTGGGTCGTTTGCGAGGTGTTCCCTATCACCAGGTTTTTCAGGTAGGGATTGTCCTGAATGCTATTGTTTACCGTGCTCATGGTGTTTTCCTGTGTCCGAATACTTTACGAAGCCGCTTACTGACCCAGCGTCAGAACCCGTTGCACCATTTGCTTGGCGGAGTTCATTACTTCAACATTGACCTGGAAAGAACGTGAAGCGGAAATCATATTGCTCATTTCTTCCACCACATTGACGTTGGGGTAGTACACATAACCCTCGTCATCGGATTCGGGATGATGAGGCTCGTAACGACGCTGTAACGGCGCATCACTTTCGACCACCCCCATCACCTGCACACCCGATGCAGCCGGCAAACCATCATCCAAGGTATCGAAATCGATGTTCATCGCATCACGTTGTGCGGCGGCAAAAACCGGATGACGACCACGATATACCTGATCGATACTGGAGCTTGCCGACTGTGCATTAGCCAGGTTACTGGCCGTAGTGTTCAAACGAACACTTTGCGCATTCATGCCAGAACCGGAGATATTAAAAACGTTATTCAGAGACATGATGACTTATCCTATTCGCCGCGAATGGCCGACATAAGGCCTTTAAATTTGCCATTGAGAAAAGTGAAGCTGCTTTGAAACGCCAGAGAATTTTCCATGTATTTGGCGTGCTCTACGTGCGCTTCCACTGTGTTGCCATCAACTGATGGGGCCAGCGGATTGCGGTAAAGAAGCTCATCGTCGGAGAACAGGGTTGCGCCACCGGATACGTGCTTGCTGTCACTGACATTCATGTCCAGACCACGATTCTGGTGCTGATGGGCGGTCTGCAACATGGCTTGAAAATCCAGATCACGCGCTTTGTAGTTCGGCGTATCGGCATTTGCCAGATTCTCCGCGATCACCTCGGCACGTTGCGCGCGAATGCGCAACGCTGAATCATGAATGCCTAGTGCGTTTTGAAAGCTGATGGCCACCTGGGTCTCTCCTGCTTAGCGTTTTGCCCATATTGGGCGTTGCTGTTCATTTGCCAGAAGATTTGCAAGAGCTGGGCCAACTGCAGAAAATTTTTCTAACTTATTGTTTTTTATGCGGTTTTAAAGATTTTTTGATTCGAGAAAAAAGACAGAAAATCACGCTTCGAGAGGAAAGCGGCAAGACGTTTCCCCCGACGATCGATCCGATTGGAGAGATTGCCGCTGCCAGATCAATCACGCAACGGCCTATTGAGGGCCTGAAGCTCAGGCGTTCAAGTCTTTCGCGATATAGCAAATGCCCGGGCGGCAGTTAACCATTTCATAATAATCTTCGACACCGGTAATGCCTTCGGAAGCGCCGAGGAATAGCGTACCACCGGGATTCAGGCAGCTGTGGAATCGGCGCAGGATATCCTGCTTCAGGGCCTGATCAAAATAGATCAACACATTACGACAAAAGATGATGTCGAATTTACCCAATGCGCCGTAACCGCTCATTAAATTCAGTGTCTGAAAACTCACCCGTCGGCTAATCTCAGGAATGACCTGCCAAGTATCTTCACCGGTCTGGCGAAAATAACGCTCTTTGTATTCAAGATTTAAGCCCCGAGACATCGCTAAACTGTCGTATTCTCCTCGTTGAGCAGCTTTCAACATGGTTGGGGATATGTCCCCAGCAACGATATCAACCGGCATGTGGATACCCGGAGTGTCCTGAACCACCATGCTGATTGAATAGGGTTCCTGCCCGGACGAGCAGGCCGCTGACCAAATCCGAATACGTCCCTGTGCGCCACCTTTATTCGCCTGGATTTCTCCCAGCAATTTATGTTGCAGCAGATCAAAAGGGTAGCTGTCTCGCAACCAATAGGTTTCATTGGTCGTCATGGCATCCACGACTTCCAAACGCAATTGAGGCGATAAGCTTGCTCGACTGATCAAATCAGACAGGCTGGCCAGCTTATTGTGCTCAAGAATTTGTTTCACCCGCGTTTGCACCAGATACTGCTTATTCTCAGCCAGATGAATTCCGCACTCTGTTTTCAAAAACTGACGAAACCGCTCGAATACGAGCGCGTCTCCCGGTGCTATCGCCAATGCTTCCTCCATCCCCATATACCCTATCAGTACTGGCTACTACAGCCGTGTATAGAGCACCGCACTTGCAATGCTCATTTTGGATGTCATCCGTGATTAAGCGTCTTCTACATTACCTCCACGAGCGATCACTTGCGTACTGATCCATTTCGCAAGTTCATTCGGCTCGAATTTCGCCAAAAACTGATTCGCCCCGGATTTTTTCACCAACTCTTCATTCAACACCCCCCCGAGAGAGCTGTGTAATAGAATGGGAATCTGGCTGTAACGCTCATCAGCCTTTGCTTTGGTCGCAAAGGTGTACCCGTCCATGCCCGGCATTTCAATATCACAGACCACCGCATAGATTTCCTGATTCAAATTATGGCCATCGGCTGCCTGCTTATTGAGGTAGTCCAAGGCATCCTGGCCATTAATTGCTTGCACCGAGTCGATGTTCATCTTGTCGGCTACCCGCTTGATTTGCTTACGCGCCACGGCCGAGTCATCAATGATCATCAACTTGCGATCGTGTTCTTCCTGCATGACTTCATCGGGAACCACATCATCCTGAATTTCTTCGTCAACGGGATTCACTTCATCCAGGACTTTTTCAACATCCATAATCTCTACGAGTTTCTCATCTATCTTCGCAACCGCAGTCAAATAATTGTCTTCGCCGACACCCGCCGGCGCCTTAGAGAGATCACTCCACTGCAGAGTCACAATACGATCCACAGAGTAAACCAGAAAGCCCTGAATCGATCGGCTGTACTCAGTGACAATCAAAAACCGATCCTGTAGATCGGTCAGCTCGCCCATGCCCGCCGCCTGGGCCAAATCGATAACCGGAATGGTCTGACCTCGAATATGCGCGCAACCGGGCACACTCTCGTCACTGTTGGGAATACTGTTCAATGGCGGACAAGGTAGAACCTCTTTCACTTTGAACACATTAATCCCGTACAGCTGATCGCCGGTAAGCTTAAACAGCAGAACCTCGATAGTGTTGCCAACTGCACTGATTGCTTCTTTATAAGCTGCTGTAGATCTCGTCATTTTGTATTCCTTCGGAAACTCTAGATTCAGGTTGTCGGTTCAATCTTTAGCGCCATATGGGCACGCTTATTGCTTTTACTATGGCAAATCGCTCTCGAAAGCCGAAAGTGTCAAATTCCCAGCGCAGTTCGTCCGCGCTGGAGTGGTACAGCAATTAGCAAAGATAACGGCGGGCCGGAGCAACTCTTTAACGTAAAAATCGATTCGGATTAATGCCATGACACTCAGTCAGCTTCTATATCCCCTCGCGCTTGGCAGCACACTCCTGTTCAGCGGCTTGGCTGTGGCACAAACGGATTACAACTCGGTGCTTAGACAAGAAACCGAGCATTACTTGAAGAAACAATACGCCGACCTCACACAGCGCGGCTACGAACGTATTGATGTGCGTGTAAACGCCGTTGATCGTCGTTTACGGCTCACCCCTTGTTCTGCACCACTTAATTTTGAGCAAAGTAACCCAAGCACCTTGCGCAACCAGGCCAGCGTGCGGGTCAGTTGCTCGGCCCCCAAACCCTGGGCGATTTTCATAAGCGCCCGTATTTCAGCTTATGCCAAAATTCTGGTCGCTGCGCAGCCATTGGTCAGGGGCCAAATCCTGGAAAAAGGCGACTTGATTCGCCAGAGCAAGGTTGTCAGCCCCAATCAGACTCTGCTGCAGGAGCATCAGTTGATTGGACAGCAACTAAAACGCGCCCTTCCCCAAGGGGAAGCCATCAAAGCTAATTTCCTGACACCACCCAGAGTTATCCGTCGAGGCGATAATTTGATACTGGCGGCCCGTTTTGGCAACGCCAGCGTCAGCACTTCAGCGACAGCCTTGGCCGATGGCAAAGTAGGCGAACAAATTCGAGTAAAAAACAACCGATCTGAGCAAATCGTGAAGGCACGCGTCGTGGCACCGGGTCGGGTGGAGGTAGTACTATAAGGGCGGTTTTAATGCCTGTTGCCTGCCAGGAAATTAATTGCAAAAAAAAGCTAAAGATTGCTGTTGAGCGGCCGACAACACAGGTAAGGAAAACTCTCAGTAGAGCAACTGAGCCCTTTATGTAACACCTTAACGAGCGAAAAACACGATATTTATCAGAGGCTTACTATTATGGTCATTAATTCAAACAACGGCGTTAACAATGCCAATCAGACCAATACCACACGAGAACGTAATGGCGTAGAACGAAATACTGAAAGTAACGCCAAAGCCCCCGCTCCGGCTCCGGAGAGCAAACTGGGCAACGTAGGAGATAAGGTCATGCTGAGTCCAGAGGCAAAATCCTTTGGCAAGCTGTCAGCAGCCGTTGCAAAGGCCCCTGAAGTGGACAGTGAAAAGGTGGCGAATATTAAGAAAGCCATCGCTGAAGGTAAATTTGAGGTTAACCCTGAACGTATTGCCGCCAAGATGCTGCAACAGGAAGACTTGTTCGCCTAAGACTCCGGCAGCATGTCGTGTTACCTCGTTCAAACTGGTCCGGCTCCGCTCGGCCGGCCAGACATAAAGGATAGGATTGCGCCCAGCGCATAAGAATTTGCTCTATAGGAGACTTACCATGTCAAACCCGCTCGCCAGAGAGAATCAAAACGAACGCGCTGCGAGCGCATCTACCCTCGCCATCTCTGATCTGGTTGATCAGGATCTGACCAGCAGCCTCGCCCTTCTCCATTTATTGGAAAAAGAACAGGAAGCCCTGCAGGAGCGAGATCACGAACACCTGCGTGAACTTCTGGAAGAAAAAACATCTCTGTTGAACACCCTGGACGCTGGCTCTGTACAAAGGGCCGAGATTCTGCGGGAACTGCAACAACCGAATGATCAATACGCCTGGGAAAGTTTAATTGACGCTATGGGTGATGCTGATTTGAAAGATCACTGGCAATCCCTGAAAGACACCATTGCCCAGTGCCAGCAACTCAATGAAATCAATGGCAAAATTATTGCGCGCAGCCAGCAAACGGTACAGAGTTTAATGCAACTGTTACGCGGCCAAGATGCCCAGCAGAATCTCTACACCGCCAGTGGTCGCACCAATCACACCGGCAACCGCAACAGTTCAGCAATTCAGGCGTAGTTACACTGACGGAAACCAGGCCTGTTCGCCGGGAAGTTCTGCGAGCAGGTCGAGATCTTCCGGTCGATCGATATCGCTCAAGGTATCCAAAAGTTGAACCGACAATCCCGCCTTGCGAATCTTCTCCAGGGTTACACCCAATAGCTGCGCTTGGCTCCAAGGCATATTCTCAAACAGTGCTCGAAAACCATCTTCATTCACTTCTGCGCGCAAGGCCAACAGAACGTAACCACCATCATTCGCTGGGCCAATAACAATGTCGCTCCCTTCTTCCAGACGGGTAAACGCCTGATTGATATAGGACTCGGAAATAAACGGGCAGTCACTGCCAATGATTACCACGTTTTGATAACGCATCAGGGACTGCCGAGCGGCATAAGACATTTTATCGCCCAAATCACCCGCACATTGGCTGCGAATCTCAGGGCTTGTTTCAATATCCAATGAAGACAGAACCGTTTGAGGATCGGATTTACTCCAATACGCTTCACTGCCCGCCAGCCACAATTGATGGTCCCATCGAGTAGGATCAAACAAAGTATTACAACAATGGCTAAGGAGTCGTTTGTGTAGGGCGAGGCTTTGTCCCGTACTCAAATGCGGTTGCATACGGGTTTTCACTTTGCCCAGCTCGGGCCATTTGGCAAACTGAACAATGACGTTCTTCGATGAAGATGTTGAGCCGTGTCGGGCAATCATTCTGTGTTGTCCTTAAGATACGTTTCTAATGACAGCACAGGTTTTTCCCTTGCCTTACTGTAATTAATATTCGGGTAGTACTTTTTAGCCAACTCCGAGGCACTGACACCAAAGCGATATTGAATGCGCAGCCACCACATCATTAAAATCGTCCTGACGACACCCTGCTTTTGCCAGCGTCGGCTGGACGTTTCGAGTTGGCAGTTCAACCTCAGCGCCGGCTGCTGCTTTCGCAGAGCATCGCTCAAGGCAATGTCTTCCATCAGAGGAATATCGGGGTAAGCGCCCAATGTGTCAAATAAAGATTTCGACAAGCATATTCCCTGGTCTCCGGTCACACTGCCGCTGACTTTGGAGCGCCAGTTAATAGAACGTGCAATCAGGCTATAGGGGAATTCCTGGCGACATAAACCGAGTTCGCAATAGGCCCAACGGCCGTCCGAATCGAGCTGATTCAGTTCCTCAATGGGAAATTCGGTATTGAATCTCGAGTCAAGATGTAGAAAGAGTAAGTATTTGCCCCGGGCAAATTGAGCACCGGTGTTCATTTGGCGAGCTCGCCCTGGACTCGATAACAGGCATTGATCCCATAAGGCCTTATTTGCCTGCAGACATGAATGACTGCCATCGCGGCTGTACCCGTCGACAACAATCAGTTCAGCGCCCTGCCTCCGGAGACATTGAAAATGCTGCAAAGACGCCAACAAGTTTTCGGCTTCTTGATACACAGGAATCACCACAGACAACCGTGGTTCGACTTCGATTGTTTTTACGTTCGAATGTTGAGCCTCGTCTTGCACGCGCAAATTTTCCATCGTACCCGGTTTACAATGCGCCGCTGCAGCTGCTGCCCTGCCCCGCGGTACAACCGTAGCAATGCTCAGCAACTTTGATCGGGATGTGCCGCAAGGATTGCCCCAGAAGATCTCGTATATGCATCGGCTGATCGCTGGCAATCAACGTATCGTTCTGGCGTGAGGCGTGAATCGGCATCTCCAGCATCTGATTGAAATCGCAGTCGTATAAAAACCCCTGCCAGTCAACGCTGACCAACTGGCGACACATCACTGCCGCCAGATTGTCCTGACTGAAGTTATCTTTTAACAACTGCACATACGATTGGAATTCGCCCTTCGCATGCAGTACGGCACCAAAACGACTGATCGGCATATTCGTGATGGTCAACAAATGATCGAACACGATACCGTACTGCTCTTTCAATTCGCGCTTGTAATCTCGTTCCAGATCGCCTTGTGGTGGTGGCAGAAATGCGCCCCCTGGGTTGTAAACCAGACTCAAGGGCAAACCATTTCCATAACCGAGTTGATTGAGTTTTTGCAGGGCTTCAATCGACTCCTCAAAAACCCCCTTGCCGCGCTGTGCATCAACATTCTGTTCCGAATAGCACGGAAGGGAGGCACAGACTTCCACCTGGTGTTCTGCAAGAAATTCCGCCAGGTCTTCATAGCCTGGTTCGAGCAGGATCGTGAGATTACAGCGATCAATCACAGCCACATCCAAAGCCCTTGCGGCTCGAACAAGGCGGCGAAACTCTGGGTTCATCTCTGGCGCACCGCCAGTGAGATCCAGGCACTGAATATCCCCCTTTTCCAATAGGGCGATCACCAAATCGATGGTTTCAGCCGTCATCAGTTCCGTGCGTTTGGGGCCCGCATTCACATGGCAGTGTGTACAGCTCAGGTTACACAAGTAACCGAGGTTCAACTGTAAGGTATTGAGTTCCGTACGGCGAATCGCCGGAAAGTCACTGGGCAATAATAATTCACGGGAATCTTTCAAAATCGTCCTCATCTGGGCCAGGGCCTAGGGATACTTATAGAATCAGGCAGCTGCATTGTAACGCCCTTTTCCATCGTGTAGTCAGGTTTCTATTTTATCGATCTCTATCACCTATTGTAGGCCGCGACAGCATCAAATCCTCACAGAGATTTCAATTCTGGGGATACAGTTGTTAGAATAGCCACCCGCTGCCCCCGTAGTTAAATGGATATAATAGGGTCCTCCTAAGACTTAGTTGTTGGTTCGATTCCAGCCGGGGGCGCCAAATTCAGGCCCTTCAACCAACACACCTCGCCAGTTTAAGCCAGAACTATGAACCTCGCCCTGATTCAAGATACTGATATTGTTTCCCGTTCGGGTGACGTTCTACGCGCATGCTTAAGCGGCCGCCAGCATGAGCACATTGTCAAGATTCAAAAGTTGGGCCCTGGACGGGAACTGCAAGTGGGGCTTCTCAATGGGAATATGGGTCGGGCCTTGATTTACGAGCAGGACAACACCAGTACCCATATTGAGGTAACACTGTCCCAAGAACCGCCTCCGCCGAATCCGATCAGACTGATACTCGCTTTGCCACGCCCCCTCATGTTGAAGCGGGTTCTGCAAACCGCAACCAGCATGGGCGTTAAAGATATTCATCTGATCCACAGCAATAAGGTAGAGAAAAGTTACTGGCAATCGCCCCAGCTGGGGGATGAAGAGTTGCATGAACAGCTATTACTGGGCCTTGAACAAGGCGTCGACACACAGCTTCCGAACATTATCAAACACCCGCGCTTCCGCCCCTTTGCGGAAGATATCCTACCGAGTCTTATCGATGGGAAAAACGCTTTTGTTGCCCACCCTTCCCCAGATGCGGATCTCGCTCAACCCACTGAGGACGAGACCTATCTCGCGATTGGCCCCGAAGGGGGATTTACGGACTATGAAATAGAAAAGTTGCAGGCTGCGGGAATGAAAGCCCTGTCTCTGGGGCCAAGAATTCTGAGAGTAGAAACGGCCGTGCCAGTGCTGCTCGCTAAACTCAGTTAGGCCGAATACTCCGACCAACGTTCCATTCACTCTGTTCAGGTCTTAAGAAGAACCAGTATTCAATTCTTCGTTCTCCACCCGACTTTGGCTGTCGCCCAACAGTTTGATGAACTCTGCTTCCGGCACCGGAGGACTAATATAGAAACCTTGATACTGATGGCAGCCGTATTGACGCAATAAATCCAATTGTTCTCGGGTTTCGACGCCTTCGGCCACGACATTCAAGCCTAGCAGTCGCGCCATCGCAATAATGGTTTCAACCAACACGCGATCACTGCGATCTTCCGGAATATCCCTGACAAAACTCTGGTCAATTTTCAATGTTGCCACAGGCAAACGCTTGAGATAACTGATCGAAGAATAACCGGTTCCAAAATCATCAAGCGAAAAGCTCACGCCCAACACCGACAGAGATTTCATGGTGCTAATGGTTTCTTCAACACCTTGAATAACCACCCCTTCGGTAATTTCCATACTCAGGGAACCACGGGGAATCTGAACATCCTCCAAAATCTGGCAGACATCGTCCACAAAACCCTGATGACGGAACTGGCGTGGACTGATATTCACACTCAGGATCATATCTTTCTTCCAGAGCCCTCGATCAAACCAATCCCGCAACTTTACGCAAGCCTGTTCAATGACCCAGTTGCCCACATCAATAATTTGCCCAGAGGTCTCCAACACTGGAATAAACACCGCCGGTGAGACCATACCGTCATTGGGATGATGCCAACGAATCAGCGCTTCTGCCCCCACAATACGATTGGTTTCCGTGTCCACTTTGGGTTGAAAGTACAATTCAAATTGCTGGGTTTCGATGGCGCGGTGCAAATCCCCTTCCATCGTCAGCTGACGACTGACTTGGTCGGCCATGTCCTCATTGAAAAATTCAACTGCATCTCGTCCCTTGTCTTTTACCTGATACATTGCCGTATCAGCGAAACTCAGCAACTCATGAACCGAAGACTTAAAGTCGGGATACACCACTACGCCCACACTGCAGGTCACCCGCAATTCCATATCCCCATAATAAAAGGGAGCGGAAAGTTGTTGACGTATTTTCTCGGCAACTTCACCGGCTTTGATGGCCGCCGTGCCCGAATCGGTATCGAGCACCGTAAGAATAACCACAAACTCATCGCCGCCCTGACGGGCCACCAGATCCTCCTGGCGCACGGAATCGAGTAAACGGGCTGCCATTTCCTTAAGCACGGCATCGCCCACCGGATGCCCGAGAGAATCGTTAATGTTTTTAAATTGATCCAGATCGATAAACAGCACCGCTCCAAAATAATGATGGCGCTGGGCGCGGCGCAGTTCATGCTCCAAACGCTCGACCAGGTGCAAACGGTTGGGTAGGTTCGTGAGGGAATCGTGGTACGCCATGTGCTCCATTTTGGCCTGAGCCCGACGCTGTTCGGTAACGTCAGTGGAAACGGCCAGCGAAACCACTTCATCGTAGAAATCCAGAGGCATGATGTGGGTTTGCAAATAATGGCGCTGCCGCCCATTGATCACATAGATTTCTTCAATAACTTCCAGGCCTTTGCCGGACTCAATAACCTTCAGATCCAAAGCCTGTACACGAGATACATCGGACAGGTAATACTCAGAGAAATCGTGAACACTGCGCCCCTGCATTTCCTCTACAGTACTGCCTAAAAACTTAGCCAAAGCATGATTGGCAAAAATATACACACCGTCGCGATTTCGCGCCCCAACCAGAACCGGCAGGCTGTCGATAATCTGGCGGACGTGTTCTTCACTTTTACGCAGAGCCAGTTCCACCGCCCGGCGCTTGGCCAAGGACAAATCCACGGCATCCAATAAACTGTTTGAGCTGTCAATGACTTGTGCCAGTTCATGCTCACCACTGAAAGTGATCGGTGTGAGACGTTTTTCGCCAGGATGGTCTGGATTGATGGATTTAATTTCGCGGGCCAACTTGGCAAGGGGTTTGGCCAGAATTTGATAAAAAACCGTAAACAGCAAAAGAATCAGAACCAGATTGCGCATAAATCCGGCGCCGGCAACCAGTCCGGACCGGCGATAGAACCCGGCCAATGCCAAGTCAACATCAACACTGAGTTCCATTTTTCCGTGGCTTTGCTTGTCAAAGACAGGAAAACGAATCAACTTCTCATAGCTTTTGCTGGGTTCAGCAATCTGGGCGGTTAACCAAAGAGTGTTACTCTGGCGTGGTGGGCGTTCCCCTTGGGCCAGGATCATCCCCATCTCATCACGGATCACGACTCGTTGCACAAAGTCGTAACTCAAAATGCCGTTAACCACTTCGGTCGCCAATTCATGATCCAAGGTATGAATCGCTTTGGCGGTAGGCGGGCGCGACGCTTCCATGATTCGCTCAACGAGATCGTCCAGTCCTTCAGCTTCTTCTTTATAATCCAAATAGAACTGCAGCATCGCGGTTAGCAGGCCTAAGACCATTGCTAACAACACACTGATGCGCATCATTCGAAATGAAATACTGGAGAAAAAAAATGGCACGAAAACCCTGCAAATTGTAGTACTAAGTTACCAGCTACTGACCGCCTGCTGTCGATTGTAATTATAGGCCTATCTGACAACAAAGGGAGCTAAGCTATTCCTTACTTACTGTGTCGACTGGCAATCACAGAACATAACGCCCTTTTTGTAAAAAGAACATCCCAGAACGAAAAAAACCGCCCAAAATGGCGGTTTTTTCAGAGCTTTACGACGATTTGCTTACAAAGCGGCGCCTGGTTCAACAAAGTCGTAACCCAGAACATCGGCGACAGCCTTATAGGTCACTTTACCGCGACATACGTTCAGGCCAGCCATCAAACCCGGATCACGTTCCAAGGCCTCTTTCACCCCTCGGTTCGCAATCTCCAGAGCGTATGGCAGGGTCGCATTATTCAAAGCCATGGTTGACGTACGTGCAACACCACCAGGCATGTTGGCTACACAATAGTGGACTACGCCATCAACAACATAGGTTGGCTCTTGATGCGTGGTTGCCTTGGAAGTTTCAAAACAACCGCCCTGATCAATAGCCACGTCAACAACCACTGAACCAGTTTTCATGCGACTGATAATGTCGCGAGTCAACAATTTCGGGGCAGCAGCACCGGGAATCAATACTGCACCAATCACCAGATCCGCTTCCAGAGCGTACTCTTCGATAGCAGAACCTGTGGAGTATACGCACTTAACGTGACCTTCGTATTCGGTATCCAGCTGACGCAAACGTGGCAAGGAGCGATCCATGATAGTGACATCAGCGCCCATGCCAACGGCCATTGCTGCAGCGTTATCTCCCACTACACCGCCACCGATGACCAGAACTTTTGCTGGAGCAACACCGGGTACACCACCAAGCAACACACCACGTCCACCCTGCGCTTTTTCTAAGTGATGAGCACCAGCCTGAACAGACATACGACCAGCGACTTCACTCATTGGCGCCAGCAGAGGCAAAGTGCCGTCCGGTGCCGTTACAGTTTCATAAGCTACACAGATCGCGCCGGATTTCACCAGCAATTCGGTTTGGCGTGGATCTGGAGCCAGGTGCAGATAAGTGTACAGAATCTGCTCTGGACGCAGCATTTCACATTCGTTTGGCTGTGGTTCTTTTACCTTAACGATCATTTCCGCCTTGGCAAAAATCTCTTCAGCCGTATCCAGAATCGTCGCACCAGCGGCGATGTATTGCTCATTGTCAAAACCGATAGAGCTACCCGCTTCGGTCTCGATGATTACTTCGTGGCCATTGTTTATCAGCTCTTTAACAGAGGCTGGCGTCAGGCCTACACGGTACTCGTGGTTTTTAATCTCTTTAGGTACACCGATCAACATATCGCTTCTCCAAATTATATAGTGGCCCGCTTATGGGAATCAGGCCTGTTCAGCTCGGCCTCAATAGAGGATGCCGCCATTCTAATGCTACAAAATTAGTGTTTTCATCTGTTTTTGGGTTATAGTCAGCGAATTCAACTACAAACTAGACGCCGAGGTTGATATGACCAAACGAAGTCGAGAACTCAACACCATCGACCGCAATATTTTGCGTGTGCTGCAGCGAAACGGGCGCTGTACCTATGCCGAACTGTCCAGGCAAGTCGGCTTGAGCGCCACACCGTGTATGGAGCGAGTCAAAAAGCTTGAAAAGGACAATGTGATCCAGGGTTACAGCGCCATCATCAACCCGGAATACCTGGATGCGGCCCTGGTGGTCTTTGTGCAGATACGCTTATTGCGTTCCGCACAGGATATTTTTGAGGAATTCCGAAACGCAGCCGCAGCGCTTCCCGAGGTTCAAGAGTGCTATCTGGTATCTGGTAATTTCGACTATTTGATTAAAGCCCGCGTGGCCAATATGAACGCCTACCGCAAATTCTACGGTGAAACCCTACTCACCTTGCCTGGCGTACAGGAATGCACCAGCTATGTGGTGATGGAACAGGTAAAAGAAACCCTGGAAATCCCGGTTCACTATAACCGCTAAGCTTAAACGACCAGGCCACGCCAGTATTCGCGCCCGGTAATACCAATATCGGTACGGCGGCGACCGCCGCCAAAGCGACGTTCGGGAACAGAAAGAGTGTGACGATAGGCGCTTCGGCGATCGGGAACCTGCCGGCGCTTTTCTGCCCGCCGATCTCGGTACTCTGCACCTCTATACACTTTTTGAACCCAGGCCACAGCGCCCAGGCAATTGAGTAGTTTCTGCAAATTCTTGGCGACGAGCAATTCACTGTGACGCTTTACGACAACGGGGGTGCCCTGAGCAAGAATGGTCAGATTATCTCCATTCAAATCGAAGCGCTTGCGAATACGCTCCAAAACCAGCTCCGATTGACGGTTTTGTGGACAGGTATGGTGGAAAATTACCGCATATTCAAATTCGTTCGCATTCATGGCTTTAGGTGATCTAGCTGGGTGAACCTTATGCCCGACCACGCCGGGCATTGATCCTAAGCTAACACAATCACTGTGAAGCGCATCACATAATGCTTACCACTGGGTAAAATTAAGAAGAAGGCATTATTTCCATGACTTGGACACCTGATTCTTTTTTATCAGATTCTTCGATTCTGGTTCCGAAAATATCGCTATCATCACGCTCCGGCCTTGGCTCACCACTGCGGTCCAGCTCTAGAGAAACGAAATCAAACAGGCCTCTATCCGCCAATTGACTGGGCGAAACTCTTTGCAATGCTGCAAAAATAGTGTCCGTACGCCCAGGCTGTTTCTGATCCCAATCTTGCAGCATCTGCTTAATAGCCTGACGCTGCAGGTTTTCTTGTGATCCGCACAGATTACAGGGGATGATAGGAAACGCTTGATGTTCGGCATAGGCCGCAATATCACTCTCACGACAGTAGGCCAATGGGCGGATAATGATATTGCGCTTGTCGTCAGCGAGCAGTTTAGGCGGCATGGCCTTTAGACGACCACCGTAGAACATATTCAGAAACAAGGTTTCGACAATATCGTCCTTATGATGACCAAGAGCGATTTTAGTCGCCCCGATTTCCTCTGCAAATCCGTATAAGGTTCCTCGACGCAAACGAGAACACAAACTGCAGGTCGTCTTGCCTTCAGGGATGACCTCTTTCACAACACTGTAGGTATCCTTTTCAATGATGTGGTACGGCACACCCACTTGGTCGAGGTAACTAGGCAATACCTCTTCCGGGAAACCAGGCTGCTTCTGATCCATGTTTACCGCAACCAACTCGAAGTTCACTGGTGCAGTTCGTTGCAGGTTCATCAGAATATCGAGCATCGCATAAGAATCTTTGCCTCCCGACAAGCACACCATGATTTTGTCGCCCTCTTCGATCATATTGAAATCGATGATGGCATTCCCTACATTCCGGCGCAGGCGCTTCTGGAGTTTATTGAATTCTATACGGGCCTGGCGCCCTTCGTTTTGTGCTGTGCTCATGCTGTACTCATAGTGTTTCGAGTTCGTGCCCGACGGCGAAAAAGGCGGCATTGTACGGTGTTTGTTCAATCGACGCCATGCCCTCAGGGATTTCTACTCCATAAGATGGTCGCGAAAACAAACAGCCGAGAGGCCTCTGGGTACCCAGAGACGACCGGAGGCAATAGGGAATCCCATTCCTCCATCTGAAATGCTAGGTGATCATCAGTACCGGGCCATGCCCATACCCTCACATAGCCCAGCTGCAGGCCTTAGATAAGATCGACAAGATCACTTTCAGTTTTAATTTGTGGGAGATCAGCCTGGGCGTCCTCCCAAACCAGAAGCTCCGCGTGACCGCTCACAGCCGCAGAGCCCGTCGTAAGAGATTTGGGCTCCATGGTTTCGGTCTGCAGAGCTTTTGGCAACAAAGCATCCAGATTTTGTTCAAGCTTATCCAGGGCGAGAACATCCTGCAGATCCACTGCGTAGGATGGTTCCGCAAAGGAAGCGAAACTGAATTCCGCATTTTGATCGGTGTCGAATGATGGCACAGTCAAAAGATCGTCTTGCTCAGTCAACAGGCCACCAACGGTCGATTTTTCCTTCACCGTACTCAGGGTATTCGCTTCGGCGTCATCAATCGCATCTTGCTGGGTTTGCTGCGGAGCTCTCATTAACGGCGAAACCGATACATTTTGAGTATCAAAAATGGAAACCGTCAGTGTCGCCGTATTGCTTTCTGAATCCACTACTGCGCCATTCGCTATTTCATTCACCACCGCAGTCACCTGCAGATCATAATCAACCGTCGAACCATTTGCGGAACTGTTGGTGCTTCGAACAAACAAGTTGTTTAGATCGGCGCTGGAAATATCAACACTGTTTATTCCGCCACCTGCTGTCAGCAATAAAGTATTGCCATCATATACTTCCCAACCATCAGGAATGTTCCCCAGCGTAATTGAGGCGATCGTTTCTGAGCCATCCGTGTCTTGCAACTGCACAGAAATCCCCGAAAGTTTAATCTTCGCGCCCTCACCACCCTTGTTCAGTTCAATCGGATAATAACCGCCGACATTGCTGTTGTGGTTTGAATCGCCAGCCGTTGGCCCAGCAACAAATTCTGAGTACTGCGCTCCGGTTGCTTCAAGAGTATCAATATCTCTAAAGACCACCACATTGCTGCTGTTCAAAGCCTGAGGACCACCACCATCGAGGTGAATTCGAATCGAGAAATCTCCCGGGCCAGAATGGTTGTACACATAAGTTTCCAAAGTGTAATAACCCGTTGCAGGAACGGTATAAGTACCTGCCGCGGTGTAAGAACCTCCACCTTGAGGAACCGTTTGCGCGGTAGCGGTGCTGTACGGTCCCCAAGTATTACCACTGGTATGGAACAATACGTTTCCGCCCAGTTCAATTTTGGCCGCGTCATCCATGTATCCCGAGAACGACACCGTTTGCCCTTCTTCGAGATAAATTAATGAAGTGACTTTCTGCAGCTGTCGGGCAGGAATATTCGTCGCGCCATTATTTCCGGACGCATTATAGGGTTGCGTCGGAGTACTGACCGTTCCACTCAAACCTGCACTGATGTTCTCCAACTGATTGCCCGCCTGAGGGCCACTCGATGCGTTATTGTACGTAGTACGAGTAAAACGATCCGAGCTTGGAATTTCTACTAGATCGATATGCTGATTACTTCCACCGTTATAATTCACCAATGAAGTATCAATCAGCGCAGGGTCCGCATCAGGAGTCACATCAACGGTGAAGGAGGCAGGGCTTGTACTCCAGGCATTGCCATCGTTTACGCTGAATGTAAACGATGCGTAATCGACCTGTTGATCTCCCGTACCACTTCCTCCGTAGGCATCAGAACCAGATTCATGTTGATCAGGAACAAACTGTAGCCCAGTATTTGGTAATGTGGTGTTATTCAGCTCCGCCGCTGTAATCACTTGACCCGCAGTGACCGCAACGCCATTCAACATCAAAGTGCCATCGACGGGTAGAGAGTCAATTCGAACAGAATTTAATTGATCCCCGATGTCGATATCAGAGAAACCAAAATCAGCAACGTTCAATTGTATGGCGACGTCTTCATTACCAGATTTGGAACTTGCAACAGCCTGAGGCCCCTGATTGGTTCCGGTCACCGTAATTGTGATAGTTGTTGTCGAGAAACTGCCATCATCGTCTTTTAAGGTGTAGCTGAAGGTATCCGTTGCTGTTGCTCCCAGTGCGAGGGAATCCGCAGCAGCACTCGGTGTATAGATATAGGAACCGTCCGCTTGAATCGTTAAGGAACCGAGTGTTCCGGCAATGGCCGTATTCACACCGCCAGTAATGTCACCTGTTTGAGTACCCGCTACAACGCCCGTAATTTCTGCCGCATCTGCACCATCAACATCGGCACCGCCCACATCCGTTCTCACATTGCCT
>NZ_BAABWJ010000007.1:0-233609 GCF_040372805.1 Pseudoteredinibacter isoporae
GATAGCCCTTACCCATAAACACTCCTTACTTCTCAAAGGTACAAGTGTATCCGCAGGTAGATGCCAACGTAGGCAAATTTTTTACATCTATAAAATAAATTAGATTAACGGGCCGAACTAACCCATAGCTAACCCAGAAACGCAAAAAGGCCAACTCACAGAGCTGGCCTTTTTCGAATTCTCTTGAGATAACAAGAGCTTGTTTGGTGGAACCTAGCGGGATCGAACCGCTGACCTCAACACTGCCAGTGCGTGCAGAGCCTGAATCCCAATAAATAAACAAGAACAACACAAACCCACCAAATACCATTAAACCTATAAAACTCATACACTTACAAAGCTCACCTCTGTACATTGGCCTACATATCGGTTTTAATGAGTTCAATACATTTGGACTTAATATGGACTTAAATTTTTAAATCCATATATTACTACTCGCTGATCCCCATCAAGGATGACCAATGCAGGCCAAAATCACCGCCCGAGCAATCAAATCACTCGCAGTCGAAACGAAGCCTTATGAAGTAGTCGATACAGAACTAAAGGGCTTTTTACTTCGCGTACAACCTTCTGGCCGAATGACTTTTTACTACTCCTATCGCAACGAAGCGAAGAAGAGGAAGCGTATAAAAATTGGACAACTAGGCCCTGGTTTAAGTTTGGCTCAAGCTAGAGACGAAGCCATTCGAATTGCTGGCGAAGTAAACCAAGGAAAAGACGTTCAAGGAGAGAAACAAAGTCGCCGCCAGGCAGCAATGGATACTCTTGAAAAAACTCTTAGTAGGTTTATTGAGCAAGCCTATGAACCATGGGCAACTTCTAATCTTAAAAGCGCCAAAAGCTCTATTGATCGAGTGAAGTACAGCTTTCCCCTACTGCTGAATATCCCAATGATAGAAGTAACAGTTTCCCAGCTTGAGCGCTGGCGTACTGACAAGCTAAACGAAGGCCTAAAACCCAGCACCATTAATCGCTGTGTAAACTCATTGAGAGCAGTGCTTACCAAAGCCGTAGAGTGGGAGGTTATCGAAGAACACCCCCTAAGAAAGCTCAAAGCGCTACCATTGGCCAGCACACCAAAAGTTAGGTATCTAAGCGAGTCAGAAGAAAGGCGCTTATTAGACGCCCTTCTACAACGTGATGATGAGCTAAAAGAAGCCCGTAGCCGAGGGAATGAGCACCGACGACAACGCTGTAAAGAGCTTATGCCAGAGCTAAGCAAATATGCCTATGGTGACAGGATGACTCCTTTAGTCCTCCTATCGTTAAAGACAGGGATGCGGCGGGGTGAACTATTCGATCTAGAATGGCACAGCATCAATCTTGAGCAAAAAATCGTCACCGTAGTGGCTGAAACAGCCAAGTCTAAAAAGAGTCGCCATATTCCATTAAGCCCAACCGCTATAGAAGCTCTGAGAAATTGGCAAAAGCAAGCGCCTAGCCTCTCGGGGCGTGTATTTCCTTCTGGTAGTGGAGGTCGACTGGACAATGTTCGAAAATCTTGGGCCAGCATACTAGATTTAGCTGAAATCACCGATTTTAGGTGGCATGATATGCGCCATGACTTTGCATCAAAACTGGTAATGAAGGGTGTGCCGCTAAATACAGTGCGAGAGCTTTGCGGACATGCTGACCTTAATACCACCCTACGCTATGCTCACCTAGCACCAGATCATAAGGCCGACGCTATAGCTTTAATTGGGTAACAGCCTGAAAGTACACAATGGAAATACGCACACAAACTTACGACCAACAAATTGAACTCTTCTTAAAATCCATGGATTGGATTAAAAAGGATCTAGACATCAACTTATCTTCAGGAAGGGCAAATAGTTACCTGAAAACCTTTGCCGATTGGGGAGAACATGGGTATAAATCCCCCAACTTTGATTTTCTGGATTTTATGAACTCCTTATTTGAGATCGAAAGTTTTATTAGTGTATATAAGGCGTTTCAATTTACCCCAAAGTGCCAGCTTCAAAATATAAAAAGCAAGATGCAAAAAGCTGTTTACGGCCCGACTTATCTCGCAAACGAAACCCCCCAGTCAAACGAAGCACGCAACTTCATGTTTGAATTATTAACTGCTTCAAGACTACATCTACCACACCTTTTATCAACTTGTATTTTAAGCTCAAAATCAGATACAGGTGTAGAATTTGAAGGGAAGAAAATCTGGGTTGAATGTAAGCGGATTACCTCACAAAAGAAACTTGAAAAGAATATAAAAGTAGCTTCATCTCAATTGGAAAAGCAAATCAAAAATAGTCCCGGGTCTTTAAATCGAGGGCTAATTGCTCTTGATTTAACGCCAATCACAATTCCAAATGACGAAATGCTTGTTGGTCAAAATGAAGCTGATCTAAAAGAGAAAATAAATCAGTTAATGAACAATACGATTATAACCTACAATAGTTTTTGGCAACAAAAAATAGGCTCCAAGAGTAAGCATATTTTGGGATTTGTTATTCGCCTTGGTTTTCCTGCTGTGAATGATAGCTCTGGATTGTTAGTCAATGTGAGCGACTGGGGAATAGTTCCAAGAAATGACCTAAACAGTGATGGGCAGAGACTACTATCAAACTTGGCAAACACGTTATGACGAAAGCCATGAGAACTTAATAGGTAAAATTGGGACCACCCAAAGGCTTAAAATGTCAAAAGAAATATCAAAGGATACGGTGAAAATACTTCAAGGCCCGTTTTACACATGGGAAGAAACGCTTGAAATCACGGGTCTTAAGATTAGCGAATTGAGATACTACGTTGAAGAATCAATCATCACCCCACTCGTTTATACTGGGCAACGCGACTTCTTAATCTTCGATTCCAATGGCCATAATGACTGGACAGGAATAGCAAAATGTGGCTACCGCGGTCACATGACTCTACACATAAGTTTAATATTGGATTTGCTTGACGGACACAGTATTACACTGGGCACTGGCTGGGGGAAACTGCAAGAACCTCAAAAGGTATCTTTTACTAGCTTCAAAAACCCATTTAAGTACCCTCTTCCAATGACACCGATATCAAACTGGGAATCTAAAGGTAAACTACACACTGACAAGCTACTACAGTTCGCTGCAACCCCATTCCCAAGGGAAAGTGAAACAGTTTCTAAATTGATAAGAGGGTTTGTAGAGGCATTTAGCGACCCCAGTGCTCCAAAAGAAAAGGGCTCAATAGCTCATGCGTTAGACCAGCACTCAAAATCTCCCCCCGAAAACTACACACTTAATTTCAAACACAACTCAATCTTTGAACCCAACTCGCTGAGGTTTGCGGCATCTGAACTAGCAAAGACTAAAAACTACAATAGCAGCGCCGAAAAAAGCTCAACCCTTGAAATTGCACCTCGAAATTCGCATAAAAAGCGTAAAAATCTGTTTCATGAACTGATCAAGCGAATTATCCATGAAAACCCTGGGATCAATGCAACTGGAGTATGGGAGATTCTACGCTATGAATGCGACAGCGATAACGCCATCTATGATATTGACAGTATCCTTGTCTCAATCGACGCTCGTTCAGCCGAATGGGAAACTTTACACGGCGAACCAAAGTCTATTTCTCGCAAGACGGTCAAGAACCTTGTAAGCACACTCGCCTCAAGCTAAGCGTCTATCAGAAAAACAAAAATAATGGAAATGTTTTTTTGATTATTTCCGAATTAACTTGGAATTTTTCAAATTAATTCGAAAATTGAGTTTTGGAATTCCAGCTTACAGTCGCCCAGTTTTCTGGGCTAACCAATTGGAATTCGAAAATAAACTGGAAAATGTGTAATGTGTGATTTCGGGTATTTTCCAAATAAATAGAATACCACTAGGCTTTACTTAAGTGTCAAATTAGAAAAATAAATCTCGACTTAAAACTAAACTCACTCTGAAACTTAGGACTTGTAATAACCATGGATCACGATATAGAGCCCCATAAAAAGTCAAACGAAATTACACCGACACAATGGCTTAACTTTGCTATAGCGATTATTGGCGGGGCCGCGGCATTAGCTGGAACGGGACTTAATGGTCCGAAATGGATCATATATATAGGAATAGCAATCGCTATCGTAGCGGTATTAGCTACGTTAAAAGACTCATGGCCACTCATTTTTATCAAAAACCAAATTCATAAAAGTTCTGACGAAAGTCTATTCGCTGATATTTCAAAGAAATATGAATCTCTACTTGACGAATTCGCTGTTGTTGAAGATCTGGCAAAACTGATCAGCGAACTTATTTGGGAACCTGGAGCCCAAAGAAACTACAATTATCCGCACAACCAAGTTGAGCATTTTAGAGGGATACTATCAACCCACAAAAAACCATATGCATTAAGGGTAATGTATATGAATCATATACTTGATCTTCATGTCCAAAGAGCGGAAATGTACTTTTCTGAATGTGCCCCTAGCATTCAACAAAGGAAAGCAACCTACAAAGACGAACACCAGAAAGCAGAAATGCAAAGACTCTTAAACAAGTACTACGTATTCAGAGACGAACATGACAGCATTTGCAACAAGCTGAATAAGAACCTTAAGCAACAGAAATTAAAGCCTTTCTATGGCAGAACCTTCGCGTTTAGCCCCACAAGCGATTAGGGTTAGACTTATACCACACCCACAGCAAGCCAGGGTTATATATCACAAGCATTGAAACAACTATTTGTGCATGACATATCTGCATTACCGTTCATCGCGAATAATCCCGGCTAATGTCCCGAAGAGTCCCGGCTAACGTCCGGGACACCTTCCACCTCCGTAGTATCGCCCTTGTTCATCAAGTAACAAGAGGCACAACATGGATACTACAAAGCTATACAACAGCCCACGAGTCTTTACAGAGCAGGAAACCTCTCGATATATCGGCATGAGCCGCTCCTATTTGCGCCAGGCACGTATGGAGGGGAACCGGGAGAACCGCACACCAGCCCCCCCTTTTATCAAGATCGGCCGCTCTATTCGTTATTTACGTGAAGACTTAGATCGCTGGATTGATGAACTTGGCAAATATGATCATTTAGGGCAGGTGCAATGACTTGCCCTAACCTTCCCACTCCCAGCCATACAAATACCTCCAATCTCAACCTGTTGCATTGGGCGATACAGTGGTGGTGTTTGCTTTATTTGGGCGGCAATGCTGGTTCAGACCAAACCAGTATTGCTGACCTTACTTCCCCACTCTCACCCCTTCAACTTAGCAATGCGTAGCTACCTAAGGGCTAATCAAATCACCAAAGGCCTAGGCACTAGAGAGTGCTTTGTTTTTCGAGAGCAAATCTACCGTCGCCATCCCGATCTTGCGGTTAGCTTAGCGCGATACTATGTACGCGTGGAAAAAGAAGCGGGTTATGTGTATGCAAATCAACAGCTTCGTAAGCTGCACAAAAAACTAACCCTAGGGCCACAGTTTCATGGCATTTACATCGACTCACCCGACGAAGACGTAAAAACATTTGCGAAAAAGAAATCGTTAGCCGTTTTAAAACTGCTCGGAGATACAAGTAAGCACCAAGGTGAAAAGGAAGCCATCAAGAAGGTTATTGATCTTGTAAATGACTGCGGGCTTAATTTTCCTCTAGAGGCTATAAATAAGGCAAGTAGTGAAGAAATCGCAGGAGCCATTGCCCGCTGTTGTGATGATGAATGGTGGCGCCGACAAATCCGTCGACACCAAGATACCGTCTTAGAACATGTTCACATTGAAATCGGTTTAGTAAATAAAACTAAAGGCATATATTGCAGCAACTTTATGGTGGAGCGAAAACGAGCCCAGCATAAACGCAATATGAAAACTCTATCGCTATTAATTGCCGAAAATGACTTAGGCGAGTCTCTTAGTCTGTTGGAATTGGCCAAACGAAGCACAGCCAACCTTGTTAACCGCCGCAATGAGCTAATGACCCGTATTTCGGGCTTTGAAGAGATAGCTAAAGAACAAGACCATGTAGGTATTTTTTACACCTTAACCGCCCCGTCTTGCTTTCACGCATGCTTGTCCAGCAACGGCAAACACAACCCCCGTTACAAAGGATACTCTCCAGCCGAAACTCAGAAATACCTGAACACGCTCTGGAGGCGCACCCGCGCCAAGCTAAAGCGACAAGATATACAACCCTATGGAGTACGGGTAGTAGAACCGCACCATGACGGTACTCCGCACTGGCACCTTTTACTATTTGTACCTAAACATCAAGAGGAGCAACTCACTCAGATCATGCGTGAGTATGCCCTTGCCAAAGACCCAAACGAGCCCGGCGCTCGACAACATCGATTTAAGGTAGAACACATCAACCCAAACAAAGGCTCGGCAGTAGGTTATATAGCGAAATATATAGCTAAGAATATTGACGGTGAGCATGTAGGTGAAGACAACTATGGCAAAGACGCCATCGATAGCGCTGCCAGAATACGCGCATGGGCTTCTACATGGAATTTCAGGCAATTTCAGTTTATAGGTGGGCCTAGTGTCACGGTGTGGCGAGAATCACGCCGATTAGCCAACAGCGAGGAAAGCGGCGCCTTATTAAGCAAGGGTGATCCGGACCTGCTCGCAAAAATCGTACAAGCCGCAGACCAAGGCGACTGGCGGCGCTTTGTAAGCCTCTGTGGAGGCCCACAAGCTCCGCGAAAAGCTCAGCCATTAAGAGCCTTTCAAGTAGTAAAAGATACCCTTAACAAATATGGCGAGCTGTGCCACAAGATTATTGGCCTTTTGTACAAAAATGCAGAAATAGTGAAAACTCGCTTTCGGGAGTGGCAGATTAAATTGGCGCCTGTAAAAAGCGAGCAGATGATGAATGAGTGTTTTTCAATAGGAGGCGCGAACGCGCCTCCCTTGGAGTTCTGTCAATAAGTGTACTTAATTTGACATTTGCTAATGATTAATTTGTAGGTTGGAAAAAATATCTATCAAATCTGCCGAGGCATCAATAAATGGGTTACTGTACAATTCTGGCGGCTCTTCGCCTGGAATCGTTGCTAACCCCCCCTCAAAAAACCTATTAGTGATAGTTTGAAGCAGCTTCTGATGGACGTTTTTTATTTCGACTTTTGCCTCTTCACCACTAGCCATAACCTTGAGATAGAAAGAGCTTTGATTAACTTTATCCAACTCTGAATCCCAATTTTCAATGAATTCAATAAATTTATCCTCAGCAGATTCATCACTCGGGTCTTCATCGGCAACTGGTATAGAGGATAAAACCAACTCAGCATATTTACCATGATATTTGTTAAGCAGCGCTAACATTGGAACCATGTATTTAGGGGATATCATTTCACGAAACCAAAAGCCATCTTTCTTTGACGCTGCTGAAGAAGCTCTATCGCGATAAATATTGTAGAAAATACCACCGACAGAAACCAAAATTGCGACCAAACTCAACCAATTGGTTGTCAGCCAGCTTTTATTAGCTTCTATGAGCTTGATATTGAAAGCCTCATTGGGAACAGATATATCTACTGAAATACCCTCCACTTGGTTCTTACTCACATTAACTTTAGAGGGCGCCGAATTTGAACTCGCCTCCGGTGCTTTCCCAATATGCTGGTTTTCAGGAATCAGGACAGATTTGGGCACAATGGGCGCAAATGTAGATTGCACTTCTACCTTCTTTGTGCCGGCCGTTGTATCTTGGGGAGTTTCGTCTCGACGAACGCTTAAACTTCGATTTTGGGCTTTTTTCGCATTCTCATCTAGCTGCGAAGAGGCTGCATGCGGATTAGAAATAATTTGCTCACCAACTTGATTTTTTGGGCCATTTATTTCCAGCGAGCTCTCACTTGCAGTACATGCTCCTGCCAACAAAAAAGACAAACATAATAATCCAAAATTAAGCTTCAATAAGATGTTGCTATGAGAGCAGTCTTTATACATTTGCTAATAATTCCATTTAGCTTTGTTGGATTTTCCATCTTGAACTTTTTTCTAAATGCTTCTTCAGAACCCATTTCGATAATAGTTTTTCCAAAACACCCTAAAAAGTATGAGCTTGTAAGTGTTTTTGTATCATCAGGAAACTTAACACTAACAATCTCACATTCGCTCATCATTTTATCGATGTGGAAGTATTCGTATGCTGCCTGACCATTCGGCCTGCCTGCGTAGGCACGGCCTCCTAATTGTCCAAAATCCACTATGCAACTAGACATTATCATCTCCTGACTCCTTAATGAGTGAGTCATCTCTTAGTGGGAACTTAATGGTAATCAAAGTTCCCGGGAATGAAACCCCGTTTAACTCTTTAACGTATTTTTCATTTGGCGGCATAGATTCAACGTTTAAATCATTAAAATAAATTGTCGACCTGCCATTTGCATCCTGCTGCGGCAAATAAGTGCCATCGACATCTATACTAACACCGCCCGTAATCAATTTTAGTTTAGAAATCTTATTTTCAGATAAGCCCTCTATGCATTCCCTCGAAATTGTGTTGAAGAATTCCAATAAATCTATGGTACCTTGCCCTCTAGTTGGATCTTCATCAATCTTAGTAGATACAAACTGCTGTAAGGCCGCCACTGTAGTCAGAAGCCGTTCCGAGCACAAATGTGAATGTGCTGAAACATATGGCTCAATACGGTTATAGACCTCGTGGTTATTTCTCTTCCCATCAAATGAGTCATAGATACTTTGCCCTAAACCATAAATAACCACTTCAGCATAGATTTTCTCAGGATTTGTGCCATCTACATAACCATATATATGCCAATATCCAGTTCCAGAGTATTCTTCTGCATTCCCTATGATTTCACCTACATACTCACCGAGTCTCTGCTCGCCTTTCTCAGTAAGCACCTTGCCTATAGTGGCTAGGCAACTATTAAGATAGTCTGTAAAACCGGTTATTGCTCTCGATTTTTGATCTCCAACATGGATATTTAGCTCCTCGTGGAGCAATCCATGTCGCTTAAAGATCTGTACTTTTTCAACATCACTATCTTCATGGTCATTTTTCGCATTTAGCTCCTTCACAACCCCAACAGAGTTCAAGAGCCTAATTTTCTCTCTATCCTGAGGATAAGTTCCCGAAACATGGAATTTACCGCCTTTTTTCTTCCTTGATGCCTCTATATATGCAACAGTTTGACCTAAGAGTATTTCTGCCGCCAAATCGTCTTCAAGCATTTTAGAGTGATCAATATGAACACTAACGACCTGACGGTCCTCTCCCATATGGGACAATTGAGAAATAATATCCAGAACATCTTCTGGATTCCCTAATAGCGAAAAGTCCTCCGGTATTTTTAATTCTAGCCTCTGTTTTGGAGGTCTGCTTGCCGGCGTCCACCTAGGAATTTTTTTAGATGGGAGGCTTCTCCGAGATATAGTTCTAAAGTGCTCAAGGTGGGCCTCTTTATTGACCACTGAAGCATTGTTAACGAGTGGCTGAGCCTTTTCTTGATTCTTTAGCCACCTCTGATATCTCTTACCCTGTAAAAAAGTATAACTATCAGTAACCTTTTTCATGTCCTAGTCTACTAATTGCCTCTTTCCATTTAGGCGACGATCTTGAAAATATCTTTATTAGGTAGCAAACACAAACGATTTGGAAAGGAATGTGATTGTGCACTTTAAAGAATTTAGACCGTTTCCATTATATAAACGTGATTGTACCACATGGACTTAATATGGACTTAAATTCCAGACACAAAAAAGCCCGCAAACAAGACGGGCTTCTAAGTCGTTGATTTACAACGTATATTTGGTGGAGCCTAGCGGGATCGAACCGCTGACCTCAACACTGCCAGTGTTGCGCTCTCCCAGCTGAGCTAAGGCCCCACAGAGGTATCTAAATATCGGCTAATCACGCCATTAGATAAGGGATGGCTTTCGTTGAAAGCGGGGCGCATTCTATCACTGTGGCCGGAGCTGTCAACAACAATTGGTAAGATTTTCAAGGATTTAAGGCATTCGCCTTCGGGCTTAGCGTGGGCTGTATAAAACTTGTTCCGGCGGCCTGCTGGCTTGCCTGCGAGTGTGTTGCCTACTGGCAAATTGGGGCTGCTTTGGCGTATGCCCTGGGCTCGCTTAGGGAGCCCGGTTTGGCGTGTCTTCTTCCTCGTCGTCGAGGTCGAGTTTGAAGCCTTCTTCCAGGCCATCATCGAGGTTGATGTCCAGGTCGTCGATGGAGATGGTGTTCATCAGGCCGAAGTCATCGAAGTTGAGGTTTTCGTCGCCCTGCGGTTCGTCGCTGGAGAGGTCTTCTACTTCGGACTCTTCCACGTGCAGCATGGGGATGTCTTTGCGATTCCAGTGCGCAACACCGGTGATCATTGGTGCGATGTCGGCACTGCCCTCTTCATTGGCCTCTGACTCATCGACAGGTGCCGCCAGAGGTACTTGCACAACAGGCTCGTCGCTCTCTTCAGCTTCGAGCTCATTGCGTTTGCGAACACGGACTACCGGCTCGTTGGCGGCCACGGCTGGGCCAGATGAGTATGCGGGCTCTTCTCGCTCTTCGGTCTTTTTGTTGAAGCGATTCAGGAAACCACCCGGGCGCCGGAAATCCAACCAGGCCAGTGCGGCCAAGATGGCGGCAATGAATAAGCCGGCCCACAGCATTAAGCTGTTTGAGCTCAAGCCAGCGTCGGCCTGTAGGGATGCTTTGCTGGCCGCATCGGTTTCTTCTGCGCCCGCTGTGGTTTGGTCGGCCAGCTGGGTGCCGACGCCTTGGCCTTCGTAGAGGTCCGGGCTTTCTGTCTCAGTAGCTTGTGCGCTCTCATCGTTTGAGGTGTTGCTCGCAGATTCCGCAAGCTCGGTATTGTCGGCCGGGGTGTCGTCTACGGCTTCAGCGCTTAGCAGTTCATTGGTGTTGGCGCCGGTTTCGGGATGGCTTTCATTGCTGGCGTCTTCTACAGGAAGCTCGGTGGCAGCCGAGTTATCTGCCGACGATAAGCTGGCCAAGGTGCCATCCAAGGAACCATTACCTTTTTGATCTTCCAGTAAGCTTAGGGTTTCTTTCAGTTGCTGCTGAAAGTGTTCGATTTGTTTGGACTGCAGCAGCACCAATTCTTGCATCAGCTCAACACTGTCGCTGCTGTCGACGGCAGCGATTCGCTGGCGTAACTCACGGTTTTCCAGGTTGAGCTTATCGGTCAGCTCGGAAACCACCTGAATCTGCTGCTTGATAGACATCTCCTCGCTGGAGGGGAGATCGCCATTGAGAATCTGTTCTTCGCTGACGTTGGCGTCGCTCAAACGAAGGCGGCCATTCACTTCATTGCTGGAACTGGCCTGGTTTACACCATCAAACGCTGAGGCATCGGGCACTTCTGGGCTGACATCCGACACATCAACATCATTCATGCTGACTTTATGTGTTGGCATCGCCGCTTCGCCACGTAATTCCAGTTTGGCGCCAACCCGAAGGCTGTGCTTACCCCCCGAAAAGGCATCCGGGTTTTGTTGATAGATATCGTCGATCACTTTTTGCAGCGCAATGTTTGGATCTTGACGCATCTTCTGCGCAACCTGTGACAAGGTATCACCCGGCTGCACGGTGTAATCAACTTTGGCATCGCCCGCGAAGGATTGCTGAGGCGCTGGGGCCGATGCTTCGTGTTGAACCGCTTGCTGTGCACTCAGGCTATCCAATGCGGCGACGGGCTCATCACGCCATCTTGGCATTTGGGCGTATTCAACCTTGCTTGGCAAACGCAGCTGAGCGCCGACTTGCAATTGATCGATCCCGCCTTCAAAGGCCTGGGGATTATTGCGGTATAAATGATTGGTGACGGCCTGCAACTGAATGTTGCTGTCGATCCGCACTTTCTGGGCGATTTGCGACAGAGTTTGCCCCGGGCGTACGCGCCAATATTCCGCATTGTCGCCTCCGCTGACCGGCACATTGGCTACCGGGCGAGTTACGACCGGGCGAGACGCTCTGTTATTCCCCTGCCCTTCATTAATAAGCACGGGGCGGGCATTAGCTCGCGAGTTGTTCGTTTGACGGTTTGACGCTGCGGCCACCGGTGGCTGAATTTGCTGCTGATCTTTTGGGTCCAGCAACAGGCTGTATTCGCGGTAGCTTTTGCCACTGGGCCATTCCAGGGCCAACATAAAATTCAGAAAGGGTTCGCTGACCGGACGATCGGTTGAAAGTTTGATCATCAGCTTGCCGCCTTCACGCTCCACTCGGGTGCGAAGGGGGACGCGAATAGCGACAACATCCACCCCCAAGGCGGCGGCCTCTTCCGGGTAGATTTGGCGTAAACGGATATCTTGTGGGCTGTATTCCCCTTTGGGGTCAAGAACTTCGATGGTTGCGCTGAGGGGCTCGCCGAGCCAACTGCTGTGCTCGATGGTGCCCAGCCCGAGGGCTGCAGCGAGCGCGGGGCTTAGCAGCAGGCAGCTTGCCAAGCCTGAACGAAAGAGATTTCGGGCGTGCTTTAACTTAACTTGCATGTTTTTTCTCAGTGAAAAAACCTAAACCAGCAATTAAATTATTAATAGTATTACCCCTTTCAACCATCCTAGCCGCCATATTGGCTCAAATTAGGATCCGACCTAATAATGCTTCTTGAATCCGTCGAATTTTAGTCAAATGTGAGCTAATTCACAACAAGCGGCATTGCTGGTGACAAATTCTCAAAATTAGCGCGGGTTTTAGTCGAATACATCTACCAAAGCCCGATTCACTAGATAAGTATAGCGCTTAATTCCTTTTCTGCCTCCCTGCGGCTCTTTCAAGCGGCACCCCTTATCACCCCAGACTTTGGTACGATTTTTCCAGCTTTTTCATGACCTTCTTACCAAATTCGCCAAAACGGGCGTGTAAAGCGTGTCGAATCCGTGCTCGACTCATATCAGGCCCCAGCAGCGCCATGGAATCCATTACGGAGAATGACGCCGTGGTGCCAGCAATGGCGATAAACAGTGGCGCCAGGAAATCCTTCAGCTTGATGTCCATTTCACCCGAGAGGGTCTTCAGGCAATTGAAGATTTCATCACGCTCCCAGGTACGCAAGGCTTCCAAACGCCAGAGGGCAAATTGCAGAACGTGCTTCAGCTGCTCTTCCTCCAGCTTAACGTCCGCAAAGCTGTCTTCATTGATCGGCAGCTGGCCGGCCGCCAGGAAGCTGGCCAACGGCGCGAAGTCGCTCAAGGTGTTCATGCGACTTTGTGCCAGGGGCAGTACCTTTTCCAGGTTCTCACGATTCAGCGCCCAGTCCTGCAGGCGGTCGGCCAATTGAGGCACCGTGAGGTCTTCGCGAATCCACAGGCCGTTCAACCAAGACAACTTCTCGACATCAAAAATCGGGCCGCCCAAGCTCACTCGCTGAATGTCAAAATTATCCATCATCTGTTGCAGGCTGAACTTTTCGCTCTCATCCGGCATGGACCATCCCATGCGACCAAGGTAGTTCAACAACGCTTCCGGCAAGAAACCCATACGCTGGTAATACAGAATGCTGGTTGGGTTTTTACGCTTGCTCAGTTTGGATTTGTCGGGGTTGCGCAGCAATGGCAAATGACACAACTGTGGCATATCCCAACCAAAGTATTCATACAGTAATTTGTGTTTCGGGGCGGAATTAATCCACTCTTCGCCGCGCAATACGTGGGTGATCTGCATCAGGTGATCGTCCACCACGTTGGCCAGGTGGTAGGTTGGCATGCCGTCAGACTTCAACAGAATCTGGGCGTCTACCTGGCCCCAGTCCAATTCAATGGTGCCGCGCAGCATGTCCTCCACCGGGCATGGGCCTTCGCCTTCCGGCACGACCATACGAACCACATACGGCATGCCCTCGGCTTCGCGTTTTGCCACTTCATCGTCAGACAATTTCAGCTCGCTGGGTTTGAGCGCGGCAAAACCACCGGCTTCGCGGCGAGCCGTGCGCAACGCATCCAGTTCTTCAGGAGTGCGGTAGCACTTAAATGCATGACCGGAATCCAGTAGCTGTTGTGCGTATTCGGCGTAAATATCTTTGCGCTCGCTCTGGCGATACGGACCGAACTCACCGCCTTTATCCGGGCCCTCTGCCCAATCCAGACCCAACCAGCGCAAGCTGTCGTAAATGGCCTGTTCGGATTCGCGGGTTGAACGCTGTTGGTCGGTGTCTTCAATGCGCAGAATAAACTCGCCACCATGTTGCTTGGCAAAGCACAGGTTAAACAAAGCAATGTAAGCGGTGCCTACGTGGGGGTCGCCAGTAGGAGATGGGGCGATACGCGTGCGTACAGTCATGGTGTAAATTTCCGAAATACGCCCAATGGCATGGGCCAATCAAACAGAGCAGCGAGGCGCTGCATATAAAGGGCGGGATTATACTGCAACAGCCACCACGTCGAATAGCGCTGACATACAATCTGTTACCTCTCGTCCTGGGTGATCACCCATTATCCGAGAGCGCTCAAAATCTCACGCGTCCTTCGTGCTATCATGCGCCCTCCTGAAATCACCTAACCATTTGAAAAACGACGACGCTCGACATCATCAAGGAAGTTGCCCCATTAATACCGCCGCTGACAGCACCGCCCAAGCTACCCCCCAAAGCAAACCAACACTGCTGTTGATCTGCAATCCGATCTCCGGCTACAGCGATAAACATTGGCTGAAGGCACTGTGTGAACGTTTGGATCATGACGCTTACCCTTGGGCGCGCTACGACACCCAGGCCGGCGGTGATGCCACGCGTTTTCTCGCTGAGGAAACCTGGCAGGCGGATCTGATCATTGTCGCCGGCGGTGACGGCACCATTAATGAAGTGGCCTCGGGTTTATACGCCGCTGGACGATTGGACGTGCCGGTTTTACCTCTGTCGACGGGCACCGCAAATGTTCTGGCTCGGGAACTGGGCATTAATGGACTGGCGAGTAGCCATAAGATCGATAAGATCATGGCCCTGATTGCCGACAGCCCTACCCGTCGTGTTCATCTGCCGCTGATCAATGGCAAGGTCATGTTGTTAATGGCCGGTGTGGGCTTCGATGCCTGGGTGGTACACACCCTGGATTCCAATTTGAAAAAGCGTATGGGCAAACTCGCCTATGTGGTCTCTATGCTCAAGCAGGTGCCCAAAGCCAGTCGCCGTCTGTACCGAGTGATCAGCGACGGCAAAAACCAAACCGTTAATGCCGCCATTATCAGCAATGGGCGTTTCTATGCAGGCTCATACACCCTGTGCCCAAACGGCATGCTCGAAGAATCCGACCTGGTGATCACAACCATCAGCGGCAACACCCTGACCTTTATTTTGGCGCTGTGCGCTATGCCTCTGGGCTTAATGCACAAATGCCCTGGGGTTGAGCAATTCAGTGCCCAGGAGGTATCGATCGAAGCCCTCAATGAGGCCGAAGAGCCAGTACAACTGGATGGCGATGACTTTGGCCTATTGCCCTGCACGGTTCGTTGCAGCGAACACAGCATAGAGTTTCTTCACCGCTAAGCGCCTGAAAAGGCTGATAAAAGCGCGTTCTGCCTGATCATTCAGCCCATTCGTCATGCCTAATGCTTATTTTTCGCGCATTTATTTAGACCGATCCTTTATAAGGCCAACGGCCATCTATGCTTAATTTTCTTAAAGTGCCTGTTTTTTAGACTGACAAATTTTCTAATGTTAGTGTTTACTTCGGCAGAAAGGAAAGAAATGTAAAGAGTTCCCTTCTATTCAAAAAAAACCATAAAAAATGCTTATTTTTCATACGGCTAATTTAGCGTTTTTTGGGCCAAACCGCTGAGCGAAAATAGCTTCTAAACTATGGGTAAAGGTCGCACAATGACCTTGCAACATAGTCGCCAAGGGGTATTTGGCGAGGGAGGTTAAGATGCGTAGACAACTCATAAGCTATTGGTTTTTACCGTCGCTGTGCCTGTTTTTCACAGCGAGCACTTATGCGGAAAACTACTCAGAAACATGGCAAGACGAAACGCTGTTCAGCATGAGTAATGAAGAGCTGCACGCCGCCGCGGAAAACAAACGCAATGTGGAAATGAGCCACACCCATCAGGCACTGAATTATCAGTGGATGGCTCAACACGCGAACGAGTCTGGCCCCAAGCGCAGTAACAAAGCGCTGAAAAAAATGTTTAAAAATCATTTTAAGCAGTACTGGGTAGAAAGCCGCTCGAAAAAGAAGAAGTACTCTTCCGGTGACAAAGACAAAGCCAGTCAAACCAATTACGGTTTGAAAATGTCGGGGGATACCTTGAAGCTGGCCTTTGAACATCGCTTCTTCTGAACACCGTGTAGAACGAACACCCGCCTCTTACGGTCTGGACGGCTCTGACATTTAGCCCAAACAACGGATCTCGCGCAGAGCCACTCCAGACCTTCTAACGAAAACCCATATACTTTGCTACACTGCGCCTTTTTCTTTTGGCGCACAATTATGTCTGAAAATACTTCCGAGGCCCTGCCCCCCGCCGTTCTGTGGAAGCGCTTGCTTGCCATTGTGTACGACAGCCTGATCTACATGGCGCTGGCCATGGCCTACACCGCGTTGGTGTTGTTTCTACAAGTACAAATTGGCGGCGAGCCCGCGCCGGGTGAACGTGCGTCTATGGGCACCTTGGGCTTTCTTGGTTTGGTGTTTTTCCTCAGCAGTTTCTGCAGCTTTTGCTGGCGTGCCAAAGGTGGCCAAACCCTGGGCATGAAAGCCTGGCGACTTATCCTGGTAAATGAAGAAGGCAAGAAGCCCAGCTGGGGGCAATGTTACCTGCGCTGCCTATTGGCCCCCATCGTGTTCGGCCTGGGAGGCATTGGTTATTTCTACGCGCTGATCGATAAAGATTCCCGCACCTTGCACGATATGTTCACGCAAACACGCATGTTGCAATTGCCGAAAAGCCAATAGAAACGGGGATTGAACAGCAGCATTGCTGGAAAGAAAAAGGGCGCTATTCAGCGCCCTTTTTCTTTTGTATTCGTGCGTAGATTCTAATTGGCTTTGCGCAGCAATAACAAACCAATGACCGCGCAAATCACAATCGGTATCGCCACGGCAATCACCGGCGCAAAGCCAAACACCAGACTGGATGGGCCCAACAAATCTTGCGAGGTACGGAAAACAATGCCCACCAATACTCCGGTAAAAATTCGATAACCCATAGTGGTTTCGCGCAGCGGGCCGAAGATAAAGCTAACCGCGATCAACACCAGACTGGCAGTGGCCAGTGGTTGCAGCACCTTCTGCCAAAACGCCAATCGGTATTGGCTGGCATCCAAGCCCTGTTGGCTTAAGTATTCAGTATAGCGATACAAATCGTTAATGGATAAGCCGTCTGGGCTTAGCACCAACAGCGACAACAAGGCCGGCGTTAACTCGGTCTCCCATTTGCGGGTTTGAAAATACTTTTGTACAAGATGAGAACCGTTGGCCGCAAAGCTCGACACATTCGCTTTTTCTTCCAACCAATGATCGCCCTGAAACGTAGCACGATCTGAGAAACTGGAAGACAGCATTTTACCTTCAGAATCAAACTGGTAACGGGTTACGCCCATCAGAACACCACCGGGCAATACGGTATTGGCATGTACATACTCGTTGCCATCGCGGTTCCACATCCCTTTGTCGTCGAGTGCGAGCCCCCGCCCCAATGCAACTGAACGACGACTTTCCGCCGCTTGCTCCGTGTAGGGAGTAACGTATTCACCCAACAACAGGCCCAGCACGATAAACAATAAAACCGGCTTTAATACGGCCAGGGTAATGCGTGCGACGGTCACACCGGCTGCACGCATTACTACGAGTTCGCTGGAGCTGGCCAAGATACCCAGGCCGATCAAACAACCCACCAACGCCGAAAAGGGAATGTATTCAATAATACGACGAGGAATGGTGAGCCCGACATAAATCAACACTTCGGTAAAATTATAATCGCCACGCATATCGCCCAGCTGATCCACCAAAGCGGAAATAACATCCAGCGCCAGAATCACCAACAGCACCATCGCCACGGCACCAATTACGGATTTCGCAATGTACCAACTAAGCTGCAACATGGTTGGCCTCCTGGCGGTCAGGTTTGTAACTCAGCTTGCGCATCCAATCCGGCCAATACAAGAGCAAGGCTGCAATCATCAAGAAGATGCCATGCACGCCCCAAATCGCCAGCCACACCGATATCTTGCCATCTTCCGCCATGCCGCGAGCAGCATTGAGGGACACCAGATAAACAATGTACAGCAAGATCGCTGGAATCATTTTGACGTAGCGGCCCTGACGTGGATTGGTTTTGCTCAACGGCACGGCCAATAAACTGACAATGATCACCAGCACCGGCAGGGAAAAACGCCAATGCAACGTGGCCACATCGGATGTTGCTTCGGAGCCAATCAATTCCAACGTGGTTTTGCGATCCGCTTTGCGTGGAATAATCGCCCCCGGATCATCAACATGAAGGTATTGGCCCTGCTCAGCAAACTTTGTCACGGTGTAGGATTGATGCCCCGGTTTGCCTTCGTAGCGATAGCCATCGTTCAATACCAGATAGCGTTGGCCAAATTCTGGGTGATCGAGCTGCTTGCCTTCTTTCGCCTTGAGCACACCGACATCACCTTTGCTGCTGGCCTGACCGGCCATAAACACCTGCTGCATTTGTTTGCGGTCTTCACTCAGGTTTTCGGTATAGCTCACCGCGCCGCTGCGACTGAGCGACATAAATCGGCCGGGACTCAAGCCATCAAATTCACTGCGTTTTTTCTGCTCGTTTAAAATCAGCTCGGTTCGGTCAACGCCCATTGGCGTGACCAATAGCGCCAGCAATGCAACAAACAGGGCAACCAGTGCAGCGGGAATCAAAGTTAAACGAGTCAGCTGACCCTGACTGAAGCCACAGGCGGAAAGTACGGTCATTTCACTTTCCATATACAGGCGACCGTAGGCCAGCAAAATACCGATAAATAGACCCAGGGGAAGTACCAGCTCTAAAAAGCCGGGCAGACGAAATACCATAATGGAAAACAGGACATCCGCATCCAGCTGTCCTGCGGCGGCCTGGGCCAGGTACTTCACAAAACGTCCACTCATGGTAATCAGCAGCAGCACACTGCTCACCGCCAACATGGTGTACATGACCTCACGGGCCAAGTAACGAAAAATGATCACTCGCTGTCCTTTCTTACGGGGCTTTCTTGCGTTTCTTTCTTATGGGGCTTTCTTAATAGGTCTTTACTTACCGACCTTTCTTATGAGTCTTTAATAGCCTGTTCTGCCTACCTTCACTGTCGAGCCAAGTTGCCCACTCAACAGCGGCCCCATGATAAAACACCTATTTATCTGTTTGCATGGGAGCACTTCGACAAGCAAAGCCCGGCTTTGATCCCGAGAATGGGGATCTGGCTCAGTTATGCGTCTTGGTAGACATAGTGCGAAAATGCTAAAGTGTCGGCTTTGCTTGTTGCGCATTTACGTGGCAGACGCCTCAGCCGACATGGCCTAAACTCTAATTTTGTCTATTATCCAGCAAACAGGATACTTTGTCTCGGAATTCAACATGATCAATTTTCAAACAAAAACAGCTCAAGCCTCTGCCGTCAGCACCGACTGCGCCATCGTTGCGGTGTATGAAAAATCCAAATTGGGATCCGCCGCCAAAGTGCTGGATGAAAGCGGTGCAATCTCCGCCGTGTGCGCACTGGGTGATTTCACGGGTAAGCTGGGCCAGACTCAGGTCATGGCCGGCGAAGGCAAAGCAAAACGCATCGTCTTGCTGGGTCTTGGTAAAGCAAAAGAATTGACCGCAAAAAGTTTTGGCACCGCCTGCCAAAAAGCCTTTGCCGCGATTGCTGGCAGCAACTGCAAAGACGCCAGCCTGTTCCTGGACGATGGCAATGCTGTCGATCTGGAAACCCAGGCTCGCTTCGCCGTTGAACGCATGAATGCCAAGTCTTATCGTTTTGATGAACTGAAAAGCGATAAAAAGAGCCCCTCCAAACTGAAGAAGATCACCCTGGTGATCGCTGATCGCAAAGCTCAAAATGGCGTGAAGAAATCCGCCGAAGTGGGCGCAGCCATCGCTAAAGGTGTGAGCCTGGCGAAAGATCTGGCCAACCGTCCAGGTAATGTATGTACACCAACACACCTGACCGACAACGCCAAGCGTCTGGCCAAAGAATACAAGAACATGAGCGCCAAGGCGCTGTCTGCCAAGCAAGCTGAAAAACTGGGCATGGGTTCGTACCTGTCCGTAGCGGCGGGTTCCGACGAGCCTTCTCAGTTCATCATCATGGAATACAACGGTGGCGCCAAATCTGCCAAACCAATTGTGTTGGTTGGTAAGGGCATTACCTTCGATACAGGCGGCATCAGCTTGAAGCCTGGCGCGGCCATGGACGAAATGAAATTCGACATGGGTGGTGCGGCCGCCGTGTTCGGTGCCATGCAATCCCTGCTGGAACTGGCTCTGCCCATTAACGTTGTCGCTCTGGTTCCCGCCACCGAAAATATGCCCAACGGTCATGCAACCAAACCGGGTGATGTCGTGACGTCCATGTCTGGCCAAACCATTGAAGTGTTGAACACGGATGCGGAAGGCCGTTTGATTCTGTGTGACGCCCTGACCTACGCCGAGCGTTACAAGCCAAAAGCCGTTGTGGATGTTGCCACGCTGACCGGCGCCTGTGTAGTCGCACTGGGTAAACACGCTACCGCGGTTTATTCCAACAAAGATGAGCTGGCCGATAAACTGCTGGATGCCGGTAAACAAGCCGAAGATAAAGCTTGGCACATGCCATTGTGGGATGAGTACCAGTCCCAGTTGGACAGTAATTTTGCCGATATGGCGAACATCGGCGGCATGCCCGGTGGCAGCATCACGGCCGCGTGTTTCCTGTCTCGCTTTGCCAAGAAGTACGACTGGGCCCACTTGGATATTGCCGGCACAGCTTGGTTGTCTGGCGGTGCGAAAGGCGCCACTGGCCGCCCAGTGAGCATGCTGGTGCAATACTTGATGAACGAAGCGGGCCGCAAATAACGGGCGGCCCCCGGTTTAGCATTCCCGAAACACTGAAGTACGGTTAGGAAAGCACTCGTGACTCGAGTCGATTTTTATATATTGCCAGAAGCCGGGCTCGACGCCCGGCACAACTTTGCCTGCCGCCTTGTCGAGAAGATGTTTCGCCTCTCACAGGAGGTCTGCGTCCTCACCCCCAATGCCCAACAATGCAGTGATTTTGGGCAACGCTTATGGGCCCACAACCCCACCAGCTTTATCCCCCATCGTTGCCGCAGTGATGAAAAAAGCCCCCGCCACGAACTGTCCGACCGCGTTTGGATTACCCACGGCGATGAGCTGCTTGAACATCACAATGTATTGATCAATCTGTCCAGTGATCAACCCACTCACTTCTCGCGTTTCGAACGGCTGTTGGAGATCGTTGTGACCGACGAAGACGTGGTACAGGCCAGCCGTGAGCGCTATCGTTTCTATCAGGAACGAGGCTACCCCATCGCCAACCATGATATGCGACGCTGAGCACTTACTCGTATGTGGCTTTATGTGTACACTCGACTACTTCTGTTTGTGAGATAGACCACTGAAAATCGCTTGGGACGCTAGGCATGACTGATCAGCCCACCAAAACAAAACAACAATTACTGGCCGAACTGGAATCCATCATGTCCATGCTGGACGATGATGCGGTAATCCCGACACTGGATACCGTCGTCGAGCCTGAAGCCAAGCCATCCGAGACACTTACCCAAACTGAAGAAAGTGCTGAGGCGATCGTGGCAGAAGCCGAGCCTGCCCAGGAAGCCGAATTAACGACAGAACCTGAAATTGCGACGACACCAGAGTCCGAACCACAGCCGAACGACGACAGCGATTTCGGTGCTGGTTTTGATCCCGAGCTGCGCCAGGCCATGGATGTCGAAATCGCGATTCCCGATGTGCCCGTGCCAAACAGCCAGACACTTTTTGGCAACCGCAATGATTCAAACAACGACAGTCAAAACGACCACAATTCAAACGATGCATCACCTAACGATGAGCTGGATTTGATCGACAAGGTCTCTCAAAAATTTGGCATTGATACCTCTGCACTGGTTAAAGAACGCTCCGCAGAATTGGCATCTGCACCCGCAAGCCAGCCGCAAACCGACGCAGCGGCATCTCCTCCTCAAGCAGACGTGTCTCCTCAACAAGAACAAGACGAGCCCGGTGAATCGCTTGATCAACACGCCTCGCTGTCAAACTCTCAGCAGAATCCGTTTCCCGCACCGAATCGAAAACCGCATTTATTTAATGGCGAATCCCAGGCAGAAGCCCCCCTGCCCGGCCAACAACATCTATTCGACAGTGAGCCTGCAAAACCGACTAGCCGTGCTGAATTAGCAAGCACCACGGTGGAAAAAGCCGAAGAGGAACGCACTGAGATAAGTCATGTTGAAGCAAACCATCTTGAAGCAAACCATGCAGAGATGAAAACCCCGGAGGCGCTTAGTGAGCCCGCAGCTGCTGTCGGCGCCGCTGAGCCTGTGGATTCCTCAGACCTGAACGCCGAAGCTAGGGCTGAGCCGGCACCCAGCAAACCCGAAAACCCGTTTAAACACAGCGGTGAGTCAAGTTCGACCTATCCGCCTGCCAGCTTGTTAAATTCCTTCCGTCGCAATCCCCTTGAGGAAGAAACAGCGGAGCCGGTGGACACTCTGGAGGACACCAAGGAGCCCCTTCAGGAAACCATTGCATATGAGTCGAGCCCAGCATTCGACACCGAAGCCGAACCTGACACAGAAGCTGAAATCGAACTGAACTCTATACCGGAAACGAAAACGGCAGCGGAAACGGCAGCGGAAACGGAAACGGAAACAAAAGTAGAGACCAAAGACTGGCAAACTCTGGAACCAGAGCGCCCACAATGGACCGCCCCTTCTCTGGCCATCTCAAACAAGCCATCCGATACCCAGAACGAATCGCCTGTTCCGGAGCTGCTCATTAAGGAAACAGCGGTCAGTGAACCCTATGCGCCAGAAAGCCCTCAAGAAGGCCTCCAAGATGAGCTGGACGCTCCGGCCCTTGAGCCCGAGAATCTGACGGATACAGCACCTGCCGCCACAGAAGACCCAACGGCTCAGGTGGATCCTGAGGCCATTGTTGATGACATTCTGGAAGCGTATCTGCCTAAGCTGGAAGCTGAGCTACGCAAGCGCCTGCTGGCTTCTCTCAACTCAGATCTGGACTTCTAAGGCCCCATTTCAGGTCGCAACCTATTCGACTTGCCGCCGCCCCATGACGCGGGGATATGGGGGCAGCGAATATTTATCCACCCGAGGGCAATAATTACGCCCACAGCCTTAAATCTCCCCCGACAGCCCTGTATAATGGGCGGTTTGCTAAGCCGCCCTGGGCATGAAACCCTCGGGCTCAATTTCACGCAGTCGGATTTAGATCGTAGTCATGAGCGATAACACCCCATCGAACGAGTTGGATAAAACCTACAACCCACAGGCCATCGAGCAGTCCTGGTATAAAACCTGGGAAGAAAGCGGCTATTTTGCCCCGAAAAGCGAAGTCGATGATGGCAGTGACAGCTATTGCATCATGATTCCGCCTCCGAATGTCACCGGCAGCCTGCATATGGGCCACGGCTTTCAGGAAAGCATCATGGATGCCCTGATTCGCTATCAGCGCATGAAAGGCAAAAACACACTCTGGCAAGTGGGCACCGACCATGCGGGTATCGCCACTCAGATGGTGGTTGAACGCCTGCTGGATGCCGAGGGCACTAACCGCCATGAGCTGGGCCGCGAGAAATTCACCGAACGCGTATGGGACTGGAAAGAAGAGTCTGGCGGCACCATCACCCAGCAGCTGCGCCGATTGGGTGCCAGCCCGGACTGGGGCACCGAACGCTTCACCATGGACCCTGGTTTCTACAAAGCCGTGCAGGAAGTCTTTATCAAGCTCTACAAAGACGGTTTGATTTACCGTGGCAAGCGCCTGGTAAACTGGGACCCGAAACTGCATACCGCCATTTCTGACCTGGAAGTCATCAGTGAAGAAGAAAACGGTTTCTTGTGGCACTTTGATTACCCACTGGCCGATGGCTCAGGTCATTTGACTGTCGCCACAACGCGCCCTGAAACCATGCTGGGCGATACCGCCGTTGCCGTTCACCCGGAAGACGAGCGCTACAAAAAGTTAGTTGGCAAGATGATCAAGTTGCCGCTGACCGATCGCGAGATTCCAATTATTGCTGACGATTATGTCGATAAAGATTTCGGCACCGGTTGTGTGAAGATTACCCCGGCGCATGACTTTAACGACTACGAGATGGGTCAACGTCACAACTTGCCGATGATCAACATTCTGGATGACGATGCTAATCTGAACAGCACGGTGCCGGAAAAATATCGCGGCATGGAGCGTTTCGCTGCGCGCAAACAAATTGTCGCGGACTTTGAGGCCTTGGGCCTGCTAAACAAAATTGACGATCACAAATTAAAAGTTCCTCGCGGTGACCGTACCGGTGTGGTGATCGAGCCTTACCTGACCAATCAGTGGTACGTAAAAACCCAACCATTGGCCGACAAAGCCATCAAGTCAGTCGAAGACGGCGATATTAAATTCGTACCTCAACAGTATGAAAACATGTACTTCTCCTGGATGCGTGACATTCAGGACTGGTGTATTTCACGTCAGCTTTGGTGGGGTCATCGTATCCCGGCTTGGTACGACGATGCTGGCAACGTTTATGTGGGTCGCACCGAAGAAGAGGTTCGCGCAGAAAATAATATTGCCGACAACATCCAACTGAAACAGGACGATGATGTTCTGGATACCTGGTTCTCCTCCGGCTTGTGGACATTCGGCACACTGGGTTGGCCAGAAGAAACCGAGCGTTTAAAAATCTTTAACCCGACCGATGTACTGGTCACCGGCTTTGACATTATTTTCTTCTGGGTTGCACGCATGATCATGCTGACCCTGCATTTCCGTGATGAAATTCCCTTTCACACTGTGTACGTTCACGGTCTGGTGCGCGATGGCCAAGGGCAGAAAATGTCCAAATCCAAGGGGAATGTTCTGGACCCGATCGATTTGATTGACGGTATCGATCTGGAAGCGCTGGTGAAAAAACGCACCACGGGCATGATGAACCCGAAAGCGGCCAGTAAGATCGAAAAGCAAACCCGCAAGGAGTTCCCGGACGGCTTAGCCGCTTACGGTACCGACGCCCTGCGTTACACCTATTATTCATTGGCCTCTACCGGCCGCGACATCAAGTTTGATGTGGGCCGCATCGAAGGCTTCCGTAACTTCTGCAACAAAATCTGGAACGCCTCTCGCTATGTGCTGATGAACACCGAAGGGCATGACCTGAGTGGTGACGTTGAGCTGTCTTTGGCGGACCGCTGGATCATTGCCAAGCTGCAACAAACTGAAAAAGCCGTACAGGAAGGCATCGAATCCTACCGCTTCGACCTGGCCTCTCAAGCACTGTACGACTTTATTTGGAATGAATACTGCGACTGGTATCTGGAGCTTTCCAAGCCTGTTCTGTGGAACGAAGAAGCCAGTGCCGAACTGCAACGCGGCACCCGCCGCACGCTGGTGCGCGTATTGGAGACCACCTTGCGTCTGGCACACCCTTTGATGCCGTTTATCACCGAAGAAATCTGGCAGCGTATTAAAGGCATTGCCGGTGTGGAAGGTGACACGATTATGCTGGCCGAGTATCCGCTTGCTGACGACAGCAAAATCGATGAGCAGGCTCTGGCCGATATCGAGTGGGTTAAAGGTGTGGTAGTAGGCATTCGAAACATTCGCGGTGAAATGAACATCTCCCCCGCGAAAAACCTGCCACTGTATTTCGCCAATGGCAGCAACGAAGATCAGCGCCGCCTGGAAGACAACCGTCAGTTCCTGCTGAAGCTGGCCAGCCTGGAAAGCATCACTTGGTTAAACCCCGGTGATGAGGCACCTATGTCGGCTACCGCGTTGGTGGGTGATATGGACATTCTGGTTCCAATGGCTGGTCTGATTGATAAGGACGCCGAAACTGCTCGACTCAATAAAGAAATCGACAAACTCGAAAAAGAAGTGGCTCGCACTCAGGGCAAACTGAACAACGAAAAATTTGTCGGCAAGGCCCCTGCAGATGTTGTCCAGAAAGAAAAAGACAAACTGGCCGACTATGAAGCCGCTCTGACAAAATTGAAGGAGCAGGTGCAAAAAATCGCCGAATTATAAATGGCCTTTTCTCTTCTCCTCATCTAAGGCGAGCCTAGCTCGCCTTTTTTATGCCTTTTCCCCGCGAAAAGGCAAAGGGAGATACCATCGGCCAAACGCCCTTGACCCGTCTATAAGTGCAGGCTTGAGACTTAAGACTCGATCACATGAGGATGACCTATGCTGACTATTTCAAAGCTTGCCAAACAAGCCGGCATTGCCCGTTCGAGCCTGTTGTATTACGAACGCATTGGGCTGTTGCAGCCGACTCAACGCAGTGACAATGGTTACCGCTGGTACGGCCCCAAGGAAGTGGCGCGCCTGGAAAAGATAATGGCGTATCGCTCCTACGGTATTGCGATGGACAAAATAAGTGACCTTCTGGATCGAAACTCAAAGGCTCAGGCAAATATTCTGAAAGAGCACTTTCAGCATTTGGAGCTTGAGATTAAACAACTGAGGCAACAGCAAAAGGCCATCATAGAGCTGTTAAATCTGGACCAGAAAGTGGAGAACAACATGGTGAACAAAGAACGTTGGGTTGCGATTATGCGTGGTGCCGGTCTGAGCGATGAGGACATGACGCGCTGGCATCAAACCTTTGAACAAATGGAACCCGAGGAACATCAAAAGTTTCTGGAATCTCTGGGCATTGAGCAGGATGAAATCGCTCAAATCAGGCAACTGTAACGAAAAAGCCGGAGCAGTTTCTGCTTCGGTTTTCACTCCCTCCAGCTCATCAGCGAGCTTTTTTGCTTAATTCCACATCGGCCCGACTGCGAAGTTTGGGCTTATCTCTTAGCGCCGCGAAGGGATCTTCTGAAGCGTTATAGCTCTCATCTCCGGGCTTGGGCGCTGGGGGAATGTCAGGTTCGTCTTTCGCTGTTTGGGCTTTGGACTTCTTCGGGGGAACCTCTACCGTCGGCCGTTCTTTCGGTTTGGCGACGCTGCGAAATGCCCTCAGGTGAAACAGAGTGAACGCGCTTAAGGCAAGCGTTCCCAGCCCCCATTTAATAAAAAAAGACACCGCTAAAAACTGACGTTCGCCAGTCGCTTCCGCATAGCTGATGTACTCACCATGAAAAAAACTGACCACAAACCAAAACAGGAGCAGCGCAAGCACACTGATGATACTGCTTTTATAACGTCGCCAGACTGTTGCGACAATCGCCAAACGAACAAACTGCTTAATCACAACCACCACCCGAGTCCAAGGGAGGCGATAACAAATAGCAGACCTTTTTCCTTGATCTGGTTTTTGATCTTGTCTTCTTCTTCACGAACCACGATCTCCAGAGTTTCCAGAGGCAGGTTTTCGGGCTGCTGGCCGGCAATTAGAATTCGGGTACGGGCACGCTCAATCGCTTTATTACGGATATTACCGCGCAACTTTGTTTTCACATTTCGAAAAGGCCGCGTCAGTTTATCGCCCAGTTTCTGTGTGAAACTGGGGCTGTCAACTTCTGCTTCCAGAATGGCTTCCAGCTCTTCATCCTCTTTGCTGGCGGGTAGATTCATCGCAGCATCGAACAATTGCTTGTCTCGCTCAAAACTGACCGACATCGCTTCCGCTTCCAGCACCTCACCTTTAGGTTCGCTGGCCTTATCTTTCTCACGTTTCTTGAACAAATCCAATCTTCCTGTCATTTAGCGGCGGTATTTTTCGCCAATACGGTTCATCGTATTGCGCTCTACGCCCCAAGCCCCAGCCATTGTCCCATATAGTAAATGGCCAGCAGCAATAAAAACACGCCCATTATGCGCTTAAACCAAACATCGCTGATGCGGTCCAGCAAGCGTAAACCAATGGCGCTGCCAATGATCGTCGCGACGCAGCAAATCACAATCGGCCACAGCAAACCCGGAATCAAGACATCCTGGCGCCACATTTCTTCCACTCGCACCAGGCTTCCGACGAGCAGAAGCAGTTGCAGGCTGGCCACCTTTTCCAGACGCTCCAAACCTTGGGACTGCACATACACCACTAGTGGTGGCCCACCGGTATTATAGGCACCGGCAAACAGCCCTGACACGATGCCCATTGGAATACCGACTAAGGTATTGGATGGACGCTTATCCGCCTGTGCCGGATAAAACTGCTGCTGCAATGCCCACAAAATCAGCAAACCCAAAAACAGATTGAACCAGTCGCTGCTGATTTTTTGCAAAAACAGGACGCCAAAAGGCGTCGCAATCACAACCGAGATTAAAATGGGTCTCAATCGCTGCCAGTTTATATGACGGTGCAAATTCAGCAAAAGTTTGCCATTGAGCACCACCGACACAAAGGCCGACACCATACTGGCCATTTTCACATCCACCAGCAGCCCAGCCAGCGCCAAAAACACGATTCCGAAGCCAAAGCCCACAGTGCTCTGCACTACACCCGCCATAAGGGCTACGGTCGCCAACCAGACAATGGCCTCAATCGCCATGGATACTCCTCAATTCTTGCTCATATCGACCAAAATATCGACACTTTTACACTTTTTCTGCCAGCGGCAGCTTGCCTATAGTATCAAGCCTGGTGGGATTACCTAAGCGTATCCCAACTAAGAAAAACAACAGCTGAATGCTCTGGTACGGGAAACCGGAGCCTTGAACACCATAGACCGCATTGAGGTAAACACCATGATCAGCGTAAAGCCTTTAGCCGCTGCCCTTGGCGCCGAGATCTCCGGTATCGATCTGACGCAAACACTGAGTGAGAACACTCTAAAGACACTCGATGAGCTGCTGGTAAAACATCAGGTCATATTCTTTCGGGATCAGGACATTGAACCTGCGCAACACAAAGCGCTCGCCGAGGCATTTGGTCCTCTGCAAAGCCATCCGGCCTACGACACCGTGCCGGATTTTCCGGAAATCACCATTCTCGAGAGCACACCGGAAAAACCCACCAAGATTGAGGAATGGCATACGGACATGACCTTTCGCCAGACACCGCCACTGGGCAGCATTTTGCGTTCACGCATTGTGCCAAGCTGTGGTGGCGACACGCTGTGGGCGAGTTTGGGGGCGGCCTATGATGGCCTCTCGGATAAGATGCAGAGCTTTCTCTCAGGTTTGAGCGCCGTACACGACTTTGCCCACGGTTTTCGTCACAGCCTCGCCGAAGACGGCGGGCGTGAACGCCTTGCCAAAGCGCTGGCAGAGAATCCACCGGTAGAGCATCCGGTCATTCGCAGCCACCCGGTCAGTGGGCGTAAAATGATTTATGTGAACAGTTTGTTCACCACCCACATTGTCGGCATGACGGATTCGGAAAGCCAAGCCCTACTTATGTTTTTGTACCAACACTGTGTGCAAGACGAATACACCTGCCGCTTTCGCTGGGAAGAAAACTCCATCGCATTTTGGGACAATCGAAGCACTCTCCACAAACCCATCAATGATTACTTCCCGGCGCATCGCCGTATGGAAAGAATCACCATTGACGGCGACCGACCGTCACCTTAGGGCGTTCTGAAAAAGCAAAGCAGAAACGAAGAAGGGCGAGGTTTTCACCTCGCCCTTCTTGAAACATCTGCCTCAGAATCAGGCACGAAAAAATTGCAGCATCCACTTCGTGACACGATTGAAACTGACATCATCGCGCAGTGAAGCCAAGGCCTTTTCAACATTATCATCACCAAAAACTTCTCGGCGCAGCGTTAACAGCGCTTCAGAATAGTCCTTGGTAAATTCCGGATGGGCCTGAAAGCTGAGGATATGATCGTCCACTTTGACCATCGCATTGGGACAAAAGCCGCTGCTGGCCAATACTTCCGCACCAGGAATGTTTTCGACAACCTGGTCTTGATGAGACACCAACATGGAAAAGTCCTCACCGGCCTGACCATAGTCACCCGCCGCATCACTCAGTTGATAGTGATGAACACCCAAGCCCCAGCCCTGTCCAGCTTTGACGGTTTTGCCGCCTAGGGCCTGGGCCAACAACTGGTGACCAAAGCACACGCCGAGCATTTTTTTCTTGGCTGCATGGGCTTTGCGTAAAAACGCCTCGGTATCGGCAATCCATTGCAGGGGTTCATAAACCGAGGTTTTACTGCCTGTGATCAAATAGGCATCCACCTCATCTACGGACTCCGGCAATTCACCTCGCTGAACGTCGTAGGTTTTAAAGGTAAGATCACCGTCCAACTCACCCAGCAGGCGGGCAAACATCTCGGGGTATTCACCGAATTCGTCCACCAGTTGCGGACGAACGTCGTCGGTTTTCAAAATACCAATTGTTAGCGTTTTATCAGACATAGTTTTACCATCAATTCATCAAATTTGGCCTAGCCCAGGCGCAAATGAAATGACTTCGCCTGAGTAAGCTGGGCGTAGCCTAATGATGATAGGCTAACACCGCGTCCTGTTTGTTTTACACCGGTCCAGGCAAGTGCCGGGTCCAGATAATCGCAACGGTTCATAAACACCGTTCCGGTTTGTATTTGTTGCCCGATTGTTTGGGCCGCCTCTTTGTCCTGAGTCCAGATCGAGGCACTGAGGCCATAGGCGCTGTCGTTCATCAATTCGATGGCCTGCGCATCACCACTCACTGGCATGATGCCCACCACCGGGCCAAAACTTTCCTCGCTCATGACCGACATACGATGATTCACGTCCGTCAGCACTTGCGGTGCCAGATAGGCTCCTTCGCCATCATCGAGGGGGTATTGGCTGGGGTCGATCCAGGTCCTTGCCCCCTGCTCAACCGCCTTGGCAACCTGTTCCCTCACCCAATTCGCTGCAGCAGGTCGAACTAAGGGCCCCAGCGTCGTTTCAGGCTCAATGGGATTACCCAGCTTGAGTTGCCCTACCTCAGCAACAAAACGCTCACAGAAGCGCTCATAATGCGTTTCAGCGACGTAGATCCGCTCAATGCCACAGCAGGATTGCCCCGAATTAAAAAAAGCCCCATCGGCCAGGGCCACCGCGGCCTCCTCAACCTGCTCACTGTGCAAGTCAGCTCGCACATAGGCCGGGTCTTTGCCTCCAAGCTCCAGGCCAAGCCCCAAAAATTGGCCGGCAGCGGAGCGTTCAAATTCGGCACCGGCCTGCACAGACCCGGTAAAGCTGGCGAAATCGACCTGACCTTCGCTCAACAAACGACTGCTTTGCTCGTGACGCAAATGCAGGCATTGCAGCAGGTCCTTCGGTAAGCCCGCCTGGGCACAGGCCCGTTGAAAATGCTCTCCTGCCAAGGGCGTCTGGGCTGACGGTTTTAATAAGACCGCATTTCCCGCCGCCAAGGCCGGAATCACCGAGTTTACCGTGGTCAGTAAAGGATAGTTCCAAGGGGCTACGGTAAGCACTAACCCAACTGGGGTAAGTTCGATGTAATGATCCAAACTTGAACCGAGTCCCTCGGTAGATGTCGGTCGAATATTGGCCAGGGCTGTAGGAGCGATAGACAGCATATGGCGACCGCGTTCCAGCAGACCGTTGATCTCGCCTTCTGCGTAGCGACTTGGGCGCCCCATTTGCCAGGTGATCTGCTCAGCGATCAGTTTGCGATGCTCATCAAAATAATTCAGCACCTCCGCCAGCTGCGTCAGGCGTTGCTCCAAGGGCGTGCTTTGCCAACGTCCCTGGGCCACTCGCGCATGGTCGATGGCGAAATTCAGTTCTTCATCACTGCAATAGCGGCGTTGCACATATTGCTTCCCATCGATGGGGGAATAACATCGCAATTGATCTGGCATAACTCATCCTTCCGTAATACTGCCCAAAGGCTCGAATACGGCCTGTTTATAAGGCCGATGAATGTTTTGCTATACGACTTATTGTTTAGCCAAGCGAATTGGCTTCGGATATAGTAGCAACAAAATACCAATAAAAAATGACAGCATATGGCAACTTCCCCCCTGAATTCGACCCGTTCAAAAATTCTGCTCGCCCTGGTATTCGCGTTGGCGGTTTGGTGGTACGTAAGTAAACCGGATCATTCTCTGCGATTGATCAGTGCGCAAAGCATTATCACCATGGACAGCAAGCAACCTCGGGTGGAAGCCGTTGCTATTGAGAATGGCAAAATCATTGCCCTGGGTTCCCTGGAGAATCTTCAACAGCGTTGGCCCAGCGCACCGCATACACGTTTTGAGAATCAAACGCTGACACCGGGTTTTATTGAAAACCACTTGCACCCGGCCATGGCTGCATTGCTCCTGCCTTTCCATTGGATTACTCCCTTCGAATGGCATCTGCCCGGCAAGGAAGTGCCTGCAACTCAAGGCCGGGAACAATATCAACAACGCTTACAGGAAGCCGCCCAGGCATCCCCTGATGGCGAGTGGTTTATCAGTTGGGGATACCATCATTATTTTCACGGTGAAATGTCTCGCCAGCTTTTGGATGAACTGGTTCCCGATCGCCCGGCGTTGGTGTGGCATCGATCCTTCCATGAGGTGTGGGTAAATTCCAAAGCGATGGAATTGGTCACCTTTAGCGAAGAAGATTTGAAAGACCAACATCAAGTAAACATCGAAGAAGGGCATTTTTACGAGTCCGGGTTGATGCTCGGCTTAAACAAATTTCGCGATTACATCATCAAAACGGGTCGCTTTATGGGTGGCCTGGAACAAGTAGTCGATGTCGTACATGCCGGGGGCATTACCACCATTGCCGATATGGCCAACGGTATGTTCGATCTCGATATGGAATGGTGGGCATTCAAATGGGTGCTGGATGATCAGGACGTGGGGTTTCGCACCCGTCTGATTCCCATGGCTGATCGCGTGGGTGAGCAACCCGGCTCGCCCGCTGCATTGGCCGAAAGCAACGCCCTCCTGGACAAAGGCAACCGCAAACTGAAGTTTGTTAAACAGATTAAATTGCTGGCCGATGGCGCTTTTTATTCTCAATTGATGCAAATGCGCGATCCAGGTTACCTCGATGGGCATCATGGGGAATGGATCACTGAACCGGACAAATTAGAAGCGTTGGCCAGCGCCTATTGGAACGCGGATTACCAACTGCATATTCACAGCAACGGCGATTTGGGCACCGAAGTGGTGTTGGACATGATTGAACGTTTGAACCACAAATACCCGCGTATCGATCATCGTACAACCCTGCACCACTTAGGCTATATTGGCCCAGATCAAGCTGAGCGTATTGCCGAGCTAGGTGTGATTGTTTCCGCCAACCCTTACTATTTGCACACCCTCGGCGAAACCTATTCTGAAATGGGTCTCGGCCCCGAGCGTGCGCATTATATTTTCCGCGCCCGCGACCTTCTCGATGCAGGCGTCAAAGTCTCGTTGCATTCTGATTTCAGTATGGCCCCCGCACAACCACTCAGGCTCGCCTGGGTGGCAGTGAATCGTGAGGGTGCGGCCGGTTTGCAAATGGCCAATGAACAGGCCATGACCGTTCATGAAGCCATGAAGGCAATCACTATTGATGCCGCTCACGCGATTCAAATGGAATCGGAAATTGGCAGTATTGAAGTTGGAAAATCGGCAGACTTCACTGTGCTCGAACAAGACCCATATCGTATCGAGCCCGCTAAACTCAAAGATATTCCTATTTGGGGAACCATCTTTGAAGGGCAATTATTTCCCCTGTCAAAATAAGGTGTGCCTTTGGGCTCGGTCTCTGCGCTGAGCCCAAGGCATCAAAACAGCTCGATCTGTTCCAGTTTCGCTTTGATCGGGGCGTAGGAACGACGATGAATCGGGCAGACACCCAAACGCTCAACCGCCTCCATATGCACTTTGGTTGGGTAACCCTTGTGGCCAGCAAAGCCGTAACCCGGATAATCTTTATCAAACGCTTCCATTTCTCGATCGCGTGTCACTTTCGCCAGAATAGAAGCGGCACCAATACAAGCAACACGCCCATCCCCTTTCACCACCGCTTCCGCGGGATAATGCCATTTGGGAATTTTATTGCCGTCCACCAGGACATGTTCGGGCTGAATGGCCAAAGCCTCGACCGCCCTTTTCATCGCCAGCAAGCTCGCTTGTAGAATATTAATTTGATCGATCTCGGCAACGCTTGCACGGGCAATTGCCCAGCTCAGTGCCTTTTCCTGAATTTCATCAAACAGGGCATTGCGCTTTTTTTCGCTCAGCTTTTTGGAATCGTTTAATCCTTCGATCGGATTGTCCGGGTCCAGAATCACGGCTGCTGTGACAACATCTCCCGCCAAAGGGCCGCGCCCAACCTCATCGACACCAGCGAGCAAATGGCCTTGATATTCACTGACAAAGGGACCGAGGTCTATACTCATGGGATTGCGTTCTCTGGGGCTGATGTTAAAAGTCTAAAAACAGATTGTGATCTATTTGCGTTGGGCCAACATTTTTTCAATCGCCTCGGCGGCAAGCAGACCGGCGTCCTGGCGAAGCTGATGATGGATATCGTAAAAGCGCTGCAATAAACGCTCTTTGTCTTCGCCGTCTCGTGTTTTTTCTATCAAGGCTCGGGCCAGGTTATCGGCGGTGCAGTCTTCCTGCAAAATCTCCGGCACCAGCGCCTCTCCCGCCAACAGATTCGGCAGGGAAATAAATGGCGTATTGATCAGTCGTCTGGTCAACCAGGCACTGAACCAATCTTTTTTATAAGCGACCACCATGGGCTTTTTCAGCAGTAAAGCCTCCAAGCTGGTTGTGCCCGATGCCATTAACACGGCGTCTGAGGCACACATCAACTGTTTGGAATTGCCCAGGCTGATATCAATCAACAAATCGTCCCCGTCTTTCTGCGTTTGTCGAAACTCCGCCAACAGTGTTTGGATTTGTTCGAGTCGGGCCTCGTTCGCCGCAGGCAACAAAAATCGTGTCGCTCGTGTTTTTGCGTATTGCGCGGCGGCTTCAAAAAACACTGGGGCCAGATGCTTTACCTCAGCACTGCGGCTCCCGGGCAATAAGGCGACAATGTGTTCTTCCTCGGACAATCCAAGTTCACTACGCGCCTTGCCCATTTCCGGGTCCATCGGAAAATCATCCGCCAGCGGATGCCCGACAAATTGCACCGGGATCTCATGCTCATGGTAGATCTGGGTTTCAAACGGCAAGATGGTCAGCATCAGATCCACAGATCGTTTGATGCCATGAATACGCCCTTGTCGCCAGGCCCACACCGAAGGACTGACATAATGCACTGTGGGAATGCCTGCTTCTTTCAGCGTCCGTTCAATCGGCAGATTGAAATCGGGGGAATCAATGCCAATAAACACATCAGGTGGGTTCGCCAAATAATGTTGGCGCAGAAATTTTCGAATTCGCAATAATTCCGGCAATCGTTTCAGGGGTTCGATAAACCCCATAACGGCCAGGCGATCCTGCGGAAAAAAGGATTCAAAACCCAAGGCCAACATTCGCTCTCCACCGATACCGGAAAAACTGGCGTCGGGGTAACGTTGCTTTAATGCGCGCATGAGATCAGCACCAAGAATATCCCCCGACATTTCCCCTACGACGATGGCAATATGCATGGGCGCTTAGCGAATGATACCGCGGGTGGATTTTTGTAAGGATTCGATCAGTGCTTCAATTTTATCGCAGCCCTGCTTCAAGGCATTGAGTTCTTCCATGGCTTCATCCACGGTCAGACCTCGGCGATACACCAACTTATAGGCTTTGTTTACCGCAGCAATATCTTCTTTTCCAAAACCTCGACGACGCAAACCTTCGGCATTGATACTGCGGGCACTGGCCGGGGCACCAGAGACCATGACATAAGCGGGAACGTCTTTGCCGATGGCCGACCCCATTCCAGTAAAACTGTGGGCTCCGATGCGACAAAACTGATGCACCAGAGTGTACCCTCCCAGAATTGCCCAATCGTCGACATGAACATGTCCGGCAAGGCTGGCGTTATTGATCAAAATGCAGTGATTCCCGACAACTGAATCATGGCCAATATGCGCATAAGCCATGATGAGGTTTTCATTGCCGATGTAAGTTTCGCCGCGATCCTGAACCGTGCCGCGGTGAATCGTTACACCTTCACGAATCACATTGTTATCACCGATCACCAGAGTGGTCGGTTCGCCCTGATATTTTAGATCTGGCGTATCCTCACCGATACTGGAAAACTGATAGATTCGGTTGTTACGACCAATTTTGGTGGGGCCTTTGATGATGACGTGGGAATGAACCACCGTCCCGGCGTCTATGCTCACACCAGGACCGATAATCGACCAGGGCCCAATTTCCACATCGTCCGCAATAACGGCGCTGGGATCAATGATGGCCCGGGGATCAATAAGGCTTGCTTCAGTCAAAAAACTCTCTCTCTAGTTGCTGCCCGTTATTTTACGGGTCTATCTGCGCACATTATAGAGGCAGAAGCAGCTAAAACGCCATCAACACTGGCTTTGCAGTCAAACTTCCAGATGCCGCGTTTCTCAGAAACAATTTTCGCTTCCAGCTGCAAACGGTCACCGGGTACGACCTGGCGCTTAAAACGCACCTTGTCAGCACCAGCAAACAGATAAATTGAACCGTCTGCAGGGGTTTTATCCAAGGTTTTGAAACCCAAAATGCCAGCAGCCTGGGCCATTGCCTCGACGATCATCACGCCAGGGAAAATCGGCATCTGCGGGAAGTGGCCGTTGAACACCTCTTCGTTAATGGTGATGTTCTTATAGGCCACAATATAATCACCCTCCACCAGCTCGGTAACCCGATCAACCAGTAAAAAAGGGTAGCGATGGGGTAGATACTTACGTATCTCTTGGATTTCCATCATGTAATCACTTCCTAGGTACTCAGCGTAAAAGCGGTGACAGCCATGTGCTGTCGGTTTTGCAAGCTCAGCTTATTGCCAAAGTATGACAGTTCGAGCGTTTATTTATCTTTGCCTAACTTCCTGACCGTAGTGGCCAGTCCATCGAGCTGAGAAAATCGTACCGCACTACGGCGCCATTTCTCCGTTGGCATCATCGGCGTTCCCGAGGAATAGGAACCGGCCTTGGTGATGGACTTGGTGACCATGGTCATGCCGGTAACATGAACCTTATCGGCCAATTCGATATGACCAACCAAACCAACGCCGCCTGCCAAGGTGCAGTGTTTACCGATAACAGCACTGCCGGAAATTCCGACACAGGCTGCAATCGCACTGTTCTCACCAATGCGAACATTATGCGCAATTTGCACCTGATTATCGATCTTTACGCCGTCGCAAATAACAGTATTGTCCAAAGCCCCACGATCAATCGTCGTAGATGCACCGATTTCGACATCGTTGCCGATCAGCACGCTGCCCAACTGATGAACTTTTAACCAGTTCTCTCCGGTGTGAGCGAAACCAAAACCTTCCGAGCCGATCACGGCGTTGTTATGGATCTCAACGCGATCACCGATACATACTGCCGCCTCAATGCTGACGTTGGAATGAATGCGGCAGTCTTTCCCAATGTGAACCTCTTCGCCAATAAACACACCCGCTTCCAAACGGGTATTGGCCGCAATTTCGGCGCCCGCTTGCACCACACAATTGGGCCCGACCCAGGCACTGTCATCAACCGATGCCGATGCATCCACTACCGCACTCGGGTGAACCCCAGTCTGCGCCTGGGAATCGCGCTTAAACAAACGGGTAAGAACCGCAAAGGCGATATAAGGCTGCGCACAAACCAGTTTCGGGCCGCTGAAGTGCTCGATTTCGTTAGGGTGAAGAATCACCGCTGAGGCTTGGGTCTCAGCAAGGTATTTACGATAATTGGGATTTGCGAGAAAACTCAGCTGACCGGATTGAGCCGTCTGCAATGTTGCCATTGAGGAAATTGCGACACCCTGATCGGCATCGTGCAGTTCAACACCTAAAGACTCTGGCAATACGGCCTGCAGCTGCTCAAGCAGCGCTTGTAAGGTGAAGGATTGATTGTTGGCCACAGGCTCCTCCCTTTCCACTTTTTGAAGTGGCTGCACTTTAACAAATCCAGCCGCTGTTTACGAAAAAAGCCGCATTCAGCCAGGGCTGATGCAGCTTTTTACGGAGCCCAGAGGGCAAGTGGGACTTATTTGCCCTTATTCAGACGATCAGTAATCTGTGCGGTGATGTCGTAACCGGTGTCGGCGTACTCAACCGATTGTGGCTTCAGAACCAGACCATAGCCACCAGACTTGATGATTTCTTTGGCCGCTTCACTTGCTTGCTTACCGTATTTGGCAAACAGCTTCTGGTAGATTTCACCCTGCTCTTTCTGCAGTTTCTGGGCAACCAGTTGCTGATCAGCACGCTTGTACTCAATATCTTTGTACTGCTTGGCTTTACGCTCATCGGACCACGTCAAACCTTTGGTTTGCATTTCTTCAACCAAAGCTTTCATTTCTGAATTCAGGGATTCAGCTTGAGCGGTCAGAGCTACGTACTCAGGCTTGGCACCCAGGGCTTTCAATTCTTTCTGAGCAGCTTCAGAGCGCAAGATGGCGGATTGCAGATCCATAACTGCAATTTTTCCCTGGGCCAGAGTCACGTTAGAAAATAATACGGCTGCGACAAAAGCCAAAGCAATCTTCATGTTTTTCACTATCTATCTCCAATGTTTAACCATAATGGCTAATTTTATGCAGCACGGCTGCTGTTGTTATTGACTGGCAAATGCGCAGCCGTGTGATTAAAACTGAGTACCCAGAGAGAACTGGAAGAATTCAGTTTCATCAAATTCATTTTCCCGAATAGGCTTGGCAATACTGAAGGTCAGAGGACCAAAGCCAGAAATCCAGGTAACACCGATACCCACCGATGAACTCAACTTGCTCAGATCCACATCAAAACAGTTCTGCTGAGTGGCGCCACAGTTCAGATCAAACACGTTACCCGCATCGATAAAGAACGCAGACTGCAAAGAGCGCTGGTCCTTAATGAACGGCAGCGGGAACAGAATCTCAGCACTACCTTCAATCAACACATTACCACCAAAGGGGTTGTTACGGGTGTTGTTGTTATTGTTCAGCTGAGTCGTTGTTAACGTACCGTCTGCATTAGCAACGTATACCAGGTTACTTACCTCATTGGTATTACGAATACCGTCGCCATTGGTATCGTTCCAAGTCGCGTACTGGGTCTGATAAACCTGAGCTGGGGTACTTTGTGGGCCCAGCGTATTACGCTTGAAACCACGTACCGAGCCAAAGCCACCCGCGTAGAAGTGCTGGAAGAACGGCAACTCAGTGGTATCGCCATAAGAATCGGCGTAACCCAAGCGGGTACGCAGACGAAGAGTCAGGCTACTGGTCAATGGCTGGAAGTACTGAGCGGTGTAGTTCAACTTGTAGTATTCCAACTCACCGCCAGGCAGTGAGAATTCCAGAGAGAAGCGTTGGGACACACCACGGTTCGCCAAACGACCACGGTTCAATGTGGACTTGGCCCAGTTCACCGACGCGGTAACCAGATTAAACTCATCACCATTCTCATCGATAAAGCCTTTTGGAGACTGCGCATCCAACAACGCAGTCGCATCCAACAATCGATCGGAGAAGTCGTATTCAACCAAAGGCGAGGTGTTCAGGATATCGGCAACCGCCGTGGCATCCTCATTATTCAGGTACTGGTCCTGAGCAGTGGAAATTCGACGCGGGCTACCGATGATTTCCTGCACCGCAAATGGGCCGGTATTGATCGAAATATTTTGATAACCGACGTTGAAACCAATGCGTTCAATCTCGGAAATGGGGTAACCGAAGTTAACACTGGCGCCGTAACTGTCCGTAGAGTAGCTGGACACGTTTACGCGGGAATAGTCACGAGACTGGTAGTAGACATTAAAACCACGGCTCACCCCGTCCGGCGTAAAGTACGGATCGGTGTAGTTGAAGCTGTAGGCGGTCTGGTAGCTACTGCGGCTGACGTTAAAGCCGACGCGCTTGCCGGTACCTAACCAGTTATCTTGCTGAACATTCGCACCCAGTACCAAACCCGAGCCCTGGGCATAACCCACGCTCGCGCCCACGCTACCGGAAGGCTGTTCTTCAACGGTGTATTCCACATCCACCAGATCCGCTGAACCGGGCACTTCTTTGGTTTCCACCTTCACTTCTTTAAAGAAGCCCAGACGTTCCAGTCGAACCTTGGATTGTTCAATTTTAATCGAGGAGGCAGACGCGCCTTCCATCTGGCGCATTTCACGACGCAGAACATTGTCTGCGGTTGTCGTGTTACCGCGGAAATCAATTCGATTCACATAAGCACGTTTACCTGGATCGATAAAGAACGTCACCTTAACCTTGCCGGTGCCTTCATCCACTTCAGGAATACCTTTGACTTCGGCAAAGGTGTAACCCTCGTTACCCAGACGCTTGGTCATGTATTCTTCGGTGGTGGTCATGAGCACCTGTGAGAACTTTTGCCCTTCGCGCATCAACAGCAACAGGCGCATTTCTTCTTCCGGCAAAATCGGGTCACCGGCCAGTTCTACATCACTTACTTCATAAACGTCGCCTTCATTGACGTTTACGGTAATAAATACCGCTTCTTTGTTCGGGCTCAGACTCACCTGAGTCGAGTCGATTTCAAACTTCAGGTAACCTCGGTCGAGGTAATAGCTCTCCAAACGCTCGATATCACCCGACAGCTTTTCTTTCGCGTAGCGGTCATCGCTGGTGATCCAGGAGAACCAGCCGGTGGTTTTCAATTCAAACAGTTCGATCAGCTCTTCATCGTCAAACGCGGTGTTGCCCACAATATTGATGTGTTTGATGGACGCCACATCGCCTTCATCAACATCAATCTGGAGTTTGACCTGATTGCGTGGCAGATCCACTACCGTGGCTTCAACATCGGCGCTGTAACGACCCTGGGCGACATACTGGCGACGCAGCTCCTGAGTCAAACCTTCCAGGGTGGCGCGCTTGAAAATCTGGCCTTCCGCCAGACCGTTGTCGTTCAGACCTTTCATCAGGTCTTCAGTCTTGATCGCTTTGTTACCTTCGATTGCAATTTCACTGATCGCTGGACGTTCTATCACCGTCACAACCAGAACATTACCATCACGGCCCATTTGAATGTCTTCAAAATAGCCGGTTTTAAACAGGGCTCGCGTGGCGCTTTGAATGGCCAGGCTATCGAGCTCTTCGCCAATCTGAACCGGTAAAGAAGCGAATACTGTACCTGCCGAGACACGCTGCAAGCCTTCCAGGCGAATATCATTTACCCGGAATGCCTGGGCATAAGCCAGAGCAGGTAATAAAGTCAAAATGAGGAAAAGGTCTCTGATACGCTTCATATTATGCTTAATCATTAATTAGTGTTGAGCCAAGCTCTTCTTATAAAAACCGGTCTACCCAGAGGCGGCCAGTGTCTGTTCTCGTCGATTGAGGCCTTAAAACAGCCTAACCACATCGTTATAAAGCGCCACGACCATAATGCCGAGCACCATCACCATACCGATCTGGTAACCCCACAATTGCACCCGATCTGGCAAAGGACTCCCCTTCACCAGCTCAATGACGTAGTAAAGCAGATGGCCGCCGTCCAGAACCGGAATCGGCAACAGGTTCATAACCCCCAGAAACACACTAAGCAAAGCCAACAGACTAATGTACTGCTGCCAGCCAGCCTTGGCCGAATCGCCCGCCACTTTAGCAATGGTGAGTGGCCCGCTCAAGTTTTTCGTGGATATTTGCCCGACAATCAACTTCTTCAAAGAGACAAGTACAAATTTGGATTGTTCCCAGGTTTTGTCCACAGCGACCACAAAGGACTGCACAAAGCCATACTGGCGCTTAATGATCATTTCTTTCGGCCAGGATGATTGTGAGGCGGCGACACCAACACGACCAATGGTGCTGCCATCTTCCAGAGTCACCAGTGCGGGTGTGATTTGAGCATCAAACAGCTCGCCTTCACGCTCATAACTGACGGTAAAAGTCTGGTTTGCACGCGCTTTTACGTAGTCGACCCAGGCGTCCCAATCGGCGATGTTTTCACCATCAGCCGCAATGAGCTTATCGCCCTTTTGTAGTCCTGCCTTGGCCGCCGGACTGTCGGCCTGCACCACACTCAAAACCAGCTTGATGGGCGGGTAATAAAGGCTTAAACCGAGGCCCTCAAGGGGATTAGGTTCCGCATCGCCACGCAACCAGTTATTGAGTTCCGCGACGGATTCGTAGCTCAAGTCTGACCCGGGATACTGCACGCGAAAGTGCATTTCGCCGCTTTCACCCAAGCGATTAAGAAGTTGCTGAATCAGGGCCTGGCGCGTCGGCGTGGGCTGACCATCGACGGCGACAATACGCTGCCCCGGCTCCAGGCCGGCCTCAGCCGCTACAGTCCCCGGCTCCACTTTACCGACCACCGCGCTGAGCTCGTTATAGCCTTGCAGCGTCAAAAACCAGTACAGCAATACGGCCAGAATAAAATTAGCCAACGGCCCCGCCACAACGACCGCAATTCGGCTCAGTACGGGCTTTTGGGTGAAGGCCAGATGTTTTTCATGCTCAGCGACCTCACCTTCACGCTCATCGAGCATCTTGACGTAACCGCCCAGTGGGAGCGCCGCGACAGCAAACTCCGTGCCTTCTCGATTTCGCCAACTGTAGAGGACCTTGCCAAAGCCGACAGAAAAACGGAGCACCTTGATGCCACAGCGACGGGCCACATAATAATGGCCAAACTCGTGTATGGTCACCAAAACCCCAAGGGCCAGGATAAACCAGAAGATGGTTTGTAAAAGACTCAAGCAACTCTCCTATCTATAACAGGCCGGCTCAGGCTGCGGCCCGTGGATGCCATAAGGCTAGGCAATACCTGCAATCAATTCATTGGCAACGCTACGGGCTTCAGCATCAATAGCCAAAACCGTGTCGATATCCGAAGCGTCGATATTATCGTGTCTGGCCAGCACATCGCCATTAATTCGCGCGATATCCGTAAAGGCTATGCGCTCCGCCAGGAAAGCCGCCACCGCCTCTTCATTGGCGGCATTCAGACAGTTCGCTGCACTGCCTCCGGCTTTGCTGGCCTCAATCGCCAGAGCCAAACAGGGAAAACGCTGCACGTCCGGCGCGGCGAAGCTCAGCTCGCCCAGGCGCGTAAAATCCAAACTCTCTACACCGGACTCTATGCGCTCTGGCCAGGCCATCGCATGGGCAATGGGTGTTTTCATGTCCGGCTGCCCTAACTGAGCCAGCACCGAACCATCGTTATACTGCACCATGGAGTGCACCACACTTTGCGGGTGCAACAACACCTCAATCTGTTCAGCCGAGGCAGAAAACAGCCAGCGCGCTTCGATGTATTCCAGCCCCTTGTTCATCATGGTGGCGGAATCGACAGAAATTTTTTGACCCATGGACCAGTTGGGGTGAGCACAGGCCTGGGCGACCGTCACCCGGGAAAGCGCGTCCAATGGCGTCTCACGAAATGGGCCACCGGAACCTGTCAGCAGAATTTTTCGGACACCAGCCTCACTCAGACTGCGCGCATCCGTTGGCAAACACTGGAAGATGGCATTGTGTTCGCTGTCGATGGGTAATAGCAAAGCGTTGTGGTCTTTCACAGCGTCCATAAACAAGTCGCCGGCCATCACCAGGCTTTCCTTGTTCGCCAGCAATACTTTGTTACCCGCTCTCACCGCCGCCAGGGTAGGCAGCAGCCCAGCCGCCCCCACAATAGCGGCCATAACTGTATCGGCATCGGCGGAAACGGCTTCCAGAGCCGCTGTGCCATCCAACACTTCAGTGGCAAGGTTTTCACCTGCCAAAGCCTCGCGCAAGCAATTCGCCGCCTCAGAATCCACCAACACCGCGTAGTCGGGTTTGTAACGCAATACTTGATCGCGCAGAGACTGCCAGCTGCGCTTGGCGCACAGGGCATAAATATGAAATCGATCGGGATGACGAGCTGCAACATCCAGGGTGCTCAAACCAATGGAGCCGGTAGAGCCCAGAATGGTCAATCGCTCTTGTTTAGACATTATAGAGACCAGTCACTCAAGCTCATCGCAAGAGCGAATACCGGTGCAGCCGCGGTGAGACTGTCTACGCGATCGAGAACGCCACCATGGCCCGGCAAAAGACGTGAGCTGTCTTTAATGCCGCGCTGGCGCTTCACCATACTTTCCAATAAATCACCGAGCACTGACGCCAGGCCTGCGGGAATAATAATCGCCAGGGTTGCCAACATGGATACGTCCGCCAGAACAGCGATGGCTATCGCCAACAACACACAGCTGAACATGCCCCCCCAGAACCCTTCCCAAGACTTGCCTGGGCTGACCGCGGGTGCCAGCTTATGTTTGCCCAGGGCTTTCCCCGAGAAAAAGGCGCCGATGTCCGCACACGCAACGATCAGAACCACGATAAGAATCAACCAGGCACCCGAACTCTGAGCACGCAAATACGAAAAAGCCAACCAGGTAGGAATTAACACGGCCATTCCCATAATGGCTTTAAACCAACGGCTGCCCCATAACATGGCACTGCCCGGATAGGATTGCACCCACAGCAACGCAATTGCCCACCATAGGCAGCCGGCCATCAGGATGGCCTTGGAAACATCGGCATTGGAACCGTCAAAGTTGTGAGTAACATAGGCCGAGAGGGCCAGAACCGACGCGATTAAGATGACGTAAGCCGTGCGCTGCCAGACTTTTGAGAGCCCGGAGAGATTGGCCCATTCCCAGGCGGCAATGAGAACAACCGTCGCGATGAATGCAGAAAACAGGGGCAACGGCAATTTAAATAGAGCCGCCAGGAACACTACAGCGAGAATAATAGCTGTGATGACACGTTGTTTAAGCACTTGGCCCCCAAATCGTTTTATCAGCCCTTAGCCCGGGCGATTTTTATTATCCAGTTCCGTCGATCAGGCTTGTTCAGCCAAAATCTGTTCGGAGGTTTTCCCAAAGCGGCGCTGACGCTGATAAAAATCACTCACCGCCGCCTCAATCTGTTCCGGACCAAAATCCGGCCACAGGCAATCGCAAAAATACAATTCTGAATAGGAACACTGCCACAGTAAAAAGTTACTGATTCGAACCTCTCCCCCCGTTCGAATAAGCAGATCCAATTCCGGTAAATCAGCCAGACATGTGTGTTTGTGCAAACTGTCTTCATCCACCTCTTCCGGGGATAAATCACCAGCTCTAACCTGCTCGGCCAACTTCTGGCTGGCTTGGGCAATGTCCCAGCGGCCACCATAATCGGCGGCAATGACAAGGGTCGCCTCGCCTTCGCAGGCAATGGACTCCGCTTCCGCGATGGCGTCCTGCAGCTTGGGGCTGAAACGGTCGCGCCGTCCAATCACCCTTAAAGCAACATTCTCATCACGTAATTTGCGAGCCTCACGTCTGAGGTAGGAATAAAACAAACTCATCAGCGCCTCCACCTCTTTCGGTGGACGGCGCCAGTTTTCGCTGCTGAAAGCAAACAGAGTCAACACTTCAACCTTATGCTCGCGACAAGCCTTCAGCACAGCGCGAATTTTTTCTACGCCAGCCTTATGACCCGAGCCTCCACCCAGGCCACGCTGCTTAGCCCAGCGGTTGTTCCCATCCATGATGATGCCGATATGACGGGGCGACGTTTTCGGCGCAGTTTGCTCACTCAACAGCTTTAGCCCTATTAGATTTCCATCAAATCCGCTTCTTTCACAGACAGGGCTTTATCCACTTCAGCCACAAACTTGTCAGTGATTTTCTGGATATCATCCTGGGCGCGACGATCGTCGTCTTCGGTGATTTCTTTCTCTTTCAGCAAATCTTTCACATCGGCATTGGCATCCCGACGGATATTGCGAATGGAGATACGCGCATTCTCAGCTTCCGCACGAGCTTGCTTGATATAGCCTTTGCGGGTTTCTTCGGTCAGCGGCGGCATTGGCACGCGGATCAAGTCGCCGGTGGTTACCGGGTTCAAACCCAGATCGGATTTCATGATGGCTTTCTCGATCTCCGGCACCATGGGCTTTTCCCAAGGGCTCACAGACAACGTACGCGCATCCAGTACTGAAACGTTGGCCACCTGATTCAAAGGGGTATCGGAGCCGTAGTAATTTACGCTGACCGAATCCAGAATGCTCGGGTGCGCACGGCCGGTACGGATTTTACCGAAATTGCCAGCCAGGGCCTCGAGGCTTTTTTGCATGCGGCTTTCAGCGTCCGCTTTAATATCATTGATCATTGTCTAAAGTCTCTTGAATTAAAGTACCTTCATTGCCACCGCGAACAATGCTTACCAATGCGCCAGCTTGATCCATACGGAATACGCGCACTGGCATATCGTGTTCACGACACAGACAAATCGCAGTCAGATCCATAACCCCCAACTTTTTCTCAAGGGCTTCATCATAAGTCAATTCGTCGTATTTGGTTGCGGTCGGGTCTTTCATCGGGTCAGCGGTGTACACACCGTCAACTTTGGTTGCCTTCAATACCAACTCGGCTTCCACTTCAATGCCACGCAAGCACGCAGCGGAATCGGTAGTGAAGAACGGGTTGCCGGTACCGGCAGAAAAGATCACCACCTCACCAGATTCCAAAAAGCGAATTGCCTTACGTCGGTCATAGTGATCAACCACACCGCTCATAGGAATAGCAGACATCACGCGAGAGGAAATGTTCGAACGCTCAAGGGCATCTCGCATGGCCAGAGCATTCATAACTGTCGCCAACATCCCCATATGGTCGCCGGTGACGCGGTCCAGACCCGCAGCACTCAAAGCAGCGCCTCGAAACAGGTTACCACCACCGATAACCAGCCCTACCTGTACCCCGATACCCACAAGCTGGCCAATTTCCAATGCCATCTTATCGAGCACCTTGGGATCGATACCAAAGCCCTCTTCTCCCATCAGCTCTTCGCCGCTGAGTTTAAGCAATATACGTTTGTATTTTTTGTCTTTGGTGGGCATGGAAGACTTCCTACATTAGCCGTGGTTTGGGAGCTTGCGCCCAGAATTGGCCGTTTTCACACAAGCCACATCCTAAGCGGCTGAATTCTAACAAAAAAGGGGTGGAAGATGCGACTCCCACCCCTTTCTTATCGATGATTTTCACCATCGATCGCTAAAAAATAGCGTTTTCGGCAATTAAGACTTGGAAGCCGCTACCTGTGCAGCAACTTCAGCCGCGAAATCGGCTTCTTCAACCTCAATACCTTCACCCACTTCGAAGCGAACGAAGCCAAGCACTTCACCGCCCGCGTCTTTAACCAACTGAGCAACAGTCTGGTCAGGGTTTTTAACGAAAGGCTGCTCAACCAGGCTGGCTTCTTTCAAGAACTTCTTGATACGACCCGTCATCATCTTTTCAACGATCTCGTCAGGCTTGCCGGCCATATCTGGCTGAGCCTTGATGATGTCTTTCTCTTTCTGCAACGCTTCTTCAGGCATGTCTTCAGGACGATTCACCTGAGGGTTAACAGCCGCCACGTGCATAGATACGTCTTTAGCGACTTCGATAGTGCCTGCAGAGATAGTGGTAATCGCAGCGATACGGTTGTTAGAGTGGATGTAAGAACCCACAACACCACCGTTAGCTTCAACAACAGCAATACGGCGAACGCCGATGTTCTCACCAATTTTCTGAACCAGTGCTTCACGAGCTGAATCCAACTCACCTTCCATCAGCTTGGCAACGTCTTCGGTTTTCTCAGCGAAAGCCTTGTCCAGAACCTTAGCGGCGAAACCAGCGAAGTTTTCGTCGCGCGCCGCGAAGTCAGTTTCAGAGTTCACTTCCACCAGTACGCCGTAAGAACCGTCTTCAGCAACTTTTGCAGCAACAATGCCGTCAGCCGCTGTACGGTCAGCTTTTTTAGCTGCCTTCAGGCCAGACGCCTTACGCAGGTTTTCAATGGCTTTATCGATATCACCATCAACTTCTTTCAGTGCTTTTTTGCACTCCATCATGCCGAGGCCAGTGCGCTCGCGCAGTTCTTTTACCAAAGATGCAGAAACCGCCATGATTTTATCCTCATCAAATATTCGAAACTAAAAAATACGAAAAGGGGGCAAGCGCCCCCTTTCAGGCTGAGACTTGGTAACCCGAGTCTGCAGCCGCTGTGTTACAGCTGTGCGAGGGCTTAGCTAGCTTCGCCGTCAACCTCAACAAACTCGTCTTTGTTCGGTACGCCCTGGCTGTTAGCCGCGCCTTCCAGAACAGCATCAGCCGCAGCGGTAGCGTACAGCTTGATGGCACGGATCGCGTCATCGTTACCTGGGATTACGTGATCAACACCGATAGGATCAGAGTTAGTATCAACAACACCGAATACAGGGATACCCAGCTTGTTAGCTTCCTGGATAGCAATGCGCTCGTGCTCAACGTCGATTACGAAGATCGCGTCTGGCAGACCGCCCATATCCTTGATACCACCGATAGAACGCTCCAGCTTTTCCATCATACGAGTACGCATCAAAGCTTCTTTCTTGGTCAGCTTTTCAAAGGTACCGTCTTGACTCTGGGCTTCCAGATCACGAAAGCGCTTGATAGAAGCACGGATAGTTTTGTAGTTGGTCAGCATACCACCCAACCAGCGGTGGCTAACGTAAGGCTGGCCAGAACGCTCGGCTTGCTCTTTGATCACTTTAGAGGCAGCGCGCTTAGTACCAACGAACAGAACCTTTTTCTTTTGAGAGCCCAGCTTAGTCAAAGCAGCCAGGGCGTCATTGAACGCTGGAACGGTGTGCTCCAGGTTAATGATATGAATTTTGTTACGAGCACCAAAGATGTATTGACCCATCTTCGGGTTCCAATAGCGAGTCTGGTGACCAAAGTGGACACCAGCTTGCAGCATATCGCGCATGCTTACGGTAGGCATATGTCTAATTCCTTAGGGTTAGGCCTCCATATACCCCAGCCGCTCAACCCCATCCTGCCAAAGGAATTATGGGCACCCAAACGGATGTGACGGTATATGTGTGACGTTAAAATCATTAATTTTCCCTGCGTACTGAACACAGGGGCGCGCTTTATACCATAGCCGACCCTCAGACACCAGTCTTTTTAAGAAAAGCGCCCCAATAAGCCCCACCCCCAGAACGCCTCCGATCCCGAGGACGGCTGGTTAAGCTCTGGCGCAGGGTTTACAATAAGCCCCTTTTACATTGCCCAGCCCGTCTGCATTCAGGGGAAACCTTGGATCAAGGCGACGCAAGGGGTCTATAAGCGACACAGCAGGAATCTACTAGCCAATGCCAGTTTCTATCAAAACCCCGGAAGAAATCACCAAAATGCGCGTCGCCGGCCGTATGGCCGCCGAATGCCTGGAAATGATTGAAGATTACGTAAAGCCCGGGGTTAGCACAGCGGAGTTGGACCGTATCATCCACAACCATATTGTCGATGTTCAAGACGCCATCCCGGCTTGTCTCAACTATCGCGGTTTTCCAAAATCCATCTGCACCTCGGTAAACCATGTGATTTGCCACGGCATCCCGTCCGAGAAAAAAATCCTGAAAGAAGGCGACATCATTAATATCGATGTGACCGTGATTAAAGATGGTTATTTCGGCGATACCAGCAAGATGTATTTTGTCGGCAAGCGCAGCCCTCATATGGAACGCCTGGTGCAAGTAACCCAGGAATGCCTCTATAAAGGTATCGAGTTGGTTAAGCCTGGCACCCGACTGGGTGATATCGGTCACGTAATCCAGCAACACGCCCACGCCAACTATTACAGTGTGGTACGTGAATACTGTGGCCACGGCATCGGCAGCGAATTCCACGAAGACCCACAGGTTCTGCACTACGGCAAACCCGATACCGGCCTTGAACTCAAAGAAGGCATGACCTTTACCATTGAGCCCATGATCAATGCCGGCAAGGCCCACACCAAGCTGAAAAAAGATGGCTGGACCGTAGAAACCCGTGATGGGCGCCCCTCTGCACAATGGGAGCACACTCTGGCCGTTACCGCGACCGGAGTGGAGGTATTAACCGCGCGAACAGAAGAGAGCTTCTAAAGCACAATGAGCGATATCGACGCGATACCCTATTTTGAAAAACCCATCCTGTTTTTTGAGCAAGGCGCTTTTCGCAAACAACTGCAAAAGCGTAATGCCATCTCCGTTTTCAAAGAGGCAATCGCCGAGGTAAACGAACAATTCGATTTGCGCTTTCGCGAAGGTGAAAACATTCGCCACCTGATTTACGATCGCGCAACGTTTATCGACTGCTTGCTGCACTACGCCTGGCATTTATTTCCCTGGGGCGAAGGTGTTGCCCTACTGGCTGTGGGTGGCTACGGTCGCGGCGAACTGCACCCCTATTCCGATATCGACATTTTAATCCTGACGGAAGACGATGAGCTCCTCAATCAAGGCCCCCAGAGCAACATCGAGAACATTCAAAACTTTGTTACCTTACTCTGGGATTTAGGGCTGGCCATCGGCCACAGTGTTCGTTCGATTCCACAATGTATCGAGCTGGCCAAAGAAGACATCACCATCGCCACCAATTTGATGGAAGCCCGCACTTTGGCAGGCTCGGCGAAACTCCAGTTGCTGCTGCAAGCGCATACCAGTGCCGACAAAATCTGGACCGCCGCGGATTTTTTCCGCGCCAAGTACCAGGAGCAGTACGAGCGCCACAAAAAGCACAATCACACCGAATACAATCTGGAACCCAACATCAAGAATGCCCCGGGTGGCTTGCGTGATATCCAAACCATCAGCTGGGTGGCCAAACGCTTTTTTGGCGTAAACAACTTCAAACAGTTGGCGGGTCGCGGACTGTTTACCGATGAGGAATACAATATTCTTCTGGCCGGGGAAGAAGATTTGTGGCGAGTTCGCTACGCCTTGCATATGCTGGCGGGCCGCGCTGAAGAACGCCTGCTGTTTGACTATCAGAAAGAAATTGCCAAGCTACTCGGCTATCAGGACGATACGCGATTGGGCGTAGAACATTTCATGCGCTGGTACTACCGCACCGTTCTCGCGCTGCGCGAAGTGAACGATGTAATGCTGCACTATTTGGATGAAGTTATTCTGCAGGCCGGGCAGCACAGCCAAGCTACAACCATTAACGATCGCTTCCAGCGCGTTGACAACTATATTGAAGTCACCCACGAAAAAGTTTTTGCGCAAAACCCATCAGCCCTGCTGGAAATTTTTGTTTTACTGGGCCTGGATCGCAGCCTGGTGGGCGTGCGTGCCAGCACCATTCGACTGATTCGCGAGCACCGCCACCTGATTGATGACGAATACCGCAACAACCCAGACAATCAACATTTGTTTTTAACCCTCCTGCGCTCGCCAGTCGGTCTGGTTACCCAGCTGCGCCGCATGAAGCGCTATGGCGTTCTGGGTTTGTATTTGCCGGAATTTGGCCGAGTGACCGGCCAGATGCAACACGACCTCTTCCACATTTACACGGTTGACGCTCACACTTTATTGGTCATTAAATTCATGCGCCGTTTCCGTGACGCCGATGCAGCGGAACGCTTCCCAATTGCAAGCCATGTCATGAGGCGCCTGCCCAAGCAAGAACTGCTGTACATCGCCGGCCTCTACCATGATATTGCCAAAGGCCGAGGCGGAGATCACTCCGAACTGGGCGCGGTGGATGCCAGGGAGTTCTGCGAACGCCACGGTCTGAGCAAACGAGAAACTCGCCTGATTGCCTGGTTGGTTGAAAAGCACTTACTGATGTCTACAGTGTCTCAAAAACAAGACATCAGCGACCCAGAAGTCATTCATAATTTTGCGCTGGAAGTTGGCGACCAAACTCGCCTGGACTATCTCTATGCTTTAACCGTGGCAGACATGAATGCCACCAACCCAGATGTCTGGAACAGCTGGCGAGCCAGCCTGATGCGCCAACTCTACATCGAAACCAAACGCGCCTTGCGTCGAGGCTTGGAAAATCCTGTTGATGCCCAAGAACTGCTCGAAGAAACGCGCAGCAACGCCCTGGTCAAGTTGGCTGACAAAGGCATCAATGAAGCCCAGGCGCAATCTTTCTGGAAAGATATGGACGATGAATACTTCCTGCGAGAAAGTTACATTGATATCGCCCTGCAAACCGAAGCCATTTTAGAACACCGACAACACGCCGATGACAACGAACCCCTGATTATCATCAGCGAAACGACGACCCATGGCTATGAAGGTGCAACTCAGGTATTTTTGCGGGTTAAAGACCAAGCGAATATTTTTGCGGCCTCGGCCATTGCGTTTACCCAATTAGGTTTAAGCATTGTTGACGCTCGGATTTATACCGACTCCAGTGGCTATACCATCGATACCTTTTATGTACTCGATGAAAATGGCAATTTCCTGGGGGATAACGAAGCCAGCAAACATAAGATTCATCAAGCTCTGAAAGATGAACTTGCCTTGGTAAATGAATACTCAGACATCATCAAACGCCGCACACCGCGTGAGATGAAATATTTTGCGATGCCCACTCGCACATCGATCAACACCGATTTTCGCAGCGGCCATACTGTGCTTGAAGTCACCAGTGCGGACCGCCCAGGCTTTCTGGCCATCATCGCTGAGGTCTTTACGGAGTTTGGCATCCAACTGCTGAACGCAAAAATCACCACCTTGGGCGAACGAGTGGAAGATGTCTTCTTTATCAGTAATGCCCAGGGCCAACCGCTGAGCGACCCCAAACTCTGTGAAGATTTGCAGGCCACCATATGTCGACGCTTAGATCGACAGGTGCAGAAAGAAGCCAGTTAAATCGCTCACATCCATGACAACAATAAAACACCATAGCTATGAATCCGGATCTCAAAAAACTGCAACCCTACCCTTTTGAAAAGCTTGCCGAGTTAAAAGCCGCCGTAACTGCACCGGCACAGAAAAGCCCAATTGCGTTATCCATTGGCGAGCCCAAACATCAGCCGCCAGCGTTTGTGTTGCAAACCCTGCAGGACAATCTGGATAAGCTGGCCAATTATCCGGCCACAAAGGGCATTCTCGACTTGCGCCAGGCGATTGCCGCCTGGCTCGAGAGTCGCTTCCAGCTCAATAGCAACAGCTTGGATCCTGAGCAACAGATTTTGCCGGTGAATGGCACCCGCGAAGCCCTCTTTGCTTTTGTGCAAGCTGTAGTTAATCGTGAGCAAGTCGCGCCCCTGGTTCTTTGCCCGAACCCTTTTTACCAGATTTATGAAGGTGCTGCTTTGCTGGCCGGCGCCGAACCGCATTTTTTAAACTGTACAGCGGACAATCAGTACCTGCCTGATTTTGATCAGGTCAGCGCGGAAACCTGGCAGCGTTGCCAGTTGTTATTTATTTGCACACCGGGCAATCCTACGGGCGCGGTCATGCGTAGTGAGCTGTTGCAAAAGCTGATTCGACTGGCCGACGAATACGACTTCATCATTGCCAGCGACGAGTGCTACAGCGAGCTGTATTTTGACGAAAACAATCCGCCGCCAGGATTGCTGCAAGCGTGTAAAGACATGGGACGCCACGACTATCGACGTTGCGTGGTCTTTCACAGCCTCTCCAAGCGATCGAACTTACCAGGGCTGCGCTCAGGTTTTGTCGCCGGTGACGCAAACATCATTCAACCGTTCTTACGCTACCGCACGTATCACGGCTGCGCCATGGCCCTGCCCAATCAGGTCGCCAGTGTCGCCGCCTGGCAAGACGAAGCTCATGTCCGCCAAAATCGTCAGGCTTATCAGGAAAAGTTTTCGGCCGTCCTGGATATCCTGGGGAATAAACTCGACGTCAAAAAACCCGACGCCGGTTTTTATCTTTGGCCCAATGTGCAGGGCTGCGATAAAAACTTCGCGCAGCAACTGTTTGCCGAACAACATATCACCGTATTGCCGGGGCAGTTTTTGGCACGCGACAGCCAGGGCATCAATCCAGGCAGCCAACACGTGCGAATGGCACTTGTAGCCCCGCTGGCCGAATGCATCGATGCGGCCGAACGCATTGTTGAATTTGTTTCCACTTGATTCCGTTACAGGATGCTCTCTGAATGCTAAAGAAAGAACGCGCTGCCTATGTCTTGCAACGCTTGCAAAAGGAATACCCGACACCGCCGATTCCTTTGGATCACAAAGACCCTTACACCTTACTGGTGGCGGTATTGCTGTCAGCTCAGTGCACAGACGAACGCGTCAATCAGGTCACACCGGCCCTATGGGAACTGGCGGACAATCCCTATGACATGGCCAAACAAACCGTCGAAGACATCAAGGCCATTATTCGCCCATGCGGTCTGTCACCGCAAAAATCCAAAGCGATTGCCAAACTGTCACAAATACTGGTGGAAGAGCACGACGGCGAAGTGCCCGCCGATATGGATGCTTTGGAAAGATTACCCGGCGTAGGCCACAAGACAGCCGGCGTCGTCATGGCTCAAGCCTTCGATGTCCCCAGCTTTCCGGTCGATACTCATATTCATCGACTGGCACAACGCTGGGGGCTGACCAACGGCCAAAATGTTGCCCAGACCGAAAAAGACCTCAAACGCCTGTTTCCCGAAGCCGCCTGGAATGCCCTGCATTTACAGATTATTTACTGGGGGCGTGAATTCTGCTCTGCCAGAGGGTGCGACGGTACGGTCTGTGAAATCTGTCGCACCTGCTACCCAACGCGCAAAAACCCAAAAATCACCTTAAAAGCGTAACTTCGCAAGCCATTATTGGATCAATGACCCTATGCAAAACAACATCATCAACAAACCCGAACACGTTCCGGCAAAGACCTCAACCCTGGCGATTGTCAGCCTGGTTTTCGGTATTTTAGGTTTGTTTTTTATCGGTTCTTTGGTTGGCATTATCACAGGCCATCTCGCCCGCTCGGAGATTCGCAAGAGCGAAGGCCGCCTGGAGGGCGACGCCCTCGCCCTGACGGGCCTGATTACTGGTTATATCGGCTTTATCCTGGCGTTTATCTGGGTTGCCCTGCTTGGTGGACTTGCCATCCTGGCCGCCCTGTTCGGCTAATCAGCCTCTTCCGGTCAATGGACAAGAAATCCCACACCGGGGCTACAAGGCGCCCTCGGGTATTTGCTATGCTTAGCCCCTTTTTACGACAACATTTGCGTGACAAGCAGGTACGCACTGACTCTTAGGGAACTGAAATATGGCCATCACCCTCTATGGCATCCCCAATTGCGACACGGTTAAAAAAGCCCGCAACTGGTTGGACAAAGAAAACATCGACTACCAATTCCACGACTTTCGCAAAGACGGACTGGAATCGGCTCAGGTTGAACAATGGATTAAGGAGCTGGGCTGGGAAACTCTGGTGAATAAACGCAGCACCAGCTGGAAAGCCCTGGATGACAACCAGCGCCAGAACATGGACGCCAACACGGCCTTAGCCGCCATTTTGGAAAGCCCAACCCTGATCAAGAGACCACTGCTGGATAATGGCAAGAGCCGCAATGTCGGCTTTAAAGCGGCAGACTACGAACACATCCTGAAGGCCTGACCTCGGACCCATATAAAACGGCAATAAATACATAGGAAACACCATGAGCAATCTATACAGCGTCGGCCTTGGCGTCGGCACTCAAAATCAAAACGGTGAATGGCTGGAAGTCTTTTATCCGGCCCCACTACTCAATGCCGATGCCGCTATGGGCGATGCCCTGGCAGCCGCTGGCTATCAGGGCGGCAATGCGGCACTTGAGATCGACACCCAGGTCATGGCTGATTTGGCAGCGACATTAAAAAATACGGGTCAGGAAGAACAGGCCAATATCGCGGAACAGTTGAGCAACAGCGAACGTCCTCTGGTATTAACGGTACTGGCAGAAGACAACGCCCCTGCCAGCACCCCCGAGGCCTACTTAAAGCTACACTTGATCTCTCATCGCCTGGTAAAACCTCACGGTACGGATCTTTCCGGTATCTTTGGCCTGCTGCCCAATGTGGCCTGGACCAACGAAGGCGCCATCGATTTGGCCGAGTTGCCTGAGCGGCAATTGCAAGCTCGCCTGAAAGGTCAGTTATTGGAAGTATCCTGTGTCGACAAATTCCCAAAAATGAGCAACTACGTTGTGCCAGCCGGTGTCCGTATTGCTCACACCGCTCGGGTGCGCTTGGGTGCTTATCTGGGCGAAGGCACCACCATCATGCACGAAGGCTTTGTAAACTTTAATGCTGGTACTGAAGGCCCCGGTATGATCGAAGGTCGCGTGTCGGCCGGCGTAATGATTGGCGCGGGCTCCGATCTGGGTGGTAGCGCCTCGACCATGGGCACCCTATCCGGCGGTGGCAATATTATTATCTCGGTAGGCAAAGAATGTTTACTGGGCGCCAACGCCGGCATTGGTATTCCACTGGGCGATCGCTGTACCGTTGAAGCAGGTTTGTACATCACGGCTGGCACCAAAGTCCAACTGTTGGATGACCAGGGCCAAAAAGTTGAGGACGTTAAAGCCCGCGATTTAGCTGGCAAATCGGATCTGTTGTTTCGACGCAATTCCAGCACAGGCGCCGTTGAATGCCGCACCAATAAAAACGCGATTGCCCTGAACGAAGAGCTGCACGCAAACAACTAAGCAGCCTATTTCATACCAAGCCCCGATCCTTACATCACATCGGGGCTTTGTTTTTAAAGCCGTTCCATCAGGCTGAAGAGCCAGAGGCTTGAGACAAAGCCAACACCTAGCAAGAGAAGACTATGAGCCATTCCCCCACCCTCCAACTCGCCATGGATTTAATCAGCCGCCCTTCGGTCACCCCCGAAGATGAAGGCTGCCAAGCCTTAATGTGTGAACGCCTGGCTGCACTGGGTTTCACCATTCACAATCTTCGTTTCGGAGAGGTGGATAACTTCTGGGCCATTCGCGGTGATGAGGGCCCAATCTTTGCCTTTGCCGGCCACACGGATGTTGTCCCTACAGGCCCCGAAAGCAATTGGCAACGACCGCCGTTTGAACCCGTCATCGAGAACGATATGCTTTACGGTCGCGGTGCGGCCGATATGAAAGGCAGCCTGGCCGCCATGGTGGTAGCGGTTGAAAACTTTATTAGCCAACACCCCGACCACACGGGGCGCCTTGCCTTTTTGATTACCTCTGATGAAGAAGGCCCCGCCATTAATGGCACCGTAAAAGTGGTTGAATGGCTGGAAGAAAGAGAAGAAAAAATCACCTGGTGTTTGGTCGGCGAACCGTCCAGTACTGATCAGGTGGGCGACGTTATTAAAAACGGCCGCCGCGGCTCCTTAGGGTGTGAGCTGAAAGTGAAGGGCATCCAAGGTCATGTTGCCTACCCTCATTTGGCTCGCAACCCTATTCATCAGGCCGCACCTGCCCTGGCCGAACTCGCAGCCGAAGAATGGGATCAAGGCAACGATTTTTTCCCGGCCACCAGTTTTCAAATTTCCAATATCAATGGCGGCACCGGTGCAACCAATGTCATCCCTGGTGATGTCGATGTAGTGTTTAATTTCCGCTTCTCGACTGAACTGAACGAAGAACAATTGCGTCAGCGCAGTGAAGCCATTTTGGACAAACATCAGCTTGAGTACGATATCAACTGGAAGCTCAGCGGCCACCCCTTTCTTACGCCCGAAGGCCCATTGGTGGACGCCGCCGTCAAAGCCATCAAAGACGTATGTGATATCGACACCGAACTGTCTACGGCAGGAGGCACTTCGGACGGTCGCTTCATTGCGCCAACCGGTGCTCAAGTGCTTGAACTCGGTCCGGTGAACGCCACCATTCACAAAGTGGATGAATGTGTTTGTGCCAGTGATCTGGATCAACTTCAGGAAGTGTATCTTGGCTTGCTGAAAAACCTGCTCACCTAAACGCCTCACCGAAGCTTTTCGCAATCACTTCCCGCTCGGATACATTGGTCAGTGGTGAATGGGGCTAATAAAACCTCATTCACCACTGACCGGTATTCTTCGACCGCGCATCACAAGGTTTTAAGAATTTTCTGGCTGTAACATAGCAGTCACATTCCCCACCTATATTAGCCAGCATCGAGATTGAGACAGGAAAAGAACGATGTCTGAGCAAGAGGCCAAACCGCCAAATGCCAAAGTGATTCCCTTCCCCCGTCGCAATTTCCACGGAGCCGCCATCATTGATGAAGATGGTACGGAAACGCCAATCACTGAGGCCATGGTTGATGAAGCGATTGATCGCCTTATTAATTATTTACCCAACTGGTTGCACCCGTTATCGGCGCCGGCAAATACTTGAACTTAATTAGGAATGTACGTCCTCTTTAAGTGCAGGCAGTACCAGTTTTAAACTCTCCTCATACTTATTGGGAAAATCCCAAGGCGACTAGACTGTGTTCTAGTCGCTGCTTTTCTTTTTCTGACGATAATTCCACGCCCTCCAACCGGAAGTGAAAAAATTCTCGACGTTTAGGATAGTGCTTGCGCAGGCGATCAAACTCTGAGGCAAATTCATTGGGATGATGCTCCATAGACCGGCGCAACCGCTGATCGTCCGAGCGAATGTCGTAACAATGAGGAATCAGTTGTTGTATGGCAGAGAAAGCTGTGGTTGCCTCTGAGCCTGAAACACCTTGCACGTGCTCACCCACACTTTGTTCCGCTTGTAAGGTTTTCCCCAAGCAATCCGCGAGACGCTTGGCGATCATCTGTGTACCCAGGACTTTTCCATCATAACTGTAGCCCGCAATATGAGGCGTCGCGATATCGACAAGAGGCAGCAATTCAGAATGAATGTGGGGTTCATCCTGCCACACGTCCAATACCGTCTTAAGGTCCGCTTGGTTTTTCAGGCGCCGGTACAACGCCCGGTTATCCAAGCAATCGCCGCGCCCGCAATTTAACAAGACCGTTCCCGGCCGCAGTTTGGCGATTTCCGGCTCCCCAATCATTTGATAGGTTGGCGCCAGGCCCTCGTGGCTTAAGGGCGCATGCATGGACACAATATCGCAGCTCAATACTTCATCCAGACTCGCTAATACCGGATAGCGATCTTGCTCAATCAATGGATCATAGCCAAGACAATCTATCCCCAATTGAGATGCTCGTCGATACAAAGCCGAGCCCACATTACCCATGCCGATAATTCCCAGGCGCTTCCCCTGCCAATCGCAGGCCAGATGAGCCAAGGCTGCAAACACGTATTCCACTACAGAGTTGGCGTTGCAGGCTGGCGCATTGGCATAGGCAATGCCGCGCGTGTCCAAATAATTGGTATCAATGTGATCCATGCCAATGGTGCAGCTTCCAACAAAGCGTACTGGGCTGTCTTTCAGTAAAGCCTCATTCACCTTGCTGACGGATCGCACAACAAGCGCATCCACATCGGCCACATCTTCGGCACAAATTTCCCGACCAGCTTTAAAACGCAATTCACCTTTTCCTGTCTCTGCCAGCCCGGCATTCGCAAACTCGGAAAAATAGTGTTCGGCCATCGGGATGTTTTCATCGAGCAAAATAATCACGCATCGTCTCCAAAGACTTTCCTCACTCGGCTGGCCAAGCGGGCAAAACCCTGATCGGCACAAAACTGTTCCAGTGCATCAACATCGGCTGATCGCCACTGCAACTCCTGCAACGAATCCACAAGCGGGATATCACACACAATCGTCGCCAGGGTTTTGGCCATCGCCACTTGTTCCAAATGCTCTTCCAGTTTATCCGCCAGGCCCTTTGCCCCACGAATCTTCATGTGCTGAAGTTCATCCAGCTTGGCATATACGCCTTTCACACTGCCATGGGTCTGCAACAAGGCCGCCGCCGTTTTAGCGCCAATACCGGGAACGCCAGGAATGTCATCAATGGAATCCCCCACCAAGGCCAGATAATCCGCCATCGCTTCAGGAGGTACTCCCCATTTCTCTTCGATATCCGAATCGTAGTGCGCAATATCCTTCGCAAAATCCCAGAGATAGTCCTGCTTTCTGCGTATCAACTGTCCCAGGTCTTTGTCACGGCTTAAGATTGCAATCGGTTGGGAACTGCGCCGGGCGATTCGGCTCAGGCTGCCAATCAAATCGTCCGCCTCATAACGCGTTGAACCGAAACAGGGAATGCCCATTAACTCCGCAACTTCCCGACAGGTCTCCAGTTGGTAAGCCAGTGCCTCATCAGGCAACGCACGGCTCGATTTATAATCCGGGTACAACTCTTCGCGAAACCCCTGCCCCAGACTTTCATCAAAACACAACCCCAGGCGTTTGGGGTCGTATTGTTCCTTAAGCTTTAACAAGAAGGTGGCAAAGCCATAGACCGCTTCGGTGGAGTATCCATTACGAGCCGTCCAGTTAGGGGGCAGAGAAAAGTAATACTGAAAAATGTAGATCGAGGCATCGATCAGACAGGTGGCCGCCAAAGGCTTCATCGTATATCTTCCTGGCAATAACGGGCGGCCTCACAGGCTTTGTGAGCACTGCTCCCATAAAAGTCAGCAAGCGCAGCGATCAAGGTTAAGCTGCGTTCGTTCAATCGACCGTTACAGTATTCTCGCAGCTCACTATAAATACGCTGGCAGAATTCCGTACTGGGCATCAAACCCGCCTCGGCATTGTCAGCACTGACGCGAAACGGGAAACCGGCGGCGCGCGCAAGAATACACTCCAGAGCCTGGGGTTTGGCCTCAACCTGCTCAAACGCCAGCTGTTGCTCCGGATTGCGCCCATCCGGCGCATACCAATAGCCATAATCTTCCTGTTGGCGACGCATCTCGCCGGCGACCAGCCAATGCGCTATTTCGTGCAAGCCACTGGCGTAATAATCTCGCGTAAAATAAATTCGGTGGTGGGTATTGTCCGGATCGGCGATTTGATACAACGGCTCGTCAGCACCGCCTATCAAGACAGTATTGTGGCTGTCCTGAAAGCAGCGATTAAACACCGCGATTAGATCCTCACAACGATGGGGGGTGTCAGCTAAGGATTCGAGACAACTCATTCAGCCACGCACTCCACTTGGCACAAACGTTGAAAATACGCCTCACTGAGAAACTCTTGCCCGGCTAACAAATGCTCCAGATACCAGCGAGCGGGCTTGAGATCTTCCTGAATCATGGCCTTGTTGGCGACATACACCCAGGCATTGATCGGCCCATCACTGCTGTGAACGGTAAAAATATCCCGACTGTACAAACGCGGAGCCCCTTCAAAAGGGTCCATTTTAACAATCTGGTGTTCATCCAGCAGGCGGTAGGCCACTCCTTCAACCACACTGCCCTGACGGAATCCGATATTGGCATAGGAGCGGTGAGGCGCATCGGCGGCACGTTTGTTAAAAAGCAGCTCAGCCTGCGCCAGGGTGGCGGGTACCGCCAAGTCGAACGCCAGGCCCCGTGTGCGCATGCGCTCGGGGTTCATATTGGAGCCATACGCAAAATAGTAACTGTTCAAAATACGCCCTGATGTATCAAAATAAAAACACTATATATAGTGAAGGTAGACCGTTTAAAAAATATTTTGTCAAAATGTTGTACTTATGCCAATCTAGCTATACTTTATATAGTAAGGATTTTAATGGCACACCGTACATTGACCCGTTTTAAACACCAATGGGAATTTTACGCGATTTTCAGTGCCATATAATAATAAGCCTGTTCCGAATTCGGAGTAGGCACCCAAAGCTGCCAAAACCCACAAGGGAGGTAGTCGCATGAAGACCACGGAAAACCGCTCTAAAACCAAGGGCAACGTCATCGATTTGTTCACGGGCCAGAATTACGCGCCTGAGGACAGCACCCGCTTTATTCGCCTTGCACCGGAACTGGATGGACTGGAGATGCTGTATAGCAACGACGCCAGCCCTGACAAGCTGTTCAGCTTAAAAGTCCTGTGTTGGGGCCTGAGGGCGAATGGCGATGTTGTTGGCCTGGTCCCCTGGCTCAATGACATTGTTGCCTGTATCGACATCAAAGACCCCCTCAACGGTCAATGGGAGGGTTACTACGATCCCGGCGTGGACGAGGTGTTTTACGATGCCCCGATTCACAAAATCGTCGAACTGGAGACCGCCGCCGAGTATTACGACTACGAGGCCGCCGAACTCAATGGCGAGTTCAGTATCCAGGAGATCCCAGACACCATAGGCACCCACGCCGTATTGGCAGACAAGACCTATGAAAACATCACGCTGACCGAGGTCATCAGCTGGCGTCTATACGGCGATGGCAAGATATCCGGCATGGTCGCCGACGAGTCCGAAGTGGTCAGCACACCGGTTCTGCCGGGTGACGAGTGTTTATATCAGGTGCAAAGCCGGGAAGAGTTTCGCTACTTCTTCCAGCACCAGATCGCCAATCGCATCAAGGCGGAAGACCCGGAAGCGTTGGCTGCGATATCCATTCTGGTCGAAGAACAATAACGACCAGTGACACAATACTTGCTCAGGCAAGCTCTCCGGCAGGCGCCCCGCCTGCCGTCCATCCCCTTTCCCTTTTCATTGTGTTCCGCTTAGCTCGCCCCTTTGCAGATCCAATAATGGTACTCATCGGCCTTTTCACCCTGACCGTCCATCTGCTTAATCAATTCATGCCCCAGAAAGGTACAGAATTTAGGAATATCACGCGTGGTTGAAGGATCGGTCGCAAGTACCTGTAATACCTGACCTTCCTGACACTCTCGCACCTGCTTATGGAGCATCATGACCGGCTCAGGGCATAGCAAGCCCCTTGCATCCAGTGTCGAGTCAACCCGTATTGATTCATTGTTCGTCGCCGTCATAGTGCTGATTCTGTACCTTCTTGTTGCTTCGTCATCCGATATACGGCAGCTATTTTAACAGCGAAAACAGCCTTGTGGACTACACTGTTATTGAGATTTGTCGCTGAGCTGTCAGCGAAGAGTGAGGATGTATTTTGTCTCTACTGAAAGATTTAACCATAAACCGCCCCGATATTTTCAGCCGTCACAGCCTGGAATTAAGCTTCAAATTGCTGCGCCATCGAGAACCATCACTGGCTCTTGAAGTGCAAAATATTATGGCCGGAAAGACCAACGATGCGCCTTCCGCTCGCACTCTGCCGCCTCATTTGAGCCGCAGCTGCGAGTTCTTTATGGTGGCCATCGATCCAGTGGTCGTCGGGCAGATTATTTCTTCACTGACCCTGATTGGGCGCAACATCATCGAACAGAATAATGTACGCCCCAGCCGCAAGGCCATCATCCTCTCTTTGCTGGAAGAATGGATGGGCCTGGTCGAGTGGCTGATCAATGAATCCGAACAACAATTACCGGCGGCCAACGCTACCCATTCCGCGTGAGATTGCGTACCATCTTGATTTTAAGCAGTCTGGACGCCCACCATGATCCATGTATTAATCGAGCGCCATATCGGCACTGACCTGGAATCCACCTACGAAGCTATGGCGCGAACCACCTTACAAGGTGCCTACCAAGCTCCAGGGTTTATTAACGGTGAAACCTTTTACGACATGAACAACCATCGCCACCATTATGTACTCAGTAAATGGCGAACTCTGAGTGACTGGCAGCGTTGGTTTCACAGTGATCAACGCCGCGACATGATGGGGCAATTGAGTCCGGTTCTGGATGGCCCGGAAAAAATCACACTGCTGGAAAACTAAACACCCAAACGAGAATTCCGAGAGACACAAGAAGCTACAGGTTCATGTCCCGCGCCTGTTGTGGCGTGAGAAGGTTGATTGACTCCGAAGGCTCATCGAAACACAGGAACAGCTCTCCGCTTTTTAACTGCCGACGTAGCTGCTCAAGTTTCCTTTCCAAACTGATTTCCTGTTCACCGTAATCGGTGCCCTCGCGCAGAGCGAAAGACTCTAATACCGCGTTTAGAGTCTCCGTCGCCAATTGCTGGTAAGGGATAATCACTTCGCAGCTTTAACAAACTTCAGCGTCATGCGATCACTCTCGCCGATGGCCAGATAATGATCGCGCTGCTCGTCACCCAAACGCAAACTCGGTGCTAATGTCCACACTCCCTTAGGGTGGTCCGCGCTGTCTTTCGGGTTAGCATTAATTTCACTGGCCGCCACCAATTTAAAACCGGCTTTTTCAGCAAACTCAATTACCTTTGACTCGGTGACATAACCCGACTTGATCATGGTTTCCATGTCCGTACCGGGTTTGGCTCGGTGTTCAACCACACCTAGAATGCCACCCGGTTTTAGCATGGCGTAAAACTCATTGAAGGCTTCTTGCGCAAAACCGGATTTCATCCAGTTGTGGACATTCCGGAACGTCAACACGCGATCGGCACTGCCTTTGATCGTGTTAACTTTATTGGGTGGGTAAAACGCGGTCAGCTTTGCGTTGCCATAAACCTCAGGGTTGGCCTGCATTTTTTCAGCGAATTTTTTCTGGTAACGGGTGTAAAAATCAACCCCGGCATTGGGATCGAAATGAGCCGCATAATACGTGCCTTTGTCCATCAGGTAAGGCGCCAGAATTTCAGCATACCAGCCACCACCTGGCCAAATTTCGACCACAGCCTGATCTTCATCCAGCTCAAAAAACTCGAGCGTTTGTACGGGGTTGCGATATTGATCGCGGGCTGAGTTTTTAGCGCTGCGGTGCTCGGCAGCCGCGGCTTTTTCAATACTGTGATCGGCATGGCTGATACCCTGGGCACTGAAAGCCACACTTAAGGCCAGCACTGCGGTGCTGATAATCGGTTTAGCTGCAAACATATTTCGGTTCCATACTTGACCTAAAAGACGGCTAAAGCCTACCCTATATCAGTAGATGTTTAAACGGATAAATGCTATGGATACCTGTTTAGTTTTAACCATTATCAGCGACGATCGTCCCGGTGTTGTTGAGCAAATTGCCGCCTGTGTCGATCAGCACAAAGGCAGCTGGCAAGAAAGTCGCATGGCCCACCTTGATGGCAAGTTTGCCGGCATTTTGCGAGTGAGTTGCGCTACCGAGGATGTTACGGCGCTAAGCCAGGCGTTACACGCGTTGGAGAGCTCAGGCATTCAAGTGTTACTCAGTGAAGGCCAACGTGATCAAAACGGATCCCAGCAGAGTCTGCACATCAGTGCGATTGGCCCGGATCGCCCGGGCATTGTTCTGGAACTCTCACGCGCCTTTGCCCAAGGTGGCTTTAATGTCGCCCAACTGGACACGGATTGCAGCAGCATGCCCTGGTCCGGCGACCCTCAGTTTGAAGCCAAATATCAACTGCAGGTTCAAGGCGCCTGCGATACCGATGAGCTGCAGGAACGTTTGGACGCCATTGCCGACGAGTTAGCTCTGGATATCAAAATCGAAGAGGCTTCTTGAGTCCAGAAATCCTATTGATGGGCGCGCAATTGGCTATCGAGCGAGTTCGCGCCAGTATACGATACGATCATGGCCACGATTGGCTCCGAATCGGAACTGTGCCCTGGGAAGCCGGATGTCGTTGTGCTCACCATCTTGATCCCAGTCAAACTGCAACCAGGGATACGCAGAAACATCGACATCCACGTCAATGGTGCCACGATGTCCCAGACCTGGCGCACTGAAGAATTGTCCGGCATCCCCATCAAGGAATTGAATTGAATCTGACCCCAGGGATTCAAAAAAACCTGTGCTGTTTCCCGTTCCCACATCAACCGTACGATTGCTATCGTCCGATAGATCTCCGGTTTGCACATATTGAATATCCCTGCGCGCCAACTGGCTGCAGGAATCAGCCTGATTACGTTGGAAGCTGTGCCCATGCCAGGATTCAATATGCAAATTGCTCAGTAAGTCCTGGGTCTCAGGGCCATGGGCATTCGGCAAGTTTATACGTGAAAAATAAAAGTCGCTGATCCCCAACAAAACATGATCCGGATCGCTGCCGTTGACCCCATCTAAATCGAGATTCAAACTGGATACCGCGATGCCAACATCATCCTCGTCCAGTAAGCTCAGCCCTATGGGCACATCTCGCCAAGGGCCATCGGGTTCCGAATTTCGCAACAACTGCAAAGACGCTCGATACCTGGCTTGCCCCTGATTGAACAGCAGAGTTTCAGCACTCGTAAACAAACGTCCGGACAAACCTGAAGCCTGAAAAACTCGATTCCCCTGAAGCTCACCGTCGAGCTTAACGAAGTCTTCATGGTACCCATCTGCAATCACACCTTCCGCATTGACCGCACTGACGGTCGCCGCTGCAAAAAAATCCTGTGCCATATGTGAAAAGCCTCCTGGTAAACAGGCTGGCTCTATATCGGCATCCGCCAGGGTGAAATGATCAGGTATGAATCGACCGACAAGTCCCGAACGTCCTTGAATTCGTTGGCCGATTGCTATGCCGGAACCCAGATAGGCATTGCCATCGATCCTCGCTTCGATTTCCATGATTCCCACATTCGAATATTGAAGTTGAGTTTCCGACCTTTGCCCATTGGTAAATTGACTCAACACCACATTACCTGTGAGTTCACTGTGGGACACGTTCTCAGGAAGGACCGGGCGAGCCGTGAGCCGAACAGATGCGGGCGTACCTTCCCGTGAAAAGCTCGGCAGCCGAGGGTTATCACTCAGATCCACTCGATTGGCAGCATCTGAGTCACTATGCCCATCGGCGACTCCGTCACCATCTTGGTCATCATCAGATTGCCATCCTACCGCCGCCGCATTCAGAGAAAAATCTTCACCCGCGCGCCGGAAAACGTCTCCATTGTGATCAAGCGCCGCCGTATTTCCTGGCAAATCCAGCCATATTCCAAAAGGCCGCGAGAGTAGCTCACCGCTGTCTCCTAAAATGCTGTCGGAAGAAAAACTACCGGAACTGTCTCTCAAGGAAATCGTAAATCGTCCCACATCACGAGTGAATATTTGAAATTGTGCAAGCCCGGATTCAAATGCCAAAGGAAGGGCTTCAAACGTTGCACTTGCAGTGAAGGTGTCATCATCGATCATCAGCAGCGGGGCGACGGCCATCGTATCTCCTGACGATGACGTCAGCCGAATATCGGCATGGTCTACCTCATATTGACTGGCCACACCACAGTCACCATGGGTACGGTCACGCCTGACCATACTGACCGAAACGGCGTGTGCCCGATAGGCGATCACGTCGCGCTCCGCAGCCGGAGGAAAATCAAGAACAAAGGCATTTTCCGCATAGCGGATTGATTGTGACACCGTATTGGTCGACGTATCTCGCTCTGCCACCCGCACCGTCAATGATTCCGCGTGTTCATTGCTTAATAATAAACGCACGCTCCCCTGATCAGACGCCTCAAAGCGATAACTCGCTACCCCACTGTCAGAATCTCCGACCTCCAAACGACCGTTGGGAACCACCATCGACCAATCACCGTGAGAAGTACTTGTTGAGATATCCACTACTCCCTCAAAATCACTGATCACACTTCCATCAGAATCCAGGGCCGAAATCACAACCTCATTCGGAACACAGACGCTGGCGTTGTCTTGCGCCGGTTCAATCGAAAAATGAGCCGCTCCGAGTGTCGCTGTGATCGACAAATTATCAACATAATAACGCCCGGCTTCATCAATGGTAAAAATCGACAATCGTCCGTTTGGACTTCGAAACTGTCCGGCGGGAATGTTCACCAGTGGCCGCAAAATATCACCCGCCCCTTCCGAACCTGCATGCAGTATATGCACGACGGACTCGTCCGAAGGGTTCACCCATGAAAGCGCGACGAAAGCGTCGTCTACCGGGGCCTGACTGAAACTGCTGGCCCCAATTCGCAACCAAAATTGAACGGCTAGATTGCGAGTTCCAGAAGGAATATTAAAATCCAAACTCATACTCGACGCTCGCGCAATTCGCACAGCTCGAACACTTTCCCTGCGATTGGGCCCTGTGCGAAACCGAATATTGCCTTCAAAGACCCATTCACTGCGCACCGCATCACGATCATCAAAGGTAGTGCTGTAAATGACTTCTGTTGTCGCCAACACCGGCACTGGAATAAACATAAGAAAAAACACAAGCGCACGGACAAGCCATCGCCTACCATCGGAGAGGCAAAAAGGAGCTTTCATATTTCTTCACCCTAAGTCTTACTTAGATGCCTAAGCAATTTTTGACCTGATATATTTTTTATGGAGACAGGTCTCTATATTCAGTAATAGGGAAGAAATAGCGATTTCGCCACTTTTTGTGGATGATTGGAAAGAAAATATTTTAGGGAGAACGCTTTTTAAAGCAGCTTGACCGAGACAGGCACGACACTTTACACCAATAACGATTACACCGTTTTCAATGAAGCACGTAATAAACCTTTGGTTTTATCGAGATTTTTCTCGCCAGTACACCAGCAAGTCATGGCCTCTTACTGTACCAAAACGCGCGACAGCATTGGGCAAGCTGACATCATCATCGGTGTTGTTTTGATTCCAATCGTAGGACAGCCAAGGCAAGCTTGAATAGTCCACTATCATTTCCACTTCACCACGCTGCCCAAGCCCCGGAGCAGAGAACACCAACCCTGCACTGCCTTGCTCAAAACGGATATGATTGCTTTGCAAATCGTTAAAGCTCGCCAATGTTGACGAGGCCGCGATGGGCGGACGAAGATTAGCATCCACGTCCAGGCTGCCGGTGCTGTTGAAACGCACATTCCTGCGTTCAATGATGCTGCAGCTGTCCGCCTCATTTCGAGCGAAACTGTGCCCCGCCCAAGATTGAATTTCAAAAGGTAGAGGCAGATTATTGCTTTCCGGGCCATGTCGGCTTTCGCTGAATAAACGCGAGAAGTAAAAATCGGAGCTGCCCAACACACTGTATTCAGAATGTCCGCTGCCCGCGAGATCGAGGTTCAGAGAGCTTCCTGAAATTTCAACACCATCACTATCCGACAATTTTAAACCAAGCTGCACTTCACGAAGCGGCGTTTCAGGGAGCGACGTTTTCATAATACGCAGCGACGCATGTAAACGTGCTTGCCCACGATTAAACAGCAGAGTTTCAGAAAGAGCCTCAACCCGGCCACTCAAGAGGCTTCCACTGACTGGCTTAGCATCGTAGTCCCGCTGCCCCAAGGAATCACTCAATTTGGCGAAATCACCATGGTAGGCATCCAAAGTTCGCCCGTCTACGCCCACCGCCGTAATGTCTGCACTCACATCAAAGGGTTGGTTCAGATGAGTTAAGCTGCTGGCCGTGCAAAAAGGGTCCAGATTGGTATTTTGAACCACGAAATGATCCGGTATAAAACGCCCAATGGGAGAAGAACGTCCAAGCAAACGGTTCGCGGCCGCCACACTCCCACCCAAATAACGGTTTTGCTCCAGTTCGAGATCCATCTCCATAATGCCTGCATTTGAGTAGGCGACCTCGGCCGTAGCGACTCCGTTAACGAACGACAAGACTCGTGTCTCGCCACTCAGGTCTTGATGATTAAGGCCGGATGGCAGGAGCGACCGAGAGGATAGCAACACACTGTTGCCCGGTGTTTCCGCGCCAAAACTGCTCACAATTGGATTATTACTGAGATCCGCATTGTTTAATGGGTCAGTGTCGTTATGACCGTCTGCAATACCATCATTGTTCACATCATCACTGGGTTGCCAGCCCACCGCGGTGACGGATACCTGAAAACGCTCACCGGCTTCTTTGAATACTGGGGCATTGGCTGACAAACTGTTTGAGCGGCCTGCTGCCGAACTGGCAAAGGCAAATGGCCTTACTGACAGCTCCGAGCTTTGGCCCGCAATTGTGGAATCACTGAAACCATTGCTGCGATCTTCAAACTCCAGACGGTATCGGCCAACGTCGCGAGGTGACAATTGCACATTGGCAACCCCCTGAACGAAGGTTATGGGAAGTTGAGTAAAGCTGTTGCTCAGTGTGGTGCTATTGGCTCCATACACCAGCTGCGGAGCGATTCCGCCGGGGTCACCCGTTAATGGGGCCTGTCGAACATACACACCACTGCGATTGTAATGTTGTGCCGCGCCGCATTCACCATTACTGTCGCGCTTCATCATGGTAATTCGTAAACCATGACTGCGGTACGCAATGATGTCATCATTCAAACTGTCGTTGTATTCCGTAACAAACGCGTTTTCAGAAAACGTTACACTGGTGCTGTTACTGCTCACGGTCCCAGCAGGGTCGCGCACATTGATGGTTAAAGTTTCGGCGTGTTCATTGCTTAAGCGCAATCGCAGCTGACCATTGTCGCTGGCCGCAAACCGGTAATTCGCTCGTCCAGTATCACTGCCAATTGCGCTGAAGCGGCTATTGGCTGCCGACATTGACCAATCGCCGTTTCCTGTACTCGTGCTGATTTCCACATCACCCTCAAAGTCCGTCAGGGTTTGATTCGCGGAATCCTTCGCCTCGATAAGCACCTCATGAGGCGCGCACACGCTGGCATTACTCGAGGTGTTACTGATCGTGAAATGATCGAGACGTTGACCCAGGGTTCCTGACACCACCACATTGTCGATATGGTAATAACCTCGGGTTCCTTGATTGTAAAACAGCAGGTAGTTTTGCTCAGCGATGCGTTCACGGGGAATGTCGATGGTCAGGGTTTGTATCGTGCCTCGCCCCGACGCGCCACGATGCAGCTCGACGATGTACCAACTGCTGTAAGCATCACCGACACCATCCCAATAGAGATGAAAGCTGGACTGCCCCCTGGGTGGGCTGCTGAAGCTGTTATGACCTATTCGCAGCCAGAAGGTAACCTGAACACTGTCCGTATTACTGGGGACGTCGAGTATGGTGTACACATAAGTGGTGGGGCCAATCCCAACTGAAAAGCCCGACTCAGCGGCTTGCCCGCTGTAGTAGTACGCATTCCCGCCACTGGCATCCCAATGGAAGTTGGTATAACTCTGGCTATTGAAATTGTCACTGAAAATAACTTGCGCGCGACTCTGTCCAGTGAACAAAAGAACACCGATAAACACACATACAAGCGACAATCGCGACAGCAAAACATTCATTCCCGTACCGCAAAGCATTAGCCACTACCCGAACCATAAAGAGTAGACCATAGTTGCTATATCGGCTGTTTACTCGACAACTAAAGACTCAAAACCGGACGATCGGCCGTCGATACTGAGAGCGAGGCAAGCATGGTTTGCAGAGGCTAACCAACGGCGGCGACGTGTTCGCACACGATTAAGGCTCCCCGGGAATGTAAGCACTCACAGAAACCGTACGAGACGCATCCAGAGGCGCTGTCCCGCAACTCCCCTGGCTTTCAATGGTGTAATAGCTGGCATCATTCAGCGCGCCGCTCTGCACGCTGCAGCTTATGGCGGCTTGGCACGCTTCCAATCCATTGACACTGAAGTTGATCGTCACAGAGGCGAGTTCAGTGCAGGCACTGTCTCCATCACTACGATTCAAATCCGGTCGTAACAATAGATGACTTAATCCGTAGTTGGCGCCGCTTTCGGCGGCATAAAACGCACGTTGACTGAAGACTTCCTGTAACGCGACAAACGGCACAGTGGACACTGAACGACTTAAACCCACCGCCAAAGCCGCAATGGCAATCACCAGAAACAGGGCCAAGGGCAACATAAAACCCTGGCTTCTATGCGGAGCGATGACCGACAGATTTTGTGCTCGGAACGTTAATGTATGAGGCATCGGTTTAGGGAACATTGCGAATGTAAATCCTGTCGTTGCTGGGAAACTGAGCTTCACCCTGGCCAAACACCAAGTCCACATTCAGCTGAGCGCCATTATTCTGGGCGCCTGACTGCACCGCGAAACCGCCTGAACGGATATCGTGATCCACCAGAACTCCCGCGCTGCTGGGAACAAAACCGCTGGCCGAAATTGAGGAGGATGAATATTCGTAAAGTGCCCCCTGATACACACAAAAAGCTTTACTGCCACTGACAAAATACACCCGCCGGCTACTGGCAGACTGAGCAAAAACCGTCGACGAAGCAAGATTGATGGCACCCCCGCCTTGACCAGGGCCCAAAGGAGAAGCCAGTGCCGCCATAGCTGAACCGCTGAACACATCCGCGGAATTCACTCCGCCGGCAACCACGAAATTTGCCGAACCACGATCGATACTATAAGCCAACAGATCCAACGCAGAAGTTCCCGCAGCACCATTCGCACTGGTGGCGGTTTCATCTTCCAACAGACCGCCACCGACTACCGGAATAAATTCAACACACTGTCCGCTCGCTGTTGATCGCACGCTGCTGGGCAGCGCATTTTCAAGTTCCCGCGCCATCAAATTTACGGCTAAACGGCTTCGACTGAACAACTCGATGCGTTCTTGTATGGCTTTCTGCGATTGTAAAAACTGTAAGAAATAGGAACTGCCCAGACTGCCAATCACCGCCACGATTACCACAACCGCAATCAATTCTACCAAGGTGAACCCTGATGGACGCTTGCTGTGAACCGAGCGATTCATCAGTAGTTACCTTTGTAACTGCTGAGAACAACTTCGCTGTTACCCACCGTCGCCCGCACTTCGATGCGACGTAGCTGAGCGCCCGGAGAGGCCAGCCCGCTAACGGACAAACCTCCGCTACCCTCTGTAACACTCACACTGATCGAGCAGGCTTGAAAACTGGTATCCGTCTCTCCATCGAAATCACCAATATCATCTTTCACTGAAGAGCCCACAATTGCACCACAGGGCTGCGCGTCATCCTGGCCACTGCCACATGCAGGCAAACCACCAACCGGTGTACTTGACGAGAAACGCAATAAGGCGATGGTTTCTAACTTGGCTTTTGCGCACTGCAATGCGCGATGCTGTTCAATCGGATCGATACTGTCACGGTTAAACTGAGTAAAACTGAGAGAAAAGGCACCTGCCACAATCGCCAGCAATACGATGAACACAATCAGTTCAACCAGGGTGAATCCCCTTTGCACGGGCGTCTTCATCGCGCCGCACCATTCGCTGAAATACTGACCGTCACACTCACATCAGCGGTACTGATGGAAATGCTACTGGCAGGACTTCTGCCCATCTTATCGAACGACACCGTAGCATCAGTAATTTGAATGCCTTGCCCGAGCGTATACGGATAACTCACACCCCCCAAGGTAATGCTGCTGCCATCATCACGTAGATCAATGCTGTCATCGGCTGCATTGGCAACGAACTGAATACGTCGACTGCTGGACGCCTTAGCCATCGCCAAATGCCGGGCGCTGCGTAAGGCAAGCAAGACCTGATCACGGCTTGCCTGCACACGCTGAAGATCGCCACTGTTTCCGACACCGATTACGGTAATCGAAATAATGCCGAGTATGACAATAATGGAAACCAGCTCAACGAGCGTGAATCCCTGCGCCCTGGCCATGATTGAATAACAATCAGTTAGTCACAACATACGCAGTGAAATTGGCGTTGATGTCCGCGGCGGTGAAACTGCCATCGCCATTGGAATCATACGCAACAACGCAAGTTGCCGACGTGCCTTCGGCGGTAGAGATGGCGGTATCGGTTACTTGATATTTGGTATTCGGCAATGCGCCACCTTCCAGCAAGCCCACCACATCCGCACAACTGTTGACATCGGTTACTGTTGCGGTGCTCAATCCCGCGTCCTTCGCCAAATTGTTAGCGTGATTGAGCGCGGCGGCACTGCTCAATGCACCTGCAACGCCCTGCAATGCAGACTGCTCAGCGGAATCGGAAAGATCCACAAAGCGCGGCAAAGCGGTCGCCGACAGAATTCCCAAAATAACAATAACTGCCACCAGCTCAATCAAGGTAAAACCGGCTTGAGCTTTTGCACTGTGTATTGCGTTCATCTTCATAACATCCTCCAAGCCCGAAGGCTTTCCTATCAAAAGTTCACTTAACGTGTTTGAATCGACAACATATCCCACATAGGCAGGAAAATTCCGAGCGCCAGCACCATCACGAACGCGGCCATTACCACAATCATGATGGGTTCGATTTTCGCGCTGAGTCGTTTGAGATCGTAATCGACCTCTTCCTCATAAAATAAAGCCACTTCATCCAGCAGTTCCTCAACGCGACCGCTTTCCTCCCCGACGGCAATCATCTGTAAAACCAGGGGAGTAAAAATGCCGACACCACCATGGGCTTGAAGCAGGCTGTCACCGCGTTCAACAGAACGTCGAATCTGCAGAACCTGTTCACTGAGATACAGGTTGTCCATGGCAGCGGCGACCAGACCAAGGGATTGATTGATGGGCACACCAGAGCGCAGCATCAGCGCCAACCCCCGGGCGTAACGTGCCATCGATGCCTGTTTGATAATGGAACCGATGATAGGCAATCGCAGTTTCAACCTGCCCCACTGCCGTTGCCCTACGTCGGTTTTCAGGTGTTGCCGAAGCAATAAAATAGCGCCCACAATAACCGCGAGCATATGCGGCCAGTAATGCACAAAAACATCGGACATCCCGATCAAAAGCTTAGTTGACCAAGGCAGCTGCGCATTGAATTTCTGATACATTTGAGCGAAAGCCGGAATCACTTTGATATTCACGACGGCGATCGCAATACTCAGTGCAATAACAACAAAGCTTGGGTAGCGAAGCGCAGCGGAAACCCGTTTTCGATTGTCGATGTCTTGTTGAATATATTCGGCAATCTGTTTGAAGGTTTGCTCCAATTGGCCACTGTTTTCACCCGCATCCACCATCGACACAAACATATTGTCGAAGACGCTGGGATGGCGCCGGAGCGCATTGGCCAAGCTGGAGCCGGATTCCAACTGTTCAACGATGGACAACAATATTTTTTCGAGCGCTCGCTGCTTGGTTGTCGAAGCCAGCCCTCGAATCGCCTTAATCAGCGGAATACCAGAACGGCTGATGGTGTACATCTGCCGAGCGAACATGATCAATTCCTGCTTTTCAACGCGTTCCAAACCCAGGGCTTCATTAAGACTATCAATAAAGCTCTGCTTTTCTTCCTCAGGGTGAATCTCCAGAGGAATAATACCGCGCTCAGCCAAGCGACTCGCGACCGACTCCGCATTAGCCGCCTCGTAACTCCCGGTGAGCTTTTGCCCATCCGATGAACGACCGATATAAGAGAAACTGGCCATGGCTTAGGTCTCCGCCGTGAACTGGTTTTCATCATCGAGCATCGCACAGATGCGCATGACTTCTTCCAGCGACGTTAAGCCCTGCAAGGCATAAGCCAGAGCACTGCGCCCAAGGGGAATAAAGTTTTTCTGTTCAATGGCGGCCTGGTTGAAACCATCCACATCACGTGCGCGCAGAGCTTTGGCCATCGATTCGTTCACATCGAGTATTTCAAAAATACCGATTCGTCCGCGATACCCAGTGTGATTGCAGCTGGCGCAGCCTTGGCCTTGCTTCATTCGGCTGGTGTCCTGCTGCTTGGCGCCCAGCAAACTTTCGATGTACCTCAGCTCGGCTGCATTGGGTTCATAGGATGAGGAACACGCACGACACACTCGACGAATCAAGCGTTGGGCGATAATGGTTTTCAAAGAAGCGGCGACCAGATAAGGGTCAACACCCATGTCCACCAGTCGCAACGCGGAACTCAGCGCATCATTGGTGTGTAAGGTGGACAAAACCAAGTGACCGGTCATAGCGGCCCGCATGGCGATCTCTGCCGAATCCGCATCTCGAATCTCACCGACCAACAAGATATCCGGATCTTGACGCAAGGTCGCGCGAAGTACGGTGGAAAAGTCCAAACCGATTTTTTCATTAATTTGCACTTGATTAACCCGGGGCAAACGATATTCAACCGGATCTTCAACCGTAATGATTTTTTTATCGGCGCTGTTCAGTTCATTCACCGCGCCATAGAGGGTTGTGGTTTTACCTGAACCCGTTGGCCCAGTAACCAAAATCAAACCATGGGGGCGGTGGATAGCGCTGCGAAAGCGCTCAGTATGCACTTTGGTCATACCAACTTTATCCAAAGGCAAAATACCTTCGGTCTGATCCAAAATACGAAGCACCACCGATTCACCATACTGAACCGGCATCGTGGACAAGCGCACATCCACTTTGTGATCACGAATAACCAAATGAAACCGGCCATCTTGGGGTAAGCGCTTCTCTGAGATATCCAAACTGGCCATCAACTTCAAACGCACCACCAAAGCACCGGCGATGCTGCTTTCGTTTACAATCTGTTCGTACAGAACGCCGTCAATACGACGACGAATCCGCAATACCGTTTCATCCGGTTCGATGTGAATATCAGAAGCTTTATTTTGCACCGCTTCTTCAAACAACTTTTCAAGCAGACGAACAACCGGAGCATCGCTTTCTTCTACTTCGCCCAATAAACCTGTCACCGAAACCGCATTTTCTGCGAGTTCATCTTCCAGCTCACCTGCCAGGTTGGCAATTTCATCGGTTTGCTGATAGGCCTTATCGAGTACATCCATGATTTGCCCCTCTCGGGCAATCACGGAACTGACGGGACCGCCGAAATGCTTGCGCACCTCATCCAAACCAAAAATATCACTGGGGTCTGCCATGGCAACTTGCATGGCGCCATTTTTTTCACCCAGACACAAAATACGATATCGACGCGCGAGGGTTTCGGGCAGTTTTTGCACATCGGCAACAGCGAGCTGTAGCTTGTCCAAATCCTGGTACGGGATCCCCAGCTGTTCCGAGAGAATACGCAGAAGCTGATCTTCCTGAACCAACTCCATTTCTACCAAGGTGCGGCCCAGCTTACGTCCCGTTTTCTTTTGCTCAGCCAAAGCGCTCATCAGTTGTTCTTCGGAAATGGCACCCTGCTCGATTAGAATGTCACCGATTCGAATTTTAGGGGCTTGCACGCTCATATAGCACTCGCCCCTTCACGACTGGCCAAGGCTTCGGCCTTCGATGCTTGACTCAACGCTTTAATTCTAAGATTGATGTATTTTAATGCCGCACGATGCTCCGCATTGAATTGGCGAGCTCTCCAATAACTGTTAACGGCTTTACTATTGCCCATAGCGTCCTGTGCACTGGCCAAGCCTAACCAATACGCCCCATTGTCGTTGTCGATTAACAGTAACCGCTTATAAATTTTCTCAGCCTCAGAAAAATTTTCCATTCGTTGTGCCAAGGTCGCCAAGGTCTGGTGGTACTCAGGCATTTCATCAATGGGCGGAACGCCGTTCCGAAGTGCTATCAAAGCCTCATTCAACTCGCCTTTTGCCTGCAGCAGCTGAGCTTTTGCCAACCGTTTTCGATTGGGTTTTTGAATTTTATTGACCAGGACTTCACCATCCTGCCAGCGTCGCTCCTTTAACAAAATATGCAGCAGTGCTTTGTTCACTGTCCATTCCTGACGGTGGGCCGATAACAACAGCTGCAATTGTGCAATGGCCTGTTCTGTTTTTCCCCGAACGTAAAGTGCCCTCGCCTTAGCGATTTGCTGAGACAATTTGGCGGCATTATTGAATTGGATATTGAACTGACCGCTCTCAGGTTCAGCACGACGTATTGAAAGTGCTGATTCCTCAAAAGCCGCCGCTTCTCGATCTACAGAGGCTGACGAAGACGCCGGTGGAGAAACCGGCAATGGGGTAGAAGAAACCACAGTATTCCTCTGGGGGCCTATCTTCCCCAGCACCTTCGGGCGGGGTAGGATTTTACCCTCGGCCAACGCCAAACTGGGATACTCCACTTGATTGCTTGCAGGCAGAACGAGCTGCGGATCGCCACTGATCTGATAATGTTGATTATGCGTATGAACTTGATCGAGCAGCTCATCTTGTTCCGTTTGCATTGCCGCTGTTGCCGGCAAAGCCTGGATTCCATTGATCAAGGCCTGTTCAGACTCAAAAGAGGAAGCTGATGCTGACATCTTTAACACCTCGGAGCGAAACTCCTGAGGCTCTTCATTGATATAGGTTTTGATATTTTTGGATATCTGATAGCTGCCCACACACAATAACGCGAAGAGAGCACCCACCCAAAGGTATTTGAGTAGTGTTCCAATTGACACGGCTGACACTGTGTTTCCAGGGGGGTTAGCAAAGTACTGTTTCGCCGTTTCCTGCTCGGCATTCGCTCTCAGCTGATTTAAGTCCACAAGCCCACTCCTCCTGGAATAATCAAGGCGGCTGCCACACAGGCGGCTACCGCCCAACGCGGAAACAAAGGACTTTCTTCGGGCATAACAGCTTTGCTGTCCGCTACCGCCGACATAACTGACTTTTTTGTAACCTGGGGTTCACCTTCAGAAAACGCACACATTAACGCTTTGTCCGCCAGAATATTCAGCACTCTGGGATTCCCTTTACTGTAACGGCACAGCAACTCTTTTGACTTCGGCGTCAGCAGCTTTTCATGACCACCCGCAAATTGAATGCGCGTAGCCAGGTAACTCATCGAGTCTGCCGAATCCATTGGCCGGAGTTCAGCCTGATACGCGATACGCTGATTCAGTTGACGCATGTCGTTGCGGGCCAGGACATCATCCAATTCGGGCTGTCCCAGCAAAATGATTTGGATAAGTTTTCGCTTCCCGGTTTCCAAGTTGCTGATCAAACGTAATGCTTCGAGAGTATCTCTTGGCATTGCTTGAGCTTCATCGATAATCAAAACCACTTTTTTGTTTTTCCTGGCAAGCGTCACCAGTTGCTTTTGGATATGCAGCAAAATTCGATAGCTGGGCACATTGTGATTCAACTCGATGCCCAGCTCATGGGCCAATAACAATTTGAACTCACAAGGATTCACAAAGGAGTTATTGATGTGTGCCACATGGTAGTTGTCACCCAACATCGCCATCAGCTTGCGGCACAAGGTTGTCTTCCCTGTACCGACTTCACCGCTGATCTTGATGAAGCCTTCCCCTTGCTGCAAAGCAATGGCCAAAGTATTCAGAGCCTTTTGCTGGGCATCACCCAGATAAAACATGTCAGCGTCTGGGGTCAGATTGAATGGTTTCTGTTTTAACTGAAAATGATTCAAGTACATGACTCACACCCTATAGAGATCGAACTTCGTCACTTAACGCCTGCACACTCAACTGACTACGCTGGATTTCTTCGGCCCAGGTTTTGTCGTCTACCACGATGGGTTTCATGAGTATGACCAGCTCGGCTTTTACCCGATTGTAGTTTTTGGTCTTGAATAAGGTGTCAACGATCGGTACGTCCCCCAGTACGGGGCGCTTACCACGGCTGTCAACGAGATCTTCTTTCATCAAACCGCCCAGTACGACAACTTGTCCGTGTTTGGCCCGGACAATACTGTCGGATTCACGAACTTCACGCAGAGCCAACGGCAGGCTGAATTGCTGATCACCCACCGTGATATTTTTGGTCTGATCCGTGACGCTGCTGACAACAGGGTGAACATGCAGGATCACATCACCGTCCTCTGCAATTTGAGGAGTGACGTCGAGGGCAATACCGCTGAAGAATGATGACAATTCCAGATTGGGTGTATTGATCGTAGACGCTGCATTTGAGGTGGTGGAATTACTCACACCGGTGACAAAAAATTCGTCGGAACCCACACGGATAACGGCCTTCTGATTGTTCACCGTGGAAACTCTGGGGCTGGAAAGAACTTGAACAGAGCCCTGGGTTTGCAATAAATCCAGTAACTTTGAAATATCACTGATGCCCACAACCGAAGAAAATACCTCTCCAACACCTTCACTGTATTCTTCGATAGAGAAGTTGCTGCCAATCGTGCTGACATTATTCGCCAGCAGCAATTGCCCATTAATCGCATTCCAGTTAATTCCCGCGCTGTAACTGTCATTCAACTGTACTTCAAGTATTTTGGTTTCAAGAATGACCTGACGCTTAACACTCAACTGCGACCGCTCCAGGAATTCTCTGACCAACGCCAATTCCGTGGGCAGTGCCTTAACCACCACCATGCCGCCTTGTGGATTCACCATCACCGAGCGACCACTGTCTTCCCCTCCAGGCCCCACAGAACCGGCACCAACAATCGAACGAATAGAATGTTCCAATGATTGCCAGAAATCGTTATGGGTTTTGGTTTTCACCCGCGCGCCAGAGACTTCCTCTTGACCGGAGTTATTGTTGCCGCCGTTATTGACGGTATTATTTTGAGACTGTGATTTAATTTTTGAGACAATGACACTGGTGTCAGAAACACCACGACGATCGACGTCCAAATAATCAACCGTGAAGACCTGGGTTTGTAGGCTTGCTGGAAAAATAGTGTAAATACTCTGATTTTTTCGATACTCATAGCCGTAGATATCCCGCACAACGTCCAACACTTCGCTGACACTGACATTGTTCAGGTTAAGAGAAATTCGACCGCTGACTTTCGGGTGAACCACAATATTGGTCCCAGTGCCAGAGACCAGGCTGGAAAAGAACGCTTTTGCGTCAGCACCTTCTACCGAGAGATCGAAACGTTCTTCCTCTTCGGTGGTGGCATTCTGATCTTTCAACATCAGCCGCTCTGTGAGTTCCGCAGCGAGTTCAGCATCGTAACTCTTGGCTTCGTCAAACGCCTTCTGCAGGTGGTCTTCTACAGCGAGCTGCTCAGGCACCTTGGCGCAGGCGTTGAGTAATATACTGCTCGCCGCCAATAACCAGAGTTTTTTGTTAAGCCTATTCATCCTGATTCCTCACATGCCGGATTAATGCGGTTTGATCTTGGTATTGGCCGATAACTTTCTGGCTTTCAATACCACTTCACGATCCCCCGCCCGCAACGTAACGCCATCGCTGTTCAATTCAATCAGCTCATAAATTCCGAGCTTTTCCCCCAAACGCAGCAAATGACCATTGATCTGAGCCAGTTGTCGGTTGGGCGAAATTAACAACGATTGCAACACCAGAGCCTCCTGCTGATGCTGACGAATGTCACCCCCAATCGGATGACTCGGATTCTTATTGATTGCTGGCAACTCTTCGGCAAACACCGAGTTCGAGAACGCCGCTACACTCACTAAAACTGCCAATTTCCTGATCATTCTGTGCACCTCAGTTATCAACGCTCAGCGCCGCAATACTGGCGTCTGTTCTTAGGGGTGCCACATTTCGCTCTGGCGCCAGGGTATACAAATTCAAACTCATGGATGCTCTTGGATACGCCGTCAACTGGTATTCCAAAGAAGACCAAAAGATCGGCCATTCACTTTGCTCCAACTTGGCCAGAAAAGTGGCAAGCGAAAGATAGTCACCTTCCAACTCTAAACGCAGACGATGCTTGTCCAGAACGCGACTGCGCTTCTCTTTGCCTTGGCCCTGCTCAGCTTCTTCACTTTCTTTCGGCAGTTCACGTAAACTGGCCAGACGAATGTCCTGCGCGTTTTCGGCCAGTCCTCGCAATAAATCCATAAATTGTCGGCGACTCAACACTTGTTGACGCAATGGCCCTAACTCTCGCTCAAGGCGATTGTTTTTTTCCTGCAGGTGGCGAATCAACACCTCCTGCTCCTGATTGCTGCGCGACAACTCACTGCTTGCGAATATGGCCAGTTCCGCTTCGGTTTCGATTTGAGCCTGACGCAGCATTTGCAGATCTGCTTTTGCCTTTTTACTTTTGGCGTCCAACCAGGCACCGAGTGTGGCTTCGATCAGCAAGTAGCTCAGTGCCAACACGGCGGCGACAATAAGCAGGCGTTCGCGCTTATTTCGGCTTTCAAATGACTTTTTCAATGACGCCAGCGAGCTTTGATGGGTGCCCGTCATTACTCACCCCCCTCAACCAAACTGCCCATTGCGAAAAGCACCTGATTGTTTTCATGGTTCATTTGCAGTTCGGTGAATACGGTGTGCTGCAAAGCGACATCGCCCTGAAGACTGCGTAGGTATTCAGGTATGTACTCGGCTTTTTTCGCCTGACCGGCCAAGCTGAGCTGGCGCTCTTTGCCTTCCAGCAAAATACGTTCAATGCTCACACCAGGTATGGATTTGTTTGCAATTGCAGCCAGCGTTCGGTAAAAGCCACGGCGTTCTTCACCAACGTTGTGCAAATACAATTGCTGGCTTTCGCGCAATAACGCCAAACGTTCTTTTTCCTGTTGCAGACGCTGTTCAAGCCGCTGTTTTTCTCCGGCGGGAATGCTGGCTTTCAGTGTTGTCAGATTGTTGTCCAGCTCCTGCTGGCTTAAGCGGGCAAGTGATTGTTCGTGATATTGCCGCTGTAAAGTGCCCCACTGCCACAGATAAAGCAGCGTCATTACCGCGAACAGCAGTAACAAATAAAGCTGCATATGCCCCCAATCCAAGGGATCTTTCTTGGGACGAAGACGCGCGGGATATAAATTAATCAGCTGCAGTTGATCACTCATCATGCCGCTCCTTTTTCATGGAGGGCTTGCGGTAATTGCAAAGCACCGCTGGCCAACAAGCCTCGAAGCGCTCCGCCCGTCGCCAGTAAGGCACTGAACTCGCCTTCGGCCTCGTCCTGATAGGCGAGCCAGGGCGCTTCAAGACGCAGTAATTCAATCGGTGTATTCAAAGCTTGTTTGAATGTCTCATCCAATTTGGATTCGTGCAGATGCTTTCCGGCAATTCGAATTTTGGCCGGGGGTAATTGACCAAGCTGTCGCTCGTAGTAGTCCAGAGTTCGCTGCAGTTCCAACAGCAGCTGATCACTGGGGAGGGGGTCGTCAATCCCAGCCTGATAGGCGAGGTCAAATTTTCGCGACATAGCCAGCTGCCCCTGGGAGAACATCAACAACTCTCCGCGCCCCGCATGCAGAATGGCCAAGGCTTCACCACGGGGGTGTGCGCCGCTCATTCGCATTACACTGCCCAAGGCCAATTCGGATATATCCACGCTCTCGAGACGCAGGCCAACTTCCTTCAGTTCCGCGGCAATATCCAGTACCTGCTGCTGGGGGGTAGCCACGACATTGATCATTGCTTTCCCGGCTTTGGCACTGGATTGGGGTACTTGAAACACATCGACCACAGCGTCCTGTACCGGATAAGGCAACAAATCCTTGATCTGCCAGCCCATGGCCTGGACCAACTCCTCACCCTTCAGGCCTGGTGATTCCATCGGAAACAATTGGTAATCTTCGTCAGCAAGAACATAGTGGCAGGGCAAACCTTTCAGCCCCATGGATTTCACCATCAGCTGCAAAGACTTGCGATCATCATTGAGGGAACCACTGCTGACCAGCCAACGATAGGAATCGAGCTTCCATCCTTGCTGCTCACACAGGCTCACTTTCGCAATCGCCCAACCTTCAGCATGTTTTACCAAACCTACGGCTGAGGCGCGATTTTGATTTGCGCGCTTCCACCATGTAGCCATACGTTGTCCCAAATATTCCTAGTTATTAGGATGTACATTCATTGCTTATAACATCGGACTTTTGGAGATGATCTTTAGCCGGTATACCTAAATATTAGGTGAGAGATTGCAATTTCGCCGGAATAAAGGGGTAGAATGTCGCCTTGATTAACCTATAGCGTCTGAATATGTTTGAAATCGTACTCTTTGAACCCGAGATTCCGCCGAATACCGGGAACATTATTCGGCTGGCGGCCAACACAGGTTGCCAGATCCACTTAATTGAGCCACTGGGTTTTGCAATCGATGACAAGCGATTGCGGCGCGCCGGGCTGGATTACGGGGAATACAAGGACATGAAAGTCCACTCGAATTGGGAGGCTTTTCTAGAAAGCTCTTGTCCTCAGAGACTGTTTGCGATGACCACCAAAGCCAACAAGGCCCCCAGTGAATGTCAGTTTGCCGAAGGTGATTTTTTTATTTTCGGACCGGAAACTCGAGGGCTTCCGGACGAAATTCGTTACCATGACGCCATCACAGAGCGTCTACGTCTGCCCATGTGCGCGGGCAGTCGCAGCATGAACCTTTCCAATGCCGCGTCAGTACTCGTATACGAAGCCTGGCGTCAATTGGAATTCGCAGGTGCTGTCAGCTGGAACGGTGAACAAGGATCAACATGAGTATTGAAATCGCATTATTTTATGGCAGCTCAACCTGCTATACCGAAATTGCTGCCGAAAAAATTCAAAAGGAATTAGAAGACAAGCACCAAGCCACCGTGAACCTGTTTAATATTGCCGATGAGGACATAGGCCAGGCACAGCACTACGACTTGTTATTGTTTGGCATTCCCACCTGGGACTACGGCGAGTTACAAGAAGACTGGGAAGACAGCTGGGATGCAATAGACGACATTCACTTTGCTGGAAAAAAAGTCGCGATTTTCGGGCTGGGCGATCAAGTGGGTTATCCCGAATGGTTTTTGGATGCCATGGGCTATCTGCACGACAAGGTTGCAGCACTCGGCGCCAAAATGTGCGGCTACTGGCCAAACCAGGGCTATCAGTTTGAAGCGTCTACCGCCTTGAATGACGATAAAACTTTGTTCAATGGTTTGGCGCTGGATGAAGAAAACGAATTCGACTTGAGCGAAGAACGCATTGCCAAGTGGTGCCAGCAAATCATGAGAGAATTTCAAGCGGCATGAATCAGGAACCTTCTTCCGAATCTGAACAACAGGTGGCGGATATCCAATGGACGGAAGATCAGCTGCCTATTTGTCAGCGATTCGATGATGTCTATTTTTCAAGTGACGATGGTCTGGAAGAAACCCTATATAATTTCATCCGCCCCAATCGACTTGCCGAGCGCTTTAGCGCTCTGGACGAACGTGCGATATTTCGAGTGGCGGAAACTGGCTTTGGAACCGGCTTGAGTTTTCTCGCGTGCTGGAAAACCTGGAAAGAGAGTAACACTGACGCTTATCTTGAATTTTACAGCGTTGAAAAATTCCCACTCAATCGCGATCAACTGCAAAAAGCACTGGCACCCTGGGCGGAAGTATCCGAACTGGCCAAGGCATTATGGGAGCAATACCCCAGTCTTCCAGCAGCCGGCTGGCACTGTCTTGAATTTGGCCACTGCCGATTGCATTTATATATCGGTGACGTACTTGATGGCCTCATGGCATTGAGACGCACAGCTTATCCTCGATTCCTTGAGCACAACCGCCAAATCGACGCCTGGTTTTTAGACGGATTTGCGCCGGTTAAAAATCCCGATATGTGGCGTGAAGACGTTCTACACTGTGTCGCCCAACTGACAAAACAGCACGCTACATTAGCGACCTTTACCGCAGCTTCATTTGTGCGTCGAAACCTACAGGCATTAGGTTTTGAGATACAAAAAGCTTCAGGCTATGGCCTTAAACGTGAGCGAATGGAAGGTCGATTTATCGGATTACCCCAGGAAGAAAAAAGCTGGCCAAGCTCGGTCTTTAACAGTAGCGATGGGGCACCTTGGGACTTCCATATTCCTTCCACTCAGGCACAACACTCGGTTGGTATTATCGGTGGTGGTATCGCCGCCAGCTGTCTGGCGCGCACACTGGCCGAATCGGGTTTTCACGTTACCCTATTGGAACGCCATAAGGCATTGGCACAGGAAGGCTCTGGGAACCCGCAGGGGGTCCTGTACGCAAAACTGTCGCACCGCCCAGAGACACTCAGCCAATTCAACCTCCACAGTTTACTTTACGCCCAGCGTTTCTACCGAACATTACTGGCGAATAATACGGAGGCAACAAAAACTAACGATATCCAATTCGACGCGGAACTGTGCGGTGTTGTACAACTGGCGCACAGCGAAAAACAGTCTGCCCAGCAAGGCCAACTGCTTGAGTATTTGGCACAGTTCGGCCCCACTGAACCGTTTGTTCAGCGATTGTCGGCTGAAGCGCTCACTCAACGCTGCGGCGTTGAGATAGATAAACCCGGTTTGTATTTTCCGGATGCGGGTTGGTTGAATCCCGCCAGCGCCTGCGAAGTGCTTTGTCGTCACAGCAATATCGATGTTCGCTATGAACAGGATGTAGATCGCCTCGAGCGAGACGGCCATCAATGGCAATGCCTGGATAGCGCAGGAAGATTGCTGCACTGCAGCGATATTTTGGTGATCGCCAACGCCAATGAGGCCAGACGCTTTGAACAAAGTGCCGAACTTCCCTTAAAACCCGTAAGAGGTCAGGTCAGTTACCTCGATGCAAACAACGCCAGTAAACAACTGCAAGCCGTGATTTGTGGTCAAGGTTATATTGCCCCCGCCAGAGACGGTCAACATTGTCTCGGTGCCAGCTTTACTCTTCACGACTCTTCGCTGGAACTCAAGATTGATGAACAGCAATCCAATTTTCAGCATCTTGAGAGCGACTGTCCCAGCCTGCATAGCGCATTGAACGCCGGAGCGGAACAAGACCTGCGCGGACGTGTAGCCTTGCGCTGCACCAGCCCCGACTATATGCCGTTGCTGGGGCCTGTCCCCGACATTCCCGCAATGCAGGAACGTTTCAGCCTGCTCGCGCGCAATGCCAAAGCGACGATTCCTCTTCCCGGTTGTTATCACGATGGCCTGTATATCAGTGTCGCCTATGGTTCTCGTGGTCTTTGCTACGCGCCGCTGGCCGCAGCTGAGCTGTTGAGTCAAATCCAGCAGGGCCCAAGCCCCCTTGGGGCCTGCCTGCGTAAAGCCCTGAACCCGGCTCGTTTCACTATCCGTGATATGATTCGGCGTAAAAGTCACAAAGCGATGGTCAAAGCCTGAGTTATTAACAGAGATTTTCATTTTGCGAATGCCCAATACCGCCTCTCGAATCCTGCTCAGCTTCATTGCCGTGCTGCTCTGCTGCAGCTCGCCTCTATTTGCCGACACGAACTTGCCAAGTCCCACCACTCTGAGCTACGACATACTCAAAGAAGAAACGCACGATAGCCGAAGCTTTACCCAGGGCTGGGAAATTGCCGAGGGTTTTATTTATGAAAGCAGCGGCGGTTATGGGCGATCTTTTATTCGTAAAAGCAGCTACCCTGAACACACCACTCAACTGGAAAAGCGCCTCCCCCCCAACTGGTTTGCTGAGGGCCTCACTGTCATCGATGATCGTCTTTATTTGCTCAGTTGGCGTCAACAAAAAGGATTGTTACTCGACACCAAGGAACTCAAACCTCTGGCGCAGTTTCACTATGCGGGCGAAGGTTGGGGTATCTGTCATATGGACGACAAAATCTATATGAGCAATGGCAGTGGCAATTTACAAATATTCAACACTCGTTTTCAAAAACAAGGCGAGCTGACTTTACCTGCGAACAACCAGGGACGCCCCTGGAACAGGCTCAACGAACTTGAGTGTGCCAAAGGATTGATTTGGGCTAACATCTGGCAGGAAAAGCGAGTGATTGCAATTGATCCACACAGCGCTGACGTTAAATATCAGCTGGACCTGAGTGCACTGGGCTCAGCAATGAGCAGTTCCGATGCCGTGCTCAATGGCATTGCCTTCGATGATCAGGCGGACGCTTTCTGGTTTACCGGGAAGCTTTGGCCGACACGTTATCTGCTGCGCCTGAATCTGCCTCGGGAAACGACTCCGTCAGCTCAAACAGCTGATCAATGACTTGGTTTCGACCGCCGCGCTTTGCTTCGTACATCACTTCGTCGGCGGCGGCCAGCAGGCCATGGCCCACCAATTGCAGGTCACACCGCCCTTCCTGAGTCGGGCACCAAGTAGCCAAGCCGATCGATACGGTCGGCTGGACTTTTTGCGCACCGCAGACATCAATCGCCATTTTTTCCACAGCCGAACGTATGCGCTCAGCCAGACTGACCGCATTGCTTTGCGGACAACGTGGCGCCAGAACAACAAATTCCTCACCACCATAGCGGGCCAGGAAGTCGGTTTTACGCAGCTGTAGAGAAACTTCATAGGCGAGATGTTTAAGCACCAGGTCTCCCGCCTGGTGGCCGTATTGGTCGTTGATCTGTTTAAAGTGATCCACATCCACAAACATACAGCTGAGAGGTTCCTGATTACGCTGAGCTCGCTCCAACTCTCGCTCCAACTCGCCTTCGAAGCTGCGGCGGTTATTCACCTGGGTGAGCATATCCACCTTGCCCTGGCGACTCAGATGCTCGCGACCGATGCAGTTTTCCAAACAGACCGACACAATGGACGCCAGGCGAGACAAAAAATCCGTGGCCATGTCTGGCTGAAACCGCTCATTGGAATCACTGGCAAAATGCAGGCTACCCACCAACTTGTCCTGTCGGAGCAAAGGCATACACGCGGTAGACACCACTTGCCCCGCGCCAGGGAAAATGCGCCCGGCGGTCAACACGTCCATTTCACCCAGACTGACCTCGGGGGTTTGTGGATACAGAGTATTCAGAAAGTCAGCGCCATTGCGCATTTGCAAAGAGGAACCGTAATCATTTAAGTCCAGCAGTTCCATCAGCTCGCGTACCGAATAATCGGAATCGATAATCACCACACTGACGGCCGACAACGAGAAATGACGCTGGGCTTCGATTAACAACAGGTTGAGAAGATCGCGCAGGCACTGACAGCCCAACAGCTTAAATTCAAAAGCATGAAAGTGCTGTTGAATGCTGTGGTTTTGTTCAATGCGTCGCAATAACAATTTTACGGTGCTCTGCAGACGCTTGTTTTCCTGCTCTATATCCATAGCCGCTACCGAGAGTAAACCGGGGTCGCCATATGCCCCGGTAGGCAAGCTCTTGACCCTGAGCGGGTCACCCGCATTGTGCTTATCGACAGTACAGAACAATTCTTCAAACAAATCCTCCGAGCCGAAGGACAAACCGATCAAAGGTCGATTTACCGCGAGCCCCCACACATTAGGCGCCAGAAATAAAGTTAGCCATTACTAACTCAAAGAGCTGAATTCGCGTCAATCTGAGTGATGAAAATCTAGCCAGCTTGCCGTACAATGCGCGCCCGAATTAACCCATACAGATATAAGGCTTTATGAATACCCCGTTTACCCCAGAGCTTCTCTCTCCGGCTGGCACGCTGAAATCCATGCGCTATGCCTTTGCCTATGGCGCCGACGCTGTTTACGCAGGCCAACCACGCTATAGCCTGCGAGTTCGCAACAATGAATTCAACAAGCTGGATAATCTCGCAGCGGCGGTTGAAGAAGCTCACGGTATGGGCAAACAGTTTTATCTGGCCTCTAACCTGTCCCCACATAATGACAAGGTACGCTCGTACATTCGGGATCTCGAGCCGGTTATTGATATGGGCCCTGATGCCCTGATCATGTCCGATCCCGGCCTGATCATGATGGTGAAAGATCGTTGGCCTGAACAGGAAGTACACCTGTCGGTCCAAGCCAATGCTGTGAACTGGGCATCCGTTAAATTCTGGGAACGCCAGGGCATCAGTCGAGTGATTCTCTCCCGTGAATTATCCCTGGACGAAATTGAAGAAATTCGCCAGCAATGCCCAGACATGGAATTGGAGGTGTTTGTTCACGGCGCACTGTGTATCGCCTATTCCGGTCGCTGCCTGTTGTCGGGTTACATGACCCATCGCGATTCCAATCAGGGCGCCTGCACCAACTCTTGCCGCTGGGAGTACAACGCTCACAACGCAAAAGAAAATGAAACCGGTGATTTAATCGCGGTTGATCAGCCGCAAGGGATTCGCAGCAGTGACGATCCTGTGAACACCGACGAGTTAGCAGCGGTCTACACTCCCGAAAATTATGACCCAAGTGGGGTCAATGAAGTGGAGCCCGTCTTACTGCAGGAAAAAAATCGCCCCGGTGAACTCATGCCCGCTTATGAAGACGAGCATGGGACCTATATTATGAATTCCAAAGACTTGCGCGCAGTTCAACACGTGGAGCGATTGGTGAATATGGGCATCCATTCCCTTAAGATCGAAGGCCGAACCAAAAGCCATTACTACGTGGCGCGAACTGCACAGGTTTATCGCCGCGCCATTGACAATGCCGTGGCTGGCAAGCCCTTCGATTTCAACTTGATGGCCGAACTGGAACATCTTGCCAATCGTGGTTACACCGAAGGTTTCTATCGTCGCCATGTTCCCAGTGAATACCAGAATTACGAAAAAGGGGTGTCCAGCAATCCGAATCAGCAGTTCGTTGCTGAGGTTCACGGCAGTGACGGCAACCGTTTGCACCTGGAAGTGAAAAACCGATTCAGTGTTGGGGACAAACTGGAGTTGATCAGTCCCCAGGGCAATCACAGTTTTACCTTAGAGCACATGCTGGACAAACACGGCCACGATGCGAACATCGCGCCGGGTTCAGGCCACCAGGTTTCCGTCGATTTGCCCGAGCACATTCAACTGCGGGACGGTGATGCCGATTACACCTTGCTGATGCGCTACACCGCTTAAGCGTTCCCTGGCAGATCAGTCACGCCAACGGAAGCAAGAGTACATTGAGCGCTTGGGATTCCGGTACGTCCGGAAAAAAGGTCAAGCGCTCAAGCAGTAATGGAGCATCTGCCAGCTCTTCCCCACTGTTCGGCAACCAGTTTTCGTATAAATACTCTATCGCTCGCGATAAGCTTTCATCACTGCCCTGATGATTGAGTTTTGCGTATCGCCCAGCCGGGACATTTACCTGGCTTAGCGGCAAACACTCATCATTCAGCATTGTCTCGCTTGACGTCCATGGTCGATTGCCCGGCCACTCACAGGCCAAATCGAAGCGAAAATCCGTCCCCGCTTCGCGAGGATCCTCGTACAGACGATTAAAGGTCCGCGACATGCTCGGGGCTAAACTTCGGGATTTTCGCCAGGCAATAAATTGCCCGATGCTGACGCCCAGATCAGCCACTGGCCCTTGATGGTGATAAACCGCCAAGGCCAATTCATCGAGTTCGACAATCTCTGTGGAATAATGCTTGTTCATGGTTTGTTGCTCCCTGATCACTTCCAGTGTTTGTAGCTTTTGCGTGAGAGCCACCCAGTGCGCCCCGGCTCGAAAATCCCGAGGGCTTTGCTCTGAATAGCGTTTAAAGGCCCGAGTAAATGCCTCGGCACTGTCATAACCGGCTTGCAGGGCGATGTCCAAAATGCTGAACTCTGAACGAAAAGCCAGGCAATATGCCGCGCGCTTAATACGCAACAATCGAACACATTCCCCAAAGCTTACTCCCCAGAACGCTTTAAACTGACGTTGAAAATGAAACTCAGAAATGTGCAACTGCCGGCTAATGGATCGGATGTCTACATCACCATCTAAGTGCTCTTCAACCAGATGCAAAGCTTCCGCCATGCGTTGATAACTGCGAGTCTTCAGTGTCTTATCCATTTTCCTGAGCCATGACAAATAAAAACAATAGCGCGTATCATAGAGAGCCTGAACGATTGCTACTTGATCAAAACTGCGCAATACCGTAATCAGAAAACACTCATCAACCCCGAACACAAGGCCGATCGAATGCATCAAAGAGATTGTCGCAACATTGTTATTTTAACTGGCGCAGGCGTCTCTGCCGAATCGGGTCTCGACACCTTCCGCGACAACGGCGGTTTATGGGAGCAGCATCGAGTGGAAGACGTGGCGACACCTGAAGCTTTTGAGCGCGATCCACATTTAGTGCAGCGCTTTTACAATCTGCGCCGCAAAGCCCTGCTCGAAAACGCCGAACCGAATGAGGCACACATTGCGCTAGCCGAGTTTGAACGGCATTACCGAAAAGCAGGATACGGCGAGTTCACATTGATCACCCAAAATGTAGACGATTTACATGAGCGTGCCGGCAGTCAGCAATTGCTGCACATGCACGGCGAACTTCTCAAAATTCGCTGCCAGCAGAGCTCGAAAGTGTACACTTGCCGGGACGATGTCGCAGTGGATCAGCCTTGCCCTTGCTGTGAACGCCCAGGGCAACTGCGCCCGGATATTGTATGGTTTGGGGAAATGCCCATGTTTATGGATGACATTGAGCAGGCCCTGTCACGTTGCGATGTGTTTGTCGCCATAGGTACATCCGGCCAGGTGTACCCCGCAGCTGGCTTTGTTCAAATGGCCAGTGCATATGGCGCACATACGGTTGAACTCAATCTCGAAGCCTCGGGCGGCCACTTCCACGAGGGGCATTACGGCCCGGCCACTGAAGTGGTGCCTCAGTTTCTTAACACTTTGCGGTCAGATTCATAGACAGAAGGACGCCACTTGAACATGAACGTCAAGGTGCCACAAAGCAAACTGATAAGCTTTGGCTTGGTGATTAAAAGCCAACTCGTTCTGGCACTGCTGGGCTTTGTACTGGCCGGCGGGATTCGCGGCAACTGGCAAATCACTGACCTGCATTTTGCCTTGTATGGTGCCCTCCTGGCGGCGGGCAGTTTTGCGTTGCTTTACGTGGCTTATAACGTGTTTCCTCGAATGGTCCAAAGCTTGAACACGGACCTCGAGACATACGGCTCGATGATCGGCCATTTCAGCTATCCGCAGCTCGCTCTGATTGGCGTCCTCGCGGGACTCTCAGAAGAATGGTTGTTCCGAGCATTTTTGCAAGATTTTGTTCTCGGTTTTTCCGGTAACAGCCCCCTGGGCTCCGCATCCGCCATCATTGTAGCCTCATTGGGATTTGCCGCGCTGCATGGCCTGTCCAGGCGGTACTTCCTGTTTACCTTTGCCATGGGGCTGGCGCTTGGCTATGCCTACCAGTACAGCGGTAGCCTGTTGATGGTAATCCTCTGGCACAGCCTTTACGACGTCATCGCCCTGTGCTGGTTAAAGCGTAAACGTTGGCGTTTGTAGGCACAATACCGCGAAAGCCTCTCTTTTTTAGCGTTTTTACAGCCCCATTTAGGCACCTATCAAGACCTCTTTATGGTTGAACATACCTAACCTTTAAATAGATAAACAGTGATTTACCGACGCATTAAACTTGCCTATGCTGGCAAGGTTTACTGATGATTTTCCCTGACAGCATACAAAGAACGCTGCAGGATTTTAGAGTGAGGAATCCTATGAGTACCATCAATACCGAGCACTATTGGCTACCTTTTACCCCTAACCGGGCCTTTAAAAAGAACCCCAAGATCTACACCAAAGCCCAGGGCATGACCATGACTCTGGCGGATGGCCGAGAGATTCTCGACGCCACTGCGGGTTTGTGGTGTACCAATGCTGGCCACAGTCGCCCGGAAATTGCCGAAGCCGTTCACCAACAGCTTCTGGAAATGGATTATGCCAACCCCTTTGGTTTCGCCCACGAAAAAGCCTTTGAGCTTGCCACCCGTCTGGCCGAAGAAGTCGCTCCAGCCGGTGTAAACCGTGTCTTTTTCACCAACTCCGGTTCTGAATCCGTCGACACGGCTTTGAAAATTGCCCGAGCCTATTGGCGCAAACGTGGTCAAGGTGGAAAAACCCGTTTTATCGCCCGCCAAAAAGCCTATCACGGCGTAAACATGGGCGGCGTTTCAGTTGCGGGGCTGACACCAAACCGAGCTGTTTTCGGCCAAGGCTTGGAAGTCTCTCACCTGAGCCACACCCGTCTCGAGGAGAATGCCTTCAGTCGCGGCCAGGGCGAACATGGTGCCGACAAGCTTGCCTACGAGCTCGAACAACAGATTGCCATGTACGATGCCAGCAACATTGCGGCCGTTATTATTGAGCCAATGGCCGGTGCCGGTGGCGTCATTATTCCACCCAAAGGCTATTTGGAAAAAGTCCGCCAAATCTGTAACGACAACGATATTTTGTTGATCTTTGATGAGGTGATTACCGCTTATGGGCGCCTCGGTGACGGCACCGCCGCCAGAGTTACTGGGGTTACTCCGGACATCATCACTACCGCCAAGGGTTTAACCAATGGCGCTGTGCCTATGGGTGCGGTTCTGGTAAGCCAGGATGTGCATGATGCCTTTATGCAGGGACCTGAGAACGCACCTGAATTTTTCCATGGGTATACCTATTCTGCCCACCCGGTGGCCTGTGCCGCAGCACTGGCCACTTTGGATATCTACAAAAACGAAAACCTGTATCAACGCGCGTCCGACATGGCGAAACCTTGGGAAGATGGCATTCACCGCTTGGACGACAGCGAGTTCACGACCGATGTGCGGAACTGGGGTTTGGTTGGCGCAATTGACTTCAAGAGTGGTCCAGCGGCGAATGGCATTGAGGGTTTGACTCGCGCTCAAAGTATTGCCGCCAAGGCGCTGGAAAAAGGCATTACCGTTCGTGCCGCGGGTGACACTATTATGATGTCGCCCCCACTGATTATCGAACAATCACACATTGATACTATTTTTGATGCGCTGCAAGAGGCTATTCAAGAAATTCAATAAGCCCATAAAAAAATGCGCCAATAACGTTTAACGTTATTGGCGCATTCATTTCTGTATCACGGCAATTATTCAGGGTCGTTTGCGTTATTTTTTCGCGAGACCGGATTTCTCTTTATTCAAACTACTCATAATGCCTTCAAGCAAACCCTCGGGAGCAATTTCCTCGCGATAGACTCGTACCGAGTCAGGTGCGCTGACGCCAACCGCTACCTGGCGACCTGAAATTGACACAATTTCTATACAAATCTCATCGCCTATGATCAATTTTTGACCGGCCTTTCGTGTCAAAGTAAGCATGATTATATTCCACTGATTGCTACGGTTATTACCCAGCCAAATGGCTCATCCTTGAGGCTTCTTTTAGCTACCCTCTTCCGACTTTTCGAGTACAAATTGCAGCAGGTAATCGCCCTTTCTTACAACTCCATGCTGTGCACAACTTTGGGGTTCAGTGCTGACCTTGGGGCAAATTGCTCATTGCGCAGTCGACTTTACAGCGCCGGAAGGTTAACTCTGTCACAAAAAGCGACCTTTTTGACTCATGCAGAAGCATGGAAAGGCTTGAATGGTGAAGAAATCCCGAAAATTCACACAGAGGTTTGAGTAATAGTCAACCGTCGGGAAGGGCATAGTATGGCGGATTTGTTGATCAAGTCATCGAAATGAAACATTGATCTGGCAAAAATCCTTCTTGTATAGGCAGAATGAGTTCCACACGAGGAAATTATATGTCAGAATCCGTGCATCAAAGTAGTCGTTGTGCCACTGAGGTCCTCTCTGATCGCAGCAGCCAAAACCACAATAATAAGGTGCGAGTACACAAAATGATGGAAGCGATCTGCATATAATCCATTCGCCTGTCGTTTTCACCAAGAATCCAGCCAATTCAGGTTGGTAAATGCCTCAATGACTGAGGCCCTGGATCCGCAGTAGCGGAGCAACACGAAGAAAGAGAGAGATATGTCCAGTCCAGTTGAAGGAACCGTTAAGTGGTTCAACGATGAAAAAGGCTTCGGCTTTATTGAGCAAGAAAGCGGGAAAGATGTGTTCGTTCATTACAGTGCCATTGAAGGTACAGGGCGTCGCACCTTGCAAGACGGCCAGCGCGTGAGCATGGTTGTTACCCAGGGCGAAAAAGGCCCGCAAGCAGAAAACGTTGTTCCGCTTTAATTCAGCTGGATACACATCGTTTAAAAACGATTGGCGCCCTGTCTATGACATGGCGCCTTTGTTTATATAGCCAACCGGACGACTAACGGCTGAAGACAACCGTCTTATTGCCATTCGCCAGTATTCTTTGTTGAGCAAACCAACGCACCGCTCGACCCAATACCCTTGACTCTATATCTCGGCCAATCTCAACCAATTCTTCCGGCTCATTAATGTGGCTGACCCTTTCAACATCTTGTTCGATAATTGGACCTTCATCCAAATCCTCTGTGACAAAATGCGCAGTCGCACCAATCAGTTTGACACCACGTGCATACGCTTGGTGGTATGGCTTAGCGCCTTTAAAACCCGGTAAAAATGAGTGGTGAATGTTAATTGCGCGCCCTTGTAATGCGTCCGTCATATTAGGCGACAGTATTTGCATATAACGCGCCAGCACCAACAAATCCACACTCTGCTCGTCGATCAAATCTAAAATGTGAGCTTCCTGTTCAGCCTTATTTTCAGCACTCACCGGCATGTAGTGATACGGGACATCGTACCACTCCACTAACTCACGCATATCTTCATGATTGGAAACGACGGCAACAATATCCACGGGCAAACTGCCGCGCTTCCAGCTATTGAGCAGATTATTCAAACAATGCCCCCACTTGGACACGGCGATAACAATGCGCGCACGACGATGCACATCGCACAAGGACCACTGCATATCATAACGTTCGGCAACGGCTTTGAAGGCAGACTTAATGTCGCCCAGAGGTTTGGCACCCTCACTGGCTTCAAACACTGTGCGCATGAAAAAGCGTTTGCTGTGAACATCTTCAAATTGCGAAGATTCACGAATATTAAAGCCCTGCAGAGCGAAAAGGTTGGCAACAGCCGCCACAATGCCAGGCTTGTCATTGCAGCTTAAGGTTAATACGATCTCTGATACGTGATTGGATTGTTGAGTCATTGTTACATTCTTAATTTACCAGCAGCGGCAATACTGTCTCATTTTCTAAAGTACAGGGCCGCTTTGATTTGCTATAGTGCTAGGGCGCCCGAGATACTTGTCCGGACGCCGCAAACAATCGGATTCTTACAACAAGAAGAGTACCCATTACCTCAGCGGAATACCCATGAAGCGTACCAGTGAGGAGTATCTATGACTTGTCTCATGCCAAGCAAAACAGGCCGTTTATATCACTTGCTCTTATGCAGCCTACTGTGCTCGGTCGCTAGCCTAGCATATTCTGACACTGAATTTGCCGATGAACCGGCAATTAAAGACAAGCCAAGCTCGGCCGAAGGTGAACCGGTACAAAAACCCTTGCCCACTGGAGCCGAATTACCCCTGCCGGCTGAAGCCAAACTCGAGTTGGACAAACTCGAACAGCGCCTGATAAAACTGCAGGAAGAATCCGGAAACTTTTCAGTCGCCAGCAGCGAAGTACTGCTGGAAATGGCCAAGGTGTACCAGAGCGCTCGGCAATATGAAGAAGCCGGAAAGCGGCTTCGCCAAGCCATGCAGGTTCAGAGAGTCAACCATGGGCTTTACAGCGAACACCAAATGCCTGCGGCAAAACTGTTGGTGGAAAATCTGGTGGCCGCAGGCCAATGGAAGGAAGCACGAGAGAAGCAGGAATTTCGACACTGGCTCGCCAACCGTTACCTCACCAAAAAACCCGATGAACATTTACGCATGCTGCTGAATCTCGCCCAATGGCAACTGCACGCCTATGTGTTTACTGGGCGCATCGATGACGCCCATGTCGTAGCAGCACAGCGTCTCTACCAAGAATATTTCAGAGTTTACAAACAGAGTTCGACGCATCGCCACGATCAGGAAGATCTTGCCAAGGTATTGCAGGGTTTTATCGCCAGTAATTATTTTTTGCTTAAAAATAGAGAAAAGGAAGGCAGCAGTGGTTTTTCCGTTGTCGCTGGAAATAACGATCCATTACAGCAGCAGCAACAGGAACTGGAAGCATTGCGCAGCAGCGTTTTTGTCAGCGGAAAAAAAATCCTGAAGAGCATGTTGTCTGAATCCAGCGGGAATAAAGAAAAAATCAAACAATTGACGCTCAGCGGCGATTGGTTTTTATTGTTCGGGAAATCAAATACGGCCCGCAAGTTGTACCACGAAGCACAAGCACTGGCGAACGAGGAAGCAATGGGAGTCCTGTTTCAAACGCCAGTGGTGATTCCAGAACTTCCTCGATGGCAGGAAACCTTCACCCCGGATCATGAACGTGCGCATATTGTTGCCACCTTCGACATCGGCCGGGATGGCAGCGCACGAAATATTCGAGTAGAAGAAAGCCACACAAAACTCAGGGGCAAAGTGAAGCGGCAACTGCGCAAGACCCATTTCCGACCGGCGCTCAGTGAAGAAGGCCACTTTGTAACCAGCCGTGATGTTCAGCAAAGCTTTAGCTTTCCATAATAGTATAGGCATTACGGGTTCATTTATTGCCTCACATTAGGAGGTAAGCCGGGGAACTTGCCAAGTCATACTGACTCAAATTCCCATGGTCTAATTGCTGCCAGACGAGTTCGATTATGAAATTAACAATACCGAGAACCTTTCCTCGCAGAGCTGGGTCCGCCCTGTTGGCGATCACCTTGAGCCTGTCGTTGGCGGCCTGTAAAACCCAATCCACCAGCAGTCAGAGCCCCAGTGGCATACCGGCCAGTAAACCACCATCGAGCAGCTCACCCTCTACGCCACCCCCCAGCGGCAGCTCAGGCTCACAAAGCCCAAGTTCGAGCCAGAGCTCCAGCAAAGGAGCTCCCCAAAACTCCAGTCAAAACTCTGGCGGCGATGCCGGTGAACCCTCCTCTGAGAAAGACCGCGGTGGCAGCCCTGGCGCTCCCCCACCTGGGGGTCAGCAACCCACTGGAGGTGCAAGCGATGCCGCTGGCGAACCTGGCAGTGAAAATGAAGGTGAATCCATCGACGTGCTCGACAGTCCCTACTACGATCAATATGACCCGGCCAGCGATACCGGTGCCGACGTGGCTGAAGAAGGCACCTCACCTGCGGGGCGATCCCAGCAGGATGACGTCAGTTTTGAGGAAGCCCAAGGCGGTGGTGGTGCTTCTGGACAATCCAGCGCCGAGCGTCAGGCCAGTCTGGAAGCTGAGTTGGAAGGCTCATTCGGGCGCTACGACGGCATGATTTTGCGTGAGCGGGACAAAGTTCTTGCCGAGGGTGCCGACCGGGGTGCCGAAGACCAATTGGAACAGGAAGCTCCGGGCTTTGATGGCGAGGGAGGTTCTGGAGGTGGCGGTGGCAATCCTTACGGTGACCCCAACACTCAGGCCGGAGGTCAACCATCCACCGATGGTAATGGCCAGGCGCCGAATGAGTCCCCTGAACAAGGTGGCGCCCCAGGTGCACCGTCAGGGAATAATTTGCCAACAGTGCCCGATGATATTCCCGATGGCAGCGATGACGATATCGTTGCCCGCCAGATTCGCGAAGCCGCCATGGCCGAGAAAGATCCCAAGCTGCGCGAAAAACTGTGGGAAGAATACCGTAAATACAAACAACGATAAGTCCAACACGGGATACGAATATGCTGTCGTCAAGCAAGCCACGGACTCTGGTGATACTCCTGCTGTCTAGCCTGTTCCTGAGCGCCTGTGCGTCTCACACGGTGAAAACAACCCGTTATGTACAACTGCAACAGGAAACCGCTGAAATTCCGGAAGATCAGTTGCTGGATGTCGGTGTCGAATTGCTCGACCCCAACTTAGAACAAATCGAAGAAGATGACAGCCTGGTGTTTGCCGAGGTTCGAAAAGCAGAGTCTCACTATATGGCCGGGCATATTCGCGACGCCCTACAAGCCAGCTCGGCTTGGGGTGCCGTACGTTTGATTCCAACCCAAGGCACTTTGGTCGACGTCCAATTAAGTGGTCGCATTCTGCACTCCGATGGCGAAACTCTCTCCATGGCCATCAGTGTACAAGACATCACTGGGCGAAAATGGTACGACAAAGACTACAAAGCGGTGGCAAGCCGCTATGCCTATCGCCGCGAAACGGCCAGCAAAGCCGACCCATTTCAAACTATTTATCACCAGATCGCCAATGATCTATTGCAGTATCGCAAGCAGCTCGACCCTGACTATCTCCGCCGGGCTCGACTGATTGGCGAACTGCGATTTGCAGAAAGCTTTGCGCCACAATCTTTTGCCGGTCAACTGCAGCAGGACAAAAAAGGCATTTACCATATTGAACGATTACCCGCCGAAAATGACCCAATGCTGGAGCGCGTTCGCACCATACGTGAACGCGACCATTTATACATCGATACCCTGCAGGACTTTTACGGCAGCTTTATTCAGCAGATCGACGGGCCCTATCGCGATTGGCGCAAGCAAACCTATTCGGAAGTGATCAACTTGCGAGAAGTGAAAGAATCGGCCCGCAATCAAACCATTGCTGGTATCGTTTCCGTATTGGCTGGTATCGCCGCCGCAACCAGCAATAATCGAGCAGTACGTACCGCAGGTGGTGTGGCTATCGGCGGCGGCGGTTATTTGATTAAGGAAGGCTTTGGCAAGCGCGCAGAAGCCGACATGCACAGCGAAACCATTCGCGAGCTGGGCGACTCACTCGAAGCGGCCATTCAACCCCAGGTAATTGAACTAGAAGACCGCACCATCACTCTAAGCGGCTCGGTTCAACAGCAGTACGAACAATGGCGTCAGATCCTGAGGGAACTCTACAACGTGGAAAATGGCGAGCTGGCCATGTAAAGTCAGGACATTTTCACCGGTCGGAATTCGACACAAACAACTCACCGACCCTCAGTCTGGTCTTCAATAGAACATTAAGAAATTCATGCAAAAACAAGACACGCCACAATTTGCCAGCTTGCAAAAGGAACGGGGTCAAGGCCTCTTTGCGAAAAGACGTTTTATCATCCTAACCCTGTCTATTCTCGCCGTGATTCTCCTTGTGGTCGTCTTTTGGTTACCGACCAACATCGACAAGCAGGACGTTGTTAGCAACGAACATCTCACAGAAGCACCCGAACCCCAAAAACAGATTCTCAAGCAATCTCCCTGGCAAGACGCCCAACTCGGCAAGCAACGTCGAGCCGCGCAGGACATTCTCGCCAAACTGCTAAAAAACCAGGAAAGCCTGGAAGCCCAAGGCATCGAAAAATGGGGAGAAGAGCGCTATCAAAATTCCGTTGAACTCGCGAAAGCAGGCGACCAATACTACCGCCAACAGGAATTCGAGCTGGCGATGAGCCAGTATGAAAAAGCGCTGCAGGAAATGGAGCTGTTGCTGGATCAGGTCGACCAGGTTTTCGCCCAACACATGGAATCCGCACAACTCGCACTGGATGCACAAAATATCGACCAGGCCAAAAACGATGCCTTGATCGCCAGCCAGCTGGAAACAAGTTTGGCCAGCAATAAAACCGATGCCGAAAATCTCTTGCGACGCATTGATGTGGCTGACGATGTCTATGATTTGATTCGCAAGGGTCGACGCTTCGAACGCCAGCAAGATTGGCCCAATGCGCAAACGCTGTATCAACAAGCCCAGCAACTCGACCCAGACAACAAAACCAGCCAGGAAGCCGTGCAGCGCATTGCCAACTCAATTCTGGAACAAAACTACACCCAGGCGATGAGCCAGGGTTACCAGGCACTTGAGCGCCAAGATCACGCCGGCGCCGAACGTTGGTTCAAAAAAGCCAGACAAATCAAACAAGGTGACGGTTCGGCAGCCTCTGCGCTCAGTGAAGCTAAAACCGCTCGCCTGCAAGCAAGCATCAAACGCAAATTGGCATCAGCCAGCAAAGCCGCAAAAACAGAAAACTGGCAAGAAGCTGTTGATCTCTACAAACAGGTCCAAAAACTCGCACCCGCCGAAGTCTCGGCGAAGATCGGTTTGATTGAAGCCCAGACCAGACTGCAACTCGATCAGCAACTCGCTGCATTTTTGCAAAAACCTGACACTTTGCAGGATACGGCGGTACAAGGGCGAGCCCAAAAAGCACTGAACGACGCGGCCAGTTTAAACAGCTCCGATGAACGTCTGAATGAACAACTTGCTGAACTCAAGGTGGCTTTGATCAAAGCGAAAACGCCCGTCGCAGTAACGTTTCGTTCGGATGGACAAACTGAAGTTCGATTGCTGCGTCATGAGCATCTGGGTCTGTTTTCTCAAATTCAACGAGATCTGCCACCCGGACGTTACACTTTGCTTGGGCAGCGAAAAGGGTATCGGGACGTGCGAGTGAACTTTGAAGTTCAGCTCAACAAAGACAACCCACCAATTGACGTGGTTTGTCAGGAAATCATTTAACTTATTCTGGATTGATGGCCGATGCCTGAGTACCGGTGTTGACACTCTGCTTGCAGACTCAACCCCAAAAACGTTTGCGCATCACGCGACAACACAGTATTTGTGCTAGGAAACTGACTTGAACGATAACAAGCCGACGCAAAACTCCGCCAGGGAGCTCTTCAAACCCATTCAACATCAACCGCGCTTTAGTCGTGGTCGAAAAGTACTGATTGCCGTTTTTCTCATCCTCAGTGCATTGCTCGGCTGGTTTTTGAGTTCCGCCAGTGCCCTGCTACTGCGCCCCGAACCCGCTTACGCGAGCACCAAGATTGCGCACTGGTTAAAACTCCCGTTCGGCAAGGATGTTTTGATGTTACCGGGACGGTATCAAGTCGAGGCCGAGGCTCCTGGATATTATCCTTACCGCGAAGAATTTGATCTCGGTGAGGACAATCTGGAACTTAACATTGTCATGACCAAACTGCCTGGCGATCTGCAATTGCACCTCAGCGACGCTTGGCAGAAGCAAGTACTCAATGAATCCGTTAGTGCCATTCTTAAAAACGACACAGAAAGACAAGAGGCGGTTTTTGAAAACGGTTATTGGTTTTTTGATGAAGTGCCCGCCGGCAACTACGTGCTTCACATCGAACACCCCCTGTACATCGCCCAGGAACAGAGCGTTGAAATCAGAGGCATGCAGGAAACCCAGGAACTCACCATCGAGTTGGAAGCCAACTATGGCCTCCTGCGGGTTGAACACCAAAATGACGGCTCACAGCTTCGACTCAATGACGAACACCTGAGTGCCATCCCCCAGACAATGCCTTTGGCCGTCGGTGATTACGATGTCTGTTTGGAACTGGAAGGCTTCAAAAGTCAATGTGAGTGGGCAGAACTGACCGCACAACAGGAAATCATTCTGCAGTTCGCCCCGCTCTCCCCGGCCGACGCCAGCCTGGCACTGAGCTCTAGCCCAAGCGGAGCCAATGTCATGGTGAATGGCCAGTTTCGCGGCCGAACGCCCTTGAACCTCGCACTGGCACCGGGAGAGGTGCAGCAAATTAAATTGTTCAAGGATGGTTACCAGCGCTTCAGCCAAAACGTCACCCTGCAGGAACAAGAAACCCAAAATCTGCACGCGCAACTCAACGCCCAATTGGGCCAACTGAGCTTTCGTTTGCAACCTCGTAACACCAACGTCTTTGCCGGCAACAAGCGTTTAACGTTGGATAAACAGGGCCGAGTTCAGCTTCCCAGCCATCCGGTGACTCTGCGCTTTGAGGCCCCAGGATTTGCCAGCCAAAGCCGTAACGTCACACCAAGTCAAAGTCGCCCCCTGAAATTGGACATCAAGCTCCTGACATTGGAAGAACAGAAATTTGCCAATCTGAAAAACGAATATCGCAGTAAGAACGGTCAACTGCTCAAGCTCTTTAAACCCAAAGCTCAGTTTACAATGGGGGCATCGCGTCGGGAGCAGGGGCGGCGAGCCAATGAAATTCAACGACAGATCAAACTCGACAAGGCGTTCTATTTGGCTACCCACGAGATCAGCAATAAGCAATTTCGTGAGTTCAAGCAGGATCACAACTCCAATCACAGCAAGGGCGTCAGTTTGAATAACGATCGCTACCCGGTCGCCAATATCAGTTGGCAGGACGCAGCCCTTTACTGCAATTGGTTGTCGAAGAAGGAAAAGTTAAAGAATTTTTATAAAGTCGATCAGGGCAAAGTGATAGGGTTTAACCCAGAAGCGGAAGGCTATCGTCTGCCAACCGAGGCTGAGTGGGCATGGGCCGCGCGCTATGAAGACGGTAAGATGAAAAAATACGCCTGGGGAGACCGCCTCCAACACTCGGCGAGCAAAGCCAATTACAACGGCAATTACGCAGATCGCGCAGGCGCCGCCCAAGTTGGCAACATCATCAATAATTATGATGACGGCTACGCTGCCAGTGCCCCAAGTGGCAAGTTCCGCCCCAACCCTAAAGGTCTGTACGATATGGGGGGTAATATGGCGGAGTGGGTCAATGATGTGTACGGCATCAAAACCGGCCTGAGTCAGCAGATTGAACACAACCCGATGGGCGAGCAAAACGGCAACTACCGGGTTATTCGAGGGCCAAGCTGGGCCAGTGGCACCATGAGTGATCTGCGCCTGGCATTCCGTGATTATGGCGATAAGGGCAAACGCCACGTTGGTTTTCGTATTGCCCGCAGCGCACTTTAAACCATGACTGGAGCCTAATAATGTTAACGGTCAACAAATCACTACGCCGGGGGCTCATCGTAAGCTTCTTGAGTCTTCTGTTTACCATGGGCGTAGCTTATGCCCAGCAAGAGTCACCCAAAGCCGACGAGAAAGACGATAAAGCCAACGCCGCGGAACAAAAAACACGCGACGCAGCCAAAGCTCAAAGCAAAGGCAAGGCCAGTACCAAGAAGAACAATGAACGCTTTGTTCCCACCGAAGAAATTTCGGAAGACTTACCGGTGGCCTTCCCGGTCGACATATAAACTGGAACCGTTCCAACAAAAACACAGCCTGCTGTTTTGCTGGAGCCACACAACTACAGGACATTCACTATGCGCAGAAACGGTTCTGAATTTTTATTTCAACTTTTCGCCCTGATTATTGCCAGCATTATTGTGCATGCGATATTTGTTACCGTTATTCGCCCCAATGCCGATGCGATTTTGCAAGCTCAAGCAGCCATGCAGGCCAGCGGCCAAACCGTGGTCGTAGAACGCTCAATCTATGTGGTCTTGCGTGATTACGAGCAGGAAGCCTGTTTTATTCTGATGTTTTGGGCCTTATCAATCATGGCACTCAAAGCTTGGCAAGGCCGTAAAGAGCGACAGTTTCTGCAATTGGATTTGCTGGGCATCAGTGAGAACGCCGCCATTCGTGTTGAAGATTGCGACCGCTTAATTGATCCCTTGCAACGGCTACCCAATGAACAACAACGTTTCTTGTTGCCAAGAGCCTTGCTGCAAGCACTCAGGCGATTCGGCTCGAGCCACACCATGGGGGACGCTGCTACGGCGGTCAAAGAAGCCTGTCAAACGGAATCTGACCGTCTGGATGCCGAGCTGGCCATGGTGCGATACATTGCCTGGGCCATCCCTTCCATTGGTTTTATCGGTACCGTACGCGGTATTGGTGAAGCGTTGAGTCAAGCCCATAAAGCGGTTGAAGGCGATATCGTCGGGGTGACGGTGAGCCTGGGCGTTGCATTCAACTCGACGTTTATTGCACTGGTGATCAGCATCATCATTATGTTTTTCACCCATCAATTGCAATTGATGCAGGAGCGCCTGGTTCTCGATACCCAGGACTATTGCGATACCCACCTGTTGCGTAATTTGCAGCTGGGCCAACGTGCGCCGTCGCAATCCTAAACAGAAACTATTGTAGCCATGGCTCGTAAGCGTAAGTTCACCACCTTCAGCTTATCCTTTTTGGATATCATGTCCTGCGGCTTTGGCGCCGTCGCCTTGATCTTTTTGATCATCAAACATGACATTGATCGCCAGCAATTGGAGAATCCCACTGAGCTGAGTGCCGAAGTGAATATGCTCAATGAAGATATTCAAGCGGCCAAAGATTTGCGTGTGCGCGCTCGCAACATCCTTTCGGATATCGACCAACAATTACTACAGGCCCAAGGCCTCGCCCGACAAATCAATGAAGATATTCGAGCGACCCGCACTCGCCTGGCCGATCTCGGTACTGCCGATGAAAACACTCTGGATCAACTCAAAAAAGAAATCCAAAGCCTCCAGCAACGCAAACAAGAGCTCGAAGAAGAAAATGAGAAAGGCAATGATTTGCGGGAAATCACTGGCCAGGGCAATCGCCAGTATTTAACAGGTTTGAAGCTGGGTGGCCAACGCATTGTTATTTTGCTCGACGCCTCAGCCAGCATGCTGGACGAGACCTTAGTCAACATCATACGACGTCGTAACATGAGTCCAGAACAACAGCGCGCCGCCGCAAAATGGCAAAGAGCGGTCGCCACCGTAGAATGGCTGGTGGCCAAGTTTCCGGTCAACAGTCAGTACCAGATCTACACGTTCAACACCGACGTGAACGCCCTGCTGCCCAACACAAAAAATCAGTGGCTGGCCGTCAGCAATCGTCGGCAACTGCAAGAAGCACTGGATTCTCTCGGCAACGTCACCCCCAGCAAAGGCACCAGTTTAATCAAAGCCTTCAGCAGTCTGGGGGAGTTTCCTCAACTTCCTGACAATGTCTTTCTGATTACCGACGGTCTGCCCACCCAAGGAAAAAGCGCACCACGAAGCAAAACCATCGATGGCAATGGCCGGATGCGTCTCTACAATCAGGCCGTTGGCGCCCTGCCCCGCGGCATTCCAATTAACGTCATTCTGGCTCCTATGGAAGGTGATACCCTGGCGGCGGCAGCTTACTGGCAGCTCGCCCAACGCAGCAAGGGCTCGTTTATGAGCCCCTCGAAGGACTGGCCATGAGTAGCTCCAGACGACGTAATCGGCAAGGTGAAGACTTTAATGTTTCGTTTCTGGACGTTATATGCTGTGGCTTTGGCGCCATCGTTCTTCTGTTGATGATCACAAAAACCTCGTTACCCGGCGCACTGGAAATCAGCGAAGTGCAGCAACAGGGACAACTGAAGAGACTGCAAGAGGAACTGTTTGAAATCCGCGGTGAAACCCGTGTATTAAATCGTGAACTGAATGCCAAAACAGAACAACTGGACGAAGAAACCTTGCGCCTGGCCATTTTAAAATCCCGGCGGCAAAAGCTGGAAAGCGAGTTAGTTGAACTGGCTAAGGCATCCGCTGCAGACGATAAAATTCGCGCTCGCCTGGAATTGGCCCGACAGGATCTCAATGAAGAAATGGAACGTCTACTGGGACGCGACCATCAATCCAAAAACAGTTTAGTCGGCGGTATCCCCGTCGACAGTGAATACATTATTTTCATCATCGACACCTCAGGCAGTATGTATAACTACGCGTGGCCTCGCGTAATGGATGAGCTGATTGCCACCTTGAATGTGTATCCCGAGGTAAAAGGCATTCAGGTCATGAACGATATGGGCAACTATATGTTCAGCAGTTATCGGGGGCAGTGGATTCCCGATTCCCCTTCGCGCCGTAAAGCCATCATTAAACGACTGCGCAGTTGGAATCCGTTCAGTAACTCCAGCCCGGTGGAGGGCATTCAGAACGCCATTCGTCGCTATTATGCCCAAGACAAAAAAATCAGCCTGTATGTTTTTGGCGATGATTTTTCCGGAGGTTCAATTCGTCGGGTACTGAAAACCGTTGAACGACTGAACGCGGGTGACAGTAAAGGCGAACGACGTGTGCGTATTCACGCGGTAGGCTTCCCGGTCCTGTTCAGCCTGGCCCCCGGCGAACAAGCCAGTGCCTATCGCTTCGCCGCTCTGATGCGCGCGCTCAGCTATGAAAATGGCGGCACCTTTGTGGGCCTCAACGACTACCGATAGGGCTTGTAACAAAATCGAAACAAGATTCAAAATAACAAGAACAAAGCCGGACAAGAAAAATGAATTGTGCTATTAATAGGGGAAAGGAAGGGTATCTCTATCTGGTGGAGCAGAGTGATTCATGAAGTCCAATAGTGCCGTACCCATACTGTGCCTTCTTAGCCTTGCGCTAACGGCCTGTAACAGCCAATTGACCGTCAAGGGGCAGTTCCCTAGCCCCCTGTCTAGTCCTATGCCTCTGCATGCTGCAGCTCATTACAGCCCGGAGTTGCTAGCGCACAACTATACGGAAAGCAGTGACGATCGTGACAAGTGGAGCATTCAAACCGGCTCCGCGCAGCAGGCCTTCTTTGACACCCTGTTACCCGCCCTCTTTCAGCAATGGGCAGGACAAAGCCCGGACCCCGAATCGGAATCCTTCCAGCTTCCCGGTGTCGATATTGTTATCAAACCGAATCTAAGTGATTTTCAATACAGCCTGCCAAGAGAATCCCGCAGCAAAATTTTTGAAGTTTGGATGAAATACAATATGCAGCTGTATCAAGGTGACGGCCAGCTGCTTGCCGATTGGTTTGTTACTGCCTATGGCAAAACTCCTTCCGGATTCATGCAATCCGACGAGGATGCCATGAACGAAGCCATTGTGGTCGCTCTGCGCGATCTGGGCGCCAATCTCACCCTGAATTTTGCGCGCGTTCCCGAATTACGGGATTGGATGGAAAGACGCAATGGTCAAGATGGCCACTCCGCTCCACAAGCCGCGGAGGAAGACCGACTCAAAACAAAGGAGGCAAATCATGAAGACTCCTGAATACCTGATCGCTCTCTTGTCGCTAGCGTCTTTGGGCGCCTGCACTTCCGTTACGATAGATGAATACCAGAATGCCAGCACCGAACTCGGCAGTAATGATCGCATCGTCGTTCTGGGCAGGCGTCATTCCGCAGAGTACGAAACCGAACCAGATTTGATCAGTTGCGTTGCCAAAACGATCTCCTCGAATAGCAGCGGCGTGTCGGTTATTCCGGAAAAACAATTCGTTGATGAACTCTATCCTTGGTTTGAACCCCGCATGGCTCCCATGCAACCTAAACGCCTGGCTGCATTAATTAAAGAGCCCAAACTCAAACAAAAAATCGATGAATTTAATCTTCGCTATCTGGTGTGGATTGATGGCAATACCCAGACCACCAATTCTGCCGGCTCCGTCGGTTGTGCCATTGGCCCCGGTGGTGGTGGGTGCTTTGGTTTTGGCAGTTGGGACGAGAAGTCCGACTACGAGGCATCGGTTTGGGACTATCAAAAACAGAGTTTGGTTGCCAAAGTTAGCGCCGATGCCAAAGGGACCAGTTACATGCCAGCACTCGTCGTACCGATTCCTTTGTTGGCTCGTGTCCAAAGCAACGCCTGCAAAGGTTTGGGTTCACAACTGCGAGATATTTTTGTGTCAGATCCATCCGGCGGCGCACAGGAGTAAAACCGATGCCTAACACCACTTACCAAACCCTCGGTCTTGCCCTGACCATTAGCTGTGGACTCATGCTCCTTTCATCCTGCTCGGTTAACCCGGCCACAGGCTCAGCCGATGTCGTGTTCAGTTCGGAAGCCGGTGAAATTAAAAAAGGCCGCGAGGCACACGAAAAAATTCTCGAATCTACGCCTCTGTATCAAGACGAAAAACTCAATGCCTATGTCAAGCGCATCGGCCAGAAAGTCGCTGCTGTCAGTGATCGTCCGGATCTTGACTACCAGTTCTTTATTGTCGACAGCCCCCAGGTAAACGCCTTTGCATTGCCCGGGGGGTATATTTACATCAACCGTGGACTGATCGCCTTTTTGGAAAACGAAGCGCAACTTGCAGCGATTCTCGGCCACGAAATCGCCCATGTCACAGCGCGCCACGCGGTACGGCAGGAAAGCGCTAAGGCGGGCGCGAAAACCCTGTCTATTGTATCGGCCATTCTCACGGGCAGCGCCGAAGTCGGGGAAGCTACCGGCCTTTATGCAACCGCCGCCGTCAGTGGGTATGGTCGGGATATGGAACTCGAAGCCGATGGTTTTGGGGCCAAATACCTCCGCGCCGCCGGTTACCCGCCCAAGGCCATGTTTGAAGTCATTGGCATTCTGAAAGACCACGAGGTCTACCAAAAGCGACAGGCTCGAGCTTCGGGACGTAAAGCGGTGTCTTATCACGGAGTTTTCTCAACGCACCCGCGCAGCGACAAACGATTACAGAAACTGATCAATACGGCGGATGCCAATGACGGAGAACGCCACACCAAAGCATTCCGCACAGCCATCAACGGTATGGTCTTCGGAAACAATGCCGAAGCGACCGCAGGCAGTACTCCTCACACCGGTGGAGAACAGGAAGGCAACAAACAGGAACAGCGTTATCGTCACAACAGCCTGGGCTTTAGCTTTGCCTATCCCGATGGCTGGTCAGTGCAGCAACAAAGCAGGCAAATCGACGTTAAAGACGCCAATGGCGTAAGCCAAGTCAGCATCGGCCTGCAACGCAATAAAGGGCAGGACATCGAACCCTGGCTGCGTCAGCACTTCAACGTCAAGTTACTGCGTCAATCCGAACCCCTGTATTTAAAAGGCCTGTCTGGCCATAGTGGCATTATCGATGAGAGTTCAAAAGGACAACAGCGCATCGCTGCCATTGGACGGGGCAATCTGGTCTACACTCTCAGCAGCCGCTGGCACGCCCCCAAACTGAGCCCAGAGCAAGACAAAGCGGTTATGGACATCATCACCAGCTTTCGCCCAGAACGCCGCCAGAGAGCCAGTCAACCTAATAAAACACTGCATTTTGTTAAGGCCAACAGTCGAACCCGCTTTGACGACCTGGCTCGTCAAGCTCGCCTGGGGCGCAACGGTGCTGACCTCCTGAGGATTATCAATGGCTACTACCCCGCCGGCGAACCTCGCCCGGGTGAGGTTATAAAAATTATTCAGTAACGGCATACCACGCGCCGTAAACACTGCCTGTGGAAAAGGGCGCAAATTGTAAAACTTTTGCGCCTCATCACGCTGGCATCAAACAAGCGTTTGAATTTATACTGGACGCCACACTCCCCAAGGCCAGACTAACGTGCGAGACTCGCCCTGACCTGGGACCAACAAGCCTTGCGAACACAATAAAATGGAGCACCCCATGCAAAGCACGATGATGAATATGCCCCTGAACATTACCTCGGTGATGAACTTTGCGGATAAGGTTTATCCCAATGTTGAGGTCGTGTCAGTAACGGCAGATAACCCCCGCCACCGCTACACCTACAAAGACGCTTTTGCACGGGTGCGAAAGCTGGCCAATGCCCTGGCCAAACTCGGCGCCAAAGAAGGCGATGTGATTGGCACTCTGGCCTGGAACGATTACCGTCACCTGGAGCTGTACTACGCCATTTCCTGCTCAGGCATGGTGTGTCATACCGTTAACCCTCGTTTGTTTGATGAACAGATCGACTACATCATCAACCACGCCGAGGACCAGTGGGTCTTTATCGATGTCGCCTTTGTCGGGACTATGGAACGCCTTCAAGATCAGCTGCCCCAAGTCAAGGGCTACGTCATCCTGACCGACGACGCTCATATGCCGGAAACCAGCCTTAACAATGTTCACTGCTACGAAACATTGCTGGACGGCGAATCAGAGCAGTTCGATTGGCCCGAACTTGATGAAAACTCAGCGTCTGCAATTTGCTATACCTCAGGCACAACCGGCAATCCCAAAGGGGTGGTTTACAGCCATCGCTCTACCATTCTGCATTGCTACGCCAGCTCACTGCCCGACGCCTTTGGCTTATCACGCAATGACATCACCATGCCCATCGTGCCAATGTTCCATGTGAACGGCTGGGGTCTGGTTTATTCCGCGCCAATGAGCGGCGTAAAACTTGTTATGCCAGGCCCCAAAATGGGTGACGGTGAAACACTCTGCGAGCTGATCAATTCTGAGAAAATCACTTGTTCAGCAGGCGTCCCCACAGTTTGGCTGGCGCTGCTGCAGTATCTGGAAAAGAGCGGCAAAACTGTTGATACCCTGAATCGTGTCACCGTCGGCGGTTCAGCCTGTCCACTGTCCATTTTTGATGCCTTCCGCGACCACTACAATGTCACCGTACAACACGCTTGGGGCATGACCGAAATGAGTCCATTGGGTACGTACAATCGCGTGGCCGATGATGCCCATGACACCATGAGCAAAGAGGAGTTTGATACCCATCGCCTGCGTCAGGGGCGTCCAATCTGTGGCGTTGATCTGCGTATCGTCGATGCAGATGGTAAGGAACTGCCCTGGGATGGAGAATCCTCAGGTGCCGTACAGGTACGTGGCCCGTTTATTACCGAGCGCTATCACAAGCTGGATACCGGCGGTGCGGAAGACGGTTGGTTTGAAACCGGCGATGTGGCCTTCATGGATCAGGATTCCTTAATGCAAATCACCGACCGTACCAAGGACGTCATCAAGTCGGGGGGTGAATGGATCTCCTCAATTGAATTGGAAAACTGTGCCGTCGACCACCCGAAAATCGCGGAAGCTGCGGTCATTGGTGTTTCTCACCCCAAGTGGACCGAGCGTCCTTTGCTGATCGCGATTGTGAAAGAAGGCGAAGAGATCAGCAAGGAAGAAATGCTGGATTGGTTCGAAGGCAAGGTCGCCAAGTGGTGGATTCCAGCCGATTGTGTATTTGTCGATGACTTGCCTCACACCGCAACCGGCAAGCTTAGCAAAAAAGATTTGCGCGACGACTACCAGGACTTCCAATGGAGTGATCTCTAAACACCCAAACCCCACGATAAAAACGGGCCCACGTGGCCCGTTTTTTATTGCGGCTCTATGTGCATGTCAAAGAGAAATGTGCACACAGATTGAAAAAAATATCAGTTCGTTTACATTGGCTAAAAGCTGAACAGATGCGAGGCAGGCCTTTGGCCCAGACGGAGATACAGTGGCATAAGTTTCGAGTGATCGGAGTGATTGAGCAAGGCCAGAGCCTGCCCAATGCCAGACACATACGGCAGAGCGACTCACGTTGGTACGCTCTGTATTCTCTCGACCTCGAACCCAACATTCAGCTAAAAGTACCCGCCCAGCTGATCGAAACCAGCGCGCGTCGCGAAGGCGCCATAGTCGAAGCCGCCTACGATAAAGGTCAACTACGCGGACGCTTTATGTTGCCGGTGGGAAATTAAGCCCAATTCCCGGCAACGTCGACCTGATTCGGTTCCATAAACCAGGGATAGTAGTCTCGCGGGTCATCAAAGCCATTCACAAATCGTTGCGCAAGCACACTATCCTCGCCACACGCGGCCAGAACTTGAACCATTTTTTCCGTCGGCGGTAACAGCAAGGCGTTGGTCCACGACACCACCCACTGGGCGTAGCTCCAATATTTGTCGAAGGTTTTCAACATCCACTGTTCATCAAAGGCTTGCTCACCTTGGGCGAGTATACTGGCGAGATGAATGGCAGCGCATTTGCTGGCATTGTTGGAACCCTGCCCGGTGATTGGATCGTTCAGACACACCGTATCCGCAATGCCATAGGCGATACCCCCGGAAGGCAAACGGCCTATCGGGTGTCGAATGGTTGGCGGAAAACGTCCAGCAAGAATACCGTTATCGTCTGTCAGTTCGATGTCTCTGATGCGATCCATATCCTGGGGTACAAATTCCGCAATGATTGCTTTACTGACCTGCAGATGTTGATCCGGGGAATCCACTCCCTGCCAACAATCCATAGGCCCTCCAGGCACGCCCTCAAAGACCATAATGTCGCAGGGCCCGGAGGTGCTTAGAGCGGGGAAAGAAAAGTACTCGCCGACACCGGGAATTAAATTGAAGTCCACCGCCGAAAAGTCTTCACGAGGCTTCATGCCTTTCACATAGGTCAAACCCAGTGCTCGCATTGGCTTGTCGAAACTCGAACGAAGGGCATCGCGTTCGAACATTTTTCCAATATCGCCTTTGCCGGACGCGACCAACAGCAGATCGCATTCTTTTGATAAGCGGTCGAGATCAGACACATCAACATCTTGAATGAGCAAGTCGCCACCTTGCTCCACAAAGGCGTTCATCCAAACGGGCATCTTAACGCGCTGATCCACAGATTGCGCCGGCTTATCCAGACGATGCTGCCAGGCGATCGGAGTATCTTTGATTTTGAAACCGATGCCTTCAACCCAAGGGCAATCCTCATCAAAGTAGTTTAAGTGCAAATCCCGTTCGTTCTGCAACGCCATATCAAACATACATTGACTGGATAAAATCCGCCCCTGAGCAACTTCTTCAGCGGTTTTATTGGTAACTAGCTTAACTTCGTAACCTTTTTGCAAAAGACCTATTCCCAACTGCAAACCGCTTTGCCCGGCGCCAATGATCGTTATTTTTCTCATCACTATTTCCTCGCTTATTCAACGCTGAGCAATATTCAAAAGCCCAGTGGCCATTCATGTTTTTATTTAACGTGGCCCAAGTTCGGAAAACTATGCGCCCCGCGCAGGGCTTGTACATACCGCGCATAAATCCCGAAGCCAGAGCAAATAGCGGTTCTGGATTCCTTCATCGACAGGTATGTTAGAAGCTTCAAAATAACCACAGCGAGTGAGGAAATGTTCTATGCACAGCAGTGATTACATCATCATTGGCAGCGGCATGAATTCATTAGTCTGCGCCGCATTGTTGGCCAAAGCCGGGCATGCAGTCACCGTCCTTGAGCGCAATGAGCATCTGGGCGGCTGTATCAAAACGGAAGAGATCAGCTTACCCGGTTTCAAACACGAGGTTTTTTCCGCTGTTCACCCTTTGGTCGTTTCCTCCCCAGCCTATGCAGAACTTGCAGACGATCTCCACCGCCTGGGACTCGAGTATTGCAACAATGACAGCCCTACGGGTGTGGTGCTTCCCGATGGAAGCAGTTTGGTCTTGCAACGAAATCGCGCGAAGAATATCGCCGCCATGAACGCTTTGTGTCCGGGTGATGGCGATCGTTACCAGGCGGCAATGCAAGCACTGGAAGAAAAATCTGAACTGGTTTTCGGCCTCCTCGGCTCCTCGCTATGGAGTTTTTCGACACTCAGGCTACTGTTAAAATACAGTTGGAAATTGGGCTTGCAAGGCATGCTTAATTTCATCGCGGATGCCATGGCCAATACCCGCAGTTGGCTCGAAAGGGATTTTAACTCGCCATTGTCACGAGCCATGTTAGCGCCCTGGGTTTTGCACGCTGGCCTTGGGCCGGAGTCGTCGTTTTCAGGTTTAATGAATCAGGTCATGGCATTCAGTATTGAGCAAACCGGCAACCCAATTGTGAAAGGTGGAAATCAGGGCATCGTCGAGGCCTACAAAGCGTTGATTGAGGAACACGGTGGCCAGCTCATCTGCCAGCAGGAAGTCTGTCACATTGAATTGAAAAATGCTCGAGCTAACAGTGTGCGGTGTAAGAATGGCGACCGGTTCTGGGCTGAAAAAGGCGTCATCGCTAACGTTACACCAACGGCGCTTTATCAACAATTACTGCCTGAAAGTTGCCTCCCCCGCGAAGTGATTGAACAGGCCGCCGCGTATCGATATGGGCGCGGTATGATGATGATCCATATTGCTATGGATGCACCCGCCCAATGGCAGGACCCTGCCATGCAAGACGTGGTTATGCTGCACGTCACACCGGGATTGGATGCGGTGTCCAAAGCCATTACCGAAGCCGATTGTGGTCTGCTGCCCGATACCGCCACCATCGTGGTTTGCCAACCTGTCGCTCTGGACCCAAGCCGCGCTCCTGATGGTAAGTGGATATTGTGGATTCAATTACAGGAAATCCCTCAAACCATTAAAGGCGATGTACGCAAGTGTATCCCCTGCCCTGACGACGGCCGCTGGAACGACACGGTTCGCGAAGCCTACGCTGATCGTATTATCGAACAACTCAGTGCCAACATATTGAACCTGAAATCCGCCCTGCTTGAACGTGTCGTGTATTCCCCGAAAGACCTGGAACGAGCCAATATTAACCTGCTGCACGGTGATGCCTATTCCGGCGTCTGCCATCTGGATCAGTTTTTGTTCTGGCGCCCATTGAAAGCCTTAAAAAACCATCAAACACCCGTGAGTAATGTGTATCACATTGGCGCATCAACACACCCGGGGCCGGGGCTGGGAGGTGGATCGGGTTATCTGCTGGCCAAGTCCCTGATAGGCTGAATAGGGAATTGGCCACACATTGACATACCCGGGCCTTTAAGCCAACAAACAAGAAAAGGGGCACATTTGCCCCTTTTCTTGTTCTAGATTGCTCGTCTCGTTTCAGGAACGATGCGCGCCGCTTTTAGATTGAACGAACGTCACCGCTACCATTATCTCGAACCGATACTTTCGGTGAACCCTTATAGCGAATGTCGCCACTGCCAGACACGCCAGCGCTCAACTCTTCGGAAACATTCAGCACAATATCACCCGAACCATTTACACGAGCTTGAGCACGCTTGGCCTCAATGTTCAGGGCGTCAATGTCACCACTGCCGTTCACCTTGATACGCAGCTCCTTCGCGCTGCCATCTGCCACGATATCACCACTGCCATTCACCTCCAGTTCCAGATCACCCACATCAATTTCATCCAAACTGATGTCACCAGAACCGTAAACACGGGCAGCAAAACCTGACATGGGCTCATCACCGCGGACATCAATATCGCCAGAGCCGTACACTTTGACAGCTTCCAGATCGGGCACCTCAATATCGATTTTGGTTCCAATACGAGTGCTGTAACTCTTGTCACTGCCAATCACCAGGGTATCGCCCTTTATGGTGAAACTCACATTGTTCAATAAATTGTCGTCTGTCGTCAGGGTAATTTGTTGTGATTTTCCAAGGCGAACGACAACATCCGCCGAGGAATTCAAACGTAATTTATCGAAGCTACCAATATCAATACTCTGGGTCGATTTGTTTCCAGAACCTTTAATACGGCCAGATTCGTAGGACCAACCTTCACCTTCCAGATCCAAATGAACATGGCAGGCTGACAGGGAAACAGCGGCCAAGGCGATTGCGGCAAGTTTTGTATAACGACGTAGTTTCATAAGCTTGTCTCTAGCTCTTCTAGTGATTTTCTATTACTGGCTTAGACGAGCCCAACAAACAAAAGGGTTACACTGACAGAAATAAATATTTACCTTACATGTAATTCAAAGATATAAAAGCACAGCAGCTAATAACCTTTAGTAACAACGGGAGAAAAAGGCTATTCAAAAAACGCAGCGATTATTCAAAAAACTCCAGATTCCACGATTTCAGCGTCAGGAGATCTGGCCAGCGCCGGGTCGGATGGGTATATTGCGAGAAAGGCAAAAAGCCTTAGACAATAATAAGACGGCCGCCGAGATGATCATTCTACCGAAACACCAGCTGTTCCATTCCAACAACCTCGATTATGTGCGAGCCGAAGTGGCTAAGGTTTACTGTGATCACAAGCTTGGCATGGCCCGAGGCAGCCAACTAAACGCTCGCCACCATCATGCCAAAATGAACAAAATCTCACTTAACTATATGCGCTATGGCAATGAAGTAGAGATTGAGCCCGGCGAGCTGGATCGCTTTTTTCTGATCCAGCTTCCCTTAAGTGGGTGGGCCGAAATCAACTCGGGCAAACAAAGCGTAATCTCCACCGAACACTGTGCGTCGATCCCTTCCCCCAACAAACACTTGTCTATGCGTTGGAGTGACGGTTGCGAACAATTGATGGTGCAGATTTCCCGTCAGGCCATCGAGCAACAACTCTCCGCCATGATCGCCCGCCCTTTGAACCAGCCACTAGAGTTTGATTTGCTGATGAAAGGCGAGCAACCTAAAGTTCGTGCCTGGTGGCGCCTGATCGACTATATGCTGACCGAGTTTGAATCCAGCTGCCCCATCAGCAACAGCCCGGCAGCTGAACACATGGAAAAGCTGATCATTACGCAACTGCTCCATGCCCAGCAACATAATTACAGTGATGCCCTGCAAGCAAAAGGGCCATCAATCGCGCCCGTCCACGTAAAGAAAGCCGAAGACTATATACGCAATCATATTACTCAGGCGATTACCATCGACGACCTGGTCCGGGAAACTGGTGTCAGCCCGCGCTCTTTGCACGAAGGCTTCCGGAAATTTCGGGGTCAGAGTCCGCTCAGTTATCTGCGAGCCTTACGCCTTGAACATGCCCGTAAGGATTTGCTGGCCGCCAATGGCGACAGCGTAACATCCATTGCTACCCGTTGGGGCTTTACTCAACTCGGGCGTTTCTCGGTGACTTACAAAGAAGTATATGGCGAATCGCCATCTGAAACCTTCAAGAAAGCAATTTACTGAACTCAATATTCACTCATAAAAAAACCCACACAAGGTGGGTTTGACAACGGTAGGTCACAATAAGCACAAGACTTAACTGGACTTGGATTCTTCCACCGCATGCATCATGGCTGTCATACAGGACTCTGTCGCTTCTGGTCCCAGTGCCGAATACCCGCCATCTACCGGCAATTCCGCACCGGTGATAAAAGAAGCGTGATCGGAACATAGAAATAACACCGCGTCGGCCACTTCTTCCGCTTCCACGACACGCCCCAGGGGTTGGTAATTCGCGCACACCTGATCCGCAATATCGCGATTATTTTCGGTCAAACCCGCTACGGGCACACTCCAGGTAATACCCGCCATTACGGTATTAACTCGAATGTTGTCCTTGGCCATATCCAACGCCATATTGCGGGTTAACTGATGAATGGCAGCTTTGGAAACGGGATAAGTCCAACGCTCAGCTTGAGCAATATTGGAAGAGATACTGCCGAAATTCACGACGGCGGCTCCCTCACTCTTGCATAAATGAGGGTAGGCTTCCCGAACCAAAATAGCATGACCGGTAATATTCGTCTCGAAGGTGTCACGCCATTGCTGGCGACTGGAATTGATTCCTTCATCCGCATAGAGCGCCGCTACATTGATGACAAAATCCAATTGACCAAAGGTTTCCAATGTCGCTTCGACCAAGCGTTTGATATCTTCATCCTGTTGTAAATCGGTCGCGGTAAACGCCGCCAGTTCACCCAATTCAGAGGCCAGAGATTCCCCGACATTAACACTGCGTGCCGCAATCATGACCCTTACGCCCGCTTCGACCAAAGCACGACTCACCGCTTCACCAATACTGGCAGCTCCGCCAGTTACTATCGCAACTTTACCTTGTAATCCACGCATGGTTTTCCTCGCTGTTCTGATTAAAAATTTGTTATCTTGAAAGCAATTCGTTTACGCCGTCCAGGCAATTAATTTGTTCAGTGAAGCTTTCAATTGATGGGCTTCTTCAGCGGTGAACACACCCAAAGCATCCGCTTCATTGGTTTTAGCGGCTTTCAACATGGGTTCTAACCGTTGCTCACCCGCCTCACTTAAATGAATTCGAGTTTCCTGGTTTTTATATTCTCTCTTTAACAACCCCAATGTTTCTAAATGTCGCAGATGCTCATTCACTTCATCTTCTGGCAAGATCGCGTGCTGAACCAGTTCCGTCAATGTGCATCCAGACGCGCCCCCTAGAGAAGCCAAGACCCGAAATTCATGCTCGTCTAACCCCTGTTCCCGTAGAACCGATTTCAGTTTTTTCATAATGTGCTCGAAACTCTTACCCACTAAGTAATGCAGATAATCGTCGACAAAGGCGGGGCTCTGGCTGGCGCTTTCACAAGCGTCCTGATTACAAGGGTGGAAGCTCGACACCACATAGCGTCCGGAGTGGAACATCAAACCTTTTCGGCCACTGGTATCGAAATCCAACACCTCACCAACAATGATCAGATGATCTCCCCCCTCATAAACATGACAGGTACGACACTGAAAACGTGCGGCGCAGCCTTTTAATAAGGGGGCGCCACCCATACCGGATTCAAAATCAATACCCGCAAATTTATCGTCCTGTTGGCGGGCAAAATGATTCGACAGGGAAACCTGGTCCGCCGCCAGGACATTGACCGCAAAGTATTCAGCGTTTTCATAAACCGGCAAACTGCGAGCGCGCTTATCGATACTCCACAACACCAGCGGTGGGTCCAGAGACACCGAATTAAAGCTGCTGGCCGTCGTTCCAACATAACGATTTTTTGATTCATCCAAATCACTTTTCGCCGTAATAACGGTCACTCCTGTGGCAAAACTGCCAAGAGCCTGACGAAACGCCATGGGATCTATCGTAAAAGTTTTCTGTGCGGTACTGGGCATAGTTTTGATCTCTTTGTCATTGCACCAATTCGGTCTGACGGCATCTCGGCCAGACATCTCGTCGACCCTATGCCTCAATGCTAGAGGGAGCAGACATTCCTTCGATATGCGAAAAAGGACTCGGTTATGCAGTGCAAGCGGATTCTTGATTCGATCGGTAGAGAGACAAACAGCGGCTGGAAGCGAGGAAATCGCCTAGCACTTTTTGCATACCCGCTGCAAAAAGCGAATAGTTAATTACATGTGAAGTATTCAAACTCAGGCTCAAGAAAATAAACAATAATGAAATGCCCGAGGATAAAATTATGAGCCCACGGCCAAACACGCTCACCAGCGCCATTCAACATGCGTTTTCGAAAACTTTACCTGCAACATCAACCGCCCTCACGATCAGTCTGCTTAGTGGCGGTACTCTATTGAGCACAGCAATGTCCTCATTCGCACAGGACGGAAAAAACTGGCAAATAGAAGAAGTGACCGTTACCGCACGTAAGCGAGAAGAAAGCCTTCAAGACACACCAATCGCCGTAACTGCCTTTAGCGGGGAAGGTATGGAAAAACGCGGAATGACTCAGCTGAATGGTATCGCCGCTTACAGCCCGAACATGAGTTTCCAGAGTAACCCGAGCTTTGGCGGGGCATCGAATGCAGCATCTATTTACATTCGTGGCGTCGGGCAAAAAGAATTTCTGCCAACCACCGAACCCGGCGTGGGCCTTTACGTGGATGGCGTGTATATTGCGCGCAGTGTCGGAGCCATTCTGGATCTGGTCGATATTGCCCAGGTAGAAGTCTTGCGCGGCCCGCAGGGCACGCTGTTTGGCCGCAACACCATCGGAGGCGCGATCAGTATTCGCAGCCAGAAACCGTCGGAAGAACTGTCCGGAAAACTCAGCGCGACCGTCGGCACAGACAGTAAGCGTGTGATCAAAGCGAGCGTTGATATCCCCTTGAGTGACAATATACTGAGCCGCCTTTCCTTCGCCGACATGCAACAGGATGGTTATGTCCAACGCCGCGACGGCCTGGATCTCGGTGATGACAACACCCAGACCGGGCGACTGAACCTGCTGTGGACACCCAGTGATCACAGCGAAGTGAACTTTTCCCTGGAGTTCTCAAAGGACCGGGAAAACGGTCCGGCCATGAGTTTGATCGGTATTAATCTCGGCAATCCCATCGATCCGGAAACACCCCCCATGGCGGTGATTCATAATGTGGGCGCCAACGCCGCGGCGGGCGCAACGAACGGCGCTCCCTGTGCCACACCCGATATGCCGATTAATCTGACGGTACCGGCTTGTTATGATCTGCGCTATCAGGTGGGCACGGATACCAATCTCGGCACCGCGCCGGCTTTTTCCAACAGCGACTTTATGGCCAGCAATTTAAATGTTGGCCTGGATATCAACGATCAACTGACGTTCAAGTCAATCACCGCATGGCGTGATCTCGATGCCAGTTTTGCCCGCGATGGCGATCATTCCCCTCACAGGGTTTCCCAGTTTCACGACACCTTGGAACAACGCCAGTTCACACAGGAATTTCAGCTGCTTGGAAATCATTTCGATGACTCGCTAAACTGGATCTTCGGATTGTATTATTTCAAAGAGGATGGCAATAACGTTAATACCCTGGACTTTGTCATGGCCAACTTTACCAGCGGCGGCCGCTTTGAAAACACGTCCAAAGCGGCGTTTGGTCAAGCTACCTGGAACGCCAATGACTGGTTCAGTCTAACCATGGGTTTGCGCTATACCGAAGAAGATAAGTCCTTTTCACCCGATCAGGTGATTTTGAATAATTATTTTGCGGGCTCCGGGCATCCATTGCTGGACGCGCCCTTTATGCAGGTTGGCACCCGAGTATTACCGCTAGCAACGGACAGCCAGTCAATATCGGAACTCACCCCCATGATTAACGCCAGCTTCCATATCAATGAGGAGCTGATGATCTACAGCAGTTATTCTGAAGGGTTTAAATCCGGAGGCTTCACCCAACGTGTTTTCCCACCTCAGGTAGCAGGTTTCACCGCCCCCGCCGGTGCCAGTGATCAGGATTTGATTCCTGACTTTGCCCCTGAGTTTGTAGAAGTGTACGAAATCGGCGCCAAGTACTCCGGGCTCGATGGCCGTCTGCGCTTGAATGGCGCCGTTTTTCACACCAATTACGACGATCTACAGGTCCAGGTTTTCACCAGTGTCGCTCCGGTAACCAAAAACGCTGCTTCCGCAAAAATTACCGGTTGGGAATTGGAGCTGCAATGGTTGCCCGCCGAGAGCTGGTTAATCGAAGCGAGCTATGGTTACCTCAACGCCCGCTACGATGACATTGCCTTTGATGAAACGTTTATTCGCGCTGATAACGAGTTCGAACGTGTTCCAGAAAAAACGGCCAGCCTGGCGGTCAACCACGATTGGGATCTGGGCGACGCAGGTACGCTAAGCGCTCGGATCGATTGGTCATATCGATCAAAAGAATACATGGATTCCTTTAACACCGAGCTGATTGCCCAACCCAGCTATGATTTGATCAATGCCAATGTAAACTGGAGCAGTGCAGATGAGCAATGGGACCTTATGCTCGCATTGAAAAACCTCAGTGACGAGCGGTATTTGATGACTGGAATCATCGGCGATGCTTTTCAAACTTACGAAGGCATTTATAACCGTGGTCGGGAGTTCAGTCTGACAGCCCAGTATCATTTTTAACTGTGCAAACACAAAGAAGCCCAGTAAATACTGGGCTTCTTTGTGTCAAACCATTCGAAACATCTATAAACGCAGATCACTCACTTCCTGCGGTAAAACATATTTCAAATCATAAATCAGTCCATCGCCTGTGCATAACTCACGAATTTTCTCGCCACCCATTTCTGAAAATTGCTCATGGGCCACAGCCAATACCACGGCGCTGTAATGACCATTCTTCAAATGTTCAATGGGGCGCAAACCGTATTCGGCTTCCACCTCATCGTGATCCACCCAAGGGTCGTAAACATCCACATTAAAATGAAAATCTTCCAGGCCTTTAACAACATCATAAACCCGAGAGTTACGCACATCCGGGCAATTCTCCTTAAAAGTAAAGCCCATCACCAGGACATTGCTCTGGGCCACTGCAGCGCCTTTGCGTAGCATTTCTTTTACCAGTGTGTCGGCTACATAGCCGCCCATGCCGTCGTTAATACGTCGACTGGCAATAATAATATCGGGGATATAACCCGCTGCTTGCGCTTTGTGAGACAGATAGTACGGGTCAATGCCAATACAATGCCCGCCGACCAAGCCTGGGCGAAAAGGCAAAAAGTTCCACTTGCTGCCAGCCGCTAGCAGTACTTCCTCGGTATCAATATCCAAGGCGTTGAAAATCAATGCCAGCTCGTTCACTAAAGCAATGTTCACATCGCGCTGGGTGTTCTCGATCACCTTGGCGGCCTCAGCCACCTTGATGGAGCTGGCTTGATAAGTGCCAGCGAGAATAATTTTTCCGTACATGGCATCAATCAATTCGGCCACTTCGGGTGTCGAGCCGGAGGTAATCTTGCGGATATTGGGCAGTCGGTTCACCTTATCGCCAGGATTGATTCGCTCAGGGCTGTAAGCGGCGAAAAAATCTTGATTGAAACTCAAACCCGAATCTCGCTCCAGCACTGGCACACACACTTCTTCTGTTGCACCTGGGTAAACGGTGGATTCGTAAACCACGACATCGCCTTTCGACAAGACCTTTGCAACGGTTTCGCTGGCTTTACGCAAAGGGTTTAAGTCGGGGTTTTTATGACCATCAATAGGCGTCGGCACGGTGACAATATAAATATTGCAATCCGCCATGGCGTTCACATCGGTACTGAAACTCAGTTGGCCAGCGGCAGCCATTTCCTCATCAGACACTTCCAATGTGGCATCATGACCGCCATTGAGTTGCTCTACCCGTTGGGCATTGATATCGAAGCCCATAGTATTAAAGTGCTTCGAGAGTTCTACGGCCAGAGGCAGACCCACGTAGCCCAGTCCGATAACAGCAATATTTAATTGCTCAAGTTGCATAATTTACGTCCACTTATACATAGCGATTGCAACGCATGATGGCGCGTTGTCCGACTATTATCTTAGCTTTTCCAGAGCTTGCCAAACCTGTTCCGGGCTTACCTTGGCCATGCACTGTTCAGCGGGTAGTTCATTAAAGCAGGCCATTGGCGCTTGCAACGCGACAACTTTGTCACCGATCGGACGAACCTTATTGGCATCGGTCGGGCCACAAATCACCGCCATGGGAACATCCGCTGCGGCAGCCAGGTGAGCAGTACCCGTGTCATTGGAAACCATAAAAGCGGCCTCTCGAGCGATAACCGGAATCTGCAGCAGCTCGGTTTGACCGCATAAATTCACGACACCATCGCCAATACGCTCAGCCAACTCAGAGCAGAGTTCCACTTCATCTGGCCCTCCGAGGATGACGCAGTGCTGATAGCCTTTTTCCGCAAACAATTTTGCCATAGCGGCATAATTTTCACTGCCCCAACGTTTAAGCGCACCACTGAGGCTGCTGCCCGGCACTAAAATGACAAAGCGTCCTGATTCCAGGCGATGGTGCGCCAACAGGGCTTGGGTGCTTTGTTCCGTGTCGGAGTCCCAGTGAATCATCGGTTTGTTCATCAAACACTCGATACCAAGACCTTTTGCCGCGGCGCGAGTGATATCAATAGCATGAGACCCCTTGGCATACTGAGGCGGGCTCAAACGATAAGGAAACGCCGGTTTGGTTGCAATACTGAGTTTCGGTGCCGCGCACACCAAACGGGCAAAACTCAACAGTAGGCGGCTGCGATCATTGCATTGCAGATCAATAATCAGATCGTATTGTTCCTGGCGTAACATTTTTATCCAGGCAACCGCTGAAGACACCCGCGGTGCCTTGCGAATTTTCATGACCTGGAGTTTGCTGAACCTTGGGTCATGCTTAAACAATTTATGCCAGGGCGGTTCAACATTGAGATGTATCTCCGCGTTTTGAAAGTGGCGGCAAATATCTTCCATCACCGCCGAACAGACGACCAGATCGCCCATGCTGCCCCATCTCACGATGAGTATTTTTTTGATTTTTTGAGCGTCTTCGCTAGCCGCAAACACCTTAGGCTCCATTTATCTTTGCTTGGTCTGCATACGCATCTGGCTGTTGCTCGCGCCGCGTGTTCGCATCGGGGTAAGCTCGGGAGATCATCCTCAGGAGCATGACGGCGACGACAATTGCGGCGATCATCCATGCCTGCCATAAACCATAACTGAAAGAATACGCACAAAGCCCTATAAGAAACACACTGAAATAGGACAGGCTCAAACTCTCTCTTTTTCCTAGGCTGGCCAGGAGAGACTGGATAAAGAAGCCCGCGAGGAGCACACCAATCAAACCCAGTTCCAACCACAATTGCAGAGCAAAGTTATGCGGATGTGAGATTTGACTCTCCTGCATAAATTTGCCCTTTGAATCAAAGTCTTTAATTTCTCGTGCGGCGTCTAAACCATGCCCCAGAATGGGTTTATTCATAGAATAACGGGCCACAAAATCATAAATTTCCAAACGTTGAGCTCCGTGGGCACCCGTGGCACCGAAGAGGCTGCTCTGATCAATATCCTTAGCCACATATTGATAAGCCGGTGGCGCCGCAAAGGGCGCTGCCAACATGCCGATCACAATACAAATCCCGCAAAAACGCAGAAACAGTGGCCCTAACACGCGCAGCAACAACGTACTCACCGCAATAACCACTACGGCCACCTTGGCGGTTTCCGAGGCGCTTTGCTGGATAAGCAGCAACAGGCTCAAGATGAAAATCGCTTGCAAGGCCTTAGCGTTCACCCCATCGAACACTGCACGAATGATCAACAAACTTGGAACCGCCATCAACATCAATACGCTGACCGAGCGATTGACCAGATAAGCGCCAATGCTGTCATGGCTGTCCAGATTGAGGGCGTATAACGGATACCCTAAGAAGGATTCAACAATATTGAAGAGGATTCCCAGAAAAACCGCGAGTGGTACCCAGGGCAAAAAGGCGCGTGAAACGGAAACATCAAAGCGAGTTACCAGCATCAAGCTGATAACGGAGAGCACAAAGATGATCAGCAACCCAACGGTGCGTTTTACCGCAGCCTCGGGAAAATGGGTAAAAACATTGCTCAATCCCATGTACAGCAGGAATAGCACAACCGAGAAGCCCAACAATCGAAAACGCCCGCCGAACAGGCGTGAGACGTCCTTCCAACCGCCATCCTTAAAATAGATCCACAAGCCGGTCAGGCCAAATACAGCCGGCACGGCACCAATGGTTTTGGGCATATAGGCACTTAGCAGCAATACCAGCAACCAAAGGCCGGGCAATAATTTACTGCTCAGTGTGTGTTGTTGTACCAGAGCGGCTTTCAACTCTGGTTCTTTCAATGAATTCACCCGTACCCTACTTTCGTTCAATTCTTCTATTGTTCATCTTATCGCGAATGCCACCGCTTTCGCTCACATCTTAGCCTGGGCTGTGATCGATTCTAAAAAAGCAACCGTTTCCCGGGTCATATAAGCGACGTTCAACTGGCGCCTGGCCCGCTCAAAGAGTGCACTCAGATCGTCTTCATAGGCCTCGGGAGCGTTTAGAAAATGGGCCACTTTTTCCGCCAGTCCCCGGGCATCGCCCAGCGGAACCCTAAGGCTCGCTGGCAACATTTCCTTCGCAGCTGCCACCTCAGTGGAAAGAACAGGAACTCCGGCGCACAAAGCCTCAACCATCGAATAGGGGAAGCCCTCACGATCAGAGCTGATGACCATAAAGTCCGCACCAGGCAATAGCATCGCAGCGTCTTTCACAAAGCCACAAAAATGGACATTACCGCTCTCAATCAATGGAGCCGCTTGCGCCTTCAGCGATGCCATCAAGGGGCCATCACCCAAAATCAACAAATCGGCCGGTATTCCTTCCCAGGCTTGCAGCAGCAAATCAACCCGCTTAACGTCAACCAAACGCACCAGCGCGACAGCAATCGGCCGTTCACCACTGGCGCCACTCAGGGTCAACAGCGTATCGCGAGCGCTGTCTCGGCTGAGTTGCGCATCCAGCGCGACGCCATTGTACACGCAATGGGTGTTGGTATTGTTGACAACCGAACAGGCCCCTTGACTGACGCCGATGACGCCATCTAAGGATGAGAACATCGCCGATTTGGATTTTTGATTGTGAATGGTGCCCACACAAGGCCGCGTCAAAAACCCCTTAATACGCGCCACCAGGCTGGCCGCTTTGTTCGCCTGAGCATGAACGACATCGGGATTGATGTCGGAAATCAACCGATACAACTGCCACAAGAGCACAGGATTATTGCGACTGCGCCCCATATTCAAACTGTGTACCTGAACTGCAGGTTCAAAACGGTCGGCGAAGTAAGGATCAACGATCACATGCACGTCGTGCCCGAGGCTGGCCATGGTATTGCACAAATCCAACATGTGCTTCTCGAGGCCGCCTTCACCGGTACTCGCCAGTATTTCACAAATTCTCATAGTTAACTCTGCGCTGTGCTCGCCAGTTCTTGGTAAATCGTCAGGGTTTGGGCCAGCATTTTACTCTTCAGGTAGCAATCGTTCTTTTTCGGTTTTTCCGGCTGATGCAGCAAAGCGTCGACTTTGCTGAGTAAAACGCTCTCGTCGAAACAGGGTACCCTCCCCATAGGGAAAAGGCTTTGCAACTGCTCTCCGACACCGCCATGGTCAAAGCCGACTACCGGCACCCCCATACTCAGGGCCTCGGTGGTCGTACGACCAAAGGATTCAGGTTTACTCGATAAAGACAACACCATAGCCGATTGGCTGTAGATGTTTTTCATATCACCACGGCCGCCTGTAAAGGTCAGCTGATCCTGCAGTCCCATTGCTTTGACCTGCTCAACCAATTCCTTCGCATACCCCTGGCGCTTCGGGTCCTCAGAACCCACCACAATGCCATGCACATCATCGAAACGCTGCGACAGGGCCGCCATCAAGTTTAAAAAGTAACGATGCCCTTTCAAGCGTGTCAGCCGTCCGGGCAAGCAAATCAGGCGCTTGCCGGCAAACTGAGGAAACTCGTTCCGCCACTGGCTCAACCATTGCTCATCAGGACAGTAATCCCAGGGGTATTCCTCATCGCTGACACCACGATTCACAAGCCTCACCCGAGACATATCCGTACGTGGATAGTTCTTGGCAATATACTCTTCCACCGTTTTTGACACGGCGATCACTCGCTCACCTCGACACATGATTTCGCTGTATGCCGATACGGAATGCAAACCGTGCATAGTCGTCATAAATCGCGGCCGCTCATTCTCAGGCATCCCCCTCCAGGCCAGATACACAATCCAGGCCGGCATACGTGAGCGTACATGGACAACATCGGCCCGCTGCTCACGCAGCCAACGCCTCAAGGCCCAGATATGCCGGAAGCTCAAGGGGGATTTTTTACCGAGATCCCAACGTATGTGTGTTGAGCCATCAGCTTCCAGAGACTCGACCATTGGGCCTCCGGCGGAAACCACCAACGACTCGTGTCCAGCCTGAACCAACGCCTTAGCGACCTCCAAAGTGCCGATTTCAACACCCCCACCACGCAGGCTTGGTAAAAATTGAATGACTTTCAATGTCACCGGGAAGCCACCTGATCAAAAATGGCGTATTGGTCGAGCAATATTCTGGCGACTTGATCCGCTTGGTTAAAAGGCTCTCTCTCGGCATCCGTGTTCCCCTGCGATTCAGCACTGGAAGCCGAACGGCTCCCCGCAGAAAGTTCACGTACTCTGCCCGCCTCAATCAATGTGCGCAGGCCTTTTGCCACTCGGCTGGTGGGCGGGCATTCAGCCAGAGAAAAAATCGACACCTGCGCTTCCGCAGTCAGGGCTTCATATACCATGGAAACGCTGTCCGGACTCACCCAACACTCTTTCGCCGAGGGAAGCTGTGTCGCCAACCACCCAGCGTCAACGTCATCAGGCTTGAGTAATGTGACGGGTAAATTCAATGCATCCAATCGCTCATAAAAAGATTCCGGAGTGCGGCGTGAACTGATCAACAACCACTCTCTTTCGGCATCTTTGGCGCTCTGTTTGGCCAAGGCCTCTCCAATTTGCTGAAGAACCTGCTCGTCATTCCAATGGAAATGTTTGGACGGCCCACCAATCAACATCATGTTCAGGGTTTTGTTTTCTCCCCGGTAAACCACCGGATTCAGGGCACCTTCGGTCACAATCACCTTGTCAGTTACGGCCAGCTCGTCGTGAGCAGGAGCAATACAGACATCGAAACACCGAAGTGGAAAGCTGGGCTTCATCAACACCAGGGACTTGGCTTGATAGTGTTTCTTGGCAACGATCAAACTGCTGTGGCACGCGTGGCCGGCTGCCAATAGAACATCACAGTGCTCAGGCCAATGGCGGGGTGCGTTCGAGAAACCCAACCACAGCATCAGCGCCTGAACATGACTCAAAGGCTCAACAATATCGTGGTGAATTTGGGCATCTTGAAACTGTGGTAAATCAGCAATAGCCCTTCGCAAGGCATAGACCAAGCCCAAGCTTTGGTTTAAATGCCCCGGTTTTCCATCGCTGAAGATCAGTAGCTTGATGTCCACTATTTATTTGGTGCCTATAGAGTCTGCCCCAAGGCTCCAAAGAGCACACAAGCTGGGAATACAACAGGTTTTGACAAAACCGCAAGAGTACCAAATTCAAGCCCAACTGACTAATTGCACTGTGTAACAGTTTGTTGAATTTCCAAACAGATATCCCCCAGCAAAACCGTAAGAGCAGTCGATTTTGCCTATAGAAAAACTTATACTGCGGCTTTTGTTAAGCTTTGCGCCTATATGACAGACAATAAGAAGCTCGAGCTGCTGGCCATTGGGGATTGCAACACCGCCGGAGCCATCGAATACGGCACCCACTTTAACGCCCCCAAGCAGCTCTGCGAGAAGCTACAACGCCAGGATATTCCCTGCCAATTGCACAACTACGGCACTACCATGAGTACCTGCCGCGAAGGCCTGTGCATGTCCGATGACCACAAGCAAGCGGCCGATTGGATGTTGCTCAATTTTGGTTTGGTCGACGCCTGGATGACCAGTATTCCCCAGGTGTACATCAGCTATTATCCGGACAACCGACTCAAAAAATTCGCTCGAAAATTACTGAAGTCCCTCAAGAAGCGTTTGCGTGGCGCAGCGCAAAAAGGCTGGGTGACGTCCGGCTTTGTCATTGAGCCTGATGAATACAAATCGAGCATGCGAGCCATTATCGATCAACAACGCCAGCAAAACCCGAATCTGAAAGTGCTGCTGTGGGGAAGTGCCCCTACCGACGATGAGGAGCGCAATGGCTGGCTGGCTCGCTACGATGGCTATCTGAGGGAGTTGGCGGGCGATGGCGATTTCTTTCTCGACACCGCCAACTTGATTAAAACGGCCATCGCTGATGGAGCGGAACGCGATGAACTCTACGATGACAGCGTGCACCTTTCAGCCCAAGGCGCCAGCTTGGTAGCCAATGCGATGCTGGATATCATTGTGAACAGCGAGCGCAGCAACTGATTCAATGCCTCGCGACCATAAAAAAAGCCCGCAATTGCGGGCTTTTTTTATGGTCGACCTTATATCAAGCGTGCTTGAATTCGTCGGTTCGATCCGTTGCATGACGCTTGGGCTTGGCCTTGCGTTGCAGTTCCAGCTGCTGTTCACGCGCCTTACCCTGCACTGAGTAGGCCTGGGCTTGACCGCTGAGATATTGCTTCTCCCACCCCTGGTCGACTTCGACACCGTAGCGGGCGGCTTCGTGACGCGTGAAGTATGGATTCCACAGATGAGGGCGGCCAATCGCCACAAGGTCCGCGCGTCGCGTATGCAAAATGGTGTTCACCTGACCACCATCGGTAATATTGCCCACCGCCATGGTGGCCAAGCCCGTCACATTGCGAATGGCTTCAGAGAATTGCACTTGGAACATACGACCATATGTGGGCTTCTGATCGGCAACCGTCTGGCCCGCCGACACATCGATCAAGTCACAACCAACCGCACTGAACGCTTTCGCAATAGCAACCGTATCTTCTTCCGTGATACCACCCTCAACCCAATCACATGCCGAGATACGCACAGACATCGGCTTATTGGCCGGCCATACATCGCGAATGGCCGAGAACACTTCCAGCGGGAAACGCATACGGTTTTCAACGCTGCCGCCGTATTCATCACGGCGCTGATTGGTCAGCGGTGACAGGAAAGAAGCCAACAGATAACCGTGGGCACAGTGTAATTCCAGCATATCAAAACCCGCACGATCGGCGCGGGCGGCTGCCTGAACAAAATCAGTCACAATGCGATCCATTCCTGCGCGATCCAGCTCGGCAGGCACCTGGGAAACACCATCAAAATAAGGCAGTGAAGAAGCCGACACCAAAGGCCAATTCGCGTCGTTGTCAGCGATCGGCATATCCATTTTTTCCCAACCCAATTGAGTGGAGCCTTTGCGGCCAGCATGCCCGAGCTGCATACAAATTTTGGTGTCGGTATTGCCGTGTACAAAATCCACAATGCGTTTCCACTGAGCCTCATGCTCATCGGTCCACATCCCCGGACACCCTTCCGTAATGCGTGCATCGGACGATGGACAGGTCATTTCGGTGTACATCAATCCCATGCCACCGGTTGCACGACTGCTGTAGTGGATATAGTGCCACTCAGTGAGATTGCCGTCTTTATCGGCAGAGTACTGAGCCATTGGCGACATAACGACGCGATTACGCAGCTCCAATTCACGTAACTTGTACGGCGTAAACATCGGTGTTGGGCGACTATCACGTACATCGACACCGGTTTCTTCGTAGTAGCGCTGATACCATTCCGTATCGGCGGCGTTCACAAAACGTTCGTCACGTAAAATCAAATTGTCATAGGTCACCGACTTGGCGCGACACATCACCACCATGGCAAACTGCATCGGGTCCATGTCCCAGGAACGATCCATATGTTCGAACCAGGCCAGAGAAACGTCCGCATTGTGCTGGACAATCTGTGCCGGTGTACGACGTAATTCGTCGTAACGTTTAAAACAGGCCTCGACACCTTCTTGATGTTTTTCCATTACTGCATCGTGCAGACCAATCGCACACTCCATGGCTAACTTGGTCCCGGAACCGATGGAATAATGCGCCGACGCTTTAGCATCGCCCAAAATGGTAATGTTCTTGTGGTACCAGTTATTACAGAAAATGCGTGGGAACTGGCGCCACCAACTGCGGTTAAGAATCAAGCCATGACCTTCCAGTTCTTCAGCGAAAATCGCTTCCAACTTGGCTCGGCTGTCTTCTTCATTCTGCTCTTCAAACTCGAACCCGTTCCAACACTCATCAGACATTTCGAAAATCCAGGTCGACATGCCAGGTTCGTATTGATAGGTATGCGCACAAATTAATCCGTGCTCGGTCTCTTTGAAGAAGTAGGTGAAATCTTTCAGCGGACGGGCGGACCCCATCCACACAAAACGGTTGGATTTAATTTCCGTTGTTGGGTTAAAGCCTTCTTTAAAGTATTCGCGGGTTGCCGAGGCAATCCCATCCGAGGCCAGAATCAAATCGGAATCAGCAAAGCGGGTTTCGTATTCAGAAGGGTCGATTCGGGCTTCAAAGTGCATTTTGATGCCCAATTCCTGACAACGGCCTTGCAAGAGATTCAGCAAGCTGACACGAGAGGTGCCGCAGAAGCCATTACCGGAGCAACGGATCTTTTCACCTTTATAGCTGATTACGATATCGTCCCAATAGGCAAAGTCATCACGAATGCGCTCATAGGACTCAGGATCGCGAGACAGGAATTCATCCAGAGTATCGTCTGAGAACACCACACCGAAACCAAAGGTGTCGTCACATTTATTCTGCTCGTAAATCTCAATATCCCAATCTGGCTGCGCTTTCTTGGTAAGCAGCGCAAAGTACATTCCGCCAGGTCCACCGCCGATCACTGTAATTTTCATGGCCATAACCCCTTCTTTTGCAAGCATTGATCTGATGTTGAGGCCCTGCGCTGAGCCGTTGTTGGCGCCCATCCCAAGACCTAATATCACTGAATATGGATGCAATATATATTACACGTAATATATAAACAAGTCATATTTTGCCCTGGAGAATAATTACCCTTAAAATACTGCCCCAGGCGCCTACAAAAACAACAGCAATGGCGAAACAGGAAGTACGACTTGATGTCCAGTGATAAATACCTACGCGTATGGCTTCAGCTAGCCAAAAGCTCCAAATCCATCGAGCAAGAGATGGAAACCCGCTTTCACCAACGTTTTAAACAGAGCATGTCTCGATTTGATGTGTTGTCTCAGCTCTACCGTTACTCTCCGGAAGGCCTGCCCATGGGCAAGGTCGCCGAGCAACTTCTCGCCAGCCGCGGAAACATCACCCGGCTGGTGGATAGGATGGTCAATGAGCACCTAATTGAGCGCAGCGCCAGCCCGTTGGATCGCCGCGTCATTCAGATTCGAATTACAGACAAAGGCCTGCAGTTGTTTGAAGACATGGCCCAGGCCCACGCAGATTGGAGCCATGAATTGCTGGGAGACCTGACGCCGTTGGAAATCGATCAGCTATTGCATCTATTGAAACGAGCCAACAGCGCCTTTAAAGTCGCTACCGAACCCGAGTAAACCCGCAGGACAGGCCAGCAACTGTGCGCTTTTGGACCGAACCCGATAACAGCCCCTTACTTCACAACAGTCGCCATTTGCGCTGGGGGCTTTTCTTCGCCCTGCTCGCAATCGCCTTGTTTTTTAATTTAAGCCCCAGCCCCGGAACAGGCTTCAGTCTGATTTGGGATAAAGCTTTGCATTTTATTTGCTGGGGAAGTGTTGCCGGGGCCTTTGGCCTCGCCACCTACCCTAAGCCACCCCGAACCCGAGGCTTTGCCACACTGCTGCTGATTGCCAGCGCAGCGGAAACCGGGCAGCTGTGGGTGCCCGGCCGAATCTTTGACTGGGGAGACACCTTGGCTAACAGTTTGGGACTGATAGCCGCCTTTCTGTTCTGGCACGCGCTGTTCGCATTACGCGGTCGACAGACCTCGGGCCTCCAAGGGCCCTAATCGCTCACCTCGTCCTCCGTACGTTCTTTCCCTCTGCCTTCTTTCACGCTTGCTAGCAAAGCCTGCACTTTTGACTATCCTCAATGTAAGCCGAGATAAAGAGACAAAAGCAAAATAAGAGGTGTTGGGTGTTTGAAGACGACCGCAAATGGCAGCAGGGTGACATGCTGTCCCATGAGGATATAGCCGGACAACTGCAACAACGCGCGCGCAAAGGCCAAGCCATGCGTGACTTCAAATTGAAGTCCAGCCAATTGGAGAACATCAATTTAGTCAATCATAACGCCAAGCAGGGTTATCGCTTGATTGACAGTGATTTGTACCGCGCAAATCTGCGCGGTGCCCATTGTTTTATGCTCGATCTCAGTGGCAGTTCTCTGATGAAAGCCGACTTCACCGGTGCGAATCTGCATTGTGCCAACCTGAGCAATTGCAATCTTTTGGGCACAAAATTTCACGACGCCAAACTCGAACATGTGCGCTGGGGCGATAGAGTTATCCAGGAATGCAAAGCCGACGAAAGTGGCAGCCGGGAAGAGCAGCTAGACTTGTACGAGCAAGCCGAAGAAATTTATCGCCACCTGAGAAAAGTGTTTGAGAACCAGGGGTTGTTTGAAAACGCAGGTTATTTTTTTGAACGTGAAATGGTGGTACGCCGCAAACAAATGCCGAAATATTCTTCGCGACGTTTGATTTCAAAAATTGTTGATCTGTTTTGCGGTTATGGCGAACAACCCATTCGAGTCGTAGCGTTCAGCAGTTTAACCATTTTAGGGTTTGCGACATTGTATTTCTTTTCGGGCATTAGTTTCGCTGGCGAACATGTCGCCTTTGATACCTCTGCTGGCCTGAAATATAACCTCCTGGCTTACCTCGAAAGCATTTATTTCAGCATCGTTACGTTCACCACACTTGGCTATGGCGACATCACCCCCACCGGTTTATCACGAGTATTCGCGTCTATAGAAGCGTTGATGGGCAGTTTTACCCTGGCATTATTTGTGGTCGTTTTTGTGAAGAAAATGACGCGTTAATAGAAACAGATTCAAAACTGAAAGCCGCCGATTGTTTCTTCAACGGCTATGTTAAACTCCAATAAAAAACCAAACGCTGAACACAAAAAAAGCGCGACCCCATAAAGGTTGCGCTTTTCTCTTGCCCAAGGCTTAGCAGCGATTAACGCGGCTGCATACGAATACCGCCATCCAAGCGAATGGTTTCTGCATTCAAATAAGCATTTTGCGCGATGGTGACAACCAGATCCCCAAACTCTGATGGCAAACCCAAGCGCTTGGGAAACTGCACATTCGCGATCAGTGAATCTTTCACATTGTCCGGCAGAGACGCCAACAGAGGTGTGCCCATGATACCCGGCGCAATCGTGTTCACACGAACACCAACACTCGCAAGATCACGCGCCATTGGCAAAGTCATGCCCACAATACCGCCTTTACTCGCTGAGTACGCAGCCTGCCCCATCTGACCATCAAAAGCCGCTACGGATGCAGTGTTCACAATCACCCCACGCTCCAAAGCTTCACCCATCGGTTCATTCTTGGCCATTTGTTCCGCAGCCAAACGCGCCACATTGAAAGAACCAATCAGATTTACATTGATCACTTTGTTGAAATCACCGAGATTCAGTGCCTGACCTTCACGGTTCAACACCTTGCCCGCGGTTGCAATACCGGCGCAGTTAACCAGAATGTGGATAGCACCAAATGCGTTCATGGCATCGGCAATGCCTGCGGCAACAGACGCTTCATCACTGACGTTCACCACACTGAAACAGGCACGATCACTTCCCAGATCGGCCACCGCCTGTTGGCCAGCCTCTTCATTCATATCGAAAATAGCAACCTTGACGCCAGCAGCAACCAATTGATCGCAAGTTGCACGCCCCAAACCCGAGGCTCCACCCGTGACAATGGCGACTTTATTATTGAGTTCCATAACTACTCCACATTGATAAGTGCAAATTAATTTCCGCCCGGAAACCGGCCGAAGATTACAAAATAGGTCAGCTGTTATACCACAATCCGCGCGCTCAACTCCTGCCCGTTTCTTACAATTGGCTTGATCAACCTGTCTGGCGCCTAAATCACCCACCTCTCTTAACGAATACGCTCGTCTAAATTGTCAGAATATTTTCGTCCATTTAGTGACAGATCCGAATATCTGACTAGACTTAGGACATTAACCTACAAGTTAGAGAGAAATTAGGATGTCAGATACTTTTGCCCTGGATGAATTTGATCGCAAGATTCTGCGCGCCCTGCAGGAGAATGCCGATTATTCTATGGCTGAGTTGGGAGAAGCTGTGGGCCTGTCTCACACTCCCTGCTGGCGGCGTATCAAGCGCTTGGAGAAAGAAGGGATCATTCAAGGACGCGTCACATTGCTGAATCCCGACTCACTTTCACTTGGCGTCTCAGTCCACGCCTATATCACCATGACCAAACACGATGAAGCTTCCCTCACCGCATTTGAAGATGCCGTGCAGGAGATGCCCGAAGTGGTTGAATGTTATTCAACCAGTGGCGAAAAAGATTATCTTTTGAAGGTTGTGGTCGGTAGCGTGGATCACTATGAAACGGTACTAAAAACCCGGCTGGTACACCTTCCCTACGTCGCCTCAGTCAATTCCACCTTTGCCTTGAAACAGGTGAAATTCACCACTCAGCTGCCAATCTGAGCGGGCGTACCGGTATTTTCGCCCGCCCATAAAAAAACCCGCCTCAAGGGCGGGTAAGTATTCAATATAGGAGGAGAGCAATGTAACTTGCTGTCTTCTTAGTCTCTACAGCCCTTAATTAGTTCCAGATCTTCTGTGGTTTAACCAAACTTCACTCATATCTACCTGCCAAAGGTGCCATTAAAACCTCAGCTTGGTCACTTTTACCCCTATTAACTTACCTACTAGTAGGTTAATTTACACAACACTTAATCGACGAACCGATTCTATGACTCCCGATATCAGCCAAGCCAAGCAGGTGCGCAAAAAGAACCGCAAACAGGAAATCGTCCAGATCAGTCTGGAATTGCTGCAAACCCAAGGCTATGAAAACTTCAGTTACCAGGATATCTCCAGTGCTTTGGGCATCACCAAAGCGAGTATTCACTACCACTTCCCAAAGAAGGAAGATCTCGGCCAGGCCCTTTGCGAGGCCATAAAACATTGGCACGAGGACCTGTATCAGCGTTCACGCAACAGCGAACACAGCGCCACAGAAAAACTGCATATCTTTGTAGAGGCCTTGTTGAACTATGCCGAAGGCCCACACAAGGTCTGCCCGCTGAGTTCCTTGCAGGCCGATGTCGCCAAGCTTCCCGGCACCCTGCTGCCCGCCTTGCAGGACCTGGATCGGCATGAACTGGATTTCATCAGCGAAGTGCTGGAAGAAGGCCGCCAAAATGGTGAATTTCATTTTCCGGGCGACGCCCAAGCCCAGGCCAGTATTTTTGTATTAAGCCTAAAGGGGGCATTGCAATACTCCCGCATTCACGGTGGAGAGTGGATCTCTCCCGTCTTACACCAACTTGATCTGCTGCTGCAGCCCAGTGGCACCTAAACATCGCTAACGCAAGAGAACCTTATGAGTAATTCTGAAACCCTGTTCCGTCCGGCCAAACTTGGCCAACTTGAGCTGCCAAACCGAATCGTGATGGCCCCCATGACGCGCACAGCCTCACCAGGTAATGTGCCAAACGATATGGTCGTTGAATACTACCGTCGTCGCGCCGCTGGCGGGACGGGCTTAATCATCACCGAAGGCACCTGCATCAATCACAAAGCGGCCAATGGTTATGAAAATGTCCCCTTCTTCTATGGCGAAGAAGCACTGGCTGGCTGGAAAAAAGTCGTGGATGCCGTACACGCTGAAGGCGGTAAAATTGCTCCTCAGTTGTGGCATGTTGGTGCTATCCGTCGTCAGGGTACCGAACCCGATAAAGACGTACCCGGCTACAGCCCTAGTGGTATGGTTAAGGCAGGCAAAGTCACCGGTCACGCCATGACCAAAGAAGATATCGCCGATGTGGTTGCCGCCTTTGCACAGGGCGCCAAAGATGCCAAGGCCATCGGTATGGACGCCATTGAAATTCACGGCGCTCACGGTTATCTGGTGGATCAGTTCTTCTGGGAAGGCAGCAACCAGCGTGACGACGAATACGGTGGCAGCCTGGAAAACCGCTCACGCTTTGCCATTGAAATTATCAAAGCCTGTCGCGAAGCGGTGGGGCCGGATTTCCCAATTATCCTGCGCTGGTCCCAGTGGAAACAACAGGACTACCCTGCTCGTCTGGTTAACACGCCGGAAGAACTGGAAACCTTCATCAAGCCACTGTCGGAGGCCGGCGTGGATATTTTCCATTGTTCCACTCGCCGCTTCTGGGAACCAGAGTTTGAAGGCAGCGATCTGAACCTGGCGGGCTGGGTGAAGAAAATCAGTGGCAAGCCTACCATTACGGTCGGCAGTGTCAGTTTGAATGCCGACTTCCTGCCGGTCGATGGCACCGCCGTGTTCCGCGAAGCGGAGCCAGCCAGCCTGGACAATTTGATCCAACGTATGGAAGCTGATGAGTTCGATCTGGTCGCCGTTGGCCGCGCCCTGATTGCCAACCCCGACTGGCCCAAAATGGTTCAGGAAGGTCGCATGAGTGAGATGGCTGCCTACGAAAAAGACATGTTGTTTAAGCTGGTCTGACCCTCAAGAGGCCGGTATCACTCCGGCCTCTTCTCCCCCCTTCACGATAGATCGCTCGATTTCCTCTCTCAATTCAGTGTGGAGGTTTAGTTCCGAATCCCGCTAGTCAATCCGATGGCAAACAGTACAATACAGAAAACGCCAATGGATCATGCCATGACCGCCAACTTCAACAATGAGCAATTTCACCAGGCCCGCCTAAGCCGGGATCCGCGCTTTGATGGCTTATTCTATGTAGCGGTGAAAACCACGGGCATCTACTGTCGACCTATTTGCCCGGCACCTGCCGCCAAAGAGAAAAACGTCGACTACTATGAACACGCTTGGCAGGCACAGGCCAATGGCTTTCGCCCCTGCTTTCGCTGCCGCCCGGATGCCAGTCCAGGCTCAGCCGCCTGGCGAGGTACGCACAGCAGCGTCAGCCGTGCCATGTCCTTAATCGATGATGGCGTACTTGATGAACAGGCCATGCCTCAGTTAGCGGAGCGCTTGGGCATGAGCGATCGCTATTTGCGTAAACTGTTCCAGCAACATATCGGTTTATCGCCCCAGCATTACGCACAACTAAAGCGTTGCGACTTTGCCAAGCAGTTGGTGCAAAACAGTCAGCTGAGCATTACCGATATCGCCCTCGCCAGCGGCTTCGGCAGCGTACGACAATTCAACGAACAATTTAAAAAGTACGCTGGGCAAACACCGTCCTCATTGCGAAAACAAGCGAAGCAAAAACACGCTGAAAACCTCATTGAACTGCCGCTCTACTACCGTCCACCTTACAACTGGGAACAATTTCATCGCTTTCTGAGCAAACGTTATTTGAACAAATTGGAATGGCTTGACGATCAAAGTTATGGGCGAAGCTTCCATTGGCAGGGTGGCGAGCACAGCAGCCACGGAAAATTTACCGTCTACCACCAACCTGAAAAAAACGGCTTTCTGTTAAAACTCGAAATTGATCAACTCGCCGATCTGCGCGCGGTAATCGCCAATATACGACGCCTGCTGGATTTGGATGCCAACAGCCAACTGATTGAACAGCAACTCCAAAAAGCCTGCCCACAACTCACGCTGTGTGAAGGTTTGAGACTACCGGGTACCTGGGACGCTTATGAAGCCGGTATTCGCGCCATTCTCGGACAACAGATTTCCGTGCAAGCCGCCAAACAACACATGGAAAACCTATTGGCACATTACGGTGAATACAAAAATGAACAGCTGTATTTTCCAAAGCCAAAAACCCTGGCCGCAAGCGATTTTGATGTCTTTAAGATGCCCGGCGCTCGTAAGCAATGTCTGAAAAACTTTGCCCACTACTATAGCCAGCATTTACCATCGCATTTTAATACGGAAGAATGGCTGGCACTGAAAGGCATTGGTCCCTGGACCGTGAATTACGCCGCGATGCGCGGTCAGAGCCAACCCGATATTCTACTGGATGGTGACCTGGGCGTTAAAAAAGGGCTGTCCCAACACGGAATTCATATTGACTGCGATGCCGCTAAACCCTGGCGCAGTTATCTAACATTACAACTTTGGGAGCAACTGCAATGAGTACAAGCCGCTACCCCTTCCTAGAATTTATTGACACACCCGTAGGCTGCTTGCAAATTTGCGCCGATGACGATGGCGTTTGCGCACTGCTTTATGCACCTGAACACGGTGCGCAAGAAAAAAGCAATGCCCACACTCAGCAGGCCAAACAACAATTGGACGAGTACTTTCAAGGCAAACGCCAGAGCTTCCATTTGACCATCAGTGTTAAAGGTACCGAATTTCAGCAATCCGTCTGGCAGCAACTCAAAGCCATTCCGTTTGGGGAATGTCGAAGTTACGCCGATATCGCCAACTTACTGGATAAACCCAAAGCAGTCCGAGCCGTAGGCGCCGCCAACGGCCGTAACCCACTTCCCATTATTGTGCCCTGCCATCGCGTGATCGGCAGCAACGGCGCTCTGACGGGCTTTGCTGGGGGGCTCGATATGAAAGAATGGTTGCTTCGCCACGAAGGCTACTTAATGATTTAGTCGCCTATTGGCCCGCCACCGGCCATTTTTATCAAGAAACGTTAACATCTGCCCCTGAATCTAGGACAATGACGTCTAAAGTAGTAAGACAAACTAATGAGGGAAAGCAATGTTACGTTTAGTGTTGAATATTCTATGGTTACTGTTGGGTGGCGGTATTGTCGCCGGCCTGGTATGGATGTTTATCAGCCTGCTCTGCTTTATTTCCATCGTCGGCATCCCCTGGGGCCGAGCCTGTTTTAACATTGCTCTGTTCAGTTTCTGGCCGTTTGGCAGTGACGCCATCGACCGCGAAGAATTAAATGGACGCGAAGACATAGGCACCAGTCCGTTCGGCACCCTGGGTAATATTATCTGGTTCTTCCTGGCGGGCATCTGGTTGGCCATTGCTCATGTGTGTGTCGCTGTCTGCTATGCACTGACCATTATCGGTATCCCATTCGCCATCCAGCACATTAAGTTTGCCGGCATCTCTTTAGCCCCGATTGGAAAGTCAGTCGTTAGCTATGAAGTGGCTGCGGCCGCGAAAGCCAAGAACGCCGCAGCGAAAGTGGATGCATTACGGTCGTAGTCATTCTTCAACTCTGCCGATCAAACAAACGCTCCTTTTGGGGCGTTTGTTGTTTTCAGAGGACTGAAACAGGTAATCGACACACTCCGCCAAGAATGTAAAAGTGCACTGATCACTGTTCCGGTTGACAGAGCAATACAGTGCCGACGGTTCATTCGAAACTGTACCTGTCACCTTATTTCTCACTGACATAGTATTCTTCAAGACACATCAAACGTTCGAACAACAGGGGGAGAAGACCGTGCCAACATCCATTCGCGATCAAATGTTTCAGGAGATGAAAAACAAGCGCATATTTGAGCAAGCACGTCAGTACGCTTACGAATATTCAGACACCATCCGAAACCGAGAAGTTTATCCAACAGAAGATGCCTTGAATCGCCTTGAAAAACTGAATAGCGAATTGCCGGAAACACCAACAGACGCGGAATTACTGCTCGAAGATCTTCACCATATTGGTTCGCCTAACACGGTAGCGCAAATCGGCGGGCGTTACTTTGGTCTGGTCAACGGCGGCGTAGTGCCCGCGGCATTGGCCGCACGATGGCTATCGGATTTCTGGGATCAAAACACCCCCCTGTACGTGACGTCGCCTATTGTTTCTCACCTTGAGCAGATCACCGAACAATGGCTAAGACAGTTGCTTGGCTTACCTGACAATATTGTAGCGGGCTTTGTAAGTGGCAGTTCAATGGCGATTTTATGTGGTCTTGCCGCAGGAAGATACCGACTGTTCAAGAACTTGAACTGGGATATCAATACACAGGGATTTTACGGTGCCCCGGAAATTCGCATTGTTGCCGGACGTCATGCGCACGGTACCGTCGTTAAAGCGGCGGCTCTACTCGGTTTTGGTATCGACAATATCCAATGGGTAGATTGTGATGAACAAGGCCGAATAAAAACCGAGGAAATACCAGTCCTTGATGATCGCACCCTATTGATTCTTCAGGCTGGAAATGTCAATTCAGGTGCGTTTGACGATTTTTCGACGATTTGCAAAAAAGCCAAAGACGCAGGCAGTTGGGTACACATTGATGGCGCCTTCGGCTTGTGGGCCGCCGCAACCGAGAAGCTGAATCATCTCACTCAGGGTATGGAAGATGCGAACTCCTTCTCTGTCGATGGCCATAAAACTCTGAATACGCCCTACGATAATGGCGTCATTCTATGCGGTGATCAGGAAGCATTAGTGAAAGCCTTGCAAGCGTCCGGAGCTTACATTCTCTACAACGAAAAACGTGACGGTATGATGTATACCCCTGAAATGTCACGTCGTGCTCGTGTCGTTGAACTCTGGGCTACCCTGAAATACCTGGGTAAATCAGGTGTTGATGAACTGGTTTACGGATTACATCAACGAGCGACACAATTTGCAGAGGAACTTAAAGCCGAAGGTTTTACCGTACTCAATGACGTTGTTTTCAACCAGATACTCGTAGGATTCGATGACGAAACCCTTACCGCCCAAGTCATTGAAAACATACAAGCATCCCGAGAATGCTGGGTGGGTGGAGGATCGTGGCATGGGAAACCGGTTATTCGCATCAGTGTTTGTTCATGGGCAACAACCAAAGAAGATATCTCGCGCTGTGTCGACGCATTTGTTTCTGCAAGGGATCTCTCCATGGAACCACAAATGAGCATGCCTGTCTTATCGGAATAACCCTCGACAACGAGCACATAGGGAACTTTACAAATTGACTCAGGCCGGTATGGATTCCTGGCAGGCCTTGGCTTCAGCAACAACGGAAGCCAGTAAATTTTTAGGCCTAGATTACGGGTTCACCAAAGGTTCAAAGGCCAGCTTTGTGGTACTGGATGCATCACCTATCGACAACATTTTAAACACACAGAAAATCCATCAAGTCATTCACCAAGGACGTGTAGTTGACCGAGAGAAATTATTGAAAGCGTCTTTCAAATGATCGTCACTTGAAGATTATTTGGCGGGGTAGGCATTGCCACCTACCTTATCGACTCAAACTCAAGATCTCGGCGAGGGTCATTTTGTCGTCTCCTCCCATATAACTCATTTGAGCCAGAAACAGCTCCGCCGTTGCCAAGGCGTCGGTCAAGGCGTTGTGGGCTTTATAGGTAGGCAAGTGATAGCGCTCTCGACACTGATTCAGGCGCAGTGAATTCGCGAGTGGCTGCCCTTGGCGATGGCGACGCTGGTATTCGATACGCATGGTATCGGCCGCGAGCAGTTTGCGGTAACAAGTGTGGTGTTTGGCCAGAAAGGCGAGATCCAGGCTGGCGTGGTGAAGCAGCAACACCCGGCCCTGCCGAGCCTCATGCAGTTCAGCCAGAGCATCGCCCATGGTGTGGCCGCCATCTGTATCACAATCTCGAATGCCATGAATGATGGCACTGTCACCGACACCGGAATGCTCGCTGATCAAACAATGGCGGCCTTCGCCAGGACAAATAAAGCCCTCGATAATGGGCACGTACCCAATACTGAGAATATCGCCGTTCTGAGGATCTAAAGAGGTCAATTCGAGATCCAGAGCCAGGAACTCAAGTGCTCTGAAATCTTTGTTCAAAGCCTCCACAAACCAGCGGTCCTGCCCTCTTCCCAAAGAAAGTCGGTTCAACCATTGAAACATTACATCATGCCCCGAGTGAACTTCAGTTTGAGACCCGATTGACTTCGACTCACGACATCAAATGCATCTTTTAACTGATGGCGAGACAAGCTGGAGACATCCTCCGGACTGAGGTGATTATCGGGTTTTTCACCCGCAGCCATTCTCCGCCCCTGATGTTCCAAACGCAAGTGCGAGATAAATTCATAAGCGTCACAAAGGTCTCGCGCATCCTTGAGCGCCAGCATGTTACCCTGCGATATTTGCTGCAGCCTTTTCAAGGTGTTGACTTCTTTGCAGCCCGTGGCCAATGCGTAAATTCGAGCGATATCCGTAACCGGCATCACACCACGCAGTTTCATGTCGAAGGTGTTTTTATGTTCACCGTCGCGGGTTAACACAAACTTTTTGAAGAAACTCAGTGGCGGCGTTAACTGCAGAGCGTTATGAGTCAAACTGGCAAGGAAAATGCTGTTCCCCTGGCAACGCGCCAGCACAGAGTCCTGCAGTTCCGTAAATAAGTTTTCTTCTCCATAGATCATTCGCATATCGAAAAAAATACTCGAATGCATTAATGCTTTCGGTGAGGGCTGGTCGATCCAGCGAAAGAAACAAGCCTGCCATTTCTCCAAAGGCTGACGCCAGCGATCCGTGGTGGCCATAATATCGCCGGGGCAATACACATAACCACACTCGTTCAAACCATCACAAACGTAACTGGCCAGCGCTTTAAAGTAAGCGTCGTGTTCAGGTTTCACGCTATTGGACAAAAGCAGACCATTATCTTGATCTGATTTCGCGGATTGTTCCTGTCGTCCTTGGGAACCAAATGCTAACCAGGCGAATGGGACCGGCGGTTCCCCCAACTGTTCTATTGCCTGATGTATCAGTTGCCGGGTAATCGCATCCGTGACGGTGGTGACAACTCGCCCCACCTCCTCTGCGCGCGCATCCCGTGCAATCATATTGCGCAGCAATGTGGGAATGTCCTTGGCAATCTGCACCAGGCCGGCACGATCCTTAACGCGACTGGCTTCACCAATCAAATAGACCGGCTCTGAGCGCTGGTGTTTAATCACATCAGTGGCTGTCAGGATACCTTTGATTTGCCCCTTCCCAGACACGTCGTGATCCACCACAGGGAGATGATGAATATTGTGGGTCGACATGATCATTAGGGCTTCAAACAACATCGCATCGTGGGCCACAGTAATCGGATTCGTTGTCATCACCTCAGCGACCAGCACATCAAAACTCAATCCCTCCGCTACCACACGAGAACGTAAATCCCTGTCCGTCAACACACCACACAGGCCCGCGTCGGCCACCACCAACAAACTGGACACCCGCTCTTCGGTCATTTTCTGTGCCGCCTCTTGCACAGAGGCCTCAGTATGAATGGTGATAGGCGCGCGACTGATGACATCAGCCACGGTTTCGGTCAGCTGGGAATTGCGCTCTTTAAAACGCACCGCCTGGCGCAGGCGTTTGGCATGAGCCTGGTTAAAGAAGCGATCAAATATGCGATTTTCTCGCCGTAAACTTTGGAAGGTCGCATCATCAATTTGATACAGCAATCCATCTTCCAAAACAACACAATGATTCGTTACCTTATGCCCAGTCAGCAACGATGGAAAACCAAAATAGCCACCCGCGTCTACCTGGTCCACCAGCTCATTATTTTCATCGCGAATCTCGAAAGCGCCGCTGCGTACAATGAATAACTGAGGGCTTTCTTCTTGAAATAAATTCGGCGCAGTGCCTTGACGGTGATAAGCAATTTTTACCGCTTTTGCGGCGCGTTGCAGCAGCGCCTCTTCCAAATGATCGAAGGGTACGCATTCCAGTAGAAATTGCGCCATTTCCTGCACTTCAATTGAGCTGTCTTCACTCATATCGACTCCTTGCCCTGAAACAAAAAAAGCAACTTACTCTAGTCGGTTTGGGGGAAGAGTAAGTTGCCAAAGTGCGGTTGGGAACCGTACATTCGCATAATAAATTGTGACCGACAGTCAATTTACTGTATTGCGATACCTCAAATAAGCATAAAAATTACGCAGAAAATAAGCAGCCGAGGCGTACCCCGACTGCCTTACAACATTAATGGTCGTGAGCAACGCCTGCGCCTTTCGGGAATCGAATGCTTTCAACCAGCTCTTGCACTTCTAACGGAGTCGATGGCGTCATACGACTCACCACAATCGAGACCACAAAGTTCAGCATCATGCCCAGAGTACCAATACCTTCTGGCGATACACCGAACCACCAGTGCTCTGCGTTGTTCGCCGAGGGATCCACAAACTTGAAGTACACAATGTAAGCCGTAGTAAACAGTACACCCGTTACCATACCGGCAATAGCGCCTTCCTTATTCATCGATTTGGTGAAGATACCCAAAATGATCGCCGGGAAGAAGGACGCTGCGGCCAATCCGAAGGCGAAGGCCACTACCTGGGCCACGAAACCAGGCGGATAGATTCCGAGTAGACCCGATAGGACAATGGCTGTGGCGGCCGCAATCCGGGCAAACATTAACTCCTTCTTATCACTGATATCGGGTGCCAAATCCCGTTTTAACAAGTCATGGGATATCGATGTCGATATCACCAACAGCAAACCCGCCGATGTCGACAACGCAGCAGCAATACCACCAGCAGCAACCAACGCAATCACCCACGCTGGCAGGTCGGCAATCTCAGGGTTCGCCAATACGATGATGTCTCGATCGACTTTCATCTCATTACGCTCATCACCTGAGTAGAACATCTTGCCGTCATTGTTTTTGTCCTCCCAGCTGATCAGACCAGTACGTTCCCAGTTCTTGATCCAGCTTGGTGCTTTCGCGTATTCGGTACCCGTCGCCTCTGGACCGTTAATGGTATTCACCATATTCACTCGAGCGAATGTCGCTACCGCTGGCGCTGTGGTGTATAGGAACGCAATAAACAGAAGAGCCCAGCCCGCAGACTTACGCGCATCACGAACCTTCGGAACGGTGAAAAAGCGCACGATAACATGAGGTAAACCGGCCGTACCCACCATCAAGGCCGCCGTGATAAAGAAGACATCAATCGTGGACTTCGATCCGCTGGTGTATTCAGTAAATCCGAGTTCCCGAGACAAACCATCCAGTTTATCCAGAATAAACATCTCGGTACCGGCTTCCTTCCCACCAAAACCTAACTGTGGAATTGGGTTACCCGTCATTAACATGGAGATGAACACAGCAGGCACGGTGTAGGCAAAAATCAATACGCAGTACTGGGCAACCTGAGTGTAAGTAATACCCTTCATACCACCGAGGACTGCGTAGAAGAACACCACAATACCACCGAGAATCACACCGGTAGTCACTTCCACCTCCAGGAAGCGAGAGAACACCACACCCACACCGCGCATTTGACCGGCAATATAGGTGAAGGACACAAAGATCGCACACAACACCGCAACGCGGCGCGCCATCTGAGAGTAATAGCGATCACCGATAAAGTCCGGCACGGTGAACTTACCAAATTTACGCAGATACGGCGCCAAACACAGTGCGAGAAGCACATAGCCACCGGTCCAGCCCATCAGATAAACCGAGCCATCATAACCGATGAAAGAAATGATACCGGCCATCGAAATAAACGAGGCTGCGCTCATCCAGTCCGCGGCCGTTGCCATACCGTTGGCCACCGGATGTACACCACCACCGGCGACATAGAACTCTTTGGTTGAACCCGCTCGGGCCCAAATCGCAATACCGATGTACAGTGCGAAGCTGGCACCGACAATGATCATGGTTAACACTTGAATACTCATAGTCTTAGTCCTCTCTCACGCCGTATTTAGCATCGAGCTTGTTCATCAACCAGACGTAGATAAAGATCAAGCACACGAACACATAAATGGAGCCTTGCTGGGCAAACCAGAAGCCGAGCTTAAAGCCGCCCACACGAATCGCGTTGAGCTGCTCGACAAACAGAATTCCGCACCCGAACGAGACTACGAACCACACTGATAGCAAAATCAGCATGAGCCGGATGTTTTCCGACCAATAGGCTTTCGCCATATCACCACTTTCAAAAGCCATAACGCTTCCCCCTTTATTGCCCGCTCGGGCATTTATTGTTTACCGGTTTTGATCTGACCCTGGCAATGTAACAAAGCCCGGGTCAAATCGGATCTAGACATTGGTCTATTGAAATCCGCTGCTTAAAACGCGTACTTAACAGACAGCAGTAGGCGCTTCAAAGAACCCTTATCATCCGCCAACACATTGCCTGTATTTTCAAGTTCTTTGGTCGCATAAATATACTCGCCACCCAGCGTCAGGCGCTTAACCGGAGAGTACAGTAAATTGGCATGAATACTGGTGTAATCCGAAGCCGTGGTAGGCGCCAAGTAACTTGGATTGTCTGCACTGGCTGCCGACAAGGTCAGGTTTGAGCGCCACTGATTATTCCAGTGATGCTTCCAGTTAATGAAGCCACCCCAGGCGTCAATCAATTCAATATCGCCGTCCTCACGAATGGCACCTGCCCGGAAGCCATTCAAGGCCATGTAACGGCCGAGCGCATCGCCGTAATTCACCATAAAACGCAGTTCATCACGAGTCATGGTGTATTTACCCGATAAGCTCACCGCAAAACCCTGGTCGTCTGCACTGGCCGAACCGTTGTCGTATTTCAGTTCACGAGTCATGGCAGCAAGGGAGTAACTGAATTTGCCAGCCTTACCGTTGTAACGCGCAATCAAATCAGGAATGCTGTTGTCGTCATAGGGGTTTTCACTGGCCCCATATAAAGTGGTGGCGGGGTTTTCCGCTGCGAGCATAAAGCTACCACTGTCAAGCTTTCGGGTATAACGTAACTGTGGCTGGCGCTCAAAGATGGTGCCGACCGGTCCAACAAAATCCAGGGACTCTGGCAAAGTGCCTACGTTAAAGAAGGTTGACCAGGTTTGGCCAGCCAGAATCGCGTTTTTACCATCAATATTCCAATCGATGAAGGCGTGGCGCAAACGTTCTGCCGATGAGTTGGAAATGCGTTCATCACCCTGGCCGCTGGCAATAGCATCAAACTCCATAAAGGTACGAACATGCCCGGTATCGGTTTTTGTCTTAGTGGTGATATTAAAACGTGAGGTTTTCGCGTGAGCGTGAAACTTTACGTCACCACCTTCACCACCTACAGGAATCACGGAAGGCACCAAAAAGTCTTCGCCGATTCCCGCCAACGCCGAAGCACCATCGGAATAGTCTGAAAAATTCATATCCAATTTAATGAAACCGCCGATATTGACATCGGTATTGCCGACACGGAAGTTCATCGGGTCGCCACCAAAGGTCTTGCCTTTCGACCCTTTCACTGGAGCAGGTACATTGGCCACCTTGGAATCCAGGTTTTGTACCGCCACCTTGTTTTTTTTCATTTGCTGCATCAGCATTTTGACTTGCAATTGCAGTTCAGCGACTTGTTGTTCCAGATCGGCATTGCTCGCCGCCTGTGTGGATTGGGTGCTTAGGCTGATTGCTGCGACGCTGGCCAACATGAGTGGCCAGGATTTTTTTCGTTCATTATTTTTTTTAAACATCGAACAGGTCTCCTCAGAATGACTTCTAGCAAGTGAAGCTGATGTCATTGTCAGAGCCAGAGTGCAGTTCGAGTATTGTCCTTTAGTCTAAATTGCAGCGATCTTCGACTAATGTCGATAAAAACCTAGTGAACGCCTTAGACTAAAGTCGGCACAGCATTGTCGACATACACTCAAAAACGACCAATCTCGACCTATGTCTAATGGTGAATAGCAAGCGCTTTGAAGGAAAATCGGAGAATCCAATAAGTAGAATACGTACACGTCTTTTTACGAGACATCAGTGAGATAATAACTATGAGCCGTGAACGAATCGCCGTCGGGGAAACATACCGCGAGCAAGCCCTGATCAATAATGAGCGTTATCTGGACATGTATCAGCGCTCTATCGAATCACCCGACTCTTTTTGGTCTGAACAGGCCCAGCGTCTGCAATGGCGAAAGTCCTTCAGCAAAGTCAAAGATGTCTCCTTCGCAAAAGACGATTTGCACATTCGTTGGTTTGAAGATGGTGAACTGAACGCCTGTGAAAACTGCCTGGACAGGCACTTGCCCGAACGCGCCGATCAGTTGGCCCTGATCTGGGAGCCGGATGAGGAAGGTGCTGAAACGGTTCAATATACCTACGCCCAACTGCACGAAGAGGTTTGCAAGCTCGCCAATGGCTTGCAAGCCATGGGCGTTAAAAAAGGCGATGTCGTTACTCTCTATCTGCCCATGGTGCCATTAATTACCATGGCCATGCTCGCGTGTGCACGTATTGGTGCGGTTCACTCTGTAGTGTTTGCGGGCTTTTCTCCTGAAGCCATTGCAGGTCGTATTGATGATGGCCGCTCTCGCATTGTGATCACCGCTGATGAAGGCAAACGTGGTGGTAAATCTGTCCCGTTGAAACACAACGTCGATCGCGCGTTGGACCACTGCCAACACAGTGACGTAGAAAACATTATAGTGCTCCGTCACACGGGTGGCGCGATTGACTGGCACGAAGAACGCGATGTCGACCTGTCCGAATTACTCAAAGCGCAGTCTTCCGATTGCCCCGCGCAGACAATGAACGCGGAAGATCCATTGTTTATTCTTTATACCTCCGGCTCGACGGGTAAACCCAAAGGGGTGTTACACACCACAGGTGGTTACCTTACCTATGTGTCGCTGAGTCACGAAACGGTATTTGACTATAAAGTAGGTGATATCTACTGGTGCATGGCCGACATCGGTTGGATTACCGGCCACAGCTATGCGGTATACGGCCCTTTGTGTAACGCTGCCACCATAGTGATGTACGAAGGGGTGCCCAACTTTCCTGATTGCGGGCGCATGGCTCGTTTGATTGAAAAACACCAGATCAATATCGTCTACACCGCGCCAACCGCTATTCGTGCATTGATGGCCGATGGCGACGCAGCTGTCGAAGGCACAGATCTCAGCTGTATTCGTATTCTGGCGACCGCGGGCGAGCCGATTAACCCTGAAGCTTGGCGCTGGTTTCACGATAAGTTTGGCAACAACAGCGCGCCCATTCTGGATACTTGGTGGCAAACCGAAACCGGCGGCATGATGATCACCCCGATGCCTGGCGCCACCGATTTGAAACCAGGTTCAGCCACGCGCCCTTTCTTTGGTGTTCAGCCTGCACTGATGGATAACGACGGCAATGAGATTCACGGTGCCGGAGAAGGCAGCTTGGTCATCAAGGACAGCTGGCCATCGCAAATGCGCACTATATACGGCGACCACCAACGTTTTATAGATACCTATTTCAGCACCTTTGACAACTGTTACTTCAGCAGTGACGGTGCCAAACGTGATGAGGACGGGTACTACTGGATCACTGGTCGAATGGACGATGTCTTAAACGTTGCCGGTCATCGCATGGGGACAGCGGAAATTGAAAGTGCTCTGGTTGCTCATAAGGCGGTAGCGGAAGCTGCAGTAGTGGGTATCCCCCACGACATTAAAGGCCAAGGGATTTATGTTTACGCCACGCTGGCCGCCGACGTGGAAGCCACCGAAGACCTGCGCAAAGCGTTACGCAACTGGGTACGTCAGGAGATTGGCCCAATTGCGACACCTGAAGCCATTCAATGGGCGCCCGGATTACCCAAAACACGCTCTGGAAAAATTATGCGAAGGGTGCTGCGGAAAATCGCCTGTGAAGAATACGATCAGTTGGGGGACACTTCAACACTCGCCGACCCTCATGTAGTGGACGACTTGATTGCCGAACATAAAGCCCTAGCATAGGGCTTTATCACGTATTGTCAAACACAGACCGTTGACAATCGATTAAATGAATTGAAGAGAGGCTGTCAACATGAAGGCTCTCTCGAAACACTCGAAACACTCGAAACACCATAAAATAATAATGAATTGGCCGGGCATCCACCGTCCTTCAAAAAGCAGACGCACCTAGCAACTTAAGGTATCCTAATTAAAGAAGATGGCAATCGGTTTATTTGTCCAATTCGCTTAATTTAAAACGATAAAGACCTAACAACGAAAACCTAGAAACGAATAACAACAAAAACAATTTTAAACTACAGTCGGTTTATCACGACAAGTGATAAAAGTGAGGGGAACAAACATGCCAAAATTTATCGTGGCAGACGATCACCCGTTGTTTCGTGGGGCTCTTGTACAGGCTTTGGAACAACATTTTAAGATGGCCGATATCGTCCAGGCGGAAGATGTCGAGTCTTTGCAAAAACAGGTACAGGAAAACAATGACGCCGATCTATTGCTGCTCGATTTGCATATGCCCGGCGCCAGCGGTTTTAGCGGATTGATTTTCATCAACGGGCAGTATCCCCACATTCCGGTTATGGTGGTGTCCGCCAATGAACAAGCCAGCATTATTCATCAGGCCATTGACTACGGTGCCGCCGGTTTTCTGCCGAAATCATCTCCCCCAGAAATGATTGGCTCTGCCATTGAGCAGGTCCTGCAAGGCGACATTTGGCTGCCCGCGAATCTCCCACCGGCTGACCAGGTGGATAACGATGACAAAGCAGCCATTGCCGAAGTCGTGGCGAGCTTTACGCCGCAACAGTTTCGAGTGGCGAATATGCTGGCCGATGGTTTACTCAATAAGCAAATCGCGTATGAAATGGATGTCACCGAAGCCACGGTCAAGGCTCACCTGACGGCCATCTTTCGAAAGCTCGGGGTGCATTCTCGCACCCAGGCCGTGCTTGCCATGAACCAGCTCAACTTAAGCCCACCACAGTTGGACAGCTGCCCCCCAGCACACAGTGAGACCGGGCCATAGAGGCCCGGTAGAGGTCATCTTCGCCACCCCGAACCCGTAACGCGGCTGACTCAATCACAACTTTCCGTATCGCCACAATCGCCTCATTTCGCCGAAACGACACCTGTATCTACCAAGGAATAAAGTGACAATTCCGCCACAACAATCACACCAGAAAACCCGGGCAACATAATCCTCAATCTCAGACTATATTGAATAAGCGATGATCATTTCGTTTATTTAAGATTTTCGATAATTCGCCGATAAATGGTCAATTGATACGCAGAAACAGCCCTTGAATAGTAGGCTTTAATCACCAAGGTTAATTTTATGGATTTTGCACCTTCTGATCTCTCGCTCCTCCTGGTCGAGCCATCCGCCACTCAACAGAAGATTATTCGCTCCCAGTTAGAGACCGAAGACGTTACCAATGTCAGCATTGCGTCTTCCGTGACAGAGGCCTATGACATGCTGCAGGGTCAACACCCTGACTTGATTGCCAGCGCCATGTATTTCAGTGATGGTACCGGTTTGGATCTGTTGAAATCCATCCGGGCGGACAGTGCCTTTGGGGACACGCCTTTCATGCTGGTATCCAGCGAATGGCGTAAAGAACAGTTGGAGGAGTTCAAACAATCCGGCGTTGTCGCTATTCTGCCGAAACCCTTCAGCCGGGAGCATCTCGGCAAAGCGCTGAACGCGACTGTCGATTTAATCAACTGCGAAGAGCTGGAGCTCGAACTCTTTGACGTCACTGAGCTGCGTGTACTCGTCGTGGATGACAGCGCACTGGCTCGTAAATACATTGCCAAGGTCTTGGGGACGCTGGGCGTTCAACGCATCAGTTATGCGGCCGACGGCCGTGAGGCCATTGATGTGCTGCATGAGAGTATGTTTGATCTGGTTGTGACGGATTACAACATGCCCAATGTAAACGGCCGCGAATTGACCGAGTACATCCGAACCCAAAGTGATCAATCCCATATCCCGGTTTTGATGGTTTCTTCAGAAGCGAATGAAACCCATCTCCAACAGATTGAAGATTCTGGCGTGAACGCTCTGTGTGACAAACCGTTTGAACCGGAAACAGTGCGTCATTTGCTGTACCAACTGTTGGAACACTAAGCAGAGGCCCGCTTACATGGCCGTATTGCCATGCAGTTTTTTACGGCATAGACGTCGTATTAAACTGCGCAATGCCGCAGGCTTCACCGGCTTGGACAGATAATAAAACCCTCGGCTTGTCGCCGCATCTTTAAGCGTTTCTGAATTGTCGGCACTGATGACGATGCCGGCGAGCTCTTCCCGCTCGCCATCGTCCAGCTCTGCCAGACGATCGATCAATTGAATGCCGGTCTCTTCATTATCCAGATGATAATCCGCGATAATAAAATCCGGCTGCTCCTGCAGATAAATGGTTTCAGCCTGTTTGATATCCACAGCGCCCCAGACAGTACAGCCCCAGGTTTCCAACAAACCTCGCATCCCTTGCAGAATTGACGCTTCATTATCTACACACAGAATTCTCGCCTGGCTGAGATCCGCTCCGGCCTGAGCATTCATATTCACCGGCGCTTTTTTGGTTTGGGCTTGCACCTGCGGCACCCGAATAGAAAACACAGTTCCCTTCCCGGTTTCCGAGGTCAACAGGATGGGGTGCGCCAAAATATCTGCGCTGCGTTTGGATATGGCCAGGCCCAAACCCAAGCCTTTATCGGCCTTTTTGCGACTGCCGCCAAGGCGAACAAATTCCTCAAAGATACGGCGTTGCTCATGGCGTTCGATTCCTGGCCCGGTATCCCAAACTTGAATTTCAATGCCCTCTGAACGACGGCGACAGCCGAGCATAACCGTTCCACTTTCCGTGTAACGCAAAGCATTGCTTAAAAAGTTTTGCAGGATTCGTCGCAATAAATGAGCATCACTGGACACCCAAGCCGAGCAACTTTGATAGTGAAAAGCCAAGCCTGCACGCCCCGCTTCCACCGCGAATTCTGCGGCCAACGGTTGCAATAAATCGTCCAAAGCAAACGCTTCTTTTTTTGCCGTCAGCTCACCCGCATCCAGTTTAGAAATTTCGCGCAATGCACCAATCAGATCTTCTGCCGAGGCCAACGCCGAATCGATATTCGCAATATCTTCGGCCACCTCGTGCCAGCGTCTTAGTTGCAGTTTCTCCTGAACACTGGCGGCAAATAAGCGCGCTGCATTAATGGGTTGCAACAGATCGTGACTGGTATGTGCAAGGAAACGGGTCTTGTCGTTGTGTTGCTCCCATAAGCGCTGCTCAGCATCGGCCCGGCGCTTGTTTTCTGCGGCCAGCTCCTCGTTACTGATGGATAATTCCTGAGTACGCTGCGCAACCCGCTGTTCCAAACTGGCCGTGGTTTCTTCAAGCGCATGTACAACCGCTTTGAAATCACTGATGTCCGTATAGGTTGTCACAAACCCGCCATTGGGCATGGGGGTACCGCGAACATCCACCACAACACCATTAGGCAACTGTCGCTCGAACCGATGTGCACTGCCATGTCGCAATAAATCTAAACGTCGGGCAATGTCTTGCTCGCGATTGCTCGAATCACTGCCGTACATTCCTCGTTCGGCATTAATACGATACAAGTTTTCAACTGGGCAACCGATGTATAACGTTCGCTCCGGATAATCAAACAATTTGGCGTAATGCTCATTCCAGGCAACCAATCGCAAATCGGCATCGACAACACTGATGCCCTGGCTGACCGTTTCAACGGTGGTTTGAAGCAGATCCTGGTTAAAGCGCAATTGTTGCGATGCGTTATCCACCAGCTCAGCAAAGTCCTGCAGCTTCAATGGACGATCCCGACTCAGGAGTTTCATGGATCGCTGAGCGGTAGCGGCCCCAAGAATACTCGCCATCACACCTTCCACTTCCTGAAGCACAAACTGCGGAGCAAAATCATCCACCATCAGGCGCTGACCGCTTCGGTGTTCAAACAAGCGCCAATACTCCTGCATACGTTCGCGCCCAACCAAAGGTTCCAACAAGCTCTGCACTTGCCCCATATGAACCTCGGTTAGGGCCAGCGATTCCCCAACACTTTCCTCATTTAACTTATCGATAAACAAACGAGCTTGCTGGGCGTCCTTGTGGCTCAGCTTGCTGAATCTGGACACCAACAGCATGGACAGGACATTGATTCCCAAACTCCAAAACACACCATGTGCCAAGGGGTCCCACTGTTCCGTTCCGAATAGATGTTGTGGCCGCAGCCACTGCATGGCCCAGGGCCCTTGTTGAACGATACTGTGCTCCGGTGCTAACGCAGGCAATACCAGGCAATACAACCAAAGGCTGTAGCCCGCCACCAAACCAATCAACACCCCCAAGCGATGCGCCTTTCGCCAATACAAACCGGCAATCAGCGCTGGCGCAAACTGAGCGGCCGCCGCAAAAGACAATAGGCCGATGGGTGCCAGGCCTTCCATTGAAGAGATCGACTTGTGCACCAACCAGCTCAAGATAAGCAATGCAAAAATACTGAGACGCCGAATCAAACGCAGATGATTACTCAATGACGCCACCGATAAGGAGCGGTCTCGATTGATGCGCAGCCACAGCGGCGCAACCAACTCATTGGAAATCATCACGGCCAATGTCACCGCCGCCACAATCACCATACCCGTTGCGGCGGAGAATCCACCGATAAACGCCAAAATCGATACGGCGGTATAACCCTGACTACTGGGCAAACTCAACACCAGTGTGTCACCCGCCGCCTCAGCACCCAGTAAATGCCCGGCCAGCACAATGGGCACCACCAGCAATGCAAACAAACCCACATATACCGGTGCAATAAAACGCGCTTTGCGCAGATCTCGAGGTTCTTGATATTCCACTACTGCCATATGGAATTGTCGGGGTAAACACACAATGGCAATCGCCGCTAACAGTGTCTGAGTTATAAAACTGGCCATGCCTGGACGACTGCCCATTCCAGAACTCTGAATGAGTTGAGGCCAGCTGCGGTCTTCCATATGAACCCATAAGATACTCACCGCCGCCATGGCCACCACCACAAATGCCACGAGCTTTACGATCGATTCGAGGGCAACGGCGGCCATCACGCCTCGGTTACGCTCTCGACCTTCCAAGTGCCGTGTGCCAAACAGAACCGCGAACAGGCCCATCAACAGAGCCGTAATCAGAGCCGTGTCGATATTCAGCTGAGCACTGGGGCCATCGCTGCCCAAGACCTCCCAAGCCATGGAGACAGCTCGCAGTTGAAGAGCGATATAAGGCAAGGAACCCACAATCGCCAAAATCGCCACCAGCGCCGAGAGCCATTGAGATTTGCCATAACGAGAGCCAATAAAATCGGCAATGGATGTCACCTTATGGTACTCCCCGACCCGCAGGAGCTTTTTCAGAAAGCGATACCCCAATAGGAAAACCAGAATAGGCCCCAGGTAAATAGGCAGGTGGCTCCACATACTCTCCATGGACTGTCCCACTGCGCCATAGAACGTCCAGGAACTGCAATACACACCCAACGCCAGAGCGAACAACATCGGACGATAGCGGTTATACCATTGTTGAGATTGATCAGCCCACCAAGCCACAAGAAACAACAGGCCAACGTAAATCAGGGCTATCAGAAGAAGAAACGGCTGGTCAATCATTTGGCATCCGCAGCATAGGCATATTGACTTAAAAACGGTTTAGCATGTTACACACACAATGATAGAGCCATTAGACATTGGTCGCAGCCGGCTAGCCGCGTTAATTGCCGTTTAAATTGACAATTTGCCTGCCGATTCGGCAATAGAATCACTTTTCATCCACAGACTGAGTTACCCACATCTTCTGTGGATAAGTTTGTTAAAAGTTGGGTGAAAACCACAGCTAGTCATGGTCCTTCGGAGCTGGCAGCATTTTGTATATTTTTTATACAGCCCGTTATAAATTATAAAAATCAACGACTTACATTATTTTAACAGTGTAAAACCGTAACACCTGTATTTTGGAGGGGTTATTCAACGGTTTTTTTGACACTTGTGGATTAAAAACGGGAGACTTCAGTAGGCAATCACTTACCGGCGAGGCTGCTTAAGTCGGTGACGGCCGTCATCTGAAACCTTTTGCAGGGCGATATTGACCGCCAAGAAGCCCTACATTTCGGCCTATCGAGACTCAACAATGGAAGGAGCGAGTCGACGCTCCTCAGGAGGCTAAAAACTTAATGCACAGCCGGGCAAAGGTCTCGGGCTTCTGGACATGAAGCCAGTGAGTGCAACCCTGCATCACCTTCAGCTGCACCTTTGGAAAACGTGAGACGACGGCTTCCGTGTGGGCCTCCAGAACGTAATCGGAAAGCTCTCCTTTGATGAAGAGACAAGGGCCCGAATAGCTCAGTGCACTGGGTGCTGCCACAAATTCATCGTAAGCGTCATAAAGCCCTTCAAGATTCATACGCCACTGATAGTGCCCTGACTCATCCTTGTAGAGACTCTTCAACAGAAACTGGCGCACCCCGGCTTCATCGATCTTGTCCTGCAGAAAATGTTCAGCGTCGCGGCGCCCCTTGAGTTGGTCCAGAGGTAAAGCACGCAGGGCGGCAAATATGCCATCGTGCCGGCGCGGGTATTGCACTGGTGCAATATCCGCCACGATCAGGCGGCTTACTCGCTCAGGCCAGTTCATCGCCAGCTCCATGGCAACTTTCCCACCCAGTGAATGCCCTAATAGCGCACATTGCTGAATACCCAAATGATCCAGAAGGTCCAGCAACTGAGTGGCCATTGCTTTCAAGCTCATCGAATGCTTGTCCCGCCAAGGTGAACGGCCATGGTTGGGTAGATCCACCGAGACAAGACGATAATCCGGCTCCAAGGCACGCGCGATCGCACCCAGGTTTTCCAGGGAACCAAACAGGCCGTGAATAAGCACCACCGTTTCCCGTGGTGCCTGTGTGTCGTCACCATCAATGCGGTAATTCAAGCGTTCAGACATCGTTATTCCGCTGGCGCCGGTTTGCCGGGCATACTTGGGAAATGGGCAATCTTATCCCCAGGAGCAACATCGGTTACTTTACCGGTACCCTGCTGCTCCACTTCATCGATACGGATTACCGCCTGCATCGGGATAAAGGAACGTTTCACCGAGGCAAACTCGTTTTTCAGTTTTTCTTCACCGGGGTCGACCAGCAGCTGGCTACGCTCACCAAAGACGAATTCTTCAACTTCGATAAAACCGTACATCTCACTCTGATAGATCGCCTTGGCATACACTTCATATACCTGGCTCTGATTGTAAAAAATAACTTTGTAAAAGGACTGCTCGGCCATAACTTTCTCAAAAAAAGGTCTCAGCTAATGAGACATAAAAAACAGGGATATTGCCAATTGGCTATGGCCCATTAAATGGGGGCAAAAGTCCAGAAAACAAGCGCCCTGACAGGCAAATTAGGTACTGGGCATTCCCCCTCTCTGCCGCTATAATGCTCCGCCCGCAGATTAGCGCGTTTTTTAAGCAATTGAGAGAAATATGTCAGCCACCGAGTCCAACAAATCCATGAGCCCAGACACCTCTGAGAACAGTGTTAAAAAGCTGTTTATCCAGACCCATGGCTGCCAGATGAATGAATATGACTCGGCTCGTATGCGCGACTTGCTGGGCGACAGTCATCAGATGGAAACCACCGATGACCCTGCCGAAGCGGACGTCTTGTTGGTAAACACTTGCTCAATTCGTGAAAAAGCCCAGGACAAGCTCTATCATCAACTGGGCCGCTGGAAGCAGTACAAAGAAAAGAACCCGGATTTAATCATTGGTGTTGGCGGCTGCGTGGCCAGTCAGGAAGGCGATGCGATCGCCAAACGCGCCCCCTACGTGGATTTGATTTTCGGCCCGCAGACCCTGCACCGTTTACCGGAAATGATGGAGACCCACAAAGCCGACAATGGTGCGGTTGTGGTCGACATCAGCTTTCCTGAAATTGAAAAGTTCGACAACCTGCCTACGCCCGAGGCCGATGGCGTCAGCGCGTTTGTATCGATTATGGAAGGCTGCTCCAAATACTGCACCTTCTGTGTGGTGCCTTACACTCGCGGCGAAGAAGTCAGCCGCCCAGTCAACGATGTAATGGCCGAAGTCGCCGCGTTGGCAGCCCAAGGGGTGCGTGAAATCAATTTGCTTGGTCAGAACGTCAACGCCTACCGCGGCGACAACGGAGCCGGTGAAATTGTCGACCTGGCTGAGCTGATTACCTATGTTGCCGCAGTAGACGGCATTGACCGCATTCGTTTTACCACGTCTCATCCGGTTGAGTTTTCCGATAGCCTGATTGACGTCTACGGTGAAGTACCTGAACTCGTCAGCCATCTGCACCTGCCGGTACAAAGTGGCTCCGATCGTATTCTGATGGCAATGAAACGTGGCCACACCTGCCTGGAATACAAATCCAAGCTGCGCCGTTTGAAAGCCATTCGCCCGGACATCTGTTTTTCATCCGACTTTATTATTGGCTTCCCCGGTGAAACAGAAACCGATTTTGAAGCCACAATGAAGCTGATTGGCGACATGAATTTCGATATGTCTTTCTCCTTCATTTACAGCGCTCGCCCAGGAACGCCGGCTGCCGATTTACCCGATGACACCGATGAGTCCCTTAAAAAACAGCGCCTGAAAATTTTGCAGGAGCGTATCAATCAGCAGTCCATGGACATCAGTCGCAAAATGGTCGGTAACGTCGAACGAGTTTTGGTGAGTGGTTACTCCAAGAAAGACCCAGGCCAACTGGCTGGTCGCACCGAAAATAACCGTGTGGTGAACTTCCGCTGTGAACAAGCCGAACTGATTGGGAAATTTGCCGACATTCTGATTGAAGAGGCCCTGCCCAACTCATTGCGCGGAACATTGATCAGCAGTGAGTTGGACGAGCAATAATATTCCCTTAATAGTCACATTTCTTGCATAAGACTCGTCTATAGTAAGAAGAGAGCCGCTCGACAGACAACGGGCGGCTAATAAACCAGCGCAATAAAAGCGCATTTTTTAGGACATAAGCGATATTTCGCCTGATGGTATTTTGCAGTAAGCTGAGCCCATCGAAACGACTGAGAGACAAGAACCACTTTTGACTAACACAGATTTAACGAGCACGAAGCCCGACCGCAAAGACAAAACTGCTGTCCCACCACGTGCTGCGCCCTCCAAAGCAAAGTCCAGTGCCAACCACCGTATTACACTGGAGCCTGCCGATAGCCGCCGATTGGCCAGCCTGAACGGCCAATTCGATCGTCACCTGCGACAAATTGAAGAACGCCTTGGCATCGAAATTCGAAATCGCGGCAATCAATTCAGTTTTATTGGTCAACGCGGAAAAACCCTTGCCGCAGCTAAAATTCTGCAGCAGCTCTATGCCATTACTGAAAAAGAAGAACTGACTCCGGACGAAATTCATCTTGCCTTGCAAGACAACAGTGTAGAAGAACATATGTCAGATGCCCCCGTGGCCGAACAAACGGCCAATCACAGCAAAGTTGAAACACCGCTTACCCTGATTCGCACGAAAAAGTGCACCGTAAAACCTCGCGGTAAAAATCAGCAAAAATATGTCCGCGCCGTGCAGACAAACGACATTAATTTTGGCATTGGTCCAGCCGGTACCGGCAAGACCTACCTCGCCGTTGCCTGTGCTGTTGAAGCGTTATTAAAAGACGAGATCGAACGCATTCTTCTCGTACGCCCGGCGGTTGAGGCAGGTGAAAAACTGGGCTTCCTGCCCGGTGATTTGTCTCAAAAGGTTGATCCTTACCTGCGTCCACTGTATGACGCTTTGTATGAAATGCTGGGTTTTGAAACTGTCGACAAACTGATTGAGCGCAATGTCATTGAGGTTGCACCACTGGCGTATATGCGTGGTCGTACACTGAACAACGCCTTTGTCATTCTCGATGAAAGTCAGAACACCACTCGCGAGCAAATGAAAATGTTTTTGACTCGCATCGGTTTCGGTTCAACCGCCGTGATTAACGGCGACCCAAGCCAAATCGATTTACCTCGTGGCATTGCATCAGGTCTGCGTCATGCGATTGAAGTGCTTGAGGGTGTGAATGGCATCAGCTTCACCTTCTTCAACTCCAAGGACGTTGTTCGTCATCCGCTGGTACAGCGCATAGTTGAAGCCTATGACGATTTCGATGAACAGCAGGAGAAGACTCGCGGTGAGTGAGCTGCACATCGATCTTGAGGATGTTTCTGGACGAAACGACACCCCCAGTGAGGCTGAGTTTCAACGCTGGATAGGTGCAGCGCTCCAACAATACCGAGATCAAGCCGAACTGAGCATTCGCATTGTCGATGAATCCGAAAGTCAGAATCTGAACCATCAATATCGCGGCAAGGACAAACCCACCAATGTGCTGTCCTTCCCTGCGGATTTGCCACCCGAGCTGGAACTGCCCTTACTCGGTGACTTGGTCATCTGTGCGTCCGTGGTTGAGCGCGAAGCCCAAGAACAAAACAAAGCCCTTGAGGCCCACTGGGCCCATATGGCAATACATGGCTGTCTGCACCTGATTGGTTACGACCATATTGAGGACCAGGACGCTGAGGAAATGGAAGCTCTGGAAAGCCAGCTGATGACAGCATTAGGCTATTCGGAACCCTATCCAGACGACGTAGACTAATTGATTAAACGGCCGGCGGTATTTAAGACCCCGGTTGTCGAGAGACCACGGACTAATAGCACAGCAAAAAGCATGGTTTTCCAGTAAAAGCCAGTGCTAGAATAGTCGCCCCAAAAAATAGAGGAGCCATATTCGCCATGAGCGAAGACCCGTCGAGTAGCCAGCCAAATGGCCAGGAGAAATCCTGGTTGGATCGCTTTTTTAGCAACTTTTCCAGCGAACCCAACTCCCGTGAGGAGCTGCTGGCCATCATCAAAGAAGCCGCCGAACGCGAACTTCTCGATGAAGAAGCCCTGAGTATTATTGAAGGCGCCCTGGATGTAGCCGATCAACAAGTTCGTGAGGTGCTGATTCCGCGCCCGCAAATGGTCGTACTGAACATCGAGGACAGCCCCTCGGAATTACTGCCCAAAGTCATCGAATCCGGACACTCCCGCTTTCCCGTTATTGGCGAATCCATTGATGACATCAAAGGCATCCTTCTTGCCAAAGACCTTCTGCCCCTGATTTTGGGGGGAACCGAAGACTTCGATCTATCCAAAATTATTCGTCCAGCCGTTGTTATACCGGAAAGTAAGCGCCTCAATGTGCTGTTGCGCGAGTTCCGTGAAAACCGCTACCACATGGCTATGGTCATTGACGAGTACGGTGGTATAGCCGGTCTGGTCACCATTGAAGACTTGCTGGAAGAAATTGTCGGTGAAATCGAAGATGAGACCGATGAAGAGGAAGAAGAAGCCTCCATCCGCCAGGTTTCAGACAGTGATTACATCGTCAAAGCCTTGACGCCTATTGAAGATTTTAATGAGCAATTTAATTCCGGCTTCAGCGAAGACGACTTCGACACCATCGGCGGCATTGTTATGCAGGCCTTTGGGCACTTGCCAAGCCGCAATGAACAGATTGAGATTCAAGGCTTTCAGTTTAAAGTGCTCTACTCCGACAGCCGTAAAATCCACCTCCTGCGCCTGACGGTGCCCGGAAAAGACAACTGAGTCGGGGGCAACACTCAGAGTGAATGATCTCGATCCCGGCATGTTGCTGGAGTTGGTACGGCAGCAAATGCCCTATGGCAAGTATCAGGGGCGCATCCTGGCCGATCTGCCGGAGCCCTATCTGGTTTGGATGAACGGACAGGGCTTCCCTGAAGGCAAGCTGGGGCGCCAGCTGGCCTTGCTGTACCAAATTAAACTCAATGGCCTTGAGTATTTGTTGGAGCCACTGCGCAAAGGCAATATTCCCCACATCCATTAACCCTCTCCCTGTCTGGGCTTCACGCTTTCCGCACACTTGGCACAAACTGTGCTTTGTTAATGCCGAGTCTTCATTTTCCGTCAACTGATCGACACAGAGTTGTGCACCATGGAAAGTTTAAATTACTGGCCTATGCTGGAAACCTCTATCAATATTGCCCTGGGCGCCATTATCGCAGGTGTCAGCACCTGGGTCGTGATGCGTCAAAAAGATGTGTATCAGGATAAGCTGGAGAGCGGCGACCGACGAGTCGATATGCTGGAAGCGATTTCCTCCGATGTGGGGCAAGTGAATCACATCTTTGCGAAGTATTCTGCCTTAGTGATTGAATCCTATCGATTTGGCGAGCAATGGCCATCGGGTCGCCGTGAGGAACTGTCCCAGGTCAATGCCGAGCTGGTAAAGGAATTCAAAAAATTGGCCGATGCCGAAACTCGCCTGTTGATGCTGGGTGAAAAACTGATGGAACGTAGCCTGAGGTTGTACGGCGCCAGAATCGCGCACTTTCGAAAAGAGGTCTTCGTTGGTCGTCAGGACATCAAGGAAAACGACATCGTCAGTCTGAAACAGGAAGTCGCGACTCAAAGAGAGAAGTTTTACGACCTGCTAAGCAAACGCTACGATCGCCTGCTTGCCGCGTAAATAAAAAGAGCTGAGTCTCACAACACAGCTCTTCTCAACGTTTTCTGTTAGGTCGCCGCGTGGCTTTCACGGCGGCCTGAACGAATTAATTGAAGCGTGAAAAATCCGGATCACGCTTTTCGAAAAATGCGGTCACGGCTTCCACGAACTCCTGACCTTGCAGTCCCTGACCGAACAGTACCATTTCTTCGTCCATCACATCACTGCCTTCCTGTCGGCGAGGCCCACGCAATAATTGCTTGGTGCTACGAATGGCGGCCGGTGGCTGCTTGGCCAACTTATCGGCCTTTTCGCGCACCAGTGACAACAAATCGCTCGCGGGAACCACGTCATTAACCAAGCCACATTCTTTTGCAGTTTGGGCATCAAAGGGCTCACCGAACAGTAACAACTCAGATGCTTTTACATGGCCACAAATTCGCGGCAGCAGATAGCTGGACGCGTATTCCGGACACAAACCCAATTTCACAAAAGGCATTTGCAAACGTGCTGAATCGGCCGCATAAACCAAATCACAGTGCAGCAGCATCGTGGTGCCAATCCCCACGGCATCCCCATCCACCGCAGCCAGGACCGGCTTGGGACAGTTGTAGAGATTCCGCATGAAGGTCGCCACCGGGCTATCGTTTCCCTGTGGCGGGTTTTTCATAAAATCTTCCAGATCGTTGCCACTGGTGAAGCAATCGGCTTCGCCACGTAATACGATATTGCGAATTTCGTCATTTTCAGCAGCATCATTGATCGCATCCGCCATGGCAGTGTACATAGCCATTGTCAGCGCATTCTTGCGCTTGGGGCGATCCATAATGATGTGAAGGCTGCGTCCTTCCAGCTGGATGTTAATATCGTCTGTCATCATCGGCTCCGTCTTTAATTAGTATTCGCACAAATTATACGACCTAGCTTGACCAGAGAAATTGACGAAAAAGCGCAAAGCCGTCGACCTCAGGCTTTAATTCGACACTTTATACCAGTGTAAAAGTCACTCAAATTAGTAACATACATTACTAATAGTCGCCCCAAAAACCGGATCACTCTATGCAACATCACCAACTCGGAATGGATATTGAGCAAGATGGCGAGCAGGAGCTCTGTTGGTTAATCAATGATTTAACCCGCATCATGACCAATGAATTTAACCGCCGGCTGCGCTTGCAAGGCTTTGAGCTGAGCCGCTCCCAATCCCGCATTCTCATCCGCTTGGCCCGCCAGGATGGGCAAAGCCAAACCGAACTCGCCGAAAATCTTGGCATGGAAAAGGCCCCTCTGGGCATCATTATCGACAAAATGGAGTCGTCCGGTTTAATCGAACGCCGCCCTGATCCTAAAGATGGACGTCGACGCCTGGTGTACAGCACTGCAAAAGCATTGGAACTGCTGCCCGACATCGACAAGCTGACCGTTGAACTCGCCCAACAAGCACTCGAAGGACTGAGCAAAGTTCGACGCATGCAACTGTCACAAAATTTAAATCATATGAAGCTGAATATGCTTCGAGACCGTTAAGGTTTTTAAAAGCAGAGGTTTTTATGAGCGATAGCAAAACCCTGGCCAAGGCCAAGCGTCCATTGATGATGGCAGGCCTTCTACTGGCTGTTGTTTTAGTGGCAAGCTGGCTTTATAAACGCAGTTACACGATTTATCTGGACGATGCCCACATCGCCAGTAATATCGTTTCCCTTTCCAGCCGCGTACCCGGATGGATTGTCGACATGCCCGCAAGTGGTGGGCAAACCGTTTCAAAAGACACACTGTTGATACAAATGGACTCCCGACAGACGGAGCTGTCCTTAAAAACCATTGAATTAAAAATTGCCAATCAGCAGTTAGCCATTGAACGCGCCCGAGCACAGTTGCAGCTGGTCGGAAGTAATGTGGACAATCAGTTCGCCGCCAGTGTCGCAGCGGTTGAGCGCAGTCAAGCCACGCTGAAAAAAGCCGCTTCTGTGGTCACGGCGGCTGAATCCAATTTTGAGCGCTCCAAACGCATGTGGCAGAAAAAACTCATCAGCGCACAGGTGTGGGAAGATGCTCAACTGGAGCATTCAAAATCCCGCCACGCCTACGATGAAGCCGAAGCCCAGCTGCACCAATTGGAATCCGCCATGTCACAGGCCAAAGCCGCGCTGCAGGAACGGGAAATTCAAACCAAGACCCTCGGCATTCTCGTTCGAGAGCTTGAACTGTTACACGTTGAGAAAAATGATACCGAAATTGCTTTGAGCGATCGAAAAATTTACAGCCCACTCAAAACCGCCGTGATTGATAAAACCTTTGTTCATGCTGGCGAGTTTATGCCAGCGGGTCGCCGCTTATTAATGCTGCACGATCCCAATGACATTTGGATCAAAGCCAACATCAAAGAAACCCAAGTGCGTCATGTCAGCGTGGGCGATAAAGCGACCGTATCCGTTGATGCGTACCCCAGCAGACAGTTCACCGCAGTTGTTGAGCGGATCGACCACGCCACCAGCAGTCAGTTTGCCTTGCTTCCCAACCCCAATCCAAGTGGGAACTTCACCAAGGTCACCCAACGTCTGAGCTTGCGCCTCGCTATTGAGCAAGAAGATGGCTTGCTCAAACCAGGCATGATGGTCGAAGTCGAAATTGATACCCGTGACCAGTAATCACAGCCACAGCTTCGACGCACTGTTTGCCCATTACGGCGAAAATTACCGCTGGTTCGCGGTTGTGACGATTGGCATTGGTGCTATTACGACCGCCATGAGCAGCACCAGCGTCAATGTAGCCATCCCTCCTATAATGGGTGCCTTCGGCATCACCCAAAGCACGGCACAATGGATCTCCTCTGGGTATCTCGCCGCGTCGACCATCACAATGTTAATCACCGCCTGGCTGATTGAGTCCTGGGGTATTCGCCGAACCGTGTTAGGGGCTTTAGCGCTCTTCTCAGCCAGTTCAGTGCTTGGTGCCATAAGCAGCAACATCGAATTGCTGATTACTTCTCGCATCATTCAAGGCGCAGCCAGCGGTATTTTCATGCCCTTGGCCACCTACGTTATGAGCCGAGTGTTCCCACCGGAAAAACAGGGCACCGCCATGGGCTTATTCGGCATCATCGTCGTTATGGCCCCGGCCCTGGGACCGTATCTGGGGGGCTTGCTTGTTGATGCGTTCAATTGGCGCATGGCCTTTTTACTGCCCCTACCGATGGCCGTAGCTGGGGCCCTCCTCACCCTACAATTTATGCCTGAGCGGGAACACAGTGGACCGAGAGCCCAACTCGACCTATTTGCATTGGCCACCTTAAGTGCGGGCATTTTTATTTTGTTGCTGGCCCTAAGCAAAGGGCAAAGTAAGGGCTGGACATCAGATTACTCACTGATCTGCTACGCGCTTTTTGCCATCTTCAGCTATGCATTTATTCGCCGTCAAAAACAGGCCAGCAAGCCTCTACTTGACCTCAGCCTCTTCAGCTACCGGGGTTTCGTGCCAGCCGCCATTGTCGCCGCCGTGTTCGGGGCCGGTTTATACAGCAGCTTCTATCTCGCTCCCCTGTTCCTGCAAAACATTCAAGGACTGAGCGCTACCGAGGCAGGCTTGGTATTGTTGCCCGGCGGAATAATGTTGGGAATCTCATTACCCATCGCCGGGCGCCTGGCCGATAAAATATCCCCCCGTTTTTTGATCGCGGCCGGTATCTTTTTGTTCGCTTATTCCTGCTGGTTGACGGCCGCTGCAGACTTCCGTACCCCATTTATTATTTTCACCTGGTGGGTGATTGTCGGGCGTATTGGTATGGGGTTTATTATGCCTCCACTTACGGTGGCGTCTTTCAAACATCTGCCGATAGAGAAACTGAGCCAGGGTTCCGGCGCCAGCAATTTCATTCGTCAGTTTGGGGGCGCGCTAGGCGTGAATCTGTGTGCGATTTATCTGGAACGCCGTAGCAGTTTTCATATGGCGCATATCCTGACGGAGCAAAATGAAGGCAATCAACAATCGGTGTTCGCGGTTCAACAGATCATGCCCTACCTGCAACAATTGGGTATCGACTACCTTCAGCAAATTGAACTTGCCACTGGAATGATGGGCAAAGAGTTTTATCGCCAAGCGGCCACTCTGGCCTTTCAGGACACCTTCGCGCTCAGCGCCCTACTCTTTACCCTGCTTATTGTGCCGGTGTTCTTTTTAGCCCAGAAACCTCGCTAACGGTATCGGCTAAAATTCAATACCATCCAAGTTGTGAGGGCCCATGCTGCTGAGTTGCCGCTCACCGCACAACGCCATGGTGGTATCCATTTCTGCGCGTAGAATGTCCAGGGTCTTAGTTACGCCCTCTTTCCCCATAGCTCCTAGACCATACAAAAAAGGACGCCCAATGTAGGTGCCCTTCGCACCCAGACACATCGCCTTGAGGGCATCCTGGCCGCTGCGTATTCCGCCATCGAATTGAACTTCAATATCGTCGCCGACCGCCTCAACAATTTCCGGTAACACTCGAATAGAGGAACGTGCGCCATCCAACTGACGACCTCCGTGATTGGATACCACCAGAGCATCGCCGCCAACATCGACGCAACGCTTGGCATCATCGGTGTCGAGCACGCCTTTTAGAATCAGTGGCCCACCCCAACGCTCTTTAATCCAGGCAATATCATCCCAGGACAAATCCGGATCAAATTGGCCGGCAACCCACTCTGATAACGAATTATTGTCTGCCACACCGTTGACATGTCCTTGAATATTGCCAAAGCCTTTATGTTGACTTTTGGCCATGCCCAGACACCAGCGCGGCCTGGAGATCAGCTGAAGAATTTGTTTGGGTCCGAAACTGCCCAAACCATTGCGGATGTCATTGTGGCGCTGACCCAAAATTTGCAAATCCAAAGTTAACATCAGCGCCGAGCAACCGACAGCCTTTGCTCGATCGATCAGCTCCCCAACGAAGCCACGATCCCTCATGACGTACAGCTGAAACCAAAAAGGCGTGCGAGTTGCTGCCGCCACCGCCTCAAGAGAACAAATGCTCATTGTCGATAGCGTAAAGGGCACACCGAAATCTTCTGCCGCCTGGGCCGCGAGGATTTCCCCATCAGCATGCTGCATACCACAGAGTCCCGTGGGGGCTAAGGCAATGGGCATACTGACATCCTGGCCTACCATACTCCCAGCAAGACTCCGATCGCTCATGTTCACCGCCACTCGTTGGCGCAGATACACTTTATTGAAATCGGCTTCATTGGCTCGATAGGTCGACTCAGTCCAAGAACCTGAATCGGCGTACTCAAAAAACATTTTGGGTACTCGGCGGCGAGCCAATTCCTTAAGATCATTGATTTCAACAACAGTGGTCATAACGAGCCTCAAACGTATTTTATGAATATTATTGGCACTATAGATCATAGCCTAGCGGCCCAATGACGAAAATACTGTCACATAGATGACAGCATTCGCCTGTTCTCGGCAGTTTTAACCGATACTTTGACTTCCCTGCCGGTGCGCCCGGCAAATTTGAGTTGAGAACTATGGTGAATCCTCATTTTGTCGCTACAATGTGGCGCAAACAATAAATCGAGACTCACTTATGTTGCGAACACAAAAAGGCTTTAGTGTCGGCAAATTTCTGTTCAGTATTCTTACTATTCTGGCGTTGGTCGCATTGTTCTTCCGTACTGAGATTCAACGTATACATCATGGCCTGACTCTGTTTGACGAAGCCAACATTGTGGAGAACATGCGCAACTCCAATGAGCATTATTTGTCTCGCGATGTCAGCGCTGGAAACCATGTTTGGCCTTTGGAAAAAGGCGACACCTTGATCCTGCCTGAAAATTTCGACTACCACGGCGAACGCCTCAATAGCGAAGAGTATCTCCACTACACTCACACAGGCAGTTTATTGGTACTGCAGCACGGCAAGATTCGTTTGGAAACCTACTACCGCGATGAAACCGAGACCGATCGCCACATTTCCTTCTCTGTCGCCAAGTCCTTTATTTCAGCCTTGTTCGGTATGGCCGTTTCTGAAGGTAAAATCGATATTGAAAAAAAGGCCGACGACTATGTTCCTTCACTGAAAGGCAGCGGCTATGAAGGGGTACGCATTAAAGATGTTTTGCAGATGTCTTCCGGCGTGAAGTTCAATGAAGATTACGCCGACCTGAATTCTGACATCAATCGGTTTGGTCGCATTCTGGCTTTAGGTGGAAGCTTCGACGATTTTGCTGCCAGCCTGGAAAACGAAGTAAGCCCCGGCACGCGTCGTTTATACGTAAGTATCGATACTCAGGTCCTGGGCATGATTTTACGTGAAGCTACCGGCCAAAGCATCAGCGATTACATGCAAGAGAAGCTGTGGCAACCTATGGGAGCTGAATCCGATGCCTACTGGGTTACCGACAGTTACGATATGGAGATGGTACTGGGTGGACTGAACGCGGTCTTGAGAGACTACGGACGCTTCGGTCAACTCGCCCTGCAAAACGGTCAGCGTGGCGGCACACAAATTATTCCGGCCCAATGGATGCAAGACTCACTCAAGACCGACGCCCCTCACCTGAAGGCCAAAGAAGACGAGCGTTCAATGGACAACTGGGGCTACGGCTATCAGTGGTGGTTACCGCCAGCAACTCCCGAACACCCCGGTGTCTTTATGGCCGTAGGCATTTACGACCAATACATATACATCGATCCAGCGCGTGAGCTGGTCATCGTCAAACTGTCGGGCAATCCGCATTACACCGATGACGAATACGATTCTGTTCCCAAAACCCTGGCACTCTTCCGAGCGATTGCTAAAGCCAGCGACGCGGGATGAAAAGCTCAATAAATACGGAAAAAGCACAAACAAAAAAGCCAGCATGAATGCTGGCTTTTTTGTTTCATCAAGCGTGATTAACGGCGGCGCCCATTGGAACGAGGGCGCTGCTGCCCTTGATTGGACTGACGTTTTCTGGCGGGCAACGGAGGATGCGCCTCCAGTAAATTTTCCGGCGGGACTTCACACTTCAACTTGTCACCCAGTAGCGTCTCGATGGGTTCAAGACGCAACGCATCATCTTCACAGGCCAAACTGATCGAGGTTCCAGAACGACCCGCGCGACCGGTGCGGCCGATTCGATGAACATAATCTTCCGGCTCTTCCGGCAGGGTATAGTTCACCACATGACTGATGCCATCAATATGGATACCACGGCCAGCAACATCGGTGGCGACCAACACATTCAGCTGACCACTCTTGAAACCTTCCAGGGTTTTTACACGTTTATTCTGGGGTACATCGCCTGACAAAATGCCGACTTTGAAACCATGTACTTCCAACTTTTCATGCAGACGTCGGCATTGATCCCGTCGATTCGCGAACACAATCAAACTTTCAACATCGTCCTGTTTCAGTACGTTGTACAGCAGGGTGTACTTCTCTTCCGTTGCCAACATATACACTTTTTGGGTCACGGTATCCGTCGCAACAGACTCGGGTTCGATCTCAATCATGACCGGATCGATCGTCCACTGTTCCGCAAGATTCAGGACATCCTGGGTAAAGGTTGCGGAGAACAACAGAGTTTGACGGTGAGTTTTCTTGGGCGTTTGACGAATAATACGGCGCACCTGAGGAATAAAGCCCATATCCAGCATGCGATCCGCTTCATCAATCACCATGATTTCGAGCTGATCCAAGTGAACATCACGATTGCCACAGAAATCCAGCAGTCGACCTGGGGTCGCCACCAGAATATCAACATAAGAATCTTCCAGCTTGCGCTGCTGCTTTCCATAATCCATACCGCCAACCAGCGTATGGACTTGCAAATCGGTATGCTTAACCAAGGCCTTAGCATCGTCAGCAATCTGGATCACCAACTCCCGAGTGGGTGCAATCACCAGAGCTCGTGCTTCACCGGCATAACGCTCACCCTCAAGCGGGTTACGCAGGATGTCATCGATAATGGTCAAAAGAAATGCTGCTGTTTTTCCGGTACCGGTCTGGGCCTTACCAACAACATCGTGGCCATCCAGGCTGTGTGGCAAAGATTGAGCCTGGATTGGAGAGCAATACTGGAAACCCAGATCAGCAATGCCGTGCATCAAGTCATTGTGCAGGTTTAAGTCATGAAAACGGGTTTTGCCTTCTGCAGGCTCCACCTGAAACTGGCTGATATCCCAAGGGGCTGCGGGCTTCTTAGGTTTGGGCTTACGACGACGGTTGCGTGGTTTTTTAGCCTCGCCTCCCTTGTCAGCTGGGGCTTTAGCCGCCTTATTTGGGGCTTGTTCCTGCTTAGGAGCCTTGGTTTTTTCTGCCTCAGGGGCAGCGGATTTACGCTTAAACAACCTGCCGATCAAAATACAGCCCTATTGTGGATAAAATAATCGGCGGAGTATAACACGACTGTCATTGAATTGTTCCCTTTAGAATCCGCTCCCCAATTCGGGCAGGACAGCGACGGGAAAACAACATTGCCGGAGTGGAAACCCGGGGGCCTGAACAGCCCCCGATGAAGGTATTAAGCGTTGGCTGCTGGGAAAGCCTTGCCCATATAGTAGTCGGCGCTCACATAGCGACCACCACCGGTGAAGAACAGACTCAGCAGCATAATGAAGTAGGTCGCCGCAAACTCGATACCGTTGTTCAGTATCACGAAACCGCCCTTCCCTGTGAGCCAGCCATAGTTGCCATGCTCCTGGAGAATTCCCTTTGCGGCCCCCAGACGAGTGGCAACTTCAGCACTGTTTTCCAGGCTTTCTTTCGCGCCAGGGAATCCTACCATGTCCAATACGTAGGCAATGCTGGTTTCCTGACTGCTGGACGCAATAGCAAACCAACCATTGTCCCAATGGGCGGTAACCGCCGCGACAATCATGGTGAACATCAAAGGAATTGCCACTAACCGAGTGGCCAAGCCAAACAGTAAGGCAAAGCCGCCCAGAAATTCAGTGTATGCCGCCAGATAGGCCATCAGCTCAGGCGCCGGCAGTCCCAACCCCCAATCCGGGTTGGCAAACCAAGAAATAATATCTTCGATGTGATTAATCTTGTGCAAACCGGCCGTGATAAAAATTGGCGCCAAATAAAGACGCAATAGCAGCGCCGGCAAACCGTCAGCATGTTGAAAAGCATTCACCGTGCGGTAATACAGCGCACTCAAACTCGAAATGGCAGACATGGTTTATTCTCCTAATAACGTCGGTCCAGCAAACTGGGGCCTCGGGATGTTAAATCTTCCGTTCAGTGGCTGCACACAGCATTCCACTCACAATATAGCTCTGCAAATTGCCTTGCAGAAAACCGGGTATGTCTTCTTCGGGCATAAAATCCAGTAGATGCTCGCAAGCATGGCTGAGATTTTCGCCGCTCGCCAATGCCTGCAACAAACTGAGTTCGCTGCCCTGCAATGAACGAAACTGGGTAAGGCGTTCAGGATTACGCCATATCGCCCAAATACTTTTTTGTTCCACAGGTGCGGGCGGCACCTGTTCCTGTTTGATACTCTGCCAGATTGGCACCGTATTGTAGTCACTGGCAAAAATATGCAATGAGGGGTGCCAACTCATTTCGCAAGCGGGCCACGCCTCCGGCGCTAAACACTGTAAAAAATCGGCGGGCAGCGTGTCATTTTCTTCAGCGTCGAAACTGAACATCAAAGCTCGCTCAAACGCCGCCAACTCAGCCAATTGAGGATAATCCGCATAATGCTCCGCTAAAAACTCCGGCAGAGTATCAGCAAAATAACGCAGAGATTTATGCCGCGAAGGGTTCACCTCAATAAAGCTCTTACACAGGGCTGCAAAAGCATCGTCGCCCATATAGCCCGCCAGGATATCGTGATCTACCGCCAGAGTTTCCTGTAGGCGCAAACGATAACCGTTGCTGTAAATCTGTAATCGCTGATCGCCATTAATCTGCTCATTGCTGGTGACGTGCCCAGCAATCTCATTGTCGCCGCGAAGCAGGTAGGCCATCATCTGTTCTTGCCGCTGCTGTAAATCAGCCATGGGCGACACCTGACGATTCACCGGCAGACAAAACCCGGGCGCTGATCGCACGCGCCTGATCCAGTTCTGCAATCAATTCACCCAGAGCCGGAATATCATCATCTCGCTCAATCATGGTGCTGACCGGGCCAAAACGCTCGATCGCTTTGGCATACAGCTGCCAAACAGAATCCACCACCGGATGGTCATGGGTATCAATAATATAGTCACCATAATCGCTGTGTCCGGCCAAGTGCATTTGGCGCACACGTTTGGGATTAATACCCTTCAGATAATCTTCGGCATCAAAATGATGATTTCGGGCGCTGACATAGATATTGTTGATATCCAGTAACATCAAACAATCAGCTTCTTCGACAACCGCCGAATAAAATTCCCATTCCGTCATAGCCGATTCGCTATAACTGATATAACTGGAAACATTTTCGATCAGCATTTGCTGACCAAGAAAATCCTGTGCCTGTCGAATATTGCCGACAATATGCTTCAGGGCTTCTTCGGTATAGGGCATTGGCAACAGATCATGGCTGTTGATGCCACCGAGTTGAGACCAGCACAAATGATCTGAAATCCAGGCTGGTTTTACGTCATTCACAAGTTTTTTCAAACGACGTAAATAATTCATATCCAGTGGATCAGTCGATCCCACAGACATGGAAACGCCATGCATTACAATGGGGTACTGTTCTCGAATCTCATGCAGGTAATACAACGGTTTCCCGCCACCGACCATAAAATTTTCTGAGATCACTTCAAACCAATCGACATTGGCCTGGCCTTGTAGCACTTCCTCAAAATGATCCGTGCGCAAACCTAAACCGAAACCAAGATAATGATCGTTTTGTGTATCCACTTGTCTTCCTACCCTTCAGCTTACCCCAAGCTGTCATGCCCCACTCAGGAAGAATGGGGCACCAAATCGTCGCTTACTTACCGACGGTTCCACCAATATCTTTACAAGATTTGGCTGGAGCTTCGATAAAACCAGTACCTTTACAGCTGGCGTGACCAGCACAGGCATTTTCTTTGGTCTTACAAGCATTATGGCCCTTACAGATGTTCACGCCGTAGCAATGAATCAGATCAGCGCGAGCAATTTCACCTACCCACTCACGACTGGCTTTACCACCAGCATCTTCACAAGATTTGGTCGGCATGGCGACAAAACCTTGAGCTTTACACGAACCGTGACCGGCACAGGCATTGCTGGCTGTTTTACAATCGTTGTGACCCTTACAAACGTTCACACCATAACAGTGGATCAGGTCGGTTTTTTCAGCAGATGCTGTGCTTGGCTGAGCTGTTGTCTGAGTGTGACCACAGGCCGCTAAACCTGCAGCCGCTACTGCTAAACCGGCGCCGCGCAATAAGCGTTGATGTTGACTCATGAGCTTTCTTCCTCTGGGTTGTGTCTATCTAACGTTGTCATAAAGGTTCGCCGTCACCGGCCACAGGGCTTTTATGATGAAGACGAGCATAGTGTAAGAGGCAAAACTAACGAAATTATCACGGAGGGATAATCATATAATGGCGGGAATATTCGACGCACCTAAGGCTAGAACCCCCTCTGGCACACCAAGCCGCCTCCCCCAAAGAAAACTAAAACTTGCGTAGCATAGTGCAAGTATTAAAAACCAACTAAGTACTAGGTCCTGATTAACATCGAGTTCATCTAATCAAAAACATAAGGACAACCGCCATAATTATTCATGGCCTCACCCCAACGCCAAACATCATTGGCACGGCGCCAACGGCTGTGAAAAAACTCCATCAAACACGGCCCCTGCTCCAGCTCTACCATAAAAGTATCACCCTCGTTTACCTGGCCGTACTCTGGATAATGAACTGAACGTTCCCAACTCAGCCCACCCCGAGAGGCAAGATAACGCTCCCAGAAGGCCTCAACATTTTCCTGCTGATCCCAAACCAGCCGCTCGCCAGCATCCTGGGCACTCAGCTGAGGGGCCATAACACTCGACAACAACACAAAAGCAAATACTGAGAATTGAGAAAGGGGGTTCATTGGCTACTCCTTTGTGAAGTGATATCACGCGCACTTCGTTCAAGTTGTAGTCAATATAGTACAGAAGGGGAGGATGGGGTAGTTTGAAATTCGAGTGAATTTCCTAAAGAGACCAAGACAAACTGTCACAGAATGCGTTTGCCAACTGAAACATCGGCAAAAGCATTCAGCCAATCAATCTTCTGGCAAGATCCGATATTCAGCCGATCTTGCGTGGGCTTCCAGTGATTCTCCACGAGCCAGCGGTGAGGCCACTTTACCCAGCGCTGAGGCACCTTCAGCAGAACACATTATCAAGGAGCTGCGCTTTTGAAAATCGTAAACACCCAGTGGAGACGAGAATCGAGCGGTGCCGGAGGTGGGCAAAACATGGTTTGGACCAGCACAGTAATCGCCCAACGCTTCGGCTGTGTAACGTCCCATAAAAATAGCGCCAGCATGGCGAATATCTGGCAGCATGGCTTCGGGATCGGATACGGAAAGCTCCAAATGCTCAGGCGCTATACGGTTAATAATTTCAACTGCTTGTTTACGATCAGCCACTTGAATCAGGGCGCCACGCCCTTCCAGGGACGCTCGAGCAATCGCTTCGCGCGCCAAATCCGGCAACAGACGATCAATACTTTCCTGCACACGATTCAGAAAATCCGAGTCTTCGGAAATCAGAATCGATTGAGCCTGTTCATCGTGCTCTGCTTGAGAAAACAGATCCATCGCAATCCAATCAGGATCTGTACCACCGTCACAATAAACCAATATTTCAGAAGGGCCGGCAATCATGTCGATTGCAACCTGGCCGAAGACGGCACGTTTGGCCGTGGCGACAAAAATATTACCGGGGCCAGTAATTTTATCGACCTTGGCCAGACTTTCGGTGCCGTATGCCAGAGCGGCGACGGCCTGCGCACCACCAATGCAAATGACCTCATCAACACCGGCGATCGCTGCAGCCGCCAACACCATCTCATTCACTTCACCCCCCGGGGTGGGCGTAGTCATAATCAATTCAGGCACGCCCGCAACTTTGGCAGGAATCGCATTCATTAAAACAGATGATGGGTAGCTGGCCTTGCCCCCCGGCACATATAGTCCCACACGATCCAGGGGCGTAATTTGCTGACCTAACACGGTGCCGTCAGCTTCGCGGTACTGCCAGGAATCCTGACGCTGATGCTCGTGATAGCTTCGAATACGTTCGGCAGCGATTTCAAGAGCCTGACGCTGTTCAGCATCGATCACACTCAATGCAGCGTGTAAACGCGCTTTCGGCACTCGTAACTCGGCGAAACTTCCAGCGCTCAGACGATCAAACTTTTCGGTGAAACGCAGTACCGCTTGATCACCGTCTGTTTTTACCGCCGTGAGAATGTCATCCACCGCTTGGTTCACAGCGGGATCAGAAACAGAATCCCAAGCCAGCAGTGTATCCAGGGCGCGATCAAAGTCAGCGCTATTCGCATCTAGTCTTGCTATGGCACAGCTCATGATGGTGTCTTTTATTTGCAGATTTTTAGGTCATTGAAACCATCTGGTCCCGTTGAAATTCGTCGAGACCAGAAAGTCGGAATAGAAAAGCCGCGCTACAGAACGTCGGCAATAGCATCCAGAATATGTTCAATTTTTTGATGCTTCATCTTCATAGAAGCTTTGTTCACGATGATGCGTGAACTGATGTCGGCAATATGGTCCCGCGCTTCCAGGCCGTTCGCGACCAAAGTATTTCCGGTATCAACGATATCGACAATTTCATCGGCCAGGTCCATTAAAGGAGCCAGCTCCATTCCGCCATAAAGTTTAATGATGTCCACCTGTCTGCCCTGCTCGGCATAATAACGTTTTGCAACGTTGACGTATTTGGTGGCAACTTTGATGCGGCCTTGTTTGGGTGGCACGCCCTTGATACCAGCGGTCATCAAACGACAGCGTGCAATACCAAGATCCAGGGGTTCATAAAGATTGTCGCTGCCAGACTCCATCAACGTGTCCTTACCGGCAACACCAAGATCAGCTGAACCGAATTGAACATAGGTAGGAACGTCAACGCCACGCAACACCAGCAAACGAACATCGTTCTGGTTGGTGGCAAATTGCAGTTTGCGACTGCTGGCGATATCTTCCGCCGGCTCAATGCCGGCACTGGCCAGCAGAGGCAGGGTTTCTTTGAGGATGCGACCTTTGGTCAGGGCTATGGTTAACATAATTTTTTTCTTTGCTTGCTATGGTTGCCCTGGCCGGTTATCCAGCCAGGGTCAGTCAGGTACACGCCTGATATTGGCGCCCAACTGTTGCAGTTTTTCTTCAATGCACTCGTAACCGCGATCGATGTGATAAATGCGATCGATCAGGGTTTCACCACTTGCCACCAGGCCCGCAATCACCAGACTGGCAGAGGCGCGCAGATCAGTGGCCATCACGGGAGCACCTTTCAAACGCTCTACGCCGGTAACAATTGCCGTATTGCCTTCGAGTGTAATACTGGCGCCCATACGATTCAGCTCATGAACTTGAATCAGGCGGTTTTCAAAAATTGTCTCAACAACCGTGCCCGTTCCCTCCGCTACAGCATTCATCGCTGTAAACTGGGCCTGCATATCCGTCGGGAAAGCGGGGTATGGGGCGGTGCGTAAATTCACCGCCTTCGGACGATTACCTTTCATATCCAGGCTGATCCAGTCGTCGCCTGAACTTAGATGGGCACCGGCCTCTTCTAATTTAAGCAACACGGATTCCAGGATATCGGCACGGGTATCGCGTAATTTCACACGACCACGACTGGCCGCAGCAGCCACCAAAAAAGTGCCGGTTTCGATACGGTCAGGCATCACATGGAAGGTACAGCCGTTCAGGCGCTCTTTACCATGAACAACCAATGTATCGGTACCGACACCTTCAATATCAGCGCCCATCGCGATCAAGCAATTGGCCAGATCCACGACTTCTGGTTCACGAGCGGCGTTTTCCAGTACCGTTTTACCATCCGCCAAAACCGCAGCCATCAGTAGGTTTTCAGTACCACCCACCGTCACAGTGTCCATAAAGATATGGGCACCTTTCAAACGGCCATTGCTGCGGGCACGAATATAGCCATCGCTTACTTCAATTACAGCACCCATGGCTTCCAGGCCACGCAAGTGAATATCCACGGGACGGCTACCAATGGCACAACCGCCAGGAAAAGACACATTGGCCACACCATGGCGAGCCAAAATCGGGCCCAGCACCAAGATAGAAGCACGCATGGTCTTCACAAGATCATAAGGTGCGGTGTAATCCGTGATTGAGTTCGGATCGACCTCGACACACATCTTCTCATCGATGGTGACCCCCACCCCCATGCAGCGCAACAGTGCCAGCATAGTGGTAATGTCATTCAAATGAGGAAGATTGCAAATATGCATTGGGCCGTCGGCCAGCAAAGTGGCGGCCAGAATCGGCAGGCCGGCATTCTTTGCTCCGCTGATACGGATGTCACCATCCAGCGGCTCGCTGCTATTAACGATTAATTTATCCATAGTGTGTCCAAACTCTCAGGCCCATTAGCAGGAACCTGCAAAACATCTTAGGACTCAACCCAATGGGCCAAGGCTTATATTTCCGAAGGGGCACGGGCATCGATACGATCGATCGCGTGGATCGTACCACTGGTGATAGCATCAAATAAGATGGCATTGACCTTTTGCTGTCGCTTTACCTTGCTGAGTCCTTCAAAGTCTGGACTCACAATAGCGAGGGCGATGTGACTGCCCTGAACTTCCACGGCAGCTTGGCAGTCTGATAGCTGAGATTCGATCAGCGCTTTGATTTCTTCGGCTTGCATAGCGGGCCCCTGTAAAAACCCGCTAGTGTAATGAATGCGCGGCTATATTTCACCTGTTTTTGGGGATTGACCCAAGGCCCTTATGCCTCCGAGTCGCTACCCCAAGTAGCAATTACCGTATCCAGATCCTGATTGTGACGCTTCATCGCATCATCGAACTGACCGGCAAAGGTTTTGCCCATATTCACGCCATCCAAAACCACATTAATCAGCTTCCACTGTTTGGTTTTGCGAGACTGGGCCATGGTGTAAGCGATACGGGTTTTCCCCTTATCAGTGACCGCATCCTGCAATACGGAGACACGACGCTTACCACTGATGTCTTCGGTTGGGTCGATCACGGTGATACTGAACTCACCCAGCCCTACCATGCCTTTCGCATAGGTGCTGATCAGCTCTGTTTTGAATTTCTTAAGGAATGCGGCCTTTTGCTCTTTCGAGGCCGTTTTACGATGGCTGCCCATGACTCCAGCGGCAATACGCTTAAAGCTGACTACAGGCTCAAGGATATCAGCAACCCCTGCATTCAGAGCCTCCTCACCATCCAACTTACCCGCGCGATAGTCCGCCAACAGTGTCTCTACTTGCTGGCTCACATCGCGAACCAAATCATGGGCTTGACTCTCGGCCGCCTGAACGGAAAAACTACTACAGATTGCCAATACACCAATCCAAACTACTTGCAGAGCACGTATCATTTTATTTTGCCTTTGCTGTTTCTGGGTTTTGCCCACAAAACCACCTATGCTAATAGCCTGTCGGGACCGTGGGCGGCGTTATTATAACCATAATATCGCTGCCAATATGACTATTGGCTAAACTCTTGGTTCCCACTTTCTGGCAGGCGCCGTCTAAAATTATGCCGCCAGGACACATACAAAGGCTTTTTATGGGCAATTATTCGCCTGCCAACCGTTCCGACTTGAAGCCGACACGGCAGCGCTATACCATCCGCCCCCGTTCTGCCGACCCTGTTCTATAGAGGATACACACACCGATGCCCGATTTATTGCTTGCCTGGATTGCCGTGATTGGAGGACTTGCCGTGCTGGTATGGAGTGCCGATCGATTTGTTGCAGGCAGTGCAGCTGCCGCGAGCAATCTGGGGGTATCCAAACTCATTATCGGCTTGACCATCGTATCCTTCGGCACCTCAGCGCCCGAAATTCTAGTCGCCATTAATGCCGCACTGAATGACATCGGTGATATGGCGATTGGCAATGCCGTGGGGTCCAATCTCGCCAATATCGGCTTGGTTCTGGGGGTGACCGCATTGGTTGCTCCCTTGCCCACACAAAAACACCTCATCACCAACGAAATGTTGTTTTTATTGGCCATCACCGCCGTCGCCGGTCTGGTCTTGTGGGATTTGCACATTGCAACCTGGGAAGCGGCCCTGATGTTGATCTCAATCATCCCTCTGATTTACATCATGTCACAGCGCCAGCAACGGGAAATGAGCCCGAAAGAAAAAGCCGAAGAAGAAGAGGAAATTCCGGATCTCAGCAATAAAGCCGCGGCAATTTGGTTTGCGGTCGGACTGGTTCTATTGATTGCCAGCTCGAGAGTCCTGGTATGGGGTGCCGAGCAAATTGCTCTGGATTTCGGGGTCAGCCCACTGATTATTGGCCTGACCCTGCTCGCCGTTGGCACCAGTCTCCCTGAACTGGCCGCGTCTATTGTGAGCGCACTGAAGGGGCACCACGACATTGCTATTGGCAACATCATCGGCTCCAACATGTTCAATATCCTGGCGGTAATGTCGACCCCGGCGTTGATCGCTAATATCGAGATCAGCCCGGAACTGCTGAGCCGCGACTATCTCTCCATGGCCCTGATCACCGTCTTGCTTGCCCTCGCCATTGCCTGGAGCCTGCGCACCGCAACAGAGACAAACCGCATTGGGCGCAGCATGGGCGCAATCTTTTTAAGCCTCTACGGCGCCTATTACTACTGGCTGTTTGCCTCTGGCGCTCTGTAAAACAGCGCAAATTTAACCTTCTTAACAGGAACTGCCGCCGTCACTCAGGTTCAAAGAGCTGCTGCGACGGCGGGTTGTCGTTATAATAGCGGTTTTGTTTCAGCGAAATCTTAGGTATGGGAATGAGTGACACCTTAATCGAAGCGGGAAAACGCACCATTGAGCTGGAAGCCCAAGCGGTTACCGCTCTCGCGGAGCGCATAGACGGCGAGTTTGCCAAAGCCTGCGAGATGATTCTCAATTGCCAACACCGAGTGATTGTGACCGGCATGGGAAAATCCGGCCATATCGGTGGCAAGATAGCGGCCACTCTGGCCAGCACAGGCACACCGGCCTTTTTTGTTCACCCAGGCGAAGCCAGCCACGGCGACCTGGGCATGATCACCAAAGATGACGTGGTCATCGCAATTTCCAATTCTGGCTCATCCGCCGAAGTGATCACCTTATTGCCGCTGCTCAAGCGTATGGGCAACCCGTTGATCAGCATGACCGGACAGAATCAATCGCCCCTGGCAAAAGCCGCTCACGCCCACCTGGACATCAGTATCGAGCAAGAGGCTTGCCCTCTGAATCTTGCACCGACCTGCAGCACCACAGCCACCTTAGCCATGGGGGATGCACTGGCGGTAGCGCTGCTCGAAGCGCGCGGTTTTACCGCAAAAGATTTCGCGTTCTCCCACCCAGGAGGCGCACTCGGGCGAAAACTGCTGCTGAAGGTTGAAGACATTATGCACAGTGGTAAAGAACTGCCCCGCGTCGAAAAATCCGCCTTAATCAGCCAAGCCTTGATGGAAATGACCGCCAAAGGTTTCGGTATGACCACCGTCATGGACGGCCAGGAATTACTGGGCGTCTTCACCGATGGCGATCTGCGCCGCAGCTTGGACCAAGGCATCGACTTTAATACCGCCACAATGATCGACGTCATGACAGCCAAACCCTTGACGATCAACCAGAATCGACTCGCGGCCGAGGCACTCGGATTGATGGATGAAAAGAAAATTACGGCTCTGGTCGTTGAAGACGAGCAGCAACAGCCGGTTGGTCTGCTGCATATGCACGATCTTCTGAAAGCCGGATTAGTGTAAACACAACACGCATCACCTGACGCAAGCCTAAGGATTGAGACACATGCCACAAACCCTACCCGCTAACGATGCCGCCAAAGCCATTAAGCTGCTCATGCTCGATGTCGATGGCGTATTGAGCGATGGACGACTGTACTTTGGCAACGACGGCAGCGAATTCAAATCTTTCAGCACCCTGGATGGCCAGGGCATTAAAATGCTCCAGGCATCAGGCGTTAAGGTTGGCATTATCACCGGGCGGAGCAGTCAGTTGGTCCAGAACCGCGCGAGCAACCTGGGCATTCAGATCCTGAAACAGGGCCGCGAAGACAAACTCACCGCCTTAAATGAATTACTTGCCGAACATAAGCTGGATGTCGATTTTGCCGACATTGCCTATATGGGCGATGACTATCCGGACCTTCCCCTGATTCGACGTGTCGGTCTGGGCATGGCCCCCGCCAACGCTCATCCGGTCGTTGCAGAACACGCCATCTGGCAAAGTGAACGACGCGGCGGAGAAGGCGCCGTACGCGAAGCCTGTGATTTCATTATGCAATGCCAGGGCAGCTTTGATGCCGCGCTGGCACCGTATCTTTGAGCAAGGGTGTATAGATGCCCAAGCATTGGATATCGCTGCTGCTGCTCATTGCCCTGACAGTACTCTTCCTGGTGATCTGGGAGTCTCCTCCTGCGCTGCTGAGCGGTGCGAAAAAAGACAGCAAGGCCGAGTTCCCTGCAGCCTATATGATTGACAGCCACAGCCAGCATTTTGATGAATCCGGTCATTTGGATTACGAGATCAAAGCGGCGAAAGTGGTGCATTACCAAGTCACCCCTGGCCGCCAGCAAGATAACGATCACGCGGATATCACCTCCCCGGAAATCACCCTGCATGCACCAGGACGACAACCCTGGTATATTCGCGCCAAAACCGGGCGAAGCAACTCAGATGGCAGCAAAATCATCTTAACGAAAGATGTTGAAGGCTGGCAGGAAAATGACGACGGTCAACGCAATGAACTTAATACCGATGAACTCGTCATACATACCAAGCGAGATTACGTAGAAACAGACAAAGCTGTTATTATCACGAGCGGCGGTCACACTATCAAAGCCATTGGCCTGGAGGCCAATCTCAACAAAGAAACATTACGCCTGAAACAGCGCGTAAGAGGTGTACATGAATTTTAACCGTAAGCTCAATCGACTGCTGCTGGCACTGCTTCTTGGCTTCGCTCCCAGCATGAGCGCCTGGGCCCTACCGGAAGATGCCCGCCAGCCCATTTATGTAGATGCGGACCAAGCCGAAATAGATAAAAACAAAGGCATTACTATTTATGAGGGTAATGTCATTATCAATCAAGGCAGCATGAAAATCCTCGCGGATAAAGTTACCATTTTCAATCTTGAGAAAAAAGTCAGCCGCATTGTCGCCAAGGGCAAAAAAGGCCAGGCTCAATATCAACAGAAACCTGATGCCGAAAAAGATCTGGTCATCGCCAAAGCCGATACCATTGAGTACCTGGTTGGAAAAGAAACCCTGCATTTACTCGATAACGCCTACCTATTGCAGGATGGTGCAACCATGAAAGGTCACCGTATTGATTACGATGTGCGTGCCTCCATGGCAACTGCTACCGGCCAAGGAAACAAAGGCAACAACAAACCCAATAGCCGCATTCAAGTGGTTATCCCGGCCAAACAACTTAATCGCGAAGAACAATAAGCCCATATATGCCTGTACTGTCAGCGGCCAATTTGGCCAAAAGCTATAAGGGGCGAGCTGTCGTCCGCGATGTGTCATTGAGTGTCGAAAGCGGCCAAATTGTCGGTCTGCTGGGCCCAAATGGCGCTGGCAAAACCACCTGTTTTTATATGATTGCCGGTCTGGTTAATGCCGACAAAGGTAAAGTCTGTATCGACCAGCGCGACCTCACCATGCTGCCGATTGATCAACGGGCCAAAGCCGGCATTGGTTACCTGCCTCAAGAAGCGTCGGTGTTTCGCAAACTGACCGTCAGCGAAAACATCTGGGCAATTCTGGAAACCCGCAAGGACCTGAACCGCGAGCAACAGTTACAAAAACTGGAAGGCCTCTTGCAAGAATTCAATATCACACACATTCACGATAGCCTTGGCATGGCCCTATCCGGTGGTGAACGTCGACGAGTGGAAATTGCCCGTGCCCTGGCCACCGAACCCGACTTCATATTGCTGGATGAACCTTTTGCTGGCGTTGACCCAATTTCTGTAAGTGACATCAAAAGCATCATCACCCACCTTAAGAGTCGTGGCATTGGCGTACTGATCACCGATCACAATGTACGTGAAACCTTGGACATTTGTGAAACCGCTTACATCGTGAATCAAGGTGGAATCATCGCCTCAGGCAGCCCCAGTGAAGTGCTGAATAATGCCAAGGTGCGTAAAGTCTACCTCGGCGAAACCTTCACCCTGTAACGCAAGCGGGACCGAAGATTGAATTGGCGCAACGTCTACCAACGTTGCGCGCCTCCTCAAACTCACTTCCCACCTGAACGTTTATTTTTCGATCAAGAAAAATACTGCGCCAAAAAGCCCTTGAAAATTTACCCTCATAAACTACACTCAAGAGAACAAAGCCGCAGTATGCCAGCCAAAATTCTCTTTTAGCTGCCAGCATCCACACCGCTCTTCTGCTGTTTATTTCGAGTTATCAAAACTCCTTCTTAAGCCTCTTATCCTTATAATCAAAAACGCCTAAAACGGCATAATTTTTGCTTGTAAAAAGTTTCAAGGTTCGATAGCCTGAATGCATTCGCCTTATCGGTCTTTATCGCCGCAACAACGGCGCCGGGCCACAATGCTCTCTTGGGCTAAGGACTCTAGAAGTTTCAATGAAGCAGTCGCTCCAACTTAAGCTCGGCCAGCAGCTCACCATGACACCGCAGCTGCAGCAAGCCATACGCCTGTTACAGCTCTCGACACTCGACCTACAGCAAGAGATCCAGGAAGCCCTGGAATCCAATCCCATGCTGGAAATTAACGAGAATGAAGCGGACGGCAGCAGCGAAGAGCAAACAAGCAGTGACAACGGCGAGAACCATACAGCCGAAAAGACCGAACACACCGAGCCCGAGGGCTTAAGCCAAGGCCCGGAAGATTTAAGTGCCGGTAACGCCGAAGACAGCACATCCCAGGAAACTGACAGCGAAGGCGAATGGAATGAATCCATTCCTCAGGACCTACCCGTCGATACCGACTGGGACGCGGTCTATCAAAGCAGCGGTCCTGCCAGTTCCGCCCCGGCCCCTGACGATGAAAATGATTTCGAATCCCGCCGTAGCGTTGGTGAAAGCCTGCAAGATCATTTGCTCTGGCAATTAAACCTGACACCAATGGAGGACCGCGACCGCATTATTGCGATGGCGATTATTGATGCCGTGCAACCCAATGGCTTACTCGATAGCAGTGCTGATGACATTTTTCAGGGCTTGGGTGATCAACTGAATGAAGATGACAGCGAGCTGGAAATTGACGAAGTCCTCGCGGTTTTGCATCGTGTACAACAGTTTGATCCACCTGGCGTTGCCGGTGAAAACCTGGCCGATTGCCTGCTGATTCAACTGCGCCAATTGCCCGCCGACCTGCCCTACCTTGAAGCGGCCAAAACAGTGGTCAGCGAACACATTGCCCTGCTGGGCAATCGCGATTATAAAACCATCATGAAAAAAGCAAAGCTGAAAGAGGCCGAGCTTAAACATGTCATTGAAATCATTCAGTCACTCAACCCCAGTCCTGGCGACAGCATCAGTGCCAGCACAGCCGAATACGTTGTACCCGACGTTTTTGTGAGCAAGCAGGAAGGGCGCTGGATGGTACAACTGAATCCCGAAATCGCACCCAAGATTCGCATCAATGACAGTTACGCCGCGCTGATTAAGCGCGCCGACAGCAGCAGCGAAAACACATTCCTGCGAGACAATCTGCAGGAAGCACGTTGGTTTCTAAAAAGCTTGCAAAGCCGCAATGAAACTTTATTAAAAGTTGCCAGCTGTATTGTTGAAAAACAACAAGGTTTTCTCGACTACGGCCCAGAGGCCATGAAGCCAATGATTCTGCATGACATTGCCGATGAAGTAGACATGCACGAATCCACAATTTCCCGAGTGACCACGCAGAAATTCATGCACACTCCTCAGGGAATTTTTGAATTGAAATATTTTTTCTCCAGCCATGTTGCGACAAGTTCTGGCGGAGAATGTTCCTCAACCGCGATTCGAGCGATCATTAAAAAACTGGTTGCTGCAGAAAATCCGAAAAAGCCTTTGAGTGATAATAAAATCACCCAACTGCTGGAAGAACAAGGCATTAAAGTCGCACGAAGAACCATTGCAAAATATCGTGAGTCATTAAATATTCCGCCATCCAATGAACGCAAACGTTTGGTGTAAAAATTTTTATGATTCGCATCAAGTTAAGGGATAATCTGCAAGACCTTTGTTGTCTAACTTGTTAGACTCAAGAAAAAGATCTTGTGATTATGTTTTAACGTCGGCTAAACCGACATCCACGCAACGACACGAGGATCTGCCTATGCAAATCAATATCAGCGGCCACCATGTAGATGTAACTGAGGCCATGCATGATTATGTCAATAACAAGCTGGAGAAATTAAGCAGGCACCATGACCGAATAACCAGCACCAATGTTATCCTCTCTGTCGACAAATTGATCCAGAAAGCCGAAGCCACTATTCACGTGAGCGGTAAAGACCTTTTTGCCGATGCCTCTTCCGAAGACATGTACACCGCTATTGATCAGCTCTCCGACAAGCTTGATCGACAACTGATCAAGCATAAGGAAAAGATTCGCGCCCATCGCTAAGCGACCGCATTTACACCCCTCCATCCGGAGGGGTGTCTAAAAAATCTTAAAAACTTAACACAGCCACCCGTCGAATCGGCTATAGTTGCAGAAAAGTAGCTGCGAAAAAGCAGCCCGCAACCATTAGCAATAAGGATTTGTATGCGCCTGCTCATTATCAGTGGACGTTCCGGCTCGGGTAAAAGTACCGCACTTCATGTGCTTGAAGATGTGGGTTTTACCTGTATCGATAATTTACCCGCAAGCCTGCTACCGACATTGATACGCCAGGTACGCAGTCATGGCGACAAAAGCGACAGCGCCTACGCTGTGAGTATTGACGCCCGCAATGACCATGCTGACCTGAAAGAATTTCCTGACTTTGTCCTCGCCTTGCGTCATCAAGGTCTGGACTGCCAGCTGCTGTATTTTGATGCCGACGAAGGCACCCTGCTTAAGCGGTTTAGCGAAACCCGTCGCAAGCACCCACTGAGTAACGACCAAACCGATTTGCGTGCAGCAATAGACCAGGAAAGTGAATTACTGTCCCCCATTGCCTCTATTGCCGACCTGACCATCGACTCCAGCCATCTGTCATTGCACCAACTTCGGGATATGGTGAAGCAACGGGTCGCCGGTCGAGAAGCCCCCGGTATGGCGGTTCTGTTCCAATCCTTCGGTTTCAAACATGGACCGGCCACCGATTGCGATCTGGTTTTCGATGTTCGCTGCCTGCCCAATCCTCACTGGAACAACAGTCTTCGTCCGCTTACCGGTCAGGACCCTGCCGTTGAGGAATTTCTGTCCAGCCATCAAGATGTGCACGACATGCTGGACGACCTGGAAAGCTACTTGCAACGCTGGTTGCCTCGTTTTGCGGACGACAATCGCAGCTATATGACCATTGGTATTGGCTGTACCGGCGGCCAGCATCGCTCTGTCTATATTACCGAACAGCTGTATCAGCGCTTTGAGCCTCGCTTTGACAATGTGCAACTGCGCCATCGGGAACTGCGCAAAGACTAATCCCACCCTCAATCACAACCCGGGCAGCCTGGCCACTGAATGTAGGCGATTATAAAGCCATGCTAAGTGCTTGATGCCCCGTTGGTTTTTCTGGGTTAAAATGCAGTTCAAATACACTGGCACACAGCTGATTCGGCCTGCTTTAGGCCCCAGTGACGGCGGAGCGCGACATGCAGGCGAATTCAGACGAACTCCATATCCAAACCCAGGCCCAGCTCGGCGAGCTCTATGAGGCCCTGGACAGTGGTACCTTTAAGCAGGTCAGGCGTATGCTTAATGGCCTGTCGCCTGTTGAAATTGCCCACCTGCTAGAATCTTCTCCTCCCCCCTCACGCCGCGCCCTATGGCGCCTGATCGACAAAGAGAAAGAGGGTGACGTTCTTCAGGAACTGCCTGACGACATTCAGGCCCAGTTTTTACGCCGTATGGACGCCAAAGAAGTTGCTCATATCACCGAGGGTATGGACACCGATGACATCGCGGACATTCTGCAGCAACTGCCGGACCGAGTGATCAAAGAAGTCCTCAATGCCATGGGCGAGCAAGATCGCCAACGGGTTGAAACCGTGCTGTCCTATGATGAGGACACCGCTGGCGGAATGATGGACACCGACACCATTACGGTACGCCCACGCTTTACCCTCGACGTGGTGTTACGCTATTTGCGCCGACACGACGAACTGCCCGCCTCGACGGACAATTTGATTGTCGTCAACCGCAAAGATGAGTTTTTGGGCTTGCTCCCTCTCTCGAAACTGCTCACCACTGACCCCAGCATTACGGTTCGGGAAGTGATGAACACCGACGCTGAAGCCATCGACGCCCAGCTCTCCGATACCGAGGTGGCCAATCTGTTTGAACGCCATGACTGGGTATCTGCCCCCGTCGTAGACGAAAGCGGCAAAGTGGTGGGCCGTATCACGATTGATGATGTCGTTGACGTTATCCGGGAAGACGCGGATCACTCCTTAATGAGCATGGCCGGCCTGGACGAAGAAGAAGACACCTTTGCACCGGTCATGCGTACAACACCACGACGCGCAATCTGGCTGGGCGTAAACCTGATCACTGCCATTATCGCCTCGGCCGTCATCAGCATTTTTCAGGACACCATCGACAAGGTCGTTGCCCTGGCGGTTCTTATGCCCATTGTGGCCAGCATGGGTGGCGTGGCCGGCAGCCAGACCCTGACGGTAGTGATTCGCGGTATGGCCTTAAGCCAAGTAGGCCGTCATAATCTGGGCTACCTACTGTCGAAAGAAGCCACCGTCGGGTTAATCAATGGCTTTATCTGGGCACTGGTGATGGGCGGTATTGCCGCTTACTGGTTTCAAGATATCAATTTAGCCATTATTATCGCGGCCGCCATGGTCATTAACCTCCTGACCGCTGCGACGATGGGCGCTTTACTGCCCGTTTTGATACGCGCGATGAAAATTGATCCGGCCCTGGCGGGCAGCGTAGCACTGACGACGGTCACCGATGTGGTGGGCTTTTTCGCCTTCCTGGGTTTGGCCACCTATTTTTATGCTTAAGCGCTTAGAGAGCACAACAGCCCATAAGCCGACACACTGCAATAAACCGATACTGAAAACACAATGAGCAAAGAAGATTTCGACAGTTACTCTGATGAAGAAGATATTGAATTCGTCAGCCGCAGCCAAATAAAACGGGAAACCCACGAACTGCAGGAAATGGGAGAATTCCTGGTGGATATGAGCAAAAATCAGTTAGCGAATATCCCCTTGACACCCGAGCTGAGCGAAGCCATCGTCCTGGCCAGGCGTCTGAAAAGTCGTGAAGCCCGACGCCGTCAGATTCAATACATCGGCAAGCTGATGCGCAATACCGATATGGCGCCCATCAACCAAGCGATTGAAAAGATTCGTACTCAGGGCCAGCGCCATCAAGTCCTACGCCAACAGTCCATTGAATGGGCTGAACGAATTTGCCAGGAAGGCCCTTCCGTGATTGAAGATTTTCTCGCTCAGTTCTATCACGGTGACCGCCAACAATTGCGCCAACTGCAAAGAGCGAGCGCAAAAGAAGCCTCCGCGAACGCAAAACTGGAAGACGGTAAAAAGCCCACTAAGGTGCAAATCGGCAAGCTCCAACAGTGCCTGCTCGAGGCGATGGAGTTGCAATAATGTCCCTCGCTGAATGCCTGACCGCCATCGATGAAATCAATGCGAAAGACCCCAAACAGGAAATGGATGCACACGGCCAGATGCAACCCGCCTGCCTGCTGTATGGACAACGCATGAGCCACACGCTGGCGGGCTTCCAGAGCAATGCCAGCGAAGTCTTACAAATTGCGGTTCGCGCGCAGCATATTCAACGCTGGCATATTCCCCGCAAGGATTACCCCATGGACCGCCCCGGCTATTTGCGCTGGCGCCGGGAACTGGGAGCCCACCACGCCGAACTGTGTGGCAAGATTATGGCGAGCTACCACTACAGCGACGACGATATCGAAAAAGCCAAAAGCATTTTACGCAAACAAAAACTCAAACAGGACGCTGACACTCAAACCCTGGAAGATGTCGCCTGTCTGGTCTTTTTACTCTATTATTTTGCTGATTTCGCGACCTCTCATAGCGAAGAAAAAATCATCAGTATTGTGCAAAAGACCTGGCGAAAAATGTCAGAGAAAGCGCAGGCCGCCGCACTGGAATTGCCACTGGGTGAACAAGAGTTCGCACTGGTTCAAAAAGCGCTGGCCTAGTGGCGGGAATGCGATACACTCAGGCACGATCAAACATTACAAAATAAGATAAATGAAAAGGACTGACCGTGAGCAGCATGTATCCCGCATTAAAACACCTTCACATGACTCTAGCCCTGATCAGTATTTGTGGCTTTATGCTACGCGCCTACTGGTCCCTAAGCGGCTCCGATATGTTGCAAAAACGCTGGGTAAAAATCAGCCCTCATATCGTGGATACTTTTTTACTGCTTAGCGCGATCGGCCTGGTCGTGGTTCTGCAGCTGTCCCCCCACAATCAACCCTGGCTGCTCAGCAAAGTCATTATGCTGTTTCTCTACATAGGCTTCGGTGTGGTCGCCCTGAAACAACACTTCCCGATTTTCCTCCGGGCCACAGCGGCGATTTGCGCCGTATTGATATTCCTTCTGATTGCCAGCACCGCCTTTAGCAAATTGTCCCCACTTCAGGCTGCAGGCTTCTTCTAACGCTGGAAAGCTTCTCGTTTCCAGAGTGGCATGCTGGCCGAAAAGGCCGCCAATAAAGCCCTCCTTTCGGCTCTGGCACCGCTCTGGATTTTCCTCCATAATGTCGCGCTTTTTCCGGCGCTAAACGCCCCCCTGCTTTTCTGTTGAGGTCTGTATGTGGTTTAAAAACTGTCTATTTTATCGTCTGAGTGAAGACCTCAAGTGGGATGAAGAAAACCTCGCCAGCCAGCTCGACAAGCAGAAATTCAGCCCATGCGGCAAGCGTGAACCCAGTAAGTATGGCTGGGTCTCTCCACTCGGGCAGGAACATGAGCAGTTGCAACACTGGAGCAATGGCTGCTTTATGATCTGCGCACGCAAAGAGGAAAAAATCCTTCCTGCCGCCGTCATCAAAGACAAGCTGCAGGAAAAAGTTCAGCTTATCGAGGCCCGAGAAGACCGCAAGGTCTATCGCAAAGAACAACAGAGCTTAAAAGAAGACATTATCCACGATTGCCTGCCCCAGGCTTTTACCCGTTCACAGCGTACCTTTGCCTTTATCGACACTCGCCATCATTGGCTGTACATCGATGCCAGTAGCCACAGCAAAGCAGAGGCCCTGATCAATCTGCTGCGCGAAACCCTCGGCAGCTTGCCCTTGATGTTGCCCCAGGTACAAGAATCTCCCGCCGTTATCATGAGCCAGTGGTTGCGTGCAGAAGATGTTCCTACCGATATTGTTCTGGGCAATGAATGCGAGTTGAGGGAGTTCGGCGAAGAAGGCAGCATTATTCGCTGTAAAAATCAGGACCTGCTCAGCGAAGAAATCAGCCAACATCTGGATGCCGGAAAGCAGGTGGTCAAGCTGGCCCTGAACTGGCAAGACAGTGTGCAAATGATGCTCGGAGATGATCTCAGCCTGAAACGTCTGAAGTTTTCGGACAAGCTGATCACCGAAGGTGAAGAAGCTGGGGACGCCGACCCGATTGCTCGTTTTGATGCCGACTTTTCGCTTTTAAGCGCGGAATTTGCCCGCCTGACCCCAAGCCTTCTGGATTGGTTTGGCGGGCGCCGAGCCGATCCAATTTAAGTGAACCAGTTCTAATTTTGAACCGCTTTTTCTAATAAAAAGGCATTAAATGTGACGCAGATCACCTTTTATCGGCCAGACGAAAGTAGTAGTTCACAAGTTCTTGACTGTCACCTCAAAAATCTTTAAAACCAGTTGTTCACGGGAGTACTTGGGGGATTGCACTGCATAAACCCCCAGGCGTGGCGCGGATATTGCCATGCGACCATAATTAGAAAGAAAATAATAAAAAGGCCAACACAATGTTGAAGGCTTACACCTCGCGCCTCACAAGCGCACTTATGATGCTTCTTTTATGCCTGGGGAGTTCACCCAGCTATGCCTGCGATGAAAGTTGTAAGCGCGCACAGGCAGAAGAGCGACTCAATGTACGTTACCCCTCTTATCTCAATAAACGATATTGCCGGGATGTCAGCAGCCAGTTCTTAACAACGGCCGCCAAGTCACTGCGTCGTTATCGGGATAATCAGTTATCCGATTTGCATCGTGGCGGAATGTACAACACTCGAAAATTTCTGGTTCAGCGCAAAGAATGGCTGCAGGAATGTGATGATTACTTACAACAGGTAAGTCGTTATCGCGTATTCCGCAATGCCGGTACCACCAAAGACATTTTCACAGCGATGGATAATGTCAGCAGCATATTAGCTGCACTGGTTAATGGCGCCACTTACGTTAGCGATGAAGGCTACGACTCACTGACCGCAGTCAGTGAGCGCTTTGATCGTCTGCTGACCCTGATGGAAAACCACAAAACCCAGATGCAGCTGGCTGGCCAGCTGAACATCGATTAGTTTATTGGGGTTTTCGCTTTAGAGACAGGGTTGGCTTGCGAGTGCGGTTGGGATCGCTGGCGTATTTTTCCGCTGCTTTCTTAGCCGCTACCGCTGCCGAACTTGGTTTACTTTGTTTGGCCGCCTTTGCAATGGCATCGAGGCCATGGCGAAGCAAGCGAGCTTGCTCTAGTGCATCAAGATCTCTCGGAACGGTACCCGGACAGACCTCAGAAGGACTGCTGGGATTACCCTCGACCCGAATGCTCCAACCGCAGGCATGGCTAGCCGAGAGACCGTCTTCTCCGACGACCCACTGGTCATAGTTCATATTGTCACCCTAATTAATTTGCCGCGGGTTTATACCCGTCTTTGCATATAATCGCGGGCATTGTAACCTGTTTCCTCATACCGCTCTAGCAAGCAAGTGCAAACTATTTGTCAGTTTTGACTAAATATTTACGAAAGGCATTAAGGTAACTGTGCTTCCAGTTTAGGTAGTTGTCGGGCGAAACTATCACCCGCCGCCCAATAGATAGGGATCTCAGACAAGGAGTACTGTTGAAGGGTGTTGAGTCGACCCTGCCCTACAGCCGTAGCGAAGGGGCGAGCGTAATTCAAAAGGTAGCGCCCGGCCTTGGCTTCAAGCATGTGCAGCGCTTCCTGATGACTGTCTGCGAACAGAATATTGACTCGGTTTTCGGGAATGTTCAGATAGTCACGCAGGTAACCATAACTGTATCCCTTAACGAGAATCACGTCTTTATTGCGCAAGTCAGAACGAGCGCGAATCGGTTTCGCGTCAATAAAATAGGCGTGCAGTCGTAAATAGCTCAGAGGTCGAGAGCCAAAATTGACACTCTGTTTCGGCACTGGAAATGCGCCAATAAGATGGACCAGCCCCAGATCAGCTCGACCACTCAATTGAGCCAATTCTTGCAGGCTGACTCGACGAAAATGATGGGCTTGATTGATCTTCTTTAACGCCGCCGCCGTTTTGTGAATCAAAAGGCCATCCGCTTCCTGCTGATCATTCAGAAAGGTAAACGGGGGCATATCCACATAAATAACTTCCAGCGATTTGGCCGACTCGGAGGCAAGACCCAACGTGGAGAATCCCCAACAACACAGCGTGATTAGAAACCGGAAGACGTTGCCCGACATTGCCCTATCTCTATTATTCTTTGCAGGCATCATAGCACAGCCCCGGAAAGAGAAAGGAAGACGGTACAAAAAAGCAAAAAATTGTGTCGCTGCGAACAAACAGTTGAAGCAATGAAGATCTGCGGACGTGAAAAAGCCCGGGCCAAACGGCCCGGGTAGCACAGAAGGATGGAGAGCTACATTTTGTACTGCACACTTAAGGTTACGGTGCGAGGATCACCGTAATAACCGATGACTGAGGACTCGAGCCCCAAATTGCCAAAGTTATAACCACCTACACGGTATTCTTCATCACCCAGGTTTTTTCCATACAAACCGACCGTCCAATGATCATCCGGGGAATACCAAACCACACTGGCATCCCATAAGGTATAGGAATCCTCATCAACCAAGGACGCCACCTGAGGGAAGATGCGAGTTTCACCACGATAGGACAAGCCGCTTGTGGCAACCAGGCTGCCTTTGTCACCCATCTCATGGGCGTAACTCAGGCTCAATGAACTGGTCAAATCTGGCGTATTCGCGAACTCCCAGCTATCCGCCACGTTCACACCACCAGAAATCACCTCATCAAATTCGGCGTCGAGATAACCCAAAGTGAACTGTGCGGTCAAACCTTCGCTCAATTGGGCCAAGGCTTCAATTTCACCCCCCTTAATGGTCGCCGCCCCCGCATTCAATACAGCGGAAACAAAGTTAGAACCACCATCAGCCGATTGCTGCACAGTCACTTGAACATCTTTGTAGTCACTGTAGAACAAGGCCGCGTTCAAGCGCAGTCGCTTGTCCCACAATTCTGTTTTGGTGCCGACTTCCCAAGTGGAAACCGTTTCCGGGTTATACCCTTCTGTTGTCGATGGCAGCTTGCTTGCATCACCGCGCATATCAAAACCACCGGACTTAAAGCCCTCAGCGTAACTGGCATAAACCATCACTTCTTCATTAATGCGATAATCCATGCTTACCCGTGGAGAAAACTCACTCCAACTGTCGTCGTTGGTGTAATCCGTTGCGGGTGGCAGCAAATCAAAAATGGTGTTGCCCCCCAACTGACTGGAACGTCCATCAACGCCCTGAGTTTGCTTAAATACCGTGGCTTCTTTCTCATCACGGGTATAACGTGCACCCAGGGTCAAGGACAACTGTTCACTGATGTCGTAGCTCGCATGCACATACGCCGCCAGACTTTCCGTATCCACATTACCCGCCGTCAACGCGTTGAAATTTCCAGGAATACCAAAGGCACCATCGAACGCACCCAACAACACATCAAAGGCACCCGCGGCATTCCCCTTGTAGTAATACAAACCACCGATCACCGTGGTATTTTCACCGCTATAAGTCAGCTGGAATTCCTGAGTCGTCTGATCATCATCGTATACCGCCGGAACATGCAGCGATGGTAACGAGGTGTTGTCAAAATCGATATTGGTGAAGGTTTCCCCTTCTCGATATGAACTCACCGACTTAAAGGTGTACTGATCATTCAGCTCCCACTCAACCGTCAAGGATGCACCGGAACTTTTCACTTCATTGTTCGTGTCCATATCCGCATTGGTATCGAACACATCAGACGGCGTAATCTCGCTTGGCAAACGCAAACTCGGCGTCAGACGATGGCCGCCTTTTGCGTTGGAGTCGTCGTCGGTTTTATCCGCAGCAAAGCGAATAAAAACGTTCTCGCTTGGGGTGTATTCCAAACTCACTCGCGCAGCAAGCAAATCCTTGTTGTAGTTGTCTTCCCCAGATTGCAGGAAAGTACCAAAGCCATCTCTCTGCAGGCGAGCAATGCTCACGCCCATCGCCAATTGATCTTGAATCAGTGGCAATTGGCCAGAAACCGTCAGATCACGCTGACCGTAACTGCCCACCGACGCTTTCGCTGAAAACTCGGGTTCGCCGGTCAGCTTTTTGGTCACGTACTTAACCGCACCACCAATGGTGTTCTTACCATATAGGGTGCCCTGTGGACCTCGCAGGACCTCAACACGCTCAACATCAAATACGTCCAACACACCAGACTGAGGGCGAGCAAAGTAAACATCGTCCACATAAAGACCCACACCCGGCTCGAATCCCCAAAGTGGGTCAGCCTGGCCGATGCCGCGGACATAAGCGGTTAAAGTACTGTTCGTACCACGACTAACCTGCAGCGTGGTGTTCGGTGCTGAGCGCTGCAAATCCACAATAGTAGCGGTGCCTGCTTGCTCCATGGCATCGGCACTGAAGGCGGTCACGGCGACGGGGACATCTTGCAGAGACTGCTCACGGCGCTGTGCTGTGACCGTCACCTCTTCAAGCGCAATGGATTCCTGGGCGAATAACTGGGGGCTGATACCCGTGCTGAGTCCCATGACAATAATGGCTTGGGGCAGGCACTTAAGGGCGAATGAACGCTGTTTCATCGTCTCGTTCCTGTTCTCTTATGATTTTATCTTTTTGTAAATCGGTTTTCTGGCTACTGCTTTGCCACTTAGGCTCAAACCCGAGTCAGCTATTTCAGTTACCTTTTCTTATTGACGATCACTGTACTGTATCTTTTTTCTTATGGCCTCTAGACCAAGGTATGATCACCCTAGTTTGCGCATCCTACCAAGGTATAGTGGTTACGAAATACATCTCCATCAACAATGGAAGCCCTGTTTATTTCCTCCGCCGTCTTCGCAACAGACGATTGCGAACCGCACTAAGGATCAAAGATGTTAAGTATTATTGGATTGGCCGGCGCACTGATACTGTTAATCGTATTAACGATTCGCGGCATGAATTTATTGATCGCCGCACCCCTGTGCGCGCTGCTGGTTGCCTTGAGTAGTGGCCTGCAAATGTTTCCACCAATGGGCGACAAAGGCGCAAGCAGTTTTGTGACCAGTTACATGGGTGGTTTCAGTGGATTTGTCGCGGCCTGGTTTTTTATGTTTCTGCTGGGTTCACTGTTCGGAAAACTCATGGAAGACAGCGGCAGTGCGGACAGCATCGCACTGTGGATCACCAGTCACATCGGCCAGCATAACGCGGCACTCGCAGTGGTACTGGCCTGTGCGATTTTAACCTACGGTGGTGTGTCCGTGTTCGTGGTGGCCTTCGCGGCGTATCCCATGGCGGTCAGTCTTTTCAAACGTGCCGATCTGCCTCGACGTTTTATCCCAGCGGTTATGGCATTTGGTTCCGTCACCTTCACCATGACCTCGGCAGGCTCTCCCGAAATTCAAAACTGGATCCCCATCGAGCATCTTGGCACCTCCCCTTACGCCGCTTGGGAAGTCAGTGCTGTTGTTGCTGTCACGATGGCCGCGCTGGGCTTTTTGTGGCTACAGTTTATGCTGAAACGGGCCTTAGCCAATGGCGAACGTTTTATTGAACGCGAAGGGGATAAAGACATTGGCGATCAGCAATTGCCATCTCCCTGGCTCTCCATGCTCCCCATCGCCGCAGTATTGGGTGTGACCTTTTTTACCCATGAACTCTACGGAAAATATGCCTTGATTGTGGCGCTGCTCGCGGGTTGTGTAGCCGCCTTGCTGCTCAATACTCAACGTCTGGGAAATTTATCTCTGGCCATTGGCGTCGCAACAACGGGAGCCCTGTTGGCGATTGGCAATACCGCCGCCGTTGTGGGTTTTGGCTCGGTCGCAAAAGCCTCGCCCGCCTTCGCCATGGCGGTAGATGCCATTACCGGCATCCCCGGCGATGCGTTGATCGGAGCGGCAATCGCAGTAACCACCATTGCTGCTCTGACGGGTTCCGCCTCAGGCGGCCAGTCCATCGCGCTGCCGATTCTTGCTCCCCATTATATTGAAGCCGGCGTAAACCCCGAGGCTTTGCATCGCGTGATCGCCATTTCTTCTGGCGCACTCGACTCCCTGCCCCACAACGGTTATGTCGTCACCACCATTCGAGCCATCTGCGGCGAAACCCATAAAGACGCCTACTGGCCCATGGGTGCCCTGACGGTTGTTGTGCCATTGATCGGCACTGTTCTGGCTATTCTCTTATTGATTTAGTGAGCAATATTTATGAGCGTTAACGCACTTCCAAAAACGACGGTAAGAGATTCCAGCCGCGGCAAAACTCTGGCATCAAGCGTCCTGCTTGGCACGCTGGGCTTGAGCAGCATCGCTTGCTCCGAAGGAACTCCGATTGAAGCAAGGTTGTTGGATTTTAAACACAGCGACATTCAACACAGCTATCTGGATGGTCAGAAAGACGATCTGTTAAGCGCCGGCCTAGGGCTTGCCGGACTGCAAGCAAGCACACAACCTTCAGCCGAAAATCCAGGCAAACTAACAGAGATGGACCTGCGCCGAGCCGCCATCTATAACAATTACCGAGCCATCGTCAGCACTCATAAAGACGCCGGTTACGCAAAACTTTACGGCCCGGAGAACAGCCAAAAAAACATTCCCGGCCATGAGTATCGATCCAGCGTCCACTATCCAAATGGAGAAGTTGCTACCAATATCGTGGTGCAGGTGCCCGATCACTTTCAAGCTGAACGCCCCTGTATCATCGCTGCACCCAGTTCAGGGTCGCGTGGGGTATGGGGTGCGATTGGCACCGCTGGTGATTGGGGGCTGAGACATGGCTGTGCCGTCGCCTACACCGATAAAGGTACCGGCACGGGCTTTCAGTTCCTGGATAACGGCGCACACTACAGCGGTGCCGGCATGCTGCTTGCCGCTGCGCCCGACCAATCGTCTCAATTCGACGGCAAGGATCTGCGTATTGCGAGCAGACATGCTCACAGCGGAAATCACATTGAAAAGGACTGGGGGCGCTACACCCTTCAGGCCGTAAAAATGGCGTTCTACCTTCTGAACCAGCATCACCGGGAAAACGGGCAAAGCCATTTCACGCGAGACAACACCACCGTTATCGCCAGCAGTATTTCCAATGGCGGCAACAGTGTTGTCCAAGCGGCAGAATTGGATAGAGAACACTGGATCGACGGCGTTGTCGCGTCGGAACCCACCTTGAATTTACCGACAGACTTTGAATACCAAGTCGAACACCCCAATGATGCCTACACAGGTGTCGGCCGTGACATTCTCTATTTGGGCATTCAGCACGCACTCTATCAACCTTGTGCAATACTCGCCAGCAAGCCCGAAGCCGCATCGATATTCTCCAGCGCGATTGCCGCCGCAACTCCAGCCTTAAAGCAACGTTGTAAAAACCTCAAAGCAGCCGCACTGTTAAGTGGCGAAGATCCGGGACTGGCGAAAGAAGCAGAGCGCAAACTGCAAGAACTGGGCATGAAAACGCCAAGCTATTCCTTGCAGGCCTTTGCGGTGGCCAATCACCTGTGGCCATCGATTGCTATTAACTACGCCAATGCCTATGGCCAGAACAGCGCTCAGGATTCTCTGTGTGAGTTCAGCTTTGTTTACCAGGAAAAAGGCCAGGCCAAGACCATGCCTACTCGTGCCAGACAAGCCTTGTACGGTCTCAGTGGTGGCATTCCAAACACGGCGGGGATCAACTTGGCATACCAAGGGCAGGTTCTGAATATGTTTGATCCCGCCGATCCCAGCTTTGCTGGCTTTCAGTGTCTGGCGAAGTATTACCGCAGCAAAACCGTTCAAGACAATATTAATGCCCTGTCGCTCAACGGCGATGTGCACGGCAAGCCGACTCTAATTCTCCACGGCAACCACGACAGCTTGGTGGGTCCAAACCACAACTCACGCGGGTATATGGCACTGCGCGCCGATCGTTTTCCCAAACGGGACAATGTCCGCTACATTGAAATTAATCACGGCCAGCATTTCGATGCCCTCCTGAGTTGGCCGGAGTTTCGTCAGCAGCTGGTGCCGATGCACTACTATTATGAGCGGGCGATGGACGCTATGTGGCAACATTTGCACCACGCCAAGCCCCTGCCAGCCTCTCAATTCATTAACAGCCAGGCGGCGCAACCATTAACGGCTCAGCAACTGCCGGCCTGGTCTGCGCAAGCCAATATTGAGATCCAAGCTAAACGCCTGCGATTTTAATTTTCGGCCCGGAGTGGTCCCTGGCCTCTCCGGGCTGCCTATTGCAATTTCCCCTTGCGGGAAGGCGCATTTAATCCTAGGGTAAGACGTTTTATCAATCGTGAATCACCATGCCCAGCCCCCTGGATATCTCGGTTTTATCTATCGCTTATCTGCTCTGTCTGTTTGCAGTGGCCTATATTGGTGATCGCGCATCCAAGGCCTGGCTGAAAAAAGCCAAACCCTGGATCATTGGCCTGTCCTTAACCATCTATTGCACCGCCTGGAGTTTCTACGGCACAACCAGCCAGGCCATTTATAACGGCTGGTGGTTTCCACCGACGTTCATCGGCGCCATTCTTACTCTTCTGGTAGGCGCACCATTGGTGCGAAAAATCATTCGCGTCAGCAAAGAAGAAAACAGTACATCCATCGCTGATTTTCTGGGAAGCCGCTATGGCAACAGCCAGGCCCTCTCTGTCAGCATTACAATTATTTCAGTGGTCGCCCTGCTCCCTTATATTTCCTTGCAGTTAAAAGCCATCGCAGGCAGCTTCCATACCATCAGTGGTGAGCAACTCGCCGCTGAACCCGGCCCGCTCCAAGATACGGCACTGTATACCGCAATCGCACTTGCCCTGTTTACCATTCTGTTTGGCACCCGACGTATTGATCGCAATGAGCACCACGATGGCCTGATGCTCGCCATCGCCTTTGAATCCATTTTAAAACTGCTGGTGTTTTTGCTGTTGGCGTTCGCCGTTTGTTTCAGCTATTTCGACACGCCCTGGCAACTGTGGGAAGAAGTCAATCGAGATGGCTATGTTCAGCATATCGTGACCAGCCGCGAGCAGGACCAAGGTTTTATCGCTGCTCTGGTGCTCGGCGCCGCAGCCATACTTTGTCTGCCTCGGCAATTCCACGCCCTCATCGTAGAAAGCCGAGACGAAAACGATTTGAAGCCCGCCGCTCGAATTCTATTTGTTTATCTGATTGTGTTCGGTCTGGCCATTCTGCCGTTGGCCTATGGCGGTCTTTTATTGTTACAGGGCCAGGGGCTGAGTCCCGAAAAATTCGCCCTCTTGTTACCCCTGCAAAATGGTGATGTGGGACTGGCCACTCTGGTTTACCTTGGCGGCTTGTCGGCAGGCAGTTCCATGGTGATTGTCGCCTGTGTGGCCGTATCGACCATGATCAGCAATGAACTGATCATGCCAGCACTGTACCGCAGTCGCTGGCTCGCACAGCAGGACGATCTCAGCAAAGCCCTGCGCCTGTTTCGACGCCTGGCCATCACCTGTTTGCTGGCCTTGTCCTATATCTACTATCGTTGGCTCGGTTCCAGTGAAGCACTGGGTTCCATTGGTTTGCTGTCGATGGCTCTGGTTGCCCAATTTGCACCGGCACTCATTGCCGCCTTGTTTTGGCAAACACGCAGCGCTCGAGGCGCGCTGGGCGGCTTGATTCTGGGCTTTATCATATGGGCTTATACTCTGCTTCTGCCTGCGCTCGCCCTGGCCGGCTGGCTCGATCAAGGCTTTATCGAGCAGGGTCCTTTCGGCCTGAACGTTTTACGCCCACAACAGTTATTTGCAATCGAGAGCCTGTCTCCAATCAGTAACGGTGTGTTGTGGAGTTTACTCTTCAACTGCCTGGCCTTTGTGGGCATCAGTGCCTGGGACCGACGCCGGGAAACCAGTTTGCCCCAGCGCCTGATTCACCCCCAGCAATTGCAACGCCTCGCCAGCAGTTTTATTGGTGCACAGCAGGCGCAACTGGCAATGGATCAATTCTATGGTCAACATGGAGATCGCAATGCACAGAAACAGGCCTGGGCTGATGACAAAGCTATCGATTTCGTTGAGAACTTACTGGCCGGTGTGATTGGCAGCGTGAGCGCCAGCCATATTATTCGTTACGCGGCACAGATCAACCGACCCAAACTGCATTCGGATCTTGAACTGCTTCAGGAAACCTCCCAAATCTTTCAGTTCAGCCGCAGCACCCTGCAGTCCAGCATCGACAGTATCAGTCAGGGCATCAGTGTGGTCGACAGTAATCAGCAACTGGTCGCTTGGAATCAGCGTTATCTGGAACTGTTTGAGTATCCCGATCATTTAATTCACGTCGGGCGCCCCGTGGCGGATCTCGTGCGTTTTAATGCGGAGCGCGGGCAATGCGGTCCGGGTGAAGTGGAATCCCATATTCGCAAGCGAATGGATTATCTGGCCGCTCGCCAACCGTATGTATTTGAACGCCTGCGAGCCGACAACACCGTGCTGGAAATTAGAGGCAACCCATTGCCCGATGGGGGGTATGTTACTACCTACACCGATATCACAGATTATCGCCGTGCCCTGCTGGAACTGACCGAGCATAAAAACCTGCTTGAACAAAAAGTGGATGAACGCACTCGTGAATTGCAGCATATGAACAGTCTGTTGGCTGAAGCCGATAAAAACAAAACGCGCTTTCTCGCCGAGGCCGGCCACGACCTCGCCCAGCCCTTAAATGCCGCACGTCTGTTTACCGAAGCCTTGCAACAAAAGCTTGGGGGACAAGAGCCCATTTTGGAGAACATCAATTCTGCCATTCAATCAAGCGAATACCTGATCGGCCAATTGCTCGACATTGCCAAGCTCGACAGCGGAGCCATTCAAGCCCAGACGACAACACTGTCCGCTCACGAGGTCATGCAAAGCGCCCGTGACAGCTTTCAACTCAGTGCCGAGCAAAAAGGTCTGAGCTTCCATTTTTGTCCCAGCTCCGTGCGCATCCACAGCGACCCTGAATTGCTGTTAAGAATTCTGCAGAACCTGATTTCTAATGCGGTGCTCTACACGGCTTCCGGGCGCGTTCTTTTCGGCGCGCGCCGTAAGCCGCACCATTTACAATTTGAAGTCTGGGATACGGGCATAGGCATTCCAAAGGAAAGTCGAGATGACATCTTTAATGAGTTTACTCGTCTCAATGCCATCAATGAAGAAGGCTCTGGCCTTGGTCTCGCTACCGTTCAACGCTTGTGCCATTTGCTGGACCACCCTCTCAGCTTTGAATCCACCGTCGGCCAAGGCAGCGTATTCCGGGTCAGCGTGCCCATTGCCCACAAGCTCGACATTCAGGAGCAGCCAGACAATGAAGTCGAACTCCAAGAGTTGGACATGCGAAAAAGCACACCCAACATGGAATTCGGGCGCCACCAAATTTATCTGATTGAAAACGAACGTGACAGCGCGAACGCAATGGAGCTGCTGTTTGAACAATGGGGCCTTCAGCTTGAGCATATTCAACAGGCGGAAGACTGGCAGGCAAAAGCCCCAGCCGATTTGGTCATTGCCGATTTTCATCTTGACCAAGGTGAAACTGGTATCGATTGGCTCGCCAGAATGAAAACTCATTGGCAACAAGATGTGAAAGCCATCGTCATTTCAGCGGACCGCACCGATACCGTAAAACAACAGGCTCTCGCAGAAGGTTTTTACTTCTTGAAGAAGCCCATTAAGCCCGCCGCGCTCAGAGCCCTACTCGATCGTTTGTTGAATTAAAAACGGGCCTCATCACTGAAACGCCTTGTCCTGAGGCAAGGAATAATGACATGAAGTTTTATAAGGAGGGTAAAGAGACAATAGCAACGGCTTCAACCATACGGTTTTTAATCATCCAACAACTGCTGATTTAAATCTTCAACCGTTTCACTCAAACTGTTCGCCACAATAATCACTTCGGTGCGTTTGCGCACACCCAGCTTTTTGAAAATCGCTGTAACATGGGATTTAACGGTCGGCTCTGATATTCCCAAATGATAGGCAATCTGTTTATTCAGCAGCCCCTGGGCAATCATGACAAACACTCGAAACTGGTGAGGGGTCAAACTGGCAACACGCTCGGCGAGGTCATCGCCACTTTGACTGCCCGTCCCTTCCGGCAGATCACCAAACCAATGCTGCCCGGCCAACAACGCTTGCATGGCTTCCAGTAAGGTTTGGGTTTCACAGGACTTGGAGATAAACCCCGCCGCCCCGTAACTTGCCGCTTTGCTGCGCACATCCACACTATCATTCCCAGAAACCATCACCACTGGAATCTCGGGATAACAACCGCGCAAATTGATCAGCCCTGAAAAACCCTGTGCTCCAGGCATGTGTAAATCGAGAATGATCAAATCGATATCTTCTTCAGACTCCAGCAAGTGGTGAACTTCCGCCACTGATTGAGCTTCAAACAATTGCGTGTCTTCGCCCTGAAAAGCCTGTGGAAGTGTTTGCACCAACGCCGCTCGATACAGGGGGTGGTCGTCCGCAATTATCAATTTGATCATGGATGTATTATCTGCCCGCTCTCTTAGGTACTGGGCGAAAGTGCCCGCGGCTCACTGCGCCGTCCAGGCCCCATCTACGGGTAAAGCAGTGCCGGTCATTGTAGCGGCATCCTCAGAACACAAAAAGACCGCCAATGCTCCCAGCATGGCCGTTTGGGTCATATCTCTCAATGCCTGTTTTTGACCGACCAACTCGGATCGAGCTTTTTCATATGAGATGGACTGCTGATCGGCGATGCTTTGAATCTGAGGTTTTACCAGATCCGTTTCCACCCAACCAGGACAAATGGCGTTCACGGTAATGCCCGCATCCGCGTTTTCCAGAGCCGCCACCTTCGTTAAACCGACCACACCATGCTTTGCCGCACAGTAAGCGGACTTCTGGGCAGACGCCACCAAGCCATGAACCGAAGCGATATTAATAATGCGCCCCCACCCCTTTTCACGCATCATGGGAATCGCGGCTTGCATGGCGAAAAACGCACTGCTCAAATTAATGGCGATAATGTCGTGCCATTTCTGCTCAGGAAAGTTTTCCAGCCGCTCGGTAAATTGAATGCCCGCATTGTTCACCAGAACGTCCACCGCACCGAGTTGATCACTGCATTGGCTAATCAAGGCACCCACTTCAGCCGGCTCACGCAAATCAGCGTTACTGAATGCGCTGCGTACCTGATATTGCTCGGCAAAATCATGAGCAAAAACCTCTCCTTCCGCGCGATCCAATAAACCATGCAGCATGACATCAAACCCGGCTGCGGCTAGCTGACGGGCAATACCCAAGCCAATACCACTGCTGCTCCCGGTCACCAGCGCGACCTTCTTGTCCGTCCCCATACTCACCTCATCATTCAAATAAGGCCGTACTGTATCAAGGCCGGCAGGGCTTTCCCCTAAGACCTTAGTCGGACGCTGGTGATTTGAGCAATGGGCTTACTCGTCGATAGCCCAATGATTTGAGCAGAAACGGGGCATCAAAATAGCGCTCACTGGTAAAAGCAATTTGGTGGCGGCCACGACTTCGCATACTGCCCGCCGCTTTCACACCCAATGGGGCAAACAAAAAACGTTCGGGGCGTTTTGATTCAGGAATCAAACCCGAGGCATTGAACAGACCCGCAAGTTCGGAATACAGCCTCTTGTGCAGTGGCGTCAAAGTCGCGCCGTGACGACGCCAGGGGGAGTCTCGGTGGGGTAAAAGTGCTTCAACACGATGTTGATTCGATGAGATCAACACAATGGGTGCCTTATTGCCAGGCCAGAAACGGGAATGGTAACTCGGCTCACCCGCGGCTTTAACCGACTGATGTAACTTCGGCGAAGGGTACAACTGATACCAGCAACCGCAATGATGCATAGCATCATGGGCCAATAAATGACCTCGTCGATCCAGATAACTGCGAAAATGGATGCCATCAAGCTGGCCGGCCAAAATATCCAGAGGCCCATCGGCTCGGCGCTCGCTGAACCAAATCAGATAATTCAATTGCACCAGTATTTCGCCACCCAAGCGCGCAAAGCTGACATAACGGTAAATGCTGGGCTCATGTTTGAAATGCACTTCAGCTTCCCGGCGTTCCACACGCATTGGGCGATCATTATGTGCTCGCTCCTCAATGGCCCAAATGGGCTGCCATAGGTCTAACAGCTGTTTTTCTTCCTGAGGGCTCAATTGTGGAATACCCAAGTGATCCACACTCAGCTGATCAAAAGTGAGCGGTTCCATCGCGATAGCCTGAGCACCATACCATTGGCGATCCGCCAACATACCCAAATCCAACGGATGTGCGACCGCTCGATACTGTTTTTCAATATCGTGTTGTGCGCTCAGTTCTTGTAAAACGCCGCGATTCACAAAAGGCTTCATGACATGGGCGATCAATGGCCAGGGGCGGTACAGATTCTGCTGCCAACCAGTAAAGAGTTGATCTCGCAGTTGAAACACCTCATGGCTCAACAACGCGTCGAGACAAGCGGCGCTGATCGACACAGTGGCATCTTGAGCGCGAAGCTTGACCACACGATGCACCCAATCCCGCCATTGCGGGTATTCACGCAAGTCGTGACGAAAACTCAATAAAAAACGATTGGCGGCCAACTGCGAAAACACGGGATGACTGATCAGCTCCGGAGACGGTTGGACCCGCTCGGAACGGCAGGACGCCAAAAGGGGAAACAACGGGGATACATGCGATGGAGAGTTCTGGTTTTCCAGCGTACTGCAGGACGCAAGCAACAAACCCAGTAATAAAACCTGCAATCGTTTGGAAAACGACGTTAGACGTTTTATACCGGGCATGATCACAGCCTGCTCACAACCCGCTACTTAGACGCGGATTTACTGGCGGCCCTCTGCGCCGCTTTCAACTCTTGTTTGCGCGCACGATTTTCAGCCTGGAGCGTTTTTACGTCCCCACCGATATGATCCTGACCATGGGCTTTGGCCAGCTGAATCTGTTGTTGTCGCATACGAAAACGATCGCGCTGCTCCTCACTCAATTCATCGTGGCAACGAGGGCAACTCACCCCTTCTTCAAACTTGGGAGACTGTTTGGCTTCCTGATCAATCGGGTGACGACAGCCATGGCACAATTCATACTCACCAGGTTGCAGCTGGTGATCTACCGTCACTCGACCGTCGAACACAAAGCACTCGCCTTCCCACATGCTGTCCTTTTCATCCACTTCTTCCAGATACTTCAAGATACCGCCTTCCAGGTGATAGACCTCATCGAAGCCCTGCTCTTTCAGATAGGCTGTGGATTTTTCACAACGAATGCCGCCAGTGCAAAACATCGCTACTTTTTTGTGCTTGGCGGGGTCCAACTCCTGGGCGACGTATTCCGGGAATTCCCTGAAACTGGTCGTGTTTGGATCCAGCGCACCTTTGAAGGTACCCAATTCCACTTCGTAATCGTTTCGGGTATCGACCAAGACCACATCCGGGTCAGAAATCAGCGCATTCCAATCCTGTGGTTTAACGTAGCTACCAACCACTTTCAAAGGGTCCACCTCGGGAACCCCCATGGTCACGATTTCTTTTTTCAGCTTCACCTTGCTGCGGTTAAACGGTTGTTCCTTACAAAAGGACTCTTTATAGCTGAAATTTTCCAGGGCTGGGATGCGATTAAGGTAAGCTTTAAGCCCCTCAATACCATCGCGTTCAGCGGCCACGGTACCGTTGATCCCTTCCGCTGCAATCAACAACGAGCCCTTTACTTGATGTTCTGCCATTGCATCCTGAATACCGGCACGCCACTCGGTAAAATCTGCGAATGGGGTAAATTTATACAGCGCCATTACAACGAAGCGCTCTTCTTGCAAAACCATTCCTATGCCCCTTTCTTGTCGTGCAAACTGCCACCCAGACAATTGGGGGACTCCGGAACTGATTGACCTGGCCATTCTTCAGGGCTGAAGGTATGCAATGCCAAAGCGTGAACCGGGCCGGCCATTTCATCCGCCAAGAGGCCATAAATTTTCTGATGACGAGGCACCTGGCGCAAACCCTTGAAGGCTTCGCTGACCAGAATCACCTTGAAATGAGACTCCGAACCTGCCGGCACATTGTGCATATGACTCTCATTGTGCACTTCAAGATGGCTTGGGGATAACGCTTGCAACTTATCAATAATGGCCGTCTGAATCGGGCCTTCGTTTCTCTGCTCTGACATGTCTGTCCTACTGCGGTTTCTGGGGTCAGGGGGGTTCAATGGTTTGCTCATTAGTGCCCTGGTCAATTCTGGCCTAGGGCTAGACCCTGGCATCAACAAGGCGCATTATAGCGAACTTTTAAATGCGACAGGCAGTCCAGACAGCTCGACCTAATCTGGAATAAGAAGAATAACCACAACAGAAACATGGAAAATGGCGCCCAGGTCTTTTTGTACTATACTTGGGCGGTAAATATAGGTTTGATGCGTATGAGTAAGATTTTTGTCGACCGGCGTAAAGGAGCAGACCGACGCCTGGAACATGACCGTTGTAAAGATCTTCCCCTGGACTTGTTTCACCGCAAGCGTCGTAAGTCCAGTGACCGAAGAGCCCCTGGGCGGACCTTGAGCGAAGACTACTTCGCCTTTATGGAAGCCAATACCGCTCCTCAGGAACCCTGCCGCGCGGCCACCCGTGAGTTCCCCGCCAGTTTAAGCACAATCAGCAGTGAGGACGATAAGGCTTTGCTGAACTGAGCGACCTTTCGCCCGGCGCCTTATGGCACCCCACCCCAATCGAAATCGACGACTCCTCGCCGACACTGAGTCGGCGAAAATCAACTCTCCTGTCGGTTGCCAAGCAAACCCGTCGCCAATCCAGTACCAAACAGAGTAATCGCCGACGCCAGCAGCATGGTGAGGGAAACGTCTTCATCCAGCAGCGTCGCTCCCCACAGCATGCCAAATACCGGCACAATAAACGTCACCGTCGTCGCCCGTGCTGGCCCAACCGTGTGAATCAGGCGGAAGAACATCAAATAGGCCAAAGCCGAACAAATAATCGCCAGGGCAACGGCCGCTAACCAGCTCAACAGGCTGATCGGGGTCTCCGGCCAGTACACAATGGCCAGGGGCAGCAACAAAACACTGGCACCCAGCATAGACCCCGTCGACAAGACCATACTGTCGATGCCCGTCAGATAGCGTTTGGTAAAGATCGCGGATATCGCATAAAACAGCGTCGCCAGTATGCCCGCCCCGATTGCCAGAGCGACCTGCCAAGTGTCTTCCTGACTGACATACAACTTATTCCAGGCCAATAAGGTCACCCCGGCGATGCCAATCAACATGCCCAATGCTTTGAGCCAGGACATTCCCTCTCGGAGCCATAAGAATCCAACCACCGCCGTCGCGATCGGGGTCACCGCATTCAGAATCGAGGCAAAGCCTGAACTTAGAGTCAGTAGGGAATAGGCGATTAAACAGAACGGAATCGCCGAGTTACCCCAGCCATTCACAAAACTCGGTACCCACACGCGCTTCAGCTCGGCGCCCTTACCCTGCCACAACAAGATGGGCAACAGAAACAGGGCTGCCAACCCGACGCGTAGAAAAATCAGTGGTGCCACCCCGAGCTCGGGCACGGCATAACGCATAAACAAAAAGGACCCACCCCAGATCGCGGCCAATAACACCAGCATGACACTGTCTTTAAACGACACAACATTCCCCTCAGTCTCAAACCCCCGGCGGGTTTGTAGCTGCGACATTAAAACAGAAGCCCGAGGTTGCCACTAGCGCTTTTCGGAACCGCCACCAGAACGGAAGCCGTCTGTTATCTTTGACCTATTCAACGATGCGTTTTATTATCAGGTTCCATAATAGAACCTGTAAGCGCAAAACCTCAATACCCCAATGGAACGACCGTAAAACAATTCCTTTTACCCTCTTACTGTCAGGAACCCGGCCATGAGCAAAACCATAGAATTTTACTTTGACTTTGGCAGCCCAACCGCCTTTCTCGCCCACAAACGCCTGCAGCAACTCAAAGCGCAATACCACTGCACCATCGATTACAAAGCCATGTTGCTGGGCGGTATCTTCAAAGCCACCGGGAACACCTCACCCGTTGCCATTCCCACCAAGGGTGAATATATGCTGCTCCATGACTTACCGCGTTTCAGCAAACGCTATCAGGTGGAGCTCAGCTTTAACCCTCATTTTCCCATCAACACCCTCTATCTGATGCGTGCCGCTCTCGCAGCCCAGAAGCTCGGATGTTTCGAACGCTATGTCGATTGTGTTTATCAAGCCCTCTGGCAGGAAGAAAAAAACATGGGGGATATGGACATCGTCGCCGCAACGTTAAACGATGCTGGTCTGGATGCCCAGGCCTTGATCGAATTGAGTCAAGGCAGTGACATCAAAGCTGAGCTCATCAGCAACACCGAAGCGGCGGCCGAGCGAAAAATATTTGGCGCACCGACAATGTTTCTGGATGGTGAAATGTTCTTTGGTCAGGATCGCCTGGATTTTGTAGAGGAGCGTTTGCAAGCGGCAAGCTGAGTCGAAACAAGGGGCGTTTACGTCATAGCCAAACGCCCTTTTCGGCAGGTTCGATCTGCATATCAATATGAAGGCCGGCATCAATCGTTTTGATAAAACCGCTGTAACTCGAAGGTTTGATACAAAGACTATTGATATAAATACAATAGCGGGTCTATCGCTTTATTGTCTTTGTGTAATTCAAAATGCAAATGAGGACCGGTCCCCAGATAAGGGCTGGCAATCTTAGCAATGACTTGCCCAGGTTGAACCTGCTCATTCACCTCGACCTGTACCTCGCCAATTTGGAAGTACCGGCTGACCAAGCCCTGACCATGATCAATCACCACATAATTGGGTTTGTTCACACTATCACTCTTGATACGTAACACTTTACCCGCGGCAACGGCATACACTTCCGTTCCCAAGGCTGCCGGCAAATCGATGCCTTTGTGAAACTTTTTCTTGCCCGTCAGCGGATGCTTTCGCATACCAAAATTCGATGAAATCCACGACGGGTCCATAGGAGGACTGAACGTGAGCGCTTCCGTTTTGTCGAGCTGCCCAGATTTCGCCAGTGTATCCATTGGCAGAACCAGCCCCATCATCAAGGCCATCAGTAATAATGCCGCGACCTTCTGCCAAGGAAGCGGAGTAACACGATTACTCATCATTGCTTCTATCCTTATTTTCATTAGCAGGTATTGCCCACCCACCCCCGGCGCAACCGATTCGAACCGATGCAAGGTGGATTGTTCAATATAATTCAGCAATGCTCTGGCGTATTGCCTCGGCGGTATCTTGTTGCTTTGCACGACGGCAATATCCGTCAAACGCTCGCGTTGCTGGGAAATCTGCGCCTGGGCATAACAGATCGCCGGGTGGAAAAAGAAGGCACAGCGAATCAGATTCAAGCCATAGAGCAATAAATCATCGCAAGCTTTCACGTGAGCCACCTCGTGATAAATAATTGCACGTTGATCTTCACGACTCAGCTTGCACCAGAGCTTGCCGGGTAAACAAATAATCGGCTGGATCGTACCGAGGGTATAAGCGGAATGGGAGTTTGAACTGATCACCAGCTGGATGCGACGCCGACAAGAGAACGCCGCACGGGCTTCTTGCAACATAGAGTGGCACTCACCGAACTTAAGACTCTTAGCCTGCCTGGCAAGCTTGCGCAGATGCCTTCTCGCCTTCAAAAACCTCAACAGACACCACAGAAAACCGCACAACCACAGAGCGAACAAAGTGTACTCGATTGCACTTAAATCTGAATCAACCGAAAACTCAGCGTGGCTATAAACGCCTGCAGCGCCCTCGGCCACGCGTTCTATCCCCGGTGCCGGCATCACATCTGCGATGGGCAGAGTACTCAACCACTCAGCCAAACTGTATTCAAACGCCAGGTCAGTTGGCGCAATCAAACGCAGGGGAATCAATAACCAGATCGCCATCAATAGGCCGGGATAAGCGCGACGAAGTCCATAGGCAAACACTAGAACCGCCGGAAACAATATTCCCGCCCAGATGGATTGTTGATAGAGAACATTCAAAACAGAAGCCATCAACTCAGTCATTGTCATTGTCCGAATGCGTATCCAACAAGCTTTTCAGTTGTTTGATTTCCTGCTTGCTCAAGGCTTCACTTTTGGCAAACATGGAAACAACCGACTGGCCATCCAGCTCCAAAACCCGTTCAGCAAAATAACGTACCATATTCGCCAGCCCTTCAGGTTTGGACAACAGAGCCCGGTATTGAATGCCGTCCTCGGTATCACAACGTGCCAACAAACCACGCTTTACCATTCGGTCCATATGGGTCTTGGTGGTGGTATAGGCCCACTCAGTAGATTCATTAAGCTGGTCATGGACGAGACGAACCGTACTGTCACCCGTACGCCATAACACCCGCAGAATCTCATATTCTGCTTTGCTCAAATCCGGAAGCTTTTTCACTTGATACAGTGCCTGATCAATCTATAGGTCATAGGAAACACCTCAGCCACTGCGAGATGCTACATTGTAGTAGCGAAACAGTAGCACAGCTATTACAATGTAGCAACGCCCAGCAAAAGCCGAGCGCAATAGAGTCACATATCACGGCATGAAGTATTCTTTCAGGGCATAGGCGGCAGTGCTGGAGAAACGGTAAGGCTTGCTTAATTCACATAACGCTTTTCAAAATCTTCCACAGGTAAGGCCTTGTCGAAGAAGAAGCCTTGGAGTTGATCCGCCCCCAATTCGCTCAACACTTTGGCTGTGGCTTCGTCTTCGACACCTTCCGCAACCACGCGCATACCAAAATTTCGAGCCAGGCCAATCACCGCCTTAACAATAGCGAGGTCTTTATCAGAATCCAGCATGGTCATCACAAAGCCTTTATCAATTTTTAATTCATGGGCAGGCAGAGAGCGAAATTGCGCCAGGGAGGAATAGCCCGTTCCAAAATCATCAATGGAAATACGCACCCCCATTTGGTGCAATTTATTCAGGCGAAGCATCAACTGCTCGTAATCGCTGATCATCAGGTTTTCCGTGATTTCCAGAGTCAGTCGCTCAGGTGCCACACTGTAGATGGCAAGTGCGTCTTCCAGCACTGTGATGATTTCATCATCCAATAAAAGACTGGGCGGAACATTCACCGAAATGCCCAAGGCTTCCGGCCATTTACTCAAGCGCGCAATGGCTGATTTCAGTACCCACCAAGTCATCGGCCGAATCACACCATGACGTTCCGCCACATCGATAAATTGACCGGGCATCATGACTTTTTTATTCGGGCAATGCCAACGCATAAGCGCTTCAGCGCCAATCGCCGTTCGGTAGCCCGTGTGTATTTTAACCTGGTAGTACAAACGAAACTCACCGCGTTCCAAAGCCTGCTCCAGCTCATCGACCAGACGCGATTCGTCATCGATCCCAACCTGAAATTCCTGTTGAAAAATCTGCATGGGCAGCGCGGCCTTGCGCGCCTGACGAAGTGCAATGCGGCAATGCAACAATGTCTTTTCCGATGTTGATTGATCGCCTTTATGCAGACAAAAACCGGCGTGATAACCGATCGGTGATGATATCCCCATCAGTTCGCAGGGCTGGGAAAACAAACGCTCCAATTTCGCAGCCGCCAATTGCAACTGAGCATCATCAGCCACACCGGATAGAGACACCAGAAAACGACCGTCTTTCAGAATTTTACTTTGATCAATTGGGCGCACCCACGACGTCATACGTCGGTGAAACTCATCCAGCAGAAGCAAGGCGGACGCCGGGCCATGCAGCGCTGCCAGTCCATCATAATCGGCAATTTCAATAATGCCGATGTAGTGAGCAGTACCCACGCCAGGTTTTTCCAGGTTTTCTTTATGAACGTCCTGGTTCATATGAAATACTCTTCGCTGTTCACATCATAACTACCGGGCCGCAACCCTTGCACAATCCAACTGATGTTACCGATGTCATCACTGGACAAATCAATCAGCCGCAGTGCGTCCAGTTTGCGTTTGAATTTATCGAGGACAATCACGACCTCAGGTTTCAGGCGGCGAATATCGTTCTGCTTCACGACAATCCCAACTTCACCCGTATTCAGTTCAACCAGCGAACCCGTTGGAAACAAACCAATCGCCTGAACGAATTGCTCGACTAATGCATCTTGAAATAACACCCCCTTGCTTTGAATCAATTCCTGAATCGCATCATAGGAAGACACGCCCGGCGCATAAGGGCGTGGAGTAATCATGGCGTCGTAGGCATCCACCAAGCCGGCAATCCGGGCAAATAAGGGAATATCGTTGCCTTTCAGACCGTCGGGATACCCACTGCCGTCCATGCGTTCATGGTGGCTTCGAATCATGCTGAGAATTTCAAGATCGGCGTTGCCATTGTCATCGACCATCTGCATACCGAGATGGGTGTGCAGCTCAACCATCTGTCGCTGGTAGTCACTCAGCCCTCCAATTTGCTTGAAGATTTCATCGGGCAAGCGCGTCATACCCACGTCACACATCGCACAGCCCACGACCAGTTTTTCTAACTCATCAAGCGGAAGACCAATATGGCGCCCCAAAATAGCGGCCCAAACGGCCATGGATATGCCATGTTGGTAGCGATAGTCCGACGATGCCTTCAGTCGCACCAACACGGCCATAGCTTCTTTATTATTGAAAACGCCATCGATCAGTGGCTGAACCGATTCTCGCACAATACGAATATCGGTTTGCACACCATTGTTGAGGGCATTAAATACCTTGTCGAGGGATTCACTGGCCGAGAGGAAAGAGGTTTTTGCTTGTTCGAACTCGGCTTTGATACTGAGGCGGTCTTTTAGGGTCTCTTCCTGCTGGGGGCGTTTGGGGAGAAAGAGATTAGAACCAGCATAGTCTGCATCGATATAGACATAGTCCACATAGCGACCAATATAGTCCACCTCTTCGGCATTCTGAACGACGAAGCCTTGCAAGGCAAAGGGGGTATCCAACCAGGGACGATCCAACTCAGCGACAAACATGCCCGGGCGCAGGTTTTCGGCTTGTACTTTCAGCAGTCGCATTCACTACCCCAACATCAAACACGCAATCTATAGCTCATGGGTTTGCTATCGGCCATGGCGATGAAAGATTGAGCACGACACTATGCACACAATGAGCGTCAGCTTTCCCCAAAAATACCGAAGAAGTGCACAATTTGCGTAAAGTCGGTTTTATTAAGCAAGTAGAGCGATATACTGAGCCAAAACCGTCACCCCGAGATAATAAGAACCCTAAGGACTCATCAATGTTTCAGCGATCAAAACGCACTATCGCCCACCCCTCGTTTCGTTTGAACCTAAATACCGCACTGATCCCCGCATCCATTCTAGGCATCGCTTGCTTAAGCGCTTGCAGCCCATCGTCGGAAACCGATACCGTCCAGCAAGCCGCAACCAAAGCGCCAGCGGCGGTCGAACAGCATGATTACTCAGCGGATGTGCATCTGGACAAATACGGCGTGCCCCACATAGTGGCCAAGGATTACAGCAGCCTGGGTTATGCAACCGGCTATATGCAGGCACGCGAAAACCTATGCACCTTGGCGGAACAAATTCGCAATGTCCGTGGAGAAAGCGCTCGCTATCTTGGTGCCGGGCCGAAGCATAAATACCTGCTCTCAGACATCGCCTATCGCTCATTCAATCTGGTGCATCGAGCTGAGCAACTTTATCCTCAGCTCGATCCGGCTATGCAGGATTTATTGCAGGGGTATACCGATGGTTTTAATCAGAACCTCGTCGAACGTAACAGCCCCGAGGACTACCCTTCGCCCTGCCGAGGCGCCGACTGGGTGAACCCGGTTAAGGTGTCTGAGCTGTTGGCCTACCACATGGATCTCGCCATGCTGTCCAGCAGCCGCGCTTTTATTGGCGCCATTGCCAGCGCCAAACCGCCGGCCGAAAAAGTAGCCTTCTCCCCCCCAGTTCTCGATGCGGAACATGTGCTCACCGCCAAAGGTATTGGCAGCAACGGCTGGGCACTGGGCAAAGACAAAGTGGCTGGTGCCAATAGCCTGTTGATGGCCAACCCACATTTTCCTTACGACGGCGAACTGCGCTTTTATCAACAGCACCTGACCATCCCTGGCGAACTGAACGTCGCGGGCGTTGGCATGATCGGCCTGCCCGGCATCAGTATTGGTTTTAACGAGCACCTGGGCTGGACTCACACCGTATCCCAATCCAAACGATTCACGCTTTATCAATTGGAATTAGATCCGAACAACCCAATGCGCTATCGCTACGGTGATGATTACCGAGACATCGTCAGCCACACTGTGACCATTGAGGTTAAACAGCCCGATGGGCAGCTAAAGCCACAAGATCATAAAGTCTATGGCAGCCACTTTGGTCCTATTGTTAACCTCGCCTCACTGTCACCCAATCTGGGTTGGAATGCCAAGTCTGCCATCAGCCTACGTGACGCCAACCTCGACAACATTGGTATGCTGAGCCACTGGGTGGCTATGGCCAAAGCGGAATCTCCGGAAGCGTTCATGCAAGCCTTTGAAGATCACCGTTCTATTCCCTGGGTCAATACCATGATGGCCGCCAAAGATGGGCGCGTGCTGTACATTGATGGAACCCAGACACCCAAACTCAGCGAACAGGCGGAAGCCTATTGGCGTAAAGCCTCACAAAGCCCGAAACTCGCAGGTATCTGGCGCGATGGTGCCGGTACAATTCTGCTGCCTGGCAACGACCCCACTTACGAATGGCAAGCCACCGACGGCGCCCGCCAAAGTGGCCTGATCCCAATCAGCGAAGCACCGAAAGCGTTGCGTTCAGACTATGTGTTTAACGCCAATTCCAGTCACTGGCTGAGCCATCTTGAAGAACCCCTGGAAGGTTACAGCATTGTCTACGGCCCTGAAAAAAGCCATCGTAGCCCTCGCACACGTTTCAATGCCCTGCTGATCAGTAATCGCAGTGCTGGCCAGCCCGCCGGCGAAGACAATCGTTTCGACATCGACGAGCTGAAAGCTGTGTTTACCGGCAATGAATCCCTGTTTGGGCAGCAGCTCCTAGCCGATCTTGTGGCACGCTGCCAGGCCAACCCACAACAAAATCTGGATGGCCAAGACTACGATTTAACCGCCGCCTGTAACGCATTGGCGAATTGGGATGGCCGTTATCTGCTGGAGAGTCGTGGCGCACACATTATGCGTGAGTTCCTGGCTGAATTCCGCGTACCGGCACATCGTGACTTGAGCGATAAGCTCTTCGCCAATGCCTTCGATCCAACTAAACCCGCCATGACGCCTGGCGCACTCGCTCCAGCGGGAGACGGCGAAGACCCAATCCTTCTTGCCCTGGCCCGAGCGGCAAAGCGACTGGAAGACAATAACGTTGCTCTGGACGCAAAACTGGGTGATATCCAACACATCGCCAAAGCCAAGGGTTTAGCGCCGATTCCGGTGACTGGAGCGTATTCCTGGGAAGGTATTTTCAACTATTCTCAGGCCCGCACTCGCAATCGCGGACATTCTGAATTGGCCCTGGCAGATGTAGGCACACCAGCCAGCAAGCAGCCCTTCAGTCCACTGCGCAAGCGTCAAACACGTCATGGTAGCGAGGCGGTTTATCCGGTGAACTACGGTTCCTGTTTTGTTATGGCCCTGCAGTTCACCGAGCAAGGACCGGAAGGCGAAATGTTCTTGAGCTATGGCCAAGCCCACGATCCAGAATCACCGCACTTTGTGGACCAAAGCCACATGTTCAGCCAGCAACAATGGCGTCCAATTGAACTGCTGGGGGAAAATCTGCCGAGTGTTGAATTTAAACTGCGAGCCAATAAACCATAAACTCTCACAGTTCACAGCACACAAAAAACGCGGCAACAATGGCCGCGTTTTTTGTTTTCAAGCACTGACTATTTACGAAAGATTGGGCTTCAGATAAGGCTCCAGTATCCGTTTGGGGTGTTTGCCATCCACCATACCCATAAACGGTCCGAAGATTGAATACCCCAACATGCGCTTGATGTCTTCAGAGCACTGCGCCGCACGCTCCAGTGGCACCGACAAACTGAAATTTTCCTGGGGGCGGATAAAACCTTCACAATATTGCGCCGTAGCCGCAAGACGAGGCTGATCAGATACATTGGCACCACCACCATGCCATAAGGTTCCCAGAAAAAAGACCGCCGAACCGGCCTTCATTTCACAGCTGACCTGACGTTTGAGATCGTCCTCACCCGGTTGTTTGTCTCCCCAGTGATGAGACCCGGGAATAATGGTCGTCCCGCCGTTCTCCTCCCTAAAATCATCAATCGCCCAAACGGTCGCCGCACTGACAAACTTTCTGGGGCGGGGTATTTGCACATAACCATCATCGGCATGTAGGGGTTGCTGCTGTTCACCAGGAAGAATATTAATGACTTGTAACTGCGACAAAAGATAACTGGGCATTAACACCGCATCGAGCAGGGCCAAAATCATCGGGTGCTCGACCATCGGATTCAAAGCAAAGGTTTTCGCCATCACAGAATAAATTCTCTGGGTCAGTTCACCCTCGAAAAAATTTCGCCCCCGGTGGCCCAGCAAGGGTTCCACGGCAGAGCGAATCAGATCGATCTGCTCCTGACTCAATAAATCAGGAATGACCACATAACCCTCCTCAAGCACTTGCTTCAAATATTGCTGAAGTAAGTCCGGATCGACGCGCTCACCGGCATTGGAATGGGTTTTCTTATATTTATTGGCGGTTTCAAGGGCGTGATAGGCATCGAGACTGCGATCGTCACTCATGACTGGCTCCAAATAGGTAACTGGCTATGAGGCTAATATAGAGTGGCGCTGCACGAGCTTGAAGATCAGATCGCCGCAGTTATTTGTCTTTTTTTTGCAAGCCAACCACATGACGCCGCCAGTACTGCTTTGGAGAACAGGCAAACCATTGCTTAAAAGCTCGGCTGAATGACGCCATTTCTACATAACCCAACGTCTCAGCCAGTTGCTCAATGCTCTGCATAGGCCGATCTGCACTGTGCAAATAGTGCAGCGCTTTATCTTTTCGCACTCGGGACAGAATGTCAGAGTAGCTACTGTGCTGCTCCTTCAAACGACGCCCCAATGTATGACGCGAAAGATGAAGCCGCTCGGCAACATCAGCGGCAGAAAATCGACCGCCTGCAAGATGCTTGGCGATATCCCCATAGACCTTTTTTTCAAGATCGCCTTCACTGCGCCACAATAAAGAATGCACATGGTTGTTGGCCGCATACTGCTCCGCGCTGATCGCCGGAGCAATGGCTGTCGAACCTACATCAGAATGAAATTGAATATATGCGCGGCGATGACCATAGCTCGGCCAGGCCCCAAACAAATAGGCGAACTCTTTGTCAAAAGGCATCGCCTCACAACTGAAAGCGAGGCGCACAAGTGGCAATTGTTCCTGACATAGCCAGGACAATAACTTCAGCACTCTCATCAAAGCGGCAATTTGCAAATGAACCGCAGAATGATGTTGGTTGATCACTACCTTTTGTTGACTGTCCCACTCGCTCAAGTCGAACAGCTCTGCATCACCATCGACAAACAAACTGTAAAAGCGATTCAGATTACCCAGCGCCGTGCCCAGATCCGGACTGGGATACAACAAATGGAGAAGCGCAACATGACTGCCCAGAGGAACGGCTTTATCGAGTAAGCCCAACCACTCGTCTTCCAGGGCGTCGCACAATCGCTCAGTGAACTGACTGTATTGCGCAACCGTGACCTTACGGCTGTTCAGTAATTCACGATAGGGTTCAACCAGAGCCGGTGGGAATGTATCCCTCTCCATCAAAGGCTCAGCCAAGTGCCGCACAAAGCCTGTCGGTATCGTGGGAATGTGGAGATAACTTGCTTGTTCCTGGCTCATGTGTTGGTTTGCTCTAGCCTTCCAAAGCTGTCACGGTGTGTGTTGTTTGGCCAGTCGGTGCATTAAAATTGCTGCTTTATGGATGTTCTTTTTAAAGCTGTCCATGTCGGCGACTTCATCACGGGTGTGACCACCCGAGCCCATGAGTCCCAAGCCATCCAGAGCCATATCCACATAATCGGCCGCAAACGAGATGTCCGCAGCTCCGGCTTTACGAGGATTAACCGGTGTTACAGGGCCATAATTTAATTCTTCACTGACCTGACTGTACTGCGCCAACAGCTTTCGATTCGCCTCAGTCGGCGGCATGGGGGGATAACCCTCGGCGAAGCTCAGCTTTGCCGATGTATGTTTAAGATTACTTTGCACAATTTCGTTCATGGTGGCCTGCGCTCTAGCCAACTCTTCCGGGCTCAAGGTACGCAGATCACCCTTCACTATCGCCGTTTGTGCCACGATGTTACTTTTACCTGCCATAGCCTCAGCATTATTAACATCCAGCTCGAGGGACTTATTGCCCGCTACCAATAAACCTGGATTTACTGTAGCCGCACCCAGACCATCAATTTTCTGACGGAACTCATTTAAAATTCTGGCCACTTCGTAGGCCGCACCATAACCCACGGCATCAGTAAATACCTGAGAGGAATGCGCCGGACGCCCACTGACCTCCAAACGCCACCCCATAGAACCCCGTCGGGCAATGACCGCCGTTTTAATGTTACTGTCGCCGTCTTCAAAACCGAGAGCAATATCCGCCCATTTGGCACCTTCAACAATGGCTTTTTTGGAGAGCGATAGGGGTTTGCCGCTGCTTTCTTCATCGCCGGTAAACAGGACACGAACCTGCATATCATCCAACACACCTTCAGCCTTCAGCGCCCGCAGCGCCGCCACCACAATGGTGTTGCCGCCTTTCATATCCGTGATACCCGGCCCAGCAACCTTGCCATTGCCCAAGTCACGGTACGCCTGAAATTGATCATCCTTGGTAAATACCGTATCCAGATGACCGATCATTAAAATTTTCGGGCCACGCGTTCCATAACTGGCCTGCAAATGCCCGGCGCGATTAAAGGCTTTCCCGGGAATCCACTCGGTGTGGAAACCCAACGCATCAAACTGTTGTTGATATAAGCGCCCGACTTGCTCAACACCGGCAAAGTTCATTGTTCCGCTGTTGATATTGACCGCAGTTTTAAGCTCGTCCAGGGCCAAAGGCAATTGAGTATCGACGTGCTGGACTATGCTCTTCTCCAGAGCACTCAGCTCTGCATGAACTGCACCGGCTTGCAGAGCAGCCGTGAACACCAATCCAATCGTGACCATGTTTTTCCATTTGAAGGGACTCATAAATGCCTCTTTGTTGCGCGTTCATTGTTCGACTCATGTTCTACTCGATGTTTATCTGTCATTTCGCCACGAAAGGCAAAAGAAAACCGCGACAGATAATCAAGTGCTAGGACATTGATTCTAATTTAAGCGCGTCCATCAGGCTACCAGTCCCCTCCGAATCAACCTCTCACGATCATAAATAGCGCAGCCATCGAATATCCCGGCGCCGGCTCTTCAATTTGGCGAACCAGGCAGACGGATAATACAATGGCACAACCAACGCGAGACTCCATAGCCAAACCGTGGACAGCTGATCTACGCCATAGTACGCGCCCTTTGTTTTGCCAAATAGCATCAGCGCACACAAATAGAGAATTTTGAGTGCGTAGAGGTGAAAAATATAGAAAAACATCGGCGCACCTCCCAAGACGGCCAACCGATCGATGGCCCAATTGCCCTTCTGAGTTTTTTCAAAGTAAGCCAGTAATATAAAACTCACCCCCAATGTTGACAGAAGAAACAACAAGGAAGGTGGATACTTGCTGAGATTGACAAAGGACATCAATGTTCGGATGGTTTCGTCATAGAGTTGCCAAGGCTGGTCACCATAAACATTCAGAACACGAATCACCACAAACGCCAGCAACATGGCCAGCCCGCACTTCATCAGATTTTTCTGGCGCTCGCTGGCATTGGCAAGTTTGCCAAACCAGGGGCCAACGATATAGCCCAGGCTGATCACGCCTATCCAAGCCAGAACCGGGTAAGTCGTTTTTGCCTGTATTCCAAAACCAATATCAAAAATTTCCCGATCATGCAGCATTGCCCATGGGATGTATAAACCGCTATCCGTTGCGAATGACACGCCGTCAAGTAAGTTATGACCGCCAATAATCAAAATCGCCAACGTGGCTAAAGCGAGGCGAGGCAGATGAATCAAGGCCGCCAATGCAACCATACTAACGCCGATAGCCCAGATCACTTGGAGGAAAAGTTTTTCAGGAGGAAACTGCCCCGTCCACGCAAAACCGATCACCGTAACCTCCAACACCATCAAGAAAAGTCCGCGCTTGAGTAGAAACATGGATGTTTCATGTCGACAATGGGATTGACCATAGAGATACGCGGAAAGACCCGTTAAAAACACAAACGCAGGAGCACAAATCGTGCTGAGTAAGCGGGTGAAAAACAATCCGATATCCACACAACCTGCATCCATGGGATCCCCCACCTGCATGTGCAGATAAATCGTCTCTCGGACGTGATCTACAAGCATGAATAACATCACCAACCCCCGGAGAGCATCGATGGACATCAGGCGTTGCTGTGTGGGTATTTTCTGGTTGTCGTTAGTCACGTTTTTCCTCTTTCAGTGAGAACACTTTCTAAATTCGTTGGTGTGTCAGGGAAGTACCGACCATCAAAACGCTCAGCATGCAGGTAAAACACATTTCTCGACGACGTCAGCTCAATCACATCAGTAGGGTCAACTTGAGCAGGCTCGGTAAATGTTAGACAAGCTCCCAAACTAATGATACGTTATAACATAACATTGTTGAATTTGAGTAGCTTTTTAGACGTACTCGCCATCACAAAAAACCGCATGTCAATTTAGGAGCTTAAAGTGAACAACCCTTCTCGACAGAAGACTCTGCTTTACGTCGCAATCCTTTCCAATAGCTTATTTCTGGCTCATCACAGCAACGCTCAGAGTGGGGAGTCGGCCCGCCAGGAAATCGAAAATGTGCTTGTGGTAGGCACTCGTCAGGCCTACCGGGGAGAATTCACGAGCCTAGAAATTCCACAATCAGAGCTAAGCATTGATGCCAAAACCCTGCGCGACGCAGGCGCCTTGGATCTTAATCAGGCCCTGGACCTTTCCAGCTCTGTCGCCCGTCAAAATAACTTTGGCGGTCTTTGGAACAGTTTTGCCCTACGCGGATTTGTTGGCGATGAAAATCTGCCCAGCAATTATCTCGTCAACGGATTCAACGCTGGACGGGGATTTGGTGGCGCCCGCGATTTGTCCGGAATTGAGTCTGTCGAAGTACTCAAAGGCCCTCGCGCGGCTCTGTTTGGACGAGGTGAACCTGGTGGTACCATTAACCTGGTCACCAAACGCCCTACCTTTGAAACCAAAGGTGAGCTGCGATTATCCGCCGGTAGTCACAGTACCTACCGCAGTGATATCGATTGGACATCCCCCCTTTCTGACAACTTCGCCGTACGGATTGTCGGCTTCTACGAAGACGCCGAGAGCTTCAGAGACACCATTGACACGCAAAAGCAGGGCCTAAGCCCCTCGTTTATCTATCGTTTCGGCGAACAGAGCCAACTGGTCTACGAACTGGAATACAGTCATCAGGAAATTCCTTTTGATCGCGGTGTCATCGCCATTGATGGTCAATTAGGTTTAATTCCTGAAAACCGTTTCCTCGGCGAGCCCGGTGATGGCCCAATGGAAACCGACGTGCTGGGACATCAACTGGAGTTTCAACATGACTTTAATGGTAATTGGAGCACACTGGTTGGTTTCAACTACCGAGATACTTCTCTCGAAGGTTTCGCAACTGAAAACGGATTTTCGGCCCCAGATGCAAACGGCAATTTCGGACGATTTCGCCGATACCGCGACTATGATGCAACGTACCAAGTGCTCCGGGCTGAACTCACTGGCAGCTTCACAACCGGTGAACTTGAGCATCGGATCATCATAGGTGTTGACGCCGATGAATTTGAAAACGATCAGTTTTTCCTGCGCATTCGAAACCGACAATCCAATCAGGAAATCAATGTCTTTAACCCGGTGTATGGCGCCTACGCTCTCCCCCAGCCCTTGCCTAACACCGACCGAGTGGAGACCCAAGAATCACTGGGCGTCTACATTCAAGACCAGATCAGCTTGAATGATAATCTGGACATCCGTTTGGGCATACGCTTCGACGATTACGATCAGGAACTTCACAACCGGCGATCAAACCGCACCTCTAACTATTCTGAAACTCAGCTGAGCCCTCAGTTTGGTGTGGTGTATAAAGCCACCGATTCCCTGTCTCTGTACGCGGCCTATGGCGAAAATTTCCGCCCGCTTTCAGGGGCAACCGATGACAACCACCTTGAGCCTAACCAATCCAAATCCACCGAAGTGGGTATCAACTTCACCCTTAACGAGGGTCTACTGGAAGGAACCCTTGCGATCTTTGATGTTGAACAATCGAATATCTCAACGGTGGATGCCGATTTTAATGCAACGGCAATTGGTGAAGCTGGCAGCCAGGGTGTCGAGCTCGACTTACACGGCAATGTGACCGACTCCCTGAGCCTGTGGCTGTCGTACGCCTATATCGACGCAGAAACTGAGAATGCGTTTAATGATCCCAACTTTGGCACAGAGGTACCGGCCGGTTCCGATCTGCTCAATATCCCTGAACAGCAGTTGAGCCTGCGACTGGTTCAACGAACCGAACTCGCAGGTAAGCCACTGAGTTTGATCAGCGGTCTGCTTTATGTTGATGAACGCAACGGATTTTTCAGCAGACAAGATTTTAAATTGCCGAGTTACACCACAGTGCAAATCGCTGCAAATTATGAACTGTCCAACGCGATTGAATTACGCGCTGAAATCAACAACTTGTTGGACGAAGAATACTATACCAACTCCTTCGCAGACGTTTGGGTTCAACCTGGCACTCCACGCACCGTTCGAGTTTCCGCAGCATTCCGGTTTTAATACGATGAAATTACAAGCAAACTCACTACATATTGAACGTTCAGGAAAACAAGTCCTGAACGGTATTACTTTTTCAGTGGATGCCGGACAGGTGTACGCATTATTAGGTGGCAACGGAGCGGGGAAATCAACTACCCTACTTAGCTTTTTGGGATTTCTAACACCCCAAAGCGGCCAGGCCCAGATCAATGGAAAAAATGTCAGCGAGGATATCCGTTCTGCACGCAAGGCCATCGCTTACTTGCCGGAATCAGCATCACTGTACGAGCATCTCAACCCACGAGAAAACATTGACTACTTTTTACAATTGGCCCGCAACCCTGCAAGCCAAGCACAAATCGACACAGCACTTGATCAGGTTGGGCTGGCACCCGAAGCCCGGCATCGGGTTCTCCGTGGCTACTCGAAAGGCATGCGGCAGAAAGTCGCTATTGCCTTAGCCATATTGCGCGATACCGATATCCTTCTGCTCGACGAGCCGACCTCAGGCCTTGACCCTAATGCGATCGACGAGCTTCACCAAGTTGTTCGCAAACTTGCCGATGGTGGAAAATCCATTTTGATGGTCACCCATGATGTTTATGGCGCCTGCCATGTGGCCGACAAAATCGGATTGCTCCACAACGGCACGTTAGTGGGTGAGTTCTCTGCGGAAGGCAATGAAAGTATCGATACTGAAATCGTACACCGAGCATTTTCATCAAATACCCGCTTATCGTCACAGCAGTCAGCGTGAACTCTATGAATCAGTTATTACTCATCGCTGCCAGTGAGTGGCGATATTGGCTTCAGTCAAGACTTGCCCTCGGTGGGGCACTCATCTTTTTGTTACTTTTTGTGGTTACCAGCCTGCTTTCTGCGCTGCGCATGGAAGCCGAAAACCACTCACGTGGTCATCAGCAAACCGAGGCCGAAAACACTTTTTTATCTCAACCCGATCGTCACCCACACAGGATGGTACATTACGGACACTACCTTTTTCGCACACCAGCCCCCCTCGCCACATTCGATCCAGGCCTTGATACCGTCACCGGCCAGTCGATTTTTCTTGAGGGTCATCGACAAAACACCGTGATGTTTGCCGAGTCGGCTGCCAGCGCTGATTTCGGCGGATTGTCCTGGTTAAGTCCGGCATTGGTTTATCAACTCTTTGCGCCACTCATTATTATCCTACTGGGTTACGGCTCGATTGCCCGCGAACGAGAGGCTGCAGTACTGGCTCCGTTGCTGGCGATAGGGATCAGTGGGCGAAAACTGATCGCAGGCAAGGCCCTGGCATTGCAGTCCTTTGTTTTACTTCTGCTTTGTCCACTTGTTTCCAGCTGTGCACTGGCTATGGGAGAAGGTGAAAGCCCAGTCGCACTATTGCTGTTATTCGGTCTCTACTTTGTTTATTTGACTTTATGGCTCGGCCTAACGCTGCTCGCATCCACACTCTTGACAAAGCGCTCAACCGTCTTGCTGACCATGATAGGCCTTTGGCTCGGCTTTACTCTGGTACTCCCCTCTATTGCCGTTAACAGTTCAAGTAGCGCCAACGTGGCTGCCGGTAAGATCGAAAGCGATCTCACCATGTTGGCAGACCTTCGCAAACTCGGTGATGGCCACAATGCCAACGACCCAGCATTTAAGAAATTGAGATCGGATTTACTCAAAAAGTACGGTGTAGAGCGCATTGAAGATCTGCCAGTGAATTACCGTGGCATAGTAGCCTTGAGTGCCGAAAAGAAACTGACCAACGTTCTCAATGACTATGCCGATGCACGCATGGCCGCCGAGTTACAACAGGAACATCAGCTGGAAAACTACGGTTGGTTTACCCCGGCATTGGCCATTGCCCTCGCCTCTCGCTCAATCGCAGGAACTGACTTGGCACACTATCATCATTTCCAAAGAGAAGCCGAGAACGTACGCTTTTCGTTTGTTCAAGGGCTAAATCGGGCGCATGCTGAATCGCTGTCTTATCTGGATGATATTAATCGAAGTAAAGATGAGGAATCCTGGCAACGAGCACGCGTAGACGCCTCTCACTGGCAAGTCCTGGAAAAGTATCAATTTCAGACCACCGATATTTCAAAGCGCGTCGCCAGTGCATCAACATCCATTCAAAAATTAATCATCTGGATGTTAATCACCTTTGTAATACTCTTATGGCGTAGCGGGAAAATAAGTCTATGAGCATCGTCAATTCGCTGGTACGCGAGATAAAGTTTACCGTGCGTGATCGCACCATTTGGTTTTGGATGGCCATCGTGTTTGGCCTATCAGCAATATCGCTTGGCTTTGGCATTGCAGAAGTGGAACGTCAAAATGCCAGCATCCAGCGCCTTATAAAGATCGATCAGCAAGACCGTGTTGCACAACTGGAGAAACAAAAAAGCTGGGGAAGCGCAGCCTACTACAGCTTCCACCTGAGCTATGATGCACCCTCAGACTTCGCCTTTGCTGCGATGGGACTGAGAGACTCACAACCCTGGAAACACCGAGTGAGAATGCTCGCTCTTGAAGGGCAGATCTATGAACGTGATGTGGCCAATCCCAGCTTTGCACTGATTGGCCGCTTTGATTTCGCATTCTTCACGGCGTTTATCATACCGCTCATTCTCATTATTCTGCTATACGATCTACGCAGCGGTGAGAGAATTGCCGGTCGATATAAGCTGTTGGAAGCCACGGTTGGCCAAGCGCGAAACTTCTGGTTACTGCGCGCGGGTTTACGCGGTGCTGCATTATTTGTTTGCATCATCGTACCGCTTGTTGTAGCGGGATTCATCGTCGGCACTCAGGCCAGCACACTACTATTCGCTTGCCTATATGTGTTTGTGTATGTCGCTTTCTGGACTCTCCTCTGCTCTGCTTTCTCAGCGTGGAACAAGACTGGTTCAGTCATTCTCATGTCTCTCGTGACGGTGTGGGTATGCACAGCAGTAATACTGCCAGCCGGTGCTCGACTTACGATAGACAAAGCGGTCGAACTGCCCTCTGGTTCAGACATTTTAATGTTACAACGTGAAGCCGTGAACGACGCCTGGGATTTGCCCAGGGAAGCGACAATGAATGCTTTTTTTGAACAATACCCAGAATGGCGTGATTACAAACCCGTAGAGAGTTCTTTCGAATGGCAATGGTATTATGCCTTTCAACAAGTGGGAGACCAGCAAGCTGATCCGGTATCCAATGCTTATAGAAATGGACGGTTGAGACGTGATCAACTCGCTACTTGGGCCGCACTTCTTGCACCGCCTTCTTTGCTTGAACGGTCATTGCAATCCCTGGCTCATACGGATTTACAAGCTAGCATCCATTATGAAGACCGTGTTCGAGCCTATCACGCAGAGCTTAAGGGTTTCTATTACCCCAAGCTCTTTCAAAACCAAGTGTTCGATCAATCTCAGCTTAGAGATTTGCCACAGTACAAAGTGACTCAATGACTCAACACACCACTCTTGATTGATTGGGTAGCGTGAACCAAGCAAACCCTGTTTGCGACATGCCAGCCCGGTACACCCGGGCCATCCTCAGGACAATCTAACCCTTTGTTACGGTGCCGCCGGAAATTCACTGAACTGCGGCAGTGAATCTGAAATGTTATACCAGTCAGCTTTTGACGACACGTGCATATGTGCCTGTGGTAACAGCTTGGGGGAACGATTTAATGCTCCGTACCTCACGTGCACCATGCCGATAGCGGGTTTTTCTCCGTACAGGGTCGAACCACAGTGCTCACAAAAGCAAGAGACCGTTTCCGTGCTTCGACAAAACGTTTTCACATACTCTTCACCTTGAGTAATCGTAAAGTGTTCTCTGGGAATTCCACCTATTGCCGTCCCTGAAGCACCGGATGATTTTCTACACATGGAGCAATGGCAGTAACCGGCGTAAATAAATTCATCCTTAACACTGAACTCCACACTTCCGCAGAGGCAACTTCCACTAATGGCTGTCATATGTGTACCCTCAAATTCTTCGCAATAGATCTAAAAAGCTATCGGCATCTGTAGAATCGATATTCTTTAAAAGTGTCTCTGATTTGGCATCAAGCGTGGTTGACGCTTCCTTGAACAACTCCTCGCCTGCAGGCGTTATTTTTACCAAACTGACACGAGCGTCCCGCTCATTCGCCTCTTTTGTAACCAGGCCTATTTTCTCCATCGGCATTAGCATCCGGGTGATACCTGAAGCCGTACGCGCCAGGGCCTCAGCAATATCAATGCGCCGAAGCGCACGATTCGGCGCCTGCATCAGATTAAGCAAAACCATATATTCCGTTAAACCAATGCCATGAATGGCACCTAAACTATTATCCAATTGTTTGGAGATGATGGCGGTATTCACCCAGAGGCTCTTGGTAATCGCCCCATATTTCGATTCTGATTCCATAATCACACACTTCACATATACTTGAATAGTGAAGTATATGTGAAGTTTTTATCTTGTCAATGCATTTTTTGAATTCATGTATATGCATTTCATCCCCCTACCTGAATGGTCTGAGGAAACACCTATCTCGCTGGTCTGCCCACCCATTCGTCATCAACTTGGGCGTGTTCGTGCGTTAATGAACTGGCTTGCTGATCGTTTTGAAACCAATTATCAACAGATGTTGAAATTCGGGCCGACAATGGATAACTAGGGATCAAGGCTCATCAATATACGCATACGTTGGCGTGTATACATTCCCTAAGAAGAGCGATCTATATTCATTCAATGAGTCTCTTCACTGCGTACCCTGCAATCTTTTTCAACTCTTGTTTGGAAGTACCTGCTCTCGCTCTGAGCGCGAGAGTTTGAAGCGTTGCTTGCAGCAGGCTTGCCGTAAGCTCAGGTTGCACGTCTTTAGATATTTCACCTTCCTTCTGCGCTCTCCTTAATCGCTGAGTAAAGGCATTATCAAGCCTGCTGATCAACCCTCGTAAATCTTCTCCCACCTCTGGATGGGATAAGGCTTCACTGGGTGCGGTACAAATCATTAAGCATCCCATTGCGGGATGGGTTCCGCAATAGACCTCCAAGGCTTGATCAAAAAACGCTTCAAGCCCCTTGTGGAGCGAAGGTATCGCTTCCAGCGCCGTCTCCAACCCATGGTCCAACTGCCCACAAAACTTGTCCAAGGCCTTTCGGTAAATTTCATCTTTGTTGCCAAAGGCATTGTAGATACTAGGCCGATTCATATTCATTGCTTGTGCAAGATCATCGAGCGAAGTCGCAGACAGCCCTTTCTCCCAAAACAACAGCATGGCCCCTTTAAGAGCAGCCTCTTCATCAAATTTTCTTGGTCGACCTCTGGGCATTTTGTACCTTTTCGCAAAATATTAGTTGATCTCAATTTATTTTATGCGATAAGGTACAAAAAATACAGAGGAGAGTAGCGCAATGAAAGTTGAAAACCCCAAAAGCCCAATCATCAAGAAACTAGAAGGCATTCACCTATTCCACTATGACGCCGCGCCATGCGCACAGCGAGTCCGTTTTGCTCTGCATGAAAAGGGATTAGTGAGGGGTCGAGAAGTAAAATTTAATGCCATTGACGCTGCGTCATGCCGCGGCGAAGACCACACTTGGGTCAGCAGGAAAGTGTCGCTGGCCAAAAAAGAGCACTTGTCAGAAACCTACGCACAGATTCAACCGAATCTCGTCGTACCTGCACTCGTACATGACGGCGAACTTCATATTGAATCCATGGACATTGTCGCGTACCTCGATGAGGCATTTGGTGGCTCTCCCCTAGTGCCAAAACATGACCCGGATTTGATGGCTGATGCACAGGCACTCACAAACCTCGGCAAGGAACTGCACAGATCAATACGGTTTGTGACCTTTCGATGGGGGCTTCGTGGGCTCGCCCGTTTGTCAAACAAGGAAGAGCGACAACTGAAAGCCTTGTTAAAAAACGCTGAAGACGGTGAACAGTTGATCAGCTTCTACGAAGGTTACGATAACCACTCAATACCCGAAAGTGTCTATCTCGAACACTTAGACAAACTCACTTCAGCCTTTCGCCAACAGGAACAACGACTACAGGATGGCAGGGTATTTCTGACCGGAAACACCCTCACCATGGCAGACATTATTTGGGCAATGAAAACGGTTCGCCTGATGGAATGCGGTTATCCTTTTGGCGCACTGTTTCCTGCTTATACAGCCTGGTACGAACGCCTATCAGAACGACCATCTTTTCGTGAAGGCGTAATGGGAAAACACACATTGATGAGTTCAGCGTTTCGAGTTAAAGCACAGATCGAACAATTCTTTGGTATCGGATTAAAAAGTGAGGTACTTAAGCGTGTCACCTGAAGAGATTTCGAGTTTATTTATTGAAATGATTTCTTTTGCCCAACCATGTACCTTACCTAATCCAACAAGGGGGTTCCGTTACCCGTGGTGTTGACGACTCTGACCCGATGATTGTCAACCAAGCCGCTATCAGAACCTTCAACACATACGATGGATAGACTTTTCAAATTGCCGCTCCATAAAGAGAAAGTATCCTTGAAACCCGCAATGTGCGGCGTTTTTGTTTATACTGCGCTCAATATAATCCTTCCTGATATCCTCAACTCAAGGGGAATGAAGGAAGCATGAGTTGTCGTGGTGCTACCTGGGTTTTGGTTGCACCGAGTCGTGAAAAACCAGTTAAGAACGGATCAAAATCAGTTGTCGGAAACTCCTTACAAATCAACCGAAAGCACAGATGTAACAAGGGCTACAATCAATCGCAGATTCACCCTTGCTCCGATGATGGATTGGAGAAAGGGTAAACTTTTTTAGAATATTCAGCCACTTACGAAAGGCCAATCTAATTTGAAAGCACTTTGGGTGCACTAACAATCGAAACCATAGCTCCTTCAAAAATTCACCATTGAATTTGACCAGGCCACACACATCGTAGGACTATTCAAAATCTCCCCCTTCTTTTATGAATAAATTATGATGATTTAGGTGCAAGTTTTTCCGCCTAAATACTTTTCTTGGTTTACGTAAAGTATTTTAAAGCAGACAGTTCCCTATCTTTTACTATGGCTACAGTAATTGTTGTTACTAAATAAAAAATAAAGAAGTTCAGCTATCGTTAGCTTTTGCCTACCGGTTTACTAGGGGATATTTCATGCATGGATTGCAACGCTACTTTATTTGCTTATCTTTTCCCTTGTATCTATTGACTGCTTCTCACAAACGCCTCTGACAATAGACGATATATTTACAGCCAATAACCGCTATAGAGTTAATTTTGGCGTTAATTACTTTAACGACTCTGACTTTCAGCCCCTAACCAATTTCAGAAGTAACATTGATATTATTGATAAAAATTTTGGGCTATCCTATGGTTATACTAAAAATATAGAATCATCAATAAACCTTTTCCACTCTTATATCCAGGAACGCTTATCTCAATTTGGAAATAGGGCTACTAATGATGCTCGCGGCACTAAACGGGCTAATTTCGGTGCAAGTCATAAAATCTCAGCCGATAACAATACACCAGCTCTAATTGGATTGTTTAGAGTAGGGTACTTGTCTAACCCAACATGGGATAAGGTTGCCTTTTCAGGGACATTGGGGCTAGTAACTTATCGTAGTTACGACCCTATTTTATTGTCAGTGTCTGTATTGGCTCAAGACACCCAAGAATTCCAAGTCAATGGAGATAACATAAAACAGGGTATGCGAGTAAGCATAAACTCTGCAATTTCATTCGCCATCAACTCACACATTACCTTAACTAGCGGGTTGAAAATGCAATGGCAACAAGGTCAAAAATTAATAGTCGTCGAATTGCTATAAATACAACAAAGACAAACCTAGAAGTTGGACTGGGTTACCACTGGAATGAAGATTTATCGATTAGCTTAAATACAAATGTAAATTTATCTGAAGACAGTGGTTCCAACGTTAGTATCAATATACGTTATAAGTTTGATGGCCCTCTATAGTTCGTAGGGTAAATAACGAGCTAGATTAAACTGTAAATAAAAGGATACTTATATGTTTAAAAAGTTGATTCTGGTTAGCGCTATATGCACAACAAGCCCGATTACATTCGCATCAACAACACAAGGTGTTAGTGGAGATGATTTGGTTTATGCGTTTGGTGATGCGGATGCGTCTGCTGTAAGAATGCTATCTGATAATGAAATGCAGGAAGTGAAAGGAGACCTGGTATTTCTTCCCCCCGCATTAGCAGCGGTCATTAAAGGAGCTGCCATTTCAGCTGGGGCGGGTGCAGCAGGTGGTATAATTGTGTACACAGGGGATCCTGGTAGTGATTTCAATTTAAGCGATGCCACCCTTGCCGCCTTAAAAGGAGCATTGATTGGAGCATTACCTGGTGGAGCTCTAGCAAAAGGGGTGCATATTATTTTTAGAGTAACAGGTACTGGGGTTTGGGCTGGTTTAATGGCCGCAGATGCTCATGGGGTAGTTACAGT
>NZ_BAABWJ010000008.1:0-229636 GCF_040372805.1 Pseudoteredinibacter isoporae
AGTATTACGGCGGCTGCACTCAACAATGCTTCAACCACCAACATTACTGTCAGCAACAGTAACGGTGTTCTAACCATCACCGATTACAACGCCGCCACCGGTGAGGTCACTTACAGCTACGATCCAAACGGAACATCAAAGGATCATAGTAGTGGTGAGGTCGTCGACAGCTTGGCTGTGATTGTCACGGACAGCGACGGCAGCACAGCAAACGGCACGCTGGATATTTTAATTACCGATACCGCACCGGTTGCCAATGCCGACACAGACACAACCGATGCCGATACCAATGCAACGGGTAATGTGAGAACCGATGTCGGCGGGGCCGATGTCGATGGTGCCGATGCCGCAGAAATTACGGGCGTTGTGGCGGGTACGCAAACAGGCGATATTACTGGTGGTGTAAACACCCCAATTGCCGGCAGCTTAGGTTCACTCACGATTCAAGCGGACGGTTCCTACACTTATACCCCAGGCGCGGGTGCAGCCGCCTTGGCCGAAGGTGCAACCGCGACGGACACCTTTAGCTACACCTTAAAAGATAACGATGGCAGTTTCTCAACCACCACCGTAACGATCACTGTGACCGGAACGACCGATGGTGCACCAACCGTAACCATCATCGACAACAACGCTGGCGCCACCGGTGACGAAAGTGTTGTTGAAGATGGCACACTCACTGGAAACACCTTTACGATTGCAGCACCGGACGGTTTGGGTTCACTCAGCATTGCGGGTCAAAGTATTACGGCGGCTGCACTCAACAATGCTTCAACAACCAACATTGCCATCAATGCGCCAGAAGGCGTGTTGACCATTACCGACTTTAACGCTTCAACAGGTGAGGTCACTTACAACTACGATCCAAACGGAACATCGAAGGATCATAGTAGTGGTGAGGTCGTCGACAGCTTGGCTGTGATTGTCACGGACAGTGATGGCACTACAGCAAACGGTACGCTGGATATTTTAATTACTGATACCGGACCAACAGCGAATGCTGATACTGAGACAACAGGGGAATCAACCCCGATCACTATCGACGTGCTCAACAACGATGATTTTGGCGCTGATGGTGCAGCTGGACTCAATGCGGGCGTTGTCTCGGCAACTGTAGATGCGGCTCAAGGCTCCGTTTCAATTGCTTCAAATGGAGAATTACAGTTTACGCCGGCTTCGGGGTTCACGGGTACTGCGACGGTGGCTTACACGATTCGTGATGGCGATGGAACGGAATCGAGCAGTACGGTTGAAGTCAATGTTATTGGTGTGAGCAGTGTCAGTAATGCAAATGCAGAAGAAGGTGAGGTGCTTGAACACACCGTAACCCTCACTGCTGCGACCACAGCAGATACCCTTATATCGTTTACGATTGGCGATGCAGCGGACAGTGCTGATGCATCCGATTACGATGCAGCCTCGTTGGTGTTCAGTAATGGGGTAACTTATGACGCTAGTAATAATCAAATTACAATTCCTGCAGGCGTGACAAGCTTTACCGTAACCGTGCCAAGCACCGAAGATCGCGATGTGGAATCTGATGAATCCTATACCTTGAATGTCGGGCAGGTTTCAGGAACAGGGACCATCGAAAATGAAGACGCTGATGTGATTATGGCGCCTACCACCCAGGTTTTGGATCCTCAGGATATCGGTTTGCAATCCTCCTACTTCGGTTATAACGACAATCGAACCGGCAGCAATTCGGATCCTCTGTTTAGTTCAAACGGTCAATTTCGTTGGCACAGCGATGATGGTATTGCGGGTGATGCCGGTGGCAATAACAATCGACTGGATCGAGTAATTGATGCCATTACCGTTATTGAGGGTCGGAATAATGACAGCAATTTAGTGGGTAGCGGGAATGCGGGCAGCGCGGCTGCGGCCGATGCTACTTTCATAGCAAATCGAGTCGAGTTTGGTTTCAGTTCCCCAGGTTCCAACTCAGTGGCTTTTGGTAATAGCTTGGGGACTAACCCCCATTTTGATGCCGGGGACACAATAAGCTCTGGAAACTTCAACGCCTTCCTGGCCGGAAATGCCTCCAATGTTACTGTGACAACCGGGGTAGCTCGCACTCGCAGCGCTGTTGTGAGAATGGTGGGGTATATTCATTTGCCTGCTGGTGATTACGATATTCGGATCAGGGCCGATGACGGGTATCGTGTTCTTCTGGACGGGCTCAACGCGGCCGAGGTAAATCATAACCAGGGGCCAACGACAGATGTGTATTCCGGTAATAGTGTCAGCGGTGGTTTGGTTCCGATCGAAGTGATTTATTGGGACCAGGGTGGTGCGGCGGTATTTCGTATCGAAATCAAACCCAATGGCTCCCCGAATTCATCTTATCAAACACTGGATACAGATGACTTTTTGATGTTGACGCCCGATCAAGCTGCCAACCTTCCCGACGATGCCAGTTTTTCACAGGATGCCAGTGGCAACTGGGTAGTGAGCTCAGGTTCCACTCATACGGGTGATGCAAACGATGAGGACATTACCGGTACCGCTTTTGCCGATACCATCATCGGCGGTGCAGGCGAAGATATTATGTTTGGTGGTGCTGGAGCGGATACATTTGTCTTCCGAAGTCAGGATGTTTCTGGCTCCAATGGTATTGATGTCGAACAGGATATTATCCGTGATTTTAATGCCAGTGAAGATATTCTGGATTTAAGCGATCTATTGAATACGGCGGAAAATTCTGGAAACCTGGATGGCTATCTGCATTTTGAATTGGATGCCGCTACGGGTGATATTCTTGTGCATATCAATGTTGAAGGTGATTCCAGTGCAAATACTCTCGAGACCAATAAAGTCGATCATGTGATTCGTATCGAAAATCCCGATGCAGCAGTCTTTACCGGAACGGATCAGCAAATCATCGACAACCTTTTAAACAACGGTGCGTTGGATACCTTGCTTTAGTGTTGAGGGTTTACCTTGGCGGGACGGGAGGGTATGTATCGCCTTGCTTTTGCTTTTTCTTGGGCCTTGCTACAATCTCGTCACCCTTTGAACCGCTGTGAAGAGCCCTATGTTAGATAAAAAACTCCTATCCATTCTGGTCTGCCCTGTTAGTAAAGGTCCGCTAGTGTATCGTGAAGAAGATCAGGAGCTGATTTGCTACGCCAGCGGCCTGGCTTACCCTGTACGTGATGGCATTCCCGTCATGTTGGAAGGGGAAGCTCGCGAGCTAAGCCTGGAAGAGCGCGAAGCTGGCAATAAACAGTAATTCTGCCAATTACGGCACAGCATAAGGAAACCAGAAACATGGCAGAAGAATCCATCTTTACCAAGATCATTAATGGCGATATTCCTTCGGATATTCTGTATGAGGATGATGACTGCATCTGCATTAAAGATATTTCGCCGCAAGCCCCCGTCCATGTATTGTTGATTCCACGCAAGCCGATCCCTCGATTGGTCGATGCCACGGCTGAAGACCAAGCCTTGTTAGGTCGTTTGATGTTGCGTACCGGAGATATTGCCCGTCAGCTCGGTATTGATGAGGCATTTCGCTTGGTTGTGAACAATGGTGCTGGGGCAGGGCAAACAGTTTTCCACCTTCATCTTCATTTGTTGGCCGGGAAAGAATTTACTGAAGGCGGTCTGGGTTTTTAATAGTCGTTCTCAATAGTGCGATGCCCATTTCTGGTATCGCACTCCTGTATCTTAAAAGTGCACCTTTTTGGTGCTTTTACCATCGCTCCAGTCGGTGGTAAGCCCCCCAATTTCCTGGCTTTCCGCGTTTTTAATACCCGTGTAATAGTCGACAAATGACGCTATAATTGCGGCCTTTTGACTACTATACATCCAGCTGGCCGCTGGATCCTATTGAACTGTGGAACGCCAAATGATGAAGAGCGCTGAAATACGCCAAGCATTTCTCAATTTTTTCCAATCCAAACAGCACCAAATTGTTGCGAGTAGCTCCTTGGTGCCTGGAAATGACCCAACCTTATTGTTCACTAATGCCGGAATGGTGCAATTTAAGGATGTTTTTCTTGGTGATGATCAGCGTAACTACAGCCGAGCAACCAGTTCACAGCGTTGTGTGCGCGCCGGTGGTAAACATAACGATCTGGAAAATGTGGGTTACACCGCTCGCCACCATACCTTTTTTGAGATGCTAGGTAACTTCAGCTTTGGCGACTATTTCAAGCGTGATGCGATCAGCTTTGCCTGGGAGTTTCTGACTTCGAAAGAGTGGTTGGGCATTCCCCAAGACAAACTGATGGTGACGGTGTACCAGGAAGATGATGAAGCATTTGATCTCTGGCACAAGGAGATGGGCGTGCCGGTCGAGAAAATTGTTCGCATTGGCGACAAGGGCGGCCGCTACCAATCGGATAATTTTTGGTCGATGGGCGATACCGGTCCTTGTGGCCCTTGTACTGAAATCTTTTATGATCACGGTGAAGGTATCTGGGGTGGCCCTCCGGGTAGCCCGGAGGAAGATGGCGACCGCTTTATCGAAATCTGGAACGTGGTTTTCATGCAGTTCAATCGCAGTGCCGATGGCACAATGACACCTCTGCCCAAGCCTTCCGTGGATACAGGTATGGGACTGGAACGTATTGCAGCAGTTATGCAAAACGTCCACAGCAATTATGAAATTGATCTGTTTCAATACCTTTTGCAGGCAACCGCAAATGCAACCCATACCGACGATATGGAAAACAAATCCCTGCGGGTGATTGCGGACCATATTCGTTCCTGCGCCTTTTTGATTGTGGATGGCGTTATTCCTTCCAATGAGGGGCGTGGTTATGTCTTGCGTCGTATAATTCGTCGCGCCATTCGTCATGGTCACAAGCTTGGACAGAAGCAAGCTTTCTTCCACAGCCTGGTACAGGCTCTAGTGGATCAAATGGGCGATGCCTACCCCGAGCTGAAACAACAGCAAGCGCAAATTGAAAAAGTGCTGCTTACGGAAGAACAGCAGTTTGAGAAAACGCTGGATAAAGGCATGGCGGTTCTTGAATCAGAGTTGTCTGATTTGACTTCGAAAGAAATTCCTGGCCAATTGGTTTTTGCCCTTTACGACACTTACGGTTTCCCGGTTGATCTCACTAATGATATCGCTCGCGAAAGGGAGATGAGTATCGACCTGGATGGTTATGAAACCTTGATGGAGCAGCAGCGCCAACGAGCACGCGCCGCGGGCTCTTTCAAAGTGGATTACAACGACAGTTTGACCATTGAGGGTGATACCGAGTTTACGGGTTACGGTGCTCTGGATGGGGCGAGCAAAGTCGTGGCGTTGTTTAAAGACGGTGAGGCTCTTGAGCAGTTACAAGCCGGGGACCGAGGTATTGTTGTACTTGATGCAACCCCTTTTTATGCCGAGTCGGGTGGTCAGGTGGGTGATCAGGGAGAGTTGCTCGTCAAGGGGGCTCGCTTCGTTGTTGAGGACTGTGCAAAGCAGGGTAATAACCATTTGCATATTGGTGAGCTGCTTGAAGGTAGCCTGTCGCTGGGTGATTCCGTCGATGCTACTGTGACTCCCGGAACACGCCAATCAACCACGCTAAACCACTCGGCAACGCATTTACTGCATGCCGCTCTACGCAAAGTATTAGGTGAGCATGTCACACAGAAAGGTTCTTTGGTTGACGCCGAGCGTTTGCGTTTTGATTTCTCGCATTTTGAAGCGGTTACTCCTGCTGAATTGAAAGCCATCGAAGCCATGGTGAATGAGCAAATTCGAGCGAACACCCAGGTTCAAACGGATGTTTGCGATATGGAAACGGCTAAAAACAAAGGCGCTATGGCCTTGTTTGGTGAAAAGTACGGCGACACTGTGCGCGTGTTGTCCATGGGAACGGAACAGTTTTCTGTCGAACTGTGTGGCGGTACTCATGTCGAACGTACGGGCGATATTGGCTTGTTCCGCATCACCTCTGAATCTGGCATTGCCGCTGGCGTGCGCCGTATCGAGGCGCTCACTGGTGAGGCCGCCATGCGGAATCTCGACGAGCAACAAACTCAGTTGCAGGACGCTGCCAAATTACTGAAGAGTAAGCCGGAAGAGCTGGTGAGCAAATTACAAGGATTGCTGGAGCAGCAAAAAAACCTGGAAAAAGACCTGAAAGCCGCGAAAGCGAAGCTGGCGAGTGCCGCTAGTGGCGATATGCTGAGTAAAGCGGTTGAGATTCAGGGGATTAAGGTCTTGGCTGTCCAGTTGAATGATGTGGAGCCCAAATCTCTGCGGGACAGTGTTGATCAGTTTAAGAATAAGCTGGGCAGCTCGATCATTATGGTCGCTGTGGTCGAGGGTGAAAAGATCTCCCTGGTTGCGGGGGTAAGCAAAGATTTGACTGATCGATTCAAAGCTGGGGACCTCATGAAACACGTTGCAAATCAGGTCGGTGGTAAGGGCGGTGGTCGCCCGGATATGGCTCAAGGCGGCGGCGATCAGCCTGAAAATCTGGATGCAGCTCTGGCTTCCGTGAATGCTTGGGTAGAAGAGAAAATTTAACGATAAAATTGTTTTAAAAGCGACCACTAAACTGGTTAACTTTTGCCAATTTTTAGTGTTTAATGGCCCGCTTTTGAAAAAGTAAGACAACCATAGCAAGCCGCTAAAAGCGGTAAGAAATAGCATAATTATGAGTTTAATTGTTCAGAAATATGGCGGTACCTCGGTGGGCTCGGTTGAGCGCATTAAGGCGGTGGCGGAAAAGGTCGCCAAATTCCGTCAGCAGGGCGACGATATCGTCGTGGTTGTCTCCGCTATGAGTGGAGAAACCAATCGACTGATTTCCCTGGCCCAAGAGATGCAGGAATCCCCAGACCCCCGGGAAATGGATGTTCTGGTTTCCACTGGCGAGCAGGTGACTATTGCCTTACTGTGCATGGCGCTGAAAAGTCTTGGTTGGGAAGCTCGATCGTATACGGGTGCTCAAGTGAAAATTACCACTGACAGTGCCCATACCAAGGCGCGGATTATGGATATCGATGAGGCGCCTATGCGTGCCGACCTCGATGCGGGTCGGGTAGTGGTGGTCGCTGGTTTCCAGGGCGTAGATGAGAATGGTTCTATTACCACCCTTGGGCGGGGAGGATCGGATACCACGGGAGTGGCATTGGCAGCGGCCTTAAAAGCGGATGAGTGTCAGATCTATACCGACGTTGATGGTGTCTATACCACAGACCCGCGGGTTGTCGATGGTGCTCGTCGTTTGAGCCGAATTACCTTTGAAGAAATGCTGGAAATGGCCAGTCTGGGCTCAAAGGTATTGCAAATCAGGGCGGTAGAATTTGCTGGTAAATACAATGTGCCACTGCGTGTGCTGCACAGCTTCCAGGAAGGCCCAGGAACATTAATTACTCTAGATGAGGAAGATAACGATATGGAGCAGCCCGTTGTTGCTGGTATTGCCTTTAACCGTGATGAGGCGAAATTGACGGTGCGTGGTGTGCCCGATATCCCAGGTGCCGCTTCCAAGTTATTGGCCCCCATTGGTGAAGCGAATATTGAAGTCGATGTTATCGTGCAAAATGTGGCGGCTGATGGCACCACAGATTTGACTTTTACTGTGCATCGTAATGATATGGATAAAGCTGCCGCTATCCTGCGTGAAGTCGCTGAATCCTTGCAGGCAAAAGAAGTGACATTTGACGACAAAATCGCTAAGGTATCTATAGTGGGAGTGGGCATGAGATCCCACGCCGGTGTGGCCTCCCTGATGTTTAATACCCTTGCAAATGAAGGGATTAACATCCAAATGATCACGACGTCTGAAATCAAAATTTCGGTGATCATTGAAGAGCGTTATTTAGAGCTTGCAGTGCGCAGTTTGCACTCAGCCTTTGATCTGGATAAAGAGCCAGAGGAAGAATGAGGATAGCTATGGATTTGTGAGTTTCTCGTGACAGCTGAACTTACAGTCCATCGCATAATCGAATTATAAAAGACCGCTCCGGGATATACTCGAGTTAACGAAAGCTCTGGAGAACCCCGGAACACAAGGTATGTGAGCCGTGTGGCGGTCAAAAGAATCATAGCGATGTAAAATCGAAGTGGTAAGGCCTGCCGGCAAATAACAGGAGAATCAAGATGTTAATTTTAACTCGCCGTATTGGTGAAACCTTGATGGTAGGTGACGATGTAACCGTCACTGTACTGGGTGTCAAGGGGAACCAGGTGCGAATAGGTGTGAATGCACCCAAAGAGGTAGCGGTACACCGTGAAGAGATCTACCAAAGAATCCAGCGCGAAAAGCAGGAGCCCAACGGGAACGTATCCTAGGGCGGAGCCAAGCGCTTATGCCTGGGCATGGATACTGGGTGTAAAAGATCTCTACAAAAGCGGGATAGGATCCCGCTTTTGCATTTCTGGGTCTAAATTTTTTAGAAAAAAATCAAAGTAAGTCTATGATTTCGTAAGGATTGTGGTATTATGCCGCCCTCGTTTGGAGAGGTGGCCGAGTGGCCGAAGGCGCTCCCCTGCTAAGGGAGTATACCCTAATCCGGTATCGAGGGTTCGAATCCCTCCCTCTCCGCCATATACAAAAAAACCCCAGTGCTTAGGTGCTGGGGTTTTTTTGTATATGGCGAGTAAGGGCTGTCGAAATTCACTTGATTCGAGTCATGCGGCGGGATTTTGGGAGTGACAGTGACGAGCTTGAATCAAAAGACGCTTCAATACTTTCTGTATCAGTGCTTCTCAGGTAAGACCAAAATGACCCTAAAGTCATTCACGTTGGTGTAGGTCGGCCCGCACAGCAATAGCCCACCAAAGCGTTTAAAAAAGCCATAGCTGTCATTGTTCTGAAGGTATTGCTGGGCTTCGGTTTTATTCTGAGCGAGCGTCTGAGGGCCGATTAGGGCGCCTGCATTGTCGCCACAGCCATCAATCCCATCGGTGTCAGCAGCCAAACCATAGATTCCGCTCTGGCCATCAAGGGCCAAGGCCAGGGCAAGCGCGTATTCGGTATTGGGGCCACCGCGCCCGTTGCCTTGGACATCCACTGTTGCTTCTCCGCCTGACAAAATCAGTTGAGGCTTTTGTGGGCGGCAAGCGGCGATGTTCAATGCCACCTGTGCATGTTCTCGAGCTAGATCTTGGGCGTCATCTTCCAGTTCGGAGCCGAGGTAATGCAGTTCAATATGAGAATGCTCTAGCTGGAATATTTGAGTAAATTCAGCAAAAGCCTGAGCAGGGCTGAGTAGAATATCGAAGTGGTTGTCAGCGAAACATGGATCGCCGGGTTTGGGGGTTTCGTTATGAGCATTGGACAAGTACTTCGCTACGCTGTCAGGAAGTTCGATGTTGAAGCGTTTCAAGATATCCAGAGCCTGAGCCTGGTGGCTTGGATCAGCGACAGTGGGGCCGGATGCAATGACATCGGCTTTGTCCCCCACCACATCCGATATCGCATATGTGTTCACTGTGGCAGGGTAGGCCAGTTTGGCCAACTGCCCGCCTTTTACATAGGAAATGTGTTTGCGTACACAGTTAATGTCTTCGATATTTGCACCGCTTAGCAGGAGTGCCTGACAAATGTGTCGTTTTTCTTCTGGCGCGATTCCACTCGCGGGATAACTGAATAACGAAGAGCCGCCACCGGAAAGCAGGCAGATTAATTGATCGTCTTTTTGCAAGCGTTGCGTTGCGTTGATGATGCTTTGAGCTGCGACCAATGAGCCTTGGTCGGGAAGTGGGTGAGCGGCAAAAAAAGTACGAAAGTGTTGGCAGTTGTTGTGTTCCCCTTGGCGGCAAAGCAATATTCCTTGCGCAGGAAACTCGCCATCAAAGCGTTTTAGTAGCTGTGTCTCACAGGCCTCTGCCAGTTGTACGGCGGCTTTCCCTATAGCGAGAATCAGTGTCTTTCCATGAGTTGAAATTGGCAGCTGAGGCAGGCGGTCCTCAAGCTGGCAACCTTGAATAAAACGGTTGAACAGTGATTCCAAAAAAAGGTCGGTTTGATCCATAAGAGCGAATACATTGGTCGAGGTGAGTGACCAATGTACCACAGATTACAGAAACCCTTGTGATTCGGCGTGACGAGTTAGGCGATGGCTAATCAATTTTTTAAAAGGACCAATGTGTGATGCCAACCCCAGTGCAGTTTTGCGTAGAATTTTAGCGCTTTGTCGTTCATCGTTGAACAGTTTTACGATCAAGTTGGTTGCCTCATAGATGGGCTTGGCCATCAGTTGGTGTTCGAGTGCATAGGATTTTAACACCCGTGGGTGAGCAATATTTCGCTGGTGTTTCTGAGCACGCTTAATATGTTTGGATAATATCTGGGCCGAGTGCAAACCCAAATTGAATCCATGTGCAGTGACGGGGTGCATGCCCACAGCGGCATCGCCTACTAATGCAAAACTTGACGACACAAAGTGATCGGCATAACTGCCAATTAATGGGTAGAAATAACGCTCTGAAGCCAAGGTCATATTACCGAGGCGTCCGTTGAGCATATTCATTGCGACATGGGTGAACGCTTGGGCATCCAGCTGCCGAAGCTCTTGCGCTTTTGCAGCATTCACGGTAATTACAATAGACGATTCATTTGGTCCTAGAGGCAGAATTGCGCAGGTATGGCCGTAATGAAAACACTCTTGAGCCGTGTGTTGATGATCCACTTCGTGTCGCATATTGCAAACTATCATTGTGCGGCCATAGTCTTTCATGCGTGCACCAATGCCCATCATTTTTCGGGTGCTGGAAAAACGACTGTCGGCAGCAACCAACAGACGACAACTCAATGTATTGTTTTCTGGGAGAATAAGTTGCACGCCATGCGATTGGGGCTCGACGGATTGCAATTCGGTGTTGGTGAACAGCTCAATGTTGCCTGAAGTGGATGCTTGTTCGAAAAGGCTTTTTCGCAAACGATGATTGGCAATTAAATAGCCCAGAGGTTCATCGGTAGGGTGTGGCTGTCGAAATTCCAATGCCAGGGGGGAGTGGCCATTTTCTACTCTGGCTTCGTTCAGAGGGTGAATGTGCTGTTCTTCGATGCGTGACCAAGCGCCCATGCCTTGCAATAGCTCTTTGGATGCATGATTCAGCGCGATGTCCCGACCATCCATTTGAGGTTGTGCCAATTGCTCGTGACTGAGAGTGTCAATGAGTGTAATTTTCAAACCGGTATCAGCCAGCATGCAGGCGAGGCTAAGGCCCGTAGGCCCGGCGCCCACAATGGCTATATCCGATTGCGGTGTGGCTCGTGAGTGTGTGCTCATGATTTGCCTTATGAGTGGCATTGGAGAGGAAAGACAGTAGCACAAGCTGTTGCTCCCGGAGCTGACCGGAATCAAAAGAATCGGCGTTGTTACTTCAGTGGAGAGAATGAGAGGCGCAAGTTTATGTATTGTATAAAGCGAGGTTTATGGAGTTGTGTGCTGAGTGTAATGCGATGGAAAATGAAGTGGGCCAGCGAGCGCTAGCCCGAATCCTTTCCCTAAAACCCGATCCAATCCTAATCCCTGATCGTTATGATCTTCCCTGCAGCCTTCCTTGTGTACGCTTCCCTTAACCCTGCTTGGTTGTCTGTGGGCTTCCTAGCCACATTTGCCCGCTGGCTTCACTGCCGGCTGCAAACGCATGTGAATTGTAGGGGCTTGGGGCGAGTTGATGCAAGCGTCATTGGTCGCTATAGGCTAGCGAAATGGAATGGTTTTTAAAGCCAAAATTTAATGGAAAAGAACCAGTTTCCAATTAAGGTTAGTGCAGGGTTCGCTTCTGATTTGAATTCGATTCGGTATGTTGAGCGCGACTCGCAGCCTCAGCTTTGGGGGGCACAGTTGGTTTTGTTGATGGTGCAGCGTGTTGGTTCTGATCCAAACTCATCTTGAGTCGACGTACCAGACCATTCATCACTTCAAGGGTTTGAGCAAGTTGGTCCAAGGCCATCAGTGTGGCTTCGCGTTGACTGTTTTTGTCGTTGCTCATACTGAATTCCTTGCATTGAACGGTCGTGAAGTAAAAAGATAAGTGGCTCGGCTTAATGCCGGAGCCACTGTCTGATTGATCAGTCCCAGGAGAGGGCGCCGGCCTGCTGGTACTCGGTGACTTTGGTTTCAAAGAAATTTTTCTCTTTGCGCAGGTCCATGATTTCGCTCATCCATGGGAATGGGTTTTCAATGCCTTTCCACAATTCTTTCAGGCCCAACTGGGTCAAGCGTCGATTGCCAATAAACTTGAGGTATTGCTCAATCATGTTGGCATTCATACCCAATACGCCGCGTGGAATCATATCGCGAGCGAATTCGCATTCCAGCATAACGGCTTCAGCAATCAGGCGAGTTGAAAGATCCTGCATGTCTTGGTCCCACAAATGTGGGTTTTCGATTTTGATCTGGTTGATCAGATCGATACCGAAGTTCAGGTGCATGGATTCGTCACGTAAAATATATTGGAACTGTTCGGCAACGCCCGTCATTTTATTTTGACGACCCATTTGCAGAATGGCCGCGAAACCACAGTAGAAGAAAATACCTTCAGCTCCGACGTAGTAGCTGATCAGGTTTTTCAAAAACTCTTTGTCAGCTTCTGGAGTACCGGTGGCAAAGTCAGGTTTGTTAATGACTTCAGTGTGCTTCAGGCTCCAGGCGGCTTTACGGGCAACGGAGGGCTGTTCACGGTACATGTTCCAAATTTCACCGTCATCCATTGCCAAGGATTCGATGCAGTACTGGTAGGCATGGGCGTGGATCAGTTCTTCACGGAATTGTAGGCCGATGTAGAAGCGACACTCTGGTGCGGTAATGTGCTTGTAGATCGACAGCAACAGATTATTGGCGACCACGGTGTCGGCGGTGGCAAAATAACCGAGACCCATTTTTACAATACGGCGCTCATCTTCGCTCAGACCGTTCGGGTCTTTCCACAATGCCAAATCGGCCGCCATAGAAATTTCCTGGGGCATCCAGTGGTTTTGCGAACCGTCCAGGTATTTTTGCCAGGCCCAATCGTATTTGATGGGGACAACCTGATTGACATCGCTGGTGGCGTTGATGATGCGCTTATCTTCGGCGCGCACACGAGCACCCGTCATCTCGAGATCTTTTAAACCGGCAGTAATTTCGTCGGCATCAAGATCGACACCGTTAAAAATATCGCTGGCTGCTGAAACCGTATTGCCGGCAGGGGGTTCAGTAACTGCAGGTGCTGCAGTACTGGGGGCCGCAGGTGCGGCTACGGTCGGATTAGTTGGCGTGTTGGCGTCTTCGCTGTAATCATCCCAACTTAACATAGAGTGATCCTTTAATGCTTGTATGTGCTCGTGTGGTCTTGTGTAAATGCGATCTTTTATATAGCGCTTGAGCTCTAAATCAGCCAATGGTGGTCATTGTTTCTTGTCGAACACAATGATCGCTGCGCTTGAAAGGTCTTGGGTAGGGGCCTTACGGCCCCTACCCAGACGCTCTCCCCCAAAACTTATTGGCAAGCCTCGCAATCTGGATCGTCCAGGGAGCAGGCTTTTGGTACTTCGGCTGGTCCGGCTGCAGCTGCAGGCTCAGAAACAGCGGCGGAAACCGCATTCATAGTGCCAGTGTCGATGGTGGACTTCTCGGCGCTGGTTGCTGCCAGAGCGCGCAAGTAATAGGTCGTTTTCAATCCGCTGAACCAAGCCATGCGGTAAGTGATATCGAGTTTTTTACCGTTTGCTTCAGCGATATACAGGTTTAAGCTCTGAGCCTGGTCGATCCATTTTTGGCGACGACTAGCCGCTTCAACAATCCAGCGTGGCTCGACTTCAAATGCGGTGGCGTACTTGGCTTTCAGATCGGCCGGGATGCGATCGATCTTCTGTACCGAACCTTCGTAGTATTTCAGATCATTGGTCATCACCTGATCCCAGAGGCCGCGTTCTTTCAGTTCGCGTACCAAGAATGGGTTTACCACAGTAAATTCACCGGACAAGTTCGACTTTACGTACAGGTTCTGATACGTCGGCTCGATTGACTGGGATACGCCGGTAATATTGGCGATGGTTGCAGTGGGTGCAATGGCCATGACGTTAGAGTTGCGCATGCCTTGCGCTTTAATTTTCTGGCGCAGGCCGTCCCAGTCCAAGGTCTGGCTGCGATCCATTTGCAGATATTTTTCGCCACGGTGTTGAGCCAGTAGTTCGATAGAATCGATTGGCAAAGTGCCCTGGCTCCAGAGTGAACCGTCAAATGTGGAGTAAGCACCACGTTCGGTGGCCAGATCACTGGAGGCTGAAATCGCGAAATAGCTGATGGCTTCCATAGAACGGTCTGCAAACTCAACCGCTTCTTTTGAGCCGTAGGCGATGCCTTGCTTGTACAGTGCATCCTGGAAGCCCATCAGGCCTAAACCAACAGGACGGTGACGCATATTGGAAGTGCGCGCCGTTTCCACTGAGTAGTAGTTAATGTCGATCACATTATCCAGCATGCGAACCGCAGTATCGATAGTGCTCTTCAGTTTGTCGGTGTCCAGTTTACCGTCAACAATGTGTTGAGCCAGGTTAACAGAACCCAGGTTACATACGGCAATTTCTTCGTTTGGTTTGGTGTTCAGGGTGATCTCTGTACACAAGTTGGAAGAGTGCACCACCCCAGCGTGTTGCTGAGGGCTGCGCAGGTTACAGCTGTCTTTAAAAGTGATCCATGGGTGGCCGGTTTCAAACAACATGCCCAGCATCTTGCGCCACAGATCTTCCGCTTTTACTTTGCGGAACAGTTTGATTTCACCGCGCTCTGCCATCGCTTCGTATTCGGTGTAACGCTCTTCGAACGCCGTACCGTAAATATCGTGCAGATCGGGTACATCATTTGGTGAGAACAGAGTCCACTCCTGACCTTCAAACACGCGCTTCATAAACAGATCGGGCACCCAGTTGGCGGTGTTCATGTCGTGGGTGCGGCGGCGGTCATCACCGGTATTTTTACGCAGTTCGACAAACTCTTCGATGTCCAAGTGCCAGGTTTCCAGATAAGCACAGACAGCGCCTTTACGCTTGCCACCCTGATTCACCGCTACAGCGGTATCGTTGGCAACTTTCAGGAAAGGAACAACGCCTTGGGATTTACCGTTGGTGCCTTTAATGTAAGCACCCAGTGAGCGAACCGGAGTCCAGTCATTGCCCAGACCACCAGCCCATTTGGATAGCATGGCGTTGTCCTGCATCGCCCCGTAAATACCATGCAGATCATCGGGAACCGAGGTGAGGTAGCAAGAAGAAAGTTGAGGGCGCAGGGTGCCAGCATTAAACAGAGTTGGTGTGGAACTCATGTAGTCAAAGGAAGACAGCAGGCGATAGAACTCAATAGCGCGCTCGTTTTTGTTTTCTTCTTCGACAGCCAGACCCATAGCAACACGCATGAAGAAGATCTGAGGCAGTTCAATGCGAGTGCCTTCCGTATGAATAAAGTAGCGGTCATACAAGGTTTGCAGGCCGAGGTAAGTAAATTGCGCATCGCGACTTGCGTCCAGTGCTTCCCCTAAAAGATCCAAGTCAAAGTCGCGCAGGGTAGGGGACAGCAAATCGAGCTCAATACCTTTGTCGATATAGGCGGGCAGGGCTTTTGCATAGAGTTCAGCCATATCAGCTTGCGTAGCAGATTCGGCGACATTCAGGTAAGACAGAGCTTCGCTGCGCAGTTTGTCCAGAAGCAGGCGAGCTGTGGCGAAGCTGTAATTCGGTTCCTGTTCTACCAGAGTACGGGCGGTGATGACCAGTGAGGTATTAACATCATCCAGAGAAACGCCGTCGTATAGGTTACGCATGGCCTCATCGAGAATGACCTTGGGCTCAACTTCTTCCAGACCAGCGCAGGCATCATTAACGATGGTGCGAATACGGGCGATGTTTAGAGACTCACTCTCGCCCTTGGCATTGATAACGCGAATGGCAGGGTAATCCGGATCAGCTTCTGGTTCGGCCTTGTCACCGCGCAAGCGAGCATGCTCTTCGCGGTACAGCACATAGTCACGGGCAACTTTCTGTTCGCCGGAGCGCATCAGGGCCAGCTCCACCTGATCCTGAATATCTTCAATATGCATCGTGCCACCGGAAGGCATACGACGTTTAAAAGTAGCACTGACTTGATGGGTCAAACTGGAAACGGTTTCGTGGATACGCGAAGACGCAGCTGCAGTGCCGCCTTCAACGGCCAGAAAGGCTTTGGTCATGGCGACAGCAATTTTGCTGTCGTCATAGGGCACAACAGTACCATTGCGTTTGATGACCCGTAATTGTCCTGGGGCCGTCGCCGAAACGGTCGAGCTGCTCGACTCCGTAGGTGCCGGAGCGGCTTGGCTGGATTCGTTTACTGAAGTGTCAGTTTGCATTTAGTTCTCCGCGATAAAGCTGCAAATTCTTGTTTGAAATTCTGGCCATTCTTTTTAGTGTGGGAATGGGCTACCACAGCATAAACTGCCAAAGCTGACTGGCAGCTTACTGTCCAAATTGTCTGGTATTTTTTTGATCGACAGATCAAAACGCTCTGAGTAAAAGCGTGGTTTGGTACCGGGCTGGTGACGGTCGTTCCACGACCATAGAGTTTGAACAACAGAAAAGGTGGCTCTCCAGAACGTCCTGTACTGTCGATTAGCCTGTCCATGTAAGAATAAGCTTGCCAAGCTGTTCATTGATTCTGTACTACCCCTGACCCTTCCATTTGCCAACACACGTGGTGTGCTGTGCGGTTATATGCATTTGCTCTATTGTTTATGCTCACATCGGATACTGATGGTGATCAATATGAATCACGAATGTGGGCACACCTCGGTTTATACCGAGTAAAGCCTTTACGTCTTTCCTTAACGTTGCTAATCCTGGTTATTATTCCGCTAGAGTCGTGTTTCACCAGATCCGAGCTTTCCTTCCGAACTCGTCTCCAGCCCTGATCACAGCGAGGTTTGTGATAATTACACTTGTGCTTTGTAGGGCTATGAAACACTAAAACCCCTACATCTAGGGGCTCAACGATCAATACACACAAGATAATGCGCTTGGCTCTGAAAAGCAATAGAAAGATTTTGGGGGTATGTTGTGGATAAGTTGTGATTTGATGACCGCGTCAGTGATTGCTAATCTCTCGGCCTAAGTAGCCCTAAGGGCTGCCAAGGGGGATGGCTTTATCCCGGGCTGGGGAAAAAATTTATACTTTCTCGGTATGAATTTTTGAAAATTTATAATGAAATCTTTGTTTATTCCAAAGCTGTCATTTGAACAAACATTGGCGCCGATAAACCTGTCGCGAAAGTCCGCGAAACAGCCTTGAATCTTTTAGAGCGTGAAAGCAATACCGTGATCGGCACTGAGTTCAATTGGCAGCTGTTCACCCAATTCGCAATCTATGTGGCTACCAAGTGCCGCTTCGACCGTGCTGCCTGTAGGTAGGCGCAGGGTGTATAGGTTAGCGGTACCGGTAAAGACTTTGTGAATGACTTCTGCTGGTTGGCCCTGATTCTTATTGGAGACAATATCATCCGGACGAAGCAATACATCGACTCGGGTACCACTGGGTTCGTTTAGGTTGCAGGGTACGGGACCCAGTTCCGTATCGATGTGCCCGGAATCATTGATGATGCCGGGCACAAAAGCTCCACGCCCAATAAAATTGGCGACAAAGCGGGTTTGAGGTTGATGGTACAGCTCGTAGGGGCTGGCCCACTGCTCGATTTTCCCTTGGTATACCACACCAATATGATCAGCAAACGCGAAGGCCTCCTCTTGATCATGGGTGACCAGGATGGCGGTGGTGCCTTGTTGCTTTAATATCTCCCGAACTTCCAGGGCAAGTTTTCGCCTCAATTCCACATCAAGATTAGAAAAGGGTTCATCAAGGAGCAACAGCTGGGGCTTCGGTGCCAGAGCTCGGGCCAGAGCAACGCGTTGTTGTTGACCGCCGGACAGCTCATGGGGGTAGCGTTCTGCCAGGCCGTGCAAGCTCACCAGTTCCAGCAGTCGATGCAGTTCGCCATCTTTGTACTGCTGACTTTCCCCGTTTAACCCAAAGCTGATGTTTTCGGCCACGGTCAGGTGGGGGAACAAGGCGTAGTCTTGAAACACCATGCCGATCTCACGTTTTTCCGGTGCCAGACTGTGGCCTGCTGTACTGATCTGTCGACCTGCAAGATTGATCTGACCTTCTGCTAGCGGGTGGAAGCCTGCGATGCTGCGTAAAACTGTGGTTTTGCCGCAGCCACTGGGTCCGAGCAGGCAGGCGATATCACCTTCTTGCATGGCAAATGAAAACCCGTCTACAACGGGTTTGTCGTGATGACCATTATAAAAACAGCGTAATTCGTCAACGTGTAGATGTTTGCTCAAGGTGTGTCCCAAAAGGTGTGGTCGTTTCAACCTGACAGAGGCCGCCGATTATAGACCGATTTTTCTATGGGCTAAACTCGGATGTGTGTGAAGAGGATTGGCAGAGGAGTTGTTGTCCTCTGCCAGGGAAACATTGCTTGCTAGCGTTGTGCCAGAAGGAATTCCATCAATGCTTTTTGAGCGTGTAGGCGGTTTTCAGCTTCATCCCAGACGACGGAGTCTTCGCGGTCAAGAATGGTGTTGCTGACTTCCAGGCCTCGATAGGCGGGCAAACAGTGCATCATCAAGGCGTCGTTGTTGGCCATGCTCATCAACGCTTCATTGACCTGATAGCCGGCGAATGCTTGTTCACGGGCGAGCTTCTCCTCTTCCTGGCCCATGGAAGCCCAAGTGTCGGTGACAACGAGATCGCTGCCTTTTACCGCTTGCTGTGGATCTCGGAACAACTCAACACGTTCCTGATTAGCTTGCATCAGCTCATGATCAGGCTCATAGCCTTCCGGGCAGGCAATGTTCAGCTTGAAATCAAACTGGCGGGCTGCATTGATGTAGGACTGACACATATTATTCCCGTCCCCAATCCAGCTGACGGTTTTGCCACTGATATCACCACGATGCTCCCAGTACGTTTGCATGTCGGCGAGCAACTGGCAGGGATGGTAACTGTCGGTCAGTGCATTAATGACCGGTACCGTCGAATTTTCTGCAAATGTTTCAACCGTTTCATGGCCAAAAGTTCGAATCATCACAATGTCGACCATGCGGGACAACACTCTGGCTGAATCAGCAATGGGTTCTCCGCGGCCGAGCTGAGTATCGTTGGATGACAAAAACAGGGCGCTTCCGCCCAGCTGGGCCATACCAGCCTCAAAGGACACTCGGGTTCGTGTGGATGACTTTTCAAAGATCATTCCCAGGACTTTTCCTGGTAGAGTTTCTTCCGAAACGTCTTGCTTGCGCAGGGCCTTCAATTCCACGGCGCGTTCGATAACTTGCTTTAGCTCAGCTGGGCTAAGATCCAAAAGCGTTAAAAAATGTCTTGGCTTCATGGTGATGTCTCTCCGCTGTGACCTCTACTGGAGGCCACGTACTAATTCGCTGACCGTGCTGATGATTTGCTCGATTTGCGCTTCGTTAATAATAAGGGGCGGTAGCAACCGAACGGTGTTGCCTGCAGTTACATTGATGATCAAACCTTTTTGCCAGGCTTGCTCGACCAGTTGAGTGCAACTTTGATTGAGTTCAATGCCGACCATCAAACCTTTGCCTCGGATGTCTTTGACTCCTTCACAGCCTTTGAGTGATTGCTTGAGTCCCTCAAGCAGCTGTTGGCTTCTGGCATTGACGTTATCGAGTAGACGGTCAGTTCGCAGTTCGGTAACCGTGGCCAGTGCTGTAGCGCAGACCAGAGGATTGCCACCGTAGGTAGAGCCGTGGGTGCCGGCCTGCAGCAGTTCTGCCGCGACACCGGAAGCAAGGCAGGCTCCAATCGGTACACCGTTGCCTAGGCCTTTCGCTGTGGTCAATACATCTGGGCGAATGTCGCTGTGCTGGAAAGCGAAATAGCGACCGGTGCGCGCGTTCCCTGTCTGAATTTCATCGAGCATCAGCAGGCAATCGTGCTGATCACAGACCTGTCGTAGCTGGGACAGATAATCGGCATCGGGTACCCGTACGCCACCTTCACCTTGTACCGGCTCAACCAAAACCGCGACCACATTTCCCTGTTGACATTGCTCCGCAACAGCAGCGGCGTCGTTATAGGGTACATGCTTAAAGCCTTCTACCAGAGGAGCAAAGCCCTGTCTTACCTTAGGATTGCCGGTGGCAGACAGGGTAGCCATGGTACGACCGTGGAAGCTGCCTTCGGTGACGATCACAACAGGGTTCGCAATGTCTTTTTTTCGGGCATACAGTCGCGAGATTTTGATCGCGGCCTCGTTGGCTTCGGCGCCGGAATTGGAAAAGAAGGCCTTTTCCATTCCACTGATATCACAGAGTGCTTGTGCCAGTTTTTGTTGCTTTTCAATATTGAACAGATTTGAAGTGTGCAACAGGGTTTGCGCTTGCTGGGTAATCGCTTGGGTGACCTGGGGGTGACAGTGCCCCAGCCCACACACAGCAATGCCACTGAGGGCATCCAGGTAGGTTTGTCCGGTATCGTCGAAGAGGTAACAGCCTTCGCCCCGGTTTAAACTATGGCTGCGCTCGCCATAGTTATTCATCAAATGTTGGCTCATGGTAGTAACTACTTGCTATGTTGCGCGAATGTTGTTGTTTTCAATGTTATATAAGCTGCCTAAAGCAGAATGACCAGCAATTCGCTGGCCAAGCCCTCCATCATAAAGGAAAGGCTATGTCAGCAAAAGGATTGAAATAACTGGTTTGTAGGGGGAGCTTTCAGGTAGAATACCGCAGCTTAGAGCTGGGGTATTACCCATGACCGTTCGTGCGATCGACCTAGTCCTGATTGGGACTCGCAGAGGGGACTCCAGCCGCATTACAACTAGACAGCGTTAAAAAGGTTAGCCCATGGATATTTTGGATACCATCAAACAGCAAATTGAAGAGAATACCGTACTGCTCTACATGAAGGGCTCTCCGAATGCACCTCAATGCGGATTTTCCATGAGAACCTCTCAGGCCGTTATGGCTTGCGGTCAGCGCTTCGCTTATGTTGATGTGTTGTCGAACCCGGAAATTCGCGAAAACCTGCCAAAGTACGCCCAGTGGCCAACGTTTCCCCAGTTGTGGGTGAATGGTGAGTTGATTGGTGGTTGTGACATCGTCACTGAAATGCACGACAACGGTGAGCTTAAACCCTTGTTGGAAGAAGCGGTTGCAGCTAATGGCGAGGACAGCTGATACGCTTCTATATGCGAGACATAAAGATAAACTGAAAAGCCGGCCATTGCGCCGGCTTTTTTGTTTTTATCAAGTGTCTAACGAATTTTGGTGGTGTTGCCTGATTTAATAATTAGGACTAACTACCAAGGTATTGTTTATCCCTTTTGCTGATGTATGATGTTTGCCTTGTTCATACTGAACAATACAAGAAAGTGCCTGAGGTGCGGGCGCTAATATATGCTGTCATTAGGAGGAAGGTATGGAATATTTTATGGATGCCATTAAGCGATATGCTGATTTTAGCGGTCGTGCAAGGCGTAAGCAGTACTGGATGTATATTCTGTTTTACATTATTTTTTCAATCGTAGTGTCGATTGTTGATAGTATTCTTGGTACAGCCTTTTTAGGGGCTATCTACGGTTTGGCCTTATTGGTTCCTTCTTTGGCGATAGGTGCACGCCGTCTGCATGACACTGGCCGCTCGGGTTGGTGGCAATTGCTTTACTTAATCCCGTTGATTGGTTTGATCGTCATGATTGTATTCCTGGTTCAGGATAGCCATCCGGACAATGAGTACGGCCCAAACCCAAAAGCGGGTGAAGCGGCAGCTTAATCCTTTCGGATTACTGTTAAATAAAAAAGCCGGCGTTTGCCGGCTTTTTTATGTCAGCAAGTCAGTGTCTATTCTTTTCATTCATCGACTCATCTAACCAGCTGCGGATAATAAAAGCGCCACGAATATCTCCGGCCCGATAACCTTGAGCCTGATCGTTTGGGTAGAGTGTCTTGAGAGTATCTAGAACTTCTGGGCTGAGTTGTTCGCCGTGGCAGTTTAAGCACAGGCCCTGAGTCGGGATAGGGCTCATGTATTCCAAAGCATAACGACCATTCAGATTAACGAACCGATAACGATAAGCGGGTTTGTGTCCTAGAGACGAGCTCTGATCAAAATCACGCAGCTGGATTTCTTGCCAGGGCGTCGCTTGATTGTTGGGGTTTCGGATTTTTAAGGACGTTCTGCCAGCACTGATAAGCTTCGATGGGTGTTGTTTTTGCAGGCGTGCAGAGATGTTCGGTGCAACGATTCGACACTGCTCAATGCCTCCGGATAACCCTCCATGCTTGATCGCATCCATCAATGTTTGCTTTAAACTGCTCGCAAGTTGTTTACTGACGGATTGGCTGAATTGAAGTTCTTCTTGCAGTTGATCTTCACTGAATTCGAGCTTGATCGGAGCAGGGCTGTGGGCTCCGATATGCAAGCTGAGGCAGAGCGACAGGCTGCCAATGCTGATTTGGCGAATCATGGGTGTATTCCTTTAACTCATTAAATTAGTATATTCTAATATACTAAGCCTTATATTAAAAGGAGATGCTCGTCTGTACTTATTTGGCTAGTTTAAAAACGGTAGGGCGTTTGGCGCTTTGTTCAAGCAGGGCCACAAACTCTTCTTCCGGCAGTGGCCGGCTCAATAAATAACCTTGGATCATCTGGCAGCTGTGTTGGCTCAACCATTGCAATTGCTGGGTTTCTTCGACACCTTCGGCGACCAATTGAAGTTGAAGCTTTTGGGCAAGGTCGACAATAAATTCGGTTACGGTTGGATTTTCCAACAGTTTGTCGACAAAAATTTTGTCTATTTTCAGTGTGTCCAAAGGCAGGTCTTCCAGCTGCCCCAGATTTGAGAAGCCAGTACCAAAATCATCCATGGCGATAGAAATGCCCATACCTCGTAACACTTGCAATTGATTTTTAATGTCTTCCCCGTGAGCCAGATAGCTTTCTGTGATCTCGATTTCAATTAGCTTAGGGTCGAGATTATTTTCACTGATGATGTCCTGCACCATATGCTGCAATGACACGCCATTTAACAGGCTGGTGGGAGAAAAGTTCGCAGCAATTTTAATCGGGATGCCTTTTTCCTGCATGCGTTTTCCAAGTAGCCAGGACTTCTCCATTATGACACGGTCCAGATCGGCAATCAGCTTGCACTCTTCAGCAAGTTTAATAAATTCGAAGGGGGAAATGTTTTCGCCTCGGTATTGCCAGCGGGCGAGCGCCTCAGCGCCGACGATATGATCTGGTTGTTTACAATCGTATTTGGGTTGAAAGTGAACCTGCAGAGTTTTGTCGGTGATTGCTTGGCGCAACCCTTGTTCCAGATCGTTACGTCGATTGACACTTTCTAAAATGGCATCGTTAATAAATGTGTGACTGAGTTGTTCTGATACCGCAAACTGTAATGCCGCCGATGCGGATTGCAGGCATTGACTAAAACTGTCTTTAGCGGCTTCGTTGAAGACCAGGCCGCAGTGAATACCCATGCTGACGTTATGCTTGTCAATGGATTCAATGCTGCGAATGTTTTCTTCCAGAGTCTTTATTAATTCGCTTAACTCTTCTTCTTCGCGTTCTGTAACGATGACAAATTCTTTTGCAAAGTTGCGTCCCAGAAAATCCTCAATGCCCACGGTGGATAGCATTTTTCGGCTGGCAATCCAAATTGCGCTGTCTCCCGCAGCAAAACCGTAAGTATCGTTAATTTGTTTAATACCATTCAGGGTAAAGAGTATCAGGTAGTAACTTTGTCCGCGGGCAGCCAGCGCGGCGGCGTGTTCATTGAGGCAGCGGCGGTTGGGCAGTTGTGACAATGGATCGCTGTTGGCTTGCACATAAAGCTTTCGGTTAAGTGCGTAAAGAGCGACGGCGCTAAGACTCAAGCTCAGTAAGAGATAAGCGATGAGATGAAAAATGATGAGATCCGCGTGTAAACCCGAGAGACCTACAGTCAGTAAAAAAAGTGCCGGTGCCCAGTGATACTCACTACGGCATTGCTTCGTAAGAATGGTCAGTGCAATACCGCTCATTGTGAGAGCAATGACGTAGGGCGTCCAACTCTCAGGGCTGAAAGCCAAGATCAAGGTGATTGTGGCGATTAAAATGACGGTTTTGGTTGTGTCGATGTACTTACGGTTTTGTAGATAGCTGGCGGCCAGGCAACCATTGGCAAGCCCCAAGGGTAGCTGCATAAAAAATGGGGTTATTGGGTAGAGTTGCGTGAAGAAGTAACTGGCAAAACTGACGCAAGAAGCGATCAATAGACGGCCAGATATGTCCTGTTGTTGTCGGCAGACAAGTAAAACGATCAGCAAGAGCCCGAATGCAGCCGCATTGCTTGCGTTTAAAAAGTGTTCCACCACCAGTTGATCTCCAATCATCGACGTAAGGAGCCGTCCTGGTTGGCTTACATCTTTTATCGTCCCTTGTCTTGAGTATAGTTAGTGATTATCTGTCTGCGATTGGGAAGACTGCAGTTGGTCGGAAAGTTGGTGTGAAGTGAGGGAGAGAATGACAAAGAGGAAGGGTACCCCCGTAGGAGAGGGCACCCTGATCAGGATATTAGGATGCCTTTGACTGAATGTAATTTTGCAATCCCATTTTATCGATCAGATCCAGCTGGGTTTCCAGCCAGTCAACGTGTTCTTCTTCCTCATGGAGGATTTTTTCCAGAAGGTCACGACTGACATAGTCTTGTACGGACTCGCAGTAAGCGATTGCTTCACGCAGATCGGGGATGGCTTGTAACTCCAAGCGCATATCGCATTTCAGCATCTCTTCGGTATTCTCGCCGATCATGAGTTTTCCGAGATCTTGCAGATTGGGGATGCCTTCCAGAAACAAGATGCGCTCGATGATGTCATCGGCGTGCTTCATCTCTTCGATGGACTCTTTATATTCGTGTTCGGCCAGCTCTTTGATGCCCCAGTCCTTAAACATGCGTGAATGTAAAAAGTACTGATTAATGGCAATCAGTTCATTGGCCAGAACCTGGTTCAAGTGCTCAATTACTTTGCTGTCGCCTCTCATGATGAATTTCCTGTCTTATCAAGGTTTAACACGATTTTGGTATTACACGGTTTTTGGGGTACCCATGGCGGGTAAGCCTTGCAAGTGTGGATCTCAGGTGCGGGCAAGTCAAGGGGTATTTCTTTCTAAGTGATTGATTTTAAAATAAAAATTAATGGTATTGAATATGATTATCAGGTGCTTTTAGCTTAGGGGAGTGGCTATTTCACTTTTTCCAGAGGGATTTACACGGAGTAACAGACTATCGCTTCGCCTTGAGCAAAGATGAAGAGGGTATGGATATGAAAAGAGTGGAAAGAAGAGCCTAACAGGCCGCGTAAAACAGGGATTCGCCGGCGTCGAGGTTACGTTGTTCAACCGTTTCCTGAACAATTTCCTTGGTCAGGATGCCACATTTACCGCACTGGGACATAACCCCTAACTGCTTGCGCACTTGGCGCACAGAGCTGGCACCTGCGCAAACCGCATCGCGGATTTGGCTATCGGTGATTCCTTTACAGAGGCATACGTACATGGGCAAATTCAGGGTTGTTGAACAATATGGGTGCTATGGTATTGTTAATGATAATGAGTGTCAATTGAATTCGCAGCTGAAGTTGATTTTCATCAAGAATATTGATGGGAGGCGCTATCGATACTATTAAAAAAAACAATGGGACAGGGAAAGCAGGGGGTGTATTATAGTTTTCAGCTATCACCCAATAGAGTGCTGATTGTTTTTTGCGCGAGGAGCCTCGCTGCAATCGCTTTTAATTGGTGTTGGCGCACGAGATTTTCAGGCTCAGCGTTTGCTGGGCCTTTTATATACCTGTTTCTTATTTAAGGGAGAACAAATATGGGCGTTTTAGTTGGTAAGCAAGCTCCAGACTTTACTGCAGCAGCCGTTTTGGGTTCTGGTGAAATCGTCGACAGTTACAACCTGGCCGAAGCCACTAAGGGCAAGAAAGCCGTTGTTTTCTTCTACCCACTGGACTTCACCTTTGTATGTCCTTCTGAATTGCTGGCCTTCGACCACCGTATCGAAGAGTTCCAAAAGCGCGGTGTTGAGGTGATTGGTGTTTCTATCGATTCTCACTTCTCTCACAACGCATGGCGCAACACTCCAGTAAACGAAGGTGGTATCGGTCCTGTTAAGTACACCTTGGTTGCTGATATGAATCACACGATCTGCCAGGCTTACGATGTTGAGTCTGAAGGTGGCATGGCTTTCCGTGGCTCTTTCCTGATCGACGAAGATGGCCTGGTACGTCACCAGGTAGTTAACGATCTGCCTCTGGGTCGTAATGTTGATGAGATGTTGCGTATGGTTGACGCTCTGGCGTTCCACCAGGAGCACGGTGAAGTATGTCCTGCTGGTTGGCAGGACGGTGATAAGGGCATGACCGCTTCTCCGGACGGTGTTGCTGCTTATCTGAGTGAGAATGCTGACAAGCTGTAATTGTTGTCACATTCGCTTCAAGAAAGGCCGCTTGCGACAGTAAGCGGCCTTTTTTATTGCCCGCATTTTGGGCTAGCTGGCGAATAATAACTCACCTTATTGTCTTATGGTGAAAATGGACTAAAAGGTGGTGTAAATGGCCAGTTTTGAAAGGTGAGGAGAGAGTTGCTACGAAACAATCATGATATAAATGATTGAAATGCCAATAAAATTCGGTGTTAACTTATATATGACGGTGTATATAGTAAAAAAGTTTCAAATTTTGAAATTTTATTGAGGGAGGGGTTTTTACTTTCGTTAACTTTACGTTAACCCTTTATGAAATTTTTGTCATGTGCAGGCAATGTGTTTTGTAAATGGGGGAATAAAAACTATAAACATTGGAGAGTATGTATGATCAACCGTCATAAGACCGCAAAGTGGCAGCGTAAGCCTCTGGCGGCCGGTGTATCTGTTGCAGCTCTGATCTCTGCGGTATCTTTCCCGGCTTATGCCCAGGAAATTACTCAGCAGCAGGTTGCAGCCGCAGACGAACAGGTAGAGCAAAGCTCAGGCCGTCTGGCAAAGAAAAGAGACATTGAAGAGGTTGTAGTAACGGGTTCTCGCCTTAAGCGTGATACCTTCAGCAGTGTATCCCCTTTGCAGGTAATTGACGCCGAAGGCGCCAAGGATGTGGGTTTGATTAACCCCGCCGATATTCTGCAATCTACCGGCGCCGCTGCCGGTCAGCAAATCGATTTGACCTTCTCTGGTTTCGTACTGGATAACGGCCCTGGTGCGACCACTGTCGACCTGCGTGGTCTGGGTGCAGGTCGTACTCTGGTTCTGTTGAATGGTCGCCGTTTGGCTCCAGCGGGTGTTGAGGGCGCGCCTTCTGCCCCTGACTTGAGTCTGGTTCCCTCCGGTCTGGTACAACAGTATGACTTGCTGCTGGATGGCGCATCTTCCATTTACGGTTCTGATGCGGTCGCTGGTGTGGCTAACATGATCCTGAAGAAGGATTTTGATGGTCTGGAAATCAGTGGCTTTTCGACTCAACCTGAGCACAGCAATGGTGAAGAAAACACCTTGACGGTAACTTGGGGTAAAAACTGGGACCGCGGCTTCATTGGTTTCGGTCTGGATTACTTCAATTCTGACTCCGTATCATTCGATGATCGTCCTTGGACTGAGGGTTGTGAGAAGCACCGCGAAATTGGCTTAGACGGCAATATTTACCAGGAAGAGCGTTTCTATACCGAAACTCTTGGAATGGAAACAACGGGTGGCTGTCTGGCGACTGAGCGACTGGTAGGTCGTGTATCTGTACCGAGTGCGGGTAGTATTTACTACACTCCTGGCAGCTCAAATGGCGGCTGGCCAAACTTTACCGAAACCGACCGTTTTGGTATTGGTATTGATATTGATGGCGACGGTGTTGCCGATACTTCCTATCAGGATTATGCCCTGAACGGCACCAACCAGGGTTACGCACACTTGTTCCCGGATCAAGAGCGTACCAACGCGATGTTCTACGGTGAGTACACCTTTGATGGTGATATGAACCTGACACCTTACTTTGAGACTCTGTACTCAAAGCGTGAAACTTCTATTCGTGGCCGTGAAGGTCAGTTGTTTCCAAGTGTTCCGGCCAATAACCCATTCAACCTGTGTAACCCTAATGGTGTGAATGGCGTTGATTGTGGTCTGGCTTATGATGAATTGCTGACTAACCCAGCGTTTGCTGAGCAAGTGCGTGCGCGCTTTGGTGGCACTCCGGCTGATTTCGGTCTCTTGGTAGGCCCAATTGGTCCAGCTGCATCGACTCCGATCGTATCGGTTCGTGGTGATCGAAACATCACCAACGTTGAGATTGAGCAGTTCCGCTTTGTTGGTGGTTTGCGTGGTGACTTGCCACAGTTCAATATCGGTACTCTGAATGATTGGACCTTTGATACTTACTGGTCGTTCAGCAAGTCTGAGGGTGATTCCAGTCGTCCTGGTATTCGTGCCGACCGTTTGAACCTGTCTTTGGCAACCACTATTGAAGATCCGAATAACCCAGGTCAGTTCATCTGTGGTGCGGATAATAATGGCGACGGTATTCCAGATGGTACCGACGGTTGTGTACCTGTGAACATGTTTGCACCGTCTCTGTATGTTCCTGGTGGTGTGGGTGATTTTGCGACTCAAGCTGAGCGCGATTACCTGTTCGACACTCGCGACTTTAAAACTGAGTACTATCAGTCAATCTTCTCAGCTTTCTTTACTGGTAACCTGTTTGAATTACCTGCGGGTAATGTGATCGCTGGTGTCGGTGCTGAAATTCGCTATGACCGCATCAAGTCAATTCCTGATGATGTGGCTCGTGACGGTTTGCTGGTGAGCTTCTTCTCTGATGGTGGTGCTACTGGTAGCAAGTACACTCGTGAATTGTACGGTGAGGTTGAATTACCATTGTTGGCCGACAAGTTCCTGGCCACTGAGTTAACGGCTAACGTATCTGCGCGTTACACCAAGGATCAGTTGTACGGAAGTGCTTCTACTTACTCCGGTAAGTTGGCTTACCGCCCAGTAGATTCTTTATTGCTGCGTGCGACTTTTGGTACTTCATACCGTGCGCCAAACCTGCGTGAAAACTTCTTGCAGGCGCAAACCGGCTTTAACGATGTATTTGACCCATGCTTGATTCCTGATGCTGCACTGGATCCAATCTCCGGTGGTTATAACCCATCTTTGGATACTCGTTCACCAGAAGTTTTGGCGAACTGTGCTGCACAAGGTGCGGATCCAACAACATTGTCAAACAATGGCTTCAATACTTACAGCGTTGAAATCGCTCGCGGTGGTAACCAGAACCTGGTGGAAGAAACTTCTGATTCTTATACCGTCGGTTTCAGCTTTGAGCAGCCATTTTTCGACGAGTTCGATCTGACTCTGGGTATGACTTACTACGATATTGACATCGACAACTCTATTATTGAGCCGACTGGTCAGTTCCTGGTGAATGATTGTTATACCACGAATACCGTAAGTACTTTCTGTGGCAACATCCGTCGTGGTGACGATGGTTTGATTGACTATCTTGATGCAGGCTTTATCAACCGTGATAACGAAACCGCTCGCGGTATCGACATCAACCTGTTGTGGAAGCAAACCATCACTATGTTCGATCTGCCTTTTGATGTAAGTGTTGATGCTCGTTTCAATCGTTTGATTGAGCGCTCAATTACTTTCACCAATGACGAAGGTCTGGAAGATTACGACAATGATGTAGGCGAGTTCGGTTTTGCAGAATGGCGTAGTAACACCGCTTTCCGTGTAGAGTATGGCGACTATCGCTTTACTTGGGCTGTGCGTTACGTTGGTTCTGTTGAGCAAGAGTCCGAAGGCATCGATGAGTTCAGTGATGTATTCGACACCAACGGTACCGGTTTCACCTCTGATACATGTGTGGGTGTAGCGAATGGCGGTACTGACTGTCGTGACGTTGGCTTCGCTGACAACTACTTCAAGCATGATGCGTCGTTCTACTACAATGGTGATGTTTGGACCATTGGTGGTGGTATCCGCAACGTATTTGATGAAGCGCCTCCGCAGGTAGACGGTAACGAAGTCTTTGCTCTGAACAACACTCCAATCGGTGTTGGTTATGATCTTCGAGGACGTACCTTCTTCTTCGAGCTGGGCCGTAAGTTCTAATTCGGCCTGAAAAAAGCCCGCATCAGCGGGCTTTTTTTTCCTTGCTATTTCTTTGTCTGCTCTTCTTAGGGCATAAAATAACAATGGTGTGATGTATGAAAACACTAAAATTGGCTCAGCTATTGATGCTGTCGGTTTTGGTTCTCGGTTCCTCGATCGTGAGTGCTGGGGATCCTTATCCACTGGATTACTTCGCCTTGCGCTCTGCGGTGTCTAATGTAGAGGTGTCTCCTGATGGAAAGCATGTCGCGATGCTGTCGAACCCATCAAAAGAAGGTGATCCGTTTATTGAGGTATACAAAACAGGCAACCTCAGCGCTAAACCTTTCCGATTAAATGCAGACCCCATGGAGATTGTGAGTATCTACTGGGCGTCTGATGACGTTATCGTTTTCCGCGCTCGCCAAAAAGTGCGTGATAAAATTGAAGGCTTTAACCAAGGTGTTTACGAATTTGTTCTGGCTTCTGTAGATATCAAAAAGAAGAAGATCAAAAAATACGAAGATATCGGTGCCGATATCGAAAATATTCTGCCGACCAAAAAGAACAAGGTGATTTACTCCTTTGTTCCCGGTAATTTTAAAGGTTCAAAGCTGTCTGAAGCGTTCCGCCCAAGGGCTTATTACGAGCTGAATTTGAAAACCGGCGGCAAGAGCCTGGTTGCTCGAGGTAAGATTGCTTTAGGGCAAATCGAAACTAACGGTAATGGTAAGCCATGGCTGGCTCGCGGATTTGATATCCAGAAAGGTGATTTGGTCTGGTATGCGCGAGTGAATGGTGAAGGCGATTGGGTTGAATTCCATCGTCAGCACGAAGACAGCTTTGAGGAATTCTCTGTTCAGGGCTTCGATACTGAAAACCCACATATCTATTTTGTTGTTGCCAACAATGGAAAGGACAAAGCAGGTCTTTGGGAGTTTGATGTCAATACGAAGAAGTTTGGTGAGCTGATTTACGCTCGCAAAGACGTCGATATTGCCGGGACGTTACCTCACAGTAATGCTTGGACACATCCCGATACTGAGGTTGCGGTAAGTTACACCACTGATCGTACCCATCGCGAGTTTTTCGACGGTCAGGAAGCCGCAGTTTATGAGCAGTTGCGTGGCATTGTGCCAAACGCTCAGTACATTCGCGTGAACAGCCGTTCTCGTGATGGTAATACTCTGACTGTTTACAATCAGGGCCCGCGTGACCCAGGTACTTATTATCTGTTGCACAAAGGTAAGTTCAGCAAAATCGGTAGCACTTACCCCTTGCTGAAAGCAGAAGAGTTGGCCGATGTTAAGTACATTAAGTACAAAGCTCGTGATGGCCGCACCATTCCAGCTTACATCACCATTCCAAATGGTAAGCCACCGTTTCCAGCGATTGTGATGCCTCACGGTGGTCCTTTTGTTGCTGAGGGTATTCGTTACGACGAGTGGGCACAGATGCTGGCGAACAACGGTTATCTGGTTCTTCAGCCTCAATATCGTGGTTCTAAAGGCTACGGTATGGAGCACTACATGACGGCATTTAACACCGAGGCTGGTGGCCAGGGTGGCTACAAAATGCAGGACGATAAAGATGACGGCATGATGTATCTGGTTGAGCAAGGCTTGGCTGATAAAGATCGTCTGGGCTTCTATGGTTGGTCCTACGGTGGTTACGCCGCTTTGATTGCTGCTGCTCGCACGCCTAACATCTATCAGTGTTCTATTGCGGGCGCGGCGGTATCGGATAACCAGTATCAGGTGAACTTCTATCGTGCGCGCATTCGCGGTGCGGGTGCTATTGAGCAGCTGCGTATGTGGGATGACAGTATTTCCCCTATTGAAGAAGTGGCGAAGGTGAATATTCCTTTGTTGGTAATCCATGGTTCTGTAGATCAGCGTGTACCACCGGCTCATGCGCATCGTTATATGGACGAAGTGAAAAAGTTAGGTAAAAAGGTGTCGTACATTGAGTTGGATGGCGCCGATCATTTCTCCAACACCTTGTTCTACAACCATCAGAAGCAATTGTATGAATCTATTATTGGCTTCTTGAAAAATGATTGCGGTCCGGGTGGCTTATAAGTCTTTGGATTCGGTTACATGAAAAGGGGCGTAAGCCCCTTTTTTTATGCCTGTATGATTGATAAAGTGATTGTATGAAAATCACTCGCTTAATGAGCAATGGAGGCTGTATGGTTAAGTATATTTCATGCATAGTGCTGCTGAGTGCAACTTGCTTGTGTTCGGTTTTTGCGTTGGCTAATCAACCTTATCCACTTGATTACTTTGCGTTACGCGAAGTGGTGATGGACGCTCGGCTTTCCCCTGACGGAAAGCGTCTTGCAGTATTAACCATTCCCTCAAAAGATGGCGATCCGGTTGTGGAAGTCTATAAAACCGGAAATATGTCCGCCAAGCCTTTCCGTATCAATGCTGACCCGATGGAAGTCCGGAATATTTACTGGGCAACGAACGACGATATTGTTATGCGTTTACGTCAAAAAGTGCGTGACAAAATTGAAGGCTTTAATCAGGGGGTTTTTGAATTCAAACTGGCATCGGTGAATATTAATAATAAGAAGTTCAAAGAGTACGAGCAAATTGGCGCTTCGATTGTGCACTTGTTGCCGAATAAGCCACGAAAAGTTATTTATTCCTTTATCCCTGGAGAGTTTGAAAACAATCGGCTTTCGGAACCTTTTCGGCCAACCGCGTATTATGAGCTGGATCTGAAAACGGGTAGAAAGCGTCTGATACTGCGAGGAAAAATTGCCTTAGGGCAGGTGGAGTTTGATAACAGCGGAAATCCCTGGTTGGCGCGCGGCTTTGATCTTAAAAAAGGGTATTACGTTTGGTATTACCGCCAGTCGGGCAGCTCCGACTGGACAGAGTTGTATCGCCTGAGTGAACACAGCTACGAGAATTTCGAGGTGGTGGGTTTTGATGTCAATAATCCCCATTTGTTTTTTGTTGTGGCAAACAATGGTCACGATAAAGAAGGTTTGTGGGAATTTGATTCAAACAAGAAAGCGTTTACAGAGCTAATTTATCGTCGCAATGATGTCGATGTGCGAGGGGTTCGTTTTCACAGCAATGATTGGACGTCAGGTGATGAGGTCGTTGCTGTCAGCTATGCGACGGATAAATTGCATTATGAATATTTTAATGCACAGGAAGCCGCAGTTTACCGGCAGTTAGAGGGGTTGGTTCCCAATGCTTACAATGTGAGAGTGTTGAGTCGGACCAAAGATAATCAATCCTTGATGATTTACAACACCGGCCCTCGAGATCCGGGCTCCTTTTACTTGTTGCATCGAGGTAAGTTTCAGAAAGTGGGCAGTGAGCAACCTTTACTTGAAGCAGAGAAGCTTGCCGATGTTAAATACATAAAATTTAAGTCTCGCGATGGACGTGATTTGGCAGCCTATGTAACTGTGCCCAATGGTAAGCCTCCTTTCCCCGCGATTGTATTGCCTCATGGCGGCCCGTTTGTGGATGAGCTTGTGATCTATGATGAGTGGGCGCAGATGCTGGCGAACAATGGATATATGGTTGTTCAGCCTCAGTATCGCGGTTCGTTTAACTATGGTATTGATTTCCATAAGTCGGCGTTTATTGAAGGCAGTGAGGCTGGCTTTAAAATGCAAGACGATAAGGATGATGCTGCGTTGGAACTGGTGAAGCGCGGCTGGGCAGAAAAAGATCGTCTGGCCATGTATGGATGGTCCTATGGAGGGTATGCAGCGCTGGTTGCGGCTTCGCGTACGCCACAGATTTATCAATGCAGTATTGCCGGTGCTGCCGTTGCGGACATGACCATGCAAGTGAATTATTATCGTTCGAGGTTGCGTGGTGTGCAGAAAGAGCGACAGCTGAAGTATCGCTTGGGAGCGATTAATCCCATAGATGAAACCAAAAAGGTGAATATTCCTTTGCTGATGATTCATGGTGATGTTGATCAGCGAGTGCCCGTAACTCATGCCGTGAAGTACCGAAAGGCAATTGATGATCAAGGCAAACCCTTCAAATATGTAGAGCTGAAAGGTGCAGATCATTTCTATGATACATTGGAGTATGAGCACCAAAAACTTCTATATGAGTCGATTATCTCATTCCTGAAGAATGAGTGTGGACCGGGTGGTTTATAATTCATTGCTTGATTGGGTATTTAAAAAGGCAGCTTTAGCTGCCTTTTTAAATACAGGAAGCTCAAAGGGAGGGGAGTGTAAAATTTTTCAAAACCTGGTTCAGTTTATGACTGTATTCCTCCACCAGTTGTGCGGCTTCGTCCGTTTCTCGCATATTGTTAATGGCTTGTTGGGTCTCGCAACGAATTCGTTCAATACTATCGTTCATGTTTTTTGCTGCAGCGTTCTGTTGTTCTGTGGCTGAGGCTATTTGAGTGTTCATGGAGTTGATTGTGCTCACCGACTGAGTGATGCTTTGAAGAGAATTGCTGGTGCTTTCAGCACTTGCGACGCTCTCATGGGTCTGCTGTTGCCCCTGTTTCATGACATTCACCGCTTGCAGTGCGCCATCTTTTAATTTCTCCAGAAGGGCATTGATTTCGCCCGTTGAGTCTCGAGTGCGACCGGCGAGTGTTCTCACTTCGTCTGCCACAACAGCGAATCCGCGCCCTTGTTCGCCTGCACGGGCTGCTTCAATCGCGGCATTTAGGGCAAGCAGATTGGTTTGCTCGGCGATGTCGTTGATCACTTGCACGATAGCGTCTACGCCTTTGGTGTCTTCTTCCAGAGTTTCGATGGTGATTGATGCCCCTTCAATCCGCCGGGCCAACATGTTGATGGAAGACATATTGTTTTCCATGATGGCGTAGCCATCGCGAGATTCCTGGTCGGCGGAATTTGCAGCCTCAGCGGCCATAGATGCACTTTGTGCCATGTTTTCTACGGTTCGAAACATTTCCGTCATGGCGGTAACAACTTGTTCACTGATCTTCTCCTGGTTCTCCATTCCCTCATTGGTTCTCATTGAGCTGTTGGCAAGTTGTTTTGCGGCGCAGGCCAGACTGCTGGTCGCGTTTTGTACTTCGTGTAACAGCTTGCGCAGGCTGTCGGCCATCGTGTTGGTGGCTTTGGCAAGGTCAACCAATTCATCATCGCCATTCATGTTTATATCCTGAAAATCTAAATTTCCGTTTGCGATGCTTTTATTGACAGCGAGTATTTGTTGTATTTTTCCGACAATAAACCGGCTCAAGCTGACTGCGATAAGCAATCCCAGAAAGAATGCAAGAATAGCAGCTGTGGCCAAAGTAACTCGTGAGAATCGGATGTTGTTGGCTAATGTGTCGACATCACTTTTCATTAATTGGTTTTGGTTGTCGCGCATCTTCCGTAAAGTTTCTTGAATGGCGATGGCCTTGGGGGCGGCCTTGCTGCCTAGCCAGTGGTTGGCTAAATTCCAGTTGGGCATCTGTCTCAATTCAATAATATGGTCCGCGCTGTTTTTGAATTGCAGTCGGCTTTCTTTGTAGCGTTCCCAATGGTGGGCATCTAATCGATTGCTTGAGTGATTAAGTGTCTCGAACAGTGTGTGGTTTTCTTGCCATTGATGGTGGTGCATGTCGAGATCGACCTGTCTACCGCTTTGCACAAAGGCGCGTAGACTCGCCATGCTTGAATGCAGGCTGCGAATACTGAGGCTGAGATTCTCGGTAATATGCGGACTTTGACCTGAGTGGATTGATGCCTGAGTCATTTGGGTCAAAGCATCGGCGCCCATGTTGACTGCAGGATGAGTGGTTGAATTCAGTTGCGCCAATGCAGGAATGTTACCATTGGTGTGGGCGATGGTTTCAATCTCTTGTTGAGCTTGGCGAAACGCTTCTATGGTGTTCTTCATGTGTTGGAGCCGTTGGACATTGCTGGGATCGGTCCAATGAGTTGAGAGTTGTTCCAGTTCAGACATGCTGCGGTCGATCAATGCCCAGCCATTGGCGCGGTCAGTTTTGAATTTTTGTGCTTTGGCCGTGTCGTTACCCAATATGATATACCCGCGTAAACCAGCAAGCGTGATGTTAATGCCGTTTTCCAACTTAAGCCCAGAAATGACCGTGGGTTTACGCAAATGATTCAGGCGCGATTCTATTTTGGCAATGTTGCTAATGTTGTAGAACAGGTAACCGTTACTGATCCCGGTTAAGATTAAAAGCACCGCAAAGCCCGCGAGCAGTTTCGCGTGAATTGATAAGCGCATATTGATCACCCTAATCTTTAAATTATGTTGTATTAATCACTATAGGATGGCTTTCGCTAATGAACAAAAAGCTGGCGATAAATTTTACTTTGCTTAGGCCATTAACTTAGGCCTTTTGACGTTCGCTTTTAAGGCGCAGTAATTTGCAGATTGTTGTCAAAAAAATAACTGCGTAAATACGACTGCCATATGGAGTGAGAAAGAAAGGGGGAGGAATCGGGTGCTAAAAGAAAGGAATTCGTGGGGCTAGGCTATCAGTCCAGGCGGCCACAGTGGCTGCCTGGATACCATCAAGAGATTAGCCATTTTCAGGCAGAGGCCAACCGCCCATGGATTGCCATTTGTTCACGATCAGACAAAACAGGTCTGCCGTTTTTTCAGCGTCATAAGCCGCGCTATGAGCTTGGCTGTTGCTGAATTCCATGCCTGCTGCGACACAGGCTTTCGCTAGTACGGTTTGCCCAAAGGCGAGACCGGCCAGTGTGGCGGTGTCGAAACATGAGAATGGGTGAAAGGGGTTGCGCTTAATCTGGCAACGATCGGCGGCGGCATTGATAAACCCAAGGTCGAAGTGGGCATTGTGTGCAACCATTACCGCTCGGGTGCAGCCATTGGCTTTCACCGCTTTGCGAATCGAGGAAAAAATTTCCGGTAGGGCAATCATTTCAGGTTGTGCATCTCGATCCGGACTGGATGGGTCGATGCCCGTAAAATCCAAAGCCGATTGCTCAATGTTGGCGCCCTCGAATGGATCCAAATGGCAGGCGAAAGTTTCATCGCGATGAAGTGTCCCGTCGTCATCCATGCGTAGGGTCACCGCGGCGACTTCTAGCAGGGCGTCGGTATGGGCGTTAAAACCGCCGGTCTCAACATCCACGATCACGGGTAAAAATCCGCGAAAGCGTTGTGCAAAAAGCGTTTTAATTTCCGGTGTTTCTTCGGCCGGGGTCATGACTGCCACACTTGCTCCTTAGTGAATCCGTTTTTATTGGGCTACACGCCAGCGTAGAGTTTCACCTGCGCGCAGGGGCACAAGGTCGCTGTCGCCAAAGTCCATGCTGTCGGGCACTGTCCAGTCTTCACGAACCAGGGTGATGGTATCGTCATGACGGGGCAAGCCATAGAAATCTGGGCCAAAGTGGCTCGCAAAACCTTCCAGCTTATCCAGAGCGTTGGCGTCTTCAAAGGCTTCCGCGTACAGCTCGATTGCCGCATAGGCGGTGTACGCTCCAGCGCAACCGCAGGCCGCTTCTTTGGCGTGTTTGGCGTGCGGGGCTGAATCAGTACCCAGGAAGAATTTTGGGCTGCCACTGCATGCAGCGGCAATCAAGGCGTCCTGATGACTGGAGCGCTTGAGAATTGGCAGGCAGTAGTAGTGCGGGCGAATACCACCGGCCAGCATATGGTTGCGATTGTAGAGTAAGTGGTGGGCGGTAATGGTCGCCGCCATGTTCTCGCCTGCGGCATTGACGAAGTCTGCGGCGTCTTTGGTGGTGATATGTTCCAGAACCATTTTCAGCTCCGGAAAATCTTTATTCAGCTGCTGCAAGGTTGAATCGATGAACCGTTGTTCGCGATCAAAGATGTCGATGCTGCTGTCTGTTACTTCGCCGTGCAGGCAAAAACGAATGCCGTGTTTTTGCATCGCTTCCAGTGCGGGATAGACGTTTTTAATGTCGGTCACGCCGGAATCGGAATTGGTTGTGGCTCCGGCTGGATAGAGCTTGCAGGCAACAACGCCGGCTTCTTTGGCTCGGGCGATATCTTCGGCACGGGTGTTGTCAGTGAGATAGAGCACCATCAAAGGATCGAAAGAAGAGCCTGCTGGGCGTGCTGCGAGGATACGTTCTTTGTAGGCCAGAGCTTGTTCAGCTCGAATCACCGGTGGAACCAGATTGGGCATGATAATGGCGCGTCCAAAATAACGGGCGGCATCAGGTACTGTATGCTCCAGAACTTGGCCATCACGTAGATGGATGTGCCAATCATCGGGGCGACAAATAGTAAGGCTTTGGCTCATGCAGGGTCCTTGTGTGCTCTTAGGCTGAATCAGGTCTCACAAATGGCAGTAATGTCTGCGCTGTGACGCGGCATCCTACCAAAATCAAGGCTAAAGCACATTAGCTAGATGCCGATATTCTTAGTCGAAGGCACCGAAATCGCTTATTAGCGAGCATTTTACGACATAGATTGTGAGGGTAGGGGTATGACAAGGCAGCAAGTAAAAATTATGCGCCGTTTGGACCTTGGTCTGCCAGCCTTGTGTTTATTGGTGTTTTTCTGTTTTCTCCTGGTGGGTCGAGCCGAGGCCATGCGTTACGAGGCCGGTTTTGATAAGGCTAATTGGGAGAGTGAATCTTCCATCTTTGAATGCCGCATGAGTCAGATGGTACCGGAGTATGGTCAGGTGGTGTTCTATCGGCGAGCTGGCGAGAAGCAGCAATTCTTTTTAGACACCAAAACCGTTTTCTTCAAGCGGGGCAAGGGGGCGCTGCAAATCACCGGTCCGGTCTGGAAGCCGCGGTCGGCCGTGCAGAATCTTGGCTATATCGATGTGGTGGAATCCAAGCGTCCTGTCACATTGGGCCCCAGGCTCTCTGAGCGCATCATGGCGGAGCTGGGCCGGGGGCAGCAGGTAGTGATTACCCGCAAGCCTTGGTATGGCGCGAAAGAATCGCTGTCCGTAGCGTTTAACTCTTTGAACTACCGCCCGGTTTACGACAATTATCTGAGCTGTGTTGCTGGCTTGTTGCCAGTTAATTTTGATCAGGTAGAGAGAACGACTCTGCATTTTGGCGGCTCGAGAGAAACCCTGAGTGCAGGGCAGAAGGCCTCCCTGGATCGCATTGTGATCTACGCGAAGGCCGATAATGAAGTCTCTACCTATTACATCGACGGCCATACCGATAGCCGAGGTATTATGGCGGAGAACCTTGAGTTGTCGAAAAAACGTGCAGAGCAGGTGGCTGACTATCTGCTGAGGGCCGGCTTGGATAAAAATAAAATTCAGGTGCGCTGGCATGGTGAGCGTTACCCGGTGGCTTCTAATCGCAGCGCCAAAGGGCGCGCAGCCAATCGGCGGGTTACGGTAAGACTGGAAAAGGGTGAGGCCTCTCTGGACGTCGCTTCGCGCTGAAATCTGATATTAAGCTGTTTCCCCTTCTGTTTTTCCGGCGCCGCAGGTGCTGGATGGAAACTTTTCTGTAAGCTTTGGTCTTCAATATGGCTTGCTGAGCATTCTTCTCGGTGGGCCCTATCCCATTTGTAGTAGAAGTTTTGCTCTAATGTATAGGGATATTTCTGTGAAATATTTATCCTCCTATGTATAATACGTGCGCCAAATTTTAGGTCAGATTTGCGCAAAATGCTTACTTTTAGACCATAATTTGGCCTGAGTTGAAGACTGCGAAACGAAATGGCGACCAACAGCCATCCGCCCGAGGGAAGAACCTGGGGCAATAATCGGCTTTGTAAGATGCAAGCCAGAATTATCGATCCATAGCGGGAGACAATTATGTCCTCAGTAAAGAAAGTTGTGTTGGCCTATTCCGGTGGTTTGGATACGTCCGTCATCGTACGTTGGTTGCAAGAGACCTATAACTGTGAGGTAGTGACCTTTACTGCCGACATCGGCCAGGGCGAAGAAGTGGAGCCGGCGCGAGCCAAGGCCGAAGCCCTGGGCGTGAAAGAAATCTATATTGACGATCTGCGCGAAGAATTTGCTCGCGATTTTGTCTTCCCGATGTTCCGTGCGAACACCATCTACGAAGGTGAGTACCTGCTGGGTACCTCGATTGCCCGTCCGCTGATTGCCAAGCGTTTGATCGAGATTGCAAATGAGACCGGTGCTGATGCGATCTCCCACGGTGCGACCGGTAAGGGTAATGACCAAGTACGCTTTGAGCTGGGTGCTTACGCACTGAAGCCGGGTATTCAGGTTATCGCCCCCTGGCGTGAGTGGGACCTGACCTCCCGCGAAACTCTGATGAAATACTGTGAAGAACACAATATCCCTGTGGACTTCGCCAGCAGTAAAAAGAAATCCCCGTATTCCATGGACGCTAACCTACTGCACATCTCCTATGAAGGTGGCAATTTGGAAGATCCATGGTGGGAAGCTAATGACGCCGAAATGTGGCGTTGGAGCGTTTCTCCAGAAGAGGCGCCAGATGAGCCTACCTATCTGGAATTGACCTACGAAAAAGGCGACATCGTTGCGATCAATGGCGAAGCCATGAGCCCGGCCACGGTTATTGAGTACCTGAACAAGGTCGGCGGTGAAAACGGTGTGGGTCGCCTTGATATCGTTGAAAACCGCTACGTCGGCATGAAATCCCGCGGTTGTTATGAAACTCCCGGTGGCACAATCATGCTGAAAGCGCACCGTGGCATCGAATCTCTGACATTGGATCGTGAAGCCGCTCACTTGAAAGACGAGCTGATGCCCAAGTATGCGGAATTGATTTACAACGGTTACTGGTGGAGCCCCGAGCGCAAAATGCTGCAAGCCGCCATTGATGAGTCCCAGCAGCATGTGAACGGTGATGTGCGTGTGAAGCTATACAAAGGCGGCGTATCTGTCGTCGGGCGTCGCAGTGCCGATAGCCTGTTCGATGAGGCGATCGCAACCTTTGAAGATGATGCAGGCGCCTATGACCAGAAGGACGCTGAGGGCTTTATTCGCTTAAATTCTCTGCGTTTACGAATTGCGGCCGATAAAGGTCGAAATAACTTATAAAAGCTGGCAACAGTGAATAATTAGCCCATACTCCATGGATGGAGTGGGATAGACCGCATTTAGCCTGCAGGCCATCTAGGAAGAAAATTGCTCGCCGGTAGCCGGTCTTTGTTGATCGTAATCAAGTGATATAAACCTGACATCGTAGATAATTTGCGGTGCATTGGGGTAATTAAAGAAGTATCCAGTGACAGCCTGAGTCCCCCCACGGTGAAACAGGACGTTGTTTGATCAAAAAAGAATCCTCAATTCTTAAAATCAATTAGGAAAGTCGCTATGAGTAGTAACTTGGCAACCGCTGGTGAGCAGCCGGCATACAACTACGATATAGTACGTAAATTCGCCGTGATGACCGTCGTTTGGGGCGTGGTCGGAATGTCGGTGGGCGTACTGATCGCGTCACAGCTAGCCTGGCCGCAGCTGAATGACATTATGCAACCGTTTACGCACTTTGGTCGCTTGCGCCCATTACACACCAATGCGGTTATTTTTGCGTTTGGTGGCTGTGCTCTGTTTGCAACCTCTTATTACGTAGTACAACGTACCTGTCAGGCACCTTTATGGGGTGGCTTTTTGGTACCGTTTACCTTTTGGGGTTGGCAGCTGGTGATTGTATTGGCCGCCGTGACGCTGCCATTGGGGATGACCTCTTCCAAAGAGTACGCTGAGTTGGAGTGGCCGATTGATATTCTGATCACGTTGGTCTGGGTGTCCTACGGTATTGTATTCTTCGGTACGATCATCAAACGAAAAACCTCCCACATCTATGTGGCGAACTGGTTCTTCGGTGCCTTTATTCTGACCGTAGCGATTCTGCACGTAGTGAACTCAGCGGCGATTCCTGTCACGTTGACCAAATCCTACTCGGCCTACGCCGGTGCGATGGATGCAATGATCCAGTGGTGGTACGGCCACAATGCGGTAGGCTTCTTCCTGACAGCGGGCTTCCTGGGTATCATGTATTACTTCGTACCGAAGCAGGCTGAGCGTCCGGTTTACTCCTATCGTCTTTCCATCATCCATTTCTGGGCCTTGATCTCTCTGTACATCTGGGCTGGTCCTCACCACTTGCACTACACGGCTTTGCCTGACTGGACTCAAGGTGTTGGTATGGTGATGTCCCTGATTCTGTTGGCTCCGTCCTGGGGTGGCATGATTAACGGCATCATGACCCTGTCTGGCGCATGGCACAAACTGCGCACTGACCCAACACTTCGCTTCTTGGTGGTTTCATTGTCTTTCTACGGTATGTCTACCTTTGAAGGTCCAATGATGTCTATCAAGACAGTAAACGCTTTGTCTCACTACACTGACTGGACAATTGGTCACGTACACTCCGGCGCGCTTGGCTGGGTTGCTATGGTGTCTATTGGCGCTTTGTATCACTTGATTCCTGCTTTGCTGGGTCGCAAGGATATGTGGAGTGTGAAGTTGGTGAATATGCACTTCTGGATGGCAACCATCGGTACTGTACTGTACATCGCCTCCATGTGGGTAAACGGCATTATGCAGGGCTTGATGTGGCGTGCATTCAATGCTGACGGCACCTTGACCTACAGCTTTGTAGAATCTGTAGAAGCCAGTTACCCCGGTCACTATGTTCGTGTACTGGGTGGCTTTATCTTCCTGCTGGGCATGTTTTTTATGGCGTATAACACCTACCGCACATTCCAAGCTGAATCTGAAAATGCAACGGCTGCACAGCCTCAGTCAGCGTAAGGTAGAGGAGAGATAACCGTGAAGAATCACGATAAAGTAGAAAAAAATATCGGCCTGATGATGATCCTGATGGTCGTGGCCATCAGTTTCGGTGCGCTGGTTGAAATCGTGCCTCAGTTCTTTAACAAAGCGACGACTGAGCCGATTGAAGGTCTGAAACCATACACTGCCTTGCAGCTGGAAGGTCGTGATATTTACATCCGTGAAGGTTGTAACGTATGTCACTCCCAGATGGTGCGCCCATTCCGCTCTGAGACCGAGCGTTATGGACACTATTCAGTGGCGGGTGAGTCGGTCTATGACCACCCATTCCTGTGGGGCTCTAAGCGTACCGGTCCAGACTTGGCCCGTGTTGGCGGTCGTTACTCTGATGAGTGGCATCGTGCACACTTGTACAACCCACGAAATGTAGTCCCTGAATCCAACATGCCTGCTTTCCCTTGGTTGTTTGACAATGTGTTAGATCACAAGGTCACACCTAAGAAAATGGAAGCATTGCGTGCCTTGGGTGTGCCTTACACCGATGCAGATATTGCAGGTGCTGAGGAAGCTGTAAAAGACAAAACCGAAATTCAAGCTTTGGTGGCGTATTTGCAGAACCTGGGTTTGTTGTTGAAACAGAAGCGTTAATAACTGGGTAAAGCGTTATGGATATTAACGATTGGCGTGGCATATCAACCGTCTTTTTGATGATTGTTTTTATTGCAACCTGGATTTGGTTGTGGAGTAGCAAGCGTAAGAAGGGATTTGATGAAGCTGCAAACTTACCGTTCGCTGACGAAGAGGAACATCAACAGTCGGCAACAGAAAAAGACGCTCGTTCCAGCAACGCTGAATAAAGGTATTTGAATATGTTGACTACATTTTGGAGTTGGTGGGTAATTTTACTGACCTTGACCAACTTAGTTTTGATCTGCTGGGTTCTGTTCGCGAACAAGAAAGTTGCTGTGAACGATGAAGACGATCCAGAAAACGAAACCACTGGCCACGTTTACGATGGCATTGAAGAGTATGACAACCCACTGCCCAAGTGGTGGTTCCAGATGTTTGTGATCACTCTGATTTTCGGTGCTATTTACTTTGCTTTGTACCCTGCGTTGGGTAACTGGAAAGGTTTCCTGGGCTGGACCTCTATCGGCCAGTGGGAAGCTGAAGTTGAAAAAGCCAATGTGAAATATTCCGAGACTTTTGGCCAGTATCAGGACATGTCTATCGAAGACATCGCTAACGATCCGAAAGCAATGAAGATCGGTACGCGTTTGTTCTCTAACAACTGTGCGGTCTGCCATGGCGCAGATGGTGGCGGTAACGTGGGCTTTCCGAACCTGACCGACAAAGATTGGTTGTACGGCGGTTCACCGGCTGAAATCGAAATGAGTATTACCCATGGTCGTAACGGTGCGATGCCACCTTGGGGTGATGTGATCGGTGAAGACGGTGTTGTTGCTGTGGCTGAATACGTTCTGAAAATGTCCGGCCAGGAGCATGATGACAGTAAAGTCGAGAAAGGTATGCAGGTTTACAATACGACCTGTGTGGCTTGTCATGGCCCGGATGGTACCGGTAACAAAATGTTGGGTGCGCCCAACTTGACCGACAGCATCTGGTTGTACGAAGGTACCGGAGAAGGCATTCGTCACTCGGTACGTAGTGGTCGTGCGAACGTTATGCCAGCTCAGGCTGACAAGCTTCGTGCCGACAAGATTCGTATGTTGACCGCGTATGTATACAGCTTGTCTCAAGATTAATTTTATTAATCGATAGCGAGCAAGGCGCCACCCTGAGTGATCAGTGTGGCGTTTTTTGTATCTGCAATCATTCAGTTAATACACAAGCTTGCCGATAGCGTAAAAATAACGGGGGAAAGGATTCGGGTTTTACTTGATCCAGTGCAAGCAAATGCATGTATATAAGCTAGTGTTAAAGTACCAAAAGGTTTAACATTCGCGCCATAAAGTCTGAGTCTGTGAACGGGAGAAAAAGCCCTTGGAGCACAGCTTTTACAATGGTGTCATTTCTATCAACCTTGGCGTCAAACCGGGCGATCAGGGCACAAGAACCGCTAAAGCGGCACGAGCGAATGATGAGAAGCATGTCAAAACATGCGACAGCCGTGATACCCGGATAAACCGGGTAAATCTGAAGAGGTCTCGTTGTGACTGATAAGATTCCTACCACTGAAGTGGATAGTAAACCCCAAAAGCAGTACATCGATCTGTACGCTGGATCGAATAAAATTTATACCCGTAAAGTTAAAGGCTTTTATCAGCGTCTGCGTCGATACACGGGTATTCCGTTGTTGCTAGGCTTCTTGTTGTTGCCCTGGTTTAACATTGAAGGGCGTCAGGCTGTGCTGTTTGATTTGCCCGAGCGAAAATTCCATATTCTTTGGACGACCTTTTGGCCACAGGATTTTATGCTGCTGGCTTGGTTGCTGATTATTGCGGCCTTCGCTTTGTTTACCGTTACCGTTCTGGTTGGGCGAGTGTGGTGTGGCTTTACTTGCCCGCAGACAGTTTGGACTCTGATGTACATATGGGCTGAGGACAAATGTGAAGGTGACCGCAATGCCCGTATAAAGCTCGATAAAGCGCCTTGGAGTTTTGAGAAAATCCGCAAGAAAGCGTCCAAGCATGGTTTGTGGTTGTTGATTGCTTTTGTCACCGGTTTTACGTTTATTGGCTATTTCTATGGCGCCAGGGATTTAATCGTTGATCTTTTTACTTTTGACGCGCATCCGGCCGGCGTTTTCTGGGTCTTCTTCTTTACCGCAGCCACCTATGGAAATGCGGGCTTCCTGCGTGAGCAGGTGTGCAAATACATGTGCCCGTATGCTCGATTCCAGTCGGTTATGTACGACCGCGACACCATGTTGGTCACTTACGATGAAGCCCGTGGTGAAACTCGAGGTAAACGAAAAGCTCGTGAAGATTACAAATCCAAAGGTTTGGGTGATTGTATTGATTGCGGGTGGTGCGTGCAGGTTTGCCCGGTAGACATTGATATTCGCGACGGTCTGCAGTACGAGTGTATTGACTGTGGTTTGTGTGTGGATGCCTGTGACAGTGTGATGGATCGCATGAAATATCCACGAGGCCTCATTCGTTTTACGACACAGGATGCCCTGGAAACCGGAGAAACCCATGTATTGCGTCCGCGCTTTATCGGGTACGTGGCAGCAGTTGTCGTCATGATTGGCTTGTTCGCCTATACCATTGGCACTCGCACGCCATTGAGCGTTGATGTGATTCGTGATCGTGGTGCAAAGTTGTTCCGTGAAACCCCGGAGTATATCGAAAACGTTTATATGGTAAAAATTAACAACATGGGGCGCGGCGAAAGCTATTTCAGCGTGGCGGTGCAATCCGATGAAACCGGCAGTGCGTCTAGCGACTACCGGATGAAGAAAAAATATCGGGCCTTCCTTGAAGAAGGAGAAATTTTCTCCTTGCCGGTAAGTGTGCGCATCGATCGTGACAAACTGGGCTCTTCCAAATCAACCATTTATTTTGTGGTTGAGGCTGAAGACGATCCATCGGTTCATGCGATCCAGAAAGCCAGCTTCATTGGGCCGAGCAACAACTGACGTATTTGTGATACAAGGGGCTGTCGCATCAAAGCTATAGCCCTGATTTCCCTCTGGAATAGGGTCGCTGACATGCGGCCCTATTGCATTCTGGGAGGGCTGAAAAGTTACGCAAAACTTCACCCATAAGGGAATACGATTCTACTTGATCCAGATACAGCACTTTCAGCGGGCTTCGTTTATAATGCCCGCACTTTTAGAGCTCTGTCGTGAGCCGCTGGGCCGAGTGCCCATATTCAATCTAGCCAGTAATATGCTTTTGTAATTAGGATGCTGTTATGCCTGCACCCATTGAAGATACTGTACCTTGGTACAAGCAGTTCTACCCTTGGTTTTTAATTGCTTTACCCGGTTCTGTCGTTATTGCCTGTGCCATCACCATTTATCTGGCCGTCAATGCCGACGATTCGGTGGTCAGTGATAACTACTACAAAGATGGTCTGATGATTAACCAACGTCTGGAGCAGGACGAAAGAGCCAAGGCTCTGGGTTTGGCTGCGCAGCTGGAGTTTGACCTGGAAGTGGGGGATATCCTGATGGACATTACCGGCCTGGTCCAAGACCCAGAGCAATTGCAGCTCGAAATCATTCACCCGACCAATCACGAGTTCGACCGTATTGTTGTGCTGCACCGTTTGCAGGGTAACCGTTATCGTGGTGATCTGGAGCATCAGCTAACCTTCCGCCAATATTTGCGCTTGTCCCCGGTGGGCGATATCAACGAAGTTGAGTGGCGTCTGAATGGTGACATCAACTTTAAAGATTCCAAAATTGCTACGCTGGGGGCCCAGTGAACCAGGCTGCTGAAGAGCGCTGTTATCACTGCCAGTTAGACATTCCCGCCGGTGCAGATTTCCCTGTAGAAATTGAAGGCACCCTACAGCCCATGTGTTGCGTGGGCTGCCAAGCTGTCGCCAGTGCCATCGTTAGTGGTGGCTTGGCTCAGTTCTATCAATACCGCAGTGAAAGCGCCGACCGACCCGATGAAGACAAGCAACAAAGTTGGGCGGTTTATGACTTGCCGGAGGTGCAGCAAGACTTTGTGCTTTCCATGGAGGGCGAGGAAAAACAAGCACAGTTACTGCTCGGTGGGATTACCTGTGCGGCTTGTGTCTGGCTTATTGAGCAACATGTTCAGCGCTTGCCTCAAGTCAGTAAGGTTCGAGTGAATTCCAGCACTCATCGTTGCTGGATCAGTTACGATGAATCCAAAGGAGCACTCAGCGAAATCTTTGCCAGCCTGAGCGACATTGGTTTTCGCCCCCAGCCGGCAACCGATGAAAACCAGAATCGACTGCTTGATGACGAAAATCGTAAAGCGCTGCGTCGTTTGAGCATTGCCGGTCTCGGCATGATGCAAGTGGGCATGGTTGCTATTGCTCTCTACGGCGGCGAAATGTTCGGTATCAGCGAACAGTGGCAGGGTTACTTGCGTTTTGTGAGTTGGTTGTTTGCCAGTCCTGTGGTTTTTTACAGTGCCGTGCCGTTTTATCAGGCTGCTTGGCGAGCCATTAAAACCCGCCATTTAGTGATGGACGTTCCTGTCTCCATCGCGATTCTTCTGGCGTATTTTGCCAGCGTTTGGGCAACGATCAGTAACGGACCCGATGTCTATTTTGACTCGGTGTCGATGTTTACATTTCTACTGCTCATTGGCCGTTATTTGGAAATGCGCGCTCGTCACCGTGCGGGCTTTGCCGCTGGTAATCTGGCGCAGCTCTTACCGCCTACCGCCCATCGTTGTGACGAAGACAAGAATATTGAAACCGTGCCACTGAAACTGATCAAACCCGGCGAGACAGTGATGGTGATGTCAGGGGAAACCATTCCCTGCGACGGTTATGTGTTGGAAGGTCGAAGCCAGGTTGATGAATCCCTGTTGACCGGCGAGTCCATGGCAGTAGCCAAAACCGTCGGGCAAACGGTTGCGGCGGGTACGGTGAATGGCGAAAGCCCGCTCTGGATTAAAGTCAGTGCTCTTGGGGATAACACCCGCTTGTCGTCTATCTCACGCCTGGTGGCACAAGCCGAGCAGGAAAAACCGGCCCAGGTAGCGATTGCCGATCGGGTTTCAGCGTATTTTGTGGCAGCGGTGCTTTTGATTGCCAGTGCGGTATTTCTATTCTGGTGGCAGCACAAACCCGAAGACGCCTTGTGGATTACTCTCTCAGTTCTGGTGGTGACTTGTCCTTGTGCCCTGTCTTTGGCAACGCCGGTCGCGCTCACCGCAGCGACCAACCGATTGCGCCGGCAAGGCCTGTTAATTGTCAAAGGGCATGTAATCGAAACACTGACGAAACTTGATCGCGCTGTTTTTGATAAAACCGGCACTTTGACGGAAGGGCAGCCAACTGTTGAAAAAGTCGTATGTCATGGTGAGCTTGAGAACGACGACGTGTTGTCTTTGGCTGCGGCCCTTGAGCGAGGCAACAGTCATCCCATTGCGAAAGCGTTTCGAGGTTTTGAGCAACATCTCGATGTGGGTGACGTACAATCCCATACCGGTGCGGGTGTTAGCGGAACTTGGAAGGGAAAAGAAGTACGCCTGGGGCGTGCGGCTTTTGTGCTGCCTGCCAGCACTCTTGATACGCGAGCGATTGTGCTGGCGGTGGACGGACAGCTGGTCGCCGAAATATTTTTAGCCGATGCTTTGAGGGCAAGTGCTGCGCCAGCATTGAACGCTTTGCAGGACGACAACATCCATATTGAATTATTGTCTGGCGATGCCACTGCGACGGTATGCCACATTGCGGAACAGCTCAATATTCGCGATGCTAGCGCTATGGTGTCTCCCGAAGAGAAACTGGCGAAAGTGCAGTCTTATCAGGAACACGGTGATATTGTCATGATGGTGGGCGACGGCATTAATGATGTCCCCGTGTTGTCGGGTGCGGATGTTTCTGTAGCGATGTCGGGCGCCAGTGATATTGCCCAAACCCATGCCGACAGTTTGTTGCTCAGTGGCGATTTACAGGCCTTACCCAGAGCCATTGAAAGTAGCTTTTTAGCTCGTAAAATAATTGCTCAAAACATGACTTGGGCGATTGCTTACAATGTGTTGGCATTGCCTCTGGCGGCCGCCGGCTGGGTTCCCCCATACGCTGCTGCGATTGGAATGTCAGCGAGCTCGTTGATCGTGGTACTGAATGCACTGCGTTTAAACAAAGCGTAATTTTGAAACAGCAACGCTTGGCCAGCGTTTTATAAATAGCTCCAGAGGTATCAATGGACAGTTTGTATATCCTAATCCCCATTGCGATTGTGTTTGTCATTATCGCCGCCAAAGTATTTTTCTGGGCGGTTGATAATCATCAGTTTGATGATCTGGACACCGAGGGGCAGCGCATCTTATTTGATGATGACGCACCTGCAAAGAAGCGCGACAGTGCATCGAAGACCTCAAACTCCAACTCGGCTGATGCCAAATACGACTCCAGCGATAACGAGTCTCCTTAGAATACTATGAGCGATTTACTTTCCCTGTGGCCGGTGTTTCTGGCGACATTCAGTGTGGGCCTGCTGGGCAGTGGTCATTGCCTGGGAATGTGCGGTGGTATTGCCTCGGCGTTGGGTTTTGCTATTGGGCCCGAACAGCAGGGCAAGCGAACCGCTATTCTGTTCAGCTATAACCTGGGACGTGTATCGAGTTATACCCTGTTGGGCACAGTGGCCGGGATTCTTGGCAATCAAATTGGCGCAGCGTCGGTGCTGAGGGTGATTGCGGGCGCATTATTAATTGCCATGGGCTTGTACCTCGCGAACTGGTGGCGTGGGCTGAGTTATCTGGAAAAGCTGGGTGGCGTTTTATGGCGGTACATTCAGCCAATTACCAAATCATTATTACCCGTTCAACGTCCAGGCCAGGCTGTTTTACTGGGTTTGGCTTGGGGGCTATTGCCTTGTGGCATGGTCTACAGTGCTTTGGCGTATTCTGTAGCACAGGGCAGTGCAATGGGTGGGGCAGTTGCCATGTTGGGTTTTGGCATGGGAACTCTCCCGGCGGTTGTCGCCAGCGGTTGGGCAGCTCAGGGCTTTAAATCCGTTTTTCAAAATACTTGGGTTCGTCGCCTGTTTGCCATCAGTATTATCGTTTTTGGTATTTGGACACTCTGGATGCCACTGTCACACAGTGGGCATGATGCACACGGGCATCACGGTGCCCCAAGTAAGAGCGACATGCATCATGAGGGTATGAACCATCAAAATATGAATCACGGTAATATGAACCATGAAAATATGAATCATGAAGGCATGAATCACGACAAAATGGGCCATTCCAACAGCACCGATGAGGAGACCCAATAGGTCAAATTTGACCTCATCACATGCACCTCTTTCAACACCGTTTAAACGGTGTTTCCTAGGCTTATTCCATCAAAAGCGAATATAAATCACCTACTTCATTTGCGGTTAAATTCGTTGTTCGACGCTGGAAGCGTGGCGCGCCATTCGTCGCCTTGTGCAACTTTTGACTTGTCAGGAATGACACCTTATACATCGTGTGGACTTTTAAGTCTTTGATTTTAAAAGAGTCTCTCTCTACGCAAAATGCGCTTTTGTACAAAAAAATGCAGCCGGAAATCGACGAAAAAAACTGTGCTACTTTGAGTAAAGAAGTTTTTTTTCTGCCGATAGCAGGGTTACGAGGTACTTAGGGATTTCAGGCACGGAGCGCTACAAAAATTAAAGTGATTGCAAATTGAAATGAGCGGGAAGTGACAGTGCCATGAGAAAAAATTTACCAGTCAATGATAATGAGATTGAATTGCTGGAATCGTCGAACATTCTTTCGACCACTGATTTCCAGGGAAAAATCCGTTACGTAAACGATGACTTTATTAAAATCAGTGGTTTCGAAAAAGACGAACTGATTGGTGAAGATCATAATATTGTTCGCCACCCCGATATGCCGCCAGCTGCTTTTGCCAGCCTTTGGGGCTCGTTGAAATCCAATCGATCTTGGAAAGGCATAGTGAAAAACCGTTGTAAGGACGGTAGCTATTATTGGGTCGATGCTTATGCCATTCCGATTGTGAACGGCGACGATATTGAATACCAATCGGTTCGCCAGAAGGCTAAACCTGAGGTTATTGCCCGGGCAAAAGAAACGTACAGCAAAATTAACGACGGTGGTGGCCTGCCGTTTTTTCTGTCGACTCGAATTCAAAATGTGTTGGCATTGAGTGCGGCGAGCTTGCTGTGTGCAGGACTATCTGCCGCGTTATTTCCCGTGTCCTTGGTACAAGCGGGCATGTTGGCAGTGATGATGTTTATTGCCTTTGCTGGAGGCTTATATCTCTGCAATAAACCTATCCTTAATGCGATTGATGAGTGCAATAAGGTATCAGACGATATTCTGGCGCGTTACATCTACACGGGACGTCAGGACGATGCGGGCGGGATTTCATTTGCGCTGCAAATGTTGCGTTCCGAAGCGTCTGGTCTCATTGGGCGTATGCAGGCTACCTCAAAAGATTTTCAACATAAATCCAGTTTTGTCAGCGACTTGCTGAAGCAGAGCAAAGAGGAAACGCGTAAACAGTTTTCAGAAACAGATTCGGTTGCTACCGCTGCAAATGAAATGAGTGCAAGCATTCAGGAAGTGGCCAGCAATGCTCAATTGGCTGCCGATTCTGCTGTCGGCGCCCGAGATTCGGCTCTGTCTGGAAAATCCGTCGTACAAGATACTCAAGCTTTGATTGAATCGTTCAAAAATGAAATGGAAAGTGTGTCTACTTCGCTCAACAAAGTGGAGCAGGACGGAAATAACATTAGCTCCATTTTAGATGTGATTAAAAACGTCGCCGAGCAAACCAATTTGCTTGCACTGAACGCGGCGATTGAAGCGGCGCGTGCCGGGGAAATGGGCCGAGGGTTTGCGGTCGTAGCCGAAGAAGTGCGTACATTGGCTAATCGTACCCAGGATTCTACAGCACAAATTGAATCGATGATTGTCGCATTACAGAGCAGTACCAAAGAGTCCGTCAGCATGATGGGGCAGGGTATTGCTCAGGCCAGCGAGTGTATGGAAAAAGCGACCCAGGCTGTGGATTCGCTGGAAGCCATTGAACGAGCAATCGACAGTATCAATGGCATGAACCAACAGATTTCCGCCGCGGTTGAACAACAATCCAATGTTTCTGATGATATCAGTCGCAGTGTGACCCATATCCGCGACAGTTCTGAAACCAATCTCCAGAGTGCCGAAACCTCGGACAGCGAAAGTCAGGAGATTGATCACTCAGCGAAAGGTCTACATTATCTATCCGAATTCTTCTGGGATAGAAATCGTCGCTTGAGTCGCTAAATTTAACGGCATAGCTTCGCTGTGTCGTTAGTGCCTGCCGTCATTATCAGGGCCTTTTAGGGTGTGAAAGCGCGAGGAAACGATATTTGCTTCGGCGAGTTTCCTCTGCCATTTGGGGGAGTCAGTGGTTAAACCCAGGACCCGGAGCGGTTCTGGGTTTGTCCATTTCCGGCCTTTCAATACCTAATCAACGGTGGCCGCTGTCATCGGTCTGTCATTCTTTTACCTGTAAAGTGACTAGACCTCCGAGCCTCATTCTGCCAGTATTGTGCCCAGACAATAAAACCTTTCCTGAGATAAAGGTCATGCCACTTTGTTGGGTATCACGCTGTAGATGCCTTATGAGTAGGTTCTAGCCCGAGATAGTCCTATGTCCACACATATTGAAGTTCTGGAATCGTTTGATAGCTTTCAAAGCCATGTGAGCAACACCTTTTTTGATATGAGTTGTGTGCCCGTGGAAAATGACAGCGGTCGCTTTCAGAGTCGGATTGAGGCCCGGGAAATGAGCAAGCTGGGCGTTGTGGACATCACCAGTAGTGCAATCAATGTCTTTCGTCGCAAAGCTCATATGTCGACGATTGAAACCCCCCAGTATTTAGTGAAATTCCAGACCTCTGGCGAAGGCCTGGTGCGTCAGCGAGGTCAAGAGGCTCATCTTAGGCCCGGCGATTTTGTCTTGTGCAGCAACACCGAACCCTACGAATTGCACTTTCCTGAGTTCTACCGCCAAATTGTGTTGGCAGTCCCCCAGGCCGCTCTGCAGCAGGCCGTACGAGAACCCGACAGCTTTCTCGGGCAACGCATGGCGGCCGACGTTGGCGCCAATGGGCTCCTGAGTCAAATGGTTCACAGTATGGGGCCCATGTTGGACAATATGGACCCACTGCTGGCTTCCAAGCTGGAAAACAATGTATTTGATTTGCTGGCCACCGCATTGGAGCATGGCCAGACCCGGCCCCGCATCGACAATGATGGTGTCAAAACAGAGCATTTGTTCCGAATTAAAGCCTTCATCCGAAAGCATCTGGGCGATTCCCGCCTATGCCCTGATTGGATTGCCAAGGCACACGATATCAGCACGCGTTATCTCCATATGCTGTTTAATGATGAGAATACTTCGGTATCTCGCTACATTCAGAGAGAGCGAGTGGAAGCTTGCAAGAACTGCTTCGACGACCCCGGTATGGACATCTACACCATTACTGAAATTGCCTTCCGTTGGGGGTTTAACGACGCCTCTCACTTTAATCGGGTGTTCAAGTCGGCCTATGGTATTACCCCTCGTCAGTATCGCCAACGCCACCACCTTCAGGGCTAATCCGTCAAAGTGAATTCGTGTACCGAGTACTGTTTTTGGTTAAAGTGATACGAGAAATCTATTTTTTCTATCTATTTTGTATCTTTATGTGTAATCTAAGTGCTTTGCAATCCGAGCAGACCGTTCGCTGAATTGGCGGTTTGGCCAGAGACATGCCCACAGAATAATGAGGAGTGATTATGAGCTTTGAAACCATTGAGTTCTCCATAAACAACGGTGTCGCGGTTTTGACGTTGAACCGTCCCGACAACCTCAACAGCTTCAATACCCAGATGCACGAGGAGGTACGGCAGGCGATTACGCAAGTGCGTACGGGTGGTGAAGCCCGTTGTCTGCTGATTACCGCCAATGGGCGTGGCTTTTGTGCGGGGCAGGATTTGGGAGATCGTTCGGTCTCTGCTGATGGTCAGATGCCAGATTTAGGTGATTCTGTAGAGAAAAACTACAACCCTCTGATTCGTTCAATTCACAATCTGGACATGCCAGTGGTGTGTGCCGTCAATGGTGTGGCGGCGGGCGCTGGTGCGAGTATTGCTCTGGCTTGCGACATTGTGTTGGCGGCGAAGAGCGCCAGCTTTATTCAGGCCTTCTGTAAAATCGGATTGATTCCGGATTCTGGGGGGACCTGGGCTTTACCTCGTTTGGTGGGTTTGGCGCGTGCAAAAGGCTTAGCCTTACTCGGCGATAAGTTGTCTGCTGAGCAAGCGGAAAAATGGGGGCTGATCTGGGAGTGCGTTGAGGATGCGGAGTTGATGGAAAAAGCCAACGCTTTGGCGACCCATTTTGCCAGTCAGCCCACGAAAGGTTTAGCCATGACCAAGCGCGCTTTGCGTGAGTCCACTTCGAACAGTTTGCACGAACAATTGGAACTGGAAAAAGAATATATGCGCATTGGTGGCCGCACGGAAGATTACAAAGAAGGCGTTGCGGCTTTTAAGGAAAAGCGCAAGCCAGAATTCAAAGGGCGTTAAGACATGGCTGAACAATACCGTGCAGCAGACGTCGCGCAAATGAGCCCGGAAGCATTGGCTCAGGCATCGGCTAATGCCTTGTTTGAGCGGGATATTGCTGCCCAGGATATGGGCATTGATATCGTTAGCGTAGGGCCTGGTCGAGCTGAATTGAGTATGACCGTTCAGAATCGCATGCTGAATGGGCATGCGACTTGCCATGGCGGTTATTTGTTTGCTCTGGCCGATACGGCCTTTGCCTACGCTTGCAACAGTCGTAATCAAAATACTGTGGCTGGCGGTTGCTCTATCGAATACCTCGCGCCGGGTCGTGAAGGTGATCGCTTAACCGCCGTGGCGGAAGAGCGTTCTCTTGCCGGCCGTACCGGTTGTTACGATATTTCTATTTATAATCAGGACGAAACTCTGCTCGCATTGTTTCGTGGTAAGTCTTACAAAATTCGCGGCGCGGTGATTGCTGGCAGTGACGCGGAATAAAAGCAATAGTTCTAGCTTGAGGAAATTATGAAAGACGCATTTATTTGTGACGCTATTCGAACCCCGATTGGTCGCTATGGTGGCAGCTTATCGAAAGTCCGTGCCGATGACTTGGGTGCAATTCCAATGAAGGCGTTGCTGGAGCGCAACCCCGGTGTTGACTGGACGCAATTGGATGAGGTGTTTTACGGCTGTGCGAACCAGGCGGGTGAAGACAACCGCAATGTTGCACGCATGTCGGCGTTATTGGCGGGCCTGCCCATTGAAGCGCCAGGTTCAACCATCAACCGATTGTGCGGCTCAGGCATGGATGCGGTTGGTATGGCCGCCCGCAGCATTAAAGCCGGCGAGGCGGACCTGATTGTTGCCGGTGGTGTTGAATCCATGTCTCGTGCTCCGATGGTGATGGGCAAAGCGGAAACGGCGTTTAGTCGCAATGCTGAAATATTCGATACCACAATCGGTTGGCGATTTGTGAACAAACAAATGAAGTCACAGTATGGCATCGATTCCATGCCGGAGACGGCCGAAAATGTTGCGGAAGATTTTAACGTTTCACGCGAAGATCAGGACAAGATGGCGCTGGCCAGTCAAATGAAAGCCGCTGCGGCACAGCGTGAAGGACGTTTTGACGATGAAATTGTTTCGGTCACCATTCCTCAGCGTAAAGGTGACCCGATTGTTGTCGACAAAGATGAGCATCCTCGCGAAACCAGTCTCGACGCGTTGGCGAAACTGCGTGCACCTTTCCGTGATGGTGGTAGTGTGACAGCGGGCAATGCCTCAGGTGTGAACGATGGTGCTTGCGCATTGCTGGTGGCGTCTGCTGAAGCCGTTGAACAGCATGGGCTGACTGCAAAAGCGAAAGTTGTCGCTATGGCGACCGCGGGTGTTGAGCCGCGCATTATGGGTATCGGTCCGGCACCTGCGTCCAAAAAAGTGTTGGCTAAAGCCGGCTTGAGCATTGATGACATGGATGTGATTGAGCTGAATGAAGCCTTTGCAGCTCAGGGCTTGGCCACTTTGCGTGAACTGGGTGTGGCAGATGATGATGCTCGAGTGAATCCAAATGGCGGAGCAATTGCATTGGGTCATCCTCTGGGGATGTCGGGTGCACGTCTGGTGACGACGGCAATGTATCAGTTGCATCGCACGGGCGGTCGCTACGCCTTGTGCACGATGTGCATTGGTGTGGGACAAGGCATCGCTTTGATCATCGAGCGAGTGTAATCGCGAGTAAGAAGCTCGTTACCGCGAGCTCCTTATGCTGAGGCTTGTATTACAATGTTAAGCTGTATTGCCAAAACAGATAGATGGGAAGGCAAGTCAACAGCCTGACACATTCTCTGTTCATTATCCCTTCTCGGTTCTCCAGTGATTTCCCTATCCAATACAAGTGCATGGCGAAACAACTGCTCATAATTGCATTGAAGGCCAGGCTTTGTTGATCCGCAACGGACAAAAAAGCCATCAAGCCTAAAATCACCATAAAAAATTGCAAAACAAAATACCACTGCAGCCATGGCTGTGGGTGAGCATCAAATTTTTGATAGTGCTCGTCACGCTTTTCCAAAGGGAAGCGGTCGTTAACATCCGCAGGGCGCCAACCCGTAGGCATAAACCAAATACGCAATTTGTCTCGCCAATGTGCGGTATACCAGCTGTCTCTGGCAAGTTGATGATAAAAAGCCACATTCGCCCAGATAGGGTTCCAGCTTCTCAAAGGCGTTGAAATTCCGTATCGCACAGGTTCATCTTCTAGCTCTTCCTGATAGCTGCCGAACAAGCGGTCCCAGATTATAAATACACCACCATAGTTTTTATCCATATAGCGTGGGTTGCAGCCGTGATGCACTCGGTGACTGGAGGGTGTGACCATAATGTTTTCAAGCCAGCCCAATTTAGGAATGTGGCGTGTGTGAATCCAGAACTGATACAACAGATCCAGCGTACCGGCAAAAATAAACACGTACAGCGGAATTCCGGCCAATGCCATCGGGACGTAAAACACCCAGCTGAAGACCCAGCTAAAACTGGTTTGGCGGAAAGAGGTGGCCAGATTGTACTCTTCACTTTGGTGGTGCACAGAGTGGGCGGCCCAGAGAATATTGCGTTCATGTCCCAGGCGATGATTCCAATAGTAGCAAACGTCATAGGCAATAAAACCCACAACCCATACCCACAGCGCAGAGCTGGGCAGTTCCTGCGGAGCAAATTGCAAGAAGAAGTTATAGATGGCGATGGTCATGAATTTGCTGAGCGTGTTACTGCTGATATTCAGCACTCCAGTGGAGAGGGTGTTGATGGTATCGGTGATTCGATACCAGTCCTTCTTTCGAAGTACCGTAGCAATAATCTCGATAAGAAAGAGCAGCATGAACAGAGGAATGCCCATGGCGAAGAGGTCGGGTGCTTGATCCATTGTGAGCCGTCTTTATTGTTTTCTTTTAGTGTACCTGAAGCGATTGGAAGGGCATTGGGTCAATAACGCTATTTTTTTGCTTTATCCATGCGGCCCTGATTTCCCTAAAGATATCGCTTGTCGGGCTTGACGACGTCGGGGCAGAGGTGGCGATGGTCGGGCTTCGGTGCTGCTTGGGAGATTGCTGAGTTGGTTGAATGGGCTGTTGTTTGGGTACTTTTGGTCAATGAAAGAGAGTCGAATTAAGAATAAGGGTGGGCTGCTTATTCTTAACTTATTGATTTTATTGGATAAAATGACCTTAAAATAAAATGATACACAAATATTGACTAAATCCTGCAAAAACGTATCATAAACGCATAAAGTAAATTCAGCTGGTGCATCTGCTCAGTCATTGTTTCAAGTGTGTTGTCTTTGAAGCAGGGTGGAGTGAATGACCAGGCTAACGCAGTGATAAGCCCAGGAGGAACGACAATAATGACTCCGCAAGATCAAGTCGTCGATATCGACGCATTGGAAAAAGAGTTTCAGGATCGCGTTGACGCCGAAAAGAAAATCGAGCCCAAAGATTGGATGCCTGAGGCTTACCGCCGTACGTTGATTCGTCAGATTTCCCAGCACGCCCACTCAGAGGTGGTCGGTCAGTTGCCGGAAGGTAACTGGATTACCCGTGCTCCATCCCTGCGCCGCAAAGCCATTTTATTGGCCAAGGTTCAGGACGAAGCGGGCCACGGTTTGTATTTGTACAGTGCGGCCGAAACTCTGGGTTCTTCTCGTGAGCAAATGATTGATGATCTGCATGCGGGTAAGGCGAAGTACTCCAGTATTTTCAACTATCCGACGTTGAGTTGGGCCGATGTACCGGCTATTGGTTGGCTGGTAGATGGGGCGGCGATCGTAAATCAGGTGGCCTTGTGTCGGACATCTTATGGGCCCTATTCTCGCGCAATGATTCGTGTCTGTAAGGAAGAAAGCTTCCATGCCCGTCAAGGTTTCGAAGGGATGCTGGCTCTGGCTCGTGGTAACGAGGCCCAGAAGAAGATGTGTCAGGATGCGATCAATCGCTATTGGTGGCCCGCCTTGATGATGTTTGGTCCTAGCGACGCCGAATCACCCAACTCTGCACAATCCATGAAGTGGAAAATCAAACGTTTTTCCAACGATGAGCTACGCCAGAAGTTCGTCGACCAGACTGTTCCCCAGATCGAATACTTGGGAATGGAAGTGCCTGATCCCGATTGCAAATGGAACGAAGAGCGTGGTCACTATGATATTGGTGAAATGCCATGGGATGAGTTCTTTGCCGTAGTTAAAGGCCATGGTCCTTGTAACCATGAACGTTTGCAGGCTCGCCAAAAAGCCCACGATGAAGGCAATTGGGTTCGTGAAGCTGCATTGGCTTATCAGAAGAAGCAAGCCAATAAAAAACAATCCGTCGCCTGAGCGATATAGCTGAAATTAGCGCCGAAGATGGCGACTGAAAGGAGAAGAATGATGGTTGATCAGTATTTACCACTGTGGGAAGTTTTTGTACGCAGCAAGCGTGGTATGGATCACAAGCATTGTGGCAGTGTTCACGCCGCTGATGCCGAGCAGGCTTTGCAATACGCTCGTGACGTTTATACCCGCCGTAGTGAAGGTAACAGCATTTGGGTGGTTGAGGCCAAGCATATTGTTGCCAGCCAGCCAGACGATCAAGAGGCGTTTTTCGAGCCAGCAGACGATAAGGTGTATCGCCATGCGACCTTCTACGATGTGCCTGCTGACGTAAAACACATGTAAGCCCGTTGATGATTAGGTAAACGCTATGAGTGATTTGACACAAAAAGAAGCTTTGTTCACCTACACCCTACGGTTGGCGGACAATGCTCTTATTCTGGGCCACCGTCTATCCGAGTGGTGTGGTCACGGCCCGTTTCTGGAAGAAGATATTGGTGTAATTAACACGGCTCTGGATTTACTGGGTCGCTGCCGCATGTTGTACAGCTATGCGGGTGAAGTCGAAGGTAAAGGTCGTGATGAAGATGAATTGGCTTTCCATCGTGATGAGCGTGAATTTACGAACTACTTGTTAATGGAACAGCCAAAAGGTGATTTTGCCTACACCACCATTCGCCAGTTTTATGCGGATGTCTGGAATCTGCATTTCTATACTGAACTGTGCAATTCCAAAGACGAAACCCTGGCGGCAATCGCCAAGAAAGTTGTGAAGGAGTGCCGTTATCACTTCCGCCACAACGCTGAGTGGGTGAAGCGCCTGGGTGACGGCACCGAAGACAGTCATCAACGCATGAGCGATGCTATTTCCGAAACGTCTCGTTTTGTAAATGAAATGTTTGAGATGGACAGCATTGATCAAATGATGGTGGATGCCGGTATTGGTGTTGATTTGAATGTGGTGAAAGAGAAGTGGATCGCCAGCGTTGATGATGTGTTCGCTGAAGCCACGTTGCAGCGTCCTGAACCTGAGTATGATCGCAGTGGGGGTCGCAAAGGTTTGCACACTGAGCAGTTAGGCTTTCTATTAGCCGAAATGCAATATGTACAGCGTTGTCATCCTGGCCTGCAGTGGTAGGCCAATAGCAACTGCATTTGCGGGAGCATGGTATGGACTATAACCCAGTAGGTAGCTTTATTAATGGCAACCTGATCAGCAGTGACCGGCCACCGATGTTAACGGTGGCCGAGGCACAAGCGATCGAGATGAGTGATATCGAGGAAGCCTTAAGTACGGTTGTCGATCCGGAAATTCCGGTGTTATCGGCGCGTGAACTGGGGGTGTTGCGTGATGTCGAGTGGCAGGGGGATACCCTCGTCACGACCATCACGCCAACCTATTCAGGTTGTCCTGCCATGGGACATTTTGAAGACGATATTCGAGTATGCCTGGAAAAATTGGGAATACCGAACATCAAAATTGATACTCGATTGTCTCCCGCCTGGACAAGTGATTGGCTCAGTGATGAAGCCAAACAAAAATTGCGAGACTACGGTATTGCGCCTCCAATGGAATCGACCAGTAGCCTGAAAGTGCTGTTGGGGCACGCGCCTGAGGTGAGTTGCCCCAAGTGTCAGTCTTCTGAGGTTCGGGAAGTCTCGCGGCACGGCTCTACCGCCTGCAAGGCCTTGTATCAATGTGATAGCTGCCAAGAGCCCTTTGATTATTTTAAATGTATCTAGCGCTTCGCTCCTGGCAAAGCACAATAATGAGCGGTGAACATTCATCGCCAATAAAAGACGAGTGATTAACCATGACCGACCATCATTTTCATGACCTAACGGTTGCCAAGATTCAGCAGGAAACCAGTGATGCGGTTTCCATTGTTTTTGATGTGCCTGGTGAGTTACAGGACCTGTATTTGACGTTTACCCAGGGGCAGCATCTGGTGATGAAAACCGATATCGAGGGCCAGGAAATTCGCCGTAACTATTCAATTTGCAGTGGCGTAAACGACGGCGAGTTGCGTGTTGGGATCAAAAAAATTGACGGTGGTTTGTTTTCGACCTTTGCCAACGATGAATTGAAAGAAGGCGACAGGCTGGCCGTCATGCCACCCGAAGGGAGCTTCAATACCCCTCTGGACCCATCCGCCCGTAAACACTACTTAGGTTTTGCAGCCGGCTCCGGTATTACGCCGATTCTCTCCATTTTGAAAACCACACTGGAAACTGAGCCAGACAGCGTGTTCACCTTGGTTTACGGTAACAAAAATGTCGCCAATATGATGTTCCGCGAAACCATTCTGGGCATTAAAAACCGATATCCGGAGCGTTTTCAGCTGCTGAATGTCTTGAGCCGTGAGGAGCAGGAATCCGAAATTCTGAACGGCCGTATCGACGCCGAAAAAGTGAATATGCTAGCGGATAAGGTATTGGATGTTGCCAGTGTAAACGAGGTCTATATTTGCGGTCCTCAGGATATGACTGAAGCGATTCGTGACACTTTACAAGCGCGTGGCATGGATAAAAAGAATATCCACTTCGAACTCTTTGGTGTTGCCCCCACAGCTGCCAAGAAAGTTGTTGTAAATCCAGAAGATGCCGGTCCCGTTCGTCAGGTGTCCGTTATCGTTGATGGCATGCAAACCAATCTGGAAGTGGCCGAAGGCGGTGTGAATATTCTGGACGCAGCCTTAGATGCCGGTGCCGATCTACCTTTCGCTTGTAAGGGTGGTGTGTGCTGTACTTGTCGCGCAAAAGTGGTCGAAGGTGAAGTGAAAATGGATGTGAATTACGCGCTGGAAGAGTGGGAAGTCGAAGAAGGCTTTGTGCTGACTTGCCAGTGCCACCCGGTAACTGAAAAAGTCGTAATCGATTTTGATGAGAAATAGTCCGCAATTCAATATCTTGCGTATCTCATAAAAAAGCCCGGCAATGCCGGGCTTTTTTATGATGTTTGTTTTGGCTTAGCGTCAGCGCAGTACCTGGGAAGCTGTCCTATCGCTTCGCGGCGATGACATGCAAGAGTTCCAACACAATGGTTGCGGCCGCCAGGGACGTAATTTCGGCATGATCATAGGCCGGCGCGACTTCCATGACATCCGCAGCAACAATATTCAGATCCTGAAGGCCACGTAAGATTTGCAGGGCTCTATCGGCCGTTAATCCACCGCTGACGGGAGTACCGGTACCCGGGGCAAAGGCCGGGTCCAGGCAATCGATATCAAAGCTCAGATAGACGGGCATATTCCCAACTCGCTGTTTGATTTCAGCCAATACCGTGTCTAGAGATTGCTCGTTGACCCACGAAGCATCAAGTACCTTGAAAGGGTGATCGTCATAGTTGTATTCAGTGCGTATGCCAACCTGAATGCTGTGATCGGTATCGATGAGTCCTTCCTTTGGTGCATGATAAAACATCGAACCATGGTTATATTTTGCATCGCTGACTTCATTGTCGGTATGGGCATCGAAGTGAAGGAGTGCCAGCTGGCCGTGGTGCTTCACCGCCGATCTCAACAAGGGCAGTGTTAAAAAGTGGTCCCCGCCCAGACTCAGCAATGTTTTGTCAGCTGATAGGATGGTATCGGCCATGTCAGTCAGCTCGGCGATCATGCTCTCGCTGTCGCCATCGGTAAAACACACATCTCCATAGTCCAAGCAGCGTAATTTGTCGCTTAGCTTAAATGTCCAAGGCCAACGTTTTTCTTCCCAGCGCAATTGGGCCGAGGCCTGGCGGATACCGTTTGGGCCATAACGAGTGCCAGAGCGACCGGACGTTGCCAAATCGTAGGGAATTCCCAGAATGACGGCATCTACGGCGTCGTCAAGTTCACGGCCGAGTGGCAAACCCATGAAACTGAAAATATTGGCGTAGGTATTCGGATCATTTCCGAAGTGATTGCTAAAGGACATAGACTCTATACACTCGTTCATTATGTAATTGTGAGTTTCACACCAGACCATCTAATACTTGGGTGATGCTCAGACATTAAGATTTTGAGATAAAACTGTCGATACCACCCTGGGGGTAGAGGGTTTGAGTTTACGCTCTGGGGTATCTCTTATCACGCTGAATATGGAGAAACAGATGGCTGGAGGAAGTTGTCTATGCAGAAAGGTTCAGTATCAAATATTGACTGAGCTGATAGAGGTGACGCATTGCCATTGCGTGACTTGCCGAAAGGCCCATGCATCGGCTTTTTCCAGTGTTGCAATGATTGATGTCGATGAGTTTTCCTTAATGGGAGAAGAACATCTGTCTTCCTATGAATCATCGCCGGGAAAACACCGTTATTTTTGTTCGAGCTGTGGAAGTCAAATTTATGCGAAACGTGATAATAAACATTATATCGTGTTGCGTTTAGGTACCCTTGATGAGCCTATCGATAATCGAGAGAAGGAGCATATATGGGTTTCCGAAAAGGCTCACTGGTATTCACTTGAACGTTCTCTACCGATGAAACCCGAGTTTTGAGTCGTCGATTTCTAATTCTTTGGGGGAGAAATGACTGAGCTGATGCGCAAACACGGGTGAAATACGCACAGGAGGCATGGCCTCCTGTGCCGTTGCAAAGATCGGTTTACACTTCAGCGATCAACACCGCCCGCCTGGGTGCGGGGTGACCTTCGGCGGTTTTGCTTTTATCTTCCGGGTCCAGAAATTCGTTCAAAGAGTGAAACAGCATCCAATCGGTGCTGCGCTGTTCTTCGCAGCTGGTGACGCTCTCATCGACCACTCTTGGGTTTTTAAAACCGCATTTTTTCATCCAGCTCAGCAGGGTGGCGGTGCTGGGAAGGAACCATACATTGTTCATCATGGCGTAGCGGCCTTCGGGAACTAAACATTCGCCCAGTGCGCCTTCGATCACCAGGGTTTCCAGCACCAGCTGGCCACCGGGTTTAAGTGTCGATTTGAGCTCGCGCAGATGATCCATAGGGGAGCGTCGGTGGTAGAGAACACCCATGCTGAAGGTGGTGTCAAATGCTTGCAGGTTGTCCGGCACCTCTTCGATACCAATAGGCAGCAGGTCCACAGGTGCCTGACCAATCAGCTTTTTCAACATGTAAAACTGCACAACGAAGCGTGGGGAAGGGTCGATGCCAATAACGCGGCTAGCGCCTTCACCTAGCATGCGCCAACAGTGATAGCCGTTGCCACAACCGACATCGAGCACACTGCGATTTTTCAGCGGTGCCAGATGCGGTAGTACACGATCCCATTTCCAATCTGAACGCCACTCGGTGTTAATAAAGGTATCAAACACCTGATATGGGCCTTTGCGCCAAGGAATGAGAGCTCGCAGTTGTGTTTCCAGAGCGGTCTGTGTCTCTGTATCGAGTTCACAGGCCTCACCAATGTGAACAGCATCCTTAAGGTTCAGGTACTGGGCTTGCACCTCAGGCATAGCTTCCATTGCCGCCTGCCATTTCGGCAAATCACCATAGCGTTGTTCATTCAAATGAGCGGCAATCTGTGTCGGCATCTGTTCCGCCCACTTAGCCAGAGGGCCTTCGGCTACGTCGTTTAATAGGTCTTGGTAGTACTCAATCATTTAATCGCAATCAAAGAAGCAAAGTTAAAACACTGGAACCAGACGTCGGCACTGCTGAATCCAGCTTCGCTTAATCGGCTTTTATGTTCGTCGAGGGTTTCGGGAATCAGTACGTTTTCAATGGCGCTGCGCTTTTGCGCAATTTCCAGATCGCTGTAACCATTCGCGCGTTTGAAATTGTGGTGCAGTTCCACCATAAGATCCTGGTGAGCCTGATTTTCAAACTGCACCTTTTCAGAAAGAATCAGCACACCGCCGGGCAGCAAACCTTCGTAGATCTTGGAGATTAACGCTGAGCGTTCCTCCTTGGGAATAAACTGCAGGGTGAAGTTGAGTACCACAACCGAGGCGCGCTTAATATTGCAGGCTTGCAGGTCCTGGCAACGCAGATCGACGGCCAGTTCGCTGCTGTCCGCTGCCATCACCTGGCGGCAGCGTTCGATCATTGCCTGAGAGTTGTCGACAGCGATGATTTCGCAATTGGCCGCTCGAATATGGTGGCGCATTGCCAGTGTGGCTGCCCCGAGGGAACAGCCCAAATCGTAGCAAAAACTGTCACTTTGAGCGTAGCGCTGAGCCAGGTCACCAATCATGCTGATGGTGGTGGCATAGCCGGGTACCGAGCGTTTGATCATATCCGGGAAGACATCCACGACTTTCTGATCAAATTGAAAGCCGGCGATGTTGGCCAGGGGTTCCGCAAAAATTTGGTCTGTTTGACCTTTTGCGGCATCCGCTTGTGTTGATAGGGGGTGATCTGACACCTGAAATTACCTTTTCAAAAGGCCAGATTGCAGTTTAGTCAGTCCTGGCCGATACATTAAGGATCGAGATTTTAGCGGTGAGGTAATCAAGTGACAAATCAAAAGGCAGATTTCTGTAAAAGTGCTATAACAATAGATAGAAAAATACAAAAACAGTCGCCTAAAGCGGACAATATTTGCTGATTTCAGAGTTATTCATTTATGTCCTACCCTAATTATGGCTCCCTGCGGATGTTGGTTGTCGATGATTTCGACAACTTCAGGGTGACCGTAGCGAAGCTAATGCAATCCCTGGGGGTTGCTGCGGTCGATATGGCTGTGAATGGCACTCAAGCGGTGCGAGCCTGTCGTGCCCGTCGTTATGATGTTGTGCTCTGTGATTTTAGTTTAGGTCAGGGCAAAAACGGTCAACAGGTCCTGGAAGAGCTTCACCAGGAAAAATACCTGTCCAAAACCAGTCTATTCGCCTTTGTTTCTGCTGAATCGAGCCGCAGTGTGGTACTGGCGGCCAATGAATTTGAGCCAGACGGCTATTTCACCAAACCCATCAATGCCAAAGCCCTGCAGCAGCGATTGGAACGTATGTTACTTCAACGCGATGCCATGCTGCCCGCTCTGAGAGCTCTGGACGACAATAGCCCGGAGGATGCGATTGCGCATCTGCAGGAGTTGATTACCACCGGTACGCGTTACACCACGGCTTGCCAGAAGCTGTTGGGGCAGTTGTATCTGGAAACCGAAAACTTTGAACTCGCCGAAATCCTCTATGAGGGTGTTCTCGAAGGTCGTCGGGTGGATTGGGCCGTAGTCGGTTTGGCCAAACTCAAGCAACTTCAGGGTATGTGGGACGAGTCCAGCAAAATGTTGCGCGAAATCATTCTGGAAAACCCTCTGTGTATGGCGGCCTACGATGTATTGATGAGCGATTATGAGCAGCGCGGCGACAGTATCGGTCTTCAGCAACTCTTACAAAAAGCGGTGAAGGTTTCCCCTCTGTCTCTGAAACGAAATCGCGAGCTGGCGTACATTGCACTGAAGAATAATGACCCGGCTGTTGCCGCAGGTGCCTTTCGCAAAACGGTCCGCTTGGGCACGAACTCCTGTAATGACGATATTGAACACCATTTGCAGTTCGGTCGGAGTGCAGCAGCAATATCCGGTGAAGAACAGGAAGAGAGTCGTGATTTCCTGAGAGACGCCCTGATTAATCTGGAAAGTCTGGATCGTCGTTTCGAGCTCAGTGAAGATGAAAAACTGCAATCCGGTCTGATTGAGTCCCGGATCTATCTCGCGCAGGGTAATACTAAAAAAGCCAAAGAGGTTCTTGCCCAAACCGAGAGTTACATGGGTGCCGATGGCCGACGCCAGGAATTTGAAACAGAACTGGACAGAGTGTACGCATTGTTTGATCTCGGAGAAAACACTCGGGCGAAACAGTGCTTGGGTGAATTGGTCCGTCTCTATGAAAACGATCAAAAAGCATTGGAAAAACTGGATGTGCTTCTGGATGAGCCTCTCAGCGAGGAAAATCGTGCGAAGGTGAAAGACATTAACCGCGAAGGCATCAGTTTTTACAAAAATCACCAATACGAAGATGCGATCAACTGTTTTGTGCAAGCACGGCAGTTGTTTCCGAATCATGTCGGCATCATGCTGAACCTGGTTCAGGCCTATACCGGTCATATAAAGGCCTTTGGGTTCAGTACTGAACGAATGCAACATTGCGAAAAAGTACTGCAGGCTGCCGAACAGAAAATTGATGTCGACAATCCGCAGTTTGAACGCTTCCGACAATTGCGTGATATTTGCCGTTCCATTAGCCAAGGTAGCCGTCGGGCGCCGATTGAATAATTAATGTAGGCCCACTGTGATACAAGAAATACACATGAGCAGCGATAATATTAGTTTTCCACAAGTTCTGGCAACGGGCGTTCAGGACATGAAAAGTTCTCTCAGCATGCTGTTAAGCTCGCTGGAGGTAATGAACGAACACAGCCAGAGCCTGGATGAAAATCAGCGCCAAGCTTATGCGAGCCTGCATTATGAAGCGGCTCGAATCAACACCGAACTGTTTCAGTTGCAGTTGCTGCATAAATTATCGAACCATGACTTGGTGCCCCAAATCGATGAGTATTACTTGATTGATACTTTACAGGAGCAGCTGGCGAACTGTGATTCTCTTTTAGAGATTCGAGGTGTCGAAGTGGATTTACAATGTGATGAAAATTTCAATTGGTATTTTGACAATGAGCTGATTTCTGCGGTGGTATACAAGACCTTGGTGAATTGCGCTCGCTACAGTAAAGGGCGGGTACAGCTTGTCGCGGAGGAGGATAGTGGTCAGTTGCTGATATCGATCTCAGACGATGGCAATGGTTACCCTAAGTTCATGTTGGATCAAGCGGAATTGAAACAATTGCCTGAACAGTTTAACAGTCCCCAACTGGATTATTTCTGCAGTCGAAGAGTTGCTGAACTGCATACCAAGCAAAACGAATGCGGTAGCTTAAGTATTGCCAATGGTGGTGCTTATGATGGCGGTTTATTTCAGCTGCGTTTACCTTAGTCGTTTCACTCAAGTTCACAAACAAAAAAGCTGCTCAGTGAGCAGCTTTTTTGTTTAGGCCATCTTGTGGGCGTCCAGCTGGGCTCGAATGTCTTCCGGAATGGGGCTGGCCTTTTGTTTTTCATAATCGAAATGAACCAGAACCGCTTTTCCTTTTGCGATGATTTCACCTTCTTGTTCAGCAATCTGAATTAATTCGAAGGATGAATTACCAATATGGCCGAGGCCGGTCTGAATGGTCACGCTTTTGCCAATAAAGGTTTGGGCGGTGTGATCAATTTCCTGGCGCGCTAAAATCAATGTCCACTTATGTACGTTCATATTCGGGTTGAAGATTTTGAATACGGGTGTGCGCGCGTCTTCAAACCAAATTGGAAAAATGGTGTTGCTGATATGACCAAGGGCGTCAGTCTCAGCGAAGCGAGGTTCCAGTTGATGGAGAAACATGGGGTTCATTCCTTAACGCAAAAGAGATGACTCTCGGGAGCAGGCTCCCGAGAGTGAATCAGATTACAGGTTGATAATGTCCAGGCCTAAAGTCTTGGCCGAAGTTTCGCCAGCAGGCGGACAAATCACCACGGTAGAGGCCAGTTCCGAACGCAAATAGGTTTTCGCAACACGTTGCAGGTCGGCAATGCTTACTTTGAGAATGCGCTGGCGGAAGTCTTCACGGATTTCTGGGCTGCGGCCATGCAACCTTGCGTGGAAGTCCTGTTTGGCTTCACCGGCCGGTGAGCTGGGTTTGTCGAGAGCACTGATGACACCGAGCACGGCTTCTTCCAAGGCTTGTTCATCGTGTTCTGTATTGGCCAACCACTCCAAGGCACCATCAAAATCACTGAGGGTTTCCTCAAGGCGTGGATCGCGGTAGGAGTAAAAACGGAAGGCGGCGATGTTATTATCCTGGCTTGCCCCTCCACCGTAAGCGCCTCCCTGTTCACGAATGGCACGGTGCAGATACCCATTACGTAGGAAGCCTCCGAGAACCGATAAGGCGGCGGCATCTGCGTGCCCAGAAGGAACGGTGGGGTAGGCTTTTGCGCAGAAGTTAACCTGTGTGTTGGTTGTCCAGGCTTGCTGAAGGCGCGTGTTTTGCTTAGGTAAGCTCAGCAGTTCACCTTCGGGGCTTTGTTGGTTTGGCCACAGTTCAGCGAGGTTATCACTCAGGGTTTGCAGAGATTCCTTGTCGCTGACCAGCAGATATTGCTTGCTGGAGGCCAGCACCACTCGGTGAATTTCCTGCAGTTGATTGGCGAATTCCAACAAGGCTTCCTCATTGGCAAAGCTATCATCCAAGGCTTTAATGGCTTGAATACCCGCCAGGCCGGTCAGGCGGTGGGTAAGCTGCGCACAGGGGCTGATGCCAGCACTGGCCGCTGTCATGGCCAGGCTGTGACCGCTGCCGGTAACACTTTGTTGCATACGAGCACGAGCATGGGCAACCAACTCCTGTAAGCGCTGTAATTCATCAAAGCGCACCTTGTGCAGAGTCTCCAGCATCAGTTCGCACAATGCCTGGTGATTACGTGTCAATGCTTTTGCCGACAAACTGATGTAGGCATTGATTTCCTGGCTGTCAGCGACAGTACCGCGCACACTGGAAAAGGCGGACATGGAGCCAACAATTTGCGACTGCTTCATTTGAGTTTGCAAATAATCCTGTTCGCCTACGCCCAGTTCGGTCAGAGCCATGCAGTAATAGGGCAGCAGAGGGATCAGTTCGTCGCTGAGCTGCGGTGTCTTGATAACGATTTGTTGGTACACCAAGCCATTGGTGCCGGCGGCATATCGGGTAAAGGGCAGCTCACCGAGTTGGTCATTTTCCGGTTCGGGATAATGACTGCTGGCGGGGACATCCGAGATGCCGACTTTAGGCAAGATGGACGCATCGTCTACTTGGTTTTGGCGTTCCAGAAGCGCCAAGCTCTGATCGATAATGGCCTGCTGTTCTTCTTCATTTAGCTGGGCTTTGAGAGTGGCGAGTTTTTGTTTCTCATCATTGAGCTGCTGCTGGGCCAGTTGAGGATCTGGCGACATGGTCAACGTGATGCGGTGTTGATTGTCTAACAGCAAACGGCGGGCCAACTGCTGAACAAAATCTGCTTCTTGCGCTTTCTCACGCAGTTCAGCAAGTGCGGGCTCCAAGTTTAGTAGGGCCAGCACATCGCCGCGATGTGTTGCTGCGGTCAGACCCGTGAGGATAAGTTGCAGTCCATAGGGATAGCTGTCACCACCGATTTCGCGTTGTTGTAACTCCAGTTGGTGAAGGGACGCTTCGATTTGTTCCTGTGGCAGCCCGTGTTCAGCCAGGTGTTCGAGAACACCCAGCACCAAAGCTTCCACCGCGTCGTTTTGTTCGGGATTACTGCCTTCGATGCCACAGCAAAAACTCAATTCAAATTGCGAATCGTCGAGACCACACAAGGGCGAAGGTGCACTACCCAAGTCCGTGGTTTCCAAAGCTTGTTGCAATGGTGATGCGCTGTTATCGAGTAAGAGACTGGACAGCAATTGGGCTTCTAACGTTGCGGCCAAGTCAGTACTTTTACCAAGCAGCCAACTCATCACTATGTGCGTTTTGTCTTTGGTGTCGGCGTCTTGATCGTCAAGAGGATAGTGTGCGTTGTACTGCTGTGGTTCATCGTAACGCTGTTCAGCGGGTACTGAGATGGTTTTATCCAGGGCCTCGAATCGACACAGTGCCTGGCGTTCGAATTTCTCCTGCAATTCTGTTACAGGGATATCTCCGAAGGTCATGAAAATGGCGTTGCTCGGATGGTAATGGCTTTTGTAAAACGCCTGCAGTTGTTCATAACTGAGTTCAGTAATTTCCGCAGGGTCACCACCGGAGTTGTAATGATACGTGGTGCTTGGGTATAGCTTCTCACAGAGTTTATGCCACAACTGTGAAGGGATAGAACTCATGGCCCCTTTCATTTCGTTGTAGACCACGCCTTTGTATACCAAGTCGCTGGCCGGATTTTCTGTGTCTTCAAATTCCAGGCGATGGCCTTCCTGGGCAAAATCCAGCGGATCGAGGCGTGAAAAAAAGACCGCATCCAGATAGACGTCGAGGAGGTTGTCAAAGTCCTTTCGGTTTTGGCTTGCAAAGGGGTAGGCGGTCCAGTCTGAACTGGTAAAGGCGTTCATGAAGGTATTGAGAGAGCGGCGAATCATCATAAAGAATGGATCGCGCACCGGGTATTTTTCGCTGCCGCACAGGGCCGTATGCTCTAAAATATGAGCAACACCGGTTGAATCTTCAGGAACGGTTCGCAGGGCCACCAAAAACACATTTTCACTATTATCGGCTTCGATATGAATGTGCTGCGCTCCGGTCACTTTGTGGCGGTACTCGTGGACCACGATGTTCAGGGAGTCGACCGCTTCACTGCGGATCATGTCAAAGCTCGGGTGTGGCGATTGGCTCATGCAAACCTCAATTATTTAGCGCCAGAAATTGGCGATATTCCATCAAAACACGCATTCTAGCGGTTTTGCTCGTTCAGGGGGAGTGGGGCGCCGTTTGGGGGGCAATTATGCAATCACAACGGCGGAGTTACAGAGTGAGGGCCTACAGGCCTTTACTCTTGGATCATGCGTTCGATCTCGGGCCAAGCCACCGCGAGCAGCTGATCCTGTGCATTGGCATTGGGGTGAATGCCGTCCTCTTGCATGGCGTCGGGCTTAACGGCAACGGACTCCAAAAAGGTGGGGATTAAGGTAATGTCATATTGTTCCGCCAGTGCGGGATAGGCTTCGCTGAACAAGCGGGTATAGCGCTTGCCGTAGTTGGGGGGAATCTGCATACCGATCAACAGTACGCCCGCGTTGGCCGTCTGGCTTTGCTCAATGATGCCGGCCAGATTAGCCTTCATTCGAGCGATGGGGTAACCGCGCAGGCCGTCATTCCCACCCAGCTCGACAATGACCCAGTCGGGCTGGTATTTGTCCAGTAAGGCTTCCAGGCGAGCAAGACCTCCGGCGGTGGTTTCTCCACTGATGCTGGCATTGACCGTATTGATGTTTTGCGCTGCTAATCGCTGGTTGAGCAGGGCGACCCAGCCCTCTTCGGGTTTCATGCCGTATGCAGCACTGATACTGTCCCCGAGGACCATCAGCGTTCGCTTGTCGGCGGAGCCGTTATCAGCATTTGCCGCAACACCGCTGAAGAGCAGGGCCAGGATCAGGTACATGTTGAGGGCTAACTTCATCTTATCTCGCTTGCTTGGCAATTAATCGGATTGGACTAGGCAGAGTTCTCATATTCTAGAATTATGTCCATATCCTAGCCAGTGCCTGTGGGTAAAGTAGTGTGAACAGTCTTGCCTGGGGTCAAACTGCTGCCAGAATACAATGAATCATTGTTAACCATACAAGACATAACATAAAGAGAATCGTTCATGCTAAAGGTCACTGAACTCGGTAAAGTCGTTAATACCGCTGCGGGGGATTTAGAAATCCTTCAGGAAATTTCCTTTCAATTGGCCAAGGGCGAAAGTCTGGCTATTGTGGGGGCTTCGGGCTCGGGTAAATCGACTTTATTGGGCATATTGGCCGGCCTGGACACGGCCAGTCATGGCGATGTGGAACTTGCTGGACAAAGCCTGAAAGCGCTTGATGAAGAGGGGCGAGCCGCGTTGCGAGCCGACAGCGTGGGCTTTGTGTTTCAGTCTTTCCAGCTCTTGCCGGGCCTAACCGCTCTGGAAAATGTCATGTTGCCCCTGGAATTACACGGCCATCAAGACGCCCGTCAACGTGCGGAAAAGTTTTTGCAACGTGTCGGCCTGGATCACCGTCTGGAACATTATCCCAAACAGCTGTCCGGAGGTGAGCAGCAACGTGTTGCTATCGCGCGCGCATTTGCCAATGAACCCACTATTTTATTCGCAGATGAACCCACGGGGAATCTCGATGCAAAAACCGGCGCCACGATTATTGAGTTGCTGTTTGAGTTGAATCAGGAGCAGGGTACAACCCTTGTGTTGGTTACCCATGAAGAACGTTTAGCTACGCGATGCCAGCGCCGCATTACTCTGGAAGCGGGACGCTTGGAGCAGGCCGTTGCCAATGTGGAAACCGCACCATGCTGAGTTTGAAACTGCTGTGGCGCAATTGGCGCAGCGGAGAACTGCGCTTATTAGCGGCGGCTCTTTTGTTGGCGGTCGCTGTGGTCAGTGCCATTGCGATTTTTACCCAGCGTTTAGAAGGCGCGCTGATTAAACAAAGTAATACCTTCTTGGGTGCTGATCGCGTGGTGCGTTCGTCTCGCAGTTTGCCGGTGGAGTGGTATGACAGCGCCGGCGAAGCGGGATTGAAGCAGGCGCAGACGCTTCTGTTCAACTCGATGACTTTCGCTGGCGACGCTATGTATCTGGCGTCTGTTAAGGCGGTCAGTGATGAGTACCCGTTATTGGGCGAGTTGGAAATCAGTGACGAAGCCTTTAATCATCGCAGTACAACATTGGAGCGCATTCAATCAGGCCCCCCTCGAGGAGAAGTGTGGGTAGATTCTCGTTTATTACCCTTATTGGACATTGAATTAGGCGAGCAGCTGTTTGTAGGCGAATCTGAGCTTTTGGTGAGCAAAGTTCTGGTACGTGAGCCGGACCGAGGCGACAGTCTGAGTCTGCTGGGCGCGCGTTTAATGATGCACATTGATGATGTGCCCGCTACCGAAGTGATTCAACCGGGTAGCCGCATTCGACACAATTGGCTGCTCTCTGGAGATGAGGCTCAACTGAGTGCTTTTTTAGAAACCTTGAAAAAAGAGTTCAGCCCCCACGAACGCATTATGGATTTGCAGGCTTCTCAACGAGGCTTGTCGAGCACTCTCGATCGTGGAAAACAATTTCTGGGTTTGGCCGCCATGATTGGACTGCTGTTGGCGGGCTTGGCCATTGCAATCGCGGCTCAGCAGTTTGCGCGCCGCCATACCGATCAGGTTGCCTTACTGAAAAGCCTGGGGGCGGGTGCCAATCATATTCGCAGTTTATACGCTAAGCAGCTGTTTATATTGGCTGTTGTGGCGTCGCTTGGTGGGCTGGCTTTGGGGGAAGTTCTGCAAAGAGCCATTGCTTCGATTGTCAGTTCGATGTATCCATTGGATTTGGCCTTTGCCGGCCTGTGGCCTTATAGCCTTGGATTGTTAACCGGACTGTTGTGTTTATTATGCTTTGCCCTGCCGCCACTTTGGCAGTTGCCAACGGTTCCACCAATCCGCGTTCTGCGTCGTGATATACACGTCGCAACCGTTTCTGGTTTCTGGCAAGCCGCACTGGGAATTGCCGCAGTGTTCATTCTCGTGGCGGTGTACAGCCAGAATTTGGTGCTGACAGCTGTTGTGATGTTGGGCTTTTTTGCGTTACTGGCATTAGCAGCAGGCATCGCATTGTTGATGTTAAAACTCGGACGTGTATGGGGCAGCCGCAGTGGTAGCAGCTGGCGTTTGGCTTGGGCCAGCCTGCTGCGTCACCGGGGACAAACCGTGGCGCAAATTCTGGTGTTTGCCACTGCCATTATGTTGCTGTTAGTGATTTTTGTGGTGCGTACCAGTTTGATTGAAGAGTGGCGATATAAGCTTCCTGACAATGCACCGAATCACTTCCTGGTGAATATTGCCCAAAATGAAGTAGAACCCGTACGGAAATTGTTTACCCAAGAAGAGTTGGATTTGCAGGGGTTATACCCGATGGTCCGAGCTCGTCTGACTGAAATTAATAACAGCGCACCCGATGAGTCCTTGAAGAAGCAAGTTGGGGTGTTGAACCGTGAAGCGAACCTGAGTTGGACGCCCACCTTGCCGGAGGATAATCGCTTATTGGAAGGCAAGTGGTGGCCAGAGATGAATCTTGATGGCCAAACCCATTACGTGTCGGTGGAACAGGAACTTGCTGAACGTCTGAATTTGAAACTGGGCGATCAGCTGACCTTCAGTGTAGGTGGCTTAAATCTGTCGGCTGAGATCAGTAGTATTCGCTCATTGAATTGGGACAGCATGCGCCCCAATTTTTATTTCCTGTTTTCTCCTGGCGCCTTAGACAGCTATTCGCCCACCTATTTAAGCAGTGTTTATATCCCGGCTGAGAAAAAGCCGCTTATTAATGATCTGCTTCGCCAGTCGCCGACGATTTTGGTGGTGGAGTTGGATCTGGTGATTGAACAGATTCAGAACCTGACTGCGCAGGTAAGTGACGGTGTGGAATTGGTGCTGATATTGGTGCTGTTAGCAGGTGTGATGGTGTTACTGGCTGCGGTGAATGCCAGCATGGATTATCGATTACAGGAAGCGGGTATTCTGCGAGCATTGGGCAGCAGTCGTCAGCGTATTCTGGGCAGTACGGCGTTGGAATTTATCTGCCTGGGGGCATTGGCAGGGTTTCTGGCGGTTATTGGAGCCGAACTCCTGCTGTTGGGTATGCAGCAATGGGTACTCGAAACACCGCTTCAGGCGCACCCCTTATTGTGGTTGGCAGGGCCAATCATTGGCGCCGTAATTGTCTGCGCAATGGGACTGTGGGCGAGTCGTAAAGTGGTTACTGTGCCACCCCTGCAAGTGCTGAGAGAATTGGCCTAATTGAGGTTGATTACGCCAACTGGCGCTGTGGATGATTTAAAAAGCCCGTGAAAACGGGCTTTTTTTGTAAGCCCGGATGAGGTCACGCTTGGTACACTTAATCCGCAACACAATTCTTGTTAAGCTACTGACAACTGCTGACAGGGCAGTACGGAACAATAGCCTTTCTTACTTTGAACAATGCAAGGCCTTCGGGCTGAGCACACAAGGATATGTCGATGATTAAACTCTATGGCTTTGGCCCTTCATTCGGAATGCCCGATCCGTCGTCTTTTGTATTGAAGGTGAACTGTTATATGCGCATGGCCAATATCGAATTTGAATCGGTGAACGGTCAGGAATACTTGCGTAAAGCGCCAAAAGGTAAGCTGCCCTATGTGGAATGGGATGGCCAGATTATTCCTGACTCCCAGGAGATTCTGAATGTACTTGATGAAAAATACGGTCGCCCCCTGGAGAAAGATCTCAATGCAGAGCAGCAGGCGCAATCTTATTTGCTGACTAAATCTCTGGATGAAAACCTTTATTGGTGTTTGGTGTATTCCCGTTGGGGACGTGAGGATGGTTGGGAAGTCACTAAAGACGCCTTGTTTTCATCTTTACCTGGACCGTTAAAATTGATTGTGCCATCCCTGGTTCGCCGAGGTGTTGTTAAAAAGCTGGAGCAGCATGGTATGGGCATGCACAGCGATGAAGAGATTCAGGCGATTGCGAAACAGTCCATCGATGCTCTGGCCGTTCTTTTGGGGGATAAGCCTTATTTCTTCGGTGATAAGCCAAGCAACTTGGATGCGACGGCCTTTGGTATCATCGTTCAGCTGACCCACTCAGATAATGATATTGTGATATCGCGTTTCGCGAAAGCGCACCAAAATCTGGTGGATTTCTGCGTGCGTATTGCCAACGCATATTATCCAGAAGAAATTAATGTGTAGTCAGATTAGCGTGAACACTTATATGATGTTGGGAATGACCGCTTGTGAGTATTGAGCTCGAATTTATTGCCCGAGTTCGCTCGCCTTATCTGGAAAAGTTTGGTATTCCCCGCCAGCCCGGTTTAGCGTCGGGCTTGCATTCTCGAATCGAATTGCTTGGGGAATATGCCCAGGCGGATTGTTTGCAGGGATTGGAACAATGCAGCCATATCTGGCTTCAGTTTGTTTTTCATGACAGCCTCGAGACTCGTTGGCGCCCTAAAGTTCGACCGCCCCGTTTGGGCGGGAATAAGGGTATGGGCGTGTTCGCAACCCGTTCACCGGTGCGGCCTAATCCCATAGGGTTATCGATAGCCAAAATCGAGCGCATTGATACAGAGCATGTCGCTATCGACGTGTCGGGCCTTGATCTCCTTGATGGAACCCCGATCCTTGATATCAAGCCCTATGTTCCCTATGTCGATATGCAGGGTGAAGCGGTTAATCAATTTGCGGAAGAAGCGCCAAGCGCGTTGAATGTGGTGTTCGAGAATGGAGCGCGTGAATTTTGTTCCCTTTGGGACACCCGCCAAACATCCGTTTTGGGATTGTCTGAATTAATCACTCAGGTACTGGCCCAAGATCCCAGGCCCGCTTACCAAAAGGGTAAAAGTGGTGCTCGCGAATATGGCATGACGCTCAGGCCGGATTTATCCGGCCCGGTTCTAAATATTCGTTGGGTCTACATCTCCACAGAAACGGGGCTTGAATCCCTGACCGTGATCTCCATCGCTGAAGTTCGGGTGTGATCAGTATTAATCGATAAGACTCACCCGCATCATCGAATAGCAGGCTTATCGCGCCGCAGTGGATAGATAACCCCACTGTTGCCAACTGCCAATGGCATAAACGCCACCGAAAGCGGTGCAAATCAATGAACTCCATATCCAGAACGGCTCTCGAAACTCGTCTTGTAGTATGGCCATGAGTAATACGGACAAACCACGCAAAAGGTAAATGGTGGTGATTACGACCAATGCCGTGCGCAACAGCGGCAAGGGAGGAATTTTCCCTGCTGCTGAGAGTGCGTAAAGACACCAGCTGAACAAAACCGTCGCAATTCCCAGAGTGATTAAGGTCGGTTTTATCTCACCGCGTTCGGCCATTTGGGCCATGGCTTCACCGGCCCCAAAAAAGCGATACCAGTCGGGACCACCGAGAATGATGGCGAGGTGCAAAAAAGCGGCTATCGCGCTGAGAGCGGCGGCGATAAGCAAGTAGGGGTTTGCGGGCAAAGCGGGCGTCATGGTTCATCCTTTATACTCGACTTTAATTGCCGCTAGCCTAGCGCTTTTTCAGGTATTTTCCTATTTTTGTTGTCTGCGCTGTACAGTGTGGATATTCCGACTAGAATGTGTAGGACATTTTTTTGGCCGCAGTGGTAGCAGGGCTTAATCATCCAAAGGGATTTATGAAGATTCGAAAGCCCCTAAGCACGTTGAGCATACTGTTGGCTTGTTTGTTTTTTGGCCAGTGTGTGTTGGCCAGTTGCCAGGAAATCCTTGAAGCGCCTTTCATCTCCAGCGCAAACGCTCAAGCATCATCTGAACCCGCTTCCTATCAAGCGGCGCTCATTGCTCCGTCCTGTCAGAATGACCAGATACGTGGACGTTGGCGCGGGGTTCCGGGGGTTCTGATTCCACCGTCCAAAATCGATGCACTCCCCACACGTTATCAAGACAAATTTGGCTGGTTCGAACTGCCGGGATATTGGTCCCTGGAGAGTCTGGGTATTACCGCTGAAGACCCTCAAGCTTATATTACATTGTGGACGGATATTGCCCTTCTCGGCAATCTGGCAAGTGGCGAGCGACTGGCGCTATGGCCAGGACGTTTTCAATCTGCCTACCGAATGTATGTTGATAATGGCAAAGGCGAGATTGTGAAAACCTATGACAACTTGTCTGAGTTTATTCCTGAATCTGGGCAGTTTATTGAGCGGCTACCCTCAGTGCGCGTCAGTGGCCGCCTTTTGGATGGTGCGTACACCCAGCTGCCCCGACTGTATCCAGGTGCCAAGGTCATTGTGCAGCTTTACAACGAAGACTATCGTACTGGAGGTGCTTCGCAGCCTCCGCTTCTGGGCAATGCCGATCAACTGTATCGCAGTGTCATGCAGCGCTGGTCCTGGCATATTCTGTTTTTGGGGGCCTGCTTACTGGTGGCCATTTATTCGGCGTCCCAGGCGGTGTTCAGTAAACGTCGTCGCCCTCTGTATCTGTTCTCGGTAATTATGTCTTTGGGGGCCGGGGTTCGTCTGTTAGTGACGGGCAGCCTGTTGGCTTATTTTATTCCAGGTTTGACGGTAGTGAGCCATTTCTATTTTACCTGGATCAGTTTTCTGGGATTACTGGCGATTTTTATTTACGGGCAGCCTTATGTTTTGCCCGAATTGTTTGAGCATAGGCAGAGGCTGAAAAAGCTGATCTATTTATTGGCGGTCCTTCCGCTGATTATTTTAGGAAGTATTCCCTTTTTGGGGTTGCATGAGTTTTTACTTCTCGGACATGGCCTGCGCTTATTGTACATCGTTGTAGCGATTCTTTACGTGGCTTTTCTGCTGTATCAGGCCTTCCGTTTTCCCTTCAAACAGTGGCTGACCTTTGCGGGTATTATGATGATCTTGATCAGTGGAACATCTGATGCTCTCTACTATCGCCGCAATACAGACCCTTATATTGAACTCTTTGCTATCGCGGTTTTCTTGTTTATCGCTTTTCAGGTGATGTATGTCAGTTGGGGGTATATGCGTTTGTTGATGCGTGAACGGGGCCTCAGTCTTCGATTACAGGAATTGAACGAAAATCTGGAGCAACAGGTAAAGTCCCGCACACAAGATCTTCAGGAAGCCAATCAGCGACTGGCCCTGGCGGCGACCACTGACGCTTTAACAGGCCTGCCCAATCGGCGAGCGTTCGACGAGCAAGTCGAACAGGAGCTCCAGCGAGCTCACCGTTATGGCAGCGAGTGTTGCCTGGCGATTGTCGACGCTGATTGGTTTAAAAGCGTCAACGATCGCTTTGGCCATGACTTCGGTGATCGGGTGTTGCAGTGTATGGGACAATTCTTTTCACAACGTTTACGAACAACGGATTTTGTGGCTCGCATTGGGGGTGAGGAATTCGCGGTTTTGCTTCCATCCACATCACTATTGTCGGCTCGAAAATTGATGGACGAACTGTGCCGTCGTTTCACAACCATTCATTTTTCTGAGCAGCCTGAATATCAAGTCAGTGTCAGCATTGGTTTGGCTCAGTGGCATTTCGATGAAAACTTTGCTGAGCTTTATCAACGTGCTGACCGAGCCCTATATCAAGCCAAACAAGAAGGGCGAGGGCGGGTTTGTCATAGTGAGAAGACCGCCAAAAACGGTACTATAGAAACACCTTGAGTGTTGAAATGTTCTCTCTCACTTACAACATGGAATCCATTAGCTCAGTTGCCGTGAGATTTGCAGAATTTTCATCTTGATTTTAAGCGATGTCTTTTTAGCCGGTTTATTCACAAATTGTATTCGTTTTTCTATACAGACTGATATTAAGTCAATACTATCGATCGTCGAATGGGCGCTCTGCTGACCCAATCAGCTTGGGTGTTTTGGAAATGTATTGATGGATTGATTTGACTATGGCCAGTTTGATAAAAAAAATTTACATAATAAAGCCTGTTTTTCTGTGTTTGCTATTGGTATCGATGAATTCAGCCTTAGGAAAGGGAACCAAAGACTTGGCTGGTCCGCCCGAAAATTTGTCGGATGAGGACAAGTTGTACGGTTTATCTTTATTTTGGAAGGAAGCCAGTTATAACTTTGCTTTTTTTGATCAGGTTCCAGGATTAGATTTTGATAATGCTTATAAACATTCAATTTCTAGGGTTCTAGCCACTCAGTCAACGTACGACTATTATCGGGAGCTGATGAGGCTGAATGCCATGTTGCGTGATGGGCATACGAATATATATCTTCCTGAAGGATTGTCTGAGAAGCATATCGATTGGCCAGCGGTAGAATTGACAGAGGCCAATAGAAAAGCCGTTGTCACCAGCGTGGACAAACGTCTGCAATACTTGGTTCCATTAGGATCTACTGTTGTTTCCGTCGATGGTATTGCAGTGGATCACTATCTGAAAACAACAATGATGCCTTATATCGCGAGTTCGACCGATCATATTCTGTGGAACGATGCTGTAAGAAGGGTGTTAGATGGGCTCCCTGAGAGTGAAATAAAGGTGGAGTTTAAAACTCCGTCAGGGGAAATTCAGGAGGTCGCGCTGAAACGCAATTCAAGAGGTAAAAAAATTGAAAAAGTAAGCCTGGAAATGCCGAGTTCGAATGGCGAGCTGTTTGAATTTAAGCGGCTGAAGGATGATATTGCGTATATGGCTTTGAATGGTTTTCATGATGAAAAGATTATCGAAGATTTTAAAAAGGCATACCGGGATATTCAGCAAGCAAAAGCACTGATTATTGATGTTAGATTTAATGGTGGTGGTAATTCCGATATCGCAGCTGAGATACTTGCTCACTTCGCTCAGAAAAAGTTAGAGGGGTCTACCTGGAAAACCCGAAAACACATTGCAGCATATAAGGCATGGGGTTTCTATAGCGATGAATATAAAGAGTATGCTGAGGATAGAGCGTGGTATTCGGGTTCGATGAGCTCTTTTGAAGCGAAGAAAGACAATCATATTGTTCCGACTTATGTGTTGACTGGCCGATATACAGCTTCAGCGGCAGAAGACTTTTTAATCTATGCCGATAAATTGGATCATTTCACGACCATCGGCGAGAAGACTTATGGCAGCACTGGCCAGCCAATATTTTTCGATTTACCCGGAGGAGGATCATTTAGAATTTGTACTAAACGTGATACCTACCCCGATGGCCGGGAGTTTGTAGGTTATGGAATTATTCCCGATGTAGAAATTCAAAGAACGCCTGATCATTTGCGCTCCGAAAGAGATATCGTGTTGGCTAAGGCCATTGAAGGTTTGCAACAGCGTATGAATCCATAGGCCCGTATTTTGTCTGCATACAAAAGTGAAGGCGGGAAGTGGATTAAGTGTGAACGACTACCCCAACAGTGCACTATGAATACATGAGTGTGGGCATAACTCTATTGGAAAGATCAACGCGATTGAGCTGTGGCATGGAGACCAGCTAAGAAGCATTACGTTGATCAAATAATGTACCCTCCCCGGTCGATATCTCCGACCGCGGCTAAATGCCGCAATCTATGTCATTGATAAGCATTTGCATTTAGTGTTAGCATTTCGCGCGCTATACGGCTGTTAGGCCTTTCGATAAAGACCGGCTCGAGAAGCCTGCTCGGTGGACTGGTATAGGAATACGGCCATTGATTCACGCCCTGTGTTAAGGAGTTTCCATGTTTTTCAAGTCCCGATGCGTCGTCGCGTTGAGCGTATGCGCCGCCTCATTGTTCAGTGCGCAAACCTTGGCGGAGAAGCCGTCTGCCGAATCTGTGGTACAACATTATTCTGATCTGGCTCACGCCATATACGAAGATTCACTGCTTACCGCTCAGCAGTTGCAAGTCGCTATTGATGAGTTTCTGTCCAAACCCAGTGCCGAAGGCCTGCTGTCTGCAAAAGCGGCGTGGAAAGCGGCACGTGTGCCATACCAGCAGTCTGAGGTGTTTCGTTTCGGTAATCCGGTGGTTGATGATTGGGAAGGGCAGTTGAATGCCTGGCCTTTAGATGAAGGGCTGATCGACTATGTTGAGCAGGGCAGTTATCAGGCTGAGCTGGGCAATGTGGGTGCGAATGCCAATATTATCGCCAATACGAGTTTGCAGCTGGGCGCGAATACTCTGGATACTCAAAAACTGACCCCTGAATTGCTTGCGTCTCTCAATGAACTGGGTGGTTCCGAGGCGAATGTGGCCACGGGCTATCATGCGATCGAATTTTTGCTGTGGGGGCAGGATTTGAATGGTACCGCACCGGGTGCCGGTAGTCGTCCTTTTACGGATTTTATTGCCGGTGACGCCTGCACCGGGGGAGCTTGTGAGCGCCGTCGAGAGTACCTGCGTGCCAGCAGCCAATTGTTGATCGATGATTTACAGTATATGGTCAAGCAATGGGATAAAACGGTTGCAGACAATTATCGGGCAGAGTTGCTGGCTATGTCTGCCAAGCGGGGCCTGAGTCGTATGTTGTTCGGGATGGGCAGCTTGTCTCTGGGGGAACTGGCCGGTGAACGCCTTAAGGTAGCACTAGAAGCCAACTCTCCAGAAGATGAACACGACTGCTTCAGTGACAACACTCATTATTCGCACTTCTATAATGGTTTGGGCATTCGCAATGTATACACTGGTGAATACCAGCGTAGCGATGGTCGTCGCTTGAGTGGACCGGGTATCATGGCGTTGTTGGTGACCAAAGACGAGACTCTCGCCAACAATGTACTTAGCAGTATGAACAAGAGCCAGGCAAGTCTACAGAAACTGGTGGACAGTGCGGAGCGCAAGGACTCGCCAGAAGCGTTTGATCAATTGATCGCAGAGGGCAATACCCGAGGCGCGAAGCTGATCAATGCATCGATTCAGGATCTGGTAGCACAAACACAACAAATCGAACTTGCCGCTAAATCTCTTGGTATTGATAACCTTAACCCTGATAACGCTGACCACGATTTTTAATGCACTATTTCTCTAAGATTGGTGGTGCCTGTTTTGGCACCACCGGCATGTCAATTTGCTCCATTCTCAGTGGGCTTGTATTGAGCCTGTGTTCTAATTCTGTCATTGCCGAAGAATTGAAACCCGATCGCAGCCGTGTGAGTCCTAAGGGCGTTCATTCTTTTTCTCAACCCGCAGCTAATATGCCGTTAATGCGTCGCTTGGATTTCAGCGTAGGGAACAGTTTTTTTCGCAATCCTTGGGTGGCTGCACCCGCGAGCACTGATGCTCGTGATGGCCTGGGGCCTTTGTTCAACACTAATGCGTGCCAGAACTGTCATATCAAAGATGGACGAGGTCACTTGCCGCACGGTGACAGCGATAATGCTGTGTCGTTGCTTTTGCGTTTGAATGTGGCGGGCGCGAAGGACATTCCCATGGATGCCCCGAATAAGGCCGATCCTATCTATGGTGGACAGTTGCAGGATTTCGCGTTACCCGGTTTGGCCGCGGAAGGGCAAATCAGTATTCGTTATGAAGAAAAAACAATTGAATTGGCGGATGGTAGCCAGCGGCAGTTACGCAAGCCGATATTTTCCATTCGTGATTTGGCCTATGGGCCTTTACATGAGCACACAACAATTTCTGCGCGTATTGCACCGGCTATGGTGGGTTTAGGTTTGCTGGAAGCTATCCCAAAGACTCGACTTAGGGCGTTGGCTGACCCTGAGGATCGCGATCAAGACGGTATTTCAGGGCGCATTAATGCTGTGTGGGACATTAAAAAACAAAGCCTCCAAGCGGGTCGTTTTGGCTGGAAAGCGGGACAGCCCAGTTTGGAACAGCAGAATGCGGGCGCGTTTAATGGCGATATGGGAATACGCTCCAGTCTTTTTCCCAATGAAAATTGCACCACCCGACAAAAAGCCTGCGCGGATATGGCTGAACGCGGCGATTTGAAGAAGCTGGAAGTGAGCGACAATATACTCGAGCAGATAACCTTTTATACACGTAATCTGGCCGTGCCCAAACGTCGTAAACCCAACGACAAAGAGGTTGTTGCGGGGGAAGCAATATTTGAACGATTGGGCTGTTCAGGCTGTCATACTCCGGAGCACAATACTGCAGAGGATTACCCTCTGTCCTGGTTGGCGGCAAGCCGTATCGCCCCGTACACGGATTTACTGCTTCACGACATGGGGCCGGAACTGGCCGATGACAGCCAGGAATTTATCGCGCAAGGTAATGAATGGCGAACCCCGCCACTTTGGGGGCTGGGGATGATTCGGGAAGTCAATGGTGTTGAAGCCTTGCTGCATGATGGCCGCGCACGTGATGCTGAAGAGGCGATTCTCTGGCACGGTGGTGAAGGTGCTCAAGCGAATGCTCGCTATCGACAGCTGAACAAATCAGAGCGCGAACAGTTACTGGCATTTTTGTACGATCTATAAAGGCAGCAGGAGTCGAAAGTGAGGCCTACAAAATATTTGCATAACGTGAACGCAAGACGGTGGTTTGCGTCGGGCGTGTTGGCGCTCGGTATTGTGTTGTCTGGCTGTACCGAAAAACCTCCCGAAGACACTTTCATTCATCGCGCCCTGAATGACTACATATTGCCCCTGCAAGGTAATATGGCCGAGCGCAGTAAGCATTTGGCCGAGCTCGTTACTGAGCAATGTCGAGGACTGGAGGGCAGTGAGGCTGGCGAACAGACTCTTGATCTTGAGTCCTTGCAAGCAGCTTGGCGTTTGTCGATGCGAGCGTGGGAACAATTGCAGGCCATTAACTATGGCCCTATCAACACCAAAAATTTAGCCTGGAAGTTTCAGTTCTGGCCCGACAGTAAAAACCTGCTTGCCAGAAAAATCCGCCCGCTATTGTCGAGTGAACAATCACTGACTCCTGAACAATTCAACAAGGCCAGCACCGTAGTGCAGGGCTTATCGGCGATTGAATATTTGCTTTTTGATCCGTCTCTGAACACGCAAAGAGTGTCGAGCAACCGCATGTGCGATTTGCTGAGTCTACAGAGTGATCAATTGCAGCGTCATAGCGCGAGCCTGTTGCAGGATTGGCAGGGCCGTTATGGCAAGCAGTTAAACCGCTATGGCCCAGAAAATGTTGACTTTCCAGACGCCAAAACGGTTGTCGCTCACATTGTCGATGGCCAACTATCTTTGTTGGAATCGGCGAGCAATAAAAAATTAGCGGATGCTCTGGGCAGCAAGCGTAAAAAAGCACGAGTTAACCCTTACCTGTTAGAATCGTGGCGGTCACAGAATTCGCGCCAGAACCTGCAGGCAAACCTGGCCAGTGTTGATCTGCTTTTTCATCGTGCCGGCCTCAAACGTTACCTCGAAAAAAGCGGGGCTGAGCCGCTCGCCAAAGAAATTGAATTGGCACTTCAGAAGGCCCAGGAACATTTGCGTGCAGATCACCGCAGCTTTTTTCAGAGTTTGCAGGCTGGGAATATCGACAATGCTGAGGCCAGCCAGCAAGCGCTGAGTGAATTGGCGGGCTTGTATAAACACCCGCTCCCCAAAGCGTTGGGAATTCAGTTAGGCTTCAACAATAATGACGGCGATTGATCGGCGAACTTTTCTTCTGGGCAGCGCCGGCTATAGTCTGGCCGCCTTGATGGCCTGTGCGCCTGAGACAGGGCATCAGGCGCGTCTATTAAGTGGTTTTCAAAGCCTGGGTAAGCAAGGGCGTAAATATGGAGTTGCGGCGATTGACCTCAATGGCAGATTACGTTTCAGTTTGACCTTGCCTCAGCGCTTGCACCAGATCATTACTTTACCCGCGAGTCATCCCGGGCAATCACGGGAATGTTTGGCCGTTGCCCGCCGCCCAGGTACTGAGCTTTATCATATCGATGTCGACCGGGGTCAATTACTGAATACGATTCGCTCCCCCGGCAATCGCCACTTTTTTGGGCATGCCAGTTGTGTGGAGCAAGGGGATTATATTGTTGTGCCCCAAAACCATCTCGATGAAAAGGCATCGAGTATAGGAATATATGATCGAAAAGAAGCTTGGGCTCTGATTGATGAAATTCCTTTGCCAACGGTTGGCCCTCACCAGCTTGAATGTCTGTCTGATGGAAAAACCCTTGTGGTCGCAATGGGAGGAATTCACACGCATCCTGAGAGCGGGCGAAAAAAACTCAATATCGACTCCATGCAATCTTCTCTACTGTATCTCGACAGTGGCAGCGGTAAAGTGCTCGACGACTTCCGTCCTCCCGATCCTAAGTTGAGTCTACGACATCTTGCAATAACGTCTGATGATCACGTTATTGTTGGCGCTCAATATCAAGGGGATGGTGAAACGATTTGGCCCCTAGCATACTCCCACAAAGGAGAAAGCTCATTGCAAGCTTTGTCGGCCTCACAGGAGGTCTGGCGGCTACACCAACAGTATATTGGTAGTGTCAGTGTTGAGGTGGGTGTGGAGAGTGCTCGCTTTGCGTATTTGAGTTCCCCTCGTGGCGGGGTGGTGAGTCGATGGGACTTGCACAGCGGTGAGTGTATTGAACATAGGGATATCCGCGACGCCTGCGGTGTGGCGTTTTCTAATGTACAGCACGGGTTTTTCATCAGTAATGGTGCCGGGCAGATGCTTAAATCTGAACAGAATACCGGTCAAGTCAAAGCCTTGGCCTACCAACAAGGTATCATTTGGGATAATCATCTGAGCTTTATCATGTAAGTCGATCAGGCAAGGCTCGAGGCCTTGGTGTTGGAATCCAATTTATGAAACGTCGAACGTTCTTATCCGCAAGCTTGTTAAGCACATTAGCGCTGACGGCCTGCGTACCCAGCCTTAAAGTTAAGCAGCGTGGCCCGTACGAGTATGAAATTCGTTTGCAGGCCGCTAATTTTGAATTGATTCCTGGTCGCCAAACGCCAGGTTTGGGTTTCAATGGCGAGTACCCGTCTCCCATGATTCGAGCGAAGCAGGGGCAACCTGTCATTATTGATGTCATAAATGAATTGGATGAGCCCACAACCATTCATTGGCACGGAATTCGTATTGATATCGCCATGGATGGCGTGCCGTTTTTAAGTCAAAAGCCCATCATGCCAGGCGAACATTTCCGCTATGAATTTACGCCGCCGGATGCGGGAACGTTCTGGTATCACCCACATATGAACAGTGTAGTGCAGTTGGGGAAAGGGTTGGTAGGACTGCTCGTGGTCGAAGAGGCGGACAACCCCCACTTTTCTCCGGATGACTATGCCGCTGATTTACCTTTAATGCTGAAGAATTGGCACTTGAACGAGGATGGCTCATTTAAGCCTTTGAGTATCCCCCGTTACGCCGCGCGTATGGGAACACCGGGTAACTATGAGACGGTCAACGGAATGAACCGACCCACCATGACGGTGCCGGCGAACGCCTGGGTGCGATTGCGATTTGCTAATGTCGACAACACCTTGGTATACACATTGAGAGTGAAGGATAGGCCTGCCTATATTGTGAGTATTGATGCGAACCCTCTACCCGAGGCTAAGCCCTTGAAGCACCACTCTATCGGTGCAGGTATGCGCGTGGATATAGCCATCAAAACACCCGCGGCGGGTGAAGAGGTTGTGATCGAGAATGGCAAAGGGCGCTTGTTTTTTGACTTTATGCGTTTGCGTTCGGAAGATCGCCCCTTGAAAAAAATCGCTGGAAGTACCGTACCTATGCCACCAGCCAATCCATTGTCAGAACCGGATTTGGATAAAGCTGAGAAACAGTTTTTTGTTTTCGAGTGGGAGGGTGCTGTAACCCCGGCAGATAGAGCGGGTAAAGGGAAGCATGCGTTCTGGACAATTAACCGTCGAGCCTGGGAAGGCATGAGCCCTGAAAACATTCCCGAGCCCTTGGCGAAGCTGGAACTGGGTAAGAGCTATATTTTCGACTTGAAAAACAATACCCCGCATAGGCATCCGATTCATATACACGGTGTGATGTTTAAAGTGATCAAATCGAATAAAAAGAAGATTGAACCTTTTTATACAGATACCGTATTAATGGAGAAAAACGAACGAGTGCAGATTGCTTTTGTAGCAGACAATCCCGGTCGCTGGATGTATCACTGTCATGTCATTGAGCATATGAAAACCGGATTGATGGGCTATATCGAAATAGCCTGATTGATAACATTGGCCAACAGGAGATAGGAGAGTTTTCATGAGAATTTGTGCGGCGCAGCTACAAAGTGTTCCTGGGGACTTGAACGGGAATATCCAGAAGCATCTGGAACTGATTGCGCTTGCGGCGCAAGAGAACGTTGATGTGATCTGTTTTCCTGAGCTGTCCTTGACGGCCTATGAGCCAACGATGGCCGCCGATCTTGCGTTTGACGCCGATAATGTCGAATTGCCGAGTATTCAGGCGCTAAGTGATCGCCACGGTATGCTGATTTATCTGGGGATGCCTTTGCGTTTCAAGATCGGGAATGGCCAAAGTGAACTGAGAATTTCCTTGTTGTGTTTTCAGGCTTTTAAACCGGTCCAGGTTTACTCCAAGCAGCTATTGCATAGCAGTGAACTGCCGTTTTTTGCTCCCGGCCGTAATGATTTGTATCTGGACTATGGTAATGAACGAATCGCTCCAGCGATATGTTATGAGTCCAAACAGTGCAGTCACAATGATGCGGCAGAGTCTGCAGGAGCGACTTTGTATATGGCCAGTGTAGCGAAGGATAAACCGAGTGTGATAGAGGTTCAGAATGGGCTCTATTCAAAACTGGCAAAACAGTCAGGCATGAAAGTCATGATGTCGAATTGCTATGGACCCAGCCACGATTTCATTGGGTATGGTCATTCCGCTATTTGGAATGAACAAGGGCACTGTGTCGCTCAAATGGGGGTGAACGGCGATGGCATTGTCGTGTTCGATACCATCAGTGGAAAAGGGTTTGTAAAACAGCCGTAAACGAAAAGTGGTAAAGCTCCCGTTCTATGACAGGAGCTTTACCGTGGGAATGACTTAGAAGCTGAAGTCAGCGCGCAGCGTAAAGTTTCGACCTGGCTCAGTGAAACGGGTAATGCCGTTGTCACGAACACCGATGCCCGGACGCAGGTCATCGCGACCAACAAAGCGAATGCTGTCCCAAATGTAGTATTCCTTGTCGGTAACATTGAATACACCGGCGCGCAGGGTTAACTGCTGATTCACTTTGTAAAAAGCCGTAATATCCAGAATGGCCGAGCTGTTACTGAGATAATCGCGTTCTTCGCGTTCACCATCGGCATTGGTGGAGTAGGCATCGTCAGCGTCTTTGGCTGAGGTGTAAGTCAATGTTGAGTTCACACCCCAATCTTCCTGATGGTAAGCAAAACCCAGTTTGGCACTGAATGGTTGAATGCTGGTGAGCGGATCACCGTTGTCCTGTTCACCTTCAGCATAGGCCGAGCTTGCAAAGGCGCTCATGCCTTGCGGCGCTCCGAGGGCTTTATGCAGATCCAAACTGGCGCTCAACTCCAAACCTTTGGTGTCTGCATCGCCCACATTCGCGGCAACCGAATAAATGTCTTCCTGACCCACGGAATTGACGCGAGTTCTGTCCTGGGATTCGATAAAATCCTGATACTGGTTGAAAAAACCGGTAATGCTGACGCGTCCGGCGTCAAAGCGAGTCTCGAAGGTCAATTCGTAGTTCGTGGCGGTTTCGACATCCAAGTCAGGGTTAGGGCCTGTACCCCAGTCATCCGCCGAACCGCTGCGAGTGTAGAGGTTCTCAACAGTGGGTGCGCGGAAGGCACGGCCGATTTTGGCAATAAGCTTGCTATCATCGCTGATTTTCTGGGTTAAGCCCAGGGCGCCACTGAAGAAGTCAAAATCTTGTTTGTTCAGACTGCTTCCCCCGATGGCGTCACTGTAGAACTCACTGGCTGTGGCATCGTACTTGTAGTCATCATAGCGAATGCCCACATCCAGTTGAGTGTTGTCGCTTAAGGTAATGCGGTCCAGAACAAAGAGATTGTAACTCTGAATCTCTGAATGGGGGACCAGGGCTTGCCGAGTACTCGGAATTGTTTCAGTGCTGCCCTCGGGGGTAAACAGGCGCGTTTCTTCGTTATCGACTTCTTTGTCCGTGTAAGCAAAGCCGTAGAACAATTGATGTTCCACATTGCCGCTCTGAATGCGTTTGTTGAAATCGAATTTGAACTGGGTTACTTCTTGATCGAAAACACGATTGTCAATACGGAACCCCACAACCGGAGGGCCGAAGAAACCAGGGATGTCGACCCCTTGGAGAGTCCTGGCTTCAAAGTCGATGTTTTGTCGGTCGATGCTCCATTCGATGCGATCAAAGAAGGTCGCGTTTACATCCATTTTATGGAAGAGGCCAATGCGTTGACGCTCGCGGGTATCGTCTCCTTGTCGGTTGATATACCACGGTCCGTTATAGGAACGCGCGTCGGTTTTGATTTCCTGAGTGTAGTCCTCAACAACCAAGCCAATGGTATTGTTGCTGCTGATATCGTAGTTGAGTTTGAACAGAATACTGTCGGTGTCGCGATCTTGAGGATCTGGACGCTCGCGCTGCCCGCCGTCAATATCGGGGCCAGCGGTGTGGTTTTCGGTTTCGTGTCCACTGCGCTTGGTCGCGATTAGTAAAGCTTCAAACTGAGCAGAGCGACCCGCGAGGGCCATACTGCCCATTGTGGTTTCACTGGCACTGTCGTAGGAGCTGCTGAAATCCAGGCCAAAATCATTGCCACTTTCTTTCAGGAAGTCATCGGCATCCTTGGTAACAAAGCGAACGGCCCCCCCAAGGGCGCCACTGCCTGATATTACGGAATCGGCCCCCTTGGTGATGCTGACCTGTTTAACCGTTTCCAGTTCCAATCCATTACGGCCACCTTTGAAGTAACCGTAGGCCTGACCACCTTCGTATTGCAGACTTTCACCTTGTTCAATACCATCAATCGACACCGCGATGCGATCATCCGCCACGCCGCGAATATTAAAACCGGTACCGCCCCAGCGGCCATCGCCAGCTTTGATGACAATGCCAGGTAGATCTCGAACCAGATCGTCCAGGTTGTTCACCATATTTTCTTCAATCTTCAGATTGGAGATGACTTCCTGATTTTCTTTGGTTTCGCCTTTCACTTTGGTCACATCCAGTTCCTGGACTTGAGCAAAGCTATTGCTGCTGGCCACAGCGATGGCCAACGCTAAAGTAGATTTTGTAAACATTTGTGTCTCCCCGTTGTTCAGTTGGCGGCTATGTCAGCCTTGCCAACCAAAGGTGATCTCAACTCCAGTTCTATAAACTGGATTTCTTTTTGGCCTTTCTCGGTGTGTTTTATTGGCTTTCCTAGCTCAAATGGAATGCTTATTTTTTCGTGTCCACCATGTTCTCTGGCGGCTTCTATAATTAACTGGTATTGGCCAGTGGCCACGGATTTGCCGAAATCATTCCGTCCTGACCATTGCAGCTGGTATTCACCTGATCGCCGAGTAGGGCGTGCCATGACGTCCAGCAAGGCCGGCGTTTTGCGTCCTTGTCGACGCCACCAAACGCTGTTTTCGCTCATCCAGCGTTCGCTGTCGCCTAACAAAAGTAGATTTTTGACTACGTTACGTTGTTCGTCTTCGATCCAAAGTGCCACATAGGGTTTGCGATAATTTCCGCTGCGGATTTTGGGCAGCGCGAAGCGGATGTTGGCTGAAGCCAGATTGCGTGCGGCGTTTTTGTTGTTCAGTGGATGCCAGCCGCTGCTTGGAAACTGTCGGCCATCTTCGCTGATTAACAACGCCTCGACAGTAGAATTTTGTTCAACCCAGTCGAGGGCCTTATCCAAGTCCATCGTGCTGAGGGCTGTGGCAATGGCGTCGGCCTCGGTGGCCGTTGATGCGATGACTACGGCGCTGTTCGGGAAATCTCGTGGCCAGCCATCGCGAGCTTGGAGAATATGGCTGAACTGTCGGCGACCAATTTGTCGATGGCGGGCTTTGTGACCACTATAGGCAATGGCCTGGTTGTTCAGATGAACGCTTCCCAGTGAATGCTGTTGACTGTCATCGAGTTGATTCGGGTCGGCGATGCGTATCGGCCAGGCCTCGCTTCCATCTTCTTGCCACTGGCGAATGTCACCGCCGATATCCAGTAGAAGCGCTTTGGCCGAGGGGGCTGCCATACGAGCTTGTGCCATCGCTTGATCGATAATATACCCTTTGGCAATCGCAGAAAATTCCCAGCTGAAATCTGAAGGGATGAGGCCGTTACTGAGAGCGTATTCGGAATACAGAGCCTTGCGGGCCAGGGCACGAATGACTTTTCGGTCAGGACGTTGCTGGTGCTTTTCGGCTTGATTCCAGGCGTCAATAACCTGACCCAGTCGGCAGCTGAACGCCATTGGTAACTCTTCTTGCCATTGTTGGCAAAGCGATACCATGGTTCTCATATCAGTGGACAGCTGGGAGCGAAGACCATTGCGAATCTGCATAAGTTCGCTCGTACTGTCATAGTTGCTGTACACCTTTTCCAAGCGACGAATCTCTTCCAGGGCGGCTTGTTCTGCGAGTTTGGCCTCTTGATTCGACGCATCGATGCGCAGATGCATAGACGTTCCCAAGACATTGTCATGGTGAACATCGACAACTTCCGCGTTGCCAGCCACGCCATGAAGCAGGGCACCAAGGCTCAGGAATGGGATGAGAATTTTGTTCACTGAAATCGCAACTGTGTTGATGAAGAGTGTTGGCGCCACAATGTGACGCCGTGAGTATTAGAGCCGTTTTGACAGTGAAAGCTAGTAACGGTCGCTTTGCACGGCGACTTTTTGGCCGACAGCGATGTCTTCTGATGAGATCACACCATCTTGATTTTTGTCCCAGCGATTAAAGATGCGCTTGCCTGAAATCTGCAGCTCATCGAAGGTCATGCGTTTGTCCTTGTTATCGTCCAGAACATCAAAACGAATATAGGTTTGCTTGATCGCTGCACGACGGGTTTTGGCGATTGCGGCATCGACTCGATCTTCGTACTCACCCAGATACTCATTTAAGGCGAGGTCGCCGCTTTTGTCTTGATCGGCCAGGTGGAACAATGAACGGCGTTCATTCACAAATTCGCCTTTGGTGATTTTGCTGTCTTCGTTAGCGTCGTAGAGGCTGAACATGCCTTTTTTACTGTGTGTGGTAGGCATACGAATCATTGAGCGGCGAGGCGCCTTCTTGTTGGCGTTTTTCTCATCGGATTGGGCAAGGCGTTTGCCCTTTTTCTGTTTCCATTTGTGCTCGGGTTTAGGATCTTTGTCATCAATAACGCCATCTTTGTTGCGGTCCCAACGTGCAAAGGTGCGTTCGCCTGAGGCTTCATACTCCGCCCAGGTCATGAGTTGGTCGTCATTTTTGTCGAGGGCCTTGAACCGCACAATGGTTTGCTTTACCTGACCTTTGCGATCTTTCTCAATGCGATCATCCAGACGACCTTCGTATTCGTAAACGTATTCTTCAGTATCCAGGGTGCCGTTTTTATTGCTGTCAACACCGTCGAAAAATGTACGGCGAGAATGGTTGTATTCCGTCCAGCTGAGAACGCCGTCTTTCGAGGCATCGTGATCTTCCAAAATGCGCGCCAGACGCTCTTCCGTCATGGGCATAGGGCGGTGGCCGCGATCGTCTTTGGCTGCCTTGCTGCGCTCGGCCTGGCTTAATCCCTTACTGCCCAGGTTTTGCTCGACAGTAGGTGTGGTTTGAGAGCAGGCACTGAGACTGGCAAGTGCAATGGCGATCGGTAGTAGTTTTTTCATGGCTATTCTCACTTAGATATTGTCAAACACTTGAACACTTAGGGTGGTGGTGTGGCTGAACGTAGGGACTTCCGAACCGTCAGGTGCGGGTCCGCGATAGCGTGCGCGAAGCAAGTATTTTCCTGCGGGCAGAGTCAGTGACGCGATGCCGTCTTGATTACCGGCAAAACTCATGGGCTTGCTTTTTTCTTGATCAGCTCGGTATACCAGAATCTCCTGATTTGGGAGGCCTTTGTTGTCCAGTAAAACTTTGAGCGAAAATACCTCGTCGGCGAACAACTCGGTGGGATTGTGCAATGGCAGAATTTGCAAACCTTTCGCTTCGACTTTTAAAGCGCCATTACTGGGTGCCTTGCGACTGACATAGGTGTCAGCGCGCGTGATGGATTGAAAGTGAAACTTCACTTTGGCGCCTTCGGGGGCTGGCTCTTTTGGATTCATGACGCGTTTTTCTTCGCCATCCAGATCGTAAATCAAGAAGGTGGCCCCGCGGCGTGCGCCTGTGGTAATGCGGTAGGTGCCTTCTTCGTTCAACTCGTGCTCCAGCACCACTCGGGTTTTCAGCTCGGTTAGGGTGTCCGGTTTGACGCGGTCACCTTTGGGCGTAGTGACCATAAAGTTGCCTTTGCTGAAGGCGGCCTCCGGAATAAAAAACGCTTCCGCAAAAGAGGCATCAAAGCTGGCCATTTTTCCCATCACGGGTTCAAAGCTGGTTGGCGCAATATAAGGCGTGTGGGCAGAACTCTGGGAAGCATTCAATGCTGCCAGAGATGCCAGTAACATGATGCGAGTCTTGCGGGGTAGGCCGAACATAGTCTGGTGCTCCGTGGTATTCAATGTTGTTACCGCCTGTAGTGGCGGCTCATTAAAGTTTGTGAATCTTAATGCAAATACAAATTATTCTCAATAATTGTTGAGGGAAATCCCCAATTCAATTCGACATTTCGGACTGTGTCCCTCCGTCAGCGGCTAAACAGGGCGATTGCGCACAGGACTGCTGTCAGGCATCCCAGATATAAGGCGGGTTTCAGGTATCGGCGATTGGGCAAAAGTAAAATCAAACCACTGATGGAAAACAACAGAATCAGGACTGAACTGACATCCAATAACAGCTTCCAGGCGAAACCGGTATGACGCCCTTTGTGTAAATCGTTCATCCAGGCCCAAACGCCAAAGTCGCTGCGGCTGGCGGTAATAAATCCGCTTTCCATTTCCAGCTCGCCGCTGGCAAAGCCTCCAGGCATTTGCGCGTCGAAAAATAAAACGTCGCCGTCATCTTCGATACTGAGTTGACTGAATCTTAAACCCAAGGCTTGTTCAATCTGCCCGATTTGGTCTGGGCTGAAATGCACACCTTGATTGGCATGATAGGCATTTAACTGAAGTTTAATTTCCTGTTCCTGAGCTTCGCCAACAAACCAACTGGGGTGATTCAGGGTAATGCCGGTGAAGGCAAAAAACAGCAGCAACAGCAGCAGTGCAACGGCGGCGTAGATATGGAGTAGTCGGGACCAGCGCCAAAGGGTTTTATTTACTTTCATGGTTTAACGTGTGTTTTCTTGTCGTATCAGTCGTTGAAGAATGTCCATGTTCGCGATTAGGTCCCTGCGGCTCGGATCGAGCGTGAGTATGTTCTGTAAGAAATTCTGCGCGGCTTTATAACGTTTTTGTAAGTAAGCTACTTGTGCGCGCTTCATCCAGGCGGCTTCTCGGTTTTTGTCGATGGATTCAGCTCGACTCAGAAGAATATCGGCGCGGCTCAATTGCCCCTGTTCAATTCGAAGCTGGGCCAGATCCAGAATTGCGTCTCCGTTGGTGGGGTTTTGCTGCAATGCTTGTTGCAACAACTGTGCTTGACGTTTGCGTTGTTTGTTATGGGCTGAAAAGCGAGCACGCTGTACATTCCAATGGCTGAGTTCAACGGCTAGAAAATGTTTGCTTTGGGCTTTGCTGGCCTGGATTAAGGTGGCGAGCTCACGCCAGTGACCGTGTGACACCAGCCATTCCAACATGGGTCCCAAATAGTTGTAATCTTTCAATAAACCCGAGCTCTGCTGGGCGATGTGGACAGCGCGAGCAATATTGCCCGCCTGGACGTTAAGCTGGGCCAGTAGCTGCAGATTTTTTGCTTGTCTTTCTCCCAGGCGATAGGCCATTTCCATTGCTGTCAGGGCGCGTTTGTGCTGCTCAGCGGAAATAGCGGCATTCGCTTTGTGCAGCCAGAGCTCGCGGTTGTTTGGGGTTTCATTCAATAATTCATCAATCAAGCTGCTCGCCTGTAAATGAGAACCAGACTGGCTCAGGGCCATTAACAGCCCTTTTTGCCAGTGTTCATTTTCAGGCTCGAGTGCGTAGGCTCTCTGGTATGCCGCAACCGAGCTGAACGCTGAATGTTCGCGTAAATTCAAATAGCCGAGTTGACCAAACAGATCTGCGCTGGCACCGCCTAACGCGATGGCTTTTGCCAGATGTTTGCGGGCCTTTTCAGCTTGGTTTTGACTCAAGGCTAAGCCAGCCAGAGATTGGCTCGCTAACAGGTAATCGCCATGCTGTTGGATGGACTGCAGATAGTCTGTTTCCGCCTGCTGGTATTGTTTGAGTTGGGTCAATACCTGAGCACGAACGTAGAGCAGGGCGGCACTGGGTTGGCTCGGCCATTGAGCTTTCAAGCGTCGCTCCGCTTGAGTGTATTGCTGTTTTTCGAGTAAGGGCCGTAGATCGTCGATAATCCTGAACTCGTCGCTATTCAGTGTCGGGTTACCATCGCCGCGAATGATCGGATTAAAACTCATTGCCCAATTGGGCTCTGGCAGGGAAATTTTGACGCTGGCGTTGGCGGCTGCACTCAGGGCTATTACGTAGACGCAAAAAACGGTGTGGCTGAACCATCGCAAGTATTGGGTCGAGGTTTTGACAAATAACATGTGGCGTCTCAGCTGTGTTCCAGTTCCAATGGCCAGATAAATTCGGCCTTTACCAATTTCCCATCCACCTTGGGTGGGGTGAATCGAGCTTGGCTGATGGCGTGCTTAAGGCTGGGTTTAAGCTCAGGGTATTTCAGCTGAGTAATTTTTTGCAGGTGAACTTGCCCCTGTTCATCGATCATCACCAAAAGTTTGACTTGAGCTCGGTTGACACCACGTTGATACAAACGATGTGGAAAACTTACCCGAATTGGTGTCAGCAGTTGGGGGCGGTGGTCCAATTGTTCCAACCCAAAAGCTTGCCAGTCCGGAGACCAGTCGAGGCTCAGATTAAGTTGGGTTAATTGATTTATCGGTGGTTTTTCAATGCGCATTTCATTGACTTTAACCTGCTGCGTGCTTGTCTTGAGCGTCAGGCCTTTGGTTTGAAAGGTGAAATCTAAGTCCTCCACGCTGTGGCTGTCTTGGGTGTGTTGCTGTGCCGGAGGAGGTGGAGGGGGCGGAAGCGTCACGGTGATTTGGCGAACCATCCAGTCCTTTTTCTCCGGAGTCTGATTGGATTGACTCCATTGCAAGAGTGCCAACAAAACAAGCAGGCTCAGGCCCGCGAATAAAACCGCTATTGCTCGACGAGTGAACGGCGAGAAGGCAAGCCCTAAGGGACGCTTTTGTCGCGTTGAGTGTATCGCGCTCATGATCAACTGCCTCGTCGAGTGGCTATATTGATCTGACTGGCGCCGGCCAGCTTGGCTTGATCAATAACATCCACTAGTAACTGTGCGGGTGTGTTTTTATCAGCCTGAATTACCAGGGCTTTCTGTTGCTTGGCCAATGCGTGGGCGAGGGTTGCACGAACGCCCGAGACGCCAATACTCGCGCCATCGTACATTACTTCTCCACTGGCGCTGATGGCGAGCAATACCATATTACGTTCAAGTTGCTCACTTGATACCGCCTTGGGTTTGTCCACCTCAATACCTGTTTCTTTGACAAAGACAGTAGTGACGATAAAAAAAATCAGCAGAATAAACACAACATCCAACAGTGGAGACAGATCGATATTGTTGCTGTGTTCTTGTTCGATACGCTGGCTCAGTCTCGATCGCATACGGTTAAGCCTCACTCGTGCAGTTGCTTCGCTCATTGGTGTGAGAGAGACGGCTTTTTATGTAGTGGTTCAGCAGATACCCTGGAACGGCGAGCAGCAGGCCCAGTTGTGTGGTTCCCAGTGCGGTACCGACTCCGCCAGCGATGAGAGTGTTGAAATCCACATGCTCGGTCGCCATATCGGCAAAGGTGTGCAACAAACCTATAATCGTTCCGAGCAAGCCTAAAAGTGGGAGCGCCGCCAGGCAGGCGTCGGAGAGCTGGCAGCGTGACAGTTGTTTTTCAATCTCAGGCTCAACACTGAGAAGACTGTCAAACAATAAGCTGTACGCCAGCAAACCCACCAATAGAATCGCCCAGAAAACCCATTGGTCAAGGTGGAAAATCATGCGGCTTTTGCCTCGTGATGTTCATCCGACCACTGGAGTTGGCTTAATTCGATGGCGAAGGCTTCCGCTTTGTTGTTTTGTCGACGTACCCAACGTTGCAAAAAAGCATGCAGTAGCAGCGCAGGAATAGCGACGACTAGCCCTAACTCGGTTGTGACCAGAGCTTCGGAGATACCGCTGGACACCGCGTTAGCATCACCTGATCCAAATATGGTCATCAGTTTAAACGTTTCAATCATGCCACTGACGGTACCAAGTAAACCCAGCAGCGGAGCTACCGCCGCGATGACAGCAATGGTGCTCAGCCATTTTTCCAAGCGCTGTTTGTGGGCCATCAGGCTATTGAATAAGCGATCTTCTCTCGGACCCAGTTGCTCTTCGGTCAGACAAATGGCCAGCAGCTGAGCCTGAATCCCGGGCAATTTCTGATGACTGAACAAGGCTTGTAACGGTTGGATGGCTTCGCGGTCGCCGCGTTGAAAGGCGGCTGAGGTGCGACGCCCAATCGCTGGAATCCATTTGGGCTGGCGCAAGAGTTGTATACTTTTGAGCAATGCGCAAGTGAGGGCGACTAAGCCGAACAGCAAAATGGGCAGAGCCCACACGCCTCCTTTGTATACGTGTTCGCTCAGGCTTTCTTCCCGTTGGGCCAGTTTAATGGCACGTTCCAGGCTTGGATCAACGTGCAATGTGCCGCGTCCTTGCTGTGCTTGTTGTTGCCAGTTGTCACGCTGTGAATCAGAGGCCGACAGAATGATTTCTGGAATGTTTTTATTGTTTAACCAGCCGGCCGATAACTCTGACACTGCCCAGCGAACCGGGCCAAGGCGCAGTACTTGAGCGTTTTGAAGTTGGCCGGAGGCGTTAATAATCTGTTGGTTTTTCCAGCGTGGGAGAAGAGCATTTTGTTGTTTCTGGGCTTGTTGTTCAAATCGTTCTAACAGAATATCGGTATCGTGAGTGTCGTTCAGATCCATACGCTCACCGAGATAATCCACCAACGCGTATGCTTGGTAGGCGTCTTGTTCCTGCCAGCTTTTTAAGCGGTCTTGCAGTTCTTGTAAGGCCAGGGTTTTTTCGTCGGCCAAGCGTTGAATGGTCGCCGCTTTATCTCGCAGATCTTCCACTTTTTTCTCAGCTTGATGAAGGCGTCCAGAATAGGAGCGTCGTTCGCTGGACTGTTTTTGCTGCAATGCAAGAAGTTGCTCTTGGGCGGTTTTAATGTCTCGCAATAAGCCTGCTTCCAGTTGGTTGTTTGACCAGCTGGTCGTGCTAAACAGGGCGAGTGCAAACAACGTAACAAGATTGGACGGCCGCGAATGCTGGCGAAACCATCGTTCGATGACCCTCATAGCGTATCTCCACTGAGAGAGAGGGTGATCGGTAAAATGGTGGCCTTTTCAGGGCGCCGAGTCGCGTCCATTAATGCCCTGAGTTCGTCAGACAGTGTATTGTCACTGTGCCATTGCCACTCATTGCTACCGGCTTCCCCATACCCGGCGTACTGGCCGTCGCGACTGAGATACCAACCGCGTGCGACACCAAGATAAATCTGGTCAACGAGAATCTCTTGCTCTCCATGGTTGGCGATGGGCATTAATGTTTGATGCAGGGTGACTTTTTCCTGAAAGCGATCAAAGCTCTTGTACATATCCAGATACAGGTCCAGGCGTTTACTTGGGTGATTCTCAAGTAGGGTGAGCTTGTTCAGGTTACCCTTCCAGTGTTCGGCCAAGGGGGCGGGCAAACGAGGCAATAACGTGTTGATATGGTGATGCGCCCGTTCAAGGGCCGCTTTCAATCGTTGCTGTCGAGATTCCAGAGTATTCTGTGCACTGGCTAACGCCTCGCGCTCGAGTTGAGCCTTACTTCTCAGTCCGGAGTGTTTATTCAGCTGCTTCTCCAGTTCCGTGCATTCAGTATTCAACAGTTCCAGGCGTTGATTCAGAACTTGTTTTTCTTCCTGCCAGGACAGACGCATATGTTCGCGTTGTTGCTCAACCGTCAGCCATTGTTGCATCAAGCCTTCCAGGCGTGAGGCGTGAGACTGCTGGGCGATGCTCTTGCTTTGAGAAATAAGGCTGAGAATCAGCAAGCCCGAGAGAAGCAGAGATTTCACGGTGTGGCCTCGATACTCAGTTGGCTCAATTCGCCTTCCAGCTTGAGTTCGCTCTTTTGGCCAAGGGGCCAGTCAAATGTTAGACATTTGGCGTTGTGGCCACCGTGTTCGCGTGCCACTTCGGCACAGAGCTTATAGTGTCCTGAGGGCAGGTCTTTGCCTTTGTTATCGAGCCCGTCCCACAACAAGGAATAAACACCCGGGCCTTTGGTGGCGCCGGTCACGCCATCAGCAGCGTGCTCATCTTTGCGCAGCACCCGTCGCCAGAAGTATTTAAGATCTTTCAGCCAACGCTCGTCTTCATACCATAGTTGAACCACTCGCTGAGGTTTGTTTTTGCTGTTGGCAATCCAAACCGCCGCGTAGGGACGTTCATAGTCACCGGCACTAATGTTGGGGAGCGTGATGTCGATCTTATAAGGCGCGGCCAAGGTGCTGCCGGCCCAGCAGAGCAGTGCAATCGATAAAGTGCGTTTATGCATAATATGATAATAAGATGGCAAATGAGAATCGTTATTATAATTATTTAAATTGATATGACCAGAACTTTATCATTCAATCGATTACAGCAGAGCATTGTTGGGTTTTGGGGGGCGATTGGGTGAGGGGTGAGGGGTGAGGGGTGAGGGAGAAACATTGGGCGCGGGCGCGGCTGCGATGGGCTTGTGCCGGTCAGCCAGCTGCGACCCCGCCAAGGCAGCAGCTGGCCTTTAGCTTATTCCGGTTTGTTGAGATCGTCTTCCTGACGCAAATATCCGGCCGCTTCTTCATCCTGTTTGGTCAGCGCAGGATTGCTTTGCATTGGGATTGCGCGGGATTGCTGGTTAATATCATGAATCTGCGAGGCATTGTGCAGGTCACGTTCACTGGTGATTGCTGCAATGGATTCCCGGTCTTTTAAGAAGCTGATGACATCCTGACGAATGCTGGCGAGCTCCTGGTCATTCTTATGCATTTCCAGAATGTAACGTGGGTGTTCGAGGTTGCGCATACCGCTGGCGGCGAACGTGCTGGAAACGATTCGACTCACAATTACCCAGGGCGTAATGCTCGATCGGACCAGAGTGTTTTCCGAGCGGGTGGAGTCGTGGATGCTGGTACCGGTTGAAATTTTCGACTCGGTGAACGTACCTTCTATTTTGACGTAAATCAGATGGCTTTCGAATTGCATTTCCGCGAAGAAGACATGGGCTGCATTGCTCAGTATGCGGGCGAAAGCGCGAATCAGTACGGCGGCGAGAAACACGTGTATGACCGATGCGGCCAAGCTGGAAAGCTCGCTTATCTGCTCATCCGTGAGCGCGGAACCCAAACGCTTAAAGCCAATATCGTTGATGTAGTTGTATAAATCGCCGACATTAAAGGCCAGCCAAACGGTCAGCAGGGAGGCGATTAGAAAGCCGATATTTCCGGTAATCAGGCTTAGCATGCGACTGCTGTTAAAGGCGGGACCGAGGTCCATGGCTTTAAATTTGGGTTGAACTTCCTGAATCATTTCACCAAAGAACTTGCCTTTACCCTCTACTTGTTCTTCCAGATTGGGTTCCAGTTCCTGATAAACCCGGTTGGGCACTTCTTTATACCGGCGATTGGCCATGACCAGATTGTCGAGATTGATGAAGATCTCATTGGGGTGGACGGATTCTTGCCAATTCTCGCGTAACTCGGATACCTCCGCCTTGGGGTCGCAGTAGGCCAGTCGTTTTTTCAGCATCATGCTGCAGAGAACACTGACTACAACTGCGGCAATGCTCACACCGAGTAGGTAAAACAGGGTGTTTGGCGCCGGCAGCCAAGCCAAAATTTCTTCCAGTTTCAGCAAGCTCCAGCCGCTGGTTTTCAGGGTAAAGGACAACGCCAGGCCAATAATTACTGGCAGCAGGATCGCGCCGGCAACGACCTTGGTCAGCTCTTTGCCGCCGAGGCTGGAGATACGTTTGTCGGCGGTGCGATTGATACCTTGGCCTGCGTTGCGCCAAACCAGAATGAGGTAAATGGTCAGCGCAATGGAATAGGCGGGAAACGCGAACTCACCAATATCGCCAGCAAAACCTGCCAAGGATACAAAAGCCGTCAGCGCGTAGGCGATCAGGGCTACCAGGGTTCGAACCCAGGCGCCGAACAGATGTTGAGCCATATTGCGCACAGGATAAGGCATGAAAATCAGCTTGGGGAAAATGCTGTGCATGAATCGAGCGACCAAACCTTCGGGTTCGACAAAGGTTGAGTTCTTGCGGCCGACCAACATTTCGGTCAGCCCCTGACGACTGTAGGCCAGGTAATCGTATTCTTCTTTGGCAGTGCTGGCTTCAGAATGGCTGAAGTTCTGGGCCAGTGAGGTTGGGTGATTTCGCCCAACAAAAAAACGCAGGGTCGCAATGATGCCGCTGGCGCAAAAGCGAATGCCGCTAGCGAGTAAAAACAAGCCAAACAAAACGAGTATCCAGCCGATACCGGCGTTCTCTTTGACGACAGACGCCGCCTGAAACAGCAGGAATACACCCATCGCCACCTCGGCCGCACCGCGCAGGGCCGTAACCGCCCCTTCTTTCTTAAAGGGGTTTCTGAGCCCCAGGTCTATCGAGCCATAATCAAAAGCCATTTTGACATCCTTAGCCTGCGTAAAAGAAAAATCGGGCTAAGTGTGCCTGAGAGGAAAGTGGGCGGCAAGCCTGATTGTTTTCAGGATGCTTGAGGGGTCCATGTGGGGTATCTGCGTGGGGAGGTTCAGTGTGGATTCAGGGCTTTTGACAGGTTGGATTGGTTAGAAAGTGTGGCTGAAAAGAGTCAGCACTAATGATTTGTAGCCATTTATTGGGCGTCTAGGCTTTGCCTCAATCCAGCTGTGTTAACGTAGTGCAGACCGACAGGGAGGCACGGATTAAATGGCTTAAACCGTATCCGCTTCTATCCGGAGTAATCGCTGTAAGGCCTGGTAGGACATGAGCCAAATAAGACGTTTAAAGCCCTTCATTTTTATGGTTCTACTGTGGGCGATTCCCTGTGCATCATTGCAGGCGAGTAATCAAACGCTGGACAATTTACTGCAGAAATTGGATAGCCAGCATTTTCTTCTCAGATCAAATTCAAGCACTAAATCTGAACTGGAAGTTTATCTGGGAACGATTCATCTCTATTCCCTGGCTGTGCAGGCGCAATTTTACCTGCATTATCAAGAGGCATTGGTTCACACGGAGCAACTGGAAGATTCCATTGCTGCCCGTGCGCGTTTATTGGAAATATCTGAACGCGTGGCTGTCCCGGGTTCCTATTTTCGCTACAGTAAAATGTTACTGGGTCTGGCCTATCTGAATCTTTCTCAAAGTGCGGATGCCAAAGCGGTTTTGAACTCCACGATTGCTGAGTCTGTTGATGCGGACGATTTTCAGGTTGCCTTTCATAGCTTTCTGACACTGGGGGATGTTTACTCAGGCGAGAAAAATTTCCCATTGGCTTTTGCGAACTACAAAGAAGCGCAGTCCATCATGCTTAAAGAATTACTGCCTCGGGAAGATGAGGCGCAATCATTCTTTTTGCAAGCTGAAATGAATTACCGTATTGGCTATGTATATCGCCATATGTGGCGAGATAAGGAGTCAATCGACTACTTTAAGCTGGCACTGAAATTTGATCGTCTTGTCGGAAATTCGAGGAATATCAAATACGATCTGAATCAGATTGCGGATGCGTATATCCGACTGGGAGATTTTAAACAATCGGAAAAGTACTTGCGGATGTTGGAGGCGCAGTTTAAAGAAGGTGGGTATCGCCATGAGGGTCGCCTGATGGATTTTTCCAGCTCCATGATTCTTCATTATGTCAAAATAGGTGAAGCGAGTAAGGCAAATAAGTACATCGACATTGCACGGTCTATAGAAAAGAACGTTCAAGGTGTGCCCGTCAAAATTCGCTATTACCTGGCTTATGCTGAGTATTTGAACGCCCAAGGTTTGTATGAGCAGGCGATTGAACAATGCAAGCTGGCGGAATCCATCGCCACAGAGTTGCCCAGGGGTGAATACCGTATTCGTCTGTTGAAGCTGAGTGCGGTAGCCAACTTCCAATTGGGTTTCCATAAAGAATCAGCAGAACTTTTTGAAAAAGTCTACCAGTCCTACCTCGAGCGCAGCGACCACATTCGTCTGATGACCGCTGAAGTGGAGAGGGCTCGATTTGACTTTGAATCCGAGGCTTTGAAAATCGAAAAGCTGACTCAGGATAACCATATGACCGAGTTGGCTCTTGAATCTGAAAAGGACAAGTTGCGCATATCGGTGTTGGTCATCAGTTTGTCCTTGTTGGCAATATGTTCACTGGTCGCGATGGTGTTGTACGCATCTCGGAATGAGAAGAAGCTCCGGTTTTTGGCCGACTATGACAGTTTGACCGGTGTGTTAAATCGTCGAGCGATTATCGAGCGGGGAGAGCGCGTGGCGAATACCTCAAGCTCTTTATCGCTATTGCTTATCGATGTGGATCACTTCAAGAGCATCAATGATAGCTTTGGCCACGCCAGGGGTGACCGTGTTCTTCAGTATATTGCGTTGGTGGCGTCAGGGTTTTGCGATGGAAAAATAAGCTTTGGTCGCCTTGGTGGCGAAGAGTTCTTGTTTGTTATTCGGGCTATGTCGGCATCTGACGTGTCTAGAATCGCAGAAGATTTTTCAGCGCTATTGAAATCAAAGCCTATCGATGGTGTTCCCGCGCCAACTGTCAGCATCGGCTTTGTTCATCAGTGTGAGGCACGAGGTGACTTCAAAGTTTTGCTTGAGAAGGCCGATGAGGCCTTGTATCAAGCGAAAAGTCGAGGTCGGGATTGCGTTGTTCGGTACCGACCTCCGACGGCCGGTCAGGAATCCAGCGTGTTGCTCAGAGCTTGGCGTTCATGAGCAGAGTGCCGAGTGTTCCAATGAGCGTCCCTTTGTTTACGACAGAGTCAGTTTCGCTGGATCGAGCAATTCCAGCAGTTTTTCCCGGCTTAGCTGAGTGTTTTCTTCCGCAACATCGATGATAGGGCGGCCTTCTTTGTAGGCTTGTTTGGCGATGTCAGCCGCCTTGAGGTAGCCAATAATCGGATTCAATGCCGTCACTAAAATTGGGTTTCGCGACAAGGTTTCCTGCAGCTTGTTTTCGTTCACGGTAAAGCTGTAAATGGCTTTGTCGGCCAACAGGCGGCTGCTGTTGCTCAATAAAGTGATACTCTGAAGCAGGTTATGCGCAATCAGTGGCAGCATGACATTCAACTCGAAATTTCCCGATTGACCTGCCACCGTAATAGTGGTGTCGTTGCCAATAACCTGCGCGGCTGCCATGGCCGTAGCTTCTGGTATAACCGGATTAACTTTGCCGGGCATAATTGAAGAGCCTGGTTGAAGAGCTTCCAATTCAATTTCACCCAAACCGGCGAGTGGCCCAGAGTTCATCCAGCGTAAATCGTTCGACACTTTTAGCAGCGATACGGCCGTAGATTTCAATTGGCCTGAGAGGGCGACAGCGATGTCTTGTGAGCCAATGTGAGCGAAGAAATTTTCTGCAGGTGTGAACGTGATGCCCAGGCGGGCACTTACTGTTGACGCAAAGGTATCAGCAAATTTGGGATGTGCATTGATACCTGTGCCGACGGCGGTGCCACCTTGAGCCAAGCTCTGGAGTAAAGGTTGTTGAGTGTTCAGCTGCGTAAGATTTTGTTCAATTTGGGTGGCCCAACTGTTTAAGCTCTGGCTCATGCGGACGGGCATGGCGTCCATGAGGTGGGTGCGGCCGGTTTTTACGTATTTGTGTAGCTGTTTAGCTTTGAGGCGAGTGACGCTTACCAGATGTTCCAGTGCGGGGAGTAATTCTTCATGAAGTCCAACCGCTGCACTGATATGAATTGCAGATGGGATTATGTCATTACTGCTTTGACCGTAATTGACATGATCGTTTGGTGAGATTTCCTCCCCGCAAAGTTCAGTGGCGATACTGGCGAGAACCTCATTGGCGTTCATGTTTGAGCTGGTGCCGGAGCCCGTCTGGAAAACATCGACAGGAAAATGAAGCATAAAATCGGGATCCCCCAATAGCTGATCGGCGGCATCAGAGATGGCATCAGCGTGTTTGGGGTTAATAGCGCCTAACTCTTTGTTGGCCAGCGCGGCAGCTGCTTTTGCGTTGAGTAAGGCGCGAATAAAGCGCTCTGGCATAATTTGGCCGCTGATGGGAAAGTTGTGAATGGCTCGCTGAGTTTGAGCTCGGTACAGGGCTTCGGCGGGGACTTCCAGTTCACCCATGCTGTCAGTTTCAATGCGCATATTTTTCATAGTGCTTCTCTCCTCGTTTGACTCAAGCCGTCTGCAACGTAGTGGCTGCAGAGGGCTAATTCCAGTCGCAGCTGTTGCCAGTGTATTCGATCCTGCTCGTTTTCGATCAGCTGGTGCAAGACGTGCAGGGGGCGGTAGATGTAGTCCAGGCACATGCAGCGCCATTGCGGATTAATCAGTTCGTCACTGATGGTATCGAGTAATAGATAGAATTGTTGTTCAAAATGATTTTGCTGTCTTCCTTTGTCACATCGTTGACAGGGTTTCAGTCCCCGACGATTCGCGCAACAGCTTTCAATGTGGAGCCATTTTTGAATCAAGTGCGGTGAATTTGGGGAATCCCCCGTGCGTATGAGTTGGCGCAACTCAATGATTTCCGGGATCTGGTTTGGGGTGTTCATTGTCGGCATTCTATTGTAATTAAACGGTAATGATTCTCATTGTATTTTATTTTGATAATAGTGCAATAGCTCCACTCAGGCACCGAGTACTGATTTCACTGCGCGGACACATAATGCGGCTACTCTGGTTCTGATCGGTGCTTGCTGTGTTTTTGTTGATTGAGGGTCATCCCCAAGGGGTTGTTTTCAATGGGTTTTTAAGTTTATGTCGAGTTTATTAAGAAAATGTTCAGTATTACATGTAATAAAATTGACTCATCACATGTAATGGGATATGTTTGACTTATGAAAGCGAAATCTTCAGCACATTATCAACGTGAATACCGCCGACGCTTGCGAGAGCAGGGCTTGGTAAAGAAGGAAGTGTGGATTCTTCCTGAGAACGCCAAACAGCTGGCTGATGTAGAAAAGCAGCTGCGCATGCCTGGGGGTAGGGTTCGATCTAAAGGAGTGATGAGTATGACAGATAAAGTGGAACGTTGGACAACGAGCAGCTTGTGTGAGGCGTTGGCAGAAACCGATCTTTTTGTCAGTGGGCAGGCCAAGCTGGAACTCATTGATGGCGTTGAGCCAACATTGCATATTGTCATGACGGAGTATGGCGATCTGCCTGTCTTCCTGACAGTCAGCGGTGAGCAAATTATCGTTGAGTCTGTGCTGTGGTCAGTGTCGGAAGTCAGTGATGTCGATGCTTTTAATAAAACTGTGTTGCAAACACACAAATATTTCCCGCTTTCGACCATCAGTTTGGATGCAAGAGTCGATGGAAGCGATTACTATCACATGTTTGGCGCATTGAGTGCGTCGTCAATTCTTCCCAATATTGTTTTCGAAATTGAAGTGTTGGCAAGTAATGTGATCCAGGCCACAGAGGCTTACAGTGAGTTTTTGTCCATTCCAGTTGAAGCGAGCTAAGCAAGGAGCAGGTGATGAATATTTGGTCAAAAATGATGACGGCCCTGCGTGGTGGTGTTAATGAAGCGGGTGAGGCTATCGTTGATAGTCAGGCGTTAAGAATCCTGGATCAGGAAGTTCGCGACGCATCCGAAGAATTAAAGCAATCCAAAGGCAGCTTGGCAGAAATCATGGCCAGGCAGAAGTTAGCTGAAGAAAAGGTTGCTCAGCTTCAAAAGCAGATTGATGAGCATGAAGGCTATGCGGTCAAAGCTTTGGAGAAGGGTGATGAGAGTCTGGCCCGGGAAGTGGCTGAAAAAATTGCCGGTCTTGAGAATCAGCAGTCCCAGGAAAAGGACTCTGCGAGTGGCTTTTCTGAGAGCGTTGATAAACTGCGTGCCGCAATTCAACAGAGCGAGCGCAATATAAAACGCCTTAAACAGCAGGTAGATACCGTCAAAGCGACGGAAAATGTTCAGCGGGCTCAGGCCGCCGTTGCCGAGCGCCACAGTGGTTCCAACTCCAAGATGAGGACGGCGATGGATTCTCTGGAGCGTATTAAAGAGAAACAGGCTCTAAAAGAGGCGCAAATGTCGGCCGCCAGTGAATTGGCGGAAGAAGATGTGGATGTTTCCCTGCAAACCAAGCTGGAAGAAGCGGGCATTGCCAGTACTGGAAACAGTGCTGATGATATTCTCGAACGACTTAAGAAAAAAACCTAACGATACAAAAACAACACAATACAGGCGCAAGGAATAAGGAGGTGCGGGAATGTTTGCAGTTTTACTCAGCGAGGGTATGGATCCCTTCTACCAGAATATTGCTTCATTTCCGACCGCATGTTTCACCTTCTTTCTTACCATAACCGTTCTGTATTGGTTGGTTGCCGTTCTCGGCTTTGTGGATATTGATATATTGGACTTCGATATCCCGGATGCCGATGCCAGTATGGATATAAACCCGGACAATGGATTGTCCACCCCTGATGTGCTTGCTGGCCTCATGCTTCGCTTTGGCTTAGTCGGCGTACCCGTAACAATTATTATGTCTTTAATTTCATTGTTCGGTTGGCTGGTCTGCTACTACATCGTTCATTTTTTATTTGGCGTGATTCCGGACGGGATATTGCGATACCTGGCAGGTATTCCTGTGCTTATCGGCTCATTGTATGTTGCCGTAATGATCACAGCCATATTGATTAAACCCCTAAGACCTCTGTTTCAAAAAGCTCAGCAGCAAACGGTAAAACATGTTCTGGGGCAAACCGCAATTGTGCGCACTTCCAAAGTCGACAAGGATTTTGGTGAGGTAGTATTGGAAGATGGTGGCGCAGGTTTGATACTGAAGGCCCGAGCGACGGGTGATGCAGTTTACTCCAAAGGTGATCGCGTTGTGCTTTTGGAACACTTGACAGAAAGCAATCTTTATCGAGTGGTATCTGAAGACGAATTTTCAGGTTCCCCGCAGTAAGAAACTCAAAATCTAAAAACATGGACATGGAGTAAGCGTAATGGCTGACTTATCTGTACTTATGCCAATCGTAACGGGTGTGGGCATATTCTTTATTGTGATCATGGGGCTGGCAGCATTGTTCAAGGCCTTTTATGTGAAGGTTGAACAGGGGACAGCGTTGATCGTGAACGATATGAGCTCCAGTCCTAAGGTGCATTTTACTGGAGCGCTGGTTTACCCGATTATCTATAAAAAGGAAATGATGAAAATTTCCTTGATTACTTTGGAGGTGGATCGTCGAGGCAAGGATGGCCTTATTTGTGCTGATAATATGCGCGCAGACATTACGGTTGCCTTTTATTTGCGAGTGAATGAGACGGCTGTTGATGTCTTGAAAGTTGCCAAATCCATCGGTGCAGGTCGCGCATCGGATAAAGATGCAGTAAACCAGCTGTTTAACGCAAAATTCTCTGAAGCGCTTAAAACGGTTGGTAAACAGATTGAATTCGTTGCTCTGTTTGAAAATCGCCAGGAATTCCGTGAAAAGATTATTCAGGTTATCGGTGATGACTTGAACGGTTATGTTCTGGAAGATGTAGCGATCGATTATCTGGAGCAAACTCCAAAGGCATCCTTGGATCCAAGTAATATTCTGGATGCCGAAGGTATTAAAAAGATCACTGAATTAACTGCTGCGCAAAATGTTCGCACCAATATTTTGGAGCGCGATGAAGAATTGGCAATTAAGAAAAAGAATGTTGAAACCGTAGAGGCGATGTTGGAGCTGGAGCGTCAGCAGGCGGATGCCGAAGCCAAGCAACAGCGTGAAGTCGCCACCATTCAAGCTCGCGAGGAAGCGGAAACCAAAAAAGTTCAGGAAGAGGAGCGCCGCAAGGCAGAAGCGACAACTATCCAGGTGGAGCAAGATCTCGCGGTTCAGACGGAAAATCAAAAGCGTGAAATCGAGGTGGCAGAACAGAATCGTCAACGTGCGGTTGCAATTGAAGAAGAAAAAGTTACCCGAGCACGAGATCTGGAAATCGTTTCCCGTGAACGCGAAGTTGAAATTCAGAAAATTGAAGCAGACAAGGCGATCGAAGTAGAGAAGAAGGAGATCGCTAACGTGATTCGTGAGCGTGTAGCGGTTGACAAGACTGTTGCCATCGAAGAAGAGCGCATTAAAGAAGTTCGGGAAGTCTCTGAAGCTGACCGAGCCAAGCAAACCCAAGTGCTGGCTGCCGAGGCCATCGCGGAAGAAGATAAAGTCAAACAAGTCAAAGCAGCGGAAGCTGAAGAGTTGTCTGCTAAGCATAAGTCAGTTGAGATCACCACCTTGGCACAGGCCGAATTGGATGCCGCGGCGAAAGAAGCCGAGGCTAAGAAAAAGTTGGCTGAAGGTGTTCAGGCTGAGCAAGCTGCACCCGGCTTGGCCGAAGCTAAGGTTCAAGCCGCTAAGGCAGATGCCTTGGAGAAAGAAGGTGTGGCTGAGGCTCAGGTGATCAAAGCGAAAGGTGACGCCGAAGCTGACGCTCTGTTGGGAACCGGTAAGGCAAGAGCTGATGTCACTGCCGCACAGGGTGACGCTGAAGCCCAATCGGCTCGTGATATTGGTCTGGCAAATGCTGAAGTAACGCGCGAGCAATTCAAAGCTGAGGCGGATGGCTTGGTAGACAAGTTCCAGGCAATGAACAGCATGAGTGAGGATGCACGTTCTCACGAAGAATATCGTATGGGCCTTGAAACCGCCCTTAAGGAAGCTCTGGCTTCGATTGAAGCCGGTAAAGAGATTGCCCGCGAAAATGCAGAAGTGTTGGCTGTCGCTCTACAGAAGGCGAAGATTGACATCGTAGGTGGTGAGGATCACTTCTTCGATAACTTTGCTAAATCCCTCTCCATTGGCAAGGCAGTTGATGGCCTGGCAGACAAGAGTGGCACCATTCAAGCTTTGTTACACCGGGTCATTGAAGGCAAAGCTGAGTCATCTAAAACCACTGAGGACGCTTAAGCTGCATTGCAAGGTGCAATGTAAAAGCCGATAACGAAGAGCAGAGGTGGTTTCGCCTCTTCGAAAAACTGCCCCAAGTCATATTGACGGCGGGCAGTGGTTTGAGCCACGCAGAAGGAAAGCCAGATGGTAGAGCAGGTGCAATCTACGGACCTTGTCGACAACGCGGTTGCGGAAGGCGGCGCTTATGAAATTATTAAAAAGCGTTTGCTGGACCAGGGGAAGCAGCTCGATGCCAAGATCCAAAAGCTGAATCAATCGAGACTGAACGAGTTTGGCAGTTCGGACATGAGCGTGGCCGCGCGGGTACGTGTACGTACCGAAAACAACTGCATCGCTCGAGATATTGTTCAAATTGGCGATCATTTACTGTTTGCATACAACGTTTTTCTTGGTCTCAAGAAGGAAACTAAAGTAGAAGATGTATTCGCTCTCTTTGATATCAAAGAGAGCGCTGAGGGCATAGAAATGGTGCCCGTGTCTTTGGACGGTAGTTTTCTCAGGGAAGCTTCCTTTCTCAGCGATTTTGAAGAATTGTATCGTTATTACAAGCATACCCGGCTGGTTCAGCTCATTGTTAAAGATGGCAAGTTGCTGGCGGGCTTTCAGATTGGTGAACGCCTGGAGGATGTGCGGGTTTTTCGCTGGTCCCTATCGCCCGATGGTAAGAACATCGAGTATATTGACAATCGAGGCGAACGCGATATCCAGTTGCCTCCGGCCTATGATTTTGAATGGATTGAAACTGATCGTGAAGACGCCGTTCATGGTCGACATCCCCACGTGAATATACTGGACACCATATTTGTTGAGACTGTCGGTGGCGACCTGACCATTAAAATTGAAAACAATACTGAAGATGGTCTGGGGATTTATCGGGAAACGGTTGAAGATAAAACACAGTCGCTGGACGATGCGCAAATCGCCTATGCCGCGGTTGGCAGTTTGATATTGTTGAAAGTGTTGCCTTATAGAGAGGAAGTCTGGCGTTACTTTATCTACAACACCCTGACGGAAGAGGTTTTGCGGATTGACGCCATTGGAGAATCCTGTGTGCAATTGCCAGAGGATCACGGCCTTATCTTTCCGGGCGGTTATTACCTCCAAACCGGCGAATTCAAGCGCTTTGATGAAGAAACCGAAGGCTTAACGTTCAAGCGGAAAATCCGATCACCCAATGGCGAAGACATGCTTTATGTGTTTTATCAGCCCGAGGATGGGGTGATTGGCCTGTTTTCCTACAATCTTATTGAAAAAGCCCTTCAAAACCCAATTTATGGCCATGGCTATGCCCTGGCAGAAAACGGTCGTTTGGTGATTTTCTCTGCCGAGGTGGAACCGATTCGCGTTCATCCCATGCAGATTTGGGATACGCCATTTGAGAGTGCTGAGTACGCCAGCAAGGCGCCAGCAAGCCAGAGTTTTTTGGGGCGTATCGGTAACGCTGAACTCGTTCGAGGCGTGTCCGACCTTTACAGCATTTGCCGAATGATCAACAACCAGGGGGTTTCCGCTCGTTTATACGAAGAATTGGAAAAGTCCGCAAAGAAGATTTTTGATGATCATTACTGGATTGAAGAATCTGAAACTGAGGGTATCGCTGAAGTTCTCAAGGACATTTCAGCAACGTCCGAACTGGTCATTGATGAGTTTGAAAAGGTTCAGAGTATTCAGCAACAATCTGCCAAGAGCATGTTGGAAGCGGAACAAAAGCAAGAGACTCTGCTGCAATCGGTGCGTCCCGAAAATTGGGATAACGCCGAAGAATTTGTGGATGCTTTGGCTCAGCTCCGCCGTCAACGCGGCCACCTGGTAACCCTGCGCAGTTTACGATACATCGATCTGGATAAAATTGGGGCACTTGACGATGACTTAAAAACCGTAGAAGCCAGTCTCACTGAGCGTACGGTCGCCTTTCTGTCGGATGAACAGGCGCTGGAGCCCTATGTACACAAAATTGATGACCTGAATAAGCGGGTAGATGAAGCGGACACTATTGCAACTCTGGAGCCGCTCATTGAAACGATTGAAAACACCGCAGAAGGACTCGATCTGCTTTCTGAGTTAATAGGTACATTGAAGGTGGATGATGCAACGGTTAGAACCCGGATTATCGACTCCATCTCAATGGTGTATTCGAAGCTGAACCAAAGTAAGGCCAGTGCCAAGCATAAACAGAAATCCCTGGGCTCATCCGAAGCGATCGCTCAATTCTCCGCACAGTTTAAGTTGTTTTCCCAGAGTATTACCAATGCGTTGGGCGTTTCCAATACACCGGAAAAATGCGATGAGCAACTGTCCCGTTTATTGGTGCAATTGGAAGAACTTGAAAGCCAATACAGTGAATACGATCAGTTCCTGGCGGATATCATGGATAAACGTGAGGAAATCTATGAGTCCTTTGAAGGTCATAAACAGCAGTTGCTTGACGCGAGGCAGCGCAAAGCGCAATCCGTCTCTGATGCTGCTGCCCGGATTTTGGGGAGTATCGAAAAACGTTCTTTAAAATTCACCGAGGCTGATGAGCTGAATACCTATTTCGCCTCGGACGCTCTTGTGATGAAAATTCGCGAACAGGTAGAGCAGCTACGCGAATTGGATGCCGCGGTCAAAGCCGACGATGTTGAAGCGAAACTGAAAGCGGTTCAAGAGCAGGCCCTACGTTCTCTGCGCGACAAAACCGATATTTATGAAGATGGCGGGAATGTCATTAAGCTGGGCCCAAGACACAAGTTTTCAGTAAACACCCAGGAACTGGATCTCACTATTATCCCCAGAGATGGAGATCTGAATATTCATCTGACAGGCACTGATTACTACGAGGCGATTGAGCATCCGGAGCTTATGGCGCTCAGGGAGTTCTGGGGAATGAGTCTGGAATCTGAAACCCCAGAAGTCTACCGAGCTGAGTACTTGGCGGCGTTGATTCTCGATGCAGCGAAACATCAGCAGAATACACTGTCCATGCCAACATTGACGGCAGCCCTGAACAAGGAAGGTGAGCTTGATCAACTGGTTCGTGAATTTGCTGGCCCACGTTACAAAGAAGGATATGAGAAGGGTGTTCATGATCATGATGCCGCTTTATTGTTACGGACTTTAATTCCGGCAATTGATAGTGCCGATTTGCTGTCGTTCGATCCATTAAGTCGCGCATTAGCGCAGGTGTTTTGGGCCAATATAAAAGGCTTAAGCCATAGCAGTCGTGGTGCCGAACTTGAAGACGTTCAGAAACAAGCGACTCTTTCGTACACCAGCTGGCCTGAACGAGCTCAATCGGCTCGTCAAATGGAGTCGGTATTTCGAAGCCGGGAAGCCATGGAGCTGCTGGCCGAAGAAGTGTCAGGCTCTATAAGCGCCTTTATCAAACAGCACCCTTTGCCTGTCAATGAGCTGGATATCCGCCGCGCTGCAGACTATTTGGTTGCTGAGTTGGGGCGTGATCGTATTGAGTTTATTGGCAGTAAATACGCAGTACGCCTGGCTGAAGAGCTCAAGCATTCAATGAGCGACGAAACCTGGCGCCGTTACCAGCTGGCGCTTGAAAAAATGATTGGCTGGCCAGCCGAACGTTGGAATTTAACAGCGGCCTGGTTGCAAGCTCTCATTGTTGAAAAGGAACTCGATTCTTTAGAGCGCTATATTCCAGAGGCGGTGGCTTTGATCAATGCCGATGAACGATTGGATCGTCGCCTAAGTGAAGTGGATCTTGAACTGCGGGTAGAAGGCTTGATGGGTGATCATAGGATGATCGAAGAACGAGCGTTATCCTTTGGCCTGGACGCTTTTCTGTTAAAGCTCGAGCGCCATCGCTTTGAAATTGTACCCGCCTACCATCGTTATCTAGAGTTGCGACAGGACATTATTCGTAGCGAAAGAGACGCTCTTCGCCTGGAGGAATTCAAGGCGCGCCCGCTAAGTTCATTTGTCCGCAACCGTTTGATCAATGAATCCTATCTTCCGCTTATTGGTGACAACCTGGCGAAACAGATGGGAACCGTAGGGGATACAAAACGAACGGACCTTATGGGGCTATTGATGATGATCTCGCCTCCGGGATACGGTAAAACCACATTGATGGAATATGTGGCGAACCGTTTGGGATTGATCTTTATGAAGATCAACTGCCCATCTCTCGGCCATCAGGTCATATCACTTGACCCAGAGCAGGCACCGAATGCGACTTCTCGCAAAGAGTTGGAAAAACTCAATCTGGGCCTGGAAATGGGCAATAATGTGATGTTGTATCTTGATGATATTCAACACACCGATCCGGAGTTCTTACAGAAATTCATCTCACTGTGTGATGGTACACGCCGAGTTGATGGCGTGTGGAAGGGTAAAACCAAAACCTATGATATGCGGGGCCGGAAATTCTGCGTAGTGATGGCTGGTAACCCTTATACGGAATCAGGTGAGGCGTTCAAAATCCCGGACATGCTGGCCAACCGGGCTGACATTTACAACCTCGGTGACATTCTGGGTGGAATGGATGAGCAGTTTGCGCTGAGTTACATAGAAAATGCCCTGACCTCCAATCAAGTTCTGGCGCCCTTGGCGGTACGTGAAATGGGGGACGTTTATAAACTGATTGATTTGGCCAAAGGTGTAAACGTTCCCACTACTGATTTAAGTCATCAATACAGCGGCGCTGAAATTAACGAGATCACTGAAATCTTTAAAAAGATGATGGTGGTTCAGGATGTCGTGCTCAAAATCAATAAGCAATACATTGCTTCAGCGGCGCAAGATGACAAATATCGTACTGAGCCCGCTTTCAAACTGCAGGGCAGTTACCGCAATATGAACAAGATGACGGAAAAGTTATCAGCGGTTATGAATGACAAGGAACTCATGCAGTTGATTGCTGACCATTATCTGGGAGAGGCACAGCTGCTAACCACCGGTGCTGAAGACAATCTTCTTAAACTGGCGGAGCTCAGAGGCAATATCACGGAAGAACAAAGCATGCGTTGGGAGCAAATTAAAAGCGACTACCTTCGCAATAAGTCTATGGGAGGGGATGACGCTGACACCGGTGCCCGCGTTGTTGCACAGTTAGCGGATCTCGTTGACAGTGTGCAGGGTTTATCTCAGCAGACGAGCAGCGTCAATGCCAAGTCGGCACCTAAGCACAGGATTGATGCCGAAAAAGATGAGAATCTAATGCTGTTAATGCAACAGCTTACGGAAGCCGTAAAGCAATCCCAACCGTCGGTCAAAGTGGTTAATGAGCCAGTGCCTGGCATCAATAAGTTGTTATCTGCACTTGCCCAGACGATTGAGCACAGTATTTCGCCGTTGGTGCGCAGCATGGACAAAAAACTTGATATCGATTTGCGCACCCACGACAAAATGCGGGATATCTCAGAGCAGTTGCGCAGTCTGGAATCTGAATTTTCAGGAAAACCGTCGTTAGACGCACCTGATGATCCCGTCGTATAAGGTGTGTTGATCCAATATTGACAATGCAGAAAAAAGATTGAGGGTCGCCCCTTTTTCTTTTTTCTCGCACCGGAAACCTCAATGCCCACTGAACGTTTCCTGTATTCCGATGATTTGCCCTTTTATTGACTGGAATTTTCTTCCCCCGCACACTCTGTTGGATGGCGTCCTTTCTGTATCTGGCCTCTCCTGTACAGGAGCGAAGAGATTGCCTGCTCTTCAAAACATACAATAAAAAATAGCACCATAGGGGAAAGAATTGTGGGTTCAAAAATTCAAAAAAGAGTGTCCGCTATTATCATTTTCAGTGCATTTCTTATGAGCGCCTGCGCTGAATATTGGGATGGGAAATCCAGCGCGGAGGAAATGTATCGTATGTATTTTGAGGGCTTTCCCGGAACGTTGAAAGCTTACGATGCCAACCCGGAAGCCAAAGCTCAACTGTTAGATCGTACCGCTCTGGCTTATGAGAGTGGCGGGCAGGGAGCGGCTGACAGCGTTTTTCTCGCCGAGTTTTGGCAGTTTTTTAATGAACGTACTCGTTTGAACATATCCCGAGCCCCGGATGCCGATATTATTCAATACGCGCTTGCACTGGCCAATTGGTTGGATTTTCTGGCCGATAAACACGGTGCGTCCTGCCACGATATCGCTTTGACGGGCAGTGACTTACTTCGTCTTGGTTTGGTGTTGGAACATGGCACTACCCAGGGGTTTATTGGGGCAGGTGATAATCTGATGCTCAAAGCTGGGCCTAACAATCGAACACGAGCCTCAGAGAGAGACGCCAAGCGGCAGCTTGAAAATGCCCGGCGACACTTGTTCAATTCCATGGAGAATACAGACTATCGAGAAGCGTTTTTGTTTGAGCCTCTCTCGGCTGAGAGTAATGATGAAAAGAGGCAGGCCTGTCGAACACTCTCAGCAACTTTATATTACTTCAGTGCGCCAGAGCGTAATCGAGCGACATCAGCGTCGTTTCTGCGTCGTTATCTGCAGGGGCCGCAATAGCCCCTCGGATTATGGAAGGTTAAACAGGATCGACCTTGTGCATATCCACTGACTGAACCATGTCTTTGGTTGACGCCAGATAGGCTGCCATATGCACTGAGTTGGCGTGGGCTAGGAAAGCGTCTTTGTCCCGGTAGCATTCCTGTACGTAGAACATATGGGGTACTTTGCGATCTTGGTAAAATTGATAGCGAATACAGCCCGCTTCCTGGAGTGTTAGCTCTTGAGCTTTACGCATTTCGGCTTTGAGAGCCTCGATATGCTCTTCCCTGGCGCTTACGCGCACCAATAAATTAACTTCGCTCATAGTCTCCTCTCTTGCTTGAACAGTGATTAATATTATGACCGAACGATCGATCATAATATTAATGTGGCTAAATGAAAAGCCAGCTTCACTTGCCAGAGCAATGATGCAAACAGGAAAACCTAAAGTGTAGGTAAGGAGGGTGTGCGGATAGTATCAGGAATACAGTTATGGTAAGTTTAAACGCTACTGTTGGTATTGTTTAAGCCTTGACTGCTTAAGGCCTGTTATTGGAATTGACGATGAGCATTGATGCATTTTTCGAAGATAAGAGCTGCCACTTTGATGAGTTAGTCGACTATTTGGATAAGCTGGATAAGGGACGAAGAATTGACGAGTCGACAGGCTTGAGTGCTCAGCAACAACAATTGCTTTGGGAGGCCGCTGAAGGTTCCGAAAGGCTAACGATGGATTACTTTGTTCCTGAAACGTGTAAGCCATTGGAACCGGTTATTCATTGGGGTAAAAATTCCTTGCCCGCGTTTACACACTTTCAAAAAGTCATGTGTCGTACATCGACGCCTGGCGAATTTTCAGGGTACAACGTTTATGCATTGAAATCTTTGATTGGCGATGGTTATTTTGTGGCAAGAAACACCACCTCAGATGAAGCGGACGATCACGGTGTGGTTATCGATTACACTCGTGTGCCTGAAGAAAAATGTTTGGATTGGCCGGATATTCATTGTAATGAACGTAGGTTGGGCCGTTTTTTCTACTCTGGAAATTACGATTATATGCGCCGAGTCAGCCGCCATGTTTCTATCGGCCGTGCTAAAAAGGCCAAAGCACCGCACAGTACGTGGATGCCCAATTGGTTTGTACTGTGTCGGGAAGACTAATCTTGAGTTGGGTTGTCTATGTTAGATAGGCGTATAAAAAGTACCAGTCGGCTCAAGAAGAGCAAATGAGGTATAGGGCGTCGAATGCCCAATTCTGTTTCCCTTCTTTCTTTTCTGCGTTATTTTCTTTTTGTTTTTCATTTATTGCTTCTGATTTTCCACTGCACAGGCTGCTGGATGGTACGCCACGGTTTCGCTGCCTGAGTCGTATAAATAAACCCACGGCAAGAGATAATCATCAAATTTGGCAATAAGTGCAAAAAATGGCGTTTCAAGAATCATGTTTTTAGCTTCAAAGCTAAAGTAATGGCTGGTTGAGTCGACACTTTTGATACGTTCTGGTCACATGAATGACTGCTCAGTTGAGATAAATCGGAGGGAACCCATGATTTTAACCAGGAAAGGTGGTCTCAAAATTCAGCTCAAAAACAGTGAAGTCGCGTTGGAAGATGACGATTTGATCGTCAGCAAGACAGATGTCACCGGCAGAATTACCTACATCAATCGCACTTTTATGCGGATTTCCGGCTTCCTCGAGCAGGAATTGATCGGCGTTCAGCATAATGTGATTCGACACCCTGATATGCCCCGCGGCGTTTTCCGAAAAATGTGGGCCGATCTCAAAGAAAACAACGAGTTTTTTGGTTATGTGAAAAACCTGTGTCGCGATGGTTCCTATTACTGGGTCTTTGCAAACGTCACCCCGGATTACGATGAGTCTGGAAACTTACGGGGTTACTATTCAGTAAGACGTAGACCTGGCCGAGATGCAATTAAACTGGTTGAAGACTTCTACGCCAAGATGCGCGAAGAAGAAAAAATTGGTGATAAAAAATCGGCGCCAGAACGTTCCTGGAAAATCATTGACGATTTCTTAGAGGGGAACAGCACAACATACAATCGCTTTATGGTGGAACTGGATGCAGAGCAGGGGATGTCATTATGAGTATTGCGGCAAGTACAGGGAAGTCCAATAAGAATACGGTGAGTTCGCAGATACCCTTTCTACAGACAAAAGCACAGTTTACTCTGTGGGGGCTCGCGGGTGTCATTTTCGCCAATAATGCCTTTTTCTTTTTTTTCTATGAACCCGCTATGTGGTTGTTGATTGCGCCCGTGGCAACCTGCATTTTGGTATTGATTGGCCACCAGATCGTGACTCGCGTATTCACCACGGTTGATAAAGTGTTTTGTACGATTCGTTCGGCGAATAAGGGCGGGTTTAACAAGCGCGTGGTCAATACAGTTGGAATGGGTGAACTGGGTATGGTGGCCTGGGAGCTCAATGATTTTCTTGATTATATTGAATCCTATTTTAAAGAAGTAAACAGCTGCTTTACCCATGTGGCTCGAGGTTCTTATGAACGCACGGCTTTGTATCGTGGTTTGCCGGGGCAGTTGGGCAAATCCCTGTGTTCAATCAACATCTCGATTGAACGTATGAAGGATGGCATGGATCTTCTGGCCGCGAATGAGCTGCACTCTGAATTGCACAGTTTGAATACCACCAATCTGATTAAAAACCTGAAAGTCAGTCAGGTGGATTTAAACCGCATCAATAATGAAGTGAAATCGGTTGAAATCATTGCTCATGAAAACGGAAAGGCCGCGAAGGACAGCCACGTTGAGGTGAATGCCATGTCGACGCGCCTGGAAGAAATCAATGCAAGCATTCAAGACGTTGCTCGTGTTGTCGCCGAACTGGGGCAAGACAGTAAGAACGTTTCTGAATCGCTATCGATCATTGAAGAAATTGCTGATCAAACCAGCCTCTTAGCCCTGAATGCTGCGATCGAGGCGGCGCGAGCGGGTGAGCAGGGCCGAGGTTTTGCCGTCGTAGCCGAAGAAGTGAAAAGCCTTTCCAATCGCACCAAAGAATCCGCTTCTGGTGTGGCCTCGATTATTGGTGGTTTCAGCCACCGGGTTCAGGATATGGTTAAGAAAGCGGAAACGTCCAGTTCAGCGGCTGCAGAAATGAATGATCAAGTCGAATCATTCAAAAAGCGTTTTGTTGAGTTCTCTGAATCGGCTGAGAAAACCAGCAGTTATGTGTTGAGTGCCAAAGGTCTCACTTTCGGTGCGCTGATGAAGATCGACCACGTTATCCTGAAGCAGAATGGTTATCTGGCCTTAGGCGACGGGAATAGCGACATCGCCGAAGAGTTAACGGTGGAGCACACCGATTGTGAAATGGGTGGATGGTACTACCGAGGCGAAGGTTCGACTCAATATGGGCATCTGCCTTCGTACGCGGGGCTTGAGAATCCACATCGTCAATTGCACGATTTCCTTAAATCGGCGGTTTCCTATCGTGATAAAAACTGGCGCAATGATAAGCAGATTCGCGAAACGATTATTTCGGACATGCGAAAAGCGGAAGACTCCAGTGAGCTGTTCCTGAACAGTATTGACCAACTGATGCAGGAGAAAAGTCTCAACGCTGGGTAGACCGGGGGATACGGGCATTGTAACAAGAGCAGGCAGGCGCGCCTGCTTGTCGTTCGACCACAAGATAACACACAATTTGGGGCTTTCCTCGCGCCTGTTTCAACGGAGAAGTTGAGTTGTCTGGCATTCTGGTGCAAGTTCGCTAAAATAATCTTTATGGCGCTTATTATGTTGTGTCAGTTCCGAATCACATTAGCCTTACTCAGAATGTGGATGTTATGAGCGAATTAAAGCGTTGTTTTAGAGACCGCCCGCCTGAAGCACTGGATTTAGAGCAGTGGCAAACCACTGTCGACTTAATCTCCCAGATCTATGGCACGGCATGTGGGGCGATTGTTCAGTTCAGTGGCGATGAGTTTATCGCGCTTTCCACCAGCAGCAACGATGACAATTTTCTTGGACCGGGCGATGCCTGGGCTTGGGAAATCAAAAGCTTTTGCCGCCGGGTGGTTGAATCCCGCAACCTGCTGTACGTCAACAATGCAGCCGGAGAAGAGGAGTGGTCGGATGCTCCTCCGGTATGCAGTGGCCCGGTGCGTTCTTACTTGGGTTTCCCTATTTTCTGGCCGGATGGTGAAGTATTCGGCACCATCTGTTCCATCGATACCAAGTCCACAGAGTATGAAGAAAGCTTTGTAGATTTAATGGGCCAGCTCAGAGATCTGGTCAGTGGTGAGTTGCAGCATTTGTGGGATATCGAAAAGCTGCAACAAGTCGCCATTACGGATTCGTTGACGGGTTTATATAACGTCCGCGGTGTGAAAAGTCTTGGACAACAGCGCATTAACGATCAGCAACGATTTGGCCTGGAATTGGGGCTGATCTACTTTGACGTTGATAACCTCAAGCGGCTTAATGATAACTTTGGCCACCATAAAGGCGACGATTGTCTGGTTGCATTAGCCGAGGCCCTACAGTCAAGCTTTCGCAAGACAGATATTATCGCCCGAATTGGAGGAGATGAATTTTTGGTAATTGCGTTATGCCAGGCCGGCTCAGAAGGAGAGTTAAAACGCAGCTGTGAGGACGTCGGTAACCGCTTTAGAGCGCGTTTTTCCAATCAGTACGCCGATATCAAGCTGGCCGTTAGTTTTGGCCTGCATTGCTTCTCAGCAGGCGAGGCAGGGGATCTGGATGCCATGATTACCAAAGTGGATCAGCTAATGTATCAGGATAAAAAGAAAATCAAGCCGGACTAGACCAATACACATCAGGCTTGCAGCTCAAGCATGGCTTTCATGTAACTGGTAATCTCCTCCACCGGCAGTGGCTTGCAGTAATGAAAGCCTTGCACATTGTTGCAGCCATTCTTCAAGAGAAAATCTCTCTGGTTTTCCGTTTCTACCCCCTCCGCAATTACGCCCAGACTCAAGCGTTCAGACATCGCAATGATAGCCTCCGTAATGGCGTTATCATCGCCGTCGTCGCCAATGTCATGGATAAAGGACTTGTCGATTTTGAGTTTGTGAATAGGAAGCCGTTTCAAATAGCTCAGCGAAGAATAGCCTGTGCCGAAGTCATCAATGGCAATGCTAACCCCGAGTTCTTTCAACTGTTTGAGTTGTTGGACGGCAAAGTCGGGGTTCTCAAGCAACATACTCTCCGTGATTTCCAACTCCAGGTGATGAGCCTCAAGTTCGCTGCTCTGCAGTATTGAATGCACCACGTTGGGGAAATTCCCTTTATGGAGTTGTCGGTTCGATACGTTTACCGCCAGTGTCTGAATCGGAAAGCCGGCCATTCTCCACTGTTTAAACTGTGTGCAGGCCTCTTGCAGTACCCAAGTGCCGATATCTTCGATCAAACCGATTTCTTCGGCCAGTGGGATGAACTTGTCTGGGGAAATCAAGCCGAGTCTGGGGTGTTGCCAGCGTATCAGCGCCTCAACAGCAACGACTTTACCAAGTCTAATATCGATTTGAGGCTGATAGTGGAGGTGCAACTCCTGTCGGCTTATGGCGTCGTGCAAGTCGGCCTCAAGAGACATGCGTTCGATGGCGTTCTTGGTGAGTTCCTCGGTATAAAACTGAAAGTTCATCTTACCCGAGGACTTGGCGCGATACATGGCGGCATCAGCGTTGCGAATCAGGGTGGATTTATCTTCACCGTCCCCAGGGTACACGGCCACGCCCATACTGGCGGACACGCGAAGGTCCTGGCCGTCCACGGTGACTTTGGAGTTGATTTTCTTAAGAAGCTTTTCGGCCACATAGCCGACGTTCTCCGGGTTCTGAATATCACCCAGTACCAAAAGAAACTCATCGCCTCCGATGCGGGCAACGGTGTCGTCGGCCCGCACGGTTTCACTGAGTATTTCAGCAACCTGTTTGAGTAGCTTGTCGCCAACGGCGTGCCCCATGCCATCGTTGACGAATTTGAAGTTATCCAAGTCTACGAAGACAACGGCCACGTGTCGCTCACGCCGAAGGGCATACCTCATGGCCTGTTCTAGACGTTCATTAAGCAGTAAGCGATTTGGCAGCCCCGTTAGGGTGTCGTGGTGTGCCAGTTGGTAAAGCATTTCTTCGGACTTTTTAATCTGACTGATGTCTGTCATCAAGCCAACGTAATGGGTGAGCTCATCGCCATCGTAGACGCAACTAATGGTCAACCAGCTTGGCCGGTGGCTTCGGTCTTTATGGTGGTTCCAAATTTCACCTTGCCATTGTTTGAAGTTTTTCAATCCCGACCATACGCTGCTGTAACTGGAGCGGTGCTTCTTTTCTGAAGAAAACATTTCCGGCCTGGAGCCTACCACCTCAGCTTTTCGAAACCCCAGTATTTTCTCGAACGCGTTGTTCACATCCATGATGATTCCCTGCTTATTTAGAATCATCACGCCTTCTGCGGAATTTTCATAAACACTGGCAACAAGACGCAAGCGCTCATCCAGGCGGCGGCGTTCGGTAATATCAAACTCTGATCCGGCCATTCGTAGAACATGTCCTTCAAGATCATATTCGGCAACGCCCCGGTCGGCCACCCATTTGATGTCTCCGTTTTTACAGACGATGCGATAGTCTTCCTGGAAGACATCCGTCTTTCGATCAAAATGATCTTGAACCGCATTCATAACACGTTGCACATCGTCCGGGTGGATACCTTTCACCCATTCTTCCTCAGAGTCTGATATCTCGTCTTTATCGTAGCCCCGCAGTTCGCACCAGCTTTTGGAAAAGTACACGTTTTTCTCTTTGACGTTCCAGTCCCATATCGCGCCGTAGGAACCTTTAACCACGAGCTCATAGCGCAGCAAGGTTTCTTTAAGTTTTTTGTCTATACGCCGTTGTTCTGTCATGTCCGTCAAGCTTACGGGAACAAGATAAAATTCTCGGTCGCCCTTGGGGATCTGGATTTTCAATTCGACTACGATAATTTCGCCTTTCGCATTGATAAAGTTGAACTCGGATTTGAAGGAATCTTCAGAATTCCAGAAGGCAGCGACCTCTTTTTTGAACATGTTGATTGCGCCAGGCCCGAGAAGGTTTTTCGAAATCTCATCAAACTCTTCGCGGCTATTAACCTTAAACAGCTTCAGGCAGGCTCGATTGATCTTAACGATGGGCATTCTCAACAACAGCTTGTAGATTTCCTGACTGTTGTTAGACAGATATTCCTCGATATCTTCGACGCCTTGTTGTCGTAAGCTTTTGAGGTAATCATTGAGTTCGCTCAGATCTTCACACCACATGGGTGTTTCGGAGTTTTCAAACAGCAGGCTTTTATTTTTTAAGCGTTGTAACGTGCAGACGTTTTTCTGAAATTCATTGGCCAGCTTCAAAAAGTCGTAACTGTCTTCATCATTGAAAACGCGCTTGGGTTCGGAGTGGCTGATACCCAATAACATGGGTTCCCCAGTCTGGATCTCGATTTTCATCACTATAGATGGCGGGCGCGTAGCGGATGTGGGTCCGGGAATACCGATAATCGAAGGATTGATGTTGCAGGGGGAAAAGCAGGCGTCTATAGGTTGGGAGAGTAATTCTGAATCGGGTAGAACCTGGGAGAGAGAAATGTCTCGTATATCGATCGATGAATTCGGATGAGCAGAAACCATATAGGAACGAACAAGCCTGACCTCGTCGCAGAAGGGCGTAATCAGCCATGCATAATCGACGTTGATATTCGATCTGATAATCTCTAAGGCCAATTCGAAGTATTCGTCAGAACCGGAAGAGTTAACAAAAGCCGCGTACATCGATTCGATCGCTCGCGCGTTCCGAATCTCTCTTTGCTTATTTAGCTTTAACTCATTTATCTCACGTTCCAGTTCATGGATGTGCTCGTTTGAAACCTTCATGTCAGGACTTTCAATTAACAAAACACTTCTTCCGCATCAGGATTGTTAAATAGCCACTTTTTATGGGGTCATATCATCACTCGGGGTCGGCTGTTCAATACTTAACCGCCGGCGATAATGAAGTATAGATACAGATTCTCTATTGTGCTAATGAGAGTGTTCAGCGTAAGGAATAATTCCACTTCGATAGATCGTTAATGGTCTGTAAGAAGCATGGCAGGGGCTGGAATATAGGGGACCTGGAAAGCGGCATTACGAGTGTGGCTAGAAACCGAATGCAATACGCAACTGTGTAGTTTGTCTTTTTAGATTACCTTTATGAGTAAGGTAATTCTAATAAGACTATGCCCAAGACCATTAAGTTCATGACATATGATATGGAATGTTTGATTTGTGGACCCGCTCTTATTCTGCAGGAATCATGCTTGTTTGCCCTTAGGTTGGTTGGTAGAACAGTTTTTGCGTATTGACTGAACAAGGAATGCAATATGGGAATCTTAATGAAAATGCGTGAAAGTCGTGCCATTAAAAAAATAGCCAGGAATCTTCCGCCATTTTTAGCCTCTGGATACGGCGGCGGTGAAGTCTATACTCCAGGTCAAGTTGAAAACGCGATGGAGGAAACAGGTTGCGATACTGATTTTATCGACCATGCCTACGCGATGTACTGCAGTAAAGAGGCTTTTGATAACATCAGTGACGGTAATTACGAGTCGTTACAGTCCGAATTTGGTGAGGTTTGCTCCCAGGGTGGTTTGTTTTCATCGTCTGATGCCTCGTTGGGTGATATCGGTGGCGATTCGGGTGGAGGGGACTAGAGTCAGGTTTGGTAAACATCCCGTTTAAAGGACAGCCTTGCAGGAGTTTAGGACAGGTGCGTTCTTGTCAATGAATTGAAATTTAAGGATAGCTCACTTGAGAGTGAGTTATCTTTGAGCCTCATAAAAATAGGGCCTGAAAGGCCCTATTTAATCTGTATCGAAATAAATTCTCTGCGGATTTAAGTAACTACTTTAGATCCGCAGAGTTAACCCACTCTTAATCCATATACTCCTCGATACTAGGACAAGAGCATACAAGGTTTCGATCTCCATACACATTGTCGATACGATTCACCGTTGGCCATACTTTATGTTGCTTCAACCAGGCAGCAGGGCGGGCGGCGATTTCTCGGCTGTAGGGACGATCCCACTCATCGCTCATCACGTCGTCTTGTGTGTGAGGGGCGTTGTGCAGTGGGTTGTTGTCTTTTGGATACTCACCGGATTCGACCTGGGCAATTTCCTTGCGGATGGTCACCATGGCTTCGATAAAGCGATCCAATTCTTCTTTGGATTCGGATTCGGTAGGTTCGATCATTAGAGTGCCGGCAACCGGGAAGCTCATGGTTGGGGCGTGATAACCGAAATCGTTCAAGCGCTTGGCGATATCTTCTTCGGTGATGCCGCTGCTTTCTTTTAACGGACGCAGGTCCAGCAAGCATTCGTGAGCAACAAAACCGTTTTTGCCTTTAAATAGAATTGGGTAGTGCTCGCCCAGTTTTTTGGCCATGTAGTTGGCGTTTAACATGGCGAACTGACTGGCTTGTTTCATGCCCTGGCGACCCATCATCTTAATGTACATATAAGAGATCGGCAGGATGGAAGCGCTGCCCCAAGGTGCGGCGGAAACGACGCCGTTGCTAACATCGGTTTCAGGTACGGGTTGCACCGGATGACCGGCAACAAAAGGCGCAAGATGTTCTTTTACACCGATTGGTCCCATGCCTGGGCCGCCGCCGCCGTGAGGAATACAGAAAGTTTTGTGCAGGTTCAGGTGAGACACGTCGCCACCGAAGCTGCCTGGGCCCGCGATGCCCACCAGCGCATTCATGTTGGCGCCGTCTACATATACCTGGCCACCGACAGAGTGAATCAGGTCGCAGAGTTCAACGATCTCTTCTTCAAACACGCCGTGTGTGGACGGGTAGGTGACCATGATGCAGGAAATGCGCTGGCCGTATTCGTCCACTTTCGCGCGGATATCGTCCATGCACACATTACCGTTGGCATCGCACTTGGTTACAACCACTTTCATGCCGGCCATTTGTGCGGAGGCCGGGTTGGTGCCGTGGGCGGATGATGGAATCAAACAGATGTCGCGATCGAATTCACCTTTGCTGTGGTGATATTTTTTGATCGCTAACAAGCCAGCGTATTCGCCTTGGGCGCCGGAGTTAGGTTGCAAACTTACGGCATCGTAACCGGTACATTCCTGCAGCATCTTCTGCAGTTCGGTAAACAGTTGCTGATAACCTTCAGCTTGATTAATCGGTGCGAAGGGGTGAATGCGGCCGAACTCAGGCCAGGTCACCGGAATCATTTCCGCGGTGGCGTTCAGCTTCATCGTACAACTGCCCAGAGGAATCATAGAATGATTCAGGGCAATGTCTTTGCTTTCCAAGCGCTTCAGATAACGCAGCATTTCGGTTTCGCTGTGGTAGCGATTGAAAACCGGGTGGCTGAGGATATCGTCGCTGCGCAGTAGTTCCGCCGGGATACCTTCACTGGTGGCCAATTCGGCTTCGATCGCGGTGGCATCGATGGTTTGGCCGGTGATCACTTCCAGCAGTTCGCTGATGTCATCCAGCTTGGTGGTTTCGTTCAGGCTGAGGGTGATGTGTTGTTCGCCCAGAGGACGTAGGTTGATTTCCTTGGCGGTAGCGCGGGCCAGAATATCAGCGCTGTTGTCGCTTTCGATCGCCAGGGTATCGAAGAAGGTGTTGTGTGCCAGTTTAACGCCAGCCTGTTCCAGGCCGTGGGCCAACACAGCGGTCAAACGGTGAATTCGATGAGCAATGCGACGCAGGCCATCAGGGCCGTGGTAAATCGCGTAGAAGGCGCTCATCAAGGCCAACAGCACCTGGGATGTACAGATGTTGGAGTTGGCCTTCTCGCGGCGGATGTGTTGCTCTCGGGTTTGCATAGCCATGCGGTAGGCTTGTTTACCGTTGGCGTCAATGGATACACCAATAATACGGCCAGGGGCTGATCGCTTGTATTTTTCACGGAATGCGAAGAACGCGGCGTGAGGGCCACCAAAGCCCATTGGCACCCCAAAGCGTTGGTTGGTGCCCACCACAACGTCAGCGCCCATGCTGCCGGGTGATTTCAGCAGGATCAGGCTCATGATGTCGGCCGCAACGGTCACCAGTGCGTCGGCGGCATGCGCTTGATCGATGATCGCCGTCAGGTCTTTGATTTCACCACTGGTACCAGGGTATTGCAGTAATACACCAAAGTACTCCAGGCCTTCCAGATCGGTCTCTGGATTGCCCACTTTGATTTCAAAGCCAAAGTGTTCGGCGCGGGTTTCGATAACGGCGATGGTCTGTGGGTGAGTGGCAGCATCAATAAAGAAGGTATTGGATTTATTCTTCTTCATCTGGCGCTTGCACATCGCCATGGCTTCAGCTGCGGCAGTGCCTTCATCGAGCATGGAGGCGTTGGCGATTTCCATGCCGGTCAGGTCCATGGCCATCTGCTGAAAGTTGATCAAACCTTCCAGGCGACCTTGGGCGATTTCCGGTTGGTAAGGCGTGTAAGCCGTGTACCAGCCTGGATTCTCTAGCACATTACGCAGAATGACGTTTGGCACGTAGGTGTCGTGGTAGCCCATGCCAATGTAGCTTTTGAAGACTTTGTTCTTATTGGCAATCTCGCGAATTTCCGCCAGGGCGGTTTGTTCGCTCACGGCATCAGCCAGATCCAACTCATCTTTCTTCAAGATGCCATTAGGAACGGTCTTCTCAATCAGCTCTTCGACGCTGTTCAGGCCCAGTTCGGCCAACATAGCATCTACTTGGGCTGAATTTGGGCCAATATGGCGACTGATGAATTCATCGTTGTGGGCCAGGGTCTGATACGGTGTAACGGACATAGACATACCTTTGTACGGCTGCTCCGGAGGCAACTGCCCTCTTGGAAGGTTATTGCAGCAAGCAGCAATTCTCGCCCAGGCCAGTACTGGCGGGCGTTTGGGTGCATGGGGCCAAAATGGCGATTAAAAAGTGGCGCAATTTTAGCAAACGGGTTTCCTATAGGGCAATGGAAATTTCCTATAGGAAACAAGATACCTTTGAACGGTGCAGGGCACACATTTTGGCCATTTAGATGCCAACTAAATATCGACACGGCCTTAAGGACAATCAATAATTGCTTAAGCTATGGTCAGACTGGGCGATACATTCTAAAGCTTCTGTTAAATCAGAGATTTACGGGCCCAGAGCCGATCGGGCCACCAGCATTTACCATTGGAGGGTATTGAGACCAGGGTAACTGCGGATTTTGGAAAGATATATGGCCCTTAGACAAAACTTGTGCAACATGCCGATATTTGGCCTTTTAAGGCCAGTGTTGTGCGCCTGCGTTTTATGTTTTGCCATGGTGTCATACAGTGGTGCAGAAGGCGGCATTGTATACGGGGCATCCAATGGCCCCGGCCTTGAGGTGGTCGAGCTGCCTGAAACGACGGCGGCGGTTTCCCATCAGTTTCTTGATCTGAGGTTGCGCGAGGCGTCCACGCTTTTGGTCGGTGCGGTGGTCGCATCGATTGCCCTGCTGGTTTCGGTGTTGGTTCTGGCGTTTATCAATCTGCGTACACGGGGGCAGTGGCTCTCATTAGCCTTTATTCTCTCAGCCCTGTTAGGCTTGGAGTTATGGCTGGAAAGCTACATCCGTTATCGTTATGAGCAGGACGATCGTGCTCATATTGCTCGTCGCCTGGGTATGGTCCGGGCCAATCTCGAAAGTATTCTCAATAATAACCTCTCGCTGATCAAAGGGATGGGAATCGCCATCGCTGCGAACCCTGATTTGAGCAAGCGTGAGTTCAATCTCTATGCAAAAGAAACCCTGCGAACTGAAACTCTATTGCTGAACTTTGCGGCCGCGCCAGACTATGTTGTGAAGTATGTCTATCCGGAAAAAGGTAATGAGGCGGTGATCGGTCTGGAATATATGTCGACACCGGGACAACGCGAAGACGTGTTGCGGGTAAAAAATATGCGTCGGATGCTGGTCGCCGGCCCTGTAAATATTGTGCAGGGTGGTTGGGCGTTTATCGGTCGGGCGCCGGTGTATTACGCCGATTCGGTTACGGGAAGGGAAGTGTTCTGGGGCATCATTTCGTCGCCAATGATTGTTGATGACGTCTATCAGGCCGCAGGTGTGAATGATCTGGCCAACGATCAGGAAATTGCGATTCGCAAAAAAGGCTTGAACGGCGAACAGCGTTCGGTATTTTTTGGTGACCCACAAGTGTTTGAGCAAAACCCTGTTGTCAGTGAAATGTTGATTGGCGCCGAAATGTGGCAGTTGGCATCGATCTCGAACAAGCTTCCGGAAGGCTTGGCATCGGCCCTCAATGGCTTGCGTTTGGGCTTCCTATTGTTGCTTTTGGCGGGCGCGTTTTTCCTGCATGTACGTATTCGCCAGGGCAATGAACGTAAGAATCTGATTTCAGCATTGCGCTATCGCGAACGCATGCTGGCTCAGGTTGGGCGCATCGCCAGCGTTGGGGGATTTGAGTACGAGATTGATAAAGGCTTTATTTATTGGTCTCGAGAAGTGTTTAAAATTTTGGGGGTGCCATTCAGTCGCGGACCACTCCATGACGTCGAATTTTTAGATCTCATCGAACCTACCTGTCGCGACAAGGTTCGAGAAGCCTTGAGAAGTTTGTCTGACAACGCCAGTGAAACGTCGTTGGAACTTGAATTGCTATTGGATGATGGTCGCCATAAATGGGTGGCGATTCAGGCGTACTCGGAAATCAGCGATGAAGGCCGGGTGAAAATCAAAGGGGCGATTCAAAACATCACCGAGCGTAAAAAGTCGGAACTGACGATCTTGCGTCAGGCCAATTATGATACTCTGACTCAGCTTCCCAACCGCAGCTTGTTTGATAATCGATTGATCTCCGCGGTAGCCAGCGCCAATCGCAGCGGAGAAAAATTTGCATTGTTGTTTATCGATCTGGATCGATTTAAATCCGTAAACGATTCCCTTGGTCATGCGGTAGGCGATCAACTTTTGCAAACCGTGGCGGAACGACTTAACCGTTGTACGCGAGAGACCGATACCTTGTCCCGCCGCAGTGGCGATGAGTTCACCCTGATTGCCACTCAGATCAAAAGTGCCAAGTGTGTCGAGATTGTGGCTCGCAAAATCATCGAAGAACTTAAATTGCCTATTTGTATCAGCGGCAATCAAATCTACGTAACTGCGAGTATCGGCATCACCCTGTTTCCGGATGATGCCAATTGCGCGGAAACTCTGCTGAAAAATGCCGACCAGGCCATGTACGCCGCGAAAGAGCTGGGTCGTAACCGTTTCCGTTTTTATACCACGACCATGCAAAACGATGCCGATGAGCGTTTGCGCATGCACATGGATTTGATTGACGCGATTGAGCACGAACAGTTAAAAGTGTTTTATCAGCCGATTCTGGATCTGAAAAGTGGTGATGTTTGTGAAGTGGAAGCCTTGTTGCGTTGGCAGCATCCTGAGCAGGGCTATATTCCGCCGGATAAATTTATTCCTCTGGCCGAGGACGTTGGGCTGATTTCCCAATTGGGCGAAATCTCGATGAAAACGGCGATTGCGGATATTCTCGAAGTGAACGACGATTTTGGCTTGAATATCGGGCTCTCACTGAACAAGTCCTACCGGGAGTTTTTCGGTTCCGTAGATGATGGCGAAGAGCCTTGGTTGAGCACCTTGTTGTCATCGGCAAAGCGCCCACCGATCACCATTGAGATTACTGAGTCGATCCTTATGGAGGACGATCAGGTGTACCAGATCCTCGACAAGCTTCGGAAGGGGGGTATCAAGATTGCCATCGATGATTTCGGTACCGGTTATTCCTCACTGAGTTATCTGCGACGCTTTCCGGTGGATTGGCTCAAAATTGATCGCTCATTTGTGCGTGATGTTGAAGAGGATCAGGAAGATCTGGCCTTGGTAGAAAGTATCCTGGCCATGGCCCATAAACTGGGCTTGTCTGTTGTGGCAGAAGGTCTGGAAACCGAAGAGCAGCTGCGACTATTACAAATGCGTCAATGTGATATGGCTCAGGGCTTCTTTTTAGCTCGGCCTATGCCTCTGGCCGAATTTAAGCATTGGCTGCGCGAGCGTAATGCACCCATCAAAATTGCCGGTGACCGCTAATTGGGCTCTCGTATGGCTGTCTATCGAAGTTCCTCCCTGCTCAAGTTATAATCGCCGCCTATTCATAAAACAGCAGGTGCAGCAGTGAGTGTAGAGAGCGGTGATGTGTCGGTTTTGGCCGTGGCCCGTAAGGACGATGACAAATTCGTAGAGCCGTTGCAGTTGGGTAAGCGTTTAAAGGAAATTCGCCTTGCCAACAGCTTGACCCTCGAAGAAGCCAGTAACCTGACGGGCCTGGCGCGCTCCACTCTGTCCAAGATCGAAAACGAGCAAATTTCGCCCACCTTCCAGGCTGTTCAGAAGCTGACTAAAGGCCTGGGTATCGACATCCCGCAATTGTTTGTGCCACCGGCAGACGGCCCAGAAGCAACTGGGAGACGAGACGTTACCCGAAGAGACCAGGGCAAAGCTCACCCCACCAGCACCTATGAGCATGAGTTACTGGCGTCGGACATCCGCCATAAAAAAATGGTGCCTTTCAAATGTACAGTACGGGCTCGGTCATTCGACGATTTTGAAGACTGGGTGCGTCACGAAGGTGAGGAATTCCTGTTGGTATTGTCTGGGCGTGTGGCGGTACATACTGAATTTTATGAGCCTGTTGAGCTCGAAGAAGGTGACAGCATGTATTACGACGCCAAAATGGGGCATTGCCTGGTGTCGCTCAGCGAGGAGGATGCCCAAGTGCTGTGGGTGACAACCCGTTAGTGTTTTGCGACCTGAGTGTGTAACACAAATAAATAAAAGGGGCGGGTATGGGGCCGTTTAGTATCGTTTTATTCGTTAGTCTGATTGTTGGTTTGATGATTGGTTGGCGAAGTGGCTGGTTAACGACACTGATTCGCTTACTGTCTTTTATCGGCGCCTACGTTTTACTGTATCTGTATTTGAAACCCCTCGCGACGTATCTACAGCAGAGTGCTGAATTGAGCTATCTGCTCAGTTATATGGCCGCAGGTGGCGGCATCCTGGTACTCGGTGGTCTGGCTATTTCACTAACGCTTCGTTTGTTGTTTGGCTTGTTGAAATTGTTCCTGCCCTGGCAGCCACCTTCGGAAGAGGACAAAGGCAGTGCTAAAAGCCCGGTGGGAGCCATTTTGGGGGGTAGTCTGGGAGCGGCATTCGCGCTGTTTTTAATTTGGTCCTTGTCGTTATTGTCTGTTCAGTTTCCTCAAATACAAGCGAAGCCGGAACAAACTTTTGATGTGAGGCTTGTTGAAACCTCACAAGATTTAATGGGGTCGATCAGTGCTCAGTTGTTGCAGGTGGTTGGTGCCGAAAAGCAGGAACAGGCCATGGTGACCGCGATCATGCGGAATCCAGTCGAGAATGCCCAGCGTTTAAAGAGCATTGGCAGCAGCGATTCTTTCAAGCGGTTGATGCAGGATCGCAACAGTTTGACGTTAATGCGCAGTGGCAATAGCAAGGCGTTGGTGCAGGACAGAAAGTTTCAGGCGGTTATGCAGGAGCCTGCAATGAAAGCCTTGGTGGAAGAGAGTGGTTTAAATTCCAGCGACGATCAAGAAGAGTTGGCAAGTACGGTGAGCAGTGCCTTTACTCGTATGGATCGTTTGCGCCGGGACCCTAAAATACAACGGATTCTGCAAGACCCTGAACTGCAACGCCAGGTGCAAAACAAGGATTATTTTGCTTTGTTCGCCAACCCTAAATTTGCCGAAATTCTTGAAGCATTTCAAAACCCTGAGCCCTCAACCGACGCTCCTAATGAGGGCGCGCTGGATGGAGGCAACGATGAGGCTGGTTCAAGCTTGGATGAAAAGGCGGACTATCCGGAACCCAGTGGCAAGGTATACCACTGGGTAGATTCTGACGGCCGCCATCACTACTCCGATAAAAAGCCGGATTGAGATCCGTCAGGAATGGCCCCGAGTTTCAGGTGGCTATTCCGCTGCAAGCTTTTGGTAGCGATAACAACCATCTTCGTCATAGCTTCGGCTGATCAGCCCCTGTTTCCACAAATGATTCAAGTGGGCCAGGGCTTCGCCCATCGCTAAACGGAACTGAATGCCTTGTAGTTCACGTTTGTAAATTACTTCGATGGTTTCTACTGCGCGCAGCGGATGTTCACAGGCTTCCAATAATCCATCCAAGTCCCGTTGGTGTCCCTGTTTCAATTGGTTCAGGCGACTGTGCAGACCGTAAAATGGGTCGCCGTGGGATGGCAAGACCAGGCAATCTGTCGGCAAATCGAAAAACTTTTCCATCGAAACCAGATATTCGCTCAAGGGCGACTGGTTGGGCTCCAAGGATTGCACACTGATATTGGGAGAGATTTTTGGCAGAATTTGATCACCCGATAATAAGATATTGAGTTCCGGACAATACAGGCAGGCGTGTTCGGGTGAGTGGCCATAGCCAATAATGACTTGCCAGTGGCGACCGCCAATGGTGAGTGTCTGGCCTTCGCTCAAGCGTTCATAACTGATGGGCAGTGGGGCGGTGATTTTTGAGAGACTGCCGGTATTTTTAATGAAGTCTTCCATTTGTTCTTCATTCAAACCACAGCGGTGGTAAAACTGAGTTAATTCCCAATTATCTTCGCGGTTATTGCCCTTGAACAAAGCGCGCGCGGTCAGGTATTCACGTTGACTGATGTAAAAGCTGGCGCGGTATTGATCGCACAACCAACCGGCCAAGCCCAGATGATCTGGGTGCAAATGTGTGGCGATCACACCAATCAGGGGCTTCTCCTGCATCATTCGCTTACAGATTTGTTGCCAAAGGTCTCGGGTTTCCTGGCTGCCAATACCGGTATCAACGATGTACCAGCCTTTCTCATCCTGTAACAAATACACATTAATATGTTTAGGGTGAAAGGGGACTGGCATACGAATCCAGTAGACGCCGGTTGCGACTTCGGTTAAATCGCCGGGCTCAGGAATGGCCAGGTCGCTGTATTCAATACTGTAGTCGCTCATATCACTCTCTCTTTATCGGCTGGCCGGGCGTATTCTTTTTTTACTTACGGGGTTCTGTATGCCAGGGCCTTTTATTATAGGCCCGCGGGCTTAGGTCTACCCGTTTATTTGTGTGCAAATACCCATGGGAATTGTAGCGAATGTGCGGCTTGTAAACACAGTATGAAAGCGGCTGGCTTTCACCCGTGTTACGCGACATAATTTCTACCTCTTAATACTAGGTGTTCCCGCTGTTTGAACAATGGTAAAAAGGATCAAGCAATCTGTCTAAAAAGGACAATTGCGGCATTTTTAGACACGATTTAACAATGCCAGAGCTGAATAACCCTAAAAAGGAAAAGACGCGAATGATGAAATCCCTTAAGCGCCTGTCTGTCACAGCCCTCAGTGGCTTGAGTGCACTGGCATTATCCCATACGAGCTTTGCTGCTGAAAAAAGTCCCAATGCCTTGTTTGTCGAGCAATCGGTTGCCAAACAGGAAGCGCAATCCACCGGTCTGGCTGATCAGTTATGGTCCTGGGCTGAAATGGGTTATCAGGAATATAAAAGCTCTGCGGAAATGCAGCGCTTGTTGACGCAGGCGGGTTTCAATATCGAGAAGGGCCTGGCGGGCACCGAAACCGCCTTTGTGGCGACCTATGGAAAAGGCGGCCCGGTGATTGGTATTCTCGCTGAAATGGATGCTTTGCCTGGTTTCAGCCAAGCGGCTAAGCCTGAGAAGGTTGCGGAAGAGGGAATGAATTCTGGTCACGCCTGTGGCCATCATTTGTTCGGTGCAGGTTCGTTGACCGCTGCAATTGCCGTGAAAGAATGGTTGGCGGCGAATAAGGTGCCAGGGCAAATTCGTTTATACGGAACGCCGGCCGAAGAGGGGGGCTCCGGTAAAGTGTACATGGTGCGCGCAGGCTTGTTTGATGATGTTGACATCATGCTGCACTGGCACCCGGCCAATAAAAACATTGCTCCAGTGGGGACCTCGCTGGCGAATAAATCCGCCAAGTTTCGTTTTCATGGTATCGCGTCCCATGCTTCTGCGGCGCCTCAATATGGCCGCTCCGCTTTGGACGGCGTAGAAGCGATGAACATCATGGTCAATATGATGCGCGAGCACATTCCCAGTAATGCGCGTATTCACTATGTCATTACCAATGGCGGCGAAGCGCCGAATGTCGTACCGGAATTTGCGGAAGTTTTTTACTATGTGCGCAGCCCGGCCGCGGAATCTCTGGTGCCCATTTGGGAGCGTGTTGAAGATATCGCCCGAGCCGCTGCAATGGGAACAGGCACCAAGGTGGAATGGGAAGTTATCCATGGCAATCACAGTGTGCTACCCAATGTGGCCTTGGCGGAACTCATGCACAACAGTCTGGAGCAGTTTGGTGGCTTTAACTACAGCCCTGCAGAACAGGCGTTTGCCGATAAAATTCGCTTAAGTCTTGGTGAGCGTGGCGAAAAAGCCGTCGGTGATGAAGCTAAAATTTACCCTTTCAGCAAAGCCATTAATTCTTCCGGTGGATCGACGGATGTGGGCGATGTCAGCTGGGTAGTTCCAACGGTTGGCCTGCGCACGGCAACTTGGGTGCCAGGTACGTCGGCCCACAGCTGGCAAGCCGTAGCGGCTGGCGGCACCAGTATTGGCCACAAAGGCATGTTGTTGGCTGCCAAAACCATGGCGACGACTATGATCGATCTGTACCAGCAACCCGCCGTTATCGCTCAAGCGAAAGCGGAGTTTGATGAGCGCCGCGGTAAAAATTTCGAGTACAAAGCATTGCTGGGCGATCGTCAGCCACCTTTGGACTACCGTGTCAAAAAATAAACGCAGTAAGGCATAGCTTTATCTCAAGGTTGTTGAGTAATAGTGCACAAAGCGTTTAGCGTAAAGCCGCCTATTGGCGGCTTTTTTGTGAGCCGTCTCCGGTCAACGTTTTAGATGGGCGGTTTGGGGGAGTTGGTTTCGGAAAACACGGGCGTAACATGCAGCGTACATACGGAGTAGCATATTTATGGATCCGCAGGAACTTGGTAGGAAGTACGACAAAATTGCCCAATGGTGGCACGACCGACACCAAGACTCAGAATATGGCGTGACGCAGTGTGAGCGAGCTCTGCGTTACGCTGTTGATCGAGAAGACTTCCAAGGTGGCGAGGCACTGGATATTGGTTGTGGCGCTGGCGGTCGTTTGGTTCGAGCTCTGGAAGAAAAAGGTTTCTCGATCACGGGACTGGATGTGTCGGTCGAAATGATCAAGCTGGCCAGCGCGCAGCATCCTGAGCACAATTTTTATCACCAGGACATCTGTGACTGGCAGGTGGATAAGAACTATGACTTTATTCTCGCCTGGGACAGTTTGTTTTGTTTGCCTTATGAGCAACAGGAGCCAGTGTTGGAAAAACTCTGCAGCTGCCTAAGCCCTGGGGGTGTATTTGTGTATACCTTGGGTGATGGTGACGGTTGGCATACGGACACCTGGCTTGAAGATGAGTTTTATTACAGTTCGATCGGTATCGAGAAAAACATTCAGTGCTTACTGACTCAAGGTATGGCGATCAAACATGTCGAGTTGGATCAGTATCCAGAAAAGCATGTGTATATCATCGCAAGTAAGATCTAGCCCGTGCCCATATGTGGGCGTAACCAGACCTTAGAATAAAAACGGTAGAAAATCAAAACCGCTTTCACGATATAGTCGGCGATCAGCGCGCCAAATATCCATTCCACCGGCAGCCCTAAAAACTTAAACAACAGGGCAGCAGCCATTCGAGTGAGCAGAAAACCACAGAAAGTAGACAGCAGAGGAAAGCGGGTGTCACCTGCGCCGCGCAGTGCCCCACCTAAGGCAAAGTCGACTGCCATCAGAGGTTGTGAAATACCGAGCATCAATAAAAACACAGCGGTCAGGCGTATCACCTCAGGATCGTTCACCATAAAACTTGCCAGTGGTGTAGCAAAGTAAATGGTGAGTCCGCCCATGATGGTCATGGTTAACACAGCCCAAAACAAAGTGCGATACCCAATGCCGACGGCGCGGTCCGGGTTTCCCGCCCCCAGCTCCTGACCAACGAGTGCAGACGCCGCTACGCCAAAGCCGGCACCAATCACGATGGTTATGGATAAAATGCCTAGGCCCACCCCATAGGCTGCGAAGGCTTCGGTGCTGTATGTGGCGACGACGCTCAGAAATAAAAACAGTGCGATTTGAATAACGAGTTGCTCCGCGATGGCGGGGTAGGAAATCGCCCAGAGTTTTTTAACCGCGTGCCAGTCCCGTTTTATATTACTGTCTCGATAAGGCAGTTGCAGGCAATGGCGTCGCCACAGTACCCAGGTAAACATGCTGCCAATAACGTAGGCAATTCCGCCGCCGAGGGCGGTACCGCGAATTCCCAGTTCAGGGATGTTCAACAGGGGCCAGCCGTAAGTCAGTGCCGCACATAATGGAAGAAACAGTGCGTTGCACAGCGCTGTGATATACAGCGGCACCCAGCCGTCGCCGGTAGCGCGTAAGGCTGAAGTAATCAATACAATGATGGCAAAGTTTGCGTTAAAAGCACTGGAAAATCGCACGTAATCAATAGTGGCTTCCTTTGCAGGTCCTGCCAGTTGAAAGACGTCTGCAAGGTGTGGCACGAGCCACATAAAGATCAGGCTCGCGACAATACTCAAAGCAATACCGAGCTTTACACTCAAGCTGGCAAACAGTGCGGCATCGTGGGGTTTTTTGGCGCCCCAGGCGTGAGCAATCAAGGCTGTTGCTCCGGCGCTTAAGCCCATGATACCGGCATACACAATGAAAAAGATTCTTGAGCCTGTCGTAACTGCGGCCACTTCGGCTGTGCCTAAAGTGGCGACAATTTTGATCACCGCGAGGTTAACCAGATTGAAAATCAGAAAAAGAGAGATGCTGGGCAGGGCAAGTCCGAGAATGCTGGGGCCTGCTTGTGTATTCTGATTGGCCTCTCGCTTGGCACCCTCTGGATGTGGTTTGGCTTGGCGCGCGTCAGTGTCCATGAAGGTTTGGCTATTCCGCTGTGGTGAGCCGCCAGTTGCTCCTGTGTTTCCCCCGTTCTTTGCCCGTGTTCTTTGCAGCACGAGTGTTTGATGTTAGGGAACCGTGAAAGGCAGGAAGCGGCATTTTGATTATCCGCTCAGTGTAACAGCCCTGTCGATTTTCTGAACAGGGCCATTGTGTCACCCTAAATGGTGCGAAATGGTCATGCCTTCATCGGCGGCCAATACCCTCAGGATTCTGGCGCTTCTACTTTCTGTTCCGGATTTAGAATCGCGAGAATACGTTGCCGCGGAGTCATGATCAGTACATTACCAAGCAACACCAGACACAAGCCCATGACGCTGAGCCAAGTCCATTGAAAATTTTCGAACCACGCCGAAAGTTGCAGGGCGATAACGGGAAACAACAGGCTCGCGTAGGATGCCTTGTCGGCACCCAGGCGACCGACCAGGGTCAGGTAGCAGCTGAAAGCGATGATGGATCCGAACACCGAGAGGTACATCAGTGACACGATGTATTCCGTGCGCGTATCAAAATTGAATTCAAGCCCCATTACGGCGGCAACCAGCATCATGCTTAAGGCGCCGTAGCTCATGCCAAAGGCATTAGCCTGCAGAACGGGAATGCTGCGTTGCTGATTGTGGGATGACACAATATTCCCAAGTGAGGCACAGTAGGTCGCTCCCAGTCCCAGGGCCAAAGCGACCCAAATATCGCCGCCTTGGCTCTCGACGGCGGCCAGTTCTGGCCAAAATACCATGGCAATACCACAGATACCGATACAGGCCGCGAGCAACACGTGCATCTGAATCGGTCGCCCAAGAAACAGTCGTCCATTGAGTATGTTTAAAAATACAATGCCCGCAAAAATAACAGCGACCAAACCGGAGCTGATGCGTTCGGTGGTGAGATACATCAACCAGTAATTCAAACCGAATAAAAAGTTGCCCTGCAAAAACATCGACAAATGTTCACGCCATCCAAACCGCAAACGTTTGTTGAGCAGGGCACAGAAGAGCATCAGTAGAATGCCAGCCAGCGCAAAGCGATAGGCCACCGAGACCAGTGGTGCCACTTCTCCCAATTGAAAGGTAATGGCGATCCAGGTTGAGCCCCAGATCAGAACGGTGGTCAAGTACAGGCTGATATTGTTCACGGTCGTTCACTCATTGCTATGGTTTTGGGTTTATGAAAAGATAAGTCATTCTTGCCTGACAATACATGTACAGTTTGCGATACAGTATATGCCACTGTCATGGTGCTTTTACCGATACAGTTTTCACGCCGGATCGATCGGCGAAGGAGCCCCCATTGGCGTTACTTCCTATTAATCGCCACGATGAACAGCCTTTGGTCGAGCAGATCGTTCAGGGATTCAGTCAACGTATTGAGCAACGCAGTATTCGCTCGGGCAGCAAGGTGCCATCGATTCGCCGTTTTGCTGAGGAGCATGGTGTGAGTCGTTTTACGGTGGTGCAGGCTTACGATCGATTAGTGGCGTCGGGTCATTTGCAATCGCGCAAGGGCTCGGGCTTTTATGTGGGCAAGGTGGCGGCTCCGGTTAAGGTACACACGGCCTGTCAGCTGGATCGAGCCGGTGATGTACTGTGGTTGTTGCGTCAGGCGTTGAAGGATGGTCAGTATCGCTTCCAGCCAGGCTGTGGTTGGTTGCCGGCCGACTGGATGGACCCGGCCAATGTGCAACGCAGTTTGCGTCAATTATCGCGAAATGGCGGTGCGCATTTGGTGGATTACAGCCAGGCCGGCGGCTATGTTCCCCTGCGCCAGCAATTGGTGCGACGTTTGGAAGAGGCTGGTATTCGCGCCGATGTCCCGCAAATTGTGACCTGCCACGGGGCATCCCATGGTGTCGACTTGGTTTGCCGTTTGATATTGCGCCCGGGGGATAAAGTGCTGATCGATGACCCGGCGTATTTTAATCTCTTCGGCATGCTGAAGCTTTCGGGAGTCGAAGTGCTGGCTGTCCCTCGGTTGGAGGATGGGCCGGATATTCCAGCCCTAAAAGCCCAACTGGCGCTTCATAAACCGAAGTTGATGATCACCACCGCCATTTTGCATAACCCTACCAGCAGCTGCATCAGTCCGGCGATTGCCTATGAATTATTGAAGCTGGCTGAGCAACATAATTTTTATATTCTCGAAGACGATATTTACGGCGATTTGCATCCGAATCCTGGGCCGCGGTTGGCTTCTCTGGATCAGTTGAATCGGGTTATCTATGTCAGTAGTTTTTCAAAGACGGTCTCTGCTGCACTGCGCGTGGGTTATATCGCCTGCCGCCAGGATCTCACCGCCGAGTTGATGGATTTAAAACTTCTAACCCAATTAACGTCGAGCGAGATTGCGGAGCGTGCGATTCATCATACGCTGGCCGAAGGTGTGTACCGCAAGCACGTGCGCCGTTTGCACGGGCGCCTGGACAACGCCCGAGAATGCGCCAGTGAAGGCTTGGAAAAGCTGGGTTTTGACATCTTTGGTCAAGCGGAGCACGGCATGTTCCTGTGGGCAACGGTGCCGAGTGGACCATTAAATTCTTCAGAGTTGGCTCAAAAGGCCTTGGAGCACGATATGGTTTTGGCTCCAGGGAATGTATTTCGAGCGGATGGGCAGGGTGAAAATTCCATGCGCTTTAATGTGGCCAATACCGGACCGGAGGCATTAACGCTGCTAGACAGAATCCTGTCGGATTCTTAGTTGGAGTTTGTGCTGTCGGGGGCAGAGTTTGAATCACTAGGCCAATAAAAAACGGGCCATAGCGAATCCGATCGCCATGGCCCGTTAGCTCCTCGAAAACTCTGTTTAATCGGCGTGAATCGTGTGTCGATTAAACCCGCAAGCGTTTTATTGCTTCTGGTTCATATAATCCATGGTTAAGTTGGCCAGAAGCTTAACGCCCAACTTCATACCGGAATCTTCCACCTGAAACTCGGGCGTGTGATGCGCAGGAGCTTCGCTCAATGGACGGTCCTTGGCTTTACCGCCAACAAAGAGATAAACACCCGGCACTTTTTCTTGGAAGAAGGAGAAGTCTTCAGCACCTGTTACTGGGTTAACCTCTTGCACATTGGACTCGCCCGCAGTGCGGGTCAGGGTAGGCAGCATTTGGCGCATCAGTTCGGGGGTATTGTAAGTCACCGGGTAGCTGTAATTCAGAGGTAAGGTCACTTCCGCAGTAGCGTTCATGCTTTTTGCAATGTACTCAGCCTTGCGGCGGACGCCTTCATGCACTTTCTTACGAACATTTTCGTCCAGGGTGCGAATGGTACCGATGATTTCAACTTCATTGGGAATGATGTTTGAGCGAATGCCGCCCTGAATTTTACCAACGGTTACTACGGCTGCGGATTGGGTTAAATCGGCTTCACGGCTGACTACGGTTTGCAGGCCCATAATAATTTGAGCGGACGTGACAATCGGGTCCGTACTCAACCACGGGTAGGCGCCGTGCGCTTGTTTGCCTTTTACGACAATTTTGTAGGGGTCTACCGCAGCCATGATGCCGCCACTGCGATATTTAACAATGCCCACATCGGTTTGGGAATTAATATGCAGACCAAAAATGGCGTCGACATCCGGGTTTTTCAGTACGCCTTCTTTGACCATCAACTCAGCACCACCTTCTTCACCGTCTGGCGCGCCTTCTTCAGCAGGCTGGAAGATAAACTTCACTTTGCCGCGCAACTGATCTTTGTGCTTAACCAGAATGTTAGCGGCACCCATGAGCATCGCCATATGAGTATCGTGGCCGCAGGCGTGCATCACTCCGGTTTCCTGGCCGCGATAGCTTGATGTTGCTTTTGACGCCCAGGGTAAATCAACGGTCTCGGTGACAGGCAGGCCATCCATATCGGCGCGCAGACCAACTACCGGGCCAGGCTTACCGCTGTCTAAAATGGCAACAACACCGGTATGTGCTACACCGGTTTGAACTTCCAAGCCTAAACTGCGCAGGTATTTGGCAATGTATTTTGCGGTTTCAAACTCGCGGTTGGAAAGCTCTGGATTTTCATGAAAATGATGGCGCCATTCGATCACTTGTGGCTCGATTTTATCGGCCATTTTATTCACGCTGTCACTGGCAAAAGCGGAACTGGCTGCGCCTATAGCCAGACTGACCAAGGCAAACGAAATGGGCTTTAACATAAAACTTCCTTAGGTTTTATTATGGCATTAGAACTGTAACGATTTAGCTGGCCTTAACCTTAATGGATTGCCGCCCTATAGGGTAGTGGCTTGTACCGCGAAATCGATATAAGACAGCGCTTGCAGCGCTATGGTTTTCGGTCGTTCGACTGTTCTAGACGCTAAGGTTCTGATTCTGCTATGGTTTTGTTTGCTCATCTACAAAACCGTAAATCACGGAACACCGCGTAGGCCGGCTTTCGTTTTTCCCGAGGCAGGAACGTATGCTTAAGCATCTCTTCAGATGGCAAAAAGGCCGACGGGGTTCGGGCTACGATAAAATGTTACTGGCTGGCGCTTATTGGCCACTGCCGTTTGATATCTATCTGCTTCGATTTCCCGAAGGCAGTGACATTCCTGTGCATAAAGACACCGTGAAAACCGGACGTCATTACCGGTTAAATATTGTACTGAAACAAGCCAGGCGAGGTGGAGAGTTTTTTTGTGAGGCTGCCATTTATGACCACGCGCGCCTAAAGTTGTTTAGGCCTGATATTTCTGAACATTCGGTCTCGAGGGTAGAGCGAGGCAGTCGTTATGTGTTGAGCGTGGGTTGGGTGAGAGACGCTGTGCATGGAGAGTGTTCTGAGGGCGAGGAATGACTAGGAGTTAAAAAATGAGATTAGGAAAAATGAAAGTTGTTCAACGGTTTGTTTTATTGTTTATGATATCGGTTTCTGTGTTTGCAGAGGGTATTCAATCCAAAGCAGTTCTCGACTGGTTGGGGATGGTAGATGCGGGGCAGTATGCCGAGAGTTGGGAGGTTTCCGCTCCGTTTTTTAAGGCGCAGGTTACCCAAGAACAATGGCAGAATGGGCTTAATCAGGCTCGCATGCCACTCGGCAAGGTGCTTACTCGCGAGATTGCGAGCAGCGATATTCATTCGGTATTGCCGGGTGCGCCGGAAGGTGAGTACATCGTGGTGGTGCTTAAAGCCAGTTTTGAAAAAATGCCCTCGGCAACCGAGACCGTCACCCTTAAAAAGGATGATGGCCAGTGGCGGGTGGTGGGCTATTACATTAAATAGGGTGTCTGTGCCTCAGGCATCGTGTGGTTTGATGGGTGATGTGTGATAAAAGAAATTGAACGGCGTGACTTTGATGCCTTTTGGCCAAGCTTTTCGGCCATTGTCGGGGCTCGGGACAGTTACGCCTTTGAACCGAATATGAGTTACGAACAGGCCTATGAATTGTGGTGCCTGCGGCCTTTGAAAACCTACGTGTACATTGAAGATGGGCAGGTTCTCGGCTCTTATTACATTAAAGCGAATGGCATGGGACCAGGTGCCCATGTGTGCAATTGCGGCTATATGGTGAGCGAAGCGGCACGGGGTAAAGGTCTGGCCCGAAAGCTGTGTGAACATTCCCAGCAGGTCGCTGTGGAGCTCGGTTTTAAAGCGATGCAGTTTAATTCGGTGGTGGCGACAAATGAGGTCGCGGTTAAGCTCTGGCAAACGCTGGGATTTGATATTGTGGGTACCTTACCTAAGGCTTATCAGCATGGCCGCTTGGGCTATGTGGATTGCCATGTCATGTACAAACTCCTGCAGGGTATTTAAATGGCCGTTAAGGCGATTAATGGTGCGAAATTTCTTGACATTATGGGCCTGCCTATATAGCCTGCCGCTAGCTGAAAACCAAGCTTATTTACAGTCTCCATTACGATGCGTTGTTTCGGTCTTCGTCCTGTAGTTGTTAAATTATTGGCTGTTTCTTCATGCTAATTCAGGCCCTTTAAGGGCGATTTTTTCCAAATACAGGAATGATTTTATGTCTAACACCGTTACTGGTACCGTAAAGTGGTTTAACGAAACTAAAGGTTTTGGTTTTATTGAACAGGAAAATGGCCCCGACGTATTTGCGCACTTCAGCGCAATCTCTGGCGATGGCTTCAAAACCCTGAACGAAGGTCAAAAAGTTGAGTTCACAGTAACTCAGGGTCAGAAAGGCCCACAGGCTGAGAACATCGTTGCTCTCTAAGACCTGACTGATTGACTCTCTCTCGAAAAGCAAGCCTCCGGGCTTGCTTTTTTGTTTCTGGGCAACGGGTGTCTCCGTTTTGCTTTCTGTTGACTGAAACCATCCTTCTCTGCTGCTATAAGCGCCCCTGCGCTGTTTCTTTTGAGGTTGTATAGACCTGCTTAACGTTGTTCCAGTCGCTGTACTGTGCGCGAATCAGAAGGCTTGAGCGGTTTTTTTGCGGCAGCTCGATTGATCAGCTTCTTTTCCAGGCTGGTGCAATTAAACGTCGGCGCCCATCCTGGCTCAACGTCACACCTTCTTCGTCGCGTCCTGATTTATCCCATAGATTACAGGTAACCTCCTGATGGTTCTGGTCCAGGCGTTCACAATAATTGCTGTATTCACACAGGCGGACGTCCGTACCGCAACCGCTTTTCACTTTGCGAAACCAATCTGGGTCCGCAATGGCTTGCCGTGCGATACCGATAACGTCTGCCTGATCCTGCTGCAGAATCTTCTCAGCCTGTTGGTAGCTGTGAATACCTCCGGCCACGATGACGGGGGTATTGAAGCCCGCTGCTCGAATGCTGTCCCGAATGCTGGCGGTAGGCGCAATATTTCGGCCGAAAGGACCTTGTTCATCCGACTGAAACGAGGGCATGCACTCATAACCCGACTCTCCCGTGTAGGGGTAGGCAGCCTGGCCCACTTTGGGACGTTTGGCGTCGTCGAATTTTCCACCTCGGGAAAGGGAAATAAAATCCATCCCGGCGCGGGCAAACTCGGTTGCAAAGAAACGGGCGTCTTCCAGAGTGCTGCCACCTTCAATAATCTCTTCGCTTAAAAAGCGACAGCCCACAGGGTAATCACTGCCGACCGTGTCACGGACGGCTTGGAAGACCTCCAAAGGCAAGCGGACGCGGTTTTCACGGCTGCCACCATAGGCGTCCTCTCGGACATTACTGGCTGATAGAAACGAGGCCATGGTGTAGGCGTGTGCATAGTGCAGTTCAATTCCATCAAAACCCGCCGCTTTGGCGCGTGCCGCCGCGTCAGCGAAGAGACCGGGCAACACCTCGGGCAGTTCTTGTAGATGGGGAGCAGGATCGAACACCCGTTCACGGAAGCCTTGATAGAGCGATTCCTGTTGGCGGGAATCCAGAACCTGAGCCAGCGCCTCTTCGTTCAGTTCACTGAGCGCCTGACGTAAATCTGTATCGCTTATATCGTCGATGTTTTTGAGCTGGCAATAGCGTTCGCGCAGAGCATCATCAATGGTCAAAAAACGCTGGAAGAATTTATCGGGTTCCGGCCGGCGACGAATCGACAGAAAATCGATTAATTGAATAAAGACTTTAGTTTTCCCCTGGCTCGCGTCGTGTACGGTTTGAGTCAGCGTTTTCAGCCCGTCTAGGTAACGGTCATGACCGATTCGCAGCAATGGGCCGCTGGGAACATCTCTTATGCCTGTGGCCTCAATCACAATTGCCCCTGGTTGCCCTTCGGCGAATCGACGGTACCAATCCAGAACATTTTCTGAGACAAAGCCCTCATCGGTTGCGCGCCAGGGCACCATGGCGGGAATCCAGCTGCGTTGCTCGAGGCTCAATGGCCCGTGTTGAAAGCGCTGGAACAGACGCGATCGAGCCGCTTCTTCACGGCTGGGCCAGGGGTGTTCCAGAGGTGTGTATTTAATGCGCTGGGGCGGCTTCCACATAAGATCTGAACCATTTATCAATAAAAAATTTACATGTAATGTTAATTTCTAAAGCAATGCTTGGCAAGTCGGGTGTTTTGTTGCCAGCACAAGGCTATAAGCGCTTATAGGGGTTTTTCGAGGTCGATAACCGCGCGATCGAGTACTTGGTTCAGGATGATGGTGGATTCAATGTGAGCGACCTTATCGACGTGGGCCAGATCGTGCTTGATAAAACGTTCGTAAGATTCGAGATCCCGGGTAACGATGCGCAGGCTATAGTCGTGGCGACCGGCGAGAACACAGCATTCCATGACTTGGGGGAGGCGGGAGACCGCTTCTTCAAACTCGCGACCGTTTTGAGCGGTGTTGCGCTCCAGCTTTACAAACACGAAGGCGGAGATTTGCAGGCCGAGCTGCTTACGATCTAACTGGGTGCGGTATTGTTTAATCAGGCCTTGGGCTTCAAGTTTGCGCAGGCGGCGCAGGCAGGGTGTTTGAGAGAGGTTAACGCACTCGGCGAGCTCGGCATTACTGATACGAGCATTGGCTTGTAGTGCCTTGAGTATTTTTATATCGATCTTATCCAATTTGATCGCTTCGTCTTGGTTCATTGGCGAAAATCACTCGCTATATTCTCTTTCGAGGGATTTTATGCTCGCTAATCATAAAAATATAGTCGGCTAAACCAAAGGCAAACTCCTTTGGTTTGGCCGACCTTTACGGCAATATAAGTGTTTTAAGATAGGGCTACGCAGCGGCAGCGGCCTCAAACTCTTGGCAGATCTGGGCAACCCAGCGGCCAATGCGGTCGTCGGTTTGCTCAAACTGTTGGTCATCATCAATGGCTAATCCGAAAAAGTAGCTTTTGTCTTCACTGCAGCCTAAAGACGCTTCAAAGTCATAACCTTCGGTGGGCCAGTAACCGATCATGGTAGCGCCGACGTTCAGAACACGCTCGTGCAGCCAGCCCATGGCATCCAGGAAGTAGTCGCCATAGCCCAGTTGGTCTCCGAGGCCGTACAGAGCGAGTTGCTTGCCACTTAACTCGGCGTCGCTGATGATGTCTTCCCGTTCTTCCCAATCTTCTTGAATGCCGCCAAAGTCCCAAGTTGGAATACCCATGATGATGAGGTCATAGCCACTGAAAAATTGACTGTCGATATCGACAATATTGACCATTTCAACAGCCACAGCTGCTTGGGCAAACTGTTCGCAAATTTTTTCGCCAACCTCTTCGGTATTACCAGTGTCTGTGCCAAATACCAGGGCCACTCGGGCATCGCTGATCGCGCTCATGGGGTAGGGTCTCCAGTGTTAGTTTTTGCCAATGATAATAACAATGATTATTATTAACAAGTTTCATTTGTCGTTTTGTAGAACGGAGTGGCGGGCAATAGGTTTGAACCGCTGGGCTAGCCTTTGTACACTTAGCAGGTTTATGCCCGCTTACGAATCTGTGTGAATTGCGTGAGCTAAGTTTCTGATTTGGAAATGGTTTTGACTGACGATTCTCTACCTGAAAATAATGCTGGCAGCAGCGGACAACTGCCCGGTCTGGATGGATTGCTGGATGCCTTTCAAAAGCAACGGCCGCTGCGCGGTGGTTCGCTGATTATTACGGTGTTCGGTGATTCAATTTCCCAACACGGTGGCTCAGTGTGGCTGGGGAGTTTGATTGAAGCCTTGGAGCCCTTTGGGTTGAATCAGCGCTTGGTGCGAACATCGGTATATCGTTTGATTCAGGAAGGGTGGTTGGATTCCACCCAAGTAGGGCGGCGCAGCTATTACCGCTTTACAGATTTCGGTTTACGTCAGTATCAAAAGGCGGCACGCCGTATCTACGCCCAGTCACGGCAGAATTGGGATGGTAAGTGGACTTTGGTGATGCCCGCCTATGTGGTGGATGAGGCCCGCGAGCAAATGCGTAAAGAGCTGACTTGGGCCGGCTTTGGCCAGCTCACTGGCGGGGTTTTGGCCCATCCCGGGGCAGAGCGTCAAAGCCTGGACGAAACGCTTCAGGAACTGAATATTCGCGATAAGGTTGTGGTGATGACCGCTTCGACCGAGGACCTGTTATCGCAATCGGCGTTGAAGCAGTTATCCGCAAGTTGCTGGAATCTCGATCAGCTTGAGGCGCGCTACATTGAGTTCCTGGAAAAGTTTCGTCCTCTGCAAGCGGCTATTCCCAAAAGCGGTCCTTTGGATCCGAAAAGTTGTTTTCAGCTGCGTACTTTATTGGTCCATGAATACCGCCGTATTCTCTTGAAAGATTCTGATTTGCCCCAGGAGCTACTGCCCAACGATTGGGCGGGTAATGCCGCGCAATTGTTGACGGCCAACATCTACAAGCGCGTTCATCGCTACGCTAAGCAGTACCTGAGCCAGACGATGGAAACCGCCGACGGCCCCTTACCAGAGGCCTCAGTCAGTTACTACTCACGTTTTGGTGAGTTGAGCGATTAATCCTGAGTGCTTTGTTTCTGTTGGCGTCTAACTTGTTGGTGGATGTCATTGGTGGAATGTTCATCGATAAACAATTGATAATCTTTGTCGTCGGCCAGTTTTAGCCAGATTGAAAAGTACCCGTCTTTAAAGCGGGAGTGTTCGGCAAACTGACTTGAAACACCAAAACCAAGTTGCAAGGTTGTTTCCTGGGCCGCATGTTTATTAGCTTGATAGCGGTTGGTGTGCGCAGCTTGCCAGTCTTTCTGTAAGCGTTTGAAATCGTCGATGCCGCTCTGACTTATTTTCCACACACTGTATTCTTCCCTGCGTGCCTGGCCGAGCCAGTTTTCTGTTTGCAGTTGTTTCTGTTCAACAATTTCCAGAGGGAATTGGTAGTCGTTTTTGTCTGTGTCGGATTCAACGGTGAAGCTCAGGGAGGTTTTGCTGACGATCAATTGCTCGCTGCTCTGAACTTTGGCGCGGATGCTTTCAGGGGTCAACGCCATAAGGTCGTCAATATCATGATTGCGGTACTGCCAGAGGGTACCAAGGGGGATGCTACTGCAGGCGGCGATCATAAAACTCGATATGAGCACCATTGACCGTTTTATCCCTAGACTTTGCCATAACACGGTAGTGAGCATTGCGATTCCTATTGCGGAGTTTGATAAACACTGGATCTGTAAATACAGGGCGTTCGAATTTAACACAGTAACCACCGACGTTTTCGCGAGGCTTTACAACTTTGCCAACAATACCGCAATATGCCTGCATTCGACGTCACTGATAACAATAATAAAGGAATCATCATGAAAGCAAACGTACAAACATTTCCTGAAACCATTGGGCAAGTTTTTGCTCTGGGGTTGACCTATCGTGCTCATATCGAAGAAGTGGGAGCTAGAGAAACAGAGCCAATGATGTTTGCTAAGCATTGTGAACATACGATTGGGGATTGCAAATTACCTTTGCCAAGGGAAGCGCTGCTTTGGCAAGCCTTGGAAAATCTGGATTCGGAAATGGCGTTGCAGTTTAAAGGCCTACTGAAAGTAATGCCCTTGATGTTGGACTATGAGGTGGAGTTAGGCCTATATCTTATGGAAGAGGTTTGCGCTGAACAGTTAGCTGATGGGCAATGGATGCCCAAGGTGGGATTGTTTTTGGCCAATGACGTGAGCGCACGCAGTTTACAGATTTGCGGGGAACTGGCAGCGAGCGAAGCGCAGAAGATGGACTATTGGTCACTGTCCAAAAGCTTGCCAGGCTTCCTACCGGTTGCTGATGCCATGTATTACCCGGAATCTATTTTGCCCGACGCGTTTCCCGATATTGAGTTGCGTTTGACGGTGAATGGTGTGGAGAAACAAAGAGACAACTGCCGGAATATTATCTACAGCCCTAAGCAGGTGCTGCATTATGCTTTGCAGGCGTCAGGTGAGCGAGGGCTGAAATCAGGTGATTGTATTTTGACTGGTACCCCCGCTGGTGTAGCATTGCGGATGACCCCATTTAAGAAATTATTGGCGAATATTCTTCCTGCGTCATGGCGAGTAAAACTCGGCATACAGAGCGGGGCGAAAGATCCATCCTATTTAAAAGCCGGTGACGAGATTGCTATTTTCGCTGAGCCCTTTGGTCAACAAATTACTCAAATTATAGATTAAAATTCAACCAATTTTGCCAGTGAAATAATGCCACGGCCATGATTCACCACTACTAGTGACTGTAAGATTCGTCACAAAAATATTGTGACTCAGTTCACAAGTGGATGGGTGGATTTTTGATAGTTTGAAGGCTCGGTACTAGATTGTATCGAGTGACTTATCTTTTGGGGGTGGCATTCACGGCTCCTATTTAAGGAACGCAAACGCAGACACTTTTTTAAAGATAAGCCGAAACAATTTTGGAAAAGGATGCCTTTCCATGAAAGCGTTGGCTGTTAGTTTTTTTTGTCTTTTCAGTACATTTTTGCGGGCGGCAGAGGCCCCGGAAGTTATGGTGCCTCCTGGTGTTAAACCAGGTGAAACCTTTTACATCGTCTTTGTGACGGCCGCTAATGACATCGGCACGTTCAGCAGTGTTGAAGAGCTCAATCGCATCGCAAATGAGGAAGCGGACTCCAGCAGCTTCAAAGGTACGGACGATCCGAATATTGAATGGAAAGCGATGTTCAGTCATTCCGATGGCACCGTTCAAACCAGTAATCTTTTTCAAGACTCCAATGCGCCTATCTTCAATCTCAACGGCGAAAAAGTAGCGGACGATGTCGACGATATGTTCGATGGTGAGTTGGATGCGCCAATTGCTTATGAGCAATCGGGTTATGAAGTGAGTAGTTTGGTGTTGACCAGTTTCAGCGCGAACGGTGACGCGGTCGACGGTGGCCTGGCCAAAGCCGAGGGCAATTGTTCGGTGGGGCTTGCGGGACACAAAACGTCTGCTTGGGCGATGAGTGGTCCAAGCTATTGCGGCAGTGGTCGAGGGGATGAGCGCACAGGGGCTCTGTATGTTGTGTCACAGCCTCTGGTCGCGCCAGGAAAACTGGAGGAATCTCAGCAGGCGGCAATCATGAATTTCTTGAGTAATTTGTTGCCCACCGCGAGCGGGGTGGAGCAGGACTAGGTTTGATCTGCAACGCTTACGTCAAGACATAAAAAAGGGTCAGCTGTTTTCAGCTGACCCTTTTTCTTTTTTACTGTGCGGATTAAGCGTGATGCTTATTCTACGTCCAAGGCACCGCGACGAATCTGATCGCGCTCCATGGATTCAAACAGCGCTTTAAAGTTACCTTCGCCAAAACCGTCATCTTCTTTACGCTGGATAAATTCGAAGAAGATCGGGCCAACCTGAGTTTCTGAGAAAATCTGCAGCAGCAAACGAGGTTGTCCGTCGGCGGTGGTGCCGTCCAGCAGAATTCCGCGTCGCTTCAGTTCTTCTACTGGTTCACCGTGACCCGGCAGGCGTTCTTCCAGCATCTCGTAATAGGTGTCGGGTGGTGGTGTCATGAAGGGAATGTCTTTGTCCTTCAGCTTGTCCCAACAGGCGAGCAGATCGTCACAGGAGAAAGCAATGTGTTGAATGCCTTCGCCATTGTACGCCATCAGATACTCTTCGATCTGGCCCTTGCCACCGGCCGCTTCTTCATTCAGTGGGATGCGAATCAAGCCATCAGGGGCGGTCATGGCGCGTGACTGCAGGCCAGTGTATTCACCTTTGATATCAAAGTAGCGAATCTCTTTAAAGTTAAACAGCTTCTCGTAGTAGTTCGCCCAGTAATTCATACGGCCGCGGTAGACATTGTGCGTCAGGTGATCAATTACTTTAAAACCACAGCCTTCAGGCTGGCGATCAACACAGTCCAGATACACAAAATCGATATCGTAAATACTCGACTCGGGCTCAAAGCGATCAACCAGATACAGAGCTGCGCCGCCAATACCTTTAATGGCAGGTAGGTTGAGTTCCATTGGGCCGGTTTTCATGTCCATGGGTTGGGCGCCACGTTTGATCACTTCATCGTAAGCGTGACGGGAATCGCGAACACGGAAGGCCAGACCACAGGCGCAGGGGCCGTGTTCTTCGGCAAAGAAGTACGCGGGGCTGTTCTTTTCGTAGTTGGTAATAAAGTTGATGTCGCCCTGGCGCCACAGCTGGCAGTCTTTACTGCGGTGGTTGGCAATGTGAGTGAACCCGAGGGATTCGAATACGGGTTCAAGCACACCTTTTTCCGCGGCGGCAAACTCTACAAACTCAAATCCGCATAACCCTATCGGATTCTCAAATAAATCGGCCATACCAGGCTCCTTATTCTGTTTCATACATCGTCGGCTAAATCTGGGCTCAAAGGATATATCCTGAAGGGAGAAATTATTCTTCTAATTTCACCGGAATGTGGCCATAATTAGGTTGTTTCTTTCTGTTTTGTGATTTAACTGGGTGGTATTTGCCATGTCGGAAGAGAAGCCGAGGTTTTCCGCCTCTGAGAAGGCTATTTTGGGGGCATTACAGCGCCAGGGGCGCATGTCCAATGTGGAATTGGCGCAACAGGTCGGATTGTCGGAATCACCCTGCTTTCGCCGGGTGAAACAGCTTGAAGATGATAAAGTGATCACGGCCTATTGTGCGGTGGTGGATCAACGCCGACTGGGCTTGGAAGTGACGGCCTTTGTTCAGGTCGATCTTGAGCAGGGCTCTGAAGCCGATACCGATGATTTTATGGCTGCGGTACGTGCCGAGGAATACATCACGGAATGCTATGCCATGAGCGGTGAATACGATTACCTGCTCAAGGTGGTTGCTCGTAACATTGATCATTTTGGGGAGATCAGTATGAAGCGCATTCTGAAGTTTCCAGGAGTCAAGAATATTGTGTCGAGTTTTAACCTGTTGGAAGTTAAGAATACCCGACAGCTGCCCCTGGCTTGAAGACAGTTGCCAACGGGAAGCGAAATGCTGCATCAAGGAGAATCCATTTGGAAAGTACTATCGCTGTAGAAAAAGGCGACGTTAATCTGGCAGGCCACGTAGATAATGTTGTTTTGTATCGCTGGTTCAATGACCAACGCCTTACGTTGTTTGATGATATCATCCAGCGTCGGGCCAAAGCGTTCGTGCCGCCTTACGTGAAAACCGAGCTGCAATTCAAGCGAGAAGTCTTCGATCATGAGGCTGTTAACATCGAACTTGAATTAAGCCACATCGGGAACCGTTCATTCCAGTTGTACCAGGTTTTGCGACAAGATGGCGACATTTGCGCCACATGCGAGACCGTTGCCGTTAACTTTTGTACTGAGACTCAGGAAGTCATCGCGATCGATGAATCACTTAAAACGGTATTTGCTGAGCTGTTTTGAGTGATTAAGGATCGTTAAAGTAATGGCCAAGGCTGTCTATGCTGGGTACACTGCGAGGCTATACTAAAGAAAAACCCTTGTTTTATAGGGGAAAACGGAGAAAGACAACGTTGAAAAAGCTGAGTTATCTCTTCGAGGCCAATAAAAAATGGTCCGAGTCTATTAAAGAAAACGATCCTGAATTTTTTACTCGCCTCTCCAAACAGCAAGCCCCGGAGTATTTGTGGATTGGTTGTTCAGACAGCCGTGTGCCTGCCAACACTTTGATTGATTTGCCTCCGGGTGAAGTGTTTGTCCATCGCAATATTGCCAACGTGGTCGTGCATACTGATCTCAATGTGCTGTCTGTTTTGCACTACGCTGTGGAAGTGATCAAGGTGAAACACATCATTGTGTGTGGCCACTATGGTTGTGGCGGTGTTATGGCGGCAATGGAAGATGAAGACCATGGCTTGATCGACAATTGGTTACGTCACATCAAAGACGTCGCACGCTTTCACAAAGATGAGTTGGATGCGCTACCTGAAGCCGAGCGAGTTGATCGCATGTGCGAACTCAATGTTATGGAACAGGTGCGGAATGTGGCCAATACCAGCATTGTGAAAAATGCCTGGAAAGAGGGCAGTGAACTTACTGTCCATGGTTGGATTTACAATATTAACAATGGCATTTTGCGCGATCTGGATATGTGCATATCTGATTCGAGTGAATTACGCACCGAAGTGTAAACGCGGTTCCGGCCTCGAGTTATTCGAGGCCAAGCTCAATCGCGATCCGGGTTGCTTCCGCGCGGGAAGAAATACCCAGTTTGCGATAAATTGATTTGATGTGATCTGCAATGGTGTAACGTGACAGATCGAGCAGCTGGGCGATATCCGTGCGGTTTAAGCCTTTTGAAATCAAGGTCAGAATCTCGGCTTCTCGAGGTGTGAGGTCTGGAGCCAATTCAGGGTGTTTCTGCTTTTTATCCAGTTGTCTGAAATGTTGTAGAATCTTTTTCGAAATGTCTCCCGAAATAGGGGGCGCGCCATCGACAATGTCCTGTAATTTGTCGATCAAAACACTGCCGGGTTCGTTCTTCAGCAAATAGCCATCGGCTCCCATCTGCAAACATTCAAAAACCGTATTTTCGTCATCGGCCATGGTGACCACGACACAGAGTACATTGTCGCAATGTTCTTTGAGTATAGGAATCAGTTCGCAGCCTCGGCCATCGGGCAGGCTGATGTCGATGATCGCAAGTTGAAACTCTGACGATAGAATGTGCTCGGTCGCTTCATCCAGATTGTTCGCAAAGGTGGCTGGTTTCGCTTGGGGGATGGCCTGGAGCAGGTAGCCGGCCATCAGCTCCTGGAATAATATTTCATCTTCTACGATCAGGCATTGCTCAATATTCATCGATATTCCGTATATCAAATAGTGCTCGTTGGGGTGACGAGCGTTTACATCATTGATTTGTGAGCAGTGTAATTAAGCTTGTCGTCGCAAACGACTACAAGCGATTACGTCGTATATTATGAGGGGGAATGCGGTTAAATGACAGCGTACATGCATCGACTTGTGAACAGAACGGTGTTCATTGAGGGTCGGTCTGTGCGGTATGGCTTGCCTGCCGTTCCGTGGATTTATTGTCAACCTGAAGGGTAAGCCAAGCGAGGCCATTTTGAAGGCGCTGTTGCAGTTGTTTGAGCATCACGGCAATGGCGCCCCAATCCAGGGGGTCTTTTTCTGATTTTAATTGCAGCTGCTTTGCTTGCTGGGCGCTGTCAATCAGGCCCAGTGCGGCACACAAGCCGGCCAGACGATGGCTGCCAGCGGCCAACTGCGCTGCTTGTTTTGAGACGGCAAAGGCTTCCAGTTCCTCAAGCAATTCGAGGCAGCTGCTGCGATAACGTGAGAAAAAATCCTGAAGTTCTTCCGGGTTTTTATAGCGGGCGATATCGTCCAGAAAACGGATGTCATAGCGTTGGACAGAAGCATCACTGATGGTTTGTACGTCATGACGCTGCACCAGGCTGTAGAATACAGGTAAGGAAAACGGTTTCTCCATTAACAGGTTCATACCCTGGGCTTTCAGTTGTTCACTCAATTCTGCGGTCAGACCGGCGCTGATGCCGATGATCGGGCAGCCTACGCCAATTTCCCTCAGTTTGGGCATCAATTCCTGACCTGAAATCAGCGGCATGTGAATGTCCAGCAGAACCGCATCGAAGCGATGTGTTTCAGCCAGTGCGACGGCTTCGCTGGGATCGACAGTGGTGTGAACCGTATGACCAGCACCGCGTAATAAGCTGGCGATAATTTCAGTGTTGAGTTCAACATCATCAACCACCAGCACGGTTAAATGATCATCCATTTGTATGTTCTGTTCGGGAATTCGTACTCGCAGGTGGAAATCAAAACGACTGCCTTTGCCTGGCTCGGAACGAAATGAAATTCGTCCTCCGAGACGATCAGCAATGTTTTTCACTATCGCCAGGCCCATGCCCGTGCCCATGAGTTCTCCCTGACGGTTATTGCTGGCCTTGGTAAAACTGTGGAATATGCGGTCCTGATCTTCATAGGGGATTCCGATACCGCTGTCTTTGATTGAAAAACACAGATCCATTTCGCCGCGCGTCAGATACCGCCCGCTGCAGAGCACAGTGATCTCACCAGTATTGGTGTATTTGGCTGCGTTGTTCAATAGATTGTTGATCAGCTGTTGCAATAGATCCGGGTCGGTTTCGATAACTGTGGGTACATTGGGTTCTATTAAGTATTCCAATTGAATACGCTTCTCTTCGCAAATACCTTGAACCAGCGCAACCGAAGAGTCGAGGATATCAAGCAGAGACGTAGACTGGGTTTTAATCTGCTGCTGTCGACCTGACTCCAGTAGCAACACGCTATTCAGCTGTTGCAGCAGTTTATTACCACTGCGGTTCATCTGCTCAATGTATTTGTTTTGAAGTTGATTGAGGGAGGTTTGCTTTAACAGTTTGATTAAGCCCAGCATGCCATTGATTGGAGTCTTCACTTCATGACTGAAATAAGTGATAAACGCTGAGCGCGATTTTTCCATTTCTTTGGCAGCGATATTGTCTAGCTGAATCGAACGAAATTTTTGTGAGATCGCCAAAGAGAGCATGTACATTTCAAATACATGGCAGGTCAAACCCACCAATAAAATATTTTCAAAACTGGGCGCCAGGCCGATGGTCACCAAAGCAGGTAGGGTCGAGCCGGCAATGAGGCCGATCCAGCCGATAAAGACGAAAATGGCCGGTTTGACGCCGCGTCGATAGGCCAGCCACGCAGACAGTATCATCAGAGTTCCGAACAGAGGGTGTGGCGCTGCAGAAATAATACTGAAGACTTCCCGGCTGGTAAAAGGATAGGTGAGGAGCAGTATGACGTAGTAAATCATCAGGGCTTTAAATGCCCAGTTGAGCTCTTTTAGCAGGCGCGGCACTTGAAAGAAGACATAGCAAAACCAAGTGCCAAAGAGTTGAACCCCTACGCTAGCGGGTTTGTAGAAATACAGCTCATAGTCATAAAAGCCGAACACGGTTTTGAACAAACCGTAGGCGCTGACAACAAATACCACACCGCACAAGGAATGGATTGCGTAGAGAATATGACTGACATCACGTACGGTGGCCCCAAAAAATAAATTATGCAGAGCCAGGGACAATGAAATACCTACCATGAAAAATAAAAAACTGGTTCTGGCGGTAGACGTAATTAATGAGGTTTCATAGCGTTCCAGATTAATGTTCAGCGAAGAAACAATAGGCGAGGCAATACGAATCAACATTTGATATTGCCGCCCGGCTTTTAGGGGAAGTTCATTCAGCCAATCCGACGAGAGGGTATGTAGGCCTTCGGTGTTGGCGTGATACCCACTTTGTTCATGGAGGATCAATTTACCTTGCTGATATAAAAAAAGCTCGATTTCCCGAAAATGCGCATTGGCCAGACGGACTGCCCAGCGCTGATCCAAATCGCTTTCGATGTTCATTGCAAACCAGTATTGTCCGGCGTGCTTGGGGAAGCCGGTTTCACCACTGATGTCATCACTGCGGGGGTTGGCCAGTCGCTCCAGCACCAGAGTAGGGTTGAGCTCTTGCTCACTGTCGAGCAGTAATATGCCTTGATCACTGACATTTTCAGACAGGGAAAACGGTGCAAGAAGGAGCAGCAGAATCAGGATCAAAACTCGGTAAAAAGCACATTTGGTATGTTTGAGGCTTTGCATGACCAGTGAGTATTTCCTGCTCAGGAGGATTATTTTTATTGGCTTGGATTCCTTTCTGCGAACCTTTGCGCTCGTCAGGCGACCCTGCCTCAACACGATAATAAACGGTGACGATTAACGATGCACTCCCTTAGATGGGGGAGTTGGCCTTATTTTGAGGCTTATGGGCGTGATGTTGAGCGTATTGAAAGAAGCGTAAGACTGGAGTGACGACGAGAAAGAAGGGTCCATGGTGCTCAACAGAGTGTTGAGCGCCATTGACCCTGACGGATCCGTTTAGGCGATGCGCCCGGTTTCGGACTGTTGTACCAGGTTGTCAAAGTTTGCGCGATCTTCCTTGGCACGTTCGGAGTTGTCCATATGGGACACGATCCAGATGGCAAAGAAGGCGGCCGGCATCGTGAACAAGGCTGGGTAGTCGTAAGGGAACAGGGCTGTTTCAAATCCAAGAATATCCACCCACACCTTCGGGCCAACAATGATTAAGCCAATTGAAGAGACAAAGCCTACGATCGCTCCGGCAACTGCGCCGCGAGTACTTAGTTTCGACCAATACAGCGACAGCAGAAGAATAGGTAGATTGACACTGGCAGCCACCACCATCGGTAAGGTCGCAATCACGGCAACGTTTTGCTCCTGAAACACAATACCCAGGGCGACCGCGAGCAGGCCAAGCACCAGGGTAACAATTCGGGTTAAACGAATTTCTTTATCTGGATCGGGTTTGCCTTTGCAAAGCACTTGAGCGTATAGGTCATGGGAAATGGCTGCTGAACCGGCAACCGTTAAACCGGCCACGACCGCTAGAATGGTGGCAAAGGCAACGGCGGACATAAAGCCCATTAACAGGTCACCGCCTACTGCGTTGGCCAGGTGAATGGCCGCCATATTGCCGCCACCTAATAACTTGCCAGTGGCATCGGTGTATTCCGGATTGCCCATGACAAAGACGATGGTTCCGAAGCCTGCAACGATTAACAGCAGGAAGAAGTAACCAATAAATACCGAAGCGTAAAACGCCGATTTACGGGATTCTTCCATGTTGGGCACGGTAAACAGGCGCATCAAAATATGGGGCAGGCCCAATGTACCAAACATCATTGAGACCAGCAGGGTCAGAATTTGAATTGGATCGTCGATCCAAACACCGTTGGTAAGAATGTCACCACCCCGTGGGTGTTTGTCGACCGCCTGACGCAGCAATTCATTCAAATTAAAGTCCACACTGTGCAGCACCAGAATGCCAATAATGGTGATGCCGCTTAACAGGAGAAGCGCTTTCACAATCTGCACCCAGGTGGTGGCCAGCATGCCACCAAAGGCGACATAAGCCATTACGAGAGCCGCAACAATGATGACCGCCACTTCATAGGGCAATCCGAACAGCAGCTCGATGAGTTTTCCGGCGCCTACCATTTGTGCGATCAGGTACATCACTACAACTGAAACCGAGCCGAGTACCGCGATAATTCGGGTTCGAGTTTGTTCCAAGCGCAGTGCAACCACATCGGTGAAGGTCACTTTACCCAGATTGCGCACGCGTTCGGACAAAAGAATCAGCATCATTGGCCAGCCAGCAAAAGCGGCCAGGGCCAGTGTCATACCATCGATACCGGTGGCATAAATCAGGGCCGTAATACCCAAAAAGGACGCGGCGGACATAAAGTCCCCAGCGATGGCGGCGCCATTCTGAAGGCCGCTAATGCCACCGCCAGCGGTGTAAAACTCGGCGCTGGTATTGGTGCGTTTAGAAGCCCAGTAACTGATGTACAGCGTCACACAGACAAACACCAGGAACATAGCGATAGCGGTGGGGTTGACGCTCTGGCGTTCTACCGCACCATCAATGCTGCCCGCGGCCATGGACAGGCTAGGCAGCACACAGGCGGGGAGTAGAAATAAGAGAGAGGTGAGAGGCGATTTATTTCGCATAATGGCTGACCTCCTCATCTTTGGGGTCCAGGTTCTTGGCGGCTTTCAGATAAATCATCTCGATGATCACAAAACTGAAGATCAAGCTCGCGAAGTAGACCAAGCCAAAGGGGATGAGGCTGTCGGCCATTTTTTCGGCAAAGAGTTCTTTCAGTGGGCCATAGCCCAATGCAAAACCAAAATAGAGGGCCATAATAATGACGGCCATCACCAGGCGCAGGCGATTTTTCTTGCGGATAAGCGTCTGCACATCCTGAGAAGTGGGCATAGTTATCATCTCTTCTTATTTGACGGTTCTTTTTATTGCTGTTTTATATTATTACTGTTTTATTGAGCCCCATTGCGACGGGGAGAGAGGCAGATTAATCCTTGCACAGAACTCAAGCAAAGGCTAGACGGGCTCTTGCTGTATAACACCGAACGTTGAATCGACCTCCTAAAAGAAATACAGAAGGTAAAGAAATTCAGAATCTTCGGTGTTCAAGCGCTTGCCTCGCAATCTACCCGATATAATCGCCGCTTTTACAAGGCCAGCTCGACACTGAGCCCGAAAGTACGAGGGGTGCCGAATAAGGCGTAATCATTACCACCGAGCAGGTAGAGATGTGCAATATAAGCCCGGTCGCTGAGGTTCTTCCCCCAAAGGCTCAGTTTCCAGTTTTTATTCGCCATCTGCCAGCTCAGCTTGCTGTCAATAAGGGTGACCGCTGGCTGCACAGTAATTTGATTGTCGGGTTCGCGATAGCTTTCATCCTGATATTGCACCGCTACGTGCCATTGCAGTTTTCCGGCGAAGGGGCCTTGTTCGATCACACTTTGGTAGTCGGCAGAAAGGTGCGCGCTGTGTTCCGGGGATTGACGAAGCGTACTGCCTTTATAGTCGCGCCCGTCGGCTGCACTGAAACTGTCATAGCGCGCTTTCAAATAGGCGTAACTGCTGCTGAGTGTCCACTTGGGCGAAGGTGAGTAGACCATTTCCAATTCAATGCCGGACAGTTTGGCCGACGCGGCGTTACGGGTTTCAAACACACCAAAATTATCAATGGTTCGAAACTGCACCACCTGCAAATCGCGATAGCGGGTGACGAAGCTGGCCAAGTTCAAACGCCAGCGATTTTGCCATTGAGCTTTGATCCCCATTTCGAATTGCAAGGCGGATTCCGGCTGAATGATTTCCCGGGCGGATTGCAGATTGCCTGGCACGCCCTGAAAACCACCGCTTTTAATACCTTCAGTGATCGAACCGTAAACCATCAAGCTGTCTTGCAACTGATGACGCCAGGTCAAGCGGGGCGAAAAGTCCTGCCAGCTGTTGCTTTGACGCGATTGGAAATCTTCGAGAATAATCGCAGGCGCGCCACCATTGATGGCGGTTTGTTGTAGGGTTTTTTTGTCGCGGTTGTAACGTGCCCCAAGACTGACGTGGCTTCGCTCACTGAGTTGCCATTCCAACTCCCCGAACAGGGCCAGATTTTGGGTCGTGTTGAACTGCTGCGACACAGCGCTGGCTCCGGTAAAGAAAAACGTCTCTTGGCGTCGAGTCAGTTCACGCAGGAAATAAATTCCCGAAATCAATCGCAGACGTTCATGCGCTTGCCACTGCAGGCGAAACTCCTGTGAGTATTCCCTGTAGCTCTCGCGCACATTCAAATCCACTGTTTGGGCTGTGGCCGTAGCCGGTAATCCTGAGGAATCTTCCAGCCAGTCGAACTGACTGTGGCGATAGGCACTGATGCTGTGAAATTGCCACTGATCCGATTGCCACTGTATGCGCTGGGAGCCGCCCCAAATGGTTCGGTCGGTGTAGCCTGCCAGGTCATTTGTGGCGTGTTGGTAATTCCCACCGAGCTCATTGAACAGGTCCGTCGGCAATGCGCTGCCCGCATCGTCCAAGCGGGCCAGCGGTACGCGACTGGCCACAGGAATACGCCCTGTGGAGCTAAGATTGTCTCGACTGGCATCCAGATTCCAATCCGCACGCCATTGCTCATCAAATTGATGACTCAATTGGCCCCGAAGTCGGCTTTTGATTTTGCCCATTTGCTTGTCGCCAGGACGGACGATATTCTCCTGCCAGCCTTCACGATAACGGTGATCGAACACGGCGCGGGCGAGCCATTGTTCTTCCGAGTCGAGGGCGCCGTTGAGGCTCAGATTGGCATAGCGCGCATTGTAGTTCCCAGCGCCCAGAGTGAGCTTGGCTTGGGATTCGGCGCTTGCCTGATGCGTGCGCACATTAATCGCACCGCCAATGGAATTTTTTCCATACAAAGTGCCCTGAGGCCCTCGAAGTACTTCGATTTGGTCGACATCAAGAATATCCAGATCGATACTGGAAATACGCCCGATATAAACATCGTCCACAAATAGCACGACCGAAGAATCCATAGCGGCGCCATCGTCGTTGGAGCCTATGCCGCGTAAATGGATAGAAGGTTGTCCTAAACTGTATGAGCTGATGGACAAGCCGGGTGTGCGGTATGAAATTTCCTGCAAATCCCTCAGTTCGGCACGATCAATCTGAAGGTCATCAATGACGCTGAGCGCAATGGGCACCTGTTGCAAGTTTTGCCGATAACGTTGGGCCGTCACAATCACTTCTTCCATTGGGCGAAAGTTTTCGGGCAGCGTATTGGGATGTGAATTGGCGGGCACTGCCTGTGCTGGCTGAGGTGTTTCGGGGCGTTTGCTGATCATCAACTGAGTGCCTTGCCAGTTGAATTGCAAGTTGCTGTCGGCGAGTAGCCGGGTTAATGCCTGTTCAATATTCAAAGTGCCGATGACGGCAGGGCTGTGTTGTTGCCCTACCAGTTCGCTGGGGACGGCAATATTGATTTTTGCAATACGAGCCAGCTCAATTAATGCAGCCGCGAGCGCGCCAGAAGGAATATCGAACTGGAAATTATTGAGCTTGTTTTGTTGTTGAGGTCGATCAGACGATTCGTTCGTATCAGCTTGCCCGTAGAGCGGGCAGGGCAAAGTCGCTGCCAGTGCAGAAAGCCAAAGGGACATGTGTCGTCGGCAAGGACGCGCTGTGTTCAAGGCCTTTTTATCAAGCAAGGCTATACCTGATTGTTATCATTATTGTTTCGCAGACGAGTACTGCGAAGGCCATTTACAGGCCTGCTATTGAGAATCCCCATGCCATCTGCCCAAGGGATGGAGTGGGTTTATTATGTTATTTTCGTTGTGTTTTTAGCAATGTTTCGCCATTGGCCAGTTCAACGACTTCCAGAGACAGGCTGTTGGCCAAGGTGCTGAGCGCGGCATCTTTGTCATCGAGACGCAGAGCGGCAACTAATGTGCGTTCGCCCAGGCTTTCGTCCTGCAGGCGAATCTCGCCATTGTAATAGCGGTTCAAATCCTGAATCACTTTGTTCAGGCTGCTGCCATTGTAAATTGCTTCGCCACGTTGCCAGGCCAGTACATCATCACTATTGACGGTTACGACTTCACCACGCTTGCTGGCGGGAGTGTTACCCAGAACATCATCGAGCCAGGTATTACTGTCGAGATAACGCAGTTGCACCTGTTCGTTGGCGGTTAATACGCGCTTGGATTGATAATCACGCTGACGCAGTTCGGAAAATTCCTTATCGGTGCTGACATCAACCTTGCCCTCAACGACGGTCACCTGAGTACGTTCTTGATCACTGTATACATTAAAGCGCGTACCCAACACGCGTACGTAGGCGCCTTGGGTTTTGACGATTAATGGCCTATCCGGATCGTGGGCAATATCGAAATAGGCCTCGCCCTGTTCCAATTCCAATAAGCGGTAGTTTTCACGCAAATCGATTTGCATGGTGGATTGGGTGTTCAACTGAATTCGGCTGCCATCACTCAGGCTGAGCTGCAATTGTTCGCCTTTGCCGGTTTGCATTTGCTGGCCCTGCAAGGCTCCCCAGCCAGGCAGCAGGGCTAATGCAGCTACCGTTGCCGCTGTGGCAAAAGCCAGCCAGGGTTTCCAGGCGCGGCCTTTTTTCTGTGGGGGTGATGAGCGAGTTTCAAGAGGGTAGGGCTCAAGGCGTTCATTGAGTTCGGTGGAATGACCCAGGCTGTGCCATAGGGCTTCCGCACGCAGATAAGCAGCTTGATTCGCGGGGCTGGCTTCCAGCCATTGAAAGAAGGCCTGCTCTTCGTTTTGACAGAAGCTTGGAGATTGAATTCGAATTAGCCAGGATTCGGCCGCTTCATCCACAGACGGGTCGGCCGGCCAAGCAAGATCAGCGGAACTTGGCTCGCGTTCGGGTCTTCCCAGCTCGTCATTCGCAGCATTAGCAAATTCTTTGTCGGCCATGCCTGTGGTGTCTCATGTGTTTACTTACTTCTATAGACACACAAGTATGCCATAGCCTCCAGCAGTAATTGCAGCTTTATAGTGTTTAGCCGATATTCTGCGTTGTTTTGCGCCATGTTATAGAGCTTGGCGCATTTCTTTCAGTGCCCGAATCAGGTATTTCTCGACGGTGCTAACGGCGACGTCCAGTTCTTCGCTGATCTGACGATAGCTGTAGTGATGAACCCGGCTGAGAATAAACGCTTGGCGGCATTTTTCCGGTAGCTTTTGCAGAACCCGTTCAATACGCTCGAGATCTTGTTCCGCCAGTACTGATTGTTCCGGTGGAGGGACTTCCTGAGATTCCCGGTCGGATTCGGTCAGCTGTTGATAATTGGTGTGGCGGCGCAGTTTGCGGATTCGGTTTAAGGCGAGATTGGCCGCTGTCTGAAAGAGATATGCCCGAGGGTTCTCCAGACTGTCGGTATTTTCACTGCGAATCAGATTGTGGAAGGCATCCTGAGCAATATCTTCCGCTTCGCTGCTGTCGCCCAGGCGAAAACGCAGAAAACGCAGCAGCGCAGACTGGTTCTGCTGATAAAGCGCCTGAACTGCCTGGCGATTCGGGTCAGGTTTGTCGGTCATCACGGCTACCTCGCATCGCATATACCGATAGGGCATGTGAGCTTATTATTATGGCCTTCAGAGAGCGATACTCTCTTTGCTTACCTATATAAACATTTAATTACATGTAAAACAATACCGATTCACCTCTTTTGAGGCGAATCGGGTATCACAATCGTTCTACAGCGTGCGACGATCAATCACGCGTTTGGCCTTACCCTCTGAACGCGGCACCGAGCCTGGCTCAACAATCTCAATACGAGTTGAGACGCCGACAATGGACTTAATGTGGTGTTGCAGTTCTTTAGCCAAGCCTTGCTTTTGTTCATCGGCCATCGCGGTTTGGCTTTCCACCTGGACACTCATGGTGTCGAGATTACCATTGCGATCAACTTCAATCAGGTAATGGGGAGCCAGGCCTTCGGTACCGATGATCTGTTCTTCAATCTGAGTGGGGAATACGTTCACGCCACGGATAATCAGCATGTCGTCACTGCGACCCGTGATGCGGTCCATACGGCGCATGGTACGGGCTGTACCTGGCAGCAAGCGGGTCAAATCGCGGGTGCGGTAGCGAATGATAGGCAGCGCCTCTTTGGTCAAGCTGGTGAACACCAGCTCGCCTTCTTCACCATCTGGAACCACTTCGCCGGTTTCAGGGTTGATGATTTCCGGATAAAAATGATCTTCCCAAATGGTTGGGCCGTCTTTGGTTTCGGCACACTCCATGGCAACACCTGGCCCCATCACTTCTGATAGACCATAAATGTCGATCGCATCAATACCCAAGCGTTGTTCCAACTCTTCTCGCATGGAGCCAGTCCAGGGTTCGGCTCCGAAGATGCCAAGACGCAAATTGAGTTTGTGTGGATCGATGCCTTGACGTTCCATCTCATCGGCGATGTTCAGCATATAAGAAGGCGTCACCATAATGATATTCGGGTTGAAATCCTTAATCAGCTGAACTTGCTTCTCAGTTTGGCCGCCTGACATGGGAATCACGGTGCAGCCCAATCGTTCAGCACCATAGTGTGCGCCCAGTCCGCCGGTAAATAAGCCATATCCATAAGCCACATGCACCATGTCTTTTCGACGCCCACCAGCTGCGCGGATGGAGCGGGCAACGACGTTGGCCCAGGTATCAATGTCATTTTGTGTATAGCCAACGACGGTTGGTTGGCCGGTGGTTCCACTGGATGCGTGAACCCTAACGATATCGTCCATAGGGGTGGCAAACATGCCGAAAGGGTAGTTCTCACGCAAATCCTGTTTGGTGGTAAACGGGAACTTGGACAGATCCGACAGCTGCTTCAGGTCGCTCGGGTGCACACCGTGGGTATCAAAAGCTTTGCGATAATGGGGGGAATTTTCGTAGGCATGATGCAGGCTCTTCTGCATTCTCTCCAATTGCACAGCGCGCAATTCGTCAATGCTGGCTTTCTCGATGGATTCAAGTTCATCGCTTATCACTTCTCTGGTCACTGTATGCCTCCAGGCGCTAGATCCGGAATAATGTTATGGGAAACCCGGTTATTTAGGCTTGGGTCTCGCGTCTTCGTTGTGACATTTGGGCGTTTATTGTTTTCTGTGTGCATTGCTAAATTTTATAAGTTATTGATTTACATGCAATATTTTATTTTTAGCAACACAATCACAGTGCTCTCGCCCTGATTTCAATCAAATATAACACGAAAAATCCGTTGTAAGCACTATTTTTGTATCATATACTTTTTTCAACTTAAGCGGAGCAATGAAAACCAATACTCGGTTTTTTGGGCTGCTTCGCGCCAACATCTACAAGAATAAACGTGTCGGTGTCGCGCACAGTCGACCCTGCCCAGTGTTAACCCAAACAAGTAATGTGAGGCCTAGATGAGCAAAAAGCTGCAGAGTTACGTCAACGGACAATGGCTGGAAGGCCAAGATGATGGAGTCATGGTGTACAACGCTGTGAATGGAGATGCCATCGCCAGCGTGAGCAGTAAAGGTGTCGATTTTCAGGCCGCAATCGACTACGGTCGAACTGTGGGTGGTCGTGCGTTACGCGCCATGACATCTCATGAGCGTGCCAATCGCTTGAAGGCTCTGGCCCAGCACCTGATGTCTATCAAAGACAAATTTTATGAAGTATCGGCCTGGACCGGGGCGACCAAAGCCGATAGCTGGGTCGACATCGAAGGTGGTCTCGGTACGCTATTTACCTATTCTTCATTAGTGCGTCGGGAAATGCCTAACGAAACCTTCTGGTTGGAGGACGGTGTCGAGCGTTTGTCGGCTAATGGCACTTTTCTAGGTCGTCATATTTTGGTGCCTAAAGAAGGTGTAGCGGTTCACATCAACGCCTTTAACTTTCCTTGCTGGGGCTTTCTGGAAAAAATGGCGCCGAGCATTGCTGCGGGTATGCCCGTTATTATCAAGCCTGCGACAGCGTCTTCCTACCTGACCGAAGTGATGGTGAAAGAGATTGTTGCTTCTGGAATCCTTCCTGATGGCGCCATCCAGTTAATTTGTGGCAGCGTTGGCGACACATTGGATCGTCTGAACGAGCAAGATGTTGTGACCTTTACCGGCTCCGCGTCCACTGGCCAAATGTTGCGTTCCCATCCAAACATTATCGCCAAGTCTATTCCATTTACCATGGAAGCTGATTCATTGAACTGTTGTATTTTGGGCGCGGGTGTAGAACCGGGCAGTCCAGAGTTCGATCTGTTTATTAAAGAAGTGGCTAAGGAAATGACCACCAAGGCCGGTCAAAAATGTACGGCTATCCGTCGTACTATTGTGCCTCGCAATCGTGTTGAAGCGGTGCAGGAAGCTCTGGCAAAACGTTTGGATGGCATCAAGATCGGTGACCCGGCTGCTGAAGGCGTTCGTATGGGTTCACTGGTCGGCCGTGATCAAATGAACGATGTGCGCTCTGCTGTGAATAATCTCTGTGAAGCGGCTGAGGTGGTTTATGGCGGTAACGATGATTTCGACGTAATCGGCGCGGATAAAACCAAAGGCGCCTTTTTCCCAACTACCGTGCTGTACTGTGATCAGCCATTGAATAGCGAGATTCCTCACTCTGTAGAAGCTTTTGGTCCAGTCACTACGATGATGCCTTACGACAGCACAGAAGAAGCGATTGAGCTGGCGAAAATGGGTAAAGGCAGTTTGGCCGGTTCACTGGTGACCGCAGACGACGAGGAAGCGGCCAAGGTAATTTTGAACACGGCGTCTTACCACGGTCGTATGCTGGTTCTGAATCAGGATTGTGCGAAAGAATCCACGGGTCACGGCTCACCTATGCCAACGCTGGTACACGGTGGCCCAGGTCGTGCAGGTGGCGGCGAAGAGTTGGGTGGCCTGCGTTCTGTGAAACATTATATGCAGCGTACGGCGATTCAGGCATCGCCGACGACCATGACAGCCATCACTAAAGAATTTAATCCGGGTTCTGAGCAGCTAATCGATAACGTTCATCCGTTCCGTAAGAACTTCAATGAAGTGCGTATCGGCGATACCCTGATTACCCATAAGCGCACAGTTACCGAAGCCGATATCGTTAACTTCGGTTGCATTTCCGGTGATCACTTTTACGCTCATTTTGATGAAACCGCGGTGGCGGATTCCCTGTTCGGAAAACGTGTGGCTCACGGTTATTTCATTATCAGTGCGGCCGCTGGCATGTTTGTTGATCCGGCTCCTGGCCCGGTGCTGGCCAACTACGGTTTGGAGAACCTGCGTTTCGTTGAACCCGTAGGTATCGGTGACACAATTCAGACGCGTTTGACTTGTAAGAAGAAAATCAAGAAAGACAAGCGTCCGGATGAGGATAAAGCGAATGGTGTTGTGGTTTGGGATGTGGAAGTCCGCAACCAACACGACGAGCCCGTAGCACTCTACAACATTATGACTCTGGTAGAGCGCGAAGAAGACTGATTTTCTTTTGGTTTGACTCTTTGCAACAATTCCCGCAGTAACGTTAAGCCGCGCTTTGCGCGGCTTTTTTTGTATTTAACGCATACGAATTGCGTCCATGTAACCGATCTCTCAGGAACCGTGTCTTTTAAAGATTTTAACGTTCGAGATGGGGGAGAGTAGAGGCAGGTACGCATTTCTACGTTCCACTCAACACCCCCCTGAACAAAAACGCTTCCGTTTACGCCCCGACAAAACAACCATGAAACCCAAACGGAAACTGCTCATTGGCCCAGGCGGTAGCCACGGGGCCAGCCGCGAGTTCACCAGCCTTAAACAGAGCTAATCCAGTTTGTTGTTTGTCTCGGTCGGCCAGTGTGTGCAGAACATATTCCTGGTCATTGCCGCCACGAACATACAAGGGTTCTTCAATGGTGATGTTTTCCCCGAAATCATAGTGCTCTTGCTCACCGGTCAAAGGGTGGTAACTCAATAAATAGTCTTGGTCGGCCTTGGCGCCCGGAGCGACTGGTCGACCCATGCCAATAATTGCTTGAGCTGAAAACGCCTGGCTCTCTTTGATATTGGGGAATTCCAGAGAAAGCTGACTGTGTTCCTTACGCCATTGGCCCGATTTCAGGTTGATCCGGTATAGGTTCAGTTCGCTATTGTATTGAGTCGCGTCTTTGGCGAATGCAGATTGCGGCCCAAGGCCCAGGCCCTGGTTCATGATGTCGGCATTTTTATACTCAGCCATTGAGAAGCACAGTTCATCGCCCAGCTCAAAAGCATTCCCGAAGTGGAACACAAAATTTGCCGGAATATCGATGGTTTTAAAAACACTGAGATCATTTTTATCCACCAATACGATTTCACTTTTTCCCTTTGAATCGTAGTGAAAACTGTCGAAGTAGTTTTCTCCTGCTCGATAGATATTGGCTGTGTTGACCAATATGACAAAACGCGGGCTCAGTGCAAAAGCGTGCATGTAACCCGCCTGTTGCATTGGAATGGCTTTTACGCGTTTAAGATTTGCTTTTGCGTCCAGCTGATAAATAATGGTCCGGGCTTGGCCGCCGTAAATCCAGGAACCAATATTCCACCAGTCACCATTTTCATCACGTAGAGGGTGTGCAGAGAACGGTAAGTGTTTTAAATCGTCGTTCCAGTCGACGCGGCCATAGGTTGCCAACGTATCTGGGTCAATTTCGTATGCGGAACCGGCCTCCCAAAGCGCAAACAGCTTGTTGCCCATCTTGCGCACCGAAATATTGGCGGGATTGGCCGTATCATTGTTGCGGGAAGGGCGAGGGTTTGGAGGGCTGCTGCCCAAACCGCGATACAGAAACCGACCAGCGTCTTCTTCCGCCAGATACTTATGAGTGGCAACCATTTGCGCTTGATGGAAAACCTGGCCGCCTTCCAAAGTAAAGCGCTGAATCATGCCGTCACCATCGAACAGATGACTGTGTTGAAAGCCATTGCGCTCCAGCATCGCGGGACTGTTACGGTACAGATTCCCGACCAGATCCGATGGCCACTTCCCATCCACTCGCAAGCGCGTTCTGGGAAACTGTTTGGGGACCTGATGAAACGCTTTGTCGGAATGGGTGCTGGCTAGGCCCAGGCCGGCCTTGGCTCCCAGACCAAGCGCGGAAGCGGCACCTATTTGCTGAATAAACTGACGACGATTAGGCATGGGAGGTCTCCAATTAGCGCAGATTGATGACGATGGTTTTATCCGCTTCCAACGTAAAGCTGGCCTTGTTGAACTTGGCAGGGCCAAACGCGCCAGCGTCATTCGAGAAACCGTAAGGCTCGCTGGGAATCCCCAACATGTTGCGATCCAGCTCCCGGTTGTTGTTGGCATCGTGATATAGGCTTACGGCATATTGGCCGGAATTCAGATCGTGAAAGGTAATGCGAAGGGTGTCACCGCTGATGCGTTGCTGAACATTGGCGACAGACTTGCCATCCATTTTGTTGAAATGCTCAGCCTTATCGTAAAGGCTCAGATAGGTTGTACCTGTGCTTTCTTCATAGCCCTTGATCAGCAAGGTCAACTGATGTTGGTTTTGTTCCGCCGTAGCGAACGGACTGCAGTACAGGCCCAGCAGGGTGATGATGGACGTCAGGGCTGTTGAGGTTTTGCTTAAGCTTTTCATAGTGATCTCTCCAGAGGTGAGTTGCGTGTCAGTGGTGAGCAGTATGTCTCTGGAGGAGGTTTTGCACAGTTGCCAAAAGTCATGACATCGATGGGCTGAAAACATGACTTTTGGCACCTGAGTAAAAACAGGTCTCCGCCTATAATGTTCAGCTACATTGACCCAGGCAATACCTGAGTCAATGGTAGTATTGAGATGAACGCAATAAAGCAGGAATACCATGAAGAACATGAGGATGAGTCTGGGGGAGCTGGCACTGATCGCCAGCGGTTTGCTGACCATAGTGGTGGTGGCCATTGTCGACTATAAAATCAATCCGGTTTGGGGCGTCGAGCGAGCCATCGGTTTTATGGCGTTTATGTCGGCGTTTACCTGGCTGTGTTTCCTCGAAGATTCCAAGCCGAAGCTTCTGGCACGCAGCTTGATCTGCGTACAGCTGGCCTCGACGTTTTATTTGTTTGTGGGGTTTCCCTTTGAACCCATTATGGTCCTCCTGGTGGTTTGTGCGGGGCAGATGCCTTATGTCGCTGGGCGCTACAGCCATGTCCTGCTGGTGTTGGCGAATATCCCGTTTTTTATCTATTCGAGTTTCTATTCCGAGATGCCTTTGCATACTCTGAGCCTCGTCATGTTTTTAGGCTTCCAGCTGTTTGCCGGTTCTTCCAGTCAGGCGAGAAAAGAAGCAAAGGAAAACAAAGAAGAACTGGAAGAGGTTAATCTGAAACTTCATGCCACCCAGGCTTTACTGGCGCAGCAGAGTCAGCAACAGGAGCGGCTCAGAATTGCGCGAGATTTGCACGATAGCATCGGCCATAGATTAACTGCACTGAGCTTACAGCTGGAACATGCCAAGCATCAAAACCCGGAATCATTTGAGCCCTGGAGAGCGGAACTGGGGGAGCAGGTCAAAGGGACCCTGGGGCAATTGCGCGAGATCGTTAAAGCGACACGTCAGCAAGGGGAAATAGAATTAGTTGAGGTTCTTAAACGCTTGCAAACTTCCTTGCCGGCAAACATTCAGTTGGTTTACCCCCAATCCTTGCCGGTGAATAACCCGGAGTTGGGTGAACAGCTGGCTTACTGTGTGCAAGAGGCCATCAGCAATGCCCTGAGACACGGGGGCGCTGATCGTATCGAAATCTCTAGCCCCAGCACGGCACCTTTGCAATTGAAAATCAGCGATAACGGCCGTTCAATACAGCAGTGGCAGGCTGGCAGCGGCCTCTTGGGGATGCGGGAACGACTAAAAGAATACGGTGGCTCGGTTGAGCTCAGCCCGAATGGTCGAGGCATGGATTTGAATTTAATCACAGCGGTGAATAGTTAAGATGATATCGATAGCGCTCGTAGACGATCAGGCACTCATTCGAGAAGGGGTCAGTCGTTTGTTGCAACTGAATGAGCAGTTTGAAATGTCCTGGGAAGCCAGCAATGGGCAGGAGGCATTGGAAAAACTGGCAGAACAACAGGTTGATATCATCATCAGTGATATCCGTATGCCTAAAATGGACGGCATCGCTTTTGTGCAGGCATTGCGCGACAAAGGCGATAATACTGCGATCCTGATGCTCACCACTTTCGATGAGCATCAATTGTTTATTCAAGCTCTGCGTGCCGGTGCGAATGGATTTCTGCTAAAAGACGTGAGTCTGGAAAAACTGCACAAAGCGGTTGAAACCGTTGCGGGAGGGGGCTTCCTCGCGGAACCCGAATTGTTGCAAAACGATGCTTTGCAAAGCATAGACGATGAGCAGCTAAGTCGGCCTTTGTTGCTGGAGGAACTCAGCGATAAGGAGCGCCAAATTCTGCGCTATATTGCGGCGGGTTTCAGCAATAAGGAAATTGCCGGGGCCGTATTTTTGTCGGAAGGAACTGTGAAGAATCACATTTCCACCATACTGCAAAAAATGGAGGCTCGAGATCGCACTCAGGCGGTGGTCAAGGCTTTGCGATGGAAATTGCTGGACTAGAGAAATGATACAACGGCGACGATGAATTTGCCGCCGTTGTAACAAGCTTTAAAAATCAGGCGTCGTAGCCGAAAGGGTCGTCGACAGAGTGGCTCGGCTCAGTAAACCATACCGGGCCGTTTTCACCCATATAGAAGTGGTCTTCCAGGCGTACACCAAATTCACCGGGCAAGACCAGCATGGGTTCATTGGAAAAGACCATCCCAGGGGCCAGCGGTGTTTTGTCTCCGCGCACCAGATACGGGCCTTCGTGAATGTCGATGCCACAACCGTGTCCGGTGCGGTGGGGCAAACCAGGCAGTTCATAGTCTGGGCCAAAGCCTGCGGCCTCCAGAACTTCACGGGCGGCATAGTCGCTAACTTCACAAGGTTGGCCAAGTTGCGCAGCGGCAAAGGCGGCAGCTTGTGCGTCTTTTTCAACCTGCCATGCTTGGCGTTGTCGCTCGGTGGCTTCTCCGTAAGCATAGCTGCGGGTAATGTCGGAATTATATCCTTCCACCAAACAGCCAGTGTCAATCAAAACCCAATCGTTCTCTTGTAATATCTGAGGATCTTTTACGCCATGCGGAAAGCTACTGGCCAAACCGAAAAGAACGATACAAAACGAAGAACCACTGGCACCTACTTTTTTGTGGGCTTCATTAATAAACTGGGTCACTTCCGTGGTACTGATACCAGGACGAAGGATTCGTGCGGCTGCCTTGTGCACCTCAATGGTCATATCCTTGGCGCGTTGCATCAGGGCCAGCTCAGCCTTGGATTTTTGTTGGCGACATGCCGTGCTGACGCTGTTGCCATTCACAATGTTCAGATGCGGATTGGCTTTAGCGATGGCATCGACCTGGAAAAACCCTGCGGAATCGTCAATGCCCAGTTTGCCTGAGTCGATACCGCGTTGACGCAGCACTTCACCCAATAACACATGGGGGCTTTCGTGCTCATGCCAACCATGGAAGGGGGCATCGATTAACATGAAGTCACGCAGCGAGTTCTCTTCAAAATGTGGTGCGATGTAGTGGAGTTCACCATTGGCCAATAATATTGCGCCAACCAGACGTTCGCTGGCGTACCACTTGAGACCGGTAAAGTAATAGAGATTGGTGCCCGCGTTCAAATAACAGGCAGCAACGCCTTGTTGTTGCATCAATTGGCAGGCGCGTTCTTGGCGCTGTAAGAATTCTTCTTTGGCAATCGGCGTGATATCGCCTGTCATGTTGCTGAGTTTGGCCAGTTCCGCCTCGGGGCTAGAACCTCCTACACCTATGGTCATGCTTCTCTCCGGCTATGCTTGTGTTTATCAGCTGCTTATTATTATGGCTAACGCTACAAAGGTGTAGCGGTTTTCAGGGAGCTTCCCAAAGGAGAATGCGGCAAAAAGAGTCTTTGCCGCATATAATTTGGCTTAGAGCCAGCCTTTTTGCTTGGCAATGCGAGCTGCGTCGATGCGATTGCTGGCATTGAGTTTGGCGATGGCCTCGGACAGGTAATTACGCACGGTGCCTTCTGAGAGAAACAGTTTGGCGGCAATATCAATCGTTTTCATACCTTCGCCCGCCAGGCGGAGCGCCTTACGTTCTTTGTCGCTGAGTGGGTCATTATCACCCAGGGCGCTCAGAGCGAGTTCCGGGTCGATTACGGTTTTGCCTTGCATAATCTGCTTGATGGCTGTGAGCAGAGAATCTGACGGTGCCTCCTTTAGAATAAAGCCGCCAACACCGGCTTCAATTGCGCGGCGAATGTAACCGGCACGAGAAAAAGTGGTCATAATGGCGGTTTTCACATGGGGGTAATCCTGGCGTATTTTTTCCGCCAACTCCAAGCCGGTCATGTTGGGCATTTCAATATCACTGAGCACTAAGTCAGGTTGCTTTTCTTCGATCATAGCCAAGGCCTGTACGCCGTCTTCAGCTTGATCGACAACCTCCAGGCCCTCTTCGAGTTGCAAGAGGGCACTGATGGCTCCGCGAACCAGAGCCTGGTCTTCTACAATTAACACCTTGGTCATACTAAGCCTCTTGATCTGCAAATTCTTTGCAGATGGAAATCAGTGTGCCTTCGGCACCGTGTTGAATTTGGTATTCGGCGCCGACCTGAGCACAGCGGTCTTTCATTCCTGATATCCCATTGCCTTCGAGAATGTGGCTGGCGTTGCCGTTATCCCAGATATTCAAGATGATCTTGGAATGTTGATAATCCAATGTCAGATGAGCCCGGTTGCCCTCGCTGTGGCGTAGAATATTGGTGCTGCCTTCCTTGAGCAACAGGATCAAGGTGGTTTCTATTTCGGGGCTGAGCGAATGTTCTACAGGCAGATTATTCTCGCACTCAGCGGTGAAGCCCGCGCTGCGCAAACGTTCACACATCACGTTGAGTTCAGCGCTTATGCCGGTTTTTTTCAGCCCGGAAACACTTTCACGGACTTCACTCAAGGCACTTCGGCTGAGTTGAGCAACGTCGGATATCTCCTTCATCGCATTGTCTTGCTGGCCGGCGTGAATTAATTTTTCCGCCAGCTCGGCCTTCAAAGCAATGCTGGATAAGCTGTGGCCTAATAAATCATGCAGGTCGCGGCTGATACGCTCGCGTTCTGCAATGGTGGCCAATTGCTGAATCTGTTCTTGATCTCGCGCTTCACTGAGTCGATGCTGCAGATCTTTCCGAACAAACGCCGCATTAATAAACAGGGCAATGCTCAGGAAGATCGCGATGCCCAAAAACATTGTGTCGTAATTGCGCAGATAAACAAAGCCAAGCACCTCGATGACAATGGCGAATACTAACAGCCAAACCCCTTTCTTAAAGGGGAAGTAATACGCGGCTAAAAACATCGCAAAGCCAAACAGGGCATTACTTCCGGGTGTGAAGGCTGTGAGGACAAAGCAACACAGTAAAATAGCCAAGATCGGATAAATGGCGTTACTGGTATCAGATTTCAAACCCCAAAAGTAAAGCCCCAGAAAAATCGCATAACCCACCAGTATCGTCACCCAATCAGTGATAACCATGGAGTTCATGGACATCACAGCGGGTAGAAAATAAAACAGGGAAAACAACAAGGAAATGAAATTCCACTTTTGTGCTCGTGGTGCCATGAGGGGAGGCATATAGTTGCTGAAGGTGGGATTGCTGGACATGTGTATTCCTTGTATTAGGCGGTGATTTTTAGCGATTGCGGCCCTGCTGTAAAGCACCCCGTATGTCACAGGGTGCTATGAGGCTTGAATTTTTGCTGGCTTTACTGATGTTTTTGGATCAGTGAGTTGGCCCAATGGTAGTCCGGTTCGATTGCAACTGCAGATCGCCAGTCGTTCAGGGCTTTACCGCTTTCCCCCAATTCCATTTGCGCCAAACCGCGCCATACATAGGCTTCGGCCAGGCCCCAGTGGTAACCGGAAGACTGATCACTGGTGTATTGATGAATAGCGGTGCTCAATGATTTGATCGCACTGGTTTTGCTGCCACCGAATACGGCCGGAGAAAAATAATCGCTCACACCTGATACCAGATTCACTCTTGGGTTTTCCGGCGCCAGTGCTTTGGCTTTGGCCAGGCTCTTACCCGCTTTAGGTCCGTAGTACATCCCTTTCATTGGGTTAAATCCGATCTTGGTACCATAAATGTGGCTAAGCAAGGCCCAGGCTTCGGCGTTATTCGGTTCGGATTCAGTCAGCGCTTCCATGGATTCCATGGCGGTATCAAGTGCATCCTCCGCGGCATCGTTATCGGCTTTCAGGTTGTAACTGATGGCCAAACGATAATGGGCTAATGCGCTGTCGTAAGTGTCTGGGGAATGGCTTAGAGCTTCCAAACGGTCCGTGTCCAGTTGACGCGCAGCGTCTTCGATATCGTTAATGGTCGCCTGGTCTGCCAGAACACTGATGCTGAAGACGCTGATGATAGTGGCCAAGATGTGCTTTTTCATAATGATCTCCCGAGGGCTGTTGTTTAATGTGAGATCAGTATGGCGAATGGGCGGTGGAATTTTTAGAGAGCTTTGTCAGGACTTTCGGATGACAAATGTCATTGGTGTAGGGTTTGAGTCTGGTGGTAATTGGCGGAAAAAGTGGAATGGGCGAAACAAGAGCAAAGAAAAAGGCGGGTGATGACCCGCCCGTGATGGTGGTTTAGCTGGCCGCTTTCATTGCTGGTGGGTTAATGAAACGCTGTTCAGCAACCTGGTCAGCGACAATATTAGTGGGCAGTCCCTGCTCCTGAGCGCGGCCAAAGATTTCTTCCAGAGTGTGGGCAATGGTGTCCACATGGGCCAGCATTTCTTCGCGACTCTTGTTTTCACGTTGGTAGGCGATATCGATAATACCTCCTGCATTGAGAACATAATCGGGTGTGTAAAGAATGCCGTTTTCCAATAGGGTTTCGGCGACCTGAGCTTGGGCCAGCTGATTATTGGCTGCACCTGCGATCACCTTGGCTTTCAGTTCCTGAACGGTGTCTTGATTGATGCTGCCACCCAGAGCGCACGGGGCGAAGACATCGGCTTCAACGCTATAAATTTCAGTGGGTGCGACAATGCGCGCGCCCAGCTGTTCGGCGGCACGTTCACTGTTTTGTACGAAGATATCACTGACAATCAGTTCCGCACCGGCTTCCTTCAAATGGCGGGCGAGATGGAAGCCCACATTTCCGACACCTTGAAGAGCAACCGTGAGGCCATTAAGGTCATTTTGGTTAAAACGGTGTTTCACTGCGGCTTTCAGGCCAACAAACGTGCCGTATGCGGTCGTGGGCGAAGGATCACCACCGTGTTCACCTTCTGGGTTAATACCAGCCACATAGTCGGTGCTGCGAGAAATGATTTCCATGTCTGGCACACTGGTGCCGGAATCTTCTGCGGTGATGTAAGCACCGGACAAGCCATTGATGTACTCACCCAACGCCAGCAACATGCTCTCGCTTTTGTCCTGACGAGGATCGCCAATAATCACACACTTACCGCCACCGAGCTGTAAACCCGCAACGGCGGATTTATAGGTCATGCCTTTTGATAGACGCAGCACATCAGTCAGAGCATGTTGGAACGAGGCATAAGGCCACATGCGGCAGCCGCCCAGAGCAGGGCCCAGATTGGTATTGTGAATGGCTACAATAGCCTGTAATCCAGATGCGGGGTGGTTAAAAAATGCCACCTGTTCGTGTTGGTCAAAATCTGGATGGTCAAAAACTGACATAGTCTCGCCTCGGTCTTCTCAATATTTCTTCTTGTTGGGCGTATTTTGCGCCCTTGAACCGCCCAATATAGTCCGATTGCCATGTAAAATTTATGCCTTTATTTATCGAAATTGCACTTTTGGTGAATTATTTATACTCATATTGTCTTTTTTGGGTATAAAATATTCTCGCAATTGTCGGGGTATTTTATGGGAGGTAGAAACTGTGAATCTGGATAAAATTGATCGCAAAATTCTTAAATTGATTCAGCGGGACGCGAGTCTGACGGCATCCGAAATCGCTGAGCAGGTGAATCTTTCCCAGCCGCCGTGTTGGCGCCGGATTAAACGCTTGGAAGATGAGGGGTATATACGGGCACGCGTGGGCCTCTTGAACCGACAAAAGCTGGGTTTGAATACCGTGATCTATACCGAGGTGAAGCTGACGGCGAATGGTCGTCAGGAGTTGCACGCCTTTGAAGAGCGCATCCGCGGAGTTCCCGAGGTCACCGAATGTTATGTGATGCTTGGGCGAGTGGATTTTCTGCTTTGTATCGTGACCAAAGACATGGAGCACTACGAGCGGCTGTATCGTGATGTGTTGTCCCAACTGCCGGGTGTGCAGGAATTTAACTCCAGTGTGGCAATGAGTGAGATTAAACTGAGCACGGAGTTACCCTTGGACGCGATTTAACCTCCTAAGAAGCCGAAAGGATGCGGTAGCTTGCTTGTTGTTTGCACCCGATGCAGCCTGTGACTCAACGTCACTTGTTTTCGTGCGGCCTTGCATGATTCAAGCGGCTCTGCAAGTTACCGACATGCAATTCCAATTGGTAGCCGTCCGGATCAAGAAAATAGATTGAGTCGCCTTCGCTTTTATTGGCTTGCCATTCCTGGATGTTGGCTTGCTGAAGTTTGGTTTTCCAGTGCTCAAAGTCTTTCTGCTGAATCGAGAACGCGATATGGGTGTAGCCCTGTTGAGACGTTTGGTAGCTCGGCTTTTCGATCAAGCAAAACCAGAGTTGACCAGCACTGAAGTAAGCACCGCCGGGCCATTGATGTTCCAGTGTCATGCCCAGCAGGTTTTGGTAAAAGTTGATCGATTGAGCCAGACTCGAGCAGCTCAAGGTAATGTGGTTGAGTCCCTGAATCATAATGCGCTCGGTGTGTGACCCTGTAAAACCTGACTGAAAACCGGGCGATCAATATTGGCTCCGGTCACAATCAAACCGATTTTCTTTCCGGCCTGCTGTTCTCGCTCCTGTCTCAGGGCGGCGAGTGCCGCCGCACCAGCGCCTTCAGCCAGTGTGTGGCAACTTGAAAACAGTTGTCTCTGCGCAGCGGCCACTTCATCATCGCTGACGCTCACAATACGGTCGGCGCCTTGTTGAATAATGGCCATTGCTTCTGCTTGAGGTTCGCGACAAGCCATGCCGTCAGCATAGGTAATGGCCGAGTCAGTAGGGATAATGCGTTTTTGTTCGAAGGATTGTTTGATTGCATCCGCGCCCGTCGACACCACGCCAACAACCTTTGTATTCAGCTGTAAAAGGTCACGCACTGTGATGACGCCGCAGATTCCTGAACCCATTCCAATCGGTACATACACCGTATCGAACGTCTGGCTTTGGAACATTTCCAGAGCATAGCTTGCAACGCCCAGAACCAGATTCTTGTGAAAGGAGGGCACCATATGCCACGCTCTTTCATGGGCCAACTGTTCCGCGATTTTACGGGATTCATCAAAGTCTTTGCCGGCGAGAAGCAACTCGGCTCCAAACGCTTCCATTGCGGCGTTCTTTTCTCGTGAGTTGCCTTCCGGCGCCACAATCAGTGTTTGCAAACCGACTTGACTGGCGGCGAGAGCGATGGATTGCCCATGGTTACCACGGGTTGCTGACACTACTCCTTTCAACTCGGGCTGCTGTTGGCTCAGGGCCTGCATGTACACCAAACCTCCGCGGACTTTAAAGGCCCCCGTTGGATTATGATTTTCATGTTTAAGGTGTAATTCGCAGCCCAGCTCCTGGCTTAACAATGGCCAATGTCGGCAGGGGCTCGGCATCATGTGTTGATAAATCTGGGGTAACACCGCTTCCAAAGCCGGCAGATCAAACAATGCGGTCATAGTGGCCTCGCGTATTGCGCGTTCCTTTTTATTCTTCGTAAGAACGCGTTGTAGCACGAGCGGAGGCCGGGGCCAAGGCTAATTTCCCAGCATCAGGCCGACTTTGAAATGGCCAGCGTAGGTTTCGGGTTACTGCAGTCGCCTTGTTGAGCGCAGTTTCGGCCAGCTTGTTTGGCTTTATACATCGCAGCATCAGCGCGATGTAACATGGTATCGAGATCATAATGGTGGCCGCAATCTACCCAGCCGATACTGACGGTGTAGGGAATGCGATTTCGACGTTCCACAAAATCATGCTGGGCCACTCGCTCACAAATTTCATCGAGAAAATGCTGGCACTGCTCCGGGGTCATGTTGGGCATCAGTAAGACAAATTCTTCGCCACCGTATCGCACGAAGGTATCAGTTTTACGAATTCTGGCGTCAATGGTTTTGCAGAAGTGTTGCAGTATTCGATCGCCAATCTGGTGGCCGAAGTTATCGTTGATTTTCTTGAAATGATCGATGTCCATTAACGCAAGGCAAACTTTATTCCCGTGGCGGCGATGGTATTGTAAAAATTGCGGTCCGAATTCCGAGAGGTATTTGCGATTGCAGATTCGGGTCAAGTGATCTTTCATCGAGAGGTCGACCAGTTGCCTATGGTACTGAATAAAGCGCCAATTGATGGTGATAAAAATAGCGAAAATCAATAGGGCATTTAAGCCTAGGATCAAGGGTAAAGACTTGGCCAGGCTTTCTTCACGTTGATGAAGATTATGCAGGTTTTTCGCAAGACGCTTGTTTACCACGATTAAAAACTGATCGATAGGGGCCATGATGCTGTGTTTGGCTTCTTTGTACTTTTCGCCGAACAATAAGGCCTTGGCGGCCTCCTGGTCGGAGGGGGCCAGTGCAAAGGCGTCGCGCTCTATCATAGCCAGTTTGTCGGATTGGGTTTTAGCCAAGTGCAAAAGTGCGAATTCAGCTTCGCTATAGGGCATGGAGGCCATGATGTCCAACAGAGCAATGCCTTCCTGTTGGCCGTGACGAGCGGCTCGCTCATCTTCATTCAAGTTCCAGTACGTTGCATGGTAATCCTGTGGTCGAGGTTCGACTCCATTGCGAATGGCCAGTACCTGTTCAAAGGCGCGCAGATACTCCGGATTTCCCGTCACAACATAATTCTGAGCGAACAGGGTCAGCTGGTCTGAGCTTTGCTGCAGTTCATTGGCCAGGGCAACCATATCAAAGCGGTTGTTTTCCAGGCGGGCAATGTCGTGGGTGAGGCGATAAAAGTCATTGATCAGATAGCCGCTGTAAGCCAGCAATCCCAGCAAAATGGCCTGTAAACCATAGAAATAGCGATGAAAACCTGCGGAAAACTTCATTGATATCCTGTCCTTGAATCCATGGGGTTGCTCGTTACGGCGTAGGCAAAACCCTCTCTGTTCATAACGGCGCCAGTTCGCTTTTTTTGAGTGACTCATTCGTCAATATAAGGTTTTAGGATGAGCGGTCAGGGCTTGGTCAATAATGGGGGTAAGCCTCGCTGGTAGTGGTGGCCGGGCAGATTTGCTTGATGCGTCGGTAAATCCCTGAATTGTTGGGTTCGAAGGGGCTGCTGCCCTAGAGTTGGCGGGGGGCTTGGGGTACAATTCGCGCCTTTCAAATTGCCCGAATTGACCCCTTAAACCTGTGGATGGGGCCTTGGGCAGGCATTAACGAACAGAATCAGTGGCATTTATGGAAATCAATCCAATTATTAATCAGTTGAAAGACCTGCAAACGCGTACCGATACGCTTAGGGGGTATCTTTGACTATGATCACAAGAAAGAACGCCTGGATGAAGTAGAGCTGTTGCTCGGAGAACCGGATGTCTGGAACGACCAGGAAAAAGCCCAAGAGCTGGGCCGTGAGCGCTCTTCTCTGGAGGCCGTTGTAGAAACAATCGATACTCTCGACGGTGGTATCGCCGACGCCCACGAGCTGTTGGAAATGGCCGTGGAAGAAGAGGATGAGGATACCGTTGCTGAAGTTGAATCCGAGATTGAGGGTCTGAATAAACATCTGGCCAAGCTCGAGTTCCGTCGTATGTTTTCTGGTGAAATGGATCCGAATAATGCCTATTTGGATATCCAGTCGGGTTCCGGTGGTACTGAAGCTCAGGACTGGGCGGAGATGGTCCTGCGCATGTATTTGCGATGGGGGGAAGCAAAGGGTTTCAAAACCACACTGGAAGAAGCTTCCGCGGGCGATGTAGCGGGTATCAAATCAGCGACTATTCGCTTTGAAGGCGAATACGCTTTCGGTTGGCTGAGAACCGAAACCGGCGTACACCGTCTAGTGCGGAAATCGCCGTTTGATTCTGGCAATCGTCGTCACACGTCGTTTTGTTCTGTATTTGTGTCCCCGGAAATTGATGACAATATCGAGATTGATATCAACCCTGCGGATGTTCGTACCGATACCTACCGCGCCTCTGGTGCAGGTGGTCAGCACGTCAACAAAACCGACTCGGCTGTTCGTTTAACCCACGAACCCACGGGTATTGTGGCGGAATGTCAGAGTCAACGTTCTCAACATAAAAACCGCGATCAAGCCTGGAAGATGTTGCGTGCAAAATTGTACGAACAGGAAATGCTCAAACGCAATGAAGAAAAGCAGGCGGCGGAAGACAGCAAAGCTGATATTGGGTGGGGCAGCCAAATTCGATCCTATGTACTTGATGATCAGCGTATCAAGGATTTGCGTACCAGTGTGCAGACCAGTAACTGTCAATCCGTATTAGACGGTAATCTGGACCAGTTTATCGAGGCCAGCTTGAAGGCCGGCCTGTAAGCGACAGGTCACAATGATCGGTGTCGCACCCTATTTTACTTTTTATAGATTTATTTCTACTGACTAAAGAGCTTTAACCATGAGCGATAACAAGCCACAAGACGAAAACAAATTAGTTGCCGTGCGTCGTGAAAAACTTGCGACGATTCGCGCCGAAGACGGGCCTACTTTCCCAAATGACTTTCGCCCTAAACACAAAGCTCAGGATGTTCAGGATAAATACGCGGAAATCAGTAAAGAAGCACTCGAAGATGATGATGTGCAAATCAGCGTAGCCGGTCGTGTTATGGCCATGCGTGGTCCGTGGGTAGTGATTCGCGATGCCAGTGGTGCTATTCAGTTATACATTACAAAAGAAGCTCGCCCTTTTGCCAAACGTTTGGATTTGGGTGATATCGTTGCTTGTGAAGGTAAGCTGCATCGCTCTGGAAAGGGTGATCTTTATGTGAATATGGATAACACGCAGCTGTTGACCAAGTCCTTGCGTCCCTTGCCGGATAAATATCATGGTCTGGCGGATCAGGAAACCCGCTACCGTCAGCGTTATGTGGACCTGATCGTCAATCCTGAAGTTCGCGATGTGTTTCGCACCCGCTCCAAAGTGATTGAGTTCATTCGCAGCTACCTGAATGGCAAAGATTATATGGAAGTGGAAACACCGATGTTGCAGGCCATCCCTGGTGGTGCTACGGCACGTCCGTTTGTGACTCATCACAATGCTCTGGATATTGATATGTATTTGCGTATCGCGCCGGAGCTGTACCTGAAGCGCCTGGTTGTGGGTGGTTTCGAACGTGTTTATGAAATTAACCGTAATTTCCGGAATGAAGGCTTGTCGACTCGTCACAATCCTGAATTCACGATGCTGGAGTTTTATCAGGCCTACGCCGATTACAACGACCTGATGGATTTGACCGAAGATATGCTGCGCAATCTGGCCGAGTCGGTATTGGGCACCACTCAGGTCCGTTCTACAGTGAAAAATGCCGAAGGGGAAGTGGAAAGTGAAACGATTTACGATTTCGCCAAGCCTTTCCGTCGACTGTCTGTGTTCGATTCCATTCTGCACTTTAATGATGATATTAATGCGGAAGAACTGGCAGATGAGCAGGGTGCTCGTAAGATTGCTGAAGGTTTGGGCATTCCACTGAAAGATATCTGGGGACTGGGTAAGGTTCAAATCGAAATTTTTGAGAAGACGGTCGAACACCGCCTGGACGACCCAACGTTCATTACCCAATACCCAACCGAAGTTTCGCCTTTGGCTCGTCGCAATGATGACAATCCATTTGTCACCGATCGCTTTGAGTTCTTTGTGGGTGGTCGTGAGATTGCCAATGGCTTTTCGGAGCTGAATGATGCGGAAGATCAAGCCGAGCGTTTTCAGCAGCAGGTGGCTGAAAAAGATGCGGGTGATGATGAAGCCATGCATTACGATGCCGACTATGTACGCGCGTTAGAGTACGGTTTGCCTCCAACAGCAGGTGAAGGTATTGGTATTGACCGTTTGGTTATGTTACTGACTGATTCCCCGTCCATTCGAGATGTTTTACTGTTCCCGGCAATGCGCCCTGAGTAAGATGATATGAGCAGGGACGTACAGTTAGACCCTTCTTGGAAAGCGCTGTTGGCCGATGAGTTTGAACAAGCTTATATGCAACAGCTCGGGGATTTTTTGCGCACTGAAAAGGCGGCGGGAAAAGTTATTTTTCCGCCCGGTCCGCAAATGTTTAACGCCTTGAACAGCACGCCGTTCGATAAAGTCAAAGTGGTTGTGCTGGGGCAGGACCCTTACCACGGACCAGGGCAGGCCCATGGCCTGAGCTTCTCGGTTCCTCCCGGTGTGCGAATTCCGCCTTCTCTGTTGAATATCTATAAAGAAATTGAGCGTGATCTGGGTTTGGCTATTCCTAATCACGGTTGTCTGCAAAGTTGGGCTGATCAGGGGGTGTTGCTGTTGAACGCAACCTTATCGGTACAACAAGCCAATGCTGGTTCTCATCAAAACAAAGGCTGGGAGCAGTTCACGGACAAAATCGTTCAGCTTTTGAGTGAGCAACGTGAAGGTTTGGTGTTTTTACTTTGGGGCAGTTATGCCCAGAAAAAAGGTCGGGTTATTGACTCGCAGAAACACTGCGTCCTGAAGTCTGTTCACCCATCCCCTCTGTCGGCCCATCGTGGCTTTCTGGGTTGCGGTCATTTTTCTGCGACGAATCACTATTTGCTTCAACGCGGGCAAACCGCGATCGATTGGTCTGTGCCGTCACAGTAATGTCAAAAAATGGCCGACCTCGTGCGGTCGCGATAGAGTGACAGCTATAGGGTGGTCATGTGATATTGAGTGACTTTTTATTCGAAGTAGAAGTCTTTGGTGATATTTCCGTGATAAATTACTCTCATGCTTACGCCCTATAACAAGAATGAGTATGAGGTAGCCATTGAGCTCACAAATAAGTTGGTCCGATTACTGGCAAACCGGGGCAGAACAATCCCTTCAGGCACATGCCGCCAGTCCCGTCAAACAATTCGTGCAACAGTACTTTGTTTCAAAGCTTAAAGATCAGGACAGTGTTCTTGATTTGGCAACGGGTAATGGCGCCTTGCTTCAGCAGTTGCCTGAGAGCCATACTGGCTTTTGTGTTGGTGTTGACTACAGTGATATTGTCCCGAATACCGATTTACGCCATCAGCATCACTTCATTCGTATGGACGGTTCCAGTCTGGCGTTTCCCGATCACAGTTTCAGTTGGGTGGTGAGTCAGTTCGGTTTTGAATACATTCCGCGTGAGAGTGGCATACGAGAGTTGTGTCGAGTGCTACAACCTACGTCGCAACTGTTACTTCTATGCCACCGAAAAGATTCTCTGCTGTGCCGCCACTCGCAACAACAGTTAATGGAAGGGCGTAGTGTTTTGGATAGTGGTCTGTTTGCCGCCGCTTGGCAATGGTGCCAGAACGCTCACACAGACAAAACGGACCGAGTGGGTTTGCAGAAACTGATGGCTTCTATGATGAACGAGATTCGTTTGCCCAGGGAATCCAGTTTGATGTTTGCGTTGTTACGAAGCCTTGCGCAGTTATTGACCGATGTTCGTGATGATAAAGTGCGTAGCGATCTGGCTCAACAAATGATCGGTCAATGGCAATCTTCCTTGCTGGCGAACATCGATCGGTTGGAACAACAGATTTCGGTTGCCTTAAGTGGTGCAGACCAAAAAAACTTGGTAGACACGATCAGGGCATCAGGGTTTAAGGCCAAAACCGTCGCACTCGCGGAGCAGGGTCGTCCATTGGCTTGGGGGATGTACTTCTCACGAGAACAGCGCTGAGCTTTTCGTGCGAAAAACAGGTTGCGTTGTCCTCGTGAGTGACGTGGGTTGATCAGGTAAGCATGGCCATGGCGGCTTCCATTTCAGCCGAAATGTCTTCGCCTTCGGCATCTTCCATATTGGGATCGAGCCCCAGGCGGGCAAATGCGGTTACGGTGCCGTAGTCAATATTAGCAAATGGGTGATTGCCTCCCATATGGCTTTGCAGCATGGCCACAGTAACGATATCCGCGTAGCCAACGGTATCGGCTTCGCGCGCAAAGTCCAGATGCTGGCTGGGTACGTGAACAAGCTCCGGGGAAAATTCCCAGGAGCTTAAAATCTTATCACCCAGTTCGGCGCCAAGATCATACACCAGCATATCCAGCACAAAGGGGTTATTCAAAGCGTCCGGATTTTCTTCGGCGTATTTGAAGATGGGGAGGGCGCCAATATTGTGTACCAGCCCTGCCAGGGTCGCCTGATCGGGTTGCAGATCGGTGCGGAACTTACAGAGCACATTGCACATGCCGGCAATTTCACTTGAGCGACTCCAGACTTCACGAATACGGCGATCAATCTCTTTCGATTTTGCCTGGAACATTTGCTCCATGGCTAAGCCCATGGCCAGGGAGGCGGTAAACTGTAAGCCCAGGCGCGAAAGCGCCATTTGCAGATTGGTAATTTCCTGGGCGCCGCGCATAGTAGGGCTGTTGGCCACTTTAATAATGCGCGCGGTCAGGGCGACGTCGTTACCGATAACCTTATTTAAATCCATAACACCGGCGTCAGGATCTTCAGCAACCTCCCGAACCTGCAGGGCAATTTCCGGCAAGCTGGGGAGTACTAACTCGTCATTATCAATAGCGGAAAGAATGTCTGTACGGGCCTGGGCCGCTAGTGGATTCATCGCATCGTCTCGTTTAAGGCTTGGCTTCTTATGGGCCGCCTTAACTGAGCGACCCTTATTTAAGTTATAGCATATGGGAGCGGTTCGACCGTGAAATTCCAAGGTCCGTCCGGAGACAGTGCCAGGGCATTTTGAGAGGCGTTATCTTTAACGACAGCCAGCGCTTCAATACCCTCCGCGCTGGTGGCAACATTAACCAACTCACCTACGGCTTGCGTGCTATCGGCGCCAAACAATTCGCGACCACTACTCAGCTGTGACTCAGCAACAGTGTCTTTGGTGTTCACTAAACGAACGGTATGGCGTTTCAAATTACCCCGGTACTGCATTCTGGCGATGATTTCCTGGCCGGTATAACACCCTTTTTGGTAGTTAATACCGCCCAGTTCGTTGAAGTTCAGCATTTGGGGAATAATCGATTCTTCCACCCCGGCCTCGACTTCAGCGATTCCCGCTCGAATATCCAATAACCTCCAGTAGCCGTTATCGACCAATACGGGCTCGGACTTTAACTGATCCAACAAATTTTTTATCTGCTCACGATCTGCCCAGATTTCAAAGCGGTCATCCGAAATATTGAGAACCTGGATGCCGTTTTGTTCGCTGCAGTGGCCCTCAGCGGGTGCCTGCAATTGCCAGGCCTGGAGTTGATCTGGGGCACCTTGGCCGTGTAAGCCAAGCCCAATACAGTCGGCATTCAATGTGAGTTCGGCTTTTGAAAAAATGGCGTATTTAGCCAACGCTTTGTGGGCATTGGCAGAAATATTCTGGCGCAAAATCAAACGGATGTGTTCTTCGCCTAGGGCGCTGGCTCGAAAACTGCTCAGCATCCGCCCCTTGTGATTGCAGTGCGCGCCAAGGCGCCATTGTGTCGTGCTGACCTCATCAAGATCACAGGTGAGCTGACCTTGCAGGAAGGTCTTGCAGTCTGGACCGATTACGTCGAGTACGCATTTGTGATCGAGCGTACAAAGGCGCAGCGGGCGCCCCTCAGCCGCCGCGGATTGGCTATCGAGCGTAGTGTAATTTGAGGCTTGTATAAGTTCTGACCAGTTGTTCATGGCTATTCCTATGTCAATGCGCTGGCCATTGTAAAATATTTTGCTTCAGCTGTGGTCGCTGTTATGGCCTTTAACTTATAATTGGCGAAAGCTGAATTCGAGGTAACTATGGATAAAAATCGCCTGTTTTGGGGTAGCCGACGGGGCATGTTAGAACTGGACCTGGTGTTATTGCCGTTTTTGGAAAACGTTTATCCCGATCTCGATCAGGAAGATAAAGAGCGCTACTGGGCGTTGTTGGAGTGTGAAGATCAGGACATGTTTGGTTGGTTTTTGAAGCGCAAAGACCCGGATGATCCCGAGATGTTGAAGATCGTCACGATTATCCGCAACAACACCGGTTTGCAAGAATAAGATTTTGCAGCAGAAGCGGCCGCCAAGATTTAATGTCGGCCGCCGTTATGTCGTACGGTTGCCATTGCAAGCATCCGCCTTTCTTTCTCTATTGATCTGTGCGCTTCACGGCTTGTTGTTTCTGGCGCTGTTGCTGTTTTCTGAACTTCCCCCTTTTGTGTATATCGTCGCGCTGTTGTTTCTGACTCTGAGTGCAGGGCTGTGGGTGCTGCGTCATTGGGCAATGAACGCTTTTCGGTTGTGTGTCAGCGAGAACGATGATGCACTCGGTATGCCGAAGCTTCTCCTTCAGGGGCGTGATCAGGATACGCTGATACTTCCCGAGGTTCATTCGGAGTGGCAACACTACGAATTGATCATTGCGAGAGTGGATATCCGCAGCGAGCTGATTGCCAGACAGATGGTTTTGTGCGGTAACTTACAGGCACGGGGAAGTTTGATGTATGTGAGCCAGTGCTTGTGGGCGGTCTTGCCCACGCACAGATTTCGCTGGCGGCTAATACTGTTTCGCTCGCTTCATGAGCCTGAGGCCTGGCGTTTACTTTGCCAGAGGCTGAGACTACTCCACTGAGGTGCTGACGATCAGATCCTGGCCTGCAAAATTCATCGGAACCAGAATCGTATCTTTGGCAACGTTGGATAATTCAGGGTAGTCGAGTGAGTAGTGCAGTCCTCGGCTCTCCTTACGACCCATGGCCGAGCGGATAATCAATTCCGCAACGGTTGCCAGGTTACGCAGCTCGATCTGATCATTGCTGACCTTGTAGTTGCTGTAATACTCCGCAATTTCTTTCTGCAGGAGTTTGATGCGGTGGGTGGCTCGTTCCAGGCGTTTTCGGGTTCGAACAATGCCGACATAGTCCCACATAAAGCGGCGGAGTTCGTCCCAGTTGTGGGAGATAACCACGTCTTCATCCGAATCGGTTACGCGCGAAGCATCCCAAGGCGCAATGGTATGAATGTCAGCGACATCTTGGATGGTCTCGCTGATGTGTCGAGCGGCCGCCTGGGCGTACACAATGCATTCCAGCAGAGAATTACTGGCCATGCGATTGGCGCCGTGAAGGCCGGTAAAAGAGGTTTCTCCGATCGCGTAAAGCTGCTGCAAATCGGTTTGGCCATTGTGATCGACCACAACGCCACCACAGGTATAGTGTGCGGCAGGTACTACGGGAATCCATTCTTTACTGATGTCAATGCCGAACTCCTGACAGCGGGCTTTCACCGTTGGAAAGTGCTCCGCAATAAAGGCTTCCGGTTTGTGGCTGATGTCGAGGTACAGGCAGTCGCTACCCAGACGTTTCATTTCGTGGTCAATCGCACGAGCCACAATATCACGAGGGGCCAGTTCCTCGCGTTCATCAAAGCGATGCATAAAACGTTCACCGTCGGGCAGGCGCAGATAAGCACCTTCACCGCGCAGGGCTTCGGTAATCAGAAACGATTTCGCTTTAGGGTGAAATAGGCAGGTCGGGTGGAATTGATTGAATTCCATATTGGCGATACGACAACCGGCTCGCCAAGCCATGGCGATGCCATCGCCTGAGGCCCCGTCGGGGTTACTGGTATACAAATACACTTTGCTGGCACCGCCGGTGGCGAGAATGACGGCTTTGGCCTGAAACAAATCGACCCGGTCTTTCGGACGGTTGTACACGTAAGCGCCGGCGCAGCGCAGCTTGCGACTGTTCGGGCTGGGCTGTTTCACCAGGTCGACTGCGATGTGGTGGGCATAGACATCAATGTTACTGTGAGCCAGGGTTCGTTCGGACAGCGCGGAGTGTACCGCTTGCCCAGTCGCATCGGCGCTGTGGATGATACGGCGGTGGCTATGGCCACCTTCTTTTGTGAGGTGGTAGTCCTCCCCCTCGGCTTCGCGTGTGAAATCGACCCCTTGGTCGATCAGCCAGCGAATGGCGTCAGCGCTGTTTTCAACGGTAAAGCGCACGGCGTCTTCATGGCATAGGCCTGCGCCGGCATCGAGAGTGTCGCTGACATGAGCTTCTACGGAATCTTCAGAATCCAGTACGGCGGCAATGCCGCCTTGGGCAAACCAAGTGGAGCCTTGGTTGATATCGGACTTGCTCAATACCGCCACTTGAAAGCGTTCGGCCAGATTAAGTGCCAAAGTGAGGCCTGCAGCGCCACTTCCAATGATAAGCACATCGTATTGATGTCGAGTTTTCATACTGTCGTTCCTAAAGCAAGCTGGCGCTAGTATACCGTATCTGCACATTTGGGTGTGTGATGGATAATCTTTGCAAAGACAGTGGCTTAGTCAGGGTAACTTAGGTAAAACGTAAACTTGTGGTTTCGCAATTCCTGTGGGAACTTGTGCCGTACTAACCAGTCTATGAGCTATCTTTGGTTCGCCCGTGCTAAACTGTTGCGCAAAATGCGACCGCAATAGATTAAAAGAAAGAACAATAGTGTATCTGCCCGAGAGCAGATTGTTTGGAGTGAGGAATGGCAGCGCAGTCGGCGCCAACAACGGATCAGCAGCTGGTAGAGCGTGTACAGAAGGGGGATAAGAAAGCCTTCGATTTGCTGGTGCTTAAATATCAGCACAAAATTCTATCGATCATCAGCCGCTATATTAAAGACTCGGCCGAGGTTCATGATGTTGCCCAGGAGGCCTTTATTAAGGCGTATCGGGCGCTCCCCAATTTTCGTGGTGACAGTGCTTTTTATACTTGGCTCTACCGCATCGCCATTAATACCGCTAAAAATTTCCTGGTGTCTCGTAACCGCCGCCCACCGGCCAGTGATGTCGAAGTGGAAGAGGCGGAGTTTTACGGCGGCAGTGATTATTTGAAAGATGTGGATAGCCCGGAAAACAATCTGTTCCGGGATGAGTTGCAAGAAGTGGTCGATCGCGCGATTACGGATTTGCCAGAAGACCTCCGAACCGCAGTAACCTTGCGGGAAATGGAAGGTCTGAGCTATGAAGAGATTGCCAGTGTTATGGCATGCCCGGTGGGCACCGTAAGGTCTCGTATTTTCAGAGCTCGGGAAGCGATTGAAAAGGCCATGTCCCCCTTGCTTCGATAAGGGGACGACGCCCGGAAATCCCTAGGGGGATTTTGTAGTTGAAGGAAGGTTTGGCGGGTGAGTTTGCAGCTTTCCGGCCAATGAGGTGACAAGAAATGTGCGATGGTTCAAAATTGTGTGAGCTTTTTGTGAACCTTTTGACATGTCTTGAGTCCTATTGAATGATTCGGAGTGTCGCAGCTCTGGAAATGGTTTGGTTAACTCGTATGAACGAGACCGCTTATACTTTGCTAACACTAGGGCACCACAGAGTGTCTAATGGGGAAACGCTATGACCGATAAGTCCGTTGATCAGCATCGCCAGCAAGACCAGCAAATCGCTGAGTCGCTTTCGGCTTTGGTAGACGATCAAGCCAGTGAGTTGGAGTTACGTCGACTGTTAAAACAGTCCGATCCTCAGCTGGAGGAGCGTTGGTCTCGATATCACATGATTGGTGCCGCAATGCGTGGTGAGCCTCTGATGTCCAGCGAAAGCATTCTGCCGGGTATCCAACAAGCTCTGGAAGACGAGGCGCCTCATCAAGCCAAACCTGCGGGTTTCTGGGCTGGAGCCGGCCGCTTGGCTATTGCCGCTTCCGTGGCTTGCGTGGTTGTGTTGGGTGTTCAACAAAACTGGCAGCAGTTTGCACCGGAAGGTACCGATGCCCAGTTGGCCGAAGCCGATGCAGCCCCGGTTATCAGTCAGCCGAGTATTGTAGAACAGCCCATTCTGGCCGCTGGTGTTAACAGTCAATTGCCTCGCGCACAAAGTCCGGCGATGGTGAATCGCAGCCCGAACTTCATGATGCCTCGTCAGTCTGACGATGAGCAGGCGACGTTGAAAGCTCAGGCTCAGGAAGAACTGCAGCGCCGTTTGAATATCTTAATGCTCGAACATGCGAACAATGCCGCTGCCAATAGTGGTCGTGGTGTATTACCCTACGCTCGAATCCCCAAAATTGAACAACAATAATCCGCTCTGATCATCGTTTTCGGTGATAATGCCACAGGGCATGTTAGTGAGCGTTTTGAGGTCATAAACTGACATGCAATCTACACGTCTGGTCGCTGCGCTGGCAATGTTCAGCTCAGTGGTCCTGGCTCAGTCCGAGCCGCAAGTCCAAGAATTTTCTGAAGGCTCCGCTGCGGCGGAGTTTTCCAGTAACGAAACCCTTTCTCGACCTGTTGAAGGTCAAACCGAAGGTGCGGAAACTCCTGAGCACGGTTTTCGTCCTAAGCCAAATGTCTCCGTGCCGCAAGCGGATAGCGCTTCCGCCAGCTCATCACCGGCATTAGGGCGCGCGCTGTCGGAACAGGAGCGCCGTGTTCTTATTCATCAGGAAGTGCAAACCATCCTGCATAAGATGTCTCGTGCGATGCGCGAATTGGATTATCAGGGCTTGGTGACCTTTGAATTTGATAACCATGTCGACAGCTTGAAGATATACCACAAGGTCATTGACGGTGTGGAGCATGAGCGCCTGGTTCAGCTCAATGGCATTCGCCGTGAGGTGGTGAGTACAGGGCGTGCGGCAAACTGCACCGCGATTGGTGAGCATTTGCTTCGAGGTGCCAGTATGCGCCTTGGCGAACGTATTCTTCGCCTTGGCGATTTGTATCAGTACTCTATTCTGGGGCGACAGCGTATTGCCGATCGCGAAGCCCTATTGCTCGGCATCAAACCCCGTGATGAGCACCGTTACGGTTATGTCATTGCTCTCGATCGCGAGACGGCGTTGCCGCTTATGATGGAATTGGTCGGCGGTGCCAACAAGGTGCGCGAGCGTTTTCAATTCGTGGATTTGCAGTTGGGCGACCTGGTGTCGGCTGAGCAATTACTGCCCAGCGATGCCCGTGCTGAGCGAGTGGATCAGGCTCATTTATGCAGCAGCAAAGAGCAGCTGCCGGATGTGCATAACACTCTGCAAACCTGGGAAGCAGGTTGGTTGCCGGAGGGCTTTGTGTTCACCGGACAGCAGCAGTCGCGTACCGGAGCGGATCAGATTATGTATACCGATGGCTTAAATGCGCTGTCGATCTTCATTCAGCCTGTCAGTACCGATGAGGTGTTGATCAGTGGCACCACTCATCGTGGCGCAACCTCGGTGGTTATGAGTAAAATGAGTCATGGCCAGCAACTGTACACCGTTACTGCTGTTGGAGAGATTCCTGGTGGCAGTTTGCGCCAGATTGCCGAGTCAGTGCGCTTGAGGCGTGCCAGTAGGTAAAGCATGATTCGAGAAGATGGCCGCATTATTGCTGTGGCCGATGATCATCTGTGGTTACAGACCACCCAGAAAACCACCTGCGACAGCTGCCTGGGGCGACATGCCTGTGGGCAGCGTCTGCTGCAGAACCTCAATGAAAGCCACGGTCTTTTGAAAGTGCCTTTGCTTGACGCCGTAGGAGATACCTATAGGCAAGGTGAAACCGTCACGATTGGCATTGAAGAATCCACCTTATTGCGGGCAACGATGCTGGCGTATCTTATGCCCTTATTCCTGCTGATGCTTATGGCCTTTGTGGGACAGCAACTCGGAGGCGAGTTGCTATCAATTATTGGTGCTCTCCTTGGTTTGGGAGGTGGTGCGCTCTGGGTTCGCCACCGCCTGTCAAAAGAAGACTGCCATTCCCGCTTCCAGCCCCGATTGCTCAAATAAAATCTGTGCACGGATTGTGCGATCGGGTAAATTCCCATTAAGCTTTGGAACCAAGTTGGTATCGAGTAATCCAATGCCATGGACACGCGGCTGGACGCCGTACGAAGAAAACGCTGTTTGAGGTTGAATATGACGCTACGCAAAGCATCGCCTTTTGCATATTTGCAAAGTTGTTTTTATCTAATGCTGTTGCTGCTGCCAGCAACATTGCAGGCGCGCGAGCTGCCTGAGTTTACCCAGTTAATTGAAGAGCGCTCTCCTGCGGTGGTTAAAATTAATACCATCGAAAAAGCGCGCAATCGACGTTCGGCTCCCCAACGCCAAGACATTCCCGAAATTTTCCGCCACCTGTTTGAGCAGCGTCAGCGCCAGCAACCGCAGCGTCAGGCACGTTCCATGGGCTCCGGTTTTATTATTTCCGAAGACGGATATTTGCTGACCAACAATCACGTCATTGATGGCGCAGATGAAATTACTGTCAATCTGCTGGATCACCGTGAGTTTGATGCCAAGGTGATTGGTGTCGATGCGCGTTCTGATCTGGCTTTGCTGAAGATCGAAGCCAGTGACCTTCCGTATTTGAGCTTTGGCGACTCCGATGACTTGAAAGTAGGGCAGTGGGTGTTGGCGATTGGTTCCCCCTTTGGTTTGGACTTTACCGCCAGTCAGGGCATTGTCAGTGCCATTGGCCGCAGCATTCCTACCGAGAATAATGAGAACTATGTGCCGTTTATCCAGACCGATGTTGCCATTAATCCAGGTAACTCCGGCGGCCCACTGTTTAATCTCAATGGTGAAGTCATAGGCATTAATTCCCAGATCTTTACCCGCTCGGGTGGCTCAAACGGTTTGTCTTTTGCGATTCCAGCGTCTGTGGCCAAAGAGGTTGTCGCGCAATTACGAGAAAAAGGTCGTGTTGATCGAGGCTGGTTAGGGGTTGCTATCCAAGATGTGGATTCTGATTTGGCCGCTTCTCTGGGAATGTCCAAGCCAGTTGGTGCTTTGATCTCTCAAATTGATCCCAAGGGACCTGCCGCTGAATCGGGCCTTCGTGCAGGTGACGTCATCATCAAGTTTGGCGACTATGACATCAATGATTCGGGTGAACTGCCTCACGCCGTAGGTCGCACGGCCCCTGGATCTGAGGTTGAAGCGTTGGTTATGCGTGAAGGCAAGCGAACCAAGATTGATGTAACGGTTGGATCCTTGAGTGGCGAAAATGACCAGGTAGCGGGTACTCGTGCCAATATGGGCGGACGTATGGGTCTTGAGGTCGAAGAGGTTGGTGATCGTCTGCGTCGAGCCTGGAATCTTGATGGGGGTGTCATTATCAAGCGTGTGCGCCCTGAGAGTCCTGCCGCCAAAGCGGGCCTGCGTCCCGGTATGGTGATTGTGCAGATGGGCTTTAAGGAAGTGAAAGACGTTGAAGGCTTCCACAGCATCATCGCGGAGTTGCCAGCTGAAGAGCTCTTGCCGATTCGATTCTTTGTGAATGGTCGACCGGTCTTCCGAAGCTTCTCTCTGCCGGAATAAGCGTCCGTATACCCGACTGACGGTGGCCCGAAATGGCGCCGTCGGCCTAAATGGGGTAGACTTGCCGCCTTGAATTTTCCTGTGCCTTGGCTTTTGCCGGGGCCATTTTATTTATGGCGCATGAGAATGTGCGCCCTTGGACGTTTTAACTACCGTGACTGATCTCAGCCATATCCGTAACTTTTCAATTATTGCCCATATTGACCATGGTAAATCCACTATTGCTGACCGCTTTATTCAGCATTGTGGTGGCCTCTCAGACCGTGAAATGGAAGCCCAGGTGCTTGATTCCATGGATCTTGAGCGTGAACGGGGCATTACCATCAAGGCCCAGAGCGTAACGCTGAATTATAAGGCTCGCGACGGCAAAACTTATCAGCTCAACTTTATTGATACACCTGGGCACGTGGATTTCTCCTATGAGGTGTCCCGCTCATTGTACGCCTGTGAAGGTGCCTTGTTGGTGGTTGACGCGGCTCAGGGGGTTGAGGCCCAATCCGTCGCGAATTGCTATACGGCCATTGAGCAGGGACTGGAAGTCATTCCTGTTCTGAACAAAATGGATCTTCCCCAAGCCGAACCTGAGCGAGTGGCTCAGGAAATCGAAGACATTATTGGTATCGAAGCCCTGGAAGCTGTGCGTTGCAGTGCAAAATCGGGTCTGGGTATTGAAGATGTGCTGGAAGAACTGGTTAACGGCGTGCCGGCGCCAGAAGGCGATACCGATGCGCCTTTGCAGGCCCTGATCATCGATTCCTGGTTTGATAACTACCTGGGTGTTGTCTCCCTTGTCCGCGTTAAAGAAGGGACTCTGACCCTGAAGGATAAGGTAGTGATGAAGTCGACCGGCAAGTCCCATATTGTGGATGGCGTGGGTATTTTTACCCCCAAACGTCAGCCAACCAAGGAACTCAAGGCCGGCGAAGTTGGGTATGTGGTTGCTGGCATTAAAGACATTCAGGGCGCTCCGGTTGGTGATACGATCACCCATGCCAAGACGGAAGAGGTTGAGGCGCTACCTGGATTTCAGAAGGTCAAACCACAGGTTTACGCTGGTTTGTTCCCTATCAGTTCGGATGACTATGAAGCCTTCCGAGATGCCTTGGCAAAACTCACACTGAACGATGCCTCGCTGTTTTATGAGCCGGAAAGTTCCGATGCGCTGGGTTTTGGTTTCCGGTGTGGCTTCCTTGGCATGCTGCACATGGAAATCATTCAAGAACGCCTGGAGCGAGAGTACAACCTCGATTTGATTACCACTGCACCCACAGTAGTGTTTGAGGTACTGAAAAAAGACGGCGAGACCACCTACGTTGATAACCCTTCAAAGCTGCCCGAATTGGGTGATATCGATGAAATGCGTGAGCCAATCTGTCAGGCCAATATTCTGGTTCCTCAAGAGCATCTCGGTTCGGTCATTACCTTGTGTGTCGAAAAGCGCGGCGTGCAAAAAGACATGCAGTATGCCGGCAAACAAGTATCCGTAACCTACGACATGCCAATGAATGAAGTGGTGATGGATTTCTTCGATCGTTTGAAATCGGTCAGCCGCGGTTTCGCGTCACTGGATTATAGTTTTGACCGTTTTGAACAAGCCAATCTGGTTCGTCTGGATGTGTTGATCAATGGTGAACGGGTTGATGCCTTGGCGTTGATTGTTCACAGAGATAATGCCCAATTTAAAGGCCGTGCGCTGGCCGATAAAATGAAAGAGCTGATTCCGCGTCAGATGTTTGATGTGGCTATTCAAGCGGCGATTGGCGGCAATGTAGTGGCTCGCACAACCGTAAAGGCTCTGCGCAAAAACGTAACTGCCAAATGTTATGGTGGTGATGTTACCCGGAAGAAAAAGCTGTTGGAAAAACAAAAAGCGGGTAAAAAACGTATGAAGCAGGTTGGTCGAGTGGAGATTCCACAAGAAGCCTTCCTGGCGGTTCTTAAAGTCGACAGTTAATCAAAAGACGTTGGTGAATTTTATACATGGATATTAATTTTCCGCTGGTTTTAGTTTTGGCCGTTGCCATCAGTGGTGCAATTTGGTTGTTTGATGCCCTGATGTTGGCGCCGGGGCGCCGTCGTAATCTGGCCGAAGTGAAAGCGAATCAAGAGGGCTCCAATGCCCTGAACGAAGAACAAAAAGCAGAACTGGAAGCCGCTGCTGAGCGCGAGCCGGTGGTAGTTGAATATGCCAAGTCTTTCTTTCCTGTGTTGGCGATTGTATTAGTTCTGCGCTCCTTTATTGCTGAGCCTTTCCAGATTCCGTCGCCTTCTATGGTACCAACGTTAAAAATTGGCGATTTTATTCTGGTGAATAAATACACCTATGGTTTGCGTTTGCCAGTGGTGCGCACCAAGGTATTGGATGTAAATGATCCAAAGCGTGGAGATGTGATGGTGTTTTTCCCGCCACATAAACCGGATACCTATTACATTAAGCGCGTTGTGGGTTTGCCTGGGGATCATATCCGTTACACCAATAATGTGCTTTATGTGAATGGCGAGAAGATGCCGCAAACGGTTCTGGCTTCTCTGCCTCCTGCTCAGCCCCAATATCAGCTGGTAAAAGAGCAGTTAGGTGAAGTTGAGCACGATATGCGTAAAAAAATTAACCCAGGGCATCTGAGCCGTCACGGTGAGTGGGTTGTACCTGCCGATCACTACTTTATGATGGGTGATAACCGCGACAACAGTTCCGACTCCCGCGTATGGGGGCCGGTTCATGAGTCAGCCATTGTGGGCAAAGCCTTTGCGATCTGGATGACTTGGGAATCGCTGCTGAGCTTACCGAGTTTCGAACGTGTTGGTGGAATCCAGTAATTCTTTGAGGGGGTAAACATGTCAGTTAAGAACTTGTCTCGCCAAACCGGAATGTCTCTGACGTCGGTGTTAGTTATTGTTTTTATCTTTGGTTCTTTGTTGTTGTTTTTGAGCCAGACCGTTCCAGCGTTTATTGATGATCGTTTTGTTAAGGCGTCTCTGAAATCCCTGACTTCGGGCTCTATGGGTATCGTAGGGAAGTCACCTCGAATTGTTCGTGACAACTTGAGCAAACAGTTTGGTATGAACAATGTGCGAACTGCTGCATCTGACCCCAAAAACTGGGAGATCGAACGAATCGATGAGCATTATATTGTGACGATCGATTATGAAGTTCGAAACAACCTGATTTCCAATATCGATGTCGTGATGCATTTCCGACATCGCCTGGATACCCGCAGTCCTGAATTATGCTGTGCTGATCGTGTCAAACGCTAAACCTCCTGTTTCAAGCCCGGCGCGAATTCGTTTATTGCAGCGCCTGGGCCATTCATTTTCTGATGAAACCCTGTTGGATCTTGCTCTGACTCATCGCAGTTGTGGCAAGCACAATAATGAGCGCCTGGAATTCCTGGGCGATTCCATTCTGGGCTTTGTGATTGGTCAAAAGCTCTTTGATATTTTACCCGACGCTACTGAAGGACAACTCAGTCGAGTGCGCTCCGCCTTGGTTAAGGGCGAAACCTTGGCATCTATAGCCCGTGAATTTAATCTGGGTGAAAGCTTGAAGCTGGGCGAAGGGGAAATGAAAAGCGGTGGTTTTCGGCGTGATTCTATTCTGGCCGATGCCGTTGAAGCGATTATTGGCGCGATATACGAAGATGCGGGTTTTGAAAGTGCCAAAGCCTGCGTGCTGGATTGGTTCGAGTCCCGCTTGCTACCGGCGGACCTAATGGGAACGGACAAAGACCCCAAAACCGCTTTACAAGAGCTGCTTCAGGCCCGCAAACTGGCCTTGCCGGTGTACGAAGTTGTGTCGATCGCAGGCGAACATCATCAACAGAGTTTTGTTGTACAGTGTCGTCTGTCTTTACTGCAGGAACCTGTTCAAGCCGAGGCCAGCTCCCGTCGAAAAGCTGAGAAAGCCGCTGCCGCTGCTGCATTGGCAATCATTAAAGAACAGCAGATCTGATTGCGAGGTGAACGTGTCTGATCATGATAAACCACAGCGTTGTGGGTACATCGCCATTGTAGGCCGCCCCAATGTTGGCAAATCCACCTTACTGAACCATGTTCTGCAACAGAAAATCAGTATTACCTCTCGTAAGCCTCAAACCACGCGACACAATGTGCTTGGCATCAAAACTGAAGGACCAAGTCAATTTATTTACGTTGATACGCCGGGCTTGCACCTGCAGCACAGTCGTGCAATCAATCGCTACATGAATCGAGCGGCGACAACGGCTCTGCGCGATGTGGATTTGGTGGTGTTTCTGGTGGACCGTCTGGCTTGGACAGACGAAGATGATATGGTGGTCAAGCGCCTCCAGAATCTAAGTTGCCCCATTATTCTGGCGGTGAACAAAGTGGATATTCTGGATGACAAGGAACAATTGCTGCCTCATTTACAGGCGTTGATGGAAAAACTACCCATTGATGAGGTCGTGCCTATTTCTGCCCTGCGTGGTCACAACCTTGAAGCGCTCGAAACGGAAGTCGAGAAACGCTTGCCTGAAGGCATGCACTTTTTCCCGGAAGATCAAATCACGGATCGCAGTTCGCGTTTTATGGCTGCGGAAATTGTGCGTGAAAAAATCACTCGTCAGTTGGGTGATGAATTGCCTTATCAGATGACCGTGGAGGTGGAAGATTTTTCCGCTGAGGGCCATGTCTTACATATTTCAGCTCTGATTCTGGTGGAACGCGATGGTCAGAAGCGAATTCTGATTGGAGACAAGGGAAGCAAGATTAAAAATATCGGTTCCCAGGCGCGTGAAGATATGGAACGCTTATTCGACTGCAAAGTCATGTTGAAACTGTGGGTGAAGGTAAAGTCGGGTTGGTCAGACGATGAGCGTGCATTGCGCAGTCTGGGCTACGACGACGTATAGTTGGCCGATGTTATTGCTCACGACTGTTTAATTATTTTCTCTTCTAGGTGCCACTATGGCGAAACTGGAAATTGTTGAAAACCAAGCGGCTTATGTTTTACACAGTCGACCGTTTCGCGATTCCAGTTTGCTGGTTCATCTGCTCAGCAAGGATCATGGCCGGGTAAATGTCATTGCCAAGGGAGCTCGTAAGCAAAGTGGAAAGCGTCAGGTTCGGCAACCGCTGCAGGCGCTCTTGGCGTTGCAGGTTGACTGGCAAGGGCGAAGCGATTTAAAGACCTTGTTGCGTTGGGAAAGCCGTTCTCATCCTCTCCGCTTGCAAGGAGACCGCCTTTACAGCGCACTCTATATCAATGAATTGTTGTTACGCTTGTTACCTGAAAACGACAGTGCAGCGGAATTGTTTGAGCCTTACGAAGCGTGTTTACAGGCGCTGGAATCTGATTGCGATTTGCAGCCGCTGCTGCGCTGCTTTGAACTGAATTTGCTGGCCGCATTGGGGTATGGACTGGATTTTGCGCATGCAGAAGGCGGTGCCGATATTCATCCAGAGGGCTTTTATCACTGGCAAGCAAGCGGTTTATTTGTTTCCACAAGCAACCATTCAAAAGCTTATTCTGGTGAGCATTTATTGGCGATTGAACAGAGGCACTTTGGTTCTCCGGCCGTATTGCTCAGTGCCAAGCGATTGATGCGTCAGGTATTTGATTGTTTGCTGGATCACAAACCACTGAAAACCCGGGAATTTGTTCGGCAAATGCAACAGAAGTCTGTAGGAGTCCCGCAACATGATTAAAGGTCTTGGCACGGATATTGTGCAAATCGAACGAGTGGCCGCCAGTTTGCAAAGAACCCGTGGGCGACTCTTGCAACGTATTCTGACTCCCCGTGAACAAGAAATTTACCATCAAAAAATTGAAGCCAGCGAACAGCAAGCTTTACATTACTTCGCCAAGCGCTTTGCCGCCAAAGAGGCGGTAGGGAAAGCACTCGGAACGGGAATCGGGCAAGGGGTATCCTGGCATCATATTGAAATCAGTAATAACAGTATTGGTGCACCCGAGGTGTGTTTGACCGAGCAGGCGCAGATTCATATGGAGCGCCTTGGCGCCGACAGTTGTCATCTGAGTTTGAGTGATGAGCAGGAGTATGCCGTTGCGTTTGTGGTCCTGTCTGCCAAGTTAGGCTAAGATTTTCTTCTTTGGTCTATTCTGTTTTGCGGGTATTTATTTTACCGCTGTTAGAACAAATCGCCCCAAGCAAAGACTTTATCGCTCTAAGTGGGTGGTTTTCGCTGTGCGGGTGAGGCATTAGAATAGCCAGCATTCAAAATAAGCAAGTGATGAGAGTGAGCCTGTGTTTCCCACTATTGAAGACTATATCGGCAATACCCCCCTGGTTCGTTTACAGCGTATGAGCGGACAAAGCAGTAATACAATCTTGCTTAAACTCGAAGGTAATAATCCCGCTGGCTCGGTGAAAGATCGCCCGGCTTTATCGATGATTCAACGCGCCGAAGCGCGTGGTGACATTAAACCTGGCGATACGCTGATTGAGGCGACCAGTGGTAACACCGGTATCGCTCTGGCAATGGCGGCTGCCATCAAAGGGTATCGCATGGTCTTGATCATGCCGGCGAACTCCACCCAGGAGCGTAAGGATGCCATGGCAGCCTATGGCGCGACCCTGATTGAAGTCACTCAAGAGCAGGGGATGGAATATGCCCGTGACTTGGCGACCGAAATGGCGAGTCGTGGTGAAGGGATCGTACTTGATCAGTTTGCTAATCATGACAATCCTCTGGCCCACTACCAGGGCACGGGCCCGGAAATCTGGCGCCAAAGTGACGGTAAAGTGACACACTTTGTGAGCTCAATGGGAACAACTGGGACCATCATGGGCACTTCACGTTATCTGAAGGAACAAAACCCCAATATTGAAATTGTCGGTTTGCAGCCAGAAGACGGAGCCAGCATTCCCGGCATTCGTCGCTGGCCTAAAGCGTATTTGCCCAGCATTTTTGATGAAACACGCGTTGATCGAGTGATCAATATGGGACAACAGGAAGCCGAAGACACTATGCGTGCATTGGCCCGTGAAGAAGGGATCTTCTGCGGGGTTTCTTCCGGTGGTGCTGTTGCTGGTGCATTGCGATTGAATCAGGAGCTGGAAAATGCCGTGATAGTCGCGGTCATCTGTGACCGAGGTGATCGCTATCTGTCTTCCGGCCTCTATGGGGATAATAAACCCTGAACATAGGCTTGGCCGTTCATTGGCCTACTCTATCCACGCCAATAGGGCGGTGGTATTGCCATGGTGAGTCAATGTAAAATAAGGACTTCGCCTCAGGCCATTCAATACCTCTGCCTTTTATTATGGTTCGCTCCTCCCACTTTTCCCGTCTGAAAACTGCCCAAGCCCTGCGTCAACAGCAGAAGGGCTCTGAAGGCGATATTCAGAACTTTGATCTTCACATCGAAAGCTTGAACGAACATGGTCAAGGTTGCGCCCAGGGGCCGGCCAAGGAAATGCTTACGGTTCCCTTTGCTCTGCCAGGGGAGCGATGTTCCGCGAAAGGGCGTTTAAATGAACCCCTTCAGCTCCTGAAGCTTCATGAGGTGAGCGATCAGCGACAGCAAGCGCCTTGTCCTGAGTATGGGGAGTGTGGCGGCTGCCAGTTACAGCATATGCGCTACGCTGAACAAGTCCGATTTAAGCGTGAGCGCTTGTGGCAGGGGCTTTCAAAATTGATTAACCCCGAGCCAAAGGCTAAACCCAAGAGCAAGCCCAAGCCCAAATTGGGGCGTAAGCCCTCGCAAAATAAGGCTAATCACCCGGCTTTCAATAGCGATGTTCGGTCCGCTGAAGCGATTTCGATACTGGACAGCTCTGAGCTGGCCTACCGTCGTCGAGCCCGCTTGGGGATCAGCGAACAAGGGCGTCTGGGCTTTCGTAAAGCCGCCAGCAACGACACCATGAGCATTGAACTGTGCCCGATATTAACGCCCCCGTTGCAAGCAATGATGCGAGTACTCAACCAAGCGTTAGCGACTTTTCCCAAGGTGGATTGGCGCTCGCACCTGGGACATGTGGAGCTGCTTGATGTCGAGCCGGCCCCTTTGGCGTTGCTGAGGGTGGTTAAAACCATCCCACAAGGTGCCTTTGAACACCTCAAAACGGTTGTCGCTGAGCATGGCTGGCGTTTGGCAATCCAGAGTCAAAAGGATGCTGATATCGAGGCTGTGCTGGGTGAGCTGGATAGTTTTTACTCAATTGGTCGGCATACACTGGCGTTTGAGCCCGGCCGTTTCATTCAGGTGAATGCTGGCCTTAATGAGGCAATGTTGAAGCAGGCCTTGCAATGGCTTCAGCTCCAGAGTGATGAGCGGGTGCTGGATTTATTTTGCGGGGTAGGTAATTTCACTTTGCCTTTGGCTGAACAGGCCCAGCAGGTGCTGGGAATTGAACTCAGCGAAGACATGGTGTCTACCGCGCAAGACAACGCGCGGCGTCTGGGTGTGGATAATGTCGAATTTATGGCAGCTAATCTGGATGTGGGCGATGCCTTGTTGTCCAACGATGAACGTTTGACGGAGAGTCGCCCCGACGTGGTTTTGTTGGACCCTCCAAGGGCCGGAGCTGGGGGATTTATTCCCACATTGCTCGAACTTTCCCCTGAACGAATACTCTATATCTCTTGTCATCAGGGCAGCTTACTGAGAGATTTACGCCGCTTGGGGCAGGCCTCATACCGCCTCGAAAAATTATCCCTTATGGATATGTTTCCGAATACGGAACATGTAGAATGCATGGCGCTGTTGCGCAAAGGATGACGGATATCGCTGCAGCAAGAATCAAAAGCTGAGCCGAACAAGAATAACAACAGTAATCGTATTCGATAGCAGGAGCGTCCACGAATCGTTAGACCTGATTGAAGTGGTCAGTTTGGAATGGCCTGGTTTAACGCAGTGAATGAATTTTATGGTCAAAGTACGCGAAGATCACCCCATCAGCGCCGACGGTAGTGTTGATATCCCTTCCTGGATCCGGCGTTTACAATCCCGATTTGAAGATCCCGATCACCTGAGTCCCGCCGATCAAGCGTTGATGCTGCAGGTATGCCAATATGTGCAGGAAATTGAGGAAAGTGTAGAACCTTCTGAAAACAGCTGGGCCGATAGCCAGGGCTGTTTCCGCACGGGTCTCGAAATGGCCGAGATTTTGGCGGACCTGCAAGCGGACACAGAAGTTTTGCTGGCGGCCATCCTCTACCGGGCGGTGCGTGAACACAAATTATCACTCGCGAAAGTTGAAAAAAAATACGGCGACAGCATCGCTGGTTTGATTTCCGGCGTGTTACGCATGGCGGCAATCAGTAATCTTCGCAACGACAGCGAAGAAAGTGTGCTGGGTAGCCCTTCAGCAGAACAAGCTGAAAATATTCGTAAAATGCTAGTGGCCATGGTGGACGATGTTCGCGTGGCACTGATTAAGCTCGCGGAACGAACCTGTGCCATTCGAGCGGCCAAACATGCCAATGACGAAAAGAAGCGGCGGGTTGCTCGTGAAGTGTCTGATGTGTATGCCCCATTGGCGCATCGCCTTGGTATTGGCCACATCAAATGGGAGTTGGAGGACCTGGCATTTCGCTACCTCGAACCCGATGATTATATGCACATTGCGAAACTGCTCGATGAACGCCGTGTTGATCGTCAGGATTATATCGAGAATGTCATTCAGCATTTGCAGGACGCGGCCACTGAAGCGCGTATTGAAGCGGAGATTCAAGGGCGCGCCAAACACATCTACAGCATCTGGCGGAAAATGCGCCGCAAGGATATCGGATTCTCTCAGGTCTATGACATTCGCGCGGTACGTGTACTGGTGCCGACAGTTCGAGATTGTTACACCATTCTCGGGATTGTTCACAGTCAGTGGCGTCTGATTCCCAATGAGTTCGATGACTACATCGCGTCTCCGAAGGAGAACGGTTATCGCTCTCTGCACACGGCTGTTATCGGTCCTGATCGAAAGGTACTCGAGATTCAAATCCGTACGCATTCCATGCATGAGGAAGCTGAGTTCGGTGTTTGCGCCCATTGGAAGTACAAGGGCACGGACGACAATCAAAACCAGGACAGCTACGAGCAAAAAATCGCCTGGTTACGCCAAGTCCTGGAGTGGAGCGAAGAGTTGGGCACTAATGCCCTGGAAGACGATCTTCAGCGCGGTGTTGAACAAGATCGCGTTTATGTCTTTACTCCCGATGGACATGTTATCGACTTACCACCGGCTGCTACGGTTTTGGATTTTGCTTACCGTATTCATACCGATGTTGGCCATCGTTGTTGTGGCGCCAAGTTGAATGGTCGAATTGTTCCACTTAACCAGACTGTCAGTACTGGTGATCAGATTGAAATTCTGACCGGCAAACGAGAATCACCGAGTCGGGATTGGTTGTCTCCGGCTCTGGGTTACCTCAATACCGCTCGGGCTCGAGCCAAAGTTCAACAGTGGTTTAAGTTGCAGGCCAGGGATCAGCATCTGGCCAGTGGACGAGCGTTGCTGGATAAAGAATTCAAGCGTCTGGCGGTCGATAATCTGGATTTCGAAGCCCTGGCCCAACGCTTAAATCTTACCAGCCTTGAGGGTCTGTACGTGGCCGTTGGTGCTAGTGACATCAGTGTTGGCCAAGTGCTCAATGCCGCGCAAAAAATGCTGGGTCAGGATCAGCACCATCCAACGCAATTGGTAGGGCGGGCGAGCGAGCAATTTAATAACGACGATGTTTACATTGACGGTGTCGGCAATTTAATGACGACGTTTGCACGTTGTTGTCATCCGGTACCGGGCGATAGTATCGCCGGCTACATTACTCTGGGTCGCGGTGTATCCATCCATCGACAGGACTGCTCGAATTTACTGCAACTGCAAATGGAAGAGCCCACTCGAATTATCGAGGTGTCCTGGTCAGCGGCTCCCCAGGATGTATATGCAGTGTCCATCAATGTTGAAGCCATTGATCGTCATGGCCTGCTGCGTGACATTACCGCCTTGCTGGATGTAGAGCGTATCAATATTACGGCTATGCACACTCAATCGAATAAAAGTTCTCACTCAGTGAGCATGCAATTTGATATTGAAATTCACAGTTACAGTGAATTGAGCCGGGTATTGGAACGTTTGAATCGCCTGCCTAATGTTGAGTCCGCCAGCCGAAAGAAATAAGCCCGGGGCTTATTTCTTATCCCTCCAATACTGAAAAATATAGAACACGAGAAGGTTTATGAGTGAGACGCAAAGCATGGATCAATTATTGGCAATAATGACTCAGCTGCGAAACCCTGAGGGCGGTTGTCCTTGGGATTTGGAACAAAACTTTGCGTCCATTGTGCCCTCGACGTTGGAAGAAGCGTACGAAGTGGCCGATGCCATTGAAAGTAATGATATGCCTCAGTTAAAAGAAGAGCTGGGCGATTTGTTGTTTCAAGTGGTGTTTTACAGCCAGTTGGGCAAAGAAGGCAATCTTTTTGACTTCAATGATGTTGCCGATGCAATCAGTCAGAAATTGCTGCATCGTCACCCCCATGTGTTCGGCGACAAACACCTCCAAGATGAAGACGCGATTCATCAAAACTGGGAAAATTTAAAAGCGCAGGAACGGGCGGCCAAGGGACTGTCTTCGGTATTGGCGGACATTCCCCTTGCATTGCCGGCCTTGAGTCGGGCTCAGAAATTACAACGCCGTGCCGCAAACGTAGGCTTTGACTGGAAAACCCCCCAGGCAGTCCTGGATAAACTCGATGAAGAGCATCAAGAATTCACCGAAGCGATGACCGCGAATAATCGTGAGGCGATGGCTGACGAACTGGGGGATATGATGTTTTGTCTGGTCAACCTTGCCCGCCATCTCAAGCTTGACGCAGAGACGGTATTACGCCAGGCCAATCGAAAGTTTGAGCGTCGGTTTAACGACGTTGAGACGCAAGTGGTTCACAGCGGTGAGGATTGGCCCGCACACAGCCCAGAGCAACTTGAGGCCTACTGGCGACAGGCGAAGGAGAATACCCGCAACAACCTCGACTAATGTCCAGTAATCCCGTCGTGGTGAAAGCTTTTATAGTGTCGCCCCATGAGAGAAAGAGGGCACTGGTTTTATCGGTGGCCTGACGAAGCCAAATGTATGGGGAATTCAGCCGACAAGAATGGGAATGTGTCATTTTGTTTAAATAATGAACAGTTTGGCTTTCCCTCAGCGCTATTTCCCTTGTGATTGATACGGCCTAAGTGTATGGTTACGGCCCTCTCAATCCCGTATGTAAAGCGCTCCATAGAAGTGCCTCGGGAAGCCGAGCCGCCAAACGAGCGGCCCGCTGTGAACAAGTTTCTACAATATTAGGAGAACTCCGTAATGCGAGTCATTTTATTAGGTGCTCCAGGCGCTGGTAAGGGTACGCAGGCCCAATTCATTATGGAACAGTACAATATTCCTCAGATTTCCACTGGGGATATGTTGCGCGCGGCGGTGAAAGCGGGTACCGAGTTGGGTTTGAAGGTTAAAGATATTATGGCCAGTGGCGGCCTGGTGTCAGATCAAATCATTATTGCTCTGGTTAAAGAGCGTATTACCCAGGATGACTGTGCCAATGGCTTCCTGTTTGATGGTTTCCCTCGCACCATTCCGCAGGCTGAAGCTCTGCTGGAATCTGGTGTCGACATCGATCATGTTATTGAAATTGATGTGGATGATGAAGAAATCGTATCTCGTTTGAGTGGTCGTCGTGTTCATGAAGCGTCTGGCCGCGTTTATCATCTGGTTTACAACCCGCCGAAGAACGAAGGCGTTGATGATGAGAGCGGTGAGCCATTAGTGCAGCGCCCGGATGATCAAGAAGATACCGTACGCAAGCGTTTGGCGGTATATCATGATCAAACCAAGCCTCTGGTGAGCTTTTATCAGGAATTATCTGCTTCAGGCAAGGCCGATACCAAGTACGCAAATGTTCCTGGTGTTGGGAATATGGAAGACATTAAAGCGAAAGTATTTGCGGCATTGTCTTAAGTATTTCGCCGGCTTCAAAAGGCCCCGCTCAGCGGGGTTTTTTTATGCCTGCAAGAATGGTCGCAAAGTGAATTGTTACTTTAGTGAGGTTTTCGTTAGTATTCCCATTTGGATAGAGTCCTGATAAGGAAAATAAGCATGCCCGCGCCATCCCTTGATGCCCTGCCGCAAGCCAAAAAAACTGCGGTGTTGTTAGTGAATTTGGGCACACCCGAAACCGCCGAGCCAAAGTCCGTTAAAAAATTCCTGGGTGAATTCCTGAGTGATCGCCGGGTAGTGGAGATCCCCCGTTTGATCTGGTGGCCAATTTTGAACGGCATTATTCTAACCACGAGACCCAAAGCGGTAGCCAAAGCGTATCAATCTATTTGGTGGGAAGAGGGCTCCCCGTTAAGAGTGATTACCGAACGCCAGAAAGACGCTCTACAGAGAACGCTGAATGAGCGTTTTCCCCATCGTCAAATCATTGTTGAGTACGCCATGAGTTATGGTGCGCCAAGTATTGCCGAGCAAGTGAAAACCTTGCAGCAGCAGGGGGTGGATCAGATAGCGGTTTTGCCAATGTACCCCCAGTATTCCGCGACCACCACAGCCGTGGTGTACGACCAGATTGGCAAACTGCAACAACAACAGCGGAATATTGCCGATACCCGAATCAATAAGTACTACTTCGATCGTCCTTCTTATATTAAGGCCCTGGCTGAGTCTGTTCGGGAGCATCGCCGAAAAGAGGGAAGTGCAGAGCGCTTATTGATGTCTTTCCATGGTATCCCCAAACGCTGTGTTGATTTGGGCGATCCGTATTACCAACACTGTGTCGCCACCGCTGAAGCATTGGCGAGTGAATTGGGGCTGGAAGATGCCGAATGGGGTCTGAGCTTTCAATCCAGATTGGGTAAAGCGGAATGGCTAAAACCCTATACCAGTGATATCGCTAAGGAATGGGGGAGCGAAAAGCTGGCCTCGCTTGATGTTATTTGCCCGGCATTCTCGGCGGACTGTTTGGAAACACTGGAAGAAATTTCAGAGGAGATTCGTGAGGAATTTCAGGCCGCCGGTGGCGGTACCTTTTCTTACATCCCTTGTTTGAACGATTCCGATGCTCACATTGAGTGTTTGGCTGAGATTTCCGAGGAGTTATTGGCGCTCTAAATGAAAATAATGCTCATTTTTCAAAACGGGCGTTTGGGAAATGGGCATGACGGCAAATTTGAATATCTAAAACCGGATTTCAGTCGTCCTGCCGCTTTTGGTTTTATTATTTTTGTCCTTTTGATGATCTTTTCGATCACGTTTTTTCTGCAAGTTCCCCTTTGTGTAGTCCGTCCCGTTTTTTCTTTGTGTTTATTCGAACCGGTTCATCTTTTGTTAATGCCTTCATATTGAGTGACTCCTCAGCAGAGTTAAAAGCGTAAAATTTCTCCCGGAACGGATAAAAATTAAAAAAATCAGCAAAAATTTCTCTTTTCGATGCAAAAAAGCGTTGTAAAAACGTGCAAATTGGTTTTTTTTTAAATAATATCGGCTTTAGCCCTTGGGCTGTTGAATTTTTGTGCTATTGTTCTAAGTGCTAGTGGACTGGCATCTATCGAGGAGAAACCTTATGGCCAAAGTTGCAAAGAAGACAGCGAAACGTAAAGCTGCATCGAAAAAAGCAAGCGCAAGCAAAGCAAAGGTGGCAGTATCACCTGCAACTGCACGCGCACAAACTTCATTAGATAAATTAGTCAAGGAGTTAACCGCTCAAGCCAAGAAAGTTGCTGCAGCTCGTAAGAAAGCGGCAGCCGCCAAGAAAAAATCCGGTAAAAGCAAAAAAGCTGCTGATAAGCGCGCTGCGAAGTCTGCCAGTGCGGCGGTAAGTAAAGCGGCTGATAAAGCTAAAACGCTGCGCGGTAAGATCTCAACCGCTAAGCAAAACCTGGCGGCCGCCAAGAAAGCCGAAGCTGCTAAGGCTGCTCAAGCCGCAGCGAAAGCTCGAGTAGAGGATTTAGAAGCCAAATTGGCCGCTAAAGCTGAAGCTGATCTGGCCAAAGCCGTAAAAGCCTTCCAAAGCAAATGGGAAGCTAAGCGTAAGGCTGCGGATAAGAAGAAAGTCAGTACAATGGCGAAAAAGCTGGATGCTAAGCTGAAAGCCGCAGAGAAGAAAGAAAAAGCCAAAGCTGCCGCTGCCGCTAAAAAAGCCGCTGCGAAAGCTAAGGCGGCTGAAAAGAAAGCGGCCGCTAAAGCAAAGGTTGCCGCTAAAAAAGCAGCCGCCAAAGCCAAAGCAGCCGAGAAGAAAGCGGCTGCACGGGCAAAAGCTGCTGAGAAGAAAGCGGCTGCTAAAGCCAAGGCTGCTGCCAAAAAGGCCGCTACTAAAGCTAAAGCCAAGCCTAAAAAAGCAAAAAAAGCCAAGCCTAAGGCCAAACCAAAGGCTAAGCCAAAGGCAAAAGCGGCTACCAAGAAGCGCGGTCGCCCCGCTAAAAAGAAGAAGTAATCACGCTTCTTTAGCTGCATGAGAATAAACCCGTCCCTGCGTTGCAGAGGCGGGTTTTTTTATGCCTCGAGCATTTATGGGATTTGGGTGGGTTAGTAGCGAGACATGCGGTGCTGAGCGACAAATTAATCTGAACAGAGCCCTGGATTTAGAGTAAAATTCGCTTTTTTGAATTTGCAGGTTTGTACCCCCTATGAGCTATATTCTCTCTCTGGATACCGCTTCGGACTATTGTTCGGTGGCCATTGTTGATGCCCAACAGCAAAAGAATCTGGCTGCGCCGGATATCAGAGAGCTGCGTCGCCAAGCGCCCCGACAGCACACTCAGTTACTGTTGCCCATGGTGGATGAATTATTACAGCAGGAAGGTGTCGATAGAAAGGAGTTGAAAGCGATTGCGTTTGGGGTTGGCCCGGGTTCGTTTACCGGCCTAAGAATCAGTTTTTCGGTTGTGCAAGGTTTGGCTTACGGCCTGAACATTCCAGTTTTGCCCATTTCGACTTTGGCGGCGATGGGGTCAGCCGCGGCGCATTCGGTGCTGGCTGACGCGAACTCTGTAGTCGATGGCAAACAGATTATTCTAAGTTGCCTGGATGCCCGCATGCAGCAGGTCTATTGGGGCGCGTACCAATACGATGGTGATGGCGTGTCGGCCCTGCAAGATGACGCTCTGGATGACCCTGACATTGCTGCGGAAAAAATGCAGCAGCTCATCGACGATCAAGGGGCGGTTGCTACATTGTCCTGTTGTGGGCCAGGTTGGCACTATTCAGAATTATCGACTTTACTGGGAAAAGCTACTGCGCAAGATAGGGCGATTGAGCCTTGGGCGATAGACATTTTACGTTTGGGACTGGTGCAATGGCAGGCCGGTAACGCGCAAGATATTCGCCAAGTCCAGCCCGTGTACCTGCGCAATGAAGTGAGTTGGGAAAAACGCCAACGCATTCGTCAGCCTTAATATAGTATCAGGGAAGCTTGATTTGATTGGTGGTTTCAGGAGAGATGATGGATAGTCTACAGGCGATTATTTTAGCCTTGTTGCAGGGACTCACCGAGTTTCTGCCCATCTCGAGTTCAGGGCATCTGATTTTACCGTCGGCCTTGTTTGGCTGGCCTGATCAAGGCTTGGCGTTTGATGTTGCCGTACATGTGGGCTCACTCCTAGCCATCGTATGGTTTTTTCGCAAGGATATTGGGGCGATTGCTTCCGGTTCTATCGAGAGCTTGCAGAATCGGCAGTGGAATTCGGAAAGCCAAACGCTTCTGTTTTTGTTTGTGGCCACTGTGCCGGCCGGCTTAGCTGCTTTGGCTTTTAATGATTTTATTGAGCGCGAATTGCGTTCTCCGCTGGTGATTGCGACAACGACCTTGTGCTTTGGTCTGTTGCTGGCGGTGGCCGACAAGTTAGGTACACGTGAAAAATCTCTGATAAAAATGACCTTGTGGGCCGCGTTTATTATTGGCTGTGCTCAAGCGATTGCATTAATCCCCGGCACGTCGCGTTCAGGGATCACCATGACGGCGGCATTGCTATTGGGCTTTCAGAGAGATGCTGCTGCCCGTTTTTCTTTTCTCATGTCGATACCCATTATTGTACTGAGTGGCGGCTACAAGGGCCTGGAGTTGGTTTCTCAATCGGCCCCACAGTGGGATTTAATTGCTATCGGTGTATTGGTTTCTGCATTGTCGGCGTACGCATGCGTGTACTGGTTTATGGCGGTGATAGAACGCATGGGAATGCTCCCCTTTGTTTTATATCGAATTGTTTTAGCGGCGATTCTGTTTGCTCTGTTTGTTTAGTCGATTAGGCGGCAAACGAGGCGAAATGAGAAGGCTGGTCTATTATGTCAATAAACACGTATTCATTTGATGGTTCGTTTGATTAGCGAATCACACTTACCAGATTGATGGCTGGAGAATAGTATGCATCAAAAAGTCGCATTTATCGGATTGGGTGTTATGGGGTATCCCATGGCGGGTCATCTTCAAAAAGCGGGTTGCCCGGTGACCGTGTACAATCGCAGCACAGAGAAAGCTGAACGTTGGAAAGCCGAATTTGGCGGTGAGATGGCGCTGACGCCTAGAGAGGCTGCCGAAGGTGCTGAGATCGTATTTACCTGTGTAGGTGATGACAATGATATCCGCGAGGTTTGCCTCGGTGATGATGGTGCCTTTGCCGGTATGAAAGTCGATGCGGTACTGGTTGACCATACGACAGCATCGGCTGAAGTGGCCCGTGAACTGAATCAAGAAGCGAAACGCCTCAAGCTGCATTTTCTGGATGCTCCCGTTTCAGGCGGTCAAGCGGGTGCTGAAAATGCTTGCCTTACGGTCATGGCTGGTGGTGATGTAACGGTTTTTAATCATGTGAATCCGGTGATTGATCACTATGCTCGTTCCTGCCGTTTACTAGGGCCAAGTGGTGCGGGGCAACTGTGCAAAATGGTGAATCAGATTTGTATTGCGGGCCTGGTGCAAGGTTTGGCAGAGGGCTTGAACTTTGCAGAGAAAGCAGGTTTAGACGCGCATCAAGTGGTGGATGTGATTTCCAAAGGTGCTGCGCAATCCTGGCAGATGGAAAATCGCTATCGCACGATGCTGGCCGGTGATTACAATCATGGTTTTGCGGTGGACTGGATGCGCAAAGATCTGGCTGTCGTATTGCAGGAAGCCTCCCGAATCAATGCGTCGCTGCCCGTCACTGCGACCGTTGATCAATTTTATAACGATGTTCAGATGATGGGGGGCGGGCGATGGGATACCTCATCTTTGCTGGCTCGCTTGAAACGCGACTGAGGCGCCTTTAAGACATTGTTAACTGCCACCCGAAGGCTGTTCCAGCATACCGCAGCCTTCTTGACAGAGTCTCCTTTTCAAGAACGCTTCTTCCTTGGCGTTCAACATCAGAAAAGCAGACGCCCCTGCCGATACTTTGGATGTTCAGGAGTGTTGAATGTCCTGCTTCAAGGCCGTTGATCAAGCTGAGCTTTGGCCTTAAAACTGCTAAGATACGCGCACCGGTGATTTCGCTGTGAGTTTAATAGTTAAGGGGATGTATGACTGCCAACGATCAAGCGGCTGCGAATCAGTTTTTGCAGCGCTGTATAGAATTTCTCGATGAATCCGTAACACCGTTTCATGCCGTACAGGCCATGGCTAAACGCCTGGATGCGGCTGGTTTTCAAGCACTGAATGAAGCGGATGCCTGGCAGTTGTCCCCAGGGAACAAATATTATGTCTGTCGGAACGATTCTTCGATCATTGCCTTTGTTTTCGGTAAGAGTGATCCTGTTGAACACGGCCTGCGCATGTTGGGTGCGCACACAGACAGCCCTTGCCTTAAAGTAAAACCGCAGCCGGATCTTCACCAACAGGGTTACGCACAGCTGGGTGTAGAGATCTACGGTGGCGTCTTACTCAATCCTTGGTTTGATCGAGACCTGTCTCTGGCAGGGCGGGTAAGCTACAGTGATGCGAATCAGCAATTGCAATCCGCGTTGATCGATTTCAAACGTCCTGTGGCGACTATTCCCAGCTTAGCGATTCATCTGGATCGAGGTGTTAACGATAAACGCAGCGTCAACCCTCAAACCGATATGCCGCCGGTGTTAGGCCTGAGTGACGAACCGATGGATTTCCAACATTTGTTGCGCGAAGAACTTCTGGCCCAGCAGCCGGAGCTGGATATCAATCAGATTCTGGATTTTGAGATCAGTTGTTATGACTGTCAGGGCGCCGGCCAGCTCGGCCTCAATGGTGACTTTTTGGTCAGCGCACGATTGGATAACCTTTTGAGTTGCTTCATTGGTTTGGAATCCTTGCTGGACGCGGATGGGGAGCAGAGTTGTCTGTTGGTCTGTAACGATCATGAAGAGGTGGGCAGTGCTTCGGCTTGCGGTGCCCAGGGACCAATGTTGGCCAGCTTTTTAGAGCGCATTTGGCCTGAGATTACCCCACGTGAACAGCTGATCAATCGCAGTGTGATGATCTCTGCGGATAATGCCCATGGGATTCACCCGAACTTCCCAAATAAACACGATGGCAATCATGGTCCTAAGCTCAATGCGGGACCGGTGATTAAAATTAATGCCAATCAACGTTATGCCAGTAACAGCGAGACGTCGGGTTTGTTTAAGTTGCTCGCCGAAGAGTTACCGGTACAAACCTTTGTGACCCGAGCGGACATGGGCTGTGGCAGTACCATCGGACCGATTACGGCCACTGAGATCGGTGTTCGAACTGTCGATGTCGGGGTGCCGACCTTTGGTATGCACTCTATTCGGGAAACGGCCGGTAGTGAAGACTGTTACACCATGTATCGGATTTTTAATAGATTTTTGGCGAAACAAAGGGTATAACCTGAAGTTCTGGATGACAGGGAATCTGTAATATCAGTCGAAATTATTGAATGCTGACCTCACCAGGGAAGGGTCGAAATGGCAAAAACTGCTGTTATCGTATATAAGAATTTATATAACAATATTGCTGGGAATAGGCATGATCTTGATGTCTTCCCGGTTATGGGTGTGCGGCTCAGTAATGACAATAAATAAAGAAATATTACAACTGTTCTCTCCTTTTGACAGCCTGTCCAGCGACTTTCTGGAAAGTGCTATTGAGCGGATCAGTGTTCGCGAGTTTAAAAAAGGCGATGTGCTGTTCCAGCGCGGCAAAAAACTCTCGGAAACCTTCTATTTACTCAAAGGTGGCGTTGATTTACTCGCCGCTGATCTATCCCGAATCAGTGTTAACCACACCAGTCCCCAGGCACGCCATCCGTTGTGCAATACCCAGCCGGCAAGGGTAACGGCATTTGCAAAAACCGACGTCACGGCTTTAGTCATCGAGCGTGATTTTCTGGATTTGGTGATGGTATGGAGCGAATCCAGTTTGCTCGATGGCGCTGGAATTGATCCTACAGATGAGTTTGATACCGATCCAATTATTGAAGAGCAGCTCAGTACCGACTGGATGAGTGTTTTATTGGCTGCACCACTTTTTTCCCGAATTCCTCCTGGCAATATTCAAGCCTTGTTTCAACGATTTATTCCTCGTAATGTCAGTAAGGGTGAAAAAGTTGTCGTGGTCGGAACCAAGGGCGATTACTTTTACGTAATCAAATCGGGAACCGCTCAAGTTCTCGATTCGGCGGGCTATTGCAAAGCCAATTTAGGCACCGGTGACTACTTCGGAGAAGAAGCGTTGATCGGTGATACGGCGCGCAATGCAACGGTGGAAATGAGCAGCGACGGAGAACTGATGTGCCTGGGTAAAGAAAGCTTTGCGGAGCTCTTGCACCGGCCTCTGGTTAATTATGTATCGGTCACTGAATTTTTTAAGTTGCAACAGTCTGGCCGTTCTATTCGACTCATCGATGTGCGTTTGCCCATCGAATTCAAACAACAGCAATTGTCGGGCTCCGTCAATATTCCGCTTTCTTATTTACGCCCCAAGCTCGCTGAAATGTCTAAAGACGTATTGTATGTGGTCAGTGATTATGGAGGGCGCCGCTCTGAAGTGGCTGTGCAGCTCATGGTACAAGCCGGTTTGGATGTGCTGTTATTGCGCAGCAGTGATGTTCAGGAAGTCGAGCTCTAGGTGTTTGCTGAGATTCGCTATTGGCAATGACCCAGGCAACTGATAATTACCCCCGTGCACTTTTGCTTTCTGCGTATGATGCCCAGAGTCATCGCTATTGGCGTCGACAACTCTGCCAGGGCTTACCCGACTGGCAATGGACGGAATTGAGTTTACCCCCACGTTATTTCAGCTGGAGGCAGCGCGGAAACAGCCTGTCGTGGGCGTTTAAACAACGAGATATACTCACGCAGGACTATGAATTTTTATTGGCCACGTCCATGGTCGATCTGTCGGCATTGCGAGGTTTTGTACCCGAATTGGCCCGGTTGCCTACGGTACTTTATTTCCATGAAAATCAATTTGCCTATCCTCAAAGCACTCGCCAGCATAGCCCTGTTGAACCCCAGTTAACGAGTATTTACAGCGCGCTGTGTGCCGATAGTATTCTTTTCAACAGCCAGTTCAACTTGGACAGCTTCATGGCCGGCGCTCGTGCTTTGTTAAAGGCGATGCCGGATCATGTCCCCAAAGGATTAATGGAGCAGCTTAGTGAGCGCGCGCGAGTGCTGCCGGTGCCTATTAGCCCTTATGTTTCAAAAGTGCCAAATTCAGCTCAGGTACGCCGACATGAAAAAGCGTTGCGCATTCTTTGGAATCACCGCTGGGAGTATGACAAGGGGCCGGAACGCTTGTTGGCGGCAATTGAACGTCTGGATCGTCAACTCAAGTCCCTGCCTGAACAGGAACGCCCCGATATACGCTGGTTAATTCTTGGTCAGAGTTTTCGCAATGTGCCTGAGGAATTTGCTCAAATTCAGCGCATTCTTACGGCCAGTGATAGCCCGATGGCCCTCGAAGCTTGGGGTTACGAGCCCTGCGTGCACAGCTATCAATCTCATATGCATTCAGCTGATGTGGTGCTGTCCACCGCGGAACACGATTTCCAAGGCTTAGCGATACTGGAGGCCCAGGCGGAGGGCTGCTATCCATTGCTCCCCAAACGGCTCGTTTACCCGGAATGGTTTGATGAATCGCTCTGTTATCCCTCCTCGACGATTGCACATGAGGCAGAGGGGTTGGCCGCCGAGATTTGCAAACTCGCCGCTCACAAGATCCAGCAGGGCAAGCTGCCGGAAGTGGTTAGTCGGGTCGACTTTGATTGGTCTGCATTGGGACCGGACTATCAGCGTACCTTTCATTCCTTGCGTAAGAAGCCCGTCTAAGGCTCGCTTTGCTCCATCGTCCAAGCCCTGTATCATAGCGGCGCCCGGCAGCAATGGCTGCCCTTGAAAAAATTTGGACCAAGCATGAGCAGCAAAGAAAAACAACGTATTCTCACCGGTATTACGACTTCGGGAACGCCCCATATTGGTAACTATGTTGGCGCCATCCGACCGGCTATCGAAGCCAGTCGCAATCAGGACAATTTGTCTTTTTACTTCCTGGCGGATTTTCACGCCTTGATTAAATGTCAGGACCCGGATCTGGTTGCTCAATCGACCCGAGAAATTGCTGCAAGCTGGTTGGCGCTTGGTTTGAACCCGGAAGAAGTGGTGTTTTATCGCCAGTCCGATATCCCCCAGATCGCTGAACTCTGCTGGATGCTTAATTGTGTGTGCGCCAAGGGCTTGATGAATCGTGCCCATGCATACAAAGCCGCCGTTGATCAAAATGGCGAGGCTGGCGAGGACCCGGATTTCGGTATCACCATGGGACTGTTCAGTTACCCGGTGTTAATGGCGGCGGATATTTTGATCTTCAATGCCAATAAAGTACCTGTTGGTAAAGATCAAATTCAACATGTGGAAATGGCCCGAGATATGGGCCAGCGATTTAATCATTTGTTTGCCAGCAAAAAGAAACCGCTGTTTACGTTGCCCGAGTACGTGGTCGATGATGATGTTGCTGTGCTGCAAGGCCTGGACGGCCGTAAAATGAGTAAAAGCTACGGCAATACCATCCCTCTGTTTTTGGGCGAAAAACAGCTGCGCAAACACATTAACAAAATCAAAACCAACTTGCTTGAGCCCGGTGAACCAAAAGACCCGGATACTTCCACGGTATTCCAGATCTGGAAAGCGTTTGCTAACGAACAGCAGCAAGCTGATATGCGCCAGGCGTTTGCGGACGGTATCGCTTGGGGCGAAGCCAAAAAAGAACTGTTTGAACTGATCAATAATGAACTGGCAGAACCTCGAGAGCGCTACAACGAGCTTCTGGCCAATCCATCTTACATCGAAGATGTGTTGCAAGCTGGGGCCGAAAAAGCACGCAGTTACAGCGAGCCGTTACTCGACAAAGCTCGCAGCGCGGTAGGCATTCGTAAGCTGGGTTAAGCTTGATGAAACTATTACCATTCGACGGCAGCGGGTCTTGCGGTTGTCGAATGGCAGAATGTCAGTCCGGTATTTCTTGCCTGACTCACAGCGCGTACTCTGCATTTTAGTTGGGAATTGCGTGAGTTCAAAGGGCGGATAAGGTGTCCACCATGGCTTTACACAGTACCTGTATATCCTCTTCGGTACTGATAAACGGCGGCATAGTGTACACCAGCTTTCCAAAGGGGCGCAGCCACACACCACGCTGAATCAAGGCTTTTTGCAGAGCTTCTTTTTCAACATCGTCCTTCATTTCGACCGCGGCAATTGCGCCAATCACTCGAACATCTGCCACAGTTTCTGCGTGTTTCAATGGAGCCAAACCTGATTTGAGCTGCTCTTCAATCAATCGGATACGGCTCACCCAGTCTTGTTCAATCAAAAGGCGGGTGCTGGCCAGTGCCGTTGCGCAGGCTAAAGGGTTTGCCATAAAAGTGGGGCCATGCATAAATACTCCGGCTTCCCCCTCGCAAATACCATTGGCTACTTTGGAAGTACACAGCGTGGCCGCCAGAGTCATGTAGCCGCCGCTCAAGGCTTTGCCCAAACACAATATGTCCGGGCTGATATCGGCGTGCTCACAGGCAAACAGCTTTCCAGTACGGCCAAAGCCCGTGGCAATTTCATCGGCGATCAGCAGGATATTAAACTCTTCGCACAGAGCTTTAAACGCTTTCAAATAGCCCGGTGAATAGACACGCATACCACCAGCGCCTTGCACGATAGGCTCCAAAATAAAGGCGGCTATTTCGCTGTGATGAGTCGCGATAAAATTTCTCGCTCGGGCCAAGTATTCAGGGCAGGGCTCTGATTCAAATCCAGCCGGTGGTGCTTCCAGAAAATGGTGCTTTGGTAAATTGGCGCTGAATAAATGGTGCATGCCATTGACTGGATCACAGGTCGCCATCGCCCCAAACGTATCGCCGTGATAGCCGTTTTTAATCGTTAACAGGCGATGTTTTTCAGCGTGCCCTTGGGAATGCCAGTATTGGAGAGCCATTTTGATGGCCACTTCCACGCTGACAGAACCCGAGTCGGCGAAGAACACCTTATCCAGCCCCTTAGGGGTTAGCTCCACCAGTAAGTGAGCCAACTCAATAGCCGGTTGGTGAGTGAGGCCGCCAAACATCACATGGGCCATTTTATCAATCTGCTCTTTGGCTGCCTGATTCAAAACGGGATGGTTGTAACCGTGCAACATGCACCACCAGGATGACATTCCGTCGATGATCCGCTCGCCCGTTGCCAGTTCCAAATGAACCCCTTCGGCGCGTGCCACAAGAGGCAGGGGGGAGCTGTTGCTGTCGGCGACCTGGCTGTAGGGGTGCCAGATGTGTTCCTGATCAATTTGCTGGAGGTGAGATAGGTGGTTCTGTCCACTAGAGGGATTGGAAATCACGGATTTCATACTGGAGAATAACTCTGTTAACCAAATGTTATAAATTGGTTAACTATTCTAGAGTATCCCCCCTCCATATGCCATGGCAAACTGACGTGCAGTAATTGAGAGCTTTTTCTCCCTCTTTGAAACCAGTATTTCAGGTTCTTCTATGCGTAGTATGTTCAGTTCCATGACTTTATCCAAATGCCTCGTGGTGGTGACGTTAATGTGTCACATACCTGGGGTGTTGGCGGCGCCAAAAGCCGAACTTTGGCCCTTTTGGCAACCTCAGGAGATCAAGCAGACGAGTGACAAACCCCTCTCTGTGGCGGATTGGCAGGCGTTTCTGGACACCTATGTCAGTCCGGATGCGCAAGGCGTGAATCGCGTGGCGTATGGTGACGTGAGTAAAGAGGACAAACAAACTTTGCAAAGGCATTTGAACGCTCTGGCTGAGCTGGATCCCCGAGAATGGTCTGAAGCTGAGCAGCAGGCATTTTGGATCAATACTTACAATATAGCGGTGGTTAATTTGGTCTTGGATCATTACCCGCTGGACTCTATTAAAGATATCCGCTTGAGTTTCAAAAGTTTGTTTAATGCGGGCCCCTGGGAAGACAAAATTTTAGTGGTTGCTGGAAAAAAACTTTCCCTGAATGATATTGAGCATCGAATCTTGCGCCCAATTTGGAAGGATGCCCGCTTTCACTTTGCCTTGAATTGCGCCAGCATAGGTTGCCCCAATCTGGCGAAAGAGGTGTATCGCGCGGAGAGCCTGGATGAGCAATTGGAGCGTGCGAAACGTGAGTTTCTTAGCTCGTCCAGAGCCTTTTCTGTATCTGGTGAGAGTTATCGTTTATCCAGTATCTTCAATTGGTATTGGCAGGACTTTGCGCCCGAGAAGAAGCAACTCTGGCGTTATTTTCAGGGCCAGGGCCTGATTGAGAAACCTGTTGAAAGTTTCAGTTATGATTATGATTGGGATCTCAATGTTCACGTCAGCACTGAAGGAAAGTAAACCTTCCGAGAAGGTCGAATTGCTTACTTATGAGGTTGGCTTTAAGGCTATCCTAGCCAATTTGACGAACCTTTGGCTAGCGTTGTGGTCTCTTATGAATCAACAATCTGTACTTGTTTAGGGTTGTTTAAAATAAGGCGTTGATTCCGAGGAAGAGACACAATGAAAATCGTTCCCTTGAGAATGTTTGGCCTGCTGAGCTTGGCCGCAATCCTGGCGGCCTGCACTCAACAGGATGTTTATGAGATGTCGCAGGAGAATGGTCGTAAAGCCTGTGAGAAAGAGCCGCCCCCGATGCAGGATCGCTGCATGGAGCAATACCAGCAAAGCTACGATGAGTATCAACGTGAACGTGACGCATTGCTGGAAGACAGCAAGTAAACACGGCCAGTTTGCTCACCACGTTATAGAGTTACTCTGCGCTTGAACGAAACGGCAAGGGTTTAACCTTGCCAGGTTTGAGCGACTCATCGCGATCTGCTGAGCGAAGGGTTTTAACTGGGTAGGCGCAACGTTGCAACCATTTTCCTATCGCCGCTTCGTCCAGTGGCTTTGCGATGAAATAGCCTTGCATATAGTTGCAACCCCAGGCAATTAACTGCTGTAAGGCTGCCTCGTCTTCTACCCCCTCGGCGACGACCGACAATCCAATATTATGGGCAAGCTCGATGGTTGAGCGGACAATGGTTCTGTCCTCTTCATCCTGTGCTAAATCCTGTACAAAACTTTTGTCAATTTTTAATTCATGTACGGGCAATTGCTTAAGCTGTGCAAGGGATGAATAGCCTGTACCGTAATCATCAATAGACAATTTGATGCCTTGGTCTTTTAAGTGACTCAATTGGGCAATGGCGCTTTCAGGGTTTTCGACAGCGGCACTCTCGGTTACTTCTACAATCAATGCGCTGGTGGGCAATTCAGCATTTTGCAGCAAAAAGGCGACTTCTTTGTCGAAATCCTTTTGGGCCAGATCGAGTGCAGAGATATTGACCGCGACGGCGAGATCGTAACCTTGTGCCCGCCAGCGTTGGCATTGCTCCAATGCTTTGGCCAACACCCAACGTGTCAGTTCAACGATATAACCAGTCTTTTCCGCGAGACCGATAAAATCATCTGGAGGTACGAAACCCAGCTCAGGGTGCTGCCAACGTACCAAGCATTCCACGCCTTCGACTTGGGTTTTGCCCTGGTGATGGCGTATCTTCGGTTGGTAGTGTAAACACACCTGATTTTCTATGATGGCTTTGGGCAGCTCGGCCATTAAGGTCAGTTTGCGAAGACTGTATTCGTCGTGTTTAGGATCGTAGGTGACGGTGGCTTTTTGACTGCTGCAGGCCTCGTTTAAGGCGACACCGGCACGGCGTAATAAACCCTCAGCATCCAGGGCGCTGAACGGGTAAATCACAATGCCAACCGAAATTTTTAGGCTCAGTTCAATGCCGCTGACACAAAACGGATCTTTCAGGGCTTGATGAATTTGTTCATTGATTTCACGAGCACCCATGATGTCATTGGTTTTACCCAACAAGATAAATTCATCCAAATTCAAGTGTGCCAGTTTGTGATCTTCCAGTTTTGTGCTCAATCGTTCGGTAACCAAATGAATCAGTTTATCGCCCCAGGAGTAACCCAGCGCATCAACGATATCTTGAAAGTGATTGAGGCGGAAGTTTGCCAGCACCGCAACTTCCTGGCTGCTGTCCAGATGGTTGATGGTATGGTCAATGCGTTCAATCAATCCTTTGCGATTCAACAAGCCGGTTAAGCTGTCATGGCTGGCTTGGTAAGTAATGTGTTCCTCACGTTCCGATACCGCTCGTTGCATGCGTGAAAATGCCTTCGCCAATCGGCCGATTTCATCGCGACGATGAATGCGAATAGGGGTGTTATAGTCACCTTTGGATACATCATCGATAACGTGCAAAAGTTGATTCAGGGGTTTGCTGATGCCTCTTGAAAAAACATAGCCAAAAACTAGAGCCAGTAAGGAAATTAAACCAAAAATTGAGAGCAGGCTAAGCCACCACTGGCTGAACTTTTCTCGGGGCTCATTCAACGATTGCTGAAATAAAATAGCCAAACCGCTTTGTGAGTGTTCATCAAAAGGACGATACAGAGCGAGATCTTCCCACTCTCCTTGGGTGATCACCCAGGGCTTATCTGCTAAGGCCGGAGGCGTGGGCGGCATGCTTTTCATGCGTTCTTCCGGCAGGCTGCTGGCAATAAATTGCAAACTGTGGCTGTGGGGCAGGACAAAGCTGATATTCACACCGCTGATTTCGCTGTAGCGATTTGCCATCTGATCGTCAATCTCAAAACCCATGCCGAGCCAGCCGACCCGAATGGGGGCTTTGACCTCGGTCAATACCAGTTGATAGTGACGTTGGTTGATCTGGGTGATGGTTTGAAAAGTGATTTGCTGGCTGCGGTTGACCAGTTCCAGAATCTGTTGCGGCAGTTGCTTGTCCTGACGAATGGTACTGACTGCCAGCACTCCCTCATTGTCGACAAAAAGAGCGACATCAGCGCCCACGCGATTACTGTGGTTTTGCAATACGCTTTCCAGGGTGCTGTAGTCGCGTTGACCGATAGATTGCCTAAGGCCCCAGTCTTTCACCACGGTTTCGACGCTGGTATTCAATAAATGATGTTGGTTATCGAGTACATCAAAAAAGTTTTTTGAGCCACCAGAAGCTTGTCGGAAGCGTCTTGTTCGACCTTTTGACTGGCCGATTGATAGAGGAAGAGCATGCTGGAGAGACCCAGCCCTAACAGGATGGTGGTCAATAAGGCGAATATTCGACTGTGTAGTTTCATGGTAATTCACTGTAGGTTTGCCCTAAAAATAGTAACGGGCACTGAAACTCAATTGGTCTTCCTTGGCGTATCGGCGTTCGCCACGGTAGTGGCGTCGATGTTGTCGGGAGCGACGTTGCTGATATTCGGCGCTGAATTTCCAATGCGGCGCTAAATAATAACTGTAGTTGATATTGAAACTATTGCCTGATTCATTGTTGTTATCCATTGGAGTCGTGTCCCTATCTTCCACTGTGGCTCTTTCGAACCGTACACTGAGGCGATGGGGCCCTGAAGATTTGGACAGGCCGATATAGGCAGACTCGAGGTCATTGAGCACAAAACCCCGCCCCATACTGGTGTCGCCGCTCATGTATTGGCCGTAGAGTTCTATATCAGACTGCAAAAAATAATGGGCACCAAGGTGCCAAAAGCGAGTGCGCCAAGCGTATTGGCCGTTGTGGAAGGCGGTGTCTTCGGCTTGGTTGTCGTAGTAGTAGACCTCCGCTTTGAACTGCTTACGCCGCGACAGCCCAAATGAGGCATAGAAGCCAGGGCGGTCGTCGATTTCCCGAAAGGGTTGATAGCGTTTGGCCTGTGGGTTTTCTGCAGCGGCGACCCCTGGAGCGGGATAAAACGGTAAAGAACTGTCCCAACCACTTTGACGGTCGTGATTAGACCATCCTTTCCATGACAGTATGGCCCCCGTGGGATCATTGAAAGCAAACAGGGCTAAATTGATACTGGCGTTGAGCTTATGATGTGTGTGTGCTGTCGGGCTCGCAATAACCCAGCGCCAGTTTCCTTCCAATCCCACAGTCCGGAGTTCTTCAGCAAACCAAGTGTTAATCGCAGAATAGTTAAGTCCGTAAATCGAACTCCAAACGCTTCCACGGTTTTCGATCGACATTTTGGGATAGAACATACCCAGCCGCCAGCGGCTGCGCACCTTCCCCTTCCGCAGTGGACGATATTGCCAGTACAACTCAGTAACTTCTATGCCGGAGGTTTGTTCCGGGTAGGCATGGATTTGAGTGACCAATTGACTGCCGGGTTTTAGATCCACTTTTATCTCTGCGGCGGCATCGGCAAGAAGTGGACGGCCATTGTGATCATGATCAAAACGCGAATGTCCTGTACCTGCATCCAACCAACTGTTGTTACCTTCAAAATGCTGCAAACGGAAATCGAGGTAAGCTTTGCTGCTGATTCTTTGTAACCAGTCAGTTTGTTGTCCCAGAGATTGCCCCTGAGATTGTGACAGTGCGATTGACGGACAAGTGGCGAGTGCAAATGTCATGGCATGGCGTATGACCTTGCTTGGCATTCCAGGGGCGTATTTATTTAATGTCTTCACATCTCGCATAAAGGGCTTCTGGTCTTTAGATTGACTTACGCTTAATAGTCCTCATCTTCATCCAAGCGCTCTTGAGGCGCTTTCACCTGGGCTTTGGGGGTGACTTTTTGAGGTACAGTAATGCGATATGTGGCTTGCCCTTGATAATCCAGCGCGGTAATCAATGCTTGGCCATTGTTAATGTCCGGGTGCCAGACGTTGATCTGATACGGACCGTGTGGAATACCTTTAAAGCTCACGAAGTCTTTTTCAATTTGCCCAAAAAAAGGAGTGTCGACGACGACAAGGTAGGCGATCATCCAATCGTGGATATTACAGCCCAAAGCGATAAGTCCCGGGTTTTCCACTTTGATGGGAGCAGGCGTTCGTTTTTTATAGAGCGGCAGTTCAAAGCTCAGGGGTTTGGAAAATGAATATACGTGATGTGCGGTGTTATCCCGGTTGGGGAAATGAATGTCGCTGCCGAGCCGAACGATACTGATATACGGATCAAATTGTCGGTTTCGTTGCTCAATGACCTTGGCGTTTTGTGCCTCTGAAGCTGTGACGGGAGCTGACTCTGGGAGTGGAAAGTTTGCTTCTAGCCACACTACTGCACCCGGCGCAGTTTGAATGTTTCCCTGATGTTCGAGACGAATGTCGAGTGCGGAAACCCGGCATGTAATTGAAAAACAAAGAGCGAAAATGACAAGCCCTGGAGTACGAAACACAAACCACCTCTAGGTGCAAAAATAGACGAATTTGATTGTGAATTATGGTCGCTTGACGCGGCATTGTTTTTAAAGCTTAGTTTGTTTTCCATACTGCGCAAGTTCGAAAAATTAAATATCTATAACCACCCTGTAATGGGATAGTTTTGTGATAAATGAAGCGCTCATGTGATGCGCGCTTTGCTCTAAAACGGCAAATAACCTTGCTGATGTCGTGTGTATTCAAGCGGCTTCACAGCGTTGCCCAATGGCTTCGATTAACCCTTCAATTTGTTGTCGTTGTGCTGATGCCAAATCCAGAAAACTCAAACTGATGCTGGTGTGGCGTCTTGGCTGACGAAGAAATTGGATGCCTTTGAGTTTCGCGCGGCAGCGAATGTTGAATCCGCCAGGAAAGGCTAAGTCGCACATAGGTAATACTGCCCCGGGATAAAGATCTTTCAGTTGGTTTCCCGCGAAGCGTAAGCGCACACCACCACTGGATAAATTTTCCACACTGCCAAACAACTTTTGTCCGACCGGCGTTTGAAGACTTGCTGCAATCGGAAAATCTTCATCGATAACAATGCGGGGTTGTTTGCGGCGCTGTCCTGAGTCAATTCGATCAGGTATTTGAAGACTGTAGTAGGGCATGGCGGTGTGGTGGTGGTAGCACAGAACCTGGCACTCCATTTCCTGAACCTGGCCTCCCTGATGAAGTCGGATATGCAAAGCATCTCCGGCGCGAATTTGGCCGTGATACTGACTTGGAAAGAGTTCATCGATATCAAAGCTGCCGCTGCTGGCGTCTACCGACAAGATCAGACTTTGCTGGTAATCACCCTGGCGAACACTTTTAACTTCAATCAATTGCCTTTGCTTTTGCCAGAGGCGCAGTTGCCTCAAGACCTCAGGATGAGGTTGCGAAGCGTCTTGGGCCATCTCCTTAAAAAAGCCGGGCATACTGCGAGCTTCAATTTCAGGCTTTTTGCCAAACATTTTTTGCCACAAGGTCATCGTGAATCCTTATCGTGCACTGATGTTATGAACGCATTCGAGGGAATCCGCTTTCTCGTGACATGCACACTGCAAAGGCCGTGCCAGGCAAAATTGCTCACGATATGAACGTGAATGGGCCGCAAGAGACCCAATTGTGTCGTTTTTGAGCGATAGGAGTGGTAGACGGTCACTGCCACAGGAAATTCTTTGCCGCTTGTCTTATCGATAAGTACCTATGGGCGGGTTGAGAAAGGTATAACCTTAGATTCTTCGGTCTGTGCGGAATTTAAAGCCTGATTCATCCAGAAAAGGGGATTTCAGGCCGGTTTTCCATGGTTTTTTGCCAATAGAGGACGGAATTCTTATTCCATTCATGTTTTCCCAGATAGAATTGGGGCCTTTATAGAACCATCTGGCACTAAAAGCTTAATAAAAAGGCATGTTTGGCTTATATGGCTGACAAGTGGACTGCTACTTTGTGGTGTGTGTCACATTTTGGCTATAAAATGATTGTTGCTATAACAATCATTGCTTGATAGGCCAAAGTTATTAGCGCGCCAAGGTATTGTG
>NZ_BAABWJ010000009.1:0-197679 GCF_040372805.1 Pseudoteredinibacter isoporae
CTGTTAGCCAGAGTAGGTGAGGAGCCAAATAACTCGTGAAAGGCTCTTGTATATAAGCAAGCATTATGCGCCTTGAAAGAGAAGCTGGAAGTTCGACCCCGTTGTCACTTCTTCCTCCTATCTCTACATCATACTCTTCCCAGCCCGCCGACCTCTTTCCATAGAAGGCTGTCCCGCTACTCCAATTTGCTTGCACTCCTACGATTTTGAACACATCTTCTCCTTCATTAGAAACCCCACCTAGGTCCCTGGAGAGAATAATGGAGCCACTAGATTTGACTTTCTCATGAACCTTGGCGTAGATAGCTTTGCCGAATTTTTCGCTTTTTGGTGAATCCCAAATTCCCTTTTTCCACTCTTTAGTGAATCTATCTCTGTGGGTTAGGTGAAATCTATAAGCAAACCAGAGCAAAATAACCCACGGGACCCAAATAATCTGATCGGGGGAGGAGAGCTCTAGGCTGAGGAGGCTTAGTGAAATTTTGTCTCCGTCTAAGGAGCCACCCCCAAAATAGAAAACAATAATAGCGCCAGACCAGAGGACTAAATTTCGTCGAGATACATTGTCGTCTTGAATGGGCATGCCAATTCCTTTTGGTAAGTTGTTGGAAAAGGAGATTCTACCAGCAGGAGTGGATGGTGCAAATATCAGGAGTTTTTCAAATCAAGGCCGTTCGAGGTGGTGCGTTTTACCTGCGAATTGAAAAGTTTTATGTTCTTTGTGTGGGTACCGAGCGCTATTGATGCGAAATTAAATTGCCTCAAAGAGGAGAGATTTAACCCTCTCCCTTTATTTTGGGGAAGAGATATACGTTATTTTTCAGCTTGAACCTTAGATTCCGTCTTTTGCGCTATTGGCGTAAAGCCTTCTTGCTGGCGAATCATGCTCATTTTTAATGAAAATTCCTTCTTGGTTATCACGCCATTGTCCAGCATAAGTCGATACTTCTTAATCTGGTCTTCACTTGAGCCATTCTTCGCCAGTTTTTTCTTTCGTTTAACCTCTTCCCGTATTTTGGGCCACACCTCTTTGTATAGATTGTGCGACAGGACTAAGAGCGTTATGGCGACCGAGGCAAAGAAAAAGAAATTGGCAAAGCTAGTTAGCTTTTTGGTATTTTGTCGAGACTCATATCTTGCATCTTTGACTGACTCGTAAACTAAATTGGTGAATTCCTCATCGGCCGCTTTAACTTGAGCAAGCATTTCTATTTTTTGCTTACTCATTAAGCCTGTTTCAGGATCGGTACTTTGCTCGACTGTTAACCCTTCAAGTTTATCGTTTAGTGCGGTTAACCTCTCTTGAGCTTCTCTTGCTTTTGAGTAAGCAAGGGAGTTAGGCTCAACTGGAAATAGACTATTTGACAGTTCATTTTTGAAGTAAAGCGCACTTAGCGAGAATAGCCCTAGTATTATTGGTAACGCTGTCCCTTTGAAGATTTTCATATCAAGTCCTTATGATTGCAAACGTAGTGAATATATTAGATTTAAGTATCAGAGTCATCATTGCTTGGTTTCCAAGTAGCCCGCAGCTCAATTAACCGAGCAATAGTTCGACTAACTCCTGTATCACCATTTTCGCTTTAAATATGTTGGTTTGATACTCAGTTTTGTAAGCGTTTTACTGCCTATTGTTCCGGATCTGAGGCTTAAAGTTCAAAGTCGCGTACATTGTCACGATTTTAGAAGGGCTCCAGGGTGGTCTCTAAGCATCCAGCGGTCTTATAGCCAGTAGGCAATTTTCAACAAAAAGAGAAGGTGCTGCGTAAGCCGGGCTGAAGGTGTAGATGGTCCTTTCTTTTTCAATTGCTCGTAGGAGTAAAACCCTTGCAGGTCATGGGATGCGCTCGAATTGTGGCTTTTTGAAGAAAGGAAGAAGGGACCTGAAAAATTCAGAAAAAATGAGGCTGAGCGGGCAGTTTAGCCACCCGTAAGGGGCAAATATGGCGCTTAAAGTACCTTTTTGTTTGGCGCACATATATTCATCCTTGGTATGTGTCTAAGAGGCCAGTAACGATAATTGCGCGGCGGCAAGCAGCTCGGCTTAGCAACTCAGTATCAGGTGATCATAAGGAGTAAGGTCAGTTCGATTGTGAGTGGAGCCCTTGTACGTTGTCGGTGTTACTAGGTTAGGCTTAACTGAGGTCTTTAATAAGTCAGGCTTCACGTTAAACCTGGTGGGGTCCGCTCATTAAGCTTGTTCAACCCCACCAATAACACCACCAAAAATGGTGGGTTTCTATTAGATCATCTTGGACTAACTTAGACTAGCCGAAAATTAAAAAGCCCCGCGTGCTCTGGGCTTGCGAGGCTTTCTTAGACTATGGTGGTCTTTGATTTGGTGCCCAGGAGAGGACTTGAACCTCCACGGCCGTGAGGCCACTAGCACCTGAAGCTAGCGTGTCTACCAATTTCACCACCTGGGCAGATCGTACAGCATCGCTGTTCGAGGTCGCGCATAGTATTGATTTCAAGAGCAGCTGTCAATCATTTTAGTAGTAAAAAATAGTGGTTTATATCTAAACGCTTCTAGTCCTCGGTCATTTGAGCCAAAAGGTGCATTTCGTCGCAAACTTCCGCTGGGCGGTATCAAGTTTGGCCGTTTTTTCAGCAATTGTTGCTTATTATTACTGGCATACAGCCATAAATTTCAGTTCGTTTTGACAGTGTGCGGTTTTAAACAGGGCGTTTTATGAATATAAACAGCGGGAACAGTTTCAGTATCGCTCAACAAGGCTTGCAGCGGAGTCAGGCTCGTGCCGTAGAGGCGGCCGAATCGATAGCGAACCCTGCCCGGTTTCACCCGGCTGAGGAAACAAAGGGGGTTTTAGAGCCTCTGGCTGAGCCCATCGTTCAGTTGAAGGAATCTCAGCAGTTATTTGATGCCTCGGCTAAGGTCATCGAGGTCAGTAATCGAACGGTGGGAGCGTTGTTGGATATCAGCGCTTAGTCGAGCCCACGGGCCGCAGGGAGAGTATGAACGGGAGTTTGATATGATCAGCTTCAACCCTCAACAACCTACATTAGCCAATACCGTCAGTCCTTTTGAGAATCAGGTCAGTCGCCCCGTGGGCGAAGCCAACCCAGAGGCTCAGCAGAGCACAATTCGTCCGGTCGAAGAAGCCAACAAATCAGAGAAAAGCCTACGTCGTAGTCAGAATGATGAAAATAGCGACAATGCCGATGCCGAACGCGACAGTGAAGAGCAGGAAAAGGGAGATAACCCCCAAGGCCAAAAGGGGGCTGATGGTGAGCCTTTAAGTCGAGAAGAGATGCAGCTGATTCAAAAACTGGCGGCTCGCGATCGTGAAGTTAAGGACCATGAACAGGCCCATGCTGCAGTGGGTGGGGAGTTGGCAGGCGCGCCCAGCTATGAATACCAGAAGGGCCCGGATGGTAAGAACTACGCGGTTGGAGGCGAAGTGCCGATCACTATCCAGGAAGTCGCAGGTGACCCGAAAGCCACTTTGGAGAATGCCCGCAAGGTTCAACGTGCCGCGCTGGCTCCGGCAGAGCCCTCAGATCAGGACCGCCGCGTTGCTGCCCGTGCTGCGCAATTGGAGCAACAAGCCTTGAGGGAGATTAGTCAGCTGGCTGAAGCGCAGCGCCAGGCTCGGGAAGAAGAGGCCGAGATCAGGGCTGAAAAAGCTGCCCAAGAACGTGAAGCGAACGATCTGAGGAAAGAGAAACAGAATCTGGAAGAGCAGCGTGTCAGTCAAGCAGAGCTCAACCGCAAGAGCGTTGAGCTGACCCAAACTCTGGTGGGCATTCAAAATGCGGGTTCTAACCCGAATATCGGCCAGTTGATAAATCGTGTCAGCTAAGGGCTAATCCCCTATAATGAGCCTATTCAATCGATAGGCTCATCCCTCTGCATGAGCCCTACAGGGACTCCATTTTGCCAAAAAACAAACATCCGCGTGATCCTCACGCCGAGCGCGAAGCCCAAAACTACGCCAAACCCATCCCGAGTCGGGAATTCATTCTAAAGCAGCTGGATGCTGCGCCAGGACCATTAACACACCCGGAACTCTGCCAGCTGCTGGAGTTACACGACGAAGAATCGATCGAAGCCCTGCGGCGTAGATTGATCGCGATGGAGCGTGATGGCCAGTTAATGCGGAATCGGCGTTGGGCTTATGGGCCGGTGGATCACCTGGACTTGATTAAAGGTCGGGTGCATGGCCATAAAGACGGCTTTGGTTTTGTGATTCCAGCGAATGGTGGGGATGATTTGTATCTTGCCGGTCGCCAGATGCGCAAAGTCTTCGATGGTGATGAAGTGTTGGTGCGCGACAGTGGCAAGGGGTATCGCGGTAAACGCGAGGGCCATATTGTGGAAGTGATTGCTCGCAACACCCATCAGGTGGTTGGTCGCTTTTACGCTGAGAGCGGCGTCAATTTTGTGCGTCCTGACAATGCCCGTTTGATTCACGACGTGATGATTCCGGCGACTGAAACGGCAAACGCCGAACCCGGTCAGTATGTGGTGGTTGAAATTACCCAACAACCCGATCGTCGTCAGCACCCAGCCGGACGCGTACTGGAAGTCCTGGGTGATCATATGGCACCGGGTATGGAAATTGATGTTGCGATCCGCTCGCACGGTATCCCCCATCTCTGGCCTAGCGATGTCAGTGCGGAAGCGGCCGCTTTAGACAGTGAGGTTGCCGATGGCGATAAGCAGCACCGTGTTGATTTAAGAGATCAGCCTTTTGTCACTATCGACGGTGAGGACGCCCGAGATTTTGATGATGCCGTACTGTGTATCCCCAATAAGAAAACCAAAGGGTGGCGTTTGTTCGTCGCCATCGCGGATGTTTCTCACTACGTTACCTTGGGTTCCGCGTTGGATCGCGAAGCGCAGGTGCGAGGGACTTCTGTCTATTTCCCGGACCATGTGGTGCCGATGTTGCCCGAGGCCATCTCTAATGGTCTTTGTTCTCTGAATCCTAATGTGGATCGTCTTGCAATGGTGTGTGAGATGACCATCAGTGCGAATGGGCGTGTCAGTGGTTATCAATTCTACGAAGGTTTAATTCATTCCCATGCTCGGTTGACTTATACCGAAGTCGGGAAGATGTTGGCGGAGCGTGGTAACCCGCAAAGTGGACCCCGTAAAGCGCGATCAAACATCTTGCCTTACATCGATGCACTCCACGATTTGTATCAAGTTCTCAGACAGAATCGCAATGAGCGCGGGGCCATTGATTTTGAAACAACTGAGACCCGCATACTGTTTGACGAAGATCGCAAGATTGAGCAGATTGTGCCGGTTGAGCGCAATGACGCTCATAAGTTAATTGAAGAATGCATGCTTTGCGCGAATGTATGCGCGGCGCGCTTTTTGGAGAAATTGGAGTTGCCGGCCTTGTATCGTGTGCACGAAGGCCCAGGTGACGAAAAGCTGGATAATCTGCGAGACTTTTTGGCCGAAATGGGCTTAAGTTTGGGTGGCCGGAGCCAACCCAAACCGGAAGATTATCAGCGCTTGCTGCAAAGCATTGCTGATCGCCCCGACGCAGGACTGATTCAAACCGTTATGCTGCGCAGTATGAAACAGGCGGTTTATAGCCCGGATAACCAAGGACACTTTGGCCTTTGTTATAAAGCGTACACTCACTTTACCTCTCCCATTCGTCGCTACCCTGATTTATTGGTACACCGGGCCATTCGTTCGGTGATCCGAGGGCGAGGTGGCTTGGGCCAGCAACTGTTGGCATTGTTCAGTAAGCCTCCTGTTCAAAAAGTGAAAGGAGCGAAGCCTTTACCCAAGGGGGATATCTACCCTTATGATATGGCAACGATGTTGAGCATGGGGGAAACCTGCTCGAGCTTTGAGCGCCGCGCAGATGAAGCCAGTCGTGATGTCGTGAGCTGGCTAAAATGTGAATATCTTCAAGACCGTGTGGGTGAGACTTTTGAAGGTATTATCAACGCCGTAACGGGTTTTGGTATTTTCGTTGAGTTGAAAGACATTTACGTTGAAGGCTTGGTTCACATCAGTGCTTTGCCCCATGACTACTATCACTACGAAGCTTCTCAGCATCGTTTGATTGGCGAGAAGAGCCGACAGGTTTTCCGCCTGGGTGATGAGTTACGAGTGCAAGTAGTTCGAGTGGACCTGGATGAGAGGAAAGTGGATTTGGAGTTGGTCGAACGCCTGCAAAGCGCCAGAAAAAAACGCAAAACAGGGAACTCCTCCCCAAAGATTAACGCCCGGGCGAATATGAAAAAATTACGCACCATGGCTGATGAAGATGCGGCATCAGATCAGTCGGGCGGGAAGTCAGCAAAGAAAACAACACAAAAGAAAGGTACTCCTTCAGGGAAAAAGAAACCCAGTAAGGGCAAGCAAGTTCGCAAGGCGAAATCAGCCAGCGCGTCCAAAAAACACCAGAAGAAAGTGAAGAAAGCGACCGGCGCAAAAAAGCGTCAGTAATCGCGCATGTAATCGATTGTTGAGTAATTGAATGGCTAAGTTAGAAACTGTTTTTGGTCTGCATGCCGTGCAGGCGTTATTGAAATCCAGTCCTCAGAGAGTGAAGGAACTCTGGGTGTTGAAGAACCGCAATGACCAGCGTTTGCAAAAGGTGTTGGCGGCGGCGCAGAAAATGTCTGTGGCTGTGACGTCCGTCAGCCGAAAGCAGTTGGATGAAAAAGTCGAGGGCAACCATCAAGGGGTTATTGCGTTTGCGAGCCCAGGTAAATTACACGATGAAAAATACCTCTATGAGCTGATTGATGGTCTGGATGTACCGGCGTTCTTGCTGGTGTTGGATGGCGTCACTGACCCTCATAATCTGGGTGCCTGTTTGCGTACTGCTGAGGCGGCAGGCGTTCAGGCCGTCATTGCCCCGAAAGACAACTCGGCGAGCCTGAATGACACCGCTCGAAAAGTTGCCTGTGGTGCGGCTGAAGTCTTGCCTTACATCAGTGTTACCAATTTAGCTCGCACCTTGAAGTCATTGCAGGAAAAAGGCGTTTGGATCATCGGCACGGCCGGCGAGGCTGATGGGGGTGTCTACCAGAGTGATCTAAAAGGGCCGATGGCTTTGGTGATGGGCGCAGAGGGGAAAGGCATGCGCCGTCTGACTCGAGAGTGTTGTGATTCCTTGATTAACATTCCAATGGCGGGAGAGGTGAGTAGTCTAAACGTTTCCGTGGCGACCGGTGTTTGTCTATTCGAAGCGGTACGTCAGAGAACATAAGGCTGCCAAGGTCATGAGGAGCGGGGCATTGGCCCCGTTTTTTGTTTCGATCCGGCCTTTTCCCCTGCATCAGGTATTTTTTTGCCTTCTGGTCATTCATCGCAGTCAGATTTCACTTCAACGGATTCCCCGTATTTTTCGGTTTTTTTCCGAATTCTCTGTGTCATTATTTTTCTAAGCATCGTCTAAGACAAAGATACTTAATAATGATTGTGCTGACAGCACTCGGAGGAAGGGCCCCATGAAACGTATATTGTTTACACTCGCTGCAGCATTATTGCTGCCATTGTCACAAGCTTCCGCCAATAATGGCCTGGCGGATATTCAGCAATCACCTGATCAGTCTCACTTTATTGCTCGAATGACAGCGGAGAACAATGCTGGGCGTATTCTGATCGTTGACGCAAAAGCAAAAAAAGCCATCACTGAATTTGCCAAACCACGTGACGCTATCATCGATTGGTATCGTTGGGTGGACAATGACCGCGTGGTTTATCAAATTAAGTTGGAGTCTGACAAAGCAGACGCGCTGAATGGTCTGGTAATGGTGTATGCCATGGATAAAGATGGCAGTAATCGTAAGCAAATCTTCGGCCATGGCTTAGAGCGCTTCAAGCGTGATACACGTATCAATAAACGCAAAGAAATCAAAGCCCAGCTGGAAATCGTAGATGTTTTACCTGCTGAGAAAAAACTGATTCTGGTGGCAGAATACCCATTAAAACGAGATGGCATGAACAACTATTTACGTGCAAAAGAACGCCCAGTCACATTAAGTCGTCTGGATGTGTATTCCGGTAAGCGTAAAATGGTGAAGAAGATCAGCTACACTGAGGCCCAGAAGTTGGGGTCTTGAACCTATTTAATCTGATAGGCTCAGGAATGCCCCTGAGCCTATCGCACTTCAGAATTCTGTCTCAGTTCGCTATCTGAATCGTACTTAAGTGCGGTGTTTTCTGGACTATTGCCTTTTCCCTATTTTCAAACACCTGTTCAATTGCTAGTCTTAGCCTCTTAATCAGGATAGGTGTTTTTAATAGGGAGGTCTCCATGCACTTTTACGCGCTGCGTATTTTCATATCGTTATTCGTTCTCACATCTTTTACCTTAAATTCAAACAGTCTTGTTGCCAAAACCCCTACAGACGGTGAAATTGCTCATTTTGTGAAAAAGGGGGACTACCTGGATGTGAAAATATCACCGGATGGTTCCAGCCTCGCCGCTCGGGTACGCCAAGGTGAGGATATGTTGCTGATGTTTGTTGATATTGCAACGGGCAAGCCTTCTGGGGCTATCAGAGCGAGTAATGGCGATATTGTTTACAACTATTACTGGGCTAACAATGAGCGTGTTGTGTACCAGTTTGCCAAAAAAGTAAGCAGCCTGGATGTCCCTGTGAGTTTTGGTATGTGGGCGATTAATAAGGATAATACCCGCAGGAAGCTAATCTATGGGCACGGTGTTGACAAAGGTAAAACCGGAACAAGACTCAATCAAAAGCAGGAAATCAAAGCCGTGGTTGAGTTTATCAGTCCGCTGGTTGATGACCCTAAAAATGTTTTGATCGTGGAGCATCCTCTGAGCCGTGTTGGTAATTATCTATATGATCTACGCAATATAGCCCCATCCATTTCCAAACTAAATGTATATTCGGGTAAGCGCTATAAATTAGAAACACTTCCTACACCAGGTGCAGATCCTGTTGCTTCGCGACATGGGCGACTGAATGTTTATACCAATCAGAAAGAAAACACCCAGTTGGAAGTGTTTTACCGAGAGGGAAAAGATAAGGACTGGAATCAGGCCAATTTACCATCTAATTACGCTGAGCCAAGAGTTGTTGGTGTGAGTGAGGATGGGAAAGAGGTATTCGTGCGGGCTCGTGATGCCCAAAATGGTTTTTTGACCTTGTACAGTTGGAGCCCGGAAGTTGGAGAAATTGTTCAACTCTTCGAAACAGAGATGGGTGATGTGAGCGACTGGATGGTGGATCCTGTCAGCAACTCACCAATTGCAGCTATTCACGAGCCGGATCTTCCAAAGTATCAATATCTTGAACAAGACTACGCTAAGTTCCACAAAATGTTGGCACGGGCGTTCAAGGGGCAGCGTGTAAGTTTTGCAGATCACTCTTTTGATGGTCGCTATATTGTTGCGTTTGTCGACAGTGATGTTAACCCTGGAGAGTATTACCTCTTTGATACGCACACCAAGAAAGCTGATTTCTTAATGGCGGCCAGGTCGTGGATTGATCCCAATACTATGCGCCCTGTGAAATCCGTCGAAGTAGAAGCAAGGGATGGGTTGACACTCAACGGCTATCTTACTCTCGCCCATCACGATAAAGCGAAGGCACCTCTTGTGGTGTTGCCGCACGGGGGGCCGCATGGTGTTCGAGAGTACTGGCAATATAACAGTGAAGCGCAATTGTTGGCTTTTGGTGGCTTTAACGTCTTGCAGATCGATTTTCGAGGCAGCGGTGGGCGTGGTTTAGAGTTTGAAAGTGCAGGCTATAAGAAGTGGGGTAAGGCCATGGTGGATGACGTTATTGATGCAACCAAATCCATGGTGAAAGACGGTTATGCCGAGGCTGACAAAGTATGTATTTATGGTGCCAGCTATGGTGGTTTCTCTTCGTTAATGGCTGCTGCGAAAGCCCCTGACCTATATAAATGTGCTGTGGGTTATGTGGGGGTTTACGATTTAAATATGATGTTTGAAGCCGGTGATATTCCTGAAATGAGGGTTGGACCGGGATACTTAAAAAAGGTATTGGGGTCAGACAAAGCATCTATGGCGGCTCAATCACCAGTTAATAATGCCGAGAAAATTAAAGCAAACGTTTTGTTAATTCACGGTGAAGAAGACCAGCGAGCCCCAATTGAGCAAGGTGAGGCAATGAAGTCCGCTTTGGAAAAAGCCGGGAATAAGCCGAAATGGATGGTGTTTGGCCGTGCAGGGCACGGTGTTTGGGATAACAAGGATCGCATCAAACTCTATCGAGAGCTGATCGACTTCCTAAATGAAAATATCGGTTCTTCCTAGAAACAAATAAAAAGGGCGCTCAGGCGCCCTTTTTATTTTTAATGGACTAGCGGGCAATTCGGCAGCGATCGATTAACGCATTTACATCAATACCTTTGGGCAGCATGCCGTAGGTATGCCCAGAGTTGCCATCTAAGCGGCCGGCGCAGAAGGCATCAGCAATATGACTATTACCGGTTTGAATCAATAAACTTCCTTGCAGCCCTAACGCCATTTGTTCGACGATGTGGCGAGCACGGTATTCAACTTCATCCAAATTACGAAATTCCTTGGCAAGCTTACTGAGGTGGGCATCAAAGCGCTTGTCGCTGCCTCGGGATTTTTCCAGCTCACTCATAAAAGCTTCCAGTGAACTGGGCTCCCGGCTCATGGCTCGCAGCACATCCAAACACTGAACGTTACCACTGCCTTCCCAGATGGAATTGATGGGGGCTTCTCGGTAAAAGCGGGGCATTAAACTGTTTTCCATGACAGCGGAGCCACCGATGGTTTCCATAGCTTCATAGGCATGACCAGGAGCGCGTTTACACACCCAGTATTTACATACAGCGGTGGCGATACGGGTGAAGGCATCCGCTTCTTCGTTCATTCCCGATTCGTCCATACCCCGCCCCAGGCGCATAGCCATGGCCGTTGCCGCTTCGGCTTCGAGCGAGAGATCTGCTAACACATTTTGCATCAACGGTTGTTTGTCCAAACGATTGCCAAAGGCTTCTCGTTGACTGGTGTGGTGCACAATCTGATACATATGTGCACGCATTTGCCCGGCGCTGCCGCTCACACAATCGAAACGGGTACAGGCAACCATTTCGAGAATGTTGGCGATCCCTCGACCTTCTTCACCGATTAACCAGCCAAAGGCGCCGCGCAATTCGGTTTCACTGGATGCGTTGGACACATTTCCCATTTTGTCTTTTAGTCGAATGACTTGCAGTGGGTTCTTACTGCCATCGGGTCGCCAGCGAGGAACCAGAAAACAGGAGATTCCTCCTTCTGCTTGGGCCAGCACTAAAAAGGCATCGCACATTGGGGCGGAAACAAAAAATTTATGGCCAACTAACTCATATTCCATGCCTGGGCCGCGTTGGCCGATGGGATAGGCGTGGGTTGAATTTCGACGCACATCCGAACCGCCCTGTTTTTCAGTCATGGCCATGCCAATGGTCAGGCTTTGTTTGTCCTGGTAGGAGACATTGCGAGGGTCGTACTCTGAGGACATCACTTTGGGCAGCCAGTGCTCTGCAATATTCGCCTGTTTTTTTAACGTAGGTACGCTGGCGTAGGTCATGCATACAGGGCAGAGGTGTCCCGCTTCCACTTGGCTTTGCATGTAGAAGCTGGCAGCGCGAGCAACGTGGGCGCCAGCTTTGGGTTCTGCCCAGGGAAGGCCGCCAATACCGTTCGCGAGCGAGGATGTCATCAGTTGATGATAGGCGGGGTGAAATTCCACTTCGTCGATTCGACGCCCATAGCGGTCATGGGTTTGTAGCGTAGGTTTATTCTGATTGGCTTGGGAGCCTGCGAGAATGGCTTCTCGGCTACCACACACTTCGCCGAAGGTTTGCAGGCGTTCAAGGGCCCACTCTCCCCCTTCGCGAAGAACGCCTTCTTTCAGGGCAGGGTCGTTATTGAAAACATTATAGTTTTCCAGGACAACAGGCATGTTTTCGACGTCATGGGTGTTGGCTTTAATTCGCTCAGCCATAGGGTATTGATTCATAGTGGCCTCCATTATCAGTTGCCTCCATTAATGTGATTCGTGAATAAGGAAATCCAAGTCTGCTTGCTTGGCCTGCTGGTGCGCGCCTAGGGCGTTCAGGCACAGGCGGCTGATATCGAGAGCCAATTGGTGGCTGTCATAGGGCGTCTTATCCCCACTGTAAAAGCGATGCAGGGGCTCTAAAAGAGGTTCGGCCAGCATGCCCACAATAGCGAGGCTGGCGGTTTTACTGTCCTGAGGGCTGAAATCCCCTGAGGAGATACCTCGCTCTATAACGTGTCGATATACCTCGGCGTAGGATCGGCGATAAACCAGGCGTTCCATTTCCAGAGCTGGATCCAAGGGTTCGGCGATCAAGGCATAGGACTGAGTCGGGGCTCGAAAGGCCCGTTGTATGAAGTTAAAGCAGCAGCGAGCCATCGCTTCAAGCGGTGTGAGATCCATTTGGGCAATGGTGTGCATTTCGCCTACCTCCCGGCCGCTGAGTTGGCGGAACAGTGCCGTGCACAACTCAACTTTATTGGGGAAATAGCGATACATAGAACCTGTTGCGAGGCCGGCCTGCTTCGCTGTTGCGGCGATGGTCAGTCCGCTGAAGCCACTCTGGGCCACTATCGTACGGGCGGCGGTAAGGATTTTAGCCTTGTTGTCGGCCTTCCGCGCCAGGGCCTTTTCTGTTACTCGATATACCATTTGGTGTCATATTGTGTAATAAGTTAAATAAAGTGAATCATGGTTCACACTTTGAAGTCAAGAATCTTATGACGGAGAGGGGGGTAATGTTGATTGGCGCCGTGGGGGCAGAGCAGCTGATTTTACAGCCAGAGGCCCAAGCGAAAGGCGGCTCCGGCGATCAGAAAACCCACAGACAGCAGGGTGACGGCAATAATATGCCAGGCCATATCCCATAGATTGTGTTGAGAAAGCTTGGGGATCACCCGAAAGCGGGCGTCCAGAGCGAGGGCCATCGTCAGGCCTAATAGGGCAAGCTTGTATTGAATACCTAAAGCCGTGGGGTTGCCACTTTGAAACCACAAGTTGGGGTCGGGAAGCCAGTGGTAGGCCAGCAAAACGCCTGTCACGATTTGGGTTAACAGGGCCGGCATGCCGACCTTTTCATAGGCCGACTCGAAATCCAGCAGCCTTTCCGGTGAGCGCTCTTTTAGCACTTTGGGGAGAATGACCAAGCACAAGACAATGTGGCCGCCGGTCCAGATCGCGGCGCCCAATAGATGGAGAATAAGCAGGCTGCTGTGGCCCAATGGTGTTACCCCATATTCATTACAAGTGTTGAATCTGAGCGTAAATCAAAGCAGCTTCCTGCGAATTGACGTCGATCAGTTGGTTCTATATTTCCAGGTGAATATAGCTTTCCGAACTCTTTTCATCGGTCTGAGTTTTGCAAGTTAGCAAACGTTCGGGTCCGATATTAAACTGCGTTTTCATAAAATCTCGAAGGGCATCCGTGCGGGCTTCAGCCAGTTGTGTCGCGTCTTTGATTTCCAATGTTCGATTGGTCTCAACCGCTTTGGTTTCTTCAGTTTGTGCTTGTGCCTGGACGGTTTGTTGCTGAATGATCCAAGCTTCTTCACTGGCGCTGATTACGGGGCAGGCACGTACGCGAAGTTGCTCTTTCTTTTGCAGCAATTGACCAAGCTTCTGCAGATAATCTTTTTGTTCCTGGCTTAACTCTGTCTGCCCGTTTGTGAAAGCGAGGGAATCCAAGCGTATTTTCTGTGCTTGATCGCTCAGCCAGCTGCCGACACTGATCAAGGTGCCGTATGGTTGGAAGGCGTATTTCAAATAGGCGACACTGGCTTCCTGCAGTGCTCGGCTGCTGACTTGCTTGAGAAGATCACCGCTGCCAAATTCCGGACTGTCGATATTGCCATCGACAGGTAATTCGAGATGAACATCGCCCTGGTCGTCGCGCAGCAAGCCCAGTGCTGAATCCAATGGCATGCTGATGCTTTGATCAACTTGATCGGCTTTGTCGGCCGAGACACGTTCTAACTCGATACTTCGCAAATCAATCTGGTTTTTACTTTGCAATTGTTTGCCATCCAGTTGACCTTGGCTGTCCAAAGACAATTGCCCGGTGTGAATAAAGTAGCCGGTTTGTTTTTCGATATAAGGAGAAAAGGTGACCAGCTTGATATGCTCAAGCTTTAACTTCGCCTGCAAGGCCATATTGTCGGCCAGTGGTTTAATGGCGCCTTCACTGTTCACGATGCCTTGTTTGTCTATATTGGCGGACAACACCCAGCGGCTTAAACTGTCCTTGTCGGCACTATTAAATTGATCGACAACCAAACGCTCAATAGCGATAGGAATGGTGACAGCCGGTTCATAGTTGTTGTCACGGATCTGAATGTCGCTGTTCAACAGTTGAATATCTTCCAGGGCAATGGTGAATGTGTTGCTATTTTCTTTTTGATGTTCTCCCTCGTTTTCCTTTTGGCCTTCCTCTGTATTGGTGGTGACGTTGGCGGTGTTCGCGGCCGGTTCATTGTGTGGGGGATGTGTGGGCGTTGATTGATTGTCTGCGGGTGCAATTGTGGCTAGTAGTGTATTCAGCTCTTCTTGTACACCCAGTTTATAGTTATCAAGAAAAGCCAACTGGCTACGTAAACCGGTAATGTGAATGCCTTGGGCATTCAGTGTGGCCCTGTCAGCGTCAGGGTGGTGCTCGATGTTAGCGATGCTGAGTTTTTGAAGTTCCTGCTCCTGTTGATGTTGTGGAAACAGGGCAAGATCTTCAATTAAAAAACCGGTCACTTGGCTGTTGGCTTTGCTTAAAAAAGCACTGTTGAAACGGTCCAGTTTGATTTTTCCAAGTGACAACAAGGCTTGCTCGCTATTGTTGTCATTCTGTAATAGTGAGGCGGCGAGCCTACTTAGTTCAAGTTGACCTTTGAGATCCGGAGTGCCTAAGGCACCTGTAGCGGCGAGTGTCAGATTGAGACGGCTGCCAGTGGCTATTTTGATGGTGTGTTGGGGGTTGAGGGAAATCGTTGTCTCATTAATGTTCAGGGCCAGTTCGGCCTCACTTGTTAACGTGCTGGATGCGGTGTCGAAGTGATCCAACTTCAATGATTCAACATCGAGATCAGTGTGCAGTTGTTCGGAACGAACAGAAACCGCAATGTCTTTGAGTTGAAAGTTGTTGAGGATAAGTTGCCAAGGGGCCGAGGCCTCAGGAATGTTGGAGTTGATGTCAGTAGGGGGGTGGGACTGTGAAGTTTGCTCTGCGTCGCTTGGGACCGGCAAAGACAGACCCCGTAAGCCCCATTGTCCCTGCTTTTCTTCAAGGGTCAGTTTGGCCTTGTCGATTCGAACACCATCAATAGTCAGTGTTTGGCCCAGAAGCCCACTCAGTAAACCTTGGTCGCGTATGTCTACAGAGAGACTCGCAATGCTTGCTTCGGTTTTACCATCTTTCGTCAGTTGAATGCCGTTCAGAGTGATGTCGGCCTTACGCCACTTAATGGCCAGCTCGCGAATATCCAGTTGGGCACCTGACATATAGTCGGGGCTGAACTTACGTACCGCAGCGGGTAGCCACAACTCCACCGAAGCCAAAATGCCTGCAAGCAGCAGAAACAGGCAGAGAAGGAAAATTAAAAGGGATTGAAGGGTGCGTTTCATAGGGCTATCTATCTAGAATAATATGTTCACATTATGACAACGAAATATGAAGTTTAGCTTAAGCGATTTGACGGTCGTTTCCCGAATTCTTGAATGGTCTGAATCAATGACTTGCAGGCCCTATCGGATTGCTCTCCCTTAGGAGTGAAGGGGGGCGACTTGGCTGTATTCGGTTAACGTAATTAAGTGACTGGTTAATTAATATGCTAGCACGATTGGTGGGCGAAGTGTGCGATATTAATGGACGTGTCCAGACGGCGTGGATGGTTGAGAGGGACAGGAGTGAGGCGTAGGGTGTGTTCCATACGCCTCATATTTTATAGCTTATGTTGTGCATTTAGCCAATAGCGCTTTGGCGGTTTTAGAGCCGTTATCGCGATTGATGGCTGTACAAATGAAATCGCCGGCGTGAATCAGTGCGTTCAAATCAATGCCGGTTTCGATTCCCAGGCCATTCAGCATATACACGACATCTTCTGAGGCTACATTACCGCTGGCGCCTTTCGCGTAGGGGCAGCCACCGAGTCCGGCGACGGAGCTATCGACGACGGCAATGCCGAGTTCCAGTGCGGCATAAATATTTGCCAATGCCTGACCATAAGTATCGTGCAGGTGCACAGCTAACTTGTCAGCGGGCACTTTTTTCAAAACCGCATTCAACATTGTTTTTACACTGGCTGGGGTGCCAACGCCAATCGTGTCGCCAAGAGAGACTTCATAGCAACCCGCTTCGATCAGCTTTTCAGCCACGTCGGCGACTGTTTCGGGGTCAATATCGCCTTCATAGGGGCAGCCCACCACACAGCTGACATAGCCGCGCACTTTTAAGCCGTCGGCCTTGGCCGCTTCCATAATAGGTGCGAAGCGTTCCATGCTTTCAGCGATGCTGCAGTTGGTGTTTTTCTGGCTAAACGCTTCACTGGCGGCTGCAAAAATAGCGACTTCATCGGCGCCAGAGGCCTGAGCACGCTCATAGCCTTTCATATTGGGTGTCAGGGCCGCGTATTCCACACCGGCTTGTTTTTGAATGCCTTCAAATACCGCTTCACTGCCGGCCATCTGTGGCACCCATTTGGGGTTAACGAAACTGCCGGATTCAATGTAGCGGTTGCCTGCTGCGGCGAGCTTATGGATTAGCTCAATTTTGGTTTCGGCACTGATCGGGGTGGCTTCATTTTGCAGCCCGTCACGCGGGCCAACTTCAACAATGCGCACTTGCTTGGGCATGCTCATAATTTAATTCTCTTGATACACAAATGTATGAATCACAAATGTTTCGTCTGGGTTTCTGCGGGTCGTTAGCCACTCGCAGAAACCCAGGTGGTCGTGAATTATTCCTCGGCAGTGAAATCGAGAAGCAGGGCACCACCATCTACCAGTTCACCGGGCTGGAAAAAGAAGCTGTTCACTACCCCGTCGGCTGGCGCGCGAATAGTGTGTTCCATCTTCATGGCTTCCATAACCAGCAGGGCATCGTCTTTCTTGACACTGTCTCCAACGGCGACCAGATGAGTCACCATGGTACCGTTCATGGGGGCTGTTAAGCCACCTTCACCGGCAGTATCCAAGTCTTCTCCGGTATCCGGCTTAGCTACTTTAAAGCTGACAGCGCCTTTGCTGGTATACAAGCTGAAACCACCATCGTGAGAGGCAACGGTGGCACTGAGGCGATGACCGTTCAGGTCGGCACGTAGGTGATTGCCCTCCAGTCGACCTTGTGCACTGATGACGTCACCACCCATATCGATCAGGTAAGTGGTTTGGCCGTGACGCTGTTGAACTTCCACATCAACGGGGCATTCCTGCTCGTGGTGCAACAGGTTTACCGTTTGAATGTGGGGTTCATTCAATCGCCAGTTGTCGCTGTTATGCCAGGGTGAGCTTCGATCGCCACAGGCAGTTGCGCGGGCATGGGCTTCTTCCGCTTGCTGCAATAACACAAACAAGGCGGCTAGAGGCAATTCATTGGTCAACGCATTTTCATCATCGTGGAAAATATCACCGTGGTGTTTTTCGATGAAACCGGTGTCTAAATCCGCTGCCTTGAACGCGGGTGCATTCGCGAGGTTGTACAGAAAGTCGAGATTCGTGGTCAGGCCGCTGATGCGATATTCTTTCAAGGCTTTGCTTAAGCGAGCCAAGGCCTTGTCTCGGTTCTCATCCCATACAATCAGTTTGGCAATCATTGGGTCGTAATACACGCTGACTTCATCGCCTTGGCGTACACCGGTATCGACACGGACATGCTCGCTTTCTTCCGGCGCTTGTAAAAATTCCAGTACTCCGGTTGCTGGCAGGAATTCATTGTCAGGATCTTCGGCGTAAACCCGTGCTTCGAAAGCGTGTCCACTGATGTTGAGTTGGTCCTGACTGAGTGGTAGATGTTCACCCGAGGCAACGCGTAATTGCCATTCGACCAGATCTTGCCCGGTGATGTATTCGGTAACGGGGTGCTCAACCTGCAAGCGCGTGTTCATTTCCATGAAGTAGAAAGAGCCATCGGTATCCAACAGGAATTCTACGGTACCGGCGCCCTCATAACTGATCGCCTGAGCGGCTTTCAGGGCGGCTTCACCCATTTGTTGGCGCAGTGCTTCGGTCATGCCCGGAGCCGGAGCTTCTTCAATAACTTTCTGATGACGGCGTTGAACAGAACAGTCGCGCTCAAAGAGATACACGCCTTTGCCAAAGGTGTCACAGAATACTTGGATCTCAACGTGACGAGGCTGGGTTAAATATTTTTCCACCAGCATGTGGTCATCGCCGAAGGCGTTCATGGATTCACGTTTTGCCGCCTCAAGGCCTTCGTCAAATTCGGCTTCATTCCAGACCTGACGCATGCCTTTACCGCCACCGCCGGCCGCTGCTTTTAACAGTACCGGGTAGCCCATATCGTCGGCGGCTTTTTTAATAATATCCCGGCTCTGATCTTCGCCGTGGTAACCGGGTACCAGAGGTACGCCGGCCTTTTCCATAATTTGTTTGGCGGCTGACTTGGAGCCCATCGCTTCTATTGCCGCAATGGGTGGACCAATAAAGACAATGTTATTGTCGGCACATCGACGGCAGAAATCAGCGTTCTCTGATAGGAAGCCGTAGCCGGGGTGGATAGCTTGTGCGCCGGTTTTTAGGGCGGCCTCAATGACGTTATCACCCAGTAAATAAGATTCCCGTGACGGAGCAGCTCCGATATGAATGGCCTCGTCGGCCATAGCAACATGCAAAGAATGCGCATCGGCATCTGAGTAGACAGCGACAGTGCGCACACCCATTTTCTGTGCTGTTTTGATGACCCGGCAGGCAATCTCACCGCGGTTAGCAATTAAAATTTTGTTAAACATAATCATCTTCCCGCTTATTGGATCCAATTAGCTTGGCGTTTTTCCAGAAAGGCTGTTAACCCTTCCTGGCCTTCTTCTGATACGCGAATGGCGGCAATACGCTCGCTGGTATTGGCAATCAATTCGCTGGTAATTTCTCGTTCAGCCACATCGGCCACGAGTGTTTTGGCTTGTGCCACGGCTTGTGGGCTATTGCTCAGTAGGGCGTTGATCAGCTTGTTCAGAGACTCATCCAGTTGTTCTTCAGCAACCACCTCGCTGACTAATCCTAGAGACTTTGCTTCCAGAGCCTTGAAACGTTCCGCCGTTAAAAAGTAGCGACGTGAGGCACGTTGACCCATGGCAGCGATTACGTAGGGACTGATTGTCGCCGGTATCAAACCAATTTTCACTTCGCTCAAACAAAAACTGGCTCGTTCACTGGCAACGGCCATGTCACAGCAGGCCACTAAGCCGACGGCGCCGCCAAAGGCTGCGCCTTGCACTCTGGCAATGGTTGGTTTGCTCATGAAGTTCAAGCGGCGCAACATGTCAGCAAGGGCATTGGCGTCACTCAAGTTTTCTTCATAGCTGTAACTGGCCATGCGTTTCATCCAACCGAGGTTCGCGCCAGCTGAAAAGCTTTTCCCTTCGGCTGCAAGCACGACGACGCGCACATTGCTATCTTGATCGGCGTCGGCAAAGGCTTCGCTCAATTCGGCAATGACGCTATCGTCAAAAGCGTTGTGTATCTCCGGGCGACCCAGGCTGATGGTGCGAACGCCGCGGGCATCAGTGCGGATCTTCAGAGTCTTTTCATTTTCGTTGCTCATGATGACCCCTTACATGCGGAAGATGCCGAACTTGCTATCGTCAATATCACGATTCAAGCTGGCTGAAATACTTAAACCCAGAACCATGCGGGTATCGGCTGGGTCGATGACACCATCATCCCAGAGGCGAGCCGAGGCGTAGTAGGGGTGCCCCTGATGTTCATAGCTGTCGATAATAGGCTGCTTAAATTTCGCCTCTTCTTCGCTGCTCCAGTCTTCCCCTTTGGCTTCGTACTGATCTCGTTTTACCGTAGCCAGTACGCCAGCTGCCTGCTCGCCGCCCATGACCGAAATACGTGCATTAGGCCACATGAACAGGAAGCGTGGGTCATAGGCTCGGCCGCACATGCCGTAGTTACCCGCACCGAAGGAACCGCCAATCAAGACGGTAAATTTAGGCACTTGGGCACAGGCAACGGCAGTAACCATTTTGGCGCCGTGCTTGGCGATGCCGCCGGCTTCATATTGTTGACCAACCATGAAACCGGTAATGTTTTGCAGGAACACCAGTGGGATTTTGCGTTGGGCGCACAGCTCGACAAAGTGTGCGCCTTTCTGAGCGGACTCGCCGAACAGGATACCGTTGTTGGCAACAATGCCGACGGGGTAGCCAAAGATACGGGCGAAACCACATACCAGTGTTGTTCCGTACAAGGCTTTGAATTCATCAAACTCGGAACCGTCAACAATACGCGCAATCACTTCGCGTACGTCATAGGGTTTGCGCGAATCTTTGGGAATCACTCCGTAGATTTCTTTGCCGTCATAGGCCGGTTCTACGCTATCTTGAATGTCCATGTTCAATGGCTTTTTGCGATTCAGGCGCGCGACGGCCTGGCGTGCCAGCTGCAAGGCGTGGTGATCGTTTTGGGCATAGTGATCAGCAACACCGGAGGTGCGACAGTGCACGTCGGCGCCGCCGAGATCTTCAGCACTGACAATTTCGCCGGTCGCCGCTTTTACCAACGGCGGTCCACCGAGAAAAATGGTGCCTTGCTCTTTGACGATGATGGATTCATCAGCCATGGCTGGAACGTAGGCACCGCCTGCCGTACAGGAGCCCATGACGGCGGCAATCTGTGGGATGTTCTTCGAGGACATATTGGCCTGGTTGAAGAAGATGCGGCCAAAATGTTCGCGGTCGGGAAATACGTCATCCTGACGTGGCAGGTTGGCACCACCGGAATCCACCAGAGAGATACAGGGCAGGTGGTTTTGTTCAGCAATGGTTTGCGCTCGCAAATGTTTTTTTACGGTCAGCGGATAATAGCTGCCGCCTTTTACCGTCGCGTCGTTGGCGATGATCATGCATTCCTGACCACTGACTCGACCGATACCGGTAATAATGCCGGCGGCGGGTACCTTATCTTCATACACGTCGTGACCCGCCAGCTGGGACAATTCCAGGAATGGTGAACCGGGGTCGAGCAGGTGTTTCACTCGATCACGGGGAAGCAGTTTTCCTCGGTTCACATGACGTTGCTGAGAGCGCTCTCCACCACCTTGTTTGATGGTGTCCAGTTTGCTGTGCAAGTCATCAACTTGTTGCTGCATATGCTCGGCGTTTTCTAGGAAATCGGCCGCGCGTGCATTTAGCTTGGATTGAATTTTAGCCATAGCGAATTCTCGCATTCCTGTTGGGTTATTGTTTCAAAATTTCTGGGGTCTCACCGCGGTGAAAGCCCTCGAAGGCGGGGTTGTTTTTTTCGGCAACTTTGAGATCGTACAAAGGTGAACTCAGGCACAGTGAGCTGCCACCATCGACGGGAATGGTCGCGCCATTGATGTAAGCAGCACCGTCACTTAATAGGAAGCATACGGCAGCGCTGACTTCCGATTCGGTGCCCATTCGACCGCTGGGTACGGATTGCCCAAATTTGGGGATGCGGGCAATCATGTCTGGGTCTTCGTAACTGTCCATGCCGGAAGAGGCGATATAACCGGGCGCAACGCTGTTGACGCGCACACCGCTGGCCGCCCATTCGATCGCTTGGGTTTGGCTGAGGTTTTCCATGCCGGCACGTGCGGCGCCGCTGTGCCCCATTAATGGCATGCCACCGAAATAATCGGCGGTGATGTTCACGACGCTGCCGCCGTGTTCTTGCATGCTTTGTTTGAAGGCTTCTCGAGCGACGATAAAGCCACCGACCAAGTTGTTGCGTACGACGGCGAGGAAGCCGTTGGCGCTGATGTCTTTCAGTTCGGCGGGGAATTGGCCGCCGGCATTGTTAACCAGTCCGTGAATTGGGCCGTGCGTTCTGATAAAGTGTTGGATCACCTCGCTTACACCGGCCTCGTCACGAATGTCGACGCTGCCCCAATCGGCTTGGCCGCCATCGTCCTGAATTTCTTGTTGCACATTTTTAAGTTTATCTTCGCTACGGCCAAGCAATAATACTTTGGCGCCGAGTGAAGCCAGTTCATGTGCGATGCAGCGTCCGATTCCTGAGCCACCACCGGTTACTAATACGGTTTTTTCTTGAAAGCTGTTTGCTGCGAGTGAGGATTGATAGCTCATTGGCTTTCCTTTGTTTCAGCGCTTTTTCTTTTGTGCTTTTAAATATGTATATGAATGGTCCGGTATGCTACAGGCTGGGATCTTTAAAAAACGCGTAAATACATCCCTGTAGCTCCCCCACTGCTTCCCTGCAGTGAGGATTTTTAAAGATCCCAGCCTGTAGCATCCCTGGTGTGTTGGTACAAAAACTTGTCTCGCATTTATACCCACACGAATCCTGTTACTTGGTTTCGTTAAACAGTTCGCGACCTATCAACATACGACGAACTTCAGAAGTACCCGCACCGATTTCGTACAGCTTGGCATCGCGCAGTAAACGACCCGTTGGGAATTCATTGATGTAACCGTTTCCGCCCAAGGTTTGGATCGCTTGCAGTGCCATTTGAGTGGCTTTTTCAGCGGTGTACAGAATGACGGCTGCAGCATCTTTGCGAGATTCTTCACCACGGTCGCAAGCCTTGGCTACGGCGTACAAGTAGGCGCGGCTGGCGTTCAGGTCGGCATACATATCGGCGACTTTACCTTGCATCAATTGGAATTCGCCGATGGATTGTCCAAATTGTTTGCGATCATGAATGTACGGTACAACGATGTCCATGCAGGCCTGCATAATTCCAATCGGGCCGCCGGATAATACGGTGCGCTCGTAATCGAGGCCGCTCATTAATACCGCAGCGCCTTTGTTAAGCTGGCCGAGGATGTTTTCTTCCGGTACTTCGCAATCTTCGAAAACGAGTTCACAAGTATTAGAGCCGCGCATGCCGAGTTTGTCGAGCTTCTGATGACGGGAGAAACCAGGGAAGTCACGTTCAACAATAAATGCGGTGATGCCACGGCTGTGGGCAGCCACATCCGTTTTGGCGTAGATTACATAGGTGTGGGCATCGGGACCATTGGTGATCCACATTTTATTGCCGTTCAAAACGTACTTGTCGCCTTTCTTTTCGGCACGCAATTTCATGCTGACGACGTCAGAGCCGGCATTGGGTTCAGACATGGCCAATGCACCAATGTGCTCGCCGGAGCACAATTTTGGCAAGTACTTTAATTTCTGCTCGTGAGTGCCGTTTTTACGAATTTGGTTTACACAAAGGTTGGAGTGTGCGCCGTAAGATAGGCCAACCGAGGCGCTGGCACGGGAAATTTCTTCCATTGCGATAACATGTGCCAAGTAGCCCATGTTGGTGCCGCCATATTCCTCTTCTACGGTCATGCCCAGCAGACCCATGTCACCGAACTTACGCCACATGTCCATTGGGAATTCGTTTTTCTCGTCGATTTCCTGGGCGCGAGGGGCCAGTTCTGCTTGTACAAACTGGTATACGGCATCGCGTAGCATGTCGACGTCCTGGCCGAGGTCAAAGTTCAGGGTAGGGTAGGAAACGTTCATTTTCGGGCTCCGTCAATTGGCAGAATTTAGTCAGTTTTCAATTGTTCGAGGGCTTCGAGCGCTCTATTTTCAGATTCTTGCAGATCCAGCATCATGACTTCGATGTCGTGGAGCTGTTGTTGCAGGTAACTTTTGCGTTCACGTATCTTGGCCAGCAAGGTCTGTAATTGGTCTTCATTGCTCTGGCCTGGGTTGTACATACCGATGATGTCTCGGCTTTCATCCAGGGTGAGCCCCAGGCGTTTGCCGCGCAGGATCAGTTTGAGCTTGGTGCGGTCGGCGGGTGCGTAAATTCGGGTCTGCCCGCGTCGGCCAGGGTTTAGCAGGCCTTTATCTTCGTAAAAGCGAATGGCTCGGGTGGTAATGTCGAACTCTTTGGCCAGTTCCGAGATGCTATAGGTCTTATTCTTCTGTTCCATATACCCGTGGCGCCATTGTTTAGATAATCGTCACTATAAATAAAGTTGACGTTAACGTAAAGGTAAACTTTGTGCTCTGTTTGGTTGACTGCCTGCACCCTTGACTTGGACTTATGTAGGTAAGCGGTAACTAACCTCTGAAGGCTCTGGTACTTTCAGCTTGAAGCTGATCTGTTTAACAGGTTAAATGTAAAAGCATGATTTTTGAGCAGTTCTAGAACTTATCAAGTCGACCAGGTATACGCTAGGACGGGTTAACGCTAATGACACGTGTGACATTCCATAATGCCAGTAAGCCATCCGATTCCTACAAACGCTGATCGCCAGCAACTCGATGCCACCCTGTTGTCCAATTGGGTGGAATTGTTGTATCGCTGCATTGCTTATCGTGGGCTGGATGCGAATGCGTTGTTCACCCAGGCCGGGGTAGATGAATCCATGCGTGGTGCTGATCAGCGGGTTCAGGCGAGTAAAGTCAAGCACCTGTGGGAATTGGCGGCACAAAGAACCGGTGACGATGCCTTTGGCTTGACGGCCGCTGAGGTGGCTTACCCGGTGATGTTTGATTCTTTGAGTGTGGCGATGAGCTCCAGTGCGACTTTGCTGGAGGCCTTGCAGCGCTTTATTCGTTTGCGACGAATTATCGATTCTCAGTGTGTGAATACGCTGGAAGAAGTGGACGGCGGCTACAAGTTTGGTTGGTCGAATGCCGAAGGTTGTGAGTCTCAGATCGGTGCTGAAGCCTTTGTGGCCGCGATGATTACGCTATGCCGATGGGGCAGTGGACCTGCCTTTTCTCCAGCATGGGTATCGCTTTGTCATGAAGAAACCGAATCCGCCCAGCGCTATCGTCGCTTCTTCAATGCGCCAGTAGAATTCCAGGCCAGTGAAAATGCCCTGTTGTTGTCAGAAGAGACCTTGTTGCGTCCTTTGATCACCGCCAACCGAGAACTGGCCTTGAGCAGCGAAAAACTGAGTCGGGCGTATCTGGCCCAAATTGAAAAAACCGGTGTGGTGAGTTTAGTTCATAACAAGTTGGTTGAATTCTTGCCTCAGCGCACATTCACGGAAGACATTCTGGCCGAAGAGCTGGGTATGAGCTTGCGTTCGATGCAACGGCGTTTGTTGGAAGAGGGCTCTTCCTATGAATCCCTTTTGCAGTCTGTTCGAAAAGAGACGGCCCTGCAGTTGCTTCAAAAAGATGCACTTTCCATTGCCGATATTGCCCAGCAATTGGGTTTTTCGAGTGCAAGTAATTTTGGGCGTGCTTTTAAGCGTTGGACCGGGCGCACGCCCGCCAGCTTCCGCTAAGGTTCTCCAATGATTCCCTCTATTTCACTTTGTGGCAGAAAAAGAATAGTGCTCTGTCGCCTAATGAATAGTCGATGTTTGTAGACTGAAATCATCATAATTGAGAGGTAATCCTATGGTGTTGGAAGTCAAAAGTCTTGGTTTATTGGAAGAGTCTCTAGGGGTACTTGAGCAATCCTTCAAGGAGATGCCCGCTTTTGAAGCGAAGCCTTTAGGGGATCGTGAGCGCGATATTCTTTTGCGAGTAGCCGAGCGCATGCAGGACAACTATCCCTATCCTCATCCTCTCTACGCTGGACAAATGCTGAAACCGCCTCACCCGATTGCGCGACTCGCGTATATGTTGTCGATGTGGGTGAACCCGAACAATCATGCTCTTGATGGTGGGCGTGCGAGTTCGGCGCTGGAAAAAGAAGCGGTTGCTGAGATTGCGGCGATGTTTGGCTGGGATCAATTTCTGGGGCATTTAACCGGTGGTGGCACCATGGCCAATATGGAAGCGTTATGGGTTTCCGGAAGGCTTCAACCGGGTAAACGCATTCTTGCGTCCAGCATGGCCCACTACACCCACGGTCGAATTTCGGAAGTGCTGCAATTGCCTTTCACCGCTGTTGCGGCCGATGAGTTGGCGCGCATGGACATCGCTGCGCTGGAGTGCGAGCTGAAAAAAGGTGATGTGGGTACGGTGGTGGTAACATTGGGGACTACCGGTGTGGGCTCGGTAGATCCTCTGCATAAAGTACTGGAGTTAAAGAAACAATATGGCTTCCGAGTGCATGTGGATTCAGCTTACGGTGGTTACTTTGGTTTGGTCGATAACCTGGAGACGAATGCGGCCACGGCGTACAGCCAGTTGAATGAGGTCGATTCCATCGTGATCGACCCCCATAAGCATGGATTGCAACCTTATGGTTGTGGCTGCGTTTTATTCCGCGATGCCAGTGTGGGTCGATTTTACAAACACGATTCTCCGTACACCTATTTCAGTTCCGACGATATGCATTTGGGTGAAATCACTCTTGAATGTTCGCGCGCGGGGGCTTCCGCTGTTGCGCTGTGGGCAACTCAAAAATTATTGCCGCTGCATAAAGGTGGTGAGTTTGCCAATGGTTTGGCGAATGGTCGTGAGGCAGCTCTGGCGTTGTATAAATGCCTGCAGGATGATCCGAAATACAAAACAACTTTTGAGCCTGAGTTGGATATTTTGATTTGGGCGCCAGAGGCCAAATCAACCCAGGAAATATCCAAACAGTCCCAAGCACTTTTCAATCTTGCCGAGAAAAATCACTTGCATCTGGCGTTACTGGAATTGCCCTTGAGTCTTGCAAAAGCGTGTTGGGGTGACAGCGTGGAATACAACAGTGAGACTGTCAGCTGTCTGCGGTCGACATTGATGAAACCAGAGCATCTGGAGTGGGTTGCGGAGATCAAGCGAATTATGGATGAATCTCTGGCTGGAATCTAATCTGGGTCTTGTTTATTCCAATGCCCCAATTGGGGCACTCTGATGGCATTTAATGAACTGGATGGATTGATACTCTTTTGCCGAATGTTTGATTGCTAATCAATGCATGGCGAGTCTTTTAAGCGAATTCAGCTCTGTTTTCTCTTCCGCTCCGTTTCGCTTAAAAACCCTGTATTTATGGCTCACTATTCACCAGAGGAATTTGTTAAGTTGGGGGGCTGGGTGTAACTTGGTACGAATTTTAATGACTAATTTTGGTCGAGATGGACAGCCCCTATGCCAATTAAGAAAGTATTGATCGCAAACCGTTCTGAAATTGCTGTGCGTATTGCTCGCAGTTGCCATTTGTCCGGTGTTAACAGTGTTGCGATATACGCCAAGGATGATCGTCATTGCCTGCATATTAAAGCCTGTGATGAGGCGGTGCCGCTGATGGGAAGTGGGCCTGCAGCGTATCTAGACATCGCTGGCGTTCTCTCGGCGGCTAAAGACTGCGGAGCCGATGCGATTCATCCCGGTTATGGTTTCCTGTCCGAGAGTGCCGAGTTTGCCCGTGCCTGTATTGAGGCCGGCCTGCGTTTTATCGGCCCGGATGTTGAACTGTTGGAAAAGTTGGGAGATAAAGCCAGCGCCAGAGAGGAAGCCGAGCAGGCTAATATGCCAATGTTGCAGGGTATTAATCGCCCTTGCAGCTTAAGCGAAATTGAAACGTTTTTTGACCGTTACAGTGACAGTGGTGTGATGATCAAGGCGTTGGCCGGTGGCGGCGGTCGGGGTATCCGGCCCGTGCAGCGCAAAGAGGATTTGGCGGAAGCCTATCAAGCGTGTCAAAAAGAAGCCTTGATCAGTTTTGGCAGTGATGAGGTGTACGTCGAGCAGCTATTGCCTTCAGCTCGACATATTGAGGTTCAAATTTTGGGCGATGGCCAGAAAGCAAGCCATTTAGCTGAACGCGAATGCAGCTTACAGAGGCGTAATCAGAAAATAATTGAGATTGCTCCCAGTCCAAGCCTTTCACCTGCGCAACGTGAGCGTATTCATGCGGCGGCGGTCCACTTTGCCGAGCGGTTGAGCTATCGGGGACTTGGTACCTTTGAATTTCTGGTCGATGGCCACAATCACGACAGTTTCTATTTTCTCGAGGTTAATCCCCGTATCCAGGTTGAGCACACCATTACCGAACAGCTATTTGATGTGGATTTGGTTGCTCTTCAAATGGCTTTGGCGGAAGGAAAGTCTCTGGCAGAACTGGGGTTTCCGATTCAGAAGGCCGGCCGTCATTTCGCCATTCAAGCCCGCGTGAATTTGGAAGCCTGGGATGAACACGGCAACAGTAAAGCCACCGCTGGAAAACTCAGTCAATATATGCCGCCGCGTGGGCCGGGTATTCGAGTGGATGATTGCGCGTTTATCGGTTTTCAGTACAGCCCGGCGTACGATCCAATGATCGCCAAGGTGATTGCCAGCGGGCCGGATTACCCCAGCACATTACGCATTCTGAATCGAGCTATCGAAGAGTTTGATATTCAGGGGGTCGATCACAATCTCGCGTTATTGACGAATCTATGTTCTCACCCCGCCGTTATCAATAACGATGTCGATACGAAGTTTTTGGAACGAAACCTCGATACCCTGATGAACCCGCGAGACCCGAGCCGCTTTGCAGTGGACATGCCTACAGCGAATGTGAATGCTGAAAATCGGCAGGTTGATCATCGTCAAACCATTCAGGCTGCCGAGGGTTGTGAATTACAGGCCGCATCGACCGCATCCGTTGTGGCCAGCTTGGCGGTAGAATCTGGGGACAGTGTTCAAAAAGGCCAGACGATTGTCGTGTTGGAAGCTATGAAAATGGAGTTTCCAATTAAAGCCAGTTGCGCTGGGTTCGTTGACGATATTTATGTTGCTTTAGGGGATGCGGTGAGCGAGCAGCAAGCGTTGCTTAGCATTCGTCGAGATGAACAACTGGAGCACATGGGAATCGCAGAAGAGACGATAGATCTCGACGCTATTCGCGATGACCTTCAAGAAGTTCTGGAGCGTCATCGAAAAACAGGCGATGACTATCGTGGTGAGGCTGTCGCCAAGCGGCACGCGAAGGGCATGCGTACCGCCAGAGAAAACATTGACGATTTAATCGATGCGGGCAGTTTCAATGAGTACGGTGCTATGGCACTGGCGGCTCAGCGCAAAATAAAAAGCGTGGAAGACTTGATTGAGCAGAGTCCTGCTGATGGTTTGATTGGTGGCACGGCGTCTATTAACGGTGAGATCTACCCGGAAGATAAATCCCGTTGCATGGTGTTGTCTTATGATTACACCGTCTTTGCGGGCACGCAGGGTTTGATGAATCACAAAAAAACCGATCGTCTGTTAGGCTTGGCAAAACAATGGCAGCTTCCCGTTGTATTTTTTGCAGAAGGTGGCGGTGGCAGACCATCGGATACGGATTTTGCCGGCGTGGCGGGTTTGGATTGCCATACTTTTTCTGCCATGGCCGAACTTTCGGGTTTGGTGCCCACCGTGGGTATTGTTGCTGGACGGTGTTTTGCGGGCAATGTCGCGCTATTGGGCGTGTGTGATGTCACCATCGCGACTCGAAACGCTACGTTGGGTATGGGCGGTCCGGCGATGATCGAAGGCGGCGGTTTGGGGCGCTACAGTCCGGAAGAGGTTGGGCCAGTTGATGTGCAGGGACCGAATGGCGTCCTGGATATTATTGTCGATGATGAGGCGGCTGCTGTTGCAGCGGCAAAACGTTATCTCTCCTACTTTCAAGGGCCACAATCGACTTGGCAGGCCCATGACGAGCGATTGTTGCGTCATGCCATTCCGGTCAATCGTATGCAGGTTTACGATGTTCATCAGTTGATTGAATATCTTGCGGATGTCGATAGCGTGTTGGAATTACGGGCCGAGTTCTCCAAGGGTATTGTCACGGCATTGATTCGAATTGAAGGTCGCCCGATGGGCTTGATGGCGAATAATCCAAAGCACCTTGGTGGGGCGATTGATGCTGAGGGTGGCGATAAAATGGCTCGCTTTATACAACTTTGCGATGCCCATGATCTGCCTATTCTGTCCTTATGCGATACCCCCGGTTTTATGGTCGGACCGGAGTCGGAAACCCAGGCGACCGTTCGCCATGTATCACGCATATTTGTAACCGCGTCCAGTATCAGCGTTCCGTACCTCACCCTGGTAACGCGTAAAGGTTATGGCCTGGGTGCACAGGCGATGGCGGCGGGGAGTTTTCATAATCCTATGCTGACGGCGGCCTGGCCCTCCGGTGAATTTGGGGCGATGGGTATTGAAGGGGCAGTGCGCCTTGGAGCCGCGAAAAAGCTGGCGGCTATTGAAGATGAACATGAACGACAGCGTGTCTTCCAAAAAATGGTCGATAAAATCTACGAACACGGCAAGGCATTGAATATGGCCAGTTATCTTGAAATCGATGCCGTTATTGATCCGATGGAGTCACGCCAATGGATTCTCAGAGCATTGAAGGCAACGCCGCCTGCGGCCCCAAGAACGGGTAAGAAGCGACCTTGTATCGATACTTGGTGAGGGTTCTTGGGCATGTGCTTATAAAAAAACAATATGATCCGAGTGTGGAATACTCTTGGCGCGCATCTCATAGATGGTTAGACTGCGCCCCTTGCTAAATCACCGTAGGAGAAGTGTATGAACAGTATTTATCAGGATATCGACAGTGCCCTGAGTGGGTTGCTGCAAGGTGAAAGCGACTGGGTCTGCAATCTGGCGAATACCGCGGCTGTGTTGTGGATGTATCTGCCCGAAATTAATTGGGCCGGGTTTTACCTGCGTCAGGGGGATGAATTGGTCTTGGGGCCTTTCCAGGGGAAGCCCGCCTGTACTCGCATTCCCATTGGCCGAGGTGTGTGTGGCACAGCAGCGGCCGAACAAGAGCCGCAATTGGTGGCTGATGTGCACGCTTTTGAAGGGCATATTGCCTGCGATGCAGCTTCCGAGTCTGAAGTGGTCATCCCAATGATCAAAGACGGAGAAGTGATCGGTGTGCTGGATATTGATGCGCCGGTAAAAGGGCGTTTTTCTCAGGAAGATGTGGTGGGCTTGCAGGCCGTTGTTGAGCGTCTGCTGGCCACTCGTTAAGTCGTTCAATGCTCGGGCTGTTCATAACAGCCCGATGTTACCTTTCTGCTCGTGCTTTCTGATTCCGGCTTTCTGCCTGAATCTCTCAGTTACCCAAATAGCGTTTGCGCTTAGCGGCCTTAAGTTTGCTCAGGTCAGCGATGAACAAGCCGTCCAGACAATCACCAAAATCAGGATCGACACTGAATGTCAGTAGCTGAAAGCCATCCCCTTCAAACAAGGCAGTATACTGTTTGAAAAGCACGGGCATTTTGTAACCCGCTTCAATAAACCGTTCCTGTAGCAATTTCATGGCGTCGTCTTTGCTCAGACCTTCATACTCCGCTGCCAATGTCTGCTGGCTTTCCAGGCTGAGTTTATAAGGCTGATTGGCCGTCGCCCAGTTTTCCTTCGCCGCATAAAAATGCTGGTAGTAGTGAACCAGCTGATCCATCAAGGTACGAGGATAGCGTGCACTCATGCTGACCGGGCCAATTAGGTAACGAATGTTGGGGTGGTGGCGCAGGTAGGCGCCAATGCCCTGCCAAAGGTAATCCAGGCTGGCTTTCCCCCAGTAATCCGGATTGACAAAACTGCGCCCCAGTTCGAGGCCCTGTTCCAGATAGGGGGTAAAGTCTTTTCGGAATTCGTAGAGCGAACTGGTGTACAGACCTTCTACCCCTTGTTCGGCCATGATCTTGCCCGCTTCGCCAATGCGGTAGGCGCCGGCAATTTCCAGTTGCTTGTTGTCCCACAGCACTAGATGACGATAGCTTTTGTCGTACTTGTCCAGATCGCGTTTTCCGCCTGTGCCTTCTCCTACTTTGCGAAATGCCACCTCGCGCAGACGACCGATTTCCTTGATCAGCGCAGTACCATTCTCATAATCCGCAAGAAGAATTCGATTCTGGTCTCGGGTTTCGCCAAGCAGGCGTGCCTGATTTAATTCCTGAACCAATTCTTGGCGATCTTCCGGGTGGGCGATGGTCTTTTCTGTTACAAAGATCGGTTGCCGGCGCTTGCCTATCTTGTACAAATGTTTACGCAGGCGCTTAATAATTCCGCGATCGCCCAGCTTTTCATTGTTGAGTGCGCTGGCGGGAATGGCCTCACCGACGCGGAATTGAATTTGTGCAGACTGCTTGTTAAACATCTCGCGGGCTAACAGGGCTGTGCCGAGAGGCTTGAACAACATGGAAGCGCTGTAAAACAACAGGGAATTCTTGGCGCCGATAAAAACTGGCAGCAGAGGCGCTTTCGCTTTGCGGGCAAAATGCAAAAAGCCTGAACGCCAGCGAGTATCTTTTACACCGGTTGGTCGGGCGCGAGACACCTCGCCAGAAGGGAAGATGATCACGGCTTCTTCCCGCTCCAGAGCTTCCATGATCGCTCGGTAGCTTTTGCGCGTGCCTGTGCCCGTCATATTGTCCAATGCAATAAACAGCGGATGCAAAGGATCAAAATTCATTAGCATATCGTTGGCGACAATTTTGACGTCGCGACGGACTTCTCCAACCAAGCGAAGAATGGCGAGACCATCCAGAGAGCCAATGGGGTGGTTGGCAATGATGACGACGCGCCCTTGAGAGGGAATATTATTGCGGTCGCGAGAACCAACTGAATAACTGAAGTTAAAATAATCGAAGACTTTATCGATAAACTCAAAGCCCTGAAGTTCGCCATGTTCCTCCAGAAACTCGTTGATCTCATCTGAGTGAGTCAGCTTTTTGATGAAGGACAGCGTCGGCTTACGGATTAAGTCCGGCTGCTGAGAAAAGTTTGGAAACTTATTGTTAACGGCTTGTTCGATGTCAATCATAGTCAATCTACCTGTGCTCATTCGGGGTAGATTGCGCTCAGAAAATGAACTGTTCATGACAGCTCGATGACATTTCTATGACTGACCTATGGGGCGAAGAGGAAGGCCCAAAGCCAAAGAGCTACCGTTGTTGGCTTTGTAAATGACGAAGCTGTTCTTTCAAAAGATCCAGATAGGGTGCCTTGATGGCCTCCACGTAGACATTGTGCTGGTCTTCTGTGAAGTCCAATTGTTCAAGTACATGCCGATCATCAAGCAAGCGTTTGTCCAACAATAGGCTGGCATGCGCCAGCGCGTCCAGTTGGCTGCGCTGCTGTTGGCTGTCCCGGTAGGCGGCAAACATTTCGCTGTAACTGTCGCCTTCGGCGGGTGGCAGAATAGCCGCTTTAAAATGCAGCTTGATACCCTGACGGCTGCGCCCCAGGTCGACCAATAACTTGGTGGAGCAAATCGCGTTAAAGATGCCCTGGTCACTGTTGTCCATTGAGGTTTGGCGAAAACCACAGTGGAAGGAATCACCATCGACCCAGAGCAGCTCGCCTTGGTAAAGATTCAAAACGGTTTGCAGTTGTTGATTGAATTCGTCGAGCAGTTCTTGGAGGGCCGCTGCACTGAGTTGTTTTTGCAGGCTTGCCAGATTGCCACTTTGAATCACCAGCCAGGCACAAATCGGAGGCGAGTCATTCCCCTCAGGTTCAAGCTCTTGGTCGCCTCCGTGCTCGGGTGTTTTACGGGAAGTGGTCGAGCTGCGTTGTGGCTCGAGGTACATATTAATCAAGGCCGCCGCGAGCAGCAGCAGGGCGAACAATTGTAAGCCATAGGCTTGAGGTTGCTGGCTGAGTTCGGAGCTGTTGAGGCCAATAGTCACATAGCCAGCCACTGAATCTTGCAGATTGATCGGGGCGCTGAAACTCTGCTGCGCTTTGTCAGCTCCTTTTTGCCGGGCGGTTTTGCCCGCCTGGGCCAGCAACTTATTGTCCACGCTGTGGAAGGTAACACTGGCGATGCCTTTTTCGCGTTTGGTGTTTTCAGCGAGAACTTGAAGGCTGACCCAGTCTCGAGTCATGGTTGGGTTTTCGGCCTGTTGGGCCAGCTTGCGTGCCAGCACTTCACCGTAATGCTGATTTAACTCTGCCTGCTGTTGTTGTAGTTGGTTTTGATTGGCCCAGCTTAAAATCAGCACCGTAATAAAGGCGCCAAGTAAAAAGGCGGATAGCTTGGGAATCGGCGGGAGACTCATGGATTAATCGTTACTGTTGTTTAAATCGTTTTTTTCTTGTTAATCACGGTGTTGGTGTGAATACCCTAGTATAGCTCGCCAATGTGAATCCCGGCTGGCTAGGATTATTTTAACCACTTGCCCGAGCCTTGGCCAACATGGCGATTCCTGCAGCGTGGCTTTATAATGGCTTCGCCTTTCATAGTAATACCACCAACACACAATAGCAGAACATACCATGAGCACAGCCGCTACACCCGTTTATCTGAGTCAAAGCAGTCAGCAATGTTCCTTGCTGCAACAATTCATTGAAAATCAGTCCTTTAGTCTGTCAGGTGATTGCCGGCCGAGAGAGGATCAAGCGCGCCTGATCATAATGTCTCCGGAATTCAAGCTGGATCAGCTCGACAAAGCTTGGGCTTGTATTGCCGACTTGAACTTGACCGAGGTCGCCATCGACAAATTGTCCGATCAGGCTTGGCAATTGCCCCTGAGCGAAGCCTTGAGCGATGAGCAGCAGGCTACATTGGCGAATGTGAAGCCCCGCTTGCTGGCATTGGATATCGAAATTAACTATCTGGCGGATGGGGTCGCGCCATTTTTATCGAACACGGGTGCATTGGCCTGTTTCGACATGGATTCCACGCTGATTCAAGTGGAAGTGATTGATGAGCTGGCCAAGGCGGCTGGTGTGGGAGAGCAGGTGGCTGCGGTAACGGAGGCGGCTATGCGCGGAGAACTGGATTTCCGCGAGAGTTTTATCCAGCGTATGTCGACACTTAAAGGGCTGGATGAAGCGGTTCTGGCGGACATTGCTGCTCACATTCCCCTTTCCCCGGGTATGCCAGAATTAATCCAAGGCTTGAAAGCCCTGGGCTTTAAAACCGCTATTTTTTCAGGTGGTTTTGATTATTTTGCGGGCCAGCTGCAACAGCGCTTCGGTTTTGATCAGGTTTTTGCCAATCGTCTGGATATCGTCGATGGCAAGGTCACGGGGCAGGCAAAGGGCGATATTGTCGATGCAGAACGCAAAGCTCAATTGCTTGAGCGCTTGGCGAACGAGTATGGCTTACCTTTGTCGAGCACCATCGCCGTGGGTGATGGTGCCAATGATTTGTTGATGTTGGCGAAAGCGGGAATGGGGGTGGCCTATCGGGCGAAGCCTATCGTTCGCGAGCAGGCACAGTTCAGCATCAGTCAGTTGGGATTGGATGCACTGTTGTATCTACTTGGGCAGAGACAAGACTGATCTGTCATAGAAGGTCGTACACAATGGACGGTTGTGTTAACCGTCCATTGTGAAGTCGTATTCCATCGCTGGGGCCGGGGCTTGCAAATAGTGCCCTTGAATATAGTGCACACCGGCTTGCCAGAGGCTGGATAGGATACTGGCGTTTTCAACCTGTGGAATGAAGCTGGTTTTTCCGGCGTCGTGCAGCTCCCCGAGCAAGGTAATCAGTGCATCTGGGCTTTGATTGTTGTTCTGGATATCCAATGCAAAAGAACCGTCGACCTTATACAAATCTGTGTTCAGGTGTTTGATGGTATTGGATGGGTTCAGTGAGCAGCCAAAGTTAGTAATGATGCAGCTGGCCTTGATACCTTGCACCTCAGTGATAAAGCTTTGGGTATCTTTCAGGTTCTGATTGGCGTCTTTTTCGCTGATCTGGAAGGCAACACTGTTGGCGCCAATTTTAGCAGCCTGCAATACTCGGCTCACCCAGGGAATCAAAGTTCGATCTTGAATGGATTCTGCACTGATCGTCATCATCAGCTTGGTTTTCGGGCTCTGGCTACGTTGTTTGGCCAGCGTCTTCATAGATTCCAGGATCACCCAGCGGTCCAGTTTTGTGGCACTGCCAATGGATTTGGCTAAGTCGAGAAAATGCGCTGGGGAAATTTCTTCACCGTGTTCGTCCAGCATGCGCAGCAATACTTCGTAGAACTCCTCTCCGGAGCCACGCAGTGAAATCACCGGTTGGAAGAGCAGGCGGAAGCGGCCTTGAGAAATGGCCTTTTGGATATCGTCGGCGCTGGTTTTCTCAGAACCTACCCGCTTGGGTTCGTAGATCTTGATCCGAGGGGCGTCATCATCGCTGTCGTTACGAACGCTGTTGATGGCTTCCGCGGCCTGGTCGATCACCGTATCACTGTCGCTGGAGTTTTCATTCACCACAGCCACACCAATACTGGCATTGACCTGAACGGTTTTATGGTTGGCCTCGATGATGCTGTCGCCACAACGTTGCAGGATGCTCTCGCAGCATTTTTGTACCGCATCCATGGTGGGGTGGTGACTGAGCACCATAAAGGCATCATCGGCGAAGCGAGTCAGAACGTCTTTCTCGCCGAGGTTGGGTTGAATCAGTTCGGCAATTTGTTTGAGGACATCATCACTGGCGCTCAGACCAACCTTTGGCTGAATCTGTTCAAAGAAGTTGTCGATCTCAATCAGCATCACAAAGGCTTGAGGCGCTTCGGTGTTGATCAATTGATTGAGGTGCTGGCTCATGTACTGGCGGTTGTAGAGACCGGTGCCGTGGTCGAGATGCTTCATTTTTTGCATCTCTTCGACCATATCCTGATCCTGCGCGTTACTTTGGGTGCGCAGCTCAATACAGGGCTCTTCTTCAAAGCGGCCGTGGTTCAGTGATACCAGTAATTCCTGGACACTGTCATCGGCACAGACACAGCGCAGTTTATATTGTTGCTGGTCCAGTTCATTGCCTTGCAACGTGAATTCCTGCAAAAAAGACTTCACTTCGGACTGCTGGGATTCTTCAACCAAATCGATGACCGGCGTGCACTCGACTTCTTCGGCGTCTTGATATTTCAGTAGTTCGGCAAAAGATTTATTGACGTAGAGACAGAGGCCGTCCTGGATAAACGCGATACCATCACGGGAACTGTCCAACAGCTCGTGGGCGCGTTGCTCCGCTTCCCGGCGTTTCTTGTCGGCTTGAATACGTTGCTGTCGTTGGCGTCGATTTTCAACTTCGCGATCGATCACCAGTAGCAGGTGTTGATCCTGGTCGAGCTGCACCACATCACAGGCGCCACGTTTCATCCCTTCAACGGTTATATGGCTGCCTTCGCGATCGCTTTGGAGAATAACCGGCACGTCTTTATTGTGGCGGCGAATGGTTTGGATACAGTGGTCGACATCAGCGGCACTGTCTTCCGCAATCAGAAGCTCCCAGTTTTGCTCTTGCAGTTGGGCTTCCATGGTTTCGGCGTTAACCAGCTGGGCACGAACGTTTTTGCCTGCATTGTGTAGCATGCTAATCAGGCGTTCTGCTTCGCTTTCTGAATCGTTTAGAATCAGTAGCCGTAATGTCTGGTCAGATATCATCATCGTCCATTAAAACTCGGGGCAAGTACTACTCAAAACATTGCCTAAACCCCTGTACAAGGGGGGCTAATACTAACCCATCAACTTGCAAGGCGAAACCCACAGCACAAGGGTATTTTTTGTTTTTGAGAAGGTCGTTTAGCCTGTCTCTAGGGTCCTGAACTCAAACTGACTGATCGAGCCTGTGTCCATAGTTTTCCTGGTAAGTTGAATGGTCTTTTCTTCTCCGCGTCGGTTCAAGCGGACTTTTTGGCCTTCCTGAAAAGGCACGGAAGGCGTCAACAAGCTCGTTTTACGTCGCAGGCTTTTTTGCTCAGGCAAAAAGAACACACGCATGTAATCGGCATTATCGCCGCTTTTGTGAATTAAAGAGGCCCCGTAGGGGCTGGCCAGTGCGGATAACAGCTCCACACCGAATGAGCTTGAACCGCGGCTTTGGCGAACCCAGCGAATGATTCCGAGAGTCCAGGAGGTGGCGCCAGATTCTTTCAGGGCGATGAGTTCGCCTGATTTCAGGGATTTGGGAACATTTTCCTGCCATTGCAAGCAGTAACCGCCCTGGCTGCGATCTTCACTGATGACGGTATTCACTGGGAATTTGTCTTTTGCCTGCTCGTGCTCACGCTTGGCCAGTTGGGTTTCAATGTCCAGGGTGGAAAACACCAGAGGATCAAAATTACGACCGGCCCCAACACCGGCATCAAAAGCGTTCGACCAGGGGTCATCGCCAATTCGCTCTTCGGTCTGGCCTTTCAAGTAGGGGTTGCCATCCTGTTGCAGGTTGACCTTTCCGGTACTCAGCACAAAGCTCTCAAATGGAATCCCGCCGCTCAAGTGGAAATGGATGCTGCTGATGCCAACCACCGCCTGCAGTTCCTGTTTGTAGCTCATGCGTTCGTGGGCGCGGTGATACTGAGTGCCCCAGGCTTTAATCAAATGGGACAGCAGGGAGCTGCTGATGCCTTTGGGGATACTGAGGACGTCGCCACCTTCCAGTTTGCCTTCCAATTGTTTGTCCAACAGGGACAGCAGTTGGGAAACGTCGACCTCTACGCAATCGCCTTGCTCAGAAATCGGCACCAGGTTTTTCGGGCTGGGCGGGCGATCACTTTGTGGGTTGACCAAGAACAGTGCGTTACTGTTGCTGTGATTCGGGCGCAGTCGGATATGACTCGACCAAAGTTCCAGCAATTTATAACTGGTGGACACATCAAACTGACGCAGTTTGTTGGGGTTGGCACAGGCCAGGAGCAAGATGCGCTGATAGGTCTCACGGAGGGTGCTTTGCTGGATATGAGTCAGCAGTTCATCGGCAATGGGTAGCTGTTCCAGGCTATTGCTCTGAGCCACTTGATACAGGCTGTGCAAGCTGAGCCAGAGCCCTGGAGTGGTGGCTGCGTACAGTTGATAGCTGCGCATCAGCTGGATACCCAGGCCGTTGATGGCGCGATGCAGAGCCATCGTTAGAGCTTGCGCGTGAGGACCTTCAGGGTTACCGTCATTGAGCTTTTCATCGCAGGCAATATCACGAGCCACAATGCAGTAGCCATGGGTAATGTGTTTTTGCAGCGCCAGGGCGACAATCGCGGCTTTCATGGCATCGTCGGGCAAAACCACGGGCTTGTTCAAAAAGCTCTGGGACAGGCCTTCGATGCTACGCTGAACATAGGGGCGAAGGCTCTCTAGCATGGCCAGGCGCTGATTGGGTTTGGCTTGCAGGCGGGCCACTTCAGGTAGGGCCTTATACAGAATAACGCTGGTGTGGTTAACGCGAGTTGCCGGTAAATTGTCGGCCCACGCAGCAACGTCTTGGGGTCGTGAGTTTCTGCAGAAGCTCAACGACTCCAAATCTTGAGGGGGCAATTTCATTTGCCCAAACAATTTAATTGCAATTCCTACAGCGCTCATTGACGACCCGGCGATTCCCATTGGATGCTTTTTATTTGTGCATCTTGATAGTTTCTTATCTAAGTAGCAGCAGTTATTCAGCGTCTATTCAATAGGCTGCTACTCAGCTTTTCTATTTTATGTGAAGCTTATCACAATAATAGACTAAACTAGGGGAGTTTTCGCAGCTTTGCCGGGTATTTCTTGGGTAAGAAGTGGAACCAGGTAACCCGGTAGTTTGGCTCTAAGTTGGTAGTAAAGTTGGCGAGCTTTCTCATCCTCAACTTGAAAATGAGCGGCACCTTGGACCTTGTCGAGTTGATGCAGGTAGTAAGGTTGAATGTGATTTTCAAACAGCGCTTCACTCAGTTGCGCAAGAATGTCGCTCCTGTCATTGATTCCTTTCAACAGAACCGATTGATTAAACAATCTTACGTCGGCGTCTTTGAGGCGTTTGCAGGCTTGGCTGAGTTCCGGTGAGATTTCCTGCGGGTGGTTTATGTGCAATACCATGGAGGTTTGCAAGCGCTCACTGCTGAGCCATTCCAGCAGTTTGTCATCGATTCGTTTGGGTAAAACCACCGGCAAACGGCTGTGGATTCTAAGGCGTTTGATGTGGGGTATCTGTTCCAATTGGCTTGCCAGCCAGGCCAGTTGCTTATCGCTTTGAGTAAGCGGGTCGCCACCGCTGAGAATGACCTCGCTCAGACTTTCGTCATGCGCAATATAGTCGACAGCATCCAGCCATTGCTTACGGCCCAGGTGATGCTCCTGGTACGGGAAGTGGCGGCGGAAACAGTACCGACAGTTAATGGCGCACTGATTACTCGCCATCAACAGCAGGCGCCCCTGGTATTTGTGGATCACACCAGGCAGGGGGGTAAACTGTTTGGTCTCTTCCAGTGGCTCGCTGCTGTAGCCTGGGGTCTCCACCGTCTCTGCGAGACCCGGTAAAACCTGCAGCAGCAGAGGGTCGTTGGGGTTTCCGGCTTCCATTAGCCCGACGAAGTGGCGGGTGACCCGAACTTCAAACTGCTCGGCGGCTTCAGGGCACAGTTGCTCCGTTTTCAGTGCCAGCAATTCCGCTAGCTCTGCAGGGTGCTTGATCAAATCCTGCAAGTCTTGTTGCCACGTTCTAGGGTGGGACTCGAGTGGGTGATGCGGCAGGATTGTGTTCATAGTTTTCGGGGCATTTGCGTACAACAGGGGGCGCATTGTAGCAGTTCTGTCAGATGCCGGGAGACTCTCGAACTGAAGCGCAATGCTGGGTATAATGGCCGGCTTTACGCTCGATGCCTCAAGTTGCCGACGGAAGTTGGTGCTCTGAATGTGTATTGAGGCAAGTCTTGAACATGAAATTGGGAACAATCATGGCAAATTACTCCACCAATGAATTTCGTAGCGGCCTGAAAGTGATGCTGGACGGCGAGCCATGCTCAATTCTGGATAATGAATTCGTGAAACCCGGTAAAGGCCAGGCCTTTAACCGCGTAAAGCTGCGTAACCTGAACTCCGGTCGCGTATGGGAGCGCACCTTTAAGTCCGGCGAGAGCTTAGAGGGTGCGGACGTTATGGATTACGATATGGAATACCTTTACACCGATGGTGAGTTTTGGCATTTCATGGATCCGAACAGCTATGAGCAGCACCAGGCCGATGAGAAAGCGGTTGGTGATTCCGCCAAATGGTTGCGTGAGCAGGACACTGTGACGGTGACCTTGTACAACGGTTCTCCTTTGGCGATTACGCCGCCAAACCACGTTGAGCTTGAAATTACCGAAACCGATCCAGGCTTGAAAGGTGATACCGCACAAGGTGGCACCAAGCCGGCGACGCTGTCTACAGGTGCTGTTGTGAAAGTACCTCTGTTCTTGTCCCAGGGCGAGAAGATTCGAGTGGATACCCGTACCGGTGAATATCTGGGCCGCGCTAAGGATTAAGCTGTTATCAGGCTGATGTCGGCCTGCCTTCAGCCATACTAAACAGGCCAGCTAATGCTGGCCTGTTTGCTTTCAGATATTAATATTGTTCACGCCCAAGCAGGATAAACCCATGAATTCCCAGGATTGGCAGCCCAATGCACATTCCGAGATGCTGCAACTCAGAGGCGCAGTCAATCGGACCGTGCGTGATTTTTTCCATCAACGCCGGGTATTGGAAGTGGAAACTCCGCTGCTTGCACAGCATCCTGTCAGTGACCCCTATATTGAATGTTTGCGCTGCTCCCATCAGGGGAAGCCTTACTATCTGCAAAGCTCACCAGAATATGCCATGAAGCGTATGTTGGCCGCCGGCAGTGGTGATATCTATAGTCTGGCGAAGGTGTTTCGGGCGGGGGAAAGTGGCCGCCGCCACAATACTGAATTCACGATGTTGGAGTGGTATCGAGAGGGTTTTGATGATCGGCAACTTATGACAGAGTTAGAAGCTCTGATTCAAAGTGTCATGCCGGTTTTCTCTGAGCATCACAGCAACCGAGCCTCAGCCGAAAGGGGAGCGTTTCGCTCCATTCTTCCGGTGGTTTACAAAAGCTATGGTGATTTATTTTGCGAGCATCTGTCCGTTGATCCTCACTCGGCCAGCTTGGCGGAATTGCAAGCTTGTATTGATCGACACCTCGATATGGGGGGATACCGTTGCGACGATATCAGCACGGCGTTGGATGTGTTAATCAGTCAGCATATTGAGCCCCAACTTCCACAGGGGTTGGTGTTTATTTATGACTATCCGGCGTGTCAGGCCGCTTTGGCGCGAGTGATGCCTGATGATCAGGGGCGGTTGGTAGCCAAGCGTTTTGAGGCGTTTGTTGATGGCATGGAATTGGCCAATGGTTATTGGGAGTTGCAAGACGCACAAGAGCAGCGCGAACGATTTACCGCAGACAATCAGCAGCGTCGGAACCGTGGTCTTACTGAAGTCAGTATTGATGAGCGTTTGCTAGCCGCGATGGCATCGGGTTTGCCGGATTGTGCTGGGGTGGCTTTGGGGCTTGATCGTTTACTGTTGCAACTCAGCGAAGCTGAGCACATTTCTGAAGTGCTCAGCTTCGCCTGGTCGCGGGCCTAGGAACTCGGGATCAGAGTTTGTCTAAATCGCAATTCAGCTGATGATCCATATTCAAAGCGGGTTGCTGGGTATCAGGACAGCCGACAACTTTAGCGGGCACACCGGCAACGGTGGTGTGTGGTTCAACATCTTTCAATACAACGCTACCTGCACCTACTTTGGCGCCTTCACCAATTTCAATATTGCCAATAATTTTTGCGCCTGCACTGATCAATACACCGGCTCGCACCTTGGGGTGGCGATCGCCAGAAACCTTGCCGGTTCCGCCGAGTGTAACGGCCTGCATAATGGATACATTGTCTTCGACAACAGCGGTCTCACCAATCACAATGCCTGTGGCATGGTCGAGCATAATGCCCTGGCCAATGGTGGCCGCAGGGTGAATATCAACTGAAAAAACCACTGAGATACGGTTTTGGAAAAACAAAGCCAAAGCCTGGCGTTCATGGCGCCACAACCAATTTGCAATGCGAAAAGCCTGCAATGCGTGGAAGCCTTTGTAATACAAAAAGGGAATCGATAGGGAATTGCAGGCGGAATCTCGATGTTTAACGGCAGCGATATCCGCACGCATGGCGGCACCAATCGTTGGGTCTGCGCGCAATGCCTGATGAATGACTTCTCGAATTAACAACGCGGATGCTTCTGGGCTCTCCAGTTTGTTGGCGAGATGGTAGCTGAGTGAGCACTCCAGAGATTCGTGATTCAGAATGGTGGCGTGCAGAAAACTGGCTAAAATGGGTTCTTTTTCGGCTTGTTGCTGGGTTTCCTGACGAATACTTTCCCAGACGAAATCACCGTGTTCAGAACCGCTGTTTGCTTTTGCGGTATGGGCTGTATTTGGGGCGCCTATATTCATTCGCCTTCACCTATATCATGATTTTCGCATGTAACTATATCCTATAAGCCCGGAGGCTGCCCCCAGGCTAACAAGGATTGGCTATCAATTTTTGTAAAGTCTGACCAGTTGCCCTGGAAAGCCGACAAGCCGAGTAAACGCGTTAATAAACCTGCAGGGCGGGTTCCTGCATGGCCGCCAATTGCTCCCGTAGGGAAAGGATATGTTCGGCCCAATAACGTTCGGTATTGAACCAGGGAAAGGCTTTTGGAAAAGCCGGATCACCCCAGCGTCGTGCCAGCCAGGCTGAATACTGCATCAATCGCAAGCTGCGTAAGGCTTCGATCAGTTGGATTTCAGCCGTGTCAAAATCACAGAACTCACGGTACCCCTCAAGGATTTCGCTCAATTGTTCGGTCTGTTGAAGGCGAGTGCCCGACAGCAACATCCACAGATCTTGTACCGCCGGGGCCATTCGCGCGTCATCGAAGTCCACAAAATGAGCGGTGTCGTGTCGCCAGAGAATATTGCCGATATGGCAGTCCCCGTGGCATCGAATCCACTTGGCATCACTGCGAGCAAAAGTCTCTTCGACCCGTTGCAAGATGTCCAGACTGAGGCTGTCATAGGCGGGAATTAAATCATCCGGAATAAATTTCTCAGCCAGCAAAAATTCGCGGCTGGCCCGGCCGAAACTTTCAATGTCCAGTTTGGGACGATATTGAAAGTCGCTTTGTTTGCCCATTTGGTGAATACGTCCCAAGGCTCGGCCAATGCTGAATAGTTGGTCCAAATCGCCAGTTTCAGGCGCGTGTCCTCCCTGGCGGGGGTACAGCGCAAAATAGAAACCGGCATGTTCGAACAAAGTGTCCCCCTGTCCATTTTCCCAAGGGGCAACCACCGAGAGATCCAAATCTCGCAGAGCTTGGCTGAACTGGTGTTCTTCCAAAATCTGTTCCCGGCTCCAGCGTTCCGGGCGGTAGAACTTTCCAATTAACGCCGGTGCATCCTCAATGCCTATCTGGTAAACCCGATTTTCATAACTGTTCAATGGGTATATACGCAGATCACAAATCAGCCCCTGGGATTCCACTGCGTCGATTACGGTCTCGGGATGTAAGGCATCGTAGGGGTGTTGCATAGGGACTCTCTTCATTCTGTCGCCGCGTGGGAACGCTTGTTGCTGGCACAGGTGGTTGTGCCCATCTCAGGCATAGGATACGCGAAAAGCCGACCCTGGGGATATGGGAATGTGTATAAGGCCCTGTCTTAATGCCTCATGGCAGGTATAATCCTTGGCTGATTTTTAATCCGCATTCAGAGGTGTAGGGCATGGCCATCCCAGGCATAAAAGACGTAATTCTCACATTGCTGTTCTCTGTGTTGGTGAGTTCTGGCTTGGCGGGTTCTGTATCAGCACAATCTGCTGATCAACCGCCTGTAGAAGTCGCGGCAACGGATGTGGGGCTTGATGAAGCAACAGGGGGCGACTCTGTTTCCGAAGCCGATGCGCAAGCACTAACTGAACCGGTGCCGGAGGCTGAGGAAAAGCAAGCCTATGGCTTTTTGCAAAGCCACAGTGTGTTCTCAAAGGTGTTGGATGAAGAGCGTCGTTACAAAGTTTATTTGCCTGCCAGCTATTACGCCAAGCCGGATTACAATTATCCTGTGCTGTACCTGGTTGATGGTGATTACAACTTCTTGAGCATTGCGGCCATGGTTGAGAATCTGGCGAAGGGGAATAATCCTTTGATTCCAGAGATGATCGTAGTGGGTATTTCGGCGAAAGGTATCGCCAGCTACCGAAATAATATGCAGCCTTCCTTGCCCCTGGGCAAAGGTGGAGATGCCGATGATTTTCTGAGCTTTATCCAAGATGAGTTGAAAGCTGAGATTCGGCAACACTATCGCAGTTCGGGTTTTGATATTTTGGAGGGACAATCCATTGGGGGGCTGTTTGTGGTGAACAGTTTGTTGACCAACAGCGACAGCTTTTCCGCGTACATTGCGATCAGCCCAATGATGTGGTGGGAAAGTTATCGCATGGAAGGCAAGGTTGAAGACTACCTGAAAAAAATCAAAGCGCCGACGAAGAAGTTGTATTTATCGCTAGCCAATGAGCCTCGCATGGGGGTGTACGGTTTGGTGGAGCAGCTTGATCGCCATCGCCCGCCTGCTGTGGATTGGGACTTCAAACACTTTAGCCAAGAGAACCATGATTCCGTGACGCTTCCGGCATTGCGTCATGCGTTGAAAGATCTGTTTGCGGGTTGGTACATCTCCTATAAAGATTTGGCGGCCTATGAGAATTTCGATGCCGTACGCAATCATTATCAAGGATACTTGCAGCGTTTTAATTTGCAGCAGGCCATTCCTGCCTACACCTACAAAGCCTTGATGCACCAATATCCGAAAGAGGAAAAAGCAGAAAAGGCGGCGAGCCTGTATTTGCAGACCACCCAGCATCTGCCACTGTCACTGATCGATCTGCGTAACCATTTGGCGGCTTTGGCCATCAAAGAAAAAGAATATGACAAAGCAGGTGAATTACTGCAGGCGTCTTTTAAGGAAAACGCCAACGACTTCAGTGTCCAGCAGGCGATCTCGAAATGGCATCGTGCTCAACGCCAATGGGATGAAGCGGAAGAAGCGGCAAGCAATGCTCTGGCACTGGCCAAACAGCAGTTACAGCGAGACTGGATGATAGCGATTCTTGAAGATGAGTTAGCGGAGATTCGAGAACGAAAATAAGAAACATGTACGAATAGACAATAAAAAAGCCGGCAAATATGCCGGCTTTTTTGTGTCGCTGTGAAGTGGGTTTACGCCTGGTGATTGTACAGATGCACATCGCGTTGTGGGAAAGGAATGCTGATTTTTGCCTTATCCAAAGCCACTTTCATTTGTTCATTGATGTCGAAGTATACATCCCAGTAATCATCTGGCGTCGCCCAAGGCCATACGGCTAAATTTACCGAGCTGTCACCCATGGAGTCCACACCGACAAACGGTGCTGGGCTGTCCATCACTTTGGGGTGTGACTCCATTACTTTCATGATCACTTTTTTCGCTTTGGCGATATCTGAATCATAAGAAATGCCAATGCTCAGGTCGACACGCAGCTGGCCTTCGCCACTGAAGTTCACCACATTGCCATTGGACATGGCGCCATTGGGGACAATGACTTGTTTGTTGTCCAGGGTAACCAGAACGGTGACAAAAATCTGAATATCTTTCACGACACCCAGTTCACCTTGAGCTTTGATTAAATCGCCAACCTTGTAGGGTTTGAACAAAATAATTAAAACGCCACCTGCAAAGTTAGCCAGGCTGCCCTGTAAGGCCAGGCCTACCGCCAAACCGGCTGCACCCAGAACGGCGATGAAGGAGGTGGTTTCGATGCCGACCATCGATGCAACGCTGAGTGCCAATAGGGCTTTTAAACCCCAGGAAACCAGATTGCTGATAAAGCTGATCAGGGTCTCATCGGTGTTGGATTTTTTCAGCCCGGACTGAGTAATTTTCACCACAATGCCAATCAGCCAAAGGCCGACAAGTAGAGTGGCGAGGGCCAGTAAAAGGCGTGGTGTGTAGCTCATAAAGAGCTCGACTGCGACTTGAGAGTAATGGTTAATCTGTTCCATTTTTATATCTCCATGATAGATAGAGTGGAACAGATGCTAGCAAGAGGGAATGAATTGAAGCTGAACTGTGCAGGGCGGGATCGCCCTGCGCTGTGTGTGCTCGTCGCGTGAACTAGCGTTTGCGAACGACCAGGCTGCCAATGGAGTAACCGGCGCCAAAGGAACAGATCACGCCGTGATCTCCGGCTTGCAGATCCTGAGAATACTTGTGGAAGGCAATCAGTGAGCCCGCTGATGCGGTGTTGGCAAACTCGTCCAGAACGATGGGCGCTTCTTCCGCGCTCGCGTCGCGGCCCAGCAGCTTTTTGCTGATCAATAAATTCATATTGATATTGGCTTGATGCAACCACCAGCGTTTTACATTTTCAGCCGTCAGATCATGGCGAGAGAGATGCTCGCTGATGTGTTCGGCCGCCAATGGGCACACCTCTTTAAACACTTTACGGCCGTTCTGGTGGAACAGGTTTTCCTTCCAGAATGGATCGACGTCGTTGGTGCGAGCCGCATGACCAAAGCTGGAACGAATATTGTTAGAAAACGAGGTGAAGGCCTTGGTGCTGAGAACATCCCAGCAGTTTTCTGAATTGGCGGTTTCTTCTGCCTCTACGATGGTCGCGGTGGCAACGTCGCCGAAAATAAAGTGGCTGTCTCGATCGGAGTAGTCAATCTGCGGCGTGGTGAGTTCAGGGTTGATGCAAAGCACGGCTTTGGCGGTACCAGCGGTCACCATTTCATAGGCTCGTTGCAGAGCAAAAGTTGCAGCCGAGCAAGCTACCAACATGTCGAAGCCGAAACCTTCAATACCCAAAGCGGTTTGAACCTCGATCGCAATCGCGGGGTAGGAGCGTTGTGTGTAAGCGCAGCTGACGATAACGGCATCGATATCCGCCGCTGTCTTATTGGCTGCAGCCATAGCATCTTTTGCAGCTTCAATGGCCATCAATGCCTGGTCACTGGTTTCGTCCTCCGCTTTCAGGGGGATCACAGGATACAGGCGATCAACATCCAAGATACCTTCTTTGCGATACACATAGCGGCTTTTGATGCCGGATGCCTTCTCAATAAATTCCGCACTGGATTTGGCTTTGGCGGTCAGTTCGCCAGCCTCGATGGCTGCGGCATTCTCTTCGTTGTACTTATCAGCATAGGCATTTAAGGCCTCAACCAGTTCTTCATTACTTACGCTGTGTGGGGGGGTGTACAGGCCCGTGCCGCTAATGACGATGTTCTTATTCATAATATTGTTGTGTTCCAAAATGCGGTAAAACTCATGGGATTTGCCGTTAAATGGTCAGCTTTATGGCGATATCAGCTGTTTTCCGGCGAACAGTTGCATAACAAAAGCATGTGGCTCAATTGTCGCCTAGGCCTGTAGTGAGTGTCTAATTTCGCTGTGGATTAACTGGTCATATGTTGGGGTGTTCTGGCCAGGCAGGCGATATCAACTGATGTGGCGTCATGCTCCATTAAAAGCTGGCTGATGACATTGGCTGTGCTGGCGGTTGTCATTACATCATCGACCAGCAACAGCTTGAGGCCGGCGACTGTGCTGCGAATCTGAAAGCTGGTTTTCAAATTATTCAGCCTTTGTTTGCGGCTTAATCCTTGCTGACTCCGGCTCCAGCGCCTTTTGGCTAATGTAGAGCGGTATGGAAGCTGACAGGTTCGGGATAGGGCCTTCGCCAACAGATAGGATTGGTTATAGCCTCGCCAAAACCGCTTCAATGGGTGGCTGGGTACGGCTAATACCGCATCAAATGTTTCACCGCTCTGTTCCAGATACATATCAACGGTTCGGCTTAATTGGGTTTCTAAAAAACGCCTCGCGGGCCGATCGGCCTGATATTTAAAGCGTTGAATCAAAGTGCTGATCGGGAATTCGTATCGCCAAAGGCAAAGACAATGCCTGAACGCCGGGGGTGCTTTCAAGCAGTGTGGACACAGTTCGGCACCGTGGCCTAAAGGCAATGCACAGCGCTGGCAGCAATGTTCAAGCCAGGGCAGGCCAGCGAGACAAGGTGAACAGGCGGGTTCGTCGGGTTTGCCGCAAAACAGGCACTGGTCGGGGAAGCACTTTTCGGCAATATTAAGAAGAAGACGGGAGGTTATTGGTGTGGGCATGATGGCTTGAGTATCTCCTTCGAGTGTGGACCTGGAAACCTTAGTTAACCGTTTGGGGTTTTTGGGTTGACAGGGTGATTTCAACTCTTATGATGCTAGCTCTATAAGATCAGGGCTAAAGCCCAAAGTGTGATTTAGCTGCCGAGCTGCCAAACAACGTGCACTTGCCCACATACGTATAAAACGAGAACAAGAGAGATCACCATGTTCAACGCCGACATTCGCCACGACTGGACCCGCCAGGAAATCAGTGAACTGATGAATTTGCCTTTCAATGAACTGATGTTTCAGGCTCAGGTGATACACCGCCAGAACTTCGATCCGAACCAAGTGCAGGTGAGTATTCTCTGTTCCATCAAGACTGGCGCTTGTCCGGAAGATTGTGCCTACTGCCCCCAAAGCGCCCGATACGATACCGGTCTTGAAAAAGAACGTCTGATGCAACTGGAAAAGGTACTGAACGAAGCCAAAGACGCTAAGGCCAAGGGCGCTACCCGTTTTTGCATGGGTGCCGCCTGGCGCTCTCCCAAGAAGAAAGATATGCCCCATGTAACCGCTATGGTTCGTGAAGTGAAAGCTCTGGGGCTGGAAACCTGCATGACTCTAGGGATGTTGAGCGAAGATCAGGCCGGTGAGTTGGCTGAAGCCGGTTTGGATTATTACAACCACAATCTGGATACGTCGCCTGAATTCTATGGCGACATCATCACCACTCGCACTTACGGCGATCGTTTGGAAACATTGGATCATGTTCGCTCAGCAGGCATGAAGGTGTGCAGTGGCGGGATTTTGGGAATGGGTGAAGAACAGAACGATCGTATTGGTTTGATTCAGAATTTGGCCAACCTCCCTGAACACCCAGAATCCGTACCTATTAATATGTTGATTCGTATTAAAGGCACGCCGCTGGAAAATATGGACGATATTGATCCATTAGAATTTGTACGAGCGATTGCTGTTTCACGCATTGTCATGCCCAAATCTTATGTGCGTTTGTCAGCGGGTCGTGAGCAAATGAGCGATGAGTTGCAGGCGATGGCATTTATGGCTGGCGCAAATTCGATCTTCCTGGGCGATAAGCTGTTAACGGCCGCCAACCCCGGTGAGGGTAAAGATGCCAAATTGTTCAAACGTTTGGGCATCAACGCAGAAACCTTGGAACAACCTCAGGAAGTTGAGCAAGACGATCAGGCTGTGGAAGAAGAATTACTGCAAGCCGTGAACGAAGCCAAATTCGATTCGCATTTCTACAATGCGGCAAAATGATCCGTGTCTGTACTGCTTCACCGTTTGAATCAGAAACTGGAAGAGCGTCGAGAACAACAGCTTTATCGTAAGCGATTGAATCTCGATTCTCCCCAGGGAGCTGAGATTCAAATGGGCGACAAAACCCTCCTGAATTTCAGTAGCAATGATTACTTGGGGCTGGCAAATCACCCCGCTTTGATTGCGCGTGCGAAACACAGTTTTGAGCAATTTGGTTTTGGTGCCGGCGCTTCACATCTGGTTTGCGGTCATAGCGATCTGCATGGTGAATTGGAACGGCGTTTAGCCGAGTTTACCGCTCGAGACCGTGCACTGTGCTTTTCTTCCGGCTTTGCCGCCAATCTGGCTGTTCAACAGGTGTTGCTGGCAAAAGGCGATGCCGTATTTCACGATCGTCTGAATCATGCCTCCCTGTTGGATGGTGCTCAGTTAAGCGGCGCAAGACTGTTACGCTTTTCCCACAATGATGTGTCGCATTTGCAACAGCGTCTGAATTCGACAACGGCTGCAGGTAAATTAATTGCGGTCGATGCGGTTTACAGCATGGATGGTGATCTGGCGCCACTGAAGCGCTTAGCCGACATAGCTCGAGAAGACGGCGCCCTATTGTTGGCCGATGATGCTCACGGCTTTGCCGTTCTGGGCGAACACGGTGCTGGTAGCGCCGAGTATTGGGGTTTGAGTCAGGACGAACTCCCTATTCTCATGGGAACATTGGGAAAAGCCATGGGCAGTTACGGTGCCTTTATTGCAGGCAGTGAAGCACTGATCGAAGGCTTGATTCAGTTTGCGCGACCCTACATTTACACCACCGCGTTGCCGCCCAGTGTGGCAGCAGCCAGTTTAGCGGCCTTGGACATTGTTCAGGGTGAGCCCGAACGTCGCCGTAAGCTGATGGACTTGATTGCTTATTTCAGGGCGCGCGCTCGGGATTTGGGCTTGCCTCTGATGTCCTCACCGACGGCCATTCAGCCTTTGTTATTGGGTGATGCCGGCTTGGCACTGGACACGGCGAACGCTTTGCGGAAGCACGGTATTTTCCTCGCGGCGATCCGACCGCCAACCGTTCCTCAAAACAGTGCGCGTTTGAGAATTACCTTGACGGCCGCCCATGAGCGAGCGCATGTCGATCACCTATTGAACATGCTGGATCAGAACGTGCCAGATTCAGTTCGTCAACAGTGAAAACGGGTTATGAATATTTTAGCGAGCAAGGTGCTCGAAAACGAAAGGCCCCAAAGAATCACTCTCGAACGAGTGAGTTACCCAGCGAATTGTGACGATGCTGAGCACTTTGTGCTGATTCACGGTTGGGGATTGGGAAACGATATTTGGCACCAGATCTTGCCACAGTTGACGCATGTTCATGTGCACTGTGTCAGCCTGCCGGGTTTTGATCAGTCCTCTGCAGCGGACTACGCTCTGGATGATCTGTTGGCGGCCATCGAAGATGCATTGCCCGCGACTTGTCATCTATTGGGGTATTCACTGGGGGGGTTATTGGCTCAGCGCCTGTTAAACAGCGACAAGGTTGCAACGGTGACGTGTCTTGCCGCTGGCCCTCAATTTGTTGCGAACTCCGATTGGGCCCATGGCATGGCAGCCGATACTTTTATCGAGTTCTGTGCTTTCTTCGAGCGAGCCCCTGAAGCTTGTTTGCGTCGTTTTATGGGCTTACAGAGCCAGGGAGATGGGCAGCAGAAAAAATGCCTTGTTCGGAGCCTTGGCTTGATGAAAAACAATGGTCTGGATACGGACTACTTTGAACGCCCTCAATACAAATCTGCCTGGAAAAGGGCTCTTACGTTGCTGGGTGAAATCGATAATCAAAGCATACTCATCGAGAACATTAACAAACCCGTTCACTTTGTGTTTGCAGAGCAGGATGCCCTGGTTCCTGTCGCGTCTGCTGATGCTGTTCGGGCTTTGTCTTTGGATAATGTTCAGGTAAGCACGATTCCTGGCGCTCATTGTGTGCCCTTTTATTTGGGACAAACTGAGCATGCGGCGTTACTGCTTGAAGCGAGCCAGCATGACAACCAAAATCGTTATCGCCTCGATAAAACACGTGTTGCCCGAAGCTTTTCACGGGCCGCGTCAAACTATGACAGTGTCGCGGGGCTACAGCGCCAGGTTTGTGAGCAGTTGTTTGAGACATTGTCTACCATCGGTTTTCAGGGTAAAACGGTTGTAGATCTGGGCTCAGGCACCGGTTACTTCAGTCAGTTGCTCAAGCAGAATTCGAACTTGGGTCAGCCGGAAAGTCTGCTGAATCTGGATTTAGCTGAAGGCATGCTTCGGTATTCAAGAGAACAAGTTCACAATATCCTGCCTGCAAGTCGCTGGATTGCCGCTGATGCAGAGAGGCTTCCACTGGCCAACTGCAGTGTAGAATGTCTGTTTTCAAGCTTGGCAATTCAGTGGTGTCAGCAGGAAGACCAGCTATTTCGAGAAATCTATCGAGTGCTTAAGCCCGGAGCGAAGGCGCATATTGCTACTTTGGGGCCTGACAGCTTATGGCAATTGCGTGAGGCCTGGGCCCAGGTCGACAATAAGGTGCATGTAAACCGATTTACGCCTTGGAGCGATTTAAAGCGTTCAATACAGCAGGCGGGTTTGCAGGCTAATTTTCACAAGGCCGACATAGTATTGGGGTTTGACACCTTCAAGCAGTTACGTTTTGAATTGAAAACCCTAGGCGCACAAAATATGAATTCTGGTCAGGTGAATGGCTTATCAGGTCGACATCGTCTTCAGAAATTGTTGTCAGCATACGAGCTGTTTCGTCAGCCGTGCAGCGAAGGCGGACAGCTGCCGTTAAGCTATGAAGTGTACTACTTAACACTGGAAAAACCGGAAACCTAACGACAAAAGCTATGGCTAATAAAACGTTTTTTATCACAGGTACTGATACCGATGCTGGGAAAACATTTGTTTCCGCAGCACTATTGCACAAGGCAAATGCAGAAGGCCTGAGAAGTCTGGCGTTAAAGCCCGTCGCTTCAGGTAGCGAGATGCATGAAGGTGGCTTGCGGAACAGTGACGCTTTGATTTTGCAAGAATCGATGTCTGAATCTCTGGATTATGATCAGTTGAACCCCTTTACGTTTGAGCCGGCAATTGCACCGCATATAGCCGCAGAGCAAGCCGGCCTTCGATTGACTGCGTCTCGCCTTGCCGGTTTTTGCCGTGGCGCATTGTTTACCCCTCACGATTTTTCGCTCATCGAAGGTGCAGGGGGATGGCGCGTGCCTCTTAATGAACGCGAAGACTTCTCCGATTTGGCGAAGGAAATGAATCTGCCCGTTATATTAGTTGTCGGTTTACGCCTAGGGTGTATTAATCATGCTTTGCTCAGTCTCGAAGCCATCACTCGTGATGGTTTGCAAGTCGCAGGTTGGGTAGCCAATCACGTCGATCCTAATATGAGTTGCATGGAAGAAAACCTAGCTACATTGCAGCGAAGGGTCAGCGCACCTTATCTAGGTTTTGTTCCTAACCTTGCTGGACAAGCCGATGCAATGAAAAAGGCGGCAGAATATCTGGACTTACCCGGCTTGCGCTGATCTCGCTGAATGCTCCGATAGAGTTTCTTTTCAGCATGGCTTTTTGCTCATCGCTACATCTCCGTGAATCGACAATGAGCGAAGCCTGTCTCTGAGGAGAAAGCATTGCAGCCTTCAAATGGTGACAAGGATGCAGAGACAGGGGCGAGCTGGGCATCAGCGCCAGCTGATTGTCTAAGTATTGATAAACGTTTAATGCCTGGCATAAACCCTGGTACGTTGAGCAAAGAACAGGGCGAGGGACATAATTATGAGGCTCCAGAGTGGTGAAGCAGGTACTGAAGAGGCCTGTATGGCGGGTCCTGCAGAAACCGTTTGGTCATTCAGGGCACGTTGTATACCTGCGGAGGCCCAAGCCCCTAACGCACCAGGAGTGAGGGCTACGCCCAGGCCATCGGCATCCAGCTGATTGTTGCTGAAATTGACATTCGCTGGCGTCGCGGGATCGTTGGCAAAGTTCAAGGGAATGGCCCCTGTAAGCTGGTTATTCGATAAATCGATAAGAGTCAGGTTTGGGAGGTCCCCAAGATTGTTCGGAATGCTGCCCGTTAAACCAGAGTTTTGTAGAAAAAGGCGCTCCAGGCTGTTGTTGCTACCAAGTGAGCTGGGAAGAGTGCCCCCTAGGTCGGGGTTTTCGGCAATCGAAATCAGTAGCACGTTCGCCCACCCGCCAAATATATCCGGAATGCCACTGTTTAATTGATTGTTGAATAGAAAGAGGCGTCTCATATTGATCAATGCGCTAAAGCTGCTGGGTATAGGGCCCGTCAAGCTATTTTGGCTAAAGTTTAATTGCCGCAATTCGGTGAGGTTGCCCAAGCTGCTATTTAAGCTGCCAACCATATTGTTGTTGTCCATCGATAGGGTAATCACGTTTTGATTCGGGGCAACCCCAATCAACGCTACTCCATCCCAGTCTCCCGGGTTGCCGGTTCCCCAATTATTCTTGTTGGTCCAGGATTCTCCTGCGGTAGAGGCAAACAAATCTTTTAGCGCATTGCATTCTGCTGTCGGTATTTGACTCTGAGCACTGCAATCGTAAGCCCCGACCGAGGCTTGGGTTTGGGCCTGGCTAACCAGTGGAGTGCAGGCGGCTGCCAGCAACAACAATGAGCCATTTAAAAGGTTTAAGTATTTTTTCATGTGGTATTCCCATTACATATTCCTCTGCTTTGATACCAGCATCGGATTTAAACGATAGTAGGTCGCTTGAGAACGGGTGGTTCTCGATGTCAGATCGTGTATCTGTGTCTTTTGGTCTCTAGCTAGGCAGCTCGAGCGGCGGGAGTAGAATACTGGCGTGGCGAAAGAGGTAACTGAAAAAGGATGATGAATTTTGAAAAGTTTTGAATGCTTGATAAATGAGCAGCTTGGCAAAAATTAGACGCGTTTTTATAAGTTTGCTGTCTATGTGTGGCGCCTGCCTGAACAGGTTTTTCGAGGCGCCATTCGTCTAACTCGAAGGTTCCTATGTGTCATATTACCTGTACAAGGATCTCCTGACTTGCCACGCTGCAATCGCAGTGCTTAACATTGGACTGGTAGCGAGTGCAGATAGTGAAGCGTATGTGGCGAATTCCCAAAGCATCAATTCCCCATTCTTCATAGCATGGCGTGCAGCCAGATAATATTGGCAGAAGAATATAAGCAGAATGCCTGTGCCACGAAGCCAATCTTTAGCCAGCCTGACTTTCCCTGATGATGCTGATGTCTGAACTTTGTTCTGAATCCGAACATAAACCAAGAGAACACTGGCAAGAAGTAAGATGGATAAGTATGCGATGCTCAATATATAACCAAGTTCGATCAGTCTTAGGGTTGAAATCACAGGAAATATCAGTGGGAGAATCGACAGCTGAATCACGCTTGCGGTTCTATCACGGCTCTGCCAAACCGCACAGACCAGCAGCACCAAAAATAGGGGATAAACCCAGAGGGGGGTTCCTGCAATTACACTCATTGTCTGAATCCTCGCTTTATCGTAGGGAAATACTATGTCGGATTCAGATCGCTAATGAGTGCTAAAAGTCATGTTTTTTGTTTAGCGGGTAGAAGCAGCGTTGCACCCGCAGGCCTATCTTGATCCAAGTGCGAATCTAATTTTGGATAGATTAAGGCCCTTGTGGGTGGCTGTGTGGGTTTAAGGGCTTCAAACGATATCTACTCAAAACAGCTCAATTGAGCTCTTTTAGGCGTGAGAGTGCACAATGTTTAACTATTAATTTTATATTCGCTTGTTTAAGCTCTTTATTAAGACGTTGAATGGTCTCTTATGTTTCCCGATACATTCGTTAGAGATCTCCAGGCTAATATACTTTGGATAAGGTATGGACTATACAGAGCTTGTTAAGATTCTTGGTGCATTTTTTGCGATTATGAATCCGTTTGTGAATCTACCGATCTTTCTGGTCATGACGGATGGGCTTGAGCGATCCAGACAAAGGAAACTGGCCTTTAAAATTGTCTGTTACTCAGCGCTTATGTGCATGGTTATTCTTGCCACCGGGCAAGCTATCTTAAGTTTCTTTGGGGTATCTATTGATGATTTTCGAGTGGCAGGAGGTGTTGTGCTTGCTTCCATTGCCTGGTCGATGCTCCATGGTGAACAATCGGCTTCCCATCACGGTTCCGCCTCGGAGAAAGAAGAGATGTCAAATCTCAGTTTGATGGCGTTTTATCCGATGACATTCCCTATGATTGTGGGGCCTGGCACTATCGCCACGATTATCATTTATGTGGCACATGCAAAAACGTATGTTCAGAGTTTAGAGGTCGCTGCAGTTCTACTGGTGATTTTGTCGCTTCTATTGCTTGTTTTCTATAATGCTTCTTCAATTGGCAAGGTTCTGTCTCAAAGTGTGCGCTTGATTATGAACAGATTGATGGGGATGATTCTTCTGGCTATTTCGGTGGAGATGGTGTTTTCTGGAGCAAAGGCGCTCTTATAATTTACAACATAGTCATTTTTATGGGAGTGTTGGTAAGTTAGATCGTGAAAGTCTTACAAATAGTAGTGCTAATGATATTGCGCTACTCATTTTCCTCGAAAAATGAATTTCCCTCTTACAATGTGAAGTTTTTGTGCAGTTTCTTGATTTCACTATTCCTCAGTGCTTTTATTCTTCTATTGCAGACCTAAAACTTAATCAGGTGGATTCTGTTTGTTTTAAGTCGTTGTGTTGATCTATTAGCCTGGGTGAGTCTATGAACAATTTGCTAAAATCTCTCGTCTTTTGTTTCAGTGCTGGAATGGCTTTCGATGCAATTGCGCATGGATACCATCCAGATGTCAGTATTGACGAGCAAACCAAGCAGGCGACGATTCGTTCTGAGGCTGCTGTGATCAGTGAGGAGGCCAATACTCGCTTGATTGAAGCTGATGCCATACCAGATCACGATACTGGGCAATTTCCCAATGCGAGTAACCCCAATAGTATCAGCTCACAGAATTTGAGTTATCGTCTTAGTTTGAATCCCGAACGTTATGTACGTTTGTTGAATGGAGATTTAAATACATTTGGTATTGCAGTAAACGGCGTACCTTTTGATCCTGCCGCAGCAGAGTATTATCAGAATGATCGCGTTAATGGCTGGCGTTATGAGGCCACCAGCGATGCCATTAATCTGGGCCTGGATCAGCACAATGCCCATGTGCAACCCAACGGGACTTATCACTATCACGGTATTCCTCATGGCCTGTTGGAAAATCTGAATGAGCAGGCTAATCAACATTCGCCGTTAATAGGTTGGGCCGCGGATGGCTATCCTATTTATGGTCGGTATTCCTACAGTGATCCCGGTGATGCCAACAGTGTTATCAAGGAAATGAGCAGCAGTTATGTGCTGAAAACCGGAACACGCCCGGACGATGGCAGTAATCCTGGTGGAGTTTACGATGGTAGTTTTGTAGAAGATTATGAGTACCAATCAGCGCAAGGTGATCTCAATGAGTGTAACGCTCGCTTGACAGTAACACCCGAGTTTCCCGATGGCACTTATGCTTATTTTATTACAGGTGGCTTTCCAGTGATTCCTCGTTGCTGGATAGGTATTCCCAACGATTCGTTTTTGCGGCAAGCGGTCGACACCACCCCTTATCTTGGTAAAAGTTCGTCCGGTGCCTGGTACGATATGAATCGAGATGGCGAAGGCTTTCTGGTAGAAATGAACGAGAGTAGCCTTGTTAACAATCAATTGAATGCTTACTGGTTTACCTACGACCAACAAGGTAATCCTTTATTTATTTTCGGTGCCGGGTCTTACAATGATGACGATGAAAAAGTCACGGTCACGGCTTATACCGCCGATGGTACAAGCTGGGGTGAAGACTTTGATAGCAATGCAGTGCAGCGTAGCGAGTGGGGGAATTTGAGTTTTTCTTTTGATGGCTGTAACAGCGGTTTAGTGGAATACAATGGGCAAGTAGCGGGGTTTGGAAGCGGGCAATTCGATGTCAGTCGACTTTCGGCTATTTTAGGTTCGGGTTGCTTTGAAAAAGTTGGTGATAACAGTAGCTCTAAGGCTTCGGGCACTTGGTACAACAGCGAGCGAGATGGCGAAGGCTTGATGGTGCAAGCCTTGAGCGGGAATCGCCTGAACATATATTGGTTCAGTTATCGCCCGGATGGTGTGCCGGTTTATATTTCGGGTGTTGGAGAAACGGATTCGGAATCCCAGCTTACAGTTATTGATGATGCCTATATGACAGAAGGCGCGCGCTTTGGGGAGCTGTTTGACCGCGATGATGTTCAGCGTATTCCTTGGGGTAGTCTTCGCTTTGAATATATCGATTGTCAGAATGCTCGTATCACTTATGAATCGAGTGACGCTGAGTATGGTTCAGGACAGCATACCCTGACGCGACTTTCTATTAACGAAGGTTCCGGCTGTGGCGAGTAGCGGGTGATATTTTTCACAACAGCTTTGGAAGGAGGCACAGTTCAAACCTGTTGGCCCTAAGGGCATGTTTTTTTCTACCTTTTGATCAAGCCTGCCTATTCAAGCTGCCTCAAGTTTCCAATTAGTACTGATGGTCTAAAATTAGACAAACTCACCTTTCCAGTAAAATCCGACCACATAAATAATCGGCTGAATAATTGCTTGGGGTTTTGTTAACTTATTGATATTTAATTGAATTGTGTGTTTTCGGTTTTGCTGAAGATGGACGATCATCATTTGAAACCCGAGATGGCAATCACTATCGTCATTGACTTTCACGCTTCATCTGGGTAATTTCAAACACCTGTTTGAATGACCGGTTTGTCCTTATCACTTGGCTGTATTGTCAGGAGAGCTAAACTGGTACATAACTACCTGATAATCAACGTGAGAGAATCCCCATGGCCGAGTATCAAGCCCCCCTGAAAGATATGCATTTTGTGCTGAAAGATGTATTCGACACAGAGAAATTATGGTCTGAATTGCCTGGTTTGGCGGGCGCTGTGGATATGGATACAGCCGATGCCATTATGGAGGAGGCGGCTAAAATCGCGGGTGAGGTCGTGGGGCCTTTGAACCGTGAGGCGGATGAGCAGGGGTCTCGCTGGGACGATGGTGAGGTGACCGCTCCCGATGGCTTTAAAGAAGCCTATGCGACCTTTTGCGAAGGCGGCTGGAATGGTCTCGGTGGTAACCCTGAGTACGGCGGCATGGGCATGCCAAAAACCTTGACCGCTCACGTGGAGGAAATGCTTCAGGGGGCGTCGATTTCATTTGGTTTGGCGCCGATGTTGACGGCAGGTGCATGTTTATCGATCGATGCACACGCCAGCGATGAGTTGAAGGACAAGTATTTGCCGAATATGTATTCTGGCCAGTGGGCCGGCGCGATGGATTTGACGGAGCCGCACGCGGGTACAGATCTTGGCATCATTCGCAGCAGCGCGAAGGAAAATGACGACGGTAGCTACACCATTAATGGTAATAAGATTTTTATTACCTGGGGTGAGCACGATATGGCTGAAAACATCATCCATTTGGTATTGGCTCGTTTGCCGGATGCGCCAAAGGGACCTAAGGGCATCTCTTTGTTCTTGGTGCCTAAGCTGATGGTCAATGATGATGGTTCTCTTGGGGAACGCAATGGTGTGAGCTGTGGGTCCATCGAAAAGAAGATGGGCATCAAGGGCTCAGCGACTTGTGTAATGAATTTTGACGATGCCAAAGGCTGGCTGGTCGGCGAGCCAAATCAGGGGCTCGCTTGTATGTTTACCATGATGAACTATGAACGTTTGGTCGTAGGCATCCAGGGATTGGGCGCTGCTGAACGGTCTTGGCAATCTGCAGTTGAATACGCGCGTGAGCGTCTGCAGAGTCGTTCTCCAAGTGGTGTGGTCGCGCCTGAAAAAGCCGCGGATCCCATTATTGTTCATCCTGATGTTCGTCGTATGCTTCTCACCATGCGTGCCTATACTGAGGGCTCCCGCGCACTGAATCACTACACCGCGATGTGGTTGGATAAATCCAAGTTTGGTGAAGGCGAGGAGAAACAGCAGGGCGCTGCTATGATGGCGTTGTTGACGCCTGTGACTAAAGCTTTCGTGACCGATAAGGCTTTGGATTGTACCGTTCTGGGGCAACAGGTTTTTGGTGGCCACGGTTATTTGCGTGAGTGGGGGCAGGAACAGTTGGTTCGTGATGTGCGCATCTGTCAAATTTACGAGGGCACAAATGGCGTGCAGGCGATGGATTTGATGGGGCGTAAAGTTGCCGCGAATGGCGGTCAGTTTGTTGAATTGTTTGCGGCAGATATTAAGGAGTTTATTGCAAGCTGCGACGATAGCATGTCCGAGTTTATTCCTGCGCTGGAAGCGGCGTTAACCGGCTTGCAGGAATCGACTCAATGGGTACTGGACAATGCAGGCGACGATGCAGCAATCATTGGTTCTTCGGCCTACGATTATCTGCATCAGTTCGGTCATGTCGCCCATGCTTATATGTGGGCACGTATCGCTAAAGCGGCCATGGCCAAGCAAGGAAGTGATGAATATTACAAAGGTAAGTTGGCTGTGGCACGCTTCTTTTACTCTCGTTTGTTGCCTCAGGCAAATACCCATAAAGAAAATATTCGTGCTGGCAGCGAGCCAATTATGAGCCTGGCGGCAGAGCTGTTTTAAGCTCTCTCGTGTTCTGTTTCTGAAAGCCCCGCAATGCGGGGCTTTTTTGTGCCTCGAGTGAACATACATCGCTTGTGATAAACTACTTTCGGTGCAAGCTATGATGTGAAGGAATCGAGAGGGAAAACGATGTCTGCTATTGGAAGGTATTTGAAGTATCTATTGATTGTTGCCCTGGCCGTCCTGTCTTTTATTGCGGTTTGGGTCTACATCGGATCAATCGACGCCGATGTTTATGACGATCGAGGCATGGAAGCAGAATATCAGAGTTTTCTTGCCAAGAAGGCGAACTCCGATGGCATGAAGCACATGCCGTTCTTGCGAGATCGCCATTTTTCAATATTGAACAATGGCCGGGATCGTTATGCGCTAAAAACGTATTTGAGTAATTTACGTTGGGATAAATCTCGCGTTGAGGTCTACCGTACATTGGGTCACGACAGACTCCCGGCCGTTATGAAATCGTTAGAAGCAGACTACTATCTGATTTCGGAACTCAATTATGCGGATTTAAGGCAGGCCTTTCCGCTTTCCGGTGCAGAAGATTTGTTTTTGCTGCTGCTTCTGGAATCTCAGTGGCAGTTCCATGAAGAGCGATCCGTCGATCAAGCCTACCTGTACCTATCGGCCGCAATGAAGATGAATGTTCGCATGGCAGAGCTAGTCGAAGAGGGGTTTTTAGGCGTGAATATTGCCTCACAATATCGAGCCCTAAGCTACCCATGGTTTTCCTTTTTATCCCAGAGACTTAGCCAGGCGCAGTTGGGAGAATTGAAAGGTAGACTTGTGCAATGGAATTCTCGCTATGAAGAGGCATTAAAGCTTGCATATATTGGCGAGTTCATGGTCGGAAAGCGTTATATGGAATCTGGATTGATGCAACAGAGTGTCTTGAGTCGCCCCAAGTTTCCGAAGGAGGGTGGCCCAGGTTTGCGTTCTGTAAGTTGGAGTGAAAAGCGTTTATATCTATGGGATTTTTTCTATCAATTGCTGTCGAGTGATTATGCAGATAATGACAGCATGCGATCGTTTCTGATGGATTATTTTCCTAGGTATTTTTATCACAAAAACAGGAACCTCCATCGTAATGCCGCCTATTTCTCAAAGCGCCGTGACAGTGTTCTGTCTTTGTGTAAAGACAAGCGTGTTAGCAATGAAAAAAGCTTGGAGGAGTTAAACGGAGCTCGTGATAAACAAAAGAGTATCCCTTGGTATGTGAACGATATTGGCCGATACGAACAGGCAGAGCTTCCCAAAGAAACCATGGAACAATACCAGCATGATGAATGCTTGTATCGTCAATGGAGCCAAGTTTTTTTGGCAAGATTGGGTATTGCTGAGTATCTACACGAGAACAAGGAGCTCCCTGACACTCTCGCGCAACTGCATCCGGGTTTTCTGGCGGAGCTTCCCCGAGATCGTTTTAATGGTGAAGGGCTGGGTTATTCAAAGGAAAAAGCATGGTTATATTCAAGTGGAGCTGATTTCCTCAATGATGGTGGCAGCGCGGATGCCTTGGTGAGTAATACTGGTCGTTGCTCACGGCTGCCTTGCAAGAACAAACCGACGTATCCTTTGTATATTCAGCCGCCCTTTCCGTTGTGGCCAGGCCCAGACTCTACAGAACGAGAATATCGTTGGGAAGCTCATGGAAAACTTTAAAATGAGCTCGCATTTTGTTCTAATCTCCTCTTTTATTTAGAGGGACTGCCGCTATGCGGATTATGAGTTTTAATGCCAATGGCATTCGTGCGGCAGCGCGTAAAGGTTTTTTTGAGTGGTTCGCAGCGCAGGATGTGGACGTGCTCTGTGTTCAGGAGACCAAAGCTCAGGAGCACCAGTTGGATGATGAGGTGTTTTTCCCGGAAGGTTACCATCGTTTTTTATTCGACGCTGAAAAGAAAGGTTACAGTGGGGTAGCTATCTACTCCAAGGTCAAGCCCCGTGAAGTCACGCGCGGTCTGGGTTGGGATCCTGCAGATAATGAAGGGCGCTGGATCGAAGCACGTTTTCGCAATGTGACGGTCATCTCCCTTTACATGCCATCGGGTTCAAGCTCGGAAGCGGCACAGGAAAAGAAATATCGTTTTCTGGAGCTGTTTGAAGCGCGTCTTCAGGAAATGATGGCCTCGGGTGAAAAATACATTATTTGTGCTGACTGGAATATATGCCACAAGGAAATTGACCTTAAAAACTGGCGGGGTAATCGCAAGAACTCGGGTTTCCTTCCGGAAGAGCGTGCTTGGCTTGATAAAATCTACGATGAATTTGGCTGGGTCGACGTGTTTCGGGAGCTTACTGAGGAAGAGGTCTATACCTGGTGGTCTAACCGTGGGCAAGCGTTTGCCAAGGATGTGGGCTGGCGTTTGGATTATCACGTCGTTACCCCGAATATTGCCAAAAAGGCTTACGACTGGCATATTCAAAGAGAGCCCCGTTTTTCTGATCACGCACCGATGTGGATCGATTACAAATTAGTACTGCGCTAGGCTTGAGGTCTAGTGTTAAAGATAGATCAGGCGAGATAATATGAATAATAGTGATGAGCCCAAGCTAAGCCCCGAAGATCAAGCCAAGGTCGATAGATTTGTATCCACGGGCGTGAACAGTATTGAACGCAAACCTTTTCGGCCCTGGTATCTATTGGGTGTTGTTGTTTTGTTGCTGACAGTGTTGAGTGGCGTTAGTTACTGGATCGCTATTGATGCCGGTCTGGTTTAGAGGGGCATAGATGAGTATAACCTAGCTTCGAGCGCCAATTCCGGACGCTTTTAACCTCGGCAGTTGTGATTCAATCCATGGCATAAAATCTCGCGCGGGCATTGGACGCGATATATAAAATCCCTGTGCGATATCACACTGTAAATTACTCACCATTTCCCAATCGGATTCATGTTCAACTCCTTCGGCGACACACTTCAATTGGAGCTTTTTGGCGAGGTCCACGGTTGCCTCAAGAATTCTTCGGCTTGCGTCATTGTCGCTGGCGTATTTAATAAAGCTGCGATCTATTTTCAGTTCATTAAACGGTATCTGTTGCAGCTTATCGAGTGAGGAGTGACCTGTGCCGTAATCGTCAATGGAAAGTTGAAAGCCCCGAAGTCGAAGTCGCGATAAGATATCAATGCTGGTGCCAATGTCTTCCAACATGCTGGCTTCAGTCAGTTCGATAATCAGGTTTTTAGGCTGTATTCCATGGTGTTCTGCCATTGCGCATAGAACATCTGGTAGATCCAGTCGATTTAAATTTAAAGGAGAAATGTTGATGGATAGGCTGATATCGACCCCTTTAGATTGCCAGTGTCCTAACTGCACACAGCAGAAATCGAGAATATAGTTCCCAATCATCTGGATAAACCCATGCCGTTCTGCCATCGGAATAAAGTGTTCGGCAGTGATCAGGCCCTTACTCGGGTGACGCCAGTGAGCCAAGGCTTCTGCTCCGATCAAACGCCCGGTTCTCACGCAGATTTGCGGTTGAAAGTAGGCTTCTATTTCTTTATTCACAACCGCTTGGTGCAATTCAGACACACTGATAGCGGGTTGTTCACTTTTGAGCTCAAGTTCAAAGTTGGCGTTGTATTTACGGAGCAGTGTTTCAATGCGTGATCGGGTCAGAGGTTTAAGCAGAGCCCCGAGGAATTGCAGTCCAAGCTCTCTCGCCAGATGGCGGATGCTGTTGGTTATTCTAGGATCTTCTTCTGTCACTAAAATAACAGCGCTGTTGATATGCAGCTGATGGATATGGCGAATTAATTCGATGCCATCGACGCTTGGCATGTTGATTTTGGAAAAAACAATATCAAATGTTGAATCCGGCTGAAGCATGTCGAGAGCCATGCTTGCATTGTGGCACTGTGAAATATGCTGAATGCCTAAAGCAAGTAATTGTTGCTTCAACATCAGAAGTGTACCGGGATCGTCATTTACGATTAAACAACGTAGGGTGCTCAGATTGATATTCATGATAATGCTTCCAGCAAGCTCATGGCTTGTAATCGAACTACCCGATGTTCAGCAGATGATTAGAGGGTGTGTTTCGAAGAGGCTGTGTTGCACGAACAGAGCTATGGAAAGCTTTGCGCGGCATTAATCATCAACAGTGCTTCCTGTAAGCGGGTGGGTAGAACATCTTGTTAGGCAGACTCACAAGCCTGTCATATCTCGTCTTGAGGCTTAGTATCGACCTCTTTGTGCTTTGGGAGAAGGAAAAAGCTGCTTGAGCATGGAAAACAGTCTCAAAGAACCAAATTGGCCTCTTGTTTTGTTGATATCCAATAAGACTTAAGGATGAGAAGATAATGCCAAAGTGATGAAAGCTTCAATTTCGAGTGTAGTAATAAAGTGCAGGGTGCGAGTTTAGCCCTGGCTATCTTGCCAGACCCAGCGGATAGGGTCCCCAAAATCATCTTTGAGCAGGATCTTTTTAGGCTTGCGCTTGGCAATGGGGTTTTTGCTGTTTTGGCGGCGGGAATCAATGGCTTTAACCACGTCAACAACCGGGGTTCTACTCTGAACTTGGCGTGGGCTAAAACTGTTTTGAATAGCAGCTCCATCGGGTAAGCCGCTCACTCCTTTTTGGAAACTGACCACTTCACCACCCTGATTGAGGAAGCTCTCAATCTGGTTCTCGATCTCAGCGCGAATCTGGGCTTTGGTTTTTGCCGGTTTCACAGTGGGGCCAATTGGTCAGTTCAAAGCGCCAATTATAGCACTGTTGGAAGAAAACCACCGTTAATACTCGGCGAAATACTGTACAGCAATAAAAAAGCGGCCCTAAGGCCGCTCGAATGACAGGCGATGTCACACACTACATTTAAAAGCGGAACTTGGCCTTCGCATAGAACAGGCGTCCCAATGGGCTATGCTGCTTGGGATCATAGCTGTAGTTAGCGGCGTCATACACGCGTGGTGGCTCTTCATCCAGAAGGTTCTTAATACCGAAGGTTAAGGTTGTTTCCGAGTCATCAGTGAAGCCCAGCGGTAGATTAATGCTGTAGTTGGCATCCAGGGTGACGTAGGAATCAATGTTCTGGCTTTCATTTGCTGGAACCACACGGGTGGTTTCATAGCTTGAAATGTAATTTAGAACCAGGTTGGCTCGTTGGTTTTCGTCAATCCAGCTCAGAATCGCATTTGCCTTGGTTTCCGGCAATGAGCGTGCAAAGTTGTCGTGGTTAAAGAAACCGGCCGCTTCAACAGTGCGTCCATCGGCGAGAGTGAGGTCGTAGTTTAGGAAGTGAGATAAGTTAGCCTTCACTGACCACGCATCGCCCAAGCTCCAGATGGCTTCGAAATCTATACCATCCACTTCCACCTCTGAGGAGTTGAAGTAGCGAGTGTTGATGCCAATCAACTGGCCGCTCGGAGTACGGATCACATTTGGATCATTTGGATTAGCCAGCACGATACCTTGGGCACTTTGCTGGGTAATCAGGTCCTCATAGTCCACACGCCAGTAATCCAACTTGAGTTCAAGATCCTCATTAGGTTGGAAAATAAGGCCCAGGTTGTAGTTGGTGGATTCTTCTGGAGTCAGATCCTGAGCGCCCTGAGAAGCTACGCGAATAAACGCTACGCCGCCCTTGGGAGTGCCGTCAGGGTTGATGTCCTGAATACCTTGCAGGCTAACTGCAGTCGCATTCAACTGTGAGAGGGATGGCTCACGGAAAGAGGTCGATACAGAAGCTCGAGCGATCCACTGATCACTGATCTGCCAGCGCATGCCCAATTTGGGGTCGAGACTATTATCATTGTCGAGTTTCTCGTAGCGTACCGCTGCCGTGACCTCCAGATCATCCGTTACCGGCAATTTGGTTTCGGCAAAGACTGCGTAACTGCTGCGATCAACCTTGACCTCTGAAACACCGCCCAAGAAGATCAAGTCAACTGGAATTGGGTTGCCATTGGCATCGAAGGTGATTTCATACACATCGTCGGTTTCGACCTCGTAGTTCTCCTGGCGAGCTTGCACACCAAATGCGAAGCCTGCACTTCCACCCGACATTTCAAACAGCTCTCCTGACACAACAGCATCCCATACCATGAGATCAGTAGTACGGCGGGTGTTGGTGTCATAGGAAATGAAATCGATCAGCTCCTGGCTGTTATTCGCTGGGTTAAACGGATCAAAATATTCATTCCCGCTTGGTCCCCCTTGACCGGCCAGTGCGGCATTCAATCGGGATTGAATGGTATCCGGCTGAATCTGGCGGTATTTGTTTTCCGAGTAGGTCAAGGCCGTGTCGTAAGACCAGCCATTATCAAACTCACCACTCAGGTTTATTGAAAAGCGGCGGTTGTCGTTTTCCCGTGGCGCTTCTGGAGAGGGGAATCCTGCACCCAGTGGTCGGCCCAACCAAACAACTGGGGCACCAAATGGATTACCTGGGTGATTCGGTAAAATGACCGGGAAGGCCAAATAGGGGTAGGAGGGTGATTGGGGGTTGTCTTCCACATTATTGTTGGCCCAACCAGCTTCGGCAAACAGCGTCATACCATTGTCGAATTCATGAGTCAGGTTGGTGTAGATCTGGCGGCGATGTTCGCTGTTCACCAAATTAAAACGCGGGCCATAATGGAAGCCACAACGAGCACCGCTCGGCTGAGGAATCAGGACGCCATCTGGGCTATCGGTACAGCCAGCCAATGGTACATTTTCGAATTGCCCGTAGCTTCCTGCATAAGGGCCATCCGGAACCGTTACCGGCGCAACCGGTAAAAACGTGGTGCCAAGGCTACTGATGGCGTTATCGGCTAACTCAGGACGCTGAGCAACACTGAGCGGTGTGCGATCGAGAAAGTGACCAGAAATGGTGACGTGGGTTTTGTCATTACCGCCACCCCAGATGAAGCCGACGTCGCGGTCTTCCTGGTCATCATCGTCGGTTGTCTGGAAGCCTAGATTAACTTCTAAACCTTCGAAATCTTTGCGCAAAATAAAGTTCACCACACCGGCAATAGCGTCGGAACCGTAAGTTGATGCCGCACCTTCTTTCAAAATTTCAACGCGTTCAAGCGCTTCGGCGGGAATGGTACTGGTGTCGACAAACACACTGCCATCATTGGTCAGTGAGCCGGATATGGTTTGTCTGCGGCCATTAATCAGAACCAGAGTTGAACTCAGGCCCAAACCGCGGAGGTTAATGTTAGAGGTACCTTGGGTCGAGCCCTGGGTGAATGAATCGGATTGGTTTTCCGAACCGGAGCTGATCGCCAGCTTGCTGATGACATCAGCAACCGTAGTGGCGCCAATGGCATCCAGATCTTCACGGCCTACCACTTGTACAGGCACTACAGCATCACCGGGACTACTTTTGATATAGGAGCCTGTGACCATAACTTCTTCAAGTTCAGGTTCTCCGGCTGAGCTTTGGTCCTGTGTCCAACCGGTTTGAGCAAGGCCTATCGAGGCCATGGAGACTGCTATCGATAGCAGCTTTTTACGGGCGAGAGTGTGTTTCAACACGTTGGATTTCCTCCGCAATTATTATACTTATGTAGCGAAGTCATCTTCGAGATGACTATTACAGACGGTGCGCTGCAATGCAGTCAGTGTAATAAAAGCATGAGGCAGTGAATACGGGTTTCTCCTGACTATCACCCCGGCTTATCGATGGGTATACGCTCAATTGATAAAAAAGGGTAAAAATGACACTAAACAGGCGGAATAGGCGTATAAATTCACTCTGGAATAACTTTATTTTCTATCTCTAATTTCGTTTATAAATAAAAAGTCTAATACCTATTTTCGAGAAGGTTGATTTTGGCGACATGTGTTCACACTTTTCCTTGAAGGTCTATTCGTACTTGTTCGTAGATATGGTTGAGCTGTTCCATGTCGAGCTGCTTAACTCCCATGACCATCAGGAGATGAAGAAACAAGGGGGTTCCCAGTTTTCCGGTCGTCATCTTAACCCGCAGATTTCCCTCAGATTGTTCTACACCTGCTTCGGCAAGCCGTCGACTTAGTTCCCGGTAATCCAGGCCTCTCATATTCTTTTCCATGGCGAAATAACGTCGAATGGTTTCGTTCATTTCTGGGCTGTTGAATATTTTGCTCATTTTTCACCCTCTAAAAAATGATTTTGGTGTCATATTTGTTAATTATACTTAACAATAATTGCTTTTAAATTATTTTTCTCATAATATTCATTCCGCGTTAATAATATGTAACAAATTACATTAATAAAGGGCTAATGTTATGTTTGATGCGAGTGTTTTTGTTTGGGCTTTGTTGGCATTTGGTCTGGTTCTCATCTTTAAGGGGGTTCGTCAGGTGCCCCAAGGGGAAGAATGGACAGTGGAGCGATTTGGTAAGTACACCCGAACCCTGAAACCGGGTTTACGTTTAATTGTGCCTCTGGTGGACGGAATCGGGCATAAACAAATTGTGATGGAGCAAGTGCTGGATGTTCAGCCACAGGAAGTCATCTCTGCAGATAACGCTATGGTGACTACAGATGCGGTTTGCTTCTATCAAGTATTGGACCCGGTGAAAGCATCCTATGAAGTGAACAATCTTGAGCGTGCAATGCAAAACCTGGTGATGACCAACATTCGTGCTGTGCTGGGCTCCATGGAGCTGGATGCTATGTTGTCAAATCGAGACGCCATTAATACTTCTTTGTTAACCAAAGTGGATGAGGCGACGAATCCATGGGGTATCAAGGTGAACCGTATTGAGATTAAGGACATCACTCCACCACGCGATTTGATTGACGCCATGGCAAACCAGATGAAGGCCGAGCGAGAAAAACGTGCACAGATTTTGCTGGCGGAAGGTGAGCGTGAGGCGGCTATTAATGTGGCGGAAGGTGAAAAGCGTTCGCAGATTTTGAAAGCAGAGGGTGAACGACAGTCGGCCTTCCTGGAAGCCGAGGCACGTGAGCGTGAAGCCGAGGCTGAAGCCAAAGCTACTCAGATGGTCAGTGTTGCAATTGCAGAAGGCGATGCCAAGGCTATCAACTACTTTGTGGCGCAAAAATATGTCGATGCGCTTGGCAATATTGCAAGTGCCGATAATTCCAAAATCATCATGATGCCTCTGGAAGCGTCGAGTGTTATCGGTTCAGTGGCTGGAGTGAAAGACCTTCTGGATGCGGGTAAATCTGCATAAGGTCTCCGCACTACAGGCCTCCTGGTGAGGCCTGTTCATATACGAATGAATACAGAGGGATAATAATGGAAGCGATACAATTTATAGCCGATATGAACTTTTACCACTGGCTCACCCTGGCCGCAGTGCTTTTGATTGCCGAGATTGCTTTGCCCGGTGGTTTTTTCCTGGGGGCGGCGGCCGGAGCCTTGTTCACCGGATTGATTCACCTGCTCATGCCCGATATGGACTGGCAGGCTGCTCTAGCGATGTACTCAATCAGTTCCGTTGTCTTCAGTTTTCTGGCGGTGAATAAAATGCGAGCCGTTCTGGATTTTCAATCGGACCATGAAGATCTCAATGATCGGATGGCCAACTTGGTCGGGGCTCAGGGAACCATCATGATGATTCCTGGAGAGCCCAGCAAAGTGAAAGTTGGCGATACTCTTTGGGGGCTTGAGCACGATGACCGCTTTTATGATCAAGCCCCGGTCACCGTTGTTGGTGTAGAAGGTATGAACGCTGTTTGCCAGCTGCTTGATCATTAGCTTTTGCGTGCGCATTTTGGAAGTGCCTGATGTGGTGTAGGGCAAACCGAAAAACGAATAAGACACACTCTTGAATGCGCTTGATAATCAATTGTAAGCTAATGATTTATAAGGAAAAACTGGAAAAATAGTAAAATTAAGGCTATGCTGCGCGAAATGGAAATTTCATCTAAAGGTGTTCTTTATGCAAGGTGATAGCGCAGTCATTGATTGGCTTAACAAATTACTTGAATATGAACTGACCGCTGTTGATCAGTATTTTATTCACTCACGCATGTATGAGGACTGGGGCCTTACTAAACTCTATGAGCGTATTGGTCATGAGCGTGATGATGAGTTGGGTCATGCCGATCTTTTGATTCGCCGCATTTTGTTTCTTGGGGGGGTGCCGAATATGGCGAAACGCTCTCCAATGAATATCGGGCAAGACGTACCGGCGATGCTGCAAAGTGATTTGGACCTAGAAATTCACGTAGGCAACGAGCTGAAAGAAGCGATGGCTTATTGTGAATCGGTAAAAGACTATGTGACTCGCGATATCATGCTGAAAATGCTGGATGATACCGAAGTGGATCATGAGTATTGGTTGCGTCAGCAGCTGGGCTTGATTGACCGAATGGGTTTACAGAATTATCTTCAATTTGTTGCTTAATCTTTTTTGGGCCCAGTGACTGGGCCCACTTCTTTTCATTCAGACCTCTCTTCTTTCCTTGGTTTACCTATTCGGTGAGGCCTTCCAGAAAACTGTCTACAAAATCTGACACCAGAAGACTCGATTCCGGCTTACTGGATGACAGAACAACACGCGTGAGTCCATCCACAAGTTCCATCATGAGGAAAAGATGTCTGCGCAGTTTCTTTTTGTCGAGCTGAGGCTGGGTCTTCAACACATAATCAGCCCATATTTCGGCATTTCTTTTTGATTCAGAAATTTCCAGTTCCGAGATGCGTGGGTCCGTGTGTATGGCACAAAAAAGTCGGATTCGAAACGGCTCCTCTCTATGCAGTTCACAGTATTCCAAAAGTGCTTCTTTCAGTTTATCCCGTGCGGAAGTGGGATTCTCAGAGAGTGTCTTAATCAGCCTCTGGCGGTTTTCTTTAAACATCTCACTGGCCATGGAATAAATCAGAGACTGCTTATTATCAAAATATCGATACAAGGCCGCCTTAGTCATGCCGGCGGCTTCGGCAATGGCTGTCATGCTAACGGCTTCGGTGCCGCGTGAGCCGAACAGGCTTGCGGCGGCACAGTGAATGGCTTCCACAGTGGCTTTGCTGCGATCCTGTTCTGGCGTTCTGCGAACTTTCAAGGGAGTGAGTGATTTCGACATGGTGAGCTCTTAAATCAATGCGCTTCATTGACGATAGTATCCCAGCCAATACGGCGAATCAAAACTCGGTAACGTAAGAGAATGACCATTGACAGCTATTGATGGTTTCGGTAATTTTAAAACGTGACCAATGGTAGTGTTTTATGAGTTTAGATAAATACATCCAAAGTGCATTGTATATTTGCCGGCAGTGGGCTCAGCTGAAACGACAATCGTCGGTGTGCCGGGGTGCGTCGAGCTCGAGTATGTTGAAAGTGCGTAGAGAGAAGGTTGAGGGCGTGTGATGAAGACAGTTTCAGAACAAAGGTATTGTCTGCAAGGCGGCTTTGTTGTGGATGGCTCCGGTCGTCCGCCTTTTAAAGCCAGTGTTTTGGTCGACAAGGGAAAGATTGTCGAGATCTCGCAAGAACCGGTGGTAGATGCCGGCGAGTATATTGATTGCACGGGTAAATTCATCGCGCCTGGGTTTATCGATGCTCACTCTCATATGGACTATTACGCAGCGACCGAAAACCCGGACTTTTTTGAATCGTTCACCCGTCAGGGAATTACCTCATTTGTGGGTGGGAACTGTGGTTTCAGTCCCTGCGCAGCAAAGAAAGATGGGCCGCACAAAGAACTTCTGGACAACACATTATTTGAAGTGCCAAGTGACAAAAGTGTGGTGATGGATGATCTTCACCGCTTTGATCAAACTCTCGCCTATAGTGACATCGAGCATGGATTCTATTCCATGGTTGGGCATGGTAGCTACCGAACTTCAATCTCCGGGCATGAAGCTCGAGATCTGACTGAATCAGAAGAGACATTGCTGTTTCAAAAGCTTGAAGATGCTCTGAGTAAAGGGGCCATTGGTGTTTCACTGGGCTTGCAGTATAAGCCTGGCGTTTTCATATCACGAGATGAAATCGTAAAAGTGGCGAAACTGTGCAAAAAACACGGGAAAGTCATGGCCGTTCACGCAAGAGCATTTTCGAAGCTTTCCGGCACCTATCCATTAAAGCCGTTTGGGCGGGCACATAATCTTCTCGCAATTGACGATATGATCAGTGTTGCTGAAGAAACCGGGGTGAAGCTGCAGTTCTCTCATTTGATCTTTGTGGGCAAGCAAACCTGGAAAACGTCCGATGAAGCTTTAGACTTGATTCAAGGTGCTCGTGAGCGCGGTGTTGACATCTGTTTTGATATCTTTCCCTACGATTGTGGTGCAACCTTACTGAATACCATTTTTCCTGATTGGTTTATGGCGGGAATGCCAGAAGCCGCCCAATCCACAATGGCGCGTCTGCGTTTGCGGGCTGAACTAGAAGTGGGATTTCGTTTGGTGGGTTTTGGGTATGAAGATATAGTCATCAGCTTTTCAGGCTCAGAAGAATACAAAGGGTTTGAAGGTAAAAATGTATCCGAAATTGCTTGTCTGAAAAAACAAAGCAGATTTTACACCTTGATCGATATTCTCGAGAAGAGTAAAAGTTTAGCGCGTGTACTGAATAAATCCTACTACGGTCCCGGGCATATTGAGAGGCTGATGAAAAACCCTGCCGTTTTATTTTCAACGGATGCGTGGCCAGAGTTGCATGGTATTCAGAATCCTGCGGCGTTTGGCTCGTTCCCCAAGTTCCTTCAGATATCCAGGGACGAGAATAATATTCCCTTAGAAAACTGCGTTCGCAAAATGACAGGCGCGACGGCGGATCGTTTTGGAATTGCTGACGTGGGTTATTTGAAGCCCGGGTATCAGGCTGACATTGTAGTGTTCGATAGGGAAGAGGTTCAAGACACCACTTCAGCCAAAAATCACTCAGCGAAACCTCTTGGTATAGAGCAAGTATATATCAGAGGGACCAGAATACCTTTGGAAAATAAAGGCGTATCTGTTGGTTAGCTTCACATATACAACAAAGTTGCGCTGAGCAATGTATAAGCGATCGCAGAGGCGATAGCTGACAGTCGGATGTCAATTCGCTTCTGGCTTTCGAGATAGATATACGTCAGGCTGGCACACGCAAGGCTGCTTCCCAAAGCGCTAAGTGTTGGGTAAATGACTAAATGGGTCAGTAGAAAGACTGAGGCAACAAATGCAGTAATGACGATTTTATTTTGTGTTACCTTGTGAATGAGGTGGACCAGTGTAACCTGAAAAATCAGTGTTTCCAGAACCGGGGAAAATACGCCGATATTCACTCTGACATTGATGTCCGGCTGCGCTACCCAACCCGTTAACACAGAAAGATAATCGAAATCGGACAGCACCTCTGGAGTCGTCACAATTGCGAAGAACAGTTCGAACAGCGTAATTGCCAGACAACACCATACCAAGCCCTTGATACAGTGAAGAAAAAAGAATGGGATGTCTTTGTACATATTGTCTCCCTTGAGATATCAAAAGGGAAACTGTAAAGGGGCGGGCTTAATCAGCTCAATGAGCAAAAAGTCAGTTATTCCTATAGCGGATGTAAATAGATGGTCTGAACAAACAGACCGAAGATTAAAAGTTGCACTTTTGCTTTACTAGTGACGGTTTGTCAAACAGGGCTACGCTTCGTTCGGTGAGATCGCCAGCCAAGCAATAGCAGCATGACACTCAAAGCCATCAGGCTTGTAGTACTCATACTCGGGACAGCCTGTGCGCCAGAGGTTGATGCCGGAAATCCGATACCCGTTGGGGTGATGCCGCTGATGTCTGAACCAGGCCAACCTGAATTACCAATGTAATAAGTAATGGTTGCCAAACCCGGGTTATTTCCAAAGCTAGCGAGTGGGTCTGTATCCGTCAGGGTTGGCCGTGTGCCGTCGAAATGCACAGTGGTAAGCGAATTAAAACTGAACGCAAAGTTCTGTATCGTTGTAACACTGGCTGGAATGGTGAGTGTGGTCAGTTGATTGTTGCCAAAGCTTGCTACTCCGATATCTTCAAGCCCCTCATTTAGCGTGAGGCTGTTCAGTGAGGTGTTTGCAAAAGCCTGATTGCCAATACTGGTAATGTGACTGGGAATGCTGAGGTTAATGAGCGGATTTGAGGCAAATATCTCCTCGGGGATGTGTGTCATGTTCGATGGGAGCGTAAAGCTACTGATGTTATTGGATTGAAATATCTGAACACCGAATGTAGTGATACTGCTTGGAATGTTTACGCTGGTCAGAGAGTTATTGATAAAAGCCCGTGTGCCGATGCTGGTCAGTGTGTTGGGCAAATTAATACTGGTGAGATTGTTCTCTCGAAACCCATCTAATCCAATGTTAAGCAAACCATTGGGCAAGTTAACGCTGTTGAGGTTGTTGCCTCGAAAGGCATTATCGCCAATCGTTGTAACACCGGAAGGCAAATTGACACTGGTCAGATTATTATCTCTAAACGCTTGATTCCCAATTGTCACCAGGCTACTGGGCAAGTTTATCGTGTTGAGTATGCCGCTCGACGCTCCGAACGCATTGAAAGCGTCGTCTGCAATTTCAACGACGGGTTTTCCGGGATCGCTCGCCAAGGTATCTGGTATGGTCAGATTGGCAGGACAAACACCGGTGCAACCATCGATTCGCAAAGTGCCGCCAAGGTCGGTGAATTCCAATCCTGAAACGGGGTCGCTCGCGGCGAGCAAATTCTGCTGCATGAGTAAGCAGAGGGAAATCAGAAGACTGTATGTTTTATACATTGTTAATACCTTATTAAACGTCTTTGATGTCGGTATTTAGCCATGGGCGTGTATTACTTTGCCTGTGTGAAAATGAAGACTTTCTGAACAACAGCGTGCAATTGAAAATATAGCCTAGGAAACTACTGGTCGTTTGAATCTTTTTTGGGTTTTGCTTTTCATTTCGGGACGAAATTTTTATTTCTGTCCCCACGGGAAAAGAATTTTAAAGTTTGAAGGAAAATCAAAAGGAAATAGATAGGGAGTTGTTAATCAGAGATCTACTGGGTTGGATTTGGTATCAATGATGAATCATGAATGCCCCTGAAAAGATAATTTAAAGTGATGCTCTAAAAAGGGCAATCGCGAAACTTAACGCAATGAGTAAAGTTTGGACATTTGTTTTCTGAAGTCTTTCTCACCTCCATAGCTTGGATGGCGAACTTTGTATATAGGAAGGTGATTAAACACCTTGGCAGCGTTGGTATAGGCATCGTTTCCAATGGCAACAATTCTTTTGGGTTGTAACAAACTGATGATGCTTTCCAAAACACTCAATCCGTAATCACGTTCCTTACTGGTATGACTTCGATTGCTCAGTGGCTTATTTTCTTCGTAAGGGTGAAAAGGAAATACATTCCAAGTGAAAATATTTTCATTGGATTTTTCGAGAAAGTTCCAGATGTTCAAGGCTGTGCGTTCGGCAAATGCCTCTCCCTTAGTCGCTCGATTGATTTCGGCTTTCCAAAAGTGCTTAGCTTGTTCAAAACGAGCTTCATCGGTCAAGGCAAGGCCGGTTCGTCGTCCGCCTCGGTGCCCCAAATCTCGACCAATCCAGATCGAGTCGACTGTGTTAGTCTGAAGCGAATTCAAAATATTAGAAAGGTTCTTGGAGCGAATGGCGCTGGCATTGTAACGATCGTATACCGGGCAAATATCCGTGTAAGGGTTGAAGACATTACTGCCCTGATAGGATTTGAGTTCACGGATAAATCTGGAGGTGTTCATGGGGTGGTCGATAGCCAATTGTTATCAAGTTCTGAATGTTGATTATATCACCTTGTTCATGGTTCACTAAAGGCAATGCCTTGCGCTTTTAATGTATCGAATAATAAAAACTAGGTGCCTCATGAATCTGGACTATAGCCATGCCACAGGGGAGACAGGGAGCTCTCTGCTCAACACTACGATTGGGGATCAGCTGGAAAAAACAGCTGAGCTTTATCCCGAAAAAACGGCCTTGATCGTGGAACACCAAGGCATTGAGTGGAGTTATCAACAGTTCAATGACAAGGTAAACAGTCTGGCAATCAGTCTTATTAATCTTGGCATCCAGGCGGGCGATCGGGTTGCGATCTGGGGGCCAAATTCTTATGAGTGGGTGCTGACGCAGTTCGCCACGGCTAAGATTGGCGCGATATTGGTCTGCATCAATCCAGCGTATCGCCTTTATGAACTGGAATACGCGTTGAACAAAGCATCTTGTAAGGCGATTGTGTTAGCGGGGGAATTTAAGAGCTCTGATTATGTTTCGATGTTAACAAACTTGGTACCTGAGTTGTCTCAAGAACAAGACGTTCTGAACAGTGAAAAACTGCCTCATATGAAACAGGTTGTCCGTATGGGGGCGCAAACAAGTAGCGGAATGAATAATTTTGATGATTTGCTCGAGATTCAGGCTTCGAATGCAGACGTTCGCGCTTTAAGCCCAGGGTTATCCCCGGACGATGCCATCAATATTCAGTTTACATCGGGCACCACGGGTAGTCCGAAAGGTGCTACTTTGAGCCACAATAACATTCTCAATAACGGTTACTTTGTGGGCGCTAGTATGGCCTTAACGCCTGAGGATAGACTCTGCATTCCGGTCCCGCTGTATCACTGCTTTGGTATGGTTATGGGGAATCTGGCCTGTGTAAGTCATGGCGCGACCATGGTTTACCCTAGTGATGGCTTCGACCCGAAGGCCACACTGGAAACTGTAGAGCGCCGTCGTTGCACCGCTTTGCACGGCGTGCCCACCATGTTTATTGCTGAGTTGGATACCGCAGGGCAATACGATTTATCGTCTCTTAGAACCGGTATCATGGCCGGCGCTCCCTGTCCTGAAGACGTGATGAAAAAAGTGATGGACAACATGCACATGAAACATGTGTTGATAGCTTATGGCCAAACGGAACTCAGTCCGGTAAATCATATCACCTCACATGACGACTCTTTGGTGCGAAGAATTTCCACTGTGGGTAAGCCCGGCCCACACTTGGAAGTTAAAATTGTTGATGAGCATGGCAAAACCGTACCCGTCGGTGAAAAAGGTGAGATCTGTACCAAAGGGTATTCTGTTATGAAGGGTTACTGGGATGAACCGGAAAAAACTTCAGACACGATTGATTCAGATGGCTGGCTGCATTCTGGTGATCTTGGGGTGATGGACAACAGTGGTTATGTCAAAATTGTGGGTCGCATCAAGGATATGATTATCCGAGGTGGCGAGAATATTTACCCCCGGGAAATCGAAGAGTTTTTGATCCGTCATCCTAAAATTGAAGACGTTCATGTGTTCGGCATTCCCGATGACACAATGGGTGAAGAAGTGTGCGCTTGGGTAAAGTTGAGCGGAAAGAATACTTGCTCAGAAAACGATATTCTCAACTTTTGCAAAGGGCAAATCACTCACTTCAAAATCCCCAGACATATATCCTTTGTGTCCGAGTTTCCAATGACCGTAACGGGTAAAGTTCAGAAGTTCAAAATGCGAGAAATCATGGCTCAACAGCTGAACGATAGGCGTTAGAGGGAGTGATTTTTCGAATGCCCCTTGGTATCCAGTATTGAGAAAAGCTGGATACCAAGGAGAGTAAGAATTAATAGCGGAAGCGTTTGACCAGCGCCAGCAACTCATCAGACATGTTACTGGCCTCTGTCATTGCTTCTGTAATGGTGCGAGTGCTGCGGGTGTTTTCAGCGCCCATATTGGAAATGTGCGCAATATTGCGATCGATTTCTTCAGTAACGCTGATTTGCTGTGAAGAAGCGTCCGATATTTGTCCGCTCATCATATTGATGTGATCAATAGAGCCCGCAATGGATACCAGCGTTTCACCGGCATTCTTTACCTGTTCCACCACGGCTTCCGATTGAGAGCGGCTGATGTCCATTACATTGACGGCTTTCTTGGAGCCGGCTTGCACAGTTTCGATCATCTCGCGAATAGATTCAGTTGATTCCTGTGTGCGCCCGGCCAATGTGCGCACTTCATCGGCGACTACAGCGAAACCTCGTCCTTGTTCGCCAGCACGGGCGGCTTCAATAGCCGCATTTAAGGCCAGAAGATTGGTTTGTTCTGCAATACTGCTGATGACTTCCAGGACAGAGCTAATGTTTTCGGTATCTTGCTCAAGTTGACTGATGACCAACGAGGCGTTTTGAATTTGATCGGCAAGCTCCAGCACTTCAGAGGTGGCTGTCCGCAGAACTTGTTCCCCATTGTTGGCCTCCCGACTCGCTTGATTAGCCGCCGCCGCTGTATCGCCTGCGTTGCTGGAAACCTCCTTCGAGGTGTCGTACATTCGGATGGTAGCTTGGGCGACTTGCTCGGTTTCTCTTTGCTGCTCCACAATATTGCGGTCCGCCTGGTAGGCGGTCGTGGAAACGTTCGATACGGTACTGCTCAAGCGTTCAGCCGAAGCATGGATCGTGTCCATAACCTCGATTAACTGGTTTTGCATGTTCCGAATGGGAGTATGAATTTCGTCTTCGCCGGGAATGTCATGGCTTAGATCACCTTCGGCAATGACTTTGAGCCTATTCCCGACCCTATTCAAATGCTCTTGAGTGATTGTGGCGATGCGCCAGCATAAAAGAAAACCAATCAATGCTGAAAATACAAACAGCGTGATTTGTTTGGACTCTGCATCGGCTTCGAGCGTTGTTGCGGTTCGGGCGGCTTGCTCGGTGAAGCTTTCGATTTCAATCACCAGAGTACTCAAACGACTATCCAGTTCGCTTTCAATGTTTACAATATCTTGGGACAGCGCGTGAACCTCGGTAAGATCGCCAGCGGCGAGCGCTCGAAAGATATGGCTTGCTTCTTTGTCGTAGACTTTGTGAAGCTTCTGAACGTCTCGAAGGCCTTGATCGACAGTGCGGAACTCTTTTTCATGCTCTTGGCTATGGGGAATGGCAAGAATCGCCTGGGTCTTCTTCAGGGCGTCTGCAATTTCCACATCCACTTTTTGCGATAATTGTTTATATTTTTCCTTCTCTTCTTGCATAAGGGCAACAACCGTACTGGACGGGTCAGTTTGTTCCCCATAGCGAATAGCGCGTTCGAAATGAACGGCTTGCTCGAGCTGGTGAATCGTGATCTTGGTCAAAACCTCAACAAGAGGAAGGTTTTCCTCAGTAATGTTCTTCAGCTCTTTGCCAATGGAATGCATCGACAGAATAGCGGTTAAGGAGGAGGCGATAAGTAAAGACAATAGAGCGGCGGTAATCAATAAGAACCTGCCGCGAATGGACATGCGCGAAATTAAACTGGACATCAGAATACCTAATGGTCAAATTTTGTTAACAACTAATTTTCATGCGACTGTAGGTAACGCAGTTGCTCACAGGGCTGATGCCCTTTCTCCTAGGTTGAGGCCCAGTGGGTGAGCTGTATTTGATAAGAGCTTGGCTTACGGTGGCGGGAAGTTGAAACTCACTGTCGTAAGCATTTGGCTCAAGGCCTTTATCGGCGACAAAAAGGGATTCTTTAGAAATTTATATTGGATTTTCCACGTGCTAGAGTAATATGAAAAAGAGCAAAACCTTGTAAAAATAAGTGCACTAAAAACGGCTGATGCATTATGTAGCGGCTTATTATTCAAGGTGTTCGTTGTTGACCCGAATGAATCTGACTGCACTTAAGTACTGGTGTTTTGATTTAAGTGAAGCCTTCCACTGGAGGCTTGATTGGCAGCGGAATTTGATTGTGTGCTTTTGAACTATAACTCAAAGTAATGTGTTGTATACATGCCTCCAATGTCTAATGAACTACCGAGTTGGTTGATATCGGCGAAGTGGATGCCCCCAAGGCATCACGTGTCTACTATTGATCGTCCACACCTGATCAACGCCTTAAATAAAGGGTTTCAGCAAAAACTCTGTCTGGTGACGGCACCAGCAGGTTTCGGTAAAACGACTTTGCTCAGCCAGTGGCGCCAACAACTGTTGGCCGAAGGCAATCAAGTGGCCTGGCTTACCTTGGATGAGGCCGATGGTGATGTGAATAATCTGGTGTGTTATCTGATTTTTTCATTGATTTCGGCAGGTATGGATCTTGGGCGTTTGCAGATGCTAGCGGAGCAGGGCTTGTCGGATACTTCTCCAAGGGCTTGTTTGGCGTTGTTGCTGGCCAGTATCGAGAACAGCCGTTCAAATACGGTTTTGATTTTGGATGATTATCATCGTTTCAATTCCAGCAGCGTTGATCAATTTGTGAATGAGCTTTTGGCGAATGTTAGTGATAACTTTCATTTGATCATCAACTCAAGAGAAAAACCTGACTTGGACATTAGCCGTTTGCGATCCCAAGGGCAAATCCTTGAATTTGGCCCTGAACAGCTGCGTTTTAACAGTGAGGAGCTGCAGTTGATAATGGGGCCGGATATGGCTGCGGTGCAGATTGAGTCCCTGCTGGAAAAATCGGAAGGCTGGCCGGTGACGATCCAGCTTTTACGTCAGGCTATTGCCAACGGCAGTAATCGGGAGGATTTGCTCGCTAATTATTCTGGTACGAGTAGCCATTTATCGGAGTACCTGTCTCAGCAGATCCTTGATAAATGCGACATTGAAGTGCAACAGTTTCTGTTGACCACGTCTATTTTGGAGCGAGTGAATAACAGTTTGGGTCAAGCATTGAGCGGCGTTGCTGATGGCTTTGACAAGCTGGAAAAAACCAGCAGTATCGCAACGCTGTTTGTGCCGCTCGACGAAGGTAAGCAATGGCTGCGCTATCATCACCTGTTTTCGGATTTTCTTCGTGAGCAGTTACAACTGCGGTACCCGGAGCAGGTAACCAGGTTGCATTTGCGAGCCAGTGGCTGGTTTGAGCAAGACAATAATCTGATCGAGGCTGTGCGCCATGCCTGCTTGGCGAGCGACTTTGACCATGCCGCCGAATTGATTGAGCAGGCTGGTGGTTGGGAACTGATTCTGTATGGTGGCATTGGGTTCTTAAGGCGCTTATTGCAATACTTCAGTGAAGAGCAACTCAAACAGCATCCGCGCTTACAGGTGGCTCGGGCATATCTGTGTCAAAAAGAAGGTGAAATTCGCTTGTCGCGTGACTATCTCGAGCAAGCTCGAGCGAATAAAATCGTCAGCAGTATCGATTTTCTGGACAAGCGCCAAATCTTTGAGCGAGACCACTCCATCGTAGAAGTGTTGCAAGGCAATTATGAAGATGATTTCAGCATTAGCCGAAAATACCTACAGCGTCCAAAGGCGTCAGAACTTAGGCGTTTAAGCGGTGAGGACAGTATTTTTGATGGTGTTCTGAATTGCTCCTTGTCCCTCTATTTGATGGCGGATTCCAAATTCAGCGACAGTATCAGTCATATTCAACAGGCGACTCAGCAAATGCGCCAAGCACAGAGTATTTTGGGGACGAACTACTGCTATTTGCACTTGGGTACGCTGGCGTTTTACCAAGGTAGCCTCCGCCAATCCGAAGCCTATTGTCGGGAAGCGCAGGCAATGGCCGATGAGAACTTTGGTTCAGATTCAGGGTTGAAATACTTGGCAGATATCTTGATCTATTCGCTGAAAGACTGGCGTTCAGAACTGGATGAAGACCTGCAAGGGTTTGAAAAGGTTCTTCAGCATATTGAAAGTTATGATGGCTGGTTTGAAATTTATATTGCTGCCTATGAGTTATTGCTGGCGAGGGCCTGGCAGGAAAAAAAGGAAGATCTGCTTAGGAATCTTGTCAGTCGAGTGCAAAACGTCGTTGATGAACGGCTCAATCAACGCCTTCAGATTTTTGTTGATACCTGTCAGCTCAGTCTTGCTATTCTCGAAAACAATGAGCTTCATGCCGAGCGTCTTCTCCATCAGCATCGAAATCTATTCGAAGGGGCGTCGGAGCTGAGCTGGCGGCCGATGCAGTATTTTGGGGCGATGGCGGTTCATTGGTATTTACACAAACGGGATTTTCACAAGGCAGAGCAGTGTCTCCAGTTCATGGAACAACGCTGCCGAGAAGCCGGTGCCCAATGCTTCTTGGTGAATTGCCTGGTGCTCAAAGCTGAGTTGGAATTTCATCGTAAGCAATCGAATGTTGCCGCCCAATATCTTTTCGAGGCTGCAAGCTTGGCGTGGCCTGAAAGCATTATGCGGCCATTTATTCGTAACGAACATGCGATTGCCTTGATTGCTGCAGCCAATAACTATAGCCAGGAATTGCCCGTTGACCGCCTCAGCTTGAACTTTCTTCAACAATGCAGTGATCAGGCCAGAAAGCTTAAAAAACACAGTTTGCAGCAACAGCAATTGCTGAGTAGCCGGGAAATGGAAGTGCTATTGCAGCTCCAGCTGGGCCTATCCAATAAAGAAATCGCCCGAGCTTTGGAAATGACTGAACATACGGTCAAATTTCATCTCAAGAACGTCTTCAGCAAGCTCGGCGTTGATAAGCGTACCAAGGCTGTGATTGCCGCCAGGGAGCAAGGAATACTGGATTAAAACGGCTGTTTCGAACGATGAACCTACCCAAAAGGGTAGGTTTCAGTAGGGCAGGCTGAAAACCTAGACATAAAACCCCTCTGGCTACCCTTCTCGTTCGTTGTCGTCTCGCTCCACCCTCCCAATAATAGGCTTCGCAAACAATAACAACACTACTTGCCTGGAGAGATCAGTATGTCAAATACCCGAATTGGAGCATTCGCCTTGCTTGCCCTAATCGGTGGTGGTCAAAATGCCATAGCCCAAGCTGTCAGCGAAGAAAACAGCCTCGCCCTTGAGGAAATTGTGGTTACCGCACGTATGCGTGCCGAAAGCTTACAAGATGTGCCTATTTCAGAAACCGCCTTCTCGGCGCAAGCTATCGAAGATTCCCGCATTGAAACTGCTGATGACTTTCTGGCGTTGTCTCCGAACGTCACATTGGCGAACTCGCAGAGTGCCGGAGTGTCGTTCATGACCATTCGCGGAATTTCCCAGGTGCGCAATGGTGAAGCGCCGGTAGCGGTCGTGGTGGACGGCGTTTTGCAGATCAATAATCGTCAGCTTACACAGTCCATGATTGATATGCAGTCGATCGAAGTGCTGCGAGGGCCGCAGGGCGCCTTGTACGGCCGAAATGCGGCCGGTGGTGCGATTCTGATCAGCTCCAATCAACCGAGTGATGAGTTTGAAGGCTTTGTTAAAACCACCGTGGGTAAAGGTGATGAGTTCGCGGTCACCACGGCTTTTGGAGGCCCAATCATCGAGAACACCCTGAAGTATCGTGTGGCGGCACGCTATCAGGACATTGATGGTTACTTAAACAATAAGCAGCTGGGGCAGAAAGTCGACGGAATTGAAGACAAGACATTCCGTGGCATTCTACAGTGGGATATTTCTGATCAGTTCACAGCAACACTGCGAGGCAGCACCGTGCGCACAGAGGGCGGCGGCCTCAACTTCCAGTTTCAGCCAGTAGAGTTTGATGGCGACAGCTGTAATACCAGTAATCCTTTTGGTGGCCCGACGCCGGACGCGGACTCAGTGTCACGAGAATTTTGTGCCAACAATCTGGGGTATAACGAACGTGAAATTGATGAGCTGTCAATCAAACTGGATTACGACACAGACGGTTTGAGTTTTACCAATATTTTCTCCTACAACAAAGTGACCGAATACGGTGAAGCTGATCAATTTCCTTACACCAATGAGGTCGATGTATTTGGCGTATTTGATGGCAGCCAAACTCAGTTTGTCGATGTCAGTGCCTGGAGTTATGAAACTCGTCTGGCCTCTAACGATGAGTCCCCCTTGCAGTGGATGGTCGGAGCGTATTACCTCGATACAGAGCGTTTTATCTCCACAACGACTGGTGATGATAATCGCTTGGGTATCGAACGTATTGAAAGAACGCCAAGATTTGATAGTGCAATTAACCCAACCCTGTCGTTCATTGCCGATGACAACGATAACCGAGCTTGGGCGCTGTTTGGTAATGTCTCGTATGACATCAGCGAAGATTTGGAAATAGCTCTGGCATTACGCTATGACGAAGACAAACGAGAGCAGAATATTTCACCGTTGAATACGGCCGGTTTGCCTGCTGGTTGCACCCTAAATAATTCCCAGGCCTGCCAGCAAAAAGAAACCTACAGCAAACTGCAACCTAAAGTGTCTGTTCGTTATGCGCTGGGCGAAGATGCCAATGTTTACGCCTCATACGGTGAAGGTTTCCGAAGCGGTCAGTTTAATCAGTTTGGTGTCGCGGCGGCCGCCGCCGGTGCCGGCGTTATTGGTGTAAGTGATCAAGTCGATGCGGAAGTCACCAAAACAGCTGAAATAGGAATCAAATCTGAATTGTTGGACAATCGCTTGCGTTTAAACGCCGGTATTTTTCATACGAAAACCAATCCATTGTATTTTGTATTTGTGGGTGCCGTGGGTGCTCAGGTCTTGGTCAATATTGATGATGTCCGTTTGATTGGTGGCGAACTGGAGGCGGCTTTCAGTGTGTCAGAAGGTCTGGACGTGTACGCTGGCTTTGGGTACACCGACAGTGAAATCCAGCGAAATACATTGAATCCAACCACAGTTGGTAATGAAGCACCGTATATTGCTGAGAATACTTTCAATATGGGCGCACAATACCGCACCGAGATCACAGACGATATTGGTTTTATCGCTCGCATCGATTATGAGCGTCGTGGTGCCCAATTCTGGGATCCGGAAAATTCGACTGACCGAAGTGCATTGAATTTGGTCAACGCCAGAATGGGGATCGAAGCCATCGATGGGAAATGGTCCCTGACCGCGGCCAGCAAGAATCTGACCGACAAGGCGTATAACTCAGAATGGGTGTTGGGTGGTTTCGCTCACCCCGCCGCGCCGCGTACTTGGCATGTTGACTTTAAGTACAACTTTTAAAACCTGAAATCCCTCAATAAGGTAAACGATAGTCATTGGAGCCATCCAGGGCTATCGGCTTGCCTGAAGAAAGTGAACGCTATGGCTAATACCAGAATTTTGTGGATAAACCCCATCAATGTGGATGCCTATGATCTGCCCATGGGTGAATTTATTGACAGCATCCGTTTGCCCGGTACTGAGGTGGAAGTCATTTCCTTCAATGGTGATGTTCCTTTGAACAACTTGGAGTATCGAACCTTTGAAGCGATGACGGTTGCTGACACAGTACGTGCGGCGCGTTATGCCGGAGAGCAAGGCTTTGATGCGGCGGTGGTCGGTTGTTTCTACGATCCGGCACTGGAAGATGCTCGGGAGATTTCCGGTGATGCACTCGTTATCGGTCCTTGTCAGGCCAGTGTCCAGCTCGCGGCAAACTTGGCCAATAATTTTTCGGTGATCATAGGTCAGGAAAAATGGCGAGCTCAAATGAGTGAGTGCATTCACGCCTATGGCTACGGTTCTCGGCTTGCTTCCATGCGGTCCATTGATATCGCTGTTCCGGACTTGCAAAAGGACTGTGAGTACACCGCACAGAAGATTATCGATGCAGGCCGCTTAGCCATCGAGGAAGACAAAGCTGAAGCTCTGATTTTGGGTTGTACCTGTACATTCGGTTTGTTTGAAGAAGTACAGCGAGAACTGGAGGTTCCGGTCATTGACCCTATCGTTGCCGCATTCAAGGCGGCGGAATTCATGGGCAGTTTAAAAAGACAGTTTCAATGGCGCCCCAGTCGTCAATGGACCAGTGCAGCCCCTCCTGAGGAGTTGATTCAATCTTTTGGTTTGTTTGATCAATCTCCTCCTATTGGTAATCGTTACTTATTGAAAGAAAAGCTATGAAAATTTATCCAACTCGAAATATCAGCACTGACAGCCTGGATATTGCTGAATTGTTTACCTTATGCGGCAAACAGAAAAGCCATGATCTTCAGGTCGGTGTTGCCGGTTTTCCCATGGCCTTACGTCACCCAGCAAAGGGGATGGCCGCTCATGAACAAGATGAAATCTCCATCATTTTGGAAGGAGAGTTCACTCTGGAAACAGAAGAAGGCGTATTTACCTGTAAAGCAGGTGATGTGACTTATATTCCGGCTGGAGAAGCCCACGCTTCCAGTTCCAGTACCGGCGGAAAAGTGTTTTACGTTTTATTTGGCCCAGGAGCTTAATACCATGCGAGCAGCAAGCGATGTAGGCGGTACTTTTACCGACTTGGTGTACTACAACTACGATGAAGCAACCGGAGAAAGTGGCCCAGTCAGCGTTGCCAAGGCGGACACAACGCCCCCCAATTTTGAACAAGGGGTTCTGAATGCGATCCACAAGGCCGGTATTGATCCTGAAGCGTTAGGTTTCTTTGCCCATGGCTCTACCGTTATTATCAATGCGCTCACCGAGCGAAAGGGTGTTAAAACCGCGTTGATCACGACCAAAGGCTTTCGGGATGTTTTGGAAATTGCGCGTGGTAACCGCCCGGACTTGTTCAATTTCAATTTCAGAAAGCCCAAGCCTTTTGTCGACCGTTATTTGCGATTGGAGCTTCCAGAGCGTGTGAATCATAAGGGCGAACTTCAGCAAACAGTCGATCTTTCTGAGTTACCGGCAATGATTGAATACCTGAAGTCGGAAGGTGTCGAAGCCATCGCGATCAGTTTTCTGCACGCCTATCTCAATTCAGAGAATGAAATCAAAACCGTATCGGCCATCCAGAAACTGTGGCCAGAAGTGTCCATATTGGCTTCGAGTGATATTTCACGAGAATGGCGTGAGTACGAACGAAGCAACACCACTGTATTGTCGGCGTATGTTCATCCCATTGCTAAAAAATACATCGAATCTTTACAGGATAAATTGGCGAAAGATGGCTTTAAACACCAACCTTATATGATGCAATCAAATGGGGGGATTGCGACCGTTCACAGCGCGAAGAACAACCCTATCACGATGGTTGAATCGGGCCCGGCGAGTGGCATCTTTGCGGCGGCGTATCTGGGTAAGAAAATCGACGAGCCCAATCTGATTGTTTTGGATATTGGTGGCACCACTGCAAAATGCGCCTTGATCGAAAATGCTGAAGTCAAAGTCACCACGGAATATTACATCGAACGAGATGAGAAATCGCCGGGGTATCCAATCCAAACCCCGGTCTCAGAAATTGTAGAAATTGGTAATGGTGGTGGCAGTATTGCCTGGACAGATGAAGGTGGGAAGCTTCATGTAGGCCCTCAATCGGCGGGTGCCATGCCTGGGCCAGCGGCTTATGGCCGTGGGGGCAATAAGCCGACAACGACGGATTCTAATCTCATTCTCGGGCGCATCGACAAAAAGTGTTTTGTCGGTGGTGAGGTTGAACCGGATATGTCTGCAGTGGAACAGGCGTTTGCACCCATCATGGAAACGTTGGACGTCAGTTTGGAAGAGGCCGCACGCGGAGTCGTCCGCATTGCGAATGCCAATATGACCAATGCTCTGCGATTGGTTTCAACCAACAAAGGGTATGACCCTCGCGATTTTGCTCTGGTCGCTTTTGGTGGCGGTGGCGCTATGCATGCCGTGGCATTGGCGGAGGAATTAAAAGTACCCAAAGTGATTGTCCCAGTGAACTCGTCGGTATTTTCTGCCTGGGGCATGTTGCTGACGGATTTGCGACGCGATTATTTGCAAACCCAGCCGATGGGGCTGAACGCAGACAATGCCGCGGCTATTCATGCGCGTTTTGAGCAACTGCAGCAAAGAGCGGTGGAGGACTACAGTCAGGATCAGGTGGGTGAGAATCAGGATCTCGTGTTTGAGCACTTGGCAGACTTGCGTTATCAGGGCCAAGAACATACTGTGAAAATAGCATTGCCCAAGCTCAAGGATGGTGGCATAGACCTCGCCGCGGCGGTAGATGATTTCCATCAAGCACACCTTAAACGCTTTACCTACCGCTTGGATGCCGACGTGCAATTGGTTAACTTCCATCTTATTGCCCGGGTCGAAGTGCCTAAACCGGACATTGCCAAGAAAGCCATTCAGGGAAGAGCCTTAGCCGATACTTTATTGCATAAGCGCATGGTGGATTTTGATCAGCACGGTTGCCACGACAGTTGCGTATATGATGGTCTGGCTTTGGAGCCGGGTATGAGTTTCCGCGGTCCGGCAATCATTCAAGAACCCTCGGCGACACTGGTGATATCACCGGGCCATCGAGCGGAAGTCGATGATTACGGCAATTACATTATCCACCTGCAGCAAGCTGAACAGTAAGGAGCGAACAATGGATATCTTTACGACAGAAATTATCAAAGATTCACTGGTGGCGTTGGGTGATGAAATGTTCAATGCCATGGTGCGCACCAGCATGAGCCCGATCATCTATGAAACAACGGACTTTGCGGTTGGAGCAACCGATGCAAAAGGCAATTTGCTGGCCCAGGGAAATGGCGTGACCGCGTTTCTCGCGACCCTGGACACAGCCGTGCAAAGTTGTTTAGAGCACTACCCTAACAAGGGCGATATTGAGCCCGGTGATGTCATCATCACCAACTCGCCATATCACGGCGGGGGAACTCACTTATCGGACGTTGTTATAATTCTGCCTGTTTTCTTTGACGACGAGCTGGTGGCTTTCACTGTCAATAAAGCACATTGGACAGAGGTGGGTGGTGCCCAGCCGGGTAGTGTGTCGACGTGTGCGACTGAAATTTATCAGGAAGGTTTGCATTTCAAGTTTTTGAAATTATATAACCGTGGGGACATTAATCAGTCGCTGGTGGGCCTGATCGAAGCCAATGTGAGATTACCGGAATCCACGTTGGGTGACATGCATGCGGGAGTCGCTGCGGCGCGCGTAGGCGCCAAACGCATCGGCGAGCTGATGCAGAAATACAATAAGTCTCAGGTTTTACATGCCATGGATGAGCTGCTGGACTACGGTGAGCGAATGACTCAAACCGAGTTGTTGAAATTACCTCAAGGCGAGTATCAAGCGGAAAGCGTTGTGGAAGAAGATGGCTTGGGGAACGGACCGTTTACCATTCGAGTGAAAGTCACCATCGCAGATGGGCGCATGACGGTGGATTACACTGGCACCGATCCTCAGGCCGAGGGGCCGATTAATTGTTCTTACACGGGATTGGTGACCGGTGCCCGCTGTCTGTTCAAGGCGGTAACCAATTCGGAAATTCCCGCCAATGGAGGATGCTTCCGTGCACTCGATATTATCTGCCCTCCGGGAACGGTTGTCAGCGCCCAGTCTCCTGCGCCCGTGTCTTTGTATTACGAGCCTTTGATTGCTGCAATTGATGTGATGTGGCAAGCCCTGGCTCCGGTAGTGCCGGATCGTTTACCTGCGGGTCATCAACGCAGTGTAGGAGCCACGTTTATCAGTGGTGAGCATCCGGATAATGGTGAGTTGTTTGTGATGGGCGAACCCCTGGTCGGTGGTTGGGGCGCCAGTGCGGACATGGATGGTGACAGTGGCCAATTCTGTTGTGCCAATGGTGAAACGTTTAATATTCCAGCAGAGCTGTTTGAGAACCGGTACGGCGTACAGATTCAGCAATACGCGTTTCACAATGAGGATGGTGGCGCTGGAGAGTTTCGCGGTGGTAAAGGGGTGGTACTGGACTATGAGGTCACCGCTGATGTTGCTTATCTGACGTATGCCGCTTCGCAAACAGTAACTCGTCCTTGGGCGATGCAGGGTGGTCAGCAGGGTTCCAATAACTACGCGCTTATTCTACGCAAAGATGGCCGTGAAGAACGACACCATATGTGTACCACGATACCTGTGGAAAAAGGCGAAGTGATTCGTTTATACACGGGAACCGGAGGCGGTTTTGGTGAGCCGAGCCGACGTCCGACTGAAAAAATTGCCGCCGATATTAAGAATGGTTACATCACTGCCGAGCAAGCTCAGCGCGACTACGGTTTTGATGCTCAGCAGGGCGGCTTCAATGGATAACACCCGGGAAGATTTTTCCCGCGAACCGGTACCGCAGGAAAAAACTTTATCTGGGGTTCATATTGCGCTTGTGATTATTGGCGGCACGATTGGCATCCCTGTGTATTTAATGTCCGCCAAATTGGGCAGCAGCCTGGGCCTGGCCCAGGCTGGGCCCGCCTTTTTAATGGGTTGCCTGGTATTGGGCGGATTGGGGGCGCTCACGAGTTTGTCTGGGTCTCGCAGTCATTTATCCACGTATATGTTGGTCGCCTTTGCCTTCGGGAAGCGTGGTGCGAAGATCGTCAATCTCATTATTGCCCTTTCATTGTTAGGTTGGTACGCCGTAACCATGAATGTGTTCGCTCAAGCAATGGATTCGATGGTGTTCGACCTTAGCGGTTATAGCTTTCAGCATGCCTGGTATATTGTTATCGGCAGTTTGCTCATGTGTGCGGTGAGCATCGCTGGCTTTCAGGGCATAGACAAATTGGCCTTGATGCTTGTCCCCATCATGCTGTTGTTTTTACTGTATGCGGCTCTACTTGCAACGGAAACCAGACCTCTTTCGGAAATGTTACATACCCAACAGTCGGCGCTGAGTTTCAGTCAGGCTGTTTCGGCGGTTATTGGTAGTTATATTGTCGGGGTTGTGATTCAGCCCGATTACAGCCGATTCGCGAAGAATGATCGTCATGCAATGTGGGCCGTGTTTTTTGCATTAGGCATTTCTTTCCCCATTGTTATGTTGCTATCTGCCGTACCCGGTGTGGCGACGGGTGAACAGGACCTGGTCAAAATAATGATTCTTCTGGGGATCGGCGTTCCCGCATTTGTGTTGCTATTGCTTGGTTCCTGGTCTAGCAATGTACTTTCCTTGTACTCTTCCAGTCTGTCAGTGGCGACCATTTTTACGCGAGTACACTTGTGGCAAATCATTGTGATGATTGGTTTCTTGGGAACCGTGCTGGCGTTCCTGAATGCTCAAGCCTACTTGGTCGATTTCCTGTTATTGCTGGGAATCGCTATTCCACCGGTGGCGGGAATTTATGCAATTGAAGTTTTACTGTTTCGTCGCGGGCACTGTGATGTCAATTCATTGAGTCAAGAAGCGTCGTTTAACATCGTCGCATTTTCCGCCTGGATAGGAGCCATCATATTCGGCTGGCTCTCCCAGAATCATGCGGTGAGTTTAGTGTCCGTTTCCGCTATCGATTCCCTGATTGTTGCGTGTGTACTGTATTCGACGCTTAGTTGGTCCAAGAAGGCTCTGGCCAAGCGAGTATTTCAGGCCGAAAGGTGAAATATCAGGAAGGTGACCACACTCGAATGCCCGCCAATGATGCCAGACAGGCCTGTTGAGCTAAATGGCAGGCTGGAAGCCTGCCTGGCTACAGAATTTTCTTCATCACCTCACCTAAAAATGTTTCCCCAATGGGGATTTCTGCACTGCCTATCTCAACGTCGTGTTTCGTATAGGCTGAGATGTGTGCAGGGTTGATAATGTAGGAACGATGGGTTTGTATGAAAGAGGGGGGCAGTTTCTTTAAAAAAGCAGAGAGCGTGCTTTTAACCACCCACTTTTTTGTTTCCGTATGAACCTCTACATAGTCCTTGAGGCCGCGAACATACAGCACTTCATCAAAATTGATCCTTACGTCTTTTCGGTCGCAGCGGACAAAAATATGTGTGCTGTTCTCCGACGGGGTTGATACGGACGGTACCTGTAGAGACAAGAAGCGCTCGATCGCCTTGAAAAATCGAGAGAAAGTAATTGGCTTAAGCAGGTAGTCCACTGCTTCCAGCTCAAATCCATCCAGTGCATAGTCGCGATGAGCGGTTGTGAAAATAACCCTTGGCTTGTGTGCAAGGCTCCCGTAGAAATCGGTACCTTTGAGTACGGGCATTTCAATATCCAGAAACATTAGGTCTATGTGCTTCTGGCTCAAAACCTGACTGGCTTCTATCGCACTGGAACACATGGAAGCAATTTCGAATTGAGGCAGTTGTTGTATATGTGCGGCGATCAGGTCTCGCCCCAGGGACTCATCATCAACAATCAAGCATTGGTATCGTTTATCAGTCATGGCATTTGGGTGTTTGAATGGTCAGTTTGGCGGTATATCGGCTTTCGGTTTCATTCAGTGTCAAACGGTGAGAGTGCGGATAGAGCAGTTCAAGTTGTTTTCTCAGATTTTCCAATCCTATGGGAGGGTTTTCGGGCCTGGCCTGTTGAGTTTTGGGCTTGGTGTTGTTGATTTCGAAATCAATTTCACCAGCCTTGGCTGAAAGGCGTATATCAATTTTTGATTGTCCCAGTTCCTGGCTGGTGCCATGCTTGAATGCATTCTCGACCAGAGTCAGTAAGAGCAATGGTGCAACGCTAAGAAGCTCGCTGACATCGTGATGAAATGAAACATTCACTCGATCTCCGAAACGCAGCTTCTCGAGGGCGATGTAGTCGCTGATCATCTGCACTTCTTTTGTCACCAAGACGGTTTTGTCGTGAGTGTGATGGAGAACATAGTCTAGAATACCAGAAAGGCGCTCTACGGCGACCGCTGTCTGATCGGAACGACACAGCGCCAAGGCGTATATGTTGTTCAAGGTGTTGAAGATAAAGTGTGGATTGAGTTGTCCTTTCAGAGCTCGAAGTTCAGCGGCTTGTTTTTGCTCACGTAATTCCAACAGTTGCTTTTGTCTCTGGTAGAAACTGGCAGAAATCAGCAAAGCTGAAGGGAACAGCAACATTGGCCACTTCCCAAGTACGATGTATTTAATCGTTCCGGAGAGTCCCAGCCGTTGCCATATGGATAAATCGGATAAGTTAGCCAGATAAAAGGCACCATATGTGCTTGGATAGCTCGCCTCAAGGTACAGATAGCTGACGAGTACGTAAATTTCCGATGCAAAAAAAACCGTCGCAATCATTGATGTTACAAAAGCAAACAGGCGGTTTCTATCCAGAAGGAGAGGTACCCAGAACGTTAAAGCGATAGCGGCTACCAGCCATTGTAAAACAGTGGCGAGACCGGCAACTTCAATGCCTTCTCGAATCGATGAATAGCGTTGCCATTCAGGCCCCAGGTTCACCATAAATACCACAGCCCAAAACCCAATAAGTAAAGGCAGTTTCTGAAGCTCTATCTTAGACCTACTCACAGTGACAACCAGATGCCAGAATCAAAGCAGCACTATACCTAAATCGGCACAATCTGACATCTCCCGTCGCTGAAGCCGATGCCTCAGTCGACGAAGCCCAGATACGCATCGACCAACCCCTTCAGTTCATCGCGATAAGGCTTGGGCGAGGACAGCTCAAGCTTCGTCTACAAAATCACTCCCATAATCGGTATGTATTTATGGTGCCCTCTCACTTAGTTGCTGGAGGTCACCATGCCATTTTTGATTCGCACCATAACATTTGTATCGATTATCTTTTTGAGTACAACCACAAGCTTTTCCCTCGCCCAGAATGCGAGTGATGAACGCTCCCAGAAGGCGGTTCTTGTAACCGGCGCATCTTCCGGGATTGGTCATCAAATAGCCCTGACTTTAGCGGATAATGGGTATTTTGTGTATGCAGGGGCTCGTAAGGAAAAAGACATTGCAGCGTTAAGTAAGCTGAAAAACATGCAAGGGGTTCGCCTGGATGTTACGAAGAATGAAGACATTAACGCAGCAGTTACCCAGATTAAAGCGGCAGGTAGAGGTTTGTATGGTTTGGTCAACAATGCCGGCGTTTTTGTCTACGACCCGCTAATCGAGATTTCCGAAGATGACATGAACTTCGTCAACAACGTCAATGTGATGGGCCCATATCGAGTCAGCAAAGCATTTGCGCCTCTCATCATCGAAAGCCAGGGACGAATGACGACGATTGGGTCTGTTTCCGGCCTATTCGCAGGCCGATTGTTCGGACCTTATAGCATGGGTAAGCATGCAATGGAGGCCTATTCCGAAGCGCTCGCCAAGGAAATGGAGAAGTTTGATGTCCAAGTCAGCATTGTAGAGCCCGGAAATTTCCGATCCAACATCATGAAAAATATGGAGAGACGTTTGCAATCCATTGATCAAGGAAAGCGTAAAACCCAGTACCGTGATGAAATCGCTAAACTGGCCTCATTTGTTCAGTCTGACCGCTCGCATCATGCCTCGCCAGCCCCGGTGGCGAATGCGGTTTTAGATTTTATGTCGGTAGAAAAACCAAAATTTCGATACTTGGTAACACCGAACAAAAGGGAGTCCGACTACGCGATTAAACGCTCTCTACAAAAAGTAATTGAGCTTAATCGAAATCACGAGTTTAGCCTTCAGGATGAGGAATTAATTGAAATGTTTCAGTCACTTTTGATTCGGACAGAAAAATGACTTCTCTTAGACGGACGATATCCTTGCTTACGCTCATGAGACCTCATGAACAGAAGTCTGCGCTAGCAGCATTTTTCATGGCGCTCATTCTAATGATGGCTTACTTCATATTGCGCCCGGTGCGCGACGCCATGGCAAGTGACTGGAGTGATTCAGAAGTCAGCATGCTGTGGAACATTCAGTTTTTCTTAACGGTAGGGGTTGTAGCCTTGTATGGCTTTGCGGTATCCCGAATGACCTTAAGGCAGCTGGCACCGGTTATCTATGGATTTTTCTCCTTTAGTTTTGTGTCATTTTATTGTGTTACGCCCTTGTTTGAAGACCCTGTTCTTCTTGAAAAAGGGTTCTATCTCTGGGTGACCGTGTTCAGCTTGCTGAACCTGTCTGTGTTTTGGAGTTTCGTGAGCACTATTTTTACGCAAAAACAGAGCAAGCGGCTATTTCCATTTATCAGTGCCGGCGCCAGCGCGGGAGCGATTTTGGGCCCTACGGTGCCACTGTTGTTCAGCCACTCCATGGGTTTAGACAATTTAATGCTCATTGCTGCGATCACGCTATTATTGGCGATTCCCATTGCGATATATTTGAATGGGGCCCAGGGTGTTGACAAGAACGAAGTTCATCATCAAAAAAATAATAATCAGGTCATAGGGGGCGCTTGGTGGAAGGGATTTTCCGGTGTTTTGAATAATCGTTATCTTCTGGGTATCGCGGCGTTTATCTTGTTGTACGTCTTTCTCAGCTCGTTTATGTATTTTCAACAAAAAAACATCTTGGCTGAATTCAGTCGACCTGAACGCACCCAAATACTGGGCGGTATTGATTGGGTTGTAAACCTGATGACATTTGTCTTTGCCTTTGCTCTTACCAGCAGAATGGTTAAGTACTTGGGCATGGGGCTAACCCTCGCGAGCGTTCCTCTGCTATTAGTGCTTGGCATGGGCATCTTGGCCTTTGCGCCGTGGGTAACTGTTTTATTGGGTATTCAAATTGCGCGTAGAGTGGGGAATTACTCCATTACTCGGCCTGCTCGTGAAATGTTATTCACTGAAGTTAGCCAGGAAGAGCGCTTTAAAGCTAAGCCGGTTATTGATGTTGTTGTCTATCGAGGTGGTGATGCGGTCAGTGCCTCAATGTTTGCACTGCTCTCAGATGGCGCTGGTCTCGGGCTTGGGGCGCTTTCCTGTATTGCTGCGGGTATCGCTGCTATTTGGGCAGGACTTGGTGTTCGGCTCGGGCGTTTGTATGAGCGCTCCCACTCTGATGGCGAAGAGGGTGGTCGAGACAGTGGCTATTCAAACGGTAGCTCTTCTTTAACGTCGGCACCTTAATGCTGGATTTGTACGAAAGTATTCAGGAAAGCACTCATGAAGGTGTGGTCGTTATGAAGCCTTTTCCCTGTGCGGCTCTGTACTTTCAGGAAACCAATTGGATGATTCTATGTTTAAACACAAGCCTGCGGTGTTACTTATTTGGATGATCTCAGCAGTTATTGCTCAAGTCTCTTATGCCGATCATACCATTATTGATACAAGCACATTGAAAGTGGTGCAGGCGGCCGTGCAAGACTCAACTCGTCTTGAAAAGGCTCGGGCACGGGATTCGGCGAGAAAACCTCTTGAGGTACTTCTCTTTTCCGAAGTCAAACCCAATGACAGTGTGCTGGAAATTACTCCAGGGGAAGGGTATTACACAGCGCTTCTTTCTCGAGTGGTGGGCGATGATGGCACCGTACACGCTGTGGACCCGGCGCGGGCCTTTGAGCATCTACCCAGGATTCGTAACTTCTTTACTGAATATCAAGAAATGGATGCCCGCAAGAATGTGCAATATTCCGTTCAAAAACTGGATGAGATTCAGCTGCCTGAGAAAGTCGATCAGATTTGGATGGTACTCTATTACCACGATACCTATTGGACAGGTGAAGACAGAATGGAAATGAATCGCCGTCTTTTTGATTTGCTTAAGCCAGAAGGTACTTTGCTGTTAATCGATCATCATGCCAGGCCTCAAGACAGCGATCAGGTTAGCCGAAGCTTGCATCGTATACATGACAGTATGGTGATGACAGAATTAACTCAATCTGGTTTTGTGCTGAATTCCAGCAGTGATATTCTGTCGAACCCCAATGATCCCAGAACTGATTCCGTGTTCTCTCCTAAATGGCGAGGACGTACAGATCGCTTTGTATGGCGTTTTAAGAAACGAAGTTCGGATTCTCTTGGTGAATGAATGGCCCGTATTATTTGAAGTAAAATAATCGATGCTGGGAAAATGATACGCTGTTACAAGTGTTAATGGGTCATGTGGATTAGCAATGACATCACACGATAGTAAATGAAGATAATTTATGGTTTCAACACTATACGCTAATGTGAAGACAAAGTGCCCTGAATTTGAAACCATAAATTGTTATTGGTCTAAATTTCACCAAAGCTTGATTAAATACCAGACTATTATTATGCGATGACATGTTTAATCATCTGATGCAACTTGAGCGCACTAATATTGACTACAATTGCCAGGATAATCCCACTTTAATTACTTGTTGGTCATAAATATAGGTAGATATTGTTGAATCATTATCAGTGTAGCCATATTCTGCAGTGGCAGACCATTGCGGAGAGAGGGACCATTCAAGTTTTAATCGGGCTTTGATATTGTTATCCTTTCTCAGTGTATTAACGATACCAAAATCAGAGTTTTCTTTCCGGTAGTTGCTGTCTCTATAGTCAAGGTTCAAACCGAGCTCAAAATTACCAAGGTAAAGGCGTACTCTACCACCAATGCTATGGCGTATAGGGGAGTAACTTCTGAAGAAGAATGGCGCTTGATTGGAATCTTGTCGGTTTTCATCAATCACCTGATAATTCAATTCCCAATCCCATGTCGCGCTAGGGTGACGCCCTAGTGCGAGTTTAAGCTTCTGTAAGTTCCCATCGAAAACATTATACTCGTCGCCGAGGCTGCTGATATCCCTATAGTGGTAATTGGCACTCCAGTATGAAGACTGTCCTAGTCGTTTAATGGCTCCGATATCGGCCGAAACATTTTGAAGATAACCACTGTGATCTAGCTGGCTTGAGTCAATGGCCACTCCGGTGTGAATATAGCCGTTTGTAATAGGGAAATATTTTCTTACGTCTATTTTTGCAAACCGAGCATTGTAGTCTTTGGTTTTTTCGTATTCAGATTGGTAAACGAACGCGGTAACTAACCATCTATCATTACTATGTTCATTGTCTTGCCAGCGAAAGTATAGCTGAGTCTCAAATATGGAGTCGCTAATTCCTGAGTTTTCTTCCCTCGATGGGGTCAGTAGATTGTCATAGCTTCCCATTTGAGCTTTTGCACCAATGCTCCATTTTCCTGAACCCTCGTTTCCAAGAAACTGATTGTCGGTCTGGGGCAGGTTTTTTAACTGTCTTCGGGACAATTGCAATATTTCCTCATCAAGTGATTTTAGGCTTAAAGAGGCAAAGCGTTTTTTGGCGGAAATAGTATTTCCGAGTTTCTTTTCGGTAATAGCCAAATTGTAACTGATCAAGTCGTCCTCAGGATGCTCGCGCACTAAGTCCAACAATAGTTTTTGGGCTTCACGCCATTGTTCTAGTTTGAAGTAGCAAATTGCCAAGTTATATCGAACTTCGCTGCTGTCGTCAGTTTGGGTTAATGCCAAGAAAGATTCGGCGGCTTTTTGATAGTTGCCTTCACTAAAAGCCTGGGTGGCCAAATGGAATGGGTCGTTTGTTGAGGCACAAACAGGGGGAGCGCACGCAATGATGCATGCGAGAACGCATAGTTTCATATTCATGTAAACTTCTCTAGAGAATAAGGTTGGCGTATTTCTTATCTATTGTGATTATTCTGACTACTTAATCTTGTTGGAAATTAATTCACCTGGTTCTGTTTGGCCTAGGTTGATCAGGTCTACGTTGTCTCCACCTAGTGATTCTGGCCTCATCTTAAGGTTGTCGGCGTCAGCCATCATTTTCAGCTTTAGCAGTTGTTTTTTGGGGCCTGATATCTTCTTCCCGCTGATGCTGTCTTTAGAGACCAGCTTTATTTTTATTTCGTCTAAATCCACTTTGTCGCTACTTGGCTCTTTGCCTTCCGCGGACCAAGCGAGAGAGCAAGGCGATAACAAGAAGATAAAGAAAGCCAAGCGAACGATTTTCGATGCATACGTCATGATCAGGTGAACCTCAAGCTTCACAGTGAAATGGCATTTTGGGGGGCTAGAACGGAATCGGTTTCCAAATGAGAGGAAACGCGAACTGGCAGACTAAAGTTCCGACTGTTTTCTTGATATTGAATGCCTACCAATATATTTTGGCGCTTATCCTTTATCATATCCATACTGAATGCTACGGGAATATCCAATATGTTCATTCCTGCCGCTAAATCTACACGCCAAGCAACGGTGGGCATTTTCTCTAAGCCTTGCCAACGTAGACCTTTAGGAAATTGTAACGATAGCTCCGCTTGTTGCATTGGAGAAGGGACTTCGATGACAATGGATACATTGGTCTGATCTACTCCCTGCCAATGCGATGTGGCAGGATTGTCGTGTGCACGGTGCTCATGCTGGAATAGAAAATATCCTAAGCCAAGGCTCCAGCTCAATAGGCACGCCAGCGCAAAGCCTCTGTAAAAGTTTAGTTTTTCACGATCACTTTTTTGAGTCGTTGTTTTCCAAGGGGCAAGCAATCTTTGTTCTTTTTCCGCATTCCAAATGGGTTCTTTAACCGACTGCATAAGTTCTAAATAACCCCTTGTTTGGAGATACTCAGCCTGGCAATGAGTGCAGTTCTTAATGTGAGGGTAGAGTAAGCTATCCCGGATTCTGTCTAAATCAGCCAGTCCACAGCTGCACAAAAAATCTTCTACTGAGCGGCAACTCATGATCATCTTTCCTCTATTGCATAGCGCTGTAACATGGTGGGCTCTAGCTCTAAGTGTCTCTGTAGAGCCTTTCTGCCGCGATGCAGGTGAGATTTCAATGTGCCTATAGGGAGAGACATGGTTTTCTCTATTTCCGGTAATGTAAATCCACACAGGTCATGTAGGGTAATAACTGCTTTTTGATGCATGCTCAACAGATCGAGCCCTTTAATAAGTTGTTGTTCAAAATACTGTTGCTCATCAAGCAGATCACCGTGTAAGTGTGCTTGCAGCTCGGGATCATCAATATCATTCATGGAGGGTTTTCGGCCTTCGCGACGATAGTGATCGACAAATCGATGATATAGACACCTATTTAACCAAGCTCCAGTATTTTCAATACATTCAATTTTGTCTTGGTTTCGGAAAAAATCCAAAAGAACATCTTGCAGCAAATCCTCTGCATCGAACTCATTCGAGACATAACGATAGGCCTGTCTATATAATGTTTCCAAGTGAGGCTTTAACGATTCTTCAATGGATTGTTTACGTCGACCTAGACTCAAAAACCTAAAAATCTGATTCATACTTACTGTCGACGTTAGTGATGCAGAAAAGGTTGCACTGAGTAACTATTCTTTTTGATAGCAGCATGGCGTGGGCCATGCTGCTGAACATGCGGTCTGCCTATTTAACGACTTTCTTGGTTTTCAGCAGCCCGCCTTTGGCGCCAGCCAGATCATCCAGCTGTAGAGCTTGTTCTTGTTCGATGCCTTTCAGCTCAGGGATCCCGGTAAAATCTTTATTGAGTTCTGGTACACCAGATTGAGCGATAATGTCGGCTGGCTCAGTTGGTAGAACGTCATCGTTGGATATCCCAGACTGAGAAATGATGCTACCAGGGTCAGTAGGAAGCTCTTCATTTGCAAGAACAGGAATTGCCATAGATAAAGTCAGTGCCATTAGGCTTACTTTCAGTGTTTTCATAGTAATAACCTTGTCAGTTTGAATTCCGATCGAGTTATTCGACCGGCCAATAGGAGTTTTAATATTACTCCCACTACTATCGACGGATTCATCAATGAATCGGTTGCAAAACAGAAAGGCGATGTTCGAGCTTGATCGTTTCGGTGCCGTTATTTACCTTAAATCTTGATTCCACCTAACGAGTAACACTGACCCTGCTGTTGTTGGAAGAGGAGTATGATTAATGAGGTTGGTTTTTCTGGCGAGAACGTGATTTATGTCTCGAGACCGCATTCGACTTAATGCCGGTAATGGCTTGGAAACGCCTATGAAGCTTAGGGCAATCGACATTCAAGCACAGGGTAGCCATCTTTCATAAACGTTGAGGGTGATACTCCATGCCAGCGTTTGAAAGCTCTAGAAAAACTTCTCTCATCGCTATAACCCAGTAGCTCAGAAACTTTTTTAATATCATGCCCTTTTACCAAATACTCACTCGCCAGTTTGTTGTTACAATCGTCCCTGATCTCGCGAAAACTGCTTCCATGTTCTCGTAATCGGCGTCTTAGTGTTGCTACGCTCATGCCGAAATCCTCGGCAATATGGTCTTGCTCTACCAAAGAGAAGTTGGCACTGGCGTTAAGTATTTTTGTTTTACAACATTCCAGAAAATTCGACTTCTTGCTTTGCTGCATGAGTTCCAAAAAGTACTGATAATGATGCTCTTGAACATCCAGAATGTCTTCGAAAGAGGGGTGCTGAATATCAAGTTTTGCTTGGCTAATATCGTAACTTAGCTCATATTGACCGTGATCCACGCCCAATTCAGTTTGAAATATGTCCAAATGATGATCATATTTGGGGGGCGTTACACGTTTACTTTGAAATCGCACGACGTTCAGCGGACGGCGGCATAAATAGGATAGGGTGCAATGAATACCTAAAAGCGCTAATTCAATTGCCAGCGGAACCGCTTTCTCCTTATAGTGAAAGTTGCGGTCATCCACACAATAGCTAATGGTCTTGTCGTCCTTGATCACCTGATTAAACTGGCCGCCGTGCAAAATGTTATAGTTCTCCGCCAGGCAAAACAATCCATCCTCTATGGTTTTACAGTTTTGTAATGCCGAAAATATAAGCCGAGTACTTCCTTTACTGAGCTTTCTTTTCGATATCATATGGCTTTCATCAAGAGTTTGATCTTGATGCCGGGCAATCATTTGAAGAGCCTGACCTAATTCAACTAACTCATCCTGATTCGAGTGCCGCCCTTTTTTGGACTTTAATGATTCTGTGTCTCCTTTTGTGTTTCGAGAACAGACCTTTACGTCACCCGTTAATGTTTTTTCAAGGTTTGTATCCCCGTCTCCACCCGCCGATCCGAAACCTTTAATTAAATCCGCTAGCTCGCTAGCACTCACAAAATAGGGTCCCACAATTTACCTGCTACAAGCTTATCCAATTATTCGTTATGCACTATCTTCAGGCTGCATTGACAATGTCAGCGCTTCATTATCTAAGGGGGGGTAATGAAATCCTATTTGGCAAGTTGTCAATATAGGCGATCGTATTGTAAGTAAAAATTTATCCTTGTTTTACTTCGGAATGTATCTTTTTGTATCAATTGGTCCGGCAAAAGCCTGGTAATACGCCATAAACCTTTCAGCTTCAGCCTTGCTGACCCGTGCCAATATTCAGCTGAGCGAAAATGTTACTTGTTGTTGTTCGCTAGGGTCATCGGAATTCCGTTGAATTTACGTATGATGGCGCCCGGATTAAACAGGCAGGACAGGAGTAACCGGCACCGGTGATCTGTTGAGCACTCGAAGTGATTACCAAGTTTAGGTGGAGAGTGGATCAAATCGTTTTCTGCCAAAGCCTGGCTAAGACACAAAAATTTGTCTTCCATAAAATATTAAGTGATTGATCGTTAAGTAAACAGAGGACTGCAATGCTCAAACTATTTTCAGCCAAAATCAATTTGTTTATCGCTTTTATACTCGCGTCGAGTGTGTTTTCGTCCTACTCACATGCGCAGTTGTATACTAACGATTTTGGCGCAGCGCTGGTTACGGTCAGTAACTGTGATGATTGCTTTGAAGGCCCGGTATCTTTCCCCGGTGGTTCCAGCATTAATTTCTTTGGTAACAGCTATAGTGGTTTGTACATTGGTAGCAACGGCTATGTTACTTTCGGTATGGGGGGAACCTCTTTTAGCGCGGATCCATTAAATACACAGGCTGTTGCCCCAATGATTGCGGGCTCATTTACTGATCTTGATTCCAGTTCAGATGCCGCCTCTCTTATCTACTTAAATACCTCTACCCCCCATCAAATCATTGTGACTTATGTTGATCTCGGGCACTTTGATAAGAACTATACAGTTAGAAGTACTTTTCAGCTCGTAATCAGAGCAGACGCCTATAGCGTCGCCGCGGGCGAGGGGCAGGTTGGATTCTTTTACGGTCAAGTAACTGACCCAGCGGTTACCAGCAGTGGCTTTGGTGATGGCTTGCCTGCAAGCAACCCAGGTGAGATTGCGATTACGTCAAGAGCTCCAGGGACCACATTGAATAATAGAGCAGGAGCATGGTACAGCCTAAGTGCTACTGGAGTGCCCAACTCGCCAAATGCTCAAGCTCAATCGGTACCAGTACTACCACTGCCTTTACAGATAGCCTTGGTTTTCGCGATGCTGTCATTGGTTGCTACCAGGGTAAAAAAGTCGTGAGCGAAGTGTCGTTACATGGTGATGTTTTTGAAAGCAGTGCGGGCTTTAAGAAAGTGAGTTCCTCCTAAGTGGAACTCATATCAAACCTTACTTTGAATCGCCACCGGTTTGCTAATTATCTGTCATTCAGGGAATGACAGAGAGAGGCGTTTGCGAGCTTTCAACGTTCTTTATGTCCTTTCATGTTGTAAATGGGAGGGCGACTTTTTGTTCAAGTGTAGAAGAGGCCCTTGTTCGGTGCTCATCACCCAGGCTGATTACCAAAAGCATACCCAGACAACTCAAGTTACTGCCCTTATCGTATGTGGAATTCGGCGAACAACAGGAAAGGCTTATCGCGCCGGAAAACGGTCTTCTGCACTATTTATGCATATTTTGGAGCGTGCTTCTGGAGAAAAGATAAGCCCCTGATCTTATATGGGAAACAGTGTTGCCCATATGGAAAGGCTCTGTCTATAATAGGGCTTATTGTGCACCCAAGTTCAAGGATGAAATGGTACAAAAAAGATACAGCGATAAAGGTTTTTTCGCACTTCGTCTCCAGAGACTCTTTCGCTCGCTAGAGGTATCGGTAACCACTTTACCGATCCTGCCGGTACAGATTGATCGGGGTCGCTTGGTTGCCAAGCGGTCTATTACCCCGAATACTATCGATACTGAGCTGTTGTATCTGCTCAAACCTAAAATCCAGCGTCTACTCGACGCCAAGAAACACCCAGCCTACCGTTTGATTCTCGACCTGACGTGGACTACCAGTGCGCGGGTGTTTGCGGTCCTGACGCCAAAGCCAACATCCTTTGCCGGTGATAGCTACGATTATGGAGTGATCCTCAAAGCACTGAAACCGAGGCCCTGCCAGCCGATACAAAAGGCCTTACAGTGCTCCCTCAAACCTTACATCGCCATGACTGATCATACCCTATCAGACCGAATCCAAAATTACTTCATCACGGGCATTTCGAGAAAGCCGAGCGAGTTTTCCAATGTGCCGGCAGGTGGTGAGTCAGTTATTAGAGTGCGAGTTGGTGGGCACTGCCGAGGGCCCACCGTCGATGGTGTACATTTTTAGAGTGGGTGGATTTTCATTGTTAGTCTGTTTTCGACCCTAAGCGGACGTTTAAGTTTACCCTGACCTGAAGTTTCCATTGGATTATTAACTTCAAGGTTATCTCATAAGTAAAATTCAGTTCCATAAATAGCTTTCAGCAAGGAGGCAGAGTTGAAACTTGAAAATAGCATTACGGGTGAAGTTGTAGAAATTGATGATGAGTATGAAGCTCAAAATTGGATACAATCGACTAGCCCTTGGCAAAAACTTAGCAGTGAAACCATCTCTGCTTCATCTGATGAGGCTTTTGATGAGGACTCATTGTTAGGGCAAATTTTTGAATGGACATCCGGTAAGCTTCCTTTATGGCAGAGAGATGCCGTAAGAAGGTTATTCAAGCAAGATAATGGTTTATCTTCTACTGATTATGATCAGCTTTATCTGCTTCTTAAACACGAGCAAGGTATCTCTGTAGAAAGTCCTCCACAAGCAGTACCCCTCACAAAATCTGATTTACCTGCTACTTCAAGGGTAGGCGAAAAAGTTCTGATCCGCTCGGTAAGGGACTTGAGTAATGTTAACCGTTTGGCAGAAGGTCAAAAATTAGAGTTTGCTGGCAATGGAATGTCTACTATTTATGGAGGAAATGGAGCAGGTAAATCTGGTTATGTGCGTGTACTCAAAAAGGTGTGCCGTGCCCGTGGCGCACCGGAGCTGGTTAGGCCTGACGCAAATGACCCCGAATCTCATAAGCATGTTCCTGAGGCTTTATTTGATATAGATGTTAACTCTGTTTCTAAGCAAGTGAAGTGGTTAGATAGTAGCGAGCCGCCAGAGGATCTAGCGAAAATATCAGTTTTCGATTCTCGCTGTGCGAGAGCATATCTAACAGAAGAGCAAGATGTTGCTTTTCTCCCATATGGGTTGGATGTAATTGAAGATTTAGCAAATAAGGTTATTCCTGAAATCAGCCATCGATTGACTACAGAACTGGCTAGCATAAGTGTTGACAAATCTAGTTTCATGCATCTTGAGGGTGAAACTAAAGTTGGGAAAACTATTTCGTCTCTTAGCGCAAAAACTGATACAAAATCCTTGGTAAAACTTGCAGCCGTTTCAGAAGATGAAATCAATAGGCTTATTGAACTTGATGCCGCGCTTGCGGACTCTGATCCCGCCACTAAAGCAGAAGAGTTTAGAATGTCTGCAGATAGAATTAAGGCTTTAGTGGGGCGCATAGATAAGTCCTTTAGCTGGGTCAGTGAGGACGGTGTAAAGAAGCTAAATGATTTATTGATGAGTGCGGATGCCGCAGGAAAAGCTGAAATTGCAGCAGCAGGGTCACTTCGATCTGGAGAAGATTTGCTGCCAGGCACTGGTGATATTGTTTGGAAGTCAATGTATGAGGCAGCGAGAAACTTTGTTAAAGAAGCTGCCTATCCTGAGTGTGATTACCCTCATTTTGAGAACGATCAGCTTTGTCCTTTATGTCAGCAAAATGTTGGTCCAGCAGTAGATCGTTTGGCTCGTTTTGAAAAATTCATACAAGATGATGTGGCAAAGGAGGCGGAACAAGCAAGGAAAAAACTGGAAACAGCTCAGGGTAAAATAGAGCGGGCAAATTTAGATTTCGGATTTGATACAGCTTTAAGTAATGAAATCGATCAACTGGACGGTAATTTAAAGTCAGTTATTAGTGAGTATTCTGCCTGTATTTCATCTAGGCATGACTGGATGCAGAAGCAAAATAGTGGATTTGAATTATCTAATATGCCTGGTTTATCTCTATCTCCACGAGCAGCTCTAAGAAAGTTGGCTGCAAAGCAGTTGCAGGCTTGTCGTACTTACTTGAAGGCAATAGATAAAGATAAAAAGGAGAAATTATCAAAAGAGAGAGATGAATTAAAATCCAGAGAACAGTTGTCAGTATGTGCTGAATCAGTTGTTGATCTAGTCGAGCGGATAAAGAAAAAAGAAAAGCTCTCTAGATGTTCAAATTACTTAAAAACAAGGCCTATCTCTGATAAATCGAAAGAACTTTCATCAACGGCAGTTACTCTAGAGTTAAAAAAGGCGCTTGATGAAGAGTTTAGTGATCTTGGGATTGGCCATATAAAAACAAAGTTAAAAGATAGGAATCAAAAGGGTAAAGTAAAACATCAGTTGTTGCTCGATCTCCCTGCGGCTAGTGATTTAGGTGAAATATTAAGTGAAGGTGAACAGCGAGCTATTGCCTTGGGGGCTTTTTTGGCAGAGTTAAAATTGTCTGACCATGCCTGTGGGATTGTTTTTGATGATCCAGTCTCATCACTTGATCATCGTCGAAGAAGAAAGCTGGCGAGAAGGCTTGTGAAGGAGTCAGCCATCCGGCAGGTGATAGTTTTTACTCATGATGTAGTTTTTCTTACTCAGCTCCGTGATGAGACTGAAAAGCAAGGCTTGTCCATAGAATTTAGCTTTTTGGAACCTAATGGTGGCTATTATGGTAATGTGGTTAAAGGTCTCCCTTGGGTCCATAAAAGCTACAAGGAAAGGATAGACACGCTTGAAAAAAAACAGCGTGAGTTCGACAGGCTGCCGTGGCCCGCTGATCCCAATGAAGAGCTTTCGCAAGATATGATTAGGCAGTATAGTTTTCTTCGTGCAACAATTGAGCGCGTTATTCAGGACTTTATCTTAGGTGGTACTGTTCAGCGATTTAATGAATATATAAATGTATCTCGTTTGGAAAGGGTTGTTGGTCTTGAAAGTGATGAGGTGACGGAGTTGCTGAGAATCAATCAGCGATGCAATGAGGTTGTCGAAGCACATGACCCATCGTCGATTGACGATGAGCCAGCACCAACTGCGGCAGAGTTGAAGATGGATATTGATGCACTAAAAGAACTTATAGCGAGAGTTGAAAGTAGACGTAAAGCGGCATGATTCTTTGATATGGAAGAAAAAGGGATGCATTTATTTTATGTGATGTCCGCTTTTGGCCGTTGGTGGACAGGTATAAGTTTGTTATAACAACCTAAAACAGAAATTAGCACAGAGAGGCTGGGGTAAGCTCGTCCAGGCCTTAATATAAATATGGATAATATTCTCGGCGTTCAACTAACCAAATATTCATTATCATTTACATCACCATGCTATTTCGGAAATCCAAATAGAGATGATGCAAAGGTAAATAATGGAACAGTAACTCTTATTAAGTTCAGAGGTGAAAGATTTGGGCTCACATGCTTTCACGTGATAAATGAATATAGAAAAAGAGTCGAAGAAGAAGGAGATGTTTCATTATATATTGGGAATATCCTAGTCGAGTTAGACGAGATATGGTTTGACGAAAACGAGGGTTATGATCTCTGCACACTCTATCTAGAGCCCTATGCCGAAGAGAAATTTGGTGCGTATGGAGAAGTACCAACCCATTTTTTTGAGCTAGAAGAATTTACTAATGAGGGGGTTGAAATTGGCAACTTTGTCCTTTGGGGTGGTTATCCCGGTGTTTGGAGAGAGAGGCCATCATCAGACAATGTTATTTTCGACACTATAAGCTCAGGATCTACACTAATCGATGATGCAGCCGCGGATATAATTACCTGTAGATTGGAGGTAGATAAATGCCTAATCACAATCCAGAATGGTCGTGATATGACCGGCGATTTGGGTGGTATTAGTGGCGGGCCTTTATTTTTACACAAAATATCCAGCGCTGGCATTTCATCATTTAGCTTGGTTGGGATTATCTACCAATATAGTCCTAATGTGGATGTATTGCTTTCGCGCCCAGTTACACTAATTAGAGATAATCTTTGGCTTAATGGCTGATAAAGATTAAACAATCAGAGCCAGTCAAGACCTCCGCAAGCAAGCTTGCTCCGGAGCGGCTGTAGCGTCCCTGAATGTCCGCTTCTGGCCGAAAGGCGACTATTATATGTTCTTCATTGCATTCTCTAGAACTGCCTCGGGAGGTCTCCATAAATTGAAGTGGTTGAAGAGTTAACGCGCCTTGTAAATTTTAGGGCTATTTTGACAGATTTCCTCTGCTTATGGATGATGTTAGTAATTAGCGAGCGGCGGCTACGGTGTAAACCGACGGTCTCAATACTGACCCAGTTTCTACAGCGTTAAAATTATATATTCTTATCATGTGTTGGGAGAGGATGGCTTTGGCTTCTCCTCTTTGCCGATAGAAGCTTAGCATTCTGGCTCGGTGGCCAAGTTATGGTTACGACACCAGGTCAGTAAAGGAAGGGGAAGTGGTGGGCCCTCGCGGACTTGAACCGCGGACCTATCGATTATGAGTCGAGTGCTCTAACCAGCTGAGCTAAGGGCCCTGATGTGATGAAAGTCATCAAACAGGCGAGGGATTATAATCGCCTCGCCTGTATTTCGCTAGATCTCTAGCGCTTTTTTTCTCGTGCTTTCAAGGGCTTAGCCAGCTGGGTATACGTAGCTGGATTGCAAGCCAAGTGGGAAGCCTAGGCCCCAGTAGATGAGCAGGAATACGGTCCAGGCAATGATGATGGCTACAGAGTAGGGCAGCATCAGAGACAGTAAGGTGCCGATACCGGTGCTCTTCACATAGCGTTGGCAGTAAACCACAACGAGTGGGAAGTAAGGCATCAGTGGGGTGATGATGTTACTGGAGGAATCGCCCACTCGGTATGCGGCCTGAGTCAGATCGGGGGAGATACCGATTTGCATCAACATCGGAACCAGGATGGGGCCGATCAATGCCCATTTGGCGGACGAAGAGCCAACGAAGAGGTTTACAAACGCGGTCAGGAAGACGATGCCGGCCATGGTTACCATGCTGGGCAGGGCCAGGGTTTTCAGCACTTCGGCGCCGTTGACCGCTAACAATGCACCCAAATTGGATTTACCAAACGCATCAATAAACAGGGCGCAGAAGAAGGCCATGACCACGTAGTACGACATGCCTTCCATGCCTTTGCTCATGGCGCCGATGACGTCTTTGCTGCTTTTGAAGGTGCCGGCGATGTACCCGTATACGGTGCCGGGAATCACAAACAGTAAGAAAATCAGTGGCACGATGGAGCGCATGATCGGCGCGCTGAACGAAGCCAGTTCTCCATTAGCGGCGCGAAGCGGGGAGCTTGTTGGCCAAGCAACAGCAACCAGAATGGCAAGGCCAGCGATCATGGTGACAGTGGCCCAGCGCAGGGCGGAGCGTTCTTTATCGGTCAGTTCACCAAACTTCGGCAGGTCTTCGGTATCGCCATCCACTTTGGTGTTGGCCAGGCGTGGTTCGATAACTTTGTCGGTCAAATACCAACCCAGCAGAATTACCAGCACGCTCGAGGCTGAGGTGAAGAAGTAGTTGTTCAGTGGGTTGATCTGAATCTCTGGATCAACAATCTGTGCAGCACTCAGTGTGAAACTCTGCAAGAGTGGGTCGATAGCCGATGGCACAAAGTTCGCGCTGAAGCCGCCGCTCACACCGGCAAAGGCCGCTGCAATACCCGCCAGTGGGTGGCGGCCCATGGCGCTGAAAATAATACCCGCCAGTGGAATCACCAGTACATAACCGGCATCGGTCGCGGTATGGCTCACAATGGCCACGAGAATTACGGAGGGCGTCAGTAAGCTTTTCGGGGTGGCATCCAACATGCGTTTGATGCCGGCGTTAATAAAGCCAGCGTGTTCCGCTACCGCAACACCCAGCATGGCGACCAGTACTACACCTAATGGGGCAAAGCCGGTAAAGATGGTGACCATTCGTGAAAGAAAATCGGCAATCGAAGCGCCGGTGAGCAAGTTGTTGACCACAATGGCTTCGCCAGTTCGTGGGTCAATGGCGTCGAACTGAAGGTTCGACATAATGGCGGAGAGGGTCCAAACAATAATTAAGCTGATTAAGAAGATGATAGCGGGATCGGGGAGTTTGTTGCCGATTACTTCCACCTTGTCGAGTAGGCGGCTCAGGCGGGTGGATTCCGCGTTGGCCGTTGTGGTCTCGCTCATAAAAAAGTCCTGTGCTTAGAATGATGGGGAGCCTCTGTATACATCCCCTTTTTATACGTCTCTTGTGAAGACGTTGCGACAGAGCGATTATGTCACTATGTGTCAGGAGCGAAAACCGTTAAAGGCAGAAGTTTGCCAAACAGCAGGCACAAAAAAGGCGGCCAAGGCCGCCTTTTTGCTCTGCTTGCTCGATTATTCGTCGAGGAAGCTGCGCAGATGGTCAGAGCGAGAAGGGTGGCGCAGTTTGCGCAAGGCCTTCGCTTCGATCTGACGAATACGCTCACGGGTAACATCGAACTGCTTGCCCACTTCTTCCAGGGTGTGGTCAGTGTTCATGTCGATACCAAAGCGCATGCGCAGAACTTTGGATTCGCGAGCGGTCAGGCCGCCCAGAACATCGCGAGTTGCTTCGGTCAGACCTTCACCAGTTGCCGACTCCACAGGGGAGGTGATGGTGTGGTCTTCGATAAAGTCGCCCAGATGTGAATCTTCATCGTCACCGATCGGGGTTTCCATGGAGATCGGTTCTTTGGCGATTTTCAGTACCTTGCGAATCTTGTCTTCTGGCATGTCCATACGTTCGCCCAGTTCTTCCGGAGTTGGCTCGCGGCCCATTTCCTGAAGCATTTGACGTGATACGCGGTTGAGCTTGTTGATGGTCTCAATCATGTGTACCGGAATACGAATGGTGCGGGCCTGGTCGGCAATCGAGCGAGTGATCGCCTGACGAATCCACCAGGTGGCGTAGGTTGAAAACTTGTAACCACGGCGGTATTCAAACTTGTCTACCGCTTTCATCAAGCCGATGTTGCCTTCCTGGATCAGGTCGAGGAATTGCAAGCCACGATTGGTGTACTTCTTGGCGATCGAAATTACCAGGCGCAAGTTGGCTTCCACCATTTCTTTCTTGGCGCGACGGGCGCGAGCTTCACCGATCGACATGCGACGGTTGATCTCTTTGATGTCGGCCAGGGCCAAGTGGCTGTTCTCTTCAATTTGCTGCAGCTTGCGCTGGGCACGTTGAATGTCTGGCAGGAAGCGCTTCAGGGCTTCTGAGTAGTCGCGCTTCTTCTTGATGACTTCTGGAATCCAGTCATCGTTGATCTCATTGCCAGGGAATTCCTTGATAAAGGTTTTGCGTGGCATTTTCGCTTTGCGTACCACGCGATCCATAATCAGGCGCTCTTGTTGGCGTACTTGATTCAAGGTGTCGCGGATATCGTTATACAGCGGATCAAACTGGCGAGGTGGCAGTTTGAAGAATTTGAAGATTTCACCCAGTGCGGCTTGCTCTTTGGCGGCCTGCTTGCTGTCAGGGCCGTGCTTTTCGAGTGCCTTGACGGTTTTCTTCAACTGGGCTTCCAGTTTGCCAAAGCGCTCTTTGGCTTCTTCTGGGTCAATGCCGTTGTTGTTGTCGTCCTCATCGTCATCGTCGTCACTGTCGGACATGGCTTCTGCTGCTTGGGCTTGAGCCAGGGCAGAAGGTACATCGTCAGCAGGGTCGAGCCAGCCAGAGATAACATCGGGCAGGCGGCGCTCTTCTTTGTCGATCAGCTTGTATTCATTGATCAGGTTTTCCACGGAGCCAGGCCAGTAAGACATGGCCTGCATGAGTTCGCGAACACCTTCTTCGATGCGTTTGGCGATTGAGATTTCGCCTTCACGGGTAAGCAGTTCTACGGTACCCATTTCACGCATATACATGCGCACTGGGTCGGTGGTGCGGCCGGCTTCGGTTTCTACCGCAGCCAGTGCAGCGGCCGCTTCGGCGGCGGCGATTTCGTCGGCGGAGGAGTCACCATCCGTCATCAAGATTTCATCGGCGTCTGGTGCGGTTTCATACACCTTGATGCCCATGTCATTGATCATTTGGATGATGTCTTCAACCTGATCTGGGTCAGAAATGTCCTCAGGAAGGTGATCATTGACCTCGGCATAGGTAAGGTAGCCTTGTTCCTTACCGCGGGCAATAAGTTCCTTGATTCGGGACTGTTGCTGTTGCGTGTTATCGCTCATTCGTGACCTATAAAATATGCTGGCGAAGTAAACAGGAGATTATAGCCCATAAATAGGGGCTTATTCTAGAAAATCAAGCCTGGAGGGTGCTTTTATTTACTCCTGTTATGCTTGATTTGCGGAGGGGTTCAATGGCCCTGCTGGATGAGTTGGCGAAACAGGGTTTTTTCCTCGGTGCTGAGCTCGTTAAAGGCTTTGCTTTTCAGCTCTTTGAGCTTGTTTTGGCGCGATTGTCGTTGTTGCTGCTGGAGCAGTTTGTCTTCGCAAGCTTTGAGTTCGGCGTTGTCGTCAAAGTTTCCTTCTCGCATGGCCGCTGAGAGCACGGATGTGCTCTGTTCGGCGATACCTTTGAGTTTCTGCCATTCCTGTTGTCCATAGCTTGCCAGCCAGTGGCCAGTGAGTTGGTGGATGTTGAAATGGGGGCGGCTCTGCAGACAGCGGGCCAAGCGGAGGAGCAGCTGACTGTCGGCGTCCTTGAAATGGCTGAACAGCTCGATGTCGTCCAGTTCCTTGGCCAGCTCCGGGCGGCTCATCAGCAGGCCAATCAGCAATTTCTGGGGGCTGAGCTTGTTATCCTGCTCCTTGCTGCCGCGGCCTATTGAGTCACTGCTCAGTGGTGCCGAGGGCGGTTCAGACTCTCGGTAGCTGTCAATGGCTGTCGTATAGTGGTCATTGCTGTCCTCGACGTGCTGTTCGGCCAGGGCTTCATAGGCTTGCCAAGGGTTGTCGCCATCGGGTGGCAACTGCTCAGGGAATTCCTGAGGCGCTGTCGTAGTCAGTGCTTCAGCCTGGGGTTCTTCTTTCGGTGCGGGGCTTTCCTTGGGCAGAGGTGGCAAGGGTTGATCGATGAGTTCAAGCAGCGTGTCCAGACTAAGCTCAGTGCGCTTGGCCAGGTGCTTGAACATCAGCTCTCGATAGACGCCCTTGGGCAACAGGTTAAGCATGGGCGCGGCGCGTTTACTCAGCTGGGCCTTGCCGCCCATGGTGCTGGCGTCGATGTCTTCGCATAGGCTGTCAAACAAAAAGTCTTCGAGCGGGCTGGCGGTCTCATCAATGCGTTGCAGGAATTTGTCTTTGCCAAATTGGCGGACGTAGCTGTCTGGGTCTTGCCCGTCTTCCAGAAATAAAAATTTGATTTGCAGGCCGTCGGTCATAACCGGCAGGGAGTTGCTTAACGCGCGCTTGGCCGCATTGCGGCCGGCTTCATCGCCATCGAAACAGAAAATGATTTCCTGGGTGTATTTGAACGCCAGGCGAAGGTGCGCTTCGCCGCAGGCCGTGCCGAGTGTGGCGACGGTGTAGTTAATATCAAACTGAGCCAGGGCGACCACGTCCATATAGCCTTCCACGACCAATAGGCGCTGTATCTGGGAGTTTGCCTGGCGGGCTTCCCAGAGGCCGTAAAGCTCTTCGCCTTTGTGGAATACGGGTGTTTCTGGCGAGTTCAGGTATTTGGGTTTTTCGTCGCCCAGCACTCGTCCGCCAAAGCCGATAACTCGCCCGCGCCGGTCGCGTATCGGGAACATGATGCGTTCTCGGAAGCGATCGTAATAGCTGTTTTTGTTTTGGTTGTGGATCAGCATGCCGGCCTCTTCGAGGCGCTTGCAGGTCGACTGATCGTTGGCCAATTCCTGTTTTAAGTTATCCCAGCCCGCCGGGACATAACCAATGCCGAAACGTTTGCAGATTTCACCACTCAGGCCCCGTGATTTGAGGTAGTTGATGGCTTGGGTCTTATGGGTGTTTTGGCGCAGTTGCAACTGGTAATAGGCGTCGGCCTTTTCCAGTAACGTGAAGATTTCCTGGCGTTGTTTTTCCCGCTCTTTTTGCGCTGGCGAGATATTTTGCTTTTCTTTGGGCACCTCGACGCCGGCCAGTTTGGCGAGTTCGTCCACGGCATTCGGGAAGTCGAGGTGCTCGTATTCCATGACGAAACCGAGGGCGTTACCGGATGCGCCGCAGCCAAAGCAGTAATAGAACTGTTTGTCGGGGCTGACAGTAAAACTTGGGGTTTTTTCTTCGTGGAAGGGGCAGCAGGCGCTGTAGTTTTTGCCGGTTTTTTTCAGCTTCACACGATGATCAACCACATCGACAATGTCGATGCGGTCAAGTAGATCATCGAGAAAACTTTGGGGTATGCGGCCGCTCATGGGCTTAGTTTAGCGAGCCGTTGTGCGGGGCACAATTGGGGCTTGCATGCCCTCAGGACAGCTTGGCTTTGACCAGCTGGCTGACCGCGCCCATGTCGCCGCGACCCTGGATCTGCGGCTTAACGAGTGCCATCACCTTGCCCATGTCGCGCGCAGACTCGGCGCCACTGCTTTGAATGGCCTCGTCGATGATTGCCGACACTTCGTCTTCGCTCAGGGCGGCAGGCAGAAACTCCTGAATGATGACGGTTTCAGATTCTTCCTGTTCGGCCAGATCGATACGGTCGGCGTCACGGTATTGCTGTGCGGAGTCTTTGCGCTGCTTGAGCATTTTGTCGAGAACCACTAATACGCGGGCATCGTCCAGCTCAATACGCTCGTCCACTTCGATGCGCTTGAATTCGGCTTGTACCATACGCAATACGCCCAATCTGGCTTTGTCTTTTGCTCGCATGGCGTCTTTTACAGCGGTGGCAATGGTCTTTTTCAGCTCAGACATGATCATTCCTTATGTGCACAGTGAATTGGGGTATGGCAGCCCTTGTTGAATTGCAAAGGGCCAAACGCGCAAGCCCAGCTCGAGGCTGGGCTTAGATACACTCACTCAAGCGAACTTGAGTTGGTCTGCGCTAACCTGTAAACAGGCTAGAAACTTAGTACAGACGCTGAAACTTGCGAGATTCGCGCTGAACCTTTTTGGCGTGACGCTTAACAGCGGCAGCAGCCTTACGCTTACGAACACTGGTTGGCTTCTCGTAAAACTCACGACGACGTACTTCGGCCAGTACACCGGCTTTTTCACAAGAGCGCTTGAAGCGACGCAGAGCGATATCAAATGGTTCGTTTTCTTTCAGCTTAACTGCAGGCATTGTTGATTGTACCTTTCCAATTTTTAATTTCGTGTATCTTTAATGGGTGCTTTGTTTCGTTTGTAGGCCGCAGCGCGCGGAGCAAACGCAGGATTCACACCATTCCAAGGGGCGCAAATTCTATACAGTCTTGCCTGCCTGCGCAAGCTTTTGTCTTGTATCGAGCGTGCAAAAACGCAATTATCCCTCCTGTTCGAGGCTGTAGGCCGCTTTGGGGCGGCATTTTTCTGGTAAGCCCGGCTCAAGCTGTTATTATGCCGGGCTTTTGTTTATCCCGGTGGAAAGGCCAAATTCATGCGCGTTTTAGGTATCGAAACCTCCTGTGATGAGACGGGGGTTGCCGTCTACGACAGTCAGCAGGGGCTACTGGCTCATAGCCTGTATTCACAGGTGGATTTGCACTCAGAGTATGGTGGTGTGGTGCCTGAATTGGCCTCTCGAGATCATGTGCGCAAGCTGTTGCCTTTGATTGACGAGGTCTTGTCTGCAGCGGGTACAGACAGTAAGGGTGTTGATGGCATTGCCTACACCTCGGGGCCCGGACTGGTGGGTGCCTTAATGGTCGGAGCTTGTGCAGGCCGGTCGTTGGCCTATGCCTGGGGTTGCAAAGCCCTCGGTGTTCATCATATGGAGGGGCATTTGCTGGCCCCCATGCTGGAAGCCAACCCTCCCCAATTTCCTTTTGTGGCTTTGCTGGTTTCCGGTGGTCATACCCAGTTAGTGAGAGTGGACGGCATTGGTCGTTACCGCATGCTGGGGGAATCATTGGATGACGCGGCGGGTGAGGCTTTTGATAAAGCCGCCAAGATGCTTGATCTGGATTACCCGGGTGGCCCACAGATAGCCAAGTTGGCCGAACAGGGGGAGCCGGGACGCTTCCGTTTCCCGCGCCCGATGACCGATCGCCCTGGTCTGGATTTCAGCTTCAGCGGTTTGAAAACCTTTACTTTGAATACTGTCGCTGAGCACAAGCTCGAAAACGGCTTGCCTGACGATCAGTGCTGTGCCGATATTGCCTATGCATTCGAGGATGCGGTTGTCGCAACTTTGGTTATTAAATGCCGCCGAGCCCTCGAGCAAGAAGGATTGAAAACCCTGGTGATTGCCGGTGGTGTATCTGCGAACAAGCGCTTGCGCGCGGAGTTGGAAAGCAAGCTGGCTAAAATTGATGCGGGGGTGTACTACGCCCGCCATGAGTTTTGCACTGACAATGGCGCCATGATCGCCTATGCCGGATGTCAACGCCTGCTCGCGGGCCAGGAACAGGCCTTATCGTTGACAGTTCAGCCGCGCTGGGATTTGGAAAGTTTGCCTGACATTGAGGCTTGAGCGAGAAGTGCTATGGATATCGTTTTTATTGAAGGTTTATGTGTTGACGCAACCATTGGGGTGTTTGATTGGGAGCGTAAAATTAAGCAACGCTTACGCATAGATTTGGAGATGGCCTGGGATATTCGTCAGGCGGCCAGCACAGATGATTTGCAATACGCCCTGGATTACAAAGCCGTATCCGATCGCATCAGTGAACATGTGGCGGGCACGGAATATGAACTGCTTGAGTCACTGGCCGAAGAATTGAGTGAATTGCTGTTGAATGATTTTTCCATTTCCTGGCTGCGAATGAAATTGAGTAAGCCCGGTGCGGTACCGACGGCGAGTAATGTCGGTTTGTTAATTGAGCGCGGACAGCGCGGAGATCGTTAAATGGCGAGAGTATTTTTAAGTTTAGGGAGCAATGAAGACAGGGAATTTCATATAACGTCTTGTCTGGATGCCTTAAACCGCCATTTTCATATTCTGGCGCTGTCATCGGTTTATGAAAGCGAAGCGGTCGGATTTTCGGGCGAGCCGTTCTATAACATGGTGGTAGAGCTCGAGACAGACCTGGATTTGGCCGCCCTCAATGAGAGTTTGAAAACCATCGAAGATGAGAACGGCCGTCGTCGAGATGTGCCGCGTTTCAGCGGCCGTACTTTGGATGTTGATATCTTGTTGTACGATGACATCGTGGGCAAGGTAGCCGGCGTCGAGCTGCCGCGTGAAGAAATCACTCAAAATGCCTTTGTGTTATTGCCGCTTGCTGAAATTGCCGCTGAAGATATTCACCCGGTTTGTGAGCAGAGTTTTGCCGAGCTTTGGCAGAATTATGATAAGGCGCAAAAGTTATGGCCAATTGATTTCAGCTGGCAAGGACAGGTGATTTCTACGGCGAAATAAAACCTGTTAGCATGATTGCGGTGCCGCTTGGTCGTTGCGGCGTCTAGCAGCCCCTGTCTTATAAGAGTCTGGCGGTCGTGTCGGGACTATTCTTTACCTGTAACGTTGCGTAAAAATTGCTGATAGTGCTTTGCGGTTTTTTTCGGGCGCTCCAGCATTGGAAGATGGCCGGTGTCTTTCATGATAATGACGGTGGCGTCTGGTAAACCCTGTTCAAATACTTGTGCGGATGAAGCGTCGATAATGCGGTCGCTGTCGCCCCATATGACCAGACTGGGGGTGTTGATCTGTCCCAGTTTGTCATCCAGTTCATAGGGTTGTTCCGTTAAATCTTTTGCGATTTTTTCATTGAAGGCTCTTTGTTCAAGCGCTTTTTGAGTGAGGTATTCCTTGGCAATTTGCGGCATGGCGGGTGGATGATTGAAGGCCAGCGCGAACAGGCGGTCGAGATCATCGCTGTTTTCTAGCAGCAGGATATTGCGGCCTTCCGCCCAGGCCTTGCTGCGAGGACTTAATTCAGGCTCTTGTACGCCAGCGCTGTTCAATAGGCCCAGGCTTAAGACTTTATCGGGGTGCTCCAGGCTGTAGGCGGCCGATAGCATTCCCCCCATGGAATTTCCCAGCAAATGAAAGCGCGGTAATTTCAGGGCATCAACAAAGGCTTGCAGGCGCTCAACTTGACTGTCGATGTCGTAGCGTTGTTGATTCAATCGACTGCTGTCACCAAAGCCGGGAAGATCGGGAATCAGAATGCGGTAGCGATCGCTGAAATGGGCGGCAAAGCGCACCCAGTTGTCTTTATTAGCGGCGTATCCATGGAGCATCAACAGAACCGGGGCGTTTTCCGGGCCGCCACTCAGATAATGCATCTCGTGATCGGCGACTTCGATTTGTTTCAGCTCGAGGCCGGCTTGTTTGCGTTCGTGGCTGATACCCGCTTCGACGAGCGTCGCCGGGCTGAGAAAATAGAGAGCAGAATAGGAGGCAATCGCCAGGGCAATAAGGCCCACCAAAAAATAGAGCAGCGCACGCATGTTGGTATCCAACTTGTTTTTTTAGGTGAATCTTGCTGTTTTTCGCGTTAATCGCCATAAAGGCGCGCAAATAATAACCTGAAAAATCGTATAGAACTACTGCTATGGCTGGATTTTTGGCGCGACTGGCTGAGTTAAATCAAAAGTGTGATTTAGATTTGAACGCCCAATGGGGTGTGGAGACGATGAATTACATGTGCAGACTGCGGCCGCCATCGATGGCCAGTATTTGCCCGGTGGTATAGGGTGCTTGCTCGGCCAGATACCAGGCGGCCTGACAAATAGGGGCTTCGCCGCCACAGCGTTGCAGAGGAATTTTTGCCAGTATGGAGGCATTTTCTTCGCCCGCTTCCGGCCATAGAATCGCGCCAGGGGCGATGCTGTTTACTCGGATACTTGGCGCCAGCTCCAGAGCCAAGCTCTTGGTCAGCATTACATTGGCCGCCTTGGCCATATTGTAAATACTGTGATTGGCCATGGGCTTTTCGGCATGGATATCCGCAAAGTTAATGATGGCACCTTTGTGTTTGGCGAGCGTTGGGGCTAGGGCCTGGCTCAAAAACAGGGGAGCTTTGGCATTGCTGCCCATCAGGTCATCCCATTGAGCGTCGTTGCAGTCGGCGATGGGGGTGGGGTAAAAGCTGCTGGCATTGTTGATCAAAAGATCGACTCGTCCCCATTTCCGCTTAGCCGATTCGGCCAGCTGGCGTATGCCGCTCAGGGTATTCAGATCGGCCTGAATACAACAGCAGCTATCGGGTGCTTCCTGGTTGAGTTCAGAGGCCAGGGCGTCAGCGGCGTCTTTCGAATGGCGGTAATGCAATAGCACGCGATAACCTCCCTCGTGAAAACGTCGACACAAGGCGGCGCCAATGCGTTTGGCTCCTCCGGTAATTAACACGACCGCCGCTTCACTCACGCTGGCTTTCCTTCTGTTGTTCGATAGTGTTCAAGTGCTTTGATGCGCTGTTGCTCCAATTGTATGCCGATATCGGCGCCGCTGTAGCCTTGGGCAACAATCTCTTTGGCGTTAATGCGACAGGCGATTTGGTAGGCGCCTTCGAGATAGGCCTTTTGAGGGTAGGGCTGTTCTTCAAACCCTTTTCTACCCAAGCTGTCGGCCAAGCTACCCAACAAAAAGTCTTCCAGCGCTTCGGGATGTCGGTAGGCGTCCAGCTGTTTGAATAATTTTGCAAGGGTCGCACCGCGAAGTTCCATTGCGCGATGGCTCAGGGTGTGAAATTCGGCAAGGTGCAATGCGCAACGCAAAAAGACTTTAGGCACTCTCAAGCGTTCACATAGTGTGCGAATTAAGGGCAGGCTGCGTTGTTCGTGGCCGTGATGTCGCGGGAGAATGTCTGCTGGCGTTTCGGCTTTGCCAAGGTCGTGCAAGACAGCGGCCAGACGGATTCTCGGTTCTTGGCTGAGTTGGCAGGCTTGTTCCAACACCATTAAGCTGTGCAGGCCGGTATCAATTTCAGGATGATATTCCGCTCGCTGGGGAACGCCAAACAAGGCATCAAGTTCTGGCATCAATACCTTGAGGGCTCCGCAATCTCGCAAACACTGGAAGTAGGCCGCCGGACTGCGTTCCCCCAAAGCACGTTCGGTTTCCTTCCATACTCGCTCGGGCACCAGGTGTTCCACTTCACCGGCGGCCACCATGTTTTTCATGAGTTGCTGGGTTTCAGGGGCGATGCGAAACCCCAGGTGGGTATAGCGGGCGATAAAACGAGCGATGCGTAAAATTCTCAGGGGGTCTTCGGCAAAGGCATCAGAAACATGGCGAAGAATACCCTGCTGGAGATCCTGTTGCCCCCCATAGGGATCGATGATTTTTCCGTCAGCACTTTTGGCGATGGCGTTAATGGTGAGGTCCCGCCGACTCAGGTCGTCCTCCAAGCTGACATTTTCGGTGTTAACGCTGAAGCCGCCATAACCGTGGCCGGTTTTTCGTTCGGTACGAGCCAGGGCGTATTCTTCTTTGCTGTCGGGGTGGAGAAAAACGGGAAAATCTTTGCCGACCTGTTGATAACCTTCGGCGATCATGGTGTTCAGGTCTTGTTCGGTGGCCCCTACGATGACCCAGTCTCTTTCATCAAATGGGTAATTCATTAGCTCATCGCGTACGGCGCCGCCGACTAAATAGCATTCCATAAATTTCGTGCTTGACCTTGATCGATTCTTGTTCGACACTGTAATGGATTTACGTATTGGCGGCCAGTGTAATTGCTGGAAGATTGGCGGCCAAGTTTCTTTATCAGCAGTGTCTTTGAACCGAAGCACTGTAAATATTTATTTTGGATACCCTAGTGAACCGTATGTTTACCACCATTATTGCGCGAAAATCAGCGTCCCCCTCAGTCTACCTGTGGGCGAAACTGTGTGCTGTGCGTGGCAAAGGGCGATCCGATTAATTCATTCATGTGATTTAAAAGGGCCGCCAATAGAGCGGCCTTTTTTGTGCCTCTCTTTGTCGTCGCCCAGTTTGGGAGAGTATTGTGAAAATACCCATAGTTTTTGCTTTGGTGGTACTGCTTTGGGGCAGCACACCGCTAGGGATACGTTTGAGTAATGAAAGCTTCAGTTTTACCGCTGCAGTGATGTTGCGCATGGGCATTGCTTTGCCGCTGGCATTGGCGGTGCTGTGGTGGCAGGGTAAGTCTCTGGTGCAGGATCGCTCGGATTGGAAAGTCTATGGCGCAGCGGCCATGGGAATATTTCCGGCGCTGCCATTGGTGTATTGGGCGGCGCAGTATATTTCCAGTGGTTTGATCTCCGTGTTGTTTGGTTTGACACCGTTCATCACTGGCTTGATGACCTTGTTGATTCTGCGCACCAACCCATTCGATTGGCAGAAAGTACTTGGCTTGATTCTGGCTTTGATGGGATTGGTCATTATTTTTCAGGGGCAGCTGCAGTTTGGGCCCTCAGCGATTAAAGGCATTGCTGCGGTGTTGTTGTCATCCACGATCTTCGCTTTGAGCAGTGTTTGTTTGCAGCGTTACGCCTCCAACATCGAGCCTATGCGGCAGACGGCTGGTGCGTTGTTGTTGTCGTTTCCGGCCCTGTTTTTGGTGTGGCTGTTCACCGATGGCAGTATTGCTCAGGAGATTACCTGGCGTTCAGGTGGGGCGGTGATTTATCTGGCGGTGTGTGGCTCCCTGTTAGGGTTTCCTGCGTATTTTTATTTGTTAAAACATATGAGCGCCGCCACTATTTCCCTGAATACCTTGATGACGCCCGCCGTTGCATTAATGTTGGGTGCGTTGATTCTGGACGAGTCGCTGGAGACCAGTTTGTTGATTGGGGCGGGGACTATTTTGTTGAGCCTGGCTTTTTATCAGGGACTATTGGGGCGTGCATTACGCAAGTTGATGTCACCCATCGCGCGTTCGGACCTTAAGTGAGTTTGCTCGACGCCTGATCGATATTCACCGGGAGGCTAACCGTAAACTGGCTGCCTCGGTCGGGTTGGCTTTGCATGCTGATCAAGCCGCCATGGCCAGAAGCAATGTTATAGCAAATAGACAAACCGAGTCCGGTGCCAGTGCCGACAGGTTTGGTGGTGAAAAAGGGATCGAAGATTCGGTTGGCAATTTTTTCGTCGATTCCTTTGCCGTCATCTGTGATGCAAATATCCACGCTGGGCTGATGACTGTTCAATGATTGCTGGCTCAGGCTGGTGGTGATGGTGATTTGTCCATGATTTTCAATCGCTTGCTCCGCATTGACCAGCAAATTGATAAAAATCTGACTGATTTGCGAACCGATGCAATACACTTTGGGCAAATCTCGCTGATAGCGTTTTTGCAGTTTCACTTTGTACTTGAGCTGATTGCTGACAATGCTGAGGCTACTTTCCAGCAGGTCGTGAATGTTGTGGTGTAACCATTCCTGTTGTTCGGGATGAGAATAGCCTTTTAGGTTTGTCACAATCTGTTTGATTTGTTTTGTGCCTTTCAGGGTGTCACGAATAATCTGGCGAACATCTTCTTGCAGATAGGCCATGTCCAGGCGTTGGTAGAGCTCCTCGAATTGCTGCTTGGTGCGGTCATTACCTGTTGTATCGGCAATGGTTTTAGTCGCCTCCAAATATTGTTGAAAGTCTTGCAGATACTCATCCAGGGTCATCAGGTTTGAATGAATGTAGCCGACGGGGTTATTGATTTCATGAGCAACCCCCGCAGCCAACTGTCCCAGAGAAGCCATTTTATCTGCGTGAATCAGTTGCTTTTGTGCTTGTTCAAGGCGGTAGCTGGTGCTGGTCAGTTCTTTGGTTCGTCGAATGACCAGTTGTTCCAAATGAATTTCCCGGCTTCTCAGTGCCAGATGGGTTTTCACTCGAGCGATCAATTCATCGCTGTGATAGGGCGTGGTGACATAATCCGCCGCACCACCTTTGAGAACCTGGCTGATGATGGCGGGGTCTTTATCAGCAGAAACCACAATAATGGTCGGTGGGTTATCCAGATCCAGTTTGGAAATAAGTTGCAGCAAATCAAACCCGGAGATACCCGGCATGTTTAAATCCAGCAGTAATAGATCGACGACACGATTTTTTAGAATGTCCAAACACTGCTGACCATCACTGGCTTCGTGCAATACGGTGTATTCCTGGCTGAGGATGCTGCGCAATAGCTGACGACTGACGGGGTTGTCGTCGACATAGAGGATTGAATTGCTCATATTGATTGGGCAACTACCTGTCGCTTACTTGATGTAACAATTAGAGTAGCACGGCTGCGCAAAACTTAGGAATATCGAGAAATAAAGAACGCGGAAGGGGAGAAGAAAAAAGCGCCCCCAATTACAGCTAGGGGGCTAAGGGTCTTAGGGTGTTCTTTGGATGTGAGTGCTGGTCCCGATGAGCCTTGCTCTTAACAAAGGTGTATAGGGAATCAACGTGCACCGTATCGTTACTTAACTATTATCGGTCTAAGGTGTCACACCTGTCAAACGTGACATTTAGTACATTTTGGTATCGATTTCACAAAAAATAGTATAAAAAGTCATTTCAACGTGTTGTCAATTTGGACTAATTTCGGTTGGGTGCCTTTTTTTTCGCCTAAAAACATTGTGTTTTGGCAATAAGATGCAACACTTTACTGAATTCTTTTTGATCAGGAATTAAGAGTGACGAGATATGGATAAAACCCGGGTACTCACCACAGGAGAAGCGGCTAAGTATTGCGGAGTGAATTTTAGAACCGTCATTCGTTGGATTGAACGTGGCAGGCTCAGCGCCTATAAACTGCCGGGGCGTGGGGATCATCGCATCAAGGTGGAGGATTTTATCCGCTTTTTGGAAAGCAATGAGATGCCTGTTCCAGATGAACTGTGCCCGCAGGCGTCGGCGAGCAAAGTGCTTATTGTTGAAGATCAGTCGGAAATGGCCTCGGCAATGAGGCGGGTGTTGCGCCGTGCCGGGTACGATGTTGAGGTGGCAGCGGATGGTTTTGCGGCGGGGTTGATGTTGGCTCAACATCAACCTACGGTGATGACCCTGGATATTAAAATGCCTGGCATGGACGGGTATGAAGTGCTGAGAACCATGCGTGAGCAAGCGGTTTACAATAACGTCAAAGTATTGGTGGTTTCCGCTGAAACCCCGGCTGGTATGCAAAAAGCACTTGAGTTTGGCGCGAACGATGTTTTGTCCAAACCCTTCGACAACGATGAGCTTTTAGACAAAGTCGAGGCCCTGATGGGAACGGTATCTGATGTACGTATTGCCACAGCTTGAGTGTTCCTTTTGAGTGGATGTCGTTTTACTGTTCAAGTGAATGGTGGATATTTGCAGGCCTGTGTTCTGTGCCATAATGCGATCTGATTATTGTTTTGGGGGCAGGCGTGGATATTCTGGTAACTGGCGGTGCGGGTTATATTGGCAGTCACACCGTTATTGAATTAGTTGCAGCGGGTTTTAATCCAGTTGTTGCAGACAATCTCAGTAATAGTAAGGCGGAATCTCTGCGCCGGGTTGCTGAACTTTGTGGGCAGGATATTACGTTTTACCAAGCCGATATTCAGGATGCGGCAGTTCTCGCCGACATCTTTTCCAAACATGACTTTTCCGCGGTGATTCACTTTGCCGGTTTAAAAGCGGTTGGCGAATCCTGTGAGCGGCCACTGAATTATTATCAGACCAATGTCGCTGGCACCATGAGTTTACTTGAGCTGATGGCCGAGAATCGCGTACACAATTTTATTTTCAGTTCTTCTGCAACAGTATACGGCGATCCGGATGTGGTGCCCATTCCCGAGTCGGCTTTGACGCGCACGACAAATCCCTATGGTGCCAGCAAGTTGATGGTGGAAGATATTTGTCGGGATTTGTGCCGTGCGCCGAACAATCCATTCAAGATTTCTTTATTGCGTTACTTCAACCCCATTGGCGCGCACCCCTCCGGGAGAATTGGAGAAGATCCGAACGGGATTCCCAATAATTTACTGCCGTATATTTCTCAGGTGGCGGTCGGTAAATTGCCTCGCCTGCAGGTATTTGGAGACGACTACCCTACTGTTGATGGCACGGGAGTGCGCGATTACATCCATGTCCTCGATCTGGCTAAGGGACACGTGGCGGCTTTGCAATATCTCTTAAACAAACCGGCCAACTGTTATACCTTCAATTTGGGAACCGGGCAGGGTTACTCGGTATTAGACGTGGTCAATGCCTTCACACAAGCCAGCGGTAAGGCGGTCCCCTATGACATTGCTCCGCGTCGCTCAGGCGATATTGCAGCCTGTTATGCAGATGCCGATTTGGCAAAGCGGGAATTGGGCTGGGAAGCTGAGCACTCGATTGAACAGATGGTCAGTGACGCTTGGCGCTGGCAGTCCGCGAACCCAAATGGCTATGAATAGCTCCGCACTGTAAAAAAATCGTCGTAATTCTGCCATTTGCTTGTCAAGAAAACGCAAACAATCTGACACAGCCCCGGCGCACACTGGCGCTATCAATGATTTGCTGAAAGGCATGCATCAGGGGTGGTGTCGATGAAGATTACGGTATTTGGAAGTGGCTATGTTGGTCTGGTGAGCAGTGCCTGCTTGTCCCAGGCTGGGCATGATGTCTTGTGCATGGACATTGATCAGGCGCGAGTTGCGGACCTTTCCAAAGGTGTTAATCCAATTTACGAGCCCGGTTTGGACGAATTGCTTAAAAGCGGTTTGGCCGATGGCAGCCTTACATTTACTCACTGCACAAAAGACGCGGTCGAACATGGCGATGTTTTGTTTATTGCCGTAGGAACCCCGCCTGAGGAAGACGGTTCAGCCGATGTACGACATGTCATCAATGTTGCTCGTGGCATTGGTCGTTATCTGAGCAGAGAAAGCATCATCGTCAATAAGTCCACGGTGCCGGTCGGGACTGCTGAACAGGTCCAGTCCGCTATTTCTGAAGAATTGGCTTTCAGAGATATTCGCGTGAATTTCGATGTGGTATCCAATCCTGAATTTTTGAAGGAAGGGGCGGCCATCGAAGATTTTATGAAGCCGGATCGCATTGTGATCGGTACCCACCAGGAAAGCAGCGCAGAGATCATGCGTCGGCTTTACAGTGCCTTCAATCGTAATCATGATCGAGTGATGGTTATGGCTACACGCTCGGCGGAGCTTACCAAATACGCCGCCAATGCGATGTTGGCAACCAAGATCAGTTTTATGAATGAAATGGCGGGCATTGCTGAGCGTGTGGGTGCCGACATTGAGCAGGTACGTCAGGGTATCGGTTCAGATCCCCGAATTGGCTATCATTTCATTTACCCGGGTTGTGGTTATGGCGGTTCTTGTTTTCCAAAAGACGTAAAAGCACTGGCGGCAACCGCTCAGCAGTATGGGCAGCGTTCCAGCTTGTTAAATGCCGTTGAAGCGATTAATCAGCACCAGAAGCAATGGATGTTTCAACGTTTGAGCGAGCATTTTGACGGGGAGCTTGCTGGCAAAACTATTGCGCTGTGGGGGTTGGCGTTCAAACCTCGCACCGACGATATGCGAGAAGCACCGGCGCTGGACCTGATGGCGTCTTTGTTTGCTGCCGGGGCCAAGGTGCAGGCTTATGATCCCCAGGCCATGGATGAGTGTCAGCGTATATGGGGTGAGCGAGATGATTTACTGCTGTCAGGAACCAAGGAGATGGCATTGAAAAATGCGGATGCTCTGGTGATTTGTACAGAGTGGAAAAACTTTTGGTCGCCCAACTTTGCCCAGCTTAAACACTTGTTAAATGAAGCTCTGATTGTTGATGGTCGGAACTTATACGATCCTGCGTCAATGGCGGAAGAGGGGTTTCATTATTACTCGGTTGGGCGCCCCATTGTTGAGCCTCAGCGTATCGCCCCGGTGTTGTCTGTGGCCAGCTGATTCTTCAACGCTGTTTTAGTCACAAGCGCAACTGTATAGGGTTTGATCTTCCAGGCACATGATGGTCAGGTGACCACCCCATACGCAACCGGTGTCGAGTGCAAATACGTTCGCGGCATCGGCGTGCCCTTGCAAGGCTGCCCAATGACCAAAAATAATGCGATTTTCTCGGGTCTTGCGTTGTTTGATCTTATACCAGGGTTTAAATCCTTTGGGGGCCGAATCGGGCCCAGACTTCGCTTGAAACTCCAATTGCCCATCGGCATCGCAAAAGCGCATGCGGGTAAAATAATTGGTGATGATGCGAAGTCGATCCTGACCTTTCAGGTTTTTGCTCCAGACTCTGGGCTCACTGCCAAACATGTGCAGTAAAAAGTCCTGATAGCGTTGTTCGTCCTGTAAAACAGTTTCAACTTCAGCTGCGCGCCGCAGGGCTTTTTTAATCGTCCACTGAGGAGGAATGCCTGCGTGCACCATTGTGTACCCTAACGATTCATCGTGATGGACCAGCTTCTGTTGACGCAGCCAGTGACACAGTTCTTCACAGTCTGGGGCGCGGATGATGTCTTCGAGAGTATCGCCGTCACGCATTGGCTGGAATCCCTCGGCGACAGCGAGGAAACTCAAATCATGATTGCCCAGAACCACCTCAGCTGTGTCACCCAAGTCACGAATAAATCGAAGTGTTTCCAGCGACCTTGGCCCGCGATTGATCAAATCGCCCGCGACCCAGAGTTTGTCGGTCGTCGGGTCGAAATCGATTTGTTCAAGCAAATGAAGCAGAGGTTCGAGACAGCCTTGAATATCCCCAACGGCGTATGTGGCCATAGTTGCCTCAGTGCAATGCGTTGGGAGGAAGTAAAGCGAAAGTCTCGATGGCAGCCTCAAATTGTGAGCCGTCATCGCGCTTCATGGTATAGCTGCCTTCCATGGTGCCGGTTGGCGTTTCAATAATCACTCCGCTGCTGTAGCTGAATGATTCACCGGGCTCAAGGCGAGGCTGCTCACCAACGACCCCAAGGCCCCGCACTTCTTGAAGTTGCTCGTTTTCATCCAGGATTCTCCAGTGACGGCTGATCAGTTGGGCCGCCTGCTGGCCATTATTGGTGATGCGAATGGTGTAGGCGTAAACGTAACGAGGCTCTTCCGGTTTGGATTGCTCTTCGATGTATTGGGGCTTGGTTTGAATATCGATATCCGTCATGGCTTATACCTTCACACCCAATGCCAGGAGCTCATCACTCAGAGCAACAAATTCTGCGACGCTGAGGTTTTCTGCGCGCAAAGTAATATCGGTGCTCAGTGCATCAAGTTGCTCGGCATTCGCCAATTGCTTTAAACCGTTGCGTAAGGTTTTACGACGTTGCTGAAAGGCGACATTCACAACGCGTTCCAGTAATTTCACATCTTTTGCCGGGTGCGGAAGTGCTTTATATGGATTCAGGCGGACAATGGCGGAATCAACTTTGGGCTTGGGTTGGAAGCACTCTGGTGGTACCAGAAATAAATTTTCAACCTGACAATAGTACTGCACCATAATGCCCAAGCGACCGTAGGATTTCTGTCCCGGTTCGGCGGCCATGCGCTCTACCACTTCTTTTTGCAGCATAAAGTGCATATCTTTCACTTTGCCGTGATAGCTTAGTAAGTGAAAAATCAGTGGCGTTGAAATGTTGTAGGGCAGGTTACCAACGATTCTCAATGCCGGTTCGTCATGCGGAACCAGACTGGAAAAATCGAATTTCAGTGCGTCCGCCTGATGAATTTTGAAATCCTGATATATGGCAAACTGGGCCAGGAGAATGGGAATTAAATCACGGTCCAGTTCAACTACATTGAGCTTTGGGCAGGCTTCCAGAAGCAGTGCCGTGATGGCGCCTTTACCCGGTCCGATCTCAACGAGGTTGTCGTTGCTCTGTGGGGCAATTGAGCTCACAATTCTTTGAATAATGCCCGGGTCACTCAAAAAGTTCTGACCAAAGCGCTTACGGGCTTTATGGGAAAATGAATCCACGTTTGTCTCGCGTTATATGGGGTTACACTCTTGCCTGACTCATTTGGCAAGCGTAGTCGATGGCGGTTGCTAAACTGCCGATATCGGCTTGGCCGCTGGCGGCCAGATCGAGAGCCGTACCGTGATCGACGGAAGTGCGAATAATCGGTAGGCCCAGGGTAATATTAGCGGCGCGCCCAAAACCCTTGAATTTTAACACAGGCAGGCCCTGGTCGTGATACATGGCAAGTACGGCGTCAGCTTTATCCAGATACTTGGGGGTGAAAAGGGTGTCTGCCGGCAATGGGCCGACCAGTTCGGCATCGTTTGCATCAATACTTTCCATCACAGGTTCGATGATGTCGATTTCCTCGCGCCCCATATGACCCCCTTCACCGGCGTGAGGATTTAATCCGCAGACTAAAATTCTGGGGCGGGTGATGCCAAAATCGTTTTTCAGATCGTGAATGAGAATATTCAGAACCTGAGTCAGACTCTCGGCTTGAATCGCTTGTGCCACATCTTTTAAGGGCAGGTGGGTGGTTGCCAAGGCAACTCGCAGGCCATCGGTGGCAAGCATCATCACGACTTTATCGACGGCGCAACGAGTTTGTAGATATTCAGTGTGGCCGCTGAAAGGAATACCGGCATCATTGATAATGCCTTTGTGAACAGGACCGGTCACCATGGCATCGAAGTGGCCCTGGCGGCAGCCATCAATGGCGCTGTCGAGGCAGGCCAGCACATAAGGAGCATTCTCTTTATGGAGCACGCCAGGCTCAGAGGAATGGCAGTTATGTGGGAGGTAAAAAAGCTGCCCAGCCTGATTGGCGGCTGCATGGGTGTTGGGATCAAATGGCGTCAGAGTAAGGGGCAAGCCCAAGGTGTTTGCCCGGGCTTTCAACAATTCTGGACAGGCGATGGCAATCAATTGTTGGTGCTGGGCGTGCTGGATGTGTGCCAGCAGAAGATCCGGGCCGATGCCCGCAGGCTCGCCCGGAGTGATTGCAATACGCTTGATCATAGCGGGCGATTAGTTGCCTGCGATTTTGCTTAGCTTGATTTCAACATAGGCTTCATCGCGGATTTCCTGAAGCCAGTTTGGCAGCTCTTCTTCGAAGCGACGCTTGCCAATAATGTTGGCAGCCTGGTTACGAATCACGGTATCGGTGAAGTCCTGCTGACGGCGTTCATCCACTTTCAGAATGTGCCAGCCAAACTGACTGCGGAACGGTTCGGAAATAGCGCCGACTTCGGTCGCTTTCATGGTGGCCTCAAATTCAGGTACAAATTGCCCAGGTGTGGACCAGCCCAAGTCACCACCGCTCAACATGGAGCCGATGTCTTCCGAATGGTTCTTGGCCAGCTCGGCGAAATCGGCGCCGCCTTGCAGCTCTTCACGGATATGGGAAATCTTTTCAAAGGCTTCGTTGTCACTGAGGATGGTTGAAGGCTTCACCAGAATGTGGCGCACTTTGGCTTGCTCCACAATGGTTTCTTCACCACCACGCTGATCGTACAGTTTCAGAATATGGAAACCGGCATCACTGCGAATCGGGGAGCTGACATCGCCCTTAGCCATATTGGGAACGGCTTCGGCGAGCAGGCTGGGCAGTTGGGAGGTTTTGCGCCAGCCCAAGTCACCACCTTGCAGTGCCATTTGGCCATTTGAGTTGGCGATGGCCAGTTCTCGGAAATTGGCACCGTTGCTCAGTTGTTCGTATAAATCATTGGCTTTGGCTTTGGCGTCATCGACAGTCTCTTCGTCGGCGCCAGCGCTTAAGCTGATCAGGATATGGCCCAGTTGATAGTCGGGAGAAACCCAAAACTGACCTTCCTGGGATTCCAGGAAGTTATCGATTTCCTGGTCACTGACATGGATGCGGCGATTCACGCTGCCTTTTTGTACGCGGTTGATGATCATCTCTTTGCGCAGGCGATCTTTGAACTGTGCCATGCTCATGCCGTCGCTCCACAGCTGCTGCTGGAACTGTTCCATGGACAAGCCACCGCCGGCGGCCATGCGAGAGATGGCCTGGCTGATTTCCTGCTCGCTGATTTCAACACCGGCACGCTGACCCATCTGCAGTTGTAAACGTTCGCGAATCAAATGTTCCAGTACTTGGTCACGCAATACGGCCTCGGGAGGCAATTCAGTATTCTGAGCTTGCAAGCGTTTACTGATCAAGGACAGTTGCTGTTGCAGCTCACTGGCCATAACTACATCGTTATCGACAATCGCGACGACTTTATCCAGAGCGATGGTTTGGGCAAAGGTGCTCAGGCTTAAGCTTAAGCTGAGACCGGCAATCAGTGATTTTATGGTTTTCTTACTGTTCATACTGTTAGTTTCCAAACATGTCTTCGCGTTGCTGGTAGCCGTAAATCGCGTCTTTCAGGATGCTGCTCAAGCGTTTGCCTGTACCGCCCAAGCCTTTGAGCTGAATTTCAAAAAAGATGCCACTGTCTTCCTGAACCTGCTGGTCGACCAAGGTGCCCTGAGTTGCCAGGAAGTTATCAATCCAACGGCGGCCAACCAGACGAATGCGATAGCAGCAGCTGTTATATTCGAACCCGGCAAGGGTCTCAAGTTCCCGCTTATTGGTGACGTCATAGTTGCTGCGAGCAATCAGGCTCCAGCTGTCGAATACTGGCAGGATAAAGGATACATCGGCCTGCTCAATGTCATTGTCGAGCAGCTCATTGGTGATGCCGTTGTTATTGAAGTCGGTGTTATCCAATTGACCGAAGTTACGGTCATAGCGGTAGCTGAGGTTAAAGATACGGGCATCTTCATCCATGTAGCGCAAATAGACGTTACCGCGCTCCAATCGATCGTCGTACTGGCGCCAGGTCAAGTCGACGCCATAGCGCAGAGTCTGTGACAAGCTGCCACTCAACAGGAAGGCGTACTCAGACTGATCGCCGATTTGTCTTTCCAGTCGATCCAATTGACGGCGAGCCTGAATGCGCTCGGAAATGTTGCTGGACGACAACTGAGCGGTCAGTTCTTGTCTCAAGGCCTCGGCGTTGCTCAGATCGCCAAACTCGCCGGTCAGCGACACCTGGCGGTCATCAAAGTAGAAAATCTGACCAAGGCTCACGCGCAACCATTCTTCACCGCTGCGCTGATTGATAAAGCGAGACGTCAAGCCTACAGACAGCTGATTGGCATCGTCGATGCGGTCTGCACCGGCAAAGCGACTGGTGCGGAACAATTGGCTATACCCTACGGTGACATCCGAGGTGTCGAAATCAATGTCGGCGCCGCCAGGGGTCAGGTTGTAGAAGTCGCTTTGGTCAGCGTGATCACTGTAGAAGTAAAACAGTCGAGGCTCAAAGGTCTGCTTGTAGTTCTTACCAAACAGATTACCTAAGCGTTCAAAGTAAATTGTGCTGTCAATGCTGGCCATGCCTGCAGCAGCGTTCGGGCTGTCATTGGCGCTGTCGAGCAGGTTAAGGCTGTCGAGTTTATAGGACAGGGCCCGGGCACCGATCATTGGGCGAACATAACCCCAAGCCCATTGCTTATCCCAGCTCAGACGGTAATCCAGGCGAGCACGGTCACCCACAATTCGATTGGCATTGCGATCTTTGTCGCGATGATCAAACTGAGTGTACTCGTTTAACAGCTCGGCACTGAAGTCGCCCCATTGGTAGTTACCCATTGCGCGAACGGTGGGAAGTTGTTTATAGGGCGATGCCAGACCATTCACGATGGTTTGGAATTTCTCGGCTTTAATCGAGACATCCCAATTGTCCAAACGGTAACCGGCCAAGGCCAGTTGGCGCAGGTCACTGATGCTGTTCAGTGAGAGGCTGGCGGTATCGAGGTCACGCAGATAGTCGCGGTCGCTCACCTGAGTGTAATCAATTTTTGAATACCAGGACTCGCCACGGCCTTTTTGATCAACCCCCACCAACCAGCGATCTTCATCCAGATAAGGGCTGGCTTGTCCCGGGCTGATGATGCCTTCATTTACCAGGCGTTGGTTGTCTTTATCGTTACCGCCTTCGTCTTTGGCGAGGTAAGCAAAATTGGCGTCGGTTCTGAAATATCGGTTCAGATGACGGAATTCGGTTTCCAGCATAAAACCGCGATCATTGATGTAACGCGGCGTTAAGGTCATGTCGTAATTCGGGGCCAGATTCAAATAATAAGGCACGGTCAGATCGATGCCGCCGCTGTCGCTGGAGCTGATCGATGGAAACAGCAGACCGGACTTGCGTTTGTCACCCACAGGGAACTGCAGGTACGGGGTGTAAAACACCGGAATGCCTTTAACGCGAAGGACAATGTCTCTGGCTGTGCCGACTTCTGTTTTGGGGTCAATGTGAACGCGTCGTCCTTGCAGCAACCAGGAAGGGTCTTCTGGTTCGCACTGAGAATAACTGGCTTCGGTCATTTCCAAAGTCTTGTCGCCCAGGCGAGTGATCTGTGTCGCGCTGCCGTGGATACCTTGTTGGTGCAGAACATATTGAGCGTTGTTTACATGGGCAACGCCGCTGTCCATATCCATATCCATGGAATCACCCTTGATGAGGACCCCAGGCTCGCGCAGGCGGATATTGCCGTCGAGTTCAGCGGTGCTGGTGCCTCGGTCTACCATGGCGCGGTCAGCTTCCAGTTGGCGATAGCCCTGGATCATTTTGACATCACCTTCCAAGGTCGCACTGGTTTCCTGCATGGCTTCGGTGGAGTCGGCAGACAGGCGCAAGGGGGCGTTGTCGGGGTCCAGCTGGGCCTCTTCGTCCTCGCGCATCGGTTCGACAAAAGCACCACAACAGCCGGGGCTCAATTCACGGCGCTGTTCTTCAGACAACTGTTCTTCTCGAACCCAGTCTAGAGGGTGGTAGCTGCTGACTGACTTGGCGTCCGCACTGCCTGCTGGGCCTTTGGCGCCACCCAAGAAGACATTGCTGCGTTGTGGTCGCTCATAGATCTCCGGGTTCGGCTTGGATTCACAGGCCCATTTGCCATCCTCAGCCTGACAATCCCACAGTGAATTGTCGTCCTGGGCGAGTGCCAGCTGGCCCAGGCCCGAACTGATCAGGGCAATGGCGGTTGCCAGAGTGGAGACCCGACTGGGGGCCTTGATGCCGGAATGAGGTAATAAAGCGCTTAGTTGTGGTTGGCGAGGCTTGGCCATGCAATTCGAAACCCAAATTTATCGTGTCTACAAGCGGCCTGCGGGATGATGAGGGCAGGCATTATTTTGTTGTTTTTAGCGCCAGCATTGAATTGCCGCCAGCAGCTTTGGCAAACCGTCGATTCTACTTGGGTTAGAAGGGGCTGGCTACTGCTATAGTCCTAGTAAAGTCAAAAAACACACGGCTTTTTGATTGGCTCCCTTGGCATTTGCGCGGCTGGCAGGTACAGTCCCTCCCAAATCCATATAATGCAGTAAATATGTCCGCTTCAGACCACACTCCCAAGCAATACGTCGATATCACCCCTGATTTGAGCTTCTGGATACGCCAAGAACTGTCTCTGGAGGAATTGCCCTCCCTGTCGGCCCTCGGTGGTGATGCGGGGTTTCGCCGTTATTTTCGATTAGATCGTGATGTTCGCGTGGACGGGCGAGCGTTGATGGCGGTGTTTGCACCGCCTGAGGCTGAGAAAAATGAAGAGTTTGTGGCCATGGCGGAGCTGCTGACGGATCTCGGGGTGAAAACACCCAAGATATTCGCAAAGGACCTGACACGAGGTTTTTTTGTGTTGGAAGACCTCGGCAATCAACATTTGTTTGATGTGCTTGCTCACGGCAATGTGGCTGATCTATACGATCGCAGTTCCGATCTTCTTCTGATGATTCAGCGTGGTGAGCAGGTCGCTGACTTGCCGGTGTATGACGAAGAGTTATTAATGCGGGAGATGGCGCTCTTCAGTGAGTGGTTTGTCCCTCAATTGCTCGGTTATACCTTGAGTGATGTGGATCAACAAATCCTGGATAGCAGTTTTGAAGCCTTAGCCCAAAGTGCTTTGCAGCAACCGTATCGTTTGGTGCATCGCGATTACCACAGCCGCAACATCATGCTGAATAATGGTGAGCTGTCGCTGATTGATTTTCAAGACGCTGTCTGGGGGCCAATCAGTTATGACTTGGTGTCCTTATTGCGCGATTGCTATGTGCATTGGCCCGACGCCACTGTAAGGAAAGCTCTGCAATCCCATTGGCAAAAAATGCCCGCTGAACTGAAGGGCGACATGGACTTGGAACAGTTTCAGAAAGCGTTTGATTGGATGGGTTTGCAGCGACACATCAAGGTGCTTGGAATTTTCGCTCGTCTGGCCCTGCGTGACAGTAAGCCGGCTTATCTGAATGATTTGCCTCTGGTGATTCGTTATACCTTGGATGTCGCTGAGCGTTATGAGGTGTTGGCAGATTTCGTTGCTTGGTTTAAGCGGTCGCTCTTGCCGCTTTGCGAGCAACAGGACTGGTATCAGGATTATAAGCAAGCCGGTGAACAGGGCGCTCATTTACGTCGTGAGATGGAAACTCCAGTCCTGGCAGATAATGCGCTTCTCAAGGACGTGCCATGAAGGCGATGATTCTGGCGGCAGGTAAGGGAACACGCATGCAGCCGCTGACCCTGACCACCCCCAAACCTTTGTTGGAAGCGGGCGGGAAAAGTTTAATCGAACATCAGCTGGATCGCATTAAGCTCGCAGGCATTCGCGAGGTTGTGATTAATATTGCATATCTGGGTGAACAAATACGGGAGCGCATCGGAGATGGTCGAGCCTATGGCTTGAGTATCCAATACAGTGTAGAACCTGAACCTCTCGAAACGGCCGGTGCGATTGCCCACGCTCTGCCGTTGCTCGGCGAAGCACCGTTTTTATTATTAAATGGCGACGTCTGGTGTGAGTTTCCGCTCGAACAATTATGCCAGCACGCATTGAATACTAGCCTGGGACGTTTGTTGTTGGTGAATAACCCGACGTTTAAAACCCACGGGGATTTCTCCATCGATCAAAATCAGTTGCTGGGTGTATTGGAGCAGGGGGAAGGCTATACCTACGCAGGGATCGCCTTGTTGTCACCGGCCTTGGTGGCGGACTACCCCAATAAGCGAAAAATCTTTGCCTTGCGGGAAGTGTTTGATGCGGCGATTGCCAAAGGCTTGTTGAGTGCTGAAGTGTACCGCGGTGATTGGCGAGATATTGGTACCGTCGAACGCCTTCAGGAACTCAGAAATGATCTGTCTTGATGGGAATTAAACGCGAGTGTTAGCGTAGCGTTTTCGCCCGACCTTTAGCATAGCGATTTAAAAACCCACGCACCCGTTTGCTCATCGGGTTTTCTCCCAGTGCCAGTTTGCTTGACGGTAAAGGCAATTGTTGTTGTCGGTATACCGGCAGCCCCGCGCGCAAGGCATAAGCTTTGCGTTGTTGTGCCAGTTGCTGGCTTTTCTCTCCGTCTTCAAAATAAATATCCAGCACATACAAATCCAAGTCGGCCATCGCTTTTGCCAAATTAAAATCGGATTGGTTGGGTATATGGGAAACCGCATTGATGCTGACCAGTGCCGCAATGGGTTTGGCGACTTGAGCTTGCGGATTACTGGGTGGGGAGACTGGAATGTCAGCAATCATTTTTACCGCACGCACGACGGATTGACCTTCACAGATAATGGCAATATTCAACAGCCCTTGTTGCCTCAGGTATTCATACGCTTCCATGAGGCGCTCGTAGGCCTGTGTTTCGGGATCGATCATACTGGGGTTGGTTTCTTCGGCTGCCATGGGGGCGCCGTTGCCTTGTGGAGCGCCCTGGGTTTCTTCAGGTGTTTTGGCCTGGGATTCGTTTGTTTCTGCAGGCCCATTTTGGCCCTGGGTGTCGTCCGGCGTGGTGTTTTGTATCGGACGCTCTGGAATGGCTTGCGGTAGGCTAGGGGGTAGACTTATTGCCAGGCTGGTCCAGCCATGTTTGGCAAGATTATCACTGAGGACTTGGCTGGTTTGGGGCCAGCGAGGGTGCTGGCCATCACGGTGCAAGACAATAGCTGCGCCATAAGGAAGCGGGCGCCAAGCTTCCTGATACACCGCAAGAAAGCGTTCCGCACCTTCACCTAGCCAGAGCAGGGATTCGGGATCCACCTCTTTTGCCAGGGCGGCCATTTTTTCCTGGGCCAGATGCTGTTTGTCCAGTGAAGGGCGGGTAATTGTCTCGGGATCCTCAGGTGTACTGGTTTGGGGTTCTTGAGTTTGAGTTTCCTGGGTTTGAGTCTCTTGAGTCTGGGCTGTCGCCGCACTATCGCTCGGCTCTTGCCCATGGGAAACGTTGCTCGACAGTACGGCGAACAGGAGCGAAATACTTAGGGATAGGGGGTTACGGCGAATCATGATCCAGACTTTTAGATGTTAATCGCCCCTAAGTATAGTCGCTTGTGACAGTGTTGCTGCCGCGAGCTACAATAGCGCCCTGATATAGCCTGGATTAGAGTTGTAGCCATGAAAGATTTCAAAATAGCACCTTCCATATTGGCAGCCGATTTCGCTCGCTTGGGTGATGAAGTGACAGATGTCCTGGACGCCGGTGCGGATATTGTTCATTTCGATGTGATGGATAATCACTATGTCCCCAACCTGACCATCGGCCCGATGGTGTGTAAAGCGTTGCGTAACTACGGCATTACGGCACCTATTGATGTGCATCTGATGGTGGAGCCGGTGGACGACATGATTGGCATGTTTGCGGATGCTGGAGCCGATTACATTACCTTTCACCCGGAAGCCTCTCGCCATGTGGATCGCTCAATTCAACTGATCAAACAGAAAGGGTGTAAAGCCGGATTGGTGCTTAACCCGGCGACACCGATCGATTCTGTGCGCCACGTTTTGCCTCAGTTGGATATGTTGTTGTTGATGTCCGTTAACCCTGGTTTTGGTGGACAAAAATTCATTCCATACACATTGGATAAGCTGCGTGAAGCGCGTCGTGCGATTGATGAGATCGAAGCAAATAGCGACGCCTCTATTCGATTGGAAATTGACGGTGGTGTCACAGCCGAGAATATTTACGAGATTGCCAGTGCGGGTGCGGATACGTTTGTCGCTGGCTCGGCGATCTTCAGTAAAGAGGATTACCGTACGGCTATCGATAATATGCGTTCTGAACTGGCTCGCGTGCCCTCTTCGTGATGGCGTGATCGATTCGCTCAATTGAGAGCATCCTGCGGTGAGGCGCAGCTGGAACCCTATGGTGTCGGCTGCGCCTTTCGTCTTTAAAGAGGGGGAGTTTGGAAGCTCATACCTGATCAATACATCCTTGTTGAGATCGGGGTTTTATGCAAGAACAATAAATCGAAAAACAGGTGCCTTATGAAAGTTTTAGCGTCTTGGTTTTGTGCGGCAACGCTTATGGTCACGCCATTCGTACAAGCCTATGATCGAATCACCGGCTCAGAATTTGCTTCGCGTTCAGAAGTTATCGCACAGCATGGGATGGCGGCAACGTCCCAACCTTTGGCGACACAAGTTGCGCTTGATATTCTGAAGCAAGGTGGTAATGCGGTTGATGCGGCCATCGCAGCGAATGCGGTTTTGGGTTTAGTCGAACCGACAGGAAACGGTATCGGCGGCGATCTGTTTGCCATTATCTGGGACGCTAAAAGCCAGCAGCTTTACGGTTTGAATGCGTCAGGTCGCTCACCCAAATCCCTCACGCTTGAACATCTGAAATCCCAGGGCGATAAAATCCCCGCCTATGGCCCGTTGCCTGTTTCGGTGCCTGGTGCCGTTGACGGTTGGTTTGAAATGCACAATAAATTCGGCCAATTGCCTATGGCTGATTTACTGCAACCGGCGATCGATTATGCTCGACAAGGCTTCCCGGTCTCTGAATTAATTGCCTATTACCTCGATCGCAGTGTGGCGGCTCGAGCGAAATACCCTGGTTTTAAAGAAGTCTTTATGCCCAATGGCCAAATGCCGAAAAAGGGAGAGATCTTCCGTAATCCTGCCTTGGCGAATACATTGGAAGCCATCGCGAAAGGCGGACGTGATGCGTTTTACACAGGGGACATCGCAAAAGAAATTGATCGCTATATGAAGGCCAATGGGGGCTTTTTACGTTACCAGGATTTGGCCGATCATCGCAGTGATTGGGTAAAGCCCGTGAGCAGTAATTATCGTGGTTACGATGTGTGGGAATTACCGCCTAATGGTCAGGGCATTGCCGCACTGCATATTTTAAATTTGATGGAAGGCTTTGATGTGAAGGCCATGGGCTTTGGCAGTGTTGACTATGTACACGCCTTTGTTGAAGCCAAAAAAATTGCCTTTGCGGATCGCGCGCGATTTTATGCCGATCCGGATTTCAGTGATATTCCGGTTGATCGAATTATTTCCAAAGCCTATGCCGACAAACAGCGCCCCAAGATCGATATGAAAAAAGCCGCCAAGCGGGATCATGCCGGCCCGGTGGACGGCGACACTATTTATATGACCACGGCCGATAAAGACGGCAATATGGTGTCTTTGATTCAGAGTAATTTCCGTGGGATGGGTTCGGGTATGACGCCCGCCACATTGGGTTTTGTGTTGCAAAATCGCGGTGAGTTATTCAATTTTACCGATGGGCATCCCAACCAATACGCGCCAGGAAAACGCCCTTTCCATACCATCATTCCAGCGTTTGTGACCAAAGACGGCAAACCCTGGTTGAGCTTTGGTGTTATGGGGGGCGCGACTCAACCTCAGATGCACGCCCAAATTGTGATCAATATGGTCGATTTTGGTATGAATCTGCAGGAGGCCGGTGACGCACCGCGCATTTTGCATACTGGCTCCAGTCAGCCGACAGGCGAAATTATGCGCGATGGAGGTTACGTCAGTCTGGAATCCGGTTTTCCGATGCTGCTGCGCCGGGAATTGAGCAAGCGCGGCCATGTGATTCGAGACAGTTTGGGCGCCTATGGTGGATACCAAGCGATTTTGCGGGATTTGGATAGCGGTGTGTATTACGGTGCTTCAGAAACCCGCAAGGATGGCCAGGCGGCGGGTTATTAATCCTAAGCCTGTGTTAGAATCTCGTCATGGAGTGTCGTCAACTTTGCGGAGCTTGCTGCATTGCGCCGTCAATAAAGCAAGCCATGCCCAATATGCCGAATGGCAAGGCCGCTGGGGAATACTGTGCCAACCTTGATCGCGAGAGTTTGCAATGTCGTATTTGGGGGCAGGCAGATTACCCGGAGTTTTGCCGTGGATTTCGACCTGAGGTCGATTTCTGTGGTACCAGCCGAGAAGACGCGTTAAGAATCTTGACCGTTTTGGAGGCCGACACCCAGGCACAGAGATCGTGATACGAATTTAAATACATGGCCTTACTGATTAAGGCACAGAGAAAATTGTAGGAACAGAATTATGGCAAAACTGCCTGATGAACAACGTGAAATCCACGCCAAGTACACCTCCGCTTTTATTGAGTTGGCGAACAAATTGAAAGACGAAGGCGGTGAAATCCAGGTGATTTCTGCGGCCCTGATGAGCGCCTCTGGTGTTTATGCTACTTACACCACTTCGGGCAATGAAGGTTATCTGCATCAGTCTGGTATCGATAAGGTAACAGAGGTGTACAAAAACAATCTGACCTTTATTCAAAACATGAAAAAAGCCGAGGCTCACAAAGGCGAAGCTGAAAAAGGCAACTCCTGATTCTGACAGGCTACTGATATACTCACGTTAGTAGCCGTCATTTCCCTTTGTTAATCTTCTTTAATCATTCCCATGGCCCATCTTCTTTATCGCCTGAACCAGTTACCAGAAGACGAAATCCTCGACATCAGGCAGTTGCTTGATGAGGCCGATATCGACTATTACGAAACCAGTGCTGGAAACTGGGGGATATCATTAGCCGCCGTTTGGTTACCCGATGACCATCAGTTGGAAGAAGCAAAAGCCTTATTGGAAAACTACCACCGCTATCGCGCAGAAGCCGCTCGTGAGCATCCGGTGGAGAGCTGGTGGGCTCATGCTCGACGCCGACCGGTCAAGGTTTTGGCGTTCTCTATTTTGATTGCGGCCTGCTTTTATCTGTTATTGGCGCCTTTTATCTCTATGATGCTCCCCTCCTAGGAGGATAGAGCCTTACTGGACAGCAGAATACCAATTTACTGCTATGCTTGCAGCATGGATTAAGCCCCTTGTTTTCTCTCTTGTAAGCCCCGGGGCATCACTGGCATATGGCGGAGTGTGCTATGGCGCGAGTATTACTGCTGGCAGTTCTTATTGCCGGTCTACAGGCTTGTGGTGAATCAGGCCATGAGCATTTCTGCTCCAAGTATCAATATCTTCACGGCAAGCTGACAGAGCCGGGTGTCTTACCCTTTATGACTCTTAAGCGCATGCTACGCCAGGAACTTAACGATCCTTCCAAGCGTGATGATGCGAAAATGGCGCTCTTCGTGATCAGCGATATTGAACGTGGTGTTATTCGTGAAAGTGAAACCCCCCGGGACTATTGTCTACGTCGCAAGCGCTGGGAATCCTACCGTTAGCCTGAATGCCGTACAGGTCATTCACTAAGCGATCAGCTTGTGCTTCATCAAATCGTCACATCTTTCCGGTTTTAATATACGTTTAAGCGTATATAATGATTGCCATATGTTTGCTTGAAGGGGGCTGCAATGACGGTAAAGGTGGGGATTAATGGTTTTGGTCGCATGGGGCGCCTGGTGTTGCGTGCCGCTTGGCAGTGGCCTGAGTTGGATGTGGTCCAAATTAACGATCCTGCAGGCAGCGCTGAATGTTTCGCGCATTTGATGAATTTCGACTCTGTTCATGGCAGCTTTGAAGGCGAGTGTTGGGCTGAGGGCGATGAATTACACATCGGTCGGCACAAAATAGCGTTCAGTCGTCATCTGACTCTGGAAGAGAATGACTGGTCGGATTGTGATTTGATCATCGAAGCCTCGGGTAAATTTAAACGTCAGAAATCCTTGCAACCCTATTTTGATCAGGGGGTGAAACGTGTGTTGGTGACCGCCCCGGTCAAGGAAGATGGCGTGTTGGACACGGTCGTGGGCGTGAATGATCATCTGTTTGACCCGAAGCAACATCGTATTGTGACCGCGGCGTCCTGCACTACAAATTGCCTGGCGCCAGTCGTTAAGGTTATTAAGGAAAACTTCGGTATTGTTCACGGCAGTTTTACCACCATTCATGACATCACCAATACTCAGAGTATTCTTGATCAAGCTCACAAGGATTTACGTCGTGCCCGTGCCTGCGGTCAGAGTTTGATTCCAACCAGTACGGGCTCAGCCACGGCTATTATGGAAATTTTTCCAGAGTTGAAAGGGCGTCTTGATGGTCATGCTGTAAGAGTTCCTTTGGCCAATGCCTCGTTGACGGATTGCGTTTTTGAGTTGGAGAAAGACACGACAGCTGAAGAGGTGAATGCTTGTCTGCAGGCGGCCAGTGAAAATGAATTGGCTGGCATTCTCGGTTATGAACCCCGTCCCCTGGTTTCGGTGGATTACAAAAGCGATCCGCGTTCCAGCATTATTGATGCCTTGAGTACTCGTGTCATTCATGCTCGTCACCTGAAGCTTTATGCCTGGTATGACAATGAGTGGGGCTATGCCAACCGCAGCGCAGAGTTGGCAAAAATGCTTTCGGCGCATTGCTAAAGGTCCGAAGTGATGAGTGATCGCCACGATACCGGTATGCGCCAGTACGGCTTAATTTGTGCCAACTATTGGACCTTTACGATTACCGATGGCGCCCTGCGTATGTTGGTGCTGTGGTACTTTCATCAGCAAGGTTATGGTGCCTTGGCCGTTGCCAGCTTGTTTGTGTTCTATGAGCTTTTCGGGGTATTTACCAATTTGTTTGGCGGCTGGCTCGGAGCGCGTATTGGCCTGAATCAAACCATGAATTTGGGTTTGTTGTTGCAAGTCGCATCCCTGGGTTTGTTGCTGGTACCGGCTGAAATGCTGACCGTAATGTGGGTCATGATGGCACAAGCGGGTTCTGGTATCGCTAAAGACCTGAATAAAATGAGCGCGAAAAGTGCTATTAAAAATTTGGTTGCGAAGGATCAGTTGTTTACCTGGGTTGCCCGTCTCACCGGTTCAAAAAACAGTTTAAAAGGGCTGGGGTTTTTCGTTGGTTCTCTGTTGTTTCAGTTCTGGGGATTCCAGGAAGCACTGATATTGTTAATGGTCTTGTTGAGCGTGGCTTTGGTTGCCAGTTTGTTACTGCTTGATAAACGTCTGGGGAAGAGTCAGTACAAAGCCAAGTTTAAAGAACTGTTTTCTAACAGCGCGGCGCTGAATCAGCTCTCGGCAGCACGCTTGTTTCTATTTGCCGCTCGAGATGTCTGGTTTGTTGTGGCTTTGCCGGTTTCTCTGGCGCAGTTTTTTGGTTGGTCCCATTCGGCAGTCGGCGGATTTTTGGCTGGGTGGATCGTTGTTTATGGCTTGGTGCAAGGGTTCGCGCCACAGCTGGTACGCCAGAACAAAGCGGCGGGTAGCCTTTGGTTTTGGGCCGCGTTGTTGTCGGCTCTCACCGCGCTCATCGCGGTGTCGATCGGACTGAATGGTGAGGACAGCAGACTCTTGTCCCAGATTTTGCTGTTGTCAGGATTGTTGGCGTTTGCGGGGATTTTTGCGATTAATTCGGCTTACCACAGCTATTTGGTTGTGGCCTATGCCCGCGCAGATGGGGCGTCTTTGGATGTGGGTTTTTATTATATGTCGAATGCACTGGGGCGCTTGTTGGGCACCCTTTTGTCAGGGTGGGTATACGCGAGTTTTGGATTGGCAGCATGCCTCGGAGTATCGGCCATTCTGTTGTTGCTGGCGGCGGTATTGGCGTGGGGCTTGCCTGCATCGGTTGTGGATAAACAAGATGCCGGATGTTAAGCGGTGGCCCGTTGTTATACGGGCTCGAAGGTGTAGTTGACCGCGTGCTGGCGACGCTTGTCACGAATTTTGCGCAGCTGGCGCTGGGCTGGAATCTGCCATTGGGCAACGCTCTCGGAAATACAGTAGCCGCGGCTGGTCAGGGCATTAATAATGGCATTGGCGGCGCCCAGTGCTTGCTGGGAGCGGTGGTAGGGCCCCTGGCTTTTTACTTTGTGAGGCTGTTCATTGCTGATACCTCCCAGAGCAATCAGGGAGTACAAGCCCTCTTCAACAGGCTTGACGTGCAATTCAATACGCTTGCCTGAGGCTGCCAGAAGCACCACGGATGTCCCTAGTTGAGGTAGCTTTAAGTAGTTAAGTCGCATAGTCTTCATTTCATTGGCTAAGTTTGACCCGCATCCGATCGGGTTCCTTAAGGCTTGCTTTGCTTCTTGTGGTTCTGCCGCGATTCCCGAGAGTATTTCTGATCGAATAACCGGGTGTGGCTGTTTATATAACGAGCAATCTGCAAGCGCCTTCAAACTCTGTTGTTGTTTTGCCCGTGACGGGCCTTTTTGGTTGAGTCTGGCGTCAAAATTCCCTTCTAGCTTCCCTTATCTGTCTGAAAGCGTCAAGTTTCAAACACTCTACATTGGGCAATTGAATGTAGATATAAGCTGTTGATATTAAATATAAAACGGTTGTTTCTAGTTCTTTTGAATGAGGCGGGCAAATCGATAACTGGTCGGCCTTTTCATGCACTTTGTGAACTGGGTAACACTTTTGGAGGGGGCCAATTTGGGGCCTGTATAGCGCCAAACGTGGAGCTTACTAAGCTAATTCTGTACACTTGCGCCGCTTTTAATTTGAGACGAGTTCACAACGCTATGCTCAGCGAGTCCTATCGCCAACGATTTTCCGGAATTGCCCGCCTTTATGGTGAGCAAGGTCTGCTGGATCTCAGTCGCGCCCATATGCTGGTTATCGGCATCGGTGGGGTGGGAAGCTGGTTAGCGGAAGCGCTGGCACGCAGTGGTGTGGGTGAAATCAGCCTGTTGGATATGGATGATATCTGCATCAGCAATATCAATCGTCAGTTGCATGCCTTGCAGAGTACAGTCGGCCAAAGCAAGATCGAATTGATGGCCGAGCGCTTGAAGGATATCAACCCCGAACTGCGTGTTCACTGTATCGATGATTTTCTGGATGTGGACAATATTGCCGAGCATGTTCATGCTGAGATTGATGTGGTGATCGATGCAATTGATTCGGCAAAAGTGAAATCGGCGCTCATTGCTCATTGTCGTTCGCGCAAGCAGCAGGTTATTACCTTGGGCAGTGCGGGCGGTAAAACTGATCCGGCGCGGGTGATCCGTGGCGATTTAAGTAAAACCATTAAGGACCCTCTGCTGGCTCGCACCCGGAAAATCTTACGTCAGCAATTTGGTTTCCCTAGAAACCCGAAACGAGTGTTCTCGGTCGAGGCGGTTTATTCTCCGGAACAAATGAAATACCCGGACGGCCATGGGGGTGTTTCTGAGCAAAAGCCCAAACAGGACGCCGGACAAGGTCTGGATTGCAGCGGCGGTTTCGGTTCCATCACAATGGTGACTTCTGTGTTCGCTATGCTGGCGGCCAATCGAGCGATTGAGCGTTATCTGGAGCGTGTCCCTGAATTCGATGTTTGAGCTTTACTGAGCGGAATCAGGGTAAATTACGCAGATAGTTAATCAGGCTGTGAATGCCATTGCTGCGTGATGGGCTCAGATAGTTTTCCAGCTGCAGTTCTTCAATCGCCTGGGCAAAATCAAAGGCGTGAATCTCTGAAGTACTGCGACCATCAACCCAACTTAAAATCAATGCAGCTACGCCTCGAATCAAGCGGGCGTCGCTGTCGTGGCGAAAATGCCAATAACCGTTGCGGCGTTTGGCGTGCAGCCACAGCGCGGATTCGCAGCCAGGGATCAGATAGCGTTCTTTGCGAATCTCGGCCTTGATGGCAATTTCTTTGCCCCAGAGAATGAGTTGTTTCTGTCGTTGTTGCCACCCCATCTTTCCGCTGATGACTTTTGCACGTTGTGGATTGAGTTCCTTTTTGGTCGGGCTATTCGGAGCGGTTTGACGGAGTTGTTCCTGGCTTTTTAAAAAGGCGTCGCACGCACGTAATAAAGCATCGATATCTTCTTGGGTGTTATACGGCGCAATCGAGGCGCGTAATAAACTGCTTTGCTTCATGCTTTGCAGCAACGGCTGGGTGCAGTGGTGACCCTGTCTTATCGCGATACCATGCCTGTCCAAAAAGTCGGCCAGTTCAATATTCAATTCCTGTTCTTGCAGGCTGAAACACACAATTCCAGCAGGGTTGTGTGCGTGGCTGAAGAGTTTAATCTGATGAAACTGTTGCAAGCCTTGATGGGCGTAACGACAAAGCGCCTGCTTGTGTTGTTTGATGCTGTCTTGTGGCCATTGTGCAAAGAAATCCAGAGCTGCATGAAAGCCCGCAATGGCCGCGGTTGCGGGACTGCCGGCTTCAAATCGATGAGGGGCTTCCAGATAACGGCTCTCCTCCAGGTCGACGTGCTGAATCATGCCGCCACCGCTCAGCAGTGGGGGGAGGTTGTCGAGTAGAGTGTGTTTGCCATAGAGCACCCCCAGACCTTCAGGGCCATACATTTTGTGTGCGGAAAAACACAAAAAATCGCAGCCGAGCGCTTCAACATTGACAGGGCTGTGGGCAATGTACTGTGCGGCATCAACCACGAACAGGCAGGATTGAGGGAGACGTTTACGAACGGCCTGTAAATCCGGTGAGCAGCCCAAGGTGTTCGAACAGGCGCTCAGGCTTAGCACCCGGGTTCTGTCGGTGATCAAGTCGTCCAGCGACGCTATATCCAGTTCCCCATTGTTGACGGGGAGAAATTTCAGAATAAGCCCTTTGCGTTTTGCGGCATCCTGCCAAGGCAATAAGTTGGCATGGTGCTCCAGCACGGACAAAATGATCTCATCCCCAGCTTGTAGCTGTTCGCTGATGCCTCGTGCCAAGGTGTTGAGAGCCGCCGTGCAGCTTTGGGTGAATACAATATTTTTGGCGCTTTCGGCTTGAATAAAGGCCGCGGTACGCTGGCGGCATTGTTCAATAATATCGGTCGCTTCGCGACTGTAGCGGTGGCTGCCACGATGGGCATTGCCGACCCCGGTTTGGTAATAGCGACTGATGGCTTCAATAACCGTGAGCGGCTTTTGGGTCGTAGCGGCATTGTCCAGGTAGTGATCGGCCTGATTTTTCAGTGCCGGAAAATGGGCTTTAAATTGAACCGCGTCGAAGATGCTTGAATTCATAGGGCGTTCTAAACGAGGGTTGGAGCGTTGTGCGCTGGTTTATGTCAAGCGCGATTGTCGCACAGATCCAGACCAAATAGGCGGCGGCTGTTGGCGCTTGTGATATTGGCGATGTCCTCTACGGATTCCGATCGGATATCAGCCAGACATTGATTGATATCGGCCAGTGCCAGTGGACTGTTAGCTTTTCCTTGATGGCCATACAGGGGCATGGATGGCGCATCGGTTTCCAGAACCATATGATCGAGACTGAGCTGGCTGACCATGCTCCGAGTTTTTTGTGCGCGAGGGTAAGTGATACCGCCACCGATACCGATCAAAAAGCCAAGACGAATATAACGGTGGGCCAATTCCAGGCTACCGTGAAAGCCGTGCACCACCCCGGTGAGCGGTTGGTAGGCTTTAAGCAGTGGCAACAATGCCTGATGCGCTTTGTGGGCGTGCAATATCAACGGCATATGACGATCGCGCGCCTGTTCGAGCTGCCAGCATAAGACCTGTGTATGAAGATCGCTGATGCCTTTGCTGCCATCCAGACCGCATTCACCTATGGCAACACAATGAGGGTCTTCCAACGCTTGCTCCAATGCCGTCTGAAGCTCGAGATAGGATTGATGTTCTACCCACCAAGGATGCAGACCCGCAGACCAATAGCAGCCTTTATATTGTTTGCAGAGTGTCTGAATGCGCGGCCAGTGTTTGGCTTCAGTGGCTGGAATAATGATGTTGGTGATGTGTTGCTGGCGGCATTGTTGCCAGAGCTGATCGACTGGCGTGAACTCGGGAAAGTCCAGGTGACAGTGGCTGTCGATCAGCTCCATGGTAGGTCCGTGTTTACAGGCTTTTGTAAAAGCTCAGCACGATAAGGGCCGGGCAGAAAAAGCGCACATACACAGGCCATATTTTCCAAAACAGGCTGTCTTCAATATCCTCATGGCCTTCTTTGAGTTCAGCCAGCAGACGATCGCGATGCATAATCCAGCCCGCAAAGATACACAGCAGAATCCCCAGAATCGGTTGGCTGTATTTGGTGGTGAAATCCACAACCAAACCAAACAGGCTACCGAAATTCAGAATAATCACAGCGCTGATGGCAAAGATAATGCCGCCAATAATCATCGTAACAATGGGGCGAGATGCCTGACTGGTTTCGACCGCTCGCGCAACAGGGACTTCCAACATGGAGATGGACGAGGTCAGAGAGGCGATGGTCATCAGGCCAAAGAAGGCAATTGCTACCCAAGGGCCGGCGGCGCCCATGGAATCAAACAGTACGGGCAAAACCTGGAAAATGAGATCCGGGCCTGCCAACAGCTCACCGTTTTCGCCGTAAATGGTGGCGCCGTGATGTTGGGCGACGAACATAGCCGGGATGATCAGCAGTCCCGCAGTAAAAGCGATACCCACATCGACGGTGGTCACGATGGCGCCCAATCGTGGCAGGCTGTCATCTTTGCTGAGGTATGAGCCGTAAATCATCATGGTGCCGACACCCAGTGACAGGGAGAAGAACGCTTGTCCCATGGCACTGACGATCAAGTCAGGATTGCTCAACTGGCTCAGGTCTGGCAACAGATAGAGTTTGAGGCCTTCGGCGGCACCATCCTGGCTTAATACATAAATGATCAGCAACAACAGCAGGATAATCAGGGCGGGCATTAAGCGGGTAGACCAGCGTTCGATACCGGATTCGACACCACTGGCGATAATCGCCATGGTCAGACCGGCGAACAGCCCGCCAAAAATCAGATTGCGGCTGTTACTTTGTTCGGTGAGCCACTGTTGTGCGGCATCCAGGCTCAACATTTCGGCCGCGGGAGCAATCAGGTATGCGACCATCCAACCGGCGATAATAGTGTAGAAACTCAAGATCAAACTGGCGACAACAATGCCGTACCAACCGGTAAAACGGCCAAAGAATTTAGTGATCGGGCTGCTGGCGACAGAAGCCAAACCGTCAACCGTGTTTGAGCGTGAATGCCTGCCAAGTGTCAACTCGGCCATCAAGGCAGGGTAGGCCAAGCAGAACGCCAGGACTAAATACGCTAAGACAAAGGCAGCGCCACCATTACTTGCGGTCTGGGTTGGAAAGCCCCAGATATTGCCAAGACCCACAGCAGAACCTGCCGCGGCCATAATAAAACCAGTTTTTGAAGAAAATTGTCCCCTGGGGCTGCTCATAATCTACGTCTCATTATTCTAGTTGGGTAGATGGTGCCGTGATCGCGCACGGTCAATCTCACTCGGTTACTGCGCTGATTTTGCCGTAATTTGGCGATTGATGCGAGAAATTGGCCGATAAGGCGAAAATTGGCAATATTGATAAAGGCTTGAGCCCGTTAACTCTCATTTGATTGCTCCTGCGCTCCTGGCTGTGCCTAAAAAGCGCAGGGAAGACATTACCTGAGTGTTCGCGGCCTCTACGGTGATTGCATTAAACGTTGCTTCTGGCGATTCCAGTCGCGCTGTTTTTCGGTTTCGCGTTTGTCGTGTTGCTGCTTACCTTTACCCAAGCCTATCTGGCATTTCACCAAGTGGTTTTTCCAGTAAAGCGAAAGCGCGATGACGGAGTAACCTTGTTGCTCGGCAGCCTGTCGCAATCTGGCGATCTCTTTGCGGTGCAGCAGTAAGCGACGGGAGCGGGTCGGTTCGGTAACGAAATGGGTTGATGCGCTGATCAGAGGTTGAATCTGTGCGTTCAACAGGAAAGCTTCTCCGTTTTTAAAAAAAACGTAGCTGTCGGTCAGTTGTCCCTTGCCTTCGCGCAGACTCTTAACTTCCCAACCCATTAACTCCAGACCGGCCTCGAATGTATCACTGATATGATAATCAAAACGGGCGCGTTTATTCTGAGCGATGGTGTTGGGATTGGATTTTTTTTGCTTCTTTGCCATGGCGGCGGATTATAAAGGCAAGTGTCTGGAAAGCCCAGCTAAGATCCGACAGTCAGCCTCCGCTGACTCATAAAAGGTACAGATCTTAAGACTGTTGAGTGGCAGTAGAAGGCAGCAATTGAAGCAGGCAGGGTGCAGTGATTATGGTAGCATCCACTTCATGAGTGAAACCCTTGAAAGCACAGTTTCTTTCCCATCGGATATGCCCAGCGACGCCCAAGAGCAGCGTTGGCTGGGCTATTGGCCGTTTGTGTGGGGAGCCACCGGTGCCGCCGTTAGCCTGATTAATCTGTGGCGCTTTCCCTATCTGGTGGGGGAGCATGGCGGGGGCCTGTTTTTATTAGTGTATTTATTGTGCGTGATCATTCTTGCCGTGCCTATCATGCTTGCCGAATTATTGATCGGCCGCTTGGGACGTGGGAATCCGGTGATCGCGGTTGCGTCGGTCGCGCAACTCGCGGGAATATCGAGCTGGTGGCGCTTGATTGGCTATCTGGTCATTGCCGCCAGCCTTTTGATTCTGCCCATTTACAGTGTAATGGGGGGCTGGGGCCTGGAGTTTCTGAGTATGGCCATGGAGCATCGATTCGAAGGGATCAGTTTTGCCAGCAGCCGGGCTGACTTTGACCGCTTCCTGTTGGACCAAACCACCATGCTGGGTTGGCATTCGGTAATGATGCTGGCCGCTGTGGTGCTGGTGGCAGCCGGCATTCGAGTCCTGGCCTGGGTGTTAAAAATTCTCGTGCCCGCTATGTTTATCATTATGCTGGCGCTGGTGTACCAGCTGTCTTCCCTGGACGATTTCAGCCGCGCGCTGGAATGGATGTTCGTTTTTCGTCCAGAAGACTTCACTTGGACCTCCGTGTTGCTCGCCTTGGGACATGGCTTTCTTACTCTTGGGGTCGGTCTGGGCGTTATCATGACCTACAGCGGCTACTTGCCCAAAGGCAGCCAGATGGGGCGCCTGGTGTTGCGAATCAGTGTTTTGGATTTGCTGCTGGCGGTGCTGGCGGGTCTGGTTGCTTTGCCGTTATTGATGTCGATTCCGGAGCAGGCACCCGCAGCAGGGCCTGAATCGCTTTTTGTTTCGTTGCCTGCGGTCTTTGGTTCTATGCCGGAAGGCACCTCTTTGGCCAACTGGTTTTACATTGCAGTGGTCGCGGTTGCGTTGAGTTCAATCGTGCCGCTCATGGAACCTTTGGTTGCGCATATGCAGGATCGTGGTTGGCCACGTTACCAGGGGGCCATTTTTGCAGGAACTGTTTGCTGGACTCTGGGCCTGGGAGTGGTGATGTCCTTTAACCAGTGGCAGCAAGTGGAACTATTGGATGGTTTGAACTTTTCCCAAATGCTGGATTACGTTACCGCCAATGTATTGATGCCCATCGTCGGTTTAACCATGGCGGTAATTGTTGGTTGGTTATTACCGGTGGAAAATGCCCGCGAAGCATTTCAACAAGATTCAAAATGGCGCTTTCAAGCCTGGCTTCTGCTGTTAAAATACGGCGCCCCCATATTGATTTATGCCATTTTCATTATGCCTATGTTGCAAAACTGGTTGTTGTGAATATGGCCGGGGCTGAAATTTGAATGTGATGAGTGTGTAGATGGCCACTGAAATTGAGCGCAGCGCCCTGGTGGCTTATTCGCAGGACCAAATGTTTGAGTTGGTGGGGGATATTGAATCCTACCCACAGTTCATGGCCGGTTGTGTCGCTGCCGATGTGTTGGAACGTGGTGATGACTACGTGATCGCGACTTTGCGTTTGTCCCAAGCGGGCATTAAACAGGAATTTACCACCCGCAACACTTTGCTGGAACCCAGTTGTATGAGGATGGAACTGGTCGATGGCCCGTTTTCTGAGTTTTCCGGAGAATGGCGCTTCAAGGCCTTGGCTGAGTTCGCCTGTAAAGTAGAGCTGAGTTTGCGTTTTGCCTTTGATAACGCGGTTCTGCAGTTAGCCGCTGGTAAGTTGTTTGAAAAGATAGCCAATCAGCAAGTGGCGTCTCTGTGTCAGCGTGCTGAACATGTCTATGGGCCGGGCAAGTTGTAATGAGTGATTCAAGAGCAAGCCGAAATATGATTAGCCATCACGAATTGAAAAGTGTGAGCCATTACGTATGAGTGATATCGAAACCATCGCTGTAGAAGTTGCCTATGCCTTGCCCGACAAGCAGAAAATCGTTTCCTTGTTGGTTGAGCCGGGAACAACCGCTTTACAGGCGGTGAAGAAGTCAGGCATTTGTCAGATCTTCCCTGAAATTGATCCTGATACCGCGAAGATGGGCATTTTCGGACAGAGCTTGGGGACCAAAGGCTTGCTAAAAGCCCATGAGCATCTGTTGAAAGAAGGTGATCGCGTCGAGATCTACCGACCTCTAATTGCCGACCCGAAAGAGGTTCGCCGTCGACGGGCAGCTAAAGCGGCGGGAGAGGGCGCTGAGTAATGTAAACGCGCTCGGGCAAGAGGCAAGCCCAGCCATACTGTCGAAAATAAAAAAGAGCCACATTGCTAAGCAGTGCGGCTCTTTTTTTGTGTCATGCGTTTCATCCCCGGCACGAGGTGTCGTGTGAGGAATAAAGAGTATTCCGGTAATCAGCTCTCGCCGTTCTCAGCGCGGAAGTCACCGGTAAAGCGTGCCAGCTTGTCTTCTTCATCAAAAAATACGGTCAGTCGCTCTTTGGTGATTTTGCCGTTGGCGTCTTTCAGACTGTAGTAATAATCCCAGCGATCTGGAGTAAAGGTGTCGGTGATCAAAGGGGTGCCCAGAACAAAGCGGACCTGACGCTTGGTCATGCCAGGCTTCAGCTGATCAACCATATCTTGAGTAATGATATTCCCCTGCTGGATGTCCAGAGTGTATACCCCGGGGAATTTCAGGTAGGAACAGGCGCTGATCAGGAGTAGACAGGCGGTGGCGATACTGAGCTTTACGGCTTTTTGCATGAAGGGCTTCCACTTCGTTAGACTAATAGGAGATAATACCTGAACTTATTCAATACTGAGAAGACTCTTGGGGGAAAAATGGCTGTTGAAAACCAGGAATTACGTAAGGCTGGACTTAAGGTAACCTTGCCTCGGGTTAAGATCCTGCAAATTCTTGAATCCTCGGAACAGCACCACATGAGCGCTGAAGACGTTTATAAATCGCTGATGGAAGCCGGTGAAGACGTTGGTTTGGCGACGGTGTACCGGGTGCTTACTCAGTTTGAAGGTGCGGGTTTGGTGGTTCGTCATAATTTTGATGGCGGTCACTCAGTGTTTGAATTGGCTCGTGGTGATCATCATGACCACATGGTTTGTACGGACACCGGACGAGTGATAGAGTTCCATAATGAAGAGATTGAACGTCTTCAGGATGCCATTGCCGAAGAGCATGGCTACGAGATTGTCGGCCACAGCTTGGTGCTTTACGTAAAACCAAAAGAATAATCGACCATTGCGGTTGAGAAAAATGGGGCATATAGAGCCCCATTTTAGTTTGTAGAATGGCATTTTCGTCTTCCCATTGATGTGGCTCACTGGCTTGGACGACGTGCGAATACAGAGCAGATATAGTTATGACAGAAGAACAAAAAGCCGCGGCACCGGCCCGCAACTTTCAATTGAACCTGGTTCAGGTGAGTGATTTAGCTTGCCGCATTTTGTATCAGACCTTTGTTGTGCAGGCGAAAGACAAGGCCAAGATGGCATTAAAAGATCTGAAATCTGGCAAAGGTTTGAATGTGGGTGTGCTGACGCTAACCGTTACCCATAAAGACACCGGTGTCGAAGAGAAACTGGATCTGCCTTTGAAGATTAAACTGGATTACAGTGAATTTCGTGGCCCGTTTAATTTCCCTTCTTTTGAAGCCTCGGTCCGAGCGACCATCAGTTTGATTGGACAGACGCTTGATGCCAAAGGTGACTTGAATATTTTAACCGATGAGAATACCGGCAGTGCGCTCTTGCATTTGCCTGGCGCTACCCAAGATCAAGACGGCCGTTACAATGTTATGGTGATGGCTATCGAGCCAATCAAAGAGCGTGATCGTAAGTTGGCGTTAGGCGTAAAACTGATGTATTTGGATCCGAACCAGTACGAGCAGCTGCGTGATGAGACACCGGCTAACGAAGAGTAACAACACACTTCGTGCACAGCAGCCATAAAAAAGCCCGGCCTTGGCCGGGCTTTTTTATGGCGGGTACTTTATGAATGCTATGTTAATGCACCGTGGACAGCATTTCCCTGGCATGGGCAACAGCCTGCTCGCTACTGGCTTCGCCACCCAGCATACGTGCAATTTCTGAAATACGCTCATCGTCTTCAAGCTTGGATAATGAAGAGGCCGCTCCGGCCTTGTCAGTAGTTTTGCTGACCTGCAAATGCTGATGAGCTTTACTGGCGACTTGGGGCAGGTGAGTGACGCAAAGTACCTGACAGCGCTCTCCGAGCTGGCGGAGCATCTGCCCAACGACATTCGCAGTGGCGCCACCGATACCAACATCTACTTCATCAAACACCAAAGTAGCCGCCGCGCTGGTCTGAGCGGTGATGACCTGAATGGCGAGGCTGATGCGAGACAGCTCACCACCGGAGGCGATTTTACCCAGTGGTTTGGGATCTTGCCCGGGGTTGGTGGCAATCAAAAATTCAATTTCTTCACTGCCTTTGCTGCTGGGTTCCTCAAGCGGCCTTAAGGCTATCTTAAAAATAGCGTTGGACATGGCCAGTTTTTCAAGTTGCTTATTAACTTGTCCCTGCAATTTTTTGGCGGCTGCCTGGCGCTTTTGTCCCAGCTTTGTGGCCAGGTCTTCATAATGCTTCAGGGCGGCTGTGGACTGTTGCTGCAGTTGGTCCAGGTCTTCGTCGACGTTGCCGAGTGCGGCCAGCTCCTGGCTGAGTTGTTGATGCAGCCCGCTGAGTTCGGATGGATCAATGCGGTGTTTTCGTGCAATGTCGTAGATACGGCTCAAACGGCTTTCCAGTTCGAACAAACGTTCTGGGTCGGCTTCAAAACTGTCGACATGTCGTTGAATTTCACCATTGGCTTCTTCTAGTTGGATCAGTGCCTGGCCCAACATATTTTCAGCTTCGCCGAGAGACGAGCTCTTGCCGTCAATTTCAGAAAGCCATTGCAGACACTGGTTTAAGCCCTGGCGCAGGCTGAACTCGCCTTCACCTTCGCATAAATTGGCCACCTGCTGGCATTTGTGAAGCGTATCTTCGGCATTGGCCAGCTGCAGCTGTTCCTGCTCAAGCTGTTCCAATTCCCCTTCGTTTAGGGCGAGCTCATCCAATTCGGACACTTGATAGCTAAGCAATTGATGGCGGGCGCTGATCTCTTCGGCGTTATCCCGTCGTTCGATAAAGCGTTGTTGGGACAGTCGGTAATCTTTAAAGGCCTGCTTCAGTTTTTCCAGTAAGGGTTTGAGAGAACCGAAATTGTCCAGCAGACGGCGGTGATGTTCTTTCTTCAGAAGAGACTGATGTTCATGCTGACCGTGAATGTCGATCAGCAGCTCCCCCAGGCCTTTGAGTTGCTGCAGCGTAACCGGGCTGCCATTGATATAGGCTCGGCTTCGGCCTTCGGCCGATAATACGCGGCGCAACAGGCATTCCTCACTGGCATCACTGTCGAGTTCATGGCGTTGCAGCCATTTTTGGGCCGCAGGCAGCTGACTGAGATCAAAACTGGCGTATACGTCGGCCTTATTGGCGTCTTTGCGGACCTTATCGGCATCGGCGCGTTCGCCTATGGCGAGTCCCAAGGCATTGAGCAGTATGGATTTCCCCGCGCCGGTTTCCCCGGTGATGGCGGTCAGGCCTTGATCGAGTTCCAGATCGAGGCTGTCTACCAGAGTAATGTTGTTAATGCTGAGCTGGGTGAGCATATCCCGCTCCTCCTCACTAGAATCCCGCTGTCCAGAATATTTACTGTGTGTTTATACAGTAGTTTTGGCTGGCTGCCAATATTTGATCAATAAATTGCAATGGAAAGTAGGGTTTTGTAACCGATTGCCCTGTTGAAGCCGCTAAAAATGTCCCCATATATGCTGACAGATAGAAATTATTGGTCGCGATTTGAAAAGTCACCTTCGCGACCTGCCTGTGATTAGATGGAGATAGCTGTGTCCTCAGAAGAGCAAAACCCGAATGTGGAAGCCGAGGCTTCAACTGATGCCCAAGACGCCGTAGAAACCACCGAAGAGGCCGTGGCCTCTGAAGAGCGGGTTGAGGACGTCAATCCGGCAGAACTGGTGCTGCAGATTGAAGAACTACAAAGCCAGATTGGCAAATTGAAAGATCAGGAACTGCGTACCCAGGCTGAGATGCACAATGTGCGTCGTCGCGCTGAACAGGACGTGGAAAAAGCCCATAAATTTGGCGTGGAGAAGTTTGTTGGCGATATGCTGACTGTGGTTGATAACCTCGAGCGTGCGCTGGATTCCATGGACGCCGAAGACGACAGTTTGGCGGCGGCTCGCGAGGGTATCGAACTGACCCTGAAGTCCATGCAGGATGGCCTGAAGCGTCATAAGGTTGAAGCGATTAACCCCGCTGGTGAGCCCTTTGATCCTGAGTTTCACCAAGCCATGACCATGGTGCCGAACCCTGACGTAGAGCCCAATACCGTGATGGATGTCTTCCAGAAGGGGTATACCTTGCATGGCCGCCTGGTGCGTCCAGCGATGGTGGTTGTGGCCAAGGCGCCCTAGTTGGCCAAGCTGACGAAAAGTTGCCCAAAGTTGGACAAGAGGCCTTGAACTGGGGAAATCTGATCCCATATAGCTAGCAAGGCCAATGAAGCAGAGCCGCAGGGCTCTAACGTAAAGAACATTTGTATTGATCAAGGCGGCAAGGCCGCCAGTGAAATTGGAGAAATTCCATGGGAAAAATTATCGGAATTGATTTGGGTACCACCAACTCATGCGTATCCGTATTGGAAGGCGATAAGCCTAAGGTGATCGAGAACGCCGAGGGCGATCGCACCACGCCTTCTATTGTGGCCTTTACCGACGACGGTGAAGTACTGGTTGGCCAGAGCGCTAAGCGTCAGTCTGTGACGAACCCTCAAAATACCCTGTTTGCGGTTAAGCGTTTGATTGGCCGTAAGTTTAAAGACGATGTGGTTCAGAAAGACATCTCCATGGTGCCGTACAAAATTGTTCCGGCCGATAACGGTGATGCCTGGGTAGAAGCCAAAGGTGATGCGAAAGCGCCACCACAGATTTCTGCTGAAGTACTGAAGAAAATGAAGAAGACCGCTGAGGATTACCTGGGTGAAACGGTGACTGAAGCCGTTGTAACCGTTCCAGCCTACTTCAATGACTCCCAGCGTCAGGCGACTAAAGATGCCGGTAAGATTGCGGGTCTGGATGTTAAGCGCATCATCAACGAGCCGACCGCTGCGGCATTGGCCTACGGTATGGACAAGGCGACTGGCGATCGTACGATCGCGGTTTATGACCTGGGTGGTGGTACCTTCGATATCTCGATTATTGAGATTGCCGACGTTGATGGTGAGCATCAGTTTGAAGTACTGGCCACCAACGGTGATACCTTCTTGGGTGGTGAAGATTTCGACTTGCGTCTGATCGAGTACTTGGCCGAAGAGTTCAAGAAAGAAAACGGCATTGATCTGCACAATGATCCACTGGCTCTGCAGCGTTTGAAAGAAGCCGCTGAAAAAGCCAAGATTGAACTGTCATCTTCTCAGCAAACAGAAGTGAACCTGCCTTACATCACCGCTGATGCAACTGGTCCTAAGCACTTGGTTGTGAAAATGACCCGTGCCAAGTTGGAATCTCTGGTAGAAGACTTGGTTGTTAACTCCCTGAAGCCTGTAAAAACCGCTTTGGAAGATGCCGATCTTTCCGTTGGTGAAATCGACGATGTTATTTTGGTCGGTGGTCAGACTCGCATGCCATTGGTTCAGGAAAAAGTGGCTGAGTTCTTTGGTCAAGAGCCACGTAAAGATGTTAACCCTGATGAAGCCGTTGCCATGGGTGCTGCGATTCAAGGTGCGGTACTGGCTGGTGATGTTAAAGATGTATTGTTGTTGGACGTAACGCCTCTGACACTGGGTATTGAAACCATGGGTGGTGTCGCGACGCCATTGATTGATAAGAACACCACTATCCCGACCAAAAAGTCCCAGGTTTTCTCCACAGCGGAAGACAACCAGACTGCAGTAACGATTCACGTGGTACAGGGTGAGCGTAAGCAAGCCTCCCAGAACAAATCTCTGGGTCGTTTTGACTTGGCGGATATTCCTCCTGCACAACGTGGTATGCCACAAATTGAAGTGACTTTTGATATTGATGCTAACGGTATTCTGAACGTAGGCGCCAAAGACAAAGCCACCGGTAAAGAACAGTCGATTGTTATTAAAGCCTCTTCCGGTTTGAGCGATGAAGAAATCGATCAAATGGTAAATGACGCTGAAGCAAATGCTGAAGCGGACAAGCAGTTCGAAGAGTTGGTAACAACGCGCAATACTTTGGAAGGTTTGATTCATGCAACCAAGAAAACGGTTGAAGAAGCTGGTGATAAAGCCACTGACGAAGAGAAGGCGGCTATCGAAGCTGCGCTTGCGGAAGCCGAAGAAGCTGTTAAAGGCGACGACAAAGAGGCCATGGAAGCTGCTACCAACAAGTTGACGGAAGCATCCAGTTCTCTGGCTCAAAAACTCTACGCGGAGCAAGCTGCTCAAGCGGAAGCCGCAGGTGCGGATGCTGGTGCTCAGCAACAGGCTCAGCCTGAGGACGACGGTGTCGTCGAAGCTGAGTTTGAAGAAGTTAAGGATGACAATAAGTAATCCTTAGCCCTTCGTTGATGACGGGAGGCGGCTGTATGGCTTGGCCTCCCGTTTTCGTCTGGGCGCTTTAGAGCGCTGCGTAACAAAATAGAAAATGTGCCGAGCATCTTGTTGATGGAAACAAGGTTTGTTTGAGGCAAAGAATTCGCAAATAAGCAATTAGCTGAAGAGTCACTATGTCCAAACGTGATTATTATGAAGTGCTCGGTGTTGATCGAGGCGTTTCAGAAAAAGATCTGAAAAAAGCTTATCGCCGTGTGGCGATGAAATATCACCCCGACCGCAACCCGGACGATGCAGCGGCTGAAGATAAATTTAAGGAAGCCAGTGAGGCATATGAAATTTTATCCGATGCGCAGAAACGTGCGGCTTATGATCAATACGGTCACGCTGGTGTAGATCCAAGCCAAGGCGGCATGGGCGGCGGCCAGGGCTTCGGTAACTTCAGTGACATTTTTGGTGATGTTTTTGGTGATATTTTCGGTGGCGCAGGTGGTGGCGGTCGCGGTCGCGGTGGTCCGGCTCGTGGAGCTGATTTGCGTTACACCCTTGAACTGGATCTTGAAAAGGCCGTTCAGGGAACATCCGTAAAAATCAAAGTTCCGACATTGGTGCATTGTGGCACCTGTGACGGTTCCGGCGCAAAAGAAGGCAGTAAGCCAACCACTTGTGGTACCTGTGGTGGTATGGGGCAAGTGCGAATGACACAGGGTTTCTTCTCTGTGCAGCAAACCTGTCCAAACTGTCATGGCAAAGGCCAGATTATTTCTGACCCCTGCCGCGATTGTGGTGGCCAGGGTCGTGTAGAAGAAACCAAAACCTTGTCTGTGAAAGTGCCTGCGGGTGTCGACACTGGTGATCGGATTCGTCTGAGCGGTGAAGGTGAGGCCGGTGAGGCGGGTGGCCCGCCTGGCGATCTTTATGTACAAGTGTCGGTGAAAGAGCACGAAATTTTCCAGCGTGAGGGGAAAAACCTTTATTGCGAAGTGCCCATCAGTATTGTGGACGCCGCCTTGGGCGGGGAGTTGGAAGTCCCGACTCTGGATGGTCGTGTGAAGTTGAAAGTGCCGGCTGAAACCCAGACGGGCAAACTGTTCCGTTTGCGCGGTAAAGGTGTTGTTCCTGTGCGTGGTGGTTCAGCAGGTGACTTGCTGTGTCGTGTGGTTCTGGAAACACCCGTGAATCTCTCCAGCAAACAAAAAGAACTGTTGCGTGAACTTCAGGCCAGCATGACCGGAGACACCAACTCGCCACGCCAGAGTTCCTGGTTTGAAGGCATGAAGAATTTCTTCAATTAAGTCTTCCTTCTTGTGATGTGCTGAAAGCCCGGTTTTACCGGGCTTTTTTGTGCCTGGCCATTGGGGGGTATTAGGATATAATCCCCAAACTTTACATAATTACTTGATAGCCATAGCAGGAACCATTATGAGTGCAAAAATTGCCGTTACCGGAGCCGCGGGGCGCATGGGACGCATGCTGATTGAAGCAATCAGCCAAAGCGCCAATGCCGAGTTAGTCGCGGCGGTTGAACACCCTAGCAGCAGCTTAATTGGCAGTGATGCCGGCGAGCTGGCGGGGCTGGGCAAAAACGGCGTTGTAATTGTCGGTGATTTAAGTCAGGTTCTGGCGCAGGTCGACACCGTTATTGATTTTACTGCGCCCGTGGCGACTCTGGAAAACGCCCGCCTGTGTGCCGAGCATGGCAAGGCCTTGGTTGTTGGGACAACGGGGTTTGATCCTGGGCAGAAAGATCAGCTGCAAGCCTTGCAGAGCGATATGGCTCTCTGCATTGCCGCGAACTACAGCACCGGTGTGAATGTTTGCCTGAAGCTGCTTGAGCAGGCGGCCAGCATTCTGGGTGACGAGTACGATGTGGAAATCTATGAAGCGCATCATCGCCATAAGGTTGATGCGCCATCAGGAACGGCTTTGGCGATGGGAGAGGCCGTGGCGGATAGTCTCAATCGTGATCTTGAGAAAGTGGCTGTGTATGGCCGTGAAGGGCAAACCGGCGCCCGCGACAAAGACACCATCGGCTTTGCTACCGTGCGCGGTGGCGATGTTGTAGGGGATCACACGGTGATGTTTATGGCTGATGGTGAACGCATCGAGATTACACACAAAGCTTCCAGCCGTATGGCGTTTGCTCGTGGTGCCGTTCGGGCGGCCGCCTGGATGGCCGGTCAGCCCGCAGGCTTTTACGATATGCGTGATGTGCTTGGCTTGAAGTAAACCCGGTTTAGGGGCGAGGATGTTTGTCCTCGTCCTTAACAAATGCTATTGCGGGACAATCTTCAACTGCGTCAGAATGTTGTATCTGGTTTCTGTCTGATCCATATCAGTCGACGCTCTTACAAATACAACAAGAAAAACGCGGTGATTTATGTCCAATCATTATGCCCATTCCTCTATCTATCATTACCTGAACGCCGTAGCTGAACAGCAGCCGGAAGCAACGGCCTTGCGTTTGGTGACTGACCTCAAGAACGATTTCCAAGATCTGTCTTGGAGTTATCAGGAATTGCTGGACAATATTCGGCGAGTGGTGAGATTGCTGCGTGATCGAAGCCAGGCTGAACGTCCGGTGTGTTCGTTCCTGCTGCCCAACATTCCCCAGGCTCATGCCATCATGTGGGGTGCTGAAACGGCGGGTGTCGCGAACCCTTTGAACCCTCTGTTGAACGAAGACGCCTTAGTGCAACTGATGGAAGCCGCCGATGCGGATGTGTTGATGGCTTTAGGGCCTAATCCAGTCAGCGATATTTGGCAGAAAGCTGAGGCTGTTGCGAAGCGTTTATCGAAGCCGGTTACCTTGATTCCGGTTTTCTTTCCGGCCGAATCCTACGAGCTTTTTGAACAGCTGTTGGGCCAGTATTCGGCCGATGCGCTGGAAGAAGACAGCTTGCCTGGCCTGGACGATATGGCTTCCTATTTTCACACGGGAGGCACGACGGGTACCCCAAAACTGGCACAAAATTCCCAACGCAACCAACTGGCTTGTGTTGCCCTGCATCATGAAAGCATGAACCTCGAAGCCGGTGATGTTGTGATGAGTGGCCTGCCTTTATTCCATGTGGCCGGTTCGATGATTAATGGGCTTTCCTGCTTGTGTGCGGGCATTGAAATTATACTGCCTACCATTGCTGGCTTCCGTGATCCGAATGTTGTGCTGGCTCACTGGCAGATGGTGGAGAAATATCAGGTTACTGTCAGTGGTGGTATTCCGACATCAGTAGCCTCGATGGTGAATGTGCCTGTCGATGCGGATGTTTCATCCTTAAAGTATTTAATCTCGGGCGGGTCTCCGGTACCTGCAGCATTGTGCCACGATGTGAAGTCTATTTTAGGTTTGGAGCTCTACCAAATTTATGGCATGACCGAGTGCGCCGGCGCGATTGCGATGCCTAATATACATAAGTCTACTGTGCCGGGCAGTGCGGGTTATGTCAGTGACTTGATTGACTTGCGTATCAATGGCGCCGAAAAAGCCGGTGACAGCGGTGAATTGCTGGTGCGTGGTGATGTGGTATTTGCAGGTTATCTGGGGCGTGATGAAAACCCTCTGAATGACGGTTGGTTGCATACCGGTGACTTGGGGCACATTGATGGCGAAGGTTATCTGTTTATTACCGGGCGGGCGAAGGATTTGATTATTCGAAGTGGCCATAATATTGATCCGGCGTTGATCGAAAACTGTTTGGAACAGCATCCGGCGGTGTCCTTGGCCGCCGCGGTGGGGCGCCCGGATGCGTACGCTGGTGAGTTGCCTGTGGCTTATGTCCAGCTGTATGACGGCCACTCCGTAACCGAGCAGGAGCTAATGACCTATGCGGTAGAAAACATTGCTGAGCGACCGGCTTGTCCCAAGTTTATTGAAATTCTAGAGGCCTTGCCGGTCACGGCGGTGGGTAAGGTACATAAGCCCAGCTTGCGAGCGGCGGCCACTGAACGCACAGTGAAAGAATTGTTGGGTGATTCGATTGAAAAACTCCCCGCTTTTGATGTCAACATTCTCGACAGCGGTGAAATGGCTTTGCAGTTTCAGCAAAGCCTCTCTTCTGAATTGGAAGTGATTGTTGCCAAATTGGCGCGAGAATTAAATCTAAAGTTTTAAACCATTACGGCGTGGAAATCGAGTCAGCACCACTTGAGGGACGTATTCCTTAAGTGGTGGTTTTGAGTTTGGCTTTTATTCGTGACAAGCTGACGGCATCCATGCCCAGATAACTGGCGATATGATACTGGGGTAGGCGTTCCGCGATCCAGGCTTCATTCCCAAGCAACCATTGATAGCGTTCCTCCCCGGACTTGGTGAGCAAGACGGCTTCGCGTTGTTCATTGCGCAGGAATAATTCTCGAGTGGTTTTGTCCAGCATGTCCTGAATGCTTGGCTCGTTTTGCAGTTTGTGTAACTGATTAACGGGCATTTCCCAAAGAATGCTGTCTTCCAATGCCTGGAGTTCATAAGGACAGCTGCTTTGTGTTAACCAGGCGCTTAGTGAACCGGCCAACTGACCTTCTCTGAAAAAATTTTTATTACGCTCCCGGCCTTGGGCACTGGGGTAATACTGCCTCAGCAGCCCCTGCAAAATGACATAGCAATGTTGCGGTTCACTGTCGGCAGCAAACAATTGAGTGCCGGCACTGACGTTTTTCTCCTGGCCTATATGGCCAAGCAGCGACCACAGTGCTGGATTGGTCAGCGCTGGGCTCAATGTGTAATTCGATAAAATCCTGTGGCTCATAATCGACAACCTGAAAGCACTGGCGGGCAGTGTAAAACAGGGCTTTTCCCTGGGCAATAAAAAGCCGCCCTGGGGCGGCTTTGTTTAAACCTTGCAAGCTGGCTTCGCGGTACCGTTAAAACTTCAGCTCGTAGCGCATACCAAAACTGAATTCAGCAGAACTGATGTTGCTGGCGCCGGCGAGATAACGGTAGTCGATAAAACCGGAAAAACCGCGTTGGAATTGTGCGGCGAGCCCCAGATTGAAACTCATATAGCTTTTGTCGATTTCATCGGTACGCACAACAATTGGCACTAGAGGGCTGCTGCTGTCTGAAAACGGATCGTGAACAAACGCTACCCCAACTTGGTTTTCTTTGTTTTTAAAATCGCGGTAGTAGTTACCGTTAAACTGGGCGGTCAGAACGCCCCAGTCCCTGAGCATAGTGTAGGAACTGTGCCAACCTAGGCTGGCGCTATGTACACTCGCCTCTTGGCGATCAAAGGCCAGTTCAAGACCGCTGTTGCCACGCTCGTTGAATGCATCGATGTTGGTTTTGTTGTAAGAAACCCCCAGGTTCGGGCCGATGATCCAGGCTCCTTTAATAAAGTCATAACCGGCATCAAAGGTTGCCAGAAGCTGTCGACCACCGGTGCTGGAATTTGCTTCGACGTTGACCTCTCCAAACATATCCTGATAGTTAATGCGGCGCAGCATATCGTAGTCACTGTTGCCGCGGGTAATGCTCACGTCGATATAGTAGTTCTTATCATCGTAATAGGAACCGTAAGCCGTAATAAACTGGCTTTCGGCATCCATGGTGCCGCCATTTTGGCGGTAATCCAGATCAGTGTCAGCAAAGCCAATGGCAAGGCCGGCAACAGTGTTGTCGGTGATGCGATAATCCATACCAAATGTTAGACCTTTAACGTCTAGGTCATAGCCGTTTTGATTGTCGGTTTTATCTTTATCACCGTAAAGAATGTTGCCGTTCAGGAACACGCCCCAACGCGAGCTTTCCAAGAGATAAGTATCTTCATCACCACTGGCAGCACCGCCGAGTTTATCGCCAAAAGCACTGGCGATTAACTTCCCGTTCAATGTACCGCTGTCGGTTTGAATGTTCAGGCCACTCAAGTCAACACCTCGGCCGCCGCGGCGCAGTTTGGTCAAGCGAGTTCGGATATTACTCTGCTGCACACTGGCGAAGTCGGTCGCCGCTGACAACAATGCTGCCACTTCTTCACCGGCAATGGCCTGCAGTGCTGCGGCTTGATCTTCATCACTGAGATCTGGGTCGAGCAGCCCGTTACAGCGAGTAAGCAGATTGCGTTGGGCGCCCGCGAGCGGGTTCAATTGATCGGCCTCGGCCAGACGAGGACACAAACTGTCTAGGGTTTCTGCCAGGCTGCGTTCGTTGCGATCAATACCCGGCGTGCTGGCTAGGGTGTCTTTAGGTTCGCTCCGTTGCTCTTTCACCAGAACATTCAACAGCTTCTCAGACACCAGACCGGCATTATTCGTGACGCGTACCGTGAGCTGGTTTTCACCAACGGGGAGTATCGCTGTGGTTTTGATGCCGGTGGCAATGACTTCACCGTCGAAAATCCATTCGACCGTGTCAATTTCACTGTTGAGAGAGGTGGTGTTGGAGGCGTCCAGGTTGACTTCCACTTCACCGTCACCATCAAAATCTGTTACCTCAATATCGGCGCCGGCGTCCACATCGGGTGCTTGAGGGTCGCGAATATCTCCGATGGTCAGAGTGACCGCACTGGGGTCAGCAATGGTCGCGCCGCCAAGAGCTTGACTGAGTTCAACACGAAACTGTTCGGTGTCTTCCTGAAGAAGATCTTTGATGATTGTAATTGAAACTGTTTTGGGTTCTCTATCGCCACTTAACCATTCCAGAGTGCCTTGGGCGGCCTCAAAATCCTGCCCTGCGGTGGCGGTATCGGAAACCGCTTGGTAGCTCACGCTGATGTCACCGTTGCCGCCTTCCAGGCGATCTGCAGTGAGAGTAACGGTGCCACTGTTTTCATCGAGTTGAAAATCGGTTTGAGTCCATTTAATCACACCCGGTGGCTCAGGGTCGTCTTCCACAATGGTAATGTCAAAGCTCAGTGGCGCGTTAACCGGGACACTGGCGTTGACTTGAGCCAGTTCCACTCGAAAGCTCTCGTCCCCTTCAAAACGATTGTCATCCAAAATGGGGATGGTCACGGTTTTTTCACTGGCATCGCCTGCAAGCCAAGTAACCGTTTCATTGACTTGTTGGAAATCTTCACCGGCAAGGGCGCTGCCATTTTGGGTGCTGACTTCAAGAAAGATATCTTCGTTGCCGGGTTCGGTCAGAGAAAAGCGCAATACGGCCTGTCCGTCATTTTCATTGACGGACGTTTGCAAGTTGGCGTTGATTTCGGGGTCGATGGTTATTGCGGTGAAATTCAGGGTGACCACACAGGGGAATGGTCCACCACAATCCAGCGAGGCAACGTCCATCTCATAGCTGCCTGCAACGGGCACAAAGCTGAACGTAAATTGGGACTGGCCTGGGGTGCCACCGGGTACAGAAGCCTGGTGAGTTTGGAATGTTCCGTTTGCAGGATTTTTCTTACCAGGCTTGCGTAAGGGGTCTCCTGGCAGCGGAGCTGGGCCGCAATCATAACCAATGGGGCCGGCGCCGGGCACGTCAGGTGGAATAAGTGAACAATCGGGATCACTTGTTTGCCAATTCGGGACAGAGGGGCCGCTGATATGAATAAGTTCAACGCCGTTAAAAGCGGTACTGCCCAGGTTTTCCGTAATTACCGTAAGAGTAACCGGCTCGCCGGCAATAATCGGATTAGATAGTGTGGCTGAGTTAATAATAACTTGCGCTTTGGCAGCAGCGCTTGCCATAAGAATAAGTAATGCGCCTGCAACTTGGTATAACTTCATAGGGATATCGGCCAAACGGATTTGTTTTTAGTATTAGAGTGCGTCTCGTGTTTAGCACTTTATCATTATCTGTGACCTAGACCCAAAAAATATGCCTAAAAAATAGGGCCTGGAGCCTATCTTGTTATTCCATCATGGATAACCGCCGGGCGGTTTCTCGGCAGAATCCCCAAATGCCTCTAAAGTTTTTGTTAAGCCTGTAGATATTAATACTTGTACCCGCAATGTTTGTCGCGACAAATAACGGGTTGGGCTTGTTGTAAGTAAGTAATCGCTTAAGACGTAATTGGTCATGCTTGCTGGAAAGCGGGTGGACCTGGGCTTAATGACGGAGTCGAGAATGAAAAGCTTATCTCTAAAATGGAAAGTGCTACTCGGTGTGACGCTAACCAGTATGGCGGCAGTAATCACAGTCAGCGCGGTGTCAGTGGTGACCCAGGTTGCACATATTGAGGAAGAATTGGAACGTTTTGCTGAAACCATTGAGATGGTGGTTGGCGGAAGCACAGCGGGCGCTCTGGCGTTTGACGATAAGGCAACTACCCGCGAGATCTTGTCGAATCTCAGTAAGAGTGCGCGAATTAACTCCTCCGTTATTTACGGTGGTGATGGTATGCCATTCGCCTGGTTTGAAAAAGGCAAGGGTACCAAAGCAAGCACAATACCCAGTGGTGCACCTGCTTCCTTGAACTCCTCATTTGTCGATCACGATACTGCTCACGAATTCCGAATGGCAAGCCCTATTACCGCCGACGGTGAAAAACTGGGTGTCATCTATATTGCGGTCAGCCGTGATGAGGTCTCCCTGGCGAAAGACGAAGCCGTGCAGAGCGCGGGCATGTCCGTGCTGTTTATTTCGGTGCTGGCGGCGGTAGTGTCCCTGTTTATTTCCCGAGCCATTGTGCGGCCGGTTATTGGGGTATCCGATGCTCTGCGAGACATGGCCGAAGGTAATGGTGATCTTACCCTACGCCTACCGGACGATGGGCGCGATGAAATCGGCGTTTTATGCACCAATTTCAATACCTTCATTGAGCGTTTGCATGGGACGATTTCAGGCTTCTCTAACAACGCCATGGAGCTGGACCGTCATGCCGTTGAAGTTTCTCAGTTGGCTCAGGAGACCGAAAAAGGTGTCGCTGGACAGCAAGCGGATATTAACCAAGTGGTTGAAGCGGTGCGCGAAATGTCCTCTGTGGTGGATGAAGTGGCCCGTAATGTGACAGATGCTGCTGAAAATGCCCACTCGGCGGATCAGGAATCCTGCAGTGGTCGTGAAGTGGTTGGGAATACCAAGTCCCAGATTGAACGCCTGGCTCAAGACATTCACGGGGCTGCTGAGGTGATTGATCAGTTGCGTCAGGGAACCGAAGATATCGGTACCGTTCTCGATGTGATTCGAGGTATTGCCGAGCAGACGAATTTGCTGGCCCTGAATGCGGCAATCGAGGCGGCACGTGCGGGTGAACAGGGTCGAGGCTTTGCGGTTGTAGCCGACGAGGTTCGTACGCTGGCTTCTCGCACCCAGTCTTCGACGGAAGAAATTCAGGACATGATCGAGCGTCTTCAGGGCGGTGCCCGTGAAGCCGTACAGCGTATGGAGCAGGGGCGTAAGCAGGCTGCGGAAGCTGTGAAGCATTCGGAAGCGGCCAGTGAGTCGTTGGTGGCCATTACCGATGGTGTCGCCTCGATTCGCGCCAAGACCGATCAGATCGCCAGTGCAACGGAAGAGCAGGGCGCAGCCAACAACGAAATCGAGCGCAATATGGAGAATATTGCCGTGGTTTCTCGTCAGGCGTCCTCCGGTTCAGCAGCGATCTCCTCCAGTATTCAGGATCTGGCGGACATGGCGGCGAACATGAAGTCCACATTGGGCCAGTTTAAAATCTAAAAACCACGCCATTAGCTGCTAAATGGGATGGACAAATAGGGGGCCTTTGCCGTAGAATGCGCAGTTAGATTGCAATAGGCCATTGGCCCTTAACCCGCTGGAAGCAGCGATGGCGAATTTTAAGAAAAAGCGAGATGAGACTTTCTGTTTCATCTCGCTTTTTTGCGACTTATGCCATGCAAATTCCACACTTCCCGTCGTGATAGTGGCAGAGACCACTCACTGTGCGCCCTGGCGTGCAGCGCTAGCCCTCGGACTGGCGTTTGACGAGAAGTAAGCCCTGCGGTCTTGGTTTATTGCTTAGCTATGTGATTACCCCCTACTGGAGGCTGCCTGTTTAATGAGCCCTTTATTGCGCAATAATTCCCGGCCCGCCATTCTTGTTCTTGAAGATGGCAGTATCTTTCGTGGCAGTGCCATTGGCGCTGATGGTCAGGCCGTTGGTGAGGTGGTGTTTAACACCGCTATCACAGGCTACCAGGAAATCCTGACCGACCCTTCCTACGCCAAGCAAATCGTGACACTGACCTACCCGCATATTGGCAGTGTTGGGGTGACCCAGGAAGATGAAGAATGTGATCAGATTTGGGCCACCGGCCTGGTGATTCGCGATCTACCATTGCTGGCATCCAACTTCCGCAAAGAAGAAAACCTGGATGCCTACCTGCAAAAGCACAATATTCTGGGCATTGCTGATATCGATACACGCCGACTGACTCGCTTGCTGCGTGACAAGGGCTCGCTCAAAGGTTGCATCATGGCCGGCGAGCTGAATGAAGAAGCCGCTCTGGCTGCCGCTAAAGATTTCTCAGGTCTGAAAGGCTTGGATCTGGCTAAAGAAGTGACCACCGCTGAAGCGTACCCTTGGACAGAGGGCAGCTGGCAGCTGGGCAAAGGACACGTAGAGCAGACTGAGAAGCGTTTTAACGTCGTGGCTTATGACTACGGTGTTAAGCGTAATATTCTGCGCATGTTGGCTGATCGCGGTTGTGATTTAACTGTCGTTCCAGCGAAAACTCCCGCTTCTGAAGTATTGGCGATGAACCCCGATGGCGTGTTTTTGTCGAATGGCCCCGGTGATCCAGAGCCCTGTGATTATGCGATCAATGCAATTCAGGAGCTGTTGAAAACCGAGATTCCGGTGTTTGGCATCTGCCTTGGCCACCAGCTGCTGGCACTGGCCTCTGGCGCGAAAACCGTCAAGATGGGCCATGGCCACCACGGCGGTAACCACCCGGTACAAAACCTGGATGATCAAACCGTATTGATTACCAGCCAGAATCACGGTTTCGCGGTTGACGAAGATAGCCTGCCTGACAATCTGCGCGCGACGCACAAATCACTGTTTGATGGGACCTTGCAGGGCATTCATCGCACCGATAAGCCTGCCTTCAGTTTCCAGGGTCACCCAGAAGCTAGCCCCGGCCCGCACGACGCGGCGCCGTTGTTCGACCACTTTATTGAATTGATGGAGGCCGCCCGCTAAGGGGAGATAGACATGCCAAAAAGAACCGACATTGAAAGTATTCTGATTATTGGTGCCGGCCCCATTGTTATCGGACAGGCCTGTGAATTTGACTACTCTGGCGCCCAGGCTTGTAAGGCACTGCGCGAAGAGGGTTATCGCGTTATTCTGGTGAATTCCAACCCGGCCACCATCATGACCGACCCGGCGATGGCGGATGCAACCTATATTGAGCCGATCACTTGGGAAACGGTTGCCAAGATTATTGAGAAAGAACGCCCGGATGCAGTATTGCCTACCATGGGCGGTCAGACGGCGTTGAACTGCGCACTGGCACTGCACGACAATGGTGTTTTGGATAAATTCGGCGTCGAGCTGATTGGTGCCAAGCAGGAAGCCATTCATAAAGCCGAAGATCGTGATTTGTTCGACAAGGCGATGAAAAAAATCGGCTTGGAATGTGCCCGTGCTGAAATCGTTCACTCTATGGACGAAGCGAAAAAAGTCCCAGAAATGTTCGGTTTTCCGGTTATTATTCGCCCCTCTTTTACCATGGGTGGCTCCGGTGGAGGTATCGCTTACAACTGGGAAGAATTTGAAGAAATTTGCGCGCGTGGTCTCGACCTTTCGCCGACCAACGAATTGTTGATTGATGAATCTCTGCTTGGTTGGAAAGAGTATGAGATGGAAGTGGTGCGTGATAAAAATGATAACTGCATTATCATTTGCTCTATCGAAAACTTTGACCCAATGGGTGTGCACACCGGTGATTCCATCACTGTTGCGCCGGCGCAAACACTGACCGATAAAGAACTGCAGATTATGCGTAATGCATCGATTGCGGTACTGCGTGAAATCGGAGTGGAAACCGGTGGTTCCAATGTGCAGTTTGCGGTGAATCCAAAAGATGGCCGTTTGGTGGTCATCGAAATGAACCCCCGCGTGTCTCGTTCTTCTGCGCTGGCTTCCAAGGCAACCGGTTTCCCAATTGCCAAAGTTGCCGCAAAGCTTGCAGTGGGTTACACCCTGGATGAGTTGCAAAACGACATTACCGGCGGTGCAACACCGGCATCGTTCGAGCCTTCCATCGATTATGTTGTGACTAAAATTCCTCGCTTTACCTTTGAGAAATTTGGTGACGCCGATGCGCGTCTGACCACTCAAATGAAGTCTGTGGGTGAGGTGATGGCCATTGGTCGTACATTCCAGGAGTCCATGCAAAAAGCATTGCGCGGATTGGAAGTTGGCTCGGCCGGTTTTGAATCGCGAGTTGATTTGCAAAGCGAAGATGCCATGAGCAAGATTCGTCGCGATTTATCGACTCCCGGTGCCGAGCGCATTTGGTATGTTGGTGATGCGTTCCGTGCTGGCATGTCAATTGACGAGGTATATGAAGTTTCCGCAATTGATCCCTGGTTTTTGGTGCAGATTAAAGACGTTATTGATACCGAGTTGGCTCTGCAATCCATGCCGTTTTCTGATATCGATGCCGACTTGATGTTCCGCCTGAAGCGCAAAGGTTTTTCTGATTTGCGCCTGGCTGATCTGCTTGGTGTGAGTCAGCGTAAAGTTCGCGCTCATCGTCACAGCTTGGGTATTCACCCGGTGTACAAACGCGTTGATACCTGTGCGGCTGAATTCTCAACATCAACGGCCTATATGTACTCAACCTATGAGGAAGAGTGCGAAGCGGAACCGAGTGATAATCGTAAGATCATGGTTCTCGGTGGCGGCCCGAACCGAATTGGCCAGGGTATCGAATTTGATTACTGCTGCGTACACGCGGCTTTGGCCATGCGCGAAGACGGTTACGAAACCATTATGGTGAACTGTAACCCTGAAACCGTTTCCACCGATTACGATACGTCTGACCGCCTCTACTTTGAGCCGGTGACACTGGAAGACGTATTGGAAATTGTGCACAAAGAAAAACCGGAAGGTGTCATTGTGCAGTTCGGTGGCCAGACGCCATTGAAGCTTGCTCGCGCTTTGGAATCTGCCGGTGTACCAATCATTGGTACCGCACCAGAAGCCATTGACCGCGCTGAAGACCGTGAGCGTTTCCAGCAAATGATCGAACGTCTCGGTTTGTTGCAACCTTCCAACGCCATTGTGCGCTCTTCAGAAGAAGCGGTGCGCGAAGCAGAAAATGTGGGTTATCCTTTGGTTGTACGTCCATCTTATGTCTTGGGCGGCCGCGCAATGGAAATTGTTTATAACGAAAGTGAGCTGCGCACGTATATGCGCGAAGCTGTTCAGGTGTCGGAAGATGCACCTGTATTGCTGGACCACTTCCTGAACTCGGCCATCGAAGTTGATATCGACGCGGTGAGTGATGGCAAGCAAGTGGTGATTGGTGCAATCATGCAGCACATTGAGCAGTGTGGAGTTCACTCCGGTGATTCGGCTTGTTCTTTGCCACCTTATAACTTGCCCGCTGATGTTCAGGATCTTATGCGTGAGCAAGTTAAGAAGATGGCCTTGGAGTTGGGTGTCGTAGGTTTGATGAACACCCAGTTGGCTTATCAGGATGGCAAGATTTATGTCATCGAGGTTAATCCTCGCGCCTCTCGTACGGTGCCGTTTGTATCCAAGTGCATCGGGACGTCTCTGGCCAAAGTTGCGGCACGTTGTCAGGCGGGTATGAGTTTGGAAGAGCAGGGCTTCACTCAGGAAATCGTACCGGATTACTTCAGCGTGAAAGAAGCGGTATTCCCGTTTAACAAATTCCCATCGGTTGATCCGATTCTCGGCCCTGAAATGAAGTCCACGGGTGAGGTAATGGGAGTTGCCGATACCTTTGCTGAAGCCTATGGCAAATCCCAGATGGGTGCCGGTGATGCAATCCCTACCTCGGGCAAGGTCTTTATCAGTGTGCGTGATTTTGACAAAGGCGGTGTGGTCGCAGTTGGACGTGATCTGCAAAAGCTGGGCTTTGAGCTGGTGGCGACACGTGGTACAGCGAAAGTTTTGGAAGATGCTGGCCTGACAGTCGAACTGGTCAACAAGGTGGAAGAAGGTCGTCCACACATTGTTGATGCCATTAAAAATGACGAGATCGCCATGGTGGTGAATACCACCGAAGGTAAGCAAGCCATTAAGGATTCAGCGTCTATCCGACGCAGTGCTGAACAGCACGGTGTGTACTACACTACTACTCTGGCTTCGGCTGAAGCCGTCGCGGTAGCTCTTGAGTTTGTTGATGAACACAAGGTACGCTCTGTACAAGAATTGCATGCCCGGGTCGCCAAGCTGACTCAATAGGCCTGCACTCTCGACTTGGCGCCTGTATTCCCAAATGGTATGACAGGCGCCAGTACCAATAACAAAAAACGATGAAAGATCTCGCCCTTTGGCGAGCGAATGGAATTGCTATGTTAGATAAAGTACCCATGACCCAGGCTGGCGCGGAAGCTCTGCGCGAAGAGTTGGAACGCCTGAAAAAAGAGGATCGTCCACGCATTGTGCAGGCAATTGCCGAGGCGCGTGAGCATGGTGACCTCAAGGAAAACGCCGAATATCACGCCGCTCGAGAGCAGCAGGGTTTTTGCGAAGGTCGCATTCAGGATATTGAGGGCAAACTGTCCAACGCTCAAATTATTGATATCACTAAAATCCCCCACTCGGGCAAAGTGATCTTCGGTTCGACGGTCGACTTGATCAATTTGGACACCGATGCGACTGTGACCTACACCATCGTGGGCGATGATGAGTCCGATGTTAAGGCGAATAAAATCTCAGTGAATTCTCCTATTGCCCGCGCCCTGGTTGGCAAGTCTGAGGGTGATGAGGTTGTTGTTCAAACACCAGGTGGTGAGGTGGAGTTTGAGATTGATGTGGTTAAGCATATCTAAAAGACAGCTCTGTGTTATTGCTTAACGGTGGACACAGTGACCACATAAAAAAAGCCGGCATTTGCCGGCTTTTTTTATGTTTGTTCAACGCTCTTAATGGCTAGCTGCCTTGTCTTTTTAAATCTTCAACCAGATATTTAGAAGCCATCCAGAAACAAGCGGCCGCGGCCAAGCTGCTGAATGCCATAACGGTGAGAGAATAGCGTAAGGATTCAGTGCCGTAGCTGCTGGCCAAAAGATCGCTCATAATGCCCGCGATCAATGGGCCTCCGCCAAGGCCAATCAAATTCAGAATGAAAAATAAAATTGCAGAAGTCATGGCGCGCATATTGGGTTTCACCAGGGTTTGTGCCATCGCCAGTACCGGCCCGAGATACCAAATACCGAAGAAAGTAGTGCCGCCAATTCCAAGGGCAATCAATATCATGTTCTCGGAATAAAGCGCCAACAGCCCAAGCGGAATGGCCAGAATCTGCCCAACACAGGCAATCCAGGCATACCAGCGTTTGTTTTCTTTACCAATGCGGTCGGCAAACCAGCCGGCAAAAAATGCACCGATACCGCCTCCGATACCTGCACCAAAGGCCAGGAGGATGCCAATGTCAGCCGGTTCCATGCCGTGGGAGCGGAATAGAAAGCTGGGCATAAAGTTGCCTGAGCCATAACTTGAAAAAGAGGCCAGTCCAGAACCAACGGCCAGGAACACAAAAGAGCGCATGGATTTCAGCGTATTGAGCGTCTCTCTTAAGCTGGTGGATTCACCGACCGGAGCACTGTCGTGTTGGCCGCGTGCGGGCTCAGTAATGCTGAAGCGAACCAGTAATGCGACAAGCAATCCAGGAATACCTACCACGAAAAAAGCGATTCGCCAGCCATAGTGTTGGTCCACCCAGCCGCCGACCAAATAGCCCACCATAATGCCTACATAGATTGCCGCACTGTAAAACGCCAATGCTGTGCCGCGTTGGTGCGCGGGGTAGATGTCTGAAATCATGGAGTGTGCCGGGGGGCTGCCGCCAGCTTCACCGATGCCCACACCAATGCGAGCCAGCAGCATTTGCCAAAAATTCTGTGCGAGTCCTGATAATGCTGTCATGCCGCTCCAAATGGCAATGGCCCAAGAGACAATGTTGCGGCGGTTGGAGCGGTCTGCCCAGCGGGCAATAGGAATGCCGGCGGAGACATAGAAGATGGCAAAAGTGAATCCGGTCATCAGGCCCAATTGGGAGTCTGACAGACCCATATCGGCCTTAATGGATTCCTGCAAAATCACCAGAATTTGCCGATCGATAAAATTGAACACATAGACGATGCTCAATAACACCAGCGTGTAGTGGGGCCAGCGGCCTGAGCTCGCAGTCGGGTTTGTCATAACAGATACCTTGTCACTGCGACTGTGGCTATGCCTTTGCCTAAGGGGCTCCGATGACGGGCGTTAGGGGGCAGTTCCTGGGCCGCTCATTATTATGTTTCCAAGGAGTGTAAGGGTTATCCCGCATATTGGAAACCGCCAGGCGATTTTAATATTTGATGCCGCTATATAGATCCGGTGAATACTCAAGTGGAGTTAGGATAAACTGAGGCGATAAATCGTTGCGATAACGACGAAGGGACTCATTCGGTGTCGATGTGGGGCAGGCCGTGATTGACCCCAAAAGAATTGACCGGAAAAGATTGGAGAGACGCTGAGCGCGCCTTTTCTCAGATTCTGTCGGCCGCGACTTAAACGCGGCTGATATTGGAAAGCTTGGCGTTTGGCTTTTTCGCGGCGCGATATACCAAGGCTACCTTACCGATTTCCTGAACCAGTTCGCAGCGGGCCTGTTGGCAGAATTCATCGATCACTTGTTTGCGCAAATCGCGATCAGCCACGACCAGTCTTACCTTGATTAACTCATGGTCTTCCAGGGCGCGGTCGAGCTCATTCATCACGTTTTCGCTCAGTCCATTGCCGGCAATGGTCACCACAGGCTTCAGGTTGTGGCCTAAACTGCGATATTGTTTTTTGCGATCTGCACTTAACGTCATACAATAGTCTCTAGGTATATCCCTTTGCCTCTGCGCTCGCGAGTGTAGCCCCATTTGGGTTCAGGATGCGGAGCATTAGGCGTTTAGGGTGTAAATTCAAACATCAGCCCTGGTTAATTATTCACCACAGCCGTAAAAAGGTGGCGTATTCTACCCGCCAACTGCCCTGATGTCTTTAATTTTGCGGCTTCAGACAGACAAAACCCGAGGTATTCTCATTGGCCCGTTCCAAAAGTAGCGGTCGTTGGTTGCAAGAGCACTTCAACGATCAATATGTAAAGCAATCCCAGCAAGATGGCTACCGTTCCAGAGCCAGCTATAAGCTGATCGAGCTGGATCAGAAGGACAAGCTGTTTCGCACGGGTATGACCGTAGTCGATCTCGGCGCAGCCCCAGGAGGCTGGAGCCAGGTCGCGGCGGAGCGAGTCAATGCCAGTGGCGACAGCAAAGGGCGAGTTTTCGCCTCAGACATCTTAGAGATGGATGGCATGGCCGGTGTGGATTTCGTTCAGGGGGATTTTACCGAAGAGTCGGTCTTTAACGAATTGATGGATCGTATGGGGGGGGCTCAAGCAGACCTTGTAATCTCGGATATGGCCCCCAATATGTCAGGTATGGCCGATGTTGATCAGCCCAAATCCATGTACCTGGTGGAATTGGCCCTCGATATGGCTCGACAAGTATTAAAGCCCGGTGGGGTTTTTGTCGCTAAGGTATTTCAGGGCGAAGGATTTGATGAATTGTTGGCCGACAGTCGCAGCAGTTTCCAGAAGGTTCTGACCCGAAAGCCTGATGCCTCCAGAGCCCGCTCGCGAGAGGTTTATCTCGTGGCTAAAGGGTTTAAAGGCTAAAAATTTGCAGGTTTAAACCAAAACCGCGAAATGACTGTCATACTTACATAGGGGCGGTCATCGTCTCGAAGCCGCGCAGGGGCGATGTGTCTGATATTTGTGCAGCTTGGTCTGAATAGACTGTAAAGAACCGCTAAAGCGTGATACCAAGATACGCTGAGAAACGGAAATGGGGCTACAATGGCCCACCAAACCTCATTGAGGCTTAACGTAGTTAGCCGTGCTTCGCTTTATGGCACTGGCGCCAAGAGGAAATCGCTTTGAACGATATGTCAAAAAACCTTGTATTGTGGCTGGTCATTGCGGCAGTGCTGTTTGCTGTCTTCCAGAATATCAATGGTCAGACCAAGCAAAAGCCACTGGTTTATTCTGACTTTATTGCCGAGGTTCGCTCCGGGCAGGTTCAGAAGGTTGTTGTCGATGGCCTGATTATTCACGGTGAGCGTCGCGACGGTTCAACCTTCCAGGTGGTTCGTCCGCAAGTCTCCGACAACAAACTGATGGATGATCTGTATAACCATAAGGTACAGATTGAAGGCAAATTGCCCGAAAAGCCCAGTATTTGGCAGCAGCTCCTCGTAGCGAGTTTCCCCATCCTGATTATTCTCGTGATCTTCATGTTCTTCATGCGCCAGATGCAAGGTGGCTCAGGTGGACGTGGTGGTCCAATGAGCTTTGGTAAGAGCAAGGCTCGCCTGTTGGGTGAAGATCAGGTGAAAACCACCTTCGCCGATGTGGCGGGTGTTGATGAAGCCAAAGAAGAAGTTCAAGAGCTGGTGGAATACCTGCGCGACCCATCCAAGTTTCAGCGACTGGGCGGTCAGATTCCTCGTGGTGTGTTGATGGCGGGTCCTCCAGGAACCGGTAAAACGCTGCTGGCAAAAGCGATTGCTGGCGAAGCCAAGGTACCATTTTTCTCAATCTCCGGTTCTGACTTTGTGGAAATGTTTGTGGGTGTGGGCGCAAGCCGTGTCCGCGATATGTTCGACCAAGCCAAGAAACAGGCACCGTGCATTATCTTTATTGATGAAATCGATGCGGTAGGTCGTCATCGTGGTGGCGGTCATGGTGGTGGTCATGATGAGCGTGAGCAAACCCTGAACCAGTTGCTGGTTGAGATGGACGGCTTTGAAGGTAACGAAGGCGTTATCGTTATGGCAGCCACTAACCGTGCCGATGTATTGGATAAAGCCTTGATGCGTCCAGGTCGTTTTGACCGTCAGGTCCACGTTGGTCTGCCAGACATTCGTGGTCGCGAACAAATCCTGAAAGTTCATATGCGTAAAGTGCCTATGGACGACGCGGTAAAAGCCTCTGTGATTGCTCGTGGTACTCCGGGCTTCTCAGGTGCTGATCTGATGAACTTGGTGAACGAAGCCGCTCTTTTTGCGGCGCGAGCCAATAAGCGCACCGTGAGCATGGAAGATTTTGAAAAAGCACGCGATAAAATCATGATGGGCGCCGAGCGCAAGTCCATGGTGATGAGCGAAGACGACAAGATCATGACGGCTTATCACGAAGCGGGTCACGCTATTGTGGGTTACTTGATGCCCGAGCATGATCCGGTGCACAAGGTCACCATTATTCCACGCGGCGGTGCTTTGGGTGTGACTCAATTCCTGCCGGAAGATGATAAGTACAGCCACAGTCGCCGCTACCTGTTGGGTCAAATCTCAACCTTGTACGGTGGCCGAATTGCCGAAGAGATGACCGGCGGTGCCGATGCGGTGTCTACTGGTGCGTCCAGCGATATTGAACGTGCGACAAAAATTGCGCGTGGCATGGTGATGAAATGGGGTCTGTCTGAAAAGCTGGGCCCGCTTTCCTACGGTGATGATGAAGGGCAATACCCTGGTATGTCTTCACCGAATTATTCCGGCGCGACATCTAAAGTGATCGACGAAGAAGTGCGCAGCATTATCGATGATCGCTATAAAGTGGCCGAGGGAATTCTGGAAGAAAACCGCGATATTCTGGAATCCATGAAAGATGCTTTGATCGAGTATGAAACAATCGATTCTGAACAGGTGGAAGATTTGATGAATCGACGCCAAGTGCGTCCACCACGCGATTGGGATGATGGCGATTTCAACAGCCACATCAAATCTGAAAAGAAAGATTCATCGGATTCGGATAAATCCACAGGTCCTATTGGTGGGCCTGCCAACGAAAGCTAAACGCAATCGCGTTTAGCCTGGCCGCCGTTACTTGTTAACTGCGGCCATTTTTATTTTCTGCCCGCTTAAAAATGATACACGCACCTGATTTATCGAGCGCCGTTATTTATGTCTTCTCCTGTTCTTAATTGCGCTGGCAAACCGCTGGACCTGAGCAAGCCCAAAATTATGGGCATTCTAAATACCACACCCGATTCCTTTTCCGATGGCGGCAACAGTTATCAGCAAGGTTGTTTGGATCTGGATCTCGCCCTGCAGCGCGCGATTCAAATGCAGGCTGAAGGAGCCAGTATTATTGATGTCGGTGGGGAATCCACCCGTCCAGGCGCAGCCAAGGTGTCCGCTCAGGAAGAAATGGATCGAGTCATCCCTGTGGTTGAACGTATTGCCCGCGAGCTTGATGTTGTCGTCTCGGTAGATAGCAGCAGTCCCGCTCTGATGAAAGAAGCCGCAGCGGTAGGAGCCGGCTTAATTAATGATGTGCGGGCCTTGCAGCGCGACGGTGCCGTTGAAATGGCGGCTGAGCTGCAGCTTCCGGTATGCCTTATGCACATGCAGGGCCAGCCAGGCACCATGCAAAATAAACCCAGCTATCAAAATGTTGTGGAGGAGGTTTCCGCGTTTTTGACTGAGCGGGTCGACCAGTGTGTTGCTGCGGGTATTGATCGAGAGCAAATCATCCTGGATCCAGGTTTTGGTTTTGGTAAAACCCTGGAGCATAATGTGGAATTGCTGCGTAAAATGTCGTCTTTGACGCAGGCCATGGGTTTGCCCGTATTGGCCGGGCTGTCGCGTAAGTCAATGTTGCAAGGTTTGTTGCAGCGACCCGTCGAGCAACGTTTGGCGGGCAGCTTGGGGGTGGCCATGTTAGCCCTGCAGCAAGGTGCGGCCATACTGCGGGTTCACGATGTTGCCGAAAGCCGGGATATTTTAGAGTTGTTCTGGCAAATAGATGCCAGCCACTGACAAAACAAGATCGTTTAAGTAAATAAGCATTCAATCGAGCGTGGCCGTGGGCCAGGGAAATTATTGACCGGGACGGGGGAGAGTATGAGTAGACAGTATTTTGGTACCGACGGTATTCGAGGCAAAGTAGGCGAGCAGCCGATCACACCCGATTTTGTTCTGAAATTGGGTTGGGCCGCTGGCCGGGCACTGGCAAAGAGCATTAAGGCGTCCGGTGGCCGCAATCAGATTCTTATCGGTAAAGACACCCGAATTTCAGGTTATATGTTTGAATCGGCATTGGAAGCGGGTCTGATTAATGCCGGTATCGATGTTGGCTTGCTCGGCCCAATGCCTACCCCGGCAATTGCTTACCTGACCCGGACTTTCCAGGCCACCGCCGGCATTGTGATCAGTGCTTCCCACAATCCTTATTATGATAATGGCATTAAGTTTTTCAGCCGCCAGGGCACCAAACTCAATGATGATATCGAGTTAGCTATTGAAGCGGAAATCGACCAGCCAATGTTCACCACGGAAGGCAAATTGGGTAAAGCCATGCGCATATCCGATGCGGCGGGGCGTTACGTGGAATTTTGTAAAGGCACAATGCCTTGGGGGTTCAGCCTGCAAGGAATGACCATCGTGTTGGATTGTGCCAATGGTGCGACTTATCACGTTGCGCCTTCAGTATTCCAAGAGTTGGGTGCCAAGGTGATCAGCATCGCCGTCGAGCCCGATGGTTTGAACATCAACCGTGGCTGTGGATCGACGCATCCCGAAATGTTGCGAGACAAGGTGGTCGAAACAGGTGCCGATCTGGGTATTGCTTTTGATGGTGATGGCGATCGTGTTCTGTTTGTCGACGGTCATGGTGAAGTGATTGATGGTGATGAATTGCTGTACATCATTGCAGCTCATCGTGCCGCCGGTGAGCATGGCTGCAATGGTGTGGTTGGAACTCTCATGAGTAACTTCGGTTTTGAGCTGGCCCTGAAAGATATGGGGGTGCCGTTTGTGCGCGCCAAAGTGGGCGATCGCTACGTGATTGAAGCCATGAAGCAAAATCAGTGGTTGCTGGGTGGTGAGTCCTCTGGTCACATCGTGTGCAGTGACGTGACTACGACCGGTGATGGCATTGTGGCCGCACTGCAGGTGTTGCTAGCGGTGGTCGAGCAGGGCAAGAGCCTGCATGAGTTGAAAAACGGCATGAACAAGCTGCCCCAAACCATGATCAACGTTCGCCGCAATAAAGTGATTGATCTGGCCGAAAACCAAAATATTCAAAAAGCGATAACCGCTGCGGAAACGGCCATGGCGGGTCGCGGGCGTGTGTTGTTGCGCCCATCGGGCACAGAGCCGGTGATCCGGGTAATGGCCGAAGGTGAAGACAGCCAATTGGTTGGTCAACTGGCCCAAGAGCTGGCTGAAGTGGTGGAAAAAGAGGTCGCATAGAGCCCTTTGCAGGCCTGGCTCAAAGGGTGTTTTCAAGATGCGGACTTTGACCGCATTAAGCCCTTGTTTTGTTTGCAAGTTTAGCGTCACTCATATACCATTGGCGCCCGCTTTTGGCAGCAGATGGAACCCTGGGTTTTAAGGGCTGTTAAGCACTCAATTTTTGATCGTGGAATAACACAAAAGAAGACGGTTATGGCAAAACCCCTGGTGCTAGGCAATTGGAAAATGAACGGGTCAATTCCCGCCAATGCCGAATTGCTGAAAGGCTTGCGCAACTGGGATGCTGACAAGGTTTCTTTAGGTGTCTGCCCACCGGCAATTTATCTGCCGCAGTGTCAGGTCGTTCTGAACGGCAGTGATGTTGCTTGGGGCGGTCAGGATATGAGCGAACATGAGTCTGGCGCTTATACCGGTGAGATTTCCTCACAGATGTTACGCGAACTGGGCTGTCAGTATGTCATTTTGGGGCATTCTGAGCGCCGCCAATACCACGCGGAAAGCGATGCGTTGGTGGCGAATAAGTGCGCAGCCGCATTAAAGGCATCTCTGGTGCCCGTGTTGTGCATCGGCGAGAGCCAAGCCGAACGTGAAGCGGGCGAAACTCTGGCTGTGATAGAGCGTCAATTGATGACGGTTGTGAATCAGTTAGGTTTGGATGCCATGGCCAATACCGTGGTGGCTTATGAGCCCGTTTGGGCCATTGGCACAGGCTTAAGTGCCAGCCCGGAACAGGCTCAGGAAGTGCATGCGTATATTCGTTCGCGCCTGGGTAGTGTTGCGAACAGCGTACAGATTTTATATGGCGGCAGTGTCAAACCAGACAATGCCGCTGAATTATTTACCAAGCCCGATATCGACGGTGCCTTGGTAGGCGGTGCCTCACTAAAGGCAGATGACTTTTTGGCAATTGCTAAAGCAGCAGTTCGCTAACAAGTTTATAGACGAGAAACGCAAGAGCGTAATATGGATAAGATTATTCTGATCGTACACATGCTGACAGCATTGGGCATTATTGGCCTGATCCTGCTGCAGCAAGGTAAAGGTGCTGAAGCGGGTGCTTCTTTTGGCGGCGGTGCATCCCAGACCGTATTCGGCAGCTCCGGTGGCGGTAACTTTTTTACCCGCGCCACAGCGATCCTGGCGACCATCTTTTTTGTAACCAGTTTTGGCTTGGCCATCGTGGCAAAGCAGAACGCCGGTGTAACCGTCGACGAAGGCATTCCTACCTTACAGGTTGAGCCCGAGTCTGATATTCCTGCGGCAGCCAGCGATGAGCTTTCTGATTCTGATTTGCCAAGCTTGCAAGACGACGTTGTTGAAGAAGCCAGCGCCGTTACTGAAAACGCGGCGAATGAAGTTAGCGATGCGGCCAGTGCAGCAATGGATCAGGCGGCGGAAACCGCTGAGACCGCCGCACAAAATCTGCAAGAACAAGCTGCCGAAACTGCTGATGCAGTCGAGGACAACGTTGAGGAAAACACACCTCAATAATCACGTTTTAGCCGAAGTGGTGGAATTGGTAGACACGCCATCTTGAGGGGGTGGTGAGCTAACGCTCGTGCGGGTTCAAGTCCCGCCTTCGGCACCAATTATGATTTGCGGAATCTTCGCAAAATATTACAAGGCCCCGTTTTACGGGCCTTTCAGGTCGTTCAGGCCGATTTCTTAGCTTGTAAAAATCAAAAAATACCACGTATTTTCCCGCCTGTTTATGTCAGTAGCGCGATTGTTTACGTTAGAGGGCATAGTTGTGGCAACGTTTCGAAAGCACGGTAAGAGATAGGCTGCCGAAGTGTGTGCCCGGTGTACGGAAGTCAAAAACACATGCTACAAAAACCCTGGCCCGTAGTGATGGTGGAACCTAAGCCAGTGAATGATGGTGGTGAGGCGCTTTATAGAGTTATGTCATGCAAAGGCGAAAAGCCTGATGACAGGAAGATTTATTGTACTGGTTTTTCTGGTTTGTGGTATTACGCTAATGAGCACTTTGAGGAAACCAGATTGCTCGGAGCTTAGGATACGGTTGTAGTTTTTGGCCTGGAGCAAAAAGTACTGCGCGACGGCGATAGTACAGGCGTTTGAATGTAAACTTAGTCATTAATAGAACTTGATTTACCTTTGAAGGTTTGAGAATCTAAGCTCTCACTATAGTTTGACGGAAGTGCTATAGAAATAGAATCATCTTAGTTTGAAAGCTTCATAGTTCTAGGTATAGAAGTATTAACATGTATAGTTGACTGGTTGATTGGAGCCTGCCCTGTATTTAAGGTGGTTTATTTTTTACAGAAGGAGGTTTGTATGATCAATACATTGATGTTTGGTGTGTGCGGTTGTGTCCATGAAGTTGCAGCGATCCTGGGGTGCAGGGCGGGCTTCGAGTGAAATCTCCGGCGGTCAACAAAATACGAGTTAAATTTGCCTAGTTCAAGAAGAGCACGCTGCTACTTCGCCCGTACCCCTCCACTAACTACCCTCTTTTGGAAGAGCCTCGTAGCCTAATTTGTCGGTCAGCATTACCATTCCTTTATTACTTGGTTTTTCTGGAAAGTCCAGAGGAGGGATTTCATTAAGTTTAATGGCGATACTGGCTTCTTGATCTATATTTATACTCTTGTTTTTTAGTAGTTTTCTCACTCCTGGATGCGGTATGTGTGGTGAGGTGTGAGTTATGTAGAATCCAAGTGGGGGAAACTTTAGGCAGCTGCCAAAAGTTAGTTTTCCGCCGAAACTATCTTGTTTGGCAAAGTGCTTTAGAACGGTTTGTTTTTTGCCAGGGTAAATCCAGTAATATATTTCAATTTCATCGGGTAGAGGAGAGTCTGGATTTAAAAAATAATTTCTTAAAATCTGGTTTACAGGTGAACTGCAACTTGCCTCTCTGATTTCGTCAGTCGCGACAGCGGCCATCAAGTGCCCGACGACGCTCCTTGCAATTTTTTGTGGTTGAACTTTTACCTGGATGGTATCGGGTAGGGCAATTTCCCCTTCGTATGCTTTTTGTGCATAGTACTTCACTTCTTTGGTCAGATCTCCAAGAGCGGGGTCATATCGTAAGCCTAATCGATCACCATTGCATTCTGAACATATGGTGCGAAAGTGAGTTCCGCCTTGGGACTGCGTGGAAATAGAAGGCTTTCTTGAGTGTAAAAAGTCTAGTATGTGAGTATCGATATTGCCGCAGCATCTTGGAGGGACGTGATCCCTAGATAGAGTCGCTAGATTTTTGCATATGGCGCAGTACCCCTGGGTGGGGCCTTTTGTGCTAACTCTTGCTCTTAAGTTTTTTGAGTAATTTCCCACTTTGACATTCCTTGCCTGTCTAGTTTATTTTTCGTCTGTTTAATGAAAAGCTCGTTTTTGACTCGTAACACTCGTATATAACGATTTCTGGGTAATTAGCGATAGTTTTAATTACCTTTTCTCGAGCATCTTTTTCCACTCTTAAGCCTAACGTAATGCTTTTTAGGCACTCTCTATGGAGCTGGTACACCTTGTTGGGTTGAGTGTGGAGAACTCTCCATTCTTTCTCATAGCTCCAGTTTTTAGACTTTACTTTTATAGCATCTTGTGTAGATTTTATGAATTTGCTTTCGTTATTTATAAGATCGACTAATTTTGGTCTAGGCCTCGCTTGTTTATACAAAACTCTTTCAGCTAAGTTGAAGGGTTCTAAAGTAGTGCCAAATTCCAGGCAGAAACCAGTATGTTTATTTGCATAGTGGCCCCATAGCAAGAGTGAGTCCCAGCGTTCACATAGGCATGTCACTCCAATATGGATATGTTTGTCGAAAATACTATTTTCTACGCTAAGGACGGTTTCCTTAAACTTCTCTATTTCTTGTTTTATTTGATCAGCTGTAAGCTGTGATACATCCCAGCCTCTCTTTTTCATTTCACAAATAAACCTGCGATCAGAGATTTCTCTATCAACTGAATATTTACAATCAAAAGGGTCGTTGAAGTTACTAGGATCATTGAAATAAATCTGTGATTTTTCAAGGTTCTCTAGATCATAATCAGGCTCGCCACTGTTATCGTCGACGCTTTTTATGGAGCAGTATTTGTACAGAGATTTAGGGGGATTAGGGACTGCTCCTTTATTCCTTTTTCTTCTTCTGGCCATATCCGTTTTGGTTCCAGTAATGATTTTGTTGTACTGAGTAATACAAGCGATAGATCGGTAGTGGTAGTAGGGGGTCTTGCAATTCCTACGTGTTCGATGTTACACATTTGCTACATTTTTATTTTGGTTGTTTATAAGTTATTGAATAAAAATGATATTTTAAATTATCTAACCAGCCCATCATGGGTCTGAAATTCAAGTTCACAGTTCATTTTCCCAATATCTAAATCGCGCACCATTTGTGCAATCTACAAAGAAGCTTAGTCTTTGGCGTGTACTCTTAGTCAAACTCAGCTCCGAGAGGATGGCAATATCACACTTGCCGCTGTCCACTGCTTTCATGGCCGCTAGTTTACGAAATTTGTCAATTTCCTTGACTCTGGATGGATATAGCCTAACCGTCTTAGGGTACTGATCGGCGGAGGTTGGGATTATTGCGGAAGAAGCAATCTTGCCAGTATATTTATCTGATTTGGAAGCAGGGCTGTTATTTAAGTGTTTGCTTTCAATCCAACCTCTGTGTGACTTGCTAAGGAACTTTGGAGAGATGACGCGAACCCAAGACCAGTTTCCCTGGGTACACTCTTCGTATACCAGAGTTGTATCATCCACAGATAGGTATTTGGTTTTTTTCAAGACTTTTGTAGCTTTTTTATTTATCAGTTTTTTGAATTTTATGCCCGGACCGCCTCTCATAGAAATGCCAGTCCCTATTGGGGTATATCTTTTTCCAGTTAGCTGTGCGCCATTCTCGCAGTCTTTTGGAGGCTTGTCTTGGTTTGAATTGCTGGCTGCAATAGTCTTTTTCTTCGGTGGCTTTTTGCCACAAGCAATCAAGAGCGAGGCTCCAACTGCTAGCAGTATTAGTGATAAGATTATTTTCGACGAGGTACTCATGGCTGCTTCCCTGTGCCTATAAGGCAATAATATGTTATTGCGGACTGAGATGATAACGCTCTCTGTCAGCATATCGCAAGCATTGTTATTGTCTGCTATTTAAAGCTTGGGCTGGGATTTGATTAAGTATTTGCGAACGGGCTTTCATGCGCGCCGCGTATGCGTCAAAATAATTACAGACCTTTATATAAAGGGTATGGTTTCCTGCCTTCGACTTGAATTAGATGGATTGAAGCTCATGTTGTGGGTATAGGAAAGATCTGAGTAGAATAGCCCTTCGTTAAGCAATGATATGGAGTGTCAAAGATGAGTAGATTTGAGGATAACAGACAGCTTGTGGCTTCTGTGTTGGAAAGCTCGGCTGGTTTTGTAAGCGATATTGGATTAGATCCCGAAAGAGCATTTCAATACCAGTGGCGCGGTGGAGCTGTGCTTAACTTGGACTTTGTTGGACGTGACGGTCTTACAGGCTATCAGGGAGAGGCGAAAGATAGCGACATCCTAGAAGCTAACTGTGAGGCTCTGTGTGAATTCTTATGTCAGGCGTTTCCAGACGTTGATCTAATGGATAATAAGGGCTGGAGCGGCCCTAGAGAATACAACTATCGGGTTGTATTTCAATTGCCTGATCGAGTGTCTAAGGACGTTTGACTCAATGCATGGAAGGCAGGGTTAACAGCAGCTTTTAGCTCATCCTCTTTACGTTAATTCTACGTCTATATTGCTCTAGGTCTTTAATATCAAAGGGGTTGGTTTCCCGCCTTTGGCACCAAATCAAAACTCTTGGCATTCGAGAGTATCTAAAAGTCCCGTAAATCGGGGTTTTTTGTGTCTGATTGTCTGGTAAGGTTTGTTGACGGTCGGAATGAATGACCCTATCTCTGGTTTAATAAATCCAATATGCCATGATATTTCCTGGGCAAGCGCCAGTATCGAAGAGGACAAATGATATGAATCGTTCCGATTTTAAATTATGGATTTCTCTATTTACGTTGTTGGCTGTGTGTTTGTCAGTGAATGTCCACAGTCAAGCGGAGCCGTTGTATGAGGGTTTCTGGGAAACTGAGGGGTATGGTTATATCTTTGGAATCCAGAAAAAGACCGTCACTATTTATGAAAAAACGGCCATAAGTTGTCTGGTCAGTGGGTTGTCCTCAGGCAAGCTAAACAATACGGAGCCTCAAGCAGCTCCGTACTTTCATGTGGCGATACCTGGCTTTATCAATGCGAGGATGGAGATTTATCAACGCTCGGATTCCAGTAATGATTTGGTTTTTCATCGTACAGATACCAATACTTGGATGGTTGCTAAAAGGGTTTCCAGTTTGCCGGAACAATGTTCGGCAACACCAAATCCAGCCTTAGCGCTGGAGGTGTTTGTTCAAAACTTCCGTGAACACTATCCTTTTCTGTTGAGGAACCCAGCGTTTATCGGGGAAGTGAATTCTGATCATAAGAAATTCACGGGGCAGCCACTGTTCGATGAGATAAAAAGTTTACTTCGTAAGTTGGAAGATCCGCACACCGCATTGTTTGCCCCAGACATCGATCAGTTATTTCTTGGGAATGAATTGCCTAAACCCCAAGTGCCAACTGCATCTGAACTTGCAACGATAAAACGGCGAGTAGAAGCGCATTATGTTGTTGGTAATGTCGAAACCCTCAATGAGCAAATGCGACTGGGCCAGCTCCCCGATGGGTTGAGTTATTTAGCGGTAGATGGTTTTTGGGGGCTGTCAAAAGAAGGTACCGCTAATGCTGAACGTTTGGCAATGGAGGCGGCTCTTCCCAAAATACTCAAAGCACTGAAAAGCAGCAAAGGTTTGGTGATCGATCTGCGAGCGCATTCTGGAGGCTCCGATAAATTGGGGATTCAGCTTGCGGGGATCTTCACTAAGAAAGACTACCTAGCCTATCGAAAGCAGTTTGTCATTGAAGGAGGAGTAGATCCGAAATGGCAAGAGGGGATGCCGATCATGGTACGCTCCATAGGCGGAAGCTCCTGGGCCGGGCAGATTGCGATACTTACCAGCCCAGCTACGGTTAGCGCGGGTGAAGCGTTTGTGATGGCCTTGGAGCAGCGATACCCTCGAGTAAAGCGTGTCGGAGAGAAAACTCGAGGAAGCTTTTCGGATATGTTGCCGAGGACTTTACCCAATGGATGGCTGTTTTCATTGCCCAATGAACGTTATCTGGATGCGGCGGGAAAGAGCTTCGATTTTATAGGCATTGAGCCACATCTGTATGTTGAGGATGTGCTGGGTGAATCTGAAAATAGCCGTAGGGATAGGGTGTTGGAGGCTGCCATGGATTTCTTACTTCAATCGCCGTCCAATCACTAAGGGGCTTTACTTGCGCCGTGTAGTGACCGTGGTTTACGTTGATAAAATGTAGAATTCAGCGCCAGTTGAATCAAGATTTGGATTCGCCCCCCCATTCTTTGGTAGAATCAGCCCTTTGTGAAGATCAAGAGCCGGTATTGTGATTAAAAAGCTTTCTCTATTTCTGTTGACCATCACGCTGGGTGTCGCCAGTAGCGGGGGAATCGCTGGCAAGGCGATTGTTGCTCCATTGGGTGACGAGTACGAGCTTGTGTATCGTTGCCAGAACGAATGTGTTCTGGTGCTGTTGCCAAATGGCAAATATGGCGTAAAGGATTCCGAGGGTGGCTGGGTGACCACATTGGTCAGAAAGCTGAAAGATACGGAAAAAACACCGGGCTTTTCTTTTTAGAGCAGAGAATAAAACAGCCGAACAAAAATTAATCAGTGGTGGCAAATAAGTAAGGCGCTTTGAATGGTTAGGATTGCACTGTTTACTACGTTGCTTATCGGCTTGTGTGCCGCCGTTTACTATTTCTATATGACGCCTACTAGCCCCAATGGGGCTGCAGAACCGGCCTTGTTTGAACCACAGCCACTTCCTGAGTCCAGCGGGAGCACCGCTACACAGCCTTCCGCCAAGCTCGTAGAGCGTGCTGTTGAACCAGATGGGCCAGCCCTGAGTAATCTTCCGTCAACTTCCAATACCGCCACAGCCAAGCTAAACGCTGCATCAAAAGTGGCATCGAGTCGTGAAGTGCAAGCGGGCATTGAAGATTTGCTTTTGGATAAGAGTGGAGGCGCCGTTCGCGCGCGTACTGCCGTCCATATTATTGTTGATTCGGATGGGTTTTCGAATCTGGTTTCTCAGTTGGACTTCCACGCCGATTCGTCTCCCAATACAGTAATGTATGAGGAATCGCTCGAGGAAAGCTTCAGAAATCTCAACAGCGAAGTCGACAATGCCACCATTCTGTACGATGACTTCGCCTGTACTGAAAACATGTGCATAGGTCAGGTCCGCATTTACGGTAATGACGAAAGCTATCAGCTTGACAATATTTCAGCAAAAATTCTGAGTTCTATTAACGAACAGGAAGAGTATTCGAATACATCGGTTGTGAGTCATGTTGAAGATAGGCTGGACCACCAGTTGATGAACTATATTATCAACTTCCCGAGCGTGGGGGATGCGCCTACCATTGTTATGGAAAATTCGGTGAATCAAGAGCTGAAGTTTGTGGACGACAGTGCGGCAGCACCAGCGAATAAAAAACAGTAACGACAGGGGCTGGCAACAAGTACAAAATATCCAGGAAGCTCGGCGTTCCTCAGCGAAAAAACTTACCTTTTCTGATTGGTCTCTTCAAACAATTCAACAAAATCTTCTGCAATCTTGGGTAAAGACTTCCAGCGCCGTGATGCCCAGCCGAATACAATGGGCGGCAAATCTGAAATGGGAATGTAAGCAACGGCATGTTGTTTTTTTAAGTTTTGGGCGTGGCGTTCAGGGCTAATGGTATGCCCTAAACCCATTTCCACAAATTGAATGGCAGTGTCCCAATCATCTACGGTAGTAATGGTTTGACAGTAAACCCCTTTGCTTTGCAGCTGTTGGGTGAGTTGACTTTGTGAGGTGGAAGAATCTTTCAGAGCGATATAGGAAATGTCTTTGAGCTGTTTGGCCTGGATGCGTGTTCTTTGGGCGAGTTTATCGTGTTCGGGTACGACCAAAACCCAGGGCATTTCGACAAAAGGGCGTTGTTCGATACCTTTGATGGCATCGCCCATGGTGATGAAAGCCAAGTCGACTTGTTCATCGCGAAGGGCTTCAATGCAGCGTTGATGAGTGTTGGCTGATTGGAAGTGAAGTTTTACACTCGGGTAGCGTTCACGGAAAGCAACGACGGTGTTGCTCATAAAGTGCTTGATGGTTGTGCCCCCAGTGGTGATACCAAGTGAGCCCATTTCGCCTGCCGCCAGTTGTTCGAGTTGTCGTACGCCCAGAGTGATATTGCCCAAGCCTTCCCGCACATGCTCGTAGAATACTTGCCCGGCCTGGGTGGGCTCTACACCTCGAGCCTTTCGTTCAAGTAGACCGACACCCAGCTCTTTCTCCAGGCGAACGATGTGCTGGCTGACGGCGGGTTGAGTGCAATGCATTTGTCTGGCTACGGCACTCAGGTTTTTGTGTTCACAGGCGGCGATAAAGACTTTCAGATCATCCAGAGTCATGCGTAGGGCTCGATTTGCTTTCGTTAGCATATATCATAGTAAATACTAGGGTAGTCAAACATATCTATAGAATTTACTTTGATATAAGCATGCGGCAATCTGCGCACCTTGTCTACTATGAAATGTCAGGGGATCTTATGTCTGAAGTGTTTGAAACAATAACCGTACCGCGTCTGCAATCAATGAAAGATAGCAAGAAGTTGGTGATGTTAACGGCCTACGACTACACCATGGCTCGGCTGTTGGATCCTCATGTGGATATTTTGTTGGTCGGTGATACGGTGGGTTGTGTCGTGCAGGGGGGAGAAACAACGCTGGGTGTTACCCTGGAGCAAATGACCTATCACGCTACGATGGTAAAGCAAGGCGCGCAACGTGCCCTGGTCGTTGCCGACCTGCCTTTTGGTACCTATCAACAGGGTGCAAGCTACGCGCTTGATGCGGCTATTACTCTGGTAAAAGAAGCGAAGGTTTCTGCCGTGAAGTTGGAAGGTGGCGTGGAAGTGTGTACCAGTATTGAGAAAATCAGCCAGGCGGGTATTCCTGTGATGGCCCACCTGGGACTGACGCCCCAGTCTTATCACGCGATGGGTGGAAATAAAGTTCAGGGCAAGAGTTCGTCCGCCGCAGAAAAATTGTTGGCAGATGCAAAAGCCGTTGAAGCGGCGGGTGCTTTCGCTCTGGTACTTGAGGCGATTCCGGCAGAGCTGGCTCGGGAGATAACCGAAGCACTCTCCATTCCTACTATCGGTATTGGCGCCGGAACAGATTGCAGTGGCCAAGTGCTGGTCATCAATGACCTGATTGGTCTGAATGAAAGTGAAGCGCCTATGCGTTTTAACAAGGAATATTGTGCGGTGCGAGAACTGATTGAAAATGCCGCCAAATCCTTCGCGAGTGAGGTTCGAGCAGAAGCGTTTCCAGATGCGTCTTACAGTTATTAATAAAATATGATCGACGGGAACAGCGATGTTTATAGCCTTTCCCGTCGAACCGAACTCATTACAAATGCATTCTAAACAAATGGAATTGATCGGTGCCGGATTTAATGCGATGCGCATTTTGTTTGAATAATTCTGAGGCCTGAAATGCCTTTAATCCGTCTTCCGTATCCCACTCGACAAAAGTTAATTGACTTGGGGCTGCGTGTCGGTTTCCTTTGGGGGCCTGTGTATGAATGCCATGAGCTTCATACTGCGGTGACCGCATGGTGTAAATAAAACGGCCGCCGGCCTGTTTTACCGCAGGTTCGATATTGCTCAGATATTGTTGGTAATCTTCTGGGTGGCTTTCTTTAATCCAAGCCATTGCAAGTGTGTAGTGTTTGTTGGGGTGGAAACTCAGCTCGAGTTTCTTGTCCAATTCCTTGCTGTAAATGTTTAACACTTCCCAGGCTATCGGGCGAAGCGATTTGATATTCGGCCATTCGGCTCTAGCGATCAGCTGGTTTTCTGATGCCTGATCTGGCCATGAAAAAAATGCCATGGTTTTGGGGTTAAATTGTTTTGAAGAGCTGCTGTTAATGCGTATCTGGCCTTCACGTTTCAATCCGTATTGGCTGGCCAGCGGAAAGGCTGCGTCGTAATACTCTTTTCGTGCCGCTTTTCCTTGTGGCGTTTTATGCGTTACTGGGATGATGACCGAAAATACCTGCCCCTTTGCAAATGACATTCGCAAAGCTTCTTTATCGTTATTGGCGTGTGCGGCGTTGATGCAAAAAAACACCATGAAGGCGGCAAACAGATTGGGGAATGTCGCCAAAAGGCTGTAGGCCGTTGTGGGGAATCGTCGCATGTTATGTGTCCTCTGTGCGCTGAATTTGACTAGACCATAGAGGCTGTTGCCTGGCTTGTCTTGGCTTTACTTTGTCTTGGGCTGGTGCAAAAATGCACCAATGAAAAATTGGGACGACTACCGCTTAATCCTGGCATTGCACCGCACGCAGACTTTACGTGGCGCGGCGGATTTGCTTGGCGTAAACCACTCGACGGTCTCTCGTCGCCTTACCGTGGTGCAGCATCAACTCGGGCATTTATTTGAGCGTACTCTGGACGGTTACCAGGCCACGTCACTGGGATTGGAATTTGTGAATACCGCTTTGCAGATTGAAAACCTGAGCGAATCCATGGGTCGGCGCCAGCGTGGGCAGAATGACGACATGAGTGGGCCGATTAATTTATCGATTCCACCGCCTATTGCTCAGACGTTGCTGATCGGTGAGCTGAAGGGGTTTTCTGAGCGTTACCCCAATATCCAGCTGAATATCAATTCTTCGTTTGAACTGCGTAATCTGGAAAGAGCCGAAGCGGATATTGTGATTCGAGGCACAGATCAACCACCGGAATATTTAGTTGGCCGGCGAGTGGCATCGGTCAAGCTGCATTATTATGGATTACGGGAATATCTGAATACCACTGCTGCGGAACATTATCAGTGGATTGGACGCGATGCCGACGAGCAAAACCCTCAATGGATTAAAGACTCACCTTACCCGAATGCCCGGATTGGGATACGTTCCGATGATATTTTGATGCGCCATCAGTTATTGCTGTCCGGTTATGGCTTGAGTCGAGGGGCGTGTTATATGGCAGATCCCTGCGAAGAGCTTGTGCGCCTCAATGATACCCCGGCAATTCATCTAACGGATCTGTGGGTGCTGGTTCACCCGGATCTGCGAGAAACCCCCAGAATCAAAGTACTGATGCAGTTCTTGTGTGAGGCGTTGCTGAAAAAGAAAAGCCTGATCGAGGGCAAACAACCCTGAACGCATCGGCGGGTATTTTTAAGCGTTGTGAGACGATCTCGACCACTCGTCAGTTGAACGCATTGGGCTGAACCCCGTTAATCCCCCCATTTTTCTGATATTTCGCTCTCCTTGCTTAGGCGGCCTAGTCAATTAAAGTCGCTTAAAGCCTTGCCTGGCGCGGTTTTCAAAAGTCATGTAAGCAAATGAAATTCCTTTTCTGTCGGCCTTGTGGGCATCATTGTTGACGGTTCACGCACTCAGAGGGGGCTTTGCTTCCATATCAGTGATAATCCTGTCAAACAAAATTTGTGACGCAGTTATCAAAATGGGGGTCTGTAGTGTGAGAGGATTCACAGAAAATGGAACAAAGGTATGGGCGGATTCAGCCTATACTCCTATTTGTTTCTTAGATAGTAAGACGAAAACATAAGAATAAAGGAAATTGGTGGAGAATAACGAGTAGTTTCTATCAATGATGTATTCGGCGTGTTTGAGAGCTTCCAAATGGATTCGGAAGCGTTGCGGTATCAAGCACCGTGAAGTGTTGAAACACCAGCTGTATTCCAAAATCTGCGGGCACCGCCCGTTTAGAGACCATGGGTTTATTAAAGCTAAGCAGTCGATTGCCTTGGCTAGATAAATATTGAGCGATGGATATTGCTCCTTGGACTATAGGATTTGGACATGGTGGAAAACAACAGCATCAACACGAGCCTTCTTTCTGCAAATGAAGGTCCTATCGAGCCAGTTTATGAGGTGTCTCAAGATGCCTTGGTGATTGGTATCAAAGGTGACGTTTTTATACAGCGTTCCGGTGAGTCATCCACTCAAGTCTTAAATAATAACGACCCTGTTGCCATTGGCGACAGCATCACCACGGCGGCGGATGCGGCGGTTGTCATTCGTTTTTCAAACGGCTCTCTGTTAACGCTCGGTCACGAGCAAAGCGCAAAAATCGATGCCGCGTTGGTGCGTCTTCTGGAAGACGACAGCGTTCAGCAAATAGCCGGAGAAATCGAAGAAATTGATTTTGCCAAGCTGGAAGAAGGATTGGCGAAAGGTTTGAATCTGGAAGAATTACTACCTGCAACTGCAGCCGGACCAGGAACGGGTGGGGCTGGTAATGGCAGTTCAGTGGGTACCGGGGTGCGTTTTGAATTGACGGGTGATGAAACCATACCCTCGGCGGGTTTTGGTACCGGTACTTTTGGGAATGGCCTCGCGACGGGAGAACCGGAAAACGGGATTACTGATACCGCACCAGAAGCAGCCGACGATATCGATGAAGTGAGCAGTTTAAATGTAGCGACCGGAAATGTTGTAACCGGCCTTGACGTCGGTGGTGATGCCAACACTCTGGATGGCAATGCGGATGATTCGGGCCCCAATGGTTTTGGTGACATTATTGTTGTGGGTGTGACCCTTGGAGATACGCAAACTCCCTTGAGCGATGGCAGCGGCGTTGGTGTGACTCTCGAATCGGATCGTGGCATTTTATTACTGAACAGCGATGGCAGTTATACCTATACTCCCAATCGTACCGCGACGGGTACGGATGTGTTCACGTATACCATTGTTGATAATGATGATGATCTATCAACAGCAACGTTAAGTATCGCGATTGATGCTACACCAGATTTACAGGTCCCCGATGGGGATACACCTGATACCCCAGAGGCAAATGCTCTTGCGCAAGCACAGGGTACCGCCGCATTTGAAGCCGGTTTAACGGATGGTACGGGCGAATTGTCCGATGGTGACTCCGGTAATAACAGTGACCCCCGTGAAGAAACCTCTGGCCGTATTACGTATTTTCAAGGCGACGGTGAAGGCACAGTGACGATTGCCGGAGTCGTCGTAGCGGTTAACGGTGTTTTGCAAAACTCTTCAGTGAATGGCAATTTCGGCGTGCTGGAAATAACAGCCGTCAGCGAAACCGAGATCACTTACCGCTATCGTTTAAACGATGCAGCTGATCACAGTGACGGGCCTGTTTCTGAGAATTTTACTGTGATCGTCAGTGATGATGATGGTAATAGCAGTGATGATGTCAGCGCTAATTTACACATTCGAATCATCGATGATTCGCCCATCAGTAACTCCCAGATTGATAGCATTGATGGAAGTTTGCAGGCAACGGGTAATGTACTGACGGCTATCGATATACCATCCGGTGACAGTAACAGCACTGATGGCGTAGCGGATATTGTTGGTGCGGACGACCCAGGTTTTGTAGCGTCGGTTGCTGCAGGTGATCAAGCAGCCACTTCGGGTGGCGTAGGTGTTGCCGTGAGCAGCGATAAAGGCACATTGGTTCTGCAGGCTGATGGCAGTTACACCTATACAGCAAACCCTGGCGCTTTCGGCGATGATATTTTTACTTATGTGCTGAGCGATGCCGATGGCAGTACCGAAAGCGCAACGTTAACAATTAATGTCGATGCCGCGAATACATTGGCTGATGATGATGAATCGGCCAGCGGCTTGCAGGGCGCCAGTATTGCGGGAAATGTTCTTGAGAACAGTAGCAATCCTGATGGGCCGGAAGACGCCTCCGTGGGCTCATTTTCAATTCCGGGGGATTCCACTCAATACCAAGCAGGTGATACGGCGATTATCCCAGGCATAGGTTCTATTACCCTTGAGAGCTCGGGCGCGTACACGTTTGTTCCTTTGCCTGGTTTTGCGGGCACCGTTCCTTCCATTACTTATGTCGTCACGGATGGCTTGAACGTTGTCGACTCGGATTTAAACCTGACGGTAATTGACCCTCTTGTGCCGCCTATTGCGGTTTCTGATGTTGTCAGCAGTGCAACGCCTGGAACAGTGGTGACCGTTTCAGTGCTAAACAATGACAGTGATCCGGACGGATTTCTCGTTGCGAGCAGTGTGGTGATCAGCGGTGCACCTGGAAGCGGAAAAACTCTGGATGTGACCGGGCAAGGCGTCTGGCAGGTACAAGCGGATGGCAGCATTACTTTCACTCCAGAAGCGGGTTTTGCGGGGAATCCGGATGCGATAACGTATTCCGTCAGCGATAACGATGGTTTAGTGGCCAGCGCGCAAGTGACGGTGAATTATCAAGTGAACGTTGTCGTTGACGATATTACGGTCACCGAAGGCGACAATGCCGTGTTCTCTATTCAGGTGAGTAATGCAGAAGCCAATAGCATTCTTAATCTGAGTCTGCAGGATGGCTCTGGTGCAAATGCTGCGAATGCGCCCACGGATTATAACGCCAGCCTACTCGAATACAGTCTGGACAATGGTGCAACATGGCAGGCCTTACCCGCTACTGGGGAGGTGAGTTTAGTTTCTGGTGGCAGCCCGCTGGTTCTGTTACGGACCGATACCGTCAGTGATAATCTCGATGAGAACAGCGAAGTGTTCGATCTCTCGGTGAGCTTAAGCAGTGGTAGTGAGGTCGTGAACGATGCCGCACAAGCCACCATTCTGGATAGTGATTTACCCAATGTCGGCGTGTCGGGTCAAACCGTTAACGAAGGCGTGAATATTGTTTTTCAAGTTGATGTTCAAAATGCGGCGGCCAATAGCAATGTAACCTTGACCTTAAATGATGGTCTAGGGGTTGATGGAGCGGTTCAAGGCGTCGATTTCAATACAGGCTTGTATCAATATCGTTTGTCTCCCAGCGACCCATGGCAAGACGTGCCCGCGGGTGGTGTGATTGCGCTTGTTGCTGGCGGAAATCAAACTATTTTTGTGCAAACCAATACCGTCGTCGATGCACTGGATGAAAATCTCGAAAACCTGAGTCTTTCAGCTGAGCTTAATAGTAATGGAACCCTCGCGACCGCGTCGGCCCAGGGCTTTATCAATGACATCAACACGCCCACGGTTAATGTGGGTCAACCTAATACCGGAACCGGTGACGTAACCGTTGATGAAGGTGTT
>NZ_BAABWJ010000010.1:0-194312 GCF_040372805.1 Pseudoteredinibacter isoporae
CAGCCTCTCCCAATGATGTTGATAGTGATATAGAACGGATTGAGTCTTGGGCACGGAGAAGAGGGTTGGGTGTATATACAAAATCAGGAGCCTGGGATCAAGAGAAGGCACAAAAGCATACAGCCTCTATTCGTGGGGGTAAGCTTCATGATCTGAATGCCCACTTCGGGCAAGAGAATGTACAGCGGCACGGTTGGATCATGAAAGGCCTTATTCCTAAAGAATATTATGCTTAACATCCTCCTCCCATCCCTCTAAATCTAGGCGTGAATTTAACATTCATTTTATTGGCGGTGAGAGGCTGTGTAGGCTGTCTTTGTAGGGGTTGGCAGGGGTGTGATGGGCTAAGAGAAAATCCCCTTAAAATGGCTTATATTGGCCTGAGGTTCATCTGATTTGAATTTCACTTTTTGTAACCTTTCCACTTGGGACAATCGTATTTATCAGGCTCCGTACTAAGACTTCCTCCCCTAGCGTAGTCTTAGGTCCTAGCATTATCTCTATTTGTTGAAGCGCTTCAGCCCGAATTGGGAGGTCGATGTAGTTGCGGCTTGGCTGCATGATTTCGCAGTACTCTTCCAAGCTCATTCTTGAAATACTTGCTTGAATGCCTGCTGGTATCCGAAACCTCCACTCTTGCTCAAAAGACCAGTCTTCGCTCTTATGAAGCCCAATATTGGACAGATCAAATCCTTCCATTGGATTTTCATATGAATGTCCAGCCCCTGTAGTTTGAGTCCGTACGGGAGGGAGTTCGCCGACTGATTCTCTATCAACATAATTAACTTCATCTGGCCCTGAAATATGTAAAAACTGGTGGTTGATCTGGTTGCCATCTTCGGTAGGTAACATCAGCATTCTTAGGGGAGGGGAAATGCTGGCCGTATTAATATGCCCATTACCCCATTTGCCATATGTAATTTCATCTCTGGGATTGAATAGGTCGGTCGGGAGTTTAATCCTAACCCCTTTCAGGCCAGTATAAAGACTCCACATGGGAATTGAGTCTTGCTCAGACGCTGTCCATGATGAAGAAAAAATAAGTTTTTCAGCGTAAGCAAAGTCAGCATTTTTTCCTTCTAATGGGTCGTTCAAGGTACTTAATTGGCGAAAGCGAATTGTTCTGTGGGACAAAATTAAAGCGAGGTTTTCAATTGAAGTGTAGTGGTACAAAAACGCAGGGGTATCATCTTTCATTTCTAAAGTCCTTTTCAGAGTGCTAGCACCCTATCAATAGGCATCCGTCATGTACAGTGAGGTGTAGTGTTCAAATGTAAGGTTTGTATTGAACAGGTGTTCATTGCTTGGTATTGTTACAATTGAACATGTCTTTTGAGAGCGTTCAAAACTACAAAGTAATGAACAGGAGGTGAGATCAATGGCCTTGATAGGGTATAGGCCTTATCTGGCTCCAATTATCCACCAGTACGCAATAAGTTGGGCGAATTGTTTACAGTACTGGTAGTAATTGATTTTAGGAGTTGTTGTAGTTGGGGAAATAAATGGCTCTTTGGGCTTGATTGAGCACGTGCTCGGGGAACGAGAGCACTACAGTTCCTGACACAACTTTTTTCTTTGCTCCTCCATCACCTTCAGCGCAGATCTTTAAACACCAGCCGTGCAGCATTTGGGCGCTCGAAGGTGATATGTTTCTCGCTTGGCAGTACTCTTCTACACTATAGTGAGTCTCATTTGTGTGGCTGTTTTCAGCGGAAATTTGTTCCGATAGTGCATTTAGTGCCTTTTCATGTTTTAGAAATTGTTCCCCAACTTTTCTCTCTAAAGCTTCTCTCTCCTCAATTTCCATTAATAAGGATTGAACCACTCGTTTGATGTCAGAGTTTTCTTTTACGACAGGGGGTGGATATGTGCCGTATTTTCCTATTGACGGTAGAACTTCATGAAGCACCCACCTTTGAAATTTCTTTGATGCTGGGCTATTGTCTCTCATTATGATTCTTAGCAAACCTGGCTCTTTCACATAAATATGGTCGTCAATAGTTTTGTACTCATCCTCGTCTAAAGCCTCTATTAACCCCATGATTAGCCCTAGAAGTCCATTTCCTTTTTTATAGGTGCTAGGAAGGTTAACGTTTTTAGCTGAAAGAATAGTGACAACATCCTCTAGGCAAAATAATATTTCGTCGTCTACCAGTTTTGTACGAATCTTTTCTTCGGACTCAGGATACTGGAGGAGTAGTAGATCTCCGTTCATGCAATTCTCCATTAAAAAAATATTTCTGAATCTGGAACTCGCCTTGCTATGAATAGCCCTGCGATCATGGCGTTTGGAACGGCCTTTTGTATTACATTTCTCATCGCCACGAAATGGCTTCCTGTCGTAAGCATATCATCGAATATGACAATCGTAGGCCGAAGATTTGACAGTAGGCTTTGGTCAATTACGTATAAATCCTCTAGCTCATCTGGTGTGAGTCTATGATCTTCGCTTTCATGTGAAGCTCTAGTTGACGTGGATTGGTTTACTAATTCCCTGTAGTCAACGCCTTTTCGAATCGTTCCAAATAACTCCAAAATTCTTACAAGTCGGTTGTCGTAACATGGGTCCGATTTACATTTGGATGGCGGGACTGGAACGAAAGTGATTGCCCCTGGGTCTCCTTGCTTGGCTAAGCAGCTCGCCATCTGTTCCATGGCTCTATTCTTATGGTGGTATCTAGGAGTATTTTTATGTTCGACACTTATTTTCAAGTTTAAAATAAGCTGATTTGTCTTGCTGTGGTCAAAACCTTTTCGGGCTGTGTACTCGCCATAATAGAAACAGCGGTCACTTGGTGCTAGGTAGTGGTGGTCGTTGTAGTTACTAGCATCCAGCTGAGTAAGATTCTCGTACATCTAAATCGAGCTCCTTTCGTATGTCTTCGTAGTCCTTCACTCTGATGGCCCCCTTCTTCAAATATTTTTCAGGCCAGGTAATCGCCGGGTTTAAGAAGCAGCTATCTAAAATAAATAGTTTTCTCCCTTGCGCTATTGCGGCTCTGGCTTGGTATAACGTGCCTGAGGTATCAGATGCTTCAACAATTATAGTCGCTTGGGTGAGAGCTGACATCGTTATATTTCGTTCTGGAAAAAAGCTCCTATTTATCCTGTAATCTTGACTTAAGTACTTTTTAAATGGAACTTGGCTTAATAGGAGATAATTCTCTTTAATTAGCCTTTGAAGTGGTGCATTGGTCTTGGGGTAACAATGAGAAAGTGGTGTGCCTATAACTCCGATTGTTTGGCCTCCATACTCTATTGCTGCCAAGTGGGCTGTTTTATCGACACCCTCTGCCAAGCCGGAGACAATAGTGAACCCGTCTTTTACAAGCATTTTAACTAGTTTTCGAGTACGCCTAACTCCATCACTAGATACATTTCTGGCGCCTACAACAGCAACGCAAGGTGTTTCTATGAGGTTCCAAAAGCCTTGATAATAAAGCACTTCGATTGGGTTTCTGGCATCCCTCAATTTGTCAGGGTATTCATTTAGACGATTTACTCTTATGCCAAATTTCCCGACTTTATATTCTTCTAGAATTTCATTTAAATCCAGTAAGGCTTGCTCGATTTCCCGTTCGCTTACTAAATCGGACGGTAGGCAGTCATCGCAAGATTTAAATTTGTCGGCCAGTTTCTTGAATGATGCACTATCTTTCTCCCAGAGAGCTTCATAGGCAGCCATCTCCCTAGTGGGAGATACAATTCGACTTAGAAACTGATCTTTGAGAAGTGAACTATTTTGCATAGTTAACCTTGTAGAGCCTAGTTGTATGAAGCTTAGTGTATTACTGTTTATCTATACAGTATTGAGATTGTATTTTCAAGTATTGTGTTGTAGCTGTTCAGAAAGATGGGGTACAACATACAAAATATTAAATGTACTTTTCAATTACCCAAGATTGGTAGCTATTACCAAAGGCTCTACTCTCCATAATTTATAAGGTCTACTAGGTTGACTTCTAGCCCTTTCGCTAGCTTTAGAAGCTGAGTTAGTGTTGGGTTACGCTTACCATTTTCAATTCCTGATAGGTATCCTCGGTCCATTTCGGCTCTATGTGCCACCTCTTCTTGGCTTAGATTGGCCGCCTTTCTTAGGGCTCTAATGTGGAGCCCAAATGGCTCTAACTCTGGGGTTGTATTAGGTCTACGTCCGCTCATGAGTAGCATTCCAAATGTTACTCATGATCTACATAATCCATTATCAAACTATAGACTATGGGACACATTCTATAGGTAATCTGTTATGATGTAGATTATGGGGCACATTTCTGCCTGATATTTTGAGATTATGTGTTTTTGAGCTAGAGGGGGCATGTGACAAGTTTAGTCATGCGGCCTACTCGCCAATTGGGATATGCCTATTTAAGTCCAGGGGGTTGAAGGATGTCGAAGGTGCTGAAAATTTTATGCTTAAACGTTTATGTATTTCTCCTTGTGTCCTGTGGAGATTATGTTGGAGTCTCTCCTAAAGGAGCTGATATGAGAGAATTCGAGCTAGAAAAGCTATCCTTCATGGCCTCATTGCACTACGCCTGCTACGGTAGTGCCCGTTACATGGAAGGTGGTGTAGCTGGTCTTTCAGAGGAAAGGCACTTAGATAATGCGAGGTTTCTAGTGCGGTTTGTTAAAAACTCAACTGTTGAGGGAAGGCAGTTGCCAGAGTCATATATACGGCAGTTAGATACCCTTGAGGATAGATTGGTTAAGGCCTTTAGGGCTGATTTACTAGATGCTGTTGCTATTGGAGACGATGTTTCAGAGGATATACTGCTTAAAGAGCTCGTGAAAAAATCTAAGTTCTCCTCTCTAAAGAAGCTAAGGAAGTGCACTGAGTTAAATAAGTTAACGCGACTCGTAGTAGATCAGCACTTGGGGTAATTTTTTTGTATTAATGGGGCTCTGTAATTTCGAATTTAGGGTTTTTGAGTCTTCATATTATATGTGGGATCAAGGTTCCAAGGTTGAGTTGAATTTTATTTGAGCCTCAAACATTTCTTTGTCTTTTAATAGATACTTTTTATATTTGTGTAATCTCTGAATCGAATATAAATAGTATTCTATATCTGCATTGCAGGTTACGTCCCCCTTTCTTTGTATCCAAGATCTAAAAGCCGCCAGTAAATTACTATTGAATATGTGTCTTTTGGGGGCGCCATTTGCAATTAACTTGGATACAACCCACTTTGAGGGTTGCCAGTCATCTTTCATTGTGATATTAAAAAAATATGAAATATGATGATGTCTCAGTAATCTCTTAATAATTGCTTTAATTGTTGCTTGCTGTTGTGGATTTATAGCTAAGTTTTCAGCTGAAATTTTGCTGTTAGCTTTTTTGCTTTCTGGTTGACTATTTTCTGAATCTTGGTATCCAAGTATATCTCCTAGAATAAATTCGATAAATTTAGTATCCCAATTTCTACTCTTTACTCCTGAATTTAAGTCTAAAAACTTGAGTCTGACCATTCCAATGTCTGCCCTGTCGCATCCTGTGGCGGCTATGAGTAGTTGTTCAGTTTGTAGACTTGGCTTCCATGATTTTGTCATGGAAATTTTCATGGGAGGAAGAAGGTCCTTCAGTTCGGATACATCTACATAGTTCTCAAGCCCCTCTATCCAGTGGTTGTAAGTGGAGCTGGCCAGTAAGGTGAATACGGCAACCTTTTGAATCGGCTGTAGCTGGTGGAAAGAGCTGCTGAGATCGAGAGTGACCGTTTGTAATAAGTCTTTGTCTATACCGACATCTACTAAGGTTTCCAGTAAATCATCATGGGGTTTCCACATTAAGCTAAACTCCTATCAAAGGTGAGCGTTTCAGGGCGGTGACTCTCATTTTATGCTTCGGTTGTTGTTAATTCCCTTTCTTATAAGTGTAGTAGTCCTGCTGCCAGTTTATAGAGATATCAGGGTTGTATGTGTTGATAGCATCTTGGCAATTTTTAAGATTAGCTTCAGAGAACTTATTGCTATAGGTGGCAGTTTCTCCTAGTACAGAAGGCTCGTGGCCTGCGATTCTTTGAATAGTGGTTGTATTCTGGCCGTTATCCACAAGTGCGGTGAGAATGTTGTGGCGAAAGCTATGAAAAACTTTTTTACCTCCCCTTTCATCCGTTGGGTTACTTGGTATGCCATGTCTTTTCTTTAGTGTTTCGCTCCAGTAGTTACTGACTTGTGCGCCTAGGCTATCTCCTTTCGGCTTTAGGTCGGGCCATAGGGATCCTGAGCTTAGGTTTTCCCAGTATTGAATAAAGCCGTTTTCTATTAGAGCGTTGTGGATAGGGACGTATCTTATGGCGTTTGCGGTTTTTAGTGTTTTGGGTCCTTGGTCATTGATAGACAAATACCATATTCCGTTGTCAGCCTGAATTACATCTGTAGTTAAGAGTTGAGCAATTTCATTTTGTCTTGCGCCTGTATAAAGAGCTACTTTGGGGATCCAGAATTGCCATAGGTAATGAATGCGTGCTTTAGGCAAGTTGAATAGTTCGTTGAGGTCTTCTTTTGTATATAGTGCGTAGTGTCGAGTGGGGTTTGAACCTGATTTTGGAGCCCACCTTAGACCTTCAAAAGGGTTACGATCTATGAAGTTGTTTCGGCATAGCCAAGTGCAAAAGCCATTGATTACTGTTCCTCTTTCATCAACACTCTTATCGGATAGCAGTTCTCCCTCGCCTAAGATCTCATTTAGAGCTTTATTGGGAAATCGGCGATTACGATACTTTGGAATTAACCTAGTGCTCTGAATAATATCTTCAGCAATCTCTACGGTAAGAGAAGTTGCACTAGCATTCTGTGGGAGGAGCTCTAAAAAGTCCTCAAACCATGTTCCGTGCATCTTGTAAGTCTTGGACTCAGCATTCCATTCACCATTGTTTACTTTCCTGCTTCTGTACTGTTCCCAGAGTTGTGGTATTAGTTTTGTTTCACTTTGATCGCTGTTGTTGATCTCAGAGGTGGCTTGTAAATAAGACTGTTCTAGCTCTTCGATAGGTATGCTTAGAGGAAAGTGTTTTGTTAAACGATTGGGCAGTTGGGGGCTATTATTAATGTGGTAAATAGCATTCATCGCAAATCTATCTTTAGTCATGCGGTGATAGAAGTCGGGAGAGTTATCTTTTATCACTTTAATTGGCTCTGGAATCCCGTCTGGATATGCAACTCTTTCAAAGATCGAGTATTCGTCGTCTTCACTTATGTAGCCCTGAGTTGTCATGGCTGCCGCGCCAATTTTGAAGAGATGAATTAGCTCCTCTACCTCTTCAATAGAATTAGAATTGCCTAGTAGGCCTTGAATTATGGTTTTTGGAGGTTGAATTTGATCAATTCTTCTTTTCAGAGCTTGCCATTCTATGCTTAGAACGTCGTGATAGGCTTCGAGTGTTTCTTTAGTGCACATGGATAGAAAGTTTGTCAGCTCCGTTGATATTAGGGCAGCCAATTGTGTGGCTATTAGCTTGTGTTGGGTGCCTAGAGATTTATATAACTCAGTTTGGTTGGTAATAGCCCTTAGTTTTTTGGGTACTGACCAGCGAAAGTAATATATACCAGAAGAGCGTCTTTGTAGCATGATTTGTAGCAAATCCCTAGATACCAGTGGGGTAGGTGCAAATGGGATTTGATAGAAGAAAGGTGAGCCCTTGTTGAGTAAGGGCTGTTTAGTGAGTTTTCACTAACCTATAAGAATAGTGGTAGCTAGGGGCGGACTTGAACCGCCGACCCCAGCATTATGAGTGCTGTGCTCTAACCAGCTGAGCTACCTAGCCACTAAGTTCTGAATATCACACCTGGGTGCGTCTCAGAGGGCGCGTATTTTGGCTATTTGGTGTTTCTCTGTCAAGGGCTAAGGGCTTAATTTTTCAGCTTTTTTTCACTTTGTTGTTACTGGCTGTTTGGGTCTGACCAGGGCGGTGGTCATGGAACCGCCTACGACCAGTAAGGCGCCCATCCAGCTGAGCCAGTTCAGGGTTTCGGCCTGGATCATATCGGGCAGCAGCCAAGCCGCTAAATGCACGAAGAACAGGCTGGTGAGCGGCACAATGGTGATGGTGGCGCTGACGCGGCTGGCTTGCCAGTGTTCCATGGCCATGGCGAAGGCGCCGTAGGACAGGGCGGTGTTGATGCTGGCGAAGATCAGGCAGTAGAGCTGGGTTTGATTCAGTTCAAAGAGCTGCTCGGGCTTGGCCAGTGGCAGGAAGAGCAGGGTGCCCACAATATAGATGGTCAGCAGCACTTCCTGTGAGCCGAATTCTTTGAGCAGTTGTTTTTGCGCGAGGCCGTAGATGGCCCAGCATACGGCCGAGGTCAAGACGATGCCTACGCCCAGGTTGTATTGGTTGTCGCCTTCGCTGCCGAACAGGCTGGGCAGGCGGTGATTGAAAAACAGCAGCAGGCCCAGGGTAAACATCACTACGCCGATTTTCTGCCAGCCACGGAAGGCTTCTTTATAAAGCCACACGCTGGCCAATAGCAGCAGCATGGGAGCCACTTGAATGGTCAATTGGGCGGCTTCCGGGCTGGAAAGGTCGAGTCCGCGAACCCATAGGTAGTAATTGCCGCACAGGCCGGTGATGGCCACCAGCATGGGCAGAGCGATTTTCGGCTTGGCCATTTTGCGCCACTGATAACCGCCGCGCAGGGCGTAGTAAGCACCCACTATGGCGGTCGACACGAGCATGCGGTACCAGATGATGGTGTTGGTATCCATGGCCGCCAGCAGGCCTTGAATGGCCACTGGCAGTGAGCCCCAGAGTAGGGCGGTGAAAAGGCTGAGGGCTAAGCCCAGCTGCCAACGATCGCTGGGCTGATGCATGGCTTATACGTTAAAGCGGAAGTGAATAACGTCGCCGTCGGCTACGATGTAGTCTTTTCCTTCCAGGCGCCATTTGCCTGCGTCTTTTGCACCGGCTTCACCGTTGTTGGCGATGTAGTCGTCGTAGCTCACGATTTCGGCGCGAATAAAGCCTTTTTCGAAATCAGTGTGAATTTTACCTGCCGCCTGTGGTGCTGTTGCGCCCACTGGGATGGTCCAGGCGCGAACTTCTTTGACGCCGGCAGTAAAGTAAGTGTGCAGGCCGAGTAAGTCGTAACCGGCACGGATGACGCGGTTTAAACCTGGCTCTTCCTGACCCAGTTCTTCCAGGAATTCCGCTTTTTCGTCGTCGTCCAGCTCGGAGATTTCGGCTTCGATTTTGTTGCAAATAGGCACGACAACCGCGTTTTCTTCGGCGGCGATGGCTTTGACGGTATCCAGATGTGGATTGTTCTCAAAGCCTTCTTCGTCCACGTTGGCGATATACATGGTGGGCTTCAATGTGAGCAGGCTGAGGGGTTTGAGTTGTTGTAATTCATCGTCGTTCAGGCCGAACGAGCGCAGGGGCTTGGCTTCGTTCAGATGCGGCAGGATTTTTTCCATCAAGGCTTTCATTTTGATGGCGTCTTTGTCCTGGCCTTTGGCGGCTTTGGTGAAGCGTTGCAGGGCTTTCTCGCAGCTTTCCAAATCGGCGAGGGCCAGTTCGGTGTTGATGACATCGATATCCGCAGCCGGGCTGATTTTGCCGTCTACGTGGATAACGTTTTCATCTTCAAAGCAACGCACTACGTGGGCAATGGCGTCGGTTTCGCGGATGTTCGCCAGGAATTGGTTACCCAGGCCTTCACCTTTGGAGGCACCGGCAACCAGGCCAGCGATGTCGACAAACTCCATGGTGGTGGCGATGACTTTTTCAGGCTTCACGATCTCGGCCAATTTGTCCTGGCGCGGATCGGGAACGGCAACCACGCCAGCGTTGGGCTCAATGGTGCAGAACGGGAAGTTTTCAGCGCCAATGCCCGCCTGGGTCAAGGCGTTGAAGAGAGTGGATTTACCTACATTGGGAAGGCCAACGATGCCGCAATTAAAGCCCATAGTGTTTTGTCTCGCTTGAAATCTGTGTCGAAGCCCCTGAGCGGGGAAAAATAGGCGGGCATTCTACTACAGCTGGGGCCGTAGCAACATCTTTAAACGCGAACGCGGGCCTAAATGGATGGGGGCATCTCGGTGCCCTTTTTATTGTTCATCATGACAAGGGAGAGGTAGCAAACCCTGTTGGGAGGAGGTTTTGGAATCAAAACACGTAGCGGGTTCGATGCCGGGGCTGACGGGCCTCAGAGGGGTGGCAGCTATGATGGTCTTGCTGTTCCATGTGTGGGGCGAGGCCATTCCCAGGGCGTTGATTATCGATGTGGGGTGGTTCGATATTCGTTGCCATGTGTTGTTTTCCCTGGGCTGGTCGGGGGTGCAGGTGCTGTTTGTGCTGTCGGCGTTTTTATTGTCCTTGCCGTTCATTCGGGCTCAGGCGGGCATGTCGGTCTCGGAGCCCCGCTTGCGTTCTTATTTTTCTCACCGGATTGCGCGGGTCTTTCCTGCCTATTATGTGCAGCTCGCATTGCTGCTGGGTTTGGGGGTCTTATTGAGTTCTCAGCTTCCCATTCAGGAAACTGAGTTGCTGAAATACCTGTTGATGCTGTTTGCACCCCAACCGCTCGGGGTGGGCAACCCGGCTTTGAATTTGGTGTGGTGGACACTGCCTATTGAGCTGTCCTTCTATTTTGTATTGCCGCTGTTGGCCTTTATGTTGAGGTGGCGCTGGCGATATGTGCTCGGCGCCTTTTTCCTGGGGGTGATGCTGCTCTGGCGTTATGCGGTGGTCGGGCTGATTCAACCGGATGAGGTGTCTCTGTGGGCCTTGCAATTGCCGGGCTCGTTGGATTCTTTTGGTATGGGGGTGCTGGCAGCCTTGATGCATGTGCATTGTGTAGAGCAGGGCTATGGGAAAGCGCTCTACCTGAAGGTGTTGTCGCTGGCGTTGTTGTTGGCATTGCCAGCCTATGTGGCGCTGTTTGCTTGGATGGACAGCCAATATCAACAGTATTGGAGCGCCAGCCTGATTTTTTTCACCTGGACACCGTTGTTCAGTGCGATTACGGCGGTCGTGGTGTTGGCCTGTGCTGCTCGCTTGAATGGTACTGCCACCTTGTTCGCCAACCGTGCTGTGTTTTATTTGGGGGTCACCAGCTATGGCTTGTACCTGTGGCATTACCCGGTGATGAAGTGGCTGAACGATTACAGTTTTATTGCCTCGCTGGAAGGTTACCGTTTCCCGTGGTTGGCGATGGCGACGTTTGTGGTGTCTCTATTTTTGGCAGCCTTATCGTGGCACTGTTTGGAATCGAAGGTGATCGGGTGGGTGAAGGCGAGAACGCAAGCGGCTGCGTAAAGGCTGGGCGGGCTGACTTGTAAGAACATATTGCTGCCGGGAATTGTTGAGGTACTGATATGCTGGCTCGTTTCAGCCCTAATGCTTTTCTGCATCTGCTCGAAAGTCGCCATTTATGGGGGTATTTCGGACGTCAACGACCCTGGGGGTGTCGGCAGCAAAAGCCAATAATCACTACAACAACAGGCGATGTTATGACTGCAACTGCTGCTGCCCAGCCGGACACGGCCGGGGACCTCTTTGGCCATCCAAAGGGTCTTTATATCTGCTTTGCCACAGAAATGTGGGAACGCTTCTCTTTCTACGGCATGAAGTATCTGCTGATTCTTTATTTGACCAAATACCACTTATTTACTGATGACATGGGACTGGAAGTTCTGGGTTCCTATACAGGTTTGGTCTATGCATTGCCTGTGATTGGGGGGGTGTTGGCGGATCGCTATTTGGGAATGCGTAAGGCAGTACTCTTTGGTGGTAGCTTGTTGGTTATTGGTCACTTATTAATGGCTTACGAAGGGCACCAAGCTGTTCAGTATAACGCTGGTGTAGTTTTAGAGCATGCCATTACCCTTGCGAATGGAGAAATTATTCCTGCTGGTACTAAATTGACTGAAACTGTAAAGATTCAGGACCTAAGTGCTCTTAAGGTTTTCTATTTAGCTTTGGCTTTTATCGTTGTTGGTGTCGGTTTTCTGAAACCCAATATTTCTACCATTGTTGGACAGCTCTATCCCAAAGGGGATGAGCGACGTGATTCTGGGTTTACCATCTTTTATATGGGAATCAATTTAGGATCATGGATCGCTTCTCTTACTTGCGCGTGGCTTGGTGAAACTTATGGTTGGGGCTATGGGTTTGGCTTAGCAGGCATCGGTATGCTGTTCGGCTTAATCACATTCATTTGGGGACAGAAATATCTCAACGGTCTAGCAGAGGCAAATGACCCTGAAGTAATGAAGCAACCTGCAATTGGTCCTATTAATAAGGAGTGGGCAATATACTTGGGCTCAATTTTGAGTTTGGGGGTTGTTTGGTTGTTGGTACAGCACGAGCCTGTAGTATTTGTAGGGCAGCAGGTACTGTTGGTAGCCGCTGGTGTTGGTTTGCTTGCGTACACGATGAGAAACGGCACCAAAGAAGATCTACATAGAATGATGGTTCTGTTGGTGCTTATTGCGTCAACAATCGTGTTCTGGGCTCTATTTGAGCAAAGTGCGGGTTCAATGACTCTTTATGCTGATAGGGTCGTAGATCGCGAAGCATTTGGTTTTACATTTACAGCTGGTCAATTTGGCTCCCTGAATGCATTGTTCATCATCATTTTTGCGATTCCAATTGCATGGATTTGGATGCAATTATCAAAGCGTGGGCTGAATCCAAATGCTGCAGTTAAGTTTGGAATGGGCATTATATTGGCTGGTTTGGGCTTTGGTGCGTTAGTGCTGGGTGCTGAATCAACGGATGAGCTAGGCCGTATAAGCATGTGGTGGTTAGTATTTGCATATTGGTTGCATACGATGGGTGAGTTGTGTCTGTCACCCGTGGGGCTATCTGCCGTAACTAAGCTTTCTCTGCATCGAATTGTAGGCATGGCGATGGGTACTTGGTTCCTGGCGACTGCTCTGGCGGAGACCGTGGCACAGCGTATCGCCAAGATGGCGTCCATCGATACCAGCAGTACTGACATCAATGACATTAGCTCGATTGTGGGTACTTACACCGAGTTGTACACCTTCTTGATGTGGCTGGGTGTTGGCGTCGGTATCTTTATGATTATTATTTCGCCCATTTTGAAGAAGGGCATGCATGGGGTGAACTAAGACCCCGTGCGTCAATAATCGATTGATGCGTTAAACTTTTGGCCAAAATTCCCGCTAAAGTAGTGGGGGGCGCCAAAAATGAACTAAAATAGCTCCTACTAAGGGGCTATTTTTTTGTCTATAACTATTAGAAGTCCTTAGGGTTTGCCTGTGTATTCATGGGCACATGCAGTGAGCAGTTGATAAGAGCTTTTAATGACAGAAGAAACGGCGACAAACAGTAACCCTTTTCGGGCTTTTATTCGGCACCCTCTCTTATCCGCCGCGGCCGTTTTTATTCTTTCTCTCTCTCTTTGCACCATCTTCCTTTTTTACGAGGCCAACCGTCTCCAAAGCCTCCGGCAATACAATGCGCTGACCGAAATGCTGGCGATTAAGGCCCGTCTGGAAGGCATGATGACCAGTCACAGTATGATGATGTCGGGCTTGCACACCAATGTAATGTTGGAGCCTGGCATGGATGCGGAGAAATTCGAGATGCTGGCCAAGGGCATGATGGCCCACAGCACCCATATGAAAGGTTTGAGCTGGATTCCCACTTCTCCGGATGGACACCTGAACCGACAGGCCGAGCGTGTCTATGGCCACCCGATGAGGGATTTGGGCGCCTTTGAAAGTGCCGTCAGTCGGGCGGTTGATAGCCGCCAGTTGGTGATCGCCGGGCCGGATCAAGATGGGGACAAACGTTGTTTGTATATGTTGTTGCCGGTTTATTATCAGGAAGCGCTGCTGGGAATAGTTATTGGCGTGGTGGATCATTCCGCCATGCTGTCGCGTGCGGGGGTGGATTCACCAAATCTGCCTGAACAGGTGGCACTGCGTTGGCTGGCTGATGATGGCAGCCCGGCATTGGTGTTTTATGGCGAGGCCGATGCGTTCAGTATCTCCAGTGTGCAGTTGAATATCGATCTGCCCAATGGGCGCTGGCAGGCCGCGGTCGATGTGGATGACAGTGGTTGGGCTGCGGCCGGTTTTCGACTGGCCATGGCAGCGGCTCTGGGCTTGATGGTATCGGTATTGTTTGCACTGGCTGCTTATATCGTGGCCAGCAGTTACGCCCGCCGTGAGCAAGCGGTGCAATCGGCAAATTACCGGGCGAACTACGACGCGCTCACCGGATTGATTAATCGCAATTTTTTCTCCAACCAACTGCAGCAGGCCATTAATTCCCACAATCGTTTACAGCGCAAGTTTTCTTTGATGTTTATCGATCTCGATTTCTTCAAGCAGGTGAATGACACTTGGGGACATCGTGCGGGAGATGAATTGTTGCAGGAGCTGGCGAGTCGCCTGATGGGCTTTGTCCGAAAAAGCGATGTGGTGGCGCGCCTCGCGGGTGATGAGTTCGTGGTGTTGATGCAAAATTCCGAAAGCGCGACTCAGGTTGATTTACTGGCCAATCGAATTTTGGCCTATCTGAATCAACCCTATGATATTGCGGGCCAGAAATTGTCCATCAGTTGCAGTATTGGTATCGCGATGTTTCCGGACGATGGTCAGACAGCAGAAGCAATATTGAGCCATTCCGACACGGCAATGTACGCGGCTAAAAAAGCGGGCCGCAACCGTGTGACCTTATTCAATGACGATATGCGTGATGAGGCGCAACACCAGTTGCTGATGCACAATGAAATTCTGAACGGCCTGGAGCAGGGTGAGTTCGATGTGTATTACCAGCCCATTATGCATATGAATAATGGGCACATTGAAAAGTGCGAGGCGCTGATTCGCTGGCGTCATCCGGAAAATGGGTTTATCCCACCCAATGAATTTATTGGTGTGGCAGAAAACACGGGTGCAATTCGATCGATTGGCCGCTGGGTTTTGGAGCGTGTCTGTCAGGATTTTAAACGCTGGACTAACGCTGGCTTTGATCTGTCGGTGTCCATTAACCGTTCAGTGAGCGAGTTCTATCCTTCGGGGTCTCACCGGGAATGGGAAGAGTTGGTCTCCAGTTACGGTATTGACCCATCCAATATTATTTTTGAAATTACTGAATCTCTGTTTATGGACGGCAATGAATCGCCCGTCGATGAACTGAAACAAATGCGCAGTAATGGTTTCCGTTTTGCTATTGATGATTTTGGCACGGGCTACTCAGCCATTAATTATTTGCGCAATTACCCCGTCGACTTTATCAAGATTGATCGTTCATTTGTGATGGATATTCTGGATAACGCCCAGGACCGCACTCTGGTTGAGGTGATTATCAAAATGGGTAAAGCGCTGGGTATTGGAGTCATTGCCGAAGGAGTGGAAAACATAGAGCAGCTTCAAGCTCTGAAGGTTTTTGATTGCGATTGCATTCAGGGGTATTACCTTGCAAAGCCGATGCCTGTTGAGGAATTCATTTACTTTTGCGATGCCTATCGCCCTGGCGAAATAGGCCCGACGGTGCCCCATGTCGAATCATACCTGGAACAGCAATGACAATACGCTGAACTCACATCGAGACAGTGCTTATGACCCCTGGCTTGAAAACCAGATCAACCAGGAGTTACTTCATGCCGATGCTCCGCTGGCGTTGGACTTGGGCTGTGGCCTGGGTTTGGGCAGCGCACGGCTGCGACGTCTGGGCTTTCAAGTGATCAGCACCGACTTCAGTTCTCAAGCTTTACTCAAAGCAAAGCGGCTGGGCAATATTGAAGCGGCGTTTGTGGCCGATGCCGAATCTTTAGCGCGTAAATTGAGTGGGCGTCGATTCCATCTTATTCTGGCCAATCTCTCTTTACGTTACATTCCGAGCGATCGCCTCCAGGTAACGCTGATTGCTTTGTTAAACGCCTTGAAGGAAAAAGGCCAGCTCATTGCTCGTTTTAATCACCGTGGCGATATTGCTGCGAACGAACCGCAGCCGGAATTTTCCGAGGTCGACGGTATTTTGAAAACGTTTTATACCATTGATGACCTGCTGCGAATTTGTAATCCCGTTCTCAGTGAGCTCAAGGACTGCCGGCCAGATGAAAACTGGTTTTATCAGATCAAAGAATCCGATAGTTTGGGGCTGGGGGGCGGCCAGCGGGTCTTAACCTTGGATTGGCGTTGTCAGCGTTAGTCAGGGCGTTGGAAACTTTGCGCCGAAAGCTTCGCCTTCCAGCTCAGCGTTGTTCGCGACAAAGGCCACCAAATGATAATTGGCTACCAGAGCAAAGATTTCCAACTGCTGCTGGGTATCCCAATGTGTAATGAAGTCCGGGTGTTTGTGGTGATCGATTCGAGATGTTTCGATTAACTGATCCACTGCTTGGATAAGCCCGGACTCCTGGTGTGACCAACAATCCTCTTCTCCAGTGCCATGGTATAAGCCGTAGATGTGCAGCTCGCTGAGTTGGGCGTGCTCAGCAAACACCGTAACGTGAATTCCCCATTCGTATTCGCAGTGCAACTTGGCACAACAGCGTAAGATAATGATTTCCCGATCTCTCAGGCTCAGGGGACTGTCCTGATCGAGAAGGTTTTTGGGGCCACTGTGACTTAAAAAGCGTTCACTGTTGGCAAACACTTTGAAGAGGTTCAGAAGATAACCATCGATCTTGGGGTAATGCTTCAACAAGGCCGCAATATTGTCTGAATAAGGGGCGTCGACAGGTTTCAGTCGATGTTCCATACCGTTCTCCCGTGAATAGATTGAGTTGTTACGCTACATAAAGTGTAGCAACTCTAGCTCATGCTGATGTTAATTGCTACACTTTTTGTAGCATTGCTTTGATCGAGAGAATTTATGAGCGAAAAGACATCATCACGTCCTATCATGCGTTTGTTGGACGCTTTGGGGCAAAAATGGGCGTTGAGGATTCTGTGGGAGTTGCGTGATGGGCCGATGAACTTCCGTCATTTACAGGCCCGCTGTGACGATGTTTCTCCAACCAGTTTGAACCGTCGGCTTAAAGAGCTTAGAGAGCTGGGGATTGTTGAGCACGAGGAGAGTGGTTTTCAGTATTCGCCAGCAGGGAAGGTCTTGGCGCAACAGCTGTTGCAGTTGCACCAGTGGGCAGATCGCTACTTGTAAACGATCTGCCCGAAGCGGATCTTAAATGCACTTAAGATAGCTGCTGTATTCCAGTTGGGTGATTCGACTGTGGAATTCATTTAATTCCTGGCGTTTACACAGGCCGTAGCGATGATGGAAGGTCTTGCCAAAGGTGTCAGGAATGAAAGTCGATTGCTCGAATAAGCCCAAGGATTCCGGCCAAAATTGTGGCAGGCTTGGTTCAACCTGGCTGTAGGCATCGCCTTCGATTGGGGCATCGGCACTCAGTTTTTCATTCATGCCTTTTAAGGCACCCGCCAAAATGGCCGTCAGTAACAAGTACGGATTGCAATCGGCACCACCAATGCGGTGTTCTATGCGTCGGGCTACAGCCTCACCCGCGGGAACGCGCAGTGCAACGGTGCGGTTTTCATACCCCCAGCACGGCGACGTTGGAGCGTGGCAGCCGGCCTGGAAACGGCGATAGGAATTGAGGTTCGGGGCAAAGATGGCCATGCAATCTTTCATGGTCGTGGCCATGCCTGCAATCGCTTGGCGTAGGGCATCGCTGCCTTTGTCACCGCCGTCACTGAAAATATTATTGTCGGCATCGTCAAGGCAGCTGAAATGCACATGCATACCATTGCCAGCTTCTTCACCAAAAGGTTTGGCCATGAAAGAGGCGATGTAGCCGTGCTTGCGACACACTTCACGAATGACGCGCTTTAACAAAAACGCTGCATCGGCGGCGGCTACTGGATCGGGCAAGTGGTTCAAATTGATTTCATATTGCGAAGGTGCGGCCTCTTTCACGAAGGTGTCGGTGGGCAGATCTAACGCTTCGCAGGCGCTGCGCAATTCATCGAGAAGCTCGCGTTGCTCTTGCATGCTGTCGAGGTGGTAGGGCTGGCCTCCCAAGCTCGGGGAACCGTCGGCTTCCACGCTGCTGTGCTGTGGGCTGCCGTCGGCATTTAATTCGGATTTTAATAAGAAGAACTCCATCTCGACAGCCACCACAGGACGCAAACCTTTTGCGGCATACTGATGGGCTGTGTTCTTCAAAATGTTGCGGGGGTCGCTGTCATCATCACGGCCATCCATGTCGGCCATAGTGATTTGCATTTGAGCGCTGCCAGGGCGCCAGGGAATGCGTTGCAAACTTCCTGGCACTGGCAGGCACATACCATCGGCATCACCGGTAGCGAACACAATTTCTTCCAGATCGCGGCCCCAGATATCCATACTTAATGCGGTGGTGGGCAGCTTGAGATTACCCTTGAAAACTTTTTCCAGGTTGTCTCGGGGAATCAGCTTGCCGCGCAACAAGCCATTGTAGTCGCAAAGATAGACTTCAATGGTGTGGATGTCGGGGTTGGCTGCTAGAAAATCCCTGGCTTGTTGTAACTGGGGATCTACCGAACTGCTTGTGTTCATATGAAAGCCTTTGGCGTGGCCTGAATGCCACGGCTATCCGCGGCATTCGAGACCGGGTTTAAAACAAATTAAAAGTTGTAGCTGAACTCAACACCAACGGTGCGCGGCTTGGAGATCCACACTTGGGTGTTGTTAATGCCATAACCGAATTGGTTGTTCAGGTCACCATTGGCCCAACCGCGTTCGAAGTACTCTTCACTGAAGACGTTTTCGACCCACAGAATCGCACTCCAATCTGCTTCGCTGTCATAGCCAAAACGCAGGTTGGTTTCATGATGGCTTTCCTGGGCGATCTGGTTGTTGTTGTCCAGATCACTGAACTGCTTACCCTGGAAGAAATGCTCGACGGTGACATAAGCTTCGCCGCCGTCCATTGGAACGGTATAGGTCGCGACGGTTGAGGTGCTGAACTTCGGAGAGAAGGGCAGTTGATTGCCTTCACACGCTTCGTTACACGCCGTGCCCACAACATCGGTATCGTCTGAAATTTCAGTGTCTTGATACGATGCGGTGAAGAACAGATCCAGGTTGTCGGTTGGCAAGTAGCGAATGTCCAGCTCAAAACCGGTACCTTCCGCTTCACCCAGATTTTCAACTCGGGTGGCGCCATTGTCGAAATAAGACAGCTGCAGATCTTCATAGGTGTAGGAGTACAAGGCCAGGTTGGCTTGCAGACGGTTGTCCAGCAACTTGGTTTTAATACCGACTTCGAAACTGTCAACGGTTTCTGGTTCAAACGCTTCCGGGCGAGTGCCTGGATCCGCTACGCCATCTTCATCAACGTCCACCAAAATAGCACCGTAGGTAGCGAAGCCACCGGATTTATAGCCTTGGCCATAGTTGGCATACAGGGTGATTTCTTCGTTTAACTGATAGTTGGCAGCGATACGCTGAGTTGTGTCACTCCAGGTTTGCTTGTCGTAAACAAAGTCTGGAATGGAGTATTCAAAGTTGAAGTTGTTGCCCAGATAGCCGCCGGAATCTGCCACACGAATACCCATTTGCTTGGTGTCTTCGGTGTAACGAACGCCGTACAGGATGTCGAGGTTTTCGGTTGGGGTCCAGGTCAAATCCGCGAATACGGCCCAGCCATCGGCTTCCACTCTATTGAAGATGTCTTCGCGCTTGCCATCCAAAGCTGTGTCGCGCGCTTCGGCAATATCATCAGCGGTTGGCTCTTCTTCCAGCCAGTAGCGCAGGAAGTTGGGATCTGCACAGCCGCCAGTGACCGGACCGTCAAAGTCAGGAGCGTCGGTGCGACCGATTGCATTACACAGAGCATTTTCATCAGCGATGGTGCCGGTGTAGGCATCGATGCTTTCGTCGTAATAGCTGGCACCCAAGAAGCCGACCAGATTGTCGTTCGCTTCAAAGTTCAGGCGCAGTTCCTGGCTGAAATAATCGACATCGGTGTCGAGGAAGAAATTATCAATCAGTGTTGGGCGGGCGTCGTAATCTTCTACGTAATAAAAGTTGTACGTCTTCCAGCCGGTGATGGAGGTCAGGCTCATGCTCTCGTTGATGTCGATTTCAACGTTGGCGGTGATGTTCGCAATTTCACCTTCATCAATCGCGTCTTTGCCTTTCAGGTCCTGGCTGACTTTGTCACGTGGCAGGCCCAGGGTTTCGTCCCAGTAAATAGAAGAGTTCTGTTCACGATCTTCATACTGAGCCGTGATGGTCGCGTCAACAGTGTCGCCCATATAGCGAAGGGCAAAACGACCGGAGCTACGCTCGTGGAAACCGAAGTCATCGCCGCCTTGAATATTTTCCAGGTAGCCGTCTTCGGAGAGGTCGTAAACACTGGCGCGCATGGCCCAATTTTCACTGAGCGGCACGTTGATGGTGCCGGTCACTTCGCGACGATTGTATTCGGCCAGGCCAACTTTCACCTTGCCTTCAAATTCATCAACTGGCTTTTGGGTTTTGATGCTGACCGCACCTGCGATGGCGTTACGGCCGAACAGTGTGCCCTGTGGGCCTTTCACCACTTCAGCGCCAGCCATATCGTAGAAAGAACTCTGGACGCCACCAGTACGACCGGCCCATACACCGTCAACAAAAACGGCAACGGATGGATCTCCGCCCACACCGAAGTCATTGGTGCTGATGCCGCGCATGGCCATGGCGTCGGAAAAACTGTCTTCCGTTGCACCGCTGAAACCCGGTGACAGGACAACCAGGTCACGTACGTCTTCAACGCCAGCGCGTTCCATAAAGTTTTGGCTAAAGGCGTTTACCGCCAATGGCACGTCTTGCAGGCTTTGTTCGCGCTTCTGGGCAGTAACAACTACCTCTTCAATCTCCACCGCCGTAGCAGACATACTGCTCGCAGCAATGGCCAGAGACAGAAGGCTCTTGGGTAAATATTGCGTGGTTTTGCTCATGGATAGACTCTCCGGTGGAGTTTTATAGGTGTTATTGTTGCTATGACCCTGGCTCATGGGCCGAGGTCTTATTGCGCAAACGCATTATTAAAATAGTCGGGCTGGTCGAACTTTTCTATCTGGCTTTTCCAGCCTTAGTTCATCCTAGCGCTGTGGGTAAAGCAAACAATGCCCCGTTTGGGGTAAACGCTTTGTGGTAAGTGGCGGAAAAGTGGGTGCTCAACCGAAGAATCTGCGGCTTAGTCGTCGCTGCGCGTGGGGGCGTCTGGTTTGGCAAAATAGCTGGCCAGTGGGTCTTCACCAGGGGATTGCTCGAAATGGGAAAGGGAATTCAAAAACAGGGAAAAGAGTTCGGTTTGTGAGCTGACATCCAGTTTCTGATACATATTTTTGCGATGGCGGCGCAGGGTTTCTGGAGAGATACCCAACTTTTCGGCCGATAAATTGGTGTTGTGTCCTTGCAGCATTAAACCCAAGACATCTTTTTCGCGCCCGGTTAACAGGGAGCGACCGAACAGATCAAAGGCCCGGTGTACGCTTTTGTTGACGCCTCGTACATCAATTTTTTCCCCTTCACGATTGACCAGGTTGGCTTGTCGGGAGTGCAGCTGGGACAGGCTGCGAATACTGGGTTCGATGTTCTGCAAAAACTGCAGTTCAGATTCGCTGAACGCACGAGTCTGTTTATTGCGCATCAGGGATATATGTAGGCAGGCGTCATCATCTAATTCAATAATGTAGGCAATTTCATCACTGGTATCCAAGAGGGCATAGTAACTGCGGTAGTAGTCGCTCTGCTTGAAATGAGAGGCACTGATCTCGGTGATGCGATACACGCCGGGGGACTTCTGGTTCTTGATGCCTGAGAGGTAAAACGGGTCCAGCAGGTAACCACCATCAATATAGAGATCAATCTGCACATCAATTTCTTCGCGAGCGATCTCGTAATAGATGGCCTCGGGGGCCAGATCCCTGCGGAACAGCCAGATCTGGGGGTGGTCCACTTCTAAATGCTGCTGCAGGATGGCCACCATGCGAGGGAAGAATGCCTCTTCGCCGCAGTGATCTATAATTTCCGCGAGGGCCTGATTCCATTGGGCGAGATCGGGAAGAGCGGCAGGATTAGAAGCTGAGTCAGGCATACGTGGCTTGTATTATGAGTTGTATTTATGCGCTTAATGCGGCCCGGTAAGGCTTGTTATTGGCTCCGGGACACATCCAATCTAATGCTGCCCCATGAGCTTGTCAAATCTCGGCAGACCCGTACCTACCCCAGTTGGGGTGTTGTTGTACGGCGTTTGTTTATGATCCCATAGTCAGGTAATCCACGAATTGTATCACCACGGTGCCGCATCCCTGAATTAAGGGGGCTAACACGTCACCGCGAGTTGAATTGGAGAAGAGAATGAGCGAATCAAGAAGTACCGCCCAGTGGCAAGAATTGGATGCCAAACATCACTTGCATCCATTTACTGATTTTAAAGATCTGGCCGATAAAGGCAGCCGGATTATTGTTAAGGCCGAAGGTGTGTATATCTACGACAGCGAGGGCAATCAGATTCTTGATGGCATGGCTGGCCTGTGGTGTTGCAACCTGGGTTATGGCCGCCAGGAAATTGTTGATGCTGTACAGCAGCAGCTGACGGAGCTGCCGTTCTACAACAACTTCTTCCAGTGCAGTCATCCGCCTTCGATTGAACTGTCACGCTTGATCACTGAAATCGCGCCTGAGCATATGAACAATGTGTTCTATACCAACTCTGGTTCAGAAGCGAACGACACCGTTATTCGCATGATCCACCGCTTCTGGGATTTGCAGGAGCAACCACAGCGCAAAACCATCATTGCCCGTAAGAACGGCTACCACGGTTCCACCATCGCAGCGGGTAGCCTGGGTGGTATGAACGGTATGCATAAGCAGTACGCGACTCTGCCTGGTATTGAGCACATTGAGCAGCCGTACTGGTTTGGTGAAGGCGGCGACATGGACCCAGCCGAGTTTGGTGTTCAGGTTGCGCGTGAGTTGGAAGCCAAGATTGATGAGTTGGGCGCTGACAAGGTTGCCGCATTTATTGCCGAGCCGATTCAAGGTGCTGGTGGTGTGATCGTTCCCCCGGAAACCTACTGGCCAGAAATTTCCCGTATCTGTAAAGAGAAGGGCATTCTGCTGGTGTGTGACGAAGTGATCTGTGGTTTTGGTCGCACGGGTGAGTGGTTCGGTTCTTCTTACTACGGCGCCGAGCCTGACCTGATGCCGTTTGCGAAGGGCGTAACCAATGGTTATCAGCCTCTGGGTGGTGTTCTGGTTTCTGATCGTGTTGCGGATGTACTGAAGAGCAAGGGCGGTGAGTTTACCCACGGCTTTACCTACTCTGGTCACCCTGCGGCCTGTGCTGCAGCCATCGCAACCATTAAGTCCCTGCGCGAAGGCAAACACATCGAGCGCGTTCGCGACGAAACCGGCCCGTACCTGCAGAAACGTTGGGCTGAGTTGGCCGAGCATCCGCTGGTGGGCGAAACCCGCGGTGTGGGTTTCCTGGCGGCGCTTGAGCTGGTGAAAAACAAAGAGACCCGTGAGCGTTTCGATGATGATTGCACGGCTGGTGCGATTTGTCGTGATGCCTGCACCGAGAGTGGTCTGGTTATGCGAGCGGTTGGCGACATGATGGTGGTGGCACCACCATTAACCTTGAACAAGGAACAGATTGATGAGTTGGTGGAAAAGGCCAAGAAGGCCTTGGACATCACTCTAAGCAAGTTAACTTGATGTAGTGCTTTAGCCCCAGCCTGAAACAGCCTGGGGCTTTTTTTTATCTGTCTGACGTAAAATACGAATAGAATAAAAAGCCTTGGCGGTTCCAGCCGTCGGCAATAGGGCTCACGTGATGAGAAGCGGTAAATGCTTCCTCTCATTGTTAAAATAAAAATCTGCAACAGCAGAAACTCAAGCGATTGATGTAGGTATTCCATGAGCAGTCATCTCAAATCCCTTCGTTTACCCGACTTAACCTTGTTTACGGTGTCGGCCATTTTACTGCTCGATACGTTGGCGGCAGCGGCGGCCGTGGGAGTCTCCAGTATCTTCTGGTGGTTGTTCCTGGGCTTGGTGTTCTTCTTACCGTTTGGTTTGATCAGCGCCGAGATGGGTACGAGCTACCCGGAACAAGGTGGCGTATATGCCTGGGTTCGAAACGCTTATGGTAAGCGCTGGGGCTCGCGAGTGTCCTGGGCTTATTGGGTCAATACCGCGCTGTGGAATCCGGCCATTTTTATTTTGTTTGCCGGTGTGTTCAAGCAACTGTTTGCGCCGGATTTGTCTTTGGCCTGGCAGATTGGCATGGGCATCGCGTTGTCCTGGGTGGCCGTCCTGATTAACATCATGACGCTGGATATAGGTAAGTGGGTGCCTAATCTTGGGGCGATTTTAAAAATTATTATTTTCGCGGCCTTAATTGTGGGTGGCTTAGTGCATGTGCAAAATGAAGGCATGGCCAATGACATTAACTTAAGCACTATCGCACCGAATTGGAGCAGCAGTCTGGAGTACATCCCGGCCATTATTTACGGCATGCTGGGTTTTGAGTTAATGAGTGCCAGCAGTGAGGAAATGGAAAACCCTTCTCGCGATATTCCAAAAGCCATTCTGTTTTCCGGCCTGATTATTTTGGCCTTTTATAGCCTGGGTACTTTTGCGGTGTTGGCGGCGGTGCCGGTGGAAAATGTAAACTTGGTGGAAGGCCTCATTGATACATTGAATATGTTGTTCGGAGGTTCCAGCCTGGGCTCAACCTTTGTTTTGGTATTGGGCGTTGCCGCGCTCTACACTTTTTTCTCGAACGGTGTGACCTGGGCACTAGGATGTAATCGTGCCATGGCGGAAGCGGCCATTGATGGTGAGCTGCCCAAGATTTTTGCGAAAGAACATCCTCGTTACGGCACGCCAATGGGCGCCGCGATTGCGATGGGCGCGGTGAGTACGGCGGTATTATTATTGTATGGACTGATGGCGTCTTCGAACGAAGATTTGTTCTGGTCGCTGTTTTCGTTCAGTGCCGTTATTTTCCTTCTGACTTACATCGGTATGATGCTGGCCTTTTTGACATTACGCCGTGATGACGCTGATCGGCCTCGTCCTTTTAAAGTGCCAGGTGGGCCTTTGCTAGCACGCGTATTGGCGTACATGTGCTTGTCCGTGATTGTGCTGGCGATTGTATTGTTTGTGTATGTCCCATCTGAGGGGATGCAGTGGCCAGTACTGATCGGCACGATTGTTACGATGTTGCTAGGTGAGGTGCTGGTGCGTGCCGCCGAGAAGCAGGAGCCGGTTCACTGACGTCTAATGATTGCCGCGATGCCCGCTGGGCGTCGCGGTTTCCTCTTTCCTTTCTGATGTTCTTCCTGTTGTTTTAATACGTTTTTAAGGCCTTCGGGCTTTTCCTTAGGCTGCTCGGCGTGGCGGCGATTATTGTTCATACATTCATGTTTGCTAAAGTGCAAAATTTAACTTTCCAACATGGAAAGTTAGCGCTATAGTTACTTTCCATGTTGGAAAGTGATTGTGTCGAAAGATCATCACTGACATCCAATCGGTGAACATTCATTAAAACGGAGTGACGTGATGGACAGAGATCAGCCTATTGATGCACAAGCTGCAAAAGCGGCACTGAAAGATATCGAAAGTAGTCAGCAGAATCTGCAAAGGGCCATGCGATTGCCTATTTGGCTGTCCTTGTTCGCAAGTTTCAGCTATGGGCTCCTGGTATTTTCATGGGGAATGACCGAACACGAGAATCTGTGGGCGTTGGGCATGTACATCGGCTTGGGCCTGTTTCTGGGCTCGGCAGCACTGGCGATATACAGTTCGAAACTGATGGGCTTAAAAGCAAACCTTATCCCGAAAAACCGCAGTGGGGTATTGTTTTATCTGGTGTCGAGTATCGCTTTCGGCGCACTGGTTGTTGGTGGGCGTTGGTTGCGATTGCAGGGTTTTGAACTGGCGCCCCATCTTGCTGCTGCTCTTTCGGCTGCGTTGATGTTTTACTTTCAGTATTGGCATCCGGCTGGTGAAATGCACAAAATAGGGGCGGGTGATGAGTAAACTGGATACAGTCATTCACGCTCCTAACCGTCTACAAATTTGTGCGGCACTGTCGACGAGTGCCGAGTTGGAATTCAAGTTTTTGAAAGAACAGCTGGAAGTAAGTGATTCGGTGTTATCCAAACATTTAAAAACCTTGGAAGAGGCTGGCTATATCAGTATTAACAAACGCAGCGATTTTGCACGTCCGCGCAGTTGGATTGCCTTAACAAGTCTCGGAAGAAAAGCGTTTGCTGAACATGTGGCAGCACTGAAAGAAATTGTTGCGGGATTGGGTTAAGAAAACAATAAGGTTATTTGAACGCTGAATGAGAGCCAATAAAAAAGCCTGTAAAAGCAGGCTTTTTTTATTGGTGCTTATCATTGAATAGGTTTTTTATTCAAAAATACCAAACGTAATTTTGTGGTACCAAGGACGATCGCCACTGGATTCCTGAGCATTTACTGCCTGGCGAGCTTTGCGGTCGCTCTTGTAGGCCGGGTTGTACACTGCACGGCTGTCGAAGCCTGGAGGATCTTGTTTGTCCAGGAAGCCGAAAGTCACTTTGCTCAACCAACCGCGCTCACCGGAATCGGCGTGGAATTGGTAGTTGAAGGCTCCGTCGCTGCCAATGGCTGGGTGCTCAGGATAATTTTCTTTCAGGATTGCCAGATTGGTTTCCGCCAAATCGTCCATGCCCAGAGCGTGGTAGCCCTGAATAGTAACGGCCAGTCCATCGGGCACAGCGGGTGTTTTCTGGAAGTTCTCAACAACGTAGCGGCCACGATTGGTCGCGGCGACATAGGCACCACGTTTAAAGTAGTAGTTCGCTACGTGAATTTCATATCGTGCCAACAGATTACGCAGGTAGATCATGCGCTTTTCCGCATCTGGCGCGTAGTTACTGTTTGGGAAACGGGCAATCAGCTGAGAAAAATACGTAAAAGATTCTCGAGCACTGCCGGGGTCGCGACGGGTGAGGTCGGTGGGCAGGAAGCGTTCAAACAAACCTTTGCCTTCAGAGAAAGACGACAAGCCTTTCATATAATAGGCGTAGTCCACATTGCGATGCTGAGGGTGCAAGCGAATGAATCGGTCTGCTGCAGCGGATGCCGCTTCGGTTTCTGAACTCTTATAGTAAGCGTAGATCAATTCAAGCTGGGCTTGTTCGGCGTATTTGCCAAAAGGGAAGTTCTCTTCCAGAGCTTGCAGTGTTTTGGTGGCACGCTCCCACTGCTTGGTATCGAGCTGGCGCTGGGCGGCTTCATAAAATTGACGCTCAGAGTCATACTGTGGCTTCTCTTCATCCTCTTCGTCCTGGAAGTAAGAACAAGCGCTAAGGGTAAGTGCCAATAGTAGACTTAAGACCAGCTTGGCCCCGATGGAGGGGTAGTTTTGCATGTTTGGAACTCTCTTCAGGAGTGTTTTAGTTTTTCTTGTGGAAACGGTTTAAAATAGCCTGTTTCCGCCCATATGAGTTATTGATTGCTTGTTGATCAAGCTTCCCGTGGCACCCATGTGCACCTCAGGCGTTAACGTTAAGGGTGCTATTTAAACACAAGGCTCGGCCAAACCCCAAGGTATTCGTGCAGCCCGAGGGCATCCGCGATCACCAGGCAGTTGGACCTTTAAAAAACGGCAAATAGACCACAGGAATGGCCACAGCTTCGCGTGAAATTGGGCAAAAAACAGGCATTTTAAACCTGGATTTGACCGTATTTGAGCTCTAAGCTGTTTTGAGTGCTAGGTGCCGTACAGATTTTGGCCTGCGAGCCATAGGTAGACAGTAGAATGAATGAAAATATCCCTCCACTGGAAGATATCGAAGACCTGGGCGAAGAGTCCGGAGTGAAAAAAGTTGAGGAATCGGCCGTCGTGCCTGAAACCGCCAGTGGACACCGCCTGGATCAGGTGGCCGCGGAGCTGTTTTCGTCTTTTTCCCGCTCCAAGCTCCAGGCTTGGATTAAAAGCGGTGAACTGACCGTCAACGGTTCAAAAGCCAAAACCCGTGACAAGATGCTCGGGGGCGAGCAACTGGAGCTTCAGGCCGAATTGCAAGAGCAGGGCAGCTGGCAACCCGAAGCGATTGATCTGGATATCGTGTATGAAGATGACGCGATATTGGTGCTGAATAAACCCATGGGCCTGGTGGTTCATCCCGCCGCGGGTAATCATACTGGAACATTATTAAATGCTTTGCTGCACCACAGCCCGGATTTGATTCATGTGCCCAGAGCCGGCATTGTCCATCGTTTGGACAAAGACACCACGGGCTTAATGGTTGTTGCGAAAACTCTGGAAGCCCATACGGATCTGGTGGCACAACTGCAGGAACGCAGCGTGTCTCGGGAATACGAGGCGATTGCCCAAGGCGTGATGACCGGTGGTGGTATGGTTGAAGCGAACATTGGCCGCCATCCTAAGCAACGCACTAAAATGGCGGTGTCTAATTTCGGTGGTAAAGAAGCCATTACGCACTATCGCGTTATTCAGCGCTTCGATGCGTATACCCATATTCGTTTGAAACTGGAAACGGGTCGTACCCATCAGATTCGTGTTCATATGGCCCATATTGGCTACCCGTTGGTGGGGGATTCCGCCTACGCCGGGCGTTTCAAAATTCCCAAGGGTTTGGATAAGTCGTTGATCGAAAAATTGCGCGGCTTTCCTCGCCAGGCTTTGCATGCTGCCCAGCTTGGTTTGGTTCATCCGCTCAGTGGTGAATACATGGAGTGGGAAGCCGAACTTCCGAGTGATATGGTTGATTTGTTGGCCGATTTGAAAGACGCCCAGGGCCCGGCATATATTTAAAGCCGGAGTTCCATCACGCAAGGAGATCAACATGGCGACAGCATTTGCGCACTACCCGGATATTCCGTTGCCGGACAATATTGGCCTGCTGGTGAGTCGCCGCGAAGGCGGGCGGAGTGTTGGGCCATACAGCAGCTTTAATGTTGCTGATCATGTTGGCGATGATCCCGCACGAGTGACCGAAAACCGAGCCCTGTTATTGGATGAGATGGCAGGTGCCGAACAGATTCAGTGGCTGACTCAAACTCACAGCTCTCAGATGATTGCCGCCGGTCAGGCCCAGAGCCCGAACGCGGATGCCTGTTACAGTGAGCAGCCTGGGCTGGCATGTGCGGTGATGACGGCGGATTGCTTACCTGTTTTGCTGTGGCGAAAAGATGGTTCTGCGGTGGCCGCGGTGCATGCCGGTTGGCGTGGATTGGCGCATGGCATTCTGTCTGATAATTTCCCAAGCTTACAAAGCTTAGGCTCCCAAGGCAGCCCCTGGCAGGCGTATATCGGACCGGCAATCAGTCAGACTCATTTCGAAATTGGGGTTGAAGTGCTGGAAACGTTTTTTGAGGTGGCTGCGACGCCGGAGTTACTGGACGCCACGGCCAAGGCGTCTGAACCATCCAAACTTAACCCTCTGAAATATCACCTTGATCTCGCCGCCATTGCTCGAGCCCAGCTATTGCATCTGGGTGTGACAGAGGTGTTTGGTGGCAATGAATGCAGCTTTGAAGAGGCTGAACATTATTTTTCCTATCGCCGCGCCAGCAAAGCGGGTGATCCACGTTGTGGGCGAATGGTGAGTTTGATCTGGCGCAAACAAGCTTAACGTTATTGGCGTGCTATAAATAAACGTATTGAAAAGCGACGGCTCGACCCCATGATAGATATAACGGGGCAGGCTGCCCCATGTGCGGGTTGTGCTTGGAATCAAGGCAACTCATTATTTGCAAGGCCTGATGGCTTGCAGGACACATAGAGGTGACTATGCGATTTGATCGTCTTACCAATCAGTTACAAACCGCGCTTTCCGAGGCGCAATCCCTGGCGGTCGGCCGGGATCATACCCAGTTAGATGCTGTACATTTGTTGTCTGCGATGTTGCAACAACAAGGCAGCGCAGTGCGCCCGCTTTTGAATCAGGCGGGTTTTGATATGACGGGCCTGAATCAGGCCATCGACAAAAAATTGCAGGCACTTGCCCAAGTGAACAATCCGACGGGCGAAGTGCCTCTGTCGAGCGAACTGGCGCGCTTGTTAAACTTGGCGGACAAAACCGCCCAGCAACAAGGTGATCAGTTTATTGCCAGTGAAGCTGTGTTATTAGCGGCCTGGAAAGATGGCAAGAATTCCCTGGCGACCCTACTGGACGCTCACGGTGATATCAAACATCTGGAACACACCATTAAAAGTATTCGCGGAGGTGAATCTGTGGACAGCCCGGAGGCTGAAGGCAATCGTCAGGCATTGGATAAATATACGGTTGATCTCACTGAGCGAGCATTGGCGGGTAAATTGGATCCTGTGATTGGTCGGGACGATGAGATTCGTCGCACCGTACAAGTTTTGCAGCGTCGTACGAAGAACAACCCGGTATTAATTGGTGAGCCGGGCGTGGGTAAAACCGCGATTGTAGAAGGCCTTGCCCAGCGCATTGTGAATGGTGAGGTGCCCGAGGGCTTGAAAGACAAGAAGCTTCTGTCTCTGGATTTGGGCTCGCTGCTGGCGGGAGCTAAATATCGTGGTGAATTTGAAGAGCGTTTAAAAAGTGTATTGAATGAGTTGGCCAAACAAGAAGGCCAAGTCATTTTATTTGTTGATGAATTGCACACGATGGTCGGTGCAGGTAAAACCGATGGCGCAATGGATGCAGGCAATATGCTGAAGCCGGCTCTGGCACGCGGAGAACTCCATTGTGTGGGTGCGACGACATTGGATGAGTATCGTCAGTACATTGAAAAAGATGCGGCACTTGAACGCCGCTTCCAAAAAGTACAGGTGGATGAACCCAGCGAAGAAGACACCATCGCTATTCTGCGGGGCTTGAAAGAGCGTTATGAGGTTCACCATGGTGTCGACATTACCGATGCAGCTATTATTGCGGCCACTAAACTGTCTCAGCGTTACATCAGTGATCGCCAATTACCGGATAAAGCGATCGACTTAGTTGATGAAGCTGCCAGCCGTATTCGGATGGAAATTGATTCAAAACCTGAGGATATGGATCGATTGGAACGCCGTTTGATACAGTTGAAAATTGAACGCGAAGCCGTGAAAAAAGACGAATCGGACAGTGCGCGTAAGCAGTTACAGTTGCTTGACACTGACATCCTTGAAGTCGAGCGTAAATACGCCGATCTGGATGAAATCTGGCGCGCCGAAAAGTCGGCCCTCAGTGGGTCGGCGGAAACCAAAAGCCAACTTGAACAAGCGCGATTGGATTTGGAATCCGCACGCCGGGCGGGCGATCTCGGACGCATGTCTGAGTTGCAATACGGTTTGATACCACAGCTGGAAAAACAAATTGCCGCTGCTGACACGGCTGAACAAGCGCCTATGCAGTTACTGCGCAATAAAGTGACGGACGAGGAAATCGCTGAAGTGGTCTCTAAGTGGACAGGCATTCCGGTCAGCAAAATGTTAGAAGGCGAGCGTGAAAAACTCTTGCAAATGGAAGATGTGTTACACAAGCGCGTAATCGGGCAGAGCGAAGCGGTTGTGGCGGTATCCAATGCGGTACGCCGTTCTCGTGCAGGTTTATCTGATCCGAATCGACCAAACGGTTCCTTTTTGTTCCTGGGACCTACGGGTGTCGGTAAAACGGAACTGTGTAAGGCCTTGGCGACTTTTTTGTTCGATACTGAAGATGCCTTGGTACGAATCGATATGTCGGAGTTTATGGAAAAGCACTCTGTAGCCCGATTAATTGGTGCACCTCCTGGCTATGTTGGTTATGAAGAGGGTGGCTATCTGACCGAGGCTGTACGTCGAAAGCCGTATTCGGTCGTCTTGCTGGATGAAATTGAAAAAGCACACCCCGACGTATTCAATATTCTGTTGCAGGTGTTGGAAGATGGTCGTTTGACGGATGGTCAGGGCCGCACCGTAGATTTTCGCAACACGGTGGTAGTGATGACGTCGAATATGGGTTCCGATCGCATTCAGGATCTGGCTAATGATCGTTCTTACGATGCCATTGATTTTAATGCGCCAGCGGGTGATTCCAGTTTAACGGAAACCCGTTACGCTGCGATGAAGGATGCGGTAATGGAAGTGGTTGCTCAGCATTTCCGCCCAGAGCTGATTAACCGTATTGATGAATCTGTGGTTTTCCACCCTCTGGGGAAAGAGCATATTGAGAAGATTGCCAGTATTCAGTTGGCAAGTTTGGGTAAACGTTTAGCCGAGCGCGAGTTGAGCTTGCAGTTGGATCAAGCCGTAATGGATAAAATCTCGGAAGCGGGTTTTGACCCGGTTTACGGAGCGAGACCGTTGAAGCGCGCTATTCAGGCATTGGTGGAAAACCCTTTGGCGGAAGATATTTTGTCTGGGAAGTTTTCACCCGGACAAACTATTGTGGCGAGTTTGGCTGGAAATAAGTTAACCTTTAAAGCGCAATAAAGAACAGGCTAAATGGCTTGAAAACCCCGCAATGCATAGCGTTGCGGGGTTTTTTACTGTTAGACGGAAAAATACTGAAAGCCGAGTAGATTCCAGTATTGGTAGAAATACAAACTGAACAACCCCATAAACAAGCTGCTGTACGCGAATACCTTGGTCTTTGTTTCAAGTGTGGATGTTGGAGTTTTTATCAGTGCAGACAATAGAACCGCGGATGCCAGTGCGCCCAGCAACGGAAAGCAAAGCGCCAAGGTCAGTGAAGCCGGAATACCGTTGACGATTGTGGGCAGGCTAAGCAAACTCAGGGTCATCAAGCTAAAGAAAGCGAGAGTTGAAATGGCCCAGCCAATCTGGGCAAAATACAAGGGTTTGCTGCCTGGGCCGTTCAGGTATTGGGCCTTTTGGTAGAGCAGGTGGATAAGTGTCACTAGTGCAAACAGTGGGACGATAAGCAGTACGATAAGGGTGAATGTTTTGGATTCAAAAAACGGCGCTTTGTAATACTGAGTATAGGCTCGACCGTCTATCACCATATTACTGATTTGATTCTCCGGATTGCGTTGGAACGCAATCCGAGAAAAGCCATCTTGTTCCTGAAATAAATCTTTATCGACCATTTCATAGCGTTTTTGCTCATAGAGAAGAAAGGCGTTTTCTCCGGAGGAAGTAAGCTCAACAGTCTTGCCATTGAGAACGCGCAACAAGGCTTCGGCTTTGCTAAAGCTGCCACGCCAGGGCAGATAGTTTCCTCGGTATTCCTGCAATGCTTGCCGACTTGTTTGGATCGTGTCGACCGTGTTGTTGTCAGCAAAAAAACGAGCGTAAAAGTTCTGCAGAAACTCTTTATACACAATGCGCCCCCCGGCCCCTGAAAAAGAGGCAAACACGACCAGATTCTCTTGTTGGGAAATGCCCAAGTGAGAAAAGAAGTAAGCGCTGGCGCCTTCATGACCATAGAGTTTCAAGGATTCATTCCCAAAGCGACGCTTGATAAAACCCAGGCCCATGCCTCGGGTGCGATCATCATGGCTAAAACCTTGGTCGAGCATTTGTTGCACAGTCTCTTCTCGCAAAATCCTTCGCCCTTGATATTGGCCTTTTTGTAAAAGAGCGATGCCAAATTTCATGACATCATCGGCGGAAACAGCTGAAGAACCCGCCGGGGCAAAGCTTGAAATGCGTTCATACGGTTTGGCTTTGTAGGCACCAGAAGACCATTGATAAGCTTGTACGGCGTGACTGTCCAAAGAAGGAGGCAGAGGTTCACGAAAGCTGGCGTATTGCATGCCCAGTACATCAAAAATGTGCTTTTGGATGTAAGTTTCAAACGTTTCACCGCTGACATTGGCGACGATTAAGCCGGCCAGTGCGGTTCCCCAGTTTGAGTAGGCCGTGTGCTGGCCTGGCGGATTCACTCGTTCCGGTTGATACTTTTCAAGTGCCTCAGCGAGCGGTAGCACCAGCTCGGGCTGGTCGAGAATTAAGTAACCCAGTGCGCCATCCTCAAAACCCGCCGTATGAGTCATCAAGTGGCGAAGCGTCACGGGCTGTCCTGGCCAGCTGTTTTCGACCTGAAAGCGGGTAAGGTAAGCGTTCACGTCCGTATCGAGATCCAGCTTGCCGGATTCCACCTGTTGCATAACGGCAACCCAGGTAAACAATTTGGATATGGAACCCGGACGGAACATGCTGCGTTCAGGAGAGACGGGCAGCGCAGCGTGTTTGTCGTTGCTCAGTGTTTGCCAGCCGTAACCCTTACTTAAAACATGTTGACCATCTTTATAAATAGAGACAACGCCAGAAGGGCTGTGGTGCTTGTTCATTGAACTTTCAATCAGCCCATCCAGATAGGCTTCAAGTTGTACAGGATCATTCAGTTCAATCGAGTAGCTGTTGTGGTTTAGTACACTCAAACTCAACAAACATAGCAATCGACACAGTCTGGTTTTAATCATCGCAATCATTTGGGGCCCCTGCGTTATGGTATGGGCAATCTACGTGGTTCAGAAATCAATGACAGGATATTCATCACTTTTTGGTGAAAAATATTCAGGCAAAAAAAACCCCCTTGCGGGGGTCCGGTAAAACACCGGAGAGTATGTATTCGGTGCAAATTAGAATTGGTAGCGATACCTGACACCCACGGTACGAGGTGGGGTAAAGATTGCAGATGAGACAACCTGGCCATTACTGGATAGGCTGTCGTTACGGTTCACTATGGACTGTTCATCCAGCAAATTGTTCAAATAAATACTGATTTGTTGATCGCCCTGTTCAAAATTCAGGCTGCTATCCACGAGAGAGTAGGCATCGACGAGAATGGCTTGTTGAACCGATGAGCGAGAAAACGTAGAGTCATTCTCGCCGACGTAACGTACACCTACGGTCAGTGCACTTTGCCAGTGATTGAATTCTGGAAGCTCATAACTGAATTGAACCGAACCCGACCAGAGTGCTTGTCCGGGATAGCGTTCACCGCTAATGGCACCGAGAGTGGGTTCATTGTCACTCAGCGCGGTATCGCTATAGCTGAGGCCCAGTTGGAGCTGCATTCGATCTCCAATTAAACTGCTCAGTGAAAACTCAGCACCTTGTGAGATCAGGCTTCCTTGGGCATTGGCCCCAACGGACACGCCATTAAAGACAAAGCTCGTTTGAAAATTATCCCAATCGGAGTACCACACCGCGAATTCGTAGCGGCTGTCGATGTCCTGAAGTAGGCCTTTGATGCCGAGTTCATAGCTCCAGATCTCATCGGCATCCACAAATGGTTGAGCCAGGTTTTCACCGGTAGCGGGGTTGAGCAAAGCCAGATTTGCAGATACAGGGCGATAACCGCTGGAAGCTCGGGCATAGAGCGAGTGGTTTTCGTTCGGGCGGTAGCGTAAGGTGGCCAAATAAGTCGTCGCCTGATCAGAGAAGCGACGTAAATCTTGCCCTGGCCCGGTGAGTGGCCCAACACTGATATTTTCCATTTCAGTTTCGTGGTCGCTGTAACGCATGCCGAGTGTCACGTCCAATTGCTCATTGGCGTACCAAGTAACGTTGCCGAAGGCGGCGTACTCGTCATAGGCGGATGGAAAGCTGACATCAAATAAACCGGCGCCCACAAAGGGTGTCGGTTGTGCTTGTTGTCGGTTGCCGGCATCTTCGTTCATGTAAAACAAACCCAGAATCCACTCTACGGTTTGGCTTTCGATAGAGCTTAGACGAAGTTCTTGGACAAAACGTTGCATGTTTTGGGCTGACGTTGTGGTGACGCTTTCCGTGCTGCCAGGTGGTAAGCCGTAAATCAGATCGTTAACCGGTGCGAGTTGTGCGCTGCGGTCGAGGCTGACGAAGACGCTGCGATCAGTCAAGCTGCTGCTGGAGGTTAAGCTGCCCCAGTTGAAATCGTATTCAATCGTGAGTGAGCTGGTTTCGGTTTCGCTTTCCAGAGGCAGAGGTTGATTTATCGTCGTGTATTGTCCAAACGCCGGCGTTTCACTTGCGGGCAAGAGCGTCACATTACTGAGGAGATTGGTTTGACCGGTTTGACGAAGGTATTTGAAATTCACACTGGCGTCGTCAATAGGTTCCCACAACATGTTAAGCGATAGGCCTTTGCTTCGAGCTTGGTCCGCGCGCTTACGCAGTGGCTCGCCATTGGCCGGATTAACGACTTGAGTGAAACCACTGTCTTCTGCTTGGAAGACCGATAGGGTTGCGCCCAGCGATTCTTCAATTAATGGGCCGCTTATGCGCCCACTGGTAATGACATTGTGGCTGCCGGGCCCTTTATTGAGTGATAGATCGACACTGAACTCGCCACGCACTTCCTGTAATGAGGGCGAGCGGTTGATATAGCGGATCATACCGCCAACAGACGATGCTCCGTATAAGGTTCCCTGTGGGCCTTTCACCACTTCGATGCGACTGAGATCAATCAGGGATGCATCGATGGTGCCGCCCGCTGCGCCGCTGAACCCACTGGCGCTGACCAGTGGTGTGTCGTCGACATAAATGCCCACGGTGCGTATGGAGCCTGATTGCGGAATACCGCGCATGGTGATGGTGCCTACGCCGCGACCGCCTCCGTCTTCCCAATTAATGCCCGGAGTGTATTCGATGATGTCCTGAAGCTCGTTCAAACCATTTTGTTGAAATGACTGCGGGTCAACCGACGCCACCGAAGCGGCAACATCTTGTAGATTCTCTGAGCGGCGACTGGCGGTTACAATAATTTCTTCGAGTTGGGTCGCTTCTTTTTGGGCAATAACGAATGGGCTTGCGCTGACAGTGCTGGCGGTCAGCAATACAATTTGAGCGTGTTTGGAAACCATGCTTTTCTCCTGTACGACTGCATTTCTATTGTTTTATTTAGGTTGCGTAGCATGAAGAAAAATCGTTAAAAAAAATTTGCTTAGCGTAAAAGTTAGTTGCTTTAAAATAAAGTGTGCGAGGAGGGGGCTGGCGTTGAACAGTCCTGTTAAAAAACGGACTGTTCAGAATAAGCTCGAGACTTGTATGTGCTAATCGGTAGCTAATCGTCGAAGAGCTGCAGCGATTGGAGACATTTTATGGTTTAGCTGCCCGGAGTCATGCCGTAATAGTCTCGATAGGCTCGAATAAAGCAGGACGCATCGGCGTAACCGACATGTTCAGCCACTTCACCTACGGAACCTTCGTGGTATTGCAGCATTTGTTTAGCGACCTCCAGTCTCAGGCGTCGGCGGTATTGCATGGGAGTTTCCCGAAACTCGTTACGAAACGCCTGGCTCAGAGTTGTTCGATTGGTTCCGATGCGCTGCGCCAGCTCGTCAATGGTGTGAGCAATGGAGTATTCTCTGTCGATGATCGCTTTGGTTTTTTGGGCAATATCCACGCTACGTGACAATTTAGCGCGGCTGCGTAACCCGGCAACCCCGCGACCTTGCCAGCGCGCGAAATTGGCTGCGTAGACCATAAATTCAATCGCTTTCGCCTTAATATACGCAGGACGAAGACCTCCAAAGCGTCCGAACTCGGATAATTCATTAGCCGAAACCATCAATGACTTGGATGCTTCAAACGTGCTGCTGGCGTGTGGGTGAATCAACTCTTCCTGCAATAATTGTTGTAACATGCGTTCGGCGTGTTGTCCGACATTAAGGTGAGCTTTAAACGCATCCAGGCTCATATATAGGGCGATATTGCGATAGCGACTGCCGCCTTGTTGAAAACGATTGAGTGTGCCCCGTTTACTCAATATATCTAGGCGGCAATCTCCCGGCTTGAGTATCTGCCGAGTGTTGTTGTTGATGGAGACTTCATACTCGCCGGCCACACAGAGCTGCAATGCAAGCCAATTGGCACCACTGTAGCTGGTTTGGGAAGCTTTGGTTGCTTCGATATTACTGGTGATCACGGAAAAATCGCGGCTGATCTGCACGATTTCCTGTCGACCATACAAGGCCTTATTGTGAACGTGATAGCGCGTGATATGACCACCGGGGAAAAATTCTTCGGCTTCAATATCGAGTGTGTTATTCAGGATCATTTCCTGCAGGCTTGGATCCTTTGATGACGCAAAAGCGTCGGTGATCTCTCTGCGGATATGCTGTTTCATGCCTCATGGTACCGCTTGCAAATCAAAGGGCTGAGCCTACCTGAGTTTGAACAATAATTATGTGCAAATAATCAAATAAGTTGGGCATTACGTAAATTCCACACTTTCATCCCCAAAGAGACGGCTTGGGGAAGGCGCATTGACCGTCCTGGGAAATATCGACCGGGTCTTGGTAATCCTCCCGTAGGAGCAGGGGACCATCGAGATCAATAAACTGGCAAAACTGACCAATCACATAGGCTGGGGCCATGGCTAAGGAGCTGCCAATCATATTGCCAACCATGAGCTGTTTACCTTCTTTTTTTGCCTGACGAGCAATTTCCAAGCCTTCGCTGAGCCCGCCGCATTTATCCAATTTGATATTGATAACATCGTAACGGTTTTTTACCTGCTGATAATCTGAAAGATTGAGGCAGGATTCGTCGGCCGCAATGGGAATATCCCGGTTCAATGTTTCTAACAGTGTGTCTCTTTCTCGCGCCAACGGTTGTTCGAGCAAGACCACGCCGAGAGGAGCGAGTTGAGGCAGGTATTCCATAAGTTGTGTTTCATCCCAGCCTTGATTAATGTCCAGGATTAATTCAGCGTCCGGACGTGCCTGATGAATGGCTCGAAGTTTTTCGATTGGTTCATCTTGATCCAGTTTAACTTTTAACTGCGGAAATCTTGATGCCTGGCGTGCGTGTGAGGCCATGGTGTTAGCGTCAGAAATTCCGATCGTGTACACCGTATTCAGTTGCTTGGGGGGCAACTGGAGCCGCTGCCAAATAGACTCGCCATGGGACTTGCACTCCAAATCCCAGAGTGCACAATCCAGAGCATTGCGTGCTCCTCCAGGGGGCAGCAATGTTTGCAGGTGAGAGCGGTTTAAACCTTTGGCAATATGCTTTTCAATGCTGAGCAGTTGGGCTTCCATATGTTGTTTATCGTCTCCCAGATAAAATACACCACAGGCTTCACCTCGACCTCTGAACGTGTTGGCGAATAGGGAAACTTCCAAAGTTTCTACGTATTCAAATCGATGTTTGTTGATATGCAGAGGTTTTTGCAAGGCGCGTTTGGTAAAACGATAGTCAAAATTCATAGTCACTTTTCTTGGCATTTTGGAATGCTGAAAATTATGAATAAAGCCTTGTGGAAGCGCCTCGTTGAAAGAACAAAGAAACTCGTCATTTCGACAGATCCGTATGTCGTGACATGTTTATAGCTTGCTCTGTGATGGGGCTGAATTACACTGGAAAGCTGTCTTAGGAGTTGGGTTGGTTTATGTTGTTAAGTGAAAAATTGGCAGCGTTGCTATTGTTGGTGTTTTGTATTTCCTGGTTCTTGCGAGAATTCCGTTGGCGGAAAACCGCATTATTTTCGAGTGCATTCCTGGCCTTTGTTTTAAGCTTGGGAGGTCGTTGGCACAGTTTTTTGTTGATGTATTTTTCAATCTTTCTGGTAGTCACTACTGTAATAGGTATCTATTTATCGCCTCGCTTTAGGGGAAAGAAAGTCGCCATCGTGAGTTCCGGGCTTCTGTTTCTTCTGCTATTGGGGCTGGCAGTGTGTTTGCCATGGCAGTTCCCGGTTGATGATCTTCCTAAGCCTACTGGGCCTTATAGGGTCGGGGTCTCAGATTTTGAGCTTCAGGATATGAATCGCAAAGATCCGTTTTGCTCAGGCGAGGACTGTGGCCATCGGCGTTTGAGCGTCCGGGTTTGGTATCCTGGAGAGTTAGGCGATGAGACAATTTCAAGACCGTATGCCACAGAAGAGGAAGTTAGCAGCAGCCTTGCAAGTTTTGCAGAAATGATGTCATTGCCACCTGCTGTGTTCAGTCACCTGAGTTCGATATCGACACACAGCATCGAAGGGCTTGGGGTTGTCAAGGGAGAAAAACGTCCTGTTTTAATTTTCAGTCATGGCCTGTACTCATATCTATGGCAGAACACGGTGCTTATAGAGCATCTTGCCAGTCATGGTTATATGATTTATGCCTTACATCATCCTTATGATGCAGCCGCTGTTGAGTACGATGATGGTTCGATTACCAAGGCCTGGATACCTGAGCAGAATTCTGATCAGTTGGGGCTTCAGGAATTGAGGCGCAAAGCCTATTCGGAAGTTGATGTTGGGAAAAGGTTTGAATATTTTTTGGATTATATTGAAAGGGCTGTGAGCGTAAAGGATTCGAAATTGTTGCGCAGTGCTCCGCATTGGCAAAAGGATCAGCTGTTTTTATTGAAGAGCCTTGTATCACGGGATATTCCGAGGCCTGTCCAGGCAATTGTGGCCAAGGGCGATTACAAACGTATTGCATTTGCTGGAATGTCATTCGGAGGCAGTGCGGCTATGGGATCTTGTCGTCACAGCGAGCGATGTGTGGCGCAAATTAATCTTGATGGTGCTGACTCTCACTTGGGTGGTTTGGATCGGCCGATCTCTGCCCCGTTGCTGCACTTTTATCAGGATCACCATCAACAGCTAAAGAATAAAGCGCCCGATCAACCGGTAAATACTGCATTGATGTTTAACGACTTTTCCATACAAGCTTTTGATGGTGCCGAATCAGGCCACGATAGCTACCAATATATTGTTAAAGGCAGTCGTCACTTTGCCTTCACCGATAGCAGTATTTTACTTTCGGGTTTGGCCAGAAGTGCGTTAGTGGGTAAGCCGGATGGAAAAAGCATGATGGATTTACAGAATGACTTTGTGTTGGCTTTTCTGGATCACTACATGCTCAAAAAAGACAATGGTTTTCCTGTTGCGCAAGAAAATAAATGGATAGCTTTCGTGAACAAGCATCAAGCTGCGCAGATACCTCTTTGGTGGAAAGGTATATCACAGGAGAGACAGGAAAAACTGACCGGCCGCTTGCGCCAGCTTCAGGAACAGCTAGGCAATCAATATTAATGAATGGTTCGTGTGTGAACGATTGAATCTCGGTATGTCAGCCAAGGTTGCGATGACAACTGATTGATTCCGGCTAATAGTAGGGGAATTTTGAAGCTAGTTGAGAATGAGGGCAGAGAAGAGTTTGCCAAGCTTTAAAGGCTTGGCAAACCTGATTCGAGCTTGCTGTTAACCGGCTTCACGGTTTTGATGGCCACTCAGACGTTGAGAGGTGCGTGCTGCATCTTGAGCTCGACGTTTTAATTCATCCCAGCCACGTTGCGTCATGCAGGTTTTTTTCATGATACGGGTGCCGGTTGGGCGGTATTTCTGGCAGATTTTTTTATTTGGATCCTTTGAGGCTTCCGTTTTTTCTGGTGTCGCCTCTGCTTTTTTCTCTTCTGCATGTACAGGAAGCACCGTTAGTGCGGCAATGGTGAGTGCAGATAGCAAAGATAGTTTTTTCAAGTTCACAATGGTTCTCCTCGGTATGCCGTCAGGATGTTATTCGATATTGCGAAAAAGATATTGCCCGGAACAGCGGGAAGATGTATTTGGATGGGTATTGAGAGCTGTCTGGAATTGAAAATTTGCCAAGCCTCTTGGCTTGGCAAATTTTGTTAAAGCTTAGAAACCGCCAGTTGGACCTTCTTCACGGTTCTGGTGACCACTCAAACGCTGAGAGGTACGAGCAGCTTCTTGAGCGCGACGTTTCAGTTCATCCCAACCACGTTGAGTCATACAAGTTTTCTTGGCAATGCGAGTACCAGTTGGACGATACTTTTTGCAGATCTTCTTGCTGGATTTTTTAGCCGCTTCAGCGCTTTCATCCGCAGCGTGAACAGGGGACGTGGCCAGGGCTGCAATTGCTAGCATAGGGATTAGCGACAATTTGATTGACTTCATGGTGGCTCTCCTTAATGAAATACCAAGTTATTATCTAATGTGTTGCAATGAGGAAACGTGTTTCGGGAAAAATTTAAGACGTCTGCGAAGCCAGTAGGGCTTCGCAGATAAAGACTCTAAATAGTGAATTAACCACTCTCGCGGCTTTGCTGGCCGCTCAAGCGTTGAGAGTTGCGAGCGGCTTCTTGAGCGCGACGCTTCAGCTCATCCCAAGCAGCTTGGGTCATGCAGGTTTTCTTGGCAATGCGAGTACCGGTTGGGCGATACTTTTTGCAAATCTTTTTATTGGCTTTCTCTGCAGCTTCAGCTTTTTCATCCGCAGCTTGAACGGGAGAAACTGCCAAAGCCGCGACTGCTAGCATTGGGATTAAAGATGATTTAATCAGTTTCACAATGGAACTCCTATTAACATTGTTGTCACGGCTTACATTAGACTTAGTTTATGTAAACAATAACTTAGTCTTTAGAACCTGACTCGGTGAGCAAAACTACCAGCTTATGGGCGTGTAGGTAAAGGTCACAGGTCAGTCTAAAGTTGCAACCTTAGCCAATATTCGTCGAAATGCCAAGAAAATAAACCGCAATATAAAGTTTTACATTACGGTTCTACCCAGTATTTGTGACGCGAGGAGCATTAATTGAAATTACTGCTGTCTGCGGGGGTCGGATTTATTGAAGTGATTTGAAAGGCGTTGTCCCAAGCGCGCGGCGTCTTGTGCTCGGCGTTTAATTTCTTTCCAGCCACGTTTTGACATGCAGGTTTTCTTGGTGATTCGTGTTCCGGTAGGACGGTATTTTTGGCAAACGATTTTAGTATCGTCATCCGTATTGGCTTCTTTTTCAGCGGTCATCCCTGCTTGACTGAATAATCCTATGCTTAAACAGATGGCAGAGAACGCCAAAATATTCGCTAACTTTGTAATTCGATAAGACATAACTACTCCTGTTGATGGCTGCGGAATCAGGCTTCGAGTATTGCGGACATATCCAATGTGGGTCGCTAATACACTTGGCTGTCTTATCCAATATATAAAGCCTATCCGCGTTGAATCCATACAAGTTGAATTCTTGCCAACTTAAGTTGCTGTTGTGTCTATGGGTTTTTAATAGGTGGGACGCGTGCTGTTTACGCCATTAATATAAAGAAAACAGACGAAAAATAATAAGGGTGTCTGTTGCAAGGCAGAAGCTGTTAACCTTCTGCCTTGCAAATGGTTGCTTAGTTGCGGCCTGAGCCAGGGTGTAAAGGGTTTTCGATATTTTGATGGCCGCCCAGTCGTTGTCCGGTGCGCGCGGCGTCTTGAGCTCGGCGCTTAAGTTCGTCCCACTGACGTTTGCTCATACAGGTTTTTTTGGTAATGCGTGTGCCGGTGGGGCGATACTTTTTACAGACGCGACGATCGTCATCTTTAGCGGTATCTTTTTTTTCAGCCGCATGGCTGTTCATGCTTACTCCCAGGCTGAGAGCCGCGATGGTCAGGCAGTGGATTCCATATTTTGCGATAGCTTTCATTATGAATGTTCCTCATTTTTTATCATTGGTTTTACTCACTGAGTAAGCTTGCGACACAAACTGTGTTTACAGCGAAGTGCTGGTGCAGCAACAGGATGAGTAAATCTTGTTAGATCGAGTAACGTTGCAACGCGTGTGGCCGGGACCACATATAAATCTGCGAGGCGGGTTAGGCGGTTTGCGTGCTTTCGCAGAAGGCTCACTATACAAAGGGCCCAGGCATCAAACAATGTTTAGCTAAAAACTATTACAAGAAGCTATTTGATAGAAATGATTGTTTTTTTGATGTGTTATTGGCTCAAGGATTTAATTTTGGACCGTACAAATCTTAATCGCTCCTTTGCATTTGCGTCGCATAAGCCCCCATTTTATGGGTCGAATTGTTCAAAAAGCACACTGGATTGTCAGTTTTATGCAAAGTTCCTATTTAAAGTGCTAATTATTTCATTTTTTTACATATTTTCTTGAGGGAGCACCCAATACCTTCGTTTATATCGTGACGGCGGTTTTCTTACCGCCAAATCATAGAAAAAGCATCAAGATAAAAATCCATTGAGGGGATGCACACATGAAGAAAACACTGCTTTCATCTGCAGTTAAGAGCGCTATCGGCTTTTCCGCCGCTGCTCTGATTATGCCTGGCGCTGTGTACGCGCAAGAGTCTGGCGACGCTGCACAAGAGCTTGAAGAGGTAATGGTAACCGGTTCGCGTATTCAAAAAGCGAACTTGGTAAGCTCCAGCCCTGTTACTCAGATCGGTGCTGAGGACATCCAGGTTGGCGGTATTACCCGTGTGGAAGACTTGTTAAACGACCTGCCTCAGGTAGCTGCGTCTAACAGCTCCGGTGACGCTAACGGTGCAACCGGTACAGCAACTCTTAACTTGCGTAACTTGGGTACTGTACGTACTTTGGTTTTGGTTAACGGTCGTCGTCTGCCAGCGGGTTCTCCAGTTGGTGGTGGTACTGGTTCTGACTTGAACCAAATCCCAGCTGCTTTGATTAAGCGTGTTGAAATGCTGACTGGTGGTGCATCTTCTACCTACGGTTCTGACGCTGTTGCCGGTGTTGCCAACTTCATCATGGTTGACGACTTTGAAGGTGTTGAAGTTAACTATCAGCACAGCTTCTACCAGCACAAGAACGACAACGCCTACATGCAGGGCCTGAACGCCGCTAACGGCTTCACCGCTCCTACTGGTAGTGTTTCCGACGGTCACACTGATGATTTCTCTCTGATCATTGGTGGTAACTTCGACGATGGTAAAGGTAACGTAACTGCTTACGCGACTTACCGTGAAATCGATCCTGTAAGACAGGAAGGTCGTGACTACTCTAACTGTGCATTGAATAACAGCATTTCCGCTTGTGGCGGTTCATCTACTTTGCCTACCGGTCGTTTCACCGACTTCGGTACTGCACTGCGTGGTGACGGCAACGGTGGTTTCGTATTGGGCACTGACGGTAACCCTCTGGCGGGTGCTGGTGACAGCTTCGACTTCATTACCCAGGGTAACGACTTTGTAGATCGTAACGGTCTGTTGTACAACTACGCACCTGCTAACTTCTACCAGCGCCCAGATGAGCGCTACACAGCTGGTGTTTTCGCCCGTTACGAAGTAAGCGACAAGGCTGAATTCTACGCCGAATTGAACTTCATGGACGATCAGACCAATGCTCAGATCGCTCCTTCCGGTGCTTTCTTTGTAACCAGCACTCTGCCATGTGGTAACCCGCTGCTTTCTGATCAGCAATTCCAGGCAGTATGTGGTGACAATGGTTTGACTCGTGACCAGACCCAGAACGTATTTATCGGTCGTCGTAACGTTGAAGGTGGTTTCCGTAACCAGGATATCCGTCACACCTCTTTCCGTGGTGTATTCGGTCTGCGCGGTGACCTGAACGAGACTTGGTCTTACGACATGTACTACTCGTACTCTGAAGTTTCTTACGAGGGTACTTATAACAACGAATTGTCTACTACCCGCATCGGTCGCGCGTTGGACGCGGTAACTGACGCCAATGGCAACACTGTATGTCGTTCTGTTGTAGACGGTTCTGATCCTAACTGTGTACCTTGGAATGTTTTCCAAACTGGTGGTGTAACTCAAGCTCAAATCAACTACTTGCAGATTCCTCTGTTTGATCGCGGTACTACCGATCAGAAAGTTATCTCTGCGTTCGTAGCGGGTGACCTGGGTGATTACGACATTAAGATGCCTGCAGCTGATAACGGCATTCAGGTTGCGGTTGGTCTGGAATATCGTAAAGATAACCTAGACTACAACCCGGATTTGAACTACCAGAGCGGTGATGGTGCTGGTCAGGGTGGTCCAATCCCAGCTGTTTCTGGTGGTTTTGAAGTTAAAGAAATCTACGGTGAGGTTTCTATTCCTCTAGTAGAAGGTCGTGAGTTTGCTGAAGAGCTGACTCTGGACTTGGGTTACCGTTACTCTGACTACTCGACTGATGTAGACACTGACACTTATAAAGTGGCTCTGGGTTGGGCACCAAGTACTGACTTTAAAGTACGTGGTAGCTACCAGAAAGCGGTTCGTCACGCTAACGTTCGTGAGTTGTTCCGTCCTCAGTCCATTACTCTGTACGATATGGATGCTGACCCATGTGCTGGCGCGACCCCAACTGCAACTCTTGAGCAGTGTGCGCGCACTGGTGTAACTGCTGGTCAGTACGGCAGCATCGCCGATTCTCCAGCCGGTCAGTACAACCAGTTGTCTGGTGGTAACCCTGATCTGAACCCAGAAAGTTCTGAAACTGTTTCTTACGGCTTCATTTGGACTCCTGAGTTCGCTGACGGTCTGACTGTAACTGTTGATTACTACAACATCGAAATTACCGATGCGATTGACTCCATCAGCCCAGAAACGACTCTGAATCAGTGTTTGAACACTGGTGACGACCAGTTCTGTAGCCTGGTTAACCGTGGTGCTGTATCTGGTACGCTTTGGTTGGGTAATGACAACATTGTAGCAACCAACATCAACATCGGTTTCATTGAAACTGAAGGTTTGGACTTCACTTTCGAATACGAATTCGACGTTGCTGATCTGGGTTCTGTAGCTATCATGAACAATGGTAACTTCGTACTGAAATACGATCAGGAAGAGTACCCAGGTGCGGGTATCGAGAGCTGTGAAGGTACTTGGGGTGGCGCATGTGGTTCCCCAACTCACGATTTCAAGAACAACTTGCGTGTAACCTGGCACACCCCTTGGGATCTGAGCCTGTCTTCTACTTTCCGTCACACTGCGGAAATTGAAGCTAAGAGTTCTACTCAGTTGGATCTGGGTGCCCGTACTTACTGGGATCTGGGTGCGATCTATCAGCTGAACGATGCGACTACTTTCCGCGCGGGTGTTCAGAACGTATTGGATCGTGAGCCACCATTTGCTAACGGTGGTCCATCCATCTTTGGTAACGGTAACACCTTCCCAGGTACTTACGACGCTCTGGGTCGTTACATCTTCTTGGGTGCAACTATGTCTTTCTAATCTCTTGATTAGATAGCCTAGTTAAAAAGCCGCAAGCTTGCTTGCGGCTTTTTTTATGGGTGTTAAAAATACTTGAGAAGCGAGAAGCGAGAAGCGAGAAGCGAGAAGCGAGAAGCGAGAAGCGAGAAGCGAGAAGCGAGAAGTAAAGGGGGATTTGAAGCGGGCCGCAGGGCGACCCGTTAGAAGTATTGAGGGCTTAGCGGATGCGTTTTACTTTCGTGCTCTTGCCTTCGTCAACAATAGTTAGGATCTGCAGGCCGAAGAAATTCGTGGTAATCAATACCTCGGGATTGTTCATGTTAACTGTCCAGCGAGTCCCGCCTTTTTGATTGCGTTGTTCCCACACTTGGCCATTTTCCAAATAGAATTTTGTATTGCCTTTCCAGCCTTTAAATGTACCTTTGATGCGGCTGCGAATTTCCGTTTTGGTTTCTTCTTGGACCGCTTTAACGTTTTGACGTATCAGGGCAGAGTCCTGAGCGGTGTACTTAATTAGCCAACTATTCAGGGATTCGAGCTCACCGGCGTTAAGTTTGTTCAGGCCGCTCTTCTGGAATTCTTCTTCATCCATGAGCTTTTTTATGCCAGGGAAATCATTGGCCTGAACCGGGCCAGTCGTTGTGAGCAGCATTGAGCCTAATAACGTGCTTGTCAGTAAAAGTTTGGAAGTCATAGGGCGGGTCCGTGAATAGGGTTGTTAGCTTTGGATGCAGGACTTTGTAAAAGGTTTCATTTATGTCGCGTTAAGCGCTTACATAAAGTGATAGTTAAAGCGAGTGTACCAGTAACGGCCTTTAATATCATAAGTGCGCGCATCGTGATTATCTAGGAAGGCTGAGTCAAAGAAAGGAGGGCTTTGGTCAAAGACATTGTCGACGCCCAGGCTGAGGCGCATTTTCTTGTTCACATCGTAACTGAGTTGAATGTTCTGATTGAGCCAGCTTGCGGTTTTGCGAACCGCTTGGCTGAACATTAGGGTTTCTTCGACCGGGCTAACGTAATGAATGTTGTAATTCACTTGCCAGCGTTGTTTTTTATAGCGAATACCTGTGCTGACTTTCCACTTGGGGAGGGCGCCATTGCCTTCTGAGGCTTCATCGGCAAATGTGCCAGCCAGGTTTTCGGTGCGTTGATCAGGGCTACTTTGTTCTCTGTAGCGGTAAATGTGTGCGGCATTCAGGGACACGTCAAAATGTCCGCCGAGCAATGGCAGGTTTTTATAGTGCACTTGGATATCCAGGCCGCCAATGTTGCGTCGCCCGATATTAAGGTTGGGTGCGATCACCTGGCGTATATTACCGGCCTCGTCTCTTGTTATCAGCTCTTCGAAACGCCCAAATTCCGCATTCTGGTTGATAACAAACTGCGCACTGGCATCAACGACGTTGCGTTGGCTGATGTCAAAGTAATCAACGCTCAGGTAAAAATTACCAAACCCAGAAGGGGTCCAAACGAAGCCCAGTGTGCTGGTGTCGGCCAGTTCGGCTTTCAAGTCGGTATTACCGGCGTTCAACGTTAAAAACTGGTTCAGGCTGGGGTCGGACTGCTGCGTGCAGCCGGGCAGTGTGCCGACATTGGCCATATTGGCGCAGGGGTCGTTAAGTGTCAGAAAAGAGGCAGTTTCACCGGCGTGAAGTTCTTTCAGGCTGGGGGCGCGAAAGCCTTCCGCGTAACTTGCTCGAATCAGCAGGTTGCTGATGGGGCGATAGCGAATGCCGGCTTTCGGGGAAGTGTTTTTGCCGAAATCACTAAATGAAGAATGGCGTACAGCAAATTCAACATCCAGCATATTAAGCCAGGGACGCGGTTTGGCCAGTGGAACAAAGAGTTCAAAAAAAGCTTCCTTAACCTGGCGTTGACCGAGAGTGTTGCCGAGAACGCCGCCACCAACAAAAAAACTGTTGTTTTGTTCTGATAGAAACTTGGTTTTCTCGGTGCGATAGACAATGCCGCCAAGTGCCTGACTGGCGCCCGCCGGTGTGATGGCGATGTCGCTGCTCACGGTGGCTGAAAACTCATTGAGCTCGCTGAAGCCGGAGGCTCGTGATTGAGTGCTGATAAATGCCAGCTGCTCTGGGGTAATTTGTCCGGAAAATAAGTCCAGAGGGACGCAGTTATTGATGTCTAGGCTTTGGCATTGTTCGCTGGGTCCCAGCGCGCGTTGCAATCGTCTGCCGTCGAAAATTCCAGTGAGTATTTCGCTGGATTCGCTGCGGCTCCAGTTCCATTGGGTGGACCATTCGAGGCCATTCCAGTTGCCATCCAGTTGGATATTGCTGCGATAGCTTTTGGAGTCGTCGTCCTGCAGGCGGGGGCCGGCTTCCAGAACGCGGTACCGAGCGTCGTGAATGTCTTCGCCAAATGGATTAAAGACATTGTCTTGTGAAATGACTATGTCTTCTTGGCTGAATGCCGTGAAGATAGGGGTGGAGGCCAGGGTCGCTTGGGCCTGGCTGTGGGTATAAGCCAGGTCGATGCCCAGTTCGACGCGCTCATGCAGTTGCCAGTTGATAAATCCATAGGCGGCATCTTGCGAAGACTCGGACACAGCCGAGGTTTGTTCGGCAAAATTGTACAGGTCTTCGGAGGTTGCGGGCCGGAAGCCGCCGTTGCCGTCAAAAGTTAAGACCTCATTGTTGGCCAGGGTAAATCGCCCGCCGGGAACGCCACTCGAGCGATTATCGGTTCCGCCAAATGGTCGCCCATCAGCACTGGCCGATAACGCTCTATCGCGACTGAATATAGGGTCTCGTTGTTGATGAGAGAGAATCAGTAGCGCATTGCCGTGATCAAAATCTTTACCAAGGCTCAAGTTGCTGTTGAGGCTGTTCAAATCACCCCGGCTGCTCTGGCCGTAATACTGATTAAAGTTGGCGCCGTTGTACTCTTTTTTGAGGTTGATATTCACCACCCCGGCGATGGCGTCGGAGCCGTACACGGCTGAGCCGCCACCTTTAAGAATTTCAATACGTTCGATGCTGTCTGTCGAGATGCTGTTGAGGTCGACGGCGTCCCCGGCAAAACCACTATTGGCGATGCGGTGTCCGTTGATCAGTACCAGGGTATTGCTGGCTGGCAAGCCTCGCAAGGTAACGGTTGCTGTGCCGTCACCACCGTTACCAATGGATGTCGATGTTGAATTCCCGGATACCGCAGGCATGAATTTCAAGAGGTCGCCCACCGACTGAACACCGAGATCGGCAATTTGTGGTGCCGAGATGATATCGACCGGCGCGCTTCCTGATAAGTCGTGACGCTTGAGACGGCTGCCGGTAAGTGGTCGGCCAATGACGGAAATCTCTTCCATTGACCCATATCGAAAGGGAGCTTCCTGGGGGTTTTGCGTGCCCTTGCTCGCTTCTAGACGGATAACTTTCGGGTTGAGTGCTCGGTACTCGATACCGCTGCCCTGTAGGAGGGTTTTCAGAGCTTGTTCGAGTTGATAGTCCCCTTTAACGGCCGGGGCCTGTTTGCCGTTTAGTAGTTGTGTCGGGAAGATAATACTGATGTTTTGGCTTTTGCCGAGGTATATCAAGCTCCTGGCCAAATCCTGAGCAGGCAAATCCAGCTGAACGTTGAACTCCACCGCGTTACTGGCGTCGCTTGGCGAGTCCTTTGCCCATGCGCCTATGGGTTGGCTTGCAGCCAGGCAGGCAGCAAAAATAGCCGGCCATTGCGATGAATATTTGTGCAAAATCAGGTGCTCTTTAATTCAGCTATTATTGCGCCTTGGGCTCATGGCTCCGTGCAATGGTACTAGGGCGCGCTGCTATTTTGTATACAAAAGTACAAACAAGATCACATTTATAACTGAATTAAAGTCATAGCTCAAATTTGGCGTGTATCAGCGCTTATTGAGGGGATGGGTGGCGCTATTTGATAAATAGGCGAGTCTTGCCGTTTTCAGTCAATTCCTGCTGAATGGCAAATGTTTCGATAAGGGCCGCCAGTGTGGTATCGGGTTCTTCCAAACTGAAAGTACCTGAAACCAGGGAATATCGGAGGCTTTCATCACTGGTATCAACCGGTTCAATCAGGTAGCGGTTGAGCTCCTCGAGGGCCTGCTGCAGTTTGGTTTCCTGAAATACCAGTGTCTTATTGCGCCAGTTGACCGTTTGGCTGTTTTGCTTGGGCATGACTAAGCCAAGGCCGGTACGTTTGAAGACGTTAACCTGTTGGCCTTCGCTCACGAGAGCTTTGCTGCCGGCAATCTGCTCATGACCAGTTTTTTCTGAAACCCGGATGCGACCTTCAGTTACCACGATGTGGCTGCTGTCGTCTTTTTTATGAATGTTGAATTCGGTGCCGATCACGTTGACTTCGGCGTCACCCAGGTCGACGCTCAAGGGGCGCTCGTTGTCACTGTTGATATCAAAGTACGCCTCACCTTGATGCAGGCTGATTTCGCGAGAATCATCATCAAAGTACACATCCAGCTTTGAATTGGTGTTCAGTTCGATGCTGGAGCCGTCTGGAAGCTCAATTTCTGCGAATTCACCGCGAGCAGTGCTAAAGCTGTTTTCATACACATTGCCGGGGTTGGCTTGCCAGAATATGACCGCGGCCGCCATCAGAACTGTCGCGGCGGCGGCACCAAGGTACTGCCAGCTGAAAGCATTGGTGGTTTGTTTGGTTTGGCGTTCAACGGGGTTGCTGGCAAAGGCGCTCGCCTGCCAAGTGTCGAGAACTTGATCAAATGCTTCGGCATGTTGAGGATCTGTTTCCAGCCAATCAGAGAATCTCTGTTTGTCGGACAGGGCACAGCGGTCAGAGCGTAATCTGACTATCCAGTAAGCGGCTTGATCAAGCAGCTTTGGGTCTAAGGCGCTGTTTATGGCGCCACTGTGCTCGGGGGTCACGGCTATTCCTTGCAACACGAGACTTATATTTTAGGTCGAATGTCGCGTAACTGGTTCTAGTTTTCAAATATCAAGGTAGAAAAATTGGTAATTTACCGAATGATCAAAATATAATTTGGCATTCGTTTTTTTGTATTCCCAATTGTTCCGGTTTATACATAGCTTAGACGGTTAATATGACACTTTCCGCATCATTTAATTCAAAAAATTTTAAATTTCGCGGTGAGTCGGATTAACGGCGGGATTAACGGTAGAAATGGGGGCAGATTTCAGTGTTTGAGGGCCTGATGGCACTGTCGAAGGGCGAGTAAAATGTATTTTTCGACCGAACTGACCGATACCCCCATTTCTTTGGCAATATCGCTATATGCCAGCCCTTTGCTGCGGTGAAGCAGGAAAGCCTGACGGGCCTTAAAGGGGAGGTCGGAGATGGTTTCTTCAATTTGAACCAGTTCTTCTTTGGCGGAAAGGAGCCTTTCGGGGGTCGCCTGGTCGACATAGTTGCCGGAGGATTCTTCGATTTCAGGGGCAGTAGGAGTTTCGCTTTGCAAATAGCCTCGGTGGAGCTTGGCTCGTCGCAGCTGATCAATGGCCAAATTGGAGGCGGTTTGATAAAGATAGGCGCGAGGGTTGTCCAGCTGGTCCAGATTCTCCAGCTTTTGAATGCGCAAGAAAGCACCCTGAGCAATATCTTCAGCGTCTTCTTGGTTGCGGGTTTTACGGGCAAGAAATCGAACCAAGCCCGGGGCATGTTCGTTAAACAACTGCTCAAGAATCGACTTGTTCTTTTCTGGGCACTTGTTTTCTGAGCTATCGCCGTTGTTGTTGTTACTCATTAATCCCTAGCAAATATAGGTCTTGACTAATAAGGACTGCCTAGCGGTGCGCAAGGTCAATCGGTACTTTCTATACTTTTATCTTCCCGCTTGTGGCGGTGCCGGCCTGTTTAATTTTTGCGCTACATGGTAAAAAAGTACGCAGTATTATTGTTGGCTTATCGGGCCATCATAGCAAAAGGAAAGCCCAGGCACTACCTGCTGCCGGAAGTTTCCTAATAATAATATCTGTTTTAGCCCCTCTCCTTTGAGGTGGGTCAAATCCTTCTAAATTGTAGAAACTTACTATAGTTATGAGAGGTATTTGCCATATCGCCACTGACTTTTGGAGGATTTTACTCAGTCGGGAATTCGCGTGTTACCATTTGGCTTCGCTCGCGATAACAAATATGAGTAAACTCTAATGATTGTGGCCTGCTTCGGCAAGGGCCGCAGGCAAAAACTATAAGGGCTATTAATTAGCCAACGTGATTTGTTTGACTAAAACGGAGTGTAATCCATGAAGAAATTAGCCCTATGTTTATTAGGTGCCGCCATGTCTATAGCCCCGCTGGCAAACGCTGCTGATGCAGCGGCGGGTAAAGCGAAAGCTGCGATATGCGCAGCCTGCCACGGAGCCAACGGTATCAGTGCGATTCCGCTGTATCCGAATTTGGCTGGCCAGAAGGAGCAATACCTTCTGAAACAGATGAAGGATTTTAAATCAGGTAAGCGCTCTGATCCTGTCATGAAGGCGCAGGCGGGCTTATTGTCCGATGCCGATATGGCAAATCTGGCGGCTTATTACGCCAATCTGAAGTAATGTTTGAAGGCGGGGTTACCCGCCTTTTTTGTTGTGACATTTCCCACTGTATAAACCTCTTTCTCTCCTCCCATTGCTTTTGCTTCCTCCGATGCTGCTATTTCCCGTCGACTCATCTATAGTCAGCGTTTGCAGTTAGTCATATTTAACAAAAGGTGTAAGAAACAGCGATGAAAACACGAGCAGCGGTTGCCTTTGCGGCGGGTCAAGATTTGCAGGTTGTCGATGTCGATTTACAGGGGCCCAAGGCAGGCGAGGTCCTGGTGGAAATTAAGGCAACCGGTGTTTGCCATACAGATGCTTTTACCTTATCAGGTGACGACCCTGAAGGTGCGTTTCCTGCCATCTTAGGTCATGAAGGTGCCGGCGTGGTTGTTGATGTGGGCCCTGGCGTGAGCAGTGTGAAGCCGGGTGATCATGTGATTCCTCTATACACACCGGAATGTCGCCAGTGTAAGTTTTGTTTGCACCCCAAAACCAATCTTTGCCAATCCATTCGAGAAACCCAAGGGCAAGGTTTGATGCCAGACGGCAGCAGTCGCTTTTCTTTAGATGGTCAACCCATTTTGCATTATATGGGGTGTTCTACATTTTCCAATTACACCGTATTGCCGGAAATTGCAGTGGCAAAAGTGCGTGAAGACGCTCCTTTTGAAAAGATTTGCTACATCGGCTGTGGCGTGACAACCGGTGTGGGCGCGGTTGCTTTTGATGCGAAAGTTGAGCCGGGCTCAAACGTAGTTGTGTTTGGTTTGGGCGGAATTGGCTTGAATGTGATTCAAGGAGCAAAATTAGTCGGTGCCAATAAAATTATTGGTATTGACATGAATCCTGAAAAAGCCAAGCTGGCCGCTCAGTTTGGTATGACCGATTTTATTAATCCGGCGAATGTTGAAAATGTGGTGGATCACATTGTTCAGTTAACCGACGGTGGTGCGGATTACAGTTTTGAATGTATTGGTAATGTAAATACCATGCGGCAGGCGCTGGAGTGTTGTCACAAAGGTTGGGGTGAATCTTTTATTATCGGTGTGGCCGGCGCAGGCCAGGAAATCGCTACCCGACCGTTTCAATTGGTGACGGGGCGTTCTTGGAAAGGTACCGCGTTTGGAGGTGCCCGAGGGCGAACCGATGTGCCTAAAATTGTTGACTGGTATATGGACGGAAAAATCAATATCGATGATTTGATTACCCATACCATGCCCTTGGATGACATCAATAAGGCTTTTGATTTGATGCACAACGGTGAAAGTATTCGTTCGGTCATACTGTACTAGGAAGGCGTAGCTATGGAACTCCTTAATCAGCAAATGAGTTTTGCCGGGGTGCAGCGTCAGTATAAACACCAGTCCAGCTGTTTGGATTGTGACATGGTATTTTCTGTTTATCTCCCGCCACAAGCTCAAGAAGAAGTTGTGCCAGTGGTGTTCTGGTTATCAGGACTCACCTGTACCGATGAAAATTTTGTAACCAAGGCTGGTGCTCAACGTATTGCAGCGGAATTGGGCTTGGCCATTGTGTGCCCGGATACCAGTCCTCGCGGAGAGCAGGTGCCGGATGATCCAAGTGGCGCTTACGATTTTGGTTTGGGCGCGGGGTTTTACTTGAACGCCACTCAATCACCATTCGATAAGCATTACAAAATGTACGATTACATTGTCCACGAATTGCCAAGGCTGTTGGTTGAGCTCCCACTGGATTTAAGTCGAGCATCCATTATGGGGCATTCAATGGGTGGCCATGGCGCGTTGACGATAGCCATCAAAAATCCGAGCCAATATCGCAGTGTTTCGGCCTTCGCGCCCATTTGTGCGCCCAGCCAGTGTCCGTGGGGGCATAAGGCCTTGGCGGGTTATCTGGGGGTGGATCAGAAAGCCTGGGAAGAATACGATGCAACCGCACTGCTGTTGGAGCGAGGCTGTGATTTACCGATTAAAATAGATCAGGGAGAAGCGGATGCTTTCTTGATTGAGCAGCTGAAGCCAGAGCTGTTTTTAGCGGCAGCTAAGGTGGAATCGGTCAATGTCGAATATGCTCTGCATGCCGGCTATGATCACAGCTACTTCTTTATCGCCAGCTTTATTGAGGCGCATCTGCGCTTTCATTCGGAATATCTGAGTCGCTGAATACTTTCGTTAAATTTCTTGCCCAAGGGCGATATCGCCGTGGGCTTTGAATCCGTTTTGTATTTGGCCTTGCCTAACGATGTGTTCACGGTTCCAGTTCCGGGCCGCTGAGGTTTGACCTGGCGGCCTGTGAATTAATACTCCGCCCAACTTCCTGTTTAAGGATCGCTTGGGCTGAGTTTACTGACCAGTAAAACTGCCAGGGCCGAGAGGAAGAAACCTGGAATCAATTCATACAATCCCCAGAGTTCAGCTTTGAATTGCGCCCAAACAATAACGGTTACGCCACCGACAATTACTCCGGCCAGCGCGCCGTTCTTATTCATACCTTTCCAGTACAAGCTCAATAAAATAGCAGGGCCAAGTGAAGCCCCGAGGCCGGCCCAGGCATAGGACACGACATCCAACACTTTACTGTTTTTATCCATTGCCAGTAAAACTGCCAGGATAGATAAGCCCGCGACCGCATATTGACCGATGCGTAGGCGTTGTTCCGAACTCAGGGTTTCCTTTCGTATTACGGGATAAAGATCTTCGGCAAGAGCTGAGGAACTGACCAGCAATTGTGAATCCACAGTGCTCATAATGGCCGCCAGAATGGCCGCTAATAATATACCCGCCACAATTGGGTGGAAGAGGGCACTGACCAAGGCCATAAATATTTTTTCGCTGTCGGCAATGGGTTGATCAAATTGCACATTGCCCGCGAGACCGATCAGTATGGCGCCGACAAAAATAAAAAAGGTCCAGACCAATGCAATCCAAGTGGCGTTTTTAACTTGATCAGCTGATGCGATGGCTTTGAAACGAGCGAGGATATGCGGTTGTCCGAAATAGCCCAATCCCCAGCCCATAAGGCTGATAATGGCGATGGCGCTGAGGGCGTCTCCGTTCTTGTCGGTCCAGGGGTTCAGCATGTGAGGATTAATATGCTCAATGTGGGCGAAGAAGGGATCGATGCCTCCAACCTGATTCATCACGGCGATGGGCACCATCAACAGTGCTGCGGACATCAGCAACCCCTGAAACACATCCGTCCAGGATACCGCCAGAAAGCCTCCGAACAAGGTATAGAAAATCACGATAGCGGTACCGACAATGACCGCCCAATAGTAATCCAGGCCAAAAACGGCCTCGAACAATTTGCCGCCGCCAATCAGTCCTGCGGCAACGTAAAAGAGAAAGAACAGCAGAATAAACACTGAAGCAATGGCCTGCAGTATGCGTTCCTGAGGGGCAAACTTTTTCTGCAAATACTTGGGTAAGGTGACGACATCCAGTTCCTGGCTTGCCTGGCGTAAGGGTTTGGCACAGAGCATCCAGTTGGCGGCAACACCGATCAGGAGGCCGAGTGCAATCCATAGATTGTCCAATCCGGACAGATAAGCGGCACCGGGCAGTCCCAGCAGTACCCAACCGCTCATATCCGACGCACCAGCACTGATGGCGGCGACAAACGGGGACAGGTTTCGACCTCCCAGGAAGTAGTCGCTGGCATTGCGGGTTTGTAACCAGGCGTAAATGCCAATGCCCAAGATAACGGCAAGGTAGAGAACAAAAGTGGTGATAACAGCAGAATTGAGTTCGAGCATATGAGGATGGCTTTTTGCTTTAATTGTGAGCTCTTTTTACTTGTCGAGTCCCTAAAAGTCCAGTTTGATCTGGGAGTTCCCGAGATTTTTCGGGCGGTGAGGTCAAAATAAGCGGTTTATAAGCTTGGCCAAGCCGATAACGGTGAAATATAGGGTTGCCTTCAGGAATTCAGCAACACATTGGGAGGGTCTTGGTTATAATGGCGGCGATTTTGAATGTCGGGTTTGGTTTTTACTGAAAAGGTTAGAATATGAGTGATTCTCAAAAGCGCAATCGCCGTTTGCGCAAAAAGTTGTACCTGGATGAGTTTGCAATTCAAGGCTTTGAATTTGCCTGCGATATCAAGGAAGCGTCTCAAGAAGAGTACGACAATTTCTTTGATGCACTGGTTGAAGTGGTCGGTTCTCGCGATCTGTACGTGAATCTGGGCGACTGTGATGGTCGTTTCTACGGCATCGTGACGTCCGGTGAGCGCTATGGTTCGGCAACTGAGGAAGATATTGCCGCCGTGAAAGCCAGTCTGGACGCTCAGGCGATTGCGGAAAATGTGGAAGTGGGTAGCCTGATCGATGCGTTCTATGGCAAGCGTCAGCTGGCCTAGACAGCGATGGGGTCAGAGTGAAAGCTCTGACCCCAATTCATTATTGAAATAGATTCTGATACTGCTGACGCAGTTCAACTTTCCGTACTTTGCCGGTACCGGTCAGAGGCAATGCCTCAGCGATGACGACCTTCTTTGGCACTTCAAAATTTCCCAACTCCAGCTTGCAGTGTTCGATAATGGCTTCTTCATCCAGCTCTTTGTCGCTACTGGGCACCACACAGGCGCAAACCGCTTCACCCCAGTGGGGGTGAGGAACACCAAATGCAGCGGCCTGCAAAATACCACCATAAGACAGCAGCGACTGCTCAACTTTCATAGAAGAGACATTTTCACCGCCCGATTTAATCGTGTCTTTCTTGCGGTCAACAAATAACAACTGGCCTTCTTTATCAATCAGGCCCAGGTCACCACTGTGATGCCAACCGAACTGGCTGGCCTCAGCCGAGGCTTCCGGGTTTTTGTAATAGCCACTCATCGCTTGCGCACCACGCCAGACGATTTCGCCAATCTCCCCTTGTGGTAATTCATTGCCCTGGTCGTCAATGACGGCTTGCTCCACGGTGCTCACGGGCTTGCCCCAGTAGTTGCCTTCGCCAAATTCCGTTGGGCTTTTATCCATGAACAGGCAGGCGGCCGGTGCGAACTCTGTTTGACCACTTCCCAAGTGCATCTTGCAACCGAAGACCTCGCGCACGCGATTGAGGCTGTTGGCATCCATTGGAGCCATTGCATAGATACCCAGTTCAAAGGAAGACAGGTCGCGTTGTTCTACACCTGGAGAAGCCGTCAAGGCATTCCACATCATTGGCAAGAGTGTCGCATTATCGACCTTGTCTCGCTCTATCGCGTCGAGCACCGCCTCCACATCGAAGGATTTGTGAATGATAATACTGCCGGTGCGGAGCAGGGTCGGGAACGACATCGACAAAGCGGCGCAATGGAACAGCGGCAATATCAGCAACATGCAACCCTCCTTCTTGGTGTCGAGCTCCAGTGCGCCAGTCAGTGCAGCGATGACGAGGGATAAATGAGATGTCTCGACGGCTTTGGGACGTGAGGTGGTGCCCGACGTATAAATCATATGGGCGGTATCGCGATCGCGGATGATGCGATCCAAAATCTCATCTTCACTTTGGCCTTCGATGAGAGCATCCATGCTGATGTCGGAATCGCCTTTCTCTGAGCCTATTTGAATGTTCAAGCGAATGTCGTCATTGCCTGTCATGCAAGGGCGAATGACGCCCGCCAATATGTCTTCATACACAACGGCAACCGATTCGCTGTGTTCCAGGTTGTAACGAATATCCTCCGGGTTCTGCATAAAGTTGAGGGGGACAACGACAACGCCCAATTTATAGCACGCAAAATAAGTAACAAACATGTCGCTGCAGTTGCTTGAAGCCAAAGCCAGTTTTTCGCCTTGCTGAATGCCTTTGGCAATCAGGCCGTGGGCCATTTGATTGACACGCTTGTTGAGCTGGGCGAATGTGTATTCTCGCCTTTGTCCTCCAGGGAAATCGACAAGAGCCAGCTTGTCGCCGTCCTCTCGGCTGCGGCGACGTAGCATATCTCCCATGGCTACACGTTCAATGATATTTTGATTCAGGCTGTTGTCGGTCATCGCAATTAGCTCCGGTTATTATTAACTATTTACGGCTTCTTGGGGGCCTCTGACCATCTCTGGGCAAAGGTATCTCTCGGCATATCGTCAAAACTCACAAACCCGGGTGCCGTAGGGCAGTCCGGGTTTTTCACTCTTTGTTAGGGTGTTTATTGTTGGTTCATCTCATCAATCAACAAATAAATCCATAAATAAATCAGTACACTCTGGGTCATTCAAATATTTGTCGAAGTCGGTGTATCCTCGTTCGCGCAGTATGTCTTCGTCGATCAAGGCTTCACCGCTCAGTGTTTTGCTGTCACTGGTGAGAATTTCATACGCCGCGTCTGCCATAATTTCCGGGGTTCGTGACTTGGACAACAGGGAGTTATCGATTGCGAATTCCACTGCGGCAGTCGCGATGGTTGTTTTCGGCCACAGACAGTTGGCCGCAACACCATCGTTACGTAACTCTTCTGCTAAACCGAGGGTCAACAAAGACATTGAATATTTGGTGACGGTATAGGGAATGTGGCCACCCAACCAATGTTTGTTTAAATTCAGTGGTGGCGAAAGCGTAATAATATGGCCATTGTCTGAGTTTTTCAGATGAGGAATGGCCGCTTTGGAGCATAGGAGAGTACCGCGGGTATTGATGCTGTGCATCAAATCAAAACGTTTGGACTCCGTGGCCTGAACATTACTTAGATTGATCGCACTGGCATTGTTGATCAGAGCATCAATGCCGCCAAATTCAGCGACAGCTTTGTCCATTGCTTCGTTGATCAGGGCTTCATCGCGCACATCCACCTTTAGGGCCAAAGCCTGCCCTCCCGCAGCACGCACTTCTTCCGCCACGGTATGAATGGTGCCCGGTAGTTTCGGGTGAGGTTCATCGCTTTTGGCGGCGATAACAATATTGGCGCCATCCTTTGCCGCTCGCAGTGCTATCTCTCGACCAATACCTCGGCTTGCACCGGTAATGAAGAGCGTTTTACCTGATAAATTTGACATAGTTTCCTCGCAAGCTTGTTATTCGTCGTTGGTCTGTACTTCGGCCAGCAGCTGTTTGGATTTCACTTGATCACCGGCCTGAACGTTAATGTTGCTGATAACGCCGTCAACATCTGCTTTCAAGGGGTGTTCCATTTTCATGGCTTCCATGATCAGGATGACGTCACCTTTTTTCACCTCGTCACCGGCAGAGGCTTTAACTTCCACAATGGCGCCATCCATAACGGCTTTAATCTGGCCAGAGCCCGCTTGATCGGCTCCCAAGGCCGGTAGGCGAGACACATCCTCAAAATGCAGATCGCCTCGCTCTGTACTCAGGTACAAATTCTCATTACTGATGGTGTACCAGCAACTTTGCTGGACCCCATCGCGTTGGTAAAGCGCACGGTTATGTTCGAGCTTCAGCAGCTGAAGGTTGTTGACGGTGGTCGCGCCCTGACCGGGGGGTTGAAGAATAATGTCGCCGCCCAACTGTTGAACGTGAACATTGCAGCGCAGTGTCACCTCGGTCACTTCCTCAGCATGGCGAAGTTTAAAATTGCCGCTGTGGTGTTTGAAGCTGCTCCAATGAGCTCCTTGGCGGTGTTGCTGGCTGTTGTGTTCAGCTAGAATCAAGCAGGCCAATGCCCAATCGTCGGCGTTGGCTGTCAGGGCTTGCATGCTTGGGTCGTCGGCAAAATGGTCTGCCAGGAAGGCCGTGGTAGCGCCGCCCTGCTGAAATACATTGTGATCAATGACTTGGGCGAGAAAATGACGATTATTTTCAACGCCAAGCAGTACAGAATCCTCCAGCATACGTTTTAAACGGCGAGTGGCATCGGCGCGATTTTCCCCCCAGGCGATCATCTTTGCGAGCATGGGGTCATAGTGCGGTGAAACCACTTGGCCATCGGCCAACATATGGTCACAGCGCAGACCATCTCCTTCTGCCTGACGCCACAGAAGAACATCACCGGTTTGGGGCAAGAAATTTTGACGCGGATCTTCCGCGTAAAGACGCACTTCCATGGCGTGACCGCGAAGTTGAATGTCATCTTGTGCTTTTGGCAGTGCTTCGCCGGCAGCTACTTTGATTTGCCAGGCGACTAAATCGGTTCCGGTAATTAATTCGGTAACTGGGTGCTCGACCTGCAAGCGAGTGTTCATTTCCAAGAAATAGAAATTACGTTCGTGGTCTACCAAAAATTCTACTGTCCCTGCGCCGACATAGTCACAGGCTTGCGCCGTACGTACGGCCGCTTCGCCCATGGCTTTACGCAGCTCAGGTGTGACAAAAGGGGAGGGGGCTTCTTCAACGACTTTTTGATGTCGACGTTGAATTGAACAGTCGCGTTCACCCAAGTAAACACAGTTGCCATGCTGATCGGCAAATACTTGGATTTCAATATGGCGAGGTTCGACAATGGCTTTTTCCAAAATGATTTCACCGTTGCCAAACGCGTTTTCAGCTTCCGAGCGCGCCGAGCTGATTAGCTCGCGCATTTCCGCTTCGCTGTGTGCGATGCGCATACCACGGCCACCACCGCCAGCTGTGGCTTTGATCATGACCGGGTAACCGATTTCATTGGCTTCGCGCACCATGACTTCATCACTTTGGTCGCTGCCGCTGTAGCCCGGGATGCAAGGAACGCCGGCATCCAGCATAGCCAGTTTGGCCTGCCGTTTATTGCCCATCATGTCGATGGCTTTTACTGGTGGACCAATAAAGGTGACACCGGCTTCGCTGCAAGCGTTGGCAAAGTCGGCGTTTTCCGACATGAAACCATAGCCAGGGTGGACAGCATCGGCGCCACTGCGCTTTACGGCATCGAGAATAGCGGGCATGTTCAAATAGGATTGGCCGACTTCAGCGGGGCCAATACAAACAGCCTTATCGGCCATATGCACATGCAGGGCATTGGCGTCGGCTTCAGAATAAACGGCAACAGTACGGTAACCCAATGACTGGGCGGTACGGATTACCCGACAGGCAATTTCGCCTCGGTTGGCTACCAGAATGGTATTAATTGCGTTGTGTTCAGACATAATCTTCACTCTACGAAGTTACTTTTTACTCGTCACTTATTGAGCCCACTCGGGCTTGCGTTTCTCAACAAAGGCCATGGTGCCTTCGGGGCCTTCGCCCTGAGTGACAGCATCACTGAATTTTCTGGCGGCATCATCAAGCAGAGGTTCGAGCTCTTCATTACCGACTCGCAGCAGCAAAGCTTTAGTCACGGCATTGGCCTCCGGTGCACATTGCTTAACTTGTTCAACAGCGGCCTGAATTTGAGCTTGAAAATCTTCGTCATCCACAGCCACGCTGTGGACAATACCGAGTTCTCTGGCTTCATCTGCTTTAATGCGAACATTGAAAAGCGCTAAGCGGCGGGCTTGTGTTAAACCGACCCGTGCGGCGACAAAGGGAGCAATTTGTGCCGGCGGTAATCCCATGCTGGTTTCGGGAAGAGCAAAACGTGCACTGGGGTGTGCAATGCCCCAGTCGGAAATACAGGCCAGACCGAAACCGCCGCCCATAACCGTGCCTTCCAAGGCGGTGATTAACACCTGAGGGATTTGGTTCGCCAGAGTAATCATCTTTCCGAATTGTCGATTCAATCGGAAATAGGCATCCGGGTCGCCTTCTGCTGCAGCTTGGCTGGCGCCCGACATATCTTTCAGGTCGCCACCTGCACAGAAATGACCTTCAGCGCCGCGAAACACCACTGCACGGATGTCGCGGCGTGGCAGTAATGCCTCAAAGATGGCCATCATTTCTGAAACCATATTCAAGGTCATTGCGTTGCGACGTTGGGGGCGATTGATGGTCAGGTACAAGACATGGTCCTGTTGCTCAACAATCAGTTCTTTGCACTGTGGCAGCTCAGTACTCATGATTTTCCCCTGTTATTTTTTATGACGCGGTGAAATGTCCATCAGCTTGGTAATAATGCCAAGCATCACTTCATCAGCACCACCGCCAATGGACACCAGGCGGGTATCACGATAGAAGCGAGCAATGCGATTTTCCCACATGAAGCCCATGCCTCCCCAGTACTGTAAACAGGCATCGGTTATTTCACGTGACAAACGACCCACCTTGAGTTTGGCCATGGACGCTTTCAGTGTGACGTCTTCACCATTGATATAACCTTCGACCGCGTTGTAAGTCAGCGCGCGCAACGCTTCAATTTCGGTTTGCAGTTCGGCCATGCGATAGTTAACCACTTGATTGTCCAGGACGGACTTACCAAAAATCTGACGCTCTCGAGTGTATTTAATGGTTTCTTCAATGCACTGTTCCAAACCCAGAATGCCGTTGGCGGCTGCGAACAAACGCTCTTCCTGGAACTGCAACATTTGATAGGTAAAACCCTGGCCTTCTTCGCCAATCAAGTAACGTTGGGGGACGCGCACGTTGTCGAAAAAGATTTGCGCGGTGTCGGAAGAGCGCATGCCCAGTTTATTCAAACGATCTGAAAAGCTGATGCCTGGCAAATCGGTGGGAACCACAATCAAGGATTTATTGACGTAGGGCTTATCGTCAGAAGTATTGGCCAACAAGCAAATGAAATCGGCCTGAGTGGAATTGGTGATCCACATTTTGGTGCCGTTGATGATGTAATCGTCACCATCTTTGCGCGCTGTTGTTTTAATGTTGGCAACGTCGGAACCTGCATGGGGCTCGCTGACGCCAATGGATACGACTTTTTCACCCGCAATGGCTGGGGCCAGAAATTCGTGACGCAGCTCATCACTGCCAAACTTGGCCAATGCTGGGGTCGCCATATCGGTTTGTACACCGATGCCCATAGGGACGCCACCGCAATGGGCTGAGCCCAGGGCTTCTGAGAAAGCAATCTGATAACTGTAGTCCAGTCCCATACCGCCAAACTCTTCGGGCTTGGCGATGCCTAACAGGCCGAGAGCCCCCATTTTTTTGAACAGTTCTTTGGCGGGAAAAATGCCAGCTTCTTCCCACTCTTCAACATAAGGGTTGATTTCTTTTTCAACAAACGCCTTGGTTGTACGCATGATTTCATGGTGTTGTTCGTTATACAGCATGGTGTCAATTCCTTAAGTGTTAGAGGCGAGCAACGCCAAAAGTATTTGTTTTCAATGGACGAACAGCGGCTTCGCGGCAGATATCCAATGTGTAGGCCAGTACCTTGCGGGTATCGCGTGGATCGATAATGCCGTCGTCCCACATGCGGGCGGTGCAAGCCAGGGCAGTTGATTGTGCTTCCAGCATGTCGGTGGTTTGCTTTTCCAGGCCATCGAGCATGGCTTCATCTACCTGGCCGGCTTGTTTCATTTTGGCTTCGGCAACAATACGCAGAACCTGACCAGCTTGAGCGCCGCCCATTACCATGGTTTTGCTGTTCGGCCAGGCAAAAATGAAAGTTGGATCAAACCCTCGGCCACACATCGCGTAGTTGCCCGCACCGTACGACCCTCCAACCACGATACTGATTTTCGGAACACTGGCGGTGGCCACGGCCTGAATGAGTTTGGAACCGTGTTTGATAATGCCGGCTTGCTCGGATTCGGTGCCGACCATAAAACCGGTGGTGTTGTGCAGGAACAGAATAGGGATATTGCTTTGCTCACAGAGCTGAATAAATTGTGCGGCTTTAGTGGCACCGTTTGCTGTAATAGGGCCGTTATTGCCGATCACGCCGACGGTTTGACCTTCGATCCACATATGACCGCAAACGGTTTGCTGGTCGTATTCCACTTTGAAATCTAAGAATTCCGAACCGTCAGACAATCGAGCGATGATTTCGCGGACATCGTAGGGTTTTTTTGAATCGGCGGGGACAACGCCTAAAAGTTCGTCGGGACCGTATAAAGGCTCTTTGAAATCAGGTTTATGATTCACCGGTAATTGTTGATTCCAGGGCAGGGTGGCCATCACTTCCCGAGCAATACGAATGCCATCGGCGTCGTCTTCGGCCAGGTATTCCCCGGTCCCTGGAATACCGGTGTGCATTTCTGCACCACCTAATTCCTCATCGGTCGCAATTTCACCGGTTGCGGCTTTCAGCAGTGGTGGCCCGGCAAGGTACATAGTGGCTTGATTACGAACCATGATGGTGTAATCAGATAGGCCCGGTTGATAAGCTCCACCCGCCGTGGCGCTGCCGTGTACCACGGTCACTTGGGGAATGCCTGCGGCAGATTTACGAGCTTGATTGGCAAAGCCACGGCCGCCGTGTGCAAAGGTGTCAGCGGCGTAGGTCAGGTTCGCGCCACCACTTTGTGCCAGGGTAACGCTGGGTAATTTGTTCTCGAAGGAAATTTGCTGCATGCGCAGTGCTTTTTCCAGACCAATCGGAGTGATAGTGCCGCCCTTAACGGCAAAGTTATCGACGCGCACCATGCAGCGGACACCGGAAACATAACCAATGCCACAAATTGAACCGGCGCCTGCACCCGTACCGTCTTGGTCATCATACATTTTGTAACCGGCCAATGAAGACAGTTCAAGATAGGGGGCGCCGGGGTCCAGTAGCTTGGCCAGTCGCTCACGTGGTAGGATCATTTTACGTTTGGCGTAACGTTCTTTTTTCGACAATTCAGTTTGATAAACCTTGTCTTCGATTTCACGTACAACATCCATAGAAGCTTGCATGGCTTCCTGATTCCGGGCGAATTCCTCTGAATGAGGATCGATCTGGGATTCAATAATAGGCATAAGTTTGTTCTCTAAATCCGGGTCCGTTAACTGGCCTAGTTTTTCAGTACGTCAGGCAGTTCAGCACGATGAAAGCCATTGTAGGTTTCGGTGTTTTCCACTTTTCCGGGTGGCAGTGGGAAGAGGGCCGGGGCTGAGCCCATGCTGGCGGCGCCGTCTACTCGCAGAGTTTGTCCCGAGATAAAATTTGCGCCATCACTGAGTAAGAAACACAACACTGAGGCAATTTCGGCTTCACTGGCGATACGGCCCAAAGGGACATGGTTTTTAAGATTGCGAATGCCTTCTTTCATCCAGTCCGGATAGGTGTCGAAACCGGATGAGGCGACCCATCCCGGGGCAACAGCGTTCACGCGAACTCCATAACGCCCCCATTCCCAAGCGGCGGTTTTAGTGAAGTTTTCCATACCTGCGCGGGCTGCACCGGAGTGGCCCATACCCGGCATACCATTGAGGTTATCAGCGGTGATATTCACAATGTTGCCGCCGTGTTCCTGAAAATGTTGCTTGTAGAGCTCGCGGGCCATCAGGAAACCACCGATCAGGTTGGATCGGACAACGGTTTCAAAGCCCTTTTGGCTGATGGCTTCCAAGGGCGATGGAAACTGACCGCCAGCGTTATTGACGAGGCCGTGAATGCGTTTATTTTCTTTGAGAATATTGGCGATTACTTCCGTGACTTTTTCTTCGTCCCGAATGTCGATGCTGTGGCATTCGGCTTGTCCGCCATCCGCTTTAATTTCTGCCGCAGTGGTTGCCAGTTTTTCCATTGAGCGGCCAAGTAAAATGACTTTGGCTCCCAAACTGGAAAGTTCATGGGCTGTGCAGCGACCAATTCCGCTGCCACCACCGGTGATGATAATAGTTTTGCCGGCGAAGCTGCCGGCGGCTAATGTTGATTGATAACTCATAGTCAATTCCTACTCTGAAATTCCTGTCGTGTTTGGCAGAGGCTTATAGGAATAATTCGCGGGCTTCTTGTGGACTGGCAACTTCGCGTCCCGCTTCTCTGGCGATATTGGCTAAGGCTTCGATCAACTGACCATTGCCGGTGGTTTTGCTGCCATCGGGCAGATAAAAGGTGTCTTCCACGCCGGTACGTAAATTGCCGCCCAATTCGGCGGTTTTACGGTGAGCGTCCCAGATTTCCTGGCGGCCGATCAAGGTGGTTTGCCACTGTGAACCCGGTTTCATGTATTTCACCAGCAATTCCAACAGTTCTGGATCACAAGGCATACCTGAGGCGACGCCCATAACAAAGTTATAGTGTGCTTTGTCGACCATGCCTACGTCCTGGAACATATTGACGGAACGTACAATACCGACGTCAAAACATTCGAATTCCGGGCGGGTGCCACTTTCTTTCATACAATCGAGCATTTCCTGAATTTTTTCTACCGGGTTATCAAACAACATGGGTGGCCAGGCCCAGGTGCCGTTGGAACGGGTCTTCAGGTAGTTCAGGCTGCCCGAGTTCATCGCAGCTATTTCCGGCTTGCCTGCGCGTAGACACGCCATAGGCCCTTCCTGTTTACGGCCGGGAACACCGGTGGAGAAATTCAGAATTACATCGGGACAAGCTTCACGAATGGCGTCGGAGATTGCGCAGGCCACTTCGGGTTCCCAGCTTGGCATATGCCCCTGGCCTTCTTCCTGCTTACGGAAGTGAACATGCATACAGCTGGCGCCGGCGTTGTAAGCGTCGCGGGCTGAATCGGCCATCTCCTTGATGGTGACTGGCACTGGATGTTGCTTGGGGTCGGTTAATACGCCGGTGAGAGAACAGGTAATTACGGCCTTATTAGACATGGTTGGCTCCCGCTATTGTCTTTTGTTAGGAGGTGGTCACTTACTTAAGTTTTTACTTGCCAAGCAAGCGCTTGGTATTGATAATGACAACATTAACCAAGCGTGTGCTTGGTTGTCAATAAGGTAGCTTGAAATTTTAATGGCAAAATCGGTTGTTCACGGGCTTTTGTCGCTCTGGGCAGCTGGTGTGGGTTAATTGGCCAATTCATTGGCTGCCGTGGGCTCTAGCCCTTTCGGCTGGCGGGCTTATCCTTATAATGTGCGGCTTTCGCTCTGAAGGCGGGTTATTCTTTTGAGCGGGTATCGGACGATGGATTGTCTGCCATGAACCGTTAAATAGGAAAGGTGAGGCTTATTATTGTGCATGGTGCTTTGAATCAATTGCCTGAAGTTCCCGTTTTAGTAGCCGACGGGGTTATTACCGATCCAGAGTCTGCCAAAGGACGTTTGCTGGGGGCCTCGGCCAGCCTGTTTAAACAGAAAGGGTTCGCTCGCACGACAGTGCGCGATATCGCCGCTGAAGTGGGTATTCTGTCCGGCAGCATTTTTCATCACTTCCCTAATAAAGAGAGTATTTTATTGGCGGTGATGAGTGAGGCTATTTCATTGGCTTTGGCGCGTATGCATAAGGCTGTCGAAGGTGAACAGGACGTAGTGAAGAAGTTTCGAGCGTTGGTGCGTTGTGAGCTGGAGGCGATCCACGGGTTTACCGGTGTTGGTTTTACCTTACTGTCCTCGGAGTGGCGTTACCTGTCGGAAGCCAGTCAAAAAGAAGTGCTCAAATTGCGGGATGAATATGAAAGCTTTCACCGCAGTGTTTATGCCGAAGCAAAAGCTCAAGGCCTGATTGCCGTCGAACCTTTTTTCCTGCGCCATTTTCTGCGTGGTGCCTTAGCTGAAACAGGGCATTGGTTTCATCTGGATGGGAATTACTCGCTGGATGAATTGGTCGAGCAAGTTTGTCTGACGGCCGCTTTGCCTAAATAAGCCTGTTCCGGGCGGCAGTGATGTTCTGCTCTGAGGATGATCACTCGCTAATGGAAATCTCGGGATGTACTGCGAAGTCGACCGAGTAAATCGGTATGGTCGATTAATTTACCGGCCACTATGTGCGTTACCCCGGCGGCCTGTTCCACAATCCCTTTAACCTCAAGAATCTTTGCCTGCAGAAAAGGTTTCTTTTGAGCTCGGGCTGTTGCGGCCCAGACGATGATGTTCATTTGTCCGAACTCATCTTCCAGTGTCACGAAGGTGACCCCAGATGCGGTGCCAGGGCTTTGCCGGCTGGTGACCAATCCAATCGTTTGCACGATTTGCCCATTGCGACAATCACTCAGGCTTTGAGCATTGGGGTATTGCTGAAAAAAACCTCGTTGGCGCAATAGAGTAATGGGGTGTTGCTCCAGGCTTAAACCGAGACTGCGGTAATCTTCTAAAAGATTCTCTTCGGCGCTGGGTTGAAAGCTCAGTTGATGGTGTGTGTCGACGTCGAATACCAAATTGTCTGTGCTGTGAGCGACGGCATTATCCCAGCGCGCCTGGAACCGGTGCTTGCTGAAACGACGTAGAGCATTGGCGCTGGCCAGGGCTTCCATGGCCTGCCGGTTCAAGGAAAGGTTTTGCAGGTCCTGCATCGTGCGAGGGCGATACCGTTCGATACGTTCGGCTGTCTCTTGGTTCAGCCCTTTCACTTGCTTTAGACCTAAGCGCAACGCATCACCTTCCATGCTGTGTTCCCAGTTGGATGCCTGAACACATACGGGCAGTACTTTGACGCCATGACGACGAGCATCCTGTATCAGCTGAGCTGGGCTGTAAAAGCCCATCGGTTGGCTATTGAGCAGGGCGCAACAAAACTCGGCGGGGAAGTAATATTTCAACCACGCGGATGTGTACGCCAAAATGGCGAAGCTGGCCGAGTGGGATTCCGGAAATCCGTATTCACCAAACCCCAGTATTTGCTGAAAGATGCGTTCGGCGTATTCGCTGTCGTAACCTCGTTCGTTCATGCCATCGATGAGCTTTTGACGAAAGCCGTGGAGCTGTCCGGTTTTTTTCCAGCTGGCCATAGCGCGTCGTAATTGGTCTGCTTCGCCGCCACTGAAACCCGCGGCGACCATCGCCACCTGAATCACCTGCTCTTGAAAAATAGGAACGCCGTAAGTACGTTCCAAAACAGAGCGCAGAGCTTCGGAAGGATAGTCGGCTTCTTCCTCTCCGTTACGGCGTTTTAAGTAGGGATGCACCATATCGCCCTGAATTGGTCCAGGGCGAACGATGGCAATTTGTACCACCAGATCGTAATAACAACGAGGCTTCAGGCGAGGCAGCATGCTCATTTGGGCGCGAGACTCGATTTGAAAAATACCCACCGTGTCGGCCTGTTGGATCAGATCGTATACCTGTGGGTCTTCCTGTAACTGACCGATTTCGGCGATGCTGTAACGGTGCTGGTAACGTTGTTCAATAAGATCAAAACTTCGTCGAATTGCACTCAGCATACCCAGGGATAAAATATCCACTTTTAATAAACCCAATGATTCCAGATCGTCTTTATCCCACTGAATAACAGTGCGTTCATCCATGGCGGCATTCTCAACCGGGACCAAATGATGTAACGGACCCGCGGCGATAACAAAGCCGCCCACATGTTGTGATAGGTGGCGGGGAAAACCACGTAACGCTTCAACATACTTGATGAGTTGTTGGCTGCGCTGACTTTTCAGATCCAGGCCTAAGTCCTGCAATTGTTCAGGCCAGGGGGTACCGTCTCGGCGGTTGATGTTTTTAATAAAGTAATCCATTCGGCTTTCAGCAAAACCCAGGGCCTTGCCGACTTCTCTCAGGGCACTTTTTAAACGATAGGTGATGACGGTAGCGGCCAGCGCTGCTCGCTTTCGGCCGTATTTCTGGTAGATATATTGAATCACTTCTTCGCGTCGCTGGCTTTCGAAGTCAACATCGATATCAGGTGGCTCATTACGTTCTTTAGAAATAAAACGTTCAAATAAGACGGATATCTTGGCCGGGTTAACGGCAGTGATTTCCAGGCAATAACAGACAATGGAATTGGCAGCAGAGCCGCGCCCTTGATAGAGGATTTTCTGATGTTTGGCAAATTGAACAATGTCGTAAATCGTCAGAAAAAAATATTCATAAGCTTGTTCTTCAATCAATCGAAGTTCTTTTTCTATGGTGCTTTGAATGTCGTCGGGGATGCCTTGAGGGAAGCGCTTTTTACCTCCCGCTGTTACAAGCTGACGAAGATGTTCAATAGCGCTCATTCCTTTCGGTACCAGCTCGCTGGGGTTTTGGTATTTTAATTTCCTTAATGAAAAGTGGCAGCGCCTGGCAATGCGAGTGCTGGCCATTAAGTGATCAGCTGGAAAGAGTTTTTTCAATTTTTCAACAGAACGCAGGCAGGCTTCTTTATTGCTGCTTAGGTGACGCCCTAACTCGGCAACGGGTTTTGCCACCTTGATTGAGCTCAGAATATGTTGCAAGGCTTGTCGTTCGGGGCTGTGCATCAGTGCACCACCGCAGGCACAAGAGGGGATGTCCAGCTCTTCGGCAAGATGATTCCAATAAGATAAAACATGATGTTCCCCGCCCTGTAAATGACGGCGGTACGCTAGCCATAAACGTTCACCCTGAGTTTGTTTTAGCCATTCACCCCAGTGCTGATTGTAGTGTTGATGCTGGCGGTCTCGGTGGAGGTTACGTTTAGGGTTGGCGGCGAGGGGCAGCCACAGCACATAACAATGTTGCAGACTGCGTAAGTCCCAGGGGTCCAGTTGATATTGCCCTTTGCTTGCCCGTCTCCGGGCCTGGGTAATCAGGCGACACAGTTCACTGTAGGCGGCTTGATCCGGACAGAGTAAAACGAATTCCAATTCTTCTTGGTAGCGGAAAACACTGCCAATAATTAAATTCAGTTTGAGCTTTTCCTGTTCAATACAGTGATGGGCACGCACCACGCCTGCCAGTGAGCATTCATCAGTGATGGCGATGGCTTCATAATTTAAAAAGGCGGCACGACGCACCAGTTCTTCCGGATGAGAAGCTCCCTCCAGAAAGCTGAAATTGGACTGACACATCAGTTCGGCGTAGGACATTCGCCACCTCTGAAATTTTTCAGATAGATTGTCTTAAGCAAAATACCCATGCACGTACCAATGTTTAGCTGGGGTTTTAAATAGCCATAACCAACGCCCTTGTGAGTTTCGGGCAATAAAATAATCGCGTTCAACCGCTGTATGATTCTCCCAGCCGGGGTATTGAATCCGCTCGGGGCCGTAAAACAACAACACATCGTCTTTGAGAGGTTGTGGGGCGGATAATAAAAAACTGGGTCTCAGGCCCTCGGGCGGAGGCAATTGATCACGATGTTGCTCCTCCTGGCTGGACACGTGGTTGCTGTGCTCGGGGATATGACTGTTGGCTGGCTGTAAAAACCGGATACGCTGTTTGCCCAAACGTGCTTGCAAGCTGTCCAGTAGCTGCTCCTGGGATAATTGCCCCTGATGTTGGCTGAACAGTTCGGCATGTTCCTGGCCCCGACGCTGGTGTTGCTCGCAGGATACTGTAATGGCTTCAACGGGCGCAGGTAACTGCAATCGTTCCAGACGTAATGCCAGTAGCGCTTGCCAACGTTCCGCTTTTTCCTCTCCTTGACTGGCGTGCAAATTGAGGGTGAGAGGTGCGGCTTCGCGCAACTTTAAATGAATGTCTATCCGGCGAGCCTGTAAGTCCCGTTGCTGCAAAAAATGTTGCAATTGCAGCAACAGCGGCTTGATCGGTTTCTGTAGGTTTTCACTGTCGTCAATTTCGTAAAACAGCTGCAATTGCCGTTCAAAAACTTCTCTGGGCTGATAATAAGCCAATGGTGTGCGCAACTCATTGTTTAAGCGACCAATATAGAGCAATAATTCCTCATCAAAACGTCGACTGATTTCTTGCAGGGGCAGTTTTCTCAGTCGATCCAGATGATGTATCCCGAGGCTTTCCAAGCGGTCCAAAGTACTTTTTTTCAGAGGCAGGCGGCTGCAGGGAATGTGTTCCAGATTTTGCTGCAAAGTTTGTTGTCCTTCTGGACCATCCTGAAGCACTTGTCGATAGCCGTTGCAGGCCAGGAGTTGGGCCGCCCAAGGTGAATGCGCATTGGCATAGAAATAATTCAAGGAACCCAGTTGCTTCCGTATCTGTTGCCAGTAATTCTCCAAGCCCTGGTGATAACGCAACATGCTGTGAATTTCCAATAGCAAGCCTTGGGGGGGCTGCAAAACCAAATTGGCGGTGACAGGGTAGAGCTGTTCAGCAACTTGTTGAAGCAGCTCACGTTCGAGTAGAGGGCGGTAATCCAATACCTGTAACTTCGAATGCATGGCAATAGCGGCTGCCAGCCCCATCCCCAGGCGGATACCGTGTTGCTGGGCGGAAGGGCAAGCCTGGCACACTTCATTGCCTTGGCCATCGACAATAATGATGGCTTCGGTATCGTTGATATCCTCTGATGTGTGGAATGCTTCTTCCTGATAAAGATGATCGAGTTGCAGTTGATGAAAATGCAGATACAACCAGCGCATCATCGAGCCTGCTTTTGATAAGCTTGCAGCGGGATGACATTTTGAGGGCGCTTGGGAACACAGAGTTCAGGCCAGTCGTGGCTGAAATCCACGGAGATATTACGCAAGGGCCAGCCGCGTTGGCGTTTGGGAATATGAACACACAGCCCTCGGGGTTTGGCTTCCAGTTCCATGTTGATATCGGCAGCCAGGTTGGGACTTGCGGGCTTGCGAAACACAATCATGGTGCTGGAGCCCTTTTCAGCCGCCAACTTCAAACGCTTGGATTCGGCCATGTTTATGCTTCTGGGTATTCGCCCTTGGCCGGCGTGGGTCAGTGCTTCTTCCCATAACAAGACCATCGCGCAGCGACCACTTTGCAAGCATTGTTCTGCGCTCCACAGGCTTTCGTCCCGTTCAGTGTTATGAATCAATAGCAACTGTTGTACATTGAGGCCCATGGCGATCAGCGCGTCGCTGCTGAGTTCATAAGGGGGAGCTATGATGGCCAATAAGCGATCCTGCATACGTTTTCGCAGATAGTGCTGCAGGAAACGCAACTCTCCCAGTGCAAAATCACTGTTGATTAATAATAAGCCTTGTTTGGGCAGACCGCCGCCCAAGGCGTGGTCCAGCTCTGGGTGCTGACAAGGTTCGAGCCCCTGTGCAGCCCCGGATAATTCTGGGGCCTGCTCACTGGCTCGCCAAATTTGCCGTTGGCGCTGTAGCTTTTGTAGCAAGGGCGACTGTAATGGTGATGAATGTTTGCTGTTCACTGTACTGCTTACCGTGGTGTTTGTGAGGCAACTCCCTACGAACTTCTCATATGACGGCATTCCATGGGGCCGTGAGACCGTAAAACCCTATTAGCATCCAGACGTAGGTTTGTGGGGTGCCAGGGGTCAATCAGCTAAAACACTGTATTTATATACAGTATTTTAGTCTGTGAAAAATGGCAAGCAGGCTGGCACCATAGGATAAATTGCCCTGTCAGGGCCTTGGCGGCTATTTGTCGTGTTCGAGCAGGCTTGCCGGGCATAATTTAGTCTCATCCAATGCAGTAAGGACTCAAATAGATGATTCTTAAAGAAATACGCCTCAGTCGTCATCTCACCCAGGAGCAGTTGGCCGAGATCTCCGGTCTGAGTGCTCGAACGATCCAGCGTATAGAAAGTGGCCAGCAGGCCAGTTTGGAGTCACAAAAATGCCTGGCCGCTGCATTGGATTTAAGCATCGATGACTTACAGCAGGAGACATTTGACATGAATAGGCAATCTGAACAATGGGCGCAGCTGCCCCTGTTTTTGAAAATATGGTTTATGTTTCATTTTTTGCAGGCGCGTCCCCGGCGTGATACTGCTTTGAGAATACCGTGCTTGGCCCATATAGCAGGTTTTTTATTTTGCTTGCTGGGGTTCTGGCATGAGGCGGCGTTAGCTGGGGGATTGATAATGCTGGCCACGGCCTACCTGTTCCAGTTGTTACGTTGGCAAGGGGATCGTTACGGTATCTGGTATGAAGCACCAGAGTAAGGATGGTGTGGGCAGTTATGGCTTGGCAAATCAAACACTATGGAGGGCACATACAACCGGGCGGCCCCGTGTACAGTGAGTTTGTGGAATCTCGTTTTCTAACGGTTGTTCTGCTGTTTCTTGCCTCTGTAGCCAGTGATGTTTTTTCGGGGCGGTGGTATGCCCAGTTGTACATTCCCTTGTGGGCCTTTACTCTTTTCAGTGTGGTCATCATCGTGATGTGTTGATGTATCTTCGGCATCGAGGCGACAATACCGCTTCAGGCAAAAATGAATAGGTTGACACTATCTTGTGCTATAAGATCTTGCACCATAAAGCCTTGTCTATAAGGTCGTTCTCAACGATAAGGTGCCATATATTTTTTTAAGCTGATTTCATCGGAGGTTTCAAAATGATCGCCAGTGTTTTTCAACGCTTGAATGCGGTCAATGCGAAAGCTGCGGTAGTCTTCGCGTAATTCACACCAGCTCACCAGTGTCCACACCTTACCCCAGTAGACCAGGCCGAGAGGCCAAATCGTGCGGGTGCTGCTTTGTTGCTTTTCATCCTGATAAGCGATATTGATTTTTTCCTGCTGCTTGATGGCCAAGCGAAGTTCCTGGCTGTAACGAGTACTTTGATCTCGTTCAAGGTCAGGGACAATCAATGTTTCTTCGGCGATGCTGTGCAGATAATGTTGGCGGTCGGGTAGAATGGCTCGAATTTTATCCAAGGCCGAATCGGCCGAATCGGCCAGTCCCTGATCACCCCAGGCCTGGACCATACGGACACCGAGGATCAGGGCCTCCAATTCAGATTCATTAAACATAAGTGGTGCCAGGGTACTGCCAGCCTGCAGCATATAACCCACACCGGCTTCGCCACTGATAGGAACACCGGAAAGCTCGAGTGCCTGTATATCGCGATAAATTGTGCGTTCGGAGACGTTCAGTTTATCGGCCATCTGAGCAGCGGTAATGGCACGCCGCCGGCTCTGTAACAAGGTCAGTAGTTTTAATAGACGCTCGGCTTTGTTCATAAATCGTAGCTTAGGGTTAAAAAATACTGCAGCGATGGCTGTTTATGAAGTGCGTGACACTGTCTGTTTATGACGCATCGGACATGATTTCACTGCAGGCCTGCATATGTCGCATGCGCACGCTCTTCGAATCGATGTGGGCCATCATATCCTGGCATTGGGCATCGCGCATAAAGTTTTCACCGGCTTGCTTGGCGGCATCTTGATCTTTCCAATAGATAATATCATGCCAGACATCATCTTCATCACGGCTCAGGGAACGATAGATGAAACCGTTTTGGGAATGTAAAAAAGCCTCCATTGCATCGGCTGTCTTGGTTATGATGTCTGAGCTGACGCCGTCTTTGCAACGAAACGTTACCAGTTCAATCACAGAATTTTGCATACCGCCTCCAAATTTGAATCCATTAAGTGAATAGACAAAGCTCTATAAACTGAAATGAATTCTAACGTTGGGAGGCTGACAAGCTCTGTCAGTAGGGGCTTAAAAAGGGCAAAATATCAATGGCTCTCGAGCATGGCTTCATGTTCGATGACATCACCGATGACACAATTTCGCCCGGACTCCTTAGCCCGGTACAAGGCTTGGTCGGCCACTTTTAATTGAGCATCAATGCTGTCCATATAGAGATTGGATATGCCGGTACTAAAGCTGATCGTCAAGGTGTTCTGGCCGATTTCAATCGCGCTTTTGGAGATCAAGTCGCGAACCTTATCCATCAGCGTGCAGGCCTGTTGATTGTTGAGGCCTGGCATCAGGACGAAAAATTCTTCTCCGCCAGCTCGGGCGACCAGAAAACGTTCCAGTGCCTCATTTAAGGCTTTGGAAAAGAATTTCAAAACGCCATCGCCAACGTCGTGACCGTAGTTGTCATTAATCTTTTTGAAGAAATCGATGTCGAGGACGGCCACTGCGAGAGGTGTGTTTTCCGTCTTGGCCTGTTTGTGAACACAGCTGGCATTGGTGAAAAAATAACGTCGATTATAGGCGCCAGTCAGAAAGTCACGGTTGGCAACATTGCGAGCCTGTTCTAGGTGCTCCATGGCTTCGATGTTGTGCATCACGCGGCATTGAAACTCTTCCCGGTTAAAGGGTTTGTGCAGAAAGTCGTTGGCTCCGTTTTTAATAAACTTAGCCGACAGCGCTTCCTCTCCCTGGCCGGATAGACCAATAATCACCAGGTCTGATTTCTCGTATTTATTTCGCAGGTTTCTGACCAGGCTGACACCGTCCATATTGGGCATATGGTAATCCGTAATCAGCATCTTGATGTCGTTTTGCTGCATAAGAATATCGATGGCATCCTGACCATCGACGGCGGTGTACACCTGAAAAAGATACAAACGCAATAAATCGCTGATGTAACGCCTGGAGGTGTTGGAGTCCTCGGCAACGAGGACTTTAACCTGTTGATTTCGCCAGATACGATTGAGCAGGCCAATGGCATAGCGATAGGAAAATTGACCTTCCTTCGTGACGTAATCGATGATGCCTTTGCTGAATAAATGCTTGCGGCGTTCTTCATTAAAACTGGATGTTAAAACGATGGTGGGAATTTTTTTACTGAGTGTATAGTCAACGACTTCACCGTCTTCAGCGTCGGGTAGATGCAGATCGACCAATGCGGCGAAAATTTGCTCACTTTCGCGTTCTACGATGGCTTTGGCTTCGCTATAACTTTGAGCGTATAAGCCAATAAAATCTGATTCTAAATTGACGAAGTAACGCAACACTTTCATGACGGTGTTACTGTCTTCGATAATTAGAATTTTTTTCATTGTTGTTCTCTATTTGTACACCCCTCCCTGAAACCTGATTTTCTTACGGCGCTATCCATGGCAACCGTCCGATCTTTCGTTTTTCGGTTTGATTCTTATGTGTCGGCTTAATCAACAGATTCTATAGCACAAAATTTGGCATTCAGCACAGTTGCCGGGTTTGTCTTGACTTGTTGGGGGGAAATGGGGGAGAGCTTTCTGACGTACGGTGTAAAAGGGGAAGATAATCCTGTTTTTTCAGAGGCTTGGCTCCCAAGCTGAGCTTGGGAGCCAGAGGGTTATTGTTCGAGTTCTCGCTCGGCAAATTCACCATCAAACAGTGGACTAGACAAATAGCGCTCACCGGAATCCGGTAAAATAGCGACGATTACTTTGCCGTCATTTTCGGGCTTTTCAGCTTGTCTCAGAGCGGCAGTGAGAGCCGCCCCACAGGAAATGCCGGCCAGTATGCCTTCCTCTTTCATCAAGCGATGGGCATTCGTCATGGCTTCTTCATTGCTGACGGTTTCGACTTCATCAATCATTGAGAGATCCAGATTTCCGGGAATGAAACCGGCACCAATACCCTGGATTTTATGTGGTGATGGTGTCGGTTCTTCACCGGCCAGGGTTTGACTGATAATGGGAGAGCTTTCCGGTTCAACAGCCACACTGGTGATGGCCTTGCCCGCCGTATTTTTAATGTAGCGGCTGATGCCGGTGATGGTGCCGCCCGTGCCGACGCCTGCACAAATAATATCCACTTTTCCGTAGGTGTCTTTCCAGATTTCTGGGCCGGTGGTTTTTTCGTGGATTTGCGGGTTGGCTGGATTTTCAAACTGCTGGGGCATCCAGGTATTCGCAGGATCGCTCTGACATATTTCCTCGGCTTTCTCGATCGCGCCTTTCATGCCTTTGGCACCAGGGGTCAGAACCAGATTGGCACCGAGGGCCTTAATGAGCTTACGGCGTTCCAGGCTCATGGTGTCAGGCATAGTGAGGGTTAGGGAGTAGCCTCGGGCAGCACAGACAAAGGCGAGGGCAATGCCCGTATTGCCGCTGGTTGGCTCCACGACGGTCATATTGGGCTTGAGCGTGCCGCTTTCTTCAGCACTCCAAATCATGTTCGCGCCGATCCGGCATTTCACGGAAAATGCCGGGTTTCGCGACTCGAGTTTCACATAAACTTCTTTGTCAGTAATACGATTTAGGCGCACAAGTGGTGTGTTGCCGATGGTTTTTGAGTTATCACTGAATATATCTTGCATAGTTATGCCCTTTTCGAGACCCACGTTCCAGCCTTCAGATACCCAGAAGAATGACAACTTATGTGGTTAATTTTGATAGTTTTATTCAATCCAATTTCCAGAGGGGGTGCAAGCTAAATCCCTCACTTATTAGTTATAGATCATTCATGAAATCTATACCCATAATAATAAAATATAATATTGGATCCGTTTTTAATTTCAAATCCCTATTTGTATGATGGCCAGAAGTCTTTGATACTCTTAATCGAGCCCTACAAGAATAATAGAATGATTAAGGAGTGCTGTATGGCCATTTTGGAACATACTCTTGGAATCTTGCTTCACCCGGATAGCGAATGGAAAGCCATTCGTAATGAACGTCACTCATTTGCGCAGGTATTTTTCAGTCACGTGCCGATACTGGCATTGATCCCATGTTTATCGATGTACTACGGGGTAACCCAGGTTGGTTGGAGTATTGGTGACGGGGATGCCGTGAAACTGACCGGGGAGAGCGCGCTCTGGTTATGTCTTCTTACCTATGTTGCGATGTTGGCGGGTGTATTTGTACTGGGCGAATTCATTAACTGGATGTCAAAAACCTATGGCGTAGCCGATGAGGCTGATCGCCGTCACTATGAGGGCACCGCCCTTGCAGTCTATATCACCACGCCGGTGTTCCTGGCAGGCATTGTTGGCCTGTATCCTGACCCAGTGATCTACTCGGTTGTGCATATTCTCGCCGGTGCCTATGCGGTGTATCTCGTATACGAAGGCATTCCGATTCTGATGAACATCGATAAAGAACGCGCCTTTATGTATGCCTCTTCTGTGGTTACCGTCGGGCTGGTAATGCTGGTGATGGTACGTGTTGGCTCCGTGATTATCTGGGGACTGGGAATCGGTCCGGTATATGTCGATTAGCGTGTTTAGCTAGAACAGAGAATATTAAAGGGCGGTTTTGACCGCCCTTTTTTATGCTTGTCGTTCAGGATTAAGGCTGGATTGGTGTTGACGTTTGAAGCGGTAAAAGGACGCGATGTCTTCAAATCCCAGCTGTTCCGCTGTGTCAGCTGCTGACCATTGATGTGTTTGGGCTTTTATCAGGTATCGAATACGTTCCTGTTTCAATAGGCTTGAGAAGCTACACCCTTCTATCTTCAATTTGCGATATAAGGACGTGCGACTGAGCTGCAACTCCGTGCAAACCACCTCAATGTGAGCAAATGATTTGAGATTGTCTCTCAGTAAGGCTAATACTCGCTCTTTCCAGAGGCGGTTAGATGCGGGGTGTCGTTCGATTTTGGATGCCTGTGTCGCAATCAACGCTTTTAAATAAGGGTTAGCCGTATCGATCGCTTGTTGAAAATCGTTGTGGCTGAAGTAGATTGCATCTTCGTTCTGGGAAAATGAAACCTGCGAGCCTAGATAACGTGTATAGGGCTCGATGTTTTGCGGGCGTGGCCTTTTCAAGTGGACAGCCAAGGCTGCCAGGTGGCGCTTTGAGTAATAGGCGCCCCAAGCCAATAACGCGGCAAGACTGCGATCAATCGCCATCAGGGGATAGTCAGGCTGTTGAAAAGAAAAACTGAGTTTGACGGATTGCTTATCGATTGTTTTACGCCAGCGTTCAGCCGGGTTCAAGAGATGAATATGTTGACTGAATACCTCGAAAGCATCCGACAAACTCTCGCATTGGGCGAGCCAATTGGCGAGGATGCCTTTAGCTTGTGAGTTAACCTTGGCGCCAATATGCAATCCCAAACAGGTCTGGTCTGAGTGTTTTTCGGCGAGTTGCCAGAGCTGCCGCATGAGTGTTTCGGGCAGGCGTTTTTCCTGTAGGTTGTGCCCAGATTGCCATTGTTGATGAACCCTCTGAAACTCAGGTCCAAGTTCTTTCAAATGGATGTCTTGCAGACAGTCGCGCAAAAATAACTCTTGCGCCAAGTCAATAACGGCGATGGCGGATACGGTTTGTTCAATATGTTCCGTACTGTTTTCTGCCATACAAAGCGTCTCGTGCTTGTGTTCTTTTTCCATTGAAACCAAATGCCAGTCTACTGCAACCGATGGTTATAGTGGCATAGGCGTCCTCTGCGTTAGTCTCTGTAGTCGTTATCGCCAACAGCCGATTTGATGTGAACCAGAGGCCAATTATGGATGAGCAATATACCGTAAATAATGAAGCAGCGTTGAGGAAAATTATACCGCATCCTCCGTCAATTATGAGTAAGCGCCTGCAAGCAGAGTTGGATCAAGTATGCTTGGAAATCATCGAACATTCCAAGCTCTATGTTCTGGCAAGTTCTGATAAAAATCAATCCATCAAACTTTGCTCGATTCAATCTTTGCGTGTACTGAATAGGACAACAATCTTACTGTCTGGTGAGGAGATGAGGAGTGGTGGTATGGCGGATTCGAGTGTGAGTTTGTATTTTCTTATGCCGGGTGTTGGTCATGGTCTGCGTCTCAATGGAGAAGTGAATGATGTAAAAGAAGGTGTTTTGCTTAATATGCGCACTGCCTATTTGCATTGTGCAAGGGCGGCCGCTAGAGCCGGATTATGGGAAAAACGGATATCTGAACAACATGATTTTTCCAATATTTCGGTTGAGACCTTTCTGCAACACAGTGCGTCCCTTTTTTTAAAAACAAAAAACAGTCAAGGGCAGGTCGAATTATCTCCGAGAGGAGATGAGCCTGGATTCGTGAGTAGCGTAGCACCAAATACCTTATTTATACCGGAAAGACCGGGTAACAAAGTGGCCGTCAGTTTGAGGAATATTCTGCAGGATGACGATGTTGAGTTGTTGATGTTTTTACCTTCGGGAGGTTTCCTTATGCGGGTTTTGGGTAAGGCCAGTCTCTGTACTCGGCCCGAATATCGAGAGCAGGCAAGTGTAAACAACAATCCCCCTAAATTGGGCATTCTCATTCATCACTGTGAATATTCAATAATAGCGAGTGAGGTGCTTGAGAAGCTGCAAAAGGACATACAATGTGGTGAGTTGATCACGCCAGCAGTAAAAAGTTTTTCCAAAGCGTTTTCGGAACACACCAATGGTACGGGCTTAAAAGGCAAGTTAGCGCATATCATTATTGACGGTGTGGTGAAAAAAGATATGCGCTCACTTTATTAACGAGTTTCTGATGGAATCAGGGAGTTCAGTTGCTTCGAACACGACTGACGGCGTCCTGCCAGCCTTGATAGCGGCGATCACGCTCATGTTTACTCAGTTGTGGGTCGAAACGTCTGTCGAGTTGCCACAACTGTCGAATGTCATCGGTAGAAGAAAAAACACCCGCTTGCAGAGCAACCAAATAAGCTGCGCCCAGAGCTGTGGTTTCAACACAGCTCGGGCGGTCAATGGTCGCACCGAGAATATCAGCCAGTTTTTGCAGCACCCAGTTATTTTTTGTCATGCCACCGTCGACGCGTAAATTTACGGGTCTTTGGCCGTCAGCTTCCATGGCTTTTTGCAGATCTTTGGTTTGATAACAGACTGATTCCAGACCGGCAGTTACCAGCTCTTTAATGCCGGTGTCTCGAGTCAAGCCGAACAGAGCGCCACGCGCTTCCGGATCCCAGTAGGGGGCCCCCAGACCGGTAAAAGCCGGAACCAGGTAAACTCCGTGATCACTGTCCGTTTGTTTGGCGAGTGCTTCGGTTTCAGCAGCATCGCTGATCAAATGCAAACCATCACGCAACCATTGAATGGCGGCACCGGCGATGAAAATACTGCCCTCCAATGCGTAATGGGTTTTACCCTTTAAGCGGTAGGCAACTGTTGTTAATAAGCGATTGTGGGAATCGAGGGCCTGTTTGCCGGTGTTGAGCATGAAAAAGCAACCGGTACCATAGGTACTTTTGGCCATGCCCGCTTCGAAACAGGCTTGGCCAATCAGGGCAGCCTGCTGATCGCCGGCAATACCGAGAATGGGGATTTCTCGACCGAACAGTTGACTGTCACTGAGACCAAATTCGGCGGCACAGTCTTTCACTTCCGGCAACAGGCTTTCGGGAATATCAAACAGCTGCAATAAATCGGTATCCCAACACTGTTCATGAATGTTAAACAGCATGGTGCGAGAGGCGTTGGTGGCATCAGTGCAGTGTTGCTTGCCTCCGGTGAGTTTCCACAATAAAAAGCTGTCTACAGTACCAAAAGCGAGTTGGCCGGCATCGGCTTTGGCGCGGGCGCCGGGAATGCTGTCGAGCAACCAGCGAATTTTACTGGCTGAAAAATACGGGTCGAGCAGTAAACCGGTTTTTTCCCGAATGCTTTGTTCATGGCCCTGATTGCGTAACTGCTGACAGTAGTCACTGGTGCGACGATCTTGCCAGACGATGGCATTGGCGATGGCTTCTCCGCTGTCACGATCCCACAAAATGGTGGTTTCGCGCTGATTGGTAATGCCTATTCCAAGAATGTCGTCACTGCCAATGTTTGCCTGCGCGATGGCTTGCTGGCAACTGCGCAGGGTACTTTGCCAGATGTCATTGGCATCATGCTCAACCCAGCCATTGTTCGGGTAGTGTTGTGTGAATTCTTCCTGGCCGGTGGCGACCGCTTGGCCTTTTATATCAAACACGATGGCACGAGACGAGGTCGTGCCTTGGTCAATGGAGAGAATATAATTTGACACTGTGTGCTCCTTGTTATTATCGATATTCCACCGGGCGCATTATACGAGCGCCACATTGAGACCAGAGCTTAAACCAGTTTTTGCCCTTTCAATAGCGGTGGAATGGGGCAGTCGAGGCTGTCGGCGATGGCGCGGAACAATTCAGCTTCTGTGGCCGTGACTTCGCCATCGTGATTGATACTGGCGGCCATGGCTTTCAATAAACGTGGCTTATCCAGTGGGCGCAACAAATTCAACTGTTCCAGGGCTTTGTCCAGAAGCTGCAAATTAATCTGCTCTTCGGGTAAGAGACCGACTGCAGGGATGTCCAGCTCCTTGGCGGCCGCAGCATAAGCGCGCAGTGATTCCTGTTCGTCGTCATGTCCGGCACGGGCCATAACACTGATGAGCAATTGGCAAGCGCCTTGGGTTTGTTTTAATTTATAACGGCTTAAACTGTCACGCTGAGGTTCCAAACCATGACAGACAATTCGATACAGTGCCCATTCAAAAATATCCACGTGTTTGTCTGCGCGAATAAGAATGATCATATTGCGCTTGAAAATCTGATATTGCTGGGGTGATTGTTGTTTCAAGGCGGGTAAGCATAAATCCAGAATGGGCAGGTGTAACTGACGCCCAATCCGTGGCAACTCTGACAGAATGTTTTCCAATGCTTTATAGCTGGCCGGGTGTGCTTTTTCTTTCAATTGCTGCAACTGCGCAGCCTGCACTTGCTCGTTAGCATCCAGTAACAATCCGTAGACCAGCGCCCGGGCAGAAAAAGGTTCATGAGCAGCTTCGCGAATTGCGTCGGGTATTTCCGCCAGAGTGTTCTGGGCTTCAGCAACATGCTCTTCTGTCAGCACGCCAATACAATCCATGGCACTGGCTTCGGCCATGGTGGATTGAGTTGACGTTGCGGAAGTCTGGTGTCCCTGACCGATGGCCGCCCCCACAGCAACTGCGGCGCCTAACATGGCTTTGCGTTTATCATCGTCTGTGCCGTATTGGTCCGCGGTATCATCATCCGCTGTATTATAGCCATCGTCCAGCGTTGGCAGGCTGCCATCCCAATTAGGTTCAACACGGCGAATACGATCTTCCAACGGTGGGTGAGTGGCCATCATTCCGCCGAAAGCCATCTTCACACCCTGACCAAAAAACATATGACTGAATTCTGGTGCGTGTTCGTTTTGCAGCAGTGAACCCTGGCTGTGGGCGGCAATTTTTTTCAGGGCGCCGGAAATACCGAATGGGTTACGAGTATATTGCACCGCCGAGGAGTCGGCTAAATATTCTCTTTGACGACTCACGGCGGCTTTAATCAGATTACCGAAAAAAGTGCCGGAATAACCGATTACCATTAAGCCCAAACCCAGAGCGAGAAAGGGCAGGCCATTATTGCGTCGATCGCTGCCGCCACTGAAAGCTGCTGTACGCATTAAATAGTACCCGGCAATACCGATTAACAGAATGCCGTGCAGTATGCCTACCAAGCGAATATTAAGGCGCATATCGCCGTGCAATATGTGGCTGAATTCGTGGGCGATTACGCCTTGAAGTTCTTCGCGGTTGAGTAATCGAATACAGCCGCGGGTAATGCCAATCACCGCATCTTGCCCTTTATAGCCAGCAGCAAAGGCGTTAATGCTGTCATCGTCAATCAGATAAACGGGCGGCACAGCGGTGCCACCCGCAATGGCCATTTCTTCAACCACATTGAGAATTTTACGCTCATCAGCATCGCGGGTTTGGATATTGAGCAAGCGTCCACCCATGGCTTCGGCGACCACTTTACCTCCGGCACCCAGCTGGCTGAGTTTATATAAACTGCCGAGGCTAACGACGGCTAGAACCCCTAAACCGACACTTACGATTAATTCGAGATTTGCCGTATTCAACATATGCTGAGCGATGCTTTCATCGGTTTGCAGCTTGCCGTAGCTCAGTAGGAAGACGACCAGAACGATGGTGATGGCGATCAGGCTCAACACGGCGAGTAACAATAACAACACCAGTTTCTTGGTGTTGCGGCGGGCACGATCTTGATGCTCAAAAAAGTTCATTGTCAGGCTTTTCAGTGTTGATAGTGGTTTGGGTAAGGGGTTTGGCTTGCGAGAGAAAGACGGGCCGCGAACGGCGGCCCGGATCGATTAGAATGAAACTTTCGGTGCGGCCTGGATTTCGGCACTGTCTTCGAATTCCAACAAGCTGGCGTCGGGGCCATGACCAAAGGTGGCAGCCAACATAACCGGCGGGAAGGTCTGCTTATAGGTGTTGTAAGCGGTAACGGCATCGTTGAAGGCCTGGCGTGCAAAAGCCACTTTGTTTTCAGTACTGGTCAGCTCTTCTGACACCTGCATCATGTTTTCATTGGCTTTCAAATCGGGATAGGCTTCCATCACCACGCTCAATTTGCCCAGAGCGCCACTCAGAGCGCCTTCAGCACCTGCCAGGTTGCCCATGGCAGCAACATCACCCGGATTCGCTGACGCCGCCTGCAGGCCTCCCATGGCCTCGTTACGGGCTTTGATCACAGCTTCCAGAGTTTCGCTTTCGTGTTTCATGTAGGCTTTGGCTGTTTCGACCAGATTGGGGATCAAGTCATAACGGCGTTTCAGTTGAACCTCGATTTGGGAAAAGCCGTTTTCATAGCGATTTTTCAGGCTTACCAGATTATTGTAAATACCGATGACATAGAAAATCAGGCCAGCGATAACAACTAAAAAGATAATGGTTGAGATATCCATATAAGGTCCCTAATTAATGGTCAGAAAGTCTTTTAGCGTCTGTTTCAGCCGCTTTTGTATCTATTAGACGAGGCTGGGGCTCTTGGTTACTCACTTGATTGCCAGCAGGGGAGTGAAATGAGGGCAAACAGTCCCCGATCGCCACCTTTGAAATTGCGTGCCAGTCTAGCATCGCTCATTGGAGAGATGAAATTGTCTCTTGTTAATATTTGAAATTGCTTAAAAAATCATCGGTATCGCGGATTTGATGTCCGAGATGTCCCCGTGGGCAGTAGAGCGAAGGGCCGGCCTTGGTTATAATCCCGGTCTGCTTTACGTTAACGTAAAGCCAGATCTGGCTGAATCGTCAGCAGATCGTCCATAGTACGGACTAGGGGCCCTTATGTGGCCATTCTGTCACCCAAGGTAGCCGGCAGCCCAAAACACCAACAATCAAAAGCCCGCACCTTGGATGCACCGCCATTGTCCCACTGGCCGAGATGACCAGAGCAGGGGGCAGTGTTTAACAGAGTTGGAGTCAACAATGTCAGATCCAGTAGTAATTGTAGGTATGTCACGCACCCCGATGGGTGGCATGCAAGGTTCTTTAAGTGCTATGAGTGCCCCGGAACTGGGGGCAAAAGCCATCGCCGGTGCCCTGGCTGAAGCCAAGGTCGATGCCGCCGATGTGAGCGAAGTTTTGATGGGGTGTGTACTACCTGCTGGCCTTGGCCAGGCGCCTGCGCGTCAAGCCTCTTTAGGTGCCGGTGTACCCAACCATGTACCATGTACAACCGTGAACAAGGTTTGTGGTTCCGGTATGAAAACCCTGATGATGGCGCACGACGCTATCGCTCTGGGAGATGCCGATATTGTGGTGGCTGGTGGTATGGAAAGCATGAGTAATGCTCCGTACATTCTGCCACAGGCCCGTTCCGGTTATCGCCTGGGTGATGGTGAAGTGAAAGACCATATGTTCCTGGACGGTCTGCGTGATGCTTATCAGGGCAATCTGATGGGGGAGTTTGCCGAAGCTTGCGCCGGTAAGTACACCTTCAGTCGCGAAGAGCAGGATGCCTACGCTATCGAATCCCTGCGACGTGCCAATGCGGCAATTGCCGAAGGTAAATTTACTCGCGAAATCACGCCGGTAACCGTGAAAACCCGTCGCAGCGAAACGGTTGTGGAAATTGACGAGCAACCAGGCAATGCAAAACCAGAGAAGATCCCGACTCTGCGTCCGGCCTTCGCAAAAGATGGCACCGTTACTGCGGCGAATGCCAGCTCCATTTCAGACGGAGCGGCGGCGCTGGTACTGATGCGTCAGTCCGAAGCAGAAAAGCGCGGCTTGAAGCCATTGGCGGCCATTCGCGCCCACACGCAAAACGCCCATGAGCCAGAGTGGTTTACCACTGCGCCTGTCGGTGCCATGAAAAAGGTGTTGGATAAGGCCGGTTGGTCGAAAGGCGACGTGGATCTGTTTGAAATCAACGAGGCCTTTGCCGTTGTTGCAATGGCCGCGATGAAGGAACTGGATCTGGATCACGGCAAGGTGAATGTTCACGGTGGTGCCACCGCTCTGGGTCACCCACTGGGTACTTCTGGTGCACGTATCGTGGTGACCTTGTTGGCCGCTTTGGAGACCTACGGTAAAAACAAGGGCGTTGCCAGCTTGTGTATCGGTGGTGGCGAAGCAACAGCGGTTGCCATTGAGCGACTGTAAGCAAACACGCGTTGTGGCGTTTTGTTTCAAAAGGGTGGCTATTTTAGCCGCCCTTTTTTGTATTCGGGAACATAATCAGGCTTTGTTACGGTGAACACAATGGAACCCAAAATAGAACATAAATCTCTGGATTGCTCGGATGGCTATCGTTTGAAATATTGCCATTTTCAAAGTGAAGCTCCCAAGGCCGTCGTCATTTTTGCCAGTGCGCTTGGCGTGTCCCAGCAATACTATCAACGTTTGGCGGGCTATCTATGTCAGCGAGGTTACGATTGCTTGAGCTTTGATTATCGCGGTACAGGTGAACAGGATGCGGTTTTAGCAAGTGATGCCGCGATTGAACATTGGGGGCAACGAGACATCGAAGCCATTATTCAGCAAGCTCTGAGTACTAACTTACCCGTACATTTTATTGGCCACAGTATTGGTGGTCAGCTGCTGGGTTTGGCACCATCGTCAAGCAAGCTTAGTTCGATTCTCTTTGTTGCGGCCTCGGCGCCTTATTGGAAGCGCTGGACGGGAGCGGAGCGTTTGAAACTTCTGCTCCTGGGTTACGTATTCATTCCATTGTTAGGTGCTCTGAAAGACCCGTTCCCAATTTCCGCTCTCGGGCTTGGCAACATTCGCATGCCGAGTCGATTTATTAAGCGATGGGCGCAATGGATGCGAGAGCCGGACTACCTTCTGTCGCCGGAATTCAAGCTGGACCGTGATGGATACGAGAATATTCAATGTCGTTTATGGGCGTTGGGGTTTTCCGATGATGCATTGGCGCCGGAAGTAAACATCCGTCATTTGACGGGCTTTTTCACCCAGGCTCAGGTCTCTCTGGACATTCTCAATCCTGCCGAAGAGGGCTTGCCAGCCATTGGGCACAATGGTTTATTCCATCAGCGTTCAGAAGCAACACTTTGGCCAAAGGTTCTGGATTATTTAGGGTGATATAAACGAAGGGACTCATGCTCTGAGCAGATGGCAACGGCGGGAAAAGAACGTGAGCTGAAGGTTTATAAGCAAAGCAATGCGAGCTTCGCAACACGAATGAGGCCGCAGGTGATTTGAGGCATTAAGCCTTACCTCACCTGCTTAGGGGCGTCTTGAAATCGCATCCAGTGCGGCAACACGATAAGCTTCGGCAAGGGTCGGGAAATTGAATATGCTGTCGACCAAAGCATCCACTTTCATTTCGTTCATGATGGCCATCATACCAATATGAACCAGTTCCGTGGCGCCTTCTCCAACAATCATTGTCCCGACGATTTTTTCACCTTTATCGTCGCAAATAAGTTTTAACATTCCCTGGGTATTGCCGGAAATTTGACCTCGGGCAATTTCATCAAAATCCGCGCGACCAACAACAGAGCCACCATACTTTTTGGTTGCCTGTTCTTCATTTAAGCCAACGGCGGACAATTCTGGAATGGCGTAGATGCCTGATGGAATCATATCGTGCATATTGCTGACTTCGATATCCATGGCGCGACTGGCGGCACGTCGACCCTGTTCCATTGATGATGAAGCCAATGAGGGCGGGCCAATAATGTCACCTGCGGCAAAAATATTAGGCACGCTGGTGCGCATGTCTTCATCGACGGAAATCAATCCTCGATCGTTCAGGCTCAAGCCTGCATTTTCAATATTCAAATTTTTAACATTGGCGATACGACCCGCAGCGCAAAGCAACTTCTGACTGCGTACGATGGTGCCATCGTTACACTCAGTGGTCACTTCGGAAATACCATCCCAGCTGACATGTTCCACTTCGCGTTCACCCAGCCAGGTGCCTCCCATACCTTCAAATACGTCCACAAAGGTATCGCATAAATCGTGGTCGAGGAAACCGAGAGGTTTAGGGTACTTGTCAATCATGGTGACTTGCACGCCCAGTGCCTGGAAGATCGAAGCATATTCACTGGCGATAACACCACCGCCTAACACGGTCAGACTTTTGGGCAAATAGAGCAGCGATAAAATAGAATCGCTGTCGAGCACATTTTCATGATCGATGGGCATATTCGGCGGATTGCGAGGGTAAGAACCCGTTGCCAGAATAATGGTCTCACAACGAACCGTTAACGGCTCGGCCTGAACTCGATCGATGCGTATGGTTTCACTGTCGATGAAACTGGCCCGACCTTTGATACGCTCAATACCATTGCGATCAATTTGCCGGGACATGTACATATCGTGTGCCACGAGCACGTCATTTAAACGTGTAATCAGGGCTGACATTTCCAGATCTTCCGTCAACTTGAAATCGGCCAGAGAAGCGTTCTGCCTCATATGGCTGATTCGCAATGCATTTTCGCGCAAGGTTTTCGACGGAATGGTACCGCGGTGCACACAGGCACCGCCGAATAAATTATCGCGTTCAACCAAAGCCACACGCTTGCCGGCTTTGGCTCCCTGAACAGCTGCCTTCTGTCCGGCAGGACCACTACCGACGACCAGCATGTCATAGTCGTAGGCCATACTCATAGGGACATCTCCTCCACACTGGCTTTCACAACATCCGTTTTGTCCAGCAGGTCTTCCACTTCGTCGGCGTATAAATTGAGATCACCCAGTACTTCCAGTTCGACCAGTTGACCTTTGCCCATATCTTCCGGGCGCAACATATGTGTGGCAAAAGCTGCGGCTGCTCGGGCATTGGCAATTTGTCCGGTAGCATTCGGAGCAGCGTGATAATCGTGATAAAAGTTCACCACTTCTTTGATCAGTTCGGGCATGCCCCAGGTTGTCAGAACCTGCATGGCAATTTTCTGATGATAGAGATCTTCGACTTTGAACACCTCGGCTTCCTGAATTTCCAATCCTTTTTTCTGGCTTAAATCCAGAATGGCCTGTACCGCAACCGGACGACCGATTGAATGCAATAAGCCGCACAAAAAACTGCTTTCCACATTGCGGCGGCAAGTGCGTGAAATTTCCTTGGCCCACAAAGCTGAGGCGAGGGCGTGTTTCCAAATATAGGCAATGTGCTGCTCATACCCTGGGGTATGAAACATTTTTGTGCCTATTGACGCGGCAACCGCGATTTCGCTGATTAAACCCATTCCCAAGCGTGCGATGGCCTGTTGTAAAGAGACCAGTGACGCATTAGGGGTGTACGCGGCAGAATTGGCAATACGCATAACATGGGCGGCAAGAGACTGATCACCAGTAATTAACTGGGCCATTTGATTAGCATCGGATTCGGGGTCTTGGGCGAGGGTGACGGCTTTGTTGGCCACTTCGGGCAACATCGGGACCTCGATATTTTCCTCTTTAATCAGAGTTTCGAGCAGTGGCGTCAAAATCTGAGTCTTTACATCCATTTCGGTAACCTGTGACATAGAGTTGGCATTGCTGGGCATAAACGATAGCTCGTGTTTAAGTGTAGTCCAGTCTTCAGAAAAGGCAGGTGCAAAAAACCAGTCTTTTCAAAGGAATTGCAGCGTATGAGCCTTGTATCGGCCAATTTATCCGCAGCTTAAGGTGAAATGGAGAATAATTTTGCTCTGCAGAGCGGTGCTGCCGGGGGGAGGGACGTTTAAGTCATGTTAACTTGAGCAGCTCAGGCAGATACCTTTTTCATCGCTCGCAGGTGCGAGATCAAAGCCATAATCGTTCTGCTGTTTTGCAAAAGGGGACGAGACGCAATCGAACAAGCGCTCAAGGGGTAAGTCGTCACCTTGCATGGATGCTTCTATGACCTGTTGCAGATGATGACTGCGCGGCAGATAAAGAGGATTGCAATCATCCATTTGCGCGGCGGTTTGCTCTGGAGATTGGTTTTCGATACGAGTGTGATAATCGCAAAGCCAGATTTTTCCGTCCTCTGAATCGGCCAAAACGGTGAAGCTGTCTTGCCATCCAATGCCACGCAATACGTCGGCCAATGCTCGAAAGCTCAAGTTGTAGTCCAGATTATGGGCAGCCAACAGGCTCAACCAGCGTTGGCTGAGGGCAACATCATCTTCGTTTAATCCCTGGATGCCCAATCGGCGATTCAATCCGCTTTGGTAGGTGTTGGCCAATTGTTTTTGATAGTTCATTAAACTGCTTTTAAGTTGGTCCTGGTCGAGCAGAATGGATAGAGCATGGGCCAGCGCATTCAAGTTCCAGAGGCCGATAGAGGGTTGTTGGGAAAAACGATAGCGGCCGTGGGTGTCGGAATGATTGCAAATAAATTCGGGCTCATAGTCATCGAGGAACGCATAGGGGCCGAAGTCAAACGTTTCGCCGATGATGGACATATTGTCCGTGTTCATTACGCCATGATTGAAACCGTACACTTGCCAAGCCGCAATCATATCAGCGGTGTTGATCACGGCCATATCCAGTAGGGATTGGTAATCCCCGGGGCTGTTGTGAGGTAGGTAGCGTTCGATGCAATAATCCGCCAACTCGCGCAGCTGTTGATATTTTCTCTGGTAAAAAAATTCTTCAAAGGAGCCAAAGCGAATGTGTGTTTTAGCAATGCGAATAATACTGGCGGCGTATTCAGGTGTTTCCCGCATCACTTCTTCATTGCTACTGAGCAGACAGAGGCTACGACTGCTTGCAATGCCAAGGGCGTTGAGGCTTTCACCGATGATGTGCTCGCGCACGCTAGAGCGCCAGACCGCTCGGCCATCGCCAAAGCGTGAAAAGGGTGTTCTGCCCGCACCTTTTAAATGCCAGTCCCAGAGTTCACCCCGAGAATCTTTCCATTCGCCCAGTAATAAGCCTCGACCATCACCCAGCTGCGGGTTAAATACGCCGAACTGGTGGCCAGAATATTTCATGGCAAGCCCTTGACCATGACCAGAAGCAAGCTGTTGCAAGGCCGTCTGATCTTCGAGAATCGCGCTCATGCCGAGCGCCTCCGCAAGTCGCCAATTGACATGACGGAGCTGGCCTTCCTTAAGAGGCGCCGCTTTTACCGGGCGAGCAAATTCGTTACCAAGATTTGCGAAATGTTGTTGAAGATGATCGAGCATGAAAAAGGGCCTGGAGATAAACAACAGGCCCTATTAAATCACAATGCGCTCGGTTTCGCGTTGCCTGTCTAATCAGGAAGGCGATAAACAATCGGCAGAGTGAAGCGGAATTCTTCCTGCGACATGGTTTCCGGCATAGGTGGGAACGGAGAGGCGTCTTCAATGGCCCTTTGAGATGCGCGGTTTAAGGTGGCGTATTTTGAAGCCTCAAGAATTTGAATGTCACGCACATCGCCGTTGCGATCGACCACCAGTTCCAGTTGTACGCTGCCCTGTTGTTCGCGAACAATGGCGCGCTTGGGATACTTCACATGCTGGTACGCCCACTTGACCAATTTTGAGTGGTACAACTGACGATTAAGCAGTGCCTCAGCGGTTAACTCGGCAGAAATGTCTTCGCCTTCGTCCAGCTCTTCTTCGTCGAGCTCATCGGCACTGATGATCGCGGCCTGCTCCTGTTGCTCAGGTGCGGGTTCAGGTTCTGGCGTTTCTTCAACAGGTTGTGCATTGGCCAACTGGATATTGGGTTTTGCAATAAGAGGTTGCTCAATAACGGCTTCAGTCTGGGTGTTGGCGGCAATATCGCTGGCTGCCGTACGGGCTTCGGGCTGTTCAGCTTGCGGCTCGGGTGCAGACGGTTGCGCTGCTGGAACAGCGGCACTGGTTTGCTGTGTGCTGACGGTCTGGGCGCTGTCTTCGGTGGCGGTTTGATTGATCGCCTGGGCCAATCGCTCGGTACGAGCCGCATCGGGGATGATGGTAACAAAGCGAGCGTTCAAGTCTTCGCCAATCGTGCCATTGACCAACAATTGAGACTTGAAACTGCTGGAGAAAGGCACGGAACCCAACCAGCTGTTGAGCAGGGTTTTAAAGAAACCTTCCTGGGTAATTTCACCCAGTTTGATACCGTTCAGGCTGATTTCGGTGGTGCCGGTGCCTTTGCGGTGAATAATCAGATGGTCACCCGTGCGCAAGGTACGCTTGACGAGCTTGGAAAACTCCACCATGGCATTCGCCTGTTCAGTCAGCACCGAGGGTGGATTATTGATCGCCATGCTCTCGATCCACAGCTTAGTCAGGCTGCGTGAGGAAAGACGCTTGGCCGTAACCCGCATTTCCATTTTCTGGGGTTCGGTGGAATTCAGAATCGCTACCGGATCATTGCTGGTTCCAGTGAGGTAGAGACCCGCTAAAAATCGCTCTTTGCCCAATTTGTTGTAGCTTGCGATGCCGTTGAGGAGCTGGTCGGCAGAGCTGTGAATGCTCATTCCCAAGCAAAGGATAGGGGTTGCTGCGTAGACGCCGATTCGGCGTAGCAGGTATGAAGGCGATAAACTGGTCACTTTAGAATCCATTTTATTATTGAGTACAACGTCAGCAGTGTTAGCTGCTGCAGGTATCATACGATCTTCAAATTAATGCGATGTAGCTTTCTTTAGGCGACAAACTCTACTGGTTTTTGTCAGGTATTCAAGGAAATATCGCATGTTTTTATTGGCAAAAACAGCCAGGGGCTTAGCCGCAAAGCGGATTTCGACCGGTGGCTCAGGCTGGACGCAGGCTCGGTTGCACTCAGTAAACCTTATTGAAAAAGCCACAACCTTGCTGTGGTTTTGCCTCTGCTTGCGGGTTCTGATATCCCGGATTTTGCGTGGCCGCCAATTGTGTTGATATTCCCAAGGCCTCTACATAATTAACGCTTAGCTTGGCATCAACCTCAGTCACGGGCGCCAGTTTGTGCGATGTTCGATGACTGTGGATGCTTTGCGTGCCATTTGCGGGGGCAGGCAAACCGACAGCTTTGTTGATGCTTCTGGTGTTTGGCACTTGCCTTGTGGTCGCTGGAAAGGGAAAATATCCGCCCCTCAGCGAACCATTCGCCGAACGAAACGCCAATAGCATGCGGTATATAAGCCCAATGAATAGGGCCCGCCGTGTATTACCATAGCAGTGAGTCTTTTATGTCCAGTATCGCCAGCGATTTTATTACCGAGCCCAGTCAAGAACGCCGACAGCAAGTGGCCAAACAGTTGGGTGAGTTTATCGATCCCGATAAAGTTCGAATTGATGAGGAATCCCTGCAGGGCCACGGTTGTGATTGGACCAAGCTGTATCAGGTAAACCCTCTGGCGATTGTTTTTCCAAAAACGGTGGAACAGGTTCAGCAATTGGTGGTATTTGCCCGTGAAGAAAAAATTGCCCTGGTGCCTTCCGGTGGGCGCACGGGCCTGAGTGGCGGCGCTGTTGCCAGTCAGGGAGAGATCGTTGTCTCTTTCGATTATATGAACCAGATGTCTGATTTTAACCCGGTCGACCGTACCGTCGTTTGCCAGCCTGGTGTCATTACCCAGCAGTTACAGGATTTTGCCGAAGAACAGGGGCTGTATTACCCGGTGGATTTTGCCTCGGCAGGTTCCAGCCAAATTGCCGGTAATATTGCCACCAATGCCGGTGGTATTAAGGTGATTAAATATGGGATGACCCGAGACTGGGTGGCCGGTATGAAAGTGGTAACCGGCACGGGTGAATTAATCGATTTGAATAAGAACTTGTTAAAAAACAATACCGGCTATGATTTGCGTCATTTGTTTGCGGGTTCTGAGGGAACATTGGGGCTGATTGTTGAGGCCACTATGCGTTTAACTCAACCGCCGAAGGATCTTTCCGTGTTGGTATTGGGGGTGCCCGAAATGGGCGCCATCATGGAAATTTTACGCGCTTTCCAGAATCGTATGCCGTTAACCGCCTTTGAATTCTTTTCCGAATCCGGTTGCCGTTTGACAACGGCTCACGGCCTGCAGCGCCCTTTTGAAACCGAAACCCCGTTTTATGTGCTGATTGAATATGAAAATCAATCTGAGCAAGATGCTGACACTGCCATGGAAGTATTTGAGTTCTGTATGGAGCAGGGTTGGGTGGTTGATGGTGTGATTTCCCAGAGCGAAAGTCAGGCGGAAAATCTATGGGCCTTGCGAGAGAATCTCGGTGAGTGTTGTGCGCCGTTTACGCCATACAAAAACGATATTTCGGTCACTACGTCTCAGGTGCCCGGTTTTCTGGAAGACATCGATACGGTTGTGAGCCAGGCTTATCCCGATTTTACATTGGTATGGTGGGGGCATATCGGAGACGGCAATCTGCATTTGAATATCCTGAAACCTGAAGGCATGGAAAAAGACGAGTTCTTTGGCAAATGTCAGGCGGTCAATAAGCAGGTGTTTGAAATCGTAGAGAAATATGAGGGTTCTATTTCTGCTGAGCACGGTGTTGGCCTTGTGAAGCGAGATTATATCCAATACACCCGCAGCAAAGCTGATGTTGCGTTAATGCAGGGCATCAAAAAAGTATTCGATCCGGATAATATTATGAACCCTGGAAAAATCTTCCAGAGCTGATGTTCATTCGCAATTGGTATCAAGGTTTCTGTTCGTGAATATCGAAGTCAGTGATGACAAGCAACGTTTGGGTGCTGATAAGGTTCATCACTTTCTTCGCGACCACAGCAGTTGAGCAAAATGCCTCTCCCGATCCTGGGGGGAAACGTCTATCGAGAATTCCATTTCTGTTGCGGCTTATCATGCCGCGCAGTGAATGCGGGGGTGATGGCGCATTCTGCAACAGCGAATGTGCGGCGCTTTGCTCTGGCGACACCCAATGCTCATGGTTTACATAAGATATAACGGGCCTTACAGCGTATTGATGTCTGGCAATTCCGGCATTGGGTTTTCACGCAATTCCCTTACCCAGTACAGGGTGCCGCCGCAGACCGCCGCAGGTAAGACAATGATATTCAGTAAAGGGATCATGGCGCCCAAGGTGCCGAGACCACCCAAGCCGTATGTGCTGAATTTGTTTTCCCAGAGCTGACCGCGCAAGTCTTTAAAAGCCACTTTGTGGTTATCGGCAGGGTAATCCACATACTGCACAGAAATGGTCCAGATCGCCCAGGCAAAGCTGAGAACGGGCACCAGCAGGTTAAGCAGTGGAATAAAGGACAAGGCCAGGAGACACAGCATGACAGCCAGGCCCCGTGTGACGAAATACCAGAGTTTGCCCATCTCACGCCAGATGGTTCGAGGAATCATCTGGGACAGAGGTTCGCCCTGGATGGACTCTCCCGTCACCAGCTCTTCAACTTTCTCTGCGAGTACTCCATAAAACGGAGCGGCGATAATATTGGTCAGTAGGCTGAAACTGTATCCGTAAAGCAGCAATACCATGACGACCGCAATGCCGACCAGAATGTTTGCCAAAAAGCTTAGCCAGTCGGGCAGAAAGCCAGTTAGCCATTCGGTTGCGGCGGAAAACTGTGCAAACAGGGCGGTGGTGGTCATGATAAAAATCAATACATTGACCAGAATCGGGATCAGGACAAAAATCCGCAGTTTGGGGTGCAGCATCAGACGGGCGCCGTTGAGAAGATAGCGGGCGCCGCTGTGGACATTGTTCGTGCCGGTTGCAACGGGAGCGGGTGAATTCATAAAGCTGAAATCCTGTGGTCTTGGTGTCCTGTTAGACGGCGAAAACCGGCTGTTGGGATTCAGGCAGCGCCGTGGGCTTTTAAGCTGCTTATATATTCGGCACTTTGTTTGTGCTCGGCGATCAATTGCAGCAGGCTGTCGCCCTCGCCGTTTACGGCGTTGATGTTGCGGCCGTCGGCCACAAACATATCCAGGAAGGTGGCAAAATTTTCAGACTTCATACCGCGATAGGCTTTTTCCAGCACATAAAAGTCCGCATCAATGCCAGCGGGGGCTTCGAAATCGAAAAAGGTGCGAATACGATCATCGTCAAAAACTTCGCCCAGTACTTTTTGTTTGTCTTTTTTTAAACTCATGCTATTTCTCTTAATGTATAACGGCTTATATCTTGGCTAGGTGCATTCATAAGGCCGCACTGTGTCAGCTGCGGCACTTGTTCACGAATAATTACAGCAGCGCGTTCAGCTTTTTCAACAGAATCTCGTTAATGGCTTTCGGATTGGCTTGGCCTTTGGACGCCTTCATAATTTGGCCCACAAAGTAGCCGAGCATTTTCGGGCGCTTATCCGGATCGGCATTGCGATAGTTGTCGACCTGTTTCTGACTGTTAGCGATGACCTCGTCAGCCATTTGTTCCAAAGCGCCAGTATCGGACACCTGTTTCAAGCCTTTTGCTTCAATCACGGCGTCGGCGCTGTCACCCTCACCGTTCCAGATCGCGTCAAACACATCTTTGGCGATTTTGCTGGAAATGCTGTCGTCTTTAATGCGACTGATAATGCCAGCCAATTGTTCCGCGTTCACTTTGCTCTGGGCAATGCTCAGCTCTTCTGCATTGAGTTTGCTGGCAAGGTCGCCCATAACCCAGTTGGCCACCAGTTTGGCGTCGTCACAGGCTTGGGTTGCCGCTTCAAAGTAGCTGGCCATGGCCATGTCGCCGCTCAGGATATCAGCGTCGTAATCCGACAACTGATACTCTGCCTGGAAGCGTTCACGACGGGCTTCAGGTAACTCCGGCATGTCCTGGCGAATGGAATCGATGTAGTCATCGTCCAGTTCTACCGGTAGCAGGTCCGGGCAGGGGAAGTAGCGATAGTCATTGGCTTCTTCCTTGGAGCGCATGGAGCGGGCGACCTTGGTGTCGCCATTGTACAGGCGGGTTTCCTGTACGATCTCGCCGCCGTTTTCGAGGACATCGATCTGGCGCTCAACTTCCAGAAGAATGGCTTCTTCCATAAATTTGAAGGAGTTGAGGTTTTTGGTTTCGGTGCGGGTGCCAAGTGTCTCTTCACCTTTCGGGCGCACAGATACGTTAACATCGAAACGCATGGAGCCTTGGGACATTTCGCCGTCACAAATGCCGAGAGAGGTCACAATCGAGTGCAGCTTTTTGGCAAAGGCCACAGCTTCTTCGGCGTTGCGCATATCCGGTTCGGTTACCACTTCAATCAATGGGGTACCGGCACGGTTCAAATCAATACCGCTCATACCATGGAAATCTTCGTGCAAAGACTTACCAGCATCTTCTTCCAGATGCGCGTGGTGGATGCGAACGGTTTTTGTGCGGCCTTCTCCCAGTGTCAGTTCCACTTGTCCAGCGCCCACAATAGGCTGTTCCAGTTGGGTGGTCTGATAACCTTTTGGCAGGTCGGGGTAGAAATAGTTTTTACGTTCAAAGAAAGAACGCTTTCCAATGTCGGCGTCAATGGCCAAGCCAAACATAATAGCGTAGCGATACGCTTGCTCATTCACCACGGGCAGAGTGCCCGGCATGGCGAGATCGATAGCGCAGGCCTGAGTGTTGGGTTCAGCACCGAAGGCAGTACTGGCACCGGAAAAAATCTTGGTTTGGGTGGCCAGCTGCACATGCACTTCCAGGCCAATTACGGTTTCCCATTGCATTATGTCAACTCCTTAAGCCACATCGGGGGCAGTTTGGCGGTGGAAATCAGTTTGCTGTTGATACTGGTGGGCCAGATTCAGAAGTTGGCCTTCGCGCCAGTAGTTGGCGGTAACCTGTAGGCCAACGGGCAAACCGTTCACAAAACCACAAGGGATTGAAATGCCTGGCAAGCCTGCCAAGTTGGTTGCTGTGGTGTAGATATCTTCCAGATACATGGACACCGGATCTTTGTTCAAGCTGCCCAGCTCAAAGGCGGTGGAAGTGGCCGTTGGCCCCATAATGACATCCACCTCGTCGAAAGCGTTCATAAAGTCCTGCTTGATCAAGCGGCGTACTTTTTGTGCTTTGCTGTAGTAAGCGTCGTAATACCCTGCCGACAGGGCGTAAGTACCGACCAGAATACGACGTTTTACCTCGTCGCCAAAACCTTCGCTGCGGGAGCGTTTGTAAAGATCCATCAGGTCAGCCGGTTGTTCGCAGCGATGGCCGTAGCGCACACCGTCAAAGCGGGACAGGTTGGCAGAGCATTCGGCGGGGGCAATCACATAATAAGCGGGGACGGCCAGCGCGTTGTGGGGCAGTGTGATGTCTTTGATGGTGGCGCCCATCGCTTCAAACTGTTTGATGGCCGCTTGAATGGTACTGGCGACATCAGCGTTCAAACCTTCACCGAAATATTCTTTCGGGACGCCGATGCGCAAGCCTTCCAAAGGCTTGTTGAGTAGGGCGCTGTAGTCTTCGATTGGGTGATCCATGCAAGTGGAATCTTTATTATCGAAACTCGCCATAGCTTGCATCATGATGGCGCAATCTTCTGCGTTGCGGGCAATCGGGCCACCCTGGTCCAGGCTGGAGGCAAAGGCGATCATGCCCCAGCGAGACACACGGCCGTAGGTTGGCTTCAGGCCGGTTACACCACACAAAGAGGCGGGCTGGCGGATTGAGCCGCCGGTATCTGTTGCGGTAGCGGCCGGTGTCAGCAGTGCTGCAACGGCCGCGGCGGAACCTCCAGAAGAGCCGCCGGGTACACGATTGGTGTCCCAGGGATTTTTCACGGCACCGTAGAAACTGGACTCATTGGTTGAGCCCATCGCGAACTCGTCCATATTGGTTTTACCCAGGCTCACGGCGCCCAGGCGATTAAAATTGTCCACCACGGTTGCGTTGTAAGGCGGTACAAAATTATCCAGCATTTTTGAACCGCAGGAGGTTTTTACGCCGTTGGTACAGAAGATGTCCTTGTGTGCCATCGGAATGCCGCACAGTACAGAGTCGTCACCTTGGGCCAGTCGCTCGTCGGCGGCTTGGGCTTGGCTCAGAGCCTCTTCAGAGGTGACAGTAATAAAGCTGTTGTAGGCAGGGTCGAGCTGCTGGATGCGGTCCAGATAATGTTGAGTCAACTCGACACTGCTGAAAGTCTTGTCGCGCAGGCCTTTGGCCAGCTCGCGAATGGTCAATTGATGCATATTGAATCCTAATATCAGAAGCGGCGCTAATTAATCGATAACCTTGGGTACAAGGTACAGACCTTGCTCGGCTTCCGGTGCAATCGCCTGGAATTGCTCGCGTACATTTTCTTCGCTCACCTCATCTTTGCGCAGACGTTGCTGGGCGTCCTGGGGGTGGGCCATGGGGGCAATGCCGTCGGTGTCGGCATTTTGTAACTGGTCGACCAGGCCTAAGATGCCGTTAATGCTGTCGGCTACCTCGGCGGCTGTTGTTTCGTTGATATCCAAACGAGCAAGGTTGGCCAGTTTGGCAATGTCTGATTGATCCACGCAAGGACTCCCAATTCATTGGCTAAGAATACGCTTAATGGGGCCGTTATCCGCTATCGCAAGGTCGGCCCCGCAAAACCCCCTATTGTGCCAGATTGAACCGTAATTACCGAGCCCTGTGGCCTAATTTGTGGGAGGCTGATCGTAAGTTAGTGCGAGTCGACATATCGCCTATTTCATATGTTGCGACGAAGAGGGCGAAAAAATACTCAATTTGCGGCTTCCTGCTGAGAAATAACCCCTGTCAGCCAATTGTTTCTTGCCCTACACCCAGACGATTGATAGAGTGCGGCAACTGTGGGCGTCGTCTACCTCAGCCATTGGTGGGTAGTAAAAAGAGAGTCTATCGAACGCTTGGTTGGTCAAGTTTAGAAGGGTTGATTGCCACCCATTCTGTCCTCGTTGATCGCTTGGCTAAAAAGTCTCTTTGAGTCCGCAAAAGTGCAATGTAGAGCGCCCATACTGTGCGTGGAAAAAGAATACAAGAACATCTGGGGTTCCTGACGGCTGTGTGAGCTGTTTAGCAGTCTGAAAACAAGTTGGGAACTACTGGGTGCTGGCAGACTCAATCTGCAGATAACAAAGAATTTTAAGACTATAAAAGGTGTAAACAACCCATGTTAAAAGGCCTTCGCGGAATGTTCTCAAACGATTTATCCATCGATTTGGGAACAGCGAATACCCTCATCTATGTGCGTGATCGGGGAATAGTATTGGATGAGCCTTCGGTAGTGGCCATTCGTCAGCACAATGGGCAGAAGATCGTAGAGGCTGTCGGGGTTGAAGCAAAACGTATGCTTGGGCGTACTCCTGGGAACATCACCGCTATCCGTCCCTTGAAAGATGGTGTGATTGCCGACTTCCAGGTAACGGAAAAAATGCTCCAGCACTTCATCAAAAAAGTTCATGAGAACAACTGGTTTCAGCCGAGCCCAAGGGTGTTGGTCTGTGTGCCTTGTTTGTCGACCGAAGTTGAAAAGCGTGCCATTCGCGAATCGGCCCTGGGCGCAGGTGCTCGTGAAGTTCGCTTAATAGAGGAACCTATGGCTGCCGCTATCGGCGCCGGTTTGAAAGTGGAAGAAGCCAGTGGCTCCATGGTGGTGGATATCGGTGGTGGAACCACGGAGATTGCCATCATTTCCTTAAACGGTGTGGTTTACTCCGACTCGGTTCGAGTAGGCGGTGACCGTTTTGACGAAGCTATCGTGAATTATGTGCGTCGTAACTACGGCAGCGTAATTGGTGATGCCACAGCGGAACGCATTAAACAGGAAGTGGGTTGCGCCTACGCCGGCAGCGAAGTGCGTGAAATTGATGTTCGCGGTCGCAATCTGGCCGAAGGTGTGCCACGCAGTTTTACGCTAAACAGCGATGAAATTCTTGAAGCCTTGCAGGAAACACTGGCGGGTATTGTACAGTCGGTGAAATCGGCTCTGGAACAATCCCCACCCGAACTGGCTTCAGATATTGCCGAGAGTGGTATTGTCTTAACCGGCGGCGGTGCTTTGTTGCGTGATTTGGATCGCCTGCTGGCTGAAGAGACTGGCTTGCCGGTTATTGTGGCGGAAGATCCGCTGACCTGTGTCGCCCGTGGTGGCGGTAAGGCCATGGAGCTGATGGACAGCCGAAACATCGACTTGCTCTCCAGCTAAGCTGTTAGAATACTGAGCCCGACATTGTGTCGGGCTTTTTGATTTAGGGTTCATCGCATTGAACTCTATGTGTTTATCGCCCGGCACGATGTTTGTTGCCCAGGCTATCGACATAGGAATACGGCCATAAAACCGCTATTTAATAAAGGCCCATCCAAGGCATTGCGTGCATTTGTGCTGGCGCTAATCGCCGTCGCCCTCATTATTGCCAGTCGTTTTTTCAGTCCCTCCATGCAACCGGTTAAAGACAAATTGGATGGCTTTGCATTGGGCTTTTACTGGATTACCGATTTGCCCAATCGCTTTAATAATTGGCTGGACGACTCCTTGGTTTCCCGTGAAGAGTTGTTGGAAGAAAACCGTTCTCTGAAGGGCGAACGATTGATTCTTCAGCGCAAGCTGCAGCAATACGCCACCCTCGCGGCGGACAATGCTCGTCTGCGTCAGTTGATGAACTCGGCCGAACTGGTTCAGGATCGTGTTTTGATTGCTGAATTGATTGGTGTCTCTCCAGACCCAACCGAGCAGGTTGTGGTGGTCAACAAAGGCAGCGAGCACGGCGTGTTTGTAGGTCAGCCCCTGTTGGATGCTTACGGCTTGATGGGGCAGGTCATTGAGGTGAACCCTTATTTCAGCCGTGTCTTGCTGATTACCGATGCCAGTCATGCCTTGTCAGTGCAAATCAATCGTAATGGTGTGCGTGCCGTGGCCGAAGGCTCGGGAGATTTGTACGAACTCAAGCTTCGCCATGTCTCTAATACCATCGATGTCAAAGTCGGCGATCTGCTGGTCAGCTCGGGGCTGGGGCAACGTTTCCCGGTTGGTTACCCGGTCGCGGAAGTGGTGTCGATTCTGCACGATCCCGGACGAGCATTTGCGACCGTTATTGCCCGCCCCAAAGCCCAGCTCAATCGCAGTCGACATGTATTGCTGGCGTTCAGTGGCCAGCGTAATGAAGGCCGCCCCTGATGGAAGGCAGTAAAGTCGGCAACAGCTGGTTTATTGGTTTCAGCTTTCTCAGCGCCTTGGTGTTAATGGTTTATCCCTTGCCGATTGATTGGCGCTGGCTGCGACCGGAGCTGCTGTGTTTGCTGGCAATCTATTGGGTGCTGCGTTTCCCCCAGTTATTGGGTGTCGGGATGGCTTTTCTGCTTGGTCTGGTCCAGGACATTGTGCAAGGCAGTTTGTTGGGGCAGCATGCCCTGGCTTTGGTCGTCACAATCTATATTACTCAACTCACCATCCATCGCTTGCGTACCTACGGCACCCTGCAACAGGTGATGTGGGTATTTCTGCTGGTATTTATGCATGAGTTGTTCCTCTATTGGGTCTCCATGTTGCTTGGGCGTGAGGCATTATTTTCCTATTTCTGGGCTCCGGCGCTGATCTCGGCACTGCTCTGGCCGCTGCTGTGCCATGGTTTGGACAAGCTGTGTTGGGTATTGCGGGTTGGGGTGTAGTCTACGTGCATTTTCCCGTTCGCTGTTATACTGGGCTACCCATTAACACAGGCCTCTGGGCCCGGTTTGACAGAGGCAGCTGAAGTCACATCATGAGCTCAAAATCCTTAATTCTGGCGTCTCAATCGCCACGCCGGGCGGAGCTGTTGCGCCAAATTGGCGTGGATTTCAGCGTTCAAACTGCTGATATTGATGAAAGTCCTATCCCTGACGAACACACGATGGCTTATTTACGCAGAATGGCGGAATCCAAGGCACGTGCTGTGCAGTCTTCCCTCAATTCAGATGTGTTAAGAGCATCCCCTGTTATTCTGGCGGCAGACACTATTGGTGATTTGAATGGTGAGGTTCTCATCAAACCTCGGGATCGCGACGACGCCGTGTTGATGTTGCAGCGCATGTCTGCGCGTGTTCATACCGTTGCAACAGGCGTTTGTGTGCTGTCGGGGGATAAATGTGACTATATTGAGGTCAAAACCCAGGTGCGCTTTCGTGCCCTGAGCGAGCAGGAAATCCTGCGTTATTGGGACAGCGGCGAACCGAGAGATAAAGCGGGTGCTTATGGCATCCAGGGCTTGGGCGCTGTTTTTGTGGAAAGTATTGAAGGTAGCTATAGCAATGTTGTTGGGTTGCCGCTGTGTGAAACGGCCAGTCTTTTGCAAAATGCGGGGGTGGCGTTTTGGCAAACCCAGTGAATCGCATGGCCTGCAACAGCTGGCCTGGACGAACAAAGACAATAGCGCACTTGAGAATCGATGAATAAGGAAAGCTTGTGAGCGAAGAATTACTGGTCAATGTATCGCCGACTGAAACCCGCGTGGCCCTGGTCGAAAACGGCTTTGTGCAGGAAGTTCACATTGAGCGTACCCAGGCCAAAGGCTATGTCGGCAATATATACAAAGGCAAAGTGGTTCGTGTGTTGCCGGGTATGCAGGCAGCCTTTGTGGATATCGGTCTGGAACGTGCCGGTTTTATTCATGCTGCGGATATTGCACCGTTAGATGAAGAAGGTATGGAAGAGCGCGGCGCGGAAGTGGCCGACATCCGTTCTCTGGTTCGTGAAGGGCAAGAGCTGATCGTTCAAGTTACCAAAGACCCGATCAGCAGCAAAGGCGCTCGCTTAACAACTCACCTTTCTGTATCCGCGCGCTTTCTGGTGTACATGCCTTTCACTCGCCATACCGGAATTTCCACGCGCATCGAAGATGAAGGTGAGCGCGAACGTTTAAAGAATCTTGTCCAGGAAGTTGATGCTGATATTCGGCAGGAAGAGGAAGGCGGATTTATTGTTCGCACCGTTGCTGAAGGCGTGAACAAAGAAGAAATTGCTGCCGATATTATTTTCCTCTATCGCCTCTGGCAGGATCTCAGTAAGAAAATCAAACATCATAAGGCGCCCGCTGCAGTTCATGAAGATTTGCCACTGTTTATGCGTACTTTACGTGATTTGGTGAAGCCCGATCTGGAAAAGTTGCGTATTGATTCTCGTGAGGTCTACGGCAAGATGCGTGACTTTGCTGAGGATTACGCTCCCGAAATCCACGATAAGATTGAGCATTATCCAGGTGAGCGTCCGCTGTTTGATCTCTACAGTGTCGAAGAGGAAATCCAGCGAGCCCTTGGTGAGAAGGTGGCTCTCAAATCCGGAGGCTACTTAATCATCGAACAAACCGAAGCAATGGTGACCATTGATGTGAACACCGGCGCTTTTGTGGGACATCGCAATCTCGAAGAAACCATTTTCAAAACCAATCTGGAAGCGGCTACCGCCATTGCTCGACAGCTTCGCCTGCGCAATTTGGGCGGTATCATCATTATCGACTTTATTGATATGAACGATTCCGAGCATCAGCGCCAGGTACTGCGCACTTTGGAGAAAATGCTGGAACGGGATAACACCAAAACCAGTTTAACCGGCGTATCGGAATTGGGGTTGGTGGAAATGACGCGCAAGCGTACCCGCGAATCCCTAGGTCAAAGTTTATGTGTTGCCTGTCCGGTTTGTGAAGGGCGCGGCACCTTGAAATCTCCCGAAACCGTATGTTACGAAATCTTCCGGGAAATTCTGCGCGAGGTACGAGCCTACAATACTGAAGAAATTGTGGTGCTGGCCTCGCAATTGGTGATTGATCGACTTTTGGATGAAGAGTCGTCCAATGTAGCGGATCTGGAAGAATTTATTGGCCGAACGATCAAGTTCAAGGTAGAAGCCATTTATCACCAGGAACAGTACGATATTATTTTGGTTTAAAGTTTGAAAACATCCTGGACCCGTAGTTTCGCCCGCCGCTTTTGGGGTATTTGCGCGGCACTCGTCATCAGTTTGGCCTTGTTGGTTCAAGCTGGGCGTTTCTTATTGCCTATGGCGAACGATTATCGCGACGATATCGCTGACTTGCTGGGCGAGCAACTGGGTGTGCACGTCGCTATCGGCCATATTGAAGGGCAGTGGATTGGCCTGCGCCCCGAAGTGAATATTGAAGATCTGCGTTTCAGCAACAAGCGCGGTGAGCAGGTTCTGGCGGTCGAGTCTCTTTATACTCAATTTGATCTTCTGCTTTCCCTGTTTAACTGGCGTTTGGCCTGGTCGGATTTTCGCATTGATGAACTCAGTGTTTCCCTGCAGCAATACAACGATGGTCAGGTGTATCTGCGTGGTGTTCTGCCCGGCGATATCAGTGAAGACAGTGACACCCTGAGTCCCTGGGAACTCCTGTTACTGCGTGGCCGAGTGGAACTGGCGGCAGTGAATCTGGAATTTTACCCATTGAGCGGCGAACCCAGCACCTGGCAGTTGCCTGAAGTGGTCATGGAAAATACCCAGAGTTTCCATCGACTAAAAGCTCAACTCAACAGTGGTGATCGGCCACTGATGAATTTCATCTTTGAAGGTGAGGGTGACCCGCGTGATCGTGAAACGTTTCTCGCCAGTGCCTACCTTGAATTGAATCACGTAAAAATTTCTGAGCTTGCAGAACAGTTTCGTCGCGAAGCCTGGGAGAATTTTCCCCAGCGTGAACAACTGCAGGATGTTGCTCTGACCGGCAAACTCTGGACGGTGAAGTTGCCAGGCAGCTTTATGGAATTGCGTGGCCATGTGCAGGCCGATGGTGGGCATTTACCTTTGCCGGAAGTTGCCAAAATGGATGTATCCGGTGTACGCAGCAGTAATGGGGATTGGCAGCTGTCCCTTCAGAATATTCACGGAAAGTTTGCGGACTTTGAACTTCCCCAACCCGTGGACATCTCGGTTGAGTTTGGCGCGAATACGCCACTGGCGCTGCGCAGCCCTCGCATTGATATCGGTTACTGGTATGCCTTGGCAGAAACCCATGAGTGGCTGCCAGAAGGTGAGTTAAAGCAGGTGTTGGCCAGCTTGAAGCCCAGTGGTCATATCAATAATCTGTATGTTCGTCTGGGGAAAAATACCGCTGAGGATTTCCTGCTGCAAGCGAATCTGGAACAGATCTCGGCGGGCGCCTGGGAAGGGGCACCTGCAGTCAGTGGTGTCGATGGCTTTGTTGAAACCAGTGCAAAACGTGGCTTTGTCGACATCGACTCCCAGAACGGTTTTTCGATGCACTATACCACCGTCTACGACGAGGCGCAGACATTCGAAACGATGCGCGGTCAGGTGCAATGGGTGTTGAGTCGCGAAAACAACAGCATTTACGTCAACAGTGGCATGCTGAGCATGCAGCAGGGGGACACGCAGGTACGCGGTTATATGAACCTGTTTACGCCTTGGTTTGCGAATACCGTACCCAGCGACTTGACACTGTTGATTGGTTTAAAAAATGACAAGATCAGTAACTATCCCAAGTATCTACCAACGGTTGTACCGGATTCATTAAAACAATTTCTTGCCGATGCCAATGGTGATGGCACGTTGCAAAATGGTGCCTTTATTTATCGTGGTGGTTTGACTGCGTCTCTGACCAGTACGTACACCACGCAGCTGGCACTGGATTTGAAAGATGCGGCTTTGGATTATATGCCAGGCTGGCCACGCGTCAGCGACGTTGATGCACGTTTGGAAGTTGACGGTCGCTTTTTGCAGGCTCGAGCTGAACAGGGTAAAAGCCTGGGCTTGCAGCTCAGTGATATTGCCGTTGACTTAGAAGACAACCCCGAAGCGGATGGTGACAGACTGAGTGTCTCGGCAAACTTTAAAGGCAGTGGCCAGCACGGGTTCGACTTTTTATTAAACAGCCCCATTGCGCGTGAACAGGCTGAGAGCTTTCAGCAATGGGAATTACCGGGCAAGCTTAAGGGCGACGTGGATTTGAAAATTCCGTTGTCGCTTGAGGAGCGCAAAGGGTCTCAATACAATATTTCCGCCCACCTCAGCGAGGCCGAATTGTACATTCCCGATGTCGCGCTGCATTTTGAACACGTCGATGCTGAACTGAAGTACGACATTCAGCGTGGCTTGCACGGAAAAAATTTACGGGCTGAGCTTTGGGGGCAGGAAATCCTGGCTCGTTTACGCAGCAGCGCTGAGTCTTCTGTACTGGAATTCGACACCCAATTGGCCATGGCGCCACTGGCCCAATGGATCAATGAACCGGGTTTGCTGATGGCCGAAGGCCAGACAAAGGTTCAAGGGCAGCTGTATTTACCCAGCACCTATTTAAGACGCTCAGATAACCAGGATGCCAACCGTTTGAATTTGCAAACGGATATGCGAGGAATTGCAATCAACCTTCCCGCGCCCTATGGGAAGGCAGCGGAGCAGTCTCGACCGACGCGTATTCGAATTCCGATTGAGGGTGACAAGCCGGTTGGTGAAGACGTCCAGGAACAGATATTTTTGCAGTATGCGCTGCAAGCACCAGCGACAGCCTCAGAAGATTCAGCACAAGAAACGTCAACGCATCAAACCCCAGCGCTTACAGAGCCTCGCGAAGACAATGTCATGTTGATGGTTCGGCAACATTCAGACGGTGAAAGTTTTGCTCTGGGTCTGAGCGGTGAACTTCCGGAGACCCGAGCGGGCCAGGCGATCATCGCTGGTCATTTATCTGAGCTGGATATTGAGCCCTGGCTGGATATTGTCGATCGTTATCAAACTGCCCGTGATCGGTACGCCGATTTGCGTGCACCTGAACAGGGTCGAAGCCAGTTGCCTGAGCAGGAATCGATGCCATTCACACTGGACATTACGGTTGATAGCTTGCATCTGTCGGGTTTTTCCGTGCCCAATATCGAACTGCAGGCCAGCCAAACTCAACAAGGCATTTTGCTCAACGCCGATAGCGACATGGTTGCGGGCAGTATTGAGTATTATGAAAGCGAGCGCCCACTGGATGTTCGTTTACGCTACTTGAAGTTGCCGGAAATTGATGACTCAGAAGAAACGCCTGAGTCGGAACTGTCCAATGACACGCTTCCTGAAGAGGAAATTGCAGAGAAGTGGAATTTCAGCAACTTCCCCCACACCTTGGTACATATTGAAACGCTCAGTTATGGCCGTCGTGATCTGGGTAACTGGCGATTTCAGATACAGCCAGGTGAGGACGATGGCCTTTTACTTGATCGCATATTTGGCGAGCTGGGCGACATTCGTGTATCTGGGAATATCGAGGACAATGAACGCGCTGATGATATGGCCGCGATAGACCCGGGTGCGAGTTTGCATTGGTTAGCAGGGGATGTGTCTCGCAGTACATTACTGGCGCGAATTCAATTCAAAGATATTAATACCTTGAGTCAGCAGTGGCAGATGCCCAGCATCTTGGAATCGGAGCGTGCCGAGTTCCAGCTGGCCATGAATTGGCCTGGCAGTCCCATGAATTTTGACTCCAGTGTGATCGCAGGCAGCTTGGATTTGGACATTCAGAAAGGGCGCTTTTTTCAATCGGCTGGAGCAGGTGGAAACGCTGTTCTGCGTTTGTTGAGTGTTTTGAACTTTGATACCTGGGTACGTCGTTTGAGGCTGGACTTTGCCGACCTGTACAAAGAAGGTATGGTGTTCGATTCGGTCCATGGCCATATTGACTTTCAGCAACAGGAGTTGCTGATTCAAGAACCGATCATTGTTAAAGGCCCCAGCAGTCGTTTGCAGTTTGCGGGAAAAATTGATTGGGAAGATGAGAGTCTGGATACCCGTTTGGTTGCGACGCTTCCTGTGGGCAATAATGTCGCCCTGGCGACGGGGCTGTTGGTTAGCTGGCCGGCGGCGGCGGGTGTTTATCTGGCCAGCAAATTGTTTTCCAATCAAGTCGACAAAGTTGCCAGTGTCAGCTATTCCATGACGGGCAGCTGGGCGGATCCGCAGGTGAATTTCGAGCGTTTATTTGATTCCAAGGCGGCAAAAGATGCGGGGGAAAAAGTTGCTGAAGAAGCCGAGCGCCAACATGAAGAACCCTCGGTGAGTGAAACAGATACCTCCCGCTCAACTGCCGAGCTCGAGCCTGTGCCTCAAGTGGACAGCAAGCAGGGTATCGAACTCGAAAATAATGCTTCTGGAGACACAGAAGGTGCTCAGGCAGTCGAACCATCCGAAAACGACCCGGAATAATATGACTCAAAACAACTGGCAGCATTTGACGCTTGGCTTGGTACAAATGGTGTCCGCCAAATCGTTGGATGACAATCTGATATCGGCGGAGAGACAAATTAAAGCCTGCGCGGAAGCGGGGGCTGAGTTGGTGGTTCTGCCGGAAATGTTTGCCATTTTTGGTGGTGGCGATCAGTTGGCTGCTGGGCAGGCGGAAGCCGACGAACACGGCCCTTTGCGAACATTCCTTTCTTCTATGGCCTCCTGCTATGGGGTTTACCTGGTGGCGGGCTCAATTCCATGTACTGGCGCCAATCCGTACACAGGAGCCCCTGCACTTGATGAGATGCAGGCTCGGGTATACGCGGCCTGTTTTGTGTACGATGATCAGGGCTTGGAAGTCGGGCGTTATGACAAGGTGCATTTGTTTGACGCTCAGGTAAACGATGCCCAAGGGCAATATCGAGAATCGGACACGTTTGCCCCTGGTGTTGTGCCGCAGTGTTTCCCCAGCCCCTGGGGTAATATTGGGGTAGCAATTTGCTATGATCTGCGCTTCCCAGAGTACTTTCGGCAATTGGCTGATATGGGTTGTGAGTTGGTGCTTGTCCCTGCGGCATTTACCTTTACGACCGGCGAAGCGCATTGGGAATTATTGCTGAAAGCTCGAGCCGTTGAAAATCAGTGCTATCTGGCAGGTGCAGCCCAGGGAGGCGATCACAGTCAGCGACGATCGACCTGGGGGCACAGTTGTGTCATTGACCCGTGGGGAAAAGCCCTGGCGTCGCTCAAACGTGGCGAAGGGCATCTAATATGCACCGTGGAGCGCCAACGCCTGTTGGATGTGAGACAGGCGCTGCCGGCGCTTAACAATCGCCGATTACGCTGATACTGCTGTATCAACTGGAGTCTGCGATACATTTGTGAACTTCTTGTCCACCTTTTGCAAAGTCGCGCTTGTGGCCTTTTGTTAGGCTAGTACCATCGAAATAGGGAGGCTTAACCATGAAACATTTATCTATTGCCGTATTAATACCGCTGCTGGCGGGTGCATTGATGGCTTGCAACGAGGCCAATGGCGATCAGTCCATTGCGGAACCTACTGTGAGCACCAACAAGGAAACAAGCTTGCAGCAAATGATCGACAACGGAGAAGACCTGACCCAGGTACCGAAATCCGTCTGGAAGCGAATTCTTCCCCGTGAGCAATACAAAATTCTGTGGGAAAGCGATACCGAACGACGTTTTACTAATGAAAAAATGGGTAAGGGTAAAAAGGGCACCTTTGTCAGCGCGGCCTGCCAGTTGCCTGTATTTCGCTCTGAACACAAATACGATTCCGGCACAGGTTGGCCCAGTTTCTGGGAAGCCAATAAAGACAATATTGTTTTGAAAACCGATTACAGTTGGGGAATGCGACGCACTGAAATTCTCAGTAAATGCGGTGAGCATTTAGGTCATGTATTTAATGACGGCCCAGCGCCTACGGGCAAGCGTTACTGTATTAATTCCTTGGCCTTGCGCTTTGTTCCGGATGGAGAGAAAAATAGTTCGCCAGCTTTACCGTCCAATATCCAAGGTAGCAAAGCAGAGTAAACTCCCCTCCCCAAACTCTCGACTTGATCTAGCGCAAATATGTAAGGCCTTTTTTATAGGCCTTTTTTCTTAAGTTTGCGAAAAGCTGTTTTTAGTTAATCTGGATCAAGTCTTTGGACAAGGCAATATTGTTCAATAGCCTCAACAAATAAACGGGCCTTAGTACAACAAGCCCCTGTTGAGGAAGAGAGAGTAATTATGAAAGCTACCCTGAAACCATTGACTTTAGCAGCGGCCATTGCGGCCTGCGTTGTTGGCACTCAAGCACAGGCTTATGAAGCTGGTGACTTTATTGCGCGAGCGGGTGTAACCACTGTTGCCCCAGACGGTGACAGCACACAGGTTTTTGTTAATGGCGGTTCTTTGGGTGCAGATTCTGGTGTTGATGTAGACAACGATACTCAGCTGGGTCTGACCTTCACCTATATGTTGGATAAGTCTTGGGGCGTTGAATTGTTGGCGGCGACGCCGTTCTCCCATGATGCTTCTGGTAAAGGTAGCTTCTTGAATACTCGTGGTGTTGGTTCGGTTGCGGACACTAAACAACTGCCACCGACGTTGAGTGCGATTTACTACTTTAACTCCGAAAGCGCCTTCAAACCCTATGTGGGTCTTGGCTTGAACTACACCTTCTTCTTTGACGAAGAAGGCGGTGCAAACCTGGAAGCCGGTGCCGGCGATTTGGATGTGGATTTGGACGATTCCTGGGGATTGGCTGCACAAGTCGGGTTCGATTTTGACCTGGGCAACAATCTATTGCTGAACGCTTCTGTTCGCTACATTGATATCGACACCGAAGCGACCCTGACGGTTAAAGATGGCAACAATGCTTTGGGTCTGCCACAAGGTGCACGTATTACCACCGACGTGGATATTGATCCGATGGTTTACTCTGTCATGATCGGCTATAAATTCTAAGATATAAAAAGCCCGCCAAATGGCGGGCTTTTTATTGACGCTGGCGATTTATCGCAGGCGTTCAAAGCAGGTAAGTGTGACGCTATCTCAACAAACATCTGCGCGAGCCGCTTTGCGCAATCCGTCCATATCAAGAATTTCAATTTCCTTTTTATCCACCGACAAAACCTCCTGCTTTTGGAAGCGGCTTAATACCCGGCTTACGGTTTCTACGGTAAGGCCCAGATAGTTACCCATATCTGCGCGAGACATGGCCAGGCGAAACAACGTTGCCGACAAATGACGGCGATGATTTCGGGTAGAGATGCTCAGCAACATAGAAGCCACGCGTTCTTCCGCACTGTTTTTACTCAATAGCGTGATCAACTGTTGATCCGCGGTTATCTCCTGACTCATCAGCTGGAAAAAATGGCGCTGAAGGCTTGGAATCTTGATGCTGAGTTCTTCCATGCGGGCAAAGGGAATTTCACAGACCGCGGTGGTTTCCAGTGCGATCGCAGAATTGGTGTGTACATTCTGCGCGATGCCATCCATACCCAGAATTTCACCCGGCAGGTGGAAGCCGGTGACCTGTTCCTCGCCATCGTTAGTGATGCGTATGGATTTGATCGTTCCAGAGCGCACGGCGTATACCGAGGTAAAAGGGTCGTTGGCGTGATAGAGGTAATCGCCTTTGTGGAGCGGGCGACCGCGCTGGATAATGTCATCCAGCTTATCCAGCTCGTCCACATGCACACTGATGGGCAGGCAGATGCTGTTCAAGCGACAGTCACCACAGGAAACCTGAGGGTTGTGGTGGCAGCGTGTCGATTTACTGATGATATTAGAGGTCATTACATTCACTGTTGGCTAGAGTCTCTGTCATTCTCAGCATTTTCTGCCTTAAAACGTCAAAGGCATATTAGCGAGTTCTTAATTTTACTACTTATCCATGGTATTGCTAGGGCTTCTATGGTCAGAACAACTAATAATTAAGCATGGCCCTTAATTTTCTTATTCCTTTTCCTGGGTTCTAAGCAAACCGGCGATAAAGGTGTCGGTGATAAACAGTAGGCGCATAATACCGTCGTCACTGAGCTGCAGCAGGCCGTTATGAATTCTCATGAGTTCCATATTAGCCTCGGCATTGAGTTCCCAGCTGATATTTTCCGCGAGTGACGACAGGGCGATATCGTAGCGATTCTCGATATAGTCAATGTCCAGGCGGTGATAGCATAATAATTGATCAGCGACGACTCGGCAGGCTTTGGCTGTATCGCCAAGCTGGAGCACTTTCTCCACGGCCAGCTTGCCCTGTTGCAAGTGCTGGATATAAGGCTGAATGGCTTCCAGATTGCTTTCGTAGCGACTGCCCAATTGGCAGCCTGCGGCAGGTCCAAGGCCGAGTAAATCGGCGGCATTTACCGAGTTATATGCAACGGCGGTGCGACGCAGGCGGTTCTGGTTCTGGGCGATAGCGAGGGAATCACGCCCCAATACAAAACAATCATTGCCCAGCACACGGTAACCTGCATGACGCAGGGCATTGTAGAGCAAGGCAAACTGGCTGGCGCTGTGGCTGCCGTGTTCTTGAACGTTTTCCTGTAGATTCCAACGATCCAGCTCGCTGGCGGGTGTGAGCAATATTCTGTTGGGTTTCAAGGTCAATACCTGGTCCAACAGAGTACGCACGCTGTGCAAATCCTGTTCAGGGTAACCATAAGGTAAGCGTACTCCAAGGCTGTCGGCGGCGAACTCACGTGCATGTTGCCAACTGGTCTGCAGTGCCTCGTGGTCGGCTTTGCCGAGTGTAGGTGGCAAGCTCACTAGAAATTCGTTAAATCCCAGACCTTTGAGGAGCGCCAGGTTTGCCCCTTCTGCTTCCTCCAATGACAACTCTGCACAGTATTCGATGGGCGAGTTGTCCCTGTGGTTCAGGCGAAAATTACTCGCGACCAGATGCATCAGCTCGGTGATGTCAGCGCCCTGGTAGTGTAAAAACGGGTGGCGTAATAACAGCTGAGTAATCGGCCGGCGCCCGAAGGCTTCTTTTCGCAGGGTGATTTCGGTAATCAGGCTGTCGAGAAAATCCCGGCCCAAAGCGGTATCGAAGCGACGGGCCGGCAGGTTAATCCAGATGGCCAGAGGAGAAATGCTCGGGCGCTGGCTGGCGGACTGGGTGTTGGTTCCGCTCTCTACCTGAAAGGCACGCCTATGTGGATAGTTGTAACTGGCGCTGCGCAGTAAATGCGGATGTTGCTGGGCGGCTAAATCAAAGTGTTGATCGGCCAGGGCATTTGGATTGTTCACGGTGTCAGCTATCCCGAGTTTATGATGCAGGCAGTGTAGCCATGGTTTATGCAGCAGGTGTTGATATGGATCAAACGTGGGGAATTCGGCGGTATTTTGGGGTTTATATAAGGGCTTGGTAATTGATGAAGATCAAGTGCCCCCAGACCGAATTGAGTAGCATGAACTGAACGATTAGCGATGAGGTTTTCACGCCAATAGAAACGTTGGGCGATCAGATCAAACAACTATTGAGGCAAATCATAAGTCAGTAACCGTTTCTGAATTATATTAGCGGCATCTTAGTCGAGTATATAAAGAAGGCACTGACATTATGAGTACACAAGAAAACTTATTGGTTGTTATCGATCCAACGCGCGATGAGCATCCTGCGCTGGAGCGTGCCATCATCACCGCCAAAATGCGCGACAGCGCACCGGCCATCCACATTTTTATTGGTGTTGATGGCCACTCGGTTGATACCAGCCATCGCAATCCGGATATGTACAGTGATGTTTCCAACTTCTCTGCGCTGGCCAAGCGCATGGAAAAAGAAGGCTTGGAGTACACTGCAGAGATTTGTTGGGCACACGATTGGCAAAAAGCCTTGTTGTCATCTGGTAAGCATTTCCAGACCGACATGATCGTGATCCCGGATTACGGGGACGGTGAGAAGGGGATTCGTTTCAGTGATTCCAAATGGGCGTTACTGCGCAACGCCAAATGCCCAGTACTGATTGTACGTCCTGGTGCGGAGTACCACCGTAAGACGGTTCTGGCGGCGATCAATGCTCAGGCGAAAGATGAGCGCTACCAGGCGTTGAATGAAAAGATTGTCTCCCGCGGGCGCTGGACGGCGGATCTCTATGGCGCTGACCTGCATGTGGTTAATGCCTACGACGATACGATGAACATTCCAGACCGTGGCAGTCTGCTGCGCAAACTGGATATGGGTTCTGATCATGTTCACATTCGTCAAGGTGCGCCTGAAGACGTGATTTCAGAGGCGGCAAAAGAACTGGGTGCGGACATAGTATTAATCGGCACTTTGGCGCGTAAAGGCTTATTGGCTGCGATGCGGGGGAACACCTCTGAGCGGGTGCTGACACAATTGGAAAAAGATGTGATGGCCTTGAACTAAGCGGCCATTACTTAAAGAGAAATTCGACACGCTCGAACCGGTTTATCACTCGGCTAGAGATCTTAGGGGGCTTCGTGCCCCCATTTTTTTGCCTGTCCTATTTTCCGGTTTTATTTGCCGTTTCTATAGGAAGTTTGTGATTCCGTGACACGGATACTGCTGGCGTTTTGCTTCTTGCTCTCGAACTTCGTAGTATTGCCCGTTATATATTTTCCGATCTCAATAATATCGATAAGGGCTGCTTTATGGCGAACCTCCTACGTATCAATAAATCGAACAATACCCTCCCATTGTTATGCCTGGCTGTGGCCAGCCTGGGCTTTGCATCATCGGCGTATTCAGCGACGAAAATCGAGGTGAGCCCCAAAGCGATTCGGCTGGCTCAGGACGCGCTCATTGTCGATACCCATATTGATGTGCCTTATCGCATCGAAGACAATTATGCAGATGTAAGCCGAGCCACTAAAGACGGGGATTTTGATTACCCCAGAGCCAGCCGAGGTGGCCTGGATGGTGCATTTATGTCCATCTACATTCCGGCTGAATATGAGAAGAAGGGCGGCAGTGTAGCCTTGGCCGATCGCTTGATTGACCGAGTTGAAGCGATCGTTGGACGCGCCCCAGAGAAATTCGCTCTGGCCTACAGCAGCAAAGAGATGCTGGAGAACCAAAAGGCTGGAAAAATTTCCCTGCCAATGGGGATGGAAAACGGGACCCCATTAGAAGGTAACATCGAAAACCTGAAGTATTTTTACGATCGTGGGATTCGTTACATCACTCTTGCTCATTCCAAAAGTAATCACATCAGTGATTCCTCCTACTCAGAAGACAAGCCTCATCAGGGTTTAAGTGACTTTGGTAAGCAATTAATCACGGAAATGAACAATATCGGCATGATGGTCGATATCTCGCATGTGTCTGATCAGGCTTTTTACGATGTGATGGCAGTGAGTCAAGTCCCCGTGATTGCATCCCATTCTTCCCTCAGGCATTTTACACCGGGTTGGGAGCGCAACATGGATGACAAAATGCTCAAGGCGTTAAAGAAAAACGGCGGCGTAATCCAGATTAATTTCGGCTCTGCTTTTATTCATGAAGACGCTAACGGCTATAACAATAAGCGCAAGGCGGCATTGACTGAATACAAGAAGACTCATCCTAAAGCCAGCAAAGAGGATATGAAAAATTTTGAAGAGATGTATAAAAAAGACAATCCGTACCCGTACGCCAGCCTGGATCAGGTTTTGGAACATTTTGACTACGCGGTGAAACTGATCGGTATCGATCATGTGGGTGTTGGCTCAGATTACGATGGTGTTGGAGATTCGCTTCCTGAGAACCTGAAAGACGTGGCCAGCTACCCGGCCCTAGTGCAGGGTTTGCTCAATAGAGGGTATAGCGAAGGCGATGTTCGCAAAATCTTGGGTGGGAACCTAATGCGAGTTTGGCAGGCCGTTGAAGAATATGGGGATAAACACTAACTGTTCACGAGACGTTGGTAGTCAAGTAACTGCCCGTGGCCCGGTGTTGTTTGTCGGGCTGCTGGTTTAGCTCGAGCGTTATTTCAGTGAAGAATAGAGAGTCCACATTGCCAGGGAATGCAAGGTAGGCCACTACTGGAATAAGGCTGGAGAGGTGGTGGAGAATGCCAGCCGTTCTTGGCGGAACTGACGATTACTGCCGCCATGCTTCCCATGTGCTTTATATTGTTCTCACCCAAAAAGTTTGGGTATTGTCTTCATTGGTTTTCTTATCTCTATAAGCTTGCCTGCTATCAGTTTGATAACTCGGATTTTATTTTTGTAAAAGATGAGTTCTTTGATCGTGATGGTTGATCAAATGCGCATATAAATAAAAACGCATTACGATCAAATTTCTGATCCTTATTCTCTTGAGCTGTCGGCAGCATTCTCGAATTCAAGCTTGGGCTTCATTGCTTTGTTGGATTTTATCAGTCGACTCGATTTTACAACGTCTCATCGAAATCCCGTTGTTGTATTGGGGGAGGGTGTTAGCGTTTGCCTGCATTTGCGTACCCATCTTACAAAGAAAGGAGTTCCGTATTATGAAAACAAAAATAATGATCGCTCTGTTTTTGATGTTTCCCGTTTCGGTAGTTTTTGCGGGGGGTATCAGCGTACATAAAGTTTCTGACGACCTTCATGTGTTAAACGCAGGTGGTTTGAGCGCCAATATGGGCTTGATCCAGCTTGAAGACACACTGGTTTTGATTGATCCTATGCCGGGTAAAGGGCGTTTGCCTGAGCTGGACAAGTTGATTCAATCGATCTCCGATAAACCCATTGCGTTCATTCTAAACACCCATTTTCACAATGATCACAATGGTGGAAACAGCTACTTTATGGAAAATGGTGCAATGCTTGTCGATGACGCTGTTGGTGTTGAAGGCTTTGAGAGGGTTCAGCTTGTTTCCCACACAACAGGGGATACTGTTTTCTACCACAAAGCCAGCAATACGATATTCACGGGTGATATTTATGACCGAAGTTGGCATCCAACGTTTTATGCCGGCGGGGTCTCTGGATTAAATGCTGCGGTAGATCGTATTCTGGAACTGGGCGATGAGCGTAGTCTCATTGTGCCGGGACATGGGAGCCCAGCGTATAAGCCTTCATTGCGCGAGTTTAGGGAAAATACTCTGAAATGGGTAGATCTGGTTCGGGAGCTTCGCAAGCAGGGGATGAGTGAGGCGCAGATGCAGAAAAACAAACGGATTCTTGCTATGGTTGAGGCTTTCAATGTCGAGAAGGCTTCTCCGTTTTTGCCTGAAAAGGCGTTTGTGCGATTTATTGAGAGAACCGTCGCGATTGTCGACCGCGAGACAGCCCCATAATCAATCGTGTCGAATAAGGCTTTTATAAGGATTCTGACCCATGACGATATTTAATGTTCACCAGATTACCGATCGTATATCGTCTTCGGGTCAGCCTTCTCGAGATGAATTCCAGCACATTTCAGACGCTGGATATGAGGTTGTTATTAATTTGGCCATGCCTGATCATGAAAAATCCATTTCAGACGAAGGCGCTGTCATTACTGCATTAGGGATGAGCTACATTCATATTCCCGTGCCTTTTGATTCCCCAAAAGAATGCCACTACACCGAATTTTCATCCTATATGGATGCTCTTCGAAACAAAAAGGTCTGGGTTCACTATATCGTCAATGCCAGGGTGTCGGCGTTTCTTTTTCGTTACCTGCAAGACAGCAGAGGGTTTACTCCAGCTCAAGCCACAACACCGATCTTGGAGCAGTGGCTTCCGCAAATGGATGATGTCTGGAAGGCGTTTATCAGCCGGGCGCCGGGTCAATTGTGAGTCAATCTTCAATGGAGTTTTCAGGAGTTGCCTAGATGAGAGAACGATTGTTTAAATGGCTTAGCGATGCTTTGGGTCCTGAAGAAGACATTCAAATCACTTCTGAAGATGACGTTTGGCCTGAGGACGGCCTTGTAAACGCGCCCGACTTCGATGAAGCAACTCACAGTCCAACCTGCCATGTCCTAGTGTCTGTTGGGGATCAAGTTGCCGCCGGAGAGGTTCTGCTTGAACTTGAAATGTCGATGTATATTTATGAGCTTGTCAGTCCTTGTAGTGGTGTTGTTGAAGAGTTGTATGTTACAGGGAATCCCATTGCTCCAGAACAAGCTTTAGTGAAGCTTACCCGCCCAGGTCAAAGAGTGCTTGAGTAAGGTGAAAAAAGCATCCCTTCTGCTTGGTTGTATATGTGTTGCTTTTGATGTTTTCCCGTTCTTGATAAGTGCAACACTGAATCTAACGGAATACATGTCTGGCTGGTTTTCAGGCACTGGTCAAGATACCTTTTATCGCACCGTTTCGTCAGAAGGAGATGACCGTTATTTTTCTTATTTTCTTTTGGTCGGTGTCATCCTTATTGTATATGGATTCTACCCATCTAAAAAAACAACACCCCACAACTGACCCGGTCGCTTTAACACTTGAAATCCGTAAGTTTAGGAGTAGTCTGCCAGTCATGGCTCCTATTCGTCGCCAGAGAGAGTACTGTGCGCTGAGTTTGAGTAAAGCAACGGGGCGTAGTAAGCTCAACTTCCCTAATAAATTGTGAATTAAGTTGTCTTGAAGGATCTGGCAATGAGGTTTGAAGTACTATCCCTTGATCATATACCGGCCTTGTTCCAGTTTGAACAGCTTAATAAAGAGTGGTTCGAATCGTTGATTGAACCACGTGTTGAAGCCTTTTATTCGCCTGATGGCATTGCGACGCATATCAGTGACTATTTGGAGGCTGCGAAGCAGAGGCGTTCCTATTCGGTGCTTTTGCTCGAAGGAAGTGAAGTTCTCGCCAGAGGAAACCTGAAAGCGATATCCGGTCATACGGCACAAGTTGGGTATCGAGTTGCGGAAAATCATGGTTCCAAAGGTCTGGCCGGCATGTGCCTATCGCATTTAATATCTGAAGCTAAAAATACTTATAAGCTGAACGAGCTGCAGGCTCGAGTGCTGGAGAATAACCCTGCATCCTTGAGAGTTCTGCAAAAGCAGGGCTTTGTTCAGTTTGAGTCTTTGCCTGGGTTTGTTGATATTCAGGGCAAAAGTCTTGATTGTGTGGGTTTGCGAAAAACCTTGTTGTAGCGTCGTTTTTAAATGCCGTTTTTATAAGAAATAAGCTATACCGTGAAGGTCGCTTTTATCCAGGTGGCCGAACTATCCTATAGCCCTAAGGAGTGACTATGTCTCTGATCGCGACAACCCCCGAGCCGCCATACTATGCCGTTGTTTTCAGTTCTGTTCGAACCGAAGGTGATCAAGGTTACGGAAATATGGCAGACAGAATGCTGGAGTTAGCGAAGCAACAAGAGGGCTTTCTGGGTGTTGAATCCGCAAGAGAGGAACTGGGAATTACCGTATCCTATTGGATGGATTTGGATTCCATCAAACGTTGGAAACAAAATGCCGAGCATCTTGAGGCCCAGCGTCTGGGACATAAGCAGTGGTACTCAAGCTTTAAAACTCGAATTGCCAAGGTGGAGCGTGATTATGGTATATAACTCACTCTTCGGAAGCTTAGTGTAGAGCGATCCGTTTTCTTCGCTTAAGGACAAGTCTCAGTGGAAACTCCCACAGCTTTTGCACCACTTTCCAAGCGCATTGCGGCACTGTTGTTCGACAGTGTCTTTATGGCCTTTTATTTTGCGCTTACTTTACTGCTGATTCGTTCGCTTACTCTATCATCGGGAAAGCTTGAGAGCCTTTTAGTGATCGGTATTTGCCTTTCGATTGAGCCTTTTTTGCTTGCCTTCAGCGGTGCGACATTGGGACAGCACCTATTAAAAATAAAGGTTCGAAAGCTCGCTGAGGATGAAAAGCTTAGCCTGTTGCAGGCATACTGGCGTAGCGCCACAAAAATCGTATTTGGGTTTTTATCCCTCATTACAGTGTTGAGCAGCCGTCGGTATCAGGCTGTTCACGATATGTTGGTGTCGTCGATTGTGGTACTGACTCCTAAAGGTGTTTCGAAGGCTTCTTATCGTCTTAGTGAACGATCAGAACAAACGGAGTTATACGATTACCCACCCGCTTGGCGACGTATTGCCATGATGTTTGTCTACATTTTATTGCTGTTTATCGTTCTGTCGATTTCTACGTATTTTTCGTTCAGTGATGCTTGTCTGGATGACAATCGCTGCTCTTTACGGGAGGAAATGCTCAATTTCCTGTTGTCGACCAGTTTTTGGGTGGCGCTGTTTGTACTGGTAAGCCGCTGTTGGATCGGACGCATGCCTGGCTGTCGTAGAATACTCCGTGAGTAAAGATATATAAGTGTGCTTGGCGGGCTGGAATATTTTGATTAGTCTTGATGCATTCGAGAAAGTTTCTAAGGGGCCGCCGCCTTGTCTGAATATCGTTATATCATCATGTTCGTTTGTATTCTGGGTGCATTGTTCTTTTATTCGGCTGTCGCTTTACGTCCCTTCTCCTTGCTGTTCCTCATGATAGGTTTGGTATTTGAAGGGCTATTCTGGATGGCGTTATTTAAGCCTCGTTCACAGGGCAGAACTCGTAAAGAATGAGATCTCAGGTTGAAGGTGTGTTCTCGCAAAACCTAAGAGGCCAAAGCATGTGCTTTGACCTCTTAGGTTGACCTGATCTCTTTTGAGGAGCTGTCCGTGCTTACTGATTGCTAGGGAAAGAGAATTGAGCCGTCTCGCGAACCCCACCACTCGGCCAACGTTGGGTCACTGTTTTGCGCTTGGTGTAGAAGCGTACGGCGTCAGGGCCATAAGCGTGAAGGTCTCCGAATAGGGAACGTTTCCAACCGCCAAAGCTGTGGCATGCTACGGGTACGGGCAAAGGAACATTTACACCGACCATGCCGACTTTGATATTGTCGGTGAAATAGCGCGCCGCTTCGCCATCACGCGTAAAGATGCAGGTGCCGTTGCCAAATTCATGGGCATCGATCAAATCCATGGCCTCTTGCATGTTTTCGACACGAACCACACAAAGCACCGGGCCGAAGATTTCGTCCGTGTAAATGCTCATGTCGGCACTGACGTGATCGAACAATGTGCCGCCCAGGAAATATCCATCTTCATTGCCTTCAACCACCAGGCCTCGTCCATCGGCTACGACAGTGGCGCCAGCGGCTTCACCGGCATCAATGTAGCCTTTTACTTTTTCAAAATGTTGTTTGGTGATGAGGGGGCCCATATCGTTGCTGTTGTCGGTACCCGGACCGACTTTCAGAGTGTCCAGTTGTTGCTTCAGTTTGGCTACCAGAGCATCACCGGTGTCATTACCGACCGCTACAGCTACCGAGATGGCCATGCAACGTTCACCACATGAACCGTAAGCCGCGCCCATCAGAGCATTCACCGCGTTATCGAGATCAGCATCTGGCATGACAATGGCGTGGTTTTTCGCTCCGCCCAAGGCCTGAACGCGTTTGCCCGCACTATTGCCTTTGTTGTAAATATATTCTGCGATTGGCGTTGAACCGACAAAAGAAACGGCATGTACTTCTGGGGCTTCCAAAAGACTGTCGACAGCTTCTTTATCACCATTGACCACGTTGAAAACACCGTCGGGCAAGCCGGCTTCTTTCAGCAGTTCGGCGAGCAAGATGGCACAACTGGGGTCGCGTTCAGAGGGCTTCAGGATGAAGGTGTTGCCACAGGCAATCGCCATTGGGAACATCCACATTGGCACCATGGCTGGAAAGTTAAAGGGGGTAATCCCCGCAACCACACCCAGCGGTTGAAATTCACTCCAGGAATCAATTGCCGGGCCAACGTTTTTGCTGTGTTCACCCTTTAGTAACTCAGGCGCGCCGCAAGCGTACTCCACCACTTCGACGCCACGGATAAATTCTCCGTGAGCATCGTTCAATACTTTGCCGTGTTCTTCGGTAATCGCCGCGACAATTTTGTCGGCATTCGCTTCCAATAACTCTTTGTACTTGAACATAACGCGCGCACGCTTGAGAGGTGGCGTATTTCTCCAAGCCGGGTAAGCTGCTTGTGCTGCATCAATGGCTTGCCGCACAGTAGCCTGGCTCGCCAGGGCAACTTGCTTGCTGACTTTGCCTGTCGCCGGATTGAAAACATCCTGGCAGCGTTCGGTATCGGCAATGTATTCGCCGTTAATAAAATGTCCAACAGTGTTCATAGTCTCTTCCAAATTAGCTAAAAGGTTTGCTTAAGCACAAACCCGAAATTCGTAACGGTTTTACAGCGCATGAATTGATTCGCCCAGTGCATTCACTAAGCTGTCGATCTCTTCGGCTTCGGTCGTAAACGGCAAGCCCAATTGAATGGTGTCGCCGCCGTAGCGTACGTAGAAACCTTTTTCCCACATGCTCATGGCGACCTGGTAGGGGCGTAACAAGGGTTCACCGGGAGCGGCTTCAAAGGTCAGGCCGGCAGCAAAACCGTAATTGCGAATGTCGCTGACGTATTGGCAGCCTTTCAAACCATGAATAGCTTCTTCCAATAAGGGCGACAGGCTGGCAACACGCTGGGGCAGCTGTTCTTTTTCCAGGACATCCAAAGCGGCCAGAGCGGCGGCACAAGCAACGGGATGAGCAGAATAGGTGTAACCGTGAGGCAGTTCGAGGATGTACTCGGCACCAGCGGTCTCCATAAAGCAATCGTAGATTTCCTGCTTTACGGCAACGGCACCCATTGGGATGGCGCCATTGGTGAGTTGCTTCGCCATATTGATGATGTCGGGTTTGACCCCAAACGCTTCAGCGCCAGTGTTCGCTCCCATGCGGCCGAAGCCAGTAATAACTTCATCGAAAATCAGCAAGATGTCATGCTGGTCGCAGATTTCTCTTAAGCGCTGCAGATAGCCCTGTGGTGGTGGAATGACACCCGCAGAACCTGCTAACGGTTCCACAATAACCGCGGCGATGTTACTGGCATCATGCAGGGCGATCATTTCGATTAACTCATCTGCCAGATGGGCGCCTTGTTCGGGTTGCCCTTTATTAAAGCGATTTTCGACTGTCATGGTGTGCGACAAGTGGTCGGCATCGACTGCTGTGCCATACAGGGCGCGGTTGGCACCTATACCACCGACACTGATACCACCCCAGTTCACGCCGTGATAGCCCTTGGCGCGACCGATTAATTTGGTCTTGCTGGCTTGGCCGCGTTTTCGCCAATAAGCCCGAGCAATTTTTAGTGCTGTTTCGGTGGATTCAGAACCGGAACCGGTGAAAAAGACGCGGTTGATGCCGTCTGGCATAAACTCACCGATACGGTGGGCCAGTTCAAATGCTTTCGGGTGACCGAATTGGAAGGCGGGGGAATAATCCAGCTGTTTAACCTGCTGGGAGACCGCATCAGTAATTTCCTGTCGACTGTGGCCTAGGCCGGAAGTCCATAGCCCGGAAAGACCATCAAAGATCTTGCGGCCTTCGCTGTCATAGTAATAGTTGCCTTCAGCCGACACGATTAGGCGAGGGTCTTGTTTGAATTGGCGGTTCGCTGTGAAGGGCATCCAGTGGGCATCCAGCTGGGCCTGGCTCAAACCGGCTTTGGGGTCTTTATGGCTCATGGTTCACATCTCAATCTTGAACAGAGGGTAATTATTGAAATTGGCGCTAGTGTAGTGACTTACTAATGTTGTATAAATGCTACATATTGAACCTTTAGTGTGATGTTTATGAAACATAAAGTTAACCCCAGTGCACGTGCTACAAAGGCCCCAAAGGCCAGCCCTTTGGGGCAATTGAGCGATATCGACCTGCGCTTACTCAGGGTGTTTAAAAGCGTCGTGGAGGCGGGCGGGCTCAGTGCGGCAGAACTGGAACTTAATATCGGGCGCTCGACGATTTCTCGTCACCTGAAAGACCTTGAGATACGTCTGGGAATGAATCTGGCGAAACGGGGGCGTGGAGGGTTCGCGCTGACCGAGGAGGGAAGCAACATATATCGCGCGACTCTGAATTTACTGGGCTCCATCGAGAGCTTTCGCAATGAAGTGAATGGCATTCAGCAGAGTTTGACTGGCAAGCTCAGTATCGCTTTGTTCGACAAAACGGCTGGAAACCCTGCTTGCCATATTGATAAGGCTATCGCCCGCTATGTTTCGATGGCCCCGGAAGTTGCACTTGAGTTACACGTTGAACCGATCAATGTCATCGAAAAAGGTGTGATGGAAGGGCGTTTTCAATTAGGCGTAATTCCTGCCCACCGTGAGTCCAGCAGTTTGAATTATGTGCCTTTGTTCGATGAGCAGATGTACTTGTACTGTGGCAAAAATCATCCATTGTTTGATCAAGATGACACTGTGATTCGCAATAGTGAGGTGTTGCAATATCCCTATGCTGGTTTGGGTTACCACTCTCCGAATATGGAAGTGGGGCAGCGACTGTCCATGCAGCGCAGTGCAACGGCCTATGATCAGGAAGCGATTGTGCATCTGGTGCTATCAAATTGTTACCTCGGGTATTTGCCAGAACACTATGCCGCTCCTTGGGTCAGGCGAGGCGAGATGCGTGCGCTCGCCTGTGACGAATTTCAATATTTGTGTCAGTTTCTGGCCATCAGTCGAGTATCACCCAAGCCCTCGCGTATTCTGCAAGGTTTTATTGAATGCCTCGCAGCTGAGCATCCATTTGAATAATTCGTATTAACCTTGAAAAGATAAGACGGCGACTATGCAAGAGTATTTACAAGCGACTGAGTTTATTGAGAGCAATCACCCGGATGTATTGGCTTTTGTTGATCAACACATGAGTGGGGAAGACGAATTGTCAAAGGTATTGTCGTTGTACTATGCCGTGCGCGATCAAATTTTTTATGACCCCTTCACGGCGGACTTGAAAGAACAGGGGTTTAAAGCCAGTCACCTTTTGGAGGTGCAACGAGGTTGGTGTGTGCCTAAAGCTATTTTGTTAGCGGCGTGTTGTCGTGCCATTGGCGTGCCTGCGCGATTGGGCTTTGCGGATGTCACCAATCATTTGTCGACCGAAAAAATGCGACAAGCGATGGAAACCGATGTGTTTTATTGGCACGGTTATACCTCGATTTATTTGCAAGGCAAGTGGGTGAAAGCAACGCCGGCATTCAATATTGAATTGTGCACCAAGTTTGGCTTGAAGCCCCTTGAATTTAATGGCGTGGATGATTCTCTGTACCATGAGTTTGATCAAGCGGGGAACCGGCACATGGAATATCTCAATGAGCGCGGCGAATATGCAGACCTGCCTTATGATGAGTTAATTGCTGACTTCCATAAATACTATCCCAAAATGAGTGCGCTATACGGATTGAGCTTTGACGAGGAAGTGGCCTTAGAAGTGCAGTGAGGTAACGCTGGGATAAGACACACAAAAAAGGCCGCATATAGCGGCCTTTTTTGTGTGTGCTTGCATCTTTCGCTAAGCCTTAAAACTTTCCACGTTTTAAGCGAACTTCAATACACAGTCCGCCATTGGCATGGTTGTACGCACGAATCGAGCCATCGTGCAGTTCAACAGTGCGTTTACTGATGGCGAGGCCCAAGCCATAGCCGCCGCTGCTGCGAGCACGGGCTTCATCCGTGCGGAAGAATGGTTTAAAGATGTCGTCCAGATTTCCGGCAGGAACGCCACGGCCTTGATCGCGAACAGTAATTTTATAGTGCTTGTTGTTCGTGTCATCAAGCTCGACGGAAACGGTGGTATCTTTGGGTGTGTAGTGCAAGGCATTCCGCACAATATTTTCAAAAACACCAATCAGGCTGTTGCCGTGTGTGGCAACTAAGGCGTCCTGAATGGGGGTTTCCAAGGCGAGGGTTACGCCTTTTTCACTGGCGCCGCAGCGATATTCTTCGACCAGGGTTTCCAGCAGAATTTTCAAGTCAATGGTGTCGCACAATTCCCAGGCCGCTGTATCGGTCATCGGCATCGAGAGGATGTCGGAAATGATTTCATTCAGGTAATCGGCCGATTCTTTAATTTTCACCAGCTCTTTATCGATGTCTGAGCCACAGCAACGAGATTGGGCGATGGCCAACGCAAACTGTAAGCGTGCCAAGGGTGAGCGCAACTCGTGGGACACGTCTTTGATCAGGCGTTGCTGCTCCTGCATGGATTTATCCAAGCGGGCAGTCATATGGTCAAATTCGAGACTGAGCTCAGCGATTTCATCGCGGTTCTTCACTTTACAGGTCGTGAATTCCTGGGAGATGCGAACGCTCAAATCACCTGCGGCGATGCGGCGTGTTGCCTGACGCATAATGTCGATACCGCGGCTCATGCGCTTGGCGAGAATAAAACAAGCCGTACCGGAAATCAGAATGGAAATCAGCAGGGGTAGCCAGATGTTGTAAAAATACAGTTGCCACCACAGGCCAGTATCATCCGGTGTATCGTAGGTAATGATTTTTACCCAGTCACCGTCGGGCAACAACACCTGGCGACCAACATAGGAACTCCCGTCTTTGCTGAAATGGGCAAAGGGCTGTTCCGGACTCAGTTGATTCAAAATGCGTTGGCCCCCTGCGGGGATGGGCCGGTGCAGTAAATCTTCACCGTATTGATCAACAACGAATACCAGGCGAGTGGCGTTGTCCTGCATGGACTCCATGCCCGAACGGATATCGTCAAGGCTGTAGTTTACCGCCTCGCGGACCACCTCGCGCAGTAATCGCGCAGCGGCGGTTGTTTGTTCAATATCGGAATTGGAAGAGAGGTGCTTGTCAGGGCGTAAATCCAGCCAATGCGTGGCCAGACCGGTGCCCACAATCATTAAAATGGTGATGCACCAAAAACCGATAAACAGTTTAACGTAGACTTTGGTCATGACGAATCAGGCGTTGCTGAGCTTGCCGCTGACGGTCAGCATATAGCCAGCGCCACGGATATTGATGATCAGCTCTTTGGAAGCGCCTTTTTCAGCGAGCTTCTTGCGCAGATTACTTACATGGACATCAATGCTGCGGTCATAGGGGGTGAGTTTTCGGCCCAGGGCCTGTTCGGTCAGGGCTTCTTTACTGATGACCTGCCCGGAGGAGCGCATCAACAGTTCCAGAACGGTAAATTCGGCACCGGTCAGGGTAAGTGGTTTGTTGCTGTAGCTGGCAGAGTGAGCGCTGATTTGCAGCTCTAATTGATCGACGACAAGATGGTCACTGGGCTGTTCGGGCTGGGTCTGGTCGACACGACGCAAAATCGCGCGAATACGGGCGACCAGTTCGCGGGGATTGCAGGGTTTGGGCAGATAATCATCAGCGCCCATTTCCAGGCCCACAATGCGATCCACATCTTCACCCTTGGCGGTCAGCATTAATACTGGGGTTTGACAGTAATCACGCAGCTTGCGCAGAACCTCGAAGCCCGTATATATCGGCAGCATTACATCGAGAACGATCAAGTCAAAGCTACCTTCGGCCGTCGCGTCCAAAGCCGCTTGTCCGTCATGCACCATGGTGGTTTCAAAGCCTTCGGTGGATAAAAACTCACCTAATAGGGCGCAAAGCTCCTGATCATCGTCCACAAGTAACAGTTTTGCCATAGGGTTTTCCGCTATCGATCTAATCACAGGGCGCTAGTTTGCCTGACTCGTTCTGTGCCGTCAGTGCCTATTACTCTTCTTAACATAGCTCTTAACATTGTAAGGTCATAGAGCTACAAGCCGCATGGGGCTTGTATTCTGGCACATTGTATACAGTTTTAGAGGGTCTATTTTTGCCAAAACCTGGCGGCATTTCAGAGCCAATTGAGAGGGGTTTGCACCTAATGCTTTTAGCTGCCAAAATCCGCAGCTCGATTATTGGGGTCCGTTCGGGCTTCCAGCAGGGTAAACCCAGGAGATAGACATACATGACGGCAGCAATTGGCTTATTTTTCGGCAGTGATGAAGGTAATACCGAGGCCGTGGCATACCGTATCCAGCAGCGTTTGGGCGAGGAGTTTGTGGATGTTATGGATATTGCCGATGTCACCCAGCTGGAGTTTGCCGATTACGAGCGCATTGTTCTGGGAATCCCAACCTGGGACTTCGGGCAGATTCAGTCAGACTGGGAGGAATTCTGGGATGATGTGTCCGAGGTCGACTTCAGCAATAAGTGTGTTGCTCTGTTTGGCCTGGGCGATCAATTTGGCTACGGGGATTACTTTCTGGATGCGATGGGCATGTTGCACGATGTCGTCAAATCCAAGGGCGCTCAGATCATTGGGTACTGGCCAACAGAAGGTTATGACTTTGAGGCGTCCAAAGCCTTACTCCCTGAACAGAATTTGTTTATGGGGCTGGCCATTGATGAAGACCAGCAGGAAGAGATGACCGCTGCGCGTTTGAATCGATGGTGCGAGCAGATTGTGGCTGAGTTTGAGCTGGAGATTCCCGTCGAATCCTTGGACGACTGAGCTTGGAAACGCGTTCTGTCTGTTTATATCCACCGTTGGTACATGAGCGCCTGTTAAGCCTTTCTGAAAACGAATCATAATAGAGTCATAGAGTTGCTATGGCTTTATAAGATGGAACTCTGAAAGGAATCTGGCTTGCTAATACAGATTGGTGTCGCTAAGATTTAAACAATAATTCAAATTTGCCTCTGAGGCGTATTCCCATGCTAATTCCGGTGAAACAAGTGGCTGCCTGCCACAATTTCTATCTGCGTAGCGCCGCTGCTATGTGGGCCGGGTTTGCTCATACCCGCCGTAATCTGGAAATAGATTGCTGGCCTCCTGAATAGCTTACTTTTTCAAGCGCTACAACATTAGAAGGCCGAGCATTGATGCTCCGTCTTCGCCCTATCGTTTATAACGAGCCTTGAACTATGTTTGTGAATAAATCTTTCTCATTTTTTGGGCGTGAAGCCCTGCATATAATGCGCTTGGGCATTCCTTTAATGATTGCTCATGTCGCTATGGTTGGCCTGGAAGTCGTGGATACCATGATGGCTGGCCAGGTCAGCAGTACGGAACTGGCTGGCCTTGCCGTGGGTGCCAACATCTGGTTGGTTATCGAGCTGTTTATGGGAGGCTGGATCAGCGCAACCACGCCACGTTTTGCTCGCTTGAAAGGCGCAGGCAAACCGTCTGAAATTCGCCATGAAGCCCAACAGGCGATACTGATGGCGCTGGGCATCGGTACGCTGGCCATGTTACTGATCTGGTCCATCGTGCCGCTGCTGTCTCATCTGGGCACCAGCTCCGAGGTGACCGAGATTGCACAGTCTTATCTCTCAATTATTGCCTGGGGCATGCCTGCCAGCGGCGTCATTTGGGTGATGTTGTGTTTGTGTGAAGGCTGTGGCGATATTCGTTTTTCACTGGGCTCCAGCTTAATTGTGCTGGCATTGAACGCCGTACTGGATTACATCTTTGTGTTTGGTAAATTCGGCATGCCGGCTATGGGGGCGGTGGGCTGCGCGCTGACCACCCTGAGTATTTATTTTCTCTGGGCAATGATGGGCGTGGCGTATATTGAAACTGTGCCTGAATTCAAAGCGATGAAGGTGTTCCGAAGCTTACCGCGTTTGGATTTGCCGCGTTGGCGGGCCATTTTTATGTTGGGCTTGCCGATCAGTTTGTCGCTGCTTGCCGAAGAAGGTTTTTTCAGCGTGACAGCCTTGCTGATTGCGCCACTGGGGACTGATCCTCTGGGTGCGCACCAGATTACTTTGCAAATCGTGGCCTTGGTGTTGATGCTCAGTTTAGGATTGGGGCAGGCAACTTCGATTCGTTTATCCAGCAGCATTGGTTCTGGAAAACCACTGCTGGCTGCGCGGCAGGCAAAAGTCGGTTTAAGCATCTGCCTGTCCTATGCCTTTGTGTTTGGTTTGCTGATTGCTTGGCAGCCGGGAATGGTCATTTCGCTGTTTACGCAAGACAGTGGCATTGCGAATTTGTCACTGGCGATGTTGGTATTTGCGCCTATGTTTTTGTTGATCGATTCGGCGCAGGTGAGTGTTGCACAAATACTCAGGGGATTTGAAGACACCAAAGTGCCGATGATGTTTCAAGTGTTTGGCTATTGGTGCCTGGGCTTCCCTTTGGGTTACAGTTTAGGTGCCACGGATTATTGGGGCGAGAACTATGGCATTTACGGTTATTGGTCTGGCTTCCTGGCGGGCATTATCGTCAGTGCAATTCTGTTGAATATACGCTTACAAATTATGTTGAGGCGTTTGGTCGAACCTACCTCGCCTGAGCTGCTGCCGGATTAAAATTTCCGCCTGGCGCTGAATTGTGGGCATTGACTGACGATGATGATCCCGAAAGCAGTACGGAACCGGATTTTAATGGTATTTTGATCAGCGATATTTTTTCAGCTGATGGTTTATGCCGGTTTATGTCAATTCAGCTTTGGCCTTGTTAATGATCTTTTGGTGCAAATCTCGATAGTGTCGACTCTGTGTCTGTGCAGAGTTGACAATTTCAGCAAAAATCTCCTGGGCTCTTTCGTAGGAATGATTGGCGGATAAAAATTTCGCGAAATAATAGGCTGCGTCGGGGCCGCTGTAATAATTGTAGAGCGTTTCGTATTCGTGCTGGGCATCGGCGATTTTATCCAGTTTATCCAGCGATCGAGCATACAGCAGGTGGGCGTCCTGATGTTTGAATTCCGGATTCTTTTCAATCAGTTCATCGAGAATCTGTTTGGATCGTTCGGCATTACCGAGGCCGAATTCAGCGGTGGCCAAACCGAACATTATATTGGGGTCGTCGGACAGAGGGCCATTCAGACATTTTTCAAACAACTGCCTGGCTTCATCATGGAGTCCTTTCTCCAGACAGGCATTGGCCAGATTCATGGCGTTCTCGACGGTATCCGATTGTTGATAACGTGCGGAGGCCTCATTAATGCTCTTGTTGGGATTGAGCGCTTCTTTGACCTTACGGCTGGCTTTGCGACCCTGGCGGGTATTCCCCAGATCAGGGAGCACTTCAAGAACTAAGTAGGCGAGCATGCCCGCCACGGGTAACACCAAGACGATCCATATCCAGGTTGTACTGCGTCCGGTTTTAACAATATGCACAACAAACGCAAATTGAATAAGGACCGATAAAATGAGAAACACCATGCTTGAAACACTCCTTCGTTTGCAAAACGCCATTAAAAATCAGTAGGCGCAGGAATTCTATCGAACGTCGGTAGGATATTCACCTCAAAATGTAGGGATTTACCGTTGTGAAGACAGGGGATGAAAAAAATGGGAACTGGATCCGGAAATAAAAAGCAGCCTGAGTTCCATTCAAGCTGCAGGGCAAGTGCTTACTCTTCGATAACCGCGGTGGCTTCGATTTCGACCATCGCTTCGTCTTCCATCAATGCAACCACTTGAACCACGGCCATGGCTGGAAAATGGCGACCAAAGCATTCGCGATACGCGGCTCCGATGTCCTTCAGCGACGCCAGGTAGGCTTTCTTGTCGGTGATGTACCAAGTTAAACGGGTAATGTCGCTGGGTTTGGCACCGGCTTCGGCAAGTACTGCCACAATGTTTTTGAACGTTTGGTGCACCTGTTCGGCGAAATCGCCGCTGGGAAACTGCTCGTTTTCATCCCAGCCGATTAAACCACCCGTGAACACCATACGACCCTGGGCCGCAACGCCGTTGGCATAACCTTTCGGTTTAACCCAATTTTCTGGCTGTAAAAATTCCATACTGATACCTGCTTATAAAATAGTGCGAGCCTTAATGGCCTTCGTTCATGAGTGTTTGTTTGGCAATGATGAGTTTTTGCACTTCGGATGCACCTTCGTAAATGCGCAAGGCGCGTACTTCGCGGTACAACTCTTCGACGGGCATGCCTACCGTCACGCCCAGACCACCAAACAGTTGCACGGCGGTGTCGATGGCTTTTTGGGAAGCTTCCGTGGCATAAAGTTTGGCCATGGCCGCCTCACGGGTAACGCGTTCAGCGACGCAATCTTTGGTCCAGGCTGCGCGGTAAATCAGCAGCGCCGAGGCATCAATATCCAACGCCATCTCCGCCAATTGAGTTTGTACCAACTGCAAATCGGCCATAGGGGCACCAAACAATTCCCGGCTGGTGGTGCGATCAATGGCTTCATCCAATGCGCGGCGAGCGAAGCCGAGCGAGGCGGCGCCGACGGTGGAGCGGAAGACATCCAGTGTCGCCATGGAAATCTTGAAACCTTCGCCTTCATTGCCCAGGAGCTTGCTCTTGGGGATTTTGCAGTTCGTCATTGTCAGGCGCGCCAAGGGATGGGGGGCGCAGACTTGAATGCGTTCAGCAATTTCCAGACCTTCGGTGTCCGCGTCCAGAATCATGGCACTGATGCCTTTGGCGCCTGCGTCTCCGGTACGTGCAAACAACACGTAATAGTCCGCGATGCCGCCATTAGAAATGAACGTTTTCTCGCCGTTTACAATGTAGTGATCACCCGCATCCTCCGCGCCGGTGCTCATCGCAGCAACGTCGGAACCGGCATCGGGTTCGGTTAAAGCGAAGGCGGCAATCTTACGACCCTCACGAACAGCGCTCAGGTATTCCTGTTGCAGCGCGTCACTGCCAAACAAGCTGATAGAACCACTGCCCAGGCCTTGCATGGCGAAGGCGAAGTCGGCGAGGCCGGAATAACGACCGAGAGTTTCTCGAATCAAACACAGGGAGCGTACATCAAGCTTTTGGCCTTCGCTGCGCAGGGCGACGGCATAGTTCAGCCAGCCTCCTTCAGCGAGTTTTTGAACCAGTGCTTTACACTCATCGTCTACATCGGGCCCCGGATGCGGGTTACTGTCGATATTCTCAGCGGCCCAGGCGTCGAGAGTCTCGGCCAGTTCGCGATGTTTAGGCTCCAGAAAAGGCCAACTCAAATAGGATTTATCACTCATAATGCCTCTCCTCAGTTACCTTCGAATACGGGTTTTTCTTTTGCGACGAAGGCGTTGTAGGCGCGGGTAAAGTCTTCGGTTTGCATGCAAATCGCCTGGGCTTGTGCTTCGGCCTCAATGGCTTGATCGATGCTCATGTTCCATTCCTGATGCAACATGGTTTTGGTAATGCCGTGGGCGAAAGTGGGGCCCTGCAAAAGCGTGTGGGCCATATCTTCGGCGGTTTGCAGTACCTCTTCAGGTGCCACCAGGCGATTAAAGAACCCCCAACGTTCGCCTTCTTCGGCGCTCATCATACGGCCGGTATACAGCAAATCGGCGGCACGCCCCTGACCAATGATGCGTGGCAGAATGGCACAGGCACCCATATCACAACCGGCCAGGCCGACGCGGGTAAATAGAAATCCGGTTTTCGTGCGTTCGGTGCCGTAACGAAAATCTGAAGACATGGCAATGATTGCGCCAGCGCCTACACAAATGCCGTCAATGGCAGAAATGATGGGCTGCGGGCAAGCGCGCATGGCTTTTACGAGGTCACCGGTCATGCGAGTAAAGTCCAGTAGGCCGCGCATATCCATTTGGGTCAGAGGCCCAATGATGTCGTGCACATCCCCACCGGAACAGAAATTCTCACCGGCGCCGGTCATGACAACGGCTTTCACGTCATCGACGTACACCAGATCACGAAACAGATCACGTAACTCGGCATAGGATTGGAAAGTTAGTGGGTTCTTGCGGTCCGGAATATTCAGGGTAATGGTGGCCACGCCTTCGCTGTAGCTCCAAAGGAAATGCTCGGGCTGATATTGGCTGGGATCAAAGCGGTTGGCGTCTCGAATCATGATGGGCCCCTTGTTCTACTCGCTTGTTGTTTATTCTTTTGCGGTATAGCTACCGGCAAAATAAATTAATATGAAAGATATTTACAAGTAAAGTAATAGTTTGTATGGTTTTAATCAAGAGCTTGGGGCAAGATTGGTTGAATATGTCAATAAATGGGTCAAATTGGGCTCATATGCTCCTAAACAGTGGTTTGTTTACCTCTGCCGTTGCCTATGTAGGCAGATTCGCGGCGCCAACACAGTAGAAACGGAAATGAGTTTGGACAATAAACATATTGTAGTGACAGGTGCATCCAAGGGGATTGGTGCCGCTATTGTTGATGCTTTGGCTGCCCAAGGGGCCAGGTTGACGATTATGGGACGCAGTCTCGCGGGGCTGGAAAAGAAAGCCGAGGGTTTGAGCAAAGTTCAATGCGTGGCGGTGGATGTGATGGACCCAGAGGCTGTTGCCCAAGGTTTTGCCAAAGCCCGCGAAGGCTTTGGTCCGATCGATATACTGGTCAATAACGCGGGACAGGCCGCCACCGCGCCGTTTCACAAAATGGATAATGAAACCTGGCGTCAAATGATGGGGGTGAACCTCGACAGCGTTTTTTACTGTTGTCAAGAAGCGATAGCGGACATGCGTCCAGCCAAATCGGGTCGCATTATTAATATCGCCAGTACCGCCGCGTTAAAAGGCTACGGGTACGTTTCGGCCTATGTTGCGGCTAAACACGGGGTTTTGGGTTTAACACGAGCGTTGGCCCTGGAAACGGCGCAGCATGGCATTACCGTAAATGCGGTGTGTCCGGGTTACACGGAAACGGAATTGGTGCGCGATTCCATCCAGACCATTATGGATAAAACCGGTCGCAGTGAAGCAGAAGCCCGAGCGGAGCTGGCTAAGAGCAACCCTCAAGGCCGTTTGATTCAACCCGAGGAAGTGGCGGATACCGTATTGTGGTTATGCCAGGATGGCAGTGGATCGATCACCGGGCAAGCGATTGCGGTCGCCGGTGGCGAGGTGATGTAGTGCCCGAGCGGGAATATAAGCCCTTTTAATTTCCCGTGTTAGTTAACGGTTTGTTTGCATTAATATCTGCCCTGGCGCTTTATGCTGAGAAAGGCTTTGGGGGCGGAGATGCCCGAGAAGAGCTACAAAGGGTAGGTATCATTCCCCGTGGGCTCCTCTCGGCATGAAGATGGGTTTGACACTAAGCGCTCAATCGCGATTCTCTGGATTTAACTCCGCCAAAATATCAATTTCAAAGGTAAACACCAACTCCCCATATTGGTTGTAGGCCTCATTGCGGCTGCGAATAATGCCCCACTGACCGCGTACAATTTTGTCCAGCTTATCGGTGATTTCATAGGTGTATGTGAGAGTGTGTCCAGGTCGTACCGGCTTTAACCACTTCATATTCTGGAAGCCGACGCCAGCGCCGTTACGACGACCATCTCGCACAGCCGTTGCATAACGTTCCATGTAATTTACCATCAGCTTCATCCAAATAGCGCTGATGTGCCAACCCGAAGCGACAAGGCCACGATAACGTGTATCCAAAGCCGCTTCCGGGTCTGTGTGGTAGGGTTGAGGGGCGTAGCGTTTTCCGAAATCGATAATTTCTTTTTCGCCAAAGGTGTGGCTGCCAAAAACGTGAAATTCACCGACGGGGATATCTTCAAACCAGCGGCTGCGAAAGACCATTTGTTCAGTCATTGTGCACCTCGTCCTGATCCTGATAAGCAACCATGATCGGGCTGCTTAAATTCATCACACACTTTTCATCCTGATTGTAAACACTGATGTTACATAGGAGGTCGCCGTATTCCTGATGTTTGATTTTACTGTCGACCGTAATATCAGCGTAGAGTTGATCGTCGGCAAAAACCGGCTTCAACCAACGTAATTGTTCGACCCCTGGCGACCCTAAAGCCATGATTTTTTCCTGGTTCAAGGTATCCGCTAATAAACGCATCATCAGTGCGCAAACTTGCCAGCCACTTGCGCATAAGCCACCGAAGATGGATTCGTCGGCGGCTTCGCTGCTGAGGTGGAAAGGTTGTGGATCAAATTCTGCTGCGAACTCCAGAATGTCCTTTTTGAGGAGGGTGATTGGTCCGGCTCGGTAGCGTTGGCCAATGGGAATATCTTGCCAATATTGCATGCTTTGCTCTCGGTGTTGGCAGACTGTGTTCAGGTGTGGATTGGCTGTGAGTCCCATGGTTTAAGGGGGACGCTTTGCGAATTACTCAATTATGGACTAGCCTGAAGTGCACATGTTCTGCATATATGATTGTTTGGCGCTTACTATATCGGGGCGGCCGACAATTGGTCAATTGAACCTGAAAAGGGATTTTCTCAGCAAAATACACACTTAACGGATGAGATGGGTGGCTGAGGGACACCTGGATGTCAGCAGATCTGACGTCGGCATAATGGAGATGTGATGGGACTTTGGGCAAAGCTGAGTACATTATTTCATGAGAGAGAAGACGCCGCACCCGTCGACCGTCTTACGATGCCTGAAGAAAATGGCCCGTCCTTAACGACATGTTTACCCCTTCGGTGTGAAGACAATGGCCTGCCTGGCTTTACCCATGCTGAAGCTGAGCGGCAGTTTTTGTGCGCTTGGCTGAAAATCGACTCATCGAGTGATGTGTCTCCTGCGATACCTGGCCCGTTAAAGCAAAAGCTGCTGGATGAGCAATATCGTCAAGCAGCCGTACCTCGTTTGCCTGCTGTCTTGCCCAAATTGATGCGCACCCTGCGTGATTCAGAAGCGACGGCTCGCGATTGCATTGAGTTAATCAAGCAGGATGCGGCTTTGCTGGCCTCGGTTCTGCAGATCGCCAATAGCAGTTTTTATCGGCCCGGTGGGGGAGAGGCGCTGACGATTGAGCAAGCGGTGGTCAGCCTGGGTATCGAAGGCCTGCGTCGAGTTGTGTGCGCCGCATTGGTTAAACCGATCGCTAAACGCGCGGATGCTCACCGGGAAAATACTGGCGGTGATATTTGGCAGTATAGTCTGCGTACTGCACTGGCAGCCGAAGCGCTGGCGCAGGTTCGTGGTTTGGATACCTTTGTGGCCTATTTGCTTGGGCTCTGCCAGGGCCTCGGCTACACAACGCTCTACAATGAGTTTGTAAAATACTGGCGCGAACAAAAACGCACTCCAAACAATATTTTGATTGCTCGAGCTTGCCTGATTTTTGGCAATGAGTTGAGCGCTGAAATTGTTTCAGACTGGCCAATGCCCTCGGCGTTGGGACAACGCTTAATGGACTTCAGTGATTCAGTGAAAGTTTCAAGTAAGGGCGAGATGATCGAGCCGTGTGCCTACGTTGCACTCCTGCAAGAAGCGGTTTACATCAGTCGATTGTACGCTTTAGAACAGCAGGGTTTACTGGCCGATACTCTCTGGGATCAGTTGTGTGAAAGCGACAGTCTACCTTCGGGGCTGTTGGGCCAGTTGTCCGAGAGCGCATTCTGATTTCATTTTCCTGTCTTATAACACATTCGATTTTCTCGTCGTTTATACCGCCATAGGTATGATTCAGTGGCAGTTAAGACTAATGGCTCTAGCATCGCTTCAAGTGCTATATAAGATGAGCTTTGCTCACCGGTATCCTCCATTCTAAAAGGGTAGCGGCCACCAGGAAACGATACTCATAGGAAAGAAAATATGAAAACATTGATGACAACACTATTGGCGGTGCTGGCGCTGTCGCTCAGCTCTTTGGGTTACAGCAAGGATTGTAAAGGCCAGAGCCAATCGGCCTGCGGCAAAAGCGGCAGCTGTAGCTGGGTGGACGGATATCAGCGAAAGGACGGAAAAAAAGTAAAAGGATACTGTCGAGTCAGCGCTGGGAAAGCCAAGAATTCACTTTCTGCAAAAAGTAAATCTGCAGAGAAAAAAGCGAAATCCAGTGCATCCAAAGCAAAAGCTAAAACCAAAGCTAAGGCTAAGAAAAAATCCAAAAGCAAAACTTCCAAATCACAAAGCAGCCAATAAAGTGAATCGATTGTCTTAGCTTTTAAGGCGCTCCAGTGTACCCAGAAACCTGGAGCGTCTTAACGATGACTCAGTCTGGTTATTATTCGTAATCGATTGCAACAATATAAAAAACTTCTTCGCCTTCGGGCTTTCGCAGAATCACTTCATCATCTAATGTCTTGCCCAGCATTGCTTTGGCAAGTGGTGAGTCCATACTCAGCTTGCTTTCGGCGACATTGAATTCGTCGGGGCCAACGATGCGAAATCGTTGCTCTTCGCCTTCTTCATCTTCTAAGGTGACCCAAGCCCCGAAAAACACCTTGTCCCGCTCGGCGGGGGCTCGGTCAACAATGGTCAGTTCGTCGAGACGTTTACTTAGGAATCGGACGCGTCGATCAATTTCACGAAGACGACGTTTGCCGTAGATGTAATCACCGTTCTCTGAACGATCACCATTCTTCGCGGCTTCATGAACCACATTGGTGACCTCCGGGCGTTCGACTTTCCACAGATGACTGAGTTCGGCTTGCAAGGCATCGGCACCTTCGCGAGTAATATACGGAGAGCCTTTGCGACTAGGGGGACGCCAACGACCCATCAACAGGCCTCCAGATTTAAAATGTTCACTGCGTTGATGGATGCTGGTTGGAGTTCATGGGCGTCAAAGTCGAACAGACGGCTGTAGAAATACAACTCGCCTTCGAGCGATGCCACAATTGCCTCGGCACCTCGAAAACCATGACCTTCGCCCTCAAATGGCACATAGGCGACGGGCACTTTTTTATTGTCCAGTGCTTTGAGCATCGCTTCTGCTTGATTGGGCGGGACGACTTTGTCTTCCAGTCCTTGGAAAAAAATGGCCGGGCAATTCAACTTTTCGACATGATGAATTGGTGAGCGCTGCTGGTATATCTCTTGAGCATCAGGGTATGGGCCAACAATGGAATCGAGATAGCGCGCCTCGAATTTGTGGGTGTCTCGCGCGAGAGTTTCCAGGTCGCCAATGCCATAGTGGCTGGCACCAGCAGCAAAGGTATTGGAAAAGGTCAGGGCCGCGAGCACTGTGTAACCGCCTGCGCTGCCACCTTTGATGCAGAGACGTTGGGGATCGGCCAGACCTTTGTCGACCAGATATTGTGCGCCGGCGCAAACGTCTTCTACATCCTTAATGCCCCACTGTCCTTTGAGGCTGTCACGATACGGTCGCCCGTAACCCGTGCTGCCACGATAGTTGATATCAAACACGGCAAAGCCGCGGCTGGTCCAAAACTGAATTTTTACACTCAGTGCGGTTTCAGTGGCGCCGGTTGGGCCGCCATGACACAACACGATTAGCGGTGCTTTCTCACCAGGCATTGCTTGATATTGCGGGTTGCAGGGGGCGTAATAAAAACCGTGAGCGGTTTCACCACCTGCGGCGAAGCTCAAGGGCTGTGGTGTTGAGATGTAGTCTGGATTCAGTTCGATGCTACTGCTGCTGCAAACCGAAGTGATGTTTTGCTTGTGCCATTGGCAAAGTTGGCTGGCCGATTGGCTGTTGGCTGCAAAAAACAATGCACGTCCTTCCGCGCATTGGATCATGGAAATGTCATCGTATGGGCTTTCGATGGGGCGCAGTGTTTTTTGCTCGATGTCCAGCTCGGCGAATTGCCAACGGCCATTCTGTGTGTAGCAACAGGCCAGGGTCTCGTTGTCTAAAAAGCCATAACAGCTCATGCCGAATACCCATTGAGGAGTAGCAAATTCAGCATTCATTGGTTGCAGGGCTTCCAGGCTCTGTTGCTCGAAGCAATAGCGATAAAGGTTCCACCAATCGTTGCAATCGGAAACGAAATACAGATTGCCATCAGGCCCGAAGCTGGGTTGGAAAATGGATTCCTGTCGAGCGTGTAAATCTGAAGATGCGAGCGCCGACATTCTCTGTTGATTGCCGGCATTTCCTTGGGCATCGAGCTGCACGACATAACATTCTGTCGCGTCCCAAGGCATATTGGGATGGTGCCAGCAAAGGTAGCTCAGACGTTTCCCGTCGGGACTCAGGCATGGATTTGAATAAAAATCCGCACCACTGAAGAGCGTCTCAAGCGTAGCTTTTGAGGCTTGATGAAAACGGATGCCCACAATCATATTAGTGGGTTCATTTCCTTCGGCACAAGCGGCGTGATCTTCAGCAACGGCTATCAGGCGCTGTCGGCTTGCGTCCCAAATCAGGTCGGCAAAGCGAACGTGTTCAAGCTCCGTTATTCTCGTGATAGTTTTATCGCCCAAGTTTAAACGATAAATGTCCTGATCTTTCGCGTTGACAAAAAAGGCAGCATCTTCAGTGAGGCAATAGCTGGCGCCTCCGTATTCGTGGCAGCTCGAGCGAACACTGTAGGGCTGAGGACTCAAATCTTCACGTTGCGCGGGATTGTTCTGGGGAGCACGAACCAGCACAGAACGTCCTTTCTCCTGGGGGCGGCCTTCAAGCCAATAATTATAGTCCTGATAAATACGGGGCTCGCTGAGGCGAACGCTGTCAGCCACGAGCAGTGATGCAGAAATTGGGGAGGCCCAGCTGCCAGAGGGGGCGGCGGTTTTATGGTTTGAACTTGTCATAAGGTTTCTATTGTATTCTCAATATGGGCGTTGTTGGTTTGCGCATTTCTAAATCGCAGAGTGCCAAATAATGGATCTGATCAAGCACGGAATGGATAAAATTGTACCTCGTCATTCAGGCTTTATCACTGTTCGCTTTTGCCTTGTCATAGGGCTTTAGGGTTTAATGCCTGCACGAGGTTCCCTGTAGAGGGTGCCTCGATTTTAAATACACTTTTAACAGCAATTGTATATGCCAAAGAGCTCTGAACTACAATCTATTGCCGATCATTGCCTGCTCCGCATTCGGGCCTTACTGCCGGATGGGTGGGGTAATCATGGCTCACTGATTGTGGCGTATTCTGGTGGTTTGGATTCCACTGTCTTGTTGCATGCTATGGCGTATCTCTGGAGCGCTGGAGCGTTGGGTAACAGACGGCTTAAGGCCGTGCACGTCAATCATGGTTTGTCGGTGCAGGCTGATGAATGGCAGGCGCACTGTAAAGAGCAGGCCGAGTCGTTGGGCGTGGAATTTCACAGTGCCACACTGACTGTGGACAAAGCCCTTCCCAATGACGCCGGGGGGCTGGAAGCGGCGGCGAGAAAAGGTCGTTACCTAGCGTTTGAACGATTGATGGGTGAGGGGGATGTGTTGCTCCAGGCGCATCACCAAAACGATCAGGCGGAAACCTTATTGCTCAGGTTAATGCGTGGGGCTGGGCCAAAAGGGCTTTCGGGTATGCCTGCCTGCCGTGCGCTGGCAAAGGGGCAGCTTGTTCGACCAATGTTGGATCTCAAGCGCGAACAGCTGCAACGCTGTGCCGAGGAGGTGTCCCTAAGCTGGGTGGACGATCCCAGCAATCAAGATATTCGGATCGAACGCAATTATCTGCGCCAGGACATCTTGCCGCTTTTGGAAACACGTTGGCCGGGCTTTGCCGAACGTTGGGCGGCGACGGCGGATCTCTGTCGGCAAAATGAGGAGCAACTTGCAACGTATCAAGCACAGGAGTTGGATCGCTGTGACTGGCGCTCGGAGCGTTTGGGCAGCAGCTTGTGTCTGTCAACATTGCGGACCTTCCCGGAACATTCTCAGATAGGATTGATCCGCTCAGCCTTATCCCGCCTTGGGCTGGCCATGCCCAGTCGGGCCCAGCTTGCGGAGTTGAGGACTCAGATTCTGGGGGCGGTTCGTGAGGACAGTGAGGCGATGGTGCATACCGGTGCCTGCAGCTTTGCTGCCCATAAGGGCCGCCTATTCTGCTGGCCACAACAGGCTTTGTCCGAAGGGTGGCCCGAGGTCTGGCAATCGGGTCAAGCGCTGAGGCAGGGGAATGGTTGGGAATTGCTCGCCCATGAGGTGGACCAGACCGAGCCGGGTGTTTGGTTGGCACCGGAACTGGAGCTGAGAGGGCGTGAGGCCTTTAAGCGAGCTCAACCCACCTGGCGTCAGCACTCCCAGAGCACCAAGAAACTCCTGCAGGAGCAGGGTCTGGAGCCCTGGTTGCGCAAGCATATACCGTTTATCGCCTACGATGGCCAGCTTCTGGCGGTCGGTGATTTGTGGATCGAGAAGGCAGGCATTGACCATTGTCGCGGGGTGCCAGGGGCACGTTATTGCCAGCTGAGCTGGCGCCATCACGGACGCAATAATGCCCCTAAATCCCCCTAAGTCATCAATTGAGTCTACCGGTCTTTTCTGGTAATCTGGCGTCCCATCTTGAGAGCGTTCTTGAAACCCGAAATAAACATGTATTGACCCTGGCCAAATCACCGGGGACTCATGTCTATTGCCGTTTTAAAAGCGATTCTCCATCCACTACTTCAATACTGACTGCAAACATCAGGGCTTTTGCATGACGCGTTTTATATTTGTTACTGGCGGGGTTGTCTCTTCATTAGGTAAGGGCATTGCCTCGGCGTCTCTGGCTGCCATTCTCGAAGCTCGTGGCCTGAGCGTGACCATTCTCAAGTTGGATCCTTACATCAACGTAGACCCGGGCACAATGAGCCCCTTCCAGCACGGTGAGGTTTACGTGACGGAAGACGGTGCCGAGACGGATCTCGACCTGGGCCACTATGAGCGTTTTATTCGCGGGCGTATGAGCAAGCGTAATAATTTCACCACTGGCCGCGTGTACGAGACGGTTCTGAAAAAAGAACGTCGCGGCGACTATCAAGGCGGGACGGTTCAGGTTATTCCCCATATCACCGATGAAATCAAGCGTCGGGTGATGGAAGGCGGTAAAGACGTCGATGTCGCTTTGGTGGAAATTGGTGGTACCGTGGGTGACATCGAATCCCAGCCATTTCTGGAAGCGGTACGCCAGTTGAAGGTTGAGTTGGGCAGTAATCGTGCGCAGCTCGTACACCTGACATTGGTGCCTTATATTGCGACGGCTGGCGAAACCAAAACCAAGCCTACCCAGCACTCGGTAAAAGAACTACGCACCATTGGCTTGCAGCCTGATGTATTGCTGTGCCGTTCCGAACAGATGATTGATCAGGATTCCTGCCGCAAGATTGCGTTGTTCACGAATGTGGAAGAACGCGCGGTTGTACCTCTGCCCGACGCCGATACAATCTACAGCATCCCAGGCTTATTAAAATCCCAGGGGCTGGACAATATTATTCTGGAAAAATTTGGTTTGGCGGATCAGCCAGAAGCCGATTTATCCGAGTGGGATAAAGTGGTCGATGGCAAGTTGAACCCCGAGCGCCGTGTTACCGTTGCGATGGTGGGCAAATATATGGATCTGCTGGATGCCTATAAGTCGTTGAATGAGTCTCTCGAACACGCTGGTATCCACACTCGCACCAAAGTGCATGTGAATTACATCAACGCCGAAGACGTTGAAGAGCAAGGCTTGGGCCTGCTGGATGGTGCCGATGCGATTCTGGTGCCCGGCGGCTTTGGCGAGCGCGGCCTGGAAGGCAAATTGATGGCGGTACGCCATGCACGTGAAAACAACATTCCTTATCTGGGGATTTGCCTGGGTATGCAATCGGTGGTGATTGAGTTTGCTCGTAATGTTCTGGGCCTGAAAAAAGCCAACAGCACCGAGTTTGATCCCAGCACTCCAGATCCTGTGGTGGGTCTGATTACCGAATGGATTAACGAAGAAGGTTCTGTCGAGCGTCGTGATGAAAATTCCGATTTGGGCGGTACCATGCGTCTGGGTGGTCAGGAATGCCGCCTGGAAAAATCGTCAAAAGTGGCTGAGATTTACGGCAGCGAGTTGGTTGTAGAGCGTCATCGTCACCGCTTTGAAGTAAACAATAATTACGTAGAGCGCTTGCAGAACGCCGGCCTGAAAATTGGTGGTTGGTCTGCGGATGATGAATTAGTCGAAGTGGTTGAGATCGAAGATCATCCCTGGTTTGTGGCGTGTCAGTTCCACCCTGAATTCACCTCGACACCTCGCGATGGCCACCCCTTGTTCACCAGTTATATTCAGGCGGCCAATAAAGCGGCAGGCAATAAATAAGGTTAGCTATGCAGCAGCAAGTGATTGAGTTGCCAGGCCACGGCATTAAAGTGGCCAACGATTTGCCCTTCGTGTTATTTGGCGGAATGAACGTTCTTGAGTCCCGCGATCTCGCTATGAGTATCGCTGAGCACTATGTGACGGTATGTCAAAAGCTGGGCGTTCCCTACGTTTTCAAAGCGTCCTTTGATAAGGCCAATCGCTCTTCTATTCATTCTTTCCGTGGCCCGGGCCTGGAAGAAGGCTTGAAGATTTTTGCCGACATCAAACAGACTTTTAATGTACCGGTGATTACCGATGTACACGAAGTGCACCAGGCTGTCCCTGTAGCTGAAGTTTGTGATGTGATTCAGCTGCCTGCGTTTTTGGCTCGCCAGACTGATCTGGTCGAGGCCATGGCCAAAACCGGCGCTGTAATTAATGTGAAAAAACCACAATTCCTGAGCCCGCCACAGATGAAAAATATCGTGGAAAAATTCCGTGAGTGTGGCAACGAGCAGGTTATGTTATGTGAGCGTGGCGCCTGTCACGGTTACGATAATCTGGTTGTCGACATGTTGGGTTTTGAAACCATGAAAGAAGTGAGCAATGGTGCCCCCATCATTTTTGATGTGACACATGCGTTGCAGTGTCGTGACCCAATGGGCGCCGCTTCTGGCGGTCGTCGTGCTCAAGTTGCTCAACTTGGCCGTGCTGGCATGTCATTGGAACTGGGTGGCCTGTTCCTTGAAGCGCATCCGAATCCCGATCAAGCCAAATGTGATGGCCCGTCCGCCTTGCCGCTGGACAAGCTGGAGCCATTCCTGGCCCAGATGAAAGCCGTTGATGACTTGGTGAAATCTTTGCCGACGCTGGATATCCAGTAGAGCAAGCACAAATACTTATTCGTTTAAAACTGATACACACCTATAGCAGGAGCATCTTTAGCTATGACTAAGATTGTTGATATTAAAGCCTTTGAAGTACTGGATAGCCGAGGCAACCCAACGGTGAATGCCGATGTTGTTCTGGAGAGTGGCGTTGTGGGTAGCGCCTGTGCACCTTCTGGTGCCTCAACCGGAACCCGTGAAGCTCTGGAACTTCGTGATGGCGACAAAGGTCGTTACCTGGGTAAAGGTGTTTTGAAAGCGGTTGCCAATGTGAACGGCCCGATTAAAGATTTGCTGCTTGGTATGGACGTTGCTGATCAGCGTGGTCTGGATGAGGCGATGATTAACGCCGATGGCACCGACAACAAAGCCAATTTTGGCGCAAACGCCATTCTGGCTGTTTCTCTGGCAGCGGCGAAAGCGGCAGCTGCGGATAAAAATATTCCACTGTATCAGCACATTGCCGACGTTAATGGTACGCCGGGTCAATACAGCATGCCTGTGCCAATGATGAACATTATCAACGGTGGTGAGCACGCCGATAACAATGTGGATATTCAGGAATTTATGGTGCAGCCTGTTGCGGCCAAAACCTTCACCGAAGCGTTGCAGGTGGGTGCTGAAATTTTCCACCAACTGAAAAAAGTATTGAGCGCAAAAGGCCTGAATACTGCCGTAGGTGATGAAGGTGGTTTCGCGCCGAACCTGGCCTCGAATGCCGATGCTCTGGCGGTAATTAAAGAAGCGACCGAAGCCGCTGGTTATAAGCTGGGTGAAGACGTGACTCTGGCTCTCGATTGCGCGGCTTCTGAATTTTACAAAGATGGTAAATACGATCTTTCCGGTGAAGGTAAAGTCTACGATGCGGCTGGTTTCAGTGACTATCTGGCGGGCCTGTGTGATGACTACCCGATCATTTCCATCGAAGACGGTCAGGATGAATCTGACTGGGACGGTTGGAAATACCAAACCGAAAAACTGGGCGAGCGTGTTCAGCTGGTGGGTGATGACTTGTTCGTGACCAACACCAAGATTCTGAAAGAAGGCATCGACAAGTCCATCGCAAACTCCATTCTGATCAAATTCAATCAGATCGGCTCTCTGAGTGAAACGCTGGACGCCATCAAAATGGCGAAAGATGCAGGTTACACTGCAGTGATTTCCCACCGTTCCGGTGAAACCGAAGACACCACGATTGCAGACCTGGCGGTTGCCACGGCTGCTGGCCAGATCAAAACCGGTTCTCTGTGTCGTTCTGATCGCGTGTCGAAGTACAACCGCTTATTGCGCATCGAGGCTGAATTGGCTGAGCAGGCGCCGTATCGCGGCCGCGCAGAATTCAAAGCCTAAGCGTAAAGTTCTATTTTCGCTCTCCATCGGCCAGCTCGCATACGCGGGCTGGCCGATTGTGTTTTATGGCTATTCACAGTTTGTGCAAAACTGTTTACCCTTAATGCCAATTAACTGTTCCCTGGAAACCCTTGAACACCATCAGGTACCTCAATTGTGAATGCCGTTAAATGGATAAGCCTACTGCTATTGCTGCTCTTTTTGGGGCTGCAGTACCGCTTGTGGGTGGGCGAGGGAAGCCTGGCGCATATCGCTCGACTGGAGCGTGAACTTGAGCAGCAGGAGCAGACCAATGAACGCCTCAAGCAACGCAATAAATTGCTGGAAGTCGAAGTGGAAGCGCTGCGTAAAGGCAATGAAGCGATCGAAGAAAAAGCCCGCCGCGATATGGGCATGATCAAGGAAGGCGAAACCTTCTATATGGTTGTGGAGCCCAAGGATTCATGAGCACCCGATATTGGGCGGTGGTGCCCGCCGCCGGGATAGGTTCGCGCATGGCCAGCGATCGTCCCAAGCAGTACCTGTCTTTGCAGTCTAAAACCGTTATTGAGCATTCCCTGGCGCATCTGCTTTCCCATGAAATGATTGAAGCGGTGTATGTGCCCTTGGCTGAACACGATGCCTACTGGTCTGAATTGACGATCAGCCATCACCCCAAAATCAAATCCTTACCGGGCGGTCGAGAGCGAGCCGATTCGGTTTTGAATGCCTTGAATGCCATTGGACATGTGGCGGCTGAGCAGGACTGGGTGCTGGTGCACGATGCCGCTCGCCCGTGTTTGCGAGCGCAAAGCCTGGATCAGATGATTCGCCAGCTGAGCGAAGACGTGACCGGGGGTATCCTGGCCAATCCAGTGAATGACACGATTAAAAAAGTGGTGCAGGGCAATGAGATTCGTGAGACGGTTGATCGCCGTCAGTTATGGCAGGCTCAGACACCACAGATGTTTCGCTTCGGGCGATTGCGAGACAGTTTACAAGGTGCATTAGAGGCCGGCGCGAACATTACCGATGAAGCCAGTGCCATAGAATGGGCGGGGTACTCCGCTAAAGTGATTAATGGCCCGAGTGACAATATCAAGATTACACGTGCTGAAGATTTGCCTTTGGCAGAATTTATTCTGGGGCGCCAGCGACCGCCTCTTTAAATCAGAGGCCTCTTCTGGAAAATAAGAAAGGAGCCAGTGTGGCGACAGCAATACGAGTTGGACAGGGGTATGATGTCCACGCCTTTGAAGCGAACGAGCCGTTCAAAACGCATATCATGATTGGCGGGGTCAGCATTGATCATGAGCGTGGTCTGAAAGCACATTCTGATGGTGACGTTTTATTGCATGCCCTCTGTGATGCGCTTTTAGGCGCGGCAGGGCTCGGGGATATTGGCAAGCACTTTCCGGATACCGATACGCAGTACAAAGGCATTGATAGTCGAGAGTTGCTGAGATTAGTGGTCCAGAAATTGTCCGAGTTACAGTATCAGCTGGTCAATGCCGACATGACTATTGTGGCTGAAGCGCCCAAAATGGCTCCCCATATTTCTGCCATGCGCGAACGCATTAGTGCGGATTGTGCCTGCGACCCTGGGGCCATCAATGTGAAAGCAACCACTACTGAAAAGTTGGGCTTTGCTGGACGCAAGGAAGGTATCGCCGCTTATGCCGTCGTCCTGATTGAAAAGGCGTAACCGCCAACCCCAGCCTTTGGAAACAGAGTCCTACTGGATCGAACAACGTGACCGAACTGAATGTAAATTTTTCGTATGCCTATGGTGAGCCTTTGGGGAGCGCCGGCTTTCGCTGTGAATTTGAAGACTTTCAAGTCTATGAGCGGCTGCCTCGAGAGCCAGAAGGTGAGGGGGAGCATGTCTATCTGTATGTTCGCAAAACCAATAACAACACGGCCTGGATTGCCAAACAGCTCGCCAAAGCCGCGGGTATCCAGAATATGGATGTGGGCTACGCCGGGCTGAAAGATCGCCGTGCGGTGACAGAGCAGTGGTTTAGTCTGTACATGCCTAAAGGCATTGAACCGGATTGGCGAAATCTCGACATCCAGGGCACCGAGGTGCTGACGGTCACCCGTGGTCGCAGCAAATTACGCCGGGGCGATCATGCTGATAACCGTTTTGTAATCCGCTTGCGTCAACCCGATGCCGAGTTGGAGGCACTGGAAGCTCGTTTGTCTTTGCTTGCTCAAGGTGTGCCCAATTATTTTGGTGAGCAGCGCTTTGGCGCCGATGGCGGAAACCTCCAACGTGCTGCCCAGTGGTTTGATGAAGGCGTCAGCATTCGCAATCGTCAACAAAAGAAATTCATCGTGTCGGCGGCACGTTCCTACCTCTTCAATCGCGTTTTGAGCGAACGTGTTCAGAACGGCAGCTGGCAGAGCATCTTGGCAGGCGAATGCTTACTTGACGGTAAGGCCTCTGGGCCGATGTGGGGGCGCGGACGCCTGGAATCCACGGCTGAGGTGCTGGCATTGGAAGAACGGGTGCTCGCCTCTATGGGGAACTGGTGTGAACGCCTGGAGCACCTGGGCCTGCGCCAGGACCGGCGAGCTTTGGCTCTGCGAGCCATCGATTTGAAATGGCAGTGGCAGGATGGAGATCTGGAGTTGCAGTTCAGGCTGCCGCCCGGTGCTTATGCGACGTCATTATTGCGCGAATTATGTCATTTGGAGCAGCCCGAAATAGTCGAAGAGTAGGGCAACTATGGTATATTGCGGGGTTTAGCCGCCAGCTGTTGGTGAGAGTTGTGAGAGAACAGCGAGGGCGTGGTAAGAGTGTTAATTAAGGACAGTGTGTGAACCAGAATTTACTGCAAGGCTTGGGGATGACCTCCCAGCGTACCCGAGAGCGTTTGGTGCAAAGACTGATGGACCAGGGCGTCTCCAATTGGGAAGTGTTGGATGTAATGCGCAATACCCCGCGCCATATCTTTCTGGATGAAGCGCTCTCACACCGAGCTTACGAAGACACGGCCTTGCCCATCGGATTTGGGCAAACCCTGTCCCAGCCTTATATCGTTGCCCGCATGACTGAAATACTGCTCGGCGCCGCTGGCAGTTTGGATAAAGTGCTTGAAGTTGGCACCGGCTCCGGTTTTCAAACCAGCGTTCTAGCGCAACTCGTGAAACAGGTTTACAGCGTAGAACGCATTAAGCCCCTGCAGGACAAAGCCAAGCAACGATTGCGTGATCTGGGATTGCGCAATGTACGTTTCAAGCACACGGATGGCGGCTTTGGTTGGCCTGAAGTGGGTCCGTTTAATGCCATACTCAGTGCCGCTGCACCTCAGATTATGCCCAAAGAACTTCTGGCTCAGTTGGCGCCCAATGGGGTGCTGGTGATTCCGATCGGGGGGGAGCAACAGGAGTTGCATCTAGTCATGCGCGATGGCGACAGTGATAACTTTATTACCCAGATACTTGAGCCGGTTAAATTCGTGCCCCTGAAGTCTGGAACGATCGATGCCTGAGTTCGGCCATCGACGCAATACTAAACAATACGTCGGTCTGGTTGCCAAAGGCATGGCAATGGGCGCGGCAGATGTGGTACCGGGGGTATCTGGCGGTACGGTAGCGTTTATCAGTGGCATCTACACTGAGTTAATTGATTCCCTTCGCTCCATCAAGCCCGGCCTGGTACTGACCCTGTTTAAAGAAGGCCCCTTAGCTGTCTGGCGAGAAGTGAATGGCCCTTTTCTGGCGGCGGTATTTGGCGGAATCTTGCTCAGCGTATTCTCACTGGCCAAACTGATCAGTGCAGCCCTGGCTCACTATCCTATCTTTATCTGGTCTTTCTTCTTCGGTTTGATCCTGGCATCGGCGGTCCTGCTCTGGCGACAGATATCGGAACACAGTTTAGCGACCATGGGGGCATTGGTTTTAGGTGCGTTTGCGGCCTATGCGGTATCCAAATTGGGGTTTAGTGAGTTGGAAGTGTCGCCGCTGGTCTTGTTCGGAGGCGGCGCCCTGGCCATTTGCGCAATGATTTTACCGGGCATCTCCGGTGGTTTTATTTTGTTGATGTTGGGTTTGTACCAGCCAGTTATTGATTCCATTAAGAACCTTGAGATTCTCAATCTACTCTATGTCGCCGCTGGTGCAGCGATAGGACTTGTCGCTTTTTCCCACGTGTTGTCGTTTTTATTGCACCGCTTTCGTGCACTGACCATGGCCAGCTTGACCGGTTTTCTGTTCGGATCATTAAATTTAATCTGGCCCTGGAAGCAGGTCATCAGCGCTCGAATCAATAGCAAAGGGATTGAGGTGCCACTGCTTCAGGAGAATGTGTTGCCTGGTCAATTTGAGTTGCTGACAGGCATGCCATCACATTCCCTATTGGCGGGTTGTTTTTGCGCCATAGGCTTGCTCTTAGTGATACTTTTGGAGAAATGGGGAAATAAAGAGCAAAATTTCTGATCGAGAAAACGATCACTAAAACGATGTATCTCGGAAAAACGACTTTAGTTCCTGAAATTAACGACTTTTGCTAGGGTGTTTTTAGATTGTTTTGTTATTGATTGTTCTGTTTAATCACAGAAAATCATAATAATTTGCTAGAGTTCTGACTGTAGTAGTGACTTAAATCACAACTTTAGTATGAAACGGGGGAGAGCCATGAAGTTAGGGCTGTTCAATATATTGATCACTCTGCTTTTGCTTGCCTGCTCAACAGGCGGGCATATTGCCCCTGTTCAAGAAAGAAAACAACCTCCGAGCCAAAAGATTGGACACCATGTCGTCAGCCAAGGCGAAACCCTCTACGCGATCGCGTGGCGCTATGGGGTGGATGTCAAAACTTTAGCTCAACGTAACGGTTTATCAAGCCCTTACACCATTTTCCCCGGTCAAAAGCTGTCCCTTTGGACCAGCAATTCCAGTCGCAAAACGCCTCGTCAGCTTGCGAAAACCAGCAAAAGCGCCCCCAAAGCAGTTCCTAAATCCAGCAGCAGTAAACCTAAAAAACCGAAGACGAAAACTAAATCGGCTCCCAAAGTGGCTTCAGGCGCCACAAGCAAGCCGCGTTCAAAAACAAACACACGGCCCGGGTCTCCTAAGAAAAGCCAAACTCAGAGCCAAGCTGGAATTTCCTGGCGTTGGCCCGCTAAGGGGCGCTTACTCGCGCGCTTTAGCGGGCCGAACGGGCTGAACAAGGGTATTGATATTGCCGGTAATTTGGGAGAGCCTGTTGTCTCTGCCGCTTCTGGACGCGTTGTATACGCCGGCAATGGATTGCGGGGTTATGGCTTGTTATTGATCATCAAACACAATGAACAATACCTTAGTGCCTACGCCCATAATAATAAGTTGCGTGTAAAGGAAGGCGATATCGTTAAAGGCGGGCAGAGAATTGCCGACATAGGATCAAGTGGTGCTAATCGAATGAAGTTGCACTTCGAGATTCGAAAAAACGGCAAATCGGTCAACCCCTTAAGTTACTTACCCAAACGTTAATGGGTTGATGTGGAGAGTTAAGACCAGCGTTGCCGATTGAGACACCACAGGCATTGCTAGCGACCCAGGAAGGGTGGGTGCATGCGAGTCTTAGGTGTGGAAGCCAGATTCCACAAACACTAATTTGAAATAAGGTACAGGTATCGACATGGCAGTCCAGAATCAAGAAACACATGTTGGTAAAGCAGAGTCGGATCCTATTGTAAAAGCTGATGGTGGAGAGGCATTAACCACCCTTCCACCAGATGAGCGCGACAGTAAGTCGTTTGACGCTACCCAGTTGTATCTCAATGAGATTGGTTTCTCCCCCCTGCTTAGTGCAGAAGAAGAAGTATACTTCTCACGTTTGGCTCTAAAGGGCGATGAGGCAGCGCGTAAGCGTATGATTGAGAGTAATTTACGCTTGGTAGTGAAGATCGCTCGTCGTTATGTAAGTCGTGGCCTGGCACTGTTGGATTTAATCGAAGAGGGCAATTTGGGGCTGATTCGAGCGGTCGAAAAATTTGACCCGGAACGTGGATTCCGCTTCTCCACCTACGCCACCTGGTGGATACGCCAGACTATTGAACGTGCCATTATGAATCAGACGCGAACCATTCGTTTGCCGATTCATGTGGTCAAAGAATTGAATGTATACCTACGTGCGGCCCGTGAATTAACTCAGAAGTTGGATCACGAGCCAAGCCCGGAAGAAATCGCTAAGCTGCTGGATAAGCCGGTAGCCGATGTTGAAAAAATGCTGGGTTTGAATGAGCGCGTCACCTCCATTGATAACCCAGTGGGGCCAAGTTCAGAAAAGACCTTGTCGGAAACGATTCCCGACCAACACGTATCGGATCCATCGACATTATTGCAAAACAGCGACCTGCATCAGAATCTGGATTCCTGGTTGGACGAATTGACTGAAAAGCAACGTGAAGTGGTTGCACGTCGTTTCGGACTGCGTGGCCATGAAACCAGCACACTGGAAGAAGTTGGGCGCGAGATTGGATTGACCCGTGAACGTGTCCGTCAAATTCAGGTTGAAGCACTGAAGCGCTTACGCGGTATTTTGGAGCAGCAAGGTTTGAACTCTGAAGCGTTGTTTGGCTCTCTGGGCTAACCTCGCTGCTTGACGACTCCTAGGTTTGAAAAGCCGCTTTTGAAGCGGCTTTTTTTATGGGTGACCATTGGGTGATGACATGGATACCCCACTTTACAAGACCAGGCTTTCATCCTCTTTGCCGCCCTTGAGCAGACGGATGGATTGATCGGTTACTTCAAATTCCCACATCGAGCAATAATCTGGCCGGCACTGCATGACTCGGTCGTCGTTACGCGCGACAGAGACGACGGCATTGATCACCACAAAATGGCAAAAAATTATGCTGTCTGGTTGCTCGTACAGCGCGTTGAGAATGCCTTCTCGCCAGCCCTTAACCTGACGTTCCTGTTCGGACCAATGTTGTCTGAATACCTGGCGTAGCCACAGGCCTCTATCGGCCAGGCTTCGATCGCCGGAAGGAATTTCAGTGAAACGAGTATCGATACTCGGCTGGATACCGGGCAGGGCAATACAGGCTGTTTCCTGCGCGCGAGCCTTGGGGCTACTCAGAATCGCCGCACCCACAAAAGGAGTTAAGGCCTCCTGAATGCTGGCGGCTTGTAGTCGACCGGTCTCACTGAGCCCTGGATCGGTTTCTTCGCCCCAGCTGGCAGCTGCTTGGCCGTGGCGCACTAATATGATCTTGCTCATAGGCTTTCAACAGGCATAAAAAAAGGGCCGGAACCTGTGGGGTTCTGGCCCTTTTATATCATCTCTTAGCGTTCGAGATATTGTAGTTTGTTTTCGACGCCATCCCATTCTTCAGCGTCGGCTGGAGCGTCCTTTTTCTCGGTAATGTTCGGCCAGACTTCGGCCAATTCCGCGTTCAGCTCAACGTACACCTCTTGACCCTCTGGGACTTCATCTTCTGAGAAGATGGCATCTACAGGGCACTCGGGCTCACACAGAGCGCAATCAATACACTCGTCGGGGTGAATGACCAAAAAATTTGGGCCTTCATAAAAACAGTCTACCGGGCAGACTTCAACGCAATCTGTGTGTTTACACTTTACACAGTTGTCGGCAACGATAAATGTCATGCTAGCTCCTTAATTATGCTTAGGCTAATCCGGCTCTTGTCGGCCTTTTTACAAATCGGCGCGCATTTTAGCAGTATTTTGTGCCGCTTTGTTGGTTCAATTCGGTCTAATTATAGACACATTTGATCTACTTGATTCAGAACAGCATAAAATTTCGCGAACTAAGAATCACTTAGATTTAGTCCCCGCTTCTACATCATCGATTTCAAACGGTACAGCGCTTCAAGGGCCTGACGTGGGGTCAAATCATCCGGGTCTAGAGTGGACAAAGCGTCAACTGCGGCGTGATTACTGGCAAACATATCCGACTGCTGAGGATTCGGGTCGACTGAAGGTGTTACCGCGCCCGGTAGATCTTCAGTGACCGAGTTCGGCTGATCGACTATGACCGTACTGTTTTCTTGAGCCGGGGTGTCGTCGCTCGTCATGGTCTGCAATTGATGATTGGCGTCGGCTTCCAGGGCAGCCAATTGCGCTTTCGCTTCGCTAAGCACGTCGGTGGGAATGCCCGCCAGCTTGGCTACTTGAATACCATAGCTTTGACTTGCCGGGCCTTCTTCAATGTTGTGCAGGAAAATAATATTGTCGTTGTGTTCGGTTGCAGACAAATGCACATTTGCCACGCTGGCTAAGGTCTCAGGCAGCTGAGTCACTTCGAAGTAATGTGTCGCAAACAGAGTAAAGGCGCGTACTTTACTGGCAAGGTGTTGGGCACAGGCCCAGGCCAGGGACAGGCCGTCGAAGGTTGACGTGCCTCGTCCGATTTCATCCATTAACACCAGACTGTGTTCGCTGGCGTTATGGAGAATATTGGCGGTTTCGGTCATTTCAACCATAAAGGTTGAGCGGCCACCAGCGAGATCATCTGAAGAGCCAATACGCGTAAAAATTTTATCAACCAAACCAATATTGGCGGCTTGTGCGGGCACAAAACTGCCAATTTGCGCGAGCAAAACAATCAAAGCGGTCTGACGCATATACGTCGATTTACCGCCCATGTTCGGGCCGGTGACAATCAACATGCGACGATCATCGTGAAAGTTAACATCGTTTGGAACGAACGGGCCGTCCAGCACTTGTTCCACTACAGGATGACGACCTTGTTCGATTTCAATGCCGCTTTCTTCTTTTAATGTTGGCCGAACCAAACTCAATTGGTCGGCACGCTCGGCCAAATTATTGAGCACATCCAATTCGGCAACGGCGGCGGCTGAATCTTGCAGAGGCAGCAAATCCTTATTGATGATTTCAACCAATTCTTCGTATAGGGCTTTCTCACGTGACAGCGCGCGGGATTTCGCGGACAACGCTTTGTCTTCAAATTCTTTTAATTCAGGGGTAATGAAACGTTCAGCATTCTTCAGGGTTTGTCGGCGAATGTATTCAGCAGGCGCCGATTCAGCCTGCGCTTTTGAAATTTCAATAAAGTAGCCGTGCACTCGGTTATAACCGACTTTCAACGTTGCAATGCCGGTGCGCTCGCGCTCCTGGGTTTCCAGGTCGATCAGAAACTGTCCGGCATTGTTGCTGATGTTGCGCAGTTCATCGAGTTCAGCATCATAGCCCTCTGCAATGACGCCGCCATCTCGAATCACCACGGGTGGGTTCTCTTCGATGGCTTTATCCAACAGACTGACCAGTTCGGGGAATTCTGAAATTTGTGTGGCCAGGCTCTTCATTCGTGACGTATCCAACTCAGCGATCTGTTGTTGGATTTGCGGATAGCAGGCGAGTGAACTCAGTAATCTGGACAGGTCTCGCGGGCGAGCCGAGCGCAGGGCAAGGCGGCCTAAAATTCGTTCCAGATCACCGATATTTTTTAACTGTTGTTGCAACAACTCGTAGCGATAACCGTTTTGCAGTTGAGCAATCACTTCCTGGCGTTGTTGCAGGGTATCCAAATCGCGAAGTGGACGATGCAGCCAGCGGCGCAGCAAGCGGCCGCCCATGGAGGTCCCCGTTTGATTCAGTACCTCATACAGTGTGTTGTCCTGTTCGCCATTGAGGTTGCAATCCAGTTCCAGGTTTTTACGTGTGGAAGCATCCATCGCGACGGCTTGATCGCGGTCTTCTGCGCGAATAGAACGAATATGGGGCAGTGCAGTGCGCTGGGTTTCCTGGGCATAGGCAAACAAACAGCCCGCCGCCGCGATAGCGAGTGGTAGATGCGCGCAACCAAAACCGCTGAGATCTTTGGTTTCAAACTGCTGGCTCAATAGACGCTCGGCGGTTTCCAGTTCAAATTCCCAGGGCGCGCGTCGACGCAAACCTGGCCGTTGAGCCCACATGGGGTTATCGGCCAACTCCTCCGCCACCAGGAGTTCTGCCGGATTCAGGCGTTGAATTTCACCTTGTAAGGCATCATCGCCCTCAACCTGCAATATCCAAAAGCGCCCGGCGCCAATATCCAGAGCCGCAATGCCGTAATGAAAAGCACTGCGGTCCTCACTGGGCTCGGAATGAATCGCGACCAACAGATTGTCCTGGCTGCCATCCAGCAGCGCTTCATCACTGATGGTACCGGGAGTTACAACACGGACGACTTTACGCTCAACAGGCCCCTTGCTGGTTGCAGGGTCGCCAATCTGTTCACAGATAGCGACGGACTCACCCGCCCGCACGATTTTCGCCAGGTAATTGTCCGCCGCATGGAACGGAATCCCAGCCATGGGAATGGGGTCTCCGCCGGATTTCCCCCTCGCGGTGAGCGTTACATCCAGCAAACGCGCCGCTTTCTTGGCATCGTCATAAAACAGCTCGTAGAAATCCCCCATGCGGTAAAACACCAACTCATTGGGATGCTCTGCCTTGATCTTAAGGTACTGCTGCATCATGGGTGTGTGAGTGGTTTTGGCGGAGCTGGATTTTGAAGTGCTTTTGGTCATTAAAATGGCTTTTAGTCTATAAAAATCAATAAGTTATGAGTTTTGGCTGTTTTGAATTTCTTTTTCGAGGCTGGGAAACACGAAGCAAAAGTGCCAGAAATAGTACTTTTGTATTGTGTGTTGTGGTTTTGCACGACGAAGAAAAAGCAGCAAATCGCAAGCAGTGCAGCATACCAAAAGTGCTTGTAAACCACTATCGGTTAAGGCTATAGAAGCTATGAAGCCCGAGTGTAAACCTTTGGTCGATGTGGGAGAAAACTCAGGCCTTAGAGTGATTTGTAGCAAGGGTGGAACTAAGACGTTATGGTATCGATATAGAAGCCCCACGGCTATTGATAGTGAGGAAGGCCAATAACATTTCCGGAAATGTCCTTGGTTGGGGCACGCGTGGAGGTTGAGCGGCTCAAAATCAAACGAAAGAATGGTATATGCCCCAAAACTGAGCGTGACAAAGCCATGGCGCTGAGGGAAAAAAGGGCTCGAGAGCCTGTGCTTAACAAACAAGCACAGGCTCTCACCATAACTAAGATGATCGACTTATACCTTTGACCTTTCCCCAGAATTAGAACCCCTTGCTGGATGAGATTTTCATGCAGCACGACATATGAGTTACAGTTCAGTTGGAAACATGAAATTATTTATGTGGCTATAAGTCTATTGCCTGTCGTAAACGCTGAATATGCGGAGGGGTTTTGCCTTCCTGCTCTTCATTTTCTCCGAGTGACCAGTATAATGTATGCGATAAAAATCCATTTTTTTGCGTAGTCGAGACTTTAAAATCTTGTATTGCTCTTCCTAGTACAGGAGCTAGTTTGCCAGCTATAAAGTCTCCCTTAAGAAGCCAGGGGCTGTCAAAATAGATATTTTTCCATACTGTTGGTGAGAACAAGGCTGCGTGGTGAGGTATTTCACATTTGATTTCTGAGTTGCCATCTCGTTTGTACTTCTTTTCGAACGAGAAGTGTTCACTTTTTCCTTTTCTAGTTGTTCTAGTTTCAGGTTCGGGAGGGCAAGTTGGAAGCTCGCGGTTTGTTTTTCTTAATTTAAACTCCTCTTCATTATTTGCAAGAAGAATTTCTGCGTGTGCCAAGGGGCTTCCTAAAGTAATAAAGTCTGAAATTTTCCAGGGGCAGCCGTTATCCGAAAGCTCTTTTAGATAATCTCTTTGTAACTTTTCAGTATTTTCCAGATTTTCACTTGTATTATTCTGAAGGGCCTCTTCGAGGGCTTTTAGGGCACATGTCTTATGTTTATTTTCTAGGTGAATTTGGTCATGAACTTGCGCCCAAGCATGAGTCAAAATGTCGTATCCAATTACTGAGCCTAAACTGTGCCCAACAATAATGATTCGCTCATAATCTCTGTCATGCAATGATTTTATAAGCTCTACACCCGCATTTCTTATCTGAGAGCGTGTATGAATGTTAGTGGGTGCAGGGTATAAATAGCGTGCTGCATCGCCAAGTATTTCCCTAATGGCCCACCCTGTGGCGGGCAGAATTAAGACACTTAACATTGCAAATACAACAGCCTGAAGCCCTTGATCTGCTGTACTAGTGCCCAAATATATTGCTCTTATGAAACAGAATAGAAAAATCAGTATGATTACCCACAATCCCCAGTAAAGCTGATGAAGTCGCTCTGGTACAGTGGAAGGTAACCTGAACAAAAGCATTTTTGCCCAGCTGATTACATGAGAGGTGTTCGTTCCTTGTATCAAGTGAGCCCAATAGAATTCAAAGAAATCAGTTCTAATTCCACTTCTATTTGAGGGCGTTGTTAGCCTCCTGAGCTCAAAGCTGCCAGATAATCGATCAGGTTTGCTCCAATATAAGCTAGAATTGGGAATGTGCGGGTGGTGTACCTCCGTATTGGTAGACCAGACAGCATTCACAAACCCCCGTAGAGTATCCATCGGCTTTTGATCACCAATGCCATGAATCAGTAATAAAGCTTGTTTCTTCTTTGTCATGATTTTCCTTATCCCGCAGACCTATCGGATCACATAAGTGAATGAAGGTTTAAGATTCACACCATAATGGTAATAGCAAGATTTAACTTTCCTCTAAAGTAGATTCAAATTTCAATAATAAATTTCCAAACTGTAAAGAAGGAGTGTTTATTGTGCTAGTAGATAATGAATGTAACTGGCTTTCAATTTAGTTGCAAAACCTTTGGCCGGAAAGTATGACAAATAAAATGATGACCGATGCGCCAATAATGTTTCTACGCTTCAGTTTCTCGGTCGGTTAAGGCGGCACATTTTCAGAGAAGGCGCGTTGAGAAAATGGAAATATTCTTGGATGCATTGACGGTGTGCGAAAAATTTTAGAATACTTAATTGTTGCAGACTTACTCGATATGCTTCTATGTTTAATTAAAGTGAAATTTGTGCGGTCTTTAAATTTTGTAAAGAGAAGGGTATGTCAATTTTCAAACGAAATGAGTCAATCACAGAATAAAAGCAAGCTATTTGGCACGCGAGCTTAGGGGCACAGTTGTTTAGAGGTTATCTGACAAGGCGCAGCGGATGCCTAGAATAATCATTTGGTGCCTGTAAGTATGTGTAACGCCAAAAGGACAATTTGGTCAGGCTCAAAAAGCTTTTAGACTATTCGAATCGGCCGTGCCATTGCAGTGATGGTATGCTGTTGTTGTCGAATATTATACCAAATAGGATAGGTCGTATGATAAAACTAAAGAGTCCCGCTGTTGAACAATGGTTTGAGTGTTGGCGCTCGGGGGATCTAGACAACCTCCCCATCGCGGATGATTTTACTCATACTAGCCCATTTGGTCTGATTGATGGAAAAGCGCGTTATCTGGAGATTGTGGCTAAAAATAAACAGGATTTTTTGGGTAATACCCTAACCGTCATCAAGCAGATCAATGATGGCAACAGTGTTTGTGTCCAGTTTGAACAAAGTAATGCAAATACAGGTCTAGAGATGACGGTTTGCGAATGGTATGAGCTGGAAGGCGACATAATAAAATCCATCCGCTCTTTTTATAATGTCGGTAACGCTGAAATCACCGGCTAAGTCTTTTCCATTTGCACCGTGAGAGCAGCATCCACCAAGTCAGGGTTGTCATAGAAGTCATCCTGACTTTTCCCCTCCAGCCAATGCATCTGTTTGGGGCTTCTGATTTTATCAAAGTATTCTTGAGCAAGGGTCGGAGAAAGCGCTTGCTTGGAGTGAATCATGACTACGGGAACGTTGAGTTGCGGTGCAGCCTCTTGAACGTCAAAGGGGACAAAATGTTCTCTCGACATCACGGCAAAGGCATTGATGTAGTTGTCTACCTTGGCACGGTTACCATAGTAGTCGACCAGATTACTTGATGACATGGCGGCATCACCTTCCAGGGCAGCGGCCGGAATCATGATGGTTTCTTGTTTTTCCTCATAAGCAATTCTGGCTTTTACGCCCTGATCAATTTTGCCCTCATAGTCTTGTGGGGAGTTCAGTTTCATTGTCTTTGGCGATCGATAGTACCCGACAACCAGTTTCAACCAGTTTACTTTTTCTGTCTTGATGCTGGCCCAGCTGGCGTAACCACAACCAAGACAGACACCAATAAGGCCAATATTTTCAGTGTCCACTTCCTCTTGATGAGCGAGGAAATTCACGGCCTCGACGACATCGTCAATTTTGTGTTTGTAGTATTCGTATTGTCTGGGCTCGCCCGAGCTCTCTCCGTAGTGTCGGTGATCAATGGCTAATGTTACTAGCCCTTTCATTGCCGCTTTTTGTGCGTAATACCCAGCAACTTGTTCCTTAACACTGGTCATCGGGCCGACGACAACAGCCGCAGGGTAGGGCTGCTTCCCGCCCTGTGGAATGTACAGGTGACCAATGATGGTTTCATTTGCAATGTTAAAGTGTATTTTTTTCTTTTCTATGTTCATCGGGTCTTACCTTTATAAAGCCGAGTGTGATATTGCTGAAGAACACGGTGTTGTTGGGATTAAGATTTATCGGGCCTGTTTGAATAAATCCAGTGTGATAGCTTACGTTGCGATAAAGGCAGCAAGATAAACACAAGCATAAATACCACGATGGCGGTCGCCAGTCCCTGAACCAGAAAATCTGACCAAAGACATTGAGGGTTTATCAACCGTCTCAAATAGGCGGGAATGACGTAGGACAATGGCCAGATGTACAAACTGATCATGAGCCATTGCTTCCAGCGTACTGGTATCTTTTGTTGGGGTTGATTCACATGGTGCATCTTGTCCTCGGTGCTTGCTGGAAAAGATAAGCTCGTCCTCGCAAAAGAAGGACGAGCCTCTGGTGTCTTTCAGTCTTGCAGTCTGACAGCCGTTAAGCTTGGTGGTACAGAAAAGCAGCATTGGTGCTGCCGCCTTGCCCGACAGCAATTTCAATGTTGAGGTGAGCCATGGCTTCGAGATAGCGTGCGCTTTTGAGGCTTCCTGCGTTTACGGGAGCGAAACCGCAATCGACAACCAATTTGAGGACATCGTTTTTAGAATGGTCATCACTGCCACACACAAATGCGGTAATCGCCTGACCAGCACGGTCGTGTCGTTCCTTTGGCATCACATCGGCAAAGATGGTGTTGAAGGCTTTAACGACCTTTGCATTTGGCAGTGCGTTGGCGATTTCTTCGGCACCGGATGTATTTTCTCCCAGCAACAGAGGAGACCAATCTTCGTTCAGAGGGTTGGTGCACTCGATGATGGTTGTTCCAGTCAGTTCATCGGCGTGCTTAATAAGCAGCTCCTGAGCGGCAGTAAAGGGAATGGCAAGTGCTACAGCATCCGCCAATTTGGCGCCTTCAGCAAAACTGGCTGTTTGGTATTCCTCGCGGCCACTGCTGCCATCTTTAGAGCAGATAATGACTGTTCTGCCGGCATCGCTGAATAATTTAGCGAGTTTCTGCCCAACACTGCCGAAACCATATATAGAGATTGTGTTCATTCGTCTTTACCTTTTGCGGTTTTCAATAATCGGTTGGTATACCTGTGCTGCTAGTATCTATAAATTACTAGTAACCAATGTATACTGGTAAGACTATGAGCTAGGAAGTCTTAAATCAATTAGGTACCTGGAGGTAACCATGTCAGAGGAAAGCGAGCAAAATCTCGCGCCTAATGTGTACGCGGCGATTTGCCCATCGCGGGAAGTACTTGCCTTGATTGGTGAAAAATGGGTGTCTCTGATTGTGGGGGCTTTGGATCAGCGTATTTTGAGGTTTGGCGAGCTCAAACGAGTCTGTGAGGGAATTTCTCAAAAAATGCTGAGCCAGTCACTGCGAAAACTCGAGCGTGATGGTCTTGTCGTTCGCTGTGCTTATGACGATGAGCGGGTGTTACGAGTCGAATACTCTTTGAGCCCATTGGGGGAGTCGTTGGTCCCTATTGTTAAAATGGCAAAATCCTGGTCTGAAAGTCACTTGCCCGAAATTGAAAGTCATCGTGATGCTTATGATCAGTCCGGGGCTTGTTAAACCTGTAGCGTAAGCGCCACAGCGAGCTCAATCCCGACATGACTTTTGCGGAACGTTTTGAATTCTATCAGCGTGCGGAGAAGGCATTTGCGGTGGTCATGACGGGCGATACCCGTAAATACGGAAATATTCTGCTGAAAAAGGGCGTGACACCGGTTTAGGGTTTTTTCTTCATCTGTCTCTCAGGCCAGAGAGCGTTTCTGGCCTGAGTTGAGTGTTGAATTTACTGGCTGCGGTCTTGTATGTAGCGCTCATAATCCGGCACGCGCTTGGAAAAAGACTGGTCCAACAAGCTGGACGCCATCATCATGTCGGCACTGGCAAAGTTACAAGCAACTGGAATATTCCACACGGCCGCGATGCGCAATAGGGCTTTCACATCTGGGTCGTGGGGCATAGGCTCAAAAGGATCCCAGAAAAACACCAGCATATCGATTTCACCTTCGCTGATTTTCGCACCAATTTGCTGATCGCCCCCGAGCGGACCACTGATCAGCTTTTCAATGTTTAATTTACAGTGTTTTTCGATAAGTTGGCCCGACGTGCCCGTGGCGCAAATTCGGTGCTGGGCAAGTGATGTTTCGTGTTTCTTGCACCAATCGATAAGAGAGGATTTCAGGTTGTCGTGGGCAACCAAGGCGATGGCTTTTTTCGCTGGAGTCTGTACGGTCTTGTAGTTCATTACAGGGCTTGCTCTGTGCAGCTTAGGTTGATCCTCCGATTGTACCTGATAACTTAACGCTTTCAGCATTGGGATCAGGAAATATCTGCGAATATCACCCGGCCCCAAACCGATGCGTGGCCTCAAACCACGCGGTGATCAGTACACTTATAGGCTTCCAAATAGCGAATGATATCCGTCGATTCATACAGCCATTGTGTAGGCTGATTTTTGATCTCAATTCGCAGGCAGGGCACCTGGGGTTTACCACCGCCTTTGATGAGTTCCTGGCGAATTTTCCCCGAGAAGCCTACGTCTTTCATTGGAATGTTTAAATCCAGTTTTTTCATGGCTTTTCGAGTCTTGATGCAATATGGGCAGAGACTGCTTTGATACAAAGTAAGGGTTCGGCTTGTCGACATTCTGGACATGGTAGCTGCTCGTTAAATCTCGATAGGGATTACTTTTGAGGGCGATGGACCAGCTCAATGCGATTACCGCTGGGCTCGTAGAACATCATGTGTTTGCTGGGGCCACCATAAGCCAGCTCAGGTGCGAACTCGATATTCACGCCGGGGAAGTCCTTCAAAGCTTTATAGAGGCGATTAAGTTCAGCTTCACTGCTGATTCCTAATGCCAGGTGATGCAGGCCGACATTGGTTTTACGATTGAAGGGGGTAGCTTTCTCCGGGTGGCTTGCACGCCACAGGGTGATGGTCGTCTTGCCATTCGAGAGAAAATAGGCCGGATAACTGGGGTCACTTCCACGTTCTGAAAAACCTAATACATCCACGAACACAGATTTACTGGCTTCGATGTCTTTGACGACCAGGCCAACATGATCGACACCCGTAACAGCGGTTTGTTGAGCGGCGACCTGCAGGGAAAAACTCATAACAATAACTGCGAATAATGAGCGCAAAATAGGCATTCTCTTGTTCCTCATTGGAAGAAAAGAAGCATTCTTGGCGGAAGTGCCAATGAAATCATCACAAAATCATAACAACAGGCGTTTACTTGGGAATTAGCTTAGTGTCTCGAGTTATATCTTCTAAAGGAACCTGGTGTCTCTCGTGGAGGAATTGAGTTAAGCGGCAATGTTAAGTTGGGTAGTCGGCAAACAGAAAGCGGATTGAAAGCCTAAATTGGGATGCTTGGTATCGGGCTCAGGTTTGTGTGGGAGCCTGGGTATAGGGCGCCAGATATTCTTCGGGAATGGAAATATCCTGGTTTACGCCTGCGAATGCTAAAAGTAATAGGGTCGCGAAAATACCGCCCGCTGCGATCATGGTCATGGAAATACGATTTCTGATGACTCTCTCGAAACGATTTCTCAGAAGCCAGTGAACGGCTGCGCTGATATGAATGAATATCGCCAGTACCGCAAGAAAATAATAAGGAATGAAGAACAGGAAGTAAGGTGAGCTATGAATGCCTGCAATACCGAAATAGAGGTTGGTGTCCAGTTCCAGAGCGATTCGGCCGTAGAGAACAGCGACCAGATGATTGCTCAGGAAGAACGCCATATATACGCCTGACAAGGCCTGTGCGCGATCCAGCATGGAACGTCGCTGCCCCCTTCGTATGTAAACGAGGACCAGCCCGCTGATGATTTGAAACCCACAGAAAAACAGCAGTGGCCACTCCATAACAGGATGTTGATAGATACCTCGGAGCGTGTTCATCGCGTTGATGTGCACCTGAGCACCGGCGAAGATGAGGGCGTGATTGGCCAGGTGAAGCAGTATAAAGATACCTAGTACCATAGCTGAGAGTCGATGGCATAATGGTAATGAGAGTCTGAGCATTCAGGGCGCACTCCGATATCAATGAACGACTGAATTATGGATCTGTCAGACTTGAGAGAATATGAGAAATAATGTCAGTTGATGAGAAATGACGACATATGCTGAGCCTAATGCTGCTGTTGATACTCCCTTGGCGTTTTTCCCGTCCACTGTTTGAAGGCTTTACGAAATGTACTTGGCTCAGAGTAGCCAAGAAGATAGGCGAGCTCTTCATGGCTGATTTTATTTTCGCGAACCTCTTTGACAGAAAAATCAAGTCGTACCTTGTCGAGAAGATCCTGAAATCGATGCTCAGATTGCTTGAGTCTGCGCTGCAAGGTTCGAGGTGTCATGGCCAATTGTTCAGCGATGCGAGCCAGTGTGATTTTTCGGCCATCGATGCTCTTTAATATTGCAGTACGCACTGTTTCGGCGAATGATCCTTCACCGTGCAGATTGCTCTTTAGCATCTGGTCTTCCAGAGCAATAAAGAGAGATGAATTGGCCGATAACAAGGGCTGTTCCATCAATTCGGATGATATAAAGATTCGATCCTGTTTCTGAGAAAAATAGACCGGGCACTGTAAGGCGGATGTATAGGTTTCCGGGTCAACTGGAGGCTCCCGGCGCAATTCGACATAGGCAAGTGGCTTGGCAATACCGGTAAGCAAGCTGGCGCAGTTTTTGAGCGCGACAAAAAACGAATCAATCATCAAAGAATCGACTGAGCCACTCAGCTTTGGATGTATATCCAACTCGATGAGATATAAATTCGAGCGGCATTGGTCAATATCGTAAGGCCTGGATTCAAAGATAAGCCCCTCGCCAAAAGCACGTTGATAACGCTCGTAGCAATTCAGGGCCTGCTGACAGTTGTCGGCGGTAGCTAACAAGTGGCCAATGATCCCCAGGCTGAAGGGTTGATACATGCGGCCATGCTGCAAGCCAAAGTGTTCACCTTTCCAAAGCTGCTGGGCGATTTGATAGCAGCGGCTGGCATAGTGACAAGATACCCTGAGGTGCGGATCTGCCAAATCAAACTGATCTATGCCAGCGCGAGCCTTGATTTCCTTCACGTCCAAATTCATTTGTTGGAAGGCAGTGAGTATCGACTGGAGGGCACTGCCGGAAACAGTTGGCTGCAAAGTATTGTTCATATCCGTGTTTCTATTTCCTGACCCATTGATTGCCTGAAGCGAATGAGCGTTTCAGGTTGCTCATGGTTCGATTCTACATGATAAGAGAGGTAGGGGCAGGTGATAGGGATGACTGTTGTTTGCACTGAAAAGATTCGTCCCTCCGGTGAATAAGCCTGACCCGTTGTATTGGTGAACAAGAACTGCTGGCGGGCGTCTGTAATGTTGATGGATTTTTGTTTTTTGTTAGTGATCGCTGTAGATACGATTATTCTCAAGCCAGCGTTCAAACTCTGGCATCACATTCTGTAACTGTTCACCGATGACCATGCAGTGATCGGCATGTGCCAGCTCGATTAGGGTGGCTCGCTCGCCGTAGCGTTTGGCGGTTAAGCGGCCGATTCTGGGAGCGACAACGCGATCTTTTTTTCCGATGAAGATCAGAACCGGAGATTGGATTGCATCGACGTTGACATGGCTGCGGCGTTTGCGATCGAAAAACCAGAACCCCATCTCAAAATAAGCCTTTCCAGATTCGGGAACGCAGGCCAGGAAATAGTCTTTGGCTTTTTCTTCAGTCTGTTCATTTACAACCCCCCACCGAAACTCTTCCCAGGATGGATAGAGAGGTTTTCGCCAGAAGGCCCATTGATTAGTGTAGTAGTGGAAGGTGCGAACCATGGAAGGGTACAGATTAAACATACCCCAGGCCGGAGCGGGAGAGAAACACACAACACCACGGTGCTTGCATCGCGCAGCAACCAACTGACAAAGCAGGCCCCCCATGGATAAGCCGGCAATGATCGGCGCATCATCAAGGGCTTCAATATACGCGACGACGTCATCTACGTAATCCTGCAGAGAAACGGAGCCAATCTCTAGGGCGCATTCCAGAAAGCCCAGTTCGTGATGGCGCAAGGTCGGGGTGTGCACCGTAAAACCTCGTTTGTCCAATTCTGCTTTCATTTCGTCCCAGTTGCTGGCGTTACCCCAAGTGCCATGGATCAAAACAATGTGTTTTTCCTGCTCTTGCTTCATGAGCGATTGACCTTTTTATTTTGACATGAATTCGTGTCACTTTACTTTTGACATGGTGGCATGTCAACATGGATGGATTCCATTGAGAGTGTAAAGATGCAAGGAAAAAGCCAAGATAAGGCAGAGAAAGAGCAAGGCGAGATCGCTGCTGAACGCTCCTATAAGGGCCTCAACACCAGTGAGAGAAAGGCTCTGCGCCGGACACAGCTGATGAAAGCGGGCATTGATGTGATGGGTAGCAAGGGCTATGCGAGTTGCTCTTGCAAAATGATCTGCAATCAAGCGGGCCTGACGGAGCGCTACTTTTACCAGAGTTTTGCAAACCGCGAAGCGTTGCTCCAAACGATCTACCAAGAACACTCTGAGCGAATAATGGCTCTGATTTCGGAAGCTGTTATGAACGGTGAGACGGATCAGCTGGCGCTGAGGGTTGAACTGGGCCTGCGGGCTTTTTACCAAGACATGCGTGAGAATCCCAAGATTGCCCGTATTTTGTATATCGAAACCAGCGGTGTCAGTCCTGAAATGGATGATCTGGTGGCGAGCACTACCCACGGTTTCGCGATCATGTTTATTGAGCTGTTACAGCACTATTATCCGGATAAGCATTTGGGTGTTGATGACGCTGAGCTTGTGGCGATCGGTCTGGTTGGTGGTGTGAATGCCATTCTGGTGCATTGGCTACTCAGTAATTTTGAAATGCCGCTGGAGTCGGTGCTGCAAAGCGCCAGTTTTATGTTTAAATCGGTTTCGGCCAGCTTGCTTGAACGGGGTTAATGAGCGTCAAGACCGTGCTCAATCGGAGGCAGTCCGGTTGGGTTTGCTGATTAGTAACCTCTAAAGTGCAGATTGATGAATGGGCGCAAGATACAGAATGAGCAACAGTAGACTGCCAAGTGCCATACAACGATTGGCAAACGGCCGATAACGAGGATTACTGTAGGCCAGCACCACACCACTCAGCAGGCTGAACAACAGGCTGAACCCCAAGGCAATGCCAACAAGCCAAAAGCCAATATGGGCATGACCTTTGTGAATCATGATGAGTTTTTTCCACAGTCCGTGGACGTGAATTTCCAAGGTTTTCTTCTCGGTCAACAATAGGACTTCTCGGTTAAAGCTGTACCAGCTATGGCCGCCGTCAAAGCGAAAGTACTTTCCTGAAATATTTCCGTAGATGTCTGGCAATCGTTCGCTCGCCAATTGATAGGCGGCCATTTCGTTTTCAGGCCAGTGTTGTACGTGAGTCAACTCAATCTGAATTTCGTCACGGTTACCGCCATGAATATCCAACATATAGAGGGTGCCGGTGAGTGTATAAAGCAGGGCAAGGGGAAGGAAAAAACACGCCAGATAGGCATGCCACTTCATCCAGACCAGTCGATGTTTGGATTTCATTGCGTTTTTCGGCTTAGTAACTTGCGGATTAATAACGCTTTTATTTTAAGTTTTCGTGGTCGGCCTTGCTAAGGCTTTTACGTTTTTTACAATTACTCAGTTCAATTCTAATGACCAAACCCTGAGGGGGTTTATTGTGTGCAGAAATGCGCCCTCCGCAGGCTTCAACCTGGCGCTTGGAAAGCGCGAGTCCGAGACCGAAGCCGCCTTGTAGTCGATCGCGGGATTTTTCCAGGCGAAAAAAGGGCTTGAAGATATTGTCTAGGTGCTCTTCGTCAACTCCAGGGCCTTGATCGGCGACCTCAATACACACATCGTTTTGTTGTTGCTGTAGTGCCACCAGAACATCCTTTCCTTCGGGGGTGTATTTGCAGGCGTTTCGAACGATGTTCTCGATGGATTGAGATAAGGCCAGATGACTGCTGTTTTGCAGCGTTTGAATATCATCCAACTTACAGTGGATCGAGTGATGTGGGAATTCAAATCGAGCATCCTCCACAATACTTTCGATCAAGGGGGCCAGTTCGACACAGTCTTTATTCAGTTGGGGCTTTTCATTTTCCAGCCAAGCCAGTGTTAACGTACTTTCCACCAGATTGCGCATTCCGGCAACTTCCAAGGTCACACGGGTGAGTACTTCTTCGGTCTTGTCACCGTCCAAGCTGAGCTGCATGCGAGTTAATGGTGTGCGAAGTTCATGGGAGATATCCTGAATGAGCTGGCGCTGCTGTGAAATTGCAGCGGCGAGTTTGCTGCCCATATCATCAAAACTGGCGGCGAGATCGGAAATTTCATCCTGACGGCGAGCCATATCCGGGTAGATTTTGGTACTGAAGTCGCCATCTGCATATCGTCGTGTGGCGGATTCCAGTTTTCTCAAGGGGGAAAGCAGGTAGCGGTACAATAAATAGCTGAGCAGCATCGCAAAGAGTATGGGCAACAGTGTTTGGCTGGCAAAATACAGCTCGTTCCAAAAGGCCCCGGGACGCATTCTTTGAGGAAGGCGAATTAAAAGATGGTAACCCTCAATACTCAGTGGGATATCCATTAAAGGGTTTTCTGCATGGTAGAGGTGAATCGGGTATTGAATGGGACGCCCGACATACGCTCCATCGTATGGCGTACTGTCCCATTCTGTGCTGACGATGTCATCAATATCAATTTGAATGACCGCCACCAGCGTATTTTCGCGTAAGCTGAGTTCATCTTTCCATTGTTGCAGTTCATTGAACTGACCGGCTGAAATCATGTCTTCAACCTGGACGGCGTAATCGTGCAATTGCTGGATGTGTTCGCCGGCAATATAGCTGAACTGTGTTTCTACCCGTTCATTCCATTCCGTGAGTAGCCAGTAGAATACGGTGACGCACAAAGCAATGCAGAGGTTCAGTTTTCCGAAGAGTCTTAATTTATACACGGTGTAACCTATAACCTTTGCCGTGTACGGTTTGAATCGCCAGCGGGCAAGTGCCCAGAGTTTGAAGCTTTTTCCGAATTTTACTGATGTGCATATCCAATGATCGATCGTATTGGTTAAAGCTTTTTTGCAGGACCTGACGATACAAAAGAGGTTTGCTCAGTGTTTGTTCGCCATTCTCCAGAAAGAAATTGACGATCCGTTGTTCCACCGGTGTGAGTGAGAGCGTATCAAGTTGCTCAGCATTCAGTGCGTTCTTGTGTGTTTGGTTTTGTTGAACTTGGGTACGGCGAAGTATCGCTTCGATTCGCAACAACAACTCGGCGGTGCTGAAAGGTTTGGTCAGATAATCGTCGGCGCCACTTTTGAAACCTTCGATACGATCTTGTTCTGCGCCGAGGGCCGTCAACAGGATTACCGGTGTCTCGCATAGTTTTCGCAGCTGATTCAATACTTCCAGCCCTGTGATGTTAGGCAGCATGACATCCAGTAGAATCAAATCAAAAACCTGTTTTCGAATGGTGTTCAGCCCTTGCCGCCCATCAAAACAGGCCTGTGTTTGGAACTGTTGTTGGTTCAGCATGTCTTGCAGGAGTTGGTTAACTTGGAGGTCGTCTTCTATGATTAGAATGCGTCGAGACATGGTGTTGATCGATACTCGTGCTGTTAATTAAATAAGGTGATTAAATGGGCAGGCTAAACGCAAAAAAGCCCGGGCAATGCCGGGCGAATATCTCAATGGAGGAGAATCTAAAATTTCCACCCCAGGGTCAGGCGCACATCCCGCCCCGGTTCTGGCAGCCCGATAGTGCGCTGTGAATCCGGGTCATATCCATAAGTACCGTGATCAAGATAATACCTGTCGAACGCGTTGCTTACTGTCAAGTTAATTGACAATTGCTCGGTGCCCATGGGCAACCATTCCAGGTAAACATCTTGTGTGTTGAAGGCAGGTTTTGGGATATAGTTTTCTTGTACGTCATCCATTTCCTGAACAAAGCGTCCGCTCCAGCCGAGCTCCAGATTCTGTTCCGGGAAACGGTAATTGGCGTTGACCACCAACGCGTCTCCGAAGGCCGTTCCGATACCGAGATTGCCATCGTCCAGTGGCTGGCCGTCCAGTTCTGGTTTGTTGTGAGAATAGCTGATGCTGACTTCACCGCGCTCCCAGTGTTTGGCAATATTGATGCCAAAGCCTTTGGTGAGTAGATCACCTGCATTGCCGAAAAATCTTCCGGTTGCACGGGTGCCAACGGTGCCCACAACATCTTTGATTTCGCTGCGGTAAATTTCAACGCTGCCACGAACACTGTCACCTTGATAGTTAACAGACAGTTCTGTGTTGTTGGCTTTTTCTTCTTTCAAATCCGGATGGTTGGCGCGAAAGCCAATCAAATAGGCTTCTTTGATTTTCTGGCCACGCAAGGCGGTCGAATAACCCAGTCGAACAGACCATTGTTCGGTGAATTTATATTCGGCATTGGCGTTGGGACTGAAGCCGCTCGAGGAAAAACGTTGCTGGTCTACATCATCCAGTGTGTAACGGTCGTAACGCACACCGTAACTGACACTGAGCACTTCGTTCACGTCGAACAAGTCTTGAATATATAGGCCGTAGATTTTGGCATCTTCTTCGATGTTCGGGTTGATGTAATAGCCCCGATCATCGCGGTACTCAACTCCGTAAACCAAGGTATGATCAGTCAGTTGGCTACTATTACGAATATTCAAACCATAACTTTCTACACCAGCGCCTTCATTGAAACTGGCGTTTCTTTGGTTCAGATAATTGTCGGTTTTAAATGCGGTGACGTCGAGGTTCAACAGATCGCTGTTGCCATCGAGATCATAGTTGATGGTGCTTGTCTCTCGGCGACTGACTTGATCCGTGCTCTGGTTCCAGGGAGCATCATAGAAATGGGGGCGAAGGTTCCGGCGGCCATCATCGTAACGGCGCTCATGGCTCAGGCTCAGCGTATGGCCAGGTGCCAACTCGCCACTCAGTTTCAGTAGACCGAGTTCCTGTTCTGTGCGGGTATTGGCCAGGGTGTTACCACGGCCATCTTCGATTTCCTTGGTGTCGTTTCGGCCGAGCACTAACAGGCCACTCCATTGTTCGTTGAAGCGACCGTAGAGGTTCACACTGGCTTTGTAGCCCTCGGTATTGCTGTAGTAACCCGTTTTGATCAGTGCCCCAAAATCTTCGCCAGGACGTAGCAAATCATCGGCATCTTTGGTTTCAAAGCGGATGGCGCCACCGAGCGCACCTGGGCCATCCAGTGCCGTGCCCGCACCCGCTTTGAGTTCGGCCTGTTTCAACAATTCCGGTTCGATAGAAAGGCGCCCCTGATGGTGGAACAGATAGCCCGCCTGTGTGGCGCCATCAACACTCACATTTAGATTGGTGTCTTCAATGCCCCGAACGTAGATTTTTTGGGCAATACCGAAGGAACCACCGACCGTGATGCTGGGTTGGTCGCGAAATATATCTTCCAGATCATTGGCTTGTTTCTTTTGGATGTCCGTCAGGTCGACGACGTTTACACCGTTTAAGCGGTGGCCTTCGACCTCAACAACTTCCATATCTTCTTCAGCGAACCCAGCTTGGCTCGTCAATACGATGGCCAGGGTTAAGGTGTTAAGTGGACGGGATGGTAGGGGCATTGCTCTCTCACTTCTTAATCTTAATGATATTGATTATCATTAAATTTTCAAGCTGTGGCTACGAGATTTACAAATTTTACAAACTCGTTGTCGCGGGGAAGGGGGTAGATGGACTGCATGGGGGCATAGCCGTTGCCTTCCCTAGAAATGTAGGGGCTTTTGCTAATAAACCTTCGTTATCTGAAGGGATGCGCCTGACTTACCTCAATTAATAATAAAAATAGTTCTTATTTATGTTTATATGAGCAGTTAGTTTCAGTATACTCGCCGCCAATTTGACAGAGCTCAGACTCTGCTAACTAATCCTATGGGGACGAGACTATGAAAAAATCAGTATTGGGTGTAGCCATTTTGCTGGCCAACCAAGCTGTCATGGCGGCGGATTCCAACGCCAAAATGGAAGAAGTAACCATCATTGGTAATCCAGAAGAAGCCCAGCTCATCCCGGGTTCAGCGCATGTAATTGGTGAACAGGAGTTAGAGAAGTTCGAGTTCACTGATATCAATCGTATTGTGCGTCAGGTGCCAGGCGTTTACCTCCAGGAAGAGGATGGTTTTGGCTTGCGTCCTAATATTGGTATTCGTGGTGCCGTTGGCGAGCGTTCGAGCAAGATTAACTTGATGGAAGATGGCGTGTTGATTGCGCCGGCCCCTTATTCCGCACCATCCGCCTACTATTTCCCAACCGCTGGCCGTATGAGTTCTGTCGAGATACTTAAAGGTGCTGAAACCTTGCGCCAGGGACCGGCTACCGTAGGTGGTGCCGTCAACTTGATTTCTACCCGTATTCCCGAACAAACCCGTGGCAGTGTGAATGCGGAGGCGGGCGAAGACGGTGCGTTCCGCGTACACGCCAATTATGGGCATGTTGAAGAGCAGTTTGCTTTCTTGCTGGAAACTCACCAGCAGGGTAATGACGGTTTTAAGAATATCGATCGCAGCAACCGTGATACCGGCTTCTATATTGAAGACTATATGGCCAAGGTTCGCGTTAACAGCGACCCATCTGCGGAGTTTTATCAGCAGCTCGATTTCAAAGTTCAATACAGTGAAGAGCTGTCAGATGAAACCTATTTGGGTCTGACGGATCGGGATTTCACGGCAGCCCCTGACCGCCGTTATGGTTTAAGTGAGCTGGACGAAATGAACACTCGTCACTCTACGGTGCAGCTGCGCCACCACATTGAATTCAATACTGATCTGTCTCTAACCACCACGGTCTATCAGAACAAGTTCAAACGCGACTGGTTCAAAGTGAAAGGTGTTGGTGGGTTGATTGATGATGTGAATGCTGGCAATAGCAATGCCGCTAATGCACAGGCTATTCTCGATGGTACGGCGGATGCGGACGGTATTGCGGTGAAACACAACAATCGCAAATACACCAGTGAAGGTATTCAGTTCAAAGTGGATTGGGCCTTGGCGAACCACCAGATCGAAATGGGTGCACGCTATCATCAGGACGATGTGGATCGTCATCAACCGGAAGAAATTTTCAATCAGCGTAACGGCGAGTTGGTTTTTGATTCCATCAAACAACCGAGTTCAAGTAATAACCGCGTGGAAGATGCGGAAGCGATCGCTCTGCACATTATGGATGTGTGGTCTTTGAACGATGAGCTTAAGTTGAATCTGGGTTTGCGCTACGAAGATATTGAAACGTCTCAAACCCGCTACGGCGACAGTGAGCGTACTGAAGTTGCATCCACTCGCAGCAATCAGGTTGATGAGCTTCTATACAGCGCGGGCATCACCTATGAGTTGAGTGATCAGGTTACATTGTTGGCTGGTGTGCATTCTGGTTTTGCCCCAACGTCTCCGAGCTCACGTGACAATATCGAGCCTGAAACCAGCACGAACTATGAAGCCGGTATCCGCTTCAATGGTGAAGACGCGAAGGCGTCGGTTATTGCCTTTTTCAGCGATTACGAAAGCACTGTAACCAACTGTACGGTCAATCGCCCTTGTGGTGATCAGACCTCAGGTTCTCAAAGTGAAGGCGAATCTGAAGTGAAAGGTGTAGAAGTCACCGTCGATAGTCACTTGTATCGTGATAACGACGTGTTTGTACCGATTTCCATGAGCTATACCTATACCGATGCTGAAATTACTGACCCGAAAGACAGCGGCAATCAGGTGGGCGACTTGTATGAGTATCTGCCAAAAAACACCTTCAGCGCGCAAATTGGTTATGAGCTGGCAAGCGGTTGGAACAGCTACCTGAGTGTTTCCTACGTTGATGAGATGTGCACCGACAGCAGTATTTGTGGTCGCAGCGGTTTGGATCAGCGCTTTGCGTTTACGGACCAATATTGGGTTGCTGACTTCTCGACCCATTACCCTCTGAACAAAGATACCCAGCTGTACCTGAAGTTGGACAATGTTTTTGATGAGCGTGCGATTGTTTCCCGTAATCCAGACGGTGCGCGTCCGAACAAGCCGCGCACGGCCTTGATCGGTGTGAATTGGAATTTCTGATTCGACGGTTGATTGAATGGCACCAGTAAAAAGGCGGGCGTAGGCCCGCCTTTTTTATGTCTGGCACTTTATCGGTACCTTACTTCTTGTACTTGTTTATATGGCAGGCTTGGTAGAGAATTCAAAACCCTGTTTTTGCAAGGGACTAGGGTTGGATCTATGCTTGGTAGATCTAATCAATAAATATTGAACCCTGATCATGTTTTTGGGTGGAGCTGAATTTAGCGAGTACATTGATGAGTACGGATTCTAAGGATGAGCTGCTAAGCCAGTTACATATTGCCAAGCAACGGGCCGAGGAACTGGCGCATAGGTTGGCGACCGTGGGGCATGAGGTTAAGACTCCCATTGGTATTGCTGTGACTGCGGCGTCGAATCTGGAACTGAAAGCCAATAAGATGAAGCAGGATTACCAGGCGGGAAAGATGACCCAGCGCAGCCTGGAAACTTTTCTTTCTTTGGTGGTGGAGTCGGCCGACATTTTGCAAACCAATACCCGCCGTGCCAGTTCATTAATGGACAGTTTTAAACAGATCGCTCTGGATCAGGCTCATGAGCGTACTCGCTCAATTAAGTTGGCAGACTATTTTGAACAGCTCAAAGTAAGCCTGTTGCCTGCTCTGAGAGAAGCGGCTTGTGATCTGAGCATCGACTGTAGCAAAGAGCTGCAATTATCCAGTTGCCCGGGAGCCGTCACTCAAGTGCTGAGCAATCTGATCATGAATGCCTTGCAACATGCTCGAGTGCCCGAAAAGAGCTTGGCCATTCAGCTCAAGGCTGAGAGTCAACAGGTCGATGAAGAAAACCCACAGGGTGGCGTAAAGATCCAACTGAGCGACAATGGCGCTGGCATGAGCCCAGAAGTCAAAGCTCGGGCCTTTGAGAGTTTTTACACCACCGCCAGTGAGTATGGTGGCAGTGGTCTTGGGCTCAGCATCGTTGCGGAGCTGTTGAAGCGACCACTGATGGGTAAGATCGATTGCCGGTCTCAGCCCGGTGAAGGTTGCGACTTTCACATTTTCCTTCCCAATCTGTCTGTGAGCGAAATTTAAACAGCTATCTGTTCGGCCTGTTCACGATTTCTTACCCTTCTGTAAACGGTTGCGTGAAAGCGCTTGCAGCCTTAACACGGCCTGTTATTCTCCCTCTTTTGCTTTGAGGAATTACCATGTCAGCTCAGTTTCCAGCCTTTCAGTCCATCGCACTGGTGAAGGAAATTGAATCTCCTGAAAATCCTGGTGGTTTGGAAAAACGTGTTGCCTTGATTCCGGAAGATGTCGCCAAATTGGTGGCAGCGGGTTGTCAGGTTTTTGTTGAACGTGGGGCAGGTGATGGCGTTGGTTTCAGTGACCAGGAATACCTTGATGAGGGCGCCCTCATGCAAAGCGCTGAGGAAATCTACGAGAACAAAGATCTCATCATCAAGTTCAAAGGTCCCTCTCTGGAATCCATCAAGCAGATGCGTCCGGGTACCACTTTGTTTTGTATGGCGCACTTTCATTCCTATCCAGATCGCGCTCAGCTGCTGGCTGATCAACAGATCAATGTTATTGCGATGGAGGAGATTCTGGAGTCCCCCAAGCGTCAGTCCGATGCCTCTATTATTGGTCGTACGGCGATGAACAAAGCGCTTAGCCCCTATATGGCCGATAACAGCATTGGTTCACTTAATGTCAAAGTGCTGGGCTGGTCAGAGTGCTTGGGAGCGGCTGTGCGCCGAGCGGGGAACCGGGACCCGCGTTCTCTGCAGTTGCTTAATGCGGACATCGCTACCGCGGATCTGGAGCTTAGCCGCAACAACAGCCTGTATGTCTACGACAGTCGAATCCTGCAGCGCCAGGGTTTAATAGCCAGCCTGCAAAAGGCGGGCGAAGGGGTACTGGATCTAGCGGAATACGAACGTGAATACGGTGCTCAAGCCGTTGCGGATTACCGTGAAAGTCACCCACCTCGCGAGTTTGGTCTGCGTCGTATCCAGTGCCTGCATGAAACGGGCATGGCGGGTGCTCGCTATGGATTAAAGCTGTTGGCTGAAAACAAGCCGGAGCTTGATATCAAAGACGCGAAAGTCGCAGTGCTTGGTTATGGCAATGTAGGCCAGGGGGCGATCCATGAATTGCACGATCAGGGGGTGAAAACCATCCATGTGCTGGGGCGGACCCACACCAGCAAGGGGCGAATCGACTACTGGTTGAATGATATTGATCTGGTTGTGAATGGTGCGGAGCAGCCACCGCATCTGCGTGGGATTAATTTCCTGGTGAGTAATTCCCATTTGAAACATTTGGTCCCCGACGGTTCAGTGGTGATCGATCTGGTAGGCGGCAGTCCGACCAATCGGAGCCCGGTGGAGGCGGTGGAGTCCTGCACCTTTCTGACGGATCCGCACTTTGAACGAGATGGCGTAACGGTGTCTTCATTGTGGGGCTGGCCGATGATGGGGATGATGCGCGAGACGGCAATCCGCTATTCAGGGCAAATTGCCGATGTGCTGCTGGGCACGGAACAGCTTTATAAAGGTTTATCTGCGCTGGCGCCCGGTGTTGAGCGGGCATTGGTTTGTGGCCCTTTCCCTTCGGAGGCTTGAGGCATCTATGACTCGAACCATCCATGATTTGGCGAACTCTCTGGGTGAAGCACTCAAGGAAAAGGACCTGCGTATCTGTTGTGCTGAATCCTGTACCGGAGGTGGGATCGCCAGTGCCTTAACCGATATTGCTGGCAGCTCAGCCTGGTTTGAATACGGTTTTGTCACCTATGCCAATTCGGCGAAAACCGACTTGCTGGGGGTGCCCGATGCACTGCTGCAAGCCCATGGTGCGGTGAGCCAGGAAGTCGTGGGCGCGATGGCGCAGGGGGCCTTACAGAAGGCTTCGGCGGATATTGCTCTGGCGACCAGCGGCATTGCGGGGCCAGGAGGCGGGACGGCGAGCAAACCGGTAGGAACGGTATGGTTCGCGTGGGCCTGGCAGGAGCAAGGCCAACTTGAGTGCCACAGCGAATGCCGGGTATTCGAAGGTGACCGTCAAGCGGTCAGGGCTCAGGCGGTAGAGCACGCTTTACTGATGGCATCTGAATTGCCTCTTTTGGGGTAATGTCCACCCTGTCGACTCATTCAATGTCACTATTTTTGAAAAACTACTGTATATAAACCAAGTACTGGTTGCGTATACAGTGTTTTTGAATTAAGCTTCTTTCCGAATCGCAGCTGATGGCTCCTGGAATTAAACCGACAGTCCAGGGCTTGCAGCAAAAATCGATAACAAAATTCTGAAAACGGATGCTTAAGAGACTGCCCGTACCCGTTGTCCAAGGCATCTCGCATGAATGTACATTCCGTTTTCACTCACAAGAATACAAAAGGCAAAAAGCCTAAACGACGAGGTGTCCCATGGATCAGAACAAAGAAAAGGCATTGCAAGCCGCCCTTGGCCAGATTGAACGTCAGTTCGGTAAAGGCACCGTTATGCGGATGGGCGATAAAGAACAGGTAAAAATTCCGGCCGTTTCCACAGGCTCTCTAGGTTTGGATGTCGCTTTGGGGATTGGTGGTTTACCAAAGGGCCGAATCGTTGAAATTTATGGTCCAGAATCTTCGGGTAAAACCACGCTGACTTTACAAGCGATTGCCGAAGCCCAGAAACAGGGTGGAACCTGTGCCTTTATCGATGCTGAGCATGCTCTGGATCCTATTTATGCCGAGAAGCTGGGTGTTAATGTTGATGATTTGATCGTTTCCCAGCCAGACACTGGTGAACAAGCACTGGAAGTTGCCGATATGTTGGTGCGTTCAGGTGCGATTGATGTTCTGGTTGTGGACTCGGTTGCAGCTCTAACACCGAAAGCTGAAATTGAAGGCGAAATGGGTGATCACCACGTTGGTCTGCAGGCGCGCTTAATGTCTCAGGCATTGCGTAAGATTACCGGCAACATCAAAAACGCTAACTGTCTGGCGATCTTTATTAACCAGATTCGTATGAAGATTGGCGTTATGTTTGGTAACCCGGAAACCACTACCGGTGGTAATGCTTTGAAATTTTACTCTTCCGTTCGCTTGGATATTCGCCGAATTGGTGCGGTGAAAGACGGTGATGAAGTGATCGGCAGCGAAACCCGAGTGAAAGTGGTTAAGAACAAAGTGGCGCCACCGTTCAAACAAACCGAATTCCAAATTCTGTACGGTGAAGGTATTAACCGTTTGGGTGAGGTAATCGACTTTGGCGTTAAGTTGGGTTTTATCGATAAGGCGGGTGCTTGGTATAGCTATAACGGCGATAAGATTGGCCAAGGTAAGAACAATGTTGTGAAGTTCTTGAACGAAAACACCGCCTTGGCTGAAGAAATCGAAGCACGCGTACGTGCAGAGCTGTTGGGCGATGCCTCAGAGACTGATGCATCAGCAGAGAGTGCTGAGCAGGCGTAAGTCTCTTATTTCCGCCCTCTAATGACCGCATATGCTTTGTTTGATTGAAGCCTATGCGGTCCCTCCGCGTATGCCTGCTGTGCGTACCGTATGTTAGATAGACAATTGTGACTGTTCTGGGGTTGATGTTTTCAGCTGACCTAGAACCGTAACTTCTCAGCACGAGCAGGAGCAAATAATGAAAAATATTGTCTCCCTGGACGATTACCGCGATGAGCCTGTGGCCAATAATGAGCCCAGTGGTCGCGAGGTGTTGGCGAAGATTAAGAATTCTGCTCTGGCTGCCATCAGTCGTCGAGAGTATTGCCGTGCCGAGCTGTTTTCCAAATTGGCGAGGCAGCATGACAAGACAGAATTGATTGATGAAGTATTGAACTGGCTGGAAGAGCTTTCCTACCTGGATGATCAGCGTTATGCGGCTATGTTCTTGCGGGCGTCAATTTCAAAGCGTCGTGGTCCAACCCGTATTCGTATGGAAATGAAGCACAAAGGTTTGTCGAACGTTTCGATTGACAGTGCTTTGCTTGAAAGCGATGTCGATTGGCATGCCTTAGCGTTGGAAAGTCTGCAGGGTCGTTTTTCTGGGCCGTCCATGGACGTGAAAGACAAGTCAAAACGCTATCGTTACTTGCAAGCCCAGGGGTTTTCAGGTGATCAGATCCATTACGCCCTGGCGGAAGCCAATCGAGCGGTTGGAGAATAACCCTCTTTTATAAATAGCCATTCTCATCGTCGTCCATAAAGCTGGCGTTACGCTCACCTTGAATTTGTTCGCGCAATCTCTCCCTTGCCAGAAGCTTTCTCTGTACGGCTTCTGGTAGATCGGTAAACAAGATTACATTCTTGGAAACCAGAGTATTTACCAAATCTTCTGTAATCCGGACAAACTCCATGTCCGACTCTTCCAGAGTGGCCAAAGATTGGCTGACATCCTTGTAACTGTCTAGAAAAGAGACAAGTTGAGGGTGGGTTGGAGATAGGTATTCACCAAACTCCGGCCCGGAGTTCATGGATATGGCGCTTATGTTGCCATTGGCATCTCGTTGAATATAAGGCATAGGATGGGTTTCGTTTTCCGAATCGCAGACTACAATACAGGTTAAATATAGCAATAGTAGTATACAATTCGGCTAGAACAACTTTTCAAGCCCTATTATCAGTGTGATCTTATATCTGGATATCAAGATTAAACTGGATATAAGCGGTGCTTGAACAGAACTTCAGTTGCGACTGGTGAGCTACGACAGCTTGTGAATTTGTGCAGGTGTTGTTAAGCAGGCACTGTGTAAATTGTACAAATCGTTCGAATCAATTGTTAAGAGGTCTTGATGGAGCAGGCAAGCAGCCAAACAGATATGCAGGATGTAGTGGAAGGCCCAGCGGAAAGTGCCAGCTTTTGCGACCCACTGTTAGAGTCATTGCTGATCATCGCCAGAATAGAACATCTGCCGATATCCGAAACGTCCCTTACCGCCGGCTTGCCGTTGATCAAAGAACGCCTGACTCCCAAGTTATTTATTCGTGCCGCAGAAAGGGCTGGCCTATCGGCCAAAGTGATCGAACGGCCACTGGATCAAATCAGCGCACTGGTATTACCCACGGTATTGTTGCTCGATAATAACGATGCCTGCGTATTAACTCGGCTGGATACCCGCTCCGGAAAAGCGGAAATTCTCGACCCTCACAGCAGCGGTAAGAGTGTAGTTGAACTGAGTGATTTGCAGGAACGCTACACGGGTTATTCAATCTTTTGTAAGCCCTTGCATCGTTATGATGAGCGAACCCAGGAAATCAAAGTGCGCCAAAAAGGCCATTGGTTTTGGGGGGTGCTGGGTCGATCCTGGCGAATTTATCGTGACGTCCTGCTAGCCTCTTTGTTTATCAATTTGTTCGCCATCGCCAATCCCCTGTTTGTCATGAATGTTTATGACCGCGTGGTACCTAACGAAGCTGTTGAAACTTTGTGGGTTTTGGCCATTGGGGTCGCGACGGTCTATTTCTTTGATCTCGTGTTGAAGCTCCTGCGAGGTTATTTTATTGAGGTTGCCGGTAAAAAATCCGATGTATTGCTATCGGCAATGATTTTTGAGCGTGTGCTGGGCGCACGATTGGAAGATAAGCCCATGTCGGTGGGTTCATTTGCCAGTCAGCTAAAGGATTTTGAAAGTGTTCGAAGCTTCATTACATCGTCTACTGTAACGGCCTTCGTGGATTTACCATTTACCATTTTATTCCTGCTGGTCATTTTTTATGTCGGGGGCCCGCTGGTATTGGTTCCCTTGGCCTGTATCCCAATTGTGATTGCGTATGCTCTGTTTATTCTGAAACCTCTGCGCCAATCGGTTGAAGAGACCATGCAGTCTTCGGCGCAAAAGAACTCGACATTGGTGGAAGCCTTAGCCAGTCTTGAAACCGTAAAAGGGCTTGGTGCGGAAGGGCGTGTACAGCGTGCCTGGGAAAAGTCGGTGGGGCATCTCGCGTATTGGGGACAGAAATCTCGTTTGTTATCAAATTCTGCCGTGACGGTTGCTGGCACCGTGGTGCAGCTGAGCTCGGTGGCAGTGATCGTCTCGGGTGTTTATCTGATTGCTGAAAAAGAACTCACAATGGGGGCGTTGATTGCCTGCGTTATGCTGACGAGTCGAGCTTTGGCGCCTTTGTCGCAGTTATCCAGTTTATTGGTGAACTTCGAACAAACCGTTACGGCGTTAGAGTCTCTAGAGACCATTGTTGATAAAGCGCAGGAGCGTGACGAAGAAAAGACCTTTATCAAACGCCCGAGTTTTGCTGGTGAAGTGCGTTTTAATAAAGTGTCCTTTGCTTATCCAGGTGAGGAACACCCCAGTATTGAAGATGTATCTTTTACCATTAAACCCCATGAGCGGGTGGCCATTATCGGCCGCATGGGTTCAGGGAAAACCACGGTACAGAAATTGATGATGGGCTTATTTCAGCCTACAGCAGGTTCTGTTTTGATCGATGGTATTGATATTAAGCAGTTGGATCCAGCCGATTTACGCCATGGAGTGGGTTATGTCCCACAGGATGTATCCCTGTTTTTTGGTTCGGTGAAGGACAATATTGCCTATGGCACTCCCCATGCAACAGACCAGCAAATTGTAAAAGCCGCTGAGCATTCAGGGGTAACGGGTTTTGTGAACAAACACCCGATGGGTTTCCAGCGCCCTGTGGGTGAACGAGGGGCCTTTTTATCCGGCGGGCAGCGGCAAAGTATTGGCGTTGCACGGGCACTGATCAAAGACCCGAGTATTTATCTGTTGGACGAACCTTCAACTGGAATGGATAACAGCACGGAGGCGAAACTTAAACAAAATTTAATGCAGGTGACTCAGGGCAAAACCGTAATATTGGTGACCCACAAGACCTCTTTGCTGGATTTGGTCGACAGAATTATTGTTTTGGAAAACGGTAAGCTGATTGCTGATGGCTCGAAAGAGTCCGTATTGGATGCACTGAAGAAGGGGCAGATTCGTGTCGAGCAATAAACCATCAAACCCGCAACATCCCGAGCAGCCACAAACGGCCAAGGAGTCTGCGAAGGCGAAACCCGCTGCGGCGACGGTCAAAGCGAGTTCCGTCAAGGTGAAGGCGCCTGCTGCTCAGGCACGTCGGCAAGCTGACATGAAAGCAAAGTTTGAGGCACAGAAGGCCGCTGAGTCTCGAACCAGTAAAACGGTTGACGCTCCATCCAACGCTGTTAAGGTTAAACCCACAACACAGGCAAAAGCTGCCGTTGAGAGACCGCGCGTTGAAAATGTCAGCGCAGAAGTCGTTTCCAGTGCCGAGGTTACAGCGCAAAAATCAGAACGGGCTGGGACTACTCCAGAGTCGGGAAGTTCGAGCGCGGCCCCTGAAACTGTGGTGCAAAAAAGTCCTGCTGTGGCGTCGTCAGAGCCACAACCCAAAGCTTGGTTTGAAGGTGATAAAGAACTGATCCAGGAAGATCTGGATTACATGTCATCGGCCGCGGCCGCGGTTCTACAACAATCTCCTCGTGGTGGTCAGCAATTACTGTGGGCAATTTGCTCATTTGTCATTGTGGCTATCGTTTGGGCGTCGCTTGCCTATGTTGATGAGTTTACGCGAGGCGAAGGCAAGGTGATTCCTTCTTCGCAAGTGAAAGTTGTGCAGCACCAAGAGGGTGGCATTGTTGCGGAATTGTTTGTACGTGAAGGCCAGACTGTCAAAGCCCAGGAGCCTTTGTTGCGCCTGGACGACACACAATTCTCTTCATCTCTGCGAGAAGCCGACGTAACGTTGGATCAGTTGAAAGCGAAAGCCGCGCGGTTAAGTTACGAAGCCGATGGTGTGGATTTTCCAGAGCAGCCGATTGAAGGTGTGGGCGAAGTGGTTTGGTCCCAGGAGCGAGCTCTGTATCTATCTCGGCAGGAAGAACAGAAAAGTAAAGATCAGGTATTGGTGCAACAGGAAACTCAGCGGCGACAGGAGCTCAATGAGTTAAAAGCACGCCGTGACCAGCACCAGCGCAGTTACAATCTATTGGATAAAGAATTGCAGATCAGTAAGCCTCTGGTGAGTTCGGGGGCGATGTCCCAAGTGGAACTGCTGCGACTCGAGCGCCAGGTAAATGATTTGTATGGCGAGCTTAAAGGCGCCGAGTTGGCGATTCCTAGAGCGCAATCCAGCTTGCAGGAAGCTCGGGACAAATTGCAGGGGGCACAATTGGCTTTTCGCAATGAATCCCGTAAAGAGCTTGCTGATGTGCGTTTGGAACTGCAGCGTCTTTCCGAGAGCAGCGGCGCTTTGGAAGATCGGGTGGATCGAACACTAGTGATTTCTCCAGTCGCAGGAACCATCAAACAAGTGATGGTGAACACCATCGGTGGTGTTATTCAACCGGGGATGGATCTTATACAAATTGTCCCAACGGAAGACAGTCTATTGGTTGAGGCTAAAATCAGACCTACTGATATTGCCTTCCTGCACCCAAGCCAGGAAGCCATCGTCAAATTCACCGCGTATGACTTTTCTATCCATGGTGGTTTGAAGGGGAAGGTGACTCATATCAGCCCGGATACGATTGTGGACGAGGAAGGTGAGAGCTTTTACACGGTGAGAGTTGAAACTGAAAACGCCTTCTTGGGCAGCGAGGATAAGCCCTTGCCAATCATTCCGGGTATGACGGTAAGTGTTGATATTCTGACCGGCGAAAAAACCGTACTGGATTACCTTCTGAAGCCTATTCTTAAAACCAAACAGTTAGCCCTGCGCGAACGCTAGGTTTACTGTGCCCCTTCACTTTCGATGTGCCTCTTGGTTTTGAAGAGGCACATTGCTGTCCAAAGTGATAAAAGTGCCTAGCATGTACACATTTTTTGTATTCTTTAAGAATATAATCTAGGCCTTTATATTCCCTTAGGTTATTTACGTAAGCGTTTTAAATCGGCGCTATTGCCGAATACGCCTGACGTGCGCCTATATTTCCCGGATGTGAGCGATTCAGTATGTGACGCAGTTGGTCAGTAATTACCAAAAATTATGGAAAACTTAGTTTAAATGCACTGCTTTGTCGCTTAAATAATTATTTTGTTGCTTATTATGAATAAGCGCTGAATTGGTAATTAAAGGTAATGTAAACAAAAGACCTAATCTTAGAGCATACAAACCTGTCGTCTGATTAGTCTTTACGACTAATTGTTGGGGTTTTTTATGAACTACTTAACACTTATAATCGCGGAGTTTGTGAGAAACCTCACAATTCCTACTAAAAAGGCATTAGTTGATTTGGCATGGGGGCCGAGTAGAAGAGTTATGAAAACAAGAATAATAGCGTTGCTAACAAGCTTAATTGGGGTAACTCATACCGTTCAGGCGGAGAGCTTTAACCAAGCTGTTCAGGCGGCTCTGGACAGCCACCCTGAAATCAATGCTGCAAAAAATCAACTGTCGTCCCGTGAGCAAGAGATCAAGGGCGCTAAAGCTGGCTATCTCCCCTCTATTGATATTGCCTTGGGTATTGGTCGGGAAAATACCCAATCGCCCACTACTGGCCAGAATGAGGTTAACCTCACTCGAGAAGAGGCTTCTATTTCAGCTCGTCAGCTGATTTTTGATGGTTTCGCAACACGTTCCGAAGTACGCCGCCAGGAAGCACGCGCGGCCAGTGCAAGCCATTCAGTGAATACTTCTCAGGAACTGATTGCTTTGCGCACCAGTGAGGTTTACCTGGCCTTGATGGCTCAAGTGGATCTTATGAAGCTCGCGGAAGCGTCCCTGGAAGAGCATAAGAGCATTTATGATCAAATGGTGTTACGCAACCAGTCTGGTGTTGGCAGTCGCGCTGATTTGGATCAGATTGCTGCTCGTCTAGCCTTGGCCAACAGCAATGTAGTTGTCGCTGATGCTAATTTAAAAGATGCCGTAACCAATTATTACCGGGTTGTGGGCTCCATGCCGAATATGACCTCGTTAGCCATGCCAGGTACAGCCGAGAGTCTGCCTGCGTCACTCAATGATGCGACGGAATTGGCCTTGGCTAATCACCCTACTCTGAAAACCGCGAATGCCGATATTGACGCCACCATTGCTCAGCATCAGGCTGCCAAGAGTTCTTATTACCCGGACATTCGTCTGGAAGCTGATCAAAACTGGAACGAAGACATCGGTGGTGTTGTCGGTGAAGACGAGCGTTCAGTGATTGCCATTCGTGCGCGCTATAACCTCTATCGCGGCGGCGCGGATAAGGCCCGTCGAAAGCAAACCAGTTACCTAATAGAAGAAGCTAAGGATGTTCGTAACAACACCCGCCGACAGGTGGTTGAAGGCTTACGTTTGTCCTGGACGGCATTCGAATCGGTTAATGCTCAATTGCAGTATTTACAGCAACACGTGAATTCTGCCGAGGCCACCAAAAAGGCCTATATCGAGCAATTTAACATCGGTCGCCGTACCTTATTGGATTTGTTGAATACCGAAAATGAAGTTGTGGATGCCAAACGCAACCTGATCCAGGCCGCTTACAACAAGAAGTTGGCTGAGCTGCGCGTTTATAACTCAATGGGGGTTTTGTTGCCCAAGTTGGGTTTAGCTCAGTAGCTGTTGTCTTGTGTTTGCGAAAGTATGTGCCTGAATAGGTGCTAAGTGGCATTGAGTTAGCCCGGAAAGTTCTGTCTTTGCCGGGCCTCGTTGCTTTAATCCTCGCATCTTTCGCCTTGCTCCGCTTCTGGGTATGACTTTGTTTATTGCTATAGACAGATCAATAGTTACCTAGACAGTAGTTAACAGATAAGCGGTCTACAGAAAAAGCAGGATTGGCCGATTGGCAACTATGGGTAAATAGCTTTAATGCGTGTTCACCTCCAGCCAAGGTGAATCGGGACATCCCTCAGTATTGAGGGTGATGCTGCCCTGTTTATCAACTGGCACGCGAAGAAATTACATTTGAATCGGGCCGGACGCCCATTTCGATACTTTGACCATATAAGTGGAAAAGATTATGGCGGATAACGTTGTTGTAAATGACAATTCAAATACCACTCAGTCCAATGCGGATGGAGCGACAAGTGATGTCGCCGCGGCTGATCGAGGTACCGTTGTTGCAATTAAAGGAACAGTGCTGGATGGCAGCTCTGCCCTTGAAATGGGTCAGAAAGTTGGCCTCGGCGATAATCTGGAAACCAAAGCTGGAGCGGCTATTGTCGTTAAGTTCCCAGGCGGCGGGTTGCTGGTTTTAGGTCATAACCAAAGTGTCGATATTGATCAGCGTTTGATGGATCTGATTCGAAAAAATGACGTAAAAGATTCCGTTGAAGAAGGCATTGACTTCGATCGGCTGCAACAAGGCTTGGAAGAGGGCCTGAGTCTCGATGAGTTATTGCCAGCGGCAGCAGCAGGCACGGCCCCTACTGGCGGTGGTGGTGACAGTTCTGTTGGTTCCGGTGTGCGTTTTGTTATGACCGGTGATGAAACGATTCCTTTAGCGGGCTTTGACACGACCCCTCCGAGTGCCAACCTTGGTGATACATCCCAAGAATCCAGCCCTATTGATTCCGCACCTGAAGCCGTAGACGACGAAGAAGAAGTTACCGCACTGGGTGTCGCTACAGGTAACGTTGTAACGGGTATTGATATTGCGAACGGTGATGACAATGCCTTTGATGGTAATGCCGATGATTCTGGCATCAACGGTTTTGGTGATGGCGCAACCGTAGTCGGTGTCGCTTTGGGCAACACAGAAACGCCTATTACCGACAGCAGTGGTGTCGGTGTTGAACTGGTTTCCGATAAAGGTGTTCTTGTTGTGAATGCCGACGGCAGTTACACCTATACTCCGAATCGTGACGCCAGTGGCATCGATTCTTTTACTTACACCATTATTGACGCCGACGATGATACTTCGACTGCAACCTTAACCGTCAACATTGACGGTATTCCTCGCCTGGACGTTGTTGATCCTGGAACCGATGGCCAGGGTGGTTTGGTGAATACCGTGAACGAAGCTGGCTTGCCCGAAGGCACGGGTGAACTGTCTGATGGCAACGGTGCAAACAACAGCGATAATTCGGAAACCACAACAGGCAGTTTCAGTTTCATTGCCGGTGATGGTGATGCCACCATCAGTATCGGTGGTGTTGTCGTTCTGAACAATGGCCAGTTGGAAGGTACTGTTGTGCAGGGTACATACGGTACTTTGACCATTACCTCCGTTAACGGCAACCAAATTAATTACAGTTATACGCTTGACCGGGCCGCTGATCACAGCAATGGGCCGGTAAATGAAGTGTTAGCCGTTGTGGTGTCGGATGCGGACGGTAATGCTGCAGATGATGCAACTGGCAGTTTGCAAATTAATATCCTTGATGATGCGCCCATCGCTGCTGACCAAATTGATTCCATTGATACCAGCCTCGTGGCCACGGGTAATGTTATTACCGGTGTTGATATTCCTTCCGGCGACAGCAACCTCACCGACGGTGAAGTGGATATTGCCGGTGCCGACGGATTTGATTCTGCTGGCGTAGTGGGTGTTTCTGCGGGAGATACTGGTTCAACGTCGACTGGTGGCGTAGGTACGGCGGTCAGTTCCGACAAGGGGACTATTGTCATTAATGCCGATGGCAGTTACACCTATACAGCTAACCCCGGTGTTTTTGGTGAAGATGTTTTTACCTACACCGTTAGTGATAGTGACGGCAGTACCGCCATTGCCACGATTACAATCAATGTTGATGCGGCGAACGTCCTGTCGGACGACGATGAATCCGCCACAACTTTGTCGGGGCAAAGTGCCAGCGGCAATGTGTTAGCAAATACCGATAACCCTGATGGCCCAGAGCCTGCGACTGTGGTTTCCTTTACCGTTGGCGGCGATACTTTCCAGCCCGGCGAAACCGCCAATATTATTGGTGTGGGTTCCATCACCATCAGTCAGAATGGTAGTTATACCTTCACGGCGAGTGCCGCGTTTTCCGGTACGGTTCCGCCCATTAATTACACCGTAACGGATGGCCCGAACACCGACGATTCGGTGTTAACGTTCACCGTTATTGATCCGAATACTCCACCGATTGCCAGCAACGATGTTGTGGGTGGTAACACAACGAATTCTCCCGTTGTAGTTGATGTATTGGCGAATGATAATGATCCGGACGGTTCTCTTGTTCCCGGCAGTGTTCAAATAGTTGGAACCCCAAGTGCGGGCAGCAGCTTGACTGTTGGTGGGCAAGGTGTGTGGTCCGTAAACAGCAGCACGGGTGAAATTACTTTCACGCCGGAAGCGGGTTTTACTGGCGACCCCTCGCCTATCAGCTATACCGTAGCTGATAATGATGGCGCGATTTCAAACCAGGCAACCGTAACTATTTCCTTTACCGCGCAACCGCCTACCGCGGTGATTGATAGCAGCACGGGTAATACAACCACTCAGCCTGTTACTGTCGATGTGCTGGCGAACGACAGCGATCCCGATGGCAGTTTGAATCCTGCATCGGTACAAATTACCGGTACCGCAAATCCTGGTGAATCTCTGGTGGTGGCCGGCGAGGGTACCTGGAGTGTTAACACCTCTACCGGTGAAATTACCTTTACGCCAGAAGCGGGTTTTACCACTAACCCGGCGCCGATTACTTATACCGTTGAAGATAACGATGGGAATGAATCCAATGCGGCGGCGGTGAGTGTAAGTTATGTCGCGCAACCTCCTGTCGCTGTTGACGATGTTGGTAGTGCGACGGCATTGAACACCCCGTCAACAATTAATGTGGCCGGCAATGATACCGATGACGGCACCCTGGATCTCAATTCTATTTTGATTGAAACGTCAGGTGGTCAGGTTACAAGCTTAACGGTTGCGAATGAAGGTACTTGGACCGTGGGTCCGAACCCGGGCCAAATTACCTTTACTCCGGAAGCTGGTTTCATCAGTAACCCGACTCCGATTCAATACTCTATTGCGGATAACGAAGGTCTGCGCTCAAACTCCGCATCCGTGACGGCAATTTATGAAACCGCACCGACTGTTTCAGTGAACGACGTAACCGTTGATGAGCAAGCAGGAAACATCGTGTTTACTGTGACACTGTCCAGTTCCACTTTGCAGGATGTCACCTTTGATTTTGCGACCAGCAACGGCACTGCAATTGCTGGAGCAGATTACACTGCAACAACGGGAAGCGGCACAGTTACCGCGGGTAATTTAACGACTACCATTTCTATTCCGATTACCGATGACTTCCTGGCGGAAGGCAGTGAAAACTTTAACATTGATCTCAGTAATCTGAGTGCAAACACCGCAAGCAATGGCCATGATTTAAGCGGTGTTGGTACGATTACTGATGAGCCAACACCAGGGGTGGAAGACACTGTGACCGTTTCTTTAAGCGGTCCTGCAAATGTTGTTGAGAGTGCGACGACAACAAACTACACAGTAACCTTGAGTGAAACGGTTCCGGCTGGCAGTACAGCGACGGTAAATTTATCTTACACCTACACAACGGCATCCGGTGACGATATTACCGAGGTGGCGAGTGTTGTGGTTTTAGGTGGAAGCGATACCGCGGTATTCACTATTGAAACAATTGATGATGCCTTCGCTGAAGGTGCAGAAGATTTTAATGTATCGATTGCAAGTGCCAGTAGCCCAGCGTTTGAAGCACTTGCACCTCATGGCACTAATAATAACGTTACGACAACGATTACGGATCAGACTGGCCCTGATAACCCTCCTGGTGACGAAGATAGAATTTTTGCGCGTTTAACTCAGGACGTAAGCACCATCGCTGAAAACGGTGGTCAGGTAACGTATACCGTCACTCTGGTCGATGAAAATGACAATCCAATTACGGTTCCTGCTGGTCAAACCATTACGGTTGGTTTGGCTTACAGCGGCACGGCTTCTGGCACCGACTACTCAGGCGAGCAAGCTTCTGTCACCATTAGTGGTGGCAGCAATAGTGCATCCTTTGTTGTAACCGGGGTTGATGATGCCGTGGGTGAAGGCAATGAAACCATCATTGTTGATATCGATTCCATTACCGACAGTGGTGCGTTCGAGGACGTTGCAGAGCATGCTGATAATCAGGTAACCACTACAATCATCGACGATGATGGCGCGCCATCGTTAAGCATTAACGATGTGACTGTTGACGAATCTGCAGGTACTGCCACCTTCACGGTGACGTTGAGCCCAGTAGCAGCTGGTCCTGTCACTGTAGATTACGCAACCAGTAACGGCACCGCGGCGGCTGGTGCAGATTACACGTCTACCAGCGGTACGTTGACTTTCGCTGCCGGGGTAGGAACGCAGACGATTACTGTTCCAATCACTGACGATGTTCTGGATGAAAACTCCGAGAACTTCAATGTTGTTTTAACTAACCCTAACGGTGCAAGCATCAGTGATGATACCGGTGTAGGTACCATCTTGGACGAAGCCACGCCTGGACCTGATGACACGGTTACTGTTTCACTAACCGGTCCGGCGAATGTTGTTGAGGGCGAACGAACAACAAATTACACAGTGACATTGAGCGAACCTGTTCCAGCGGGTAATAGCGTCACGGTGAATTTAACGTACACCTATAACGACGCTGATGGCAATGACATCACTGAAGTTGCCAGTGTTGTTGTCACCGGAGGAAATAGCACAGCTACTTTCGACCTTCAAACGATCGATGACGCCTTTGCAGAAGGCGCGGAAGATTTTGATGTGTCCATCGGTACTATTGTTGATACCGACAGCTCCTTCGAAGCAATAGCTCCGCATGCGACAAACAATACTGTTAACACAACGATTACGGATCAAACTGGTTCCGATAACCCGCCGGGTGATGAAGATAGAATTTTTGCGCGTTTGACCCAGAGCACCGATACCATTGCTGAAAATGGTGGTCAGGTGACTTACACCGTTACTCTGGTCGATGAAAACAATAATCCAATTACGGTTCCTGCTGGTGAAACCGTGACGGTTGGTTTGGCGTATACCGGTACCGCTTCTGGTACAGACTATTCGGGCGAACAGGCTTCTGTCACGATCAGCGGCGGGAGCAACAATGCTTCCTTTGTTGTGACTGGCGTTGATGATGCGGTGAGTGAAGGGAATGAGACAATTGTCGTTGATATTGATTCTATTACCGACAGTGGTGCATTCGAGGATGTAGCCGAACACGCCGACAATCAAGTGACCACCACCATTACCGATGATGATGGCACTCCATCTTTGAGCATCAATGACGTTACCGTCAATGAAGGTGACGGTACCGCGACCTTTACTGTGACGCTAAATCCAGTCTCCGCAGGTTCAGTCACCGTGGACTATGCAACCAACAATGGTACGGCAACCGCTGGTGCGGATTACACCTCCAGCGCAGGTACGTTAACTTTTGCCGCTGGCGTTGCTACGCAAACTATTACAGTACCCATTGCCGATGATGCTTTGGATGAGAACTCCGAAAATTTCAATGTCGTACTGAGTAACGCTAATGGCGCAAGCATCAGTGACGACACTGGTGTCGGTACAATTTTGGATGAAGCTACACCAGATACTGTATTGGTTTCCCTAGCAGGTCCAAGTGATGTCGTTGAAGGCGATACAACAACCGACTACACCATTTCTCTGAGTGAAACTGTTCCTGTAGGAAGTAGTGTGACAGTCAATCTGGCTTACACTTACACCACCGCAGAAGGTAATGATATTACTGAAGTGGCGAGTGTTATCGTTACCGGCGGTAATAACACGGCAGTCTTTAGTATTCCGACAATCGACGATGCGCTTGCAGAAGGTGCTGAGCAGTTTAATGTAGCCATTAATGCGGTTTCTGATAACGACAGTTCTTTCGAAGCAATTTCGATTGATGCTGCTAACGATGACGTCACCACTACAATTACTGATCAGACTGGTTCTGATAATCCTCCTGGACCGGAAGATACGGTCTAT
>NZ_BAABWJ010000011.1:0-141041 GCF_040372805.1 Pseudoteredinibacter isoporae
TAACTCGATTGTCGAAATCTTGAAAAACCGGGGCTTTTGCCCCGGTTTTTTTATGCCGGTAATTCGCTGTTATTGAACAAATCTGTGAGTTGTTTATGTTAAGTGGGTTGATCTAAATCTAATTCTGTACCCGTTATTACTAAAAGTAGTTAGCTTATATGGTGTTTTAATAGGGGCTAAATTAGACTCATTGTTTTGGTATCACTTAAATACGGATATGGGGTATAGACATAAATCATGAAAAAGTTACTGACTGCAGCAATCAGCGCAACAGCGCTTACCTTAGCCGCTTGTAATGGCACCACGCCTACCATGGGCAATGCCGGTGGCAACACAGTTTCTGGTGCCGCTGGTGGTGCCAATGCAGAAAACAGAAATACCGCACTGGAAAGCTGCTCGGAGCCTTTGGGGACACTGTCGGTATTTGAAGATCGCACTTTGCCTTGGTGGAATGTTTACGCTTCTCGTTATCCTCAGCTGGGCAGTACCATTCCCGTTATTCGCACCATGATTCAGCAGTCAAACTGCTTTGTCGTTGTTGAGCGGGGGCGCGCAATGCAGGCGATGAACACAGAGCGTGAGTTGATGAACTCAGGTGAAATGCGCTCGGGCAGTAACTTTGGCAAAGGCCAGATGGTGGCTGCAGATTACACCATGAACCCATCGATTCAGTTCTCTGAAAAAGGCACCGGTGGTGTCGGTGGTTTGTTGGGTGGCCTGGTTGGCTCCACCGTTGGCGTCATTGCGGGCGGCTTAAAGAAGAATGAGGCGTCAACTACCTTGCTGTTAATCGACAACCGTTCTGGTGTGCAGATTTCGGCGGCGGTGGGGAATGCCAAGAATTATGATTTCAATTTGTTCGGCGGCTTTTTCGCCGGTGCTGTCGGTGGTGCAGGCGGTTTCACCAATACGCCGGAAGGTAAGATCATCGCTGCTTCATTTGCAGACTCATACAACAATATGGTGAAAGCCTTGCGCAACTACAAAGCGCAAACCGTTAAGGGCGGCCTGGGTAAAGGCGGCAAGCTGAAAGTCGGTCAGTAAAGCTTCACTGACTCGAGTTTGAAAAGCCGGCCTTGAGCCGGCTTTTTTGTGTCTGCTGTTTCCTTTCTCTTGTCCGTTCATTCGTTTGTTGAATCGCCTGATTAATCTGCAGTTAATTTAGAATTCAGAATTGATTTAGCTGGATCTTCCACAATCGTATTTTTAATGGAGGAGTTCTTATGCTAAATCTAAAAAAATCAGGTGCACATATTCTACTCATGGCCTCAGTGATCGGCTTGGCCGCATGCGAATCCAATGGGGTGATTGAAGGCGTGAGTCGTGGTGAGGTCGTGCGAATGGAATATCAACAAGGCTTTTTTGATAACGACGGCAAGCTGACGTTGATCATGCCAAATGGTGAGCGCTTTGAAGGAAAGTTTGTCCAGGGTTCTACGTCTACTGATGGTGACGAAATCCGTATTGGTGAGTCTTCAAATGATGATTCTTGGGTATTGATGGACAGTGAGCAGCGTTCGTCCAGTGCAAAAGCCTTGTTATTGGGAGACAAGGGACGCAGTATGAAGTGCGAATTCCAGTTTTCTTCCGCGCGTGGTGGCATCGACGATGGCGGCATCGGCGAGTGCAAATTATCGGACGGCAAAAAAGTGGAAGTGGTTTTTTAAACGTTGTTTGTCACGAAGCTTCAACGCACCCATCTTTATGAGCTGGGTGCGTTGACTTGAGCCAATCTTTTAGCGACAGCGTTTGAAAATGAGTGACGTGTTGATGCCACCAAAGGCGAAGTTGTTGCTCATCACGTATTCGCAATCAAGGGGGCGAATGTCATTGGTTACATAGTCCAATTGAGCGCACTCCGGGTCAATGCTGTTGAGATTGGCCGTTGGGTGTACCCAGCCTTCGTTCATCATGTTAATGGCCACCCAGGCTTCCAAAGCGCCACAAGCGCCTAGTGTGTGGCCGGTAAAGCTTTTAAAGGCACTGATCGGGGTTTTATGGCCGAAAATTTTTGCGGTGGCGTGGCTTTCGGCGATATCCCCGCGGTCGGTCGCGGTGCCGTGGGCACTGATATACCCAATGCTTTCGGGATTGAGCTGCCCGTCATCCAATGCACGCTGCATGGCATTGGCCATCGTGTCCGAGGAAGGTTGGGTGACGTGGTTGCCATCGGAATTGGTTCCGAAGCCTACGATTTCAGCCAGAATGTTGGCGCCCCTCGCGCAGGCGTGCTCATATTCTTCGAGTATGAGTGTGCAGGCACCTTCACCAATGACCAATCCGTCTCGGTCAACATCGAAAGGCGATGGTGTAAGACCGGGGGTATCGTTTTTGGTACTGGTCGCGTAGAGAGTGTCAAACACAGCGGCCTCGGTTGCACACAGCTCCTCGGCGCCTCCTGCGATCATGATATCTTGTTGGCCGTACTTGATGCTTTCATAAGCGTAACCAATACCCTGGCTGCCCGAGGTGCAGGCACTGGACGTTGTAATCACACGGCCTTTCGCCCCGAAGTAGACGCCAATATTCACCGCTGCGGTATGCGCCATCATTTTGATATAGCTCGTTGCATTGAGCCCGTCGGTGTTGTGATTCAACAGCATATTGCCAAAATCACCGATCGCTTCCGGCGTGCCGGCTGAGGAACCATAGGCGATGCCTGTGCTGCCATCCGTAACTTTGTCGTGGCCCAGCAGCTGAGCTTGTTCCAAGGCGAGCTCACTGGCTCGGGTTGCCATAATGGCGACCCGGCCCATGCTGCGAACATCTTTGCGACTGTAGTGTTTCGGTCTGGTGAAATCGCAGGGGCCGCCGAGTCTTGTGTTGAGCCCGCTGTACTTTTCCCAGTCTTCCATGGTTTGAATACCGGTATTGCCGGACTTCAAATTCTCGGCGACGGTCGCCCAATCATTACCGATGGGGCTGATGCCGGCCATGCCGGTTACGACTACTCGTCTCATTAGACCATGCCTCCGTTCACCGACAAGACTTGGCGGGTGATGTAGGATGCGTCTTCAGACAGCAAGAAGCACACCGCTGCGGCGACTTCTTCAGGTTGCCCCATGCGTTGGGCAGGGATCAGCTTCAAAGCCTCTTCCACCGGGGCCTCACTCACCATGTCGGTTTCGATCAGCCCTGGGGCAACGCAGTTAACCGTGATCTTACGTTTTGCCAACTCAATTGCGAGCGCTTTGGTTGCCCCGATAATGCCGGCTTTTGATGCACTGTAATTGACTTGCCCTCGGTTCCCGGAGAGTCCAGAGACTGACGACAATGTAACAATGCGCCCCGCTTTTCGGCGCCTAACCATCGGCATGATCAGCGGATTAAGGATGTTGTAAAAGGAATCCAGATTGGTGTGAATGACTTCGTCCCACTCATTGTCTGGCATGGCGGGAAAGGCATTATCTCGAGCGATGCCGGCGTTGCAAACGACACCGTAATAAGCGCCGTGTTCTTCCACATCGTGTTCCAAAATCTCTCGACAAGCTTCCCGGTTGGCAACGTCAAAACAGAGTATGCGAACCTGACGCCCCAAGTCTTCGATTTCCTGAGCAACGCTTTGGGCAGCGTCAATGCCGCTTCGACAATGCAGAACAATATCATGGCCTTGTTGGGCCGCTCGTAAAGCGATGGCTTTTCCGATGCCTCGGCTTGATCCAGTGACAAGAACGGTATTGTTCACGCTTCCCCCTTAATCATGTCTTCTAGGGTATTGGGTTGGTAGACGTTGAGGCTGGCCTGCGCGGTGCAGCGGCCGCCGAGGGGGTCCTGACCTGAGAGCTCGCATTGAAACGCACCCAAACCGTTTTCGCCCCAAAGTGATTCCTCAATTTCAATGTGAATAGTGCTGTTCATCGCCAACTGAGTTCCCTGGCTTTTATATTTACGGGTGCCAACCAGAAACCCGAGTTTGACTTCTTCGCCTTTTTGCCGAGCATCAATGCCCGCGTAAGCTGCCACGGCCTGGGCCATATATTCAATACCGACCCAGATCGGCAGATGTCCATTGACCAAAAAAGGATTGCCGGGTTTGACGGTGGCCATGGCTTTTAATCGCTTTTCCTCTGAATGAGTCACCTTGTCGAGAAGACTCATTGTGCCGCGATGGCTGATTAATTGTTCTATCGTGTACATGGTTTTCTACAGTCGTTCAGTACTTGAGTTTTGTCAGAATCAAACTGATGTTGTTGCCACCAAAGGCAAAGGAATTACTCATTACCGTTGTTATTCTGCTGTCTCTTTTCACTGAGCTCAGCCAATTCAAAGTGGGCAGGGCTGGGTCCCATTGTTGATCACCCCATTGGGCCGGCAGTAAATTTTGTTCGAGGCTGAGATAACAAAAACCGGCCTCAAGAGCACCCGCGGCGCCCAGTGTATGTCCGGTCAGCGCTTTGGTTGAACTGCATGGGCAGTGTTCACCCAGTACTCGCGCGGCGGCCAGACTTTCCATCTTATCATTTTGCTCGGTTCCGGTGCCATGCAGATTGAGGTAGTCGATATCGGCTGGGGATTTTTGTGCATCGGTGAGCGCTTTCTCCATCGCGGCAGAGGCGCCCAGACCTTCTGGCTGTGGTGCGGATATGTGGTGAGCATCCGAGCTTTCGCCTGCGCCGGCAAGGGCGACTAAAGTGGGCTCGCGACTCATCAAGAAAAGGCAGGCAGCTTCGCCAATATTGATGCCTTTGCGGTTTTGGCTGAAGGGTTGGCAGATTTCACTGCTTACCGCGCCTAAAGAAGCGAAGCCTTGCTTCGTTAGTTGGCATAAGCTGTCTGCGCCTCCGCAAACAACGGCATCGCATAGGCCTGCATTCAACAGACGTCTGGCGCTTGCCAGTGCTTTCGCGCCAGAGGAGCAAGCGGTAGAAAGGGTATAGCTGGGTCCACCAAGCTGAAAATATTCGGCGATAAACTGCGCCGGGGCACCAATTTCCTGTTGCTGATAATCAAAAGTGTCGGGCCATTCTTCGTGTTCCAGCCTGTGTGATATGGCCGCTTCGGCTTCAGCAATGCCGGATGTGCTGGTCCCGACAATAACGCCAATTCTGTCTTTTCCGAATGTCTCGACCGCGGTGTGGAGCTCGCGCTCCAGCTGTTCCATGGCGCTCAGCAATAGTTGATTGTTGCGAGTTCGGTGAGCCAGCGGAAGGTTTTCCAGATCAGGCAGCAAAGCGTTCACCCGGCCGACTGGAGACTCATCGGCCTGGAGATCTTGATGGTTTTCAATGCCCAGTGGCTTAGGTGTATCCGAAAAGAGCTGTTCAGAAATTTCATCGGCATTCGCACCCAGTGCACAGATCATTCCGGGTCTGGATAGGTAAGTCGCTTGTGTGCTCATAACGGGACTAGCTCATGGGTTTGGATATCAATGACGATGCCGCTCGAGTGATCACTGATCGTTGCACCTTCCAAACGGTGGTGATGATCGCCTTGCTGGTGCGCGCAGTAATTTACCGTAAGAAGCAACGTTTGGCGATAAGTTATGTGGCGCTGACAATCGCTTTCTTTCACTTTCCAGGGTGCAGGATAGTGGGCCCTCAGAGTCTCGATTGGCCATAAGGCTGCTTGCAATTGTCTTAGCATAGTGTCGGCCGGCAGCGTGATTTCTGGCCAGTGTTCGACAGTGCGAAGACCGTTGGTGTCGTGGGTGAGTTGCAGCAGTCGTTGCCCCAGGCTGCTGAGGACATTAACTTCGAGCGTGTCTTTGCGTTTGATAAGAACAAGCAGCAATGCATTGCGTTGCCCCTTGATGGCAGCGGACTGGTTCAACTGAAACGTTGAATCCCAGCTATCCGCCGGCAGTAAGGGAAGTTGGGCATCAGACTGCGGGCGCAAGGGGGCGCAAGCGGTGAGGCTCAAAAGGGCAATCGCAAGCGCTGAATTAAACCGCTTGTCTGCAGGTTTCCACCAATACATTTAAACGTCGCTCACTGTCTTTTACATAAGGGTTGTCGAGATCCCAGGCATAGCCCGCCAGAATAGAACTGATCATGGCGCGAATAGATGGGGATTGGTTGCGTGAAAAAATAACATCCTGAAAACGTCCGTCGTACCAAGCTTCGACAAATGTCCTGAACGTATCGACGCCTCGTTTTAGGGGAATGGCGTATTCACTTTCCCAGCACACGTCTTCACCACGCAATTGCTTGTCGAGAACAGGCACTGCAAGGCTGGCCGATTTCATGGCGATGGTTACTCCGGAGGAAAATACGGGATCGAGAAATTCCCCGGCATTGCCCAGCAAGGCGAAGCCTTCTCCCCAGAGTGTGCTAACGTCGCATGAATAGCCCTGGATCTCCTGAACCTGCGTGTCCCACACGCTATTGGTCAGAAGTGCGTTCAGTGAAGCATCTTCCTGGCAAAGCTGTTTCAATTTTTCTGCTGGGCCGCCTGAGCGTTGGCTGAGAAATTCCGGTGTGGCAACCACACCAACTGAGCAGCGGCCATTGGAAAACGGAATTAGCCAATACCACACATCGCGATGTTGGGGGTGCACAGTAATCAGGATCTTGTTGCGTTCAAGCCCCTCTTGAATGTTATCTTCAATATGGGTAAACAATGATTGTCGAACAGGGAAGCTTGAGGGCGATTCCAAGTCCAAGAAGCGGGGCAGTACTCGGCCAAAACCGCTCGCATCCAGAATAAACTTGGCTTTGGCTGTGTGACTGTCGCCCTGATCGGTCGAGACCAGTAAGGTGGGCTCGTTTCCTGTGTTGACGGCTGTTATTTCATGCCCATAAAACATTCGGGCACCGCATTGTTCAGCTTGCTGGGCCAGAATGTGGTCGAACTTACCTCGTTGTACCTGGAAGGTTGTGCCCCATCCGGGAGAAAATTTTTCCGTAAAATCAAATTCGGTGTATTGATCCCCGAGCCGGAAGGCCGCGCCGTTTTTAAACTGAAAGTTCGCCTCTTCTACGGCAGGTAGCATGCCGCTGGATTCGATAAATGACATGCATTGAGGAAGAAGACTTTCGCCGATCGAAAACCGGGGAAAGTGTTGTTTTTCCAGAACAACAACATCGTATCCCTTTTGACATAACTGCGCGGCGGCGATCGATCCTGACGGGCCTGCGCCAATAATAATGACGTCCGCCTCAAAGTGGTGTTCGTTTTTCATGAAATGCTTTCTCTGCAATGCTGCTTGCTTGACAACAACCAGCTAAAAAACCAATTGAACGTAATGCCGAGTAAAATCGTCAATCCGAAGTGATAGAGTACGGGGGTTTCGCTCAAGCTTAATAAACCGAATGCCAGCATTGTGGTGCCGGCGGATAGGCTGATCGTTTGCCAAGCGTATTCACTGTGCGATGACTCCCTTAAAACAATGCCCATGTCGAGGCCGATACCGAGCACTAAAAGACTGGCCAACACGCTGAAGATATTCAGTGATGCTCCCAGAGCAGACATGAGGCCAAAGGCACAAAGCGTCGACAACAAGGGGACCAGTATAATGGCGAATGCCTGGCGCTTGAATCGCATATGCAAAACCAGTAAAGCCAGGCCGTAGCTCAGGCCAAGCAGTAGGCTAATCTCCTGGCGATATTCCTGCATAAGATTGGAGATGTCCGATACCTTGTCGACGTAGCGAATGCTGTCTGAATTGAGAGCTTGAAGGGCGCTGGCGTCAATAGGTTGTGCCAGTAGAGCGATGGCAGCCTTGTTGGATGATGTGTCCTGCACCCAAAGGTGAGACATGGATTGTGCCGTAGCGGATTGTGACCACTGCTTCCAGTTGAGCTGTACGTCTTCATTTTCGAGGAAGAGCGCCATGCTTTGTGTTGCGGCTTCGCTCGGGATGCCCAATTTGTCGAAATATGAGGTCAGGTTAGCTTCATTGAAAATGCGTTCCTCGAGAAACACTCGCGTCAAAGCCTGCTGGTGATTTGAGGGAATGTGTTGGCTTAGTAGTTGTATTCCGCCCAACTGGCCATTGTCGATAAGTTCCTCGGCTCGTCGCTGAACGGTTTCCTGTTCTTCCAATATCGATTGCCAGCTTTCGCCTTGGAATATTAGGTAACGACTGCTGTCGAAACCGCCGATCAGTGTCTGACTCAATTTTTCATTGTGGAGTAACTGCTCCGGGGAATTGTTCAGAAGGCGAACGTCGTCTTCAAATTCCCAGGGTGTCACCATGGCGCCAAGTAACAACAGTACACCGACGGTAGACAGAGTGATCGGCAGGGCTGGTCGACTTGATTGCTTTACGCTTTGAAAAAAACCTAGCGCGGTTCGTGAGGGAATCGGAGAGAACAGCGGATAAATCGCCAATACGGTCAAACAAGAAACCGCCAGTCCGGCAGCGGAAAAGACACCCATCTGCTGGAGTCCCGGAAATGGAGTAAGCGTAAGCGCCAGATACGCTAACACAGAAGAACTTAGTGCGAGCAGCAGCGCCGGTCGTATTCGCTGCAATAATGCCTCGCTGTTCTTTTGTTGGCTGCTGAAATAATGGAAGGAATAGTCGATGGACACACCGATTAAACTGGCGCCGAAGGCCAGAGTGATTAGATGAATGTCGTCAAAAATCAACAGGCATGTCGCCAGGGCGCCAAGAAACCCAAAGGCTATTGCTCCAATGCTGAGGCAAATTGGTTTTCCAGAACGAAAGGCCAGGAGCAGTAACACGACGGCTCCGAGCATTGATCCCAAACCAATAGTGGATATTTCGGTCTGTGCTTGCTGGCTTGCGTGATACGCATGAAAGAGCAAGCCAGAGTGAATAATGGTGATGTCGGGGTTTTGGGCGCTGGCCCGTTGTTGAGCGCTTAGCAGCGCTTTCATGACCTTTGCCTGGTAGCTCTGGGTAAATGGCGATTGTTGAAGCTGAAGCAGGATCACTCGGTAATTCTGGTCCCCGTTGCGGGCGATAAAACCATGGCTGTCGATTCGTAAATTGCTCGACATTTCTAACAGTGAAAGCCAATTTTGAAACGTCAGCACCGGGTCTTCAAGAATGTTGCTGCCCTGTGAAAAGTTGAATAGCCCGCTTCGCTGAACAATGGCTTGCTCGAGAAATGCGTCGCGGTCCTGTTGTATTGCCCGCCTGTCGTCTGCGCTGAGCAGTTGATAGCGATAAGGCTTATAGAAGGTCGCACGCTCTTGCAAGAGTTCAATGCCAGAGCCATCCTCGACCCTGTGAAACAGGGCGCTGTCTACCAATTCTTCTTTGATGAGTGTTCGACTTTCTAATGTTTTGGTTGGGTCGTCCGCTTCAGGAAGAATAAGTATGGCCCGTTGGGACAAGCTTTCATTGAGCTTGTTTTCAGCCGCTTGGACAGTGGGGTTGAAGTCATCCAAGGGCAACAACTTGAGAACATTTGTCTCAAAGTGGTTCCCCTGTTGAATATGGAATCCGACAATCCAGGCGCTGGCAGCGATTACGACCAGCCAGGATACCAATAACAGTTGTTGGCGTTTACTTGTTTTCATCCGAAAACCAAATGCGAGTTTGATCGTTGTTGCTCTTGGTGAACTCAAAGCGTCGAATTTTTACGTCACCATACACGCGAGCAGACAAAATAGCGGCTTTCAGCGCATCTTGTTTAGGATGCATTTGAACTTCCCACTGTTCGCCGTGCTGGATAAGTTGTAACTCAAAGTTCTCTGATAGGGCTTGCCAGTCATGCTCGAACAAGCTCAGAAACAATTGGTTGATTGTTCGAAGAATGGGTTGTTGTTCGGCGCGAACCGAAAAACTCTTTTCACCAGCTATGTATTGTTCAACCTTGTTCTCGGTGAGTACGAGCATGCTTTCGACAGGCTTGAGGTTTTTCCAGCTCAATATTCCGGCCGAGAACTCATACTGGCCGCTGGACTTGATGGGGAAGGGAATGCCCTGCAATTGGTTTTCCTGACGGAACTGGCCTTGCGGCGACATTTCAATTCCCGAAAGTTGCTGTTGCAACTTGGTTTGAATATCGTCACTGCAGACGGTGCCGCTTAAGAAGAACACTCCTGTCAGTAGGCTCGTGAGCAGCATTTTCATGATTGCGCTTCCACTTTATCGATCAACAACTGAGGGGATGCATACAGCATTTCCCCATTGCGGATGTCTACGGCGACCTGAACAGTATAGGCTTTGGTTAATCGCTCCCCGCTGTCCAGATCTCGGATAACATAGTTAATCTTCAGACGGTGTTCCCACTCAACCAGAGTTGCACTGACGCAGATTTTTTGCTGGAATCTGGCAGGTTTTGCATAGCGAACTCTCAAGTCAATTACAGGCCAGGCATAACCGGAGTCCTGCATTTGCATATAATTATAATCTAGGGCATCCAGGAGCTCACATCGGGCGATTTCAAAGTACTTGATGTAGTGGCCGTGCCAGCTGACGCCCATGAGATCCACGTCGTGAAACGGTACGTCAATAATTGTGTCAACACTGATCATAATGGTCTCTTCTTACGAATCCGTTTGCCTGGACGTCGGCAGAATGTGTTCTTGTGCTTTATGGGGGTTTCGGTGTGCCTGTGCTTTCCAAAGAGAGTAGAAGTTATACCACTGCAGCGGAAATTGTTTGCAAAAACTGGCCAGCCTGTCTGCAAACGATTGGCTGTACTGATTCAAGGCCGATTGCTTATCTTTCCTGGGCAGCACAATTTTCTCGGAAAACTCATCCAGAAAAATTTCATAACGGTAATCCGGTCGCTGGCTGCGGAAACAGAAGAGGGTAAAGACCGGACATTTCAACAGAGAGGCGAGTATCATTGGTCCATTCGGAAAATCCGCTTCCCGACCAAGGAAATTCACGACCGAGCTGTTCTTATCTCCCGAGGGTGGGGTTCGGTCTCCGGTGAGGACAATAAACTCGCCTTGCTGAACCTTTTCATTCAGCATCATAGCGGTGGCGGGGTTAATGCTATTCACCTGAATAATGCTGAGTTGTTCACTGCCGAGTTGTTTCAGGATCTTATTAAAATTTTCCGCGTGGGAAGTGTGCATCAACACATTGATGCGGGTGTTTTTCTGCTGTAAAGACAGTGCTCGGCAGATTTCCAGATTCCCCAAGTGGGAGCCGATGAGTATGCCGCCTTGCCCTTTTTCACAACAAGATAGGAATGCATCGCGGGGGTGAAACAATATATCGTCCAGTGAAATGTCACCTTGCCAAACCGCGAGCTTGTCCAGCAGGCTTTCACCAAACTCCAGGAAATGTTTAAAGCTAAGCCATTTGCTGGGTTCTAGGGCGGCGTGCTGTTTATTAAGTTGCTCCAGATATTCCAGTGAAGCTGCTCTGGCTTCATGACGTCTTGCATAAAAATACAAGATCACTGGGTAGAGCACTAACTTAAAGGGCAGGCGGCCAAAGTATTTGTACACAAAGAACATAAAACGAATGCCGCTCAGGGCGCCCGCTTCTTTCAATTCGGACCAATGTTGGTTATCCATTGGATGACTCACCTCTGAAGCGCTGGAACAATCGCGTGGGGAGTTGGGTCAGCATGCCGAAAAACAACTTGGCGTGCATTTTACTGATCAGCCAATTATCCTCCAGACCCCGAAAATGAGATACCCCGTCAAGAGGGTAGTCCACTTGGGTTTCTATATGCTGTATGTCGGGATGGGCCCAATGCCAGCGCACCATAAACTCAGGATCGAAATCCATACGGTTTCCCATGTGGCTCCGGTTGATCAATGCATGGGCTCTAGCAAGCGGATAGACTCGGAATCCACACATGGAATCTTTAATATCCAGAGACAAGGTGTTAATCCATATCCAAACGTGGGTGAGGTAACGTGCATAGAAACGCACTTTAGGAACAGACTCGTCATATCGGGGTAAGCCGGATATCAGCGTGTCGGGTTTGTCTCTGGCGGCGTTGAGAAAGACAGGAATGTCCTGTGGATTGTGTTGCCCATCAGCGTCAATCTGCAAGGCATGGGTATAGGATGCATTGAATGCTGCGATTAAGCCTGCTTTTACAGCCCCCCCTTTGCCAAGGTTGGTCGGTAATGTAACGAGGTGAGTGTTGTTGTGTTGTTCGGAGAGTTGTTGCAGAACCTCCGCGCAATGTGTATCTGAGCCATCATCGACGAGAATAATGTCGAGGCCCTGGGCAAGCACGGCGGCTACCGTGTCGCTGATCGTATCCGGATGGTTGTAAACAGGAATGACCGCACAGGGTTTAAACATCGCTCATCGCCTTATTGGGCGTGTCGGCAAATACCAGCCGGCCCGATGAGAATTGTTGTTCGTCATTGCGGTATTGAAAATAGAGTTTCTGTTTGTCAGCCTTGTACTCAAGGGTCAGCTCAACCTGTTCTCCTGGACGAATCAGTTGCTGAAATTTGACGGCTTCGAGATGGGAAAAAAACGCTTCGTCCGGGATGGTTGTGCCCAGATATTGTCTGGAAAAGTGCTCCGCCCAAAATATCTGAGTGACCCCCGGGAGGATAGCGTGCTCCGGGAAATGTCCGTCGAAGTGGGCGAGCTCGCTTGAAATATCCAAATGCAAACTTACGCTGTTCGATTCCGATGTGCTGTTCAGAATGGTTGGGAAAAGCGTGTTCATGGGTTTGGATCCTTTCGGTGGAAAAGTTGTAGCAGTGCGCTCATGCGTACTTTCCCTTGACTGTCTTCTGGCAAGCGCTCAACGAAACGCCACTTCTTCGGAACGGTTGGTAGAGCAAATTCCTCAAGCAGGGCATGTTTGAGGCGTTGTGTCAGTGTTTTGCGGGTATGGGTATCTGGTAGGGAGCTTGCATTGAGTTCCACCACCGCGCCCAGGCCGCCTGTTTCATTAATACCGAGTACTCTGGCTCGACGAATGTCGGCTTGACGCTCGATGCGAGCTTCCATGGCTGTGAGAGATACTCGAACGCCTTCAACCTTGGCGATTCTGTCAATTCTTCCGATGAGTTCAAATCGGCCATCGTCGATACGCTGTATTTTATCATTGCCGCGTTGCCAATCGGTATCGAAGCAATGTGGGCTTTTAATGTTCAAGCGTTGCTTGTCGTCTTTGATTTGAATGTTCGGCAGTGTTGTCCAGTAGGGCTGTTGAGCCTGGTTTCGCCAGGCGATCGCTCCGGTTTCAGAGCTGCCATAAATCTCGATAACGTCTGACTGAAAATACTGACGTGTTGTATCGCTGTCGGGTTTCGCTAGTGGCGCCGTAGAAGAAAAGACTAATTGGGTCGAATCTCGTACAGACTGCTCCTCAATATTGGGGGGTAATCGGCTTAAGTGGCTGGGTGTGCTGATTAAAATGGTTTCCGGGTGGTGCCGGTAAATACTGGGCAATTCTTCTATGTAGTGTGTTCGCTGACAGGGGAAAGGTCGTCGATAAAGCAGTGGCCACAGTAAGGCAAATGTAAAACCATAGAGGTGCTGGTGGCTTACCGTGCTGGCGATGGCGCAGTTATTGAGCTGCTGGCCGAACTGCAACTCCAGCGTGGCGGCTTCGGCATTGAGCTGTCGTAAACTCACGGGAACCTCGCTGGGTTCTCCGCTGCTTCCCGATGTAAAGATGACCATGGATATGGCGTCATTGTCGATTGGTTCGACTGGTCTAGATACTTGGGGTTCTGGTGCTTCGCAAAAGGGTGATGATAGCCTTGGAAAATCACCGATAAAGCCGAGCACTTTATCGTTCAACCGTTGGCAGTTTGCTGGCAGATTGTCTCCGGGGAGATACACCGTATTGCCAAGTTGCCACAGCGCCATGAGCTGACAGACAAAACGAAAGGCATCGTCGTCATATAATGCCCAGGAGCCTTTGGGGTATTGAGAGAATCGCTGGATATAGCCATTGCAAGCGGAGGTAAAATCACCCCAGTACAGGTGTTCAGACCCTCGGTACGCGACAAGCTCGTCTCCCGCTCTCGGAGTATTCAGTAGCCCGTTTAACTCAGCTGCGGCTTTCATGTTCGTGTTTTGATCGATAGTAATTACGGTACAAACGCTCGACAATAAAAATCAAACCGATGATCAAATAGGCAATGCCGCCATTATAAAGTGCCCAGTGTTCATCGCTGGCAAAGAGTGCCAGTGCCCCTGCGACGGTGGCGTTGATGGCGAAAAATGCCAGCCATACGATGGTCACCATGCGAGTGTAATGAATGGCGTAATCGGGTAGCTCCGGTTCGCTCAGTCTGGCAAGGCGCTCGATGATTGGGGGTGGGTTGATCAGGCTCCAGCCAAATAGGCCGAGCATACCCAGATTGATCATCACCGGGTAAAATTTGAGTCCAAGGCTGTTATTACTTAACCAGGAGAATAGGGCTAGAAATAAGCAGCTGACAACCCAGATGAGACTTTTTTTGTCGCCGTTTAAATAACTGTAGCTGTGCATCGCTGCTATAAGGAGCATCAAGACAATTAAGCTGTGCACGCCAAATTCCCTGAGCCCATAAAACACCAAAATTGGGTAGCTTATGCTCAGGATAATCAGCAGAAATTTATTCAGCTTGCTCAAGTGTTACTCTTGCAGTAATTCGGTGACCGCTTGAATAACATCCTCCACGGTTCGAACATTTTTAAAGTCTTCGGGCTGAATTTTTTTACCACTCCACTTTTTGAGCTCAACCACGAGATCAACGGCATCAATGCTGTCGATATCCAAGTCGTCATACAGATGGGCCTGCGGAGTGACTTCTTCGGCTTCCAGCTCGAATAAAGTGCAGATAACATCGGTAACTTTTTCTGTGATTTGATCTTGAGTATAACTGCTCATATCTCCTCCTTACGAACGATGCGTGGCGACCAGAGCAGCCAGTGATTTAACATTGGCAAAGTGCTTTCGGTTTTCTTCGGAATCAGAGTCCAGCTTGATGCCATATTGCTTCTGGATGGCGAGGCCCAATTCCAAGGCGTCAATGGAATCCAGTCCAAGCCCGTCGACAAACAGTGCTTCGTCACTGTCGATATCGTCACAGCTGACGTCTTCCAGATCCAGGCTGTCAATGATGAGTTGTTTGATTTCTTGTTCGAGATTACTCATCTCTTATTATCTCCTTCTCAAAGTAATCTGTTAGGTTTTTACTGAGCTCTCGCGCTGCGACAGAGGGTACACTTTCCAGATATGGGGCAATCTCGATGTCGTCTCTCACGCTGATGCTGATGTGAAAACGGCGAGGCGGGATATTGTACCAACTCTCTTGTTTTGTGAGCGTTGAAGGAGAGCATTTTATGATAACCGGCGTAATATTGTTAGCGGTGCGAACGGCGATGTTGGCGGCCCCGCGTTGCAGCTTCATCGCTTTACCGACCTGGGTGCGAGTACCTTCCGGGAAAACGATGAGGTTGTTGCCTCGATCCAGGGAGGCTTTTGCCGAGACAATGGTATCTTCCGCGTTGTCGTTTGCGATATAGCGCCCAGCGCTGATTGGACCTCGTGTGAAAGGGTTTTTCAATAGAGCGGATTTCACCACGCAATCGGCCCGTGGCAGCATGGAAATCAGGAAGACTACATCAATGAGCGTCGGATGGTTGGCGAGAATCAGCAGGCCTTCGCGATCAAGTTTTTCAGCCCCATCCACCTCAAAGGTGCAGACGCCGAGCCCTCGCATTAAACGCATGAACAGATAGAATGATTTGTGAATCATCCACTTGATGCGTCTTTCCAATTGGCCGCTGTCTCGGGTGAAAAGCTTGACTGGCCAGACAATGAGTGGCATTAGCAGACCCCCAAGCCCGAAGCAGAGGAAGCTAATGGCGGTCGCGATAAGGCGCCAGTAATAATTGAGTATGTTCATTTCAGTTTACGCGGCGTAGGGTCCACTGGTGGCTATCGCTGAGGTAACTCATGCCCGTTTCCGGACGCAGCAGGCACTTGATGAATTCCTCTCCCGGGAAGCTTGTTTGTCCTTTTTCACTTGTCAGCTGTGATGTCCCGCACAATTCAAAGTGTTCTTCGCCCGGTGTTGCTTTTGTGATGAGCAGGGCAATGGCTAAGGCTTCGCGGCCCAGGCGATGGGGCGGTGTGTATATATTGGGTAGGGGTTCGTCGTAAATAAGGCAGGCGACTTCTTCGTGTCCAGCTTCCAATAAGCCATAGGCTTCAATCAGCGTTGTGAACAGACTGTTCGAGCCCGCGCAGATTGCATTTATTGCCCCATTGTATTTGTGGGCAATGGAATAAATACCGGCGATGGCATTGTGCACGGATAAGCTGAAATTTGTTGGCGACATGTCTTCGTGTCGAGCAATGGCATCCAGTAAGGAGACGGTTCGGTCGACCTCACCGTGCTCTGAGCAAAATACGGCGGTATCTGCACGGTTTTCTGGCAGGGATTCAAAGCAGCTCAGGGCAAGTTTTCCCAGGGGGCTGAGGCGTCGCCTTAGCATTGCGGGGATGCTTTGGGGGCTGGGTGTCGATTCTTGAGGTACAAGACTTTGCCCTTGACTCCATGTTTGCCATTCTTCATATGTTCGAATGGTTGGGCTTTGAGCAGTCCATGCGTTTACGCTAAATGTTATTTTAATCATTGGGTCTATAGAGTCGCAGTATGCGTTAACTCTTGGGTAAGCGTGAGCCTTATAAGTTGGCGCTAATAATAGCATGTGGGTGGCGAGATTTCCTCACTTTAGGCACGGCTATATTTACCTTCCCGGTTGGCTTGAGTACACTCATATCACTGAATGCTTATTTTATGGTTTATATTGGAGGTAATCATGGGGCGCGTAGTTGCGGTGGCGAGTATTGTGTTGGCTTTGTTTTCGTCGGTGTGTCTGGCAAGGGATACGACGCATTTTTTTCCTATTGAAGAAGCAATGACTTCATCGGATGCAAAAGCAAAGTTGAATGCGGGCATTACGTTTCATTTCGCCTCAAGTCCATCGGGGGCAAAGGTGATCACCTCGGCCGTGGCAAATCGCAAAACCAATGCCTTTGGCAAGTCCGATGAGAAAGCCTGTAAGTGGGTGTTTCTATCCGCAATGATTGCTTTGCAGGATCGTGCCGTGAAAGAAGGGGCAGACGCGGTCACCAATATCGTGAGTTACTACAAAAAGAACGAGCGCAGCAGCGAGACAGAATACGAATGTCATGCAGGCGCGATTATGGCGGGTGTTGCCTTGAAGGGTGATATCGTCAAACTGAAGAAGTAATGACTTGCGAGTTATTCGTTGTTCCGCTGAATGAGGGGACCGAGAGGCCGGCTGAAAAGCTGGCCTCTTTGGTTTTGCAGGCATCAGAGCTCCATGAGCTGAGCGTATTGAAAGGGCGGCGGCGCAATCAGTATTTGTTGTCGCGTTTCTACCTGAAGGTGATTCTATCTGGCCTGTACGGTGTCGCAGAGCCTTCAAGGATGTCTTTGCTTAGACAAGATGGATTGCCGCCTTTATTAGATCCTCCTGCCGATCTTTATTTTTCCATTTCCCACAGTCGTGATGTTGTGTTGTTGGCGGTCTCCAGGTCAGCATCCATAGCCGTTGATGTCGAATGGCATCGCGGTCGGGATTTTCTTGAATTTTCAAATACGTATTTTCACCCCAGGGTGTTTACTGAGATCAATGTGTTGGATGGGAATGACTTGGAGGCTGTGTTTTATCAATATTGGGTGAGGCTGGAGGCGGGTTTGAAGTTAGCGAAAGGAAGTGTGTTTTCCGATTTTATGTCGCGCTGTTGTCCGCAGAATGTATTGGAAGATCCGGAAGGGCCTTTGTTTAACAGTTATGCCGGTCAATATCGGGAATATTCAATTGCACTTGCCAGTGAGGCCAATATGATCCCTCGTCTGTATCTGCTTGATTGTTCTGAGCGGTGTTTTAATTTTTTGCCGCTTGATGTGGATTTGAGCAAGAAGGTCTTTCTCGTCGAGGCGTAATGAACCGATCGCATCGAGTAGGCGAAAAAAAGCCCCGCGAGCTGAGCTGGCGGGGCTTTTTTAGGCGTTGAAAGCGCTAATTACTTCTTAGCTTCTTTCTTGGCCTTTTCATCAGCGATCACTTCTTCTGCCACGTTCTGTGGGCAAGGCAGGTAGTGGCTGAACTCCATGGAGAACTGGCCACGGCCTGAAGTGATGGTACGCAGGTGGCCAATGTAGCCAAACATTTCAGCCAGAGGTACATCAGCTTTAATGCGAACACCGGTGGCACCAGGCTCTTGATCTTTGATCATGCCGCGACGACGGTTCAAGTCACCGATAACATCACCAACGTGATCGTCTGGAGTGAACACGTCAACGTGCATGATAGGCTCGATCAGCTGTGGACCCGCTTTAGGCATAGACTGACGGAACGCGCCTTTCGCTGCAATTTCAAACGCTACTGCCGAGGAGTCAACGGCGTGGTAGCCACCGTCATACAATTCAACGTGAACGTCCAGTACAGGGAAGCCAGCCAATGGACCTTCGTCCATCATACCCTTGAAGCCCTTCTCAATCGCTGGGAAGAATTCCTTAGGTACGTTACCGCCCACAACAGTGGATTCGAACGTAAAGCCAGTGCCAGGCTCATTAGGCTTGATGCGGTAGTCGATTTTACCGAACTGACCAGAACCACCAGACTGCTTCTTGTGTGTGTAGCTGTCTTCGATTGGCATGGTGATGGTTTCACGGTAAGCCACCTGTGGCTGACCGACTTCCAACTCAACGCCGTAGGTACGCTTCAGGATGTCTACTTTAATATCCAGGTGCAATTCACCCATACCTTTCAGGATGGTCTCACCGGAATCTTCATCGGTTTCAACAACGAAAGATGGATCTTCTGCAACCATCTTGCCGATCGCAACACCCATTTTCTCGGTAGAACCTTTGTCTTTAGGTGCAACAGCGATAGAGATTACTGGCTCTGGGAAGATCATTGGCTCAAGAGTACAAGGGTTCTTAGGATCACACAGGGTGTGACCTGTCTGAACGTTTTTCATGCCAACAACGGCGATGATGTCGCCCGCTTGTGCACTGTCCAGCTCAGTACGCTCATCGGCGTGCATTTCTACCATGCGGCCGATACGCTCGGTTTTACCGGTGTAAGAGTTCAGGATGGTGTCACCCTTCTTCATTACGCCAGAGTAAATACGGATAAAGGTCAGGGCGCCAAAACGGTCGTCCATGATCTTAAATGCCAGCGCGCGCAGTGGCTCTTCAGCGGAAACGATAGCGTGCTCGCCAGTCTCTTCACCTTCTTCGTTGGTCAGAGGCTGAGGATCAACTTCGGTTGGGCTAGGCAGGTAATCAACAACCGCGTCCAGTACCAGCTGAACACCTTTGTTTTTAAACGCAGAGCCACAGAACGTTGGGAAGAAGTCCAAGTTGATGGTGCCCTGACGGATGCAGCGCTTCAGGTCTTCGATAGAAGGCTCTTCACCTTCCATATAAGCTTCCAGCAGGTCGTCGTCTTGCTCAACGGCTGTTTCAACCAGCTTCTCGCGGTATTCAGCAACCAGATCAACCATGTCAGCTGGGATGTCGACAACTTCGAAGTTCTCAGGCAGGCCAGAATCGTCCCATACAAAAGCGGTTTCGTTCAGTACGTCAACAACACCAACGAAGCCGTCTTCACGGCCGATGGGCAGAGTCATAACCAGTGGGTTAGCACCCAGAACTTTCTCAACCTGGCCAACAACGCGCAGGAAGTCAGCACCAACACGGTCCAGTTTGTTAACGAAGATGATACGGGCTACTTCAGATTCGTTCGCATAACGCCAGTTGGTCTCAGACTGAGGCTCAACACCACCGGAACCGCAGAATACGCCTACGCCGCCGTCCAGTACTTTCAGGGAGCGATATACTTCAACGGTGAAGTCAACGTGCCCTGGAGTGTCAATGATGTTCATGCGATGGTCTTTCCAGAAGCAGGTAGTCGCTGCTGACTGGATAGTAATACCGCGCTCGGCTTCCTGCTCCATGAAGTCGGTGGTGGATTCACCGTCATGTACTTCACCGGTTTTATGGATTTTACCGGTCAGTTTCAGGATACGCTCTGTGGTAGTGGTTTTACCGGCATCAACGTGTGCGAAGATACCTATGTTACGGTAGTGTGATAAGTCAGACATTTCTGTTTCTCGAGTTAAACCAAGTCCAATTCCAAAAAAATAGCGCGCAATTATACGGAGTCTTGCGCCCTTATTGAACCTAAATTAAAAGAAATATGGTGATTTTTTGCTCGCCGATATAAAAAAGCCATCCCCAGAGGGGGATGGCTTTGATTGATTGCCGCGTATTTTGCCGCTTTGATGACGGCGGGTGGGCTTAGAAGTCGTAGGTAACGCCGAGATAGTAATAAGCGCCATTGAAGCCAAATGGGGCTGAGCGACGAGAGTAAGTAAACACTCCTTTGCTGTCGACGATCAGATTTCCACCAGGGCCATCTTCAATTGCCCCACTTCTTGAGTTGCCAATCTGGTTTTCATCCGGCGTAACATCAAAGATGTTGTTGCCGCCGAAGTTGATGCCAAAGCCGTTGTCGAAGTTATAGGCGACGCGCAGATCCGTGAGAATCTCGGCGCCATAGGTCTGGCGACCACCGTCTTCGATGGTGTATTCACCAAATCGGTTGAACGAGAGATTCATCGTCCAGTTGTCATTGGTGTAAAGGCCGCTCACGCTGATGCGGTCTTTGGGTTGCCATTCCTCGATGATGGAGATGTCTTGAGAGCTGAATACCTGGTCGGTGCTCAGGGCTGACAGTCCGCTGTTGGCCGGTGTGAACAGGCTGGTGACATCGGTCTTGGTGTAATTGGCTGCCATAGTGATGTCGAGATTACCGCCACCGAGTTCGATGCCTTCATAAGAAGCGACGATATCGACACCTTTGGTTTCGGTGTCAGCGCCGTTCAGGAAGAACTGCGCCTGAGAGGCGCCTGCGCTGTTCAGTGCGGCATCCAGCTCATCGTTCAGGCCAAGTCCGAGACCGCGGCTGATGACGATGCGATCATCGATTTGCACTTGATAGAAGTCGATGGTGACGTTGAGTTGATCGCTCAGGTCGGCCACGATGCCGAAGCTCAGGTTTAGAGACTCTTCTTCTTTCAGGGCGGGGATGCCGATGGCTTGGGCGACAGCGCTGTCGTTGCGAAAGGTGCCGCGTTCAGCGGCAACCAGATTGCCGTTAGCGTCCGTCACAAACTGGGTGCTGACGTTATTAAAGTACAGCTGTTGCATGGAGGGTGCGCGGAAACCGGTGCTGGCTGCGGCGCGCAAACGTACCGTGTCGCTGGCAGCGAAGCTGCCCGCCAGTTTGTAGTTGACGGTGTTGCCGAAGCCGTCGTAGTCATCGTAACGCATGGCGGCGCTGATCATGAGGTCGTCGGTAACTTGGTATTCGCCATCCAGATACAGGGAATTCACATCGCGCTCTTCATCAACAGCGGATTGTGGACCGATGCCAGGGAAGCCCTGGATACCGCCACTGCGGTCGCTGCTGTATAAGCTCATGCCGTTTTGGGTGTCGTAGTCACGGTAGGCGTACTCCTCTCCAGGAATCACCTTGTAGCTGTCCTTGCGAATTGCGGCACCGGCAGCCAGAGCCAGATCGCCATAAGATTGAGTGAAGTCTACGTTGAAGGTGTCGAGACCCAGCTCCAATCCGTAAGCGCGGGCGCTGCGTGGCACGCTGCCGCGAATGTCGGCATCGCTCATGTCGGTACTGTTGAGCAGGTGGTTCGCAAACGAAGAGTTCAGTGAGTTGCTGGTGGTGTAGTCGATGGTGTTTTCACCGGTGGTGTAAGACACATCCAGAGTGGCGCCGCTGTCGAATTCCATGCGGTAGCCGATGTTCACCGAGATGTCTTCGATCTCGCTGTTGATTTTTGGCAGGAAGCCGGCTGGGATGGTGGCGTCGCCATCGGCCAGTGGGGCGTTGCCTCCATTGTTGGCATTGTGGCGGAAGAACGCTGCGGACTCATTGTCCCGGTTTGAATAAGTTGCGAAGCCGTAGAGCTCGCCTGATCCAATTTCAACACCCGCGTTCAGGGTGAGGGCGGTTTGCTCGGACTCGGCATCACCAATACGGAACGTTTGACGAGGTGCGGTGATTTCTCGTGGGTCGCCTGCTTCGAGAATGCCATTGCCATCGGTATCCACGCAGCCGCTGAACTGGCAGGAGCCATGCAGACCGGCGCGATTGGTGTGCTCGCGATCCCGCAGGTTACCTGAAATGTTCAGGTAGCCATCATCACCCAGGGTGAAGCCCTTGGAGAAGTCGATGTTGGTGGTGTTGCCGTCGCCTTCCGAGTATTCACCATTGGAAATGCCGATGTGGCCGGCTTCATTGTCATCTTTCAGTACGATGTTAATAACGCCTGCAATGGCGTCGGAGCCGTACTGGGCGGCTGCGCCATCGCGCAGTACTTCAATGCGCTGAATCGAAGCGGCGGGAATTGCGTTCATGTCAACGCCAGCGGTACCTCGGCCAACGGAGGTGTTGATGTGAATCAGGGAAGCTTGGTGGCGACGCTTGCCGTTCACCAGAACCAGTGTTTGATCTGGGCCTAAGCCTCGCAGGGTAGCTGGGCGCAGTGCATCGGTTCCGTCGGAAATCGATGAGCTGGGAAAGTTGAAGGACGGGGCGAGTGCTTGCAGCATTCTGCCCACCTCAGTTTGGCCGCTGTTGGACAGGGCGTCTGCGCTCAGGGTGTCGACGGGAACCGGCAAGTCGCCTGCTGAGCGGCCGGCCTGGCGGCTACCCAGTACGGTCACTTCTTCAATTTCCAGGGTGCTATCTTGGGCAATACTTGGGGCGGCGGTCGCGCTGATTGCGCTGGCGACGGCGGCCGCAAGTAGGGTTTTATTATTTTTCATTGTATCTGCTCTCTCCGTTTGGCTTTGTATATCAATACTCAGCTGTCCGGATTTGCCGATGCGCGCTACCAGTCCACTGCCGTGAAGCAGCTTGTGTATACCGTGTCGAAGACTGTGGCGTCCTCGCAAGGTATTGGCCTTGTAGGGTTTGGTTGCCTGGAAGGAAAACACAATGGTGATGTCTGCCTGGCGTCCAAATTCCGTCAGGGCGCGATCGGCGCGCTGCGCAGGTATATTAAAAGAGTGGAGCTTGTCCATCTCTGTGTGCTTACTTCCCGCACTGGGATTGGCCAGCAAAAGCAGGGCAATCATGCAGGTGGTGAGCGTTTTGCGCAGCCGTCCGTCAGCCTCGCTTGAAGCTGACAGTTGGCTCAGGAATTTCCGCCATAGAAATTTGCAGGTGTGTAAGAAACCCATTGTGATGGTGGTCTGGGTCTAAGGTTGGCGAAGATGAATGGATTGCTCGCGGCGTTCGGCCACAATGCCGAAGCTTTCCTCTAGGGCGTTGAGCAGTTTGTCTGTGTCGTTGGTTTTGAAAAAGCCGGCGATCTGCAATGCCTGGATGTCGTCATCCATTGTGAACGACAGTTCCGAGTAGCGCTCTACTTCGCTCATGGCCTGGCGCAAAGGGGCACCATCAAAAACAATAAAGCCCCGCTGCCAGGCGAGTTCGCCATCAATAGTCTCGCTTTCAATGGGGGTGACCGAGCTGATTTTCTGCTCGCTAGAGGCGACTTTCTGTCCGGCGCTCAGGTAGGTGGTGACGGGCGTTGGCAGCGTGTTGCGACTGTCGCTCGCCAGCCTTGCGGTTTGTGGGCCTTGCAGGGACACTTTGCCTTCGGTGACCAGCAGTTCCATTTCTTTCTGATTTGAAAGCTGTATGTTGAACGCGGTGCCAATGGCGGTGATGGTGTTGTCGCCGGCTTCGACAATAAAGGGGCGGCGCTTATCGTGTGCTACGGTGAAGTGTGCTTCTCCTTGTTCCAGGTATACCCGGCGTTCGCCCAAGTCAAAATCGATTCGCAGTCGACTGTTGGTGTTCAGGTGGATTGTCGAGCCATCATTCAGTTTGTATTGGCTGTGTTCGCCAATGGCGGTTGTGAACGTAGCCTGCTGCAGGAGGTTGTTGTTCACCCACAGAAGGCTCAGGCCAATGGCCAGTGCCGCGAGGCAGGCGGCCGCCGCAACAGGAAAGGCAAGTGCTGTTCGTTTTGCCGGGGCTTCTTCGAGTGGGAACATGGCTGATAGTTCGCTGAGCATGCTCATGGAGTCCCACAGGGCCGCCATCTCAAACAGGCTTCGTCGGTGGTTGGGGTTTGCGTGAACCCACTGGTGCATGGCCTGCTGTTCTTCGTCGCTCAGGCCGCGGTCGACCTTGGCGAGCCATTCGCTGGCCTGGTCCAGGCAGTCTTCAGTGGGGGTTAGCTGGCTTACTTTGCTCATTTGTTCGTGCGGCTTGTTCTGAGTGTGGGGTTCTCGGCCTTAGCGTCGTGGCTGTGACCTTGTTCTATGTTCTTTATATAGCTGAAGCAGCTGCGCATGCCTTTGGCAATGTGCTTCTCAACCGTGCTTTCGCTCAATTGCAGATACTCGGCGATTTCTTTCTGGCTCAGTCCATATACCTTTTTTAGCACAAAGGCTTTGCGGCAGCTGTCCGGCAGTTGCTCAACGGCGCGGCAGAACTGCAAAAAGCGCTCTTTTGACTCAAACTCCTGCTCGGCGCTGGGCGATAGTAGATGGACAGTTGGCTCGTCCAAATCCTCCAGATGCTCGCTTCGGCTATTGTCCCAGCGTTGCAAGTGGTTGATGGCAAGTCGCTGAACGGTACGCAGCATGTAGGTCTTGGGGTACTCGATTTCCTGTTTGAGCTCGGCTTCATAACAGCGCACGAAGGTGTCCTGGACAATGTCGTCAATGTCCTGAGGTTTGACCAGGTGGCGAATCCGGTTGGCGAGTTTCTGCCGATAGCTCTGAAACACCTGACTGATGCGGTTGGGGGGTTGGCTCATGTGCTTTCGCTTATTATTAGTCGCCCGGCAGTCTAACAGGTTTTGTGGTGTGAGGCGCTATTTGGCGGTCCGCCTCGGTTTCTCTGTAAGCCCGGTTTGGGGGGTGTATAGGAGCATTGGAGGGGTTGGTTAATTTTTTTACAAATAGGCCTTGACCGAACCCGTAGAGGTCTATAGAATTCCGCTTCCATTTTTCAGGGTCGTCAGGCTTTGAGAAGTGGGTAAATTTATTAACGATTTTGGAGTTTGGTTCAGATGCAGAATCAACGAATTCGAATCCGCCTTAAGGCTTTCGACCACAAGCTCATCGACGCTTCTACTGAGGAGATTGTTGAGACGGCAAAGCGTACTGGCGCACAAGTTCGGGGTCCGATTCCGCTGCCGACTCGTAAGGAGCGTTTCACTGTATTGATTTCTCCGCATGTTAACAAAGATGCGCGTGATCAATATGAGATTCGTACACATAAGCGTTTGTTGGATATTGTTCAACCGACTGAAAAGACTGTTGATGCACTTATGAAGCTAGATCTAGCTGCTGGTGTTGAGGTTCAAATTAGTCTCGGTTAATTATTTAATAATGCCGAAATCCTAGGCCTCAATGCCTAGGTATGTGTAACGCTCTGAGATGGGCGGCCATAGCGGGTAAAAGCCCCGTACACTGAGAGGTTAGCAAAATGACGATTGGTCTAGTCGGCCGCAAAAGCGGTATGACTCGCATTTTTACTGAAGATGGTGTTTCCATCCCTGTTTCTGTGATTGAGGTTGAACCCAATCGCATCACCCAGGTTAAGAACGTGGAAACCGACGGTTACAACGCTGTACAAGTAACCGTAGGGTCTCGTCGTGCCTCCCGTGTCGCTAAGTCTGCTGCAGGTCACTTCGCTAAAGCTAATGCTGAAGCGGGTCGTGGTTTGTGGGAGCTTCGCAACGACAACGAAGAAGCTTTCGAAGTTGGTGGTCAAATCACCGTTGAGACTTTCGAAGCTGGTCAAAAAATCGATGTTACCGGTACCTCTAAAGGTAAAGGCTTTCAAGGTGGCGTTAAGCGTTGGAATTTCCATATGCAAGATGCTACTCACGGTAACTCAATTTCCCACCGTGCTCCTGGCTCTATCGGTCAATGTCAGACCCCAGGACGTGTGTTCAAAGGCAAGAAGATGGCAGGTCACATGGGTTCTGAGCAGGTAACTGTTCAAAATCTGGAAGTGGTTCGCATCGATGCTGAGCGCAATCTGCTGTTAGTTAAGGGTGCTGTACCAGGTGCTCCAGGTGGTGACGTGATCGTACGTCCTGCTGTGAAACTGCAGAGCAACGGTTAAGGCTTCCTAGGGGGATGACCATGGAATTAAATATTGCAACACCTGAAGGCGCTAAGGGTACAGTTTCTGTATCTGAAGTGGCTTTCGGTCGTGAATTTAATCAAGACCTGGTGCACCAGGCGGTAGTGGCCTTTATGGCTGGTGCTCGTCAGGGTACTAAGGCCCAGAAAAACCGTTCTGCGGTTTCTGGTGGTGGCGCCAAACCTTGGCGTCAAAAGGGCACAGGTCGTGCACGTGCTGGTACCAGCCGTAGCCCAATCTGGCGCTCTGGTGGTGTTACATTTGCTGCTCAGCCTCGTAATCACGAGCAAAAGCTGAACAAGAAAATGTACCGCGCTGCGATGCGCTGCATCTTGTCTGAGTTGAACCGTCAAGATCGTCTGGTAGTTGTTGAGTCTTTCGCTGTTGAAGCGCCTAAGACGAAAGAGCTGGTAGGTAAGATGAAGCAGTTCGACTTAACTGAAGCGTTGATCATTACTGAAGACATCGATACTAACTTGTACTTGGCGTCACGCAACCTGCACAAGGTTGACGTTCGCGATGCGCAAGCGATCGATCCAGTAGCTTTGATCCGCTTTGACAAAGTTGTGGTAACTGTTGCTGCACTGAAAAAGCTTGAGGAGACATTGGGATGAACCAGGAACGCATTTATAAAGTGCTGCTAGGTCCAGTGATTTCTGAAAAAGCGGCATTGGCTGGCGAAGCTACCAATCAGGTAGTTTTTAAAGTGACTACGGATGCCACTAAAGCTGAAATCAAAGCGGCAATTGAGCAGCTGTTTGAAGTTAAAGTTGAAGGTGTACGTGTTTTGAACGTTAAGGGCAAAACCAAGCGTACCCGTCACGGTATGGGCAAGCGTAGCGATTGGAAAAAAGCTTACGTTCGCCTCGAGCAAGGTCAAGACATTGACTTTGCAGTAGCAGAGTAAGGGAGACGTTGAGATGGCTATTGTAAAACGTAAGCCTACTTCTCCAGGTCGTCGTCACGTAGTTAGTGTCGTCAATCCTGAGCTGCACAAAGGTGCTCCTTACGCGCCTCTGCTAGAGAAGAAGTCTAAGTCTGGTGGTCGCAACAATAACGGTCGTATTACGACTCGTCATATTGGTGGTGGCCACAAGCAGCACTATCGTTTGATCGATTTCAAGCGCAACAAAGATGGCATTCCTGCCAAAGTTGAGCGTCTGGAATACGATCCAAACCGCAGCGCTAATATCGCTCTGGTTTGTTATGCCGACGGTGAGCGCCGTTACATTATCGCTCCTAAAGGCATAAGTGCTGGTGCAGAAATCGTGTCTGGTGACGCGGCGCCAATCAAGCCTGGTAACACATTGCCACTGCGTAACATTCCAGTGGGTAGTGTTGTTCACTGCATCGAGTTGAAGCCTGGTAAAGGTGCTCAAATCGCTCGTTCTGCAGGTACCTCGGCTCAGCTGGTTGCTCGTGACGGTGCTTATGCAACCCTGCGTCTGCGCAGCGGTGAAATGCGTAAGGTTCTGTCTGAGTGTCGCGCTACCTTGGGTGAAGTGTCTAACAGTGAGCACAGCTTGCGCTCTCTGGGTAAGGCAGGTGCTTCTCGCTGGCGTGGTGTTCGTCCTACCGTTCGCGGTGTGGCGATGAACCCAGTTGATCACCCACACGGTGGTGGTGAAGGTCGTACTTCTGGCGGTCGTCATCCGGTGTCACCTTGGGGTACGCCTACTAAGGGTTATAAGACCCGTAAGAACAAGCGTACCGATAAGATGATTGTACGCCGTCGCGGCAAGAAATAATTACTTGTCTAAGTAAGTAGCTGAAAGAGGAAAGAACAGTGCCACGTTCACTGAAAAAAGGTCCTTTCATCGATCTTCACTTGATTAAGAAGGTCGAAACAGCGATCGAAAAAAATGATCGGCGTCCAATTAAAACCTGGTCTCGCCGTTCAATGATCATGCCGGAAATGGTTGGTTTGACCATCGCTGTGCATAACGGTCGTCAGCATGTGCCCGTTCTTGTTAATGAAGAGATGGTTGGTCACAAGCTGGGCGAATTCGCTGCGAGCCGCACTTATCGCGGTCACATCGCAGACAAGAAAGCTAAGAAGCGCTAAGAGGTAATGACGATGGAAGTAGCAGCAAAATTGCGCGGTGCTCGTTTGTCGGCTCAGAAAGCGCGTCTGGTTGCTAATCAGATTCGTGGTAAACACGTTGAAGAAGCATTAGACATTCTGGCTTTTAGCCCAAAGAAAGGCGCCGAAATTATTAAGAAAGTGCTTGAGTCTGCTATCGCAAACGCTGAGCACAACGAAGGTGCGGATGTTGATGAGCTACGCGTTTCTACAATTTTTGTAGACGAAGGCTTAACAATGAAGCGTATCAAGCCACGTGCGAAAGGTCGTGCAGATCGCATTTTAAAGCGTTCTTGTCACATCACCGTTAAAGTCGCCGACAGTTAAGAGAACAGACGTTATGGGTCAGAAAGTACATCCGACAGGTATTCGTCTGGGCATCGTTAAGAAGCACACCTCTACTTGGTATGCTGGCAGCGATGAGTATGCAGACAAGCTGAATACCGACTTGAAAGTACGTGCGTACATTCAAAAAGAATTGGCAAACGCATCTGTTAGCCGTGTAGACATCGAGCGCCCTGCTAATACAGCTCGCATTACCATTCACACTGCCCGTCCAGGCATCGTGATCGGTAAGAAAGGTGAAGACGTTGAAAAACTTCGCGCCGCTGTAAGCAAAGAGATGGGTGTTCCTGTCCACATCAACATTGAAGAGATTCGCAAGCCTGATCTGGATGCGACTCTGGTAGCCCAGGGTGTTGCACAGCAGCTGGAGCGTCGTGTTATGTTCCGCCGCGCTATGAAGCGCGCTGTACAAAACGCTATGCGCCAGGGTGCTGAAGGTATCAAGATTCAGGTTGGTGGTCGTCTTGGTGGTGCTGAGATCGCTCGTAGCGAGTGGTATCGTGAAGGTCGTGTACCTCTACACACTTTACGTGCCGACATCGACTACGCAACTGCTGAAGCGGCCACAACTTACGGCATCATTGGTGTCAAAGTTTGGATCTTCAAAGGTGAAGTGATTGGTGATATGGAAGAAGCGCAAGCTGAAGCCAAGAAGCCTGCACCAAAGAAGAAAAATTCTAAGTAAGGGGTACGCCACATGTTGCAACCAAAGCGTACAAAGTTCCGCAAAATGCAGAAAGGCCGTAATCGCGGCTTAGCGCATCGCGGTTCTAAAGTGAGCTTCGGCGAATTCGCTCTGAAAGCTGTCGGCCGTGGTCGTATCACTGCTCGCCAGATCGAAGCGGCTCGTCGTGCGATGACTCGTCACATTAAACGTGGCGGTAAAATTTGGATTCGAGTGTTCCCAGACAAGCCTATTACTGAAAAGCCTTTGGAAGTACGTCAAGGTAAAGGTAAAGGTAACGTCGAATACTGGGTAGCTCAGATCCAGCCGGGTAAAGTTCTTTATGAAATGGAAGGCGTTTCTGAAGAATTGGCCCGCGAAGCATTTGAGTTGGCTGCTCGTAAGCTGCCAGTAAGTACAACCTTCGTTAAACGTTCGGTGATGTAATGAAAGCTCAAGAACTCCGCGAAAAATCAGTTGAAGAGCTGAACCAAGAGTTGCTTTCTCAACTGCAAGCGCAATTTAAACTGCGTATGCAAGCGTCTACTGGTCAGCTGAATCAAACTCATTTGATTCGCCAGACTCGTAAAGACATTGCTCGCATCAAGACAGTGCTGAACGAAAAGGCAGGTAACTAACCATGGCAGAAGCAGAAAAGTTGGTACGCACGCTGACTGGTAAAGTTGTAAGTAACAAGATGGATAAAACCATCGTGGTACTTATTGAGCGCCGCGTTAAGCACCCGATTTACGGCAAGTATGTTAGTAAGTCATCTAAGCTGAAGGCCCACGACGAACAGAACGAGTGCAAGATGGGTGATGTTGTAACCATCTCTGAGTCTCGTCCTTTGTCAAAGACCAAGTCTTGGGCTCTGGTTAAAATCGAAGAGCGCGCTGCTGAAATTTAATTCGGTAGTGTGCGTTAGAGTTTCGGAGACGAACGATGATTCAAACAGAATCTTACTTAGATGTCGCTGATAACAGTGGTGCTCGCCGTGTAATGTGCATCAAAGTGTTGGGCGGTTCACACCGTCGTTACGCGTCTGTTGGCGATATCATTAAGGTAACGGTAAAAGAAGCCATACCTCGCGGTAAGGTAAAGAAAGGCCAGGTCATGAAGGCTGTTGTGGTACGCACCAAGAAAGGTGTTCGTCGCCCTGACGGTTCTCTGATCAAGTTCGACGACAATGCTGCTGTATTGCTGAATGCCAGTGATGCTCCAGTGGGTACTCGTATCTTCGGCCCTGTAACTCGCGAGCTCCGTGGTGAGAAGTTCATGAAAATCATCTCTCTGGCTCCTGAAGTACTGTAACGGTACGACAAGCTAGGTATTGAGGACAGGGTAATGCGTAAGATTAAACGTGAAGATGAAGTGATTGTTATCGCTGGCCGCGACAAAGGCAAGCGAGGCAAAGTCGTTAAGGTTTTGCAAGACGATCGCCTAATCGTATCCGGTGTGCAGATTGTTAAGAAGCACCAAAAGCCTAACCCACAGTTGGGTGTTGCTGGCGGTATCGTAGAAAAAGAAGCTCCGATTGAGCCTTCCAATGTTGCGATATTCAACCCAGCTACTCAGAAAGCTGACCGGGTTGGTTTTAAAATCCTTGAAGATGGCAAGAAAATCCGCATCTTCAAATCCAACGGCGAAGCCGTAGACGCATAAGCAGACGGTATTAAAAAATGGCTAAGTTGAAAGAACTTTACCGGAGCGATATTGCCCCCAAGCTGAAAGAAGAGCTTGGTCTGGCAAACGTGATGGAAGTGCCTCGCATCACCAAAATCACCGTCAATATGGGTGTTGGTGAAGCTATTGGCGACAAAAAGGTTTTGGAAAACGCAGTAGCTGATCTGGAGAAGATCTCTGGTCAGAAAGTTGTTGTTACCAAAGCTCGTAAATCTATTGCTGGTTTCAAGGTTCGTGAAGGATGGCCTGTAGGCTGTAAAGTGACCTTGCGTCAGGATCGTATGTACGAATTCCTGGAGCGTCTGGTTTCTATCGCTATCCCACGTATCCGTGACTTCCGCGGCATCAGCCCTAAACAGTTTGATGGTCGTGGTAATTTTTCCATGGGCGTGAACGAGCAAATTATCTTCCCTGAGATTGACTACGATAAAGTAGACAAGCTTCGCGGTTTGGATATTTGCATCACCACCAGTGCACGTACTGACGAAGAAGGTCGCGCGCTGTTGAAAGCCTTCAACTTTCCTTTCAAAGGCTAGGGTAGAGTCATGGCTAAGAAATCTATGATTGCACGTGAAGCTAAGCGTGCAGCTACAGTGGCTAAGTACGCTGCCAAGCGTGCAGAGCTGAAAGCGATCATCGCCAATTCTGAAAGTTCTGAAGAAGAACTTTGGGAAGCCCAGGTTCAGTTGCAGAAGCTGCCTCGCGATGCGAGCCCTTCTCGTCAGCAGCGTCGCTGTCGTGTAACTGGCCGCCCACACGCGGTTTACCGCAAGTTTGGCCTGTGTCGTAACAAGTTACGTGAAGCTGCCATGCGCGGTGATGTACCTGGCTTGGTTAAGGCCAGCTGGTAATTTAGATCGCTGAACCTAGGAGCAGATTCCGATGAGCATGCAAGATCCTTTAGCAGATATGTTGACCCGCATTCGTAACGGTCAGCAAGCTGCAAAAGCTGAAGTAACCATGCCTTCTTCAAAGTTGAAGGTGAGTGTTGCACAAGTTTTAGAAAATGAAGGTTACATCAGCGGTTACAGTGTTGCAGAAGGCGCTAAGCCAGAGCTGACTGTTGAGCTGAAGTACTTCGAAGGTAAGCCAGTTATTGCTGAGCTTGACCGTGTAAGCCGTCCAGGTTTACGTAACTACGCTGGTAAAGATGGCCTGCCTACCGTTCGCGGTGGTCTGGGTGTTGCCATTGTTTCTACCAGTAAAGGTGTTATGAGCGATCGCGCTGCCCGTGCCCAAGGCATTGGTGGTGAAGTTCTTTGCACCGTATTTTAATTTAACTTTTTTAAAAAGTTTTATAGGAAATCGTAATGTCACGAGTTGCAAATAGTCCGGTTGAAGTACCTGCTGGCGTGACTGTCGACCTGAAAGGTCAAGACATCACTGTTAAAGGCAGCAACGGTACTTTGGCGCTGAACATTCACGGTTCTGTAGAAGTTAAGCTGGAAGAAAGCATGCTGACTTTCGCAGGTCGCGATAGCGCCAAGCAGTCCCGCGCATTAGCGGGCACTACCCGTGCACTGATCAACAATATGGTAATTGGCGCAAGCCAAGGCTTCGAGAAGAAGTTAATCCTGAATGGTGTTGGTTATCGTGCAAAAGCAGCGGGTAACACTGTAGACCTGACTTTGGGTTTTTCTCATCCTGTTGTTTACACCTTACCAGAAGGTGTAAAAGCTGAGACCCCAAGTCAGACAGAAATTGTTCTGAAAAGCGCTGACAAGCAATTGCTAGGTCAGGCGGCTGCAGAAATTCGCGCCTTCCGTCCACCAGAGCCTTATAAAGGTAAAGGTGTTCGTTACGCGGATGAGTATGTACGCCGTAAAGAAGCTAAGAAAAAGTAGGGCATAGGTCATGAGCGATAAAAAGCAATCTCGTTTGCGCCGCGCACGCCGCGCCCGCGCTAAAATTCGTGAGTTGGGTGTGACCCGTTTGTGTGTCAACCGTTCTCCACGTCATATTTATGCACAGATCATCGCCGGTGACGGTGGCCAGGTACTGGCCAGCGCCTCGACTCTGGATAAGAGTCTGCGTGGTGGTAAAACTGGTAACGCTGAATCAGCTGCAGCCGTTGGTACCTTGATCGCTGAGCGCGCGAAAGCCGCTGGCGTTGAAAAAGTGGCCTTCGATCGTAGCGGTTTTAAATATCACGGTCGCGTTAAAGCTTTGGCTGACGCTGCTCGTGAAGCTGGCTTAGAATTTTAAAGGTTGAGATATGGCTAACGGTAAAAAAGAAGACGCCAACACAGAAGGCCTGCAGGAAAAGCTGGTTCAGGTTAACCGTGTTGCGAAAACTGTAAAAGGTGGTCGTATCTTCGGCTTCACTGCACTGACAGTTGTTGGTGACGGTAACGGTAAAGTAGGCTTCGGTCGTGGTAAAGCTCGTGAAGTGCCTGTTGCTATTCAAAAAGCAATGGAAGCTGCACGTCGCAACATGATCCAGGTTGATTTGAATGGTGATACCATTCAATACCCAACCAAAGGTCGTCATGGTGCCTCTAAGGTATACATGCAGCCAGCCTCTCAGGGTACTGGTGTAATTGCTGGCGGCGCGATGCGTGCCGTGTTGGAAATTGCCGGTGTTCAGAACGTATTGGCCAAGTGCTATGGTTCTACCAACCCTGTAAACGTTGTGCGAGCTACTTTTGAAGGCTTGAAAGCAATGGCTTCTCCAGAGTCTGTTGCAGCCAAGCGCGGCAAGAGTGTTGAAGATATCTTGAACTAAGTTTTTAACTTGGTTAATGAAGAGCTGGTAAATAACCATGGCTAAGAAAACAGTTAAAGTTACTCAGGTTAAGTCCACTAATGGACGCCTGCAGTCCCATAAAGCCTGTGTTGCAGGCTTGGGTTTACGCCGCATTGGTCACTCCGTAGAAGTTGAAGATACTCCTTCAGTTCGCGGCATGATCAACAAGGTGAACTATTTGGTTAAGGTAGAGGGAGAGTAAGACTATGCGTTTAAATACTCTAAGCCCCGCTCCTGGCCGCGTTAAAGATCGTAAACGCGTTGGTCGCGGTATCGGTAGCGGTGTAGGTAAAACTGGTGGTCGCGGTCACAAAGGTTTGAAGTCTCGTTCTGGCGGTAGTGTTCGTCCAGGCTTCGAGGGTGGTCAAATGCCTTTGCAAAAGCGCCTGCCAAAATACGGTTTTACTTCTCGTATTGGTCGCGTAACGGCTGAAGTTCGTTTGGCTGAGCTGAACAACGTTGAAGCTGAAGTTATCGATCTGGACGCTCTGAAAGCTGCTGATTTGGTTAAGCAAAACATGAAGCGCGCGAAAGTGTTCTTGTCTGGTGAGCTGACCAAAGCTGTGACCTTGAAAGGTCTGGCAGTAACTAAGGGTGCTAAGGCTGCGATTGAAGCGGCTGGCGGCAAGGTCGAAGAATAACTTTGTTAATGCTTACGGCTAAGTGAGGTAGCGATGGCAACGGCTAAGATGCCATTAGCGAATCAGAAAGGACTAGGCGAGCTTTGGGCTCGCCTTCGTTTTCTGTTTTTAGCGATTCTGGTTTATCGTATCGGCACCCATATTCCTGTTCCTGGCATCGACCCAGATCAGGTTGCGAACCTCTTTAATCAGGGCAGGGATACCATCCTTGGCCTGTTTAATATGTTCTCTGGTGGTGCATTAGAGCGTATGAGTATCCTGGCATTGGGTATCATGCCATATATCTCTGCCTCGATTATTATGCAGTTGATGTCTGCAGTATCGCCCAGCCTTGAACAGCTGAAGAAAGAAGGCGATGCGGGACGTCGCAAGATCAGTCAATACACCCGCTATTTGACGGTAGCGCTGGCTCTGGTTCAGGGCACAGGCATGACCGTTGGTATGGCGAGCCAGGGCCTAGCCTATGGCGGTGGTGGTATCTCTTTCTACATCGTAGCGATTACCTCATTGGTAACCGGTGCAGTCTTTATGATGTGGTTGGGAGAGCAAGTGACAGAGCGTGGCATCGGTAACGGTATTTCCATGCTGATCTTTGCGGGTATTGTTGCTGGTTTGCCAGCGGCGATCGGGCAGTCCTTTGAAGGGGCCAAGCAGGGTGACATCAATATTCTGATGTTGTTGGCAATTAGCTTTTTGGCAATTGCACTGATTTGGTTTGTCGTTCGCATGGAGCGCGGTCAACGTCGTATCACTGTGAACTATGCCAAGCGTCAGCCCGGCCGAGGTGCCCAGAGCAGCCACCTGCCACTGAAAATTAATATGGCCGGTGTAATCCCAGCCATTTTCGCCAGTAGTATTCTGTTGTTTCCGGCCTCTGTTGCTCAGTGGTTCGGTCAAGGCTCAGAAGGTGTTGCTGCCGAAGTTTTACAAGAAGTTGCCCTTTGGTTAGGGCCTGGTCAGCCACTGAACTTTATTCTGTTCACGGCGATGATCATCTTCTTCTGCTTCTTTTATACGGCGTTGATGTTTAACCCGCAGGAAGTTGCAGATAACTTGAAGAAATCCGGCGCGTTCATTCCTGGTATTCGTCCAGGTGAACAGTCCGCAAAATATATTGACAGTGTCTTGACGCGTTTGACCGTGGTCGGCGCTGTTTATATTGCCGCGGTGTGTTTGTTGCCTCAGTTCCTGGTAGTAGCGGCCAATGTGCCATTCTATCTGGGTGGTACTTCGCTACTGATCGTAGTAGTGGTGGTCATGGACTTCATGGCCCAGGTGCAATCACACTTGATGTCTCATCAGTACGACTCACTGATGAAGAAGGCTAACTTAAAAGGCTATGGCAATTCCCGTTAAGGGCGGCGCCAAGTCTCGGAAAGAGGTTGAAACATGAAAGTTCGTGCTTCAGTTAAAAAGATGTGCCGTAACTGCAAAGTGGTCCGTCGCAATGGTGTTGTTCGAGTAATCTGCAGCGCCGAGCCACGTCACAAGCAGCGTCAAGGCTAACAGAAAGCAGTTCATCACTGCCTTCTGCTTTGGGGGCGTTGACTGTCGCCCGGGGGGAAACCTCCGGGCTATTGCATTTGTGCGGCTTTATCGGTATCCTTTCGCGCCTTTTGGTGCTGAGGGAGCTGGTAATTGCTGTCAGCGCTACAATTTATATGATATGTGGAGTATCTAGATGGCTCGTATAGCTGGTGTAAACATACCAGATAACAAACACGCCGTTATCTCTCTGACCTATGTCTATGGTGTAGGTAAGACCACCGCACAGCAGATCCTTGCTGCTACCGGTATTGCAGAAACGACTAAAATCGGCGAATTGTCTGAAACAGAAATGGACGCGATTCGCGCCGAAGTAGGTAAAATCACTGTAGAAGGTGACCTGCGTCGTGAAATTTCCATGAACATCAAACGCTTGATGGACTTGGGTTGCTACCGTGGTTTGCGTCACCGTCGCAGCTTGCCGCTTCGTGGTCAGCGCACTAAGACTAATGCTCGCACCCGTAAGGGTCCGCGTAAGCCTATTAAGAAATAAAGGTTAGGAAGATCGTTATGGCTAAGCCAAGCAAAACTACCCGTAAAAAGGTAAAAAAGACGGTCGTTGATGGCATCGCCCATATCCACGCCTCTTTTAACAACACTATCGTGACTATCACAGATCGTCAGGGCAATACCCTGAGCTGGGCTACCGCAGGTGGTTCTGGTTTCCGTGGTTCACGTAAGTCTACCCCTTTCGCTGCCCAGGTTGCTGCAGAGCGCGCTGGTGAAGCTGCAAAGGACTATGGTTTGAAGAACCTAGACGTTGAAGTAAAAGGTCCAGGACCAGGCCGTGAGTCTGCAGTTCGTGCCTTGAATAACGTTGGATATAAAATCTCCAACATTACGGACGTAACACCCATTCCTCATAATGGTTGTCGTCCTCCTAAGAAACGTCGCGTATAAGGGGGCTTAAAGAAGATGGCACGTTATATCGGACCAACTTGTAAACTGGCTCGCCGTGAAGGAACAGACTTGTTCCTGAAATCTGGCGCTCGCCCACTGGATTCAAAATGTAAAGCTGAAACCGCACCTGGTGTACACGGTGCGCGTCGTGGTCGTCTGTCTGACTACGGTGTTCAGTTGCGTGAAAAGCAAAAAGTTCGTCGCTTGTACGGCGTACTGGAAAAGCAGTTCCGCGGTTACTACAAAGAAGCTGCCCGTCGTAAGGGTGCTACTGGTGAAAACCTGCTGAAGCTGTTGGAATCTCGTTTGGATAACGTTGTATACCGCATGGGTTACGGCGCGACTCGCGCTGAATCTCGTCAGTTGGTATCTCACAAGTCCATCACCGTTAATGGTCAAGTAGTCAACATTGCTTCTTACCAGGTGAATGAAGGTGACGTTGTTGCCGTTCGCGAAAAATCCAAAAATCAACTTCGCATTCAAAACGCTATGGCAATTGCTGCTCAGCGCGCTGAAGTTGAGTGGGTTGACGTGAACTCGGACAAAAAGGAAGGCACTTTCAAGCGCGTTCCTGATCGTGCAGATTTACCTGCTGAGATCAACGAGAACCTAATTGTTGAACTTTACTCCAAGTAACGGACTAACCTAAGGTATGGCTATGCAGAGTGCTGTAAACGAATTTTTGACCCCGCGTCATATTGACGTTACCGACACCGGCCCAACTCGCGCCAAAGTGGTTTTAGAGCCTCTTGAGCGTGGCTTCGGTCATACCCTTGGCAACGCCCTGCGTCGCATTTTGTTGTCTTCAATGCCAGGTTGTGCTGTCACTGAAGTTGAAATCGACGGTGTGTTGCACGAGTACAGTGCAATTGAAGGTATCCAGGAAGACGTTATCGAAATCCTGTTGAACCTTAAAGGCGTTGCCGTGGTTATGCACGGTAAAGATCAAGCGGTTTTAACCCTGAGCAAGAAAGGCCCAGGCGTCGTAACTGCTGGTGATATTCAGGTTGATCACGAAGTTGAGATCAAAAACCCTGACCACGTCATTGCCAACATCACTGGTGATGTCGAGCTGAGCATGAAGTTAAGCGTTGCTCGCGGCCGTGGTTATCAGCCTGCTGATGCGCGTCGTAGCGATGACGAGGAAACTCGCGCTATTGGCCGTCTGCAGCTGGATGCTTCTTTCAGCCCAGTACGTCGTTTGGCTTACTCCGTAGAGAGTGCCCGTGTTGAGCAGCGTACTGATCTGGACAAGCTGGTTCTGGATCTGGAAACCAACGGTACTATCGACCCGGAAGAAGCGATTCGTCGTGCAGCTACTATTCTGCAACAGCAGTTAGCCGTATTTGTCGACCTGGAAGGCGAGAAAGAAGCTGAGCCTGAGCAGAAAGAAGAAGAGATCGATCCAGTTCTGTTGCGTCCTGTGGACGACCTGGAACTGACCGTTCGCTCCGCTAACTGCTTGAAGGCTGAGAACATCTACTACATCGGTGACCTGATTCAGCGCACTGAAGTAGAGTTGTTGAAAACGCCGAACCTGGGTAAAAAGTCGCTTACCGAAATTAAAGACATTCTGGCTTCTCGCGGTTTGTCACTGGGTATGCGCTTGGAGAATTGGCCACCAGCCAGCCTGCGTGCTGACGACTAAGCCAAATTCAACGCTTAATGTAATATCGGTTTGGCATTAGCCAAGCTAATGCCAACGTAAATAGCGCCCTCGATGCGAATCGAGGGCCCAAATGAAGGATTTAGAGTCATGCGTCATCGTCATAGTGGCCGTCAACTGAATCGCAACAGCTCACACCGTAAGGCTATGTTCAAGAACATGGTATCTTCTCTGGTTGAGCACGAGTTGATTAAAACAACCTTGCCAAAAGCTAAGGAACTGCGTCGTCATGCAGAGCCCCTGATTACTTTGGCCAAGGAAGACAGCGTAGCTAACCGTCGTTTAGCTTTCGACCGTCTGCGTAACAAAGAAGCTGTAGGTAAACTGTTCTCTGTATTAGGTCCTCGTTATCAGGACCGTCCAGGTGGTTACCTGCGCATCTTGAAGTGCGGCTTTCGCGCCGGCGACAAGGCCCCAATGGCCTATGTTGAGTTGGTAGATCGCCCGCAAGTAGAAGCGGCAGCTGAAGAAGAGTAAGCTGAAGCGTCTGCAGAAAACCGGCCATTGGCCGGTTTTTTTATGCCTGTAAAATGCCCAAACTGTGATTCCCCGACGCTTTTCATTCTCGCTTGAGCCTTCCCGCCCACATTAAATTTTTGTGACAATATTGATTATTCCGAAGTAGCGCCGAAAGCTGAGTTTAACGGTCAGCAATTAACAGGGAGGTCGCTATGAGTTTACGTATCAGCCATAGGCTCGGAATGCTCGTCGCTATGTCGATCAGTGTGTGTATTCTCATGTCGTTTCTGGCATGGTCGAAAATCCGCTCGGAAGTGTCGTTCGCGCAAAACCTCAGTAAGCAACGTCTCGAACCTGTCTGGATGTTGGAGCATCTGTCTCGCCTTTACAGTCACGATATCAGCGACACAGCCCATCAACTAAGGGCCCAGATGATCTTCTGGCAAGATGCGGAAGACGCTGTGCTTGACGCTGACAAAACTATCCACGACATCTGGCGGCGTTACGAAAATCGTCCTCAGAGTGATGCCGAAAAACAACTGTTGGTGGAATTGAAACCTGACATTGAACAATCGTTTGCCACCATTGCACAGTTGGAGCAGCTGATTGAAGACAAATCCAACTACGAATTGGGGCAGTTCGTTGACATTAAAATGTATGAGGGCCTTAAGCCTTTGTATCGCGCATTGGATCGCCTGATTGCCCAGCAAACGGCATTGGCCGAAGCAGAGCAAGCGGCAGCCGACGAGCGCCTGAATTCGACAACACAGCAAATCCTGATGCTGCTGGCGTTGTTGGCGGTGACGCAGTTGGCCTTGAGTCTGTGGTTAAGCCGAAGCATTCTGCGTCCACTGCAAAGCATTCGAGCTTCGGTGTCTGGGATTATTCAGGAGATGAATTTTTCCCGCCGGGTGTCCGTAGAATCGAATTGCGAACTGGGGCAACTGGGCAACGACGTCAACCGCATGATATCCGTGCTCGATGAGTTGCTCGGTTCTTTGCAAGCGGTCGCGATCACTTTACAGGGTTCAGCCAAGTCTCTCGTCAGTGGCGCCAAAAATGTCGATCGCCAGGTGGAATTGCAAAACCGCGAACTGAAAGAAGTGAACGCTGCGGTGGCATGTGTCTTTGAAGCTGGAGAAGGCGTTTTGAAAGCGGTCGAGTCGAGCCAAAAAGAAACCCAGGTGGCGACCGAGGCCGCTGAAGTGGGCGCTGAACGCTTACGGAAAACCATCGCCGTAATTAATCAGCTGGCAGAACATGTGCAGCGTTCCTCATCAGACATGAATACGTTGTCCAGCAGCAGCGAAGCAATTGGTGGTGTCTTGTCGGTCATCAAAGAAATTGCGGAGCAAACCAATCTGCTGGCATTGAATGCTGCGATCGAAGCGGCCCGCGCCGGGGACCAAGGTCGGGGTTTTGCGGTTGTCGCTGATGAGGTACGTCAGCTGGCGCAGCGTACAGCGAGCTCCACGAATGAAATCCAGGCGATGGTCGAAGCGATTCAGGCAAGCAGCGAGCAAGTGTCGGCATCACTCGGTGACAGTGTTGAGGCGGCATCGAGGAGCGTTGATCAGGCCCAGTCGACGGGCGAAATCATCGATGAAATTTTACAGGGTATGCGTTTGATTCGTGGCCAGAGTCAGGATATATCCCAGCACTCCCGGCAACAGATTGAGTTGTCGACTTCTCTGAGTGGGCAGGCGGAAAAACTATCTCAACTCAGTCAGCAAACGGCGGATCTTTCAGAAGGTTCATCAAAAGCGAGTGAAGCGGTTTCAGATATCGCGACAGGGTTGCGAGAACAGCTGCAGGCGTATCGACACTCGGAGAACTGAGTCAACACTGGCGTTGAGAGAAAAGCCCGCACTAAGCGGGCTTTTTGATGTCACTGAGAATCTAAACCGGTGAAGCGATTTGCATCAGCCAGGCGCAGAGCATCGCACCGTAAGTGCCGAGAGCGTAACCCAGCACAGCCAGCAGTACACCGACGGGTGCCAATGACGGGTGGAACGCGGCGGCGATAATGGGTGCCGAGGCCGCACCGCCGACATTGGCCTTACTGCCGACGGCAAGAAAGAAAAACGGCGCGCGTATCAGGCGAGCGACAGTAATCAACAGGCCAACATGAATGCTCATCCAGATGATGCCAACCAGGATCAATCCCGGTTGCTCCACAATTTTCCGGATATCCATCTTGGTGCCGATGATGACCACCAGCAGGTAAATAAACAGGCTGCCAAACTTGGAAGCGCCTGCGCCCTCCAACTTGCTGACGCGGGTGAAACTCAGCGCGAGTCCGGTAGTGGTGGAGATGATCACAACCCAGAAAAAGTGACTGGCGAGAATGCTTTCTGAGGTTGCGGGAATAGATTTAAACAGGGGAGACAAAATATCGCCCAAAAAATGACAGAGGCCCACGGTGCCGAACGCAATGGCGAAAATCGCGGTGAGGCGAGGCATGTCCAGTTCCAGCTTTTCACGGCCGTGATATTCTTCCAGCCGTTTTTTTACGTCTTCAATCGCGGAAGTATCTGCGCCCAACCAGCGATCGATCTTGGCGTTATTTGCTGCACCGTACAGCAGGCAGGCCATCCACAAATTCGCGACAACAATATCAACGGTGACCATGGCTGAATAATTGGCCGGGTTGTACTGGTACAGTTCCAGCATCGCGGCCTGGTTGGCGCCGCCACCGATCCAGCTGCCTGCTAAGGTCGCTAAACCTCGCCAAATGGCTTCAGGGCCAGCGCCGCCCACGGTTTCCGGACTGAAGAAAGACACAATTAAGATGGCCAATGGGCCGCCAATAACGATGCCAACTGTGCCGGTGAGAAACATGGCCAGCGCCTTATCACCCAGCCGCAAAATAGCTTTCAGATCAATACTCAGAGTCATCAAGACGAGACTGGCGGGCAGAAAGTAGTTCTTGGCAATGGTCCAGAGATTGGAGCCCTCTGAAGACAGGATGCCAAAGGTGTTCAGCAAAGAGGGCAGCAGGTAGCAGACCAGAACCATGGGGACGACACTGTAGAAGCGTTTCCATTTCGGACCGGCATTGTAGGCGGTGTGCATGATCAGGCCCAGCAACAGCGCCAGCAAGCCGAATGCGACGGCGTCGTTCGTAATCATTGGTCCACTTGAATCCATGGTTTTACCTCGCTTAAAACAGAACCGCTTTGTGGTGGTTTATTGTTGGCGGCCCCGTTCCGATCAGCGAATCTCATGCTTCATGCGGTGCCTATGGCATATAAACGAAGTGCCAGCCATAAACCTCCGATTGGCTGCTGATGAGGGTGGGTTTTTGTGGCTGATTGGACGTTTTATCTTCCAATGACGCCTAAACTCAGAGTTCGACATGCTCCGAAACAGAATGTATGTATGCACTCACTATCAACTTGAGGCCATCGCTGAGCGCAGCCGACATGGGTGGAGTGATTTGATGCAGGGAAAGTCACTTGATTTACTTGTAAGGTTTTAATTTAAAGGTTAAATTAACCTTAAATTGAAACAAAATAAAAATAACGAGGTAAGTCATGAGCGCAAATCACTACTTTCATCGCAATCATTTCAAGTTGGGCACCTTTTCGGCTAACTGCTCGGGTGGCCTAGCTGTCACCAAGGTGCCTGAGCGTTGGGACAACAGTTGGGACAACAACCTTCAGATGGCCAAAATGGCCGATGAAGCCGGGTTCGATTTTCTGCTGCCGATTGCTCGCTGGATCGGTTATGGCGGGGACACCAATTTCCATGGCAATGTTTTGGAGACCATTACCTGGGCGACCGCCTTGTTGGCCCACACCAAGAATATTCACGTTTTTTCCACCATTCACACATCCTGTAATCACCCGGTAGTGTTGGCCAAACAGATGGCCACGATGGATCACATTGGCGGGGGGCGAGCTGGTTTGAATGTAGTATGCGGTTGGAACCGTCCAGAGTATGAAGCCCTGGGGCAGGAGTTGCCTGACGACCACGAAACCCGTTATGCCTATGGGCAGGAATGGTTCGATATTGTGAAACGCCTGTGGCGGGAAAATGAAGCCTTTGACTATGAAGGCGAGTGGCACAAGTTGAAACAGACGTACTCTCTGCCGCACCCGGTTCAACAGAATGTGCCCATCTTTAATGCGGCGGGTTCTTCTCAGGGGCGAGAATTTGCGGTCAATAACGCGGATTTCCTGTTCACCCCAGCGATGGATCTCGACAAAACGTCGGAAGACATTCGCAACATCAAAGCCGCCGGCAATAAAGTTGGGCGTGACGTGGGTGTGCTTACGCTGTCGTTCTCGGTATGCCGCCCGACTCAAAAAGAAGCCGAGGAATATCATCGCTATTACGCTGAAGAAAACGCCGACTGGGGCGCGGTCGACAATATCACGCGCATTATGTTCGAAAATGCTGAGTCTTTCCCCAAAGACCAAATTCTTCAAATGAAGCAGGCCATGGCAACCGGTCACGGTGGCTTTCCATTGGTCGGCGACCCTGACACCGTGGCCAATGGACTCGAAGCACTGCACAACGCCGGTTTTGGCGGCAGCGTTTTGGGTTTTGTCGACTATGTAAAAGAGATGCCTTATTTCATTCAGGAAGTGCTGCCTCGCCTGGAGCGTAAGGGAATTCGTATGCCCTTACGTGTCGATGATTAAGCCCGAAAGAGGCCGCAGTTAGCCTTGTTCTCGCGGATTATGGACTAGGCGTAAAAGGTCGAATGATGTGCAAAAAAGCACAACAGCAGGTGCCTCTGTTGTGCTTTTTGGTTATTCTAGGGCCGTAGTATTTACCCTAAGGAAGCCAATGAATAATAACAACGAAATCAATCGCGCCACGAAAGAAATATTAGATAAAAAATGGCACTTGGCTACGGATGCCCATGAGGTTGCTCTGACAGAGCTGGAGTTTGCGCTCTTTCGGATCTCGGAGGCGTTTGAACGCTGGCAATCGGACTGCCTGGCCTGCTGTGTAGAAGGTAACTTCAGCGGCACCGACAATGCTCTGTTGCATATGATCCGGATGCATGATCGCCCCAAAAGTATTTCTGATCTCGCCCGTCTGCTAAATCGCGATGACCTCTCTAACCTGCAGTACAGCTTGCGCAAAATGAGCAAAGCCGGCCTTATCGAAAAAGCGAAAGGTGACAGCAAGAAAGGGGTTACCTATCAGGTGACGGAACAGGGGATGGAGGTCACCGACCGCTATGCCCGTTATCGACAGGAATTATTGTTGAGCCTCACCGGTTCTATTGCGGGCTTTGAAGGTAAGCTGAATGGTGCGACTCAAGCGCTGAACTTAATGGTGGGAATGTACGATCAAGCGGCTTGTGTTGCTGCTTCCCATAAAGGCAGTTAAGTCTCGCCCCGTCGCCTCCGGCGTGAGGTGTAAATCAATGGCAGCACCATCGTTTTACACCTCATTTATTTCATTCAGCCTTGTCTGGCTTTTGTGCAAACAACTGTTCTTCCAGGCTCAGCCCTTTCGTCAATTGTTGATACTCAATTCCTTGTTGCGAGAGTAATGCCAGCAGCTGTTGGTCAAACTTTTTTTCCTGAGCATCGTAGCGAATGCTGAGTTGGCGCGGAGTTCGGCTGCTGGCGGATTGAAAGGCCGTGAGTGTGTGCAGGCTGTCTTGTAAGTGCTGGGCTTGTTCATTGCGCAGTTCCAGTTCAATGACCGCGACGTTGCCACTGCTGTGTTCCTGACTGTGATGCTCGCGAAGTACACCTTGTTCAATGTACAAGACACGCTGACAGAGTTTTTCCAGCTCAGCGATATTGTGCGAACTGATGATAAATGTCTGATGTTGGGACTGTTGTTCGATAATGTTTCGAATCATACGGGCGTTGTTGGGGTCAACGCCAGCGGTGGGTTCATCGAGTAAGACCAGCTCCGGGTTACCAATCAAAGCCTGGGCAAAGAGTACGCGTTTGTTCATGCCATGACTGAGCGCTTGAGGTTTTTTATTCAGCGAATCGTTCAGATCCACCAAACTCAACACTCGCTCAGCTTCCTGCCGAGCGGCCGCTTTGCCAAAACCTTGCAGGCGAGCCAGAAAACTCAGCTGTTGCACTATGCTCAGCTCACGATCCAATTGTGCGTCCTGGGGCAAGCTGCCGAGCCGTCCCTGAATGTTCGGGCTGTCAATGCGCTCGCCCAGAATGTGAACGTCCCCACTGCTGGGTTGGATGTAATTGCACAGTAAGCTGAAAAACGTTGTCTTGCCTGCACCATTCGGGCCGATTAGGGCAATTGGGCTGCCTTTTTCCAAACGCAGATTGGTTGGCTTAAGGGCTTCAAATTGCCCAAAGCGTTTACTGAGGTTTTTGCATTCCAGTAAGCTCATATGTCTTGCCTCCGCCAAAACCACAAGGCCAGCAGCAATACCCAACTTGTTTGAATCAGGGGCAAGCCAATGGCGGGTAAACATTCGCTGGCCGAGCATTGGTCGAGCACTGGGCTGTGCGTTCCGGGCAGTACAGCATTCAGCAGAACAAAAGGCGCGAAGATATTGCTCAGATACGACAAGATCCAGCTTATTAATAAAAGGCCAACAAAAGCGGTGAGCAGCGAACGCAATGGGCTTGAGGAAAAAACGCTGCTCAGTAGCATCAGCGCGATATAGGGCAGGCCAAGAAAGAACAACAATAAACACATTACCATGGCGGCGCCCAGGCTGGCTTCCACTGAGCCGGATTCTCGAAACAGCGTGACGGCTAGAGTGCTAAACACTGCGATGCTTAACAGGCCTGCGAGAATGATCGCTTTGGCGGCAAAGCGGCCGAGCACAATACTGAGGCGATGGCTGCGTGCTTGCCAAAAACGTAAGCGCCTGGCGTCACGATCCTGAATCAAAATGTCGGCGCTGAGCAGCATTACCATGGGGGCGAGAAAGAGTTCCAGGAGATACCAGCAAATAGCCAGTTCATAGCTGGGCCAGTCAAAACGTTGGAGTAATTCAAGTTTGTGCAAGAGCAGTTGGCTGAGGCCACTGTCTTCACCTTCTTCAATCAGGCGTGTGCCTCCGAGGATGATGTAACGCAACACCAAACTCCAGGCCAGAATAAAACTGCCACCAAACAGCAGCCATTTCAAACTGCTGAAGCGTCGTTTTAGTTCATAGCCTGCATGCAGTAAGCAGGCGCGTAAAAAACTGGGTGGGGCATGTAGGGTGTTCAACACTCTTCCTTGTTATTGTTTTGGCCCGTTAGGATTCCGTTTGGAGTTCAGGCCAGATTGCGGGGCTTATTATCGTGTTGTTCTTTGTGATTCAATTCAGCCCAGCGCTGCTCAATGGATTGACGAATGCCTTCGGCGTCCAGCTGTTCAACTTGCAACAGTTGTTGGGGCTTGCCGTGTTCCACATAACGATCGTCAAGGCCGAGTTGCAGAATCGGAATGTTCACACCTTTGCTGTTTAGGAATTCGGTCACTGCACTGCCTGCGCCACCGGCGATGGCATTTTCTTCCACAGTCACCAGCATTTGATGCTGTTCCGCCATTTTCAACACCAGCTTTTCGTCTATTGGTTTTACCCAACGCATATCGCAAATGCTCGCGTCCAACTCACGCGCGGCTTCTTTCACCGCTTGCAGGCGGGTGCCGAAATTTAAAATGGCGATGCCGTTGTTTTTGCTGCGATTGATTTGGACACCTTTGCCAATGGCAACAGTGTCCAAATTGGATTCGATAGTAACGCCTACACCGTTCCCGCGAGGATAGCGTACTGCCGAAGGGCCATTGTGTTGGTAGGCACTGCTCAGCAGTTTTCGGCATTCATTTTCATCGGACGGTGCAGCAATCACCAAATTGGGAATGCAACGCATAAACGTCAAATCGAAACTGCCAGCGTGTGTTGGACCGTCTTCGCCGACCAATCCTGCGCGGTCGATGGCGAAGGTGACATCCAGGTTTTGCAGAGCGACATCGTGAATCAATTGATCGTAAGCGCGTTGCAAAAAGGTGGAATAAATAGCAACGACCGGTTTCTGGCCTTCGCAAGCCATGCCCGCGGCCAACGTAACGGCATGTTGTTCCGCAATGGCAACGTCATGAAAACGTTCACTGTAGTCCTGGGAAAATTTCACCATGCCTGAGCCTTCGCACATGGCCGGTGTAATACCAATTAAGCGCTCATCTTCGGCCGCTTGATCACAGAGCCAGGCACCAAACACATCCTGGTACTTAGGCGCTTTAGGTGCTGCGCTGACCGGTGTGGTATTAGGCGCTTCAATTTTATTCAGCGCGTGATAGCCCACGGGATCTTCCTCAGCCGGGCTAAAACCTTTGCCTTTTTGAGTCACAATGTGAAGCAGTTTAGGGCCTTCAATATCGCGCAAATTACGTAGGTCATGAATCAAACGTGGCAGGTCATGGCCATCAATTGGGCCGATGTAATTAAAACCCAGTTCTTCAAACAAGGTGCCCGGAGACACCATGCCTTTCATATGCTCTTCCGTGCGGCGGGCAAACTCCCATGCCTGGGGGATCGCGCTCAGAACTTTTTTGCTGCCGGCGCGCATTTGATTGTACGTTTTGCTGGCCCAGATTCTGGAGAAGTAGGTTGCCAGGCCCCCCACATTTTTACTGATCGACATATTGTTATCGTTCAGGACCACCAGCATGTCGGTTTCGGTGTGCGCCGCGTGGTTCAGTGCTTCAAAGGCCATGCCTGCGGTCATTGCGCCATCACCAATGATGGCGACCGCTTTGCGACGTTGCTCTGGATCTTCGTCGTTCTGAAGAGCTTCCTGTTCGGCACCCAGCGCCATGCCCAGGGCTGCGCTGATGGATGTGCTGGAGTGGCCCACGCCGAAGGTATCAAATTCACTCTCTTCCCGTTTTGGGAAGCCGGCCAAACCACCCAGCTGGCGAATGCTGGCCATAGCTTCCCGGCGACCCGTCAGAATTTTATGGGGGTAGGTCTGGTGGCCCACATCCCAAACCAGGCGATCTTCCGGTGTCTTGTAGATGTAGTGCAGGGCGATGGTGAGTTCCACAACGCCGAGGCCTGCACCAAAATGGCCGCCGGTTTTGCCGACGCTGTACAAAAGAAACTCACGCAATTGGCTGGCCAATTCCGGCAGTTGATCTTCATCCAACTGGCGCAATTGTTCAGGCGAGTCAATGCTATCCAATAAGGGCGTTGAAGGCCGCTCTAGGGGGATTTCTTTAAACATTCAGTACAGGGTCTCTAGGTTGCCAGGCAACCACATCGTCAAGCTATCAGGGTTGTCACGGCCATGCCTTATTTGGGCTGGCGCGGAGGATCGCCCATTGTATTCGGCCAGGCCCGGCAAAGCAAAGCGCGGCCGCTCTTTATTAGACGATCAGAGGATCAATGTGCTCTCTGCACGATATAGTCGGCCAGCGCTCTCAGGGCCAGCGCTTCGGGGCCGAATTCCTGTAGGGCCTGGTGGGCATCTTGACGCAGTTGCTCGGCCTTGTCTTTGGCAGCCTCCAGCCCGAGAAGCGAGACATAGGTGGGCTTGTTGAGTTCCTCATCCGCCCCCTGCTGCTTGCCCAGCGTGGCGGTGTCTGCGGTAACATCCAGAATATCGTCCTGCACCTGAAAGGCGAGACCGATGGCGTCAGCGTAATCATCCAGCGCCCGCAGCTGCGACGCTTGGCTGCGACCGGAGGCAATGGCCCCCATGCGGATGGCCGCGCGGATTATCCGGCCGGTTTTCAACTGATGCATCTGCTCCAGTTGCGCCAGGCTGATGCGTTGATTGACCGAGGCCAGATCGATGGCCTGGCCGGCGACCATGCCGGCGGCACCGGCGGCACTGGCCAGTTCCTGAATCAGCCGGAGTTTGATCTTATCTGGACAATTTGGCAGCTCGGCCAGTTCACTGAAGGCCTGGCTCTGCAGGGCGTCGCCCGCCAGAATCGCTGTGGCTTCATCAAAGGCGATATGGCAGGTGGGGAGACCGCGGCGGAGCTTGTCATCATCCATGGCGGGTAAGTCATCATGTACCAGGCTGTAGGCGTGCATCATTTCAATGGCCGCCGCGGCACTGTCTACCGTAGGGCTGGCACTGTTGCCACAGGCTTCCGCGCCGGCCATGACCAGCAGAGGGCGCACCCGCTTGCCGCCATTGGTGGCGCTGTAGGACATGGCTTCCAGCAGGCGTTTCTGGGGGCATTGGCTTTTGGCCAGGGCCTTGGCAATCGCGGAATCAGCGCGCTCTCGGCAGCGCTGCACGTAGGCGGGGAAATCAAAGCTCACGGTGGATACCTTATTCAGCGAGAACTAGCCGTCGCTGCCGTCCTGGTCATCAAAGGGCTGGCTGATCAGCTTGCCCTGTTGTTCCATCAACAGTTCTACCTTCTGCTCCGCAGCACTGAGTTGCTGCTGGCACTGGCGGGTCAGTTTGACCCCGTTTTCAAAGGCTGCCAGGGAGTCTTCGAGGCTCATATCACCGGCTTCCATGGCTTCAACCAGAGATTCCAGCTCGGCCAGTGAGGATTCAAAACTCGGGCTTTTGTCTTTTGTCATGCTGCTCGCTGCCGCTCAATAAGAATGGCGCCACCCTACCTGAGCCCAATGGCTGGGTCAATGCGCGTTTGGGCGCTAAAACGGATATTGCTACGCCAAATAGCCCGCTTATGTTGGTGGTCGTACTACATTTTCAAGATAAGGGGTTAACTTGTTATAGGAACGGCCGATACAAGCCTTAGTGGATAAACATCTAAACAGCCTCTCGCTATGTGAGGGTGTACGCTAAGGAGCAATCTGTGGATTTAGCAACCATAGTCGGTATTGCCGGCGCCTTCGGTCTGATCATCGTCACCATGTTGATGAGTGGCGATCTGGGGATGTTCGTGAACATCCCGTCGCTGGTCATTGTTGTGGGCGGAAGTATCTTTGCGGTCATGGCCAAGTTCGGTCTGGGGCAATTCCTGAGTGTGGGTAAGGTCATCGGCAAAGGTATGGCCAATAAGCTGGAACAACCCGGCCCCCTGATCGACGAGATTGTTGAATTGGCTGATGCGGCTCGTAAAGGCGGTTTGTTGTCGTTGGAAGGCAAGGAAGTCAGCAGCGATTTCCTGCAAAAAGGTATTCAGCTGTTAGTGGACGGTCACGATGCCGATGTAGTGAAGCAGTTGCTGAGCAATGATCGCAAGTTGGCTGAAGAGCGCCACAAAGTAGGCGCCAACATTATGATGTCCATGTCGAGTATGGCACCAGCGATGGGAATGATCGGAACCCTGATTGGTCTGGTTGCGATGCTGGCGAACATGGACGACCCCAAGTCAATTGGCCCGGCGATGGCGGTAGCGCTATTGACCACCCTGTACGGTGCGGTGATGGCGAACGCCTTCTGTGAGCCTATGGCCGATAAGCTCAAATTGCGTGCTGCCGAAGAAGCGATGATCAAGAGCCTGGTGATTGATGCGCTGTTGGCCATTCAAGGCGGGCAAAACCCTCGTGTTATTGAATCCATGTTGCGCACGTATCTGCCGGAAGGCCAGCGCGAAGCGGCGGATTAATTGGGGGTGAATCATGAGTGATGAAGAAGAGCAAAGTTGTGATTGCGTCGAAGGCCTCCCCCCGTGGATGGGTACCTTCGCGGACTTGATGTCCCTGTTGATGTGTTTCTTCGTATTGCTGTTGTCATTTTCAGAAATGGACGCGCAGAAATTTAAACGCTTGGCGGGCTCCTTGTCCCAGGCGTTCGGTGTGCAAACCAAATTGGCCGTGACTGATCCACCCAAGGGCACCAGTATTATTGCGCGGGAATTCAGCCCAGCCATTCCCGAGCCAACGCCGATCAATGAGATCTGGCAAAAAACCGAAGACATCACCCAGTCGAGCCTGGAGTTTGATCAGGTGAATGAGTTTGATATCGAAAAAGGTCAGGAAGACTTGGAAGCCGGTGTTGAAAAAGCCAGTGACAAAGAGTTGCAGGAACGGCTGGAGGAAAAACTCGAAGAGCTGATTAAAGAAACCGAACGAGATGCGGCCGTATTGGCTCAAGCTCTGCAGGCACAGATCGTGACCGGTGAAATTGAAATCGAAACTATCGGCCGAAAAATCATTATCCGAATTCGGGAGAAGGGCTCTTTTAAATCGGGCTCCGCGACACTCAGTGAAAAGTACTTCCAAGTGTTGGAAGAGGTTTCCGCAGTGTTGGCAAAGCAACCCGGCCGAATTCAAGTGCAGGGGCACACCGATGATGTGCCCATTCGCACCAAACGTTTTCGTTCGAACTGGGAGCTTTCTACGGCCCGAGCCGTCTCTGTGGCCCATGCCTTGATGGTCGGCAAGCGCGTGGCGGAAAACCGTTTTGAAGTGGCGGGTTATGCTGCGACCAAACCGTTAGTGGAAAACAACAACCGTAAGAACCGCGCGAAAAACCGTCGGGTTGAAATCATGATCAGTCAGGGGCTGGACGATGAGTTAAACGAAGATGATAAGAAGCTACTGCAGAATCAGGATGGACAGGACCTGTTGCGCAATCTGGATTTGGAGCCGCCAAAGTATCAGTTTGACCTCAAGCCTAACGAAATTTTTTAAAACGATGACGGTTGTTCCGTCATCCAGATTGGATATTCACTATGAGTCAGGAACGCCGCCGTTTTTTCCGCATCGATGACAGCATTGGGGTTGCCTATCGCTTGCTCAGTGACGAGGAGCTGGCCGATCAGCTGGATGGCGACATCAAACCAGTGGATTCCCTAAATTTGATCGCCTCCTACGACAATAAGTTTGCAAACCTCTGCGGGCAGCTGCAAGCACGCGAACCCCTGATTGCCGAGTTGATGGAAACCATGAACGCTAAACTCAGTGCGGTGATCAATCAATTGGAAATGGATAGCTACCTGGTGCGTAAGGTGGCTTACAAGGTTCATGAAGTGAATATCAGTGCTTGTGGTATGGCCCTCTTTACCGATGAGGCTTTGCCGGAAGGGGCCACCATCAGTCTGGAAATGTCTCTTAAACCGGGCAATCACCTGGTTCAATGTTATGCCGCCATCGTGTCTTGCAGCATGAACGAAGAGAATCAAAAATTTTATGTCCGTATGAATTTTGCCAATATGAGCGAACACGATCAGGAAATCTTGATTCAGCACATCGTGCGTCGACAGGGCGATCAATTGCGTGAAGCGCGGCAAGACCTACCCAATCGCATCGAAGTGAAGGGTGATGTGCTTGAAGAGTAGAGTGCATTCCTGAGGCAGAGCGGAAAACAGAAAAATCGAAAGACAGAAACAAAAAAGCCGGAGCAGAGACTCCGGCTTTTTAATTGGCTTATAAATAAGCCCAAGTGTGGGTGCAGGAGTGAGATTAGCGATCCAGCAAAAACTCGATCACTGCCTGCAGGTCGTCACCGACAGAGCCCGGATCCACCAAATACTTACCGCCGACCAGAAGCGCTGGCACGCCACGCAGGCGATATTTCTGGGCCGTATCAATCGACTGGGCAATGGCGTCACGGCTTTCCTGGGAATTCATATTCATCAAAATCTCAGCGGCATCAGCGCCACTGGTGTCGGCTAAAAACTGAGCGATTTCAGCCGGGCCAAACAATGGCTTACGATCTTTATGAATGGCGTCAAACAGCGCACGGTGGGTTTTATCGCTGATGCCCATTTTCTCAGTGGCATAGAAGGCCTGGGCATGTGACACCCAATTGCGACCCAAGACAGCCGGCACGCGGACAAACTCAATATTGTCGGATTTATGCTCCAACCACTTTTCCAACGTCGGCTCGAAGGCATAGCAGTGTCCACAACCGTACCAGAAGAAGCCGGTTACCGTTTTGGGCAGGTCCTTGGCGGGCACATCCGGGGCGACATCCTCAAAGTGCTTGTGTTCCTGAAATTTGGCTTGGGCGCTGACCAGGCTGCTAAGCAAGCCCAGGGTTAATCCTGCGAAAAGAGCGATAAAACGCTTCATTGGCATCTCCATTAGGGTTCTTAAAGGCGTAAAAGGGCGGTGCCCAAATAAAAGCCAGAGTGTAAACGCTTTGCGCAATTGGGCAAAGGGCAGGACCCACGCTTACGATTCTTAATCACCTATTAGAAATTCCCGCGTGAAATAGTTCCCCAATTCAGGCTATAATCGCGGTTCGCACAGCGAGGGTTTTAAGGTTTGGTCGTTCAAACACTTAAAACTCCGGGGCCGATTAGGATTCGACGCCGGTGACAAAACCTTTGGTGCATGCCGTGATGACAGCCAATCACGTTAATCCAAAGCTGTAACTTTATAGTTGCCAACGACGACAACTACGCTCTAGCGGCTTAAGCCCGCTAGCGGTCATTAGCAAGGTGCCCATACCGCGCTACTGACTGTCACTTAGAATGGGATCGCAGCAAAGCACGTCTGGGGCGGCGCTGTTAACACTTTTACCAGGCTCGCTTGGAATCGTCCTGCCCGTTGGGCTGATTCCGGTTAAATCAATAAACGGAACTAAGCATGTAGAGCCTCTGGCGGAGTGCTGACGGACGCGGGTTCAAATCCCGCCGGCTCCACCAACATTAGATTCGGTAATGTTCCGAATCATTCGAAAAGCCCGTAATACCCTAGGTTTGCGGGCTTTTTTGTGCCTGTAAGATTCTATTGCATTCGGTAACGCCCTGTATTTGTAGCAACCCTAAATCAAGGGTTGCTACAAATACAGGGCCACAAAGTCGCTTACAAATGTCGAGTTAAAGCGCTCTCTGCTCGGTATGAGATTTCTCTAACATTCAACTTTTGTGACGTTGTATATTTCGGATTGCACCAGAAACCGGTAGGATAATATCCCTCCATTACTCATGGATAACCAACTCAACAAAAGGATAGGTACCGACGTTATGGTTCGACGTTTTCTGTTTGTAGCTTTTTCTTTCTTCGCTCTTTCATCTCAAGCTCTAAGCAAGGCGCCCACTGAAGAGCAGCTTGTACGAGAAATCCAATCCATTAAACCTGCCTTTGATGGTTTCTCGGCAAGAGAGAATCGTGAGCCAACGGTTCAGGACATTATGGCCATGGGCCAACTTGGCGGCACCTTGGTGCCCGATGAAGACGTCAGTTTCCACAACAAGCGCAAAGCCGCCCGGTCATTTGAATTATCAAAATCCTCCCGTTCAAAAAGTGATGCTATCGATCAACATATCATGTTTGGCGAAGCCATGAATGAGTGGAACCAGCATAACTATGATCATGCCTATGACATGCTGGGTGAGTACGTCAAAGCTTATCCAAACGGCATCTGGACAGGTGAAGCTATTCTGCACCAAGGGTGTGATGCTCGCTACAACGGACGTTACAATGAAGCAGGCAAAAAATTTAGCGATCTAATTAGTCGATACAAAGGTAAGCAAAGCACAACTGCGAAGCTGCTGTCTGACAAAGCTAAAAGCCGTTTGGCCGTTCTGCGCTTGCTGGAAAACAGTCCAGAGGAATCCAGCCGCCTGTTTTCAGAGTTGGCGGCTAATGGCATGGATTGGCGACAGCGAACCTACGCCCAAAATTGGTTGCAGCGTATTTCTCGATCTCGCGTAGATGGTCGTATGCTTGCGGATTGCGGGACAAAAGCACTGAGCCAAATCGCACTGAAAAATGGTGATGTCGAGGCTGCTCGTGAACTGGAATCCTTGAAACCGGAGTCCAGTGTTGGCTTTAGTATGCATGACCTCAGTGAAATTGCTAAAACTCATGGATATGAAACCACAGCCATTAAAACCTCAGGTGAATCCATTCAATCTCTTCCTCTTCCCGCTATCGCCCAGGTCAATAGAGACAGCGTTGGAGGTTCTGGCCATTATTGGATTATTGAAGAGGCGACGGATAATCAAGTCGTCATTTACGATGAGCAAAACAAACGTCGCTTCCGACAATCAATTGATGAATTTGAGAATGAATGGGAAGGGAATCTTCTTGTCTTCGCGGATAAACAAGAAAAGTTACCCGGCGAAAGACTGAGTCAAGCGGATGCGGAACAAATCTTTGGTGGCTGTTGTGGGGTTCAGCGGCCAGAGGATGATTTAGGTAGTCCAGGTCAATGTAAAAGTCAGGGTTGTCCCGATTGGGCGGTGAACAATAGAAACCTCAACCTCTATGTGACAGACACACCGCTGTGGTACGACGCACCATACGGTCCGGATGTGAGCCTGGATTTGAGCTACAACTCGCAGTCCTCCATTGCGCAGAATGAAGTCTTCGGTAACAAATGGACATTTAACTACGGAACGTATTTGGTTGAGGACCCCGGTGCAACGGCGACTATTTTTATGCCGGACGGCCAGCGCTCTGTATTTGTGTACAACAGCGCGGGTGAGTTTGAAGCGCCTTATGGCGAGACCGAAAATTTGGTTAAGGTGAGTGGCTCACACTATGTGCTAAGCGCTCAAAACGGTACAGAATATACCTACAGCTCACCATCGAATACCAATTCACAACAGGTCTTTTTAACCCAAGTAAAAAGTGTGGATGGGTTCAGCTTAACACTGACCTACGACAGTAATGCACGTTTAATCAGCATCAGCGATGCCCAGAGCCGGGTGACAACCTTTACCTACAATGCGAATGGCTTGGTATCCAAAGTGTCGGACCCGTTTGGGCGAGAAGCCAATTTTACTTATGACGCCCAAAGGAACTTGGTTTCCATTCAGGACATGGGCGGCTATACGAGTCACATTGCGTATGACAGTGATGTTTACATCACTGAAATCGATAAGCCTAATGAGGGCAAATGGCTGTTTTCCATTGAGCCCGCGGACGGGGTTAATATCGGCAGCATTGCCTATTCTGCGCCTGGTAGTCCCATGTGGGAAAACTACCGAGTGACGATAACCAGCCCCTTGGGACACAAAACTGAACATTATTACAATGGCCTTGGTGGGCGTTCATGGACGGTAAAGCCTAATGAATATGTTGACTACCAAAGTCAACAGCATAGCAACTATACGCACGCCTCTAAGACGGAATATCGTTTCCTGCGGGCATCAGGCGGCAAATCCCGCATCAGTAGTAAAACCTATCCAGACGGTTCCAGCAGAAGTTACAAGTACGATTCCCATGGCAACCAAACGGAGCGCTCCGGTCAAGCATCAGCGAAAACAACCGTAGTTTATAATGCGAGCCATCAGGTGACGTCTCGTACGGAAGCGGTGGGCACACCTGTAGCAAGAACAACCACCTATGAGTATCTGAGCAATCAACTTTCACTACCGACAAAGACTACCTATGCAAGTTTGTCTAATGGTCGACATAAAGAGCAATTGATCAGTTACAACAGCCAGAACCTGCCGCTTACCGTTACCGATCGAGAAATGGATGGCAGTGCTGTGGTCTCCCAGCGTGTCACAAGCTACCAATACAATAGCCAAGGCTTGGTCACACAGATTGATGGCCCTCGAACGGATGTGAATGATGTCACCTCGATCACGTACCACAGTTGCAGTTTGGGAGCGAGCTACTGTGGCAAAATCGCAACAGTTACTAATGCACTTGGGCAAGTGACCGAATACAAGCAATATGTTCTCGATGGCAAGGTGTCTTTGCAGGAAAACCCCAACGGTTTAACCATCGAAACAACTTACGACGATCTAGGTCGCCCTCTAACGGTTAAAAAGTACGATAAGCTGAGCCCGGCCAGTTTTCGGGAAACAGTTTATACCTATGAAGGGCCTAAGCGTAAAAAGTCAGTAAGCCATCCTGATGGTAGTACCTTTACTTATGCGTATAGTAGTGAGGGCTTGCTGCTGTCGATCACGGATAAATCCGGCGATAAAATTCAGTATGAACGTGATAAAAATGGCAATGTAATCTCCGAAAAGATTATCACGGCTGGTGGTGCAGTCAGCAAAAAGTCGTTTTCCTCGTTTGATAAGTTGGATCGAATTTCAAGTTCTAGCGATGCCTATAACGCCAATCAAAACTTTCAATATGACAACTATGGAAATCTCACCCAAGTCACCGATGAGCAGTCGAAAGCTACCCTACGTTTTTATGATCAGCTAAACCGATTGATCAAACAGACCAATACTGAAAACAAGCATACGCTTTATGCGTATGATGCCTTCGATAATATCATTAAGGTGACTGACCCCCTGGGCCGAGAAACCCACTATGAGTACAATGTTTTTGGGGACAAGGTATCTCAAAACAGTCCTGATACTGGAGTCTCTACCTATCAATATGATGTTGCTGGCAATTTAGTGAGTAAAACGGATGCGCGTGGCATTGTCGTCAATTATCAATGGGATGCCTCTAATCGATTATTGAGCACGGAGTACCCTGATCCCCAAGAAAATATTACCTACAGCTATGATGCGCCCGCAAACGGTGGCATCGGTCAATTGACCAGTATTAACGATCATTCTGGCAGTACGCAGCGATCCTACAATGTCTTTGGGGAATTAACCCAGGAGGTGGTCACGATTGACAGTGTAAGCTTTACCGTGTCGTACCAATACGATGCGGGTCTGGTAACGAGTATGACCTACCCGGATGGGGGTGTTGTGAGTAATACTCTCGATACTCAAGGGCGAGTGATGGATAAGGATTTGCAAATTGCCTCAAGCATTACTTCGCTGGCATCTAATGTCACTTACCACCCATTTGGAGAAGAGTCCGGCCGGTTATATGGAAACAGCTTACAGCTATCTAGACAGTTTGATTTAAACCACCGACTCACCGAGTACAGTGTCACAGGCATCAATGATGTTTCATTGGCCTATACGAATCGAGGAAACATTAGCTCGGTAACGGATCTTTTAGACGCGGCCAATGACAATACCTACGCCTACGATTCAGAGCAGCGTCTGACAATGGCTCAAAGCTCAACAAGTAGCAAGGGGTATCATTATGATGCTTTAGGCAATCGGCTTTTAGAGACTGAAGGCGGGAGGATTGTCGATCAGTACAACTATGATGCTGGGCGTCTTACATCACTGGCAGTTGATTTCAAAGAAGACATCAGTTGGACCAGGAATGCAACAGCGTATAGAGGGCAAAATGGTTTAAAGCGCACATTGATTTGTGCGGCGAATCAGTCCAAGCGAACCATTTATGGCACCGATATTTATACTGATCGTTCTTCTATTTGTACGGCCGCTATGCACGCTGGACTCATTCAGCAAGCGACAGGAGGTGGCGTTACCTTAGAAACTCTGCCAGGACAAAGTAGTTATACGGGCACAACAAGAAACGGGGTCACTTCGCTCGACGATCCATACCCTTCGGGGGGGAGTTTTGCTCTCACAGCGGGAAGTGATTTGCCCTCTCTAGTTATTGAAAAAGCCACATGGCGAACCAATATGTGGCCTTATCGTGGTCAGAATGATCGCGTGCTGTATTACGCATGCCCACCAGGCAGCTTTAAGGGAACACTTTATGGAACCGATACCTATACGGATGATTCTAAAGTCTGTCGGGCCGCTTTGCACAGCGGCTTACTAACCAGCTCTAACGGTGGAGTGATTAAGGCTACCGTTAAGCCAGGCGAACAGTCCTATACAGGAAGTACCCGAAATGGAATAAAGAGCAAAAATTTCAGCACCTGGCCAGGCAGCTTTATCGTGGAAGGAACCAATATTGTCCTTGCCAACTGGTCGTCGACCGCTGAATCCTTAGGTTTTCAAAGTGGGCAGGAAAAGTCGGTTTATTGCCCGAAATCGGGAAGCGTTGGGAATGTGAAAGGCAGTGGAATATATACAGCCAATTCCTCAGTGTGCTCGGCAGCCGTGCATGCGGGAGCAATGAACTCATCTGAAGGGGGCCTATTCAAGATAACGATGAAGCCGGGCCGGCAATCCTACTATAGCACTCAGCTAAATGGCGTTAACAGTGCAGCGTATGGTGCGTATTCCAGTAGTTTTGTGGTGACCAGTCCAGCAGGCCAAATTGGATATGACCAGGTTGGCAACATGCTCCATAAAGGCTCCAGTGTGTTTATGGACTATAACCAAGCTGGACGACTCAGCCATTCAAGTGGTTCAGCGTCTGCGAGCTATTTGTATAACTACCGTGGGCAACGCGTTAAGAAAACGGTCAATGGGGTCACTCGGTATTTTATCTATGATCAAAATGGAAACGTGATTGCCGAAGCGAATGCTTCAGGAGCCGTGGCTCGACAATACGTTTATCTTAACGGTCGCCGGTTGGCGCAGCTTGAAAATGGCTCCACCTACTTTATTCATACGGATCATCAGGATAATTCCCTTGCTCTTACTGATGGCTCGGCCAATGTAGTCTGGAAAGGCAAGCGTGATCCGTTTGGGGAAGTGGATGTTACAACGCAAACTATAACCCACAATCTACGATTACCCGGTCAGTATTACGACCTGGAGTCAGGGTTACACTATAATTACTTTAGGGATTATGACCCCAGTCTGGGAAGGTATATTCAATCTGATCCAATTGGATTGGATGGAGGGATCAATACCTATGGCTATGTAGAAGGAAATCCAATTCAATATACTGATCCTTTTGGTCTAAGGAGACGCATTGGTTTGCCAGGCGGGAATAGAACTGTAACGGGCACACCAGTTCCTTGTTTGGGGTGTGGCCCGAGAGGTGGTTCTAAAAGACGTCCCAAAGACAATGTAATCCCGTTTCCACCATCTGGTCGTCAAAATAGGAAGCCACCACCTAGAAATTACTGCCCTGAATCAGAACCCGAGGATGGGGATGATGATCCGTGTGAGGAATGGCTCGAGGATCTATTAGAGCTAACTTTAGCAATTAGGTTGAAAGTTGTAAAAGTTGATGAGGTCACCAAAAGAGCCATTAACAATCAAATTCGGAATTTCAAGTTAAGTTGCCCGCATCTAGCTGGCGAAATTGGGTATTTATAGTTTGAGAGGTGGCCACATATGTCTGATGAAGGCATCGATAAAGAATTTTTAAAATCACTTACCAATAGGGAAAAAAAAGTTCTCTGCCAAAAACTTGGTGTGAGTTTTGAAGAGCTTGAAGGTGGAGAGTTTAATTTGTCTAAGCTAAATGTTGATGTTTCTTTAGAGCGCCTTAAAAGCCTTCAAGCTAATATGCTAAAGCGAATTGATGATAAAAAAGAAGATGATTAGTTTATTCTATGTTTTATTCTTGCATTCATGGAATTAGAGAGCGGTACGGTGATCCTGATGAATGTTAAGTGGATAGTATTATGGACATAGAAGATCAGATATTGTTAAGCCGGCTTGATGGTTTCCTAGATGCAGCTTCGCTAGTGGTCTCAACTAAGAGAGAATTCATGTGCGCGGCAGTGTTGGTGGAAAATTTATTCAGGGATGCAAGCATCGTTGAAAGCCTAAAAGAACTATACTCTGACCAGGCTGTATCAATAACCTTTGTTAGTGCTTTTGAGGATTGGTTTGCTCGTCTTGAGGTCGAACTTGATACGCTTTTTCTGGTTGTTGATGAACGTCTAAGGGCCGGAATAATTTGGAAGAAAATGGAAATTCTTAGAATTTTGACTGAAAGAAAAAAGGTGGAGCATGTAGGAAAGTACTTAATTTCGCTTCCGGAATTTAAAGGGCTTTGTTATGTCTTGGAGGTTGAGGGTGATTTGATCGTGATGCAGTTTTTTAACCGTGTCCAAAAACGCTGAGATGCTTTATCTCATCACGTATGATTCCAATGTGTTAGCAAATGTGAATTTGCAAATTCGAGTTTATAATAGCTCCTGCGCACATATAACTAGAAGGGTGCCACTGTTATTTGTATCAATCAATCAATCGATTGAGTGTATTGTGAATATGGAAAAAAGCAGTTTGATTGAAGGATCTAAATATTGGGAACAAAGGTTTCATCATTTCATGATGGAGCAGGTTGAGCTCAGTGTCGCTGGAGACCCTGACATTACTCCGGATGAAGTGAAAATATCTTACTTGATTTCGAAGTTAGCTGTGCTCATGGTCTCCCTAGAACATTTGACAAAGAGAATAGACGACATTGAAGAATAGCTGTATGGCGATAACGTATCGCTTACTTTAGGGATTATGACCCCAGTCTTGGACGGTATATTCAAAGTGATCCGATTGGGCTGGACGGCGGGATAAATACCTACGGATATGCACTGCAAAATCCAGTAATGAATATTGATCCCTCTGGATTGGCAACAAGCTGCTCTGCAAATCCACTTTCCTGCGCAGCTGCTCGCATGGAGGCGTGTAGGAGGGAAAGTGCCAAAAGGTAAGAAAAAACCTAGACACCCCTATAAAAAAGGGTGGAGAATCTATGTTCGGTGCAATATAAATATGCAGGTTGAATGCCAGAATTGCGCAGATACTATTGGAGGAAAAGGAAAAGGAAAAGGAAAAGGAAAAGGAAAAGGAAAAGGAAAAGGAAAAGGAAAAGGGGAAGGAAAAGGAAAAGGGGAAGGGGAAGGGGAAGGGAACACTGCTGGTTATGATAGGATGGTTGCCGAGAAAAAGCTAAAGAGAACTTAAAAAAGATGGGAGCATCGGGCTGCCAGACAAAACATTGCCACCCTTTAATATGTTTCTTCAACGGTAAGCCAACTAGGTGTTCATCATGGAATTAGAGAGCGAAACTTACTAATGAATAATATTCGAGATTTTTTTTCAGCTGCAGAAAAAGGAAATGCAAACGCTCAAAAGGATTTGGCGGCGATGCTTGCGAGTGGCTCTTTAGGTCAAGTAGACAACGAATCAGCAGCCTACTGGTACAGCAAAGCTGCCGAGCAAGGATTGGTAGATGCTAAATGGAATTTGGGGCTAATGTATGTCAATGGCGAAGGTGTGGAAAAGTCTGAGCGTTTTGGTTTGGAATTAATAGAAAAATCTGCTACTGAAGGTTCATGAGATGCATGTGACTTTCTAGGTAGTTGTTACAAATTAGGCTTATATGGCTTCAGTGTTGAGCTTGAAAAATTTGAATATTGGAAAGAAATGTCTGAAAAAATACTAAATGGGGATAAAATTTTTCCACCTTTTGGAGAAAAAGAAAAAATATTTGACAGCCGTATGTAATTACAGCAGATGTGTAAATATTAATTTTGGTGTCTTTATATCATGGGCTCGGCATGGCGGAAGAAATGGTGGTTCTCAATGTAGGTAAAGCGGAGCTGGTCGCTTGGTAATGATGTGTTGGGACAATTTTATTCTGGAGGTTTGTTTCTTTTATTTTTCTGTCCGTTTGCATCGGACTTCTTAAGCGATATAACCCCCCCCTATCAGTCACTTAAGTAATCACGCCTCATAAATGATTGAAGCATGACCGTCGGCCACGGCCATGTTGCAGCAACATCTCGCCAATTAGGCACAACCCAACAATGGGGCATTCACGTTTATACATTGCAGAGAGACCTGGTCGCTCAGGGCGTGTTATACGATGGCCACTAGAGGTCACAGTCCAGGCGCTGAGCTAAAAGCCTTCTGCAGGCACTCATATTTGGCCAAAGAGCGCGGCAAGGGATACAAAGATCAACCAGTGAAGGATCATTCAGCACTAGGCTACGAAATTGTCTGACCAGGCCGCATGTGCTGCAAGGTGATTTTTGGTTTTGGGAGATCCGTTGAATGATCGTTTCGGGATTCACCAGATCACCTCTGCATTTTTGGTTACTTTGATAAACCTCAGATTTTAACGTCTTGACCAAGAAGCTTATTCATGAATTCAGGCTATTGGGTCTTGCTGGATGCTATGTTTATATTCAGCCGATAGTAGTGCAGCGTTTATGGAGGAGTATGGTTGCTGGGTTGGGTTTTTCATTTAACGGGAAGATTTTCAGAGCAAGGGCAAATATTTAGCTTTACTCCGTATTTGTTGCGTGCATTAAATCTGAGAGAGCTCTAGAGAAAACAACTTTGTTAATGAAAATGTCATCCTTTAACTAAAGCTCACAGCAAGAAGGCCGTACGGATATACAGCCATAATTTTAATGGGCACTATTTCTACATGTTCCTCATAATTGGGAATTAACAACTCATAAAACATAAGATTTTTAATATCAATGGCTTACATGTCAAAAGTTGCCTCTCAAAAAACCACACAAGAGAGAATGCAAGGCGTAGCTAAATAAAAAGATTTAGACGCCAGGTCTCGCGAGCTTGGTATAATTGCACTAATTCTTGAAAAAACTCTACTAAAACAATAAATTAGAGCTTTGGACAAAGGAATGTAGCCAAGTATTTAAACGGACACCATCCTATTATTTCTGATATCCCCGAATTATTAGATTATTAAGACGCGTCCGCTTTTTGGTTTTATTTATATTGGTTTGTTGAATACGCTGTTAGGGCAAGAAAACTGATGAAAATTTATTATATTAATACTGATTTAGAACTCGAATCACCAGAGGATTTAACCCCAATAGTTAATGAGTTTGGAGAGAGCGTATTCAACTTATATAACGGTGAGGGGCGTGGCCATTACTTAGCTACTTTTGAATCAAATCACAACTCAGGCAGCCCTGATGCTGTGATTCAGTTTCTCTGCGGCCTTGTTGAATCGTTTGAGCCTGAGGAGAGGAGGCTTTGGGATCAGTGCTATTCAAGAATATTTGATATTGGTTATGAAGGTGGAACCCATCGGCAAAGCTATACTGACGAAATTCGACCTGAAACATTGAGTAAGATCGCTGCTTTAAATGCAAGTATAAGAATAACAGTTTATCCAATGGACACAGATTCAAGTGAAACTTAGGCGCCCTAACAAGGACAGGCAAAACCGTCCGAAAAAGACGCGGTCTGGCTCGCTAACACTCGCTTTTTCTGCCGGCGTTAGGCACTAGTATGTACAAGAAAGATATTACGGTTGGCTATGTCTGTTTGGAGTGCTGTAAGGTGTTCAAAAACACATAAGTACATCCAAGACAAACAAGGCAATTGGCAACCCATAGACTACAAAGTTGTATGACCTCAATGTAATAGTGCTATGTACGAAACAGGTACGGCATTTAAAGCTCCCAAAACTAAAGATGTAAAAGCTTGGACTAAACTACAACCACTATTTGAAAGTGGTTGAAAATTTAATCCAGATTTTGGTAGTCCATTTGTAGGGGCTGAGCCTACAACACAAAAAGCTCCAAAGTGCCACAGTCAGAATTTATAAAACTCGCGAGAAAAAGGTCAAAAAAATGCCTGGCTTAATAAGTAACTCTGGTCATGGAGGCTGATAAACTTATTGCCATTAGAGCTGACAAAAGCGATGGGCGAGCTAAACAGGTTTTCCTAACAGAGAAGGGACGTAGATTTTTGAAGAAAATTCTTCCCGGCTATTATCAGTTGATTGATCGGTTTATGGCGGATGCAGGCGAATGAACAATAAGTTACTGCATGCGTTCTGTATATGGCTGTGTGTCTATCCGACGGTGACGCTTTTGTTGTGGATTTTGGATAGATTGAATTTACCTCTTGCTATTGGGCTTAAATCGTTGCTCATGGCATCGATTCTGGTTTCGTTCATTTATTTCTTTATTGTCCCTTTTGTTGGATGTTGGCTCGCTATGTGTTGGTATTGCTGTGTTTACTGTATATCAAGGGTGTCGTTGGTTGCTAGTGAGAGGTACTCTGCTTCTAGCTGGCGGATATGTTATTCATGAAATAATTGATGAAGGCGAAACAGGAGAATGTGACAATGGACAGTGTCCGGCTGCTGAGAATAATGATGATTGGGTTAGTCCTGTAGATGATGTTGGTCCAGATCCGTTAGACTACCCCGGTGAATCAGATGCAGATAGAGATCCAAATAAAAAAGACTGCCAAGCTTTGAAAAACAGTATTTTAAAAACATGTTCTGGTTTAAAAGGGAGGAAGAAATTCTCATGTTGGGCTGCGGCAAGCAAGGCCTATAGACAATGTATGGGGTTGGAATAATATGAAAAATTTAGATGTGGGAAAAATTATCGCGAAGAGAGATCTTTTGTTTTCATTTAAAGAATCTAAAAATAAAAATAAATTAACAGTGGTCATTTCTGAGCCAAGAATGATCGAAAGTGATGAATTTGATTTTGATGTTGATCCAGGAGCGTCGGCTTGTACAGTAAAGATCTTGGGCCTTCCGGATGAATTTGTCGAAGAAGTACATGGTGCAGATTCCATTCAAGCTTTGTCATTTGCTATTGATATAGATGGTTATCTTAGAAGGTTACAAAAGGATTATGATATTTATTGGGCAGATGGTGAGCCTTATTTTGATGATTGATGCTTAATTAAGCACGGTTGTTGAGCTGATCAACAGCCTCCGGCACAATTCAATAGTCGTTGGGCTTTGTTTCGAGTATTTTAATGCCATGGCTGTGATAGTTGCATATTTTGAAGTGTGGGAGGTTAAGGTTTAGATTTCAGCCCGGTTAAACCACCAGCACCGGCTGACGGCACTACAAAAGGTCTGTAACCTGTGGACCATGTAGCACTACTAGGTAAGTGGAAAATAATGATAGCGTCGGACCTCAGGGCTAAACTTCGTCGAGATGTGTTGTCGTCTTGAATAGGTAGGCCAATTCCTTTTGGTGAGCTTTAATAGTTATGGGTTTTACTAGAAGGGAAGGAAGGCAAGTCTCCAGAGTCTTTTACACCAAGACTGTCGACGGTCTCTTTCTTCTACACTCGTGAAATGAAAACTTTTTGCTCTACTCCCCCAAAACCAACTCCACAATCTCCTTTTTCGCTGCTATTTGAATGTCCATCAACACTTGCCCATCGCGAACGTCTGTCAAATAGTCAACTTCTTTCCCAAGCTTGCCCAACACTGTAAACGTTTCTGTATCTAAGTCATAAGACCACAGCTGGTTTTGGGTGGTGATGGCGTAGATTACGTTGCCATCCATCACAAATGACTTGGCGTTTCCGCCAAGATTGTCGAGTGCTGTAATGTGCTGGTCTTCGATAGGGCCTGGGCGCCAGTATTGGTCGAGCATGTCTTTGTAGATTAACTGGCCGCTTGCGCTTGTTTTTGCCCACTTAACGATTTTGTCGCTGACGATTCGGTATTCGCCATTGCTTAAATCGTACTCTGCCAACTTCAATAGGCCATTGATGCGTGTCAGTATCAAGGCGTGATTGTTTTCACTGTCCCATTGATAAAAGAGGAGCGAAGGGTGTTTCATTGGAAAAGTTTTTTGGCGGGAATCCAGAAATACCTGAGTGAGTTGGTAGTTCACATTGATTAGTAGGCTTTGGCCATCAGCTGCCCATTCAATGCCACGGATATTACTGTCTATGGGAAAGTTGGTGAGTTGCTGGGCGCTTTCGCCATCGCTGATCCACAGTTGATCGTCGCCGGAACGTTCCGACCAGAAGGCAATCAGGTTGCCACTGGGCTGAAACTTCGCGTCGCCATCACCCAGGTTGGAACGTTCAAAGCTGGGATAGCCTTTTTGATTGGTTTGGGACAGCTGTTCAAGAGAGACGAGGCTGATGTCACTGTCGTAGGGGCCTTTCACCATCAGTACGCGTTTGCTGTCCGGGTGAAAAACGGGTTGAACCATCCTCTCGGAAAAGGGCAGGCTAATTTTTTTGACCTCACCTTCATAGGACAAGGTAAAGAGTTGTTTGCCGGTGCTGAAAAGCAGTTGGTTTTCGAGAGGGCTGAAACTTGGAGAAACAGGGCGGGATGCGGGAATTTCCGCTGGGAGTTCAATCGGGTGACTGGAAAGAAGACGCCCATCGGTGTTGATCAGGTCCACATGCTGGGCACCATGGCGATCGAAGCGGGTAATGACGATCAGCTCTTTCTGGGGTGAATAGGCATAATCGATAATATTCCCTTCCTGCAGCGTATAGATCTCCGTGCTGTTGTTTTCGTCGATACGGTATTTGATGAGGTCTCTGCGAGCAGATTTTCGCTGTAACATCGCAATGCTGCCGTCATTCAGCCAGGTTGGTTTGCTCACGCTGGAGTTTTTACACTGCAATATCACCTCGGGCTCTTGCGGACTGATGAGCGCTTTTTCAAAATCCAGTGTCACCAGGTCATAGCAGTTTTTTTCAATCACCGGTTGATCGCAGGCATTCGTGGCTAAAAACACCAGCTGTTTGCCATCGGCTGAAAAACTGTGCGGGCCATAGGCACCCCAGTTTTTAGTGAGCTGGGTTTCCTGCTGGCTGCGAATGTTTTTTGCCCAGATATTGTTCACGCATAATTTATCTAAGAAACGATGAAAAACGATGTACTCGCCATCGGGTGTGTAGTTCGCATCAAATTCTTTGTCATCGGTTGCGGTGAGTGAGCGCAGAGCTTCGACGTTTAAGCTGGGGTGGGTTGAGGGCGTGAGAAATTGATAGACAACAACAGCCAATATTAGCAGTGCGGCCGTGACAGCTATCGGGAATAAGTGGGTACGGGCTGCTGTTGAGCGATGTGACGGATCAAGCGGGTTTGTATCACTGGCCAATTCACTTTTTTGCACACTGGGTGCTTCGCTCGGAATAGGAGCGAGGCTGATATCAGAGGAGTGATCCTGCCAGCGAACGTCGCATTCCAGGCTGTAACCTTGTTTGGCGTGTGTCTTGATGTAGACCTGAACCTTGCCATCGTCCCCCAGTGCTTTTCGGAGTTGGGCAATATTGCGTTGTAAGGTGTTGGGTGATGCCACGGTGTCTGGCCACACTTTCGCCAGCAACTCTTCATGGCCAACGACCTTGCCTTGATGTTCCGCCAGATGCGTTAAAACGGCCAGGGCTTTGGGGGCAATGGTCTGGGATTGATTGTTCTGTGTTATTTGGTTTCTGGACAGGTCGATGAAAAAACCGCCTACCCAATACTGTGCCGCCATGTCGCCTCTATCAGGATAAAAACCGTTGCTGCTAAGGGGTTTAAGCAAAGGCATTCATCCTAGCATAAACCTTGATTTCAGCAATGCTCCAGCCCCTAAGTTTCTGATACACAAGGATTTTGTCCTTGTCAGGCAAATTTCAGGGAAAAATCAGCCGAACATCAAGCATTTCCATTTTGAATCGTTGACTCTTGCATTCGAACAATTCGTACAACAAGCGTCATGTTAGGAGCAGAGCGATATGAAGAAATGTTTAATCTTGGTTTTCTTGTTTTGGCTGTCTGGTGCCAGGGTTGAAGCCGCCGAATTTGCATCGTATGAGATCCCTCGGACCGAGGTCATTCCCATTCAGGATACTCATGCCGGCAAGCAGTATGAGCTCTACGTAAAGTTGCCGGATAAATATCATGAAAAGCCGGATGCCCACTATCCGGTGATCTATTACACCGATGGCGTTTGGCATATCGAGCTGCTGTATGCAGCAACCGAGTTCTTGATGGAGGATGCCATCTTAGTGGGCATCTCCTGGCAGCAGGATATGAAAGAAGAGTTCAAAAAGAAGGGGGCTCATGTCAGTCGTTTCTGGGATTACTCCGTAAGGGAATCGAAAGACCCGGAGCGCCAAGCCAAATATCAATTTGGTCAGGCGGGCAATCACTTGGCCTTTCTCCGCAAAGATGTGATTCCTTATGTGGAAAACCGCTATCGCACACAAGCGGACAACCGCAGCTACTTTGGCTATTCGCTTGGCGGTGTGTTCGGTTCCTACGTTTTATTGGCCCAGCCTGATACGTTTAAAAACTACATTCTTGGCAGCCCGTCGCTGAAGGGTGATATCCCGACGATGGTGAAATTGAGTGCATCTTCATTGAAACCTCTCAATGCCAATGTCTTTATTTCCTACGGCTCGCTTGAAAACGAATTGGCGGAGTATGTCGAGGAATTCATCACGTTGTTGAAACAGCGGAATGATGACAGCCTAATGTTGGAACAGGTTGTGATTGACGGGGATCATCAGAGAGCTTCACCGCCTACCGCTATTCGAGCGTTGAACTGGTTGCATGGCCTGCAAACGCCTTTGGATGCTAAGCAAGCAGAGGGGGAGCAATGAAACTCGTGTTTTCCTTACTGCTGTGTTCGGCGCTCGGACACAGTGTTTACAGCTATGGCGACGACGAATTTCCGACCTTAACAGGCCCCTATATGGGGCAGAAACCGCCCGGGATGAAGGCTGAGCCTTTTGCGCCAGGCATTATTTCAACGTCAGGTTGGGAAATTGAAGCTATGTTTGCCCCGGGAATGACAGAGTTCTATTTCACCACGCGAGGCGGCAAGCGCGTTCGCCCAACGGTGATCGGCTTTCGTCAACACGATAACGTCTGGCGCAAATACTTGGAATTTACGCGTGATGGCGAAGTAACGTTTTCACCCGATGGTCAGCGCATGCACATGGCTGAGGGGTATCGGGACCGAGTGGCTGACGATTGGTCAGAACGCAAAAGCCTTGGCCCCATGTTTGAGCGAGAGGATTGGGGCATTATGCGCCTGACAGCTTCGGCACAGGGTACGTATGTGTTTGATGACTATAAGAGTGGAGATGTTATCCGCGTGTCGAGAATTGACGGCGGCGTGCGACAGGCTCCTGTTCAACTGCCTGCTGTGGTGAATAGCGGGCGGTGGACAGCTCACCCCTTCATTGCGCCCGATGAAAGCTATTTGATATGGGACAGTGAGCGGGAAGGTGGTTACGGCGAATCAGATCTCTACATCAGTTTTCGTCAATCTGACGGCGCCTGGGGGCCCGCAATCAATATGGGGGACGCTGTGAACTCCGATAAATGGGATGCGTACGCGAGTGTCACCCCAGACGGTAAATACATACTCTTCAACCGAAGCATTGATGATGACGACAATGTCGATATTTACTGGATCGATGCGCGCATCATCGACGTGCTACGGGCCAAATCCGACGCTCTCCTTGAACCCTTGTAGCTTGCCTTGCAAATCCTGAAGCTCCGTTATTCAATGATCGTTTGTTTAACGAATTGAGTGAAGGCGACGGGGATGAAAACAATTGGCTTGCTGGGCGGAATGAGTTGGGAAAGTACTGCGCTGTATTACCGGGTTATTAATGAATCGGTAAAACAGAAGCTGGGCGGCTTGCATTCCGCAAAGATTGCCATGGTCAGTGTGGATTTCGCGCCGATAGAGCGATGCCAACATCGTGGAGACTGGCCAGCAACGGCCGAACAATTGAGTAAAGCCGCTCAGCAGGTTGAAGCCGCAGGTGCTGATTTTTTGCTTATCTGCACCAACACTATGCATAAAGTCGCGGACGATATCGCCGCCGCGATTCAGATTCCTTTGTTACACATTGCGGATGCAACGGCCGAGGTATTGAAAGCCAAGGGTATCGCCAAAGTAGGTTTGTTAGGGACGGCTTTCACCATGGAGCAGGCCTTTTACAAGGATCGGCTGGCGGATAAATTTGGTTTTCAAGTGCTCGTGCCCAATGACAGTGATAGGGCTATTGTTCATAGGGTTATTTACGAAGAACTGTGTCAGGGGAACATACAGAATACCTCCAAGCAGGAATACCTGCGAATCGTGGAGCAGCTGGCCGCGGATGGTGCCGAAGCGGTGATTCTCGGTTGCACGGAGATTGGCATGTTGATAACACAGGAGGACACCCAGGTATCATTGTTGGACACCACGTTGATTCACGCCGAGCACGCCGTTATCAACGCTGTGAAAGACGGGACGTCTGGGGAATAAAGCTTTCACAGTAAATTGAACTCACCGATATAGATTTGTGATAAGTCGCTCTGAGATCTGTTTAGCATTTGCCAAATAACAAATGTTGGGGAGGTCTTATGAAACTAGGTACGAAGGCAACATTATTTGGTTTGTTATTGGTTTTGATCGCACTGGTCAATCTTATTTTCCACAATCAAACCGCGCGTTTGGAACAGCAGTCTACGCTGATGCTGGCGTCTGCGGAGTCATTGGAACGCGACATTCAAAATCTCCAGGAAAAAGCTCAAGCCTACGGGGCCAATGCGCCCCGTGATTATCAATCTTATTATCGCGATGTGGCTTTGTATCACAAGGAGTTTCAGCAAACCATTGCGGCCTTGGAAAGCGATAACAAAAGCATTGCTCAACACTTGGTAGATCTGAATGGTGGCTCAACACTATTGCAGCTTTCCGCTCAACATATTGACGCCAGCTACCAGCAATGGAGCGAGCGATTCAATATCTTTCTGAACAGCTACCACGAAGCCATCGGGGATGATGAAAACGAGCCCCGCTTGGAGTGGGCGGCCCAGAAGATTCGCGAACAGGGTGAGGGTCTGGAAGCGCTGACAGGCATCCTGCTGAAAAACGCTGACGAGTACAATCAGCTAAGGCAGAGCAATCAACAGAAATTCGCTTTGGCGCTGGCATTGGCCGTTATCGTTGTGAGCTTGTTGTTTACGGTATGGTTTTTTGTCTCGGTTATTCGTCCGGTAAAACGGCTGGCGGAAACCACCAATAAGGTAGCTGAAGGAAATTTTGGCCTGCAATTAAGTGCCAAGGGCTCTGATGAGGTGGCCGAGGTGACCGGGGCGTTTAATTCTCTTTCGGTTCGTATCGATTTGATTCTGAAGTTATTGGATCAGCTCGAAGACGGCGTCAGTGAACAGCAAACCGTGGACGCAGTTATGAGTATTTGCGGTGAGTACTTCAATGTGGATTGGGTTGGGATGATTATACTGGAAAAGGATAAAAACCTCCGTCTCGATGCCGCCAGCCCTGCCAGCAGTTTGAAGCGTTGGTTTGCCAAGTCGGCGGTAGCGGAAGAAGGCAACTTAGCGGAGTTTATCTGTCAGCACATTGTGGAAAAACGTTTGTGGTTGGAATCCGATATTGACAGCTTTTCTTTGCAGATTAGAGACAGCCGATTGATGCGTGAATTGATGCGTAATACACATGCGCATTCCGTACTGGGTATCCCCTTGGGGGATACAGGCAATCGTCGCGGAATGTTATTGTTGGCCAGTAAAAGTCAGGATCTTTTGGAGGGCAAACGAGGTGAGCTGCTAATGAAGCTGACCCCGTTGATTTCGCAGCGTACGATGGGTGCTGCCTAGTGCTGGTGGCGGCTTACGCTTCAGGAACTTAGACAGACAATCAAACCTCCAATATTGGTTTCGATTTTTAAATAGCTTACTTTTTCATAGATGGCTTCCAATGAGTTCAAGTCTCGGGTGAAAACCGGAGGCTTGGCTTTGTAACTGCAATCATCGGGAATGGTTTCTTTCGCAAAGTAACCCGCTACCAAATTTAAAAACTCACCTGTCGCATCCCAGGCCAACTCTTCATCGATCTCATTGGCCGGAATTTTGATCAGGCGCCGGGCTATTTCTGCCATGGCAAATTCTGTGCAGGCGATGCTGATCGTTAAATCTCTTACGCTTTCAATGGTAATGCTGCTCAGAAACAAACTGTCTTCCGGCGGTGTCAGCTCAGACAGTGTTGTTAAGCCTTGAAAGTGTGCCGTGGTAGACAGAGCCCGTTGGCTTAAACGGCAAATAATTCCGGCCAGTGCATTGATGTTGTAAGTATTGCCGTGTTTTTTAATCGCTGATTGGATCTGTGCCTGGGCGATGGCCTGTTCATTGTTGTGAATGGCCAGCTGATCGTCCAGCTTGTCCTGGCTCATGTGCCCGAGTTCAACCAGAATTTCACCGAAGAATTTTCGCCCCTGTTTTTGCAAGCCGATCAGTTGTTGAAGTTGCTCAACGGTGATCAGTTTCATTGCAACCGCAATATCACCAAAGCGGGCGTCTTCGGCCTGCTGACGTTGATTGATCTTGCGGGCTTGTTCGGTATTTAAAAAACCGTGTTCAATGGCCAGCTCGCCAAGCACAGGATTATTGGCTCGTTGGAAGGCGAGGGCTTCCAGTAGCTGATCTCTATTGATGAGGCGGTGTTCCAATAAATATTGGCCAAAAAATTTCGTCGCCATTGTCGTCTCCCAGGGCTATTGAAGCTCGTTGAGGGTGCTTAACAAAATGTCTTCTTCAAAAGGCTTTTGAATGTACGATGAGGCTCCGCTGCGCAGACATTCTTCAACGTCTGATTCGGAACCCAGCGAACTCAATATGACGACTTTTGCAGAAGGATTGTGTTCGACAATTTGGCGTAGCGCGGTTTGTCCATCCGTTTCTGGCATGACCAAATCCAACAAAACCAAATCCGGATTGTGATGAATAAAGGCTTCGGTTGCTTCATGCCCATTGCTGGCTTCACCAACAACTTGATAACCGTTGTCCTGCAGTAAACGTTTCGTGATTAAGCGTATGGAACGCGAATCATCACAAATGAGCACCCTATTATTTGTCATAATAAAATTTCCTTTATTAATGCTTAGTAGCAAGGCATTGCTTGCGGAAATATCAATTTTTATTGTCAAGATTGAGTATAGGAGCCATTTCCGACTTTGCTGTTTAGGTACTTTACTTTCAAGGACAGAAGCGGCTCAAAACCCGGGTTTTGGGCTTGCCTCGGCAACTTTCCAGATCAACGGCTGATGGTTGCTTGAGCAAGGGTTGATCGGCTTATTTGACCGAGAACGGTAATTTGGCAAATTTTATGATCTATGGGCCTGAAGTTTATGTGGTGTGAAAGCTTGAATTACTCAGCCTAAAAGCTAAATTTAAAGTCAATCAGCTTGATTAATGGACAGGGCTATGATTAATTAACCCTTTATTAAGTAGGGCTAATGAATGTGCCATTTAGGTTCGTCATCAAGCTATCGATGTAACTGCCGAATGATTCGTATATGTGTTGTTGCGAAAAAAACAGGCTCTGGCTGGTGAGGTTTGGGGTTAAACAGCGATTTGAGCCGTCTATTCTGAGCGTGGAAACGCCGAGGGATCTATTGAAGAGCGATCGAGGAAGGATTGATGGTTGCTGACCCGGCTCTGCTGGATGCCATTCCTGACAGCTTGATTGTGTGCAACCACCAGGGGGAAATCCTTTGGTGTAATAAACAGGTGCACGGTCTCCTGGGCTATTGTCCGGAGGAGTTGCAGGGCCAAACCGTCGAGCTGTTGCTGCCTGCAAATCTGCGGGAGCTTCATCAGCGCCATCGCCACGATTACGCCCAGGCGCCGACCTTGCGCCCCATGGGCAATGCACAAGAGTTGTTCGCCCTGGCCAAAGGTGGCCGACAAGTCCCGGTCGATATCGAGCTGGCCCCGTTGAGCTGGCACGGTGAGCGCTGTGTTGCCGCCGTTATACGCTGTCGATTAACCAAGTTTGCCCAGGAAGCCGAACAACAAACCTTGCTCCGTGAAAACGAAGAACGGTTACGACGCTCCCAGGCCATCGCCAAAATCGGCACCTGGGACTGGAATATCCCAGAAGACCGGGTGACGTGGTCGGCGGAAATCTACAATATTTTTGGAATGCCTCAGAACTATAAAATCGATGGTATTCAAACCATATACGATATGGTTTTTCCGGAAGACGAAGCGGATTTTAAACGCTATATTTCGGCAACAAAACGCGAGACTTCGGCGTTTGTCTTTGAGCACAGGGCCCGAAAAAACGACGGCACACTCTGTTATATTCGCCAGAATGGGGAAGCGTTTTACAATGCTGAAGGTGACATCGTTAGAATGCTGGGAACAACCCAGGACGTCACGGTGGAACATGAGCGTCGGCGTCAGTTGCAGCTCTCCCAGACTATTTTCGAAAGCGCCAATGATGGCATTCTTGCAACGGACATCGATCTCAATATTATTTCCGCCAACCCTGTTATTGAGAAATTATGTGGCTGCTCAAAAGATCAATTGATTGGCCAGTCGGTGCTGAAGTTTTTGCCACAGTATGCCAATCTCGATGTGCTCAATGAGGTGCATCAAGTCATTGATGAAAAGGGCGCTTGGCGGGGAGAATCCGAGTTGCTCATCAAAAATGCACCAGACATTCCTGTGATGGCATCAGTTGCGGCTATTGAAAGCAATGATGGGCGAGAAGACGGTTATATTGTCACGATCACGGATATCTCGAAACTTAAAATCAACGAAGCCCAGTTGGATTTCCTGGCGCACTACGATCAACTCACTCGTTTACCCAATCGAACCTCATTACTTCGAGAACTCACCGCCCGAACCACTCAGACATTTACCGATTCTTCCAGTCTGTATCTGCTGTACATCGATTTGGATGGCTTTAAACAAATCAATGACAGTCAGGGACACAGTGCCGGGGATGAACTCCTCTTTGAGGTCGCGGAGCAGCTGCGCCACTGTGTGCCCAATGATGCCTTTGTGTCCCGTTTGGGAGGCGATGAGTTTGCGGTTGTCTGTGACTTTTCGAAAGATCGAGATGCCGAATTGCTGGCCCGTGAAATTATTCACAGCTTGCGTTTGCAAAAAGAATTCGCTGAGATCAGCGTCAGCATCAGTGCTAGTGTGGGTATTACCTGTTGCCCTCGCGATGGATCGGACCCTTTGGAGCTCATTAAAAAAGCCGATCAAGCCATGTACGAAGCCAAGGCCAACGGCAAGGATGGCTTTGAGCATTACAGCGAGATGGTAGGACATTTGCTGCATCGGCGTTTGCAAATGACATCGGACCTAAGCAAAGCTTTGGTCCGGAAAGAACTCTTCCTTGAGGTGCAGCCAAAACTTCACTTGCGTGACAGTCGAGCGTATTCGGTTGAGGCTTTGGCGCGTTGGTATCACCCTAAACTGGGTTTGATTCCACCAACGGAATTTATTGCGTTAGCGGAAGAAACCGGACAAATTCTGGATCTGGGGCGTCAGGTCTTAACGATGGCGGCTGAGTTCATTATCGAGTGGCGCCGAGCCCATACTTCGCCTTTGTCGGTCGCGGTGAACTTGTCAGCGAAGCAGCTGCACGATAAAAATCTATTAAGTGATATAGCGTTGATTGCTTCTCACCATGAAATCGACCCCGCCTGGATTGAGTTTGAGGTGACCGAAAGCGTGGTGATGGACAATGTAGAATCCAGTCTGCGTTTATTTAACGCGCTGAAAAAAATGGGCTTTCGAATTGCCATTGATGATTTTGGTACCGGTTACTCCTCGCTGAGTTATTTGAATAAATTGCCGATCGATATTTTAAAAATCGATCGAAGCTTTATTGCTCAGCTGCCGGAAAACCAAGACGATCTGGCGATTGTGTCGGCGATTATATCCATGGCGAAAAGTCTCAATATTGAAGTGGTGGCCGAAGGCGTTGAAACTGAAGGGCAGTATCGGCTTTTGGGTGAACTCGGTTGCGAACAGCTGCAAGGTTATTACTTTTCAAAACCGGGGGCTCTGGATAGCTATATACAGAGCCCCTGGTCAGTTTGGGATTAAGTGCGGTTATTCTCCAGAGTATTTCTCTGGTTCTTCACTGCCCTTCGCGCTCGGCAAGTTGCCTTTTTTAATACCACCAAGGGCGTACCAATCGATGGATCGGGTGCTGACCATAAGAATAGAAAGCAATCCGAATACCAGTAGGCTGCCCATAAGTAGGGCGAAATCTTCGGCTTGAATAATGATGTACAGCAATGTCCAGAGTACGATCATACCGCCGACAAACCCGCCTGCCAGTCGATGATGTTGTAGCACAATGCGTAAATAGCTAAAGAGCAGAACGGAGCAAGCAATAATAGCCAGCAAGTAGGCCAGTGCGAAGCCGATATGCTCCGACAGGGCCAGCAACAGCAGATAAAACGTGGCAATGGCCAGGCCAGCAAAACCATATTGAATGGGATGCATGGCTAAGGCTCGTACATGCTCAACAATAAAGAAGACCATAAAACTCATGCCAATCAGCAGAAAGGCGTATTTCAGTGCCCGCTCCGTTTTCAGATAAATATCCACGGGGTTAATCAGGTCGACACCGAGCATCAAACGATTTTTATTGTCCAGAATGTAACATTTGTCGTGTTTTGAGCAGTTCTCTATGTGGCTTAAGCCATTGAGGGCGAAGTGATTGCTTTTCCAATTCGCCGAGAAACCACTGTCGGTCGTGTTGTGGCTTGCCGGCAGTTGCGCGCCCGAATACTTGGGGTGTGGCCAATTGGAATCCAAGGCCAGACTGCTTTGTTTGGCCAGCGGCAAAAAGTAGAAATTGCTCATACCCTTGAGGTCCAAAGTAATGCGGAAAGCAATGTCTGGCTGGGCATCGGTTTCGGTGCTGAGATTTTCAGGTAGAAAATAATGCAGGCCCTGAGGTAAAGCCGCTAACTTGCTGCCGGCTTGAAAATCATACCCTTTGCCATTCAGGGTGACACTTTGGCTTTCCAGACCACGCATGTCGGCGACGCTGAGTGTGATGAAAGGCTTACCGATTTGCTCTACCTGCGAGTCGGCAGCAAGGCTGTCCAACGCTTCTTTCAGCGCGGTTCGTTTAAAGGTGCCTGATTGGGTGATGTTGACACGGTAAATGGGGATTTCATAAATCCCTTTTTTGCGGTTCTCAGCGGTGATTTGCCCTTTTGCATCGACCGTTTCCGGTGCCAGCAATCGCCATTGTTTGTAGAGTTTGCGGCCGCCGTTTTGAGTGAAGGTAACGCTCTGGTAGGGAATGGCAATCATGGCGGTGCCAAGCCATTGCTCTCCGGTCCAGTGCTGGCTCACCGCATATTGCGCCTCTCTCTGGCTGTCTGCCCGATCTTCGATTTTGCTTTGGACCATGATGATGGGGATTAAGAGAATTAAACTGAGAAAGAACACCAGAACAAGCTTAAAACTGGGCGATTTCAGCATGCTGCCTCCTTGTATTGTGGCTGTACGTCAAATGTGAACATGTTTATGGAAGCTATAAAATAATAATAAAATATGACGTAAGCGGGCCTGAATTGTGATCAAATGTGGCACTTATTAGGTCGGTCCACAGACACTCAAATGAGATGAGTCGTGTTGAGTCTGGGTTGAGGGTTCAGTCACATCACATTTGAGTGACATCCGCTGGTTTATAATGCCCGGTTTGACGACCTAATTTGCTCGACCTGTGGTCAAACATTATTCATAACAGAGAAGTAACGATGCCTGATACCCCAAGTAAATTCAGCTCCATGACCGTGGCCCTCCACTGGATCGTAGGTTTAATGATGATCGCCCTGTTGGCGGTGGGAATTTATATGGAGGAGTACGAAGTGTATGCCCTCTATGATATTCACAAGGCCTTCGGCGTTTTGATTCTGCTGGTGGTGATACCTCGGGTTATTCACCGTATTCGTAATGGTTGGCCAACGCCGGCGGGTGATTACACCGCGATTGAGCATCTGATGTCCAAGATCGTTCATTACCTGCTCATCATTGGTACCTTGTTGATGCCGATCTCAGGTATGTTAATGTCCGGTATGGGTGGACATGGCATTTCGGTTTTCGGTTTGGAATTGATGGCCGAGAATCTGGATCCTGCGAATCCGGATAACGTTGTGCCCATCAGTGAATTTCTGGCTGGACTGGGGCATACCCTGCACGGTTGGGGCGGCGATATCTTGTTGGTTGCACTGGCGTTGCATGTGGTTGGCGCCTTGAAGCACCACATTATCGATAAAGATGGCACCTTACGTCGTATGTTGGGTAAGTCTATCTAACAAAACCTGCCCTTGCCCTTGGGGCCCGGAGCAAGCTTCGGGCCTTCCCCTTCTGGCTGTTCTTCTCTTTGCAAGAGGTGACGTCATGCCAAATTTTCAAGCACCTTCCCACGATGATTTTTTGTTTCCCACGGACGTTTTGCCGCTGCCTCGTCGCGCGCCTTATCAAGCGGGTGAGCAAGCGATGGAGCCACACACCCTGGAATTGCAGTTACAGGCACTGGGCTTGACCGACTCAGGTTGGTTGCTGGGGGCGAGGCAGGACGGTTCGCTGGAAATCAGGCGCCACTATGTTTTTGATGGCTATCTGGCCGGAGTAAACTTCGTGCACTGCCTGGCTGCGGCCGCCGAGGTGGCAGACCATCACCCGGATATCACGCTGAATTATCGGCAAGTGCTCGTGCACTGGAGTACTCATTTTGTAAAAGGCATACACAGAAATGACCTGGACATGGCAAAATACAGTGACGCGCTGTATGAAGCCTTGAATCACAGGAGTATGTCTTGAGCACCCTTTACTGGCACGATTATGAAACCTGGGGTGAAGTCCCCAGTCTGGACAAGCCCAGTCAGTTTGCAGGTATTCGCACCGATGAGCAGTTAAACATCATAGGCGAACCCCTGATGGTGTACTGCAAGCCCGCCAGCGACACACTCCCTAAACCGGATGCTTGTATGATCACTGGCATCAGCCCGCAAAAAGCCCTGGCGGAAGGTTTGCCGGAACCGGCGTTTATGGCAGCGATTGCTGGTGAACTGGCCGCTCCGGGAACCTGTGGTGTAGGTTACAACAGTATTCGTTTCGATGATGAAGTTAGCCGCTATGGCTTTTATCGCAACTTCTATGACCCTTATGAGCGTGAATGGAAAAACGGAAACTCGCGCTGGGATTTGATTGATGTTGTGCGCCTGTGCTGTGCACTTCGCCCAGAAGGCATTGAATGGCCTCAACACGAGGATGGTAAACCCAGTTTTAAACTGGAGCATTTATCGGCGGCGAATGGATTGGCTCACGAGGCGGCACACGATGCCTTGTCCGATGTTTATGCAACCATCGCACTGGCCAAGTTGCTGCAAGAAAAGCAAGGCGCCTTGTACGACTACGCTTATACCCTGCGCGACAAACGCAAAGTGATGGAACTCATTGATCTTCAGCGCCGCAAGCCGCTGTTGCATATATCGTCTATGTTCCCGGCGGAACGCTATTGCTCAGCGTTGGTTATGCCGTTGAGTATGCACCCAAAAAATAAAAACGCCGTTATCTGCTACGACTTGATGGTTGATCCTACGCCTTTGTTGACCTTGTCTGCTGAGGAAATCATTCAGCGCTTGTATACCCCAAGCGCTGAATTACCCGAAGGCGTTGAGCGCATTCCCCTAAAACTGGTGCATTTGAACAAGAGTCCGATGCTGGTGACGCCGGGAGTCATTAAAGACGCACAAGAGGAGCGTCTGCAAATTAATTTGGCTCAGTGTCGTCAGCATTGGGCGCAGATTAACGATGTGATTCAGCAGGGCAAGCTGCTCTCGAATTTACAAACTGTTTATGAACACAACGATTTTGAGGCGCAAACTGATCCGGAGCGCATGTTGTACGACGGCTTTTTTGGTGATGGAGACAAAGCCATGATGGCTCAAGTGCGGGAGGCTGATGTGAATCAGTTGGCCAGTACCGCTTTGCAATTTCAAGATGCCCGTTTGCAGGCATTGCTGTTTCGCTATCGCGCCCGACACTTCCCCAGTAGCTTAAGTGCTGAGGAAGCCGAAGAGTGGGACGCGTTTCGATTTGCTCGCCTCACCGAGCCTGAAGCCGGTGGTTCTATCACGCTGGAAGATTATTTCGAGCGCATTGCCTGGTGGCGTGAACAGCCGCAGCTGAGTGAACAGCAACGGCACTTATTGGATGAGCTGGAAGCGTACGCGGATGACTTGCTGGCGTGATAACTCAGCAAGTGGAATCAACTGGTGGTAACGCGTTCGAATTCTACTTCAAACTTGCCGGTAACGACTTTGGCCTGGAACACACGAGTGCGGCGATAGCGACTTTGAATCAAGCGCAGCAGTACGTCTCGGGCTTTTTCATCCATATATGCCCCAAGATACACGGCGGCGAGATCTTCGGTTTCAAAGTGAACGTCCTCGTACCAACTTTTCGGATCGCTGTCTTTCGGAGTGTCTTGATAGCGGAAGCAGCGCCACTCCTGAATGTCTTTTTGATGCGGCGCCTTGTGTAAGAGCTTGCCACGAAATTCTTCCTGGTGATCATTAATGTTGGCCGTCACAATACAGTTGAGCTGTTGTTTCAGCGTGGTGATTTCCGGACAGGCGCCTTTGTAATTCACTTTTTCCGGATAATTGAAATCACTGTCATCGTGATCGCTGCCACGAAACTTCAACGCTACGCCCGTGTGCGCGGTAGCATAGTGTTCCCAGGCACTCATGTTTTCCGGCTTGGCACTGAAGCAGCAAATGCGAACCGAGCGTGCATATTCCCGCCAGTCCTGAATAATATTTTGTACGTCGTTGTAGCGCAGGTCGACCATTTGCACCAGCAGTTCACTGAGGACTTCCTCGGCTTCTTCCGGGTTGTCGAAACGTTCTTCATCGCGCCAGCGGCGAATCGCTTTGGCGAGTGGGGAGCTGCCTCTGGGGTCGTCCTTGGCAAAAATCATGGACGAGGCCATCTGAATGGTGGCCTTCAGCAGTTCACCATGGGTGAAGGTGAGCATGGAACTTTGTTTCAGCTCAAACGTATCATCAAACAGGTTGGGAGCACTCCATCGCAATTCCTGATTGTTTAATATTCTCCCAGCGCAGCCTGCACTGCAAAATTTGATGAGATTGTCTTGGTTCAAAGCACTATGGTTCCTTTCAACGATGCTGCCAGGCAGCCTGTTGGACTATCGCTCCTGCACAGCCCTGGATTCGGGCGGTTTCACTATAAATGTAGGCTACGATTGTAGAAATTTAAAGCCGTGTAAGGTATATCGGTCATATAAAACCAGCCTTTAGCGAAAACATTAGACTATGGAGCCCCGATGGCCCAGAGTTTGCGCGGCCATTGGCCTGCAGGGCATAGGATGCTGTTGAAGCGGGCTGCAACAAGCTACAATACGCCCGTTTCTGAAAGCTGCCTGCCGATTGCGGATGCCATTGCCCGCCAAGGTGGCTTATCCCGCTATTTTAGGAGGTTTTGTGGATTTCAAAGGCGCCAATATCGTTTCTATCGGTCAGTTCCAGCGCGAGGATATAGAGCGTGTCTTCGGTGTTGCGGATCGGATGGAACCCTATGCCCTCAGGCAGAAAGTGACCCGGGTTCTCGAAGGCGCGATTCTCGGCAATATGTTCTTTGAGCCCAGTACCCGTACCCGTGTTAGCTTTGGCTGTGCCTTTAACCTGTTGGGCGGCGAAGTGCGCGAAACCACAGGGTTTGAATCCTCGGCCATTGCCAAGGGTGAGTCGCTGTACGACACCGCCAGAGTGCTTTCCGGCTACAGCGATGTGATCTGCATGCGTCACCCGGCTGCGGGCTCTGTGGGTGAGTTTGCGGCGGCCAGCCGGGTTCCGGTAATTAACGGTGGCGATGGCCCTAATGAGCACCCTAGTCAGGCCTTGCTCGACCTCTACACCATCAAGAAAGAATTGGCGGCCAAGCAGCGTGATATTGATGGTCTGCGCATCGCTATGATTGGCGACCTGAAACACGGTCGCACCGTGCATTCATTGTGTAAGCTGCTGATGTTGTACCGCAACGTGCAGCTGACAATGGTGTCTCCCCCAGAGTTGGCTATGCCCGAGGGAATTGTTGAGCAGCTGCGAGAAGCGGGGCATTCCGTTGTGATTTCCGATGATTTGGCAGCGAGTCTTGGAGATCAGGACATCGCTTACGCCACCCGCATTCAAGAAGAACGCTTTTCCAGTCAGGAAGAGGCCGATGTCTACCGTGGCCGATTCCGATTGAACCAGGCCGTTTATACTCAGTTCTGTAAGCCCAATACTGTCATTATGCATCCTCTGCCAAGAGACTCGCGAGAAAGCGCGAATGAGCTGGACAATGATCTGAACCAGAACCCTAATCTGGCCATTTTCCGGCAGGCGGATAACGGTGTGCTGGTTCGTATGGCGCTGTTTGCTTTGGTATTGGATGTGGCGGACCAGGTCGACAAATACGCACGCCCGGTAAATTGGTATCATCGACGCAGTTAATGTAGCCGCCTCGTGTGACATAACACCGGACACAAAAAAGCCAGCGTGACGCTGGCTTTTTTGTGTCTTTTTCTGGCTTAGAACTTGGCTTCGTAACGCAGCCCAAAGGCCAGTTCACGGGAGCGGATATCGTCCGCTGCCAATAAGGATTGATAGTCGATAAAACCAGACAGGCCGTATTTGAATTGAGCGGCCAGACCCAGTCCCAGACTGAAGTAATTTCGATCGGGAATATCGGAGATGATCAACATCTCACTGGTTGGGTTGTTGCTGTCGAATCGGAAGGGGTCGTGTACAAAGCTGGCGCGAATTACCCCGTTCTGATTTTTAAACTCACGATAATAATTGCCGTTGATGTTGGCAATTAACACCCCCCAGTTCATCAAAAACACGCGTGAACCATGAAAGCCCAATCCGAGAGTACCGGTGACATTGTCCTGGCCGCTGTATTGCAATTCGAGCCCGGAATCGCCCTGCTCGGCATAGCCATCGATACTGGTATCGCTGTAGCTTAAGCTGCCGTTCGGGCCAAAGGTCCAGGGGCCGTTGTTGTAATCCCAGCCGAAATCCAGGGTCGCCAACAGTTGTTCACCATTGGTGCTGCCGCCTCGACGCAGATCAACAATGCCCGACATGTCTTTGTATTTGATGTGACGGGTAACATCAAATTCTGAATCGGCATAGGTAAGGCTACTGTCGATGTAGTAGTTCGTATCGCTGTAGTAAGAGGTATACGCCGAATAGAAGGTGCTTGATCCCTCGAGCACGCCCCCATCGTTCGCATAGTCGAGATCGCTGCTGGAATAACCGACCGCGATGCCGCCGATAAACTTATCGGTGAAGCGGTAGTCCATGCCAGCGGTGATGCCTTCGATATCCAGTTTAAAACCACTGTTGTTTTGAGTGGGATCCCGCTCGCCATAGGAAATGTTTCCGTTCACGAACAGACCCAGGCGTGAGTCTCGATAAATTTCGGGCTCCTCATCCGCACTGGCGGCACCGCCCAACAGTTCGCGCCCAACCGATGCAAACATGTGGCCATTTAAATTGCCGCCATCAAATCGCATATTCAATCCGCTGACGTCAATGATGGCACTGCCACCACGACGGAGCTGAGTGAAGCGGTTACGCAGATTGGTGTGGTGCATATTAGTAAAGCGGGCCGCTGTGATGATAATGGCCTCGGCTTCTTCACCGGCAATTTGATCGAGGGCGTCCACGATGTCCTCGTCATTCAAGTCCGGGTCGCGCAATTGTTCACAGCGAGTACGCAGGTTGGACTGGCCCGTAGTCAAACCATTCTGCTGACCGAATTCTGACAGGCGAGGGCAGAGCTCATCCAGCGCGCCCGCAACCGTGCCTTGTTCGCCATTGAGTCCCGGCGTGTCGCTCAGCATACGGGTGCTTTCCGGGTCCAACTCTTTCACCTCAGCGATGAAATCCACGCCCGCTTTTTTACCGTTGTTATCGGTGGCAATCACACGCAGAGGGTGGGTGCCTATCGGTAACTTGGCGCTGGTGACCATGCCGTTTGCAATGGGCTCGCCTTCCTTCAGCCAGGTGACGTCATTAATCGGGTTGTCGCTGACAATTTTACCTGTCGCATCAAGTACTACATCGACCAGGCCGTCACCATCAAAGTCGGTAACGCTGATGTCTTCCTTGCTGATGTTGGGTGCCCCGGCTTCATTGACATTGATGATGTTCAACTCCGAGTTAGCCTGGTTACCGAGAGTCGCTGAGCCGGATGGGTTGGAAAGCTCCAACAGAACCGTTTCAGTGGGTTCATTAATGATGTCCAGTGTCACAGGTATGCTGAAGGTTTTGTCAGCGATGTCGCCTGCCGCCCAGCTCAAGGTTCCTGCGCTGGCACTGTAGTCGCTGCCTGCTGTTGCGCTGTCATCGCTGCTGGCATAGCTGACACTGACTGCGCCATTGCTGCCGCCACTGCGGGTCACGGTGATGGTGGCGGTGCCGGCATCTTCATTGACGTCATAACTGGCAGCACTGAAATTAATTTCGCCGCCGGGTTCAACATCATCTTCAATAATGGTCAGTACCAGATTGGGGTCAAAATCAAAACTCGCACCGCTGCTCAAATTGCTGGCTTGCGCGCGGAAGGTTTCGTCACCCTCGAATAAATTATCATTGATAATCGGGATACTTACGCTCTTGGTACCGCCTTCGCCGGCCGCCCAGCTGACCGTTGCACTGGTGCTGGTGTAATCACTGCCTGCCGTTGCGGTTCCACCCGAGGTTGCGGCGGATTTGATCAGTGGGCTACTGTCGAGCGTGGCAAAGTCGAAACTGATGGGATCATCAAGACCGCCACTGCGAGTAAAGGTGATGGTGGCTTGCCCCGAGTCCTCACTAAAACTGCGTTGCGGACTGGCACTGATAACCGGTGGTGTCGCGACAGTATCGTCATCAATAATCGTGACGTTTTGAAAGCCGGCGGTGCTGCTGATGATCAGGCCGCTTTGTTGATCCAAAAAGACATCGAAGATTTCATTGGGTTCGGCATCGGAATCGTCGAACACCGCAAAATTCACCTGCACAGTGGTCGGGTTGATCACCGTATAACCCGGGCCCGCAATCGCACCAGGGCCATCAAAGGTGATGGAAACGGATTTTTGTTCAAAGTCATCGGTGCTGGCAGGAGATGAACTGCCGGGTGCGGAATTGATGTTCACGTTGGTAACGCTGGGTGGCAGTGTGTCGATACTCACTGTTGCTACCAATGAACCCCCATTTTCAGCAATACTGCTGTTGGCGCTGACGCTGACTGTGGGGGTGCTGGGGCCGTCATTATCGAGAATAGGCAACTCAAATCGAGGAGGGGTCCCGCTGAAAGCGATGCCTTGAATGTCTCCGGGCCCGATATAGATCGACTCGGTCGCCTCGGCAATCGTGTCGCCGGTAATTTGCAGGGTGACGGTTTGAGTCGTCGATCCAGATGCTGAGGTCCAAGTGAGGTATGGCGGAGTTATCAGGCCTGTGAAATCCCCTGGCAGTGATGCCGCAGGGTTCGTTCCGAAAGCACTCACATTGGTCACCTCGTAAATGCTTTGGGTAAAGCTGCCTTGGGGTAACTCGCTGAGAGTGAATTCAACGTTCACACTCGTATTGCCGACATCTCCCTCGGTTACTGTGCTGCCACCGCCAGCCAGGGCAATGGTGAGTGTTGGCTCATAAACTGTAAATGAGGTGGTTCCCGTACAACCGCTTGAACAGTTTGCACCGGAAATATCGACGGTAGAGTTGTAACTGGCCGCCTGGTCAATTTCTGTTGATGTAAAGGTATAGGTGACCGGCGACCCGGCGGGGGCAAGACAGGTAAAATCATCGGTCGGAGGGGTGGTGTTCCCTGTACAGGCGGCGCCTACAGGCGTCCAGAACACGTTTGAGCCACCGGTAGTACCAATGTTTAATGTCACTGGCCCCGGCGAGTTGGCGCTGGGCACATCAACCACTTCGACTTCCAATGTCATGGTGGAACCGATGACCTTATTATTGCCACCTGTAATGGTTACGCTATTCACCTGATAGTCTTCAGCGAATGCTACCGAACTCATTAACCCTAAAATAAACATAGCAGATGAATAAAAACATCTGCGAATTGAAAACCCCTGCGCGCACATAGTAAACAGTCCTTGATATGTGTTGTCGTTTTGATTGTGTGAACGATAATCCTGCAGATGGTCTTGTGACGATTACAAATTGTTACCACGGACAGGATGACGCTTAACTCGTTTGTATTTTTATTCAAGCAGCGTGGGCTTAATTATCTCCCGCGCCTGCTGACTTGTGGCACTACTAGTTCTGGTAAGAAATACAGCAGGATAAATAGAAATAAGGTTGCGTGAGTCGAGAGGGAATGACTAGTTTTAGTGAGTTGCGACTGAGTATGAATACTATTGAAGATTTACTAGAGAAAAAATGTGACGGGCATATAAAAATGAAGATAATGACTTCGATTTTTTTCTAATAAATAGGGACGTTTTATATAAACGAAATGCCTTAAGGTTTCAGCTATGGTCTCAAGGGGGCGCCAAGTTAGAATTAGAAGAAGCTATTTTCATTAGGCGGTGGCGGTTATAGTCGGCATATCCACAATTCATTTCCGTCGCGCACACACTGCTTGGAGAATCAACAGGGTGAGAGTGAGCAGGCCTATCTCATCGCTCTGACGAAAGTCAATAGGCCTCACAGCTTGAATCGATTAACGCTTTTGGTAATGCGCTGGGAAACGGTGTTGACATCCCCACTTGCCTGACGAACGCGTCCGGCACTTTCGGTTGTTTCCATGTAGCGATCGCGAATGATCTGAACACTTCGGTTAACTTCTTCGCTGGTCGTTGACTGTTCCTCTGTGGCGGTGGCTACCTGGATATTCAAATCATTCACATGGGCAATTTGGCGAATAATATTGGTGATGCTGTCCAGCGTGCTCGCTAAACTGTTGTCCGTGGTTTCAGCTCGCTGAAGGCTGCTGCCAATGGCCGAAACGGCGCCCTGGCTGCCGGCCTGAATCTTTTCAATGTTGCGTTGGATTTGCCCGGTGGATTCCTGGGTTTTTGAGGCGAGCGAGCGAACCTCTTCCGCAACGACTGAGAAACCTCGCCCGGCTTCTCCCGCGCGGGAGGCTTCGATGGCCGCATTTAAAGCCAGAAGGTTGGTTTGTTCGGCAATGCCTTCAATAACATCCAATATACTGCCGATTTCCTCACTGCTTTCGGCAAGCTCCTGAATGATGGTGTTGGTTTGATCAAGATCCTCGCCCAGGTTTTCCATTTCACGGCGCACTTGAGTAATGGATTGATTGCCCAGTTCCGCATAATCTGACGCTTGTTTGGATTGCACGGCAGCATTCGAACAGTTCTCGGCGACTTCTCGGACAGTGTGCCCCATTTCTTCCATGGCAACTGAAGCCATTTCAGATTGCTGCACGCCTTCGTTGACTTGTTGATTCACGCTGGCGGATTCGCTGTCCAGAGTTGCGACCGTTTCCTGTAGAGAGTTATCGGCATCTTTCATATCCTGAACCAGGCTTTTGATGTGTTGCACGGTTGTGTTGAATGAGCCTGCGAGGGTGCCCAATTCGTCTTCGGAATATACTTCGGCTTCGACATTGAGATCAGAGTCGCGAAGCAGGATATTCATGGCTCCGGATATCGCTCCGAGCTGTCGGGTGATCAACCGTAGGAAGTACCAGCTCAACAAACTGGACAGCAAAACAGAAACAATAGAGAGAATGATAAAGTTTCTGAATGTTGCCCAAGCCTGGGTTTCCTTTTCAATCAGTAGCTGCTCGAAATAGGATTCGAGTATTTGACCTGCGTCCTTCAGCGCATTAATTCGCTTGGTCGAATGAACGAACCAGTCTTCTGGACTAATGTTGAAGTCCGAGTATTTATTCCAAGCGATGTTTCGCATTTGGTTAAACTCGGGGCTGATCCGCTGGTGCATGAGTTGAGATATCTCCTGCATGATACGGTCATTGCTGTATTCCATCGCCAATTCAAAATATTTGCTTTGCAAAACTGCCAGAGAGAGGTAGTCCGCTTTCAATTCACTAGAGACTTCATTTTGGGAGAAGGCGCGGCTGATGACGGCTCGCTCTTGGCCAGCACGTTCCTTGGCATTCAAGAGATTAACGTAAGCGAGTGCGGCTTTGGACACGTCTGTGTCGGTAGTGTCTTTCACGATCAGGGACGTCACCGACAGCAGCACACCGTTATTCTGGGTATATTGCTCTACGGCGGTCTTGATCGGAACCTCAAGTGAATCAACACGTTGACGCAGATCGGCAAGGCGGCTGAGAACCGTGTTGATCTTTTTAATTACCCCTGCAACTTCAGTGCTATGAGGGAGATAGCTTTTCAGGGTTTCCTTGAGCGCGTCGACCTTTATGTCGGTTTCCCGTCGCTGGTCTGCCAGTTCCGATTGGAAACGAGCACCTTGGCTACTCATGTAAATTGCTGTAGCGCCCCGTTCTTTTTGCAATTCATGCACCATTGCATTGGTTCGCAAAGACACTTTACTTAACTCAAGATAGGCCTCCATGCGGGCCGCACGATAGTGGTTGTCGAAAATACTTCCCGCCATGAAATACAAGGCGAACAGTAAAGGCGGTACTGCCATTAATAGCAGCTTGTGAACAATAGGAAGCCGAGAAAGCGCCATTGAGAATCCCTCCTGCTGGTCGCAATATGTTGAATGCAACATCCTGTTTGAACAATTTATCGGCAACCGATGGGCTAGGTTTAGGCTTGCTTGAAATTTTAGGCGTTTAAAAACACTAGGCTTAGATAAGGAGAAAACGGAATACTATTTTACGTGTTTTGCCGCGACCTTCTTACTCGCCTGAGTTGTATATTGAATTCATTCCCTTACTTTGAGAGGCGGCTTTTAGCGATGGGGTTTGACATAAAAGTGTCATAAAACTGGATCGCTTGCGATGAGTTCTCTGTTTTGCTTACAGGTGTGAACGGCAATGGTCTTTCGTGTGTAATATTTGCAGGTAAAGTTTTGACGAAAAACAGAATTTAAAAATAACCAGGACTTATAAATTGGCGGTGGATATTTCCAACGAGTATTGTAGATTCGGTGCATTGCTTGGTAATCTTAATCTAACGGCCTCGCAAGGGAGTGCAGGACATGGAATTTCATGCTGTGTTTAGAGATGTAACGACCGGAGAAGTAGTTTACGGAGTCAGAGAAGTTTCGACAGCTGATCAAGCTGAATCCCATAACACCCAGCAGCGTTGTTGGTTACTCAGTGGCGAATGCCTAAGAGGGCCGACAAGCGATGGTTTTTACCTGACGCCCCGCAGAGCCTACCGTCTTATCACTGAACCTTCCGAATACGAAGAATCCGTTGAGCGCGATTTTCAACTGAACCTTTTCTCCAGTAAATAATCTATATTGATAACTTTCATTGCCTCATTCAATGGGAGTGCTCCGTAGAGTTTGTCAGTTAACGCAAGAACACCCTAAGACCCTTGGCCGCATGATTGCGGCCTTTTTTTGTTTTTTGTCTCACTGGAATGCCTGCTATAAACCTTTGTTATATCTCAAAGCTAGACCACTAGCGGCCTACGGTGGATTTTGGTGCTAAAGATGATGCACCAATTTGGCGCGTAAATTTTGTACAAATTTTGGTTGTCGGATCTAAAGTCTTGGCAAAATTAGACGATAGTTAAGTCAATATCATTTGGCTTAATAGGGTACATTGCCATGTTGTGGTTTGGATCGTCAGAAATAGAAAATGAAAATCATGCATTAAAGACGGAATTGGGTGAGAGCAAGGCTATCCTGAGTGCCCTGGAGCACTCAATGGCTGTTATTGAGTTTGATACAAATGGCCATATCTTGAAGGCCAATGACAATTTTCTGTCTACCGCGGGTTATTCATTCAGCGAAATTAAGGGTAAGCACCATGAGATTTTCTGTGCGCCCGACTATGCTCGCTCCGATGAATATAAACAGTTCTGGAACACGCTGCGCTCTGGCCAAGTGGTGTCCGGGCAATTCGATCGAGTCAATAAAAATGGCGATGTCATCTGGCTGGAAGCGACTTACAACCCGATTCGAGGTTCGGATGGGAAGGTTGAAAAAGTCGTGAAGTTTGCCGCTGACATCACCCAACGAATTCTTGAGGAGCAAAACGTAAGAGCCAAAGTGGATGCCCTAAGTCGCTCCTCGGCTATTATCGAATTTGAACCTGACGGCACCATTATCGATTGCAACAGTAATTTCCTTCAGGCGGTTGGCTACAGCAAAGATCAGATTGTAGGTAAGCACCATCGTATATTTTGCGAGCCTGAACTTGCTAACAGCGAAGAGTATGTTCGCTTCTGGGAAAAACTGAACGCAGGTGAATTTGCGGCCGGTCAGTTCAAACGCGTCGATTCCTCTGGCAGAACGCTGTGGCTGGAAGCGTCGTACAACCCCGTCTACGATATGAAAGGGCGTCTGTTCCGCGTTGTGAAATTTGCTTCAGACATCACCAAGCAAACTGAGCAATCCCAGCGAACAGAAGAAAGCGCGGTTATCGCGCGCAAGATTTCCGGTGAAACCTATTCCATTGCTCAGCAAGGTGGAGAGGTGATTGGTAATGCGGCGAATGAGATGACCAGCATTGCTGATTCAGTTAAGGAATCTTCAGGGCACATCGAAAGCCTCAATGCGCAGTCTACCCAAATTAATTCGATCATCAGTACCATTCAGGAAATTGCCGATCAAACCAACTTGTTGGCTTTGAACGCGGCAATTGAAGCGGCACGAGCAGGTGATCAGGGACGCGGCTTTGCGGTGGTTGCGGATGAAGTTCGACAGTTGGCGGCAAGAACGTCCCAGTCAACTTCGGAAATTTCGAGCATGATTCATTCGATTCAAGAGGATACTTCCTCAGCATCCCGAAGTATGGCAACCACGCTGGAACAAGCCATGCGTGGTGTTGAACTGGCTAATGAGACTGGCGAGGTGATTGCCAAAATCCAGTCGGCGTCCAGCGAAGTGGTCAGTGCGATCGACTCTTACTCGAAGTCAGTTGGCTAATCCGATTAGACACCGGTAGCAAACGCTACCGGTGTGGCATCAACGCCTTAACCCATCGGTAGAGGCTGATCTAGAACAGCGAATGATGCTGCCCTCCGTCAATCACAATATTCTGCCCAACAATAAAGCGCGATAAAGGGCTGCACAACAGTGCCGCCATCGGTGCGAGGTCATCGGCCTCAGCGAGAAAGCCTGCCGGAATTTTATTGTTTTCCAGAAAGTGTGTCAGCACGACGTCTTCGTTGGGTTCCAAGCCGAATGCATCGGCATAGGGCTCCAGGCTTTCACTCATGCCTTCCGTTTGAAACATGCCCGGAAGCAGATTGTTGATGTTAACACCGAAGCGAGCGACTTCCCTGGAGACGCTCGCGGTGTAATTAATTAAGGCCGAGCGAGCGGGGCCCGACATCAATCGCCAGATCATGGGATTCTTTGCAGAGAAGGTTGCAATGTTAACAATGCGTCCCCAGCCTTTGTCTTTCATCGTGGGGATGTAGTGACGCATGATTTCAATTGGCCCCAGTAAGGTCGTTTCGATGGACTCTCGCCACATCTCAGGCGTCACCTTGAGAAAGTCGCCATTGGGGGCTGGTGGTTTGATGGTGATGCCGAGTATATCTGGATCAGGGCAGGCCGCGAACAAAGCCTCCCGGCCTTGCTCGGTCGATGAGTCTGCCACGATTGGCGTAACCGAGATGTCGTATTTTTCTGCGATGTCCTGAGCCGCCTGTTGCAATCGCGCTTCTCGGCGCGCGCTGATGTAAAGTTCCACACCCGCTTCGGCCAGACGCTCGGCCGTGGCTCGCCCCATGCCGGCACTGCCGCCAGCCATTAATGCTTTTTTGCCTTTGATTTGAAGATCCATATCGTCTTCCTCGATGGTGTGATGATGTTAAGCGTGCTTGTTCAGACCTTGCTGATCCAGTCGCCAGCGCAAGGTATCGATGCGATCTTGACCAAAAAAGGGCTCGCCATTAAACACCATGGTGGGTACGCCCCAGTGGCCGGATTCATCCAGGCGCGTTTGATTGTTGTCGACTTCACTTAAACACTCATTGAGATCCAGATTGGCCTCCAGCTCCGCCAGATTCAGACCCACGGCATCAAGGGCGCGAGCCATATGGTCACCCTGGTCCCAGCCTTCTGTGCCACCAAAAATCAGGTGCGATAATGCGTGAGCTAAATCAATCCCCTTGCCTTGCCGCTCAGCGGCAACACCCAATGCACTTAAACGGTAGATATACGGTTGTTCCTCGGCGACCTCGAAGGTACTTAGGTCCTGAACAATGGGGTCTGGCGATGGCCATGCGATGTGCATCCCCAGATACTCAGCCCGGCGAAAGGCATCGGTGAGAATGTAATTCACTTTTTTCTGCCCCCGGGGATCGTCAAAGACGGTCTCTTTGGCGCGCAAGGCAATGGGCAATACCGGGCAGAGCTTAACCTCCACGCGGTAATCGTCGCGCAGTTTCAGCAGGTCAGGTGTGACGAGATAGGAATAGGGGCTGCGAAAGGAAAAATAGACATCGACGATATCAGACACGGCTGGTCTCCTTATTATGGTTTACGATCAAGGAGACTATGCTAGCGCAGGAGATCGGCACAGGCCGATCATTGGCGGCCATTTACGGGTCAGTTTTGCCCGTTCCAAGGCCTTCGCGGTATTCCACTGGCGACAAGCCGACCCAGCGCTTAAAGGTGCGTGCAAAATTGGATGGGTCGCTGAAGCCCAGATCATAGGCAATGGTACTGACTGGCAATCCCGAAACCGATAATAATTCACGGGCCCGGGCTTGGCGCAGCTCATCCACAATCTTCTTATAACTGCTGCCCGCCTGACTGAGTTGGCGACGCAGGCTGCGCTCAGACAATCCCAGCGCGTCGGCAGCCTGTTCAATGGGCAGGTTCTGGTAACGATGCTTCACAATCAGATGGCGTAAGCGTGCGTCCAGGCCTTGTTCAAAAAAGGTCTCCGCCCGCTGTTTCTCACATAGGCGCAACATATTTTGATGCAGCACCGGGTCGGTTCCACTCAATGGCTGATGCAGATAGCGGGCCGGCAAGACCACGCGACTGAAGGGAGCGTTGAAGTGCACCGAAAAACCCAGGGAAGGTTCAAACTCCGCCCAACCGTCAGGTTCGGGAAGTGCGAGTTCCGCGTAGAGCGTCACCTGTCTTTCGCCGAGAAGCAGTTTCCAGAAATTTTCGGTGACGACAATACTGCTGCCCACCACAAAATACTCGATATCACTGACATCGACCGCGGGATGCCAGCGAATAATAAGTTCGTCGCCTTCTTGACGGTAATCAAAAGACAGAATGGAAAAGTTCAATGACACAAACTGCTGTAGCACATTCAGTGCCGTTGCAAAAACATCACTGCTTAATGCCGCTGACGCGGGCAGGCCAATATTCAAAGGGTTAAAGCGTGCCGCCATACGTGGCCCAAGGTGCGGGTCTCCCGTGAGAGCGATGGCATTGAGCACGAACGTTTTATGTTGGTCAAAGGTGCAACGAAAATCAGGGTTGAGAAGATCGCTTTCGCACAAGGCTGTGTCCTGTAATAAGGCCTCGGCTGAGTAGCCTTCGGCGACCAATGTGCGGAATACAAAGCCGATATAGTTTATCGTCAGGGCAGCATCTTTCGACGTAAAGTTACGATGGCTCACGAGGTTATTCCACCTTAGCACTCACCCAGGCGATTCCAATCGCGTACCTGTTCAATTGCAGACTTTAGCAAATCCCACTGTAACAACTGCGCTTGGTAGTTACCGGCGGCGCCTTGTAGTTTGATGCCGTAGCTGTCCAAGCGAAACGCTAGAATCGAATAAAACGCATCGACAGCACCGGCTTTTTCGAACATGAATGGGCCACGCGCCGAAGCAAATAGGGTGTCAATACGGGCGAGATCTTTTTGAAGGTTTTGATCCAACGTCTGCAGAGGTTCAAGCGCGTCCAAGGTGAACGGACACTGTGAGCGAAGTGACATAAACCCGGAGTGCAGCTCCGCACAGTAACTCCGGGCCATAGCTCGTTCCTTGTTTGACTCGGGAAATAAGGCCCCGTCGGAAAGCTCGTTCAAGTACTCGGTAATGGCCAGGGAATCGTGAATGGCGCAGTCGCCGTCCTGCAATATGGGCACTTGGCCCGCCTTGGAAACCGTATGAATTTCGGCTTTGTAGCTTGCCTTACGCAAATCGATGACGCGAAGATCAAGATCAATTCCGGCAATCTGGCTGCATATCCAGGCCCGGAGTGACCATGTGGAATCTGTGCCGACGATTAATTGCATTCAACTGGCTCCTTTTACAGCGTGAGGTGGTGTTCTTCGGGCCTGAGGGTTAACACCTCGAACCCGGTAGAGCTTACCAGAATCGTGTGCTCCCATTGTGCCGATAATTTCCTATCTTTGGTGACGACGGTCCAGCCATCGTTTTTTTCTTTGGTCCGAGAGCTACCCTGATTAATCATAGGCTCGATTGTGAACGTCATTCCCTCTTGAAGGCGAGTGCCTGTACCTGGCACGCCGTAGTGCAGAATTTGAGGCGCTTCGTGCATTTCCCGGCCGATACCATGGCCACAATATTCACGTACCACGCTGAAGCCATGCTTTTCGGCGTGTTGTTGAATGGCGTGGCCAATATCGCCGGTGGTGGCATCGGGCTTTACGGCGAAAATCCCTTTCCACATCGCCTCGTAGGTGACGTCGACCAGTTTCTTCGCAGCGGGAAACACTTGGCCAATGCAGTACATCTTGCTGCTGTCGGACACAAAGCCGTTTTTTTCGAGGGTGATATCAATATTGACGATGTCTCCTTCTCGAAGCTTTTTGCTGGGGGAAGGTATGCCATGACAAACCACCTCATTAATCGAGGAGTTCAAAACGTACTGGTAGCCATATTGCCCTTTGCTCGCAGGGCGGGCTTCAAGTGTGTTGACGATGTAGTGCTCTACAAAGTCATTGACCTCCATGGTCGACATGCCCCGGACAATATAGTGGTCCAATGCGGAAAACACCTGAGTCAGCAGGCGACCGGATTCGCGCATCAATTCTATTTCATCGTGGGATTTAATGTGTATATCACTCATTGGCCAGCCTAACGGTGCTTATATTCTGTTGCTGTTTTTCGCGCTCAATAATCTGCTCGAAGGTCAGGTTCGGATTGTGTTCAGCCAGACGCCCAATCTTCATCCAGAACTCCGCCTGGGCGTTGATAGAGCGCTCCATCACGGCGCTGTTCTTGCGAACCTCTTCATGCAGTTCATCTGAAATTTTGACAATACCCATGTGGCCTCCCGGGAATGCGTTTCGCTATATATTGCTATATTATGCATGCTTGTTTCAAGTGTTGTTAGAACAAGGTGTTGGTGTGTTTACACACGGAGGGGGATCTCAGTAAAACTGACAGGACGTTTGTTCTCGACATCCACAGTATTCAGATTTGAAGCATGAAAAGACTGCGAAGCGGTAGGCTCTCTACACATACCTTTTTTGTTCATAAACGTGGGAGCTTCCAGGTATTGTCGCCTCTTCATGTTAATCATATGAAGATAATGAGCCTTCATGTGTTTTGTCAAAAAAGATCATGAAGCTGGCTGACATTACCACGACTATTTCTCTAGGTGGGCAATGACCTCGTGTATCTGTAAACAGATTCTCCTTATACATTTTCTTTTATATGCAGTGATCATAGAGTAGAAAATGGAAAATTGAGGCTAGCACGTGACTTCGTACGCATTTTTCCAATCTCGTCGGAAGTAGTCATGTAAACGTCGATAGATATAGCGAGTCTCATTTGCCAATCAAAACGGGAAGTGGCACTATTCCAGCCCTCAATTTGCAAGGGATTGAATGGTTTAAATTTTGGTGGTATTCGCGCCAATACAAGCCTTTTCTAAAGAGCGCCACATTGAAGTTGTGCACTCTCAATAGCGCCTTGCTTTGAGAGCAAGTCAACGTCTCATCATGATTAACATCCAGTAGTGAGCTTGCGTAAAACGAGATGTCTACCGATAAGGTGTCAGTGGAACTGATTGCCACAAGGCCTGTACCGAAGAGATTGGATCTAGGATAGAAATAATGTACTTCAAAAATTGTCTTAAAAATGCAGCGTATATAGCGCTTGTAACCGCATGTTTCGAGGCGAATGCCTTTTCTTTCCTCGAGAGCAAACTTCCAAATAAAAAACTGCATATGGTATTTGATATTGAACAATCATCTCCTACCAGTACGAGTTATAACGAGGCCCTTGAGCAAGCGGTGCATCGGTGGACATATAGGCAGTCTGAGGTGTCCATCACCACGAGTCGTAGCTCGGTCAGTGATTCATGTGGTTCTGTCCCTGGCCAGCATACGGTTATTTTCGCAACAAAAAGATGCAGTGGCGAGGAGTTTGGGAGTGCGATAGCCGTAGCCTCAACCTACTATTTCATAGACGAAAATGGCGATGCTAAAACTTCCTCCTCGACGATCAGTTTTGATAGTGAACGCAATTGGGACATTTTCAATTCTCCCTTGAGCTACAACACTCTTGATTTTCGTCGAGTGGCAGTTCATGAAATCGGCCATGTGCTTGGATTGGGTCACGAGGACAGCCACCCAGCGATTATGAATAGTACAGTGGGGAATACGATCTCTCCGCAAAAAGATGATATTGATGGCATTACGGCTTTGTACAGTGCCAGCTCATCGAAGCCTGATGTTCACAATATTCTGGAGGAACCCGCCGCAGATTCGCTGGTTAGTGGCGTTTCCAATATTCGTGGTTGGGCTGTTGGTTTAAAGGAGATCGAGCGAATTGAACTTAGCATTGATGGAAAACTGATTCAGAGTATTCCTTATGGTGGAATTAGGGAAGATGTTAAAAGTTCCTTTCCCGACTATCCGGATTCTGATAGATCCGGCTATTCAATGATCTTTAACTGGGCCAACTTATCTGCGGGTAACCACCAAATCTCCACAAAAGCTGTCGATGTTGAAGGAAATTCTGTGGTGTCAAACAGAGACTTTACGGTTCTTCGATTTGACAATCCTTTTATTAATGGCAGTAAAACCGTAGCGATAACTGGAGATGTTAAACACGATAATCAGGATGTGATTCTTGAGAATGTGTTGGCTGACGGAGTGAACTATCGCGTCCGCTTGCGTTGGAATTCAGCAACCCAGCAATGGGATACCACAGAAATCAGTAAGAAGTGAGAAAGGAATAAGTGATGAAAGCCTATGTATTGTTTCTATTTTTTATGATTTCTCTCGGGGCACACGCGACAAGCGTAATACAGCACGATATGAAAGAGGTGACGCAGCTATCGGGCTTGGTGTTTCAAGGGCAGGTGTCGGGCTTAAAAAGTTATCGAGAGTCAAATGGTACAATTTACACAGAAGTGAATTTTGACATTCACGAAGTAATCAAGGGAGATTACCCTTCGTCTTCTATTACCCTCCGTTATCTCGGTGGTACTGTGGATGGTATGACTATGAATGTTATCGACTCAGATGTGCCCAGTTTTGGCCAATTGGGTATCTACTTTGTTGCAAAAGGTCACGAGAATCTTATGCATCCTTTGTCTGGTTGGGGGCAAGGGCATTATGTCCTTAAAAAAACCGCTGCTGGAACAAGAGTATTTTCAAGCAATGGTAAAGCGATTACCGATGTGTCTATGGCTTCAGCCAAAGTAAAAAGCGCAAAGAGCTACGCATTAAATTCTTACGAAGCTTCCGGTTTGTCATTTAGTGAAAAATCCAGATACGCAATAACGCCTAAAGATTTTAAGTTGACGATTCGCGATATAATTTCCGAAGAGTAGTTTTTCGCACGATCTATAAAGTCCTGGTAGACAAATTTTTTCTAATATAAACGAAGGCATATCGATTTTTTGCACTATGCTTTTTATCGGCCAGGTTTTATTAGCTGAGTGGTCTCAGCTTTGCTGATGTGTTTGAGTGGGCCTCCATGCCGGTGTTGGCTATCTTGGCAATAATGACATTCTGGCGAATTTCAGTATGAATTATGTTGATGTCTTGCCAGCAGATATAGACTTCTATATTCGCGGTTTGAACGAGGAAGTCCACGCTTCAATCTGCAGAATGCCGGCCGTACTTACTAGCCGATAAGGACATCGGTTACTAGAGGTTTTTATCGTTCGAGTTTGGCCTCGGTGCTCAAATAATTTTTCTCATATTTACTAATGCAATTTCTCTGTGTGGTACAAAAAGCAGAGGGCCTGCCGTAGACAAATAGGATGAGTCCCACTGAAACCAGTTTCTTCCTGCGGCAACCTGTTGATAAAGCATAAGCATTACACATACCTCTCTGATTAATAAGTGATTGGTATGTTTTAATGAAAATAGAATCCCGTTATGGCGCAAAATATGATTTTATTTCATTAGCCGCTTTAATTGAATTTAACAGAATATTGAAATTTTGATAAAGGGAAAATCTTCCTTTTTTCACTTAATATGATTGGATTGCTGTTAGGTTTAAACTCTTTTGCAAGGTCGAGTAGCTTCTTTTGTGCAAACTCAGCACCTGCAAATCCTCCAGTGTAAATGGTAATTGTGTATATCCCATCATTTTCAGTCGACTTGAATCCAGCATTATAATCGGTGGCAAATGAAAAAAAGAACTTTAGGTTTTTCATGTTTCCCTCCACTAAATATATCAACAGAGGCGCCTGTGGCTCCTCTGTTGATACGCTCTATTTATTGATCATAGCAACCGGTCAGGTAACCAGCTCCACCAGCAATAGCGGCTGTAATGCCTCCAGCTGCAGCAATGATTGGACCTACTCCTTGGCCTCCAGGAATTGCTGTTACAATTCCTCCAACAGCGGCCACAGCTCCACCAACTGACACGGTAGAGTCTGCTGCCTCACAAAATGCATCTTGAGCGATCTCTTGATGAGATGGAACATTACTGCTTCCAAATGGTTTATGAATCGCATCATAAACCGTTCTGTCTCTATTAACCCAGTCTTGTTCCCAAGATGGGCCGTCATAATGAGTGCCGCCAGAAACTTTTTTAACTTCTGAAAAACCTAATTCTTTAATCATACAAATTCCCTAATTTAATTGCATTTGATCACAACTTTTCTTTAACTCCCCAACTCCTTTTGGGGCGGAGTAGGCTAGCAGAAATATGGAAGGCATTTCAATATGTGTTTATTTTTTACGACGAACATAAGGTATGAGCTATTGATGTTAGAAAGTTTTGTGGGCTCTATTAATATTTTCAAGGAGGATATGGTTCTGTTGTAGTTCTTCAGTTTGAGATGAGGGAATTAGGATAGGCCTATCGTTTTAGTTAAGCTGGGTCTGATTTTCTTGCGTCGATTCGCATTTTTTAGCTTCTCCATGTCTCCTTTTTGCCTTTGGTTTTCTTCCGGTTTATTCTGAACGTATATCGATCTCTCTTTAATAGTATTGATGATGTCTAGGTATATTGGAATTAAAAAGGTTGCATCTATCACACCATGAAACCCGAAAAAATCAGTAAAATTTATTAAGCCCTGTTCGGAGAAAGGATCAGCTTCTCCACTCAGTGAGGTTGTCGAGTTAATAAGTGAGATCGCGAAGATACAGGCGATGATGAATTCGTTGCTTCCATTGACTAGGAACCAATTTAAAAACTTGAATCTCTTGCTCTTCTTGGAAATTTCACATCCTGTTTTGAAAAACCCAGCATGAGTTTACCGTTATCAGGCAATCTTGCGAGGGCAAGGCCTGTCATGGGCATTGAGGAAAACTGCGATGCTGAGCTAGAAAGGTGTTGAGCAGTACAAGTGTTGGCGAGGGCAGGTTTGGTGAGGGTGGGGCTCACCAAACCCAATATAGGCGTGTTCTTTACGTAGCTGGTAACGGTTCGGAGGCGTTACTCACACAGGAATTCGCTTGAATATAGGCTTTTAAAGTCTTGGCCATAATGCCGCGTATTTTCCAGAATTTGTCTGGAATGTAATTGGTCGCAAACGCAATGGAAGCTTTGCATTCGGGTATGACGAGCAGATAGGCGGTGGCCGCTTTATCGGTTACGCCTCCGTGGTGCAGTGCCGTCCAGCTGCGGTCACTGTCTCCCAATTGGACCTTCCCCACACGCCAGCCCAGTGAATACTTTTCAGAGTTCACTTCACCGTTTTTCAGCTTCACAGGTGTAAACAGGGCTTGTTTGGCCTCTGTGGAGAGGTAGTGCTCGCGGTAGCTTGCTTGCGCCATGTTGACCAGGTCGCTCGGTGTGGAGATAAAACCACCCCCGCCGAATAAAAAGCTGCGGTCTCGCTGAGTGGTTGCCGGCGTATAGAGGCCGTCGCTCAAACGCTCGGCGTAGTATTTGGCTTCATGGCGTTTCCCAGCAAAAGAGGTGTCTAGTTCCGTGTGTTGCATTGCAAATGGAGCCCATAGGGAATCACGCAGAAAATCGACATAGCTCGCTCCGGCGGCCTGCTCGATAACGGCAGATAGCAAAATATAACCGTTGGAAGAATATTGGTAATTCGTACCGGGTTCAAACAGCAGCGGTAGTGATTCAAAAACATGGAATGCGTCCGTTGGGTTTTTGTGGTCACGGGGTTGATCAAATTCAGCGCGGTCCCTTTCTTTGGTGTCATGGGGAATCCCAGCCGTGTGGCTTGCCAGTTCAAGTACCGAGAACCGCGCCGTATAAGCGGGTTTTTGAACGTACCTGCTTACCGGGTCGCTCAGCTTGAGCTTGCCGTCATCAAGCAGTTTTGCGAGGGCAAGGCCTGTCATGGGTTTGGCCAAACTGCCTACTGAGTACTGCGTCTTGGTCGTGGCCGCTCGCTTTTCTTCGATATCGGCATATCCGATAGCGTCAGCGAACACCACGTCGCTTCCAATACCGATGGCCACCGACAAAGATGGCAGATGATAGTCCTTCGCTGTCTTTGTCATCATACTGGCCGTGCGCTCCTCGAGAGAGGGCTCGTTTTGAGTATCCGCAATTGCCGCGTTGCACGACAAGCTAACCCCCAGTAAACATGCTGCATAAGCCTTCATGGTCCTGTCCTTTATTGTGGTTTAAACGCTGAGTGGTCGGGCCCGTGTGAAACCGAAGGCCACCTGAGTTAGACCAACAAAAAGAGCATAGTGTTACAGTCAATTATGTTGAGCGGGAGGAAGGTGAGAGCAAAGCTGGCCAAAGGAGAGAAAGGAGCGTGTTTTAGGGGAGGCAGATTCAGCCGCACCGCAATTTTCGCGGTGCGGCTGCACGGTAAGTAGAAGGCTTAAACCATCATGTCCAGGCGGCTTAGCTTCTCAACAATATCTGCATAGTCTTCTTCATATTCCCAAAACATGATTCGACCATGGGATGAGGAAACCAGCAGGTACTGCTCACTCACGGACTGAATGCGAGTAACAGAAACCAGCTTTTTCATATAACTGTCTTCCTTAACGTGTTCGATAATTTCCTGATTGTTCTCGTCGAATCCGTGAACAATCATGGCGGTTTTAACATGAACCTCAATGTATTTCATTTTGTATTCCTGTTGTTTGCTCAGTTGTTATTTAAAGGGCGAAGTAGAGCCAGCTTTGCGCCAAAGCCAATAAAAACCACACCCGTGACAGATTTCAGCCATCTCGTGAAGTTTGGGCTCTTTGTTAATGTATTCACGCGGGCCAATAATAAGACCATCAGAGAAAACCAAATCAGATTGAGGGCGGCGTGGGCGGATACCAAGAAATACGCATGACTGGCGTTTTCGCCCGGTGCCAGAAACTGTGGGAAGGCGGCCAGGTAAAACATGGACACCTTGGGGTTCAGTACGTTGGTTAAAAATCCTTCGGCAAACGCACTGGGTACGGAGGTTTCGGCTTTGTGTGTGGCGTGAGGGACCGATGGCGTTGCTGCCGGTTGGGGTATGGCTTCTTTCAGCGCTTTAATGCCTATCCAAATCAGGTAAGCGGCGCCCAGCGTTTTAAAAATAAGGAAAGCGTGCGCGGATTGAACGAGGATAATTGAGATCCCAAATATTGACAGGGTGCCATGAACATAAAACGCGGCGACAAATCCCCAAGTATTGGCGAAGCCGGCACGATGTCCCGACGTTGGAACCGTTTTGGCAATAAGGACGCCGTTCGGGCCTGGAGACATAACCAGCAAACTGGCAACAGTGATAAAAGTTATGAGGTTAACGATATCCATTTTTTCTCCTTGATGAATGAAGGCTCATGCGAGCCGGGTAACAAAGCAGCATGCCTGTGAAGTGAAGCAGGCAGTTGTCTTGAATGCGGAAGAGGGTCAACACGCAATGAGGATCAATGCGAGCTGAAGCGGCTGAAAAACGGGCGTTTTTGTCTTTAAGGTGAGCTTCGAAAGCTCCAGAGTCAGTGTTGGACGTGAGGTGCTTGGGTTCCATCGCCTATTTTAACGAGCCCAACATGGGCTGGCAATCCGAATGTTGTTGGGGTGAACTCCAAATTTTGAGTGTTGTCCGATACCATGGCAACACTTGATCCTTCAAGGGTATATAAGCAGTAAGCAACGTAATGGAGAATGCAATGCGACTTGGCGCGAAGATTTTATGGTTATTGGGCTTAAGCTGTGTGCTGGCCTGCAAGCTGAGCTACGCATCTGAGGCAAAGCCTGATGTTGTGTATAAAGGTGTCGAGTTTACTCAGTTATCAGATACCGTTTGGATGCACACCAGCTACAAAACCGTCGGTAAATGGGGGAATGTTCCAGCGAATGGGCTCATTGTTGTAGAGGGCGAGAACACGACCTTAATAGACACCGCTTGGGACAATGCTCAAACCGAGGCGGTATTAGAATGGGTGCAGAAACACCTGAAGCGCAGCATCACACGCGCGGTGTTCACCCATGCACACGAAGACAAAATGGGTGGCGTACAAACGCTCCACGCGCAGGGTATTCAAACCTGGGCCAGCGCACTAAGCAATCAGTTGGCTCCGTCGCGAGGTTTATTACCGGCAAACTCTGAATTGACGTTTAATCAGCACGGAATCAGTGACGACCTGTCGCCCTCGCAGGTACTCTATCCCGGTGCTGGCCACACTCACGACAATATTGTGGTGTATCTTCCCGAAACGAAAATACTCTATGGAGGCTGCCTGATTCGTCCGGGCAACGCCAAGAGCATGGGCAATACCCGTGATGGCGATGTCAATACCTGGGCGCCTTCTGTCGACAAAGTAGCCCTAACATTTCCAGACGCAGAAATGGTCATTCCCACACACAGCCAGCCCGGAGATCGGCAGCTGCTTTCGCATACCATTGAACTTGCTCGTAAGCATAGCGCGAGCCGGCAAAAAGGGCCTAAGTGACGTTGGTTTTTGCCGTCGCTTTTTATTGCCGGTTATGGGCGCCTCTGTCTGAATATCAATAGCACACATTCGAAGCAATGACGTCAAAGAAATATTAAATGACGGCTATCACTAGAAGTGGTCCGTCACTACCACCTCGCTCATTGGCAACTGCCCGCCTCTTGGGTGCGCAGCTGTCTGAGCTTTCCCAAGCACAATCATCATGGCAATCAGGTGCTTTTCTGGCAGCTTGATCAGTTCGGCAACCCGAGTCGGATCAAAACCGATCATCGGGTTACTGTCATAACCCATGGCTTTTGCGGCCAGCATCAACGTCTGCGCCGCAATGCCACAGGAGCGAATGGCTTCGTCCCGTTGTAACTGTGGCTTATCACGGTAGAACGAATCGATCATCGAGAGCAGTGTGGCTTGCGTATCACTGTCGGTATTGCGGCAATAGCGCTCCGGACGGTCTTGCCATGCATTGATATCGGCACAGAGAATGATAAGTTCAGAGGCGTCGCTGACCTGCGCTTGTCCCCAGGCCGCGTCTTTAAGTGCTTCTCGCAGTTTTTGATCTTGCACACGAACAAAGCGCCAATGTTGAATGTTATAGGAGGTGGGAGAAAGGAGCACGGCTGACATCAATTGCTGGAACTCGTTGTCGGTCATGTTGGCGGTGCTGTCATAGTGTCTGACAGAGCGGCGTTGGGATATTGCGCTAAATACGTTCATAGTAGCCTCGGTAAGTAAATGCCTATGTAATTTATAGGTGAAGCAGCGTATCAAGTGCGCGAGGCGTTGGAATTAACTGAGGTTTATCCTGGAGGTATTTAATGTTGGCTTGCGATTCTTTTGAGAAGAATAAACCCAGGTTCATTACAGCGTAAATCTTCCGGCGTAATATAGACTCATTCTTGGGAGGTGGGTTGTGGAACCCGCAGGGTTCCACAACCCTAAGCCTTCAATGTTGAAATATGAATGCCGAGGTAGGTATGAAACGTCAGGATATTGCTGATCACTATCTGAAAGATCTGCAGTTGCAAGCTTGTGATGCAGCAAAGAATGAAGAGGCGATCGAGTTTCTCAAGCAATTGCAGTCTCGCCATGTGGCCACTCACAGCTTTAACAGCCTGGGTGTCGTGATGGGTGGTGAACTGTCATTGGCGCTGGAAGACCTCTATCAAAAAATTGTGCTTAACCGCCGTGGCGGTTATTGCTTTGAACACAACAAGCTCATTTATGAAGTGCTGGAAGAATTGGGTTTTAAGGTGCAATTATCACTGGCTCGCGTGACCTATAACCGCGAAGTGGATGCGCCAAGAACCCATCGTATTACGTTGGTGACAGTCGGGAGCGATACTTATGTTGTGGATGGTGGCTTCGGCCATCTTGGGGCGAGATTTCCAGTAAAACTGGAGTGTGGTGTGAGCCAACCCCAGGGAAATGAAAGCTTCCGAATAGTTGAAAAAGACCGTGGCCATTATTGCTTTCAAACGTTAAAAGAGGGTGAATTTTTCACTTTGTATACCTTCGATCGAAATACCTATACAGATTCAGATTGCCTACTTGGCCATTTCTATTCCCACCGACACCCTGATGCGGCCTTTGTGAACAATCTGGTCGTGAGCCGAAAGTTTTCCGATTGCATTCATTCATTGCGCAATGGTGATTTTCATGTGATTAGAGAGAATGAAACCTCAGTAACACAGTTGGCGGATCGCGATGCCTTGCATGAGGTACTGACTGAGACTTTCGAGCTGGAGGTGAACGTGGCCGTGTCGGGTTTTCTGTTCAGCAAATTTATCGCGCAACAGTCTTGAGGGCAAAGCCCTCGAAGCATTTGAGTTGAACAGAATTTTGATGGAGGGTGGCGTTATGTTGGTCCTTAAAAACAGTATTCAATGGATCATGCTGGTATCCGGACTTATCACCGCGACGATGTTTTACGGCCTGCTGGCGCCCGAGGCAGCGCTGTTGTCCTTTTTTGGTGAAACAACTGTGCTTGGCGATGAGCCTCTGCCACTGTTGGTGGTGCGGAGTTGGTCGGGCCTGGTGGGTTTGATGGGGGTGGTACTGATTGTTGGCTTCTTTCGGCCGCTACTTCGAGAGTTCGCGCTTATTCTGGCGTCATTGAGCAAGCTGATCTTTGTTACTCTGGTTTTTCTCTTCGGCAAGGCTTATCTGGAAAACCTGGCCTTTGCTCTTGCGATGGATATTGTAGTTATTCTGGCGGCCTGTGTGTATTTCTGCCTTCCTGATCAACGTACAGAATACTGATTCCGCTGTTGGCCTCGTTTGGAATTCCCTGGAATGATTCGCTTGAATACCATCGTGTTATTGATGATTTGGCTCTTTCTCACCGCGTCATCTTTTGTTGTTGCCGAGCAATTGTTGCCTTATGCCAATCCGATTGCGAGCACGGCAATTCGTTTTGCATTGGCGGCGTTGTTGATGCTGCTGTGTGTGCGAGGTAAATACCTCAGTATTTTATCTGGGGCCCTGGCCTTGCAGTACTTTCTCGTCAGCGTATTGTTGGTGCTGTTCTTTCTCGGCTTGTTTGTCGCTTTGGAAACCACGACGGCAGTAAAAACGTCGGTGATTTACACATTACTGCCCCTGATGACGGTACTGTTGAACGCCGTGGTGGCGAGTGTAAGAGCCTCGGTATTTCAATGCCTTGGTTTTGTACTGGGTTCGGCAGGTGCACTTTGGCTGCTGTTCGACCTGAATCGCAAGGACTTCGCGAATTGGACTTGGGTATCCGGTGATGGGGTATTTCTAATGGCTTGCGCCAGTCTCGCCTTGCATGTCGTATTGCTCAAACGTTGGTTCGCGGGGCGGCCTCCCGCGCAGAGTGTTTTTACTATCCTGGTGTTCGGTAGCTTCTTGTTGCTGCCCGGGTTTATATTCTGGGGTGAGTCAGAGACGATTCAATGGCAAGAGTTTGGGTTTTGGTGGCCGTTGCTGTATCTCACTGGGTTTACCACCTTGGGAACATTTTTCTTGCAGCAGAAACTACTGCAAAGATTGTGTGCCAATGACCTGCTGGCGACCAGTTACCTGTCACCGGCGATTGTCGTGGGGTTGACGGCGTCTTCCTGGTTTCTGCAGGGCAGTAATGGCATTTGGGGGATCGCGTTGACCCTGCTTGGCATGGGGCTTATCTTTCAGGGGCGACCAGCCGAAAACCCTTCTAAGAGTCTCGCTAAAATGAGACACTGAATCAAGCAGAAAGGAGCAGCAAACCGTGCATATCCCTCGGCAAATGAGTGAATTTGTTCGCTATTTTTCAGGTTCAAAACAGACGGTTGAAGAGGCTGATTTTGCAATATTTGGTCTCAACGGTGAACTCAAGCATTTCAAAAAAGGTGAGTGCTTGATTGAGCAGGGCCTCGGGGCACCCAACATCTATTTTCTGACCACAGGCCTGGTGCGTTATTTCAGTGTGTCGGAAGAGGGCAAGGAGTTTACCCAATCGTTTTCCAGTGCGCCCGGTATCGCAGGGTCGACCAGGGCCATGATTTTGGGGACCGAAGCCTTGTTTTCCATCGAAGTATTGGACGATGTGCTTTGTTGGCAATTTGAGTGGCAGCCTTTCTTTAACACCATGAAGGGTCAGCCCGGTTTTCTGGAGGCTTATAGTCGCCTGATGGAGCAGATGTTTGCAAACAAAGAAGCACGAGAATATTACCTACTTCAAAAAAGTGCCGAGCAACGCTATCTGGAGTTTGTAGACGAGCATCCAGGGTTGAGTGAGCTGGTGCCCTTGAAAGTCGTGGCATCTTATATCGGCATCACGCCCATAGCGCTGAGCCGCATCCGTAAGAAGCTGAAGTAGGTTTGTCTGTAGGCATTCAATTTGGATGGGAAGGGCCGATTTCCTTAAAACATCAGCGTTGCAAAAACGCCTTCCCGGCAGGCCTTTAACCCGGCTGCATCTCCTAATCCTTTACAGCATTGACTTGACTCAAGGAATGGCTAGGTTTTATGGTGTATATATTCTGTACAATGGACAAAACAGTGAAGGTGATAAGATGTATAAAACGATTATCTGCGCGATTGAAATTGGTCAGGAAGGCAAGGCCGTGCTTTCAAAGGCACAAGAGGTAGCGAGCAAGTTTGACAGCAAGTTAGTCGTTGTAAATGTCTTGCCTTATTCACTGCTTCCAAAAGATTATCAAAAAGAGCTGAAAGAGAAAGCAGAGCCCAAATTCAACAAAGTTTTGGCTGAGTTTGATATATCAAAAAAGAACAGCGTACAACGAGTCGGCAAGCCCTATGAGGTTATCTGTGATGTGGCCGAGAAAAAGCATGCCGATCTGATTATTCTCGGAACCCACTCGAAGACCGGCATCCGTTCCCTGATTGGGTCTACAGCCACAGGCGTTGCAAACAATGCGCCCTGTGATGTTTCTTTGGTTCGAATCTAAATTTTATCGTAGCCGGCAGGGCAGCATTCCTAAAGCCCTGTCTCATATCTGTGGTCACAAGGTCTAATTAAAATAATAAGCGAGTTGTCTTCGGCTTACATACGGTGTTTGGTTCAGGAAACAACATAACTCAAGCGACTCAAAACAATGAGATGGGTAAATGAATCAGTTTGTGGTGGATGACTTTCTAACCTTTACCATCAGTATCCTGGTGTTTTTTGCTGGCGTTCATATCAACAGGCGAGTGGGTTTTCTCCGCAAATACAATATTCCTGAGCCGGTAACCGGGGGGCTGATCGCGGCCCTTTTAGCATTGGTGGCATTTGGGCTGACTGATACAGAAATCATCTATCGGTTGGATACCCGGGATATTTTGCTGGTCTATTTCTTCACGGGAATCGGTTTGAACGCCAAGCTCTCTGATTTAATTTCTGGCGGTAAGCCGCTTTTGATTATGTTGGTGTTAACACTTGGTTATATCGTCGTTCAGAACACCGTGGGTATTCTGGGCGCCAAGTTGGTTGGGGCGCCAACACCAATTGGTGTTTTAGCGGGCTCCGCCTCGTTGATAGGGGGGCATGGTACAACCATTGCTTGGGCACCTGAAGTTGTAGCCATGGGCGTGAAAAACGCTCTAGAGATTGGCGTGGCGTGTGCGACCATCGGGCTTGTTTTGGCGAGCCTGATAGGCGGCCCCATTGCGCATATTTTGATAAACCGTTATCACCTTAAAGGCGATTCACAGGACACGCCCATAATCGGGGTTCCTTTTGAAAAAGAGGAATCCAGCACCATTGATCATCTGAATTTGATGGCCGTGTTTTTGACGCTCCACGTCACTATTATTGTGGGGTGGTTCGTTAATCAAGCTGCGACCGAACTGGGTTTGAAATTACCATTATTCGTCACGTGCCTCTTAGCTGGCATCGTATTATCCAATACCATTCCCACCTTGCTTCCAAAAGTACGCTGGCCCGCGAGAACAAAAGCCCTAGCCGTTGTGTCTGATTTTTCTCTTGGGTTATTTTTGGCTATGTCACTTATGAGCATGCAGTTATGGACCATTGCCGGTTTGGCTGGGCCATTGCTGGTGATTTTGTTAATGCAGACGCTATCTGCCGTTCTGTTTATATTGTTCGTGTTGTTCCCGTTGATGGGGCGTGATTATCAAGCCGCAGTCTTAAGTTCCGGGTTTGGCGGTTTTGCATTAGGCGCAACGCCTACAGCCATTGCAAACATGACCGCTGTGACTAAATCGCACGGGCCAGCGCCATTGGCCTTTATCGTTTTGCCTCTGGTCGCAGCCTTTTTTGTGGACATCACGAACTCATTTGTAATCCGCTTTACTTTATCGTTGTGAATTTGAGGTTTGTCATTGGCTTTGTAGTTAAAGCCTGAATGGCACGTGATGATTTTTGTTTAAGGGGAAAATCCTGGTTTTCAAAAATCGTGTCTAGTGCCGGGAACTGCATGGTCTAATTGGAACAGTAGGTTAGGTAACAACTTGTACACGAAATTGCACGTATGTACATAGCTAATGTTCGTGAAGTGTTCTTTTTAGTTCTTCTAATATTGATATTGAGAGCGCCTTTAGCGGGTTTAACTTAGTATCGATATGCTGTGAGACTGATACCCGTTAGCTTGCGTACTGCCCGCTCACTAACGTGGTGGACCGTGATCATGTGCCTGGAAGCCTGCTGAAGACTGGCGGGCTTCACCACTTTTTTGAGAGAAAATCCTTCATTGCTTCGTTTTCTAATAGTTTTCCGGCCAGCAATTTCTTTAGTTTGTTGTTCTCAATCTTGGCTCCAGCTTCATGCTTTTTGATGGCCTTGATAATCTGTTCTTCGGCGTAGCGCTTTTTCATAGTGAGGTCTATATCCCGTTAAGTTAATTGGAAATCTCATTCGGGTTATGGTTTTAATTTGAGGTAAAAGGTCAAGTGGTGGCCACTAAATGACAGCATTTCTTGTCCGTACATACGAAATCGGCTCTGTTTGGATTACTGGTAGAGGTAACTTCCTGCGTGATCTTCATAAGAGCTTGTTTCGTTCCTCATTTCGCATTACGCTTAAGTATTGATTCTATGATTTAAGTTATTTTTCAAAAAAGATTATAAACGTTTTTGGGATTTAAATTTGCGTTGTTCTTGATGTTTAAAAGTTTGTAATACGAACTGATTTGAGTTCGTATTTTGACTGTAAAAATTCTTAACAAGGAAGTTTTATGAAAATAATTTCTCTTTTTAATCACAAAGGTGGTGTTAGTAAAACTACCACTGCATTTAATTTGGGTTGGATGTTGGCTGAACAGGGGCATAAAACACTTGTAGTTGATGCTGATCCGCAATGTAACTTGACCGCTCTGGTTTTAGATTATAATTCGGTGGATGATATTGAAGACTTTTATTCGGAAAATCCAGGTTGCGATATTGCCTCAGGGTTGGATCCAATCATGGCTGGTAGCCTATCTGGAATCTCCTCGGGAACTCCCAGCCAAACTGACAATGAAAATCTATTTCTGTATTGTGGTAATTTAAAGCTTTCCGAATTTGAAACTCAGATAAGCGTCGCTCTAACAACTAGTCAAGCTATTCCTGCTATAAGAAATATTCCCGGTAGTATAAATGAGCTTTTGAGAGCAACTGCTGAGAAGCATGATTTTGAATATATTATTATAGATATGAGTCCCAGTGTTGGGGCTTTAAATCAATGTTTGTTGATGTCGAGCGACTATTTTATTGTGCCGACATCACCAGATTTTTTCTGTGCTCAAGCTATAAAATCTTTAGCTAGTGTCGTTCCGAAGTGGAATGATGAGGTTGATCGCTTTAGAGGTGAAGGGATTGATTATAAGTTTCCTCAAAGGCCTCCGAAGTTTCTTGGTTTTATATCTCAAAGGTATCGACCAAGAGGGGGGGCTCCTGCCAAGTCATTTCAAAGGTGGATCGATGTGATTAAACACACGGTTAGTGAAGATCTAATACCAGCTCTCCATCCTTTAGGAATGTCTGTTGAACTAGAAGTATTCAGGAGTTGTGTTTCAGGGGATGAACCTTTCAATCTGGCAAATGTTGCTGACTTTAACTCCTTGATTGCTCAATCTCAAAAGCACAATGTTCCGGTTTTTGCTTTGGCGGATGAACAGTTGGAGCAAAGCGGTGTAATTTTGGAGAAGATGATGGGTAATAGGGAAAACTTTAGAGCAGTTTTTGCTACGCTCGCGTCAGATATCCATAGTTTGACGGAATGAGTTTCTCTTTGGAATTTTGACAAGCCGACTAAATCATTAGTCTTAACTAGGGGCAGTTCAAGTGGGTAAAGTCATATTAGATACAAATGTCTACGATAAAATTTATGCAGATACTGTCATCTTGAATACCCTGGTTGGTCTAGTAGATTCAGGAAAAATCGAAGTGCTCGCCCCGAGGGTGGTAAGGGATGAATTGGAAGCTGGCCCCTTTGGTTGTGTTCCGAATGATTTTGATGTCACTCATGTCCCCGATGGCGTGGCAATCGCTAGCCTCGCTGTTCCGGACGATTGTGTTGTGAGTGATGGTGTTGAGTATTATCAACATAAAGGGAATTCTAACAAATCTAAGGATGCGATTATTTCTCACACGGCACTTCATTTCGCAGATATTCTTGTGACAGAAGATAAGAAGTTTAGGAAGAGGATAGCTAAAGTGGATTCTGGTTTTAGGGCTATGACTTATTCTGACTTTTGTCATTATTTACATGGTCTATGATAAAAGCTTTATGTGTTTAAGAAGTAAGACTTAAATGGAAGCAATATTTGACAACAGTGGGGTCGTGGTTGGTTAAATGGAAATACCATTTTAGATATACAAAATCAATGTGTGGAATTTATCAATAACGGTAATGTGTTTACTTGCCAAGGAGAGTATCTGGGTGTTCTAGATTGTGGGGTTTTTTCGTGATAAGCAGGGCCATTGTGTTACCTTCTTGAAGGGCGCGCAAGGTGGTCCAATTCCGCTTGTTCCAGCGATCCTGCCAATTGCCCCCATTGGCAGTTTTCAATGGAGCAATGAATCGTGGGAACAGTTTTATACGCATAAAGATATTATAAGCTATATAAGTCGCCACAAGTTCTCTAGAAATCCAGCAGTCATGGGTACTTTCGAGCTACCTTATGGAGGGAAGTTATTCTCCAAACGGATAATGATTTGATTGTTGGCAAATATCCTTAATTTCGTTGTAACTAATCGACTACACTAAGGTCGTGAGGTTTGGGAGTGTCGGTATATCCTAATAATGCTATTCCATTAAACGTCAGTATTGGTTTAATTTTCACATCGTGTTTGGATTTTATGTATTTTGTAGTTCCGTAGTATGGTTTCTCAAAATATCTATTCTCTGAATATGTTTTAGTAGCCTATCTGATTTTCAGTTTCTTCGTACAGCCCCTCGAAATTCGTATAATTGTTTAGCCATGTCGCCACTATTTTTTTGCAAACACTAACTTCTTGTGTTCGATGTGACCTTTCCTCTGCATTAGTACCATTCGCAGGATGAGATTTTCATAAGTTGGGGGGCAGTTGTAGTGCCACTTGCTAGTTGAGTTCGGCAGGCTCTTGAGTGGGCCCTTAGTCAGAAGCTGAGAAACTAACTTTCGATAAATTTATAGCGGGTAGGGTTATATTTCTGAAACTAAGAATGGAAAGGTTAGGCATATTCCTATCGATGAAAAGTTATTTAAGTCTCTGAGGGGGCGTAAAAATACCGTCAGGATAGGGTGTTTTTAACTGTCTTTCGGCTTGTAGTGCTGCTGTAAGTCGTGCCAAGATAGATTTTCCTAAAGGGGAAGTGGCCTACGTGCTTCGTCATACGTTTGCAAGCCCTTTCATTATGAATGGCGGTTTGGCCCTCTGTCGAAGGCCTGATTGTTGATTGCTTAATTATTTTTGGTTGAAAAGAGACATGGTGTTGAAAGTCTCGAGTACTAAGTTGGTTGGGTCTATGGCCAATTCTTCTTCGAAAAAATCACGGTACAATTTTATTTTTTCTTGGTCTAAACTGTATTTTACTGTCTTATCTTCTATAGCGGCAAGTGCTGATTTGAGACCTCCAGGAGTTGAAACGCAAGTGTTTAAGAGGTCGTAGGCTTTGTTCAGTTGGTCTAAGTGTTTGGGTCTTTTATTTTCCCTGTGGTGGATGCATTTTCCTATTTCATTTATAACTGAGCTTGCAATACTATCTTTTGTCTCTGGTTTGGCCATGTTTTTGTTGATTGTAAAAATAAATAGAGTGCATAAAATTATTTCAGTATTAATGTTGGTTTTGAAATAGTTCTTTCTATTCATGCTTATTAGCACATTAATATTTTTAACTAGTCGCTCGGCTGTCCTAAGTGATATTCCATGAAGTGATATTAGATCGGCGAGAATTTGGATTTTTTCTTCATTAAGTGGGGTTGTTTCTAGATCCCTTGCAATTTCGTTGGTTTCCCTTTCTATTATCTTGGCTATATATCTAAAGGTCGAATGCTCTTCGCCAGAATGGGTGGGGAGTGAAGTTGAGTGTTTGATAAATTTTTCGAGATAAATATCGCTATTTATGTCGCCATAATTTTTTTTGATGATCGCTTTGAGTTGCTCTAAACTTCCTATTAGTACAAATTCCATTTCAGGGATGTCGAAGATGTGTTTTATAGATTCTAAGACCGAAAGGGCATAATCGGGCCTGCATCTGTCTAGTTCGTCGAGTATTATAATTATTTTTTTTGCTTCTGCTTGAGCTAGTTCGGATAGGATTTTTTTTAGAGAAGCGGATTCCTCTTCGACTCTTTCCTGTTGGGATAATATATCTTTGATATATTTATCTCCTTCTTCCTCCAAGTCCTCTTCTAGGTGTTTGCCAAATTCTTCAGCATTTATTTTGAGCACAGTTTTCAACGCAGCACTTGCTGATACCTGTACTAATGTTTTAGCGACGTTAGATATTTTATTGAGAATTTTCTTCTTGTATTCTGGTTTTCCATGAGACAATAGTTCTATTGTTTTGGACAGGATTGTTAACCTAGCTGTGTTTAAATGATCGTGCTCAAAGCAGTCAATATAGATCGATAGGACTTTTGTGGAGTGCTTGTTCTCTAGTTCCTCTTTTAGAAGTTGTGCAAAAAAACTTTTCCCTGAACCCCAGTGTCCATCGATTAAAAGAGGGAATATGTCTAATTTGGTGGTTAGTGCATTGGCAATTTTTTCGGCTACGACATGCCTATCGAGAAGGTCCATTTCCTGGTGTTTCAATTTGTAGATCCTTTACATGTTTTTGATGGTAGGACGTTTGTGGGACATATTTTTAAATAAAGTGGGGATTTTGTCGAGGCACAAAAAAGCCAGGACAAATGCCTGGCTTTTTAAGGTGCTGATTACACAGCAATTGTATATGGTGCCCGGAGGCGGAATCGAACCACCGACACGGGGATTTTCAATCCCCTGCTCTACCGACTGAGCTATCCGGGCAACTATTACGGGTTGCTCCCGTAAAGAGGCGCGTATTAAACCTGTTCATTGGCTTGGAGTCAAGGGTTTATTCAAGCCTTTCTTTTTGTTGGCTTTTTTGCCTAATTTTTGTGCTTTTGGGGCTTATTCGGAAGGGGGCACGTAGCCTTCGATATCGTCCACTTCTTCGCCGCTGAAGAACTTGTCCATTTGCTCCATGAGATAGCTGCGGGCGGTCATGTCCATCATGTTCAGGCGCTTTTCATTGATCAACATGGTTTGGTGTTGCATCCACTCCTGCCACGCTTGCTTGGAAACGTTTTCGTACAGGTCCTGACCTTTGGGGCCGGGATAGGGTGGCTGGTCTAGGCCTTCCAGTTCTTTTTTGTGTTTGCGGCAGAAAACCATACGGCTCATGGCGATATCCTTCTATTTAAGGGAGGGGGATTTTACCTCCCTTGTTGGCGTTTGCCCATATTGGTGGCGGCTTATAAAAGCTTCTGTTGCAGCTCGGCCACGGTTTGCAGCAGTTTGACCACCGGTGCGGCCAGACCCAGCTCGCCGGGTTCGGCCGGGTTCACCCATTGCTGTTTGCGTTCAGCCACCGTGTTGCCGGGGTTAACCTGTACCAGCACTGGGGTGATATCCAAGTGGTAGTGGCTGAAGGTGTGACGGTAGCTGTCCCAGCGTTCTGTGGCAGGTTCGTCTTTGCTGAGCTGCTGTTCAAGGCAATGCTGGCTGATGTCGGCACCGCTCTCTAATTCGGGCAGGCACCAGAGGCCGCCCCATATGCCTTGGCTGGGACGTTGCTGTAAGAGTATATCTCCCGCCGGGTTTTGCAGTATGAGCATTTGGCAGCTGCGCACGGGTTTTTCTTTTTTGGGTTTTTTGCCGGGGTAGTCCTGGGGGTTGCCTTGGCCGCGAGCTTGGCAGCTGTCTTCCAGTGGGCAGGCATTGCACAAGGGCTTTGTGCGTTTGCAGACGGTTGCGCCTAAATCCATCATCACCTGGGTGTATTCGGGGTTGCGCGTATTCGGGGTGTAGTGCTCGGCAATTTCCCACAGTGCTTGTTGCACTTTGTTGTTGCCGGGCCAGCCCTCCACAGCGTGCAGCCGGGCCAGTACGCGTTTTACATTGCCGTCTAAAATCGCCGCTGGCTTGCCAAAGGCAATGGAAGCAATGGCGCCGGCAGTGGAGCGGCCAATGCCAGGCAGTTGTTCTAAGGCTTCGACGGTGTTGGGGAATTCCCCTTGATGTTGTTCGCAAACCGTTTGGGCACATTTATAGAGATTGCGGGCTCGGGCGTAGTAGCCGAGCCCGGTCCATAAATGCAGCACTTCGTTGATATCGGCCTTGGCCAGGCTTTGTACATCGGGGAATTTCTGGGTAAAGGTCTCGAAATAAGGAATCACGGTGGCAACTTGGGTTTGTTGCAGCATGATCTCGGAAAGCCATACCCGGTAAGGGTTAATGTTCTGTTGCCAGGGAAGCTCTTTACGGCCGTGTTCGTCGTACCAGGCGAGTACTAATTTGGCGAAGAGTTTGGGGTCCATTAATTTGGACATAAAATCATCAGTCTAATCAGTTGTTTATCGTGTTTGCTAGTGTACCTGTCTCGTCACTTGATTGTCCTCATTGCATTGCTGAATAGTAATCTCTATCATTTGCATCTTTCTAATATCCCCGATATATGAGGTTGGCATGAAGGCATTCGATATGAAGGCAAAATGGGCTCCATCCCTGGCGTTGATGGCCGTTGCGGTTGCTGGCTGTAGCCAGAAGAATGAAGGCGAGCAAGCTGTGGTAAAAACGGCAGAGGCTGCGCCTGTTGCGGCTGCCGAAGCGCCCGTTGTGACGGTGTATTCTTCCCGCAAGGAGCATTTGATCAAGCCTTTGTTCGATAAGTACCGCGCTGAGACCGGCGTTGATGTTCGCTACGTGACTGACAAGGCCGGCCCATTAATGGAGCGTTTGTCTGCGGAGGGTGAATCGACACCTGCAGATATGTTCATGACAGTAGATGCTGGCAATCTGTGGCAGGCCAGCAACAAGGGTTTGTTTGCCGCTTTGGATTCCGCTTCTCTGGAAGCGTCGGTGCCTGCTCATTTGCAGGCCGAGAACAACGATTGGTTTGGTCTGTCCATTCGAGCTCGCACTATTGTGTATTCGACCGAGCGTGTAAACCCAGAAGACCTGAGCACCTATGAAGCGTTGGCGGGTGACGACTGGAAGGGTCGTTTGTGTCTGCGTACTTCCAAAAAGGTATACAACCAGTCTTTAGTTGCCACCATGATTCGAACTCTGGGTGAAGAAAAAACAGAAGAGATTGTGAAAGGTTGGGTGGCTAATCTGGCGACTGAACCATTCTCTAACGATACTAAGGCCATGGAAGCGGTAGCCGCGGGCCAGTGTGATGCCACTATTGTGAACACGTATTACTTCGGCCGCTTAAAGAAGAAAAACCCAGACGTGGCGCTGGCGCTGTTCTGGCCGAATCAGGACGATCGCGGTGTGCACGTGAACATTTCCGGTGCGGGTATTACCAAGCATGCGAAACAACCTGAAGAAGCACAGAAGCTGTTGGAGTGGTTGGCCAGCGATAAAGCTCAGGGGCAATTTGCGGAGTTGAACCACGAATACCCGGTGAACGCCTTGGTTAAGCCTTCCGAAACTGTTCAGGCGTGGGGCGAGTTCAAAGCTGATCTGGTGAATGTGGAAGCGGCCGGTAAGCTGCAGGCGGACGCGGTGAAGTTAATGGACCGCGCCGGTTACCGTTAAGCCGTTCTGTTTTTCTTGCGGGCAAACACAAGCTGCGGCTATTGTCGCCGCTTGAAACCCGCTAGAATGGGGCATGAGTGAAATTGCCGTGCCCCAGTCCTCCCCAGATCAATCATCTAATGATCCCATTCAACAGCCACCTTCCCAAAAAGAGTCTGTTCTTGTGAGCGTCAAACGCGCGCAATGGCGACGTCATTTCTGGCGCTTACCGGCCTGGTTTGCGGCGGGTATTGTGCTGATGCCCATATTGGTCATTGTGCTCAGTTGGAGCAGTGATCAAAGCGATATTTGGGCGCACCTGATTCAAACCCAGTTGGGCACTTTATTGAGCAATACGCTTAAATTGTGTTTAGGGGTCGGTGCCGTTTCCATCTTTTTAGGTGTGAGCCTGGCTTGGCTCATTTCAGTGTGTGAATTCCCAGGCCGTCGTTGGTTGGATTGGGGGTTAATGTTGCCCTTGGCAATCCCGACTTATGTGGTGGCTTTTGTTGCTCTGGGCTTATTTGATTTTAGCGGGCCCGTGCAAACAACTTTGCGAGAATGGTTCGGCAGTGACTTTCGTGTACCGTCGATTCGCAGCGCCGGCGGAGTGAGTCTGGTGTTGAGTGCGGTGCTGTACCCCTATGTGTATATGCTGAGTCGCAGCGCCTTTATGAGTCAGGGCCGAGGTTTGGTGGATGCCGCCCGTATGCTGGGGCGGACTCCTTTGCAGGCGTTCTGGCATGTGGCCTTGCCGATGGCTCGTCCGGCTATTGCTGCCGGTGTGGCTCTGGCTCTGATGGAAACCCTGGCTGATTTCGGGGCTGTGGCGGTTTTTAATTACGACACCTTTACCACAGCCATTTATAAATCCTGGTTTGGTTTTTTTAATCTCCCTGCGGCCGCACAGTTGGCATCGGTATTGTTGCTGTTTGTGGCGCTGGCGTTGTTTGCAGAACAGAAAGCCCGTGGTGGTGGTCGTCTGTTTGAGGTGCCGGCGCAGGAGCGCGAACGTTTTAAGTTAAAAGGCGTGCGAGCCTATCTGGCAACGGGCTATTGCACCTTGATTTTTGTTCTGGCGTTTGTGGTGCCGGTTGGCCAATTGCTGGCGTGGGTGGTAGAAACTCGCCTCGGCGAGTTGGATCAGCGATATGTGGATCTCATAACGCACACCTTTTTATTGGGTTTGATGGCCGCTCTGCTCACCGTGGGTCTGGCGACCTTGGTGGCCTTCGGTCAACGCCAGTTGGGTAAGATTGCCGCCCAGGGGTTTTCCATGCGTGCGGCCAATCTGGGTTATGCGCTACCGGGGACGGTGCTGGCGGTGGGCATTATGCTGTCCTTCGCGAAATTGGATGCCTGGTTGGTTGCCCCTGTACGTGCGTTTCTGAACTTGCCGCCTCAACAGATTCTGGTGGGCAGTGTGTTTGCATTGGTGTTGGCTTACTGCGTGCGCTTTTTTACCGTCGGCCTTGGGCCCATTCAATCTTCCTTTGAGCGTTTAAAGCCGAGCTTCCAGGAAGCTGCTCAAAGCTTGGGGGCCAATAAATGGCAAGTGCTTTGGCGGGTGTATCTGCCGATGCTTTCCCCGGGGATTCTTTCGGCGCTGCTGCTGGTCTTGGTGGATGTGATGAAAGAAATGCCGGCCACATTGCTGCTGCGCCCGTTCGGTTGGGACACCCTCGCTGTGCGCGTGTATGAGATGACGTCCGAAGGCGAATGGGAACGGGCCGCTTTGCCCGCGCTCACCCTGGTACTCCTAAGTTTGGGGCCAGTGGTGTTGATGATCCGGCGTTCGCGGCGTTAAGTGCCATGAAAACTTTTTTTGTCTGTTACTAATTCCTGAATTTAAAACCTGTGTCAAAGGGTTCATTTCTAGTTCAGTCTCAGAAGGTATCTTCTGCGCCCTCGACTAATCGTATTTTGTAGGCTTTACTTGCAGCCATTGTCTGTAGGGCTTTTAAGCACTGTTCGTTTTTGTTCGATTTTCAATCCTTTTTAATTAGGTAATACAAGCAGGACATTATGTTGAAACTAAACAAAACTCTTTTCGTGGCCACGTTGCTGGCTTCCAGTTTGAGCGTCGCCGGTGAGTGGAAAGGCGAGGGTGATCTCGGCTATAACAGTGTGGCTGGCAACTCGGAAAGCGAAGCGCTGGCCGTTAAATTGCTGATTGCCTATGTGCAAAATGATTGGACGCACAAGGCCGAGTTTACCGCGAATACCGCATCGACCGATGATCGAACCAGCGCAGAAGCGTACAGCTTTAACTTCAACAGCCGCTATGAGTTTAATGCCGATGTTTACGGGTTTGGTAACTACCGTTATCAGGATGACCGTTTCAGTGCCTTCGAATACCAGTCTTCGGTTGCGGCGGGTGTGGGGTATCACTTCATCAAAACCGAAGAAACCATTCTGGACGGTGAAATCGGTGCGGGTTTCCGCAGCAGTGAACGCCGCGACACCCAGGAAAAAGAAGATGAAGCGATTATTCTGGGTAAGGTGACGTTTAAGCAGCAAATTACCGACACCACCAAATTCGAAAGCTATCTCTTGACCGAAGCGGGTGATGAGAACACTTATGTAGAAGGTGAGGTCGCGCTGAAAGTGGCCATGACCGAACAGTTGGCGTTGAAGGTGGCCTACTTGGCCAAGCACAATACCGATGTCAGCCCTGGCACCGAAAAGACTGACCGTTACACCACGGTATCCTTGAACTATAACTTCTAAGCGCTTGTCTTTAAGTGCTGAATCGTCTGGTCTTCCCGCTCGTGCGTGAAGGCCGGGCTTCCAGTAGAATGCGCGCCATTCTACTGGAGTTCTTTTATGAGTACCTTACAATCCCTGCAGCAGCGCGCTGAGAATAAGTGCGAGCTGTGCTCGGCAACGAGCGATCTGGATGTTTACCCCGTTCCCCCTAAATCCCAATCCACCGTGGATGACAGTCTGCTGGCCTGTGCGACTTGCCGCGCTCAACTGGATACTCCCGAAGCAACCGATCCGAACCACTGGCGTTGCCTGAACGACAGCATGTGGAACCCTAACATGCCCGTGCAGGTAGTGGCCTGGCGAATGTTGACGCGCTTGCGCTCCGAAGGCTGGCCTCAGGATTTGTTGGATATGATGTATCTCGAAGGCGATGACTTGGTTTGGGCCCAGGCCACCGGTGAAGGCTTGAGTGAGGAAGACCAGGTAATCCATCGCGACAGCAATGGGGTTCAATTGGCTGCGGGCGATAATGTTGTGCTGATTAAGGATCTCAATGTCAAAGGCGCTGGCTTCACCGCCAAGCGAGGAACTGCCGTGCGTGGAATTTCCCTGGTGGCCGACAACGCCGAGCACATTGAAGGCCGGGTTAACGGCCAGCAGATTGTGATTCTCTGCCAGTACGTGAAAAAGAGCTAAAAGGCCTGATTTAGCGCCGGGAAGCAGAGGCTGTGGTGGGCGTTTTTGTGGTGATTGCCTTTGCCGCCAATACCAGTACAATGCCGGATTTCTATTATTGGAAACACAATGTGCACGATGGGAAACTTGCCGATTGGCCGATTTTCTATGCCGTGCCGCTGATTTTGTCTCCCCTGGGCTGGGAATCAACTAAATAGGTAGGGTAATGGGTAATAAGACTGCATTGTTCGCTGAGCACGAAGCCGCCGGCGGCAAAATGGTGGATTTTGGTGGCTGGGATATGCCAATCAACTACGGCTCCCAAGTTGAAGAGCATCACAAGGTTCGCCGTGAAGCGGGCATGTTTGATGTCTCCCATATGACCATTGTTGATGTTCAGGGTGCCGGCGCTAAGGATTTTCTGCGCTACCTGTTGGCCAATGATGTTGAGAAAATCAGCAGTGTTACCGGTAAGGCCATGTACACCGGCATGCTGAATGAGCAGGGCGGTGTTATTGATGATTTGATCGTTTACAACATGGACGGTTGGTACCGTACGGTTGTGAACTGCGCCACGCGCGAAAAAGATCTCGCCTGGATGGCTGAGCAAGCCAAGGGCTTCGAGGTTGAGCTGAGCGAGCGCCCTGAACTGTCCATGCTGGCCGTGCAGGGCCCCGAAGCGATTGCCAAGGTGGCCGAAGTATTGGGTGGCAACAAGGCTGAGGTGGTGAATTCCCTGTCTGTTTTCCAAGGCCTGGAAGTTGATGGCTGGTTCTTGGCTCGCACCGGTTACACCGGTGAAGATGGCCTGGAAATCATGGTGCCGGAGGCCGCGATTGTTCAGTTCTGGAAAGACCTGTTGGCGGTTGGTGTGGCCCCTTGTGGTTTGGGTGCACGCGATACCTTGCGTCTGGAAGCCGGTATGAATTTGTATGGCAGCGATATGGACGACACCATTCTGCCAATGGCGGCGAACATGTCCTGGACCATCGCCTGGGCACCTGAGGAGCGCGATTTTATTGGTCGTAAAGCTCTGGAAGCAGCCAAGGCTGAGGGTGTAAAAGAGAAGCTGGTTGGTCTGGTGATGGAGCAAAAAGGTGTTTTGCGCGCCCACCAAAAAGTTGTGGTGCCCGGTGTTGATGCAACGGGTGAAATCACCAGTGGGACATTTTCGCCAACTTTGGGCTATTCTATTGCCATGGCCCGAGTACCGAAAGAAATTGGGGACACTTGTTTCGTTGAAATGAGAAACAAGCAAGTTGAAGTTAAGGTAATTAAGCCGAGCTTCGTCCGTAACGGTAAGCAAGTTTTTTAATTAATTAGAGATAGACATAGCAGAGGATGAATCCATGAGTGAAGTGCGCAATGAAATTAAGTATCTGTCGAGCCATGAGTGGGCTCGCGTAGAGGCTGACGGCACGGTAACCGTTGGTATTTCCGATCATGCGCAAGATAGCCTTGGCGATGTGGTGTACGTTGAAGTGCCAGAGGTAGGTGCCCAGGTGAATGCCGGTGAGGAAGCGGGTGTGGTTGAGTCCGTAAAGGCGGCTTCTGATATTTATTCACCGATTACCGGTGAAGTTGTCGCGGTGAATGACGCGCTGGAAGATGAGCCCGAAACTGTGAACAGCTCACCATACGATGATGGTTGGTTCTTCAAGGTGAAGCCGAGCGATGTATCTGAGCTGGATGCTGCTTTGGACGCCGATGCCTACCGAGCGGCCTGCGAAGACGCTTAATGTGTGGTTCGCTGACACAAAAAAGCCGGACTTTTTAGTCCGGCTTTTTTGTGTTGCGTGTTTTTGTCGCTCTGGTTTATTGCTGGTTTTCCAGCGCGGCCAGGATATTGGCGAAGTGCCCGTTCAAGTCAAAACGTTCGCCATTGGACCAGCCCAGTCGAACCATCACCAGCTCTTTTGATGGGATGATGACCACATACTGACCATTGTGGCCTGACGCCAGATACAGGTCAGTTGGCAGGTCTTTAAACATGCGTCGGCTGTTGTCGTCTTTAGCGCCGGCGTTGAGCCAAAACTGTCCGCCATATTCTCCCTTAGGTGCCGCATCAATCGGTGCTTTTACAAAATCGACCCAATGTTCAGGGACAATCTGCTGGCCGTTCAGTCTGCCGCGTTGCAAATAGAGCTGACCAAATTTGGCCCACTCCCGCGCGGTCATATAAAGATAGGAGCTGCCGACAAAGCTGCCGCTGGCGTCGGGCTCGAAGATGGCACTCTGGATGCCGCTGGGCTGAAACAGTTTTTCCTGGACGAAGCGATAATAGTTTTCACTGCCTCCCAGTTTGTCGAATAACCAGCCTGACAAAATGTTGGTGGTGCCGGAGGAGTACACAAATTTTTCTCCTGGGGTGGCTTCCACTTCGGCGGCAGCGGTTCGTGCGTATTGGGCCATGTTGTCTTCAAAGAACAGCATGCGAGTGGCGTTATCGCCGGGCTCGTAACTTTCATCAAAAGCCAGGCCGCTGGCCATATTCAGCAGGTGACGCAAATGGATATTTTGTCGCTCATCGTTTTGCCATTCGGCAAAACCTGGAGGTTGATCGATGTTCTGACCCTGTTCTTCTAACCAGATGCCGATCAGGCTGGAGGTGACGCTTTTGGCCATGGACCAGGACAGGAATGGGCTGTTTTGCTGGAAGCCGGGGGCGTAGGCCTCACCAATGATTTTCCCTTGGTGAACGACCAGCAAAGCACGGGTGTCGATATGGGGCTTGTCTTCGTTTTCTTTAACAATGTTTTCGAGAAGGTGCTGAATGCGACCGTTTAACTCAAGCTCACCCCATTGGAAGCCCGCTTGATGGGCTATCTCTGGTGCCTCGAATGTTGGGGCATCGTGGTGATACAAGCTACAGCCAAAATTAGGGTTGTATTTGGCCTTCTGGCTGAACAGTCCGAAACTGCTGACTTCGACTTCTTCGGTCTGTTGGTTAACGTCAAAGCTGCTGTAGTGGGCCAGGGGGTGTGAGGTCAGAACATCTTGCTGGAACACGTCGTTCGCATCCCGACCTGCGACAAATACGCCAGAGCACAGCAGTTTGGCACCAAGACCATTGATGACGGTCGGGCCATAGCGCAGATAACTGTAGGCTTTCGGGTTGGCCAGGAAGAAGGCAATGATGGCGGCAATCAGTGCAAGGCAGATAGTGCGCGTTAGCGAGCGCCCGGAGATTGGCATGGTCGAATCCTTTTCGGGGTTATTGTGTCTTGATTATTGGTTTCAAGGTCTTGTTGGAGGGCAGATGGTATCACTTGGGTCTTATAGGACAAGCCTCTGAAGCGGGCTCCACACAAAGATGTTTGATCTTTATACAGCCTAAGCATATAATGCGCGCCCCTTATTTTTGGCCAGGGGGTCCGGTATTCCGGATCAAAGCAAATATGGCCTCTCCTTGCCTTACCGTGATATTTGTCCGCGGGAGGCTTAACCCGTAAGGAGCACATATGCGTCATTACGAAATTGTATTTCTGGTTCATCCGGACCAGAGCGAGCAGGTGCCCGGCATGGTCGAGCGTTACACTGCTACTATCGAAGCCGATGGTGGTAAAGTGCATCGCTTGGAAGACTGGGGCCGTCGCCAGTTGGCTTACTCCATCAACAAGATCCACAAAGCTCATTACGTTCTGATGAACGTTGAGTGTGGTGAAGGTGCTTTGGAAGAGCTGACCACCAACTTCCGCTACAACGATGCGGTTCTGCGTAACCTGGTTATCCGCTCTGATGAAGCGATCACCGAGGAATCTCCAATCGCTAAGGCTGATAAAGAGCAACGTGAGCGTAAGCCACGTGGCGAGCGTCGCGAAGAGCGCCCAGCCCAACAAGAAGCCCCTGCTGAAGCGCCAGCTGCTGAAGAAGCTGCTAGCGAAGAAGCGGCTAGCGAAGAATAAGGAGACTGATCATGGCACGTTTTTTCCGTCGTCGTAAGTTCTGCCGTTTCAGCGCCGAAGGCGTTAAGCAGATCGACTACAAAGACTTGGATACTTTGAAAGCCTACGTCTCTGAGACAGGCAAAATTGTCCCAAGCCGTATTACTGGTACCAAGGCTAAATATCAGCGTCAGCTGGCCACCGCTATCAAGCGCGCTCGCTACTTGGCTCTGCTGCCTTACACCGACAGTCACGAATAAGAAGCCCTGTGCGCGCCCTTGCTGAATTCATAATGCGAGGACGTTTGCAGGCGTCAGTGGCCGCCCTTATTGGGAGCTGGTTCCCACTGATTAGCCCGGCAACGGTAGCTTTGGTTACTCTGCGTCGGGGCGCCAGCGACGGTAGTTTAATACTGTTGGTGGCGATGTTGCCGGCACTGCTGGCAATCTTTGCAAGCGATTTGGGACCGTTAATGTCCCTGGTCACTATGCTGAGTTTGCTCCTGGTGTTTGGCGTTGCGCTAATATTGCGCCGCAGCATCTCCTGGGCCGCTGCCATTATGGCAATGGTGGCCCTGAGTTCCGCCGCCAGCTTGCTGTTAGGGCAAGTGATTCCAGCCCCGGTTGAGGGTTTGGTGGAAGTGTTGGGAGATCTGTTTAAGGAAATACAAGCCCAGGCCCCGGAGGGCGAGCCACAAGCTCAACTGCCGGTGCCGGGAGAGAGATTTGCCTTAGGCTTAATTGCCTATGTGTTAGCTCTAAGCAGTATTGCCAGTTTGATTCTGGCGCGCTGGTGGCAATCCCTGTTATACAACCCGGGTGGGTTTGGTGAGGAATTCCGTCAGCTAAAGCTTAATCGAAGCAGTGTTGTTATCAGCTTCGTGGCCGCTTGGTACTGTTTTAGCCAAGGTAGCGATTACGCGATCTGGGCAAGTTTGTTTGGTTTTCCTTTGTTGCTACAAGGTATCGCCATCGTGCACTTTGTAGTTAAACGGCGACAAATGGGGGTGCAGTGGTTGGTGCTGATGTATTTGGCACTGATATTTGCAAGCCCTGTGGCACTGGTATTAACGCTACTGGCGGTTCTGGATTCGTGGATTGATTTTCGTGGGCGTCTGTCACAAAGCAGCTAGGCTGCAGACGGGCCCACCTAACAAAAGAGGGTTAACGAGATGGAAGTTATTCTGCTCGAGAAAGTAGGTAAGCTGGGCGGTATCGGCGATCGCGTTGAAGTGAAAGCTGGTTTCGGTCGTAACTACCTGGTACCACAAGGTAAAGCTGTACCTGCTACCAAACAAAACATTGCTGACTTTGAAGCACGTCGCGCTGATCTGGAAGCGGCTGCTGCTGAGAAGAAAGCGGCTGCTGAAGCTCGCGCTGAGCAGCTGAATGAACTGACTGTAACCATCGAAGCCAATGCTGGTGACGAAGGTAAGCTGTTCGGTTCTATCGGTACTCGCGACATCGCTGATGCAATCAGCCAGACTGGCGTAGAAGTTGCCAAGTCTGAAGTTAAATTGCCAGAAGGTGTTCTGCGTGAAGTTGGCGAATATCAGATTGATATTCAGCTGCACGCTGAAGTTACCGTGGCGATTACTCTGAACGTTGTGCCTGAATAAGACCAACGCTCAAGTCGCATAAAAACCGCAAGCGTCGTATGAGGCTTGCGGTTTTTTTATGCCTGTTCTCAGCAACGCAATATCTCATTTGAATAGCGGAAAACGGATTACTTTGTCAGCCTGCTAATGGCCTGTTGGTAGGTGGTGGCGTCGGGGCTGCCGGCTTTGGTGCGTGTAAGTGCACCTCGATAATATTTCAAGGCGTCTTGATGTCGTATCATTGATTCGTAGGTCTGGGCCAGTCCGCCCCAATATCGATGATCGTCCGGGCGATTCGACAAACCCGATTGATACAATTGCGCAGCACGCTCAAATTGTTGGTTGTTGAAAAAGAATTGAGCAAAAAAACCATACCAGCCGGTCGCTTCAAATGGCCCCAGTTCCTTCTCAAAGATCGAAAACAGGCGATAGTTATTTTCCTGGGCCGCGTGACGGAACATACTGAACTTCGCCTGCTCACCAACGTCCGCGCTCACGGAATAGCGCTTGGCGCGTTTGCGGTAATACGCCTTCACCGCTGAAACGCCGCCAAACTGCTCGATATCGTCCAGCGAATAAAACGTGAGGTCGGGGTAGTCTGAAAAATACCATTCCAGCCCATGACTCAGGCTTTCCAATGGCGTTGTATGATGGTCGTAGCGAATCGAAAAGCGGTCGAAATGGCTGAACTTCCAGCGTATCCCTTTGGGCTGATATTTCTCGAACATAGTCGCCATGGTGGTGTGCCCTGACAGAGTGTGTGTTTCCATCTTGCCGAGTGATAGATAGACGTGAAGATTTAGCGTGTTGGCACGTTTCAGATTCTCTTCAAGTGTTGCTAATTGTGCCTCACTGTAGTGTTGCCCGCTGGCCAGAAAGTAGGCTTCAAACAACTCGGGAGCAGCGTTAAACAGGTCGAGACCGAACATGGCTGCAAATTGCCAACCAAAATACGCCCTTTTTTCATTGCTGGGATAATGTGTGTCTACATAGGGAATGATTGCATCGCGAATCAATTTAATGGTTTGGTTTGCATCCGTTTGCAGAAAGTGCTGTCGGCTCATAGCCACGTTGCTGGTATTGATGCCGACCACGATATATTCGGGGCTGATGTTGGCGCCATCACGCAGTGTTTTCTGGTAACCAAGTGCGCTGTAGAAGTAACGCTGGCTGTCCATAACGTATAAAACTGGGTAGCGTTTTGATTGTGTGGGACTCTTTTGTGTTTCGGAAGGCTGTTTGTTTGCGCTTTCGGGCAAATAAATATCAAGGGATACGTCCTTGTTGACCCTGACGTGCTGAATTTCGGAGCGAGGCTCCAATACTTCAAAGGTGGTGTCGGCGGCGAGTGCAGGCAATGTAAAACTAAAAATGAAGCACAATAGAAAAGACCTGAAATGCTGACTTCTTAACGGCATATAAATGACCTTGGCGTAATGTGGGAAACCGGGTGCTGAATCGAACACCTGGGTGGAGCAAGAAGGGTAGGCTTCTGGGCGATAAAAACTTGAGTTTGAGCTGATTTAAAGCTGATTTTTTATGAGAGAAGCGCAAAATGACTCGGTGAGGTGCTATTTTGGGTTAGTATTTGCCGCCTGACACACAGTGAAACCATGGTTGATGTTTATTCCCTATGCAAAAGCGTTTTTGGATAAATGAAACTCAAGCCGATACCGCACGAAACACCTTGAGTCGACATGGCGAGGAGATTTCGCTTCAGCCGAAAATGATCGCAGTGCTGAGCATTCTCGCTCGCCATCAAGGTGACGTGGTGAGCCACAATCAATTAATGGATGATGTGTGGCCAGAGGCGGAAGTAAGCCCCAACACATTGCAGCGCTGTATTGCGCAGTTGCGTAAGGCCTTGGGTGACGACAGTCGGGCCCAAAAAATCATCAAAACCCATTCCAAGCAAGGGTACAGCCTTGAAGCTCAGGTGAGTTGGGGGAATGAGCATTCCTTGAAAAATGTTGCCGAGCCGCAGTCAACGAAACCGTTGTATCTTCAAAAAGAACACTCTCCCTTTATCCTGTCAGTGGCGGTGATTACCTTAATTCTGCTTGCCTATTTCATGACATCGAATGACCGTTCACTGAAGTACCAACAGGTGAGTATGTTAACCACAAGCGATGAGAAGGAATATTTCCCGAACTATTCGCCGGACGGTCGTTATCTGGTTTTTCATCGTTACATCGGCGCATGTGAAAATCATCTTTGGGCGAAGGACCTGGAGACTCAGCAGGAGTATCCATTGACTCGAACGCCAGGGATATACGCCAGTCACAGTTGGTCCGCGGATGGGAATCAGCTCGCCCTGATCAAGCAGGAAAAATGTCTTCAGCTTTCCGGTCAAAACGACAGCTGTTGGCGTTTGTTGACAGTGGATTTTGCGCAAGCATTGCAACAGCCCATTGATCCGGTGGAGCGGCTAGGTTGCGATTCCCACTTTATCAGCACCGTTGAGTGGATGAATAACGGCAATATTCTACTGCTGAAGGAGATGCCTCTAAAGGACACTGATGCCAGCGAATTCAGGCTTATGTTGTACGATGTCCGAACAAGGCAGTTGAGTGATTTCTACCGTCCCAAGGCGGGAAAGCTGTACGATTTCACCTATTCCAAAAAGCTGAATCAATTGGTTGTTATCAGCAAGGATCAACACCTGAAACACTTTATTGAACGGCTTGATGCTCAAGGGACGTTGCTGGAGCGAAATCAAATTGAAACGTTGTCGACGGATTCGGTCTTTCAGTCCTACAGTGCGAGCTTTCATCCCAGTGGCGAGTTTTTAATCACAAACTTGCAGAGCGGTTTGCACCAAATGTCATTGGAGGGTGAACTGTTCAAAATAGAAACGCCTGATAATTTGGCTTTGTCTGCTCCGCGCTATCATCCGAGTGAACGTAAAATTGTCGCTACGAGTGGCGTGGTGGATATGGATATTGCCCGTATTGAGTTGGCGGCGTTCACTTCCCATGGAGGCCGTGGTCGAGTTAAACCCCCTCTCGTAGGGTTCAATCAGGTTCACTTGCCCTTTCCAAGTATCTCGAGGTCGACGCGTACTGAATCCCATGCGAGATTTCACCCGGATGGGGAAACGATTGCGTTCGTCTCTCAACGCGGTGAAGGTGATCAGTTGTGGCTTTACGAAAATGGACAAAGTCGCCAGCTCAGCCATTTCAAACAACCGTCTTCCATACGCAGTCTTACGTGGTCACCGGATGGAATGCGTGTTGCTATTGTGAGCAAGGACAAGGTCCTTATTTTTGATTTGGATGGAAAGGAAATGCCGCTGAGCCTGGATAGGCCAATAAGGCGGCTGTTTGAGTGGACAGCACAAAACCAGTTAATCGTGTCAGCGAGCGGAAAAACCTCACGCGAGCTTTCTTTGGTCGATGTAAACAGCGGGAAGGTGTCTGAGCTTGGATATGCAAATGCCCAGTTTGCGCGCCAATACCAAAAAGGTTTACTGCTCATGGATGCCCAAAGCCGCCTTTGGGTGGTCGATGGTGAGGGAAAACGTCAAATCAATATTCCTTCCAATATGCTCGCGAGCCCCCCCGTTTTGTCAGACGACAAGAGCTTATACGGCCTAAGTCATGAGGCACAACTGTGGCGATTTGATTTGACGACACAAAAACTGGAAATTATTGCCACAATTGATGAGAACGTTTGGTGGCTGATGGATGAAAGTCAAGGGCAGATACTAGCGGCTCAAGCTATATCTGCACGAAAAGAAATTGTCGAGTTGTCGCCAAGATAAACAGCGACCACTACTTACTGATTCGTTGGAGAGCTGGGAGGTTTTTTTACCAACAGACTGTTGTTGAAATACTGCCATACAAAAAAAGCGATGGCTGGAAGAAGAATCATAAGTTGCCATTCATATTTTCCGATAATGACCGTTTGATTCCAATGCGCAAGAAGGGCTGACACACTGAGGCATATGAAACCTGATGCTCTTTTTACGGCGTCTAGAAGAGACGGACGATTGCCTTGCATATCGACGATTCTATAACGAAGAATAAGTTGCCCGATGGTTCCTTGCAATGGGCTGGCAACCATCGAAATGTAATACAGAAGCCCAATTATCGAAACATACAGAGGGTCAAGAATGACAGGAGTTTTGGTGCTGAATGCGCCGATTAAAAACGATAAACAGAAAAAATCGATAGCTCCTGAAAAGATCGTATGAGGAAAAATTTCTTTTTCCCTTTTGAAACCTTTTAGCCGAGGGGCGGTGTGGACGAGCTGTGTATTGTTGAGTGTCTTCCAGCATAAATATGAGATTGCTGCGACTCCCCAGCTCGTAAATACAGCAACATCCTTCGATAGGTCTATGTCGTATAGACGAATAAATACCACACAAAGTAGAGCAATAAAGAGTCCTGAGCCCCTTTTGATTGACTCCATGAACGAAGGGCGTGCTCCCGTCATGGTGAATACTTTGCGGTTAATCATTGTCTGGCCGAGAGTGGCTTGCATTGGGCTGGATATAGTCGCTATATAGTAGACAATTGCGGCTATAGGGAGTGTATCGGCACTAAAGAGCGCCTGGATAACGGAGCCGTCCAACAATGCGTAAAGTAGACCGAATACAGCAATGAGTATGCTGGCATCAGCAATAAAAGCGAGCAGCCCATACACTTGTATGCTTTGCTCCGCATCGGGCTCCTTAGGTGGATTGGGTGTCTGCGCCACGGGCACAACCCCATGTAAATCCTGCACTCGATTATACAAAGTCTGATGATGGTTGTAGGCTGGCTCTCCGGGATCTTGCAGATGCTCAAACCAGTTAAAAATGGAATCCAAAAAGTCTAAGACTTCTCGAGTGATATCGGGGCGCTTGCCTTTGAACTCAGGCGATTGTGAGTCGGCTAAGCGGTGGTACACCAATCGGCTGGCCTCAATCCAGAAATCGTAGTCATTAAGTTCAGGAAACTCATTGAGGAATAACCAGGAGTAGAGTTGTTTGCACTGCTTGGGGGTGGCCAGCAATTGTGTCAGTTTATCGTCTAGTATTTCCAGTTGATGTTGATAGTGTTGTGCGATCGCTTGCTGCTCTTCGCTCAACTCGTCTTCATTGGCGTCTTGTTGTTCAATTGGGGTTTGTGGCAGTTCCGTGTGCTCTTCGGTTTGTTCGGAGTCTGGCAGCTGCCATTGTTCCTCACCGGAAAGTTCGGAAGGCCATGGTTCTGCTAGAGCAGATTCAAGAGTGCTGGAGTCGCTTGTCCGTTCCCCGGTTTCCTGTGAGCTTGCCTGAGATATATCGGCGGCGTTTGCTTCCATAGCCATGGCGTTGTCTTGTGCCTGAGGTTCACTCTGGTTGCCATTCTCCCATTGCTGCTCTTCCAAATCATAAAGTGCTTGTTGGTAGGCGTTGTATAGCTGCTGAAACTCGCCGGGGCTTTCATCAACATCGATTTTTTTGAGGGCTTTGGCGTAAGCCCTTTTGATGTCTCGTTCGTTGTGTCCCGGTGGCAAATCAAAAATATGCACGGTTTAAGTCCACTCCTGCTCTTCAATATGCTTCAGCAGTTTTTCAAGGTTGTCTTTGGTCGTTTGAATGTTGCGCTCATTTTGTGATTCCAGAGCGGCTTGAAACAGTCCAATGTATTCCTTGATGTGGTCGCGGGCTTCTCCTAGGGTCGAGCTGTAGGCCATCTCCGCCCGAGCTTGCAATTCACGATTGGCCTCGCTGTCACGGGGGTGGAACTTCAGAGATTGAATTTTACGGATGACTTTTTGAATTTCGGACTCGGAAAGGTGGTTGGCCGATTGTTCAATGACTACGGAAACTTTCTTGCCACTGCTATGCACCTGAACGTCTGCTTCAATAATGCCACTGCTGTCGTGGGTCAGGCGCACATCAATGGCTTCCTCTCCCGCGGGGGCGGGGGGCACCGGCGCATTCAGTTTGCCAATGTGCACATTGTTTCGAACGTAAGGGTTTTCCCCCTGAAAAATATTCACCTCAATTTCGCGTTGTTGATCATGGGCGGTGTAGATGGTTTTTACACGGCTTGTTGGGATCGTGGTGTTGCGTTCGATGATCGGTAAAAAATAACTGCCTTTATTCGGCGCGTCCTGGTTAATAACATCAATGCCTAAGGTGTAGGGGGAAACATCCGTTAACACAAAATCATCCAGTGCCTTGTCTTTCGCCACCAGCCCGGCTTGAACAGCGGTGCCCAGGGCAATAGCGGTGTCGGGATCAATTTGGCTTGAGGGAAGGCGCCCTAGTAATTTGGTGACCATGGATTTAAAGGGGTGTAGGCGGCTGGAACCACCAACCAAAATCACTTCGTCGAGTTTTTGGGGGTGGAGGCCGGCATCATTGAGCGCTTGACGAATAGGACGTTGCGCGCGCAAGAGGAGGTGTGAGCAGGCGGTGTTAAACCAATCCAGACTGTAGTCGACAGAGTAGCTCTTGCCCTTCACTTCAAATTCCAGCCTCTGGCTGAAGTTGGGGCCGGTTTGGCGTTTGGCGGCTTCAAATTGTTGTCTGATTTTTTCCAGTTCGCTGGCGTCGACTTTTTCTGGCGTCAGTTCGTGTTGCCAAAGTGCCTTCTTCACCAAAGCCTGTAGGAAATCTTCGCCACCTAAATGGTTATCACCAGCGGAGGCGTGAACTTCCATAATGCCATCGAAGTACTCAATCAAAGTAACATCGAAGGTGCCGCCGCCCAGATCCAGAATTAAAAAGTGACCTTCGGGCTTTTCGTGCAGACCAAAGGCCAGGGCGGCGGCTGTGGGTTCGTTGATCAGACGCTTAACGTTGAGGCCGGCCAATTCACCGGCTTGTTTGGTGGCCAGACGCTGACTGTCGTTAAAGTAGGCTGGTACGCTGATGATCGCTTCATCAATGTGCTCGCCCGTATAGACTTCGGCATCTTCTTTCAGGCTGCGCAGAATCAAGGCGGATAACTCCGCTGGTGAGAGCTGTTTGTTTTCCAGCTTGGCTCGCTGTTCGGTGCCCATAAAGCGTTTAAAGTTGGCGATGGTGGCTTTGGGGCGGTTGTAGAGTTGGGCTTTGGCCACCTCTCCAACACTGAGGTGTGATTTGTCGATATGAACAACAGAGGGGGTTAAATATGCCCCCAAGCGATTGGGGATCAGTTTTGGCCCGTCTTCCGTCCAGACGGCACAAGCACTGTTGGTGGTTCCCAAATCAATCCCTAAGAGTGCCATAGAGCTTCCTTTTCATTCCTTTTGGTTTCAGGTGGCGAATCATAACCCAGCTTTTGTAGAAAAATCAGGGTGTTGATTCGACAGTTGAGAGTAGGGGATGCCGCTTTGCTTGAAAATTGTACTCTCGACTGATTTTGACGCTGCTGGTAAGGGCCGCTGCTTTTTAATAAACTGTCGGGCTGTTTCTCCAGTCATTACCGTCGCCATTTGGGCCAATATTCATGTCAGAAAGCTATTCCAACCCATCCGAAAATGAAGCCTCGGTAGAAATGCCTCATTCTCTGGAATCAGAGCGTGCCGTACTCGGCGGCCTGATGCTGGATAGTTTGAAGTTTGATGCTGTGGCTGAAGTGCTGGGAGAGAAGGACTTCTACAGTGAAGTCCATCGCTTGGTTTTCCAGCGCATGTCCGAGCTGATTTCGGCTGAGAAGCCTCTGGATATCATTACGGTGGCTGAGGAGCTTGACCGTTATGATGAACTGGACCGCTGTGGTGGGCTGCATTTCCTGACCGAATTGGTGGATCAAACCGCCAGTGCCGCTAACGTGGCGGCTTATGCTCAAATCGTGCGCGAACGCTCGACACTGAGACAGCTGATTTCCGCTGCAGGCGAGATTTCGCGCAGCAGTATGTCGCCAGCGGGTATGGATTCCGATGACCTGCTGCAGTTGGCCGAGCGCAGAGTGGCTCAAATTGCTGAAGAGCGCCCCAAAGAGGGGGGCTTTGTTGGTGCGAACGACCTGTTGAAGGTGACGGTCGAGAAGATCGACACTTTGTTCCGTTCCGACAGCGATATCACCGGTCTGTCGACCGGTATCGATGAATTGGATCAGCGGACTTCGGGTTGGCAGCCAGGGGAAATGATTGTGCTGGCTGCGCGTCCTTCCATGGGTAAAACGGCTTTGGCACTCAACTTTGTTGAAGCCTCGATCATGACGCAGGAGCGCCCGAGCCTGGTCTACAGTATGGAGATGCCCGCCGATGCCTTGATGATGCGTATGTTATCGTCCATTGGCCGAATTGATCAGGGCAAAATTCGAAACGGTCAGCTGACGGAAGAGGATTGGCCCAAATTGTCTGCGGCGGTGGCCAAGATCAAGGGGCGCCCCCTTTATATTGACGACACGCCCGGTTTGAGTCCTCAGGAAGTTCGGGCGCGAGCTCGTAAGGTGGCTCGTACCCATCAAAACCGATTGCTGTCGGAAAATCCCAATATGAGTATTGAGGATGCCGAGGCCCAGAGTATTCCAGGCATGATCATGATCGACTACCTGCAGTTGATGCAGGTGCCGGGTAGCACCGAAGGTCGAACCCAGGAAATCTCAGAAATTTCCCGCTCTTTGAAAGCCATTGCGAAAGAGTTCAGCTGCCCGGTGATTGCACTGTCGCAGCTGAACCGTGGTGTAGAGCAGCGCCCCAATAAGCGCCCGATGAACTCGGACTTGCGTGAATCTGGAGCGATCGAGCAGGATGCGGATGTGATCCTGTTTATTTATCGCGACGAATATTACAACGAAGATAGCCCCGACAAAGGCATTGCCGAATTGATTGTGGGTAAGCAGCGTAACGGTGAGGTAGGTACGTCAAAAGCCGCCTTTGTGGGTAAGTTTACGCGCTTTGAGAATCTGGCTCCTGATTACTATCAGCAACAGGATCCAGGATTTTAGTGTTTAGCAGAGATAATTCCATGCAAGTTTTTCATCATATTAAAACGCTCCGCCAATCTCTGAAGACTGAGCGTATGGCGGGTAAGCGTATTGGTTTTGTGCCGACGATGGGCAATCTTCACGACGCGCATTTGGAATTGGTTCGCACGGCAAAAGAAACTTGCGACATTGTGGTGTGTTCAATTTTTGTGAATGGCCTGCAATTTGGCTTGAATGAAGACTGGGATAAATACCCGCGTACCTTTCAGGATGATTGCGAAAAATTGCGCAGCGTGGGTTGCGACTTTTTGTTTCACCCCGATGACAATGAGATGTACCCCAATGGTTTGGAAAACCAAACACGAGTGATTTGCCCAACCATGACCGATGTGTTGTGTGGTGCCAGTCGGCCAGGTCACTTCGAAGGTGTAACAACGGTGGTAACCAAGTTATTTCACATCGTTGAGCCAGATGAAGCTGTGTTTGGCATTAAGGACTATCAGCAGTTGGCAGTGATTCGCCGTATGGTGGAAGATCTGTGTATGGATGTCGAGATTACCGCTGCGCCAATTCACCGTGAAGACGATGGCTTGGCAATGAGTTCCCGCAACGGTTTTATCACTGAAGAAGAACGCCCGAAAGTGCAGGTGCTCTACAAAACCCTGTGTTCAACCGCTGACGCTATTCAGGCCGGTGAGCGCGATTACAGCAAGCTGCAATCGCAGGCCCGGGAAGCGATTGAGCAAGCTGGTTTTCGTGTGGATTATTTTAATATCTGCAATAGTCGAGACTTGGAGATGGCCGCTGTGGATGATCAGGCGATCACCATCCTTGGCGCTATGTACACCGAAGGCGCGCGATTGATTGATAACGTTTCCGTTACGCTTTCCTAGGGTGGCCTCTTCTCTCTAGTATCGGGAAAGTTGCTCGAGTAGCTTTCCATTGGAGTTTTCTTCGATGCGGGCGTACTCCTGCCCGTTTCGCTTCGCAATAATGGTCGGCACGCAATTGATATCCAGTTCGGCCTTATTGCTCATGTAATAATCTTTATCTTCGTAGCTGATCAACGTGATCTGGGGTGCCTTGTCTTGCAGGGACTGTTTAATGGCAAGCAACTCTGAGGTTTCACGAACACAGTCCGGGCACCAACTGGCATTGTGTATGATTATTTCGACATCACTAAAATCTTGTTTCATGTTTTGAATCTTGCTCAAGTGTTGGTCGATTTCGGGTTTCCAGAGCTGTTCAAGTTCTTCTGTGGTCATGGTTATTCCTGTGTGGCTGAATCTTTCTAAGAAGCAATCATTAGGGTTTTTGCTGATGTTGGCAATGCCTGTAATGGACGGCTTTCGACGTTTGTCGAACTAGGCAAATTCTCCGCAGTCGTTATGATAAGGGGATAAGTAATTTATAACACAGCGATGGCGGAGGAATATCCATGTCAGAATCCCATATCTACCCAGTGCCCAAGGTGTTGGCGGACAATGCTCATATCAATAAAGAACGCTATGAGGCGATGTACCAACAATCGGTAGAGCAGCCAGAGGCATTCTGGACAGTCAAGGCTCATGAGTTTTTGAGTTGGGATAAGTCCTTCACAAAAGTGCGTGAATTCGATTTTAATCAGGGTGAAGCCAAATGGTTTGAAGATGGCGTGCTGAATGTCACCACCAACTGCATTGATCGTCACTTGGCAGATAAGGCAGATGAGCCCGCTATTATTTGGGAAGGCGATAACCCCTACGACACGAAAACGGTTACCTATCGCAATTTGCACGAACACGTCTGTAAGTTGGCGAATGCCCTAAAGGCGCGTGGCGTGAAAAAAGGCGATCGAGTTTGTATTTATATGCCGATGATTGTCGAAGCGGCGTACGCGATGTTGGCCTGTGCACGTATCGGCGCGATTCATTCGGTCGTGTTCGGTGGGTTTTCTCCGGATGCGTTGAAAGATCGCATTCTGGATTCCGATTGTCAGGTCCTGATCACTGCCGATGAGGGCGTGCGTGGTGGTAAGGCGGTTCCGCTGAAATACAATGCAGATCGCGCTCTGGAGAAATGTCCGGGTGTTCACACTTGTTTAGTGGTTAAGCGTACAGGTGGTGCCATCGACTGGGATGACAAGCGTGATGTGTGGTATCACGTTGCGGTGCCGGCCGCGGACGAGCATTGTGACCCTGAGCCCATGAATGCAGAGGATCCTCTGTTCATTCTCTATACCTCAGGTTCAACGGGGAAGCCTAAGGGGGTTATGCATACGACGGGTGGTTATTTGTTGCATACCGCCATGACGCACAAATACACCTTCGATTATCAAGCTGGTGAGGTGTATTGGTGTACCGCTGATGTGGGATGGGTGACGGGCCACAGTTACATTGTTTATGGCCCGCTGGCGAATGGTGCAACAACTTTGATGTTTGAGGGAGTGCCTACGTATCCGGATGCGGGCCGTTTCTGGGAGGTGGTGGATAAACATCGCGTGAATACTTTCTACACTGCACCTACGGCCATACGCGCTTTGATGGGTGCCGGTGATGAGTTTGTAAAACGTTCTAACCGCTCTTCGTTGCGTCTACTGGGGACGGTGGGCGAGCCGATTAATCCAGAGGCATGGGAATGGTATCACCGTGTTGTTGGAGAGGGGCGTTGTCCGATTGTTGATACTTGGTGGCAAACTGAAACCGGGGGTCATATGTTGACGCCGTTACCTGGCGCCACTGAATTGAAGCCGGGCTCGGCGACCTTACCGTTTTTTGGTGTTGAGCCGGTCCTGCTGGATGCTGAAGGTAAGGAAATGGAAGGGGCGGGCGAAGGCAGCTTGGCGATTAAAGCGTCCTGGCCTGGCCAAATTCGTTCAGTCTACGGAGATCACCAGCGTTGCATCGATACTTACTACAGCACCTACCCGGGGTACTATTTTACGGGAGATGGGGCGCGCCGCGATGACGATGGCTATTATTGGATTACTGGCCGAGTGGACGATGTGCTGAATGTTTCCGGTCATCGAATGGGTACCGCTGAGATTGAATCGGCTCTCGGTTTGCATGCTCAGGTTGCTGAGGCGGCCGTTGTTGGCTATCCCCATGATATTAAGGGGCAGGGCATATACTGCTATGTAACCTTAATGGATGGCGAGGAACCCTCGGACGATTTGAAAAAAGAACTGGTTGCAATGTGTAATCAGGAAATTGGTCCAATCGCCAAGCCGGATTTAATCCAATGGGCGCCAGGTTTGCCTAAAACCCGGTCAGGAAAAATCATGCGCCGTATTTTGCGTAAGGTCGCGGCGAATGAATTGGAAAACCTTGGGGACACCTCAACCTTGGCTGACCCTTCTGTGGTGGATCAGCTGATCGATAACCGGTTAAACCAATAGCCGCACTCGCGATTGCGGGAATACACAAAAGGACTGTGCTCGCACGGTCCTTTTTTATTTTCTTGTTTTTAGTGTTCGCCCAAGAGCTGCCAGAATGCAGCAATGATTTTATCTTTTTCCAGACGTTTGCTGCGGGTGCAAATGCCGACGTCGTAGTCGCCCAGAGGCAGTCCGTTGCTTAGGGGTTTAACCTGTTTTGCCTGCGGACTGTTATCCACTACGATTTGTGGCGCAAACCCCAGGCCTAGGTCCAGAGCGACCATGCTGACAATGGCCTCGTGCCCGCTGACTTGGGCGTAAACGTTTGGCTTTAATTTCTTTTTCTGAAACCAGTTGTCCAGGCGCTCACGAGTCAGGCCCGTCTCCGGGATGATCAGGGGCACTTTGGCCCAGTCTTTGTCATTGCTGGGGGTGGGTATGCTGGCCTTTTGAGCCTGTAAGCAAAGCAGTGGGGAATGCACCATGCTGTGGAAGCTCAAATCTTTGCTGAGTTTTTCCGGTTTGGCCGTGATGCAAAGGTCTTCATGGCCGGCCAGTACCCGCCGGATGGCGTCCGCTGGGTCACCAGTATGAAGATTAATTTCGATTTTAGGGTGGTGTTGGCGAAAGCGCTTTAAAATTTGGTAGAGCAGGCTATAGCTGGCGGTGACCGAGCAATAGAGGCTAACACTCCCGGTCAGCTCCCCGTCACTGGTTAACAGCTCTTGGCGAAATTCCTCCCAGCGTTCCAAGGATTCCCGGGCATACACTTGCAGTTTTTGCCCTTGCGGGGTCAAGCTTACCTGGCGATTGTCACGTTCGAATAGTTGGCACTCCAGGCGCTCTTCAAGCTGCTGTATCTGACGGCTTAATGCTGAGGGGCTCAGATTCATCGCTTCTGCGGTTCGGCTGAAGTGCAGGCTTTGGGCAAGGTGTAGAAAAAGCTTCAGGCTTTTGTTATCCATAATTCATGTTGCGTAAATTGGGATGTTGTCTTGCAAATATATCATTTTACGCAATGCTTGAGAATGGACTAGACTTGCCCCCGTTAAAGCATGGCAGTGAGCCAGCTAAGAAATTTTCGGAGTGCACAAATGCAGGTTTATTACGATAAAGATTGTGATCTTTCCATTATCCAGGGAAAGAAGGTTTCCATCATCGGTTATGGTTCTCAAGGGCATGCGCATGCTTGTAACCTGAAGGATTCCGGTGTTGATGTAACTGTGGGTCTGCGTGCGGGTTCGTCTTCTGTTGCTAAGGCGGAAGCTCATGGCCTGAAAGTAACTGAAGTGGCGGCTGCGGTAGCCTCTGCCGATGTAGTCATGATCCTGACTCCAGATGAATTTCAGGGCCAGCTGTACGCTCAAGAGATCGAGCCGAACATCAAGCAAGGCGCAACTTTGGCTTTCGCTCACGGCTTTGCCATTCACTACAACCAGGTGGTTCCTCGTGCTGATTTGGACGTGATTATGATTGCGCCGAAAGCTCCTGGTCACACTGTGCGTAACGAGTTTGTTAACGGTGGTGGTATTCCTGATCTGATTGCGATTAACCAAGATGCCTCCGGTAAAGCGAAAGAAGTCGCTTTGTCTTATGCCATGGGCGTAGGTGGTGGCCGTTCTGGCATCATCGAAACCACCTTCAAAGATGAAACCGAAACCGATCTGTTTGGTGAGCAGGCTGTTCTGTGTGGTGGTGCAGTTGAGCTGGTGAAGGCTGGCTTCGAGACGTTGACCGAAGCGGGCTATGCTCCCGAAATGGCCTATTTTGAATGTTTGCATGAGCTGAAGCTGATCGTTGACCTGATGTACGAAGGCGGCATTGCTAACATGAACTACTCGATCTCCAATAATGCGGAGTACGGTGAGTATGTCACCGGCCCTGAGGTGATCAATGAGGAGTCTCGTCAAGCCATGCGCAACGCTCTGAAGCGCATTCAGGATGGTGAGTACGCCAAGATGTTCATCAGTGAAGGTCAGACTAATTACCCTTCCATGACGGCGTATCGTCGTAATAACGCGGCGCACCCTATTGAGCAGGTTGGTGCCCAGTTACGTGCCATGATGCCTTGGATTGAATCCAACAAGATCATCGATAAAAGCAAAAACTAAAGGTGCCGCCCGCGAGGCAAAATTATAAGCACCGTAGCAATAGCCCCCGTTATCGGTGGTCCTCTAAGCCCTGGCTCTTGCCGGGGCTTTTTGGTTCTGGTCATTGCCGCTTGGCCCCAGTATGATGCGGCTCAACGACGGTACAGTTCCAGGATTTATATGACTCAGCCAGAAAGCAATGACAACAACAATAAAAGTCCAGACGAGGATAAGAGTCTGGAAAACCTGTTGCCCATTGATGAACACGTAGAAGAAGTGGCCGAAAACGGCCAGAAAGTGGTGCACCGTGGTGTTTACCTGTTGCCGAACCTGATTACTACGGGGGCGCTGTTCAGTGGCTTCTACGCCATCATCGCTGGTATGCATCAGAACTTTGAAGCAGCGGCGATAGCCATTTTTGTTGCGATGATTCTCGATGGGCTGGATGGGCGTGTTGCCCGAATGACGAATACCGCTTCCGAGTTTGGGGTGCAGTACGATTCCCTGTCCGATATGGTCTCCTTTGGTTTGGCGCCGGCGATGGTGGTGTTTTCCTGGGGCTTTGCTGAGTTGGGCAAGTTTGGCTGGACGGCGGCGTTTACCTATGCGGCGTGTGCGGCTCTGAGACTTGCCCGCTTTAATACTCAGGTGGATGTGGTTGATAAGCGCTACTTTGTCGGTCTTGCGAGCCCTGCCGCCGCTGCGATTGTGGCAGGTATTGTCTGGCAGTGGAATGACGTGTTGTTGTCCACTGAGGTAGCAATGGTTGTTGCCTTAGTGACTATTTTTGCGGGCCTGCTGATGGTGTCCAATGTTAAATACAACAGTTTTAAAGGAATAGATCTGCGGGGCCGGGTTCCTTTTGTGGTGATGTTGGCGGTCGTGATCGGTTTTGCGGTGGTCAGTAGTGCGCCTTCTACAATGTTGTTGGTGATTTTTGGGTTGTATGGCCTGTCCGGTCCCGTTTTGTGGTGCTGGCGCCTGTTTCGCCCGGTTGAGCCGGCGAGCTGATCTTTATCTTGCATTCTTATATGGGTGGTCTATGTTTATAGGCTCCCGTCGGAAACAGGCCGCCGAAAGGCGGCCTTTCTGTTTGTTCTTCAGGTGGTTTTGGCGCGAATTGATGCGAAAATAATCACCT
>NZ_BAABWJ010000012.1:0-116938 GCF_040372805.1 Pseudoteredinibacter isoporae
TGATAATGCAGTGTTTGCGGTGGTCGTAGGTGATGCTGCATTGAACAGCCAGGTAGAACTTACTTTGATCTCCGGGTCCGCAGATACACCGGCTGACTTCAATGCAAGTTCGTTTGAATACCGCCTTGGTGATAGTGGCCCTTGGTTAGTGGTGCCCGCAAATGGAATCGTTGATTTGCCGAATGGCGGTGATCAATTAATTCAGGTTCGAACTGACACGGTTGCCGATACTGTCGATGAGCCGGATGAAAACTTCACACTGCGCGCGGAGTTGATCAGCAATGGCAGCAACGTTGTTGATACAGGTTTGGGCACTATTTTGGATAATGATGAAGCGCCCCACAATTTACAAGTTACGGCAACAACCGTTTCCGAAGAGGGCATTACTCCGGACGGCTTGACGGATTCTGTCGGGAGCCCGAGCGACATCAGCGATTCACCGACAGCCACTGGCAGCATTAGCTTTGACGATGCGGGAGACAACAATCCATTTAGCTTTATCTTAACCGGGCCAAGTGGTGTGACATCTGGTGGTAATGCCGTTGTTTGGAGTTACGACAGTGGCAGTGGGACATTAACGGGCAGTTACAACGAGGGCGGCTCTAATGTCACGGTGGCGACGGTTGTGCTTGGCACTTTGAGCAGCAGTTCAGGCAGCCACAGTATGGACTATACGGTGACCTTTGAACGCGCTATCGATCATCCTGGAGTGGATCAGGAGGACGTTGTTGACCTGCAATTTGGCATTACGGTTGATGATGGTGTAAATCCCGTTGCGAATAGTAATTTTATTGTGTCGGTAGAGGATGATTCGCCGAGAGTGGAAGATGTCACCCGTCAGGTGGAGGTGCCTCCAGCACAGACCAATCTGATGATCGTGTTGGATATCTCGGGCAGTATGGCCGGCAGCAATCTTACCTTGGCAAAGGAAGCGATCAACCGTTTGATCGACACCTATGAAGCAAATGGTGATGTCAGGGTAACCATAATTACCTTTGATACCTCGGCAAATGTGGAACAGCCTTATTGGCAAAGCTCGTCAACGGCTAAGGATGATGTGGATGCACTAACCGCAGGTGGGTGGACAAATTACGATGGGGCATTGGCACTTGCGCAAACGGCTTTCGATTCTGGAAACAATGGCAATATGTTGCCCAATGCTAAAAACGTGTTGTATTTCTTGTCTGATGGTGAACCTACCGCGGCCGATGGTGATACCTCGGTGTTGGCTAATTCTCCAGTGGTTACCCAGGGTAGCAATCCCGGTCATCCCGACTTTGGTATTCAGGCGGCGGAGGAAAGTGCCTGGATTACTTTCTTGAACAATAATGATGTTGATGCGTTTTCATTTGGTATGGGCCCTGGTCCGAGTTTGGCGAGTTTGAATCCCATTGCTTACGATGGTGAAAACGGTAGCGATAAAAATGCGATACAGGTTGATGATCTGAATGATCTCGATGACGCTCTGCAAAGTACCGTTGAAATTCCTCAGGTACAGGGCAACTTGTTGGGTAATTTGGGAGGACAGTTTGGTGCCGATGGTGGCGTTATTTTGGAATTTATTGACAGGCGCGATACGCCGAATGACACCAGCGATGATGTGCTTTATCGCTACAATCGTTCAACCGATCAAATTACCAATACCAATACCGGAGCCGTAAGCAGCGGACAGTTCCTGGTCATTACCACAGCGTTGGGCGCAACCTTGACCGTCGATATGGTACAGGGGGATTACTCTTATGATGCCAACTATCAAGTGACCAATGATGTCAGTGAATACTTTGGCTTTCGTCTGCATGATACTGATGGAGACGTTTCCATTAATACCGACCCAGGTGCGCAGGACCCCAATAATGCCATGCTGACATTTAATGTCGTCAGATCGAGCAGTGGCAGCAGCCCATTGAGAATTGCCCGGGAAGAATCTCAGCTGCAGAGCGGGCAGGACATTGGCGAGGCAGCATTCCATCCGGTGAGCTTTATGACTCCTTCGGCCGCTCTGTTCGCTGAACAAGCTTTGCTACCAGATTTCGAGCTTCCTCAATTGGCTTTACAGTTCGAAGCCTTTCAGGAATTTGAGGTTCCCGTAAGCTTGGAGTTTGGTGATATCCTGGAGAGTCTCGCGCCGGAAAGCTTAGAGCAATGGCTAAGTGACAGCACGGTGGAAACTGCTGTTCAAAGACAAACGCAGCCGTTTGACGCTACTGACCAAGCCGTGAACAATGTACATGATGTGTATATGTATGAGCACGCAATCAATAATGCCATTATGCAAGATGAGATAGCGTTATTTTAAAAGCGCAGCCTAGGCTGAGTGCCCAGCTTAGGCTTTCAGGTTTGACTCCAAGCGCTCTGCTACGCGCTCTAATCGTTCACAGAGCGCGAGTTCTCGACTGTCTTCAGCGTTTTCCCTAACCTTCATGCTTTCCCATATCGGGTGGCATAAGGTCTTGGCGTACTGCTTTAACTTGCGGTCACTCAGTTGTTTTTCTCCGGGCTCCAATTGAGCCAGCAAGCTTCTCACTCCATATTCCAAACTGCCAAAGAATAAGTCTCGCATGGCGCTCAGTTTTATATTGTTGCGTAATTCGTTTCGGGCGATACCTTCCCGAATGATCCGATCGAAGAGGCGGGTATAAGTTTTACTGTGTTTGAAGATGCTGGAATTCTGATAATCCAAGTAGAAATTGAAATGCTCACTGAAATAAACGGCAAGCAGACGCATCAATAGAAAATTGTCAGCAGCAATTAGTCGAATGTGATTTTCAGCAAGAAAGGTAAATTGCGCGAAGCCGTCGTGTTTTTCGTGCAGTCCGTCTTGAGCGGTTTCGGTCAAGCGGCTGTAGAAGCCCCTAACGATTTCCTCAAGCAAAGCGTTCTTGCTGTCAAAGTAATTGAACACTGTGCCTTCAGACACCCCAGCTGCTTTGGCAATTTGCCGGGTACTGCTGTGGTGGTAGCCTTGCTCGGAAAAGAGTTCAGTGGCCGCTAGCAGTATTTTTTGCTCTCTTTCCTGCTGTCGATTCATTGGTTTTGAGCGTTTAGAGTTCATGCTTTAGCTGCTTGTCAGATGGTTAATATATGCAATTTACCCGGATTTCTGCCTGGAATCGCAAGCGTAGAAGCGGATTTTGTACAGCTTACTTGACGTTGAGCAATGCATCAATATATTGTTGCATTGCTCAAGTTGGTTTTGTAGCGCAACTCACATGAAAAACCAGATGCCTTATTTGGGCACACCATCAAGCATATTTCAGAAAAGAGAGTAGCCCATGATTTTCACGGCGGAACATGAACAACTCAGGGAAACTGTGCAGCGTTTCGTAAGAGAAGAGATAAACCCATATGTTGACGAGTGGGAGAAGGGAGGAATGTTTCCAGCGAAGGTGCTGTACAGAAAGGCCGCTGCGCTGGGTTTGCTGGGCATCAATAAGCCGGAAGAATATGGTGGATTAGGGCTGGATTACAGCTTTCAGGCCATTTTTGCAGAGGAGATTGGTCGTGCAGATCACATGAGTTCTCCACTGGGGCTTGGGGTTCATACCACCATGGCAACACCGGCCTTGACCCATTTTGGTAGCCATGAACTCAAATCAGAATTTCTCGTGCCTGCGATTGCGGGTGAGCGAGTCGCGTGTATTGCGGTCAGTGAGCCTGGAGCCGGTTCGGATGTGGCTCAGTTGAAGACTCAGGCCAAACAAGTAGCTGACGATTACGTGATCAACGGGAGCAAGATGTGGATCACTAACTCCACACAATCCGATTTTATTTGTTTGTTGGCCAATACTTCCGAGGGGCCCGTCCATAAGAATAAATCATTGATTGTTGTGCCCAGTGATACACCCGGTATCAGTTTTTCGAAGCCGCTTGAGAAACTGGGAATGCACGCTTCCGATACGGCGCAGATATTTTTTGACAATGTTAAAGTCCCTGTGCGGCATCGTATTGGGGATGAGGGCAAGGGCTTCTTTTATCAAATGCAGCAGTTTCAGGAGGAGCGCTTGTGGTGTGCCCTGAGTTGCTTGAAGGTTTTTGAGAACTGTATTGATAAGACCATCGAATACACAAGTGAGCGACATATTTTTGGGGCACCTGTATTGCATAATCAATCGATTCACTATCATCTGGCTGAATTGCAGGCGGAAGTCGAGTTACTGCGATCGCTTTGCTATGACGCTGTTGAGAAGATGATGCACGGTGAAGATGTGACACGTTTGGCAACCATCGCGAAATTCAAGCTCGGAAAATTAACCCAGACAATTCCCAATGATTGCTTACAGTACTGGGGTGGCATGGGCTTTATGTGGGACAATTTTGTCGCACGTGTATATCGAGACATTCGCGCGGCTGCAATTGGCGGTGGTTCAGATGAAACCATGCTGGCGGTGTTATCCAAAATAATGGGAACACATCCCTGAATCCTTCACCTCTCGGAGGGATGGAGTTTTACCTTTACACCTTGGCCTGCCAACGATCATGATGACACCGTCCCCTGTGCCTTGAGAAAGTATGCCCCATGTGGGGCATAAAAGGACTTTCAACGAACTGTGTGACGGTTTTGCTAAGCTGCTTTGCGTTACAACAAACCTTCCTGCTTAAGATCTTCGATAGTGAGTTCAATACTCTTACGCAAGGTGCTGACGACAAAATCAACATCGGCCTTGCTCATTGTTAAAGGTGGTGACATCACATTCAGATGCACAATAGCACGGGTAATCAGCCCCAGTTCATCGGCGTGGTTAGAAACGCGTTTGCCGATGTCCTGCTCTTCAGGGAACAATGCTTTGGTCTCTTTGTTGGCTACGTATTCCACGCATACCATAAATTTTCGTCCGCGCACCTGACCGACGATAGGCAGGTCTTCCAGGGTTTTGAGCTGCTGTTCGAAGTAGGGACCAACTTCCATTACGTTTTCCAGGAGCTTTTCTTTCTCCAGGATTTCAATGTTCTTGAGTGCCGCTGCACAGGCAACCGGATGACCGGAATAGGTGAAGCCATGAGCGAAACAGCGACCCGAATCTTCGGCGTTTAATACATCCCAAATGGTGTCAGAAAAGAGCAGTGCGCCGAGAGGTTGGTAACCCGACGTCAGGCCTTTTGCGGAGGTGATCATGTCGGGCACGATGCCGAATTCACTTTCAGAGGCAAACCAGTGACCAAGGCGGCCAAAAGCGGTCACAACTTCATCGGCGACGAACAAAATGTCGTTCTTCTTACAAACGTCGTACATACGTTTGAGATAGCCCTCGGGTGCGACAATCACGCCACCGGCGCCCATAATTGGCTCGGCAAAAAAAGCGGCGACGTTATCAGCGCCTAACTCGGCAATCTTGTCTTCGAATTCCGTCACCAGCTCATCAACAAACTCAGCTTCACTTTGCCCAGCGGCCGCACAGCGGTAATAGTTCGGATAGGACAGGTGATGAATGATGTCGCTGATGTATTCAAACTCCGGTGGATGGTCACCCGGCTTACCGCCAATTGACATCGCTGCATAGGTCGAGCCGTGATAGGAATTCATGCGCGAGATGATGTGCTTTTTCTCATGCTTACCGCGACAATTCTGATAGTAGTGAATCATTCGAAAAGCGGTGTCTACAGCCGTGGAACCGCCGCAGGTGAAAAACACATGATTCAGTGGGCCAGGCGCCAGCTCAGCTAATTTGGCTGCCAATTTGGCGGCTGGCACATTGGTGAGATCCACAAAGGGGCTGGCGTAGGACATCTCATAGGCCTGGGCGGCGATGGCGTCAGCCATTTCTTTGCGGCCCAAGCCGATATTGTTACACCACAAGCCCCCAACAGCGTCGAAATAGCGTTTGCCATCGGTATCGTAGATATAGCAGCCCTCGCCACGGGCAATGGCCAGCGCGCCTTCTTCACGAAAGACATCAAATATTTGCCAGGGGTGCAAATGGTGATCTTTGTCCATTTGATTAATGGCTTGGCTGTCGTATTGCGCTTGCTGGCTCATAGTGTTCTCAATCTTGGAATTATCTTAAATCTTGTAGTGGATAAGGCTAAGCAAAAGCCCCGCTGCTGCCCATACCCCTATAGGGTAGGTTACCCAATAGGGTCAGTTGCGCCAATCAAACATGCGCCAATCAAACAAACGGAGCGTGCCATAAACTGGCCATTACACCGGTCAGTAATACTGGGCGTCGGCGTATTCAGGGCTTTGGGCGCTGGTGGTAGGCTTGTAAAGGATCGCCCATGTCTTGGGGTTCAAGGGTGCTGAGAGAATTCAGAAACAGCGAGAAAAGCTCTGACTGGGAGTTGATGTCCAGTTTATTATAGAGGTTTCGTTTGTGGACTTTCACAGTTTCCATGGAAATGCCCAGGCGCTCGGCCATGGACTTTGTGGAATGGCCCTGCAGCAGCAGGCGAGCAATTTCGGCTTCACGTTGGGTTAGAAAAGATTGCCCAAACTGGGCAAAGGCCTGTTGCAGACGCTGGTGCATATTGTCTGCGTTATCGCCCCGATTCACCTGGCCAACTTCCTGCCACTGTTGTGACATAACCGCCAGCACCCAGGGGCATAGGGTGTTCAGGGTTGCTCTGGCGTCCTCATCAAAAGGCGAGGTACGACACAGGGAAAGGTGGATATAGCCTTGCTCGATACGTTGCAGATACCCAATTTCATCGGCGAAATTGGCGTATTGAAAGTATTGCCGAAAATACTCACTTTGCTCGAAATCATCGGCGGCCAGTTCCTGCAGGCGATACAGGCCCGCAGGACGTTGTTCCTGGCAAGCTTGGAAGTAGGGGTCCAGAAGATAAGCGCCACTCATATAGCGGCTCATGCTGGCTTGTTTGGCGATAACGCCCTGATCGTAGATGTCCAACAGCAATTGCGGACGATCTTGTTCCAGAAAGGCAAAAGCGGCGAGGCTTTGCACCGGACAAATACGCTCAAACAGCTGCATCATGCTATCGGCAAAACGGTCCTGGCCAAGATGTTCTGTGACCCGGGCCATAGCCGGGATCAACGCTTCAAGCATGGTTTATTTCTCATACAGCCCGCAGTTGCGCGCAAAGCAACATTTCATACATTAGGGCCTCAATATAGGGAAATTATGGTAGTCTGCCAAGAACAAGTCCAAGCAAAATAATAAAAGGATTAAAACCGTGGCTTTCATCATGAAATTGATCAAGTGGTTATTACTGCTGCTTATCGTCTTGGCAATCGCGATTGCCGCACTGTTGCAGTTTGGCCCACTTTCTCTGGGCAGTGTAAAAGCCATTCTCAATGTACTGGGCGTTTACAGTGTTGAGGCACCACAGCAGAGCCTGATTGCGAAGCGCTTGAAAGTGCCTGAGGGATTTTCTGTGGGGCGTTATGCCGAGGGTCTGACCAAGGTTCGGTTTATCGAGTTCAGCCGACAAGGTGATTTGCTCGCGGTGTTGTCACGTGATGGCCAGTTGGTGAGATTAAAAGCCGACAAGGACGGGGATGGTCGTCATGATGGAAAAGACATTTTGATGGAGGGTTTGAAAGCCCCCAACGATCTGGAATTCTACGACGATTATTTGTACATTGCAGAATCCAACGCCATTGGCCGCGTGCTTTTTGATCATGACAGCGGCCAATTTGCGGGTGAATATGAAGTGATCATTCCCAACTTGCCCGACGACGGCAATCATCGCAGCAAATCGATTCGTCTGCACGATGGCAATTTGTATCTGAGTATTGGCTCAACATGCAATGTCTGTGAAGAAGCGGATCAACGTCGTGCCACTATCATGCGTTTCGATATCGATGGAAAAAATGGTGAGATATTCGCCGCCGGATTGCGCAACAGTGTTGGGCTCGATATCGCGCCTTGGGACAATGCCCTTTATGCTACCGACAATGGCCGTGACTTACTTGGTGATGATTATCCTGTATGTGAATTGAATAAAATTGAAGAAGGTCAGTTTTACGGTTGGCCTTACATCAATGGCTTTGGCGACCTGGATCCCGATTTTGGTGTCGGGCAGGAAGACCGCCAGGGGCTCTCCACTTCGCCTGTCTTTGGTTTTCCTGCGCACAACGCGCCTTTGGGGATTCGTTTTATCCGTCATGCGAAAGTGCCTGCGGAATACGGAAAAACCGCATTGGTCGCTTTGCACGGTTCCTGGAATCGGAGCAAAGCCGACGGCTACAAAGTCGTGGCTGTACATTGGCAGGAAGATGGCACACTGCGCAGTGAAGATTTCCTGAGTGGTTTTGAGAAGGATGAAGATATTATTGGTCGCCCGGTGGATATCGCCGAAGGTCCGGATGGCTGCCTCTATGTGTCTGACGATTATGCGGGTTCGATTTATCGTGTCTGTCATGGTCAGTCCCAAGACACCTTGGTGGATTTGAACAGCGAAGAAATGAGCGATAAAAGCTATGAGCAACTCAGCACGGAAGAAATGCGTGTTGCGCTGCGTGTCGGTGAAGGGCTGTACCAGGAATATCCCTGCGCGACGTGCCATCTATTACAGGGTGAAGGCACTCAGGGGGGCAAAAGCCTGGATAATCTGAAAGCACGCTACACACTGGATACACTCAGCGACTACTTCCTGCACCCCAATGCGCCTATGCCGACGTATCCCTTTGATGAAGCACAAAGGCGAGCACTGGCTGTTTATTTGTTGTCAGCAAGTGAGGCTTTATAAGCTGACGCGCGGGAAACCGAAGAAGAATGGCGGAGAGGTGTAGATGTTCCTTTGCCCTCAGCCTTACCAGGCTGGGGGCAAAGTTCGCTTTTATTACTTAAACAAACCTCGAGAAATCACTTCCTTCATGATTTCCGATGTGCCGGCATAAATCGTTTGAATACGCGCATCCACGTAAAAGCGTGAGATCGGATATTCCGCGGTATAGCCATAGCCGCCGAACATTTGCAGACATTGGTCCACCACATCCAGTTGCATTTCTGTTGAACTTAATTTCAGAATGGCGGCATCTTCCACGCTCATTTCACCGCGCTCGTATTTGTCCATGTTCTTTTCCAGCAGCGCACGGACCGTCTCAAGCTGAGTTTTGCATTCAGCCATCTTAAAGCGTGTATTTTGAAATTGGCTGATCGATTGACCAAAGGCCTTACGATCTTTCGTATAGTCGATCGCCAGCTCAATTGCGCCATCGGCCGCACCGACGGCTTGGCTGGCAACGCCCAAACGTTCGCGGGGCAATTCCTCCATCAAATAAATAAAACCACGCCCTTCCTCACCCAGCAACGCGTTGGCGGGCACGCGCATGTTTTCAAAAAACAGTTCTGCAGTATCACTTGAGTGTTGGCCAATTTTTTGGATTGATTTACCGCGATTGAAACCAGGTAGGGAAGTATCGACCAAAAACAGGGATACCCCTTTAGCGCCAGCACTGGGATCCGTCTTGGCGCAAACAATCACCAGATCCGCGTAGATACCGTTAGTGATAAAAACCTTGGAGCCGTTCAGAATCCAATCATCACCATCCCGCACGGCACTGGTACTCATGCCGGCCAAGTCACTGCCGGCACCGGGCTCGGTCATGGCAATTGCGCCCAGAACGTCACCGCTGACCATTTTAGGCAGCCATTGTTGCTTCTGCTCGTCCGTACCGATATTCAGAATGTAAGGCATCACAATATTGGAGTGAATATTGTAGCCACTGCCCAAGCCGCCAAAGCCCATGCGGGACATTTCATAGGTAATCATTTGAGCGACGCGGAACGATGCCGCTGCCGCACCGTACTCCTCAGGCAAATCTGGCCCTAACAGCCCGGCGGCACCCAGGGTTTGCCAGATTTCCTTGGGGGTAGCGTGGGCATCTTCCCAGGCCTCATAGTGTGGAGAAACCTCCTGTTCCAGGCAACGTACTGCCATTTCGCGAAACAAACCCAATTCAGAGTCATCAACATTCTGGGACATATCCTGGCCTCATTATTCAACTATTGCTAAATCGAGGATAATGGCAAGAAGCTCCAGGCAGGCCAATAGTATAAGGTGACTCTTTTAGTGTTTATTTCGCTCAAAGTGACAGTAACTCAGCGCCCCTGATCATTGCGTGGGGGACCTTGTAATCAATGATCAGTTAAGTGCTTCGCCGGCAATGGCCTGATCGATATAGTGTTCCAGCTTCGCCAGGCCGCCTTCAAACAGTCCAAAGCGCAGATGACGGTTTGCACCAGACAGAATACCGGACTGAATTGACTCACCCATCTCAAAGTCTTCGTCCAGTGTCATCTCCGTAATTTGGTGATTGCGATCCCAGTGAGCTTGCTCGCGTTGCTCAAATTCACCTTTTGGAATCAGCATCTGAAAGGTAATTTCAACCTTAGAGGCACTGATCGGCTTCATAATAAACATGGCAATGTGATCTTCTTGAACCAAGAGCGCCACATTCGGAAACAACTGATACACGATATGAGTATGGTCGCGAATTCGCCAGTCACTTTGAGCCTGTTCGCGTAAGGTGTTAATGGATTGGCGAGGCAGGATCAAGCGAAAATGAGGTGCAAACGCTTCTATATGTGAAGTGTTGCTGAAAAAATAAGGTGCGATGGTCTTCGCATGTGTTACCTGAAAATGATAGGACTCCAGGCCACCACCGGAAACAATTTTCCAATTGCTGTTCCAGGTTTTAGTCACCGGTCGATAAACCATCATGTCCTCAATGCGGTAGTCCTCCAGATCATTTTCCAGCGGCGCCCAGAACCGATCAAAATCAAACTCCAGGTCTATGGTTGGCAGCACAAAAATAAATCCGTTGCGCACCCAGAGTGATAATTCACTCAGCCCATTGTCACTCTTGATCAGATCAGGAAAACCGTTTTGATGAGGAACGGCTTTCAGTTCCCCTTTGTTGTTAAACATCCAGCCGTGGTATGGGCAGGTGAAACGGTTTTTACAGCCGCTCTCGGCATTTTCCAGGCGAGCGCCGCGATGCTTGCAGACATTAATCATGGCTTTAAAACTACGGTCGTCAGCCCCGTCATTCTGACGAGCGATAATGACGTTGGTGCCGTATAAGTCTCGGGTAATAAAGCCATGGCCTAACTCAATTTCACTGATATGCGCCACCATATTGGGCAGCTTTTTAAAGACGGCTTCCTGCTCCTTTTGGAAGTATTCATCATCATGATATTTATAAACCGGTGACAGATATTCCTGTTCATCGTGTTGAGTGCTTTTGCGGTCAATATAGTTTAAACACTGTTGCAGCAGCTCAACTTGCTGTTGGTGGTTCATATCAGGCATCCATTAGGTGGGTCGGTATTTTTGTGTTATTGAAAGAGCCGTATGGTGATGAGCTCAAGTAGTTCTTCACGTTGCTGTTTTAACAATGCTTTGAAATCACTGGCGCTCAGGATTTGCTTCAGCGTTGGCAGAGACACAACAAAGTAATGTTGTGCGCCGATCATGTTGTAGAGGAAAGCCATAGGCTCGAGGTTCTTAAAATGCCCATTTTGTTGGCCTCGCCGAATCAGTTCACACAACTGTTCCAACCATGGGGCTAAATACCAATTGTGAGCTGACGCGGCCCGTTGAGGGTTATCCAGCATTTCTCTCAAGATCAGTATGGCTTCGTCAGGCCGTTCTTTGCCCCAGCGGTAAAAACCGTCCATCACATTCAGCAATTGCTGTTTTTCGTTTTCAGTGCTGGCTATGGTGTGTTCCAGGTCTGCCATCAAGCGGCTGGAGACCTGTTCCAGTACCGCGCCATACAGTTTTTCCTTGCTGGAAAAGTGGTGGAGCAGGGATGGCTTTTTAATTTCTACGGCTTCGGCAATGCTGTTGATGCTGGTACCGTAAAAGCCGGTTTCTGAAAATGCTTGGGTGGCCGCCGCGAGGATTCGGCTTTTGGTATCCCCGCTGGGCGAGCTGACAGAGCGAAGTTTGGTCATGTTTTGTCTCAGCTATGTTGATTACCGTTCTTTCAAGGCTCGTTGTATGGGACTCATTGCATAGGGCTTGTTGCCATCAGTCAGCGGGAAGGCCTTGCCTGCTATCTGCCTATTAACTTTCTCTTTTAGCTTCCCTTTTAATTTTCCCTTCCCCTTTTCTCATGCAAGGCTACCGACCGGTTGGTAGGGTGAATATAAGACAAAAAATGGCGCTCATCAATCCTTTTTGTGCAAAGAGTGAGCGGCTGGAGCCGAGACAGAGTCAAAATAGAGGGAAAGGCTTTGCCCGGAGGATGGGATCCTGGCCGGGCTTGGCGGGATTAACGAAGTTTTTCCAGCAGCTGGTAATACCACATACCCAGCACCAGCGCTTGATTGCCAAGCCAATCGTTAATGGGAACGCGCAGGTGCTTGAAAGCGGCGAAGGTATCAAACTCTTCCATATGACCGGCAATAGCATTGGACATGATTTCAGCCATGATATGAGAACAGGCGACACCATGCCCGGAATAGCCCTGGCAGTAATACACTCGATCACTGACCTTGCCAAGTTGGGGGATTCGATTGATGACGATGCCGGCCATGCCTGTCCACTCAAACTCAATCTCAACACCTTTGAGCCTGGGGAAGGTGCGCTCCAGAGCTGGACGTAATTCAGTGGCAACACTGGCTGAGTCTTTACCGGAATAATTGGTACCGCCGCCAAACATCAATCGCTTGTCCGCAGTGAGGCGATAATAGTCCAGAACAAAACGGCAATCGTAAACGGCCAGGTCATGGGGGTTGAGTGTGTTGGCCAGTTCGTCGCCTAACGGGACCGTCGCCATATTGCCGAGGGAGGCAGGGAAGAGCATGCCGCCCAACTTGGGGCGCCCCAGCTTATGATAGGCATTGCCGGCGATCATGACGCGGTCGGCAAAGACCTTGCCGAGCTTGCTTTTCAGAACAACCTTGTCACCTTCTTCCATGGACAGCACTGGGCTGTTTTCAAAAATGCGGACACCCAGATTGCTCGCTGCTTTGGCTTCTCCCAAACAGAGATTCAATGGGTGGAGATGCATATTTCGGCGATTCAGTAAGCCACCATGGTAAATCGGGCTGTCGAGATAATCGGGGATCTCGGCAGCTGAAATCATGTGCACCTCGTCTGACATGCCACGAGACACCGCTTCGTCATAAAAGCGGTGCAGCTCATTCATATGACTGGGTTTGTAAGCGGTTTGCAGATGGCCGAATTTCAAGTCGCAATCGATCTGGTATTTTTCGACCCGCTTTTTGATGATGTCGTGACCTCGCCAGCGCAGTTGCCATACGAATTCTTCGGCATCGATACCCTGCTGCTTGCGCAGTTGTTTTAACATGGCTTGATCGCCGGAAAGGCTGCCGGTTACTTGCCCGCCGTTGCGTCCGGTGGCTCCCCAGCCAATCTTCTGGGCTTCCAGTAGAACCACTGAAAAGCCTTTTTCTGCGAGTTCCAACGCGGTTGCTACTCCGGTGAAACCGCCACCGATTATAGCGACATCGCAGTGTTGTTCGTCATGTAAACCGGGGTAATTGGATTCTTGGTTAATGCTGGCGGAATAGTAGGAATGGCAGCGGCTCATGCTATCACTTTTAGACTCTCTTTAAGGGCAGTTTATGGGAATAGGCTATTGGAAATAAAAGTCGCAGCATAACCAGTGGCGATTGTGCGGGTATATAACCCAAATGGTGCAGGCGACAAAGGCGGTAAAAACCAGCGTGAGTAGACATGGCGTTGAGGATTGAACGAGATTATGCGTATGAACCCGCTGTGGAGCCTGTGCAGCAGCAGCGGGTTAGTGGAGGTGGGAATCAGTCTATAGCGTTCAACCAGTTCGCGATGGCATCGCCAATTTCACGGCCGGAATCTTCTTGAATAAAATGCAGTCCTTTCACGGTGACTTCTTGCTGATTTGGCCAGCGGCGACAGAATTCTCTTTGTGGGCCTACGAGAATGGACCCGGGTTCGGCGTTGACAAATAATTTGGGCAGTGTGTTTTCCGCCATCCAGGCGGCATAACGGCTCACAACATCCACCATATGTGCTGGTTCGCCGTCAATGGGAATATCTCGTGGCCAGTCGAGCATAGGGCGACGATCTTCTTTATTTAAAAATGGGCGACGGTATTCATTGTGTTCTTCTTCGCTGAGTGTGCGAAGGATAGAACCGGGTAGCACCCCTTCGATGAACATATTGCGTTCCAAAATCAGGTCTTCCCCTTTTTCAGATCGAAAACCTTTGAATATACCGCGTGCCGATTCAGGCCAGTCGGCCCAGCTCACCGCTTTCACAATGCCTTCCATGTACGCAATGCCTTTAATGGCCGACTGGTTTTGGAAGGCCCAGTGAAAACCGAGAGCGCTGCCCCAATCATGGATCACGAGAGTGATGTTCCGATCCAGATTCAAAGCGGACATGAATCCACTGAGATATTCGTAGGCGCTGTTAAAACCGTAAGCGTCTTCGTTAGATAACTTGTCGGAATCCCCCTGGCCAATCAAGTCCGGGGCAATCAAGCGGCCTTTGCCGGCCAATTGTGGTATGACATCTCGCCATAGGTAGGATGACGTCGGATTGCCGTGCAAAAAGACAATAGGGTCGCCCTGACCTTCATCAATATAGGCGATACGTTTTCCCTGCACATCGATATAGTGTTTGTTCATGCTCGCTCCGTTTTTGTATTTGTTGCCAATCGGCCGTTTATTGCTTGCCGCTGAAATCGGGTTTCTGTTTATTTAAAAAAGCCTGGATGCCGGCTTGTCCGTCATTGCCCTGGGCATTGGCTACGATGTGTTGGGTTTCCAATTGCATCTGGGTGTCCAGGCTTTCAGTGCTTGAGCTTTTGATCAGGCTTTTCACGCTTGCAAACGCTTGAGTAGGGCCTTCAGCCAGCGTATGGGCCAGGGCCTTGGCCTGTTCAAACCCGTCTGCATGGCTGTGTAGTTGATTAACAATGCCCCAATCCAACGCTTCTTCGGCACTGAGTTTACGGTTGCTGAACATCAGTTCTTTGCTTCGGCGTTCGCCAATAATGCGAGGAAGAAAATAGGTGGAGCTGCCATCGGGTGATAAGCCCGCCGCGGTATATGCCATAACAAAACGGGCGTTTTCGCTGGCAATGAGCAGGTCGGTGGCCAGGCATAAACTGAAGCCGGCACCGGCCGCCGTGCCGTCTACATAGGCGATAACCGGAGCCGACATATTATTAAAAACCGACAGAGCGCCGTGTAAATAGGTTGTCATTTCGCTTAGTGCGACACCGAGGTTTTCCTGGCTAGCAAAAAAGGCCAAATCGCCTCCGGCGCTGAACAAGCTGTCTTCGCTGAAAATCAAAACCGCGCGTACGTCATCGTTGTGCTGGCAATGAATTGCAGCATGGAGCAGCTCCTCGGCCATCTCCAGATTCAATGCGCGGCGTGTCAGTTGTAAATAGGCGACGTTATTGTCGATACTTAGCGATAGATGTTCGAAGTTCATGTGTTCTCCTTTTGGCTATGGATGCCCAGCATTTTTAGGCTGTTGTTCAGAATGCTTTCCAGTTCCTGTTGGCTGCGCCCCTGCCGACTGGCAACGCGTAGGCCTTGATTTAGAGTCATGCAAAGCTGGCCCAGGTCTTCTGCGCTGGCGTCGGTATTAAGGGTTTTTCCGGCCTTGGCTTTGGCAAAGCACCGAATAAAATACTGTTCAACTTTGGTCAGCTTTTCTGAGGCCAATGCGCTGAGTTCTCGATCTTGTTCTGCCATTTCTAAAACGGTGTTCACCAACAGACAACCACACGCCCGTCGCTTCTTGGGCACTTGCAAAATGGTGTATCGAAAAAAGTGTTCAATCGATATCAGACTGTAATCACTGTTTTTATCACCTTGGTTTTTCGTTTCTCGAGGTTGAGACGGCGTTTGGCAGAGCGGGTTAAAAGTGCGCTGAAAGAACAAGTCCAGGCACTCAATAAATAACTGTCGTTTGTCGCCAAAGGTTGCGTAGAGGCTGCTGCGGCTGATGTTCATGGCATTGAGCAAATCGGGCAGGGCACAGGCCTGGTAACCCCGCTGCCAAAAGAGAATCATCGCGGCTTCCAAACTGGCGGTTCTGTCAAAACTCAGGGGTCTTGCCATGGTGTACCTTTTATTCTGAACTGATCAGTCCAGAACTATCGCAAAAAGTCGCTGACGTGAAAAGAGAATATTGCTATTTAAACCTTTTTTGGTTCAAGAGTGACAGTAACTGTGCAGCCTAGGTATCGGCTTCCAACAAGACGGGGTCGCCTAGGGCTTTGCGTTCGCCGGGTTTATTGATAATTTGAGCGGTTAAATTCTGTCTGAGCTGAGGCTGCAGCAGAGGGGCAAAACGCTCGACATCCTGTACCTGTGGATCCAGCCACTGTTCCAGCCAATCCCCTTCTAAAGGCAGGATCAGCGGTGAGGCATTACTTTGGTAGGCGTGAAGTTTGGGGTGAGGTGGCAGCGTGATGATGCTGCAACTGTTGATAATATGCCCGGTTTCGGGGTGTTGCCACTGGCGATATAAACCACCCAGGGCAAGTGCCTGTTCACTGCTGAAGTTGGTGTAGCGAATGGGTTTTTTCTTGCCATTGATACGCTCATGCTCCGTTTCCCCAAAGCCACTGGCGGGTATGATGCAGCGGCTTTGGCGATAGGGGAGATACGCCGCCGAGCCCTGGGCGTTCAATTTGTCGTAACGGCTGTTGAAGGAGGTAAAACGTGAAGGTTTATATTGCTGGTCTTTGTAGTCCAGTAACAGCCACCAGATCGCGTCTTCGAGCACGGTACATTCACCCACATTGTCTTGGCCGGTTTCTTCCTGTAGACGACAAATAATACTGATGGTGCTGCAGGCTCGGTGGTAATCGCTGATGCGAATAGGCCAGTTATGGGTATCAATGCCGAGGCGCAGCAGTAACTGCTTGACCGCTGGAGAATCGCTGACATTAAATCGACCACACATAGGGTTTGGGCCTGTTAACTCGTTTCCGGCTGCTTATGGTAAAGTTGAGTCATCAATGTCGCAAGAAAGACCTGCGCCCGGCAAGATGCTTAGGATTTAGCTATGCCCGATTCGCGAACCCTGAAATTTGTCAGTCTTCATATCATCGTTGCTACTATTACTCTGGCTTGCATCTTAATGAACGGCCCGATGCGAGCAGGTTTACCCGTGGACAACAGCCTACTGGAACGCGTAGGCTTTATTGCGGCTAACACGGGTTTGTGGACGGCCTCCTGGATGGTCTGGATGGCTTCGGCATTGGGCCTGTTCGTATTTTGTTCTATTCTCGCCTCTGAATTGAACGACTCTTTGAGTGTTCGGATATCCTTGATGATTGTGGCACTGGGCATTGGGCCGGACTTGATAGCTGAAGTCATTTACGCTTTTATCATTCCCCAAATGATCGCCCAGGGATCCAGCCTTGATATGGTGCAGAGCCTTGAGCTGATCGCGAGTCATTTGACCGGTTTTTTAGGGAATGGTTTGTATAATTTGGGTGGCCTGGGGCTTACCCTGATCGCTTGGCGCCAGAGAGTATTCCCGCTTTGGGTTTTTCTCTGGGGACTAACTTCCTGGGGGTTGGGTTTATCACTGTCCGTCTCGATCGCGTTGGCGAACATGAAGGCGGCGGAAGTGTTTACGGCCAGCAGCATGGTGCTCAGCACCAGCTGGATGTTGATCTTTGCCTATTGTCGATTTGCACCGGAGTCGTTGCGTAAGCGATGGATTACACCCTAGTTAAAATACTGCACATCGGTGCCCTGATCATGTGGTTGGGGCCACCCCTGGGGGCGTGGTTGATGTTGCGCCAGGCCAAGGCGGCCTGTGAGGATGACACCCAACTGTTCGAGCAGTACCGTTTGTTTTACCGCTTAATTGCTTTGGAGCATGTTGCGCTGCTGTTTTTACTGGGCAGTGGTCTGTGGCTGGCCAGCCAATATGCTCTATGGCCTTCGCCCTGGCTGCAGCAAAAACTTATCCTAGTGTTCGCGGTCTTAGTGCCGATTGAGTTAGTCGACCTTGTGTTGGCCAATGTGTTGCTGCCGCGTATTCATCAAAAGCAATACGATGGGGGGCGACTGACGACCTGGCAACAGACGCTGCAGTCGGTTTACCATGGCCCGTTTACTTACTTTGCCGTGTTTGTCATACCGCTACTGACCCTGAGCATTATGTATTTGGTGGTAAGTAAACAAACACTGTTTTAGCGTTAACCGCTAACGGACATAAAAATGATACGGAGTGATTATGCCTCAACTTTTACACACTATGATTCGGGTTGGTGATCTGGATCGCAGCATCGATTTTTATACTCGCATTTTAGGCATGACATTATTGCGCAAGTCTGAGAATAAGGATTACCGCTACACCTTGGCCTTTGTCGGTTACGGAGAAGAATCCAGCGGTCAGGCGGTTATCGAGCTGACCTACAACTGGGATACGGATCAGTATGATTTGGGCAGTGGTTTTGGCCATCTGGCCATTGGTTTTGAAGACATCTACAGCACCTGTGATGCGATTCGTGGAGCTGGCGGTGAGGTGGTTCGTGAGCCGGGGCCGGTTAAGGGCGGCACGACGGAGATTGCCTTTGTGCGTGACCCAGATGGTTACGCCATTGAACTGATTCAGCGCAAGGCCATGGCCCAAGGCCTGGGATAAGACTGTGTCGCCGGCTGCACAAACGTCCATTCTGCTGGTGGAAGACGACCGGAAACTGGCTGCCATTCTGAGTGAATACCTTCACGGGCAAGGTTTTCAAGTGTCTTGTGTGGAAGATGGTGCGCTGGCTCCCGAGCGTATTCTGACGCTCAAACCAGATTTGGTGCTGCTGGACTTGATGCTGCCCGGTTTGGATGGCTTGAGTATTTGTCGAGAGGTGCGCAGCCAGTATGCCGGCAAAATCCTAATGCTGACCGCCAATGATGATGATATGGATCAGGTCGCTGCTTTGGAGTTGGGGGTGGATGATTATGTCTGCAAGCCATTGCAACCCAGAGTATTGCTGGCGCGCATTCGTATGTTGTTGAGGCGTCCCGAGGCGGTTCCATCTCCGACGCCGCCGACCCGTAATGAAAAGGAACGGTGTTTCGCGGGCCTGCGGTTGCATCTGCCAACGCTGCGGTGCCAGTTGAATGGCCAGATCATTGAATTAACGCCGGGAGAGTTTGAGTTGCTGTGGATATTGACGTCCAAACCGGATCAAGTCTTCAGTCGCGAGGCGCTTACCCGGGCTGTACGAGGGATTGAATACGACGGTCTCGATCGAACCGTTGACAATCGTGTGGCCAGCCTGCGCAAAAAACTGGCCACTGGTCAGGGTGCGGCATCAGGCATTACCACGGTCAGGGGCAAGGGCTATCTTTTTGTCTCGGATCAATGGTGATCAATACAATCCCATACAAAAGCCCACAAGCTTCTCTATTTTATCTGTGGAAGAATGTTCAAACTTGTCATCAAGGTGAGCGGATTCCGTGAAACGTCAGTTTGTAAAACTTTACTGCGGCTTGATCGTCAGCATCGTGTTGGTATTGCTGTTGATGCAGACCTTTTTGCTCAATGTGTTTGGAGACGCTCAAGATGAGTTGTTTCAGCAGCACATGGCCAGTTACCGTTCCCTGGTGCTTGAAACGACAGCTCAGCCTGAGCGGCGCATGCAGCGTATGTTGCAATTGGCGGAGGATATGGGCGCCGAGGTTCTGCCGGCTGAAATGGATGAATTGTACGAAGACGAGCGAGATCGAGTTTGGACCGAAGGCCTTCTGGTGCTGAATTCTGACGAAGCGCTTTGTTATTTCGTGCTGCCGAATGACCCTAAGATATATCGTTTACAATATCGCGACGACAATCCTTTTCTGGATCAATTGTATTTCACTGAGAACATAACCATTTTGACCCTCTTTGTTGCGTTGGGCCTTGTATTGGCTATGTGGCTCTATGGTTTCAGTCGACGTCTGACGGCTTTGGATCAAACCGCTAGAGCGTTCGCGGAAGGTGATTTCTCTGTGCGTGCATCAACCGCGAGTGATGCTGAAGTGGGCCGCCTGAACAAAACTTTTAATGTCATGGCCCAGCGTATCGAAGCATTACTCAGCAGCCAAAAGCAACTCAGTAATGCCGTTGCCCATGAGTTGCGCTCCCCCATTTTCCGCTTGCAATGTCAATTGGATATGCTCGCCGGCAGTGAAGATGACGCCAAGCGCCAGAATTATATTCAGGGCATCGAGGAAGATTTGCAGGAATTAAGTGATCTGGTGGAAGAGCTCTTACAGTATGCCAGAATGGAAAGCGCTGATCTCCAGATCGAACGCAAACAACAGGATGTGGTTCACTACTTGTATGAGTTGACGGAACATCTGCAATTAGAATCCAACAAAACGATTCGTTTCTCCCACACCGTACCTGTGTTTACCCTGGGTTTTGATGCCCATCTGTTGCAACGGGCGTTGCAGAATCTCTTACGCAATGCCCTGCGTTATGCCGAAGCCGATGTAGAGCTTAGCTTGAGTGTAGAGCGTGAACAGCTGCTCATTCATATCGACGACGATGGTCCAGGCATTCCCGTCGACAAGCGTGAAGACGTATTTCAGCCCTTTTTGAGATTGGATGCATCTCGCACCCGTGAGCAAGGTGGCTACGGTTTGGGTTTGTCCATTGCGAAGCAAATTATTGAGTTGCATCAAGGTGAATTGAGCATCGGCGATTCCCCATTGGGGGGAGCACGCTTTACTGTGACAATGGTTTAATTCGTATCCAACTGTACATTGGCTTGCTCAATCCATACAAAGTCTGACAAAACGATACCAAGACGTTCTTAATTCCCCTTCTCTCAGGCGAGATACTGGAAACTCTCGAGTATGGAGTTTCTATGTGATGAATCTTACCCACGTATCGACCGCTTCAACAATGTACCCCCACAGGCTAAAACAGTGGACCCGGGTGTGTGTATTAATGAGCCTGATCCTCCTCGCCGGTTGTGAGCATTTAATGTTGCTGCGGATGAACAGTCAGGAGCTGACGGAAACCAAAGTCGACGGTAATCGCTTGTATCTGAAAGGCCTCATCAACGCGAAGAGTTATTCGCAGATCAAACAGGTGATCCATGACAACCCACAGCTCGACACCTTGGTGCTGACGGTAATGCCGGGCAGCATTGATGATGAAGTGAATTTGAAGATGTGCCACTTCATTCGTCAACAAGGGCTGCACACTTACCTTCTGCACAACAGTGTGATCGCTTCCGGTGCAGTTGATTTATTCATGTCTGGCGTAAGTCGCGAAATGGAAGAGGGCGCCTTATTGGGTGTTCATTCCTGGAGCGATGGTGTTAATGAGGCGCTGGATTATCCCAAAGATGCCGAGGAGCATGCGCCCTATCGCTTTTTCTATCAAAGCATGGTCGGCAATGACGAGTTTTATTGGTTTACCTTGCGGGCGGCCAAAGCCGACGATATTCACTGGATGAGCGATGCTGAAATCAAACACTATCCGGTGCTGACCTCGGCGGTCAAAAAGCCCAGCGCTGAGGCGCCAGTCTTTGCTGATTTAGATGCGTATCGCGAGGAGGTGATCAGCGATGAATAGTATTGATTTGTTTGTTAACGGGAGACTTACGAAAATGAAAACAATCGCCATGTTGGTATGTTTGAACAGCTTATTGTTTCTGTTTACCCCTCAAGTGCAAGCCACGGACAATATGAGTGATCTCAGAGTCGTTGAGCTCAATAATGTGAGTTTTGGTCAGGCCTTTGAGGTAGAAGTATTTCCGGGGGATCGCTCCTTGTATCTGTCTGGGCGAAGTGACGCCGCGGATACGGAAATTTTGGTGCAGCAGATTAAAGATCCCTCTGGCAAGGTTATATACTCAGCTGCGGTCAATGGTGACAACGTTTCTGTGACTGGAAATGTCAGCTCCGAGGCCTTGTCGAATGTTGGTGACTTTGCATTGTTGATGCCTGCCAATCCCCATGCGGACAGCCAGCTCAAGCCCGGTGTTTACAACATTCAGGTGATGGCCAATGGCAGTACGGGGGCTATTCGGGATTTGCGAGCGGTATTCAAACAACACGTCGATACTACGCAGGCAGTTGATATCAACATTATGGTGTTGGATCGAACCGCCAGTACACGCAATCGCAGTTTGAGTTCGGCGTTTAAAAATACCCTGCTCAAGGAAGTGAATCGCCTGTTGAATGCCCACCAAATGAGCGTTGGCCGTTTGAATATTGTTGATGCCGATGCGGCTTTGCGCACGCAGTTCGCGGCGATTCAGGAAGACAATATTCCTGTGCTTTGCCAGAGTTTGAGTCAGCATTTTGGTGCGGGCAGGGCGTTGAATATCGGTTTGGTGGAAACGATTTCTTCAAGTGAAGTACAGGGTATCGCCGGGGTCTCTCCCGGTTTGCCGGCAACGGTTATGCATCCCAATTACCGCAACAGCTGCGTATTGATGTCCGAACGAGCGTATGGCGCTAATGTCGCGTCTCATGCCGCGAACCTGGTGCATGAAATGTCTCACTTGATGGCGATACCCCATACCACTGAAGAATCCGGTTTGAAACACGACAGCTTCAGCGACACTTCGGAGTGTGCCTTGGCGCGTTTTGATGGTCGTTCTAATCTGGGAGTCAGCGGTCGAGCGGGTGACAAGGCGGTTGATGATTTTGAGTGTGGCCGAGATGGCGGTGCCGACAACTATATGTTTTACAGTGGTGTGGAAGATTTTATGCCTTTTCACATGACCGTACAGCAAGCGACGGTGCTTAAAAGCCACCCGTTGTTCTATCCAGTGATCGGCGGGCAAATGAGTGCATCCTGGTATAACCCCCAACAATCTGGTCATGGTTTATCAGTTGAGGTTTTGAATGATGGGCGAGCGATTATCTACTGGTATACCTTTGATCAATCCGGAGCGCCTTACTGGATTGTGGGTACGGGCACGGTCGAGGGTCAGAGCATCGCGACAGATGCCATCAGCGTCAATGGCGGATTTTTCCCTCCGGCTTTCGATGCGTCAAAGGTTCAACGGGCACAATGGGGAAAATTGTTTCTGGATGCGGACCCGAACGATTGTAACCTTGCCACACTGCGTTGGGAGAGTGCGAGTTTTGGAAATGGCAGTTTGCCGATGACCCGTCTCAGTAACTTGGCCGGGAACAGCTGTCAGCCCTAAGGTGTGAACGGTGCCGTCCCGAGTGGTGACACCGTCCAGTATCCTGGTCCAGCTTCTCAAGAGGGTAATCGACAATCCTTCAACTGCGTTTCCCAATTGGGGTCGATAGCGTTGGCGATGATTTCAAAACGGCTTTCGAGGCAATCGTCCAACTCCAATTCCTGCAATCCGTCCGGGGTTTTATTAAAGCCCCAGACACCGTCTTCGGTAATGCAGACGGCTTTCATGCGCTCGACCACAAGGTCGGTGGCCCAGCGATACAGTTTGGAGTGGTTGAACACGGTATTGGGCTCGAAGCGCCAACCGATGGTGGAAAAGCCCTCTGACCGATTGCTGCGGCTGAGAAAGCCGGATTCGGGCAGTGGTGCTTCGTCAAACCCTGTTGCTACCTCGCTGTCCGCTTCGGGCAGATGCAATAGGTCCAAATCCCGGTTTTCAAAACGGCTGGCGCCATTCAGAACGTCGAGGGGAATTTCGCCGTGTGCGCTCCACACAATAGGACAATCCTGTTGGCCGCGTTGGAGTAAAAAATGTTCGAGCAACTGACGAGTTTCTGGGCGATAAAGATCTTCTTTGTTGGCGACAATGACATCCGCTATATCGATCTGCTGTAAAAAAATCTCATGCTCGGTGTAGCGTTCGTCACTCAGTTTGCGAGCATCCACCAGTGTGAGGCATTGCTGAATATCCAGAGCATCCCGATAGAACTCGGAGTGCAAAACCTGCATCACTTCTCTGGGGTGACCAAGCCCGCTGGGTTCGATCAACAGGCGATCGGGTTTGGCTCGCTGCAGCAGTTGATTCAAGGCGATATGCATGGGAAGGCCTGCAGCACAGCACATGCAACCACCAGGCACTTCGCGGATAAAAACCTGTTCCTGCTTGTTGGAATTGAGCAGGCTGCCATCGATACCAACCTCGCCAAATTCATTGACTAACACGGCCCAGCGTTCTTCGGTTGGCTTTTGTTTTAGCAATTGCAGGATGGTGCTGGTTTTACCGGAGCCAAGAAATCCCGTAATGATGTTACAAGGTACTGAGCGAATAGCCATAAGGTCCTCGTGGTTAAATCGAATGCCAATCTTGACGAGCAGGCTCTAGTCGCATGAGCAATCGTATTGTTGGCAAAGGCGGTAATTTTGCCAGTGAGCGCCCGCGATGAAAAGTGAGGCCAGCAGGCTGACTGCTCGTTCCATCGTTTCCCCTAAAACCTCGTGATCAAACACCAAAAGCGTCAGCATTAAAACAATGCCAATGATGCCATAGAGCAACACCGAGATACTTTGATGTTTGCGGCAGCCCAGGCCTAAACTCAAGATACTGCAGGGCACGACGGCAAGAACAAGCCAGCGATGAAAACCCTCATCCAACAATACGAGCCCTGTCAGGGAAGGCACTAGAGTCAATAAGACCGGCGTCGCAAGGCAGTGGATACTGCATAAAGCCGAGAGGCTAATCGCGAGCGTATCGCCGAAATGGTTGGGTATGTTCATGTCGTGAATCCAGAACGTTAAAAACGGAATCGTCTTGTGTGAAATGTGGGAAATAATCTATAAGGCAATGTTATAACATAACATTGCAAAGTTAAAGGTGTGTACCGAATCAAGGGTGTTTGGGGCGAGAGACAAAAAAAGAGATTTAAAAAAAGTAAAAAAGAAGAGAAAACAAGGAAAAGGGGAATGCCCCTGAATCATCGCAAACGTCAATGTCAGCGCTAGTCAGGGGAAATGACAGGAGATTAATCGAGGTCGCTGGCCTGGTGTCGTTCACGCAACTGAGAGCTCTCTTCGCCCCAGACTCGATTCACTCGACGACCACGTTTTACGGCAGGGCGTTCAGCAATTTCATCGGCCCAGCGTCTGACATGGGTGTAGGACTCGACATCCAAGAACTCGGCAGCCTCGTACAATTTACCTTGTACCAGTGCGCCGTACCAAGGGTAGTTGGCAATGTCGGCAACGGTGTAATCATCACCACATAAAAAGCGGCGCTCTTCCAAATTGCGATTGAGCACATCCAGCTGGCGTTTCACTTCCATGGTAAAACGATTAATGGGGTACTCCATTTTTTCTGGGGCATAGGCGTAGAAGTGACCAAAGCCGCCACCCAAGTAGGGTGCACTGCCCATCTGCCAGAATAACCAGGAAAAACACTCAGCTCGGGTGGCCGGGTCTTTGGGCAAAAAGGCATCGAACTTTTCGGCCAGGTGCATCAAGATCGCCCCGGACTCAAACACTCGGATTGGCTTGTCTTCACTGCGATCCAGCAAAGCCGGAATTTTTGAATTGGGGTTCACCGAAACGAAGCCGCTGCCAAACTGGTCCCCTTCCATAATATCGGTGATCCAGGCGTCATATTCGGCGCCGCTGTGGCCCAAAGCCAGTAGCTCTTCCAGCATCACGGTGACTTTTACGCCGTTAGGTGTCGCCAGGGAGTAAAGTTGAAATGGGTGCTCCCCAACCGGCAGTTCCTTGTCGTGGGTAGGGCCCGCAATAGGACGATTGATGCTGGCAAACCTGCCGCCACTGCCTTCATCCCAGGTCCAGACGGCGGGCGGGGTATAGCTATTGTTTTCACTCATAATTCGGCCTCGGTATTAAAGCGTAATCGGACATACTAGACACTATGTGGGTATGTGCCTAGTGCTGGAAAAGACGCGCCCAGTCTATATTTACCCTGCTGCATCTTTTCAACACCCTTCCTGCCAAGAGAGTTATGGCCAGGGTTCGTCTTTTTCAAGGTTCTGGAACATAACTTAATTTAATAACGATAGAACGAATTAAAGATTGAATTTTGACTGATTTACCAAGCATGTTTGCGATTCGCCATTTTGTTGACTATATAAATAAGTGTTGAGTATCGCGGCGTGATTGTACGCGAATGTTCAAATGGAGGGGTATCTTCAAGCGAGGAGTGATGATGAAAAAATAAAATAAATTGTTTTAGGGTAGTATTATGCGATTACTTGCGACCACCGCAATTCTCTTCTTTTTTTCGGCCGTTCCGGCCATGGCAGAGGTTCGCCTCTGGCGTTCAACAACAACAACTTCAGGCGATATGGGCGGACGTGCTGGTGCCGATGCCATATGTGATGCCGATGCAAATCGCCCTGCAGGTTTATCGAATGTGCGTGCTTTTATCAGTCTCAGTGGCAGCGATGAAATTCGAGATATGGCGACCAATTACGGTATTCCTACAACAGAAGCCATCAGGAATCAGGACGATAGTTTACAGATAAGCAGTGACTTTTCGGGTTTATTGAACGCTGGGACGGTTAACCTTGATAACTCAGTTGCATCGGGTGGTGGTGGTGCATTGCCGTGGACATTCAGTGATGCCGATGGTGCTCTCAATGCCAATAACTGCACAGGGGGAACATCAACCGCGGGGATCGGAGTACAGGGCCACCCACTACAAGTTGATGGCCGATATTTGAATAACAGCACAAACAATTGTACGGCAGGCCAAGCTTTGTATTGTCTGTCTTGGGAATCTGCGGCGATGTCTTCCGGGGCTCAGTCCGTTCCAACGAATACGCCTTGGTCATTTGCACTTACTGTATTTTTTGTCATGGCGTTGTTGCAACAGCAGAGTCGGAAGCGACAAAAAACAAACGTTTGATTTTCGTCGAGCCTCGCGTTACTGAAGTGCCTGAGTCGTCTTTTGGGGATTGTTTCTGGAGGTAAAGTGTTTCCTTTTTTCTCAAAACGTTTCCAGTCGGCTGTGGCGTTTGTGCTCAGGGAAAAGTAATAAAAAATGTTAACGCAATGCGTACTGGCAGTTTTGTACAGGCATTGTTGAGGCGCTTGATGCCGTAAGCGCTTGCACGACGTTGAACTGTACCAAAAGGTTCGGTACTGCAAGTAATCTAACTGCAGCGAGAATGCTTCATTACGTAACTTTTATTAGTTTTTGGAAGTCAGTATATAGTCATAAATTTTCAATTATGATGTCATTTTAGCTTTCATTCTGATAAAAAAGTATGGCAATTTAAACGTCAGGCGAAAAAATAGATACTGTTTTTCTTTTGGGGACATATTTGTTGTTTTGCAGGACGTTCGGTTCTGGGTAGAAGTACTATGAGTTATTCTGTACGAATTGGTGGCCTTAAAGGCTACTCTGAAGTGGTTACACGATTGGGAGGCGATCCCAAGGAATTCTTAGAGCGTTGTGACATCCCGTATGATGTTTTAGATGATGAAGAAAATACCATTCTTTATGCGAATATGGTTGCGCTCATTGAGTACACCGCCAAGTGCTTGAAAAAGCCAGACTTCGGTCTCTATTTGGGTCAGTATCAAAAAGTGGATATTCTTGGCCCGATGTCAGTTGCTATTCAAACCGCTGAGGCTGTCAGTGATGCGATGAAATGCATGGCACGATTTCTACACATTCAAAACCCTGCGCTTCAATATTATATTGATGATGATCATCCGGATTATGTTCGAGCGATTATGAATGTCAGTCTTCCCAATCTGTCACATCGGGATATGCCTCAAACCGTCGGGCGTGCCGCAGCGCTGGGGCAGGAAATGTTCATGCAGGTCGCGAGAGAGCATTTCGAGATTATTAAAGTTGAGATACCTCATGAGCCCTTGCTTCCTGTCTCTATGTATGAGTCTTATTTTAACGCAGCTTTAGAATTCAATTCTGAAAGTGTTGTTTGGCATATTTCCAAAGAGACTTACAATGCAAAGTTGCCGCTTCACAGTGACCGCTTGCATCGTTTTGCGTCTCAATACCTCACTGAACAATTTCCGGCCCAGGCCAAACGTTTATCGGTGATGGTGGAGAGGGAGCTACGGAAGCTGATGGAAAGCGGAAGTTGTACTCGAGATACTATCGCTGATCTCTTAAACTTGCATCCCAAAACCATGCAACGTCGACTCGCGCAGGAAGACTGCAATTTTGAAGGCATTCGAGACAAGGTACGCCGCGAGCGCGCAAGTTATTATTTGTGCAATACCGATATGCCGTTTAGCCAGGTAGCGGATCGGATTGGCTACAGTGATCAGGCAGCCTTAAGTCGAAGTTGCCAGCGTTGGTTTTCACGTTCACCGAGAGAAATTCGCAGCGAAAACAAATCGCTGGTTCAATCTCAACACTCTTCCAAAATAAAACCGGAGTTGTCCAGCTGATGAGGTCGCTGCGTCGGTGTTTGTGGCATTGCTCTGACGTGTTGTCTTGTCGTCCCAGTGCTGGAACGGCCGACGGTTATTGACGATGTTCTTCTGCGGTTGCAGAAGAACATGCCTGGAACGTTTACTGCGGGAAACGCTGACCGATAGCACGCAGGAATTCGATCGTTTCCATTTCCCGGTTGGAGGCTTCATCATTACTTGTGCCATATCTTGGGTTGGCAGACAGTTTGACGATCACCAAATTGCGACTGGGGTTGATGTAAATAAACTGGTTATAGACCCCAATGGCCAAATACTCGCCCTCGGAGGATTCGGGGATCCACCATTGATAGCCATAGCCCAAAGGAAAGTCTTCGTGGACACCGGGCATAAGATAAGGGGCATCGGGTTTGGTGGCTTTTTCAACCCAGTCTTGGGAGACGATGGTTTTCCCCTGCCAACGGCCCTTTTGACGATACAGCTCGCCGATTTTAGCGTAGTCACGTGCCGTGGCATTCAGACCGGCGAAAGCCATTTCCATATCGTAATCATCCACAATCCAGTACGCATCGGATTCCATTCCCAAGGGATGCCAGAGTTTGTCCTGCACATATTGGGTTATTGTGGTGCCAGTGGCCGCTCTTAGCAGCATGCCCAATGCCTGGGTGTCACCGGAATTGTAGCGGTTGGCGGTGCCGGGTTCCCACTCGCGGCTCATGCCTTGAACAAATTCGTCCATAGAGCCCCCCAATGCCATCACTCTCCCCAAGCGCATCACGTCGGATTCGGGGTTGGCATAATCTTCACTCCAGGCTGCGCCAGAGGACATCTGCAGTACGTCTTTAATTTTGACGCCGTCATAGGCCGATCCTGCCAGCGAGGGGACGTAGTCGGTCATGGTTTTTTGGATATCGATCCGCTTTTCGTCGACAGCGATACCGATGGCCGTTGCGATAACACTCTTGGCCACTGACATGGACAGCCAGTTCACCTGGCGACCGCCGCTTAATCGATAATCTTCAAATCTGACTGCGCCATCGGCAACCACAAGAAGCGCACTGGTGTCGGTTTCCTGTAAAAACGCTTCAGTGTTAACGGTTTCCTCTCCGAAGGTGAAGTGCTCGGGGAGGTGAATGGGCGTGCCTTCTTCAAATTGAAACGGTTTTTGAGCAGCTGTCATCGTGCTTACGGGCATAAATTCAGCAACGCGACTGAATTTATGATATTGCCGTTCCCCATTAAACAAACTGGTCGCAAAGGTGGCGCGCTCAATCTTATCCATATACAACCATCCTGCGATGGCTATGGCGATAGATAGGGCGATACCGATATACATCTTCTTCATGTTGTTGATCTCAGCAATGAAAACGGTCAGCCTCTTTGGGCATGGTCGTGAAGGCGCAGCTTAGCAGAGCTCGTGAGGGAGTTTTTATTCCGTATTCCGGAAATTCTATGACAGATGACGGAAAGGGCGAGGAAGAGTGAAGGAGTGTGAAGAGGAGCGAATGGACGCTCAGGAAATTTCTGATGGAAGGTTGCGACTGTTCTTTTGAAAGTTCTTGGGTGTCATGCCCGTATATCGTTTAAAGGCTGAGGTAAAATTGCTGGGGTGTTCGTAACCGATTTCCAAGGCAACCTGGGTAATGTTCAGTTTACGTGCCGACAGCAGTTGTTGCGCCTGTTGCATTTTAAGGTTCAAGACATAGTCACTCATGGTGCAGCCATAAATGATTTTGAAGCAGGAAGTGAGCCGGCTTTTTCCCAGACCCAGTTGCTTGACCATGTCGGTCAGGGTGGGTGGTTCTCGCCACTGCTGATTCAATAGGTCCGCAGCCTTCGAGATAATGCCCATCTCTTTGTCGCTGATCTGAGAAAACGTCCTGCGGGATTCTTCGCTGAGAATATTGCGCATGGCCAAGCAGGCAATCTCGATGGTTTTGGCCTGAAGAAAGGGACGGCTCCAAACGGGGTCATTCAGTCCATCGAGCAGTATGTACACGGCCTTGGTTAAGTCATTACTCATTTGAAATTGTTCATTGACCCAGGTATTTCCCGAGATTGCCTGCTCAATGCAGTTGGGAAGTTGATCGATACTGAGATCAAAAGGTTCCTGCACAAAGACGTCGGCATCACACATGAGCATGACCAGTAAGTAGTGATCGCAAGGGCCAGATGATTCCAATAGTTCCATATCGTTAACATGATACGCCACCGACAGTTGGCCTTCGTTAAAGGCACTGGAGGTGACGCCCTCAAGGCTGATTTCGCTGTTGCCTCGCAGTTTACATGCAAGCATCAGTTTTTTTCCGGGCATCGATACAATGGCATCGCCGCCTTTGATGTTTTTGAGGTCGAGAATGCGAACCATCATACCCGCTTGAAACTGAAACAATATTTCGTTACCGGTTTCATTGTTATTGTCATGCCGAATGGAGAGGCGCTCCGAGTGGAAGCGAAAACGCTTCAAATCGTTAAAAGGTAGGTTGAGATATTCTTCAGTCATAGGTGCAAGCAGCAGACGTGGGTTGCTGAAATATACCGTTGTAGCGGAGGCTCATTCAGGCACTCTAACAAGATTCCGCGCTGAGACCAAATGCGGGCGTATGAACCGTGTGTTTGGTGGATGCGTACAAAACGGTAAAAGATCACCTAAGACGACCGATAAACTGGTTCTTCGACGATCTGCGAATGATAGTGAGATTCGGCAAGCAAAGACTTGATACTGCCGCTGTAAGTCAATACATTAATCGGCAGCTGGCCGCAAAATGGATTCTGTGGACAGGCTAAACATCCGCTTCTGCTTATCGATAGGGAAATGACTATGTCCAAAGCGATTACATGTTGTCTGTTAATTGTTGGCCTGATTAATTTTGTGCCGGTTCTGGGGGTGTTGTCTGCACAACATCTGCAAGAGGCCTATGGCGTTGTGCTGTCCTCAAATGATCTGATCATTCTTATGCGCCACAGAGCGTTACTGTTCGGTATTTTAGGAGGGTTCATACTGTTCTCGGCGTTTAATAAGAGTTATCAAGTCGTAGCTATGATTCTGGCCGGTATCAGTATGATCGGTTTCGCTGTTTTGGTTCACGGTGTGAATGGCTTCAATGCGTCCATCCACAAGGTGTTGTTGGCGGATTATGTGGGCATCGCTTTTTTAGGGTTGGCTCTGGGACTCACGTATTTCGACACGCGAAATACGTGATGTTTTAAATCCAATTTCCTGAGGAGGTATTTTTCCCTTCTTTTTTGGAATCATATAGAAAGCGATCAGCCGAACTGATGATCTTATCCAGGCTGAATTCACTTCGATCTTTTAATATGGAATAGCCGATTGAGGCTGTCAGGGACAAGGGGTTACCCTCGTAGGTGAAATCGTTGCTGGCAATCTGGCAGCGAATGCGCTCGCACAATGCTTTCAAGGCTGGCACAGGAATATCTTCGCAAATGATGACAAACTCGTCGCCTCCCCACCTTACCAGAATATCCGAAGGGCGAATAATAGTGTCAATCACCTTGACGAGTTCGACTAAGACATAATCGCCCGCAGAATGACCCAGGGAGTCATTGATCGGTTTGAAATTGTCGCAGTCAATCATAATGGCGGCAACAGAGTTCTCAGATTCTTCGGGAATCCGACTTAAACGGCTGTTGATGGCGGCGGCCTGTTCGATGAGGTAACCCCGTCGATACGCGCCGGTGAGTTGATCTCGCAGGGACAAATCCAGTTTCACCTGGGTGAGCTTGGATTTGTAATAGAAAATAACAATCAAGCTGCTTAATAACAATCCAATGCCGATGAAAATGGATACCTGGGTTTGGTTTCTTTTTTCAGCATGGCTGAGTTCCAGTTCCTTTGCGAGGGATTTCTTCTCGAGCATCAGGATTTTGGATTGCTCTCGTTGTGCCCGCAGAGAATGCTCGATGGATGTCGCCAACTCGTAGATGCGGTGATCGCTCACATCTTTATCGGTATTGACGGCTTCTTTCAGATGCTCAAAAGCGAGGCGCTTTTCTCCCCGTCGTTCGTGGATTTCACTGAGTAGAAAATTGAGGTCTCTTACCAGTTGTGAATGCGCCATTTTGTGGGACAGAGCAAGACCTTCGGTCGCGGTTTGCAGAGCCTTATCCAGCTTATTAGAAATCAAATACAGGTTGGTTTGTTCTCGGTATACCCGAACCAGAACGGGTTTGTAGTTCTGATTCAGGGCAATCTCCGCGGCGATATCGAGATATTGCGCGGATTTTTCATATTCGTTCAGGTAGAGGTAACTGACACCCAGCATGCGGTTGATGTGGGCCACGGCTCTAGGCGATGGGGCTTTTTCATACAGTTTTTGAGCCTTAATCAGGCGATCCAGAGATTCCTGTGGGTCATAGCGATGGGGTGCCTGCAAGCGGTTCGTTGCAGAATTGAGCAGGATTCTGGCTTCATATCGAATATCGCCAAGTTCCCTGAAGATCACAATGGCTTTATCAAAGGCGTCCTCTGAGAGTTCGGTCAGCCCCGTTTCAAGGTAGGTGGCTCCCATCAAGGCGTATGATTTACCGACATAGAGCTGATGATTTTCTTCCAGGCCAATATCCGCCAGTTGCTTTGCCAGAGGAAGGGCGTTCAGGAACTCTCCGAGCCTTGCCAGGGCGATGGCCTTTGACTCCAGATAGGTCATCTGAGCCTCTGCATTTGAAAGCTTGTCTGAAAAGGTTTCAGATTGTGCAATGCAGGCTTTTGCCTGCTCGACATGACCTAAATACGCATGCAATCGGCCGCAATAAATATAATAAAGTGCCGATTCGTCCGGAGTTGATTGGGAGTTGAGGGTGTTTCCAAGGGTTTCAATAAGGTGCTGGGCGTGTTCCAGCGCCTTGAAGTCATGTTGTTTTATTTGCTGAATAATTTCCCTGCTTGATGCGTTCTCCACGACCTTGTGTTGCAAAGAGGCACTGTTCCCGGTGCTTGCGAGCAATACCAGGCTCAAAAATAGGGTTAAATGTGTGTACATACTAAGAAACAATCTCTTGTTTTTTTGACCGACAATTATGTAAGAGATTTCTAATATTGTGTGATTCCCACATGGCTTACGCTCTAGTATAGAAGGTTCTGGGAATAAGCCCACTTTTCTTCATCAATAAACGTTGGCTACCAACGCCGTTAGTTTACCGCCCTCCCTGAGTAAACTTTCCAGTCTGATTGGATTATCAACCTGAGTGGAAGATATGCAAGAGCGATATTGAGATCATCTATTGGTAAATCCGACGAATGGTAAGGTGCCAATCAGCGTTAACATGGATTTAAAAAGAGCCGCAATTTTTCATTAGGTTTCGATTCGGCTCTCAGTGGGATGAAAAATCCTGGCGGTTTCAGCGATTAATATTCACCCAGAGCGCCCCCCAATTGATCTAAACGACATTCATATTGTCGCGATCAGCCTGTTTCCTGATGGTTGACAAATTTTGGCACTTATTTGTCCAGCTGGACAAAATTCTATTTTAATCAAATTTGATAAGTGCCAAAAAGCAAAATCTGACTTATTTCCAGACAAGTTGTGGGGCGTTTTCATTCATTTCTCAGTCATAATTCGTTCTGATAATGGCGCCCTCAGTGATTGGAGCATTCAATCTTCGTTGGCGCATTCAGTCACCCTCTCATTTTTTGAAAGTCATGAGTGATAATTTTCAAAAAAGACAAAAATAAGGAATCGAAAATCGTGCGAAACCTAAAGCTTAATTGTTGGCAACAGAAACTCATTACGTTCCTGCTGTTCTGTTGCTGCATGAACGTTCGAGCATTTGCCAGTGCGTCGGTGGTTGATGTTCACAATATCGCTGAAATTTGTACCAGTGTTCAAACCGTGCTCAAAGATTATGCCTTGGTGGGTATGGGGGTTAAATATGATGACCCAGAAGGCCATCTGAAAACCACCATTGAAAAAATCGACAAGGATTTTGCGGCCCTTAAAGAAGGGCATCACCTCGGTCCAAAAATCGATGCACTGGTCATCGAGAAGGAAAAAACCTGGAAGAAGATACGCGAAATTGTGGTGGCCGAACCGCGACAAGATGTCGTTATGGATTTGCATATTGCCATTGAAAAGTTTGATAAAGAATGTTGGGAAATTGCGGAAATGATCGCCCTTGAAACCCATGTGGAAGGCGAACACTACGTAATCGTGGCATCTGAATTGGGAATGGAGGTTCAGCGTCTGGCGGCACTTTATATGATGCGGGCCTGGGATGTGTCGAATCCACATTATTTCGAGGAAGTGGAAACTATTCTGGAAGAATTCGAAAAGTACTATCACGAGTTAGCTGAACAGGCCTATCCGAAGTACATCGGTGATGCAACGAAAGCTAAGTTGGATAAGATCGAAAAATCTTTTTTGGTGTTCGAACACATGGCCGCGAGCAAATCTGGACGCTTTGTCCCCGCCTTGGGTCAACGTTCCGCCACTCGTCTTATTGTTCAAATCAATGATGTAATCAATGACGTTATTACTGCTGTTGAGAAGAAGTAAAATGTTGTATTTAAAGTTATTAAACAACCGTCGATTCGGTTCTGTATTTTCTGTATTGTTGATCATCTTATGCGTTCTCCCCGTGGAAAAAGCAAAGTCGGCCAATCTTGAGGCTCTGACTGCCGCCGAAGATATTGGCATTCTGAGCCAAAGTATCGTGAAGAACTACTTTTACCTGGGTGAAAATCTGAATGCTTCACGCTCCGGTCAAAAACTGAAAGAGCACATCCAGAGTATTGATGGCCACCTGAACCTTCTGAAGGGCTCAAATATTGCGGGTAAAATTGAAGATGATCTCATGTTCATTGAGGTGATCTGGGCTGATCTGAAAGACACACTTGCCCAAGAGTACACTCGTGATACCGGTCTTCTGGTTGTGGATATGGGGGAGGTTTTGCTCGAGGGTTCGGAAAACATCGCTAATGTTCTTTATGATAACGACATTAGAGAAAACGGCATGATTGACGTTATTGAACACCAGCGATATCTCATTGAACGAATGGCCAAACTGTACATTATTTCCATTGCTGGCTTTAAGGACTTCAACGTTGTGAAGCAGACCAGCAGTACTGTGGAAACCTTTGATCAAGGGCTGGCTAAGATCGAGCGAAATGAGTACCCGGAAACCGTATCCAAGAAAGTTGAACGTTTGCGTAAACGCTGGGATTCATCAAGAACATTTTATCTCAATGTTCAGGAAGGTGATTTACCTAGAACCATCTTCTTTAATACGGAAATGATTGAGCGTTTGCTGGCCGATATTTTCGATCATCACAAGTGAGGTCTGTCCAGCGCTGATTCAATCTTGCGAAGGCCGCTTAAGCTTTGTTGCTGGGCGGCCTTTTTTCATTAAAGTCGATCATGGGTTTCCAATGTTCGGCCCAGCTGTGATTCGCACCTTCTTGCATGCGGCTCAACGCATCATTTAAGAAATCAATAAACACACGGACTTTCGCTGGTAAATAATCCCGCTTAGGGTAGATTGCGAATACGCCGCTCTCGTCCTGGGGAAGGCGAAAGTGAGGGTAAAGAGAAATCAGTTTGCCGCTGTCCAAGCCCTGCTTTGCCAGAAAATGGGGAAGCTGCGCAAAGCCCAGGCCGTCTTCGCACATATAGGCCATGGTTTCCCCATCGTCGGTTATATGGCTTCGTTCGAGTTCATACAGCGAATATTCTCCGTGTTCATCGGGCAGAAAAATCGGTTGAAGTTGCTGGGTTTCCTTAATGCGAAAACCGATCCACGGATGTTGTTGAAAATCTTCAGGACAGCGTGGCACATCGTGGTATTTTAAGTAGTCGGGTGACACACAGGTAAAAAAGTCCATGGGACTGAGTCGCCTGGCTACCAGGCGGCTGTCTTTGACATAGCCTGTGCGCAAAGCAATGTCGATATTGTTGTCGATAATGTCGACATGCATATCGTTGATGTCGAGTTCCAGTCGTATAGCGGGGTATTGCTGGCAGAATGATCGAAGCAAAGGGCGAAGATAAAGATGGCCGTAACACACCGCGGAATTAATCTTAAGGGTGCCGCTGGGGGAATCGTTCAGCTGTTTTAATTCTTCTTCGCAAGAGGACAATTCACGAGTCATTTTACGAACGGTTTCAGCGTAGTGCTTTCCCGCTTCGGTGATGCGCAGTTGCCGTGTTGAACGCTGAAAGAGCGTCAGTCCCAGTTGGGCTTCCAAACGATTTATGGCTTTGCTGACGGTTGAAGGGTCTGTGTTACAGGCTCGAGCGGCCGCAGCAAAACTCCCCTCATCGCATGTGGCCAAAAAGATTTCCAATGATCGCAATTTATCCATCGAAGGAGTATAGCAAGTCAGTATCGTGAATAACATTCACGACTCAAAGGGGGTTCGACCGGTTTTTAGAGCGAAAAATCTTCGTAGACTGTGGGCATCTTACTATTGAGTCCGAATTATGTTGAGCAGATTGTCCCCGCAAAGCCATGTGTCTTATGTCTTGTTTGCCTGGGTGGCCATGGCAGGATTGGCCTATATTAATTTTTTGCCCGCAGTAGTGAACGCGCTGGCAGGGAGCATCGGCTTCACGGGAAGCGAAGCCGGCCAGATCATTGCGCTCAATGGTTATGGGGCCTTGGCGGGAAGTACGATCGCAATATTTGTGGTACGGCGTATTCAATGGCGAGGAGCGCTGCTCGGCTTCCTGCTTGTGCTGGCCGCGCTTGATGTGGCGACGGTCTGGATTATCGATATGCATGTAATGCTTGCCTGGCGATTCATCGCCGGGGTTCTGGGTGGCTTGAGTGTCGGCATTGCCTTTTCTGTGCTGGCTCGCTTGAACAAACGAGATCGAGCGTTTGGCCTATTGTTGTTCATCCAGTTTGGGCTTGGCTCCCTGGTCATCTATCTATTACCGGGTTTGGAGCGCCAGTTTGGTGGCTACGCGGCGTTTTATGTGATGGCGAGCATCTCACTTCTGAGTCTGTTCGTTTTGGCGTTTCTTCCCAATGTGCAGTCCGATCCAGTACCTGCGCACCTTGATCAATCCGTATCGAAATCTGTGGGTATAAGTCTGCGAACCTTGTTGGCCATGTTCAGCTACCAATTGGCTGCCAGCGCCATCTGGGCTTATGCCGGACTGATTGGCTCAGGTGCGGGCCTTTCGAAAGACAGCATCAGTGTGTCTATTGCGTTAACCGGTCTTCTCGGATTGCTTGGGGCAATGCTGCCTATCGTCGGCGGTAATGATCCTGGCCGGTTTAAGTATTTGCGCGGTGGCATCGCGATTTCAATGTTGTCCGCGATGCTCTTAAATTACGCTGATACAACCTTGTTCTATGTGGCGTCTTTAGCGTTGTTGTTTCTGTCTTGGCCCGCGGTTCAGTCTTATCTGCTTGCCCAGGTGGCCGAGATGGACAGCAGTGGCCAGCTGTCTACGGTGGCGGCACTCATCTCCTATGGTGGGTTGGCGTCGGGCCCTCTGCTTGCCTCGCAATTGATGAATCCGGAAGATTTTTCCGTGCTGCTGTTCAGTTGTGCTGCCCTTTTTCTATTGAGTGGGTTTCTGACGATTGCGAGGTTCGGAAAACCAGAGCGAGCGATGGTCGAAGGTTCGCCGTCCTAACGGTCGTTTTCAGGTCGGCATCTACATTACTTTTGCGTCAGGATATGAAAAAAGGTACACGATATGATTAAACAGCTTTTTAATCGGGCATTGTTAACGATGGCGGATCGATACGATTACGATGTGACTTATATGCAGGACATACTGCATGCCGACTTCATGGCCTTCCTCAAATACATGGGCTTTCAATGCATGTCCACCCATCGCGGGACCTTGTCTCCCGAATGTCTATACGCCGCCAGATTGCGAGCGATCTTAAGGGAAGACTGTGGCCCCTGCGCCCAGCTTATGGTCAACATGGCATTGGAAGAGGGCGTGGACCCAGACGTCGTTTGTGCCCTTGTCGATAACTCATTCGGTACGCTTTCAGACGAACCTGCTCTTGTGGCGCGATTTACCGAATTAGTGCTGGATCGTGATCCTGAAGCCGATACATTACGAGAAGACATTGTGTCCTTGTGGGGCTCGAAAGGGCTGACCGCGATCGCGTTCAGTATCAGCGCCAGTCGAGTGTACCCAGCCCTTAAATACACTTTGGGCTATGGCAAGGCCTGTTACAACATTGAGATCAACAATGTCTCGCTCAAACCCGGTTGATCGTAAGACCCAGTTAATAAGTGGCCCAATTAGAACGTGGCCTCAAAAAGTGGGCAGAGAAGGTACATCAGGATAAAGGAGAATAAATCCGTATCATGAACAACAATGTTATTACTGGAATCGCCATTCTGCTTGGCCTGGGAAGTCTGGCCAATGCCGTTCTTATGATCGCAGCGCCCGAATCCTGGTATTGGGTGGTACCGGGAGTACCCGACAGGGGGCCGTTCAATCAGCATTTTGTTAGGGATATCGGGATCATTTACCTGCTCATTGGTGCATCGTTCACTTACGGCGCCGTTTACCCCAAAAATCGATGTGTTCTCTGGCTTTTTCCTACGGCTTGGCTTGCGGGGCACGGTGTATTTCACATCTGGGAGGTCATAGTCGGCATTTGTGGGCCGGAGTCGTTGCTGGAAGATTTTGCGGGTGTCACTTTGCCCGCGTTGCTGGCCAGTGGAATATGCTACGCAAGTTATACAAGCGACGGCCGTGAATAGATCTCGGTGGTTCGCTGTCCTGATCGGCCTGGGTGTTGCTCTGGGGGCGATGTTGATCGTATTGACGGTGGGCCATCAACGCCCCGCGGTAATCGAATGGTTGGACCCACCTCGTCACACTGTGGATTTTGAGCTGCGATCTGAACATAAGGTATTCACTCAGCGCTCACTTCTCGGGCAATGGACGATTGTCTTATTCGGTTTTCTGCACTGCCCGGATGTCTGCCCAACCGCTTTATCGGAAATGGCGGATGTATCACAGCGATTGCAGGCGGCGGGCTTTGGCAAGAACATTAACTATGTCTTTGTATCCGTGGACCCCGGTCGGGATTCATTGGAGGACATAAGTCGTTACGCCGAGTACTTCGATCCCTCCATTCTTGGGCTTACTGGCAGTGAAGAGCAACTTTTGCGCTTCAGTAAGCCTCTGGGGATCCGCTTTAAGGTTACGCCTGATGAAGACAATTACCGTGTTGCCCACTCACTTACCTTCTCTTTGATTGATCCCGAAGGTCGCTTGCGAGGGCGTTTCCGTCCAGGCTTTAATCCCTCCGATTTTGTGGAAGAGTTCACGCATCGGTAACGGTTCCACTGGAAACAGCAGATTGAATAATTATAGGATGAATGCACTCAGGCACTGAGCTCTTCACGTGTTCTGAAAGAAAAGACAAGGAGAAGACGATGCCAATTACGGGTGAGTGTTTTTGTGGCAGCATCCGCTACCGGATCGACGGCCAATTAAGTGATGCACGTTCCTGCCACTGTTCGAGATGTCGCAAGGCATTCAGTGCTCAAGCTTCGGCGTATGCCGTTGTGGAGCCTGGAACATTTGAGTGGACTCATGGCGAAGATAAGCTGACCGCGTACATTGGTGAAATGGGTTTTGGTTTGTCGTTTTGTTCGCAGTGCGGTTCGACCTTGGCAGGGGTATTCAATGGTGACGTCCACGGTGTGACACTGGGGTGTGTGAATGGTGATCCGGGTGTCTTATTGAATCGACATATCTTTGTGGGTTCCAAGGCGCCTTGGGAGACTATTCCTGAAGGGGTGCCACAGTACGAAGCAGCCCCTCCGGATGATCGCTGAATCACAAGGCAAAAGAAACAGATCAGTGTGTTATTCGGCTATTTCAACGTCATGGGCTCGATGCTGGTAGGCTAATTTATTCTCGCCGCGTATCTCCCTTGGGGGCTTTGAAAACCAACGCTGACAACTTCGACTTAACGCGGCTTGGTCGCTGTAGCCGATCAACTCGGCAATTTTTCCAAAGGGCATTTCGGTATTGCATAAGTAGTAAGTCGCCCGTTCTTTTCGAACCTGATCGCGAATGCTTTCAAAGTTGCAGTTCTCTTGTGCGAGTCGGCGCTGCATTGTTTTGGGGTGCAAACTCAAAGAAGCGGCAATGCTGTCTCGGGTGCAACTCTCTGTTTCCATGAGTTTCCGTAATTCCCGTTCAACCAAAGCGGAAAGTGACATGGCTTGCCGAGGATAATGCTCACGCAGGTAATCACAAGTGAATTGATGAAGCTTGGCGTTGCTCAATGGCAGTGGAGTGTCAAATGTCTTTTTGGAAATATACCAAGCGATGCTTTCCGTGTTGAATTCAATTCGCGCGTCGAAATAAGTCCCATAAATAGACGTAGGATGCAAAGGCTCATGCGGCACTTCAACTTTCAGTAGTTGAAAATTATCGCTTGCCAATTGTTTCCACACAGACTGACCGACTGCGATAGCGTGATCAACCGCTTGGGGCATATCACGATGCGGCACACCGGGAAAATTAACGTTCATCACCGCGCGAATATAACCGGGGTGTTGGTCATCAATATGGTAATGAATCGCGGAACTCTGAATGTGTGAGAATTGAGCAAAGCACTGCATTGCATCACCGACGGTTTCCGCCGTAAGAAGCGCGATCGAAAGCGGCCCCAAAGTATCAACGTTTTGAGTGCTGCCCAGATGAAGACCGAAATCTGGCTTTTCCAAATGTATGGCGGTTAATTCCAAAAGCTCGGCTAGCTTGGAATAAGGAATGGTGTTGTCTTCGTCTTCAAACACTTCGATAGGGATGCTGCATCGATTGAATAAAAACTCAGGATCGCCACCCAATGTCGCTACGACTTCTTGGTAGCCTTTTAAACTGCCTATTCGTACGGAATGACCCATAGTACCTCTGTTCTGGCTGCATGATCCCATGGGTTAAGTAATGTGTCCCCATTGGAAAAAAGTGCGCAAATTTTCTCTTTGTGAATTGTTATTTGATCTTTGTCAGGAGGACTTAAGTGAAAAAGTTCATCACGTATAAAACAATTTCCAATAAAAATCCTGACGCAAAAAATTATAAAGATCAGTATTTAGTTTTATTTATTGCGCTCGATCCAAAATTCTATGGTTAAACTTCTTGCCCCGAAAGAACCACATTCTTATTATGGTTAGTACCAATTTATATGGATGTGGTTGGTTAAGGAGTTGGAGACCGTATTATGGAATGATCAATATTGGACTCTTCAACAAAAGATTTGCCGCTATAATTCATAATTGAAAACGATCTTATGCAACGAGCCGATTCCCTACTTGCCGATTTTTTGAAGTTTAATCCCGAGTCTAAACAACCTTTACATAAACAACTTTGCCAGCAATTACGTCAGTGTATTCTTGAAGGCACGTTGTTACCGGGAAGCGTTCTACCGGCAAGTCGACAATTGTCAAAGGAGACCGGGCTTTCAAGAAACACTGTTATTGCAGCGTATGAGCAACTGATTGAAGAAGGTCTTCTGGAATCGAAACACGGATCTGGCACAAAGGTCGCTGAAAACTTGGCTCAGTTTCAGAACAAATCTCTTGTTGAAAAAGATGGAGTAGATACCAAAGTTTCGGTTGCTTCGAGAATGGATGCGCTTCCGTCTGTTCCATCTTCTGTTGTTCTTTTTGGTGGGAATGCACTTTTGGCTGGATTTCCTGATCTCAAAGAATTTCCGACAAAGGTTTGGAATCAGGCTTTCTCCCACGCGAGTAACCGTTTGTCTTCCTTGCTTCCAGAGCTCGATATTTTTGCGGGCCATGTCCCGTTGCGCAAAGAAATAGCACAGTACCTTCGTGTATCGCGTGGAGTCAAAGCCAGTTATGAGCAGGTTTTCATCACGGCCGGTGCCAGTCAGAGTTTGCAATTGATTACTCGTGCATTGACCAACGTGGGAGATGTCGTGTGGTTGGAAGATCCGGTTTACTCAGTGGCAAAGATGGCTTTTCAAATCGCCGATTTGGAAATCAGCCCGGTGAATGTCGATGGGCAGGGTGCCAATCCAGAAACGCTTCCGGAAACATCGCCTTCGTTGATTTATCTGACAACCTCGTATCAGTACCCATTGGGGTACACCATGCCTCCTGAACGTCGAGCCAAGTGGTTGAACGTTGCGGCAGACAACGGGGCTTGGATTATTGAAGACGATTATGATGGTGAGTTCCGGTATTCGGGGAACCCGATTCCTGCTTTGGCGGGGTTCAAAGACAATCGTCAAACTCTCTATATGGGAACCTTCAGCAAAACCTTGTCTCCATCGCTCAGGATGAGTTACTTGGTTGTGCCTCCGGATTTGGTCGACAGCCTCAGAAAAATATACCCCATGTTAGGGAATGAAAGCTCTGTCATCACCCAGGCAGCGCTCGCTGAGTTAATCGGTGGTGGGGTGTTTTTTCGCCATGTGAAAAATATGAGAAATTTGTATGGTGGAAGGCGAATGGCTCTGGAGGAATCGCTCGCGGGCATTTTGGGTTTAAATACTCGATTCACTGAGAACCAAAACGCGGGCTTGCATATACCGGTTTCTTTAAGTGTTCCAGATCAGGCGGTCGCGGGGCAGGGGGTAGCTGCAGGCCTGGGCTGCACGCCTATTTCAGGATGCTTCCATTCGGACCACTATCAAAATGGACTCCTGCTCGGTTTTACGGCCCGCAATTCGGAAACCAATCGGCGGGCGATCGAAGTGTTAGCCAGGGTTCTTGAAAAAGATAAAGCAACCATCGGTAATATGGCCGTAAGTGCCCCCCATACGCGCCGCGTTGATGTTTAGTCGCGTAGGCTGTTGCTGAAGAACGAAGGAGAAGGTCGAACCGCTCTTTTGTTCTGTCAGGTGGATAGGCACTGACGGCGTCATTTTACTTACTGCAGTTTCGCAGTACAGGCTTGGGCAATTTTCATTGCGTTTTCCTGGATCTGCTTGGTGTTTCCAGAGGTTTGCGCCTTGAGGACGGCCTCATAGTCCGTTTTTTCAGCGCTGCATACACAAATCTTCTTGGCTTGCTCTTTCATATTTGCTGGCATATTGGCCGATTGAAGATCGCAGGCCTTTAACGCGGCTTCCTTGAGTTGTTTGGCATCCATTGCGTGGCTGATTCCGGAAAAAGCCAGCAGCGCTAAGATCAATATATTCTTCATACAAAACCCCAAAAGTTAAATTGAACGTAAAGTCATTGTTTGACATACCAATGGTATGTTTTTACCTGTTGGTATGTCAACGGACTTCACGATTAAAAGTAGAGCTCTGGGGTGAACGGCGTACTTTTCGTTATAGGCGGTATCAGGGGCGGTACAGTGAGCACGACATTTGCGGCAGCTGCCTTGAGGAGAACTTGCACCTATAAACTCGAAGTTGAACGGTAGAGTGATTGAGAGAGTGATTGAGAGGATGAATAGTGTCGAGGCAAGTCAGTGGAAATGGTGAGAGAGTAGGGTGTTCTCAGAGTTGAAGACCCAGGAGCGCGAGACGATCAGCAGAGGTGTTATGGAAGGGGATGGGTACGCTTGCCTTGAATGGCTCACTTACCCAGACGTTTTTTAGCCTCATCACTCAGGGCTCCAGAGATAAAGTCCTCGAGTAGCCGCAGCAACTCTTCCCCTTTTGCTTTTCTGTCCCGTGCGCCAACCAGGCTCATCATCGAGTGAATCAAAATGCCGAAAATCGCATCTGCTAGCAGGCTTACGTTATATGGCTTAAGCAAACCACTGTCGACCAAGCGGGTAACGCCTTGGGTTAACGGCAATAGCGTATGCTCCTCGTCGAGCTTACGCCATTTTTCCCAGCCGAGTACGGTAATGGCTTCCTGGATGGGGATTCCTGTGGTTTTCGATGTCTCGAGAAACGCCTTACTTTGATTGACCATGTCCTGCCAGGGATCCTCTGTCAGGGGAATCTTCCTGACATAAGACGAGACCTGATACGCCTGCTTGCTGTAGCAAGCGGCGAAAATATCTTCTTTATTCTTGAAGTGATGATAGATGGCACCTTTGGTAAGACGCGCGTCTTCGGCGATCTTTCCTAGAGAAGTCTTGCTGAAACCATGCTTTCCAAATAGGGCGCTGGCTTTTTCAATCAGCACTTCCTTAGTAGCTTCAGCATTTTCATCTCTTCTCGACTTTATCGTCATGACTATACCCTGATGGCAAAAACGAATGCCTTTACGTAAGGCGTGACGGTGTTTGTGGGTCCCCACAATATACAAGATGCGCGCATTGTAAACCCTCAATATTTGCTGGACAGACTTAAACACACACTCTCTTACAGTATGTGGTTGATCCGTTGCTTCAAATGTTTGCGTTGGAAATTCTATGTTAATCAAAGGTTTATGTATTGTGCAAGCTTGCGGCTTGGAGTGAGCTGGCTTTTTGTTTGACATACCAAAAGACTTTAACATACCATTGGTATGTGAATTATTGATCAAAACCATTGACAACACCGTCATCAATTTTTCGATTCACTGGCGAACTAATTTCGATCTGCGTAAGGGAGTAATGTGATGAAAAAATACACTCAAGCGGCACTCATCCTGTTGGTTGTTTTTGCTTTATCCGCGTGTGACCTTCTGAATAAGGTGTCGCTTGGTCCCGATGCTAAAGCCTACGGCGAGGCCTGGGACTCCCGGGATGTAGATAAAATTCTCGCACTGCACCATGAAGACTCTCTCTATCAACTGCATGTTGCCAATCAAGCGGTCGCCAGGGGAAAGGCGGAAATTCGAGACGCATTTGCGACCATTTTTGAATTCTTCCCGGATTACGATTCTACGTTGCAACACATTTCTTTCGGCAGTCAATCGGTCACCATTCGCTTTTCCCTGTCGGCAACACCTACCCAGCCTTACATCATTGGCAATAAGCGCTTTATTCCAACGGGTGACACTTTTTCCATGGATATGATGGATGAGCTGATATTTGAAAATGGTCTGGTAAAAGAGAAGCACAGCTATATGGATATGGAATCTCTTTATCTTAACAGTAAGCGTGTTGAAGTGATCGACTGATGGGTCAGAAAGACAAAGCGAGACACTCAGTTCATCGCACGCCATGGAAAACACTATGAAAAACTCAACGATCCGATCGTTCAGCTCTACCAGTTTTTGGTTTGACAATCTTGACCCGCCGCCATCTTCCTTTCCTTCGCTGGAAGGCGATCATAGTTACGATGTTGTGGTGATTGGAGGCGGGTTTACGGGTTTATCGACGGCCATTGCACTTCGCGAGCGCAACATTCGCGTTGCAGTTGTTGAAAAGGGACTGGCGGGTTCGGGGGCAAGCGGGCGAAACAGCGGCCATGTGGGTTGTTCTTTGGGCATGCTGCCTCTGCTCACCTACAAAAACTTTGGTGAAGAAAGAACGCAGCAATTGTCACGTGTAGTGAATAAAGCCGTCGATAATGTTGCGTATATGATCGAGCAAGGTGGCGTCGATTGCGACTACAATCAATGCGGCAACATCATGGCGGCGGTAAGTCGAGGGGAGGAAAACAGTAAGATCGAGAAGTACGCGGCCCTATTCGAAAAAATGGGTATTGAAAATGAGCTTCTTGATGAACGCGCTCTCCAGAGAAAGGGCATTCCTGAGTGCGTTGTTCAAGCGGCTCATTGGAAGAAGGGCGGTGTCATTAATCCCGCGAAGTACGCACGTTGCCTCACTAAGATCGCTCTGGAAAAAGGCGTGGATCTGTTCGAGAACAGTGAGGTTGAAAGCGTTGTGCCTGGTAAAAAAGTGCTGATCAAAACCGGGAAGGGCCGTGTTTCCTGCCATCATTGTGTGTTGGCGACTAATGCGTACTCAGGTGAACTGGGTTTTCTCAAACAAAAAATTATTCCGATGTCGGTATCCGTCTTTGTTAGCGATCCGCTTACGCCTGAGCAACGTTCCCGGCTTGACTGGTATGGTGGCGAAGGCATCACCACTGCGCACATGGCTTTGGAAAATATACGCCTTACGGCAGATAATCGAGTGCTGATCGGGTCCAAGTCGGCTCGGCTGGGTTTTGGAAATTCCCAGCCAAGGCCTAATGACTCGCTTACTTTTTCAAAGCTCAACACGGTATTCAGGGACAGGTTGCCTGAACTGAACGATGTGAATATCGATGTAGGCTGGACCGGACGCGTGGCTATTTCCTCGGATGGTGTACCGAGTATTGGCACCTTAAGCAAACACAATAATATTTACTATGGTGTCGGCTATTCCGGCCATGGTATCGCGATGGCGAGCAACGCTGGAAATGTCATTGCTCAGCTGATTTGTCAGGAAGACCTGGAAGACGCCGGGATTTTGGTGGATCGGAAATCCTTACCTGTGCCGCCTGAGCCCTTTCGTTGGCTTGTCGGTCGGTCTGTTATGGCGGCGATGCGACGTATCGATAAAAAAACTGACCGGCATGCCCAGTTGGAGAGACAAGCGCGAATGTGAACCGGGTAGCGATGAAATGAGGAAAAATATCTCATGCGATAGGTGATTACCCTTCTTTTGTAATTGCATTCCCCGTGATCGAAAATAAGGCGTCCCCTAATAGTAGGAAGCCCCTATCGCATGCGAGAAGAACCAAAGTTGGAGCAACTCAGGTATTTTGCCAGAACGTGCAGCGCCAATGCACTTGTGTCCGCATACCGTGCCGGTATATGCAGCCCTAAGGATGTCAGCAAGGCCATCCAAGCCGACTTTTCCGTGTCCAGCGGCGTGTTCACCAGTTCGTGTGTTGAAATGGCCGAGGAAGCTTGGACTCAAAGTGATTTACGTCATCGTTTGAAGCGTGATCTCGGCCCGTTAGATGGGGTGCCGATTGTCATCAAGGACAATTTTCATCTGGAAGGGTATGTAACCAGTAATGGCTCGGCGGCCATGGAATCTGAACCGGCCACCATCAGTTCCAAGTTTTGTAGGCAATTGTTGTCACATGGTTTGATTCCCATGGCAAAATCGACCATGAGTGAATTGGCTTTTTCCGGTGTTGGCATCAACACCGTATTCGGCACGCCTGAGAATGTATGCAGCCGTACGAAGCGTTATATTCCGGGTGGTTCCTCAAGTGGTTCCGCTGCGGCGGTGGCACAGGGACTCACACCCATCGCCATCGGAACCGACACTTCCGGTTCAGTGAGAGTTCCCGCCGCAGTTCAGGGGGTTGTTGGTTTCAGACCAAGCTCTGGCATTCACGATATTTCAGATATTTTGCCACTGTCTCCTACATTGGACACCGTGGGTTTCTTTTCCAGAGGCGTCAACGATTGCCTCACGATTCACACTCTCTTGTCGGATGCCAGCTCTCAAAATCCGGATCTTCAGGGGCCGGAATCGATTGAATTGCTGATACCGGATCACGAGGTCAGTAATGAGCTTGATCCGAGAGTTAAATCCAAGTTTTCATCTCTCATTACAAGTTTGCGCAACGGTGGATTGAACATTCGCGTTGAGCGTCAGCCTCAGTTTGAGGCGGTCAGCGAATTGTTTTCCAAGTACGGTACGCTAGTGTCTTATGAGGCCTATGAGAACTATGGCCATCTGTTGAGTCAGAGTACGAGTGGCTTACAGGAGTTCACTCAGCGACGTTTGTCAAAAGCCGGACGGCTTAAGGCGTCGGGAAAGGACAAATTACTGAGCATTCGGAGTGAACTCATTGAGAGTTTATCGACATTACCTGAACATCAGTTCTTCATGTTTCCGACCGTTCCGGTTGTGCCGGTCGAGGCGCAAAGCGTGTTGAACAACATTGAATTCTATGAACGCTATAATCAGCGAATTTTAGGCAATACTATGCTGGGCAGCTTTTTGGATATGCCGGGTGTATCGATCCCTCTTAAACCACCGGGCGGAGGACTGCCTTTCGGACTCATGTTGTCGTCCCCTCGAAATCGTGACGACGCCTTGCTAAAAGTGGCGAAGTTCATTGAAAAGACCCTGGCGGGGTTGTAGTGCCCGCCTAAAACCTATTGTTAGTGATGGCTTTTATCGAAAAATGGTGTAAAAAATCAATATCAGCTTATACTATATTGGCTTTGGATTTGTACCAGGCAAGGTCTAGATCAGCTCTAGTCGTAAGCCCATTCGAGTAGAATGTTTTTAATGACAATAAGAATTCGCTTGAGAGACGATAATGGACAGACTTCCTCAGCTTAGGGGGGTTCAGGCTTTTGTGGTCGCCGCTAAGCATCTCAGTTTTAAAAAAGCTGCTGATGAGTTGAACGTAACTCCCACAGCAATAAGCCATAACATTAAATCGCTTGAAGAAGAGCTGGGTGTTAAACTCTTCAACCGGCTTACTCGTTCATTGAGCCTGACCAACGAAGGCAAAGTCTTTGCGCCCTTGGCCAGTGAAGCGTTTTTAAAACTGCACGAAGCGGTCAATGCGTTATCGGTGAGTGAGAGCGAAGGACCGCTTATTGTCACCACCACAAAATCGTTTGCGACCAATTGGTTGTCTAAACGAGCGCACCGATTTCGTAGCCAATACCCTCAATACAGTTTGAAGATTGATGCCAGTGACAGCGTTAAGGAGATTACCTCCAATAACGTTGATATCGCAATTCGTCATGGTAAAGGAAACTACGACGGGTCTCACTTTGTTTGGGTTCTCAACAACTTTGTTGTGCCAGTGTGTTCCCCCAAGTTGCTGGAACACAAAGAAAGCAAGAAACTTAAGCCGGAAGAGTTGTTGGAATTTCCGCTGATCGTTTATGAGTGGACTGAGAATCAAGACCCCGACGATCCCACTTGGGAAATGTGGTTTGATTTATCGGGGACCTCATCGAAAAAAGCCAATTATGCTGAAACTTACAGCGATGAATATATTTGTTTGCAGGCCGCTCTCGATTGCCGCGGGGTAGCTCTGTGCAGCACGTTGTCAGCGTCGTCTTATTTGGAATCCGGAGCCCTGGTTGTTCCCACCAATGTGGACTATTTCCTGAAGGATAAAAGTTACTACTTGGTGTGTGAAAAAAGCCATTCCAGTAAACACAAAATTGTCGCGTTTCAGGATTGGCTTTTGGATGAAGCAGATCGGTATAGAGACACTCCAACAGCGTCTCTAATCAATACCGACAGTTACTAGTCTTCGTTACAGGGGGCGGGAGTCGCAGTTTTCATAGTGTTGCTCCCAGGGCGCTACTTTTTCCAAGGCTTCGCTAAGGGCAATGACTGTTCCGTCCTGGCCAGATTTACCCATGATATGCAGACCCATAGGCAGACCTTCAGAGCCGAGTCCAGCTGGGATGCTGGCGGCAGGGTGACCTGTAAAGTTGGCCAAATAGGTAAGGCACCAACCAATCAGTGGCTCCACTTTTTCGCCATTCAGTTCCGTGGGTCCTTTGGTGTCGCCGTTGGTGTCATTAGGAACAGGGAAGCAGGCCAGGGTTGGGGAGATAATCGCGTCATAGTCTTCGAACACGCTTTGCAGCTTCTCGAAGATCTCAGATCGAATGCCTTGATCGCGATAGTAGTCACGCATGCTCATCGTGTTGTTGACGTAATCGTTCCAACGCCGCAAATCGGGGGGCAGCTGCTCAGGGTTTTCAAGCAGATCCACACCTGCCTGCTCCAGACTATCGAGTACATGTGTATTCAGCGGGGCCATCAGGCGGCACCACAATTCACCTAGCTCGAAATGATCGTACCCAAGATCGATATCCACATTTTCAACGGACACGCCAGCTTGCTTTAACTTCTCTGCGGTTGCTCGTACGCCTTCGCGGATTTCAGGTTCGACGGGGAACACGCCGAAATCTTCGGTGAAGGCTACTCTCAAACCCGTGACATCTTTTCCAAGGTGAGATTGCAGGTCTTCTTTCGGTACAACGGTGAGGGGATCCGCTGGGTGTGGCCCACACAGGATGTCGAGAGCGATCACGGCATCTTTAACATTTCGTGTAATGGGGCCCATATGAATAAATGGTGTAGTCGCGCCGAAGGCATTTGGGCGAATCAGAATCGGCGATCGGCCGAAAGAGGGTTTGAAACCGTATGTATTGCACCAGGCTGAAGGAATACGTATCGAACCGCCCGCATCGGTGCCTTCCGCCAGGGAGACGAGACCGTCTGCTACCGCTGCCGCGCTGCCACCAGAAGAGCCACCGCTGTTGCGGTCGAGATTGAAGGGGTTTTTGGTTGGACCAAATACAAAATTATCACAGGTGCCGCGAAATCCAAAAGTAGGGCTGTTGGTTTTGCCCACGATGATGGCTCCCGCCGCCTCCATTCGTTCGGTAAACGCGCATTGGTTTTCGACCACGTTGTTTTCCAGTGCCTTGACACCGCCCAGGGTAGATACCCACCCAGGTTTGAAATCGAACAGGTCTTTCATCGCGACAGGGACACCGTGCAGAGGGCCCAGAGGGGCGCCATCTTTCACCATCTGATCGGCTTTCTTGGCAGCATCAAGGGCGTCATTGAATCCGGTAATGACAAAGGCATTCAATGAGGGGTTGCGTGCTTTGATTCGATCGATGGTTTCTTCCATCAAGGTCAGAGCCGACAACTCTCCGGTGCGGATCAGTCTAGCGAGCTCGTGCGCGGGTTTATATGCGTGAGTATGTTTCATTTTTACCTACCTGAAAGAAGGCCAGCGTAAACGCTGGCCGGTTTTCGTGTTTAGAAATAAATAGACGCAGAGACGCCAAAGGTGCGAGGTTGGCCGTAAATATTCAACAGCCAGCCTAAGGTTGGGAGATCGTTTACGTAGGTGCGGTATTCTTTGTCAGCAATGTTGTGACCATACAGACTGAACTCATACTTCCCGTCGCTGCTGGACAGCGTGACGCGAGCATTGTGCAGCCAATAGTCTTCTTGCAGGTTGGAAGGCGCATTTACCGTTTCCAGGTACTGGTCGTCTCTCCAGCTCCAATCGGTTGAAAATGCCGCCGCCCAGTTTTCGTTGATGTCGGTTTCATATCGCAGCAAGCCGTTGAAGGTATACTCTGGCGCGTTAACTGGGGTGTTTCCATTCAAGCTTTGACCGCCGGCGGTAATATTACTGACGATTTCAGAATCCAACCAACCAAAGCCCAGTTGCAGTTCCAACTTTTCAGTCAACAGGAATTGTCCATCAATCTCAATACCCTTGGTATCGATTTCGGCTGCATTCACAGCGATTGGCAGTGGCGCATTCTCGTTGTCTACATTTACGATGCCGTTTTCAAACTCGTAAATAAAACCTGAGACATTAAGACGTGCGCGGCCATCCCAAAAGGTCGTTTTAATGCCACCTTCGTAGGCTGTGATTTCTTCAGGCTCTAGCGAAGTAAAGCCTTCCTGTCGGGAAACGAACGTTGCGTTGAAGCCGCCAGAACGGAATCCAGTGGAGTAGTTGATGAAGGCCATAAACTGGTCGAACTGATCCAGTTCTGGCTCCCATTTGGCACCCAGCTTATAGGTTACGTTTTCATCGTTACGCTTGCCGCCGCCAGCAACTTCGGATGACACTGCGGCAGTACCGACAATGTTTTCTGGAACATCACGACCGCCTAGTGAGCGCACCAGACCTGTACCAAAATCCGTTCCACCATTGATCTCGACATCTTCTTCGCTCCAGCGTACGCCGAGCGTCAGAGCCAGGCTTTCCGTCAACTGGAAATCGTTATGGGCAAACAGAGCCACCGCTTCACTGTTCTGATTGAACTCAGTGAAGAAACCTGGTGCGGCACCGCCTAAAATACGAAGGTATTCAGCTTGATAAAATTCATCGTCCAAATAGTAAAAGCCCAGAACGTAGTTCCACATGCCGTCGTTATCAGACGTCAATCGAAGTTCCTGACTAAAAGTTTCAACCAGGTCGTAGTAGAAAATCTCTACTCCGCCGCCCGGTGTGCCGTCGGCGTCTTCCTGCTGATCACGTACAAAATCCTGATAGGAACTGATCGAGGTTAAGGTGGCCCAACCAAGATCATGGTCAATGCGGAGCAGGGCATTTTGAGCTTCGTTGTTCACGATGTGCTCGGTACCGCCGTTAGACGTAAACGGGTCATTGTCGCCCGGATTCAAACCATCGATACCGCGAACACAATTTGCCGAACCACCAGTGACAGTGCCACTGAGGTATTCGGAGCAGAATTCAGGGGCTCCGGCAGCCAAAGAGTCGGGTGTGAAAATACCGGCACCTTCATAAGGGATAAATGAGGAGCTGTCTTCACCGTAAGAGAGAGATAAATTCACATCGGTAGAGTCGAAGGACCAGGCCAACTGTGAACGGAGTGCCCACTTGTCGATTTTGCCCTCGTCATCGCCACGAGTGAGATTGTCATAGTAACCTTTGTTTTGCTTGGTGCTGAAGCCGGATAAGCGAAAATTCAAACCGTCGGAAAGCGGTGTGTTGATGTAAGCTTCGGTTCGCACGGTCTGGTAATCGTCATAGCCGACCTGCAAACTGGCTTCAAATTCATCACCAGGTTTGTTGGTAAAGAAGTTGACCGCGCCGCCTGTGGCATTTCGACCAAACAAAGTACCCTGAGGGCCTTTCAGTGCTTCCACTCGTTGAATGTCAAAGAGCATTAAGCTGGTTGTAAAGCCTTTGGAAATGTAACCTTCGTCCAGGTGAACCGCAATAGGCGAATCCAGATTGCTGGAAAACTCGTTCACGCCAAGGCCACGAATATTGAAATTGGTTGGGCCGAAACCGTGGTTGACCTGCACGTTGGGTACATTGGCCGCGATCTTGGTAATGTCATCGACATTGGCTTCTTTAAGCTCGTCCCCAGTCAGGGCCGAAACCGTCAGGCCAATACTCTGCACAGACTCGGATCGTTTCTGAGCGGTAACCACAACTTCTTCCAGTGCGAAGTCCTGCGCATTGGAAAATGCCGATGATCCCATAATGATGGCACACGATATGGCGGTTGAAAGTCTATATTTTTTATGTGTTATTAAGCTGGACATATTTATTCTCCTCTTATGAACTTAATCATTATTGCTATAGCGAGATTTAAAGTTCGGATTCAAACCCTGCAATTCAAATATATATAAATTGGCGATTCAGACATGCGAAATAATTTCAGCCTATAGATGAATAAAATTTGCACGTTAGAGTTTTGGAATTTGAACATCCTGGTAATAGGGGAGTGTGTCCTTTCGAATGTTTTGTTGTTTGTCTCGATCTTGTTGTGCAACGTACTGTGCAATTTCAGACAGAGGCGCAAACCAGCAGTCGTTACGGGAAAGAACGGACTCCAGCCATTTTTCGACCTGTGCCCATCGCGTCAGCCGGCCGGTTAAAAACGGGTGCCAGATAGACATCCAGAATCCTGAAGCTTCGTATTGCGCTTCAAATTCTTCCCAGAAGCCTGCGAGACCAGTGGAGGCGGCTTGCACATGCATCATGTAGTCAATTTCAGGGTAGTGTGCAAACGGAGGCCAGTCGTCGTTGGCCCAGTGAACTGGAATCTCAACCAGTTGCTGGTCGCCTTTTTGCAATAGATATGGAATATCATCAGCCATCATTGAGCTTTCGTATAAAAACGAGTGCTTCAACAGTAAATCTATAACTGTATCGTTGACGTTGTAGACAGGCGCTCGATAACCCAGAGGTTTGCTGCCGGTCATAGATTGGTGGACTTCAATGGCTCGTTCAAACCACTCTATTTGCTCGTCGGCCGAGTGTCGGGTTGGGTCTTCGTGAATATAGCCGTGATGGCCAATTTCGTGTCCGCCTTCGAGTATGCGCTCCACCATCTCTGGGTATTGAGACATGCACCAGGCAGGAATAAAAAAGGTTTGTTTAATACCGAACTTTTTGAAGGTGTCCAGAATTCTTGGGATGGCTACAGTAGGGCCATACTTTCCCATGGAGACCGGGCACAAACGATCAAAACCGTCTTTAGGTCGGGATATATGTATCAAACTGTCTGCATCAATATCAAAGCTTATTGCGCAGGCGATTTTTGCCCCATTGGGCCATTTAATTGGGTGTGCAATCATCGTAGGCTCTCCTGTCTTGGAGCCTACGATGCTCGTTCAGCTATCGAATTCCTACAAACTAGATTTCTTTAGCTGATGCCAGTAAATAGCTCATCTATGGGGCAGGAGCGATGTTACGGGCAGTGTTTTGCTCAGGAATTTACGCCGGCAATTTTATTCTGGCCGACAGGCATTAAACCCAACTGGGTGAACAGGCCCATGGTATCTTCATGGTAGTAATACTGAACAACTTTGCCGTCTTTGAACTCAAAGATTTCTGCGCCCAGAATGTCAATTTTTCGCCCCGTGCCTGGGATACCATAGAAATCACCGAGATGTGTGCCGGTCAGGCGGAATCGGCTGGCTACTTTGTTGCCTTCGGCAATCAGCTCCAACGCTTCTTCATGAATGTCTGGGAAGGCTTCTCGCCAAAAAGACACCAAGGTTTTAAAGCCTTCTTTCCCTTTCGGCCACTCTGGCAGAAATTGATCGTGCTCAACATTATCATCAAAAATGTTATCGATTTCATTCATGTCGCCGTTATTCCAGCAAATGCCGTAAATATTAGCGACGGCCTGTTTGTTTTGCTCTGGAGTGCTCATATGATTTTCCTCATGTGAATCGCTTGTTGATGTTCAATTTGAAATACTGAATTCCAAATGGCTTGGGTTCTTCCCCTCGCCATTTACCGGGGTGATGTCTTGTGGGCATGCAGACATGACCAACAGGCAATCACCGTGAATTCTGAGCAGAACACGGCTGTTCTCACTAGACACCGGCGGCTCAAAACTCACTGTGTTGGAAGGAGAGATTGGGACATTCATCCAAAGATTGAATGGGTCGGGAACCAACGGAATCTTTTGTCCAATGGCTTGCGTTGCCATTCTGAGATTGTCGGTACAGTTATCGTGATAAGCGTGAACACCGAGCTGTTGATAGCGGTGGTGATCGCAGGCGGCAATGAGGGTGTCATGGGAGATGGGTGTGTCGCTGCTCTCCAGAGTTACCATATTGCTTCTCAGATTGCTGACCAGTGTATCTCCAAGCTCAGGGATAAGCTTTCCCAAGTGGGTTCGACTGTGGCTCATCGACAAATATTCATTGAGATTGTTCAGGCGAAAGGCCCAAAAGTCACACACCTGATAGCCACTTGGATTGTTAATGTTCAGGAGGTCGCCGTCCTTCGCAATGACGGCCACGCCGCATCGCGCAGGAATTCGGTATGTTTCACCGTAGACGGGTGTTCCCGTCGCGGAAACCGCTGAGTGGATGGTGGCATTGGAACCATCGGGAATATGAGGGTGATAGGTCATAATCTGCTCTCAATAAGGAATTGGCGGCTTAAACCAAGAGGGCGCCGCGATCTGCATTGATCGCCTGCCCGGTTACGTTGATGGCGTATCTTGATGTCAGCATGAGATAGGACAGCGCAACGTCCTCCGGCGACTGCACATCTCCGAAGCATTGTTCTTCGCTGAGTCTTTTCAGCAATGATTCTTCGCTGCAACCTTTTTCCCCGGCCATGATTTTCAGTGATTCCATGGCGGGCCCGGTTTTAACCCACCCCGGGCATATGGCATTGACGCGTATGCCTTGAGGGCCCAGTTCTTTGGCCAAGGTCCGCATCAAGCCGAGGTTGGCATGTTTGCTGGCGTTATACGCGGAGAAGTCCGGAACCGCTGTTTTTCCCCAAATCGACGATGTGATGACAATCGATGCACCGGCGCTCATTTTTTTGCGGGCAGAGGCTAGGGTCAAAAACGTCCCGGTAATGTTGACGTCCATGATTTTTCTGAAGTTTGCCAGGCCAGCCGCCATGGGCTCATCAATCGGTGTGGCTGCTTCTATGCCCGCGTTGGCGATAAAAATGTCGATAGCGTCGATTGTTGAGAAGGCCTCGTTAACACAGCTTTCTACGCTGATATCGCAATGCAGGGCGATAACCTTGGCTTGGGTTTGCGCGGCGATGGCGTTGGCTGTTTCAGCGACTGCGGGATTGGCATCGATGAGAAACACGTTCGCACCTTCTTGGGCGTACGCCGTTGCGACGGCCTTGCCGATGCCGCTGAACCCACCAGTGACGACGACGTTTTTGTTCTTGTATTCTTGCTGCATAGACTGACCTTTGTGCAGAGTTCGAGCTCTAGTACATTGCTGCGCCGCCATTGGGGCCCAAACATTGTCCTGTGAAATAAGATGATTCGTCCGATGCCAGGAACACCGCCGTCGCCGCAATTTCGCTGCATCGCCCAAAACGTTTCATTGGATTGTTGAGCTCCATAGCGAGCTCTTCCTCGTGCATGATATTGGGGTCACACATTCGCGTACTGGTTGGACCCGGAGCAATCGCATTCACGCGAATTTTGGGGGAAAATTCTCTCGCCCAGGAGCGAGTCAGTCCGATAAGGGCGGCTTTTGAGGCACAGTAAGCGCTGTTTTTCGCGCGCCCCAGATACGCCAACTCAGAGCTGATGTTGATGATGCTGGAACTGACTGTGGCCTCGAGCATACTGGGAATGGCGCAGCGGCTCATATTGAAGGCCCCCCTCAGGTTAACGCTCATCAGGTCATCAAACTGGTCCATGGTGGTTTCAGTCAGCGGTGCATTGTGTGCGACACCGGCGTTATTGATCAGTGTGTCGATGCTGGAAAAACGAGACAATGTTTGTTCCACGCAGCGTTCAATGTGCTGATTGATACGCACATCGCATTCAACAATAAGACACTGCTCTTTGTAACGTTGCAGTATGCCCAGGTCTTCTGTGCTCAAAGGATCCTTTGCCAGATAGCTGAGCACCACATTGCTGCCTTCGCTCAAAAATCGTTTGGCAATGGACAGACCGATCCCCCGTGAGGCCCCAGTGACAAGGGCCGTCTTGTTTTTTAATTTCATTTCTATAAGTCAAATATTGAACGTGAATGATTGCGAGCTGATCTTCTGTGGGCTCTATATACACACTAATGCTAGCCCCTGATCTCGCTTCTTTCAGTCAAATTTTTCTCAGCCTCTTGATGAATGACTTTCATCTGCGTGTCGCGAAGGCAGGGTGTAAGATGCTTGAAAATGATTAACAACTGATGCGAGGTCGACATGAATCAAGAAGTTGTAGAAGCCGGTCGGGTTAATAAAGCCGATCACCTGATCCTTTTTTTCCTGTCTTGCATTCCCTTGTTGGTGTCTTTGTTTGTGGTGTGTGCCGATTAAAAAGAGGTTTGAATATGCAAACGGTTACTGAAAATACATTGGCGCCCATTTCTCCATCGGATCGAGACGCTGGTTTCATTTCTCTGGTGCTTCTGTGGGCTGGAGGGAATATTCTGCTGGCGACCTTCATGGTGGGAAGTTACTACGCAGAAGGGCTGGGCCTCTGGCCAATGGTGTTGATTTCGATTACGGCAAACTTGTTTGCGTACGCCGTTTGCGCGGTGTCTTCTCAAAGGGGCGCTCGGTATGGCCTGGATGAAGTTGTGGCTTTGCGCCCGGCTTTTGGGATGAAAGGTGCCTATTACGGTGCTTTTGTACTGATCTTTATCAACTTTGGGTGGATAGGTTTGCTGTCCTCAATGACCGGCACGGCTGCGGTTAATGCGAGCGAGGTTTTCCTGGGAGAGTCCTTCTCGTTTTCCGGAAATTATACGGTTTACGCGGTAGGAGGCGGTCTGCTTATTCCCATGTTTCTGGTTATGCTGACCCCGAAAGCGAGCTTCTATCTTTCGACAGTAACGGTGCCTGTCCTGGGTGGTTTTTCTATTTATATTCTGTTCAAAATTATGAATAGCGAACATATGGCCGCCGTCAGTAACTTTAAGCCTACGGGTGCGGTAGGTATCGCCTTTGCCGTTGAAACTTGTGTGGTTTGGGCGGTGGCTTGGCAACCTTATCTGGGTTCTTGGAACAAGTTTGCTTCATCTGAACGGAATGCTTATTGGGGGACCTTTATAGGCCTGGCGGTTATTGGCATTATCTTCGCAATTACCGGGGGGATTGCGACCTTGGCGACCGGCGAAATTGATCCGGCTGTTTGGGCAGTGAAGTTGGAATTAGGTCTGATTTCCATGATCATCATTATTTTAGGCACAATCACGACCAGTTCTTTGCTTTTATATTCCGGGGTTATGGCGTTCATGTCGATATTCCCCAAGTTCAATTACAAGTTGACCACGGCTATCGTTGCCTTGCCTTCTTTGGTCTTTATTTATGATGCCGAACTACAGAACCTGTTTGGCATCATTCTGTTGTTTGTCGGCTTATTGGCAGGCCCCTATTGGGCAATATCAATAGCGGACTATGTCTTTTTACGAAAAGGCATTATCAATGTAAAAGAATGCTATGAAGAGCATGGCATTTACCGCTTTTACAACGGTTTTAATGTGTATGCGTTTGCTGCGCAACTGTCGGGAATGCTGTTGTGGTTATTCCTGGGCGGTTGGTTGTCTGGTTACTCTATCCTAAGCTTTGGTTGGGGAGAGTCGGCATTCTCATATATCAGTGCTACGGTCCCCTCAATGCTTGTCGCTGCCGGTGTATACGTAACTCTGGTGAAAGTTTTTCAGCACCGATCCGAACGGCTTGTCAAATCCTACGAGTAACCGCATTCCCGTGAAGCTCCAAGCAGTAGAGCGTTCTTTGCCGCCATCCATTGGCGGTTTTTTTTGCCATGAATTTGGCGGTTGTGTTGTGGGCTTAGAGCCGGGGCTTATGAGGAAATAGTACCGATCGGCATTTTATCGGTATTTGATCAAGCTACGAACAGACTTTTGACAAGTGTTTGAGAAAAATACAACAGAGAGGTTAATACCATGGCAACTGACAATGACGACATTCTGGCGCTTCTCCAGAACCAGTATTCCGGCTTATGCTGGAACGAAGATAGTGCTCCGAATTGGGGGCTTTTCCTATCCGGTTTTCACCCTGAAGGGCGTATAATTCCATCCGCCAGACCCATCAAGACGATGACGCCCCAGGGCTTTATAGAACGAATGTCCGAGCTCAGAACGAGTGGTATTCTACGGTCGTTTTCGGAAAAAATTAAGTTCTATGACATACAGGTATACGGGAACGTAGCCTGCGCTACTGTGGGCTGCGAAATGACCGAAAATGAATCGCAGGTGACCCATGATATTAGCGTCATTAATCTGGTGAAAGAAGAAGATTGGGCGATCGTTTCGCAGTCCTGGGCATCGGTGCCTGGAGAGGATTGTCATATGTGCATGCCTTGCCGTGCATTCTTCTAGTTCAAGGGCATCTGTTCCCAACATCAACGTGGCATGAATTGCGGTCCAGATGGCTTAGTTTTTTTCATGCGTTTGCTCAGAACATTTCAACCAAGCTTTACACGGCAAAGCCCTATAATGATTTCAACAAATAGAGCGTGCTTTGCCGGTGTGATTCTCGGTAGGTTTTTAGCATCTGATCGAATCAACGGCTTTGAAAACATCTATCCTATTTGTTTTCATTAGCCAGCCAGTTATTTCAATCCATCAGACAATAGGTGTGCATCATGAAAATGCTTAAAATGATTACAATTTCGGCCATGACCTTTTTACTCGGTTCGAGTTTGGCGTTCGCTGAGTTAACGCTACATCAGACGATTGACAAGCATAACAATGTGCTGGCCGAGGCCATCATGCAGGGCGACATCGAACGCCTCAGCGATTCCCATGCCTATACAGATGACGCTTACGTTTACGCTCCCAGCACGCCAACCGTTCATGGCAAGGAAAACATCCGCGAGTTTTGGGAGGGTGTGATTCAGGCTGGTGCCAAGCATGTCAGTCTCGAGATTCATGATGTCCACAATTCAGGTGAGCTGGCCTATGCGGTTGGAACGTTGAGATTTGTTGATACGAGTGGACAAGCGAGCGACAGTCGCTATCTCCTCGTGTTCAAGAAAGACGGTGAACAATGGAAACTTCACTTGGATATGTGGACCCCATCCGTCACTTCAAAATAGCTTTATTCGCTCATCGAGCAAATTGACGGTTAAGGGTCACTTAGTTGTCAATTTGCTCTCAACACCCCTCTGGCCGACATCGCGTTTCATTTCGCACACTGGCCTTCTTGTAAAAAGAGAGAACTCAATGAAATTACCCATGACCCCCGAAGATGTCGATTTTGCACTTGTGCAGGCCTTTCATGATGGTGACCTTGATGCGGCATCGAGCTGCACGAGCCCGATTGTGTAACGTGGGTGCTGCCCCACGAAGGAGCCTGCTTGTTAGAAGGGCGGGATGCGATCAGAGCGGGGTTCGAGAATGGCCTTTTTTGCATCAAAGGGAAAATGAACTTGATTGTTCGACATATTACCCGGATGGGTGATCTCGGTTTGATGCATTCCAGCTGGCGTGTTGTCGGGAAAACCGAGGACGGCATGGATGTAGAAATTGGGCATTCGGGGATTGAAGTCGTACGACAGCAAGCCGACGGTTCCTGGAAGTTCGACATTGGTCACCCATGGGGATGCAACCCAAATGTCAGTGATCATTTTGCGTCTCCTCCGATTCCGGGTGAAATTTTCAAGTAAGCAGTGGACCGGACGCGAGGTGTATTCGCTGTAGCGTAACGCTTGGCCCCCAGGTTTAAAACCTAAGAACCGTAGGTATAACTGATTCGCCTTGCCTGATTGTTATTTACAGTGGGGAAGGCCTTGGAGTATTCAATGACCGAATTTGATGAACTGGAGTTGCCGATATCCAAATCGGAGATGACGCTCTCGAATACATTTCTAGGTGATGCAATTGAGATCGCCATCGTAACCCCCAATGCGGATAAAACCATGGACGGTCTGGTTAAGCTGGGCATCGGCCCTTGGCGGGTTTACACCTTTTCTCCGGATAATACCACTGAGCAGACCTATCGAGGTCGTCCGGCGGAATTTGAAATTAAGGTTTGCTTTGCCCGCAGTGGGAATGTCATTTGGGAATTAATGGAGCCCTTGTCCGGCCCAACCATATTCGATGACTATCTGCAGAGAAATCCTAAGGGTGGCATTCAACACATTGCATACGATTGTGGTGATATGCCAATGGATGCGCGGTTGGCAGAATTCGAACGCCGGGGTTATCGCTGTATTCAGTCTGGAAAATGGATGGGTAAAAATCACTTCGCGTTCTTTGATACAGAAGATGACACGACGACAGTCTTTGAAACCTATTATTTCCCGGCAGACTTTGAATACCCAGAGCCAGAGTATTGGTATCCATCGGCACCGCCTGAAGTTGACAACAAAGTATACAGCAGTGGTGGCTCTCCAAAGAAAGACTGACCTTTAGCAAGGTAGTGGTTGGGCTGGCAGGCGTGAGAGACTTCACTTCTGTCCAGCCTTTTTTTATTCGCTTTGATGACGCTGAGTTTCTACCCAATCGATAAAGCGTCGCACGGATGTTTTCTTGGCTGTGGATATGTTTTGGATCAGACGATAGTGATAGCCGGGTAGAACCGGGCCTTTGATGCGTGCAAAGCGATCAGAAAATTCCTCAGATTCCACGATGGTTCGGCTGAGCAATGCTGCACCGTATCCTCGTGTCAGGCTGTCAAGTGCGAGGTTGTAGGCATCCAACGACATGCGTTGAAATGTTTCATACGTCGAAATCCCGGCGACATCAAACCAGCGCTTCCAGGTGGGGGCATTTAAGTCTGAGCGTTCCCAGCGCACATCGATCAAACGCTTTCCATCGATGGCGTTAATGTCTTGCTCGTTGTCATCAGTGCGTAACAGCTCACCACGAATCACTGGGATATAGTGTTCTTGGAACAGATAGATCGAGCTGTCATGCTCGGATTTTTCTCCATAACGTATGGCAATGTCGATTTCGCTGCTGTCGAGGTCAACACATTGTTCGGAAGAGAAAAGATTCACACTGTATTGAGGAAAACGCTCATAAAACGCACCGAGTCTCGGCTGCAGCCAGTAACGGGCGAATTCTCGGGTTGTGCTGATATTGATGGTGTTGCCGCTTTGGGCGTTATAGGTATCATCAAATGCCGATGCGAAGTAATTCATTCCCAGTGTCACGTCGGGCAATATTCGGCTGCCATGGGCCGTCAGTTGTACATTGCGGCCCGAACGGTCAAATAATTTTACCCCGAGTTGGGATTCTAAATGACGAATTTGATGGCTGATTGCTGTTGGCGTGACAGACAGTTCCTTTGCCGCATCGCTAATACTCAACAGGCGCGCGGCAGATTCAAATGCTCGAATAGCATTCATTGTGGGAAGGCGTCTTTTGCTCATTTCCAAACCAGCGTGTTGTATTAATACTTCGCTTACTCTTTTGCGAGAGAAGCATTATATGGCAAAACACGCTGAATTCGAATGACTCTGACGGCGCTGAGATGACTTGACTGTGCGAGCAGTAGACGGGGGGCTTCGGCACTAAGTGGGTATTAAGTCGGTACGGTACTAAGCGAACATATCTTTGACCGTTGTAGCGATATAATTTCCCAGTATTTTGTGTTGCTGCAGATCCAGGTGAAGGCCGTCTACTGCAGCGGACACTCCGACGATCTCAGCGCTGTCGACCACGGCAATATTGTCAGCACTTACTGCTTGTTTAATCGCATCGGGCAGGGCACGAGATTTTTCAGCTGCACCTGAAAATGCCGCTCGAAAATCCTCATTGGGTATGTCTCCGATGAGAGCCGGGGTAACAATGAGAACTTTGGGGGCAAGATATTCATAAGCAATGCCGTAATCGCTTGCATTCACCAGTGCGACCAAGCTCATAATCGCTTCGGCAATGTGCTCAACGTCACGTTCAAATTCGGCTTTCAGATCGTTAGTGCCGAGTGCCAGAATGACGAGATCCAGCGGCATTTCCCGAGCAATAGCTTGAGGTAAAAGGCGAGCACCGTTGAGCATTTGTGCATGCACACTGTTCCAGTCTGTACTGTCATCTAAGTTTGTTGAACGCGCGGTCAGCCCATCAACACTGATCTGGTAGTTATCTCCCAGAGCGTTGGCCATAACACCTGCCCAGCGTTCATCATCCCGGTATCGTGTGCTGGGGAAGGCGTGGTCAACGCCAATCCAACCCCAGGTGTTGGAATCCCCGTAAACCAGAATGCGTTTTGGGGCAGGGCGGTTGTCAGGATTACTCATGTCGTTACATTTCCTGTTGGTGTGTCATCTTTATGAAAAGAGAGGCTTTCGGTTGGACGCTTCATTGCTGTTGCTCGTATTACCCTATTTGCATAGCCAGCTGGCGAGCTGCACGTGCGGTATTCTCACGGGCTCTCTCCACAGACGCCAGCCAGCGTTCGTCTTTAAATTCTTCGTATTCCGCAATGACTGAGGTCATGTTCTCTGGGGCGGCGCCGAGGTAATGAGCGCAGGCGCGCAGTGCTGGGTCCAGTCCATTCAGCCTGGAGCGTGAAGCCCCTTCTTCAAACCCGAACTCACCTCGTGAGGACAGCACCAGCAGTTTTTTGTTTTTCAAAATAGCTTCGATGGGATAGTCCCCGCGGGCAAGGTCAAATGAAAAGGTTTGGCCAACGCGGGCAATGAGATCAAACCAGGCTTTGAGCGGGGCGGGCATGGAGTAGTTGTACATCGGAACGCCTAGCACGATGATGTCGGACCGTGCGATTTCATCAATGAGTTGATCGGATTCTTTCAGTATGGCTTTCTGTTCAGGGGTTCTTTGATCTTCGCTGGTAAAGGCTGCCGATATCCAGGCTTCATTAATAAATGAAGGCGGCTCGAGCCCTACGTCTCGGTGGATGACGCGGGTTGCCTGGTGAGAGCTGAAGGTTTCCAGAAACAAAGCTGTGAGCTCACGGGTGATTGATCGGGTTTGTCTCACACTGGAGTTAATGATGAGTATATTGGTTTCATTGGACATGGTTTTATGTTCCACGAAGTTTATATGAATAGCGAAAATTGCGTCGGTATGTATTACATTCTTTTTTCAACTTATTGCTGTTGTTCCGTGAGCGAGTGAGGTTTGCCGGGGTTTGGCGTCGACTGCTGTAGATTGGAATAACGAATAGAAACGCTATCGCGGTCGATCATAGCGAGCAACTTTTGGCTACGAGCATCGTGGTTAAACTTTTCGAGACCTGTGTTTGCCGAGTCCCGGTCGTTCCAAAAAACCAGTTCAACCCAAATGTCATTTCGTTTTGCGATATGGCGATAAACAAAGCCTTCGGTTTCGTCCAGAATAGCTAAGGTTTCATCGAGTGCATCCAGAACCTGATGGTCTGGAATGTCCGAGAGGCATTGGAATTCGACATATTCCAATACCGTTGCGTTTTGATAGTCCATCACACGTTTATGTCCGCTGATTAGTAGGTTTCTGCTATACGTTCTATTTCTGCACGGGTTTTCAGTGGCAGAGAACATCGGTTGGGGTTGCATATGAACATGACCGGTTCACCCAAGTCGGGATAACGTCCAGGCGGTTCAAAATGAATGACTTTCCTTGGGTGGTTAAAAGCTAAGCCAGCTTGGTAAAGCGCCTGGCTTCGAGCGTCAGAGACATCTGTGCTGACAACCGTGAATTCGACATACTCGGCAGTGAGTAACTCTGCGAGCAAAGCGGTTTCTGCCGTTGCTTTACCTTCTCTGGATAGAACCTGATGGCTTGCAACCGCTCGAAGCGTGGCCTCTGCGATGCCCTGATATTGCGAGTCTTTGCTCAGGACATGGAGTTTGTAAAAAAATTGGCCGGCGAGGGCATTGCTCTCCAGAGGTTTACGCGGAGGAATAGGGTCATCAGGGTGAAGGGGAAGTGCCCAAAATCCACCGACTTTTTTGTCGTACAAATGTGTCAACATGGCGTTCGCCAGCTGCTTGCTCATATTGAGCCAATGCCGATCGGCTGTCTGCTGATACAACTCTATAAACGCGATTCCAAAACGAGCTTGGGCAATCAACAGCGGTCGGTCGATCAAAGCCAGAGGTCGTAAGCGCTCATCGTTGGTGACTGCCTCCGATGGGGTTGTTTGAAGTAACCACCCCTCAGGCGTCATCTGGGTGGCAACAAAATGATTGGCCGCTTGTAAGGCTTTGTCCAGATATTCTGGTTTGCCTACAGCCTGATAGGCCGATAAATAGGAGAGGATGATTTCAGCATTTTTGTCGGCGTAGACAGCATGATCTACGGGGGGAATGCCATAGCGTCGACGTTCCTTATCGCTGCTGAGCATCCAGTAATCTTGTGGCCACCAATCGTCCGGCAGTTGCGGTGGTGTATCTTTCTGGTTCGAATACCACTGCCCGACGTCGTTTCGCATCCAGTTATCCAAAAAACGATCGACATTGTTGATTGCGTGTCGGTATTTGGGGTCATTGGTATGTCGATAAGCCCATGCAAAAGCATTCATGGCGTTGGCCTGATTGCTGATGCGTTTTTCGGGGATGGCGAGCAGACGTTGAAACTCTTCCGGTATATCAGGTGAACCTTCGGTGATGTTAGCCTCGTAGGCGCCTCCCCAAACCGGGTCGAGGGTGTGAATGAAGGTGTCGCTGACGTTGAGTGCTCGGGACAGAAGTTCCTCGTCTTTCAGCAGGTGCGCTCTGAGATAGAGATGCGCCAGTTTGGCGCCATCTGACTCGGCGTTCACACCCCATTGATTCCAGCCATTAACGCGGGCATTAAATACGCGATCAATTTGATCTCGTAAACGGTCGCGCAGCATGGTGAGTGGTGATGTTACGGGTTCAGGTTGCGCTGCGTAAGGTGAATCGGGATCTTGCGTGAGTGTGCCCGTTTCGTGCTTTCTGATCAGCTCGTTTAAAATAGGAATGAAATTTTGGGGGAATCGATTGCCTGCCATTGCAAACACTTGTTGCCCATCAGGCATGAGAAAAACCGTTGCAGGCCAGGCCCAGTCAGAATAACGCTCTCCAATGTCCGGGCGAGCCTGAGAGTCTACGGCAATACTGATAAAGTGTTTGTTTAACAGCTTTATCACATCAGGGTGACGATAGCTGTGTTGCTCCATTCGATTACAAGCTGTGCACCCTTCAAGGCCCACATTGATGAGGATCAATTTGTTTTCTCTTCGGGCGGCATCGAATGTAGTTTGGCTCCAAGGTTGCCAAACCACTTCGGCCGTGCTTTTAACGTTGAAGAGCAGTAGGGCAAACAGTAGAGATCGGTGTAGCTTTCTCATCATGTTTTTACTCTTTTGTGTGATACCGAAGAGACATCTTTTTCAACGCCGTTCGAATGCTTATTGTGGCTTGGGTATCAGTAGGGTGTTCAGCTGAGTTTCAATTTTTTCTTTCGTTTTAGGGTTGTACCCTGGATAAGAGCCAACGAGCTTACCCTCCGTGTCATAGAGGAAGCTGGTCGGCATGCCAATCAGTGGGTAGCGCGAGGATAAAGTTTTATCCTGATCGTGGATTACGGTGAATTGTGCAGGATGTTGATCGAGAAACGAGTTCATCGCCTCTGAGGAATCATCGACACTGACTGCAATAATGTTCAGGCCTTTATCCGCGTACTTTTTATGAATCTGATTCATCCACGGAAAAGATTTCTTGCATGGAACGCACCACGATGCCCAGAAATCCAGATACACAACCTGACCCCGATAGTGAGACAGGTCGAGAGAAGACGACCATAGGCTATGGCTGAACAGGAGGATGCTCATGACACAAGCTGCGAAAGTGGGTGTTTTCATATCGAATTCTTGACTGAGAAACTGAATAGAGTGTTTGGAAATTCTAATATGAGCAAAGACGCTGGTCTGCTGAGAAAATATTCACGTAAGCTGAGAATTGCTTCACTACTGATGTCACAGCGGCATTGAGACAACATCAGAAGAAAAGCTAAAAGCTTGAAAACCCAAGTAATCTTGAGCCATAAAGCCCAATGCGGGGAGGGGGTGGAGGCTAAGAGCAACTTGCCTCCTTATCGGGCTCAGTATCCCGCCTTAGGGTGCGGCGTTCAAATGTCCGGTTTTCACATAGATCAACGCACCATCTTCTTTAGTGTAGGGCGTGTGCTGGCTTAAGTGGGGGCTGCGTATCCACGTGCCCTGGGGATATTCACCATGTTCATCAAAGAAGGTGCCGCTGAGCACCAGAATTTCTTCGCCACCCCAATGTTTGTGCGCATTGAAGCGGGTGTTCGGCGCCCACTTCACCAGTGCAACCTGTTCGGCGTCGTAGTTATGCAGCGGTAACACAGACAGTCCGTCTACCAGACCGGGAGACCATTGGGCGGTTGGTGTGTGCTGGTGTTTCTGTTCCGTATCCTGAGAGGCAAACTGATGAAGCTTTACAAAAATCGTTGCACCGTCAGGTCCAACCTTTGGTGTGTGTCGTGTACCGATTGGGTTTCTCACATAAGTTCCAGTCGGGTAATCGCCATGTTCATCGCTGAAGATGCCTTCCAGTACCAGAAACTCTTCGCCGCCGCTGTGGATGTGTGGAGAGAATTCACTGTTCGGGGCATAGCGTACCAGAGACGTCGTTCTTCCCACTTCGTCGCCGATACGATCGAGCATCATTCGCTCAACGCCGGGCATGGGTGAGTCGACCCAGTGGTAATCGCTGGGTCTAATGACGACACGGTGATCGAAGTCATTGTTGATGGTCAGGGCCATTCGGAGCCTCCAGAGTGTTAGATAACCAGTATAAAAGTTGATGTCGCCCATAGGGTTTCTGGCAACATCGTTTCAACAGAATGCACGCCTCGTCGAGTGATGATTTACGAGGCGCTTGAAGAGTCAGGCATTACGTCCAGCAATCACACCGCCATCGACATCCCAAATGGCGCCCGTAACCCAGCTGGCCTGATCAGATAGCAAAAATTCAATCACATTGGCGACATCCTCGGATTGACCAATTCGGCCAATGGGATGGAAGTCATTGAATCCGGCCAACGCTTCTGGAATTTGTTCCTCTTCGATAAACGCTTTGTAAATCGTAGTTTGAACAACAGCGGGGGATACCGCGTTAACCCGGATGTTATGATCCGCAAGCTCCATTGCCAAGTGCTGAGTTAATGAGTGAAGTCCCGCTTTCGCCATCGAATATGCAGAAGATGGCGTCACTTTAATGGATTGTTTTGCCCACATAGAACCAATATTGACGATGGCACCACCGCCGTGCGTTTTCATGTTCTTCGCAACAGCTTGTGTAATGAAGAAGGTCGAATGGTTCAGTTCAGACTGAATGAAATAATCTTGTTTACTGTGTTCCAAAAATGGGGTGGGTTTAAAGTAGCCGGCTGCATTGACCAGGTAGTTTATGTGGCGTTCGTCGTTTTCAATGGTTTTAATCAACGTGTCAACAGCCGACGGTGAGTACAAATCCACAGAACGGGTTTCCACGGTGACATCACTGATATCCGCAATCTCACTTTGGGCCCGCTTGAGGCCGTCTTCGCTTCGCGCCACTAATATCAAATTGATGCCTCGTTGCGCCAACTGCTTGGCGGTATCCAGAGCCATTCCCTTGGAGCCGCCGATAAGGAGTGCGGTTTGTGATGGAGTCATGGTAATTACCTCTTTATATATCTACTCATAGGTAGATAGATTGGTGGTTAAAAAAGACGCTTTGCGTCATTATCTATCTACCTATAGGTAGATTTTAAGGGTAAAAAAAGGCCAGAAATCAGCCTTTCATTTGCATCAGTGCTTCACTGATGATGTCTTCAAAGTATTCGGGTCGTTTTTTGCTTCGGGCAATCAACATTCCGCCTTCTAACGCGGCGAGGAAATGAGCCGCTGCCGGGCGGCAATTGATGGTGTCTTTGATGTGTCCTTGTTCTTTGCCAAGCTCAATCGAAACCGTAACCCAGTTTTCCATAAGTTGGAAAAACTCAACGAGTTTGTCGTTCACTTCATCTGGCAGGGCCAGCATATCGCTTGCGAGCATGCCGCACATGCAGAACTTGCCTTCTTTAACGACGCTCACGTACAGTTGCCCGAGCGCTTCCAGTCGCGCTATGCCTTGACTCCGCTGCTGGGCAATGTCATCCAGCCGACACCGAAAATGCTCGATATACCGCTCCGTCATGCTGAACGCCAGGTCCTGCTTAGTCGGAAAATAATAGTGGATGCTGGAGGTTTTTACGCCCACTTCGCGCTGCAGGTCTTTATAGCTGAAGGCGTTAAACCCTCGGGTCTGCGTATAGCGCTCAGCGACATCCAGAACTTTATGGGCGGTTTCGTTTAAATCTTGCATTGGAGAGCTCTTCATCTACCTGTGAGTAGATAGTACGCCAGAATGTCATTTTGTCAACGACTATCTACTGAAAGGTAGATGATTGCGGCTCGCCCACGAAACTCGCCGCTGATCTGTCGGTCCTGCCTGGTAAATTGTGTAAAGGCTCGTCTTATTGCTCCTGAAGCGGATCCTCAGGTTTGATATCCAGTTCTTCAATAAAGCGTATTGCTGGACCTAGGGGGAGAGATTTATCAGCGTCTCTCGCGTAGACCATGTGAACATCCTGACGCATCTCGAATGCGTTTTTCACTTGGTATAGGTGCTGTTGCTTGAGATATGGTTCTACCAGTGCTCGAGGCAAGTAGGCGGCTCCTTTGTGGCTTAGTACAAATTCAAGCGCGATATGGCTTTGCCCGGTGTTAAGGATGGGAGCCACAGGTTCAGCAAATAGACGAGCTTGTTGTAAATTGAACGCCGTGCCCCAGTCAACAAATACATGCCCAATCGCGGGCACGTCAGCCAGTGATCGGTCCGGCAGATTACACACCATGATCAGTTCCAGGTTTCCAATTTTTCTGGATTCGAGATCAATATTGGTGGGGGCATCCAAAACCACAGCAATATCTAAACGCCCACCCAGGAGTGACCGAATAAGGTGCTGGGATTGGTTGATCTCAGTACGCATATACAAATTAGGAAAATGGGACGCCAGTTTAGGTAACACGGATTGCAGGAACGTATCCCAGAGATTGGAGGTTCCTCCAATGGAAAGCTGCATATCTTGCTGCCTGGGGGCCCCCACTTCCTGAACTGCAAGTTGCCAGGCCGCCAACAGGTTTTCAGCATGAGACAGTAGTCTTTCACCAGCGGGTGTCAGCAATATGTTGTTCCGTTGACGTGTGAAGACCTGCACTCCGACAGTGTCTTCCAATTGTTTGATGCGAGAGCTGACAGCGGATTGGGTCAAGTAAAGGTTTTCCGCCGCGTGGCCAAAATGGCGTGTTTTCGCGACCTCAAGGAATGTTCTCAGCAAATCAGTATTCATGAATAATCCGAGTACGATCAAATTTTTCTATCGATAACTAGAAAAATCTATCATTTTACAGCTTTCAAATACAAGTAAATAATCGCCCGAAGTGGCATTTAACGATTGAAGATGTTTATTGATATGAAATCCTTATCTTTTGTGTGCAAAACAAAGTTTTACGCTCAGGAGTACTTTCCGTATGGCTTGAGCCGAAGTGGTGAATTCACGCGCGAGCAGGTCGAGCTGTTAGAGAACCACGGGCGCGCGTATCAGGCGCTACACACGGGCGTTCGCACGGCGACTAATGGCGAAGAGGAAAATTTTGTCCGGGCGTGTCGCGGAGAGCGTGAGCCGACCACAGTCCATGAAAAGGCTTGGGCGAGATTTTGTGAAAAGACCAGTCTCACAGTTGCTGTTTCTTCTCCAAATAAAGTAGACAGTTCACTATTGGATATGAGTTTTTCTGAACGTTCTTTCGATGAAGATCTCTAGAAAAAAGGTAGAGATTAAGTGATATGAAAATTTGTTTTTTAATGTACCCCTGGGATCGTATTGAACCAGAAACGGACAGTACGCTCCGCCTGATCCACGAGGCTGCCTCCCGGGGTTTAACTGTCGCTATTACTACGCCTCATAGCCTGACCATTAGAGACAGCGTGGCTTATGCCTACTGCAATGTACTGAAACGATCAGCCAAAGTGAGTGGAAGCATCCCTTCTTTTTACAAGCATGCTGATTTTAAGCGGTGCAAACTGCCTCTTGCCGGGTTCGATGCCATTATTATGCGCGCAAATCCACCGCTGGATACTACGGCGCTTAATTTCCTGGATTCTGTCAGAAACGATGTTTTCATTATGAATGACCTCGACGGACTGAGAATTGCGAACAACAAGCTGTATCCGGCGTCATTCAGTGGTGAAGCTGCTCGTTTTATTCCGGTCACTCACGTGTCGAAAAGTCAGGAATATCTGGAGCAGGTTCTTGAGGAGTCGTCGACGGAACAAATGATCATGAAGCCTTTGAGTGGCTTTGGGGGACAGGGCGTGATTGTCGTTGAAAAAAGCGCTCAAAGAAGCTTTCGTTCGCTACTCGATTTCTATATTGGTCGAGATCAAGGTAACTATGTCATCTTGCAGGAGTATGTAGAAGGTGCGTCCGAAGGTGATGTTCGAATCCTGATGCTTAATGGCGAGCCTATTGGCGCGATGAAGCGTGTTCCCTCAGAGAAGGATATTCGCTCTAACATTCATGCCGGCGGCCGTGAAGTGAAACACGCTTTAAGCAAGGAAGAGAAGGCTCTATGCAAGGCTTTGGGGCCTCAATTGGTGCGTGATGGACTTTACCTTGTTGGACTGGACGTAATCAACGGAAAGCTGATTGAAGTGAATGTCCTGAGCCCGGGAGGTATTACCCGAATTAATAAACTGAACCGTGTTAAGTTACAGAAAACGATTTTGGACTTCGTCGAAAATGTTGTGTCCGCACGTGAAAAGGTCATAGAGCGGAAAAACGCTTTTCGTAAGGTCATTGAAGATGCTGAAGTTATCTGAAGCCGAAATCATTGATCGAATCGCCTCTGGCGAATTGTTCGAGTGTGAAATAGAAGATGGCAGCTTTCTGCTAAAAGTTGAGTCTTACACTCCGACCATTTGTACCGCTATCCATGCAGGGCATCGCTTCCGCTCGAAGCTGCTGGAGGTATGTGCACTTGATGAGAGTGAGAGGTTATATGAAGAAGATCCATATACTGATCAGTTGATTCAGGCAATGCCAATCACGCTGATTGCACAGGATTCCCGCTATGAATACGACCTCAATCGGCCGATCTCAAGCTGCGTGTACAGCACGGCTTGGGGGCGAAAGGTGTGGAAAAGAAAGCTGAGTAACAAAGACCGAAGTGAAAGCATAAGAAAACATCAAGCATTTTATCGAGTCTTGGATGCATTGATCTCCGTGGTTGAGCAGCGCTTTGGTGCGGCACTTGTTTTCGATGTCCACTCCTATAACTTTCTACGCCAAGAGAGTGTGAGTCCAACGTTTAATTTAGGCACTGAACAGATTGACAAGGAACGCTGGAAGAGCGTTATTGACTTTGTATTGTCAAAATTATCCAAGGTTGAATTGCCTAATCTGCCGGTCGATTCAATGGAAAACACCGTATTTTATGGGCGAGGGTATTTGATTGCACACGTAAACAGCCGCTTTCAAAACAGCCTGGTATTGCCATTGGAAGTCAAAAAAGTGTTTATGGATGAATTGAATGGTGAGCTGTATCCCTTGGTTATGCAGTCACTTAGCCAACAATTTAAGAGTTGTCTGGCTGAAACATCTGCGTTTTTCGCCCGTAGGTTTACCTCGAAGCGTCGAACCAAGAAGTCAGACATGCTTACAGAGAGGATGGATCCGTCAATCGTCAAAGTGGATCGTGCGCTCCATCGCCTGGCCCGAGGCTTGGAAACTCTGTTCTACATAAATCCAATTAATATCCCGGCGGAAAGCAAGCAGTTTTTTAAGAGTAAGGGGCGTTACCACCCCAATTTTCGTTATCGTCAGTTGGATATTGACCCCTATCTTTTTCGGGAGAAGTTATACCGACTGCCCGTCGATAGTATTCGAGATCCGAGCATTCAATCACTTTATCGCGATGTGATAGATGGTTTGAGCGAAAAAATAGATCTGCTGGTTAAGGCTGGTCAGCCAGACTTTTTATATGAATCCCTGAAATACTATGGCGAGCCGAGCTTAGTAGACGAACAAAATGCTCGATTCCTGCTTCATGCTGGGGGATTTGAATCAGACAATGCTGACTGCGTGACAACAGATGAACTATTGTCTCGTTTTAAGCACTTTTCCGCAGAATGGGGGATGACCTGTAAAGTTGAAACCAGTGCAAAGCTGGTTGCTTCTGCCATGGTTTCAAACAGTCGAAAGGCCGTGCTCATAGCCAAAAATTTACAGCTTTCCAATACCGAAGCGCAGAGCCTGGTACACCATGAATTGGGTGTGCATATGGCAACAACATTAAACGCCAGCGCACAACGCTTAAAGGTTTTTTCTTTGGGACTGCCAGGAAATACGTTGACCCAAGAAGGGCTTGCTATTCTGAATGAATATCAATCGGGAAATATGACACTGACACGTCTTCGTGGCTTAGCGCTTAGGGTACTGGCCGTAAAAGAAATGCTGAAATACAGTGATTTTCGCCACACTTACGCTTACTTGTTTGAAGAGCATAAGCTTTCCCAGGAAGACGCCTTTAAACTTTCGGTAAGGGTTCACCGGGGGGGAGGATTCACTAAAGACTATTTATACCTCAATGGTGTAAGTCTTGCTCTAGAAGCTATTAAAAATAAAGATATTAGAAATTTATACGTCGGAAAAACGGGTTTTGCCTATTTGCCGCTTATTAATGAGATGGTAGAGCGACAACTCGTATCTGCTCCGAAGTTTTACCCGGAGTTTCTTTCTAACCCTGTGTCGAATTCACCCGTACTGGACTACCTAATGAGTTGCATTCGTCCAAGTGAGCCCGGCGTGCTTAAGGCGTATGATCGTTCAGGAGGAATTGCCGCTTGAGCGGATGCTCAAAGCTAAGGTCAACAGTTCAACATGTGTGTATCGAGGAGCAGAAGGGCGAGGGTGTCCTAAGGCAGGGAACGCCAATGAAAGCCGCTCATGGTTCATGGGCGGCTTTTTTTATCCCATAAGACCTATTTCAGCTTCAATAAGGCTATACACGCCAAAACTTAATAATAAGAGGGGGAGAAGGCTTATCGAAAAGTAGAAAACAATATTGCTCAACTGCTTTTTTAAGGCCAGGGGAAGAACAAAGGAGTAAAGGGCTGGAATCAAGCCGAAGGTGAAACCATGGGCCACCCCAAGGCCACTTAAAAAACGAAAGGAGCTTTCTCTATCGATGTGAAACAAGTAAGTAAAATAAAGAGACAGGCCAATAAGTATTCCTGCGACCAAATTGCTTAACATTATGGATATTACAGCGATTCTATTCATTGATTCCTTTGTGAGTAAAATCTAAAGTTTTGAGGTTTAGGGGAATTATGTTCAATGGCTACGAAGCCAGCGAATTTATCGTGCCATCCTTACTTTCTTTTGTCTATGCGCCCTCAAATCAGCCTCACCGTAAGGATTTGACTTGCACGGATACATTTTGGCGAAACTCCTACTCTCGTCGTTCAAAAAAAGAACCGTAATTTACTATCGGAGCGGACATACATTACGGTTTCTTTCTGGCTTTTGCGATTGCCTTCGTGAGCTGACGAAAACTGCTGGTGGGGCGCCTGCCGGTCTCAATGTCTAGAGTGATCGCTTCTGCGGCTTCCAGAAGATCGGGAGCTGCGGAAATCAAGTGTGCATCTTCCAGCGTATAGGTCCACGCAACGCAGCCATTTTCCGGTGCCTGAATCTGATACTTTCCTGACATGCTGATGGACCAGGGCCCACACGAATACTTACTCAATTTATCACCTATTTCATCTTTCATAGTGTCACACACGGCGACAGCTGGCCTTCTGAATCCCAGAAAAGCCGTCAAAATCAAACTGTAAAAAAAGCCGCGGTACCGCTGCGGCAAAGAATATCGGTGCTTTATGCACTGGGCACAAAGAGGGGGTATGTCCAGCTTACGCTGGCGCACCAATGATTGTCGGCAGACAATGTGTTTGGATAGCTCAGTATTCTAGTGCTTTTGGCTTAACGCTGTATGAATAATGAGCAAAGAAACGTAAGGACAGTCGGTAGCAGCAACCCAGCGAATAAGTCAAAATTGAGTACACGGAAAGCGAGCAAGCGATGTATAAATTAAGGGATCCGAATCACACTATTGAGGTTGTGTTGGTGATCATAGCGTTTTTCGGTCATTATGCCTGTTGCAGGGACATACCAGTGACAGCATTGATAAATGAGATTTATGATGATTAAGCAGCAACTGAGTGGGAAGGAAACCCGTATGGAAGGGAAGTGGCGCTTTGTGTTGATAAGGGGAGTGCTTTTTTGGGGCGGAACTATGTTTATCGCAATGGCCTTTATTAAAAAGCCTTTTGCCGGTGGCTTTTTCACCGCTCAAGCGATAACTCACTGCGTGGTTTGGCCGCTCCTCGGTCTCTTGTATGGCATGCTCTGTTGGCGATTTTCTGAAAAACCTTACCAAAATGCACTGAACGAAAGTGACCGCGAAAGTGCTTAGGTGAGTCAAACTCTCAAGCCATGCCGAACGGGTAATTAGATGGAGTAGTCGGGACTCCATCCTACCCTTTTCTTTAGAGGGCTTAACCTAGCCTGCTATGCCCCTAAATCGATCATTTACAATACGCATCTTATGCATATTACACTTCTCAGTAATGTGCAAAATAAAACCATCTTTCTTGGGCATTTCAACCGTAATCACTTCCGATAAAACCCGGAACTGAATAGTTTTAAAAATTATATATACAATTAAAAATCATGCCTCTACCATTATTCGACACTTAATATAGAGCCAGTGTGATACATGATGTGTGAAAGAGGAAAGGGATTAGAAGCATTAATTCAGCAGGAATATTCGAATATATCGGGTCTGGCAATCTCCATAGGAGATCAACTTGAGTATGAATATTACGCTGATGGATATGCCCAAGATAGCTCGACTCATATTGCATCAGTAACGAAGAGCATTTTATCTCTGCTGGTTGGTATTGCAGTTGAACGTGGGGCTATAAAAAGTATCGAAGACCGTGTGTTGGATTACTTTCCCTTTTATCAATTAAAAAGAGGTGAAAAAACCATTCAGCAGCTAACAATTAGACATTTGTTAACCATGGTTGCACCGTACAAGTTTCGATCGGAGCCGTACACAAAAGTATACACAAGTAATGATTGGACTGTTGCCGCATTAGACCTTTTAGGTGGGAAAGGAAACGTTGGTGACTTTAAGTACACGACCGTTGGTCTTCAAGTGTTGTCAGGAATTATTACACACGCAACCGGCCAATCAGTCCTCGAGTTTGCCAATAACAATCTTTTTGAACCTCTCGATATCAAAGTGTCACAGAATATAAGAATTCAAGACAAAAGCACTTATTTGTCTTTTCTTAAAGAGGCTGTAACCAGTGGGTGGGTTATTGATCCTGCAGGCGTCAATACAGCAGGCTGGGGGCTGACCCTAACCACAGGTGATATGGTTAAAATTGGTCAGTTGTGTCTTAAAAAAGGAACTTGGAAGAATAAGAAAATAGTTTCTGCCGAATGGATTAATAACAGCGTAAGAAAACACAGTTTTTTGGATAAAAAAGCGTATGGGTTTTTATGGTGGATTATTGATGATGTCAGTGGCACTTATGCCGCTATAGGTGATAGTGGGAATATAATCTATGTGTCAACCCAACATGAAATGGTCGTGGCGATCACATCTCAATTTAAGCCACGAGCCAAAGATCGAATTGAGTTAATCACAAAATACATTGAGCCTAAATTTGTTTCAGGCCGCGAACCACTTGCCGTCTAAAATGGGGCACGCACTGGTGAGCTGGGCCCCATTTTAGTTCTTATTTGGTTTTGAACGCTCTGATTTCATCGAGAATGATGTTTCCAGCTTCAACATTTCGGCTTTGCAATGCATTCAGATCCAGGATAAGGCCTTGATATTCAGAGGCAAGATGAGGCGTCATTTTCATCAATTCCTGTGTGATGTCCGGATCTTTATTCTGACCGATGATCTCGATGGCAGCTTTGTAACTTTGCCCAATTTCTGCAATTCTTGCTTCAGAGGCCTTTGCCTCACTAATAGTGGTTATTGCAGACAGCAGTTTGCGCCCTTCTTTTAAGTTCGACAGTGCTGTTTCCGCTGCTTCAAGAGATGGATCTTTGGCATCACTGCAAGCGACGAGAAAAATACTTAAAAAAAGAAATGTCATCCATTTCATTAACTTATTACCTTAGATTGGTTGGTTGAATACGAGCGCTGCATTTGACCATAAGTAATGGAAAAGTGTAGATTTTTGGTACTTTGGTATCATCAGACAATCTGAACACTTTTTTATTAATTCCGTTGCCACCTTCCTCTTTCTCTGATCCAATTGCCGTCTTTTCATTTACTGGCACCCACGTAATTCATGGCAAAAGAACTGATTGAACAGGCTTTCCTTTCAGCATGGAAAAAGGATAAACACGCTTCTGAGATTGATGAAAAACGCCATCAAACGTTTATGAAGCTGGTTAGGCCTCATCTGATCGTGGGGGGCGTCACCGCGGTGTTGATGTACCTGCTGTTCAAAGATTACGCGATACCGGGTGCAGCCATGATATGGGGGACGTGTAACCTCTTGACGCTGGTCTTAAGTTATCTTCTGTTTTATGCCTACGACAGCGGAGAGAAAAACTTTTCCGGATCCTTTTGGGGGAGGGCTATTCTGCTTATGTCGTTTTTGTGGGGAGCCTGTTGGATGTTGCCCTCAATGATCTTCTTATCTGATGCGCCCACTCTGTATGTGGGGGTGATGTTTATCATTATCATTTCGCTGATTTCATTACCGGCACCGGCCATGTCATTCTACCCTTATGCTTATTTTGCGTTTATGAGTTTGCCGCTGTCGGCGCTGGCGTATCTCGTATTTGGCTTGGAGGAAGAGGGGCGAGATCTGCTTATTCTGATGACCCCATTTCTTTGGGGCTCTCTTATTTTCTATGGTTGGGATCTTCACAGCTCTTCAATGACGTCAATCAAGCTGAGAATTGAGCTTGAAGAAGCGTATACCGAAGCGAAAAATGCGAATTTTGAGAAATCAAAATTTATTGCGACGGCCAGTCATGACATTCGACAACCTTTACAGGCGTCGGTTTTTATCGTTGAAGCGATGGAATACACAAATAGTGAAAAAGAATTTAGCCGCTTCAGGGACAACTTAAAGAAAAGCCTGGGGAATATATCTAATATCCTGAATGGCTTGTTGGATATATCACGATTGGAGTCAGGCGCAATGACGTCCAGTCTTTCCCACGTTTCCGTGAAAGACCTCTTCGATGAACTGGCGAATGACTATAGAAAGCAGGTTGAGGCGAATCCTGACTTGAGTGTTCGGTTTGTCTCGAATGATTTGACCGTTTATGCCGACCCACTGATGCTCCGGCGGGCGACAGAAAATCTGTATTCTAATGCGATTCGCTATACGGCGAGCGGGGAGATACTTATTGAAGCCGAAATGGACGGTGATACCGTCATCATTCGCTTTAAAGATACGGGAATTGGCATTGCGCCAGAGCATTTGTCGAAAATATTTGATGATTTTCATCAAGTCAAAAATCAGGAGAGAGACTTTAAAAGCGGTATGGGACTTGGCCTCTCCATTGTGAAACGAATATGCGACTCTCAGAGCTGGTCAGTTCAGGTATCGAGTGAGCCATTGCTCGGGAGTTGTTTCACATTACAGCTGCCACTGGGTGACGCGTCGTCGATTGAGCGTCAAGTAGAGACAGTGGATTTCTTTGCGCCGTTGTCGGGCATGACGGTGCTGATTTTAGACAATGAAGATCTGATCAGGGAAAGCTTGTCGAGCTTGGTCAGAGAATGGGGCGCGGCTTCCTATTCGGCTAATTCTTTATCGGAAGCGCAATCTTTAATCGCAGATGACGCACTTGATTTGGACCTGCTAATCGTTGATTACAGACTGGAGCAAGATATTACGGGTGTAGACGCTATGAGCGCGTTGAGAGATGCTGGTCTGGTCTCTTTTGAGACCATAATGCTCACAGGTGAAACCTCAAAAGACACTCTGAAACGTGTCGCAGAAGCCGATGTGACACTGCTGCATAAGCCAATACAAGCAGCCAAGCTTAGATCTGCAGCGGTAACATTGATGATGGAAAATAGCGCGGTTTGAGCGCCGCGCTAAAATGTCCGGCAGGCACGATACTCGATTAGTTTCTGGTACGTAAGTACTCGAAGGCAAACAGGCTCTTGCCGCTATCAGAGTTATAGTACTGGCAATAGACCTTTTCCCCGTTTGCTGGGGCCAGGGTGCTGGTATTGCCGTGAACACTCAGCATGGTTTTGCCCCGTTTCTTCAAGCGCTCAGCGTTTGCTGTGGATCGTTCGCTGTTGCTTCCCTTGGCGCAGGCCTCGACATTTTCCTGGCCGTGACCGCAGTGCAGCATCACGTCCTTCCCGCTCAAATAATCGGCTTTGTACGGGTATTCAGACTTAGGTTCCTTATCACCCAGCGCGCCCGCACCTGGGTCGGCGGATTTTACGCACTGCATTTCCCAGCTTGAGCCCAGAGACTGCAGTTGTTTGCTGTCGACTTCCATGTGAATGACTTCTCTGGAGTAGATAGACGGTAATACACAGCCGTGCTGAACAGCGCCCTTGCGACGTTTAATAAACCCTGAGCGTTCTTCGTTGTTAAAGCCATTTTTAAATGTGTAGTCGCCTACAACACCAACCATAACATTGCTGATCTCCAGGCCTGCACATTGGGTAAATGAACGCAGGTTTTCACTTGGGCCATCGCCCAGGTCGGGCTTTTTGCTGGGGATGGGTGAGTTTTTGGCCTTTGTGACGTCCGATCCCTTGGTTTTCGAAATAGCGGCCTCAGCTTTCTTCTTCAAGCTGTCAAACAGTTGAGCATTAACGCTCGTACTGACGAGTGCGGTCGCGCACAACATTGCACAAACGAGTCCGTTTTTTCGAAATATCTTATTTTCCACCTTGTAAACTCCTGATATTATTCGGATTTTTCGAAATATACTCTTTTGCTAATTCGAATTGTTATATTTGATACTTTAGTACTACAAGTAAATTGACTTACGCGTGCATCAAATGAAAATTCTCAGTCTGGATGACCACCCCATCTTCTCTGATGGCTTAGTAAACCTATTATCAGTACGAAACCCCCATTTCAGAATCACGTCCTCATCTAATACCGTCGAGGCACTTGATCAACTTGCCAGTGAACCTTTTGACCTGCTGATTCTCGACATATCCATGCCGGTCATTGATGGTCTCTCCTTTATTCGGGCCATGCACACCCGAAACGTAGTCGTACCTGTTTTAGTGTTAACCGCCCTGGAAGAAGTCTCCATTTTCAGAGAAGCCTTAATGCTAGGTGTTTCAGGGATCGTTCTGAAAAGCTCCCCGATCGATGAAGTCGAACAGGCCATTCTTTGTATATCGGAAGGCAAGCTTCATATTTCCTCAAAGATTGAAACGCGAGTTGCGAGCGTCAGCAAATACAGCTTTGAGAATACCGAATCGGTTTTGAGTAAAAGGCAGCTTGAAATTGTCAGGCTGATCAAGCGAGGATTGACGAATCAGGAAGTCGCCGAAGCCTTGTTCATCAGCCCGCGCACCGTGAAATCTCACCTGCAGACAATATTCAAAATTCTGGGGGCCAAAAACCGAGTGGAGTGCATCGAAAAAGCGGAAGCGGAAGGGGTGGTTTAACTTCGCTTCCCAAAAGGCATCCCCTATAAAAAAGCGACTGTTTGCGTCTCGGTAAGTATTGGGTTGAGTGCGTTGTTCTTATATTTCTGTTTTAGAGCAGTCTTGCATATCGATTTTTTTCAGATTCAATGGAAGGGCAGTCGTGCAGTTTTTTACTGGCTAATCCCTCAATCTCTATCAACCATGTTTCGTTTACCAGGCCAGAAACCAAAAACGTGGTAACGGCGGGTGAAACGCCCTCCATGACCTGCTTTCTTATCTTGGTTAATGCGGCCACATGTTCTCGGTCAAGGATATAAAACCGCATATGCACCAAGTCGTTTATATCCATATCTGCGGATTTTAACGTGGCCTTTATGTTTTCAAAGGCTTGCCTTGCTTGGTCTTCAAACGCATTTGGAAGGATTCCATCGGGCCCGATACCGATTTGTCCTGAAATGTGAAGCTGTCTAGAGTTGGGCAGAACTTCTACTCCATGGGCATAAATACCATCGTAGGGCTCGGCTACGGGGAAAGGGTTGTGTCTGTGGTTGGATGTCATACTAAGTGCCCTCTGAGCGAGTGTTTGTGCAATTCTATGTTTATCGAGGAGGGACTATTAGTATCTGAACCTAAACAGGCGGTTTCCGTATGTAAACAATTATTTTGAGGCGTCAGAAAAGTGTTCCTCCACGAGCTCAATAACGGATCTTAATTTGAGAGGGAGCGGTGATTGGAATGGAAATGCCAGGTATACCGGCCACGGTTCACCATGGAGGCCTGGTAGTATAGGTGTTATCTCTTCTGAGCCTCGTTTAATGCCATGGCAATAGTTTGGAAGCCAGGCAATATAATCACTTTCGAATAAAAGATTTAGGGAGATTTGAAACTCATGTATAAAAATGCAGTTTTTAGGTTTTAATGCAAGCGAATGTCCGTTTTCGAATACTCTAATCTCTGAGCCGACATTTCCCAACTCGTTAAGAAGTAGAGGGGCATTTTCGAGAGAGCTCACTTGAATATCTTTGTATTTTTCAATGTTGGATGAGGACGTAAAAAAGGATTCATGAAAATACCCGATTCTTTTTGCGACAAGAGAATCGTCGACGATATTTCCTGTTCTGATTGCCAAATCTATGTCTGATTCGAGCAATCCCAGGTTTTCATTCGTTGGAATCAATTCAAACTGTATGTTAGGAAACCTAGCGTTTAGTTTTAGAATAAGAGGGGATAAAATGGATGAGGACAGCGACACTGGTGCGGTTATACGGAACCTTCCCGATAAGCTGCCTTTCTCTTCTCTGGTGTTTTTCTCCAATATCGTTATTTCGTCAAGAACATTTACCGCTTGTTCTTTGAACTGTTTTCCGACCTCCGTTAAATATATTGATCGGGTACTGCGTTTTAATAACTTTTCACCAACTCTCTTTTCGAGCTTGTTTATTTTTTTGCTAACGTTCGCTTTTGAACAATTTAGGAAGTTGGCGGCTTGAGTTATGGATCCAGTTTTGCAAACAGCGGCAAAACACAGGATTTCTTCGTAATTTGCCAGCATTGCGTATCCTTGTTTAATGCGTTTGAAATAGAAATGAACAGAGCGCTTCCAAATAGAATCGAGTATAGATCTTGCTTGCCTGCACTGACCATTGAGTAGTATATGGCTTTTGGGGTGGACACACCTATGTCAAATTTGACTGGTCTTATGAGATGACTATCGAGTCCCCTCACTACGCCTAGGATAGCGCTTTAGGTGCGCCATAGCGGCTGTATGCAAAGTGCATCATCCAGCGATGGTTCGGATTGATTCCGTCGCGTGAAGCCGTTATTGCTTGTCATTCTTGCCAAGTTTGGGCTGTCATACATTAATCGAGTGTTTCTTTCGCTTAAATGACTCAGCCAAGCCAAAGAGCCCGCCGACAGCTTCAATATCCCCTTAGCGTGTTTGGTTATATCAAACACGAGATCAATATCCAAAATGCGTCCGAACTTCTGCTTTTCTGGTATTCGTACGTACTAACTTCCGCCATTTCGCAAAGTTTGACGACTGGCGCGTTAATTTAACCGTAAATTTCTCCGCCTTTGCTCAGTAATGATTATTTTGACGCCAAGCAAAATTTATATCCATCGGGTGAATGCCAAATACTGAATCGATTGATATGGGTGGCTTTAGAGGCTGTCCAGCTTCAATCGTAGAGGTTTGGTTCAAATGTCGCGAGCCCTTGGGCGTGCCTTGTGGGGAGAGTTGAAAACGTCTTCCGAGAAGTAAGCCGCCTATATAGGAACGTTGAAAAAACCGATTGTCACAATCGAACCGTTAAGTCATGGGAAATGAATCTGTGAAATTTGTTAAACAACTCAATGCTTCACGTAGAGTGTCGGCTCTCATAATGCTCTTCTATTGTCTGAGTCTCCGAGTCAATGCAGAAGCCTCTGTCGAGGACGTTCACAATATTGCTGAAATTTGCACCAGCGTCCAAACAGTGATGAAGGACTACAGTCTTGTCGGAATGGGCGTCAAGTTTGGTGATCCTCCGAATCATTTAAAGGAAACCATCAGGAAGGTTGATCAAGATTTCGCCAGCCTGAAGAAAGGGCAGCATCTAGGGCCGGAGTTAGATGCCTTGGTGTCCCAAAATGAAGCCATATGGAAAAAGATCAGATCTGTCCTTACCCAAAAACCCGAGCGAGAGCTGGCGCTTCAACTTCACCTGGATATAGAAACTTTAGACAAAGAGTGCTGGAAGATAGCAGAGCTCATCGCGAAAGAAACCCATATAGAAGGTGAGCATTACGTAATCGTTGCTTCTGAGCTTGGGATGGAGGTTCAGAGGCTCGCATCACTTTATATGATGAAGGCCTGGGACGTCTCGAACGAAAACTACTATGAAGAGGTGGATAACATTCTTGTTGAGTTCGAAGCTTATTACCACGAGCTGGAAACAGACGCCTATCCCAAATACATAAGTGAAGACACTAAGGCCAAGCTGGATAAAGTCGAGAAAGATTTCTCTGTATTCAAATATATGGCGGCAAGTAAATCAGGAAGGTTTGTTCCATCCTTAGGTCAGCGTGCCGCCAGAAAGTTAGAGAAAGACATCAACGAAATAATCAAGCAAGTCATTTATGCAATTGAAGGGGTGTGAGGTCATGAAGTTTTTTAAGATATCTGTTTCGGGTTTATTACAGTGGGTGCTGTTTGGCTCCCTTACACTGCCGTCACTCCTTGTAAAAGCGTCGGATGAAAATTTTGAAGCACTGGTGGCAGCGGAAAATATTGCCATTCTTAGTCAAAGCATCGTCAAAAATTACTTTTATATGGGGAATAACCTCAATTCATCAGCTTCAGAGAAAAAGCTGTCTGAAGAGGTCAGAAAGATTGATGGAAGCCTGGCCTTACTGGCTGACTCTTCAGGTTATAAGAACATTCAGGATGACTTTGAATTCGTTGAAATGATCTGGTCAGATTTCAAGGATAGCCTGCTTGAACCCTATTCAAGGGATAACGGATTGCTAATTATTGATATGGGCGAAGTCATGTTGGAAGGCTCAGAGAATCTGGTGGGTGTTCTTCGCGGCAATGGGGTTAAAGATGGTGATCGGGTGAGTGATGTGGAGTTGCAACGATACCTGATTGAGCGAATGGCAAAGCTTTATATTGTTTCCATAGCCGGTTTGAAAGACTTCAACGTTGAAAAGCAAATGAAGTTGGCAGTGAAAAACTTCGATGACGGGATGAGAAAGATAGAAGATCAAAGTTACCCACAAGATGTGAGTGTGAAAGTAAATAGACTCAGACAGAGATGGGATGCATCACAGGATTACTATCTGAACGTAAAAGAGGGCGACCTGCCCAAAACAGTCTTTTTCAATACCGAGATTATTGAAAGATATCTCATCAGTATCCTCAACTACTATAAAAACCGCTAAATAGGCTTGTTTCATAAATAAAGCGGGCTTTAGCGGCCGTGTTGTCTGGCTTAGCGCCAGTTTCAAGGCTGAAATGTTCAAATTGGATTGTGAAGAAAAAATGAAAAATAAATTGTTGTCTACAATTGTGCTGACCACCATCATTCAGGCGGCGCCGTCGTTTTCTGGTGGTATAGGTGAAGTTAAGCATATTCCAGGCATTTTTATCGGGGCTACCACCACGGATGGCGAAACCCATTCTTCCTATGGCTTGGAGTATGAATATAAGTTTTCTGAGCGTTTGGGTGGGGGCTTTTTGTATGAAAAAACCGAAGACGCACACCACGGTGATGGTGTGGAAATAAAACTTGCGGCTTTATACCTACACCCTTGGAAGGGATTAAAATTAGGGGTGGGTGCTGGCAAGGAAGACATCGGTGGCCATCATCCACACTCAGAAGATTTATTCCGTGCTTCCATCAGCTATGATTTTCACATCGGTGATTTCGGTATTGCGCCTACACTCGCATTGGATCTTGTTGACGATAAAACCTCGACAGTATTGGGTATAGCTATAGTTCGGCCGTTTTGATATATGAAGAATTAGCGTCATTGTAATGAGACTTACTGGAAGGTTTGGTTGGGTGCTTCCTTCAGTTACAACTTCCAGGCCGAACTCACCAATCCCTCCGGCTTAAAGCCCTGCAGTTTGGGGCTTTTTCAGCAAGGCTTGCGAACGTCGATTAATCCCATTTTAGGCGCATAGAGCTTACCCTTGGTGAAGCGCCCCAACGGCTCCTCCGCAACAAGGCGATTTACCGCTTTGACTCCCGCATCTGGGAAACAGGTATACGCAGGCAGCGCCTGATAATCAGAATATCTGAGCTGCAGAAATACCCTCAATGCTACATTGTACGCTCATAATATCTCCTTCTTTATCTATAAAATCCATCAAACTCGCCCCCCCCAATAGACAAGTTTTTAATACTACACACGTAACATAAACACTCAATGGTTTACATAACCCATTGTTTTATATAGATTTTAGTTCGTCATCAAGATCCAATGTTTGGATGGCCGAGAAGCAAAACACTATGCATACAATCCTAGATAACAGGGGCACGACCCGGGCCTCGTTCCCACTCGTGTGTCCCTCCCCAAGGCAAGGACACGCTCACTGTGCCAGCGTGTCACCCATTCCACTGAGTTTGATATCGCCCACGTCTTCGCGGCAAAAATACCTGAAAAAGTAAAACTGAAGCCCAGAAAAACGAAACGCTCGCTGGATCGCAAATATCTTTGCAGAAAGCTACCTCATGTATTCCTATTGAACCATCTGTAGCGGCTTGTCATTTTTCTTCCGATTCAGATATATCAACATCGACTCTTTGCTAGTTAAAGCTATTATTTTTTATAATTGAATTCGTTGTACCGATTGAACCAGCGCTACCGTATTCCAGTAGCGTAAGGGAGTAGTAATGGAAGATATTCGTTTCGTGCCCAATGACCATGGAGCCATCCTGAAGATCAATAAGCATCGCAAACAACTGCTTTACACCATCAACTTAATTTGTTTTTTTGCTATCGTGCCCTTTGCCATCCTGGCTTTTACAAGTGGTCAATTCTGGTTGGGCAGCTGCCTACTCACTTTTGTTGCAACTCTTGCTTTTAACACGGTGTGCGTTATTCGACGAGGACGCGAGTTCTTCCATTATTCCATTGTGGTCAGTTTTTTGATCGCCGCCTTAACACTCGCTGTACATCACAAGGGTGTAGAATCCGTTTTCTGGGTTTTCCCTGTGGTGGCCACCTCTATTTTTGTACTACCGATGCGAGTGGCCTTGTTCTTTTCAATCTCACTGACCACTTCAGTATTCGTGTTAATGTTTTTGGAAATGAGTGCTGCGATTGCATTGAGGGCCTCTCTGTCTCTTGGAATCACCATCGCCATTAATTGTGTTGTGGTATATATCATCCAAGAATTGCAAGATAAACTCCGAAGAGTCTCTCAGGAAGACCCTCTTACTGAACTATCCAATCGCCGCCTTTTGGATGATGAACTCGCAACCGCTATCGAGCAATATAAAAAGAAGAATATTTCCGCAGTAGTTTTACTGATTGATGTTGATTGCTTTAAAACCATCAATGATAACTTTGGCCACGACATCGGGGACAGAATCATTAAGGCCATTGCCGACACCATTAAGCGCAACACTCGAAGTCAGGATATGATATTCAGATTGGGCGGTGATGAATTTTTAGTCTTGCTCAATGGCACGCAGTGGCCTGAAGCAGAGACGATTACCGAGAACATTCGAATGGCATCACAAAAGTTATCGGAACAGGAGGATTTCTCGGTTTCAGTGAGTATAGGGGCGAGTGAGATTCATTGTGGAGTCGACAAATCGGCCTGGATGAGAGAGGCTGATATGGCTATGTATCAAGCTAAAATGGGAGGGCGAAACTGCGCTCATCTCTATAGGAGAGGAACTCAATACGAGCTTTGAAATGTTTCAAACTTGTCATGTGGCTTCTCCTATACTTGGCTTATTTTAATATTGAAAATGTGTCTATTTACCTGGCCCTTAATAAGCGTTTTTAACTACCCGCTAAGGTGCCGTTGATATAGTGTTGGCTGATCGCTTCTTTGGCTTGGGTGAACATTATTTCTGTAGGGCCAGATTCAACAATGTAACCGGTATTGTCTTTCACCCAGCAGACCGCGACTTTGTCGGAGATTCTTCTAGCTTGGGCGAGATTATGGGTAACCATAAAGATGGTGTAGTCACTTTTCAGTTTGGTGATTAAGTCTTCTATTCGCGCGGTGGCTATGGGGTCAAGTGCGCTGCAGGGTTCATCTAAGAGCAACACCTTAGGAGAGAGGGCGAGAGCCCTGGCTATGCATAAGCGCTGTTGCTGGCCACCAGATAGTTGTAGGGCGGAGTCATTCAACCTGTCTTTGACCTCATCCCATAAACCTACCTGTTTTAATTGATGTTCCAGTTTTTCGTTGAGCGTGTTTTTGTTCTTGATGCCGTGCTCGCGCAAGGGGAACTTTATGTTCTCGGCGATGGACAGTGGAAAAGGGTTGGGTTTTTGAAAAACCATCCCAACCTGCTTCCTCAGTGCGGATACTGAAATATCATTGTCCAGTATATTTTTACCATCTATTTCAATCTCGCCCGTTGTCCTAGCTTGTTGCAAATCGTTTAAGCGGTTTATGGAGGCGAGTAGGCTGCTTTTTCCACTTCCGGATGGGCCAACCAAACTGCTTACTGTGCCGGCTTCCAGGTCAATGCTTGCGGCTTTCATGGCACATTTTGAACCATAGTATACGCTAACTTGTTTTAGGCCGACGCTTGAAGCCCGCTCCTTTCTGAAGCTGGCGCTTGTTGGCTCGCTACGTTGTATGTGGGTGCGGCGAGCAGAGCCTGCGAGTTTTCCGAGCAGGCGATTAAAGGATTGTGCCATTGAAAACATCATAAGCGAGCCTTAAAACGAGCAATTACTATCTTGGTAAAAAAATTCAGCGCAATGATCAGAGCGGTTAATACCAGAGCAGAGGCATAGGCCTTGTTGTCACCACCAGTAACATTCATGCTGAGATCAAAAATATGAACAGACATCACTCGCCCGGGGTCCAAAACGGACTCGGGCATACGTGTAACATAGCCGCTGGTAAATAACAGTACGGCGGTTTCTGCTAATGAGCGGCCAATACTTAACACCGTTGCTGTGATTAAAGCTGGAGCGGAAACTGGCAGCAGTATGTGAAAGATAAATGCACTGTGTGAGATGGCCAAAGCGGAAGATGCCTGACGTAAGCTGGAAGGCAATGAGCGAAAGTCTTGCTCCATAGTGCCAATGATCAAAGGCAGTGCCATGCAGGCAAGGCTCAAACCACCTGCGAGCAAGGAATAACCTAAGCCCAAAATTTGGCAGAAAAACACAAAACCAAACAAGCCAATAACAATGGAAGGGATGCCTGAGAGTAGGTGAATCAAACGTCTTAGCCAAGCAGCGATAGGCCGAGTTTTACTGGAATCACTGAACTCGGCCAGCCAGAGTGCAGTCGCTACGCCGAGGGGAATGGCAATGAATAGGCAAATCAAAACAACCGCTAAGGTTGAAACAAGGATCGATAACACGCCGCCTGCACGGCCTGAATCCAGCGGGTTTTCTGTCAGAAAGCTGAAATCAATATGACGCCAACCCTTGATTGCGATATCTGAAAGCACAAAACCGAACACACATAATGCGAGTAACACAGCCGCCGCGATCAGGCCGTGTATTAAGCGGCTTTTGGTAAGTGAAAAACGCGGTATTCCTTTGTATAAAGAGAACTCAGGCATGGCTTCTCTCGGTAAGGTTGGGCCTGCTGAAGCACAGTAACGCTGTTACTAGTATCAATAAAATTAAGCCGGTGCTGTACAGGGCAGCACGGTGGTCACCCATGGCATAGGCCATTTCCAAGGCGATATTGGCACTCAGTGTTCGGACCGGTGCGAATAAGCTGTCTGGGATTGCGACAATGTTGCCACAAACCATTAGTACGGCCATGGTTTCACCGAGTGCACGCCCCGCTTGAATGATCAGCGCATTGATTAGGCCGGTTTTACTGGCCGGCAGGGCGATGGTCTTTACCATGGCCCATCGGCTTAGGCCTAAGGCGGCTGAAGCTTGGCGCCATTGCTGGGCGGTGTTAGCTAAGCTTGATCTTGCGAGCAATGCACCGGTGGGCAGTATCATAATGCTAAGAATAATAATGCCGGCCAGTAAGCTGGTGCCTGGACCTTCCCAGCTGCTAATAACTGGAACCAGAACCACCAAGCCCCATAAGCCAAAAACAACGGAAGGGATACCGGCGAGTAACTCCAGTATCGAAGATAGGGCTTTGCTTAGGTAAGGCGCGGCGTAAAATTCACAGTAAATCGCGAAGGCAATGCCGAGTGGTGCGGCTATGGCAAGGGCTCCCAATGTTGCCAATAGCGTGGCAACAACCATGGCTGAAACATTGTAGTATTCTTCGCTAGGGTGCCAGCTAGGGTCGGTAAACAGTCTGCTGGGTGATATTTTTGACAGCAGGGGCCAAGATTCTTGTAATAGAAATAAAAATATAAAAACCACCAAAATACCGACCAATGCCGTTAGCACGGCCAGGCCATGGTGCAAACTCAACTCAGCTTTAAAGCGGAACAAAATATTGCCGTTTTATCGCGCTGTGAGCTTGGGGCGATTGGCTAAAATCGATAAAGCTTTGGGCGAGAGTGGAAGGCTCGCCTCGCGTTACCAGGTTCAAACTTCGGGCTAAGGGGAAAGAGCCATTGGCAACGTTTTCAGTGCTGGCGACAATTCCATCATTTGCAAGCAGCTTAATCGCCACACCTGTACTCGCATTGTATTCGGCCGTACCAATGGAAACATAGGCAATTGCAGCTTTGTTGGCTAACACTGTTTTAATGGCGTGTTCGTTGTCACCGATAATCGCGTGGGCCTGAATGTCGGAGCTGTTAAGGTTGAAGTAGCTTAAAAACAGTTCAAGAGTTGAACGCCCATCGGCCTTGCTAACCACAGCTATGGTTTCATCTTTGCCGCTTAGCTGCCGCCAATTTTTAATCTTGCCGGTGTAAATGTCGATAATTTGCTGCCGGCTTAATTCACTAAGGCTGTTATCTTTATGCAAAATGATGGCGATACCATCACGGGCAATAGGGTGAGGAGTTAGATCACTCTCACTGGGTTTTAGCGCTCGGGAAACCATTCCAATATCAGCCAGGCCTTGACGGCTGTCTGCGATACCTCTGGCTGAACCACCTGTTTGAACATCAATTCTGACATCAGGGTGATTCGTCTCATACTGCTGTGCGAGCTCTAGCAGCAATGGAGCAATAGTGCTGGAGCCCGTAATCTGCAAGCGTTTTGTATCTTGGTCGCCATTACAAGCGATCAGACCAATGCTGCATAGCAACACAAGGCTGAGTGTTTTTGCTATCCGATATAGCGTGTATTGCACAATATTACTCCGTACGGCGCCAAACTTAATTGCTTACTTTTGGTTAAGGTTCCAGTCGTAATCGTGGTTTATGCCACCGCTGTAGTTGTTGAGTTGTTGCTTCAACTTCGGTGATGCGTAGTGCTTTAGGTGTTCGATTAGGCTTGCATCTTCACCGCCGAAATCAACAGCGTACCAGTGGTAAATGCTTGATACTGTTAGTTCGCCGTCATCGAAACGAACACCACGCTCGTGGTTGACATAAGCCTTGGCCGATGTTTCCAACAGGAATTCGGTGTTTTGAGCGGTGTAAGCATCACCTGCAAGGTTCGGGCAGCTGATGCTGGCACAATTCACGGCGTAATGGATTCGGTTATCGTTCCAGATGGGGCGTAAGATGCCGTGTTCGATATCATTGAGAGTGAGGTCTTTGCCATCGACAACGGCAAGCTCATCATCCCATGGACCAAAACTGAAAATCCCTTCACCTGTTTTGGTGATGGATTCAACGGGGTAATTATCCAGGATAACTTGTACCGTTAGCGCATTATAAAAATTGATCCAGTAGGCTTTTTGTACAGCTTTGGAATAGCTGCGAGGGTCAATATTTTGCAAGGTATCGAGGTAGTTGCCTAAAATCTTTTGGTCTGCTTGGCTAACAGAGGCGTAATCGAATAGGTTTACCTTTGATGGGTGGTTATCATCGAGGTATCGATCCAATATATTTTGCCAGGCACTGTGATCAATGGTTGCTGTATTACTTTCGTCGCTGGCTCGCCAATGTTCAATGGCCTCTGGTTCCGGTGCTGCAAAGGCATTGAGGCTGGCTGCGGTAAGTAATGTTAGGCCGAGCTTTATTCCAGCACTGTCTCCAGCAGGTGTGTTGTTCACCATGGGTTTTGACCTTTCAATTGGGCTTCGTTTGTGAAAATCTAAGGAGCTTGATGGTCGTGTTGTAAACATAGTCTACCTTTGATGTTTAATTTCTTTCGGTTTGCTTGAACAATCAGTCTTATTAGGGCGTAGTGTTGTTTGCGCTTATACGGGTTTAATCAACTGGCGCTCTGCAGTTTTGTGCGAGCGGGAAGGCAGCATTTTCTTTTTCGAAACTGCTGCCAGCGAAGTTTAATGATCATACCCAATATCCCCTTTGCTGCACCGATAACGCCCGATAGAGTACCACTAATCTTTGAGGTGCCGATTCGCCGAGTCGAGTCGACTGCAACTTCGGCAACATTCATGTGCTGTTGTAAGGCTTTTATTTGCATTTCAATTGTCCAGCCAAAGCGTTTATCTTGCATTTGCAAAGAGTGAAGCGCGCTGTAGCGGATAGCACGGTAAGGGCCCAGATCTGTTGCGGTGCTTCCCCAAAAATATCCCATAAGCGAAGTCGCAAGGCGATTACCAAAGCGCTGGCTTAGGGTTAACGCCCCAGCTTCAATCCGTCCTAGTTCTCTAGATCCTATAACCATGTCAACGGAGCTACTGCCATTTTCATGCATTGAAAAAGGCTTTAATAAATCAATGGCCTGAGATGCCAAGCAGGAATCATCGCCGTCTACAAACAAAACGATTCCATGGTGCTCTAGGGCTGCAATAGCTGTGAGGCAGGCAATTCCGTAACCCGGCTGTGGTTGGCATACAACGCGAGCACCATGGGCCTGTGCAACTGTGGCCGTGTTGTCGCTGGAGCCGTTGTCGCAAACAATGAGCTCATCGATGAGGCGTTCGCCATCGGAGTTTGCTTGGGAAAGCAAGCTGGCGACAACTTTGCCGATGGCTTTTTCTTCATTGAGCGCGGGAATTACAACCGACACAGTGTCTTGAGCAAACATTCGATAACCTATGGCAGATGATATGAGGCGGCTCTTGTGAGCCGCCAGCAAACTTAACAATTGGCAAAGCGTTTAGAAGGTAAAGCCAAAACTAGCGCTGATAACATCGCTTTTGGGGGCGTTTTTTCCTTCAAATAATGAGCCGTAGCTAACCCCAAAACTAAGGTCTGAAGTGATGGTGTAATTAATGCCGATCTCATATAGGTCGTAATCTTCTTCAACTTCGGGGAAGCGCGACGGTGTGAAACCAGGACCACCGATATCTAGGCCGTCACGAGCATCAACTTTATGGTATGCAATTGAAGTGCTTAGCTTGTCATTGATTGCATAATAGGCCGCTAGATTTAAGAAGGCCTCGTTTGCTACATTTGAGTCGCGATAGCGGTAACCAATGTCACCGGATACGGCGAATTGGCTGGTAAAGGCTTTGCCTAAAATAATCGAAGCTTCAACGCCTGAGGCTCCATCGCCGATGGCGGTTATCGCGCCGGTATCGTAGTCACCGTCAATTGTGGCCGCTACCCGAATGGCGGCGCTGGGTGCGTTGCTCTCGGATAAAAATTCATCATGAAATCGCCAGGTTAGACCGATCGTGGTGTCGGTAATGCCGTCTTGGCCGCTACCACCGTCGATGTCGGTATCTGAGTAACCAGCGCGAAAATCAATTTCCAAATCATCATTGATACCATGACTGAGGGATATCCAATAGGTCGATTGTTCTAAATCACCACCGCCGGGAATGTCGACTTCGTTATCGCCTGCGAATAGGCGGTCAGCTTCTTGGGAGACATAAGACAGTTGCACTCTGGTTTCACCTGGACTTAATAACCAGGGGCTACCTTCAGCAAGTAAGGTGACAGGTGTGGCCATCAACATGCTAGCTAAAATTAGTTTTTTCATTTTTTTTCCAAAATAAGTTGTTTACATATAACTTTGTGAAGAAGTTTGAGCGTTGGCCAAAGGGCCGAGTCTTAACTATCTGATCTTGTAACGCTTCTTCAGATAGTAAATAACCGCTTTCTTCTCTTTGGATTTCAGGTATGCGTTCTGTCTGGATGAAGATTTAAGACTATCGATCAGCTCTGATGCGGAGCTCTTGTTTAGGCCCTTGGACGGTGAGGGGCAACTAGAGCAACTCACTTTTTTGTGATAAACAACTTTTCCTAAATTGTACTGATCCTTGGGGCCAAAGCCGGCTGGGCCGAATGAGCCTGATGCATTTGCGCTAACTGCCAGGACACTTCCTAGCAAAGCTGCGCTAGCGACAAATAAAGGCTTAATACGATTTCTACTGTGAGCTGCTTTTGATTTGTTCACTGTTTTCTCCGTCGATTAATCGATGCTTTAGGCATCTGATGTGTGTCGAGAAAACATGTTAGTGAAAGCCTGGCTCCAGATGTCACCGAAATATCACATCGTCATTCTAAATGTTTATCGATTTATTAATTATTAATTTTTCGGAAATATTCTTTTTGAAAATGATTTACTCTGTTACTCACTGAGTTTGAGTCATTCTTTTGTATGAGATTGAACGGGATATTGAAAGTTGCTGAAATGGGAATATACAAAGAAGAAAACATTGTATCGTTTTTGAGTGCTGCTGGATTCTTGTCGGCCTTGCTTTATCTGGGCTTAGGTTATGGCAATGAAAACCTGTGGGGATCTAATCCTGTCGCCTTTCTAGTTGTCATGTCGTCTCTGGCTTCTATTAGTTTTTGGGTGTTCTGGTTTTTAAGCAAGGTGGACACAGGTAATATACCCCGCGAAGTAAGCCCAAAAAACTATATTTGGATTATTGTTGGCTGGGCAATCGTCTTCCGCTTTATAGGGCTGTTCTTTGACCCCATTTTTGAAGACGATTTTTATCGTTATCTATGGGATGGATTTTTGTTTTCCAAGGAGGGAACGCCATACGGTAAAGCACCGAGTGAATATTTTGGAGACAACTCCATAGCCCAGCAAATGCAGCCAATATTGGACGGAATAAATTATCCCGATGTCGCCACTATCTATGGTCCTGTTTTTCAGTATAGCTTTCTTTTGGCCCATAAATTTCTACCGGCTGATGTTCTAGCTTTGCAATCTATTTACAGCGTTGTCGATGTGCTTTTAATTTTGGTGTTGTCGCGTTTATGTAAGCCTCAGCTATTGGTCTTGTATGCTTGGTGCCCCTTGGCTATTAAAGAAATAGCCTTTACGGCCCACCCTGATGGCTTGGCTGTATTTTTGCTTATGGCCGCTTATTTGGCTCTAGTGAGGAAGCACGCACTAATTGCTGTGATACTCATCGCCTTGAGTGTTTGTGCAAAAATATTCGCGTTATTATTTGTACCGTTTGTTTTGCTGCGAGTACACCTTAAATACTGGCTGGTGTTTGCTCTAATACTTGCCTTGGTTTACGCCCCGTTTCTGATTTCTAACTCTGCCGATATCGCTGTCTTATTCACCTTCGCTGGAGGTTGGCAATTTAATGGTTCAATACATCCGCTGCTGCAGTCCTTTTTTCACTGGTTGAGCCCCGAGTATGTCGCGACCTTAACGTCGCTGTTATGCGGGCTGTCGTTCCTGAGCTTCTATATGATTCTCGGTTGGACATTTTTCAGAGATAAAACCGCTTTGATACCCAGAGGAGACTGGGTTTTGGGAGTGTTCTTTCTGCTCGCGCCGGTTGTGAATGCCTGGTATCTGATATGGCTTTTGGCCTTCGCCACAATCTATCCAAGCCGCTGGGCCTGGGTATTGTCGGTGTCTATTTTGTTTTCCTACATTACAGGGTACACAACCGGATCCCCTGAATTGGACCTATACCAACAACCGCTGTGGGCTCGTGTGCTCGAATATGGTGTTGTGTTCTTTGCGGTGTATTTTGATGTGAAGGCAGCTAGGGGCAGGCGGCGGGAGGAAACGATGACGCAGGAGGGAAGAGCGCTCTCCTGACTAAGGCTTTATTGGCTTCCAGCTCAGGATAAGTGGAAGCCGTGGGTTTTATTCAAAACTGAATTGCCACCAGTTCTTTAGATACCTGTCAGCCTTTCTTGATAACGCTGCTCATACTCTACAAGTAACAGCTGATTATTAAAACCATGCCGCCGTTTTGTGTTGTAGAACATCTCTATGTAATCAAAAATATCGCTGCGTGCTTCATCACGATTTACATTAACCTTTTTCCTAGCTCGCTCTCGTTTCAATAACTGAAAGAGACTCTCGGCAACTGCGTTATCATGGCGGCTACCACGATAACTCATGCTACCTTCCAAACCGTGTGCTTTCAGAAAGTTATCCGAATCATAACTGGCGTACTGACCATCTTGATCCGAGTGCACTACAACCATTGACTGTGGGAAACGCCTCCGTACGGCCATTAGCTATATCTGCCGGCAATGTGACAAATATTGGGGCTCGGACATTTCTAGAGAACAGTATTGTTGGTACGAATCTACCCGTTGGTCTTCAGGTTACTGAGGCTGAGGCATTCCGGGAAAATAGTTTGACCAGCATTACTTTGCCAAACACCTTGACCACTTTGGGGGCTTTGCATTTTTGAGTAATAGCCTAAGCAGCATCGATATCCCTGATGGAATTACAAATTTTGGCACTGGAGTGTTTCAGGGGAATAATATTTCCAGTTTTACATTGCCTACTGGAATGACACAAATACCGGATCGCACTTTTAGTGCTAATTCGCTGACCTCTATTAATATGCCTTCTGATATTACTCATGTGGGGCAATCTGCGTTTGCAGGAAATAACATCACTAGCTTAGCCCTGAATGATGGTCTGGTTGATATGGGGATCGGAGCTTTTGCCAACAATCAATTGATGACTGTAGATATTCCTGAGACGGTAACTAATATAGGTTTTTTGCATTTTCAAATAATAATTTGACCACTGTTCATTTTAACGAAGATCGCCTGGGTTTGGAGGCTTCTGGAGCTTTTGAAAGTTTTGGTGTTAATGCCGGACTTACCACAATAACGTATTTTGCTGGGCGAGCGGCTTGGCCGGACTCAGATATCAGTGGTGTAACACCAACGGCAGATTCCTCTGCCCACAGCCGACGTAAGGCAGGTGCCGAGTATGAATTGGGTAAGCTTGCTATGCTTGGCTGCTTTGCTTTTTCTGTCTGGGCAGATGGGGCTTTTTCGTTTTAAAGATACATTTAATTAATGCGTTTTTCTAAGGATTGCTTGTGTTTGAGTGGCGTGGGTCAGCTCTATCGGTTTACTAGTTATGCGCTTAGAATTAGTGTGTCGAGGAGCTAAAGGGCAGGGTGTCCATGGTCAGGAAGGCCGCTAAAGCCGCTCGCTAATACCGAGCGGCTTTTTCTTTTCTGTTAGGTTCTGATTTGTCGGTGTTCTTATGAGTGTTTTTATTAATGGTAAGCCGATTATTAAAGATAGTGGGCAATAATATGAGCATTCAGCAAAAAGGGCCTGCGGTTACTAACCTACCAGTCCTTTCGGAATAGCGGTAGCTAGAGGGGACGGACCTGAACCGCCGCCCTGTCCCTTGATGGTGGTTTTGTATCGATGTGATAGGGGCTTCAGAGGTGTTTACAGCCTCAAATTGCTTCAATTCGTCTGCAAAAGTGGACAGTCCAGTGGAATTTTGCCTGATTTGCTATTCAACTCTATATCTAGGAATCCATCTCATTCCCATTACAAGCTAGGTGGAAATTCACTTATTGAAACGTTTTGGTTACTAGTGAAGCATCATCGGTATTCCTCTTCACAAAGGTTTGGAAAATCGAGTGTGCTATCTGGAAGCTATTTTTCAATGATGACGAAATCTAATAAGCCTCAAGCTACTATTCCTTAGTAGTATTTAAGTTTTCCCTTATTGATTGCTAATCTAGGCGACATCCTTTGTTGATGATGTTTTTTGACTGTTTGTTAAAGCCTTTTAGTTGATTGGCTTGGCTGCTTTCTATCCAGTTCCCGTAAAGAAAAAGAAGATTTAGGCGATATATAGAATAATAACTCTCTGGAACCCTCGAAATGTCTAAACTGAGAATCTATCTCATCAACCCTCGATGCGGTGGGTTTAGCTTTCTTGAATTGATTGTCACTGTAGCTATTATTTCTGTATTGGCGATGTTTGCGTTTGATTCCTACAGAGAGCGTAGAGAAAAAACCGATAGGCTTCGGGCAGCAGCAGATATTGCTATGATTCAAAGTAAAGTCAATAATTACTACATGGAGACTATGGAGTTACCGGATAGCCTTAATGAAATAAACATAAGTGGAATTGAGAAAGATCCATGGGGAACACCTTATGTATATGTGAAGCTAGCAGATATTAAGGGAAATGGAGGGGCTCGAAAAGATAAGAATCTGGTACCAATAAACACCGATTATGACTTGTATAGCAAAGGACCCGACAAAGAAAGTAGAAACGCTTTAACAGCGAAGGTGAGCAGGGATGATATTATTCGAGCGAACAATGGAGGTTTTATAGGTTTAGCTGAGGATTATTAATGCGCCCGGATATTGCTAAGACTTTTAACACTAGCTTTGCAAGTCGCCTTTTCAAACTGATTGTTCTTTTATCTGTATTACCTTCCTTTGTAACAATTTCTTCGGTAGCCTATAACGAAAGCGAACGTGTACAAGAAGTAGAGAAAGAACTTAATCATCAAAACCTGAAATCCATTGTTCTTAATGGCTTGAAAATATTGGAATTATACAGATCAGATTCTTCTAATATTCTTAGGGAACATTATCTGCAACAGTATGAACTTTCAAAATCTCTGGCTGAAAAATCAAAGTTTAAAGACATAATTATATTTGATGGGGAAAGCTATTCAAATTTAAAGAAGGGTCAGGAGAAGAATGGTAAATATTTGAATTCAGGAAGGGTAGAGATCGATGATCATATTTTTCTTGAAGGAAGACAGGAAAGATTTTCAGAAAGTATTTTTAATATATCTGTGTCTCTAAATTTATTTGATATTTGGCATCATACTGTTCTTGCGGACAGTCAAGTGCTGTGTGTTTTGACAGATGAAAAGTCTAGTGTTTCATGCACTAATTCAAATGGTCTAATTTATTCTGGGAATATGAATAGTGTTTTTGAGGGGGCAGCGGTACTCGCCTCTTGGAATTTGTTCATGCCGGGGTATGGGGATTCTGAGCAAATATCATTTTATCTATTGTCTACAAGATTACCAAGTGTATCTATACTTCCATCGAAAGCGTTTAGTTATACTGCCCTGTTTTATATTCTTTCGAACTTGGTTTTCGTATTCCTCTTAATTCAATTGCTGAGAAAGTATACTAAGCCTATTGACAGAATAAAGGATATTCAAAATCAAGTTGACCCTAATTCCTCAAATTTGATGGATAATGAATTGAGGGGAATAGGCGACTCCTTGATTAGTATGAATAGCGCGTTATCCAGAAAAGTTGAGACGCTGTCAGTTATTAAAGAGGTTAGTGAGGCGTCGTTTCAAGAAAAGTCGAATTTATCTGAAAATCTAATCGTCGGCATGTTGGCAATGGATTCAATATCTGCATGCGCATTTTTCGAAATTGAAAACAACTTGCCCAAATGCCTATACTTTTTAGGTGAGAATTCAGGTTTGGAATTGCATTTTGAGGATCTTGATGAAAAGCTAAATCGTATTGAAAATTTTGGGATAAATTCACCTCTAATTTCCCGGGAAGTAGGAGAAGCTTTAGGATGTTCGGTTTTCTCTTCATCGAATTCAGTGGAAAAGTTTGTCGTTAATTCTGGCAACTCACAATACGGCATATTGTTGTGCGAGCTTTCATCACTGATGAATGATGATTCATGGCATCATATTTATGATGTTATTGGATACTCAAAGCTGGCATTCCAAGCAAAGGATCGAGGGGATCAGCTTAAATATAGAGCGAACAATGATGTTTTAACAGGTCTTTTGAATCGGGAGCGTATGGGGGAATTGGTTACTAAAAACCTCAAGGATCATAAAGGACTTTCTTGTTTTATCTTTATAGATTTAGATAATTTCAAATTTATTAATGATTCTAAGGGGCATGCGGTCGGAGATAATGCATTAAAAATTGTAGCCAGCTTGTTACGTACTTGTCTCCATGGGGAGGAAGCGTTAATTTCTCGATTCGGGGGGGATGAGTTTAATGTCTTTCTAAAACGGGTCAATTCAGAAGCCAAGGCTCTTTATGTGGCCAGACTAATATTGGATGAAATTTTAAATTATTCCGAAATAGAGAGTATAAAGCTTTCTGCTAGCATGGGAGTAGTTTTGAGTGAGTCAGAATCAACTTACGAAGAGCTATTAAGGCAGTCGGATATAGCGATGTATTCGGCTAAAGGACATGGAAAATCTCGCTTTTCTGTATACACACCTCAACTAGACGTCGAGGCGAAAGAGCGTGCTGAATTGGATGGCTTTGTGGGGGCACTTGATTGTCGCACTCAGTTGGATGTTGTTTTTCAGCCTAAGGTCGATCGAGCTGGATTAGTTTCTGGTTTTGAAGCTTTATCTAGGTTTAAGTCGGATAGTCGGGATTGGCCCCCTTTTGATGTCATTAGCCATGCAGAGCAAACCGGGAAAATTATGGATATTGGTTATGCGGTGTTTAGAAGAGTCTGCTCTGAGCTCGTAGACTGGAAGAAATTTGACATTCCATGTGTTCCAGTCTCCGTGAATGTTTCTCCTGTTCAATTGCAAGACTCTAGTTTTGCTAAATCTGTGTTGAATATATGTGTAGATCAATCAGTTCGGCCAAATCAGATTGAAATTGAAATAACTGAAAGTGAGCTAATCGAGTTGGGTGGGCTTGCTTCTGCATCCATACGGGAGCTACATCAGTTCGGGTTTAAATTAATTTTAGATGATTTTGGTACAGGCTATTCTAGTTTCTCTTATCTATCAGAGCTACCATTTAGCGGTCTGAAAGTTGATAAATCTCTCACCGAAAAGCTTATAGAAAGCGATAAGCATCGAACGATATTGGAGGCCATTGTCAAAATGGCTCATCATATGAATATGAAAGTGACTGTTGAGGGGGTCGAGTCGGAGAGCGAAAAGGATTTGGTGAATAAAGTTGGCTCCGATGACATTCAAGGCTACTTTTTTAGCCGTCCTCTTGATGTTAGTTCTGCTCGGAATTACTTAGTCGATGTGGGTGCAGCCAATATGACTGATGGTGTGTGCCTGTAACTAGCCTAGCGATACTGGTTGGATAATAAAAAGGTATACGAAGAGGAAAAAATACAACACTAATATAGTAGCTGAAAGCGCTTAGAGTGTTTGCTGATTTTTTAAAATGCTTTCAATTTTATCTAATCTTTCTCTTAGTGATTTGATTTCCGAGCCTAACTCGAAACTGTATCCCGTCAGCCCCATGTGGACCAAATAGCCTGATTGCTTAAGAGACACATTTCGTTCATCGTTAACCCCAAGAGGATGTAATGATGACTAAGAAAAGCAGCGTTGAAAAAACCGTAAGGGATATCCGCCGCCACACCCGAAAGAAATACTCAGCAGAGGAAAAAATCGTATCGTACTCGAAGGCCTTCGTGGTGAAGATACGATTGCAGAACTTTGCCGCAAGGAAGGTATTAATCCCAATGTTTATTATCGTTGGTCAAAAGACTTTATGGAGCTGGCAAGAAGCGCTTATCAGGCGATACTGTTCGCGAAGCAAACTCAGAAGAAGTTAAAGAATTGCGTGCTGAATCAGCTGCTCTAAAGGAAACCCTGGGCGAGCTCGTTATGGAGAACAAGCTACTCAAAAAAAGCGTGCTCGGAGATGGGGAGGACGGTATATGAGGTACTGCGCTGCTGATAAATACGAAATTATTCAACTGGTACAAAACTCTGATTTGCCGGTTCGCCAGACGCTGGATCGTCTGAATATTCACAAATCCACATTCTATAATTGGTTGGGCCGTTATCAAGAACACGGTTTTGATGGGCTTGAGGATACGAAGCCGATTCCACAAACCGTGTGGAACAAAGTCTCTGAGGAGCATCGTGCTGCGGTGATCGACTTAGCACTGGATAGGCCTGAATTGTCACCTCGGGAGCTGGCTGTACGCTATACCGATAAAAAGCGCTACTTTATCTCAGAGTCCAGTGTTTATCGGCTGCTCAAAGAGCATGATCTTATTACAAGCCCTGCGTATATCCTAATGAAAGCTTCAGATAAGTACCAGAAGCCAACTCAGAAAGTCAATGAAATGTGGCAAACAGACTTTACCTATTTCAAGATTATCGGTTGGGGTTGGTATTACCTGTCCACCGTACTGGATGATTATTCTCGTTTTATTGTGTCATGGCGTTTATGTAAAACCATGAGCGCTAGCGATGTTAGTGAAACTCTCGACGATGCATTACGCTTCACAGGCCTTGATAGTGTAGAGGTGGATCACAAACTACGCTTATTGAGTGACAATGGCCCTTGCTATGTCTCAGGTGAGCTTGCAGAGTATCTAAAAGACCGAGGAATGTCGCATACGCGAGGCAGGCCCTACCACCCTCAAACTCAGGGTAAGATTGAGCGATGGCATCGTTCAATGAAAAATCAGATTCTGCTGGATAATTATTACTTTACCGGCGAGCTGGAAGAGCAAATTCGAAAGTTCATTAGCTATTACAATTATGAACGCTATCATGAATCACTAAACAATCTGACACCTGCCGATGTATTCTACGGTAGAGCTAATGAAGTGTTAGATGAGCGAGAACATATTAAGCAAAATACAATGGCACTGCGAAAGCGGATGCATTACGATAAGCAGCGATTGAATTTAGTACAATAGATGAAGGAAATTGTCTCTTAGATTTTCCAGTATTGAGTCCAAAAGGTTCTGACTATATACAGGCTGGATTACAAGGTGTCGTTCGGTACACTCGCGAGTTAATAAGCTTTGCCGCTGACTGCTTTCTATTTGGGATTATGGCTAGAGTGAATATGGATATCATCTTAAATCTATATATTTTATTAAACAGTGTTTTAGAGGCTACTTGCCATGGTTTTTCATCGCTGGATCCGCACGTAGTAAGGGAGTTTATTCCCCATAGCTACACTCTCATTGCGGGGTTTGTTGCCATAGGTATTCCTCTTGGAGTCCAGTCGGTTTCCCGTGCCGTTGAAAAATACAAATCTGAGTATCTAGTTGGATATCTTACCTCTTGGTATAGGCTTAATCCTACGCGGATTTACTGGGCTTCATTGTTGTATGTATTGTTGTCTACTATTTTTCTTTTTGTTATTCCTGAGTCGGGAGAGCATGAATCTTACCAATGTCCTAATTGGGTTTATCTCTTCGCATGGCTGATCGCTGGTGGTTTCACTCTTTTTTTCCTATTCATGGGGGGATGGTATGCCCACTTGATAAAGCAAACACAAAAGAAGCCTTCGGAGATATTTGATGAACTGCTAGAGGAGTTTCCGTCGACAACAGGTGGAGAAAAAAATTTAAATCCAATGTGCAGGGATAAATTGCAGGCTAGAATTAGCCTCTATCGAGAAGTGGTGCGAGACAATCCGGCTGAAGCTCAATTTGGCGGTAGGATTGATTCATTAATACCATACGTAATAACTTTGCTGTATTTCAACAAGAGTTGGGTTTCGCCTTTGGGAAGGCAGGATTGGTCTGTGTTTATTTTTGCTATCCGGACCTTTTTTCATTTATCAAATTTTGGAAAGAGTAATGATAGGGGGCTTTATTTTTCATCGCAACGAAGGAGTTTCGAGCTTTTAGGGCTGCTCCTTAAACACCCCGATTACTCCAATTTGTGTGAGCCATGGGTGAGTGATTGGAAGCTGGAAATATTTCAAATGACTAGTGAGATATATGACCAGGCGGAGAGACAAAACTATTCACCCAGCTTGAGTGGTGACTTATTTGCAGAAGGGGAGTGGTGTCGAGACTTTTTTCATATTGTATCTACAGATGTTATGCCTCACTCCCAGGGATTGCGGGCCGGTTTGAATCTATGGGAAGACATATGTAGATGTGCTGCAGAAAAACACCCTCATAGGCTTAAACCTCTTTTTAGGAACCTTAGAGAATATTGCACTAGCAGTACTCGTGTTGCCATAAGACCGCCTATCTTCTATGGGCCAGAACCTGTTTGGTATGGCCAATGGCTAGAATTGTTCAATGAACTACCAGATTGTAATGTTGATTCTTTAGATGGTTATTTAGCAGCCTTTCAATCTTTAGATGGACATATAACAGGCGCGGAGGGTTGGGACGCCGTGTCTGTTCAAGTCACGGGAGAAGAGCAACGAATAGAAAGTACAGTTGTCAATTTGAATGATCTGTATAAAGAATGCATACAGGTTTCGGCTTTTGATTCCATAGCAATTTTCTTTGGTGAATGTGCAAAGTGGGGCCGGTGGAAAGAGTTAAAATCTTGCTGGTATGTTTCTCGCCCCAAAGAGAGTGTCGCGTCGTATTGTGATCATGATCTGTTTAATAGAAATCAAGGGGCGTTGCTTTACTGGATGAGTAATCACTTAGTATCTAGAAGTTTTTTCGGTCAATCGTTTGATAGACGGGATCTCTCTATTTTCGTAAACAGAGCTTGTGTTGTGTTGATTGCTGATCTAATTGACTCCTCTGGTGACATCAGTGCTAAACTTTCGTTGTCGACGGTTCGGAAGTTTAAAGATGCTAGCAGACTCGTTGGCAATCTTATCTTTGCTTCAGAGGTTTTGTGTCACCCAGAGGTGCAGGAGGCTTTTGGGTGGAGTTGTGAAAAGTCAGTAGACTTGAAGTCTAAACTCGATTGTTATCTTTCAGCTATGCAGTCTGATATTGAGAAAGGTTTGCAGGCTGAGCTCAACAGTTGTGTCCCGAATATCAAGGCGTGTCGTAAAGACAGAAATCTGTATTATGATGCATGGATGACAACAAATAATTTATTTTGGGAAAAGTTCGAACTTGCTAAGCTTTTTCGTCCGCACTTCGGAAAGTGTCTTCAAGATAATCTTATTTCTACTCCGTTTGATGTTGGCAAATCTCATTATTTTTCCTCGCGTAGTGATTCGGTAGTGGTAAAGCAGAGTTTTGGTGGGGAGGAAGTTGCGGTTAGTTTGACTGACGAGATAGTTTCAATTTTGGCTGAAGTAGCTTCTGGTAGTGTTGAGGCCATAGAGCCTGATGATGTATTGCTTATTCCATATGAGGACTTGAGGAACGACTTTTTTCAATATCTTTCAGAGTCTTTTAAAGTTAATGTTCCTAGGGATTTGGTGGTACCCATCTCATCTGGCGATGCCTTAGTTGTAAAGCCTGGGGCAGTAACCTTAGTTCTTCATGAATGGAAGGGTATGCCTTGGTCTGAAGGGGCTGCGAATAGAATTGTCGTTTACGGGTATGCTGATTTTAAGGGGCACGTCGAGGGTGTAATGTCGCTGTATTACCGATTGGAAATACACGACCCTTCAAAGATTGCAGTTCTGCCCAAACCCTTGCTGGCTTGCTGATAGGAGAGCATCAGTACGCTGTTTCTCCTTAGGCTGTTGTTTTCCGTTCACTGATATTGTTCGGTCCTGGCTTTGTTAGTCGATTTTGAATGTCTTGGTTTTAGTTTATGACGTTGCTTATAAGCAACGATACGTAGCCGCCGTTTTGAAGGTTGATTGATTAATTTTCTCTTTTAATTTAGAAGCTTAAAGTAGAAAAAGCAATTTAAGCAATTACCAATTTTTCTATATCCTTTTTGATACCCCGTCCCCGGTGAGGAACATGAAGTTTGCGCTAATAAATGTGACAAAGGTGAATTATTCGCCTGACAGGAAAGCGCCAACGATAAAGCTGACTTTCAGACTCGCTTATTCTTTGGTTTGGCAGCTGTTTCTATTGTCTGTTGGGTGAGTAGATGAGAATAATATTCACAAAGAGTATTTTTAGGGGGGGAGGGTAAATCTCATAAGTCTATTAAGGCATGACCGAAGCCCTAGTCGCGTTTTTACACCAGGTAAAATTTTTAGGGGGGGTTAAGGAGTGAGTTAATAAGGATGGTCAGACTGATTAATCAGGCCTTCAAAAGGAGGTGAGAGGATGAAGAAGGGAAAGCAGAATGTATTGAGGGAGTGCCGCAAAGCTATTAGTGGACTCCGGTATGATCTCAGGCAGTTCGAGTACAAGACTTTATTCAGGGCTAAACTGGATTTTGAGGAGGAGGGGCGAGTTCAGGAGTTGGTATTTATCGAGGAAGAAATCAGTAAAAGGCCAGAAGAGGTCGAGCGCCAAGCCAAAGCGGATAGTCGGATCAAAAGGGAGAGGGTGTTTGTGATAGCTAGATTTATCTGCAATTTGTATTCAGCAGTCAAAGCATTTGTTAGGGGTGGCTAATTTTTGAGCTAAGCGGAGCCGAAATTGTGCTAGGTGTTAGACGGGAGATTGGTTTAGATATAAAAAAGGGCTTGCTAACCTGCAAACCCTTTGAATAGTGGTAGCTAGGGGCGGACTATCTACCATACCCGTAAACCTTTGATTTACGGTCAAATCCACCCCTACATATTAGCATTTTGTAGCAGTCTTTGTAGCAAAAAATTATCAACTTACTAAGCACAGGCTCCGAATTGTTTAAACTGGTGGGATTCCATACTCATTCCTCCGCACCCTATCGGACGCTCAGTGGCAAGATCTTCTTGAGATTACCGAACAGGCCGAGTTTCCCCGATCAACTACCAGCCAACTTCCGATTGCCCAATGGCAAGATTTTATGGGAGAACCCACCATTCTCGACGCTATTTTGGATCTTATTGTCCATCATGCATATACCTTCAACCAAAAAGGCGAACCCATACGGAAAGTTCATTCTCAAATGAAGGCATCAGCAAAAGAAACGCGTATGAAGTGATTTGATATGGTTTTTATAAGATTATACAGGCGAAGCAATCAGTAGCAGACTATAGAATTAGGCTGCTCTGTTTTGCCCCAGCATTCGATTCCATCAGCTTTGGGGTTGTTTTTTATGCCACAGCATGAATAATAACCACTCTTAATTGGTTCGCCACTAGGATGAGCTTCATTGGTAACGCAGTATTTCAAGGATAGATCATGGCCTTTCGTGTCTTGCGCGCCCTCTGTGCGTCTGTATTTGCACTTCTTTCCAGTAGTTTTGTGTTTTCAGGTGGAGCTTTGGCGGCTCAAACCTCAGCGCCCCCTGGATTGAGTCTCCCAAGTATTAGCCTTGAATCAAATCTTGGCGGTGTATACCGTGGAGAATTGCCCGGCCAAGCTCGCGTAGACCACTTGGGAGCGGCGGTCTACGAAATTCCCTTGGAAATCCCTGGGCATATAGGCGCCTTGCGCCCTAATCTGAGTATTTATTACAACAGTAATTCTAATGATGGCCTTCTGGGGCGCGGATGGACAATACGTGGGCTCGAAGACACTATTGAACGTTGCCCTATGACCAAGCTGCATGATGGACAGGTTGGAACAGTTCGTTATGACGGTAACGATCGCTTTTGTTTGAATGGCCAACGTCTAATTGCGGTACAAGGTGCCTACGGCGCAAACGGAACCGAATATCGTACTGAGAATGATCGCTTCGCTCGCATCACTTCGATTGGTCAAAAAGGCAGTGGCCCGGCATCGTTTAAAGTTGAAACCAAATCCGGTTTGGTGAAGCATTACGGTACTGAAACGGCGAAGTATTTGACGTTCGATCAGAATAACGTGGTGACTTGGGCGTTGAGCACCGTAGAAGATCGCTTGGGGAACATGTACAAATATAGGTACGAGTCCATCAGTAGTGGTTTTCAAGTTCGACAAATTGCATTTGGACACAATGGTGTAGTCAGCAGCCGACAAACAATAGAGTTCACCTTCGGTGGGCGAGCGCAGAGAAATTACCAAGGTGGTTTCTATAAAATGGCGGCGCCTCGTTTTATTACCCGTATAAAGAGTCATGTAGATTTTCGGAGAATCTCCTATTACGAGTTTGAGTATGATTTTGCTTCTACTCAGGCTATTCCTCAATTAAAAACAATCCAGAAGTGTGGTGAGAGTGGTTGCCCTTCGCGATTAAATGTGGAGTGGGCTGGTAAAAGTATATTAGCCGCAAGTTCCCAGACACTGGATGTACCCTACGAGCCTTTTAAGTCGACAGGCCCAAATTATTGCCCGAAAGTGATGCAAAAATATCCACGGTGGCATGACTTTGATGGCGATGGCCGTTTGGACTATCTGTTTCTTGAGCCCCAAAGCTCGTTTAGCTTTAATGCGGCTTCAGTTCTCAACACGAAGCTGTGGGTAAGTAGTCGCAATGCGATTGAAACTTGGCCCAGCGATGCGGCTAACGATGTTGAAAAGTTGATCTTTGGTGACATCAATAATGATGGTAAAGCCGATATTGTTAATATTGACAAAGATGTGTCAGGTAATATTGAAGTTTCCCTATCCACTGGAACGGCATTCAGCACTCAAAACTGGGGTTTAGCCCCTATCGATCAAACTGTAACAAGCTGGCAAAGTCAGTCATATACGCAAGCTGCGCATGACATTGACTACAGTTTGCGCGATATGAACAATGATGGGCGTGCTGATCTCGTCACAATGTTCACATACTCGACCAGTAAACCGTACGGTTCAAATACGGTGACTTACTATTGGGTGGATGTATATGTAAGTTTGAATACGGGAGCAGAGTTTTCTGCTGAAGTGAAATGGGCTTCGGGTGTGGCCGGGGCTGCTGATTCCGGTACCTCTTGGACAGACGTCAATAATGATGGCCTTGTTGATTTGATCGGTGTCGATCATACGTTCTTCATCAATGACGGCACTCAGTTAACTGGGGAAATGTGGGCTAATAACAACAACACGAGCTATCCCGTGAGCCCGGGCGCGGGTCGAGCGCGATTCATGGATGTGAACCGTGATGGACTTCCTGATCGATTGTTGTATACGAATGTGAATGGACAGCTCGGTTGGTTCGTGAGGCACAACAACGGTATCGGTTTTGAAACTTATGACGGCTTCTTTAGCAGTTCTAGCTCAGGGTTTATTCCCGATATGAATGGTGACGGCTTTTTGGATACGTCAACATTCACCGTAAATGGCCCTATTCATGTTCATGGCGGAAACAGTGTAATCAACCTTTCCTCCAGTAGTTATGTAGCCAGTGGATCTGTGTCGGCGCACGCTCCGCCTTCGGAACCTTATGCCAGTGGCTCGTTTAATATGTTGAGCGGGCTCCCAAGTGGGTTCAACAGTCAAGGGCACAAATTCCACCGTGAGTTTTTAGATTTTAATAATGATGGCAAGTTAGATCATGTGATTTCACTAGCGGGTGTCTGTCACAATGGCGCGCAGTTTAGTTATCCAACAATGCAGTTTGCTGAAAAAGGAAAAATGCTTTTGCAAATCAACGCCACAGTTGATGCGAATAAGGTTAGCAAGATCACAAATGGTTTGGGTGCCTATACACAGTTTACCTACGATTCGATTGCCAATAGTAGTGTTCATACAGCGACCAGTGGGGCGGCATTACCAATAAAGGATGTAACCGGTGGCCAAACCGTTGTTCACACCCTAAAACAACCCAATGGTATTGGTGGTGAGTGGACCAAAACTTACAACTATCAAGGGCGCAAATTAAGTATCGATGGTCGCGGCGATTTAGGTTTTGAACAAATTACTGTGAGCAACTCTAAAACGGGTGTTGCGACAAAGACGAGTTATTCCCAAGCCTTCCCAACGACGGGGCGACCTATTGAAATCGAAAAGCAACATATTGTGAGTGGACGTCGCCTGTCTCGCACGCAGTACACCTATACTACCCAAGGGACTGTCGGCAGTGGCCCTGTCTTTCCTTATGTGAGCAGTTCAACAAGCCAAAAGCATGATCTAGAAGACGGTCGCTTGCTTAGCACGAGAATTGTAAACAATACTGTGGATGCTTACGGCAACATAACTTTGTCCAGTACAGAGCTCAATGATCATGAAACCGGTGTAACGTTCAATACCCAAAAGCAGCGTAATTTTACCGTTAACACGGGTACTTGGCGTCTGGCACAGTTAGATCAAGAGCAAGTGCAGTTTGGCCACGGTGGTATATTTGATACCGCACTTACTCGCACGACCAGCTTCGATTACTATACGAATGGATTAGTCCATCACCGCTATCAAGAGCCCAATGCTGGAGAGCCCCTTGAATTAACACAGCGGTTCGAGTACAACAACAAAGGCCGCCCGACTAAATCCGAAATTTCTGGCCCCGGTATTCCAGCGCGAGCCAGTACAACTGTATATGGTAGTTTGGGGCTGTTGCCGTCTTCAACCCAAAATGCTTTGGGCCACCAAACCACCTATCAATGGAAAAAATCTGGGCAACTGATTCAGCAGGTCGATCCCAATGGCATAATGGTGGCTAACAGCTATGACAGTTCCGGGGTACTGAAAACCAGCACCTTACCTGGTAACAATACAGTTCAACATTCATTACGTCTTGACTCCACCAGCCAAAACAACGGGGCGAAATATTACGCGGAGGTTGTGCCCAACGGAAAACCTGCCGTGCGAACTTTTTACGATATTCTGGGGCGTCCAGTGCGTGTCAGAACCCAAAGCTTTGACGGGCGCTACGTGAATCAAGATACCCAATACGATGCCCATGGCCGCCCGTATAGGGTCTCCGAGCCCTATTTCGATGGCGCTACTCCTGTTTGGAATATTACCCATTACGATGCCTATCACCGAATCAGTTCGATCGATACGGCCGATAATGTTTCCGATACCACGTTTGATTACGACGGTTTTGAGACGGGTGTGAAAGACAATGCCAATCGTCGTCAGGTGGCAAAAACCAATGCCAATGGTTGGTTGATTGAATCTGTTGACAAGGCGGGAACCAAAACTGACTTTAACTATAACGCAGCGGGTCAGCGCACACGCGTGCGCAGTGCGGTGGGGTTAAGCAAACAGTTTTCAGTGTTGTATCAATACGACCGATTGGGGCGTATGACGCAGCAGGATGACCCGAGCCACGGGGTGTACAGTTACGAGTACAACGCGTTGGGGCAACGAGTCAAAGAAGTCAGCCCGAAAATGTGGGCGGCCAGTCAAAGTGTGCAGTTTGCTTATGACCTTTTGGGACGTATGACCCATCGCTATGAACCTGAAGGCACAACCACATGGGAATATGACAATACCGCCAATGGCAATATGGGCCTGGGTAAATTGCATCGCGAAAGCATGACGGGTTTCAGTCGTCAGTACGCGTACGCAGCCGGTCAGTTTGGTCGTTTAACGTCAACCACTACTCAGATCCAAAGTGTGAGCTACACCGAGGGCATGAGTTATGACAGTGAAGGTAATCTGGAAACCATAACGTATCCGGTAACTCCGGGGAGTCCGACGGGGTGGAAAGCACGTTATCAATACAATGATTTGGGCTTCCTGGAGCGTGTTACGAACGATGCGGATACCGAGGTGTATTACCAGCTGGTCAATACGGATGCGGCAGGGCGCTTAACCGAGCAATGGATGGGCGATGGCAGTACCTTAACTCAAACCTACGCTGCGAACAGTTTGCGAGTGACTTCGCAGGAAACGGTAAAGGCGGACAATAGTGCCTTACAACATTTTAACTACGCCTACGACAATCTGGGCAATATGACACAGCGCCAGGATGTGACGCGTAATCTAAGTGAAGCTTTTACCTACGATAACTTGGATCGTTTAACCAGTGCTCAGGTAGCAGGCCAAACCAAAGTGGATTATGGTTTTGACGAAGCCGATAACATCACTTTGAAATCGGACATCGGCAGCTACGGTTACAGCGCCACTCGAGCAAATGCGGTAATTGATACCGTATTGAATGGCGTGGCCTCCAATTACAGCTACGATGACAATGGCAACTTCTTTGCCGGCGACAATATGCCTGGTGCCACCTGGAGTAGCTATAACAAGCCATTGACCTTAACCGAAGGTAGCCATCGCTATGAGTTCAGTTACGGACCGAATCGTGCTCGCTATCGCCAACTCTATAAAGAGACTGGACAAGCGGATCGTGTCACGCATTATGTTGGGGGTAACTTTGAAGTCATTGCCAAAGGCAGCACAACGGAGTATCGCCATCTGGTGAGAGCCAATGGCCGCGTGGTCATGATGCGCCGAGAGAAAACTGGGAGCACACCAAGCACAGATCATGAATACCTGCACCGCGATCATTTAGGATCGATCACGACGATCAGTAGAGAAAGCGATGGCAGCGCTCTAGGCGAAGTCAGCTACGACGCTTGGGGTAAACGACGCAGTGCCACCGATTGGGTCAGCGCTTATCAGGCACCGGCAAGCTTCGACAACTTTGATCGAGGCTACACAGGTCATGAGCATCTTTCAGGTGTAGATATTATTCATATGAATGGGCGGGTTTACTCGGCTGAGCTGGGTAAGATGATGAGTCCTGACCCTGTGACGGCAGAGCCAGATAATGGGCGGAATTATAATCGGTATGCTTATGTTTACAATAATCCGCTAACATACACGGATCCATCTGGATATGTAGTATGCCCAAGGGGGGGAGATGGTACTTTGAATTGCCCGCTCGTTCACAGTGATATTTCAGGTATTTCAGTAGTTGATCCCAATAGTTTTTTTGGCCAGCACTTAAGTAGCATTTTTTCCGATTATAGCTTGGGGCAGATCAAGGATGCATTAGATAGCTCGGAAAGCAATGACACTCCGAGCTCTGATGACTCATCTGAATCTGAAAAAGAGGAATTTGATTGCAGTCAAGATTCTGGGTCGGCGTGTATAGGAGTTGTGGTAAAGATAGTTGACGTAAATAACTCGTCTGATGCGATTGATCATTACTTTTTTGGTGACGGTGAGGCCGCTAGATTGAGCGACAGAGTTAAGCAGCTTCTAATGGATCATCCAGATATTCTTGAGCAGGTGGAAAAAAATGCTTGGGGGGAAGAAAAGCCTCCAAATAGAATAGATATAGATTTCGAGTTGGATTTGGATTGGGATACGTTTCATATTGGCGACACCAAAGTTAGCTATACAGAAACCTGTGTAAATGGAAAATGTACTATAACTTTTACCGGACCGTTATTTGATAGGGAGGGTAACGCTGATAGATTTGAAGATCCTCTGGATATTGGTACCGAGCTATACGGTGGTGAGCCCTTTGAGTATTTGCCATTTGAATGGACTGTCAACTATGAAAAATACTAAAGACTAGCTACAAAGTTCAGGTTTATTAATCATGATTGCAAGATTTCTAATAGTTCTTAATTTAGCTTTTTTAGCTTTCAGTCTTATCTACCTTAATCCATGGAAGTTATACGATTGTGGTCGATGGTATAGCAAGCCAATATTGCAGTTGGGCCTCTCGCCGACATGGTTTAACAGTAACTTTCAATTCAATAGAGAGAATGTGGAAATCATTTCGAGTTCCAGAGGGAGCTCACCTGCATTAGATGAATGGGTTAGTGGGCATGAATTGTTTAAGGAAATATTGTCTTATTTAAAAGACGATATTCCAGGAAGGATAATTTTTAAGGCCCGAAGCTGGGAAGGTGAAGTTGAAATTTACTCGCTTGGACTCTATGAGAAATCAGACAAATATGAGTACGAGGTGTTGCGCCAGTCTGCCGAGAGCTTCGCTGGAGTTTGGGTGGATCTGTCCAAGTCTAATTGTGCTGTGGGTATCTCAAATTTTTATCTTATTTTGATGCTGATTTTTGTAGTAATTGTGAACATAGCTTTAATTCGAATTAGCAGATAGGACATCCATCTATAGTTGATAGTGATCATTTATGACAGAAAGGCGTGCAGTCCATACCGGAATGTGGACTGCCCTGGGTTTCGTAGACACTTCTGGATTATTATTGAGTTTTTTCCTACCCAAGTTCATCTGAATTTTTATTGACGCGGAACGGTGGGTTAACTTCAATGTTTCAGCTTGCTCTTAAATATAAAAGAAACGTAAATGTCTAAATGAGCATTGAATTGGCGGCTAGGGTGGTGGTTGTAGTTTCTGCATTGTCAGTTCTAGTGAGCGTGATTAAGTTTATTTCTAATTTTTCAGTTTTGGATAATGAGCGGTGGTTAGAGTTGGGTAAACCATATTTCAGTAACGGAGGACACAATGTCTATGTGAAGGAGATAGCGGGATACCATAAGCTGGGTAAAGTTAAAGCTTTAAGGGTCTATTCGAGAGTTTATAGAATTTGCGGCTTAATTACTTTGGGCGCAATAATTATAGGTGGCTTTAGCCAACACAATGGTATTTAGTGCCAGCTAACTTTCTCGATGGCACCTCAGCAGTTATCAATTATGTTCCTGGTGCGTATGAAAATACCGTTGGGATAATAGTTGATGGGGCCTGTTTCTTTGGTGGGTGCCAAGATGAATTTTTTTCAAAAATTGTATGTTAGTTTCTATGTGAACTCACAAAAATTGAATGGTGATAATACACCTCATAATTACTACGCTTGTTTAGCGATGACTATGTTAGAAATACTGCTGTGTCTCAACACGGTAACAATGGTATATGCATTTTGTAGTTTTACCTTTCCGGTTGAGGTTAAGGCGCTTTTTCTAAACAAGATGTTCGCGCCATTGGTCGCGGTTGGGGTTGTCACTGCGAATTACGCTTACTTTACTATAGGCAAAAGGTACCAAAACTTGTTGTCATCGATAGAGCCTCAGGCTCGGCTTGCAATGAGATTTTTGGGGGTGAAATGGTTGCTAACATCCTTTGTATTTGAAGTGGTTTTGGTAGTTCTTATGATTCAAACCAATTAAAGTAAATAACTGTTTTAGTGATTTCTGAGCATCCATACTGACAAAATTTATTGAGTTTTTAATCTATGGAAATTTTGACAGTAAAGATTAGCGAAAAGTTTTCTCGGCTTTTCGGGGTGCTCTGTTTGAATATCATTTCAAGTGTATATTACTTTCGAATGAGCGTTCCAGATCCTGTTATAGCTTATTCGATGGCGGGGTTATTTGTTCTTTTGTTGGCCGAGTTGGGCTTGGTCATTTACCGAGAAGTTAACGGCAAGCCCGACACGCCAAACAGTAGTGAATAATCCTGTTTCACTTTTAAGGCACGCTGCGGTTTAGTTGTATGTTAGGGCGGACTATCTACCATACCTGTAAGGCCTTGAATTACCGTCAAATCCACTCCCATATGCTAGCATTTTGTAGCAGTTTTTGTAGCAATTCATTTCCACTAATATGGGTGGGTGTTTTTTATATAGCTTTCTCTGCCCCGCTTTGAGTGACTTGTAGGGCTTAGGTTTACTGGCGTTTAGGCATGCTTGTCTGTCCGTAGGAGGTATGGTTTGATTGAAGCAAGTTACGTTTATTAACTTTGATACGGAATGTTTGATGGCTGTTGATCGATTTGCAATTGAGTACGCACTTTTTTCACCTTCTTTAAGTGATACTGCAAACGATTGCAGTGTTTCTGATTCCATTAAAATCCCCCCAGCTGATTATGTTCATGCGCAGATGAAGGGGAAAATTTGGTGCCCAGAATGCTCCCAGCCTCTCACTAGAAGCCCTCTAGTTGGCTCTCGCTCGAAAGGGGAGGTGGAAGCGTACTATAAGCATAAGGTTAGTGGTGACGCGGAATTGTGTGGCCTGATAGGTAGGAGGGGAGGTTCTGGAAGAGGCTATCTCCCAGGGGATGTGATTTCGATTGATTTTAGTGGTGGTGTTTCTTTAGATGGTAAGGGAGACCCAAAAGCGCGAGGCGGTAAGAGGCACAAGGGTGATGGCGGTGGCGGTAGTGTTGAGGACGGGCGCACTCCTAGGGTCCCAATTGTTCGAGAGTTGTCATCTATCTGTAAAAAATTAGATGTAAACCTTACCAAGTTTGTTAACTTCAACGACGACACTGAACCGCAGAGACTAAGAGATTTAATTAAAACCAAAAATAATATTGATAATACATCTAGTGGTTACGATATTTACGTGGGTAAAGTAACGGAGTTTGAGGAATTATCATATAAATACTGTATTAAGTTCGAGGGTTATGGCGGCTTGTACCTTTATGCTGATAACAGCGTCGTAAATAAGTCCAGGCTGCCTAGTCGAGGTGTAGGGAGTTATTTGATGATATATTCCGAAGTTGATAGTCGAAGTCAGTTACACGTAGACCAAGCGAAGTTTTTCGCTTGCATTCCCCCTGCTTACAATCATTGTATTGAGGACTTGGATGCGTAAAACTAGGAGCGCATAGGGCTTGACTCAAGCCCTGTTGGATTGTGGATGAAAATATACAAATTTAGAAGCTTGTCTCCTGAGTCTAACCCCGAGCATGTGTATCAAATGATTTCGGAAAGCTCCTTTTGGTGCGCTTCCCCAGAGTCTTTAAATGATACTAATGAGTTTCGTTTCAAGATGAACTACGTTCCAACTCATAATACAGGGGTTCTCTTGATGAAGAGCTTGGAGTCTCATGGTAGGAGTGGTCGCCCTCCGTATGTGACAGCTTCCTATGCAATATTAAATAACTCATTGGATGAAGTCACTGAGCCCATCATTAGAGATGTTATTAGCCAGTGCCGTACTAATATTGGGATTACCAGCTTTTCCGTATCTGATTCCGGTGAATGGCTTTGGCGCACATATGGAGGGGATGGAAATGGAGTTGTTGTAGAGTTTGAGGTTCCTGATGACAGCATTGGACATGATTTCCATTTTGTAAACTACGTGGACGACCATGAATTTCATGTAGACCTTTTTCTGAGCTCTAATTTGGATGACAGGAAGAGCTTGTTTAGGGAGATGCTTTGTACAAAGACAAAAAAGTGGAAGCAAGAACAAGAGGTTAGGTTTTTAGGGAATGCGCCAAATACGAGTGTAAAAATAAACAATTGCGTGACAGGTGTCGTTATAGGAAAGAATGTGTCCTCTTCACATCGAAACAACTTGGTTCAATTGTGTGAAAGTCGAGGTATAAGCGTCAGATACCAGAACGCCTAAAGTCAGAAGGCGGTTTCCTTCTGGACCCACCAATTCTTTAGTATTCAGATTAGGCGGCTTTAGCTTTAGTGGTTGCTCTACTCCTTCTACACAATATCATATGTTGATATTCTCTTGCAGGCTTATACCGGTAAATTTTGCCACCATTGATGTGGCTTAGTTTTTTTAAGATCACTTAGAGCCCTATTTATAAGGCTTTATAAGGTGCTTATAGTCTAGGAAGAGTGGTGAGATTATAAGGAATACAATTATACTTAATATTAACTCTAAATAGAGGCCTTAATAGCTGCTAAATGGATCAAATGAAATGAATACATATAGATATCAAATAAGATATTAATATATTGCTTTAGTAGTTATTAGCTAATAGTTAAGGAAGTAGGGATTGACTGAAACATCTGACCAATACAAGAAAAGACAGATAATAAATGCAATTGAGTCCGTAAATTGGACATATAGGATCTCGGTGTTCCTGAAGCTATCTAGTGAATGCTCAAATGCTAGACAGCACTTTACATCTCTCCGTAAAGCCTTGGGGCGTGGAAACGGGGTTAAAGGGTTTTTTTGGAAGTTGGCGATTAAGAATGCCCCAAAGTACTATTTTGATGATCTAGAGGGCGAACGAGGCTATTTTACGGCACCGTATTTAACTTTGTACTTTGTTTCA
>NZ_BAABWJ010000013.1:0-86091 GCF_040372805.1 Pseudoteredinibacter isoporae
ATTTAGCTTGTTGAGTTAAGTTGACAATACCTATTGAATGCTCGTATTGATCTTGGATTTAATTCCAATAGAAAGAGAGCGCAGAACTTCACGATTGCTGATTACGACATAGATGGTGTTCAAGGTCGTCTATTTGCTTTGAGTGGTAAAAACTCTCCCTCAAGTACAGTTGGTATTCCAGATGCACGACAGTTTGAGACTACGTTTATCAATGGAACTGATCGAGCATGGGATACGGAAGTAAAAATACTGGAAACTCTTGGGCCACAGTTTAATAGTAGTTCTTCTGGAACCATTAGACTTCTGTCTGAGCTCGAGGTTTGTGGATCTTGTAGCGGTGTAATTCAGCAGTTTGAAAAGGCATATCCTGGCGTAAAGGTTCAGCCAGAAACCGGGCCATATCCAAAGAAACAGAGGTTTTCTAAATAATGAGCCAAATTAATGATATTCGTGGTGAATTGTTGCAGAAGGGACTTGCAACAGAAGATACATTAGAAGGTGTTTCTATGGCTGATGTTGGTCGAATTGAAAGTTTGGCTGATTTGCAACTGCCGGAGGCATATAAGAGCTTTCTTCTCTCATTCGGGAAAAATGCGGGAAAGCTTGCCAATGATGTGGTTTTCTTCTATTCAGAGATTCTCGGGTTGAAGGAAGAACTCGAGGAGATGATCGATGAAGAAGGCCTAGATTTTGAAATACCTAGCAAGGCGTTTATCTTTTCTGGTTATCAGGGGTTTCAATACCATTACTTTATATGTGATGGTAAAGATGATCCTGAGGTCTATAGAATTATGGATGGAGGTGGGCCACCTGAGAAGGTGGCAGACACTTTTACCGATTATTTGAAATCTATGGTTAGCTAGAATAGAAATAGTCAGTTGTTCCAAACAGCAATAACTTTGACATTCTTCATCAAACTGGAAAGTTAGAAAAAGATGTAAATGGATTTTATAGAACTTCTGATCTTGGAACTCATTCATCAATTTCTGAATTGATGCAGTCTGGGGCTTTACCAGGAACGCAAGGGGGGACTTTGACTGATCGAACAGTTAGGTTCGGAGATTTATATGATCTTGGAACGTTAGATGGTAGAAGGATAGAGTTTGCTTTAACAACTGAGCGGGTTGATGGAAAGCTTGTTAAAAAGTTGTATAGCGGTGATGACTATACTAGTCCGGTTCCGAAAGATTCTCGATTAATTGGGCATGTTCACCCGAATAAGACTAGCACACAGATGTGGCCGTCACCTGAAGATATGAATGTTGTAAATGCTCGATACTTCAGAGAGTTACAGGTTAATCCAGGAGCTCAGGCTAAACCGACTAGAATTTTCTGGGGTTCAGGGAATAGTGATAACACCATTTTCTATCCTGGTTTTGGTAAAGTACCGGTTAAAGGTGGTCAGTAATGGATGAATTGGATATGAATAACATTGCGGATAAATTTATTGCTGATCGGGGAATGCCGATCAGCAATTATTATATCGAAGTGACCCCTTTTTCTGAGCTGATTTGTTTTAAAGGCGAGGATGGTCGGGAATATGATCTTCCTATTTCAGATGAGACTTTGGCAATAGCTGTGAAGGCAAGATTACGGGAGTTAGGTGTTAAGGTTGTAGAGCTTAAGTAGAGTGTTGTTCCAAACAATGCTGCCCCAGGACCAGTTAACTTTATGGAAGGGTCAGACCGGTTCTTCCTAAATGCGTCTAAGCGCCCCGATGTAGATCCTGATGGGTACTTTGATGTTGTGGCGCATGGCTCGCCTAACAAAATTCAAATAGAAACTCCAAATGGCCCTGTGCTAGTTGATCATCGAACTGCGGGTCGATTGATTGAACAGCAGCCAGGTTACAACGGACAAAATATTAGACTGTTCTCGTGTAGCACTGGTGCTTGTGATACAGGCTGGCACTGTCAACTTAAAGTCGAAATTCAGCCCAAACGCGTATGGCAGCCTATTTATTAGGCTGCTTCTATTTTCAAGACGCAACTAACCTGATCCCATAGCTCAAACGCTCGATTTCTAAGCTCACGATAATGCCCTGCCTTAAGCAGATGCCTTTGCTGTCGAAAGTGGTTATTGATAACTCCATGGCAGTCCACTGGATACTGATTTTAAAGTCGAGTCGATGATTAAAAACCGTACAGTCGTGAAGGTTTAGATCGATCGCTTCGTTTCGTAAGATTCGGTATCCTTAGCCCTCAAAATCACAACAAGCAATCCCTAAGGACAGATTTTGCCTTTCCACAGTCTTTCGTTTTCCTATTCCTGGCGGCCGTATCAGCAGCGGGTTTTGTCGGCCATTGATGAGCATCTGGACGATAGTCGTCTGCATATTGTGGCCGCACCGGGGGCGGGGAAGACGACTTTGGGTTTGGAGGTGTTTCGGCGCTTGGGGCGGCGGGCGCTGGTGTTGTCGCCAACACGGGTTATCCGGGATCAGTGGTTATTGCGATTGAAGGACTTTATGCCTGCCGAGGCTGATCTGAGTCTGGATAATCTCCCTGAATGGGCCAGTAATGATATTCGCACTATTCAGCCCTTAACTTCTATTACTTACCAGGCTTTGCACAGCAAGGTGCCAGGGAAGGATCAAAAGACCGCAGTTGATGAGCCCCGTGCGCTGAGGGACGAGTCGGTCGAGGAAACCCCCATTGATGAGGATGGAGGTCTGGAAGCAAATGAGTTGGATGCCTTTGTCGCTTTGCTAATACAGCATGATGTGCAGTTGCTGATTCTGGACGAGGCCCATCATTTGCGCGCGGAATGGTGGCGAGCCATTGATGCGGTGTGCAATAAGATTCCCAATATGGTTTTGGTCGCTCTCACTGCAACTCCACCTTACGATTCTGAGAATCTGGAATGGCAACGTTATCAGGAGCTGTGCGGGCCGATTGATGAGGAAATTTCCGTACCTGAGTTGGTAAAGGCCGAAACCCTGTGTGCCCATCAGGATTATATCTGGGCGGTTGCTCTGGAAAGCAAAGAAGCGGAACGGGTACGTGAGTACGATGAACGTGTATCAGCACTGTGCCACTCACTCTTCGAGGACGAACGCTTTCGGACGATTGTGCGCCAGCATCCCTGGGTAAAGAACGCCGGGGGAATCGCTGAGGGCGAGAGAGTTGAAAGGGAGAGAGTTGAAGGGGAGAGAATAGAGAGCGTAAAGTCAGACTGTGTCGATAATACCGAAAACGCCCTGGCGAATACGGATGACCTGTTCAAGAACCCGGAATTGGCAGTGGCGATTCTCAGTTATCTGAAAGCTATCGGGGATGAGTTGCCTACAGCGTTAAACCGGGTATTGGATCTGGGGCTTGCCGAGGTTCCGGAGCTGGGGCGTCAGCAGTGGCAGCGTTTGATTGAAGGAATTATGTTCACCGACAGCTTTAAGCTGGACGCTGAGGCGAAAGATTATGTTTCGGAGCTTAAGCGTTTATTGCGCTCGACTGAGCTGTTACAAAAACGTGAACTGTCGTTGGTGCGTTCTCGCCGTCTGGATCGTTCCATTTCGTTGAGTGCCTCCAAGATCAAAGCGTGTGTGGATGTTCATCGCTTGGAAAATCAACAGCGTGGGCAATTTCTGCGGCAGGTGGTTCTTACCGACTATATTCGCGATGAAGCGCTGAAAAGCACTGTCGACGCAGGTGAAGTTAATCTTGGTTGCTGGCCGGTGTATCAGGCTTTATGCAAGGCCTCGGTAGTGCCCGAGTACATTGGTATGCTCAGTGGGCGGCTTTCCATTCTTCACAAGTCCCGGCTTGACGTCTTTTTACAACATGTGAACCCAGAAAAATTCAAGGTAGCGTCGCTGCCGTACCTGGAAGGATACGTTCAACTCTCTGGACCTCTAAATCAACTCACTACGGCTTTCACAGCGCTATTAAGTGCGGGGGACATTCGGGTATTGGTGGGAACCCGTTCATTGCTAGGTGAGGGTTGGGACGCCCCCTGTGTAAACTCTCTGATTCTTGCCAGTGTGGTGGGTTCTTTTATGTTGACCAACCAGATGCGAGGGCGAGCGATTCGCCTGGATAAACATACTGAGCATAAAGTCAGCAGTATTTGGCATCTTCTGGCGGTTGATAGCAAGTCGCCATCGGGAATGCGGGATTATGGGGAGCTGAGGAAGCGTTTCAATACCTTTGTTGGGCTGTCGGAGCAGGGGGCGGTGATTGAAAGCGGCTTGGAGCGCATGGATATTGATAAGCACTGGAAGTTGCTGTCTTTGGATAAGGGGCGCGATTTTGTGGCGACCATCAATGCTCAAATGCGTGACAATTATAAGGGCCGTGGTGGGCTGATTAAGCGTTGGCAGGACGCGTTGACACTGGATGATTCCGGGCGTGTTATACCGTCGGTATACACAGCGCCGGTTCCTGAAATTAGGCGTTATCATGTCACTCATACTCTGAAGGCCTTGTTAGCTGAGCTGGCCAAGCTATTAACGGCCGGGATTGCTTTTGTGCTGTACAGCAGCCGAAGTTTTGAGTGGCGGCAGATATTGTTAGTGCTGAGCTTGGTTTGCCTGGGTGTATTGATTTACCGTTTGCCCAAAACCTTTGCGATCGTAAAGGCTTATCTGAGACATCTCCCAGTTGATGGCTCTGTGAAACAAATCGGCTATGCACTGGCGGATGCATTATGTCGATCTGGAATGGTTAAAACAGAACGACGGCGGATGAATGTCAATACGGAAATGCGTTTTGACGGAACCGTGGTGGTTTCCCTGTCCGGTGGTACATTTTACGAATCGTCGTTATTTGCCGATTGCATGGCCGAGATTTTGGGCCCAATTGATAACCCCCGCTATCTGCTAGTCCGGGAAGGGGATGTCTATGGCCAGGCTCGTGATGATTTTCATGCGGTTCCGATTCGCTTTGGGGTAAAAAAAGAATTGGCGCAGCTGTTCAGTGAATCCTGGTGCCACTATGTATCGCCAAGTGATTTGATCTATACGCGAACAAAAGCAGGTAAACAGCGTTTACTGAAAGCAAAAATGCGAGCCTTTTCCTCTGTTTTTGAAAACAAAGTTCGCCGGGAAGATCGCTGGCAGACTTAATGAAGATCTAACGGTCTGATTCGGGCGCTTGAAGCAGCAGTTGACGCACACGCTTTAACGCAAACCCAAGCTCTTCTTCAGTTTTTGTGGCCATCAGTGAAATACGCACGGCGGCTGTTTTGGCTTGGTGCTCTGCACAGAAATAATCTGCACTGGAAACCAATACTCCTTGTTGTTCCAGCTTAGTGCTGAAGGTGTCGCTGCTCCAGGGAGCCGGCAGTGTTAACCACAAATGATAACTGTTGCTTTGGGCTTGATACTCGCAGCCGGCCAGCAAGCGTTTGGCCAGTCGTTGGCGTGCAGTGGCCATTTGGCTCTGCTGTTGTTGAATGTCGAGAGCCTGCCCTGAATAGATGAGTCTTGAGGCCAGCGCGAGAGTGAGTGGAACCGGCATCCAGATGCTGTTGCGAATCTCGGCGTCGATACGTTGCCTAAAACTGCTTGGGGAAACCAAGTAACCGACTCGCAATCCCGGCAGCATGGATTTCGACAAGCTGGTGAGATAAAAACTGTGCTCGGGAGCAAAGTTGGAAATCGGAGGCAGCTCAGGGCTCAAAAAACCATAGACGTCATCATCTACTAACCAAATTGAATACTGTTTAACAATTTTGGCAATCGCCCGTCTCCGAGCTTTTGACATTACTGCGCCCGTTGGGTTCTGGTGAGATGCCACTACGATGAGCATTTTAATATCATGTTCCTGACAGGCGCGTTCCAATGATTCTGGAATGATCCCTTGCCGATCCATGTTGATGCCAATCAACGTGCGGCCCAATTGATTGGCCAGGGAAATGATGCCGGGATAACAAAACGCTTCAACGGCAATACAATCGGCGTGTTGAGTGACGCAACTCATCAGCAGCATCAAACCGTGTTGGGCGCCGCTGCAGATGCTGATGGCTCTGTCGCTGGTATCTACGCCATGTTGGGACAGCCATTCTCTGGCTGTTTGCTGATCGGTCAGACTGCCGCCATCTGGATTGTAATCCATGAAATCAGACAGGCGACTGTGTTCGCATAGGTGTTTGAATTGGTCTTCCAGTTGCGATTCGGCAACGCTTACCTGGGGTTTGATTATCGACAGATTAATACACTGATAATCCTGCGCGCGTATTGCCTGTGGCAGTAAAGGGCTCGCTGAAACAAAGCTGCCTTTCCCCACCTTAGCGTAGATCAGACCTTGCTGCTCAGCTTGCCGATATACACGGGTCACGGTCGCGACCGCGACACCGATGTGCTCGGCGAGCATCCGCTGAGGTGGAAGGCGATCGCCGGCACGCAGTGCACCTTGGCGTATAGCGTTTTCAAGGTGTTGATAGAGGGCTTTGTAAATTAAGGGTTCTTGTTGAAGGCGCTGTTCAAAGCCGTTTAGCCAATCAAGCATGGATTTCCATTGTAGCTGTGGGTGAACGAAGTTCATATTGTGTGGGGTGTATTAGTACAATGTCAACATTGTACTAGTGGTCAGGCTGGGAGTTGCCGTGCAGTGGGCTTTTTGTCTGGATTTCCCCAGGGTAGATGTCTTCATCCCGCGGTGATTTTGTTCTAATCCAAAACCTGATTCCGCAATTGAATGATATGGAGAGATGATGAAGGTCGCGTTTATTGGTTTGGGAACCATGGGCTATTCCATGGCCGGTCACTTGCAGAAGCAATGGGACGTAACGGTATATAACCGCAGCATTGAGAAAGCCATTCAGTGGCAACAAGACCATCGGGGTCAGTATGTCGAATCCGCCAGAGAAGCCTGTATGGGTGCAGACCTTGTGATGAGCTGCGTCGGAAACGACGATGATCTGCGCCAGGTGTGTTATGGCCGAGAGGGCATTCTGGCGGCCTTGAAAAAAGGCGCTGTGCTGATTGATCACACCACAACGTCCGGTCATGTTGCAGAGGAAATCGCAAAGGCCTGTCGATTATTGGGGTGCGATTTTATTGATGCGCCTGTGTCAGGCGGTGAAATCGGAGCACAGCGTGGTGAGTTGACAATCATGGTCGGTGGTTCCCATTCCGCTTTCGAAAAGAGCAAGCCGGCTCTGGAGCACTATGCCAAGCACATCGCCCATATGGGGGAGGTGGGCGCCGGTCAGAACTGCAAGATGGTGAATCAATTGTGTATTGCGGGTGTTCTCCAGGGATTGGCTGAAGGTTTAACGCTGGCACAACGTGCCGGACTGGATATCGTGCAAGTGCGTGATGTCTTAAAGCATGGTGCGGCGCAGTCTTGGCAGTTAGAGCAACGTGCGCAGACGATGTCTGAAAACCGCTTTGACTTCGGTTTTGCCATTGATTGGATGAGAAAGGATCTGAGGATCAGTTTAGAGCGCGGACAGGAACTCGGGCTTGATCTGCCACTGGCAACAATGGTCGATAAGGCCTATCAAATCCTCCAGGAGCAGGGGCTTAATCGCATGGATACATCTGTGCTGATTAAAGCGACGCAGCAACAGTTGCTGGTAACAACGCCAGCGCGGGACTGAAGGCTGCTCACAGAGCGTTTGTTCGATTGTTTTCGATTCTGTTATTTATTCTTAAGGTACTCACTGTGGATATTGCCGGTTTTTCTATCGAGATCTTGTTGTTGCTGTTTGCCGTTTCGGTTGTGGCGGGTGTGCTCGACACACTGGCGGGAGGCGGCGGCCTCTTATCATTGCCAGCGCTTTTGATGAGTGGGCTGCCACCGCTGGCAGCCCTGGGAACAAACAAGCTACAGGGCTGCATGGGCACAGCGACTGCGACGTATATGATGCTAAAACATAAACACCTGCGCTGGAAGGATGCCCGGCATTTGATGCTCTATGTATTTGTCGGTGCGGTGTTGGGCACCTTGTTGGTTCAGTTTATCAATGTTTCGGTATTGAGTTTCGTGATTCCTATCGTGCTGTTATTTATTGGCGTCTATTTCTTGTTGTCGCCGCGTTTGCTTCGACGGTATTCGTCGTTCCGATTGTCGATTCCACTCTATGAAAAATGTCTAGTGCCACTTATCGCGTGTTACGACGGTATGTTTGGTCCGGGCACGGGCTCTTTCTTTACCTTGGCTGGAACCGCAAAGGGAGATGATTTGATCCCGTCGACGGCGATGGCAAAGGCGTTGAATTTCTCAACCAACATCGCATCGCTCATGGTGTTTGTGTTTGCCGGGCATGTCATTTGGCTGCTTGGAATTGTCATGATGATAGGGCAGGTGTTTGGTGCTTATCTGGGAGCTCGAAGTCTGGTAAAAATCAATCCGGAGTATTTACGTTTGCTGATCGTACTGATGTGTTTTGGCATGTTGTTAAAATATATTGTTTATTAGTGTTGTGATACCTGTGATTTTTTCGATTATTTTTAAATACCGGTTGACATTAGAAATCTTGCCACTATTATTCACCGCAGCTAATTATTGATCAGGCGTTAAACGCCGATCCCGCACATGAGGAGTACTTAAATGAAGCCATTACCGAGTTATAAAGGATAGTCTTTTAAGTGCTTGCGCTTGGAAGGCTTTTTGTTATGCCTTCCAGCACAGAACCTGCTTTTTAAAAGCCCTGGCTGGAAACCGCCAGGGCTTTTTCGTTTTAGTCCAGACCTGGAAGGCAAGTATAAATATATGCCCTGTATAAAAAGGGTAGGGATGCATTATGCCTGTAAAAATGGAATTAAATGCTGGCGCTAACCATTCACACAAGCCAGTAAAAATATACACGCGAGATGTGGAGTCTATGGCACTGAGTCAGCTTAAAAATCTGTCTCAGTTGCCTTTTATCCACTCGCACATTGCTGCAATGCCGGATGTGCATACCGGTATTGGTGCTACCGTTGGGGCGGTTATTCCCACCAAGTCGGCCATTATTCCTGCGGCTGTCGGAGTGGATATTGGTTGTGGAATGGTGGCTGCAAAGCTAACGATTAAATCATCACAGCTGCCGGATAATCTCAAAAAGATCCGGGACGAAATCGAAAGGGCCGTTCCGGTTGGTGCTCGAGCACACAATATGGTGTCTGCCAGAACTTCGGCCTGCCGGCTGTTGGAGCCTGGTATCGAGCGCTTATTTGAAAAACATCCGACCCTATTGAAGATGTTAAAACAGCCTCAGCAGACCTGGGTAAAACAACTGGGAACTCTAGGCAGCGGTAATCACTTCATTGAGGTGTGTTTTGATGAAAGTGATCATGTTTGGTTGATGTTGCATTCAGGCAGTCGGGGTATCGGAAACGCTATTGGGCGTTACTTCATTCAGCTTGCCAAGAAAGACCTGCAGCGCAATTGGCAAAATATTCCGGATCGCGACCTGGCGTATTTTACTGAGGGCAGCCAGCATTTTGAAGAGTATTGGGAAGCGGTCGCCTGGGCACAGGAATACGCACGCATCAATCGGGAGGAGATGTTCAATCTGGTGTTGCGAGCCGTTCGTCCGCTGTTGCCAGACTTCAGTTTAGAGAGCAAGGCGATTAACTGCCATCACAATTACGTCTCCTACGAACGCCATTATGGCGAGCAGGTGTACGTAACCCGTAAAGGTGCGATACGCGCGGGCGAAGGTGAGCTGGGTATTATTCCGGGGAGCATGGGCGCGCGTTCTTATATCGTTCGCGGTAAGGGGCAGGAAGAATCTTTCTGTTCCTGTGCCCACGGTGCCGGGCGAAAGATGAGCCGAACTGAAGCACGTCGCCGCTTTAAGCGGGAAGACCTCCTGGCGCAAACCCAGGGAGTGGAATGCCGCAAGGACAAAGGTGTGCTGGATGAAATTCCAGCGGCCTATAAAGACATTGATGTCGTAATGGAAAACCAGAGCGATCTGGTTGAGGTGTTACACACCTTGAAGCAAGTACTGTGTGTCAAAGGCTAAGCCAATGAACATGATGATGTGTTACTACGTAAACAACTCTTAAACAAGGAAGAGCCATGAAAACGCGAAACGGTTTTAAAACCGAACGAATGCAACAATTTTTGGAAAAAGGTTATCACCATGGAAGCATCATTGGTAGACGAGGTGTTGGCATGTCTGGCTGACGAACGCAGCCTGTTTCAGTACTTTCCTGATCGTTATGCCTTGGCATTACTGGAGAAATCGCTGAAGCAGGACGAAAAGGAAGAGCAGGACATTGCCGCTATTCGTAAAGGCCCCTATGGAAAACTCATGCAGCGGCCTGTGTTAAAGCAGTTGTTGTCAGGGCAGGGCAACGGCAAATTGTCGGCTTGGGATTTGTATCGAGTGTGTCCGGAACAGCAATACAGTTATGTGCTTGGACTGGGGCGTTGGGGGAGCAAAAAGGATTATCGCTGGGATCAAATGTCCAGACCTGGCGAAAACCTGGTTTTGCAGTTGAACTTCAACCGCGCCCACGATCATCAGTTTGATCGAACTCTGGGCATGGATAAGCGAGAGTTCAATGGTTGGTATCACCCTACGGATCAAAACGGTCGTTGTACCTTGGCGTGGGCGAGATTGGACTTGGATTTGAATGCCGGACAAGCCTTAATTGAAGAAATTCAAACGGACTGGCTACGGGACGTTCAACGTTTGCATAAGCATTATCTGGCAGCGCTTAAAAGGGAGGCGAAACACTTCTATTTCTGGGGGTATGAACTCAGTGTTGAAAAAGCCGAGCACTACTGCAAGCAAACTTTGGCCGAACATCGCCTTTGGCAGGAAGCCATGTTAACCGCTGCATTGGAATTTTTATGGCAGGTGATTGGCATCCACGATGTCTATTATCACAGCTATGAAACCGGAAAGGCTTTGAAAAATATCAATAGTGATGGGCCTCCTCGGTCACTGTACTCGGAGTTGCCCAAACGCTTTTGTTTTCAGTTGCAAGCGCGAGGGCCTGAGTGGATAGAAGAGTGTAAGCCCGCAAGGAAGCGTTTGAATAAGTTAAAACAGGGCGCGGCCTGGTATCGCTTGAACTTTGAGGATGCCCGGACGTGCTGATTAAAACCGCCATAGACAGGAGGATGTTATGGCCAAACGACCCACCGTAAAACCTCGGGCGAGAGGAAATCCGATTGCCCAAAACCCTCTCATGCGAAAAGGGGGCGTGCATGAAAAAAGTCGCAGTGCCAAGCGACAAAAGGCCAAGCGCGATTTGCGAAAGCAAATCGCGCTTTTTTTGGCATTTACTCTGCTTGCGCGGGTTTGTCTTGCAAAGGTCTTGTGTGCTTGTCAGGCATAAGGGCCATTAGCAAAGCGGGCAGAAAGCTCAGGCTCAGTACCGTAGAGGCGAGAATGCCGCATAACACGATGATACCGACACCACGATACAACTCCGTACCTTCACCAGGGATCAATACCAGCGGTGCGAGACCAAACAAGGTAGTGGCTGTTGACATTAAAATGGGTTTCAAGCGCTTGCTGACAGCCTCTCGTATGGCTTTCTGAACGCTTAAACCGTTATCCATAAAGCGACGAGTTTGATCGACAATGAGAATTGGATTGTTCACGACAGTGCCGAGAAGAATCAAAAAGCCAAGCATGGTGATCATATCGAAGGGTTGGTGAAAACCGGCAAAACCCAGTGCACTGCCAAGGCTGCCAACGGCATTGGCGGCAATTAAGCCCAGTAAACCACCTGCCATGCCCAGTGGTACCGTGGCCAGAATAAACAAAGGCATCTGCCAGTGACTGAAAATGGCAACTAACAATAGGTAGATCAGAATCAGTGCAATTGCGAAGTTACTGGATAATGAGCTGCGTGTTGCTTCCAGTTGATCGGCCGCGCCACTGATCCCCAGCTTAATTCCCTGGGCAATTTTGCCGGCTTGCCAAAGGCTGGGAATTAACTCTTCTCGCACCAGGGCTTCGGCGGTTTCCAAGGCGACCTCGCGTGGAGGAATGATGTATACGGTGACTGTTCGGTTGCCATCCACTCGGCGTACAGAGTTACTGTTTTTGCTTTCCACCAAATCGGCCAGTGCCCCTAAGGGTAAAATACTGCCGCCAGGGCTCACCATGGGAGTTGCCGCCAGTTGATCGAGATTTTGCTCGGTTCCGGCACCGCTGAAGAGAAAGATATCGATTTTATCATCATCGAGAATAAACTCATCGACATAGGCGCCATCACTCAGCGCTGCTACCGCGTAGTTGAAATCCTGATTACGAATCTCCAGTTCAGCCAGGCGATTCCAACGAGGCTTGATTTCAATCAGGGGTTGATCCAGGCTCAGTGAACGGGGCTCGGAATTAATTTGCGGATTGTCGAAAACGATTTCCGCCTGTTGATAAACAGCTTCCGCAGCGCGATACAGCTCGATGGTGTTATTCCCCGCGATATCGACAGCCACCGCACGCGTGCCGCCGTCGTTACTGGAGATAATGGACCCTCGGGAGGAAAACGCTCGCATCCCCGGATAGCTTTTAAACTTCTCGGTAATGCCGTTCATCATCGCGGCAATATTGTCGGGGTCTTTGGGGGCACTTAAAAACCAAATACGCCCCGCGGACACCGTCATGCTGTAGTAGGCCATGGGCGGCATGGTGTCGCCTTCGGGTTGGTAGGCCGCTATATCCTGATCGAGGTAGGGTTTGAAGTGCGCTCGCAATTCTGTGGCAATGCCTTCCATTTGAGACAGGTTGTAATCGGGTGGCGCAATCATCATGGAGAACGCTTTGGGCTCCTCACCTTCGGGTAGGTATTCCGCAGCGGGCATCAAAATATACGCAGACAGCAGAATGCCTCCTGCGATTGAAGCCGACAGTAGACGTGCCCGTGATTTGCTGGCCGTTACAGCATTAACCAGAGCCAGCCACCGTGGTGACAGCTTGTAATTGCGATTGGGTTTTAAATCGCTGCGGCTGCGCAGTTGAGCCAACGCCACGGGCACCACAAAAATAGCAATCAACATGGAGGCGATGATGGCCGCCGCGATGGCGATGGCAATATCGGAATAGAGCTGACCGGCTTCTTCCACCACAAACAGAATAGGTGCAAACACCAGTACAGTGGTTGCGGTGGACGCGAGAACCGCGGGCCAAACATCCTGTACCCCTTTGATGACGGCATCGAGTTTGTTACGGCTTTTTTGTTTGGCTTGCACAATGGATTCGAGAACGACAATGGTATTGTCCACGGTCATGCCGATCGCAAAAGCAACGCCAGCAAGCGAAATAACGTTGATGGTTCGCGAGAAGGCCAGCAAGCCAATAAAGGCCGCAATGGTACAAAGAGGAATGCCGCAGACTCCGACCAAGGTTGCGCGACCGGACCGCAGAAAGTAATACATAACCAACGTGGCCAGCAGAGCCCCGAGGGCCAGGTTGAACCAAACGTTTTCCAGTGAGCTTTTGACATAGGTAACATCATCGCTCAGCAGGCGCAGTTGCAAACCGTTTTGTGCCAGTAGCTGAGTGTTCAGTTCGTCCACAAGAGGCAGCATTTGTTCTTTGATGTCCAGCACATTAGAACCGCTTTCGCGACGGACCGATAAACGCAGGGTGCGTTCACCATCGGCGTAAGACAGTGCGCGAGCCTCAAAATGATCCAGCTCCACCTCGGCGATGTCTTGCAATAAAATATTCGCCTCGCCTTCACGTTTGACGATCAGCTGTTTGAGCTCATCCAGCTGATCAAAACGGCCTACGACTCGCAATAGGTATCGGCTTTTACCGCTTTCAATATCACCGGCTGAGGCATCGCGATTGCGATCTCGAACGGCGCTGCGAACATCGGCTAGACTGATCCCCCTTTGGGCGAGCCGATCGGCATCCACTTTAATTTGTATTTGTCGGCGCGCACCGCCATTGACCCGAACTTCCGATACCCCTGTAACAGATTCCATACGGGGCCGTACAAAGTCTTCCGCGAAATCCCGCAGTAGGTCCACGTCCAATTGCAGGGGGTTGCCTTCCTGAGGTTGCAATAAGAAGAACATGAAGGCATTACTTGAAAAAGAGCTGGAAAACAGGCGAGGTTGGTCCACGTTTTCAGGGTACGAAGGCACCTGACTCAAGGCATTGTTCACTCGAATCAGTGCGTCGTTCACATTGGTGCCGAAAGGAAACTCCAATTCGATCGTTGCTCGCCCCATATCGGCTCGCGAGACCATGCGTTGGAGATTGGGCAGGCTGCGCAGGTAACGCTCCTGCTCAATTAAAATTTCCTTTTCAACGTCCTGTGGCGTGGCACCGGGCCAGCCCGTTTGAACGGTGATGCTGCGCACTTCCAGATCAGGAATCATCTGCACAGGAATTTTCATGGCGGCCACAATGCCGAGAATGGTGCTGATCAATACCAGCACTGCGACCAACAGGCCGCGCTTTGCCGCTGCCGCAATCATTGCTTGGGCTCCTGAGCGCCCGTAATGCTCAATGCATCACCGTCCCGTAGCAGCTCGACGCCACTTTTGACGTAGGCCTTGCCAGCGGGTGCGCCACTGATTGCTACCCGGTTTTGTTTTTGTGCTTCAATGCGAACAATGTGCCGTTGAGCCTTTCCGCCTTCAACAGCAAATACGCTGGCCCCTCCGTCAGGGTGCTGTTTGATGGCGCTTTTGGGTAACCACAAACGCCCACTGGCCGAATCATTTAAGGCAATTGTTGCGGTCGCCGACATGCCCACATTCAAACCGGCGCTGGGGGGAATGCTAATGTAGGCGATGAAGGCCCGAGATTGCCTGTCGGATACCGGCACGATGCGATCGATGTGTGTGCTGAGAGTCGTACTGCGGTCGTGATCACCTGTGATCGATACCTTGGCTCCGAGCGGAACCTGCTGAAAATACTCTTGGGGAATGGCCAACTTTAGTCGCAGTGCATCAGCCTGAACCAAACTCAGTACAGCACTCTGTTGATTAACCCACTCGCCAAGATTCACCAGGCGCTCGGCAATAATTCCATCAAAAGGTGCATATAGGGTGTGGCGACGAAGTTGCTCTTGTTTGATGGCCATGGCCGCTTGTTGCCGGCTCAATTCGGCTTCGCTTTGGGCCAGTTGGGCACGGCGCTCACTGATAAGGGTGGCCGCGACAAACTTTTTGCTCGCCAGGGCTTTCAATTCTTCATACAGGCGTTTGGCTTCTTCCTGGGCCAATCGGGCTGCCGTCAGGCTGGCTTTGGCTTCGTTCAGTTCCAGCGTGGCTAACTGATTGTCCAGAGCCAGCAAGGGCTCACCCGCGTTTACTTCGTCGCCCACTTCAACATAGAGCGTCTCTAATAGCCCCGCTTGCTGGGTGGCCAATCGGGCGTGTTGCACGGCTTCAACGGTGGCGCTGATTTGCAGGCGATTGCCTTGATTGTCGCCCTCGGGGTACACCACTTCGACAGTCGCCGCCATGAGCGGTGTGCCAATGAAGCAGCCTGCTAAGCACAAGTATTGGAAAAACAAGCGGCCGAAAGAGATTGTTGACATAAATTCCTCATAGATCGATTAGGCCGCCGATCGCTATTGCCTCGGGGCGTCAATATACAAATACAGAATTATCAGGTGTGATCACGGCGCTCTTAGAATGAGAGCTCATTGTTTGTAATAGGGCGCATACCCGGAGGCGCCGTTGCTCTAGTGGCTTTATTATTTCACATTTCAGGCGCCTATAGCTCTGATCTGCGATTGACTCAAGGCGCTACATTGGCGGCCTTAGGCAAACATGGGTATTTGAAAACCGAGCGATTCTCAAAGGATTCAAGTCAAAATGCAATCATGCTGCGATCAACTGAATCCTGATGTCGTTGAATGACCGGCCGTCGGAGGCCAAAAGAATAGCAAACCGCCCTGTGGGTTGCATTACTCTGACAGCGGGTCAAATACGCCGTTTTTGTCTAATGCTCTCTGGTAGGCGGGGCGTTCGCGCATGCGTCTTAAAAAACCGTGAATATGAAGGTATTTGGGATCAATCCCCGTACGTACTTCGGCGACCTGAAGGCAGTAGCCCATCACGATATCCGCCGTGGTTAACTCTTCACCCGATAACCAGTTTGAGCGGCTGAGCTCGGCTTCCATAAACTCCATATGACGATGGTAGCGTGGCCACAAATACCCTTCTCGAACCTTGTTGACCACCATCGCGATGATAGGGCGAATAACAATGGGGACTTTTGAAATCATGCGTTTGAATATCAAGGATTCCAGTAGCAGCGGCATATAGCTCGCCTGGCTCGCATGCATCCAATACAAGAAACGATTCCTTTGGGGGTGCCCGGGTTCGGGGCGCAGGGTACTGCCTGGGTGTTGATCCAGAATGTAGTCCATTATGGCTCCGGTTTCTGGTAAAACCAGATCTCCATCAGTGATGGTTGGGGAAGTCCCAATCGTGTGCAGCTTGCGATATTCCTCTGGGGCAAGCGTCTGCGGTCCTACGCGTTGGTAATGCTGGATATGATACTCAGCGCCGAGTTCTTCCAGTAACCACAGAATGCGAATGGATTGAGAGTTTTCCAAATGGTGTACGGTGATCATAACTCACTCACTTTAATAAATACCCTGTAGCGTCGAACTCACTCTGGGGCTTTTCACTGAGAAGAACAGGAACGACATTGAACCGTGGAGATTTGATCGAGCTGAATGTCGGCAATGATTTTTCTCAATACTGCTGTGGTGTTCTTGCACCAACGGCCCCTGACTCCCATGAATAAGGTCAATCTGTTGCGGGGCATTTTGTCACAGAGGGTAGTGGGGCAATAGGTTATTTTTTGCCAGTCTTGGGGGCGTTTATCTGTTTCTGACGTTGAAACGATTGGCGGTATTCGCTGGGGCTTTTGGCAAACCAGCGTTTAAACGCTCGTCGAAAATTCGCGACATCGGAGTAGCCCAGCAGAACCGCAATCGATTCCACGCTGGCCTGGCTTTCACGAAGTTGTCGAGAGGCCAGTTCAGCCAATAAGTCTTCACGTACCTGGCGAAAGGTTTTGCCTTCGCTGTCGAGTCGGCGAGCCAAGGTGCGTTTGGATACAAACAGAGATCTGGCAACGGCATCTTCATGCATCTTACCCAGGGGCTGTGACATGAGGGTTCGACACACCCGATCGGCCATAGTGAGCGAGTGGTTCGGTATATGCTTCAGTTGCTGCTGACAGATCTCTTGTGCAAGTCGGTAGGCTTCAGCATTGGCTTTCGGGTTGGCTCGACGTGCATACTCAATGGGAATGTAATAACAGTTGTGGGCTTGACCAAAATAACAGTCACCCTGAAAGTAATCTCGATAGGCCTGGTGATAGCTCGGTTGGGGGTGACTGAATTCAAAGTAACAATCGGGAATGGTTTCGCCGATATAACGGCGAGCGAGTGTCTGAATAATTTGAAAGTAGACCTCTGAAAAGCCCATCAAAAGTTCTGCGCTGATATCGACAAACAATATCAATTCGATTTTTAGATAATGTTCTTCAAGGCTGAGCTTGCTGCGCAGAAACGGCATTCGCAAAGGCTGGTATTCGGGAGGCGCAGACATTGCCGAATACAAATCAGGAGCGTTGAGGAAATATTCATTCAGGGGCCACATGACCGACAATTGAGTATTGGCCCCCATATCCAGATAAATTGTTGGGTTGTTTCTGAGTATGAGCAAGCGATCCATGATCTCGAAAAAACACTCTCCATCGACGGTGTCCTGACTGCCCGGATAAAAGTCGATCGTCTTCAGGTTCGTACCCTGAAGCACGCTCTGAAGCTCACTTTCCTGCAAGCCAATGGCTTGCGCTGAAGAGCTTAAAACCCGAATGGGGATTTGGAAACTGGGAGGTGGCTGCAACATGGGCTCTACGCTAGAGCTTCGTGAATTCCATGTCAATAAATGACCTCTGCTTGGCAAAAAATGACCTCGGTAACATCGTGATAGATCGATAGTCTTGGCAAAAAAACGATCAATCAGGTGAATTATGAAAAAAGACAGTATTCGAATTGCAAACTGCAGTGGCTTTATCGGCGATCGATTCAGCGCGGCTGAGGAGATGGTTAAAGGGGGGCCAATTGATGCATTGACCGGTGATTATCTTGCGGAAGTGACTATGGGAGGGCTGAAGTCTTTCCAGGAGTTATCTGACCGCCCGGAAGAATCGGGCTATGCCACCAACTTTCTTTTTCAGGCCCAGCAGGTGTTGGCGGAATGTCTGGATAAGAACATCAAAATTGTTGTGAACGCCGGAGGCATTAATCCCGAGGGTTTGGCGACGGCCTTGGAACAGATGGCGCACAACTTGGGCCTCAAACCGACTGTTGCCTGGATTGACGGCGACAATGTGTTGCCTCGCTTACCGGAACTTCAGAAGCAGGGCGAACCGCTGTGCAATATGGAAACCGGAGAGCCTCTGGTCGATTGCAAGCGTGAGATTAAAACCGCCAATGCCTACCTTGGTGGGTGGGGAATTAAAACCGCTTTGGACGCAGGTGCTGATGTTGTGATTGCCCCACGAACAACGGATGCCGCATTGGTGTTGGGATTGGGCGCCTGGAAGTTTCAATGGCAAAGGGATGATTACGATGCCCTGGCTGGTGCGATTGTGGCGGGTCATATTATTGAATGTGGTCCACAAGCCTGTGGTGGCAACTATTCATGGTTTGATGAGATGGAAAAAGATTTACACATTGGCTTCCCGATCGCTGAATTGTTTGCCGATGGCAGCAGTGAAATATACAAACACAAGGACACTGATGGTTTGGTTTCTGTGGGCACGGTGACGGAACAAATTGTGTATGAATCCCAAACAACGGAATACTTTAACCCGGATGTAATCACGCATTTCGACAGCATCAAGTTGGACCAGATCGCTGAAGATCGAGTTCGGGTCACTGAGGTACGAGGTTCGGCGCCCAGCACGACTCACAAAGTGTGCATCAATACCTTTGGGGGTTACAAAACCATGATGACGATTCCCCTGGCGGGCCCGAAGGCGGAAAAAAAGCGGAATATATCGTCAGGCAGTGGCTGCATTTTGCGGGCGGTGAGGCGCAGTTTGATTCGGTTCAGCGTGAACTGATTAAGGTGCCTTATCGTGAGGCGCAAACTCAAGAGGAAAGCTTTAGCTACCTTCGTTTAACCGTATTCGCGAAAGATCGGGAAACACTTGAGCTTGCGTTTAAAGCGAAGGAGTTTGATTTGGTGCTCGGTAGTATTCCAGGTTTTGTTCCGAGTTTGTCCCATGGCCTGTGCAGCAATGTGTTGAGCTATATGGTGCATTGGCCGGCGTTGATCAGCAGCGAGCATATCCGTGAGCGCGTTCATATGAATGGAGAGTGCGTTGAAGTAAAGCCAGCCGTGCACGACAGATCAGTGTCGGCCGAGCAAACGACGGATAGAAAAGACCCGGAACCGAGGGCGTGGGGACCTCTGGTTGAAGTGGAATTGGGTGAGGTTTTTGGTACGCGTTCCGGGGACAAAGGTGGTGTTGCCAATCTTGGGGTATGGGCGAAAACGGATCTGGCCTTTGAGTATCTTCGAGGTTATCTGACAGAAGCGCGCTTGCAGGCGTTGCTGCCCGATACCCAGGGGTTGAACGTCACCCGTTATGAATTTACCGGGGTACGCGCATTGAATTTTTGTATTCACGGTTACCTGAAAAATGGTGCTGATTCTTCGGGGCGTTTGGACAGTCTTGCCAAAGCCGTAGGGCAATATTCTGCGGGTAAGTGCATTCAGGTGCCGAAATCATTACTCGACTGATTGCCTAAGTTAATGCCCAAATAAGCGGATCGATGAGATGGGCGCGACAATTTGACACATCCATTTTATTTGTGGGGTTTTTATAATGCTTGTATCCGCTTGACCTTGATGGGTCAGCTTGCAGCGATACCCCAGGAAGGAAACCCCGTGTCTATTGATCAATTGGGCGCGAACAGCGCCACTCGCACTTCTCAACGATCTTCATTTATTCCCCATTGTCTGGCTGTGGCGATTGCCATGGCCTCATCATCCATAGGGGCAGCGCCCGATAAGCGCAATCACGATAAAGCGATTGAGCTGATTGAGGTTACCGCTGAAAAGCCCAGTGACGCCGATGCTCAAACGGTGTTCAGCGAGGCGGCGGTTACGCGACCTACACACGATGCTGGCGAATTGCTGCGTTCAGTGACGGGCATGACGGCCTTGCGTCGTGGTGGGCGCGGCTTCGATCCGATTATTCGCGGACAGAGCCAAGCCAACTTGAATATTATCAGTAATGGGGCTTTTAACTACGGTGCCTGCCCGGGAAGGATGGACCCGCCAAGTACATACGTTGGTGTCGACAGTTTCGATTCTGTACAGGTCATTAAGGGGCATCGGACGGTGGTTCACGGCAGCGGCGGCAGTGGCGGGACGCTGTTGTTTGAACATCTTCGTCCGGAGTTTTTGGACGGGACTGTGCAGGGGCAGGTAAAAGCCGGCTATACCTCGAATTCCGAACTGAGCCATCAGGGGATTGATGTCGCCGCTGGCGGTGAGCAAGGTTATCTTCGTCTTTTTGCAGCGCGTAAACGATCCGAGAATTATGAAGACGGTAACGGCCAGGTGGTCGCTTCAGCGTTTGATTCCGACAGTTGGGGTATGGTGACCGCTTGGGATATCGGGGTAAACGACAGCCTGGAGCTGAGTCATGAAGACAGCCAGGAAGGCGATGTCTGGTACGCCGGCAACGGAATGGATGCCGTATATGCCGATTCACGAAGTACTGCGCTGAAGTGGGCCCATGATGCGCCGGTACTGTGGGTTGATCGTTTTGAAGCCAATGTGTACCGCAGCGACGTTGAACACCTGATGGACAATTACACCGTACGCAACCGCAATGGCATGCCAAACGGTATGGCGGCACCTTCCTCTTCAGATACCTGGGGTGGCCGTTTTCTCGCCACGATTGAACGTGGGAATAGCGAGTGGCGCTTCGGTTTCGATCATCAGGCGAATGATCGTCGAGCGACCTTATTTATGGATCGTGGGAAAGATGGCAGCCTGGATATGCAGGTGGCAAGAATGTGGCCGGATGTCGAACAGCGCCAATGGGGTTTGTTTGGCGAAATGGATTATCAATGGAACGAAGCCAACAGTCTTCGCCTGGGGTTGCGTTTCGACGATTATGAAAGTCGAGCAAATACCGCCACTGTAAGCACCGGCATGATGGGCGCGAGTACCCCAAGTCGTCTGTATGAACAATTCTATAAAGCCGACGGTCGCCCCAAGGACGATAGCGCGGTCAGCGCCGTGATTGGCTGGGATGTCAGTCTCGACAAGGGGCGTAGTTTTAATGCCAACCTGAGCCGTTCAGTGCGTCGCCCCGATGTGACCGAGCAGTGGATCGCACGGGCGGCAATGGGGTCATTGTGGGTGGGAAATCCCGATGTCGACGCGGAAGTCCATCAACAACTGGACATCAGTTTGCAGCAGAGTCATGGTCAATTCGGATGGGCGGCGACGGCGTTTTACAATGATGTTGACGATTACATCGAGCAGTACAAGCAGGGCAACAACACCTTGTACCGCAATATCGATGCTGAACTATTTGGCTCCGAACTGGACGTCCGTTGGCAGTTGACTCAAGCGTTCAGTGCAAAAGCCGGCTTGTCCTACACGCGGGGTAGAGGTGACAACGGTGATCTCGCTCAGATCGCGCCTTTAGAGGCTCGCATTAATATGGATTATCAATCTGGCGATTGGGCGGTCGGTGCTGAATGGATTGTGTCCTCGCGGCAAAACCACTTCAACCCGGATGTGGATGTAAATGAAGCCAGTGCTGGTTTTTCAGTTGTGCATCTCTACGGGCACTGGAATATTACTGAGGCGCTGCTTCTTGAAGCTGGTATTGAAAACCTGGCCGACAAAGCCTATGCCTACCATGTGAACAGTGCGAATTCTGATCCGTTTAATCCCGATGCGGTACGCGTGAATGAGCCCGGTCGTCAGAGCTGGATTAAAGTGCGTTATCAATTTTAGTGCGTATTTTTTGTGTGATCGTATCGCCCGGCGACTCACTTGAGTTCCGCTTTAGGGCGATGCTATATTGCCCGGGACTTTAATTCGCTGGGAGCACGTATGTTTGACGCCGCAAAAATCATGAATGAACTGTTGGGTGCCGGTAGTGGCCAGGGCGCCCAGGGTAAGAAAGGTTCATCGTCTACGGGCGACTTATTACAACAAGGCAAAGACTACCTCGGTAAAAATAGTGGCGGGCTGGCCAGTGGCGCAGTGGCCGGTGGTCTCGCCGGTTATTTACTGGGTTCGAAGAAAGGTCGGAAAATGGCCAAGAAAGCTGCCAAGTATGGTGGTATGGCATTAGTTGCCGGTTTGGCTTACAAGGCTTACAACAACTGGCAAACGCAAAAGCAGGCACCAGCGGGGGGGCATCCTCAGGCGGCCCCCCAAGCCGCCCAAGCCACTGAAGAGGTGCCGGCTTTACCTCAAAACTCTCCCTTTGCTTTGCCTGATCAAAGTCAGGGCCAGCAGGATTTCTCAGCGATGTTGATCAGTGCCATGATTGCTGCCGCGAAAGCGGACGGGCAGATTGACGGTGCAGAGCATCAGGCGATTTTTGCCAAGATTGACGAACTGGGTTTGGATATCGAAGCCAAGGCGTTTGTGTTGGATCAGTTGAACAAACCTCTCGACATAGACAGTCTGGTGGCCTCGGCGTCAAATAAGGAACAAGCCGTGGAATTGTATCTGGCTTCTCTGATGGCCATTGATGTAGATACTGCCGCTGAGCAGGCCTATATGAATATGTTGGCGGCACGCTTGCAGTTGGAACCGGAACTGGTGGCTCAAATTCACCAGGCGGTTGCGCAGGCTGAAACGGAATAGTCGCTACAAGATGATCCTCGGGACTCGGATCAATAGCCTGTTCGTGTCCCGAAACCCTCCCTGATTTCCCCTGTTTCAATTCCAGCCAGGCAATAAGCCCAGGCTTTTGTCCTCTGAAAAGCTGGGTTACACTGCGGCCTTTTATGTGAGCGGCAGACTGGTGTTGGGATCTCTTTGGCAAACCCTAAAAGACGCATTCTTGCATTTCTTAAAGCTTAAATCCCCAAAGCCGCATATTCAGTGGCAAACGGAATGGCAAGCGTTCCTGCACGATCACGTAGAATTTTACCGCCAATTAAGCGAGGAAGATCGCCAGCGGTTTGAGCAGAGAGCCTTGTTGTTCATGCACACCACCGAGGTCTTTAATGGAGATGAGCCAGCCAGCTTTGAAGATCGCTTGTTAGTCGCTGCCAGTGCCATTATTCCTGTGTGGTCTTTTCCCCAGTGGCATTACTTCAATTTGAAAACGGTTTATCTATTGCCGGCGGCTTTCAATGATGATTTTCAGTGTGGGCAGAAGGATTCTTTGTATACCGGTATGGTGGGTACAGGCCCCATGGCAGGAAAAATGGCCTTGAGTCGACCGGCACTTTATCAGGGGTTTAGAAACCCGAATGACAAACGCAATGTCGGCATTCACGAGTTTGTCCACTTGATTGATATGGCCGATGGCGATATGGATGGTTTTCCTGAGCGTTTGCAGCCCTATCGGTTTGCCATTCCCTGGTTTGAGCTTGCAGAAAAGAAAATGAAGGCCATCGAAAAAGGGCGCAGTAATATCGACCCCTATGGCGCTAGCAATAAGCTGGAATTTTTCTGCGTGGCTTCCGAGTACTTTTTCGAGCGTCCGCAAATGTTGGCGAAAAAGCACCCGAAGTTATACGAAGCACTGGAAGAGATTTATCAGCAAGATCGAGCCGCGATTGTAGCGGACATCAAAAAGCGAGAAAAAGAACTGTGCCCCTGTGGCAGTGGCAAACCTTATCGGGAATGTTGTTTGCCACGGGATTGACATGTGTATGTGCAAAATAATAATAACTGACGTGAATCGTATTGTAGGGAACCGACGTGCATTGCCCTTTATGTAATCAAAGCCGAATTGCTGATTTTCACAAGGATAAGCGCCGCCAATACCTGCGGTGTGAGAGTTGCGAGCTGGTTTTTGTCCCGGAGAATGAAATACTCAGTCCCGCGTTGGAGAAAGCCGAATACGATAAGCACCAAAATCAGGTCGATGACGAGGGGTATCGAGGTTTTTTGAATCGCTGCCTGGCGCCTCTACTCAAACATATTGGATCCCAAAGCAGCAAGGCAATTGGAGAGATAAGGGGCCTGGATTTTGGTTGTGGCCCCGGGCCGGCGCTTTCTCATATGGCTGCCGAGCAGGGGTATCGTGTGGCGAACTACGATCCGTTTTACGCTCATCAACCAGAGCTGCTGAAATCCCAATATGACTTTATCACCATGACTGAGGTGATCGAGCATATTCGACACCCCCGTTTGGTGTTGGATTTACTGGACCGCTTACTCGACAACGCCGCAACCCTGGCGGTCATGACTAAGCGCCGGAGGGATCCAGAACAGTTTGCCTCCTGGCACTATAAAAACGACCCCACTCATATTCGCTTTTACCACCTTAAGAGCTTTGAGTTTATTGCTCAACACTATGGCTGGCAGCTGACCATTGCTGACAATGATGTGGTGTTATTCAGCAAACCTTGAATGCCTTATTTCCCTCGAGTGTCCGCGGACACTTTCCCTGCTGAGCCGGACAGCGAACGGACAGTGTTCGGCGGACAGTTTTCACGTTAATAATATAAATATCCAATAAAAACAACAGCTTAAAATGTTGGCACGGTCCTTGTAGTAAGTCCTGTCATAGTGATTACACAGTGATAGGTTGTTGCATGATTCGAGATACTTCCGGGCAGGATCGAGTGATCAAGCCCAAGAAAAAATGGGCCAGTAAAGTGGGTGTGGCATCGGTGAGCACAGTATTACTGGCTGGGCTTTGGGTGTGGGCGCCATGGCAGGCAGAGGCTTCGCTTTCGGCCAGTGGTCTGCGCTTTGCTGAAGCCCGTAAAGGCTTGTTTGAGCGTGCGGTCAACGCTACTGGGCGTGTTGTCGCCAGCCATTCCCCAGCTATGTACAGCGCTGCTACAGGCCGAGCTCAGTTATTGAAAAAGCCTGGCGACACGGTTGAGGAAGGCGAGGTGGTTGCGCTCATCGCCAGCCCAAGCCTGGATAACCAACTGAAGCAGGAAGAGAACCGACTGGAAAGTGCGCAGCTCGATTTGCAGCGCATGGGTCTGGAAGTGCAACAGCGTAAATTGGCGCTTCATAAAACCCTCGACGTCAGCCGGGTGAATCATCGCGCCGCCAAGCGTGAACTGAAGCGCGCCGAAGCTTCATTTAATATCAAAGTGGTTTCCGAATTCGACTACGCCAAAGCTCAAGATGACTTGCACAAAGCTGAGCTGGATCTCAAGAACGCCGAGCGCGAAGCCAAAATCAACTCAGACATGATCGACTTTGAGTTAAAGGCCAGCAAAATCTCCGTTGCCAAACAGCAATTGGTGGTAGATGAATTACGCCGCAAGCAGGAGCAGCTTACCTTACGCTCGCCAGTCGCCGGGATGATTGGTAACTGGCTTGTTCAACAGGATAGCCAGGTATCGGAGCATCAGGCCTTGTTGACGGTGGTTGATCTCAGTGCCTATGAGGCCGAGCTCGATATCCCACAAACCTTTGCGGACGATTTAGCCCCGCAGATGACGGTCGAAATTACGGTTGCCGGCAAAGTCTATCAGGCTGAACTGCGCTCGGTGTCGCCGGAAGTACAGAACAACCATGTAAAAGCCCGAGTTGTTTTCCTTGAGCAAAATTCTCAAGGTCTTCGCCAGAATCAACACCTGAGTGCGCGCATCAGCCTGGCCCGTAAAGAGAACACCTTATTTCTGCCACGGGGTGCGTACCTCGAAGCAGCGAATGCAGTGTTCAAGGTAGAAGATGGTTTGGCGACGAAAGTACCTGTCCGCTTCGGAGCTCGCAGTATTGATCAGGTGGAAGTGCTCTCCGGCTTGAATGAAGGGGATCGCATCATCAGCTCTGCAGTAGAAGAATTTCTGGATCACGATACTGTTTATATCAACGATTAGATTGTTTATACCACGACGTTTGAATTAAAAATTTATACATCTACAAGTAAAGAATAAAAGGGAAGACTCATGTTAAGAATGAACAAAATTTCAAAAGTTTTCAGCACTGATTTGATCGAGACTCACGCTTTGCGAGAGTTTGACTTGAGTGTGGCCGAAGGGGAGTTTGTAACGGTAACGGGTCCATCTGGTTCTGGTAAAACAACCTTTTTGAATATCGCGGGCTTATTGGAAACGTTTAACAGCGGTGAATACTTTTTGGACGGCGAAGACGTTGCCAGTCTGAATGACCGTCAACGCTCACAACTGCGCAATCAAAAAATCGGTTTTATTTTTCAGAGTTTTAACCTGATCCCCGATCTGGATCTGTTTGATAACGTCGATGTGCCTCTGCGCTATCGTGGTTTTTCTTCTACGGAGCGTAAGGATCGAATTAACTACGCATTAGAGCGTGTTGGTCTGGCGGCCCGTGCCAAACATTTGCCTTCCCAGTTGTCGGGCGGGCAGCAACAACGTGTTGCGATTGCCCGAGCCCTCGCCGGCGAGCCTCGCTTCCTGTTGGCGGATGAGCCAACCGGTAACCTGGATTCACTCATGGCGCGTCAGGTGATGGAATTGCTCGAAGAAATCAATTCTGAGGGCACCACTATTGTGATGGTAACTCACGACCCGGATCTGGCTCGTCGCTCTCAGCGCAATATTCAGATCATTGATGGTCAGGTAAGCGATCAGCAAATGTTTGCTCAGGCGGTATAGGAGAGAAGGTGATGCTTGTTTATTACAGTAAATTGGCCTGGCGGCACATTCTGCAAACCCCAGTGCTGAGTTTGTTGATTGTCATGGCGATCGCTCTCGGTATTGGTGCATCCATGACCATGATCAGTTATTACAAAGCCATGGCGCACAACCCAGCTGAAGAGCGTTCCGACAGTCTATTTGCCGTGCAATTGGCGGCATACGGTAACGATATGGAAGAGTGGGGTAGGGATTCCGATGGTCTGCCAATCCAGTTGACTCATCAGGATGTGAAAAACCTGCGTGAAGCTGAGTTGTCGTTCCCTCGCACAGGCATGTATCAGTTTATGACGGTTGTGACGAGTCAGCGCGAAGGTGTTGCTCCCTCGAACGATTATGCCGGACGCTTTGTCGACCGAGATTTCTTCAATATGTTTGATGTGAAGTTTCTTTACGGTGAACCCTGGAGTGCCCAGGTCGACAAAGAAGGTGACAAGCACGCGGTAATATCCAAAAGCCTGAGTGAGTGGATTTTCGGTGAGGCGAACAGCGTTGGTAAAACCTTTGTCATGATCGATGGCGAAATGTTGTTCACTGTTGTTGGAGTCTACGAGGATTTCAATCCGCAGCCTGCCTATTATGATTTGTCCACAAGTTACTTTCCGGGTGAAGGGCCGGGAGTTTTCCTGCCATATTCTTCGGTTGATACTCTGGGACGTTTTCCAATGGGGAATATCAGCGGTTGGTTCCCGGAAGAGGTTAATAGCCACGCCGACCTGATGAAGAGTGAGTACGTTTGGCAGGTATTTTGGGTGAAGCTGGACAATGAAGAACAACGCGAGCAGTACCGTGCCTTCCTGAAAGCCTATTCTGAAGAACAGAATAAGTTAGGACGTTTTCAAAACCCGAACCCCCGTGGCGACATCAAGGACGTAAAAACCTGGTTGGAGTACAACGAGGTTATTAACGAAGACAATAAAGTGATGGTGGGATTGAGCTTGTTGTTCTTGCTGGTTTGCTTGGTGAATGCAGTAGGCCTGTTGTTGGCGAAGTTCCTACGCAAAATGAATGAGGCGGGTATTCGCCGAGCTCTGGGTGCGAGCAAACGTCAGATTTTTTCCCAGTATTTGGTTGAAGTGGGTATGTTGGGTGTTCTGGGTGGTTTATTGGGGCTGATACTGGCCGCATTTGGTTTGTGGGCCGTTCGCGAACTGTATGAAACCGATATCGCCCGTCTGGACCCCACCTTGTTTATGGGTGCCTTGGCTTTATCACTGTTTGCATCGCTGTTGACTGGCATTTTGCCTGCACTGCGGGTATGCAACAGTAACCCATCACTATTCTTGAAAGCCCAATAGGAGTTTATCATGGCACTAGGACCTATTTTTAGAAGTACCTTGCGAAACCCTACTGGGGCGGTACTGATTGCCTTGCAAATTGCGTTAACCCTGGCCATTGCCAGCAACACCTTTTACATGGTGAAGCAACGTATCGATAAAATGAATCGCGATACCGGTGTGGTCAACGCGGAATTGCTAACCGCTCGGGTTTTTTACTTTGGTTCGGCGGTGGATCAGGAAGCGCAGGCGGACATCGATCGCAAAGCCTTGATGGAGATTCCCGGCGTGAAAAGCGTCAGTTATTCGAACTCGATCCCACTGGGCGGTTCGAACAACACCAGCAGCTTGTGCTTCGAGCAGGAAGGCAGTGTGTTGGGCGACGACAATTGTCCGCACAGCCCGTCGTATTACCGCTCTGATGTGAACTTTCATGAAACCATGGGGCTGAAATTGCTTTCTGGCCGCTGGTTAAATGACAGTGATGCCATTGAGTCAGAGAGCATTTCCTCGACGGCCAGCCGGACGATGTTGCTGAGTGATGTGTTAGCCAAGTTGTACTTCCCTGAAGGAAGTGCGGTCGGTAAGCAATTGTACTTGGGGGGGCGACCACTGACGGTTGTTGGTGTGTACGAGCGCATGTTACGCCCGGGTTCAGGAGGGACAAACCCTGATCACACAATCCTGGCAGCGGAACCACAAACGAGCGGTTATCTGTCGATTCGAATCGAGAGTGATCGCATCGAGCAGGTGAAGGAAAAGCTGGAAGCCACCATGGTGGGCTTGAACGATCAGCGCGTGGTCAGTGTGATCCGCACTCTGGACGAAGTGGCCGAGAGGACTTATCGTCGAGATAAAGCGATGGTTGTCCTGTTGTTGGGTGTCGTGGCCTTGTTACTGGTGGTTACCGCCCTAGGTGTGGCGGGGCTGGTGAGTTTTACTGTGGCGAATCGTAAAAAGCAGATTGGTACACGCCGCGCGCTCGGTGCCAGCAAGCGAGATATTCTTGGGTATTTCATGAGCGAAAACTTTGCCATCACGGCGACGGCTTTGTTGCTGGGAGGCTTCTTGGCCTATGCCTTGAACCAATATCTGTTGCAGAGCTATCAACTGAGCCGCCTGGAGGTCGTGTATGTCTTTATCGCAGCTGGGTGTTTATTGTTCATCAGTCAGATGGCGACCTTGCTGCCGGCCCTGAGAGCCAGCCGTGTTTCTCCGGCGATTGCGACGCGTACGGTGTAACTTTTAAAGATATTATCGTCTAATAGGGGTGGTAACACCCCTGATTGGCTCAAAAGAATAAGGAAGCCCTGTGATACTGATTGTTGATGACAATCCCGCCATTGGTGAAGCACTCAGCCTCTTGCTTGAACTGAACGATTTTCAAACGGTTTTTGTGGACAGTCCAGAACAAGCCTTGGAAGCGCAACAGGCCCAGAGCTTTCAGTTGGTCATCCAGGACATGAATTTCAAAGCGGATACCAGCTCCGGTCTGGAAGGGCAGCAATTGTTTTATGATCTGCGCAGTCGCGAGCCGGATTTACCGATTATTTTGATGACCGCCTGGACCAACCTCAGTATGGCCGTTGAACTGGTAAAAGCTGGGGCCGCTGATTACATCAGCAAGCCTTGGGATGACAGTAAGCTTCTCGTAACCGTGCGCAATCTCTTGGAGATGTCTTCACTGCGTGAGGAAAACGCTCAATTACAGGCGAAGCAGGAAGCCCAGGCGCAGTGTCGTGAGCAGGTGAGCGAGCAACTGGCCTCAGCCAACCTATGCGGTGCGGTGTTTCAAAGCCCCTTGATGCAGCGTTTGATGGATATGGCGGTTCAGGTCGCGCCTACGGATGTGCCCGTGCTGATCACTGGGCCGAACGGCTCCGGTAAAGAAAAGATTGCTGAAGTGGTTCAAGCCAATTCCCGCCGTCAGGACAAGCCCTTTGTTAAGGTCAATGTGGGAGCTTTGTCGGCCGATCTGATGGAAGCCGAGTTGTTTGGTGCGGAAAAAGGAGCCTATACCGGAGCGGATAAGGTGCGCATTGGTCGTTTTGAATCGGCCGATGGCGGAACCCTGTTTTTGGATGAGATGGGCAACCTGTCCTTGGAAGGGCAACAGAAACTACTGCGTGTCTTGCAATCCGGAGAGTTCGAACGCGTTGGTAGTTCCCAGACACGGAAGGTGGATGTCCGGGTGATCACGGCCACCAATGAAGATTTGCCCGCAGCGATTGCGAGAGGGGATTTCCGGGAAGATCTCTATTACCGACTCAATGTTATTGAGTTGAAGTCGCCGGCGTTGAACGAGCGCAATGAGGATATTATTCCTCTGGTGAAACATTTTATTCATCTGGCCGAACCGAGCCGCCGACGTGAGCTTTCCGCTGCCGCAAAGGCGACTCTACAGAGCTACAGTTGGCCGGGGAATGTTCGCGAGCTGCACAATAAGGTTCAGCGGGCATTGTTATTGCAGCCGAATGATGAACTGCAACTTGAAGATTTTGATTTGGCTGACGACAACTCTGTGAGCATCAGTGCAACCGAGTTGAGTTTGGAAGATATCCAGGCCGCTTTGGACGATCACGGTGGCGTGGTCGCCCGGGCCGCACGCCAGTTAGGGATTTCCCGGCAGGCCTTGTACCGGCGTCTGGCCAAAGCGGATAATGACTAAGCTAATCAACAGCTCCCCAGAACTGATCACGAGACAGATAACATAATATGGTTTTACGCCCCCAAACGCTTACGCAACGATTGTGGTTCAGTCTGATTTCCTGCGTTTTGATGACCGCGCTTCTGATGATCATTGCACTGGAGTACACCCAGGGAAACACTTGGATGATGGCCGGTGTACTGCTGGTGCTGTTTATGATTTTATCGCTGGTCTGTCTGCGTTGGGCACGCCGCATATCGAAAGATCTGGCCAGCCTGGAAGTGGCACTGCTGAATTTAAGTGATGCCAATTTCAGTGTGTCGATGCCTCCACCGGAACTGCCTGAAATGGATGCGTTGGTGCAGCAGATGAACCGCAGCTTCGGGGATCTTCGTCGTCAGCGTCGGAGTATCTACCAGCGTGAATTGATGCTGGATACCATGATCGAAACGTCCCCGGTCGCAATGATTTTATGTGGCGGCAGTGGCCATATTTATTTTGCGAATGCTGCGGCGCGCCAATTGCTGTTTAAAGGTGAGCGCCGAGACGGGGCTCACCTGGTCGAAGCGCTCAGTGACAACCGCAGCGAAGACAGTGAAGAGTTTGCGCGCGTCATTCTGCAAGGGCGGGAAACCTTTTTCAGTCTGCTCCTCAGTTCTCAAACTCAAAATGCATTGTCCAGCCAAGAGAGTGGTGAGCCGGAGGCTGATGCGATGGTCAGTGGTTTGCGTAGTTTCCATTATTTGTGTAGCGAGTTCAGCATTGACAGACAACCCCATCGACTGCACTTACTGAAAGATATCACCCGTGAGGTCAATCGTCAGGAAGCGGCCAGTTGGAAGAAAACCATTCGGGTCATCAGTCACGAATTGAATAATTCTCTGGCGCCGATCTCATCGATGGCTCATTCCTGCCAGCTGTTGTTGGAACGAGGGGAGAGCGAACGTTTGATGAAAGTGCTTCAGCGCATTGAAACCGGTGTGGGTTCTCTGCATGAATTCATCCAACGTTACGCGAGTTTTGCCCGTTTGCCTAAGCCGCAATTGGCGCCCGTCAGCTGGTTGAACTTTGTTCAACAATTGCAGGAGCATTTCCACTTTCGACTGCCCGATGGCATTCCGGATTGGGAACTGCAAGCTGATAGCAGCCAGTTGCAGCAGGCGTTACTGAATCTGTTAAAAAATGCCCATGAATCCGGTTCAGAGCCGGAACATATCGCCTTGCGGTTTAAAGAGATGCAGCAGGGTACAAGAATCGAGGTGGTTGATCAGGGAGGCGGTATGAGCGGTGAAGTCATGGAGCAGGCCTTGCTGCCATTTTATTCCACCAAACCACTGGGGTCTGGTATCGGACTGGCTTTATGTCGAGAAATTGTTGAGGCTCATCAAGGTCAGATGAGCCTGGATAATTATCGTGGCGGCTTGCGGGTGGCGATTAGCCTGCCAGCGAGTAAGATCAAGAATTGATAATGTAAATCAGCCTGAATTTTTGTAGGCATTGCCTAGTGTGGGGAAATATATGGGCCATAATTATGTTTATCGGCGCCCCATTGGGCTCCCCATAGTCGTCCCCCTTCGAAATAAAGAACCTGATCCTTCCGGATATTGGCTCGTCCATTCATTGCGCTTTCAGCCCAGTGTAATCTATTGTTTTTTCTCAGTATCGTATCGTGCTGATTCCATGATTGGAGTAATGACATGTCGCTGAAGTCTTTATTAAATTCAAATTCATGTAAGCCACTCGAAACCCACCTCGTCCCTCCGGTTGTGCTTCTGGGGTCCAGTTCGCGCAAAACCATTGGAATTGCAAATCGAGCATTTCCTGCATCGTTTTTTGGGGAATATGAAAATGAAAATTTACTGTCTTGAATCGCCATTTCACTACCCATATCACCAATTCCTATACTTCTTAATAGAGTCGGAGAGTTTGGTTTACTAATGTCCAATAAGTTGACTATATTATTCGGTGACGTGCCCGATGTGCCAATACTAAGAAGCTTGTTGTTCGGGAGGCTTCTTAAATATTGCATGTCTCCAGGCATGGTAAAGCTGGATTCTATATGTGGGTCATAGCTGTTACTCAAATTAACGACATGCCAGCCATCAAAATGTGCGTAGGGGCCAAGATACAATTTGTTATCTAAGAAATAATTTTGTCGGAACTGCGATAGTTTTACAGTGCCCCTATAGGTTCTGAGTGGTTCTGGTCTTTTCTTATTTGGCAGTCGGGAGCGATTTATCCATAGGCCTGATTGACTTTCTGAAGGTGTAAGTATTGATAGTTGTCCAATTCCAGAGTACGAACTATATACTTCGTTCATAATGGCGAGCCCATCATCTATTTCGTTAAACTGTCGTTGGGCCAAGTGTGTTTCTTTGTTAAAAAAGCCTTCTACACTTCCGCTGCCTGCGTAACTTATATTCTCATTAAGGCTTATTTTGTGAACCTGTGTACTGAATATTGATTCGTGTGCGTAAGATTCTTTTAAGAGGTAGCCTTGTCTATGACTAAATAAGTAGAGGGCCTTATCGGAGAGGTTAAACGATTCTACTTGTCCAATAACTGCGACTGTTTTGATGTCACCCGGCGTGTCTAAGTTAATTCGAGTGACTAATATGAAGTTACTGGAAGGGTGCTCTTGGTTAGCAATAACATAACTGTTGTTGTTGTCGATAGCGCTCTGCCATGGTTGGTCATCAATTTTAATTTGTGGGGTGAGTTTCTCTAGTTGCAAATGACCTAAGACCTGAACGGCGTTATCTTTTTGATCGGTATCCGGATTGAATTCAACACTTGGAACGCTTCGCCATATGATAAATAACTGATTTTCATTTCGAAGGCTGCTAACTATACGGCCTGATAGGGAGATTTCCGAAGATTTATGAGCTTCGCAGAGTTCCCTTTCAAATATACTGATCGTAGCCGATTTTCCATTTGATTCCCAGAGCATATCTTCTTTCCATGGTGTTGGGCTTTCGTTCAGAATAACCCTTGACGCTATTGAGATAAGATACTTTGAGTTTAAATGAAGCCCTAGTTCAGATTCTGCGCGACTGTAATATGGAACGCCGACGTTACTTTCCGGGTTAATTTCACGGCGAGAAAATCTTATTTCACTTGCTTCGTTTAATTCGTGACTGGAAATGGTGTTCGGTTTCTCACTCGGATAAATGTAAACGCAGCTTTCATCACTTTTCAGGTGGTCACTAATATTGATGGATTTGTCTGTAATGTAGGCATTATCAATTCTGCTACTTTTCGTTTTCGGAATGTAACCCATGTCGAGGTAGGCATAGGGGAAAGTGTCTTCACTTAAATGAAGGTAGCCCTCGCGTAAATACGCTGCTAGTTCGGTATTGCTGGTTAGCTTGCTAAGCTTAAATAATGATGGTTGTTCTTTTTCCTGTTTTGATAGTCGCTCTATTGGACTGTCCTTTAGCATCCATATTTCATTGGAGTCGAACTCTAAATCTACCTTTCCGTGATTTTCAGAATCAAACCTAAATTTTGCTTTCCCAACTGAGGTGTTGGTTTTGTTTACTTTCTCACAGCCTAAGCAGTAACCACTTACCTTGGTCATGTCAAAAGTTTCATCGTATTTCAATGAGCTACTATAAATCCAAGTCGGCATGCCTGTTTCGTCATAAAGATAAATTATACCGACCTTCCAAGAACCTTGATCTCCATAGCTAATCCCATAACCTGGGTTTTCTGGATTAAACCATAAGCCTCCCTTGGGTGATTCTAAAGAAATATTGTTATATATAAACGGTACTAGGGATAACTCTTTCTGCCTTCCATACAGGTTAACTGTCGCTGTAATGTTATACCGGTTTTCAATGTTTAACTTAATGTGTCCATCAGGTTTGTGAGTTAGATATTGGTGTTTAACAGGGTCCCATTGGTGATGCAGTAGTTCAGTGTCAATTTTATTACCTTTTAACTTTGCCTGTGCGGTGTACCATATTGGATCACCAGATTCATCGAATGTGTATAGTACGATGAAAATAATATCACCGGCGTACTGGATGTCTAAGCCGTGTCCTGATTCAGATCTTGACCACCAGATTCCATTCTGAAAAGGCCGGAGTTCTTCGTAGTTTGTGTGCAGATTATTTTCGGCATCACTAAAGTTGGCATAACCAAAAAACAAACTAAAAATGAATAATTGTATTCCTTTTTTGGTTCCAAGAAATAAAAACGGCATGGAATAGTCCTTTGTATGAATCAATGTGGTACGCATCTGTTTTATTTTTATGATTGCTAGATTTGAGAATGTTTAGTGCATGTCAACTTGGTTTTTAGATAGTGTTATTTTCTGGTCGCGATTTACTTGGCCAAAAAATAACACTAATCAGTGCCCATTGGGCACGTAATCAGGAACATTATCGCCCCATTTTGCTCCCCAAAGGCGCCCACCTTCGTAATAGATCAGTTGGTTTTCGAATAAGGTGGAGCGGCCTCGGGCTGCTGCTACAGAAATCGCACCTCCAGAGGTTTGCCCTGCTGACTTTCGGTGTGTTGTCAAATTCTGTACTAGATTGAAGTTATCAAACTCACTGTTCAATTCAAACTGATAGAGGCCACTTGACTGCCATTCGTTGATAGGGCCATGGATAGAAGAAACCTCTTTCCTTAAAGTCATAGGTACTGCGAATCTAGCATTGCGTGTGTTGCTTGCGGGGAGATAGCTAAAACCATGATGATTGTATTGGGCGGCAGACGTACTGCCGGTCTCTCCAATAACTGTGTTTTTTATCAGAGCTGGGACTTTAGGGTTACTGATATCAAATAGACTGATTTGATTGCCCAGCCTTCGTCCTTGTTCATCGGCTGCCTGACCAATTCCAAGAAGCTTGTTATTGGGGAGTGGATGTAGATAGGAAGAAAAACCGGGTACTTCCAAAATACCTTCTATAAATGGGTCATTGTGATCATCTAGGTTGATCACATACAGTGGATCGATTTGACGAAAAGTCACTGCATACAATTTGTTGTCTATAAAGCGGGTTGCCTCAAGGCGCTCGTCAGGCTTTCCGATCGCTTCGGGGCGTTTTTTATTGGGTAGATGAGATTTGTAAATCATCAGCCCTTGGCGTTTTTCTGAGGGGGTCAGTATGGAGAGCTTGTATCGGCTGCTTCCGCGGTCGTCGAAGCGGGTGACAACTACGAGGTCGCCATTCCGCTCACTGAGCCTGAATGGTGCCACGTCAGAATTTCCTTCTAGGTAGCCGTCTACGCTGCCGCTGCCGACATAGCTTAGGTTTGCATCCAGCTTAAATTTATGTATCTGGGTACTATAGGCATAGGTGTAAAAGTGGCTTTGTGTAGGGATTCGATAGCCTTGAGAGTTACTCACCAAATAGGCAGCATTGTTTGAAACATAAATAGTTTCTGTTTGTCCTGCTATTGAAATAGTCTTTATGTCTTCGAGATCTTCCAAGTTGATGCGAGTAAGCATCATAAAATTACTGGCAGGTAATTCTTGATTCGCAAGAACGTAACTATTGTCGCGACCGACAGCGGGCTTCCACTCTTGATTGTTGATTCTTACTTTAGGGACTAAATCCGTAAGTTCGAGGAGAGCCAGTTGTTCTCTAAGAACACTTTGGTCATTATTATTCCATATTATACTGGCTCCAACCGAAGGAACACTCCGCCACAAAATATATAATTGTTTACCAATGCGCCGACTGCTGACTGTGTATCCTGATAGGCTAATACGCTGAGGTGCGGTGAGTTCACATTGTTCACGTTTATGGATATCGATGAATGTATGACCTCCTTGCCATAATTCGTCCTGAATCCAGGCATCCCCATATGATGCTATTTGCGTAGAACTTATCGATGTTAAATCTTGTTCTCTAAGGTATAGACCTAAATCGCCATAGTTAGAAACAGCTGCATCGCCTTGATTTGGTATGAGACCCTGTTTTGTGAATTGTTTGTTAGTGATAATTTTTCCATCACCATCCAATGAGTAACTACTAATTGTCAGGGCTTTTTCACTGGGGTAGGTAAACGCACATAGTGTATCGCTTTTAAGGAAATCAATTTCATCTACGCCTTCTACCTGAACATTAGTGCTTGACAATGCTGTGCTACTTGGACTGAGTGTTGGAGCCGGTGAGAAATCGGCGCCAATATTTCTGCTTAGGTGTAAGTAACCTTCCCGCAAATAATCAGCAAGGTCATGATCTTCATCAAATCTACTTAAAGTGCTGAAAGATGGAAGCTCACTTTCAGCTTTTGTGAGCATATGGATTGGACTATTATGCAGTTCCCACTGGCTTCGTTGATCCAATTGAATGTTAATGTTTCCTTGAGTTGCGCCATTGAAACTGAATGTTGCACTACCAACATCCACACCGATACTCTGTGTGTGATCGCAGCTCAGACAAGAACCTTCAAAACGCTGAAAACTGATGGTTTCTTGATTTCCATTATTGCTCCCGTATAGCCATGTTGGCTCTCCCTCAGGGTCGTAGTAATAATAGAGTCCAAATTTCCAGCGTTGTTGTTCCACATAAGTAAATCCGTAGCCTGAATTTACTGGGTTATACCAGAGACCAGTTTTGGGTTCATCTTGAGAAATGTTGCTCTGGGCAAATGGACTTAAGTCCAGCTCTCTGCTGGCCCCATTTAACTCAATTATTGCTCCTATGCTGTACGGGTTTTTAATATCGAGCTGAAGTCTGCCTTCGCGCTTGAACCCCTGATATTGATGATTATGGCTGTCCCAGTGGTGCTTCAAAAATTCTGTATCGAGTTTTTTGCCTTTCAATGGGGCTTCAGCGGTGTACCAAATAGGTTTCCCATTTTCGTCGTACGTGTAGAGAACAACGAAGACGATATCGCCTGCATATTGTATGTCTAAGCCATGGCCGTTTGCGGTATTGGACCACCACAGACCTGGTTTGAAAGGAGGTAGCTTACTGTAGACAGTAGAAGCGTCTAAGGAATTGGCGTGGACATGTGCAATCAGCAGAAAGCTGAGGAATAGACTGCTTACGATACGAGGGAAAGAAAACATAACGATTTCCTGTAATCGATGGCCCAAGTGGGGCACTTCTTCCATTGAATATGATGGCAGGAATTATAATCGCATTGTCTGTGTGGGTATGTGAACTGAGGCGCCAGCTCACTAGTATTGGTGGCGAACGGTTTGCTGCGGCTGATAAACCGTTCGCCTGTGCAAGTTAATTGCTGTCGATCAGGCGTTCACGCAGTTCTTTCTTGGCAATTTTGTTCAACAATGAACGGGGTAATTCGTCGACAATATGCAGTTCGTGGATCACTTTAAAATCCGCCAGCTTGTCTTTGCAGTGTGCGATGAGTTGCCGTTGGTATTCCTCCTCATTGAGTTCTGTACCCATCAGGGCGCTGCGTATGACAAAGGCAACGGGTACTTCGTCGAGCATGGTGTGGGGTTTGCCAACCACGGCGACTTCCTCAGCCAGGCCGCTTTCCATAATGACGGTTTCGATTTCAGAGGCCGCGACGTTTTCACCGCCGACCTTGAGCATATCTTTGGCTCGGTCGGCAAAGAAGTAATTACCTTCATAATCCAGACGAATTCGGTCACCGGTTTCAAACCATCCGTTGATGTAACTTTTCTCTGTGGCTTCCGGGTCGTGCAGATATTCTTTAAACAGGTTGATGCCTGGAATGCCTCGAATATACAGATCACCGGTCTCGCCAGGGGATATGACTTGCCCCTGTTCATTGCGCACGCTGATCTCGTAGCCGTGGCAAGGTCGGCCAATACACATTTCCGGGCCTGGGTGGGTGAGGTCGCCGGTAATGGCCTGGGTGATGGTTTCGGTCATGCCGTACAAACCGAAGGTTTTGACCTTGAAGTGTTCTTCAATGCTGGGCAAGGCGACGGCGGGCGTCCAAAAGCGAAAGTGGTGCTCGGGAACGGGTTCTTCGATCAGGGCTTTGAGGCAAAAAGGAATCATCGAGGCCCAGCTGGCTTTGTATTCGAGTGCGGGTCGCCAGAAATGGGTTTTCGAGAAGCGCGGCTGCAAAATGTAACTGCCCCCAACCCACAGTGTTCCCAATAGAGAATAAGATTGGTTGTTGGTGTGAAAGAGTGGCAAGAAGGCCTGGCAGATGTCGTCGTGATGCAGGGCAAAATTTCGAGCATTGCACTGTGCACCCCAGATGGCATTGGCGTGTGTCCAGACGACGGCTTTGGGACGTGAGGTGGTGCCGGAGGTAAACTGTATCGAGAGATCCTGCTCGGTCATTACCGCCTCGCTTAAGCCTTGTTCTTCATCGGCAAACAGCGTGTCGAATGCCAGCAGCCCTTCGCCGTGCTGATCAATACAGCTAATGAAATCCAGTTGCTCACGGCAGCCATCGAAACCGTTGAGTAGGGTTTCTTGGCTGATTGCGGCTTTGGCTTGGGTTTTCGCCACAAAATACTCGATATCGTTGGCAACGCTGCGGGTGTTGGTCGTCACGGCTACGGCGCCAAGCAGGGCGCAGGCATACCAGCTGAATAAAAACTCTGGACAGTTTTCCAAATGAATAATGACCTTGTCACCCGCCTGAATGCCACGTTGGCTCAAGCCCTTTGCTAGGCGCCCACCTTGCTGACAAAACTCTTCATAACTCCAGTGTTTGTCTTGCCCCTCGAAATCAGCCCAGATCAGAAAACGTTTATCGGGACAACGCTGCCGCCAGTAATCGAACAATCGGGGCAGGTCTCTTCCTGAAACGGCCTGTTGCAGGGTTTGGGATGTGTTGGCTGGAATGGTCATGGTACTTATTGTTATCCGTTCGCTCATTGGGGTTAATCAGTATATAAGCATTCAGTCACGTAAAGCTTGCCAATTACTTGGTGTAAAGCGATGCTTTAGAGAGGGTGGGGTTTCGTTTGTGGTTTAGAGATTGATTCAAGGTGGTTTATGTCGGATAGCAACATTTTATTAAGAGAGGTTCGTGCTTGCCGTCTTTGCGAAGATGAGTTGCCTCTGGGGCCACGTCCGGTGTTGCAATATGACCCCTCGGCGACCTTATTGATTGTTGGCCAGGCTCCGGGGCGGCGTGTGCACGAGAGTGGTCGTCCTTTTGATGACCCCAGTGGTGTGCGTTTGCGCCAGTGGTTAAACATCACCGAAGACGAATTCTACGATCCTAAACGACTGGCGATTGTGCCGATGGGGTTTTGTTATCCTGGCACGGGCAAAAGCGGTGATTTACCGCCGCGTAAGGAATGTTTGCAATGGCGTGAACCTTTAATGGCGGGCTTACCGAACATTCAGTTGACGATTTTATTAGGACAGTATGCCCAGCGCTATCACTACCCGGAACACAAGGGCAGTTTGACGGCGCTGGTTAAGCAGGTCGATCTCGATGACAGCTTGGTGGTTCCGTTACCTCATCCGAGCCCGCGCAATAACCGCTGGTTAAAACAACAACCTTGGTTTGAGTCGGAATTCATTCCTCGCCTACAACATAAATTGAAAACGTTTTTTTGATCGCGCTTTGCGGCTCAGTACTCGTCTGGAACCGATTTTTTAAGCAGATACGCCAACACAGGTTTGGGCAGTATTCTCGCTAAGCGAATTAAGCTTGCGGTTGCAAATGGGAAGAGCACATCGTTTTTTCCGCGTTCAATACCACGAATCATATATCGTGCCGCTTGCTGTTCGGAAATTTCAAAGGGCGCTGGAATACCATCTTCAGCAACGCGCTCTGTGGCGACAAAACCGGGATACAGAGAAACAAAGCTTAAGCCGTGTTGCTCCAGTTCAATTCGGCAACTGTCCATCAAAATGCGGCACGCCGCTTTGGCCGCAGAGTAGGGGCCTTGCATGGGTAATCCGATAAAACCGGCCAGGGAGTTGGTGTGGGCGATAATCCCATGCCCCTGTTTTTTCATCAGAGCGATCAACGGGATTAAAAAGTTGACTAGGCTTTGGTAATTGATATCAAGATTGTTACGGACGTCGTCGACACTGACCGTATTCATATTGAATGCCGGGCCATCGCCGACATTCAACAGGGCGAGATCCAAAGGTTTGCCTGAGTCGGTCAGCTCCTGCACCAGCGTATCCACCTGAGCTTGATTCAGGACATCGCATACGGCCACCTGCGCGCTGGAACCATTGTTCTGAATCTCTGCAGCAAGCGCTTCAAGTTTGTCCTGGCGCCGCGCGCAGATGATGAGATGGTTATTGTGCTGGCTCAGTTCAAGCGCACAGGCGCGACCAATGCCGGATGAGGCACCGGCAATCAGGATGGTTTTACCGCTCAGTTTCATTCGTGTCGACCTACTCTAAAATATAGTTATGACTAACTTTTCTAAAGGGATAATAAAACCAGACGACTCGCAATGCAAATTAGACTGCTTAATGGGGCGGAAATGGGGGAAAGGAAAGTGGTATAGGAAAGTGGTAAAGCCCCACCTAACACTGTGGGGCTTTATGCGGAGTTCGAGGGGCCTTATTTGGCTGCCCACGCCTTAAAGGTTTTTCCGGAGTTGGCCAGTTCTTTCAGCAAGTTGGATGGCGCCCAGTAGGCGTCGCCATGTTGCTGGGCAAATTCACAGATGCGGGCATAGATTTTGTCCAGGCCAATATGATCGGCGTAGTGCATAGGGCCACCGCGATATACCGGGAAGCCGTAACCAAAACAGTACACCACATCGATGTCACTTGGGCGTTGGGCAATGCCTTCTTCCAGAATCTTGGCGCCTTCGTTAATCCAGGCGTAAGTGAGGCGTTCCAGAATTTCTTCATCGCTGATCTCACGACGGGTGATGCCTTGAGCGTTGGCTTGCTCTTCGACTACCTTCATGACCTCAGGATCGTTGATGCGAGCACGGGTGTTGGTGTCGTACTTGTAATAACCGGCACCGGATTTCTGACCCAGGCGACCCATTTCAACCAGAGCATCGGCGATACAGTAGGTTTTGGGTTCGCCTTTTTCTTCATCGCTAAGGGCCTGGCGAGCTTTGTAACCAATGTCCAGGCCTGCCAGATCGCCCACCGCCAGTGGGCCCATTGCCATGCCCCATTGCTGCATAACACGATCGATTTGCTCGGGGCTGGCGCCTTCGATCAGGCACAGTTGCGCTTCGCGACCGTATGGGCGCAGCATGCGGTTGCCGATAAAGCCATAGCAGTTGCCTGCCAGAACCGGCACTTTGCCAATCTTTTTCGCAAGCTTCATGGAGGTGGCGATAACGTCATCGGCACTGTTGCTGCCACGAACGACTTCCAGCAGTTTCATCACGTTGGCGGGGCTGAAAAAGTGCAAGCCAATGACATCGGCGGGACGCTGGGTGGCGTTGGCGATGGCATCGACATCTTGGTAAGAGGTGTTGGTGGCGAGGATGGCGCCTGGCTTACACACTTTGTCGAGTTTTTGGAAAACGTCCTTTTTGATGTCGACGTTTTCAAAAACCGCCTCAATGACCAGATCCACATCGGCCAAATCTTCATAGCGAGTGCTGCCACTGATAACGCTCAGGCACTGGGCCTTTTGCGCTTCGGTCATTTTGCCCTTGCTGACGGTAATGCTGTAGTTCTTATCAATGATCGCCATGCCGCGATCGAGGCCTTCCTGGTTGATTTCCAACATGGTGACTGGAATACCCACATTGGCAAAATTCATGGCAATGCCACCACCCATGGTGCCGGCACCGATAATGCCGACACGCTTGATGTCGCGAAGTTCGGTGTCTTTGGGCAATCCCAATACCTTGGCGGCTTCGCGTTCAGCGAAAAACATATGACGCATGGCGGCGGATTGCGGGCCCTGCATCAATTCAACAAACAGTTCTCTTTCTGTGGCCAGGCCTTTGTCCATATCCTGATTCACGGCGGCTTCAACACAGCGAATGATGTTTTGAGGTGCCTGTTGGCCACGATAGCGTTTGGCGGCTTTGCTGCGTGCCGCTTCAAAGATTTCAGCGCCGGCTTTGCGGGTCGGGATATCGATATCACGCACGCGCTTCAACATGGCATTGTCTTCGGCCAGTGATTTGGCATAGGCAATGGCGCCTTGTTCCAGGTCACCTTCGACAACCACATCCACTAGGTTCATTTTTTCAGCTTTCTTGGCGGCGACTGGATTACCGCTGGTAATCATCTCCAATGCGGCTTCCACCCCGGCCAGGCGAGGGGTGCGCTGGGTACCGCCGGCACCGGGAAGCAGCCCCAGCTTCACTTCTGGCAGACCGACTTTTGCACTGTTCAGGGCCACGCGGTAGTGACAGGCCAAAGCGGTTTCAAAGCCGCCACCCAAGGCGGTGCCGTGAACAGCGGCAACCACGATCTTTTGGGAATCTTCAATAACGTTCAGCATGTCGCTCAAAGAGGGCGACTTAGGTGGTTTGCCAAACTCAGTAATGTCCGCGCCGGCAATAAAAGTGCGGCCTTCACAGATAATAACGATCGCTTTGCTGTCGTCTTTTTGAGCTTTTTTAATGGCTTTACAAATGCCATCGCGCAAGGCATGGGACAGCGCATTCACCGGTGGATTGTTCAGACGAATCACACCAATGCCATCGATAATTTCATATTGAGTTACGGACATGAAAAACTCCTGCTGGGGGTTCTTGGGTATAGCACGCCATTTTACTTTATGTGTAACTAAAATGGCATGCCTTTACGGATTTAATTCTGTGGAGTGCCGGGCAGAACCCGGACTGAAAGGTTTGCACGGTTTCGTTCAAACACATATTGCTTCAAGCGCATTGCGTTGACAGGCCAGTGGCCGGTCTCAGTGTATAAATCGCAGGGTGATAATTTTATGACAAGCAGCGGGCCTGTCATAGTATTTCAAACAGTATTTCCCGAATAAATCACCCTGCGAAAACGGCATTGCCGATTAACGAATGCTGATACTCAGGGCAAAGCCCTGCAACGCTTTCTCCAGTTCTTTAACACGCGAAGTCTCAGCGACCTCTATGCTGGTGGTCAGTCCTTTTTCGGTATCGTGAATACATTCCACTCGTGCCTGAATCCCCAGCTCTGCCAAGCGTTCCAGCAATACGGTTTCAGTGGCCATACGGCGCAGTTCCGGCTTAAAGATTTTGCCCACGGCGGTGAGGGGAATTTCATTCAATACCGTGATGCGCTTGGGAACACCAGCGCGTTCAGAAATGGTGTCGGCGGCGTAAGCCATCATGTCTTCTTCATTGTAGTCGGCCCCTGGATGCAAAGTGATATACACCACGGGCAGTTCGCCAGCGTAATCATCAGGCTGGCCGACGGCGACGGCTTGGGCAACACTCGGATGTTTGAGCAAAGGGTCTTCGATGATCACCGGATCGATATTGTGACCGCCGCGGATGATCAGGTCTTTGGCGCGCCCGGTCAGATACAGGTAGCCTTGCTCATCTTCGTAACCCAGGTCGCCGGTGTTAAACCAACCATCGACCCAGGCTTTTTCATTGTCACTGTCCTCAAGGTAACCGGCAAAGATGTTGGGGCCTCGGCTCAGCACGACACCGGCTTCCCCCGACTCACAGCGACGCACCAGTTTGTTGCCATCCACGTGCGCGATAATGCGCTCGGCGTAAGGCACCCGAAGGCCGGTGGCGCCCGGTGGTGGTGGCTGTTTGGAGCTGGTCACTGAGAGCATAACGGTGGTCTCGGTCATGCCATAGCCATTCAGAATGGTGCAGTCGAAGCGTTCTTCAAAGTTTTTCTTTAGCTGAATCGGCAGTGGTGCGGCCCCACTTAAGACTTCGGTTAGGCAGCTGATGTCACAGTCGCCGACCGGCACCTCGTAAATCAGCGACAAGATAGTGGGTACACAGGGGAAAGCGTTAAATTGGAAGCGCTCAATGTGATGCCAAAAGTTTTCAATGACATTTGGGTTGCGAAAGCCGCTGGGGGTCATGATGACAATATTCAGACCCGCGGCGATGGCGCCAATCCCCGAGACCATCAGGCCATAGATGTGGAACATGGGAAGCGCCGCAAAGACGTTTTCCCGAGGGCGGTCACTGACCCGATCTTTATAAAACTGAGCGATAAACGCGAAGTTGGCCTGGCTGATCTGGGCAACTTTTGGGCGGCCAGTGGTGCCGCCAGTGTGCATATAACAGGCGATGTCTTCGCCCTTGAATTCACGCTTGCTGTCGAGACAGTTCGGGTTTTGCAGTTCCAGCTGCTGATTGTAATCGGTAACGTGAACGTTTAAGTCGTCGGGGATTGCATCGGTAATGCCGGGCAGGGAAATAAGCACCAGATGTTCTATCTGCGGACTCAACTGCAGGACGGCTTTGGTGGTTTCCCAGAGATGCGGAGCAGAGGGCATCGGAGCCATGGCTACAAAGACTTTGGAACCGGTGACCTCAATAATTTCGGCGATATGACGGGGTTCCAGTAAGGGGTTCAGTGGGCTGGCAATACCGGCGCATTGTGCACCCCAGATAGCGTAGACCGTATGGGGCAGGGTGGGCAGCATAATCGACACGGCATCTTTACTTTCGACACCCAGGTTATGAAACAGGTTTGCGGTCTGGTGTAAGCGAACCAGAAACTGTTCGTAGGTAACGGGAATGGCGATATCGTCTTTCACCCCGGTGGGCAGAAATTCCATGACATTGTCACTGGCGTGATCCCGGCAGGCCTGCTGGAAAATATCGTAGGTATTGTTCCAGGGGTAACGTTGCTCAACGGGGATTTTTTCAAATTCCAGTGTGTCTTCCAGAGTGAGTACATCGGCTACGGACTGTAGCTTGCTCATAGTGTCGCCTCTTAATTTATTGATTATTGTTGCTTTATTGACCAGCTGCGCATTGCTCGGTGGACAGAGTTGGGTTTTTATACCACTGTCTGGTTTTTTGTTCCACTGTGCGGAACATTGTTTTATGATCCGGCTTTTTGCGATGCCGCTTTTCAGGTGGGCGCGATACGTGGGGTCCGATAAAAGTGCTCGAAAGGCGCTAATAAACAGGCTAAAAACGACGTATCGCCTTCTTTGCCGGAGATCGATGTCGTTCAGTGAATGGATGTAAGGAGAATGACGGGTGAATGTAACCCCACAACGGTTTGAATTTGATTGCGACAGCCCTATGCACTTGCGCGAGCAAGGTGATAACCGTTTTCGCTATGCCGTTGACGTCAGTGATCGCTGGTCCTTTGGTACTGCGCCGAACGGTGGGTATATGGCCGCCTTATTGGCAAAGGCTGGTCGGCTTTCCTTGCCGGACCACCCCGACCCCATTTCATCAACCACACAGTTTGTTCGTGCCGCCCAACCCGGAGACGCCGAGATTGAGGTGAGGGTCTTACGTGAAGGTGGGCGTCTCGCCCAAACGACTATCGAGCTGGAGCAGGCTGGGCAGATATGCGCCCAGGCAACCGTTGTTTATAGCGATTTACAAAAGCCCAAAGGCGTAAGCCATTTCCAGGGTGAGCGTCCAAATCTGGCGGCGTTGGAAGCCTGTACGCCGGTGACGGGCGCCAATGCCAGCTTTCGAGACCGCGTGGATGCGCGCTTCTTTCCAGAGTGTGCTGATTATTGGCCCGGTGGTGGGGGTGATCAAATGAGCAATGGAGGTTGGATTGCCATGGCTGATGGTCGTGAGAATGATGCGCTTAATTTGATTGTTTTTGCGGACGCCTTTCCGAGAGCAGTGGCCATGCGCAGTGGTAAAGTGGGTTGGATTCCCACCGTGGAGATGACCGTACAAATCCTTCAGGAAGCGGCGCCTGGGCATATTGCCTGTCTGTTCAATACGCGCAAAATCCACGGCGGTATTCTTGAAGAACAGGGTGAGCTTTGGGACAGCGAGGGGAATCTGGTGGCGCTGTGTCGACAATCCGCGGTGCCAAGAATCCCTCAGGATGCGGCCGCATGGGCTGACGATCCGGGTGACTTTCAGCGCCCTCCAGAATCGGGTAAAACCTATTAGAGGTGCATACTTTAAAAAGTGTTGGCGTTACGGTGTTGGGTTCAGTAGCGAATTAGGGTTGCTTCTACATTGCGCACCATGCGTTTCAATTGTGGCGCGACTTCATGTTCCAGAAATTCCGGTGACAGACGATAGGAGGGTCCGCCGGCATTGAAGCTGTATATCTGATTCCCGACCAACAGCGGAACAGATACGCCATTAATGTCTTTATCCCAGGAACCAAAACCGGTGCAGTAACCTTTTTCCTGGTAGTGTTCGATGGCCGCTTCAATGCCTTCACGCAGTTGCGGCCAGTCTTCCGGGTTTCGGTTTTCAATATGATGCAGAAAGTATTCGCGCTCATTGTGGGGGAGCAGGGTGAGATAGGCCTTGCCCAAGGCGGAGCTTGCCAGGGGAACTCGGTCGCCGACTTCATTGCGAAACGTCATCACGTTGGCGGGCGCGCAATATTCCAGATAAATCATTTTCAGGCGATCGCGATCGGCGAGGCCAACAGCGGTGCCGGTGTTATTGGCCAGTTCCTGCATAAGGGGTTTGGCGAGTTGGCGAATCGCCAGATTGGCCGTGAAGGCATAACCTAGCGCGAGAACGCCGCTGCCCAACTGGTACTTTTCCAAGCGCTCGGAATACACAAGGTAACCCAGCTTGGTCAGAGTGTAGGTCAGCCGGGACACGCTCGATTTGGGTAAGCCGGTACGCTTGGCAATATCCTGATTGCCCAGAAAGCCATCGCCGGGTTGGAAAGCACGAAGCACGTCCAGGCCGCGCGCGAGGGCGTTGATGAATTTGCGATCGGGTTCATCGTCATGGAGAACATCGCTGGGCAGGCTATAGATATTATTGGCGCTGGGCTTGTCCACTTTTTATACAGTCTCTGTTGGCAGCCTGGGAATCAAGCTTGCAATTATAGGCGAGTATAAATGATGATTATAGTCCTGCGCGTTTCGGGCTATAATCGCGTCCCCCGATCACACACCTGATGCAGTTCTGTAGATTGCTATGCCCAGCCCGAAACCTTTGCCTATAGTCGCGCCAGATGGCGCCAGCGATATTAAACTGATCTTCTTCGATGTGGACGGCACATTGCTCGATCGTGACGGGCAATTCAGCGATTCCTTGCGTGATCAGCTCAAAAGATTGAGGGGAATGGGGATGTCCCTCGCGATTGCCTCGGGACGACCACCGTTCGCCTGCCAGTTTTTATTCGAGCAATTGGGGCTGATAGACACAGGTTTATTTTATACCGGAGGCTTGGTTTTCAATCCGGTGACACAGCGTGCGTTGCTGCAGCACTGTCTGTCACATTCTGAGGCTCAAGCGTTATTTGAAGCCGCCAACGAGTTGGGTTTGTACTTTGAATTGTACGATGAACAGCGTTTTGTTATAGATCCGGCGCATCAATGCGCTCCTCATATCCTGGAAGAGCACAGCCGTCAGCTGCGTTGTGAACCGCAGCGGGAGGATATTGGTGCTTTGCTTCTGAGTGCGAGATCTGAGCGTGTCGACAAGACAACGTCCCCTTGGGTTAAAGTGTTGGTGGGTGAAGAAGCCGCACAGAGTGATTATTTACCTGAGTTGGAAAGGCGATTTCCAGATCTCCATTTTGCCTACGCCTCATTACCGGCTTATCCCGAGTGGCGTTTTGCCAGTGTGATACCTAAGTCCGCCGATAAACATTTGGCCTTTGATCAGTTGCTGATACATCATCAGGTGAGCGCGAATGAAGTGATGGCATTTGGTGATGCTGGGTCGGATAAGGTGTTTTTACAACGATCTGGCTTGGGGGTGGCGATGGGCAGTGCGCCGGATGATGTGCAAGCATGCGCTGATTATCATTGTCCCAGCTCTGATGATGACGGTGTTGCCCGGGCGTTAGCGTGCTTCTTTCCCGAATAAGTCAGACTTGAACCGGCTTAATGGCTTTTTCAGCGCTTACCCAAATGCCGGGACTTCGCTTATAATGGCAGCTGTTTGAAGCTGTGCAGGTTGAACATTGACGGCTGCGCGGCAAGGTTTTTACTGTAGTGACAACATGATTAAAGTTGGCTTTAAAAAACGTTCCCTGTTCATTTCATTATTGCTAGGCTCGCTCGCCTTTATCGCGGGCGCGATATTTGGGTGGGATTTGCCTGCCGATAAGGCACTTCATTTTCTCCTGATGACGATGCTGTTGTTGGCTATAGTTATGGTGGCAGCACTGATAACGGTCTTGCTGATCAAGCTGTTGCGCCGTTTGTTTTAAGTTCTGAAAATCGATCATTGTTACTGAGGAATATTGAGCTTGAGAAGCCCAGATACTACTTGTGTACCAACAGCTTATGCCCGTGCATTATTGCAGGCGGCAAAAGAAAAAGGCTGTGATGTCGATCGATTGCTGAGCGATCTTTCGATTGATCGACAGGAGCTGGACGATGCGCTGTATTTCTCAGCGGTGAAGTATGGCCAGCTTTACCAGCAGGTCATGATCGTCATGCAAGATGAGCTCTTCGGTATGATCAGCTCAGGAAAGGTGCGTTTGGGCTCCTTCCGTATGCTGTGTTATGCCGTCCTGTCCTGCAATACATTACGTCAGGCCATCAACCGTGCGGCAGAGTTCAGTGAAGTCGCTCGTGGTTTTATCGTTCGAGGCTCATTACAGGAAGACGGTGATAAGGCCCAAGTGGTTATGCGCCGCATTAATGGGCCTGAAGGTGAGGGTGCCGCGGAATTGATTGCCAATTCAAGCCCTGACAAGATTCGTACGACCATGGCGGTGTGGCATCGCTTCAACTGTTGGTTAATCGGTCAGGAAATTCCTCTCAGTGCACTGTGCTTTACGTTCAACTGCCCTGAAGAGTTTCAGGTACTGGCGGAAAGCTATCCTGCTGAACTTTATTTTGACCAGGAAGAAAACCTGTTGGAATTCCCGGCGGAGTTTTTGGATTATCCCCTGGTGCAAAACCGCGAAACACTCTTTGATTTTCTCCGTTCAGGTCCTTATCACCTGGTGATTAACGACAGCGCCCAGCGCAGCTTGAAAGCCAAAGTGCGTGCGATTCTCTCCAAAGACGTGAGTGATGCCATGCCGAGCGCGGAAGAGGTTGCGTCCCGCTTGAATCTGTCAGTGACGACACTACGCCGAAAATTACAGGCGGAAGATACGTCCTATCAGAAGCTAAAGGATGAATGCCGTATGGAAGCTGCTTTTCATTACTTAAGTTGCCCGGACTTGAACAATGCGTGTATTGCCGAGCGTTTGGGGTTTGATGAAAGCAGTGCGTTTTTCCGGGCATTTAAAAAGTGGACGGGCGTCACGCCCGGAGATTATCGTAAGCAACTTGCGAATCATAAACCGGCGAAATAAAGAGCAATGCTGAAGCATTTGTTCCATTGAGTTTGATCGAGGGGCCCAGTGATTCACCTCTCGATATCTTCCGCAACGTCTTCAGCGATCTTCCCAGCAAGTCCAGCGCTAAGCGCCTTATGAATCCTATTCCTTTCGAAAGCTTATCCAACGCTTAGCTGAAAGTGTTTCAGACTGACCATTAACGTGTGTTCCAAATAGGCACCCTAAAGCCAATGGTATTCCTGTGGTCTCTCGCAGTGTCGCATCCGATCTGGACTACACTGTAGAAGCACGCTGTCACTTCTGGCCCGATTTGTCAGCCAAACTGGTCAATCTGGCTATTGTTGCAAATGGGGTGATCGGCGATTCTCACTCACCATAGAAATCTTATACATTCCTAACCGAGGTTACCATGGCCGAATACAAAGCACCTTTACGCGATATGCAGTTTGTTATGAACGAGCTGCTGGATTTTCCCGCTCATTATCAGTCCCTGCCGGGTTGTGAAGATGCGACTCCGGACGTTGTTTCTGCCATTTTGGAAGAATCAGCAAAGTTCTGCGAAAACGTATTGGCGCCTCTTAACCGTGTCGGTGATGAAGAGGGCTGTAAGTGGGATGACGGTGTGGTGACCACACCAACAGGTTTTAAAGAAGCTTATCAGCAGTATGTTGAAGCGGGTTGGCCTTCCATGACTGCGGATGTGAATTACGGCGGTCAGGGTTTACCAGGTTCTCTGGGTAGCATCCTCTCTGAAATGAAAGGTTGCGCGAACTGGTCTTGGGGAATGTATCCCGGTTTATCCCACGGTGCCAAGAACACCTTGGAAGAGCATGGTAATGAAGAGCAGAAGCAAACCTATTTGACCAAGCTGATCGATGGCAGCTGGACGGGCACCATGTGTTTGACCGAGCCGCACTGTGGTACCGATTTGGGTATGCTGCGCACTAAGGCTGAACCAAATGCCGATGGCAGTTATGCGGTAAGTGGCACCAAAATTTTTATCTCTGCGGGTGAGCACGATATGGCTGAAAATATCGTTCATATCGTTTTGGCTCGCCTTCCAGATGCACCTGCAGGTACCAAGGGTATTTCGCTGTTTATTGTTCCTAAAATGAATGTGGACGAGAACGGTGGTGTGGCGGATCGTAATGGTGTGCACTGTGGTTCCATCGAGCACAAGATGGGTATCCATGGTAACGCAACCTGTGTGATGAATTTCGACAACGCGAAGGGGTATCTGATTGGTGAGCAGAACAAAGGCTTGATGGCCATGTTCACCTTTATGAACACTGCGCGTTTGGGGACGGCCATTCAAGGTTTGGCTCACGCTGAAGTGGGTTACCAGAAATCGTTGGAGTACGCTCGTGAGCGTTTGCAAATGCGTTCTTTGTCAGGTGTTAAAAACCCTGAAGGTCCGGCGGATCCTATTATTGTTCACCCTGACGTTCGTCGTATGCTGCTGACTCAGAAAGCTTTTGCTGAGGGTGGCCGCATGATGATTTATTACGGCGCGCAGTTGGTCGACACTATGCAGCTCTCTGAAGACGAAGAAGAGCGTAAAGCAGCGGATGATATGTTGTCGTTCATCACGCCAATTGCGAAAGCCTTTTTGACCGAGACCGGTTTTGAAGCAGCAAACTTGGGCTTGCAGTGTTTCGGTGGTCATGGCTTTATTTCTGAATGGGGCATGGAACAGAATGTTCGCGATTGCCGTATTTCTATGTTGTATGAAGGTACCACAGGTATTCAGGCTCTGGATTTGCTGGGTCGTAAAGTACTGGGTTCCGGCGGTGAGTTGCTTAAGGGCTACACCAAGATGGTCCACAAATTCTGTCAGGCCAACGCGGACGTTGAAGGCTTGCAGGAATTTATCGCGCCGTTGAACGAAGTGAATAAAGAGCTGGGCGAGCTGACCATGCACATTGGTGGCAAGGCGATGGAAAATGCCGATGAGGTGGGCGCAGCATCCGTTGACTATCTGATGTACTCCGGTTACGCCATGTTGGCCTATTTCTGGGCTCTGGCGGCTAAGAAAGCGCAAGATACTTTGGCAGAAGGCACTACTGACGAAGCGTTCTACAAGGCCAAAATCAGCACTGCACGTTTTTACTTCGAGCGTATCTTGCCTCGTACCAGCAGCCTGGCCATCACGGTTAAAGCCGGTCTGGGTAACCTGATGGAACTGGATGAAGAGCACTTCGCCTTCTAAATCGTTTTAAGTTTGGAGTAAGCATGAGCCGATTAGATGGCTTGCGTGAAAAGCTTGTAGAGAATTTTAATCCTGAAGCGGCCACTGATATGTCAGAAGTGGTGCAGTTCGATATTTCTGATGCAGGCAATTATTTTTTAGTCATCGACAATGGCAGCTGTGACATTCAGGATGGAGAGCATGACTCTCCATCGGTTTGCATCAGTATGGACTCTGAAACGCTATTGGATATTATGGCCGGCAAATTCAGTGGAATGCAGGCCTTTATGTTTGGAAAAGTGAAAGCTGACGGAGATCAGCGTTTAGCGGCGATGATTGATAGCTTGTTTGTATATCAACGTACGAATAAGTCTGGCGATCTGTAGTCAGTCGCTGAATCTTACAAAGGACCACACTCGTGGTCCTTTTTGTTTTTGCAGTAATAACATAAAAAGCAGTGCTCACTAAGGCTGCCTCGGATAATAAAAATTAACACACATCCGAAGAAAAATAGAATAAAGTTAAGTACGGAATCTAAGAGGAAACGATTGTGAATCGAGACCAGCGCACGATTATTGATGTGCTTGAAGACGTTTTTAAAAAATACCCAAACAATAGCGCATTCAGTTGCATGGGGCAGACCTTAAGCTACGGTGATCTGGATCGACTGAGCGCACAGTTTGCCAGTTATCTGCAGAATCATACCAATTTGGAAGAGGGCGATCGTATTGCGATACAACTGCCCAATGTTCTGCAATACCCGGTCGTTGTTTACGGTGCGATTCGAGCAGGGTTGGTGGTCGTTAACACCAATCCCTTGTATACCGCTCGCGAAGTGAAGCATCAGTTTAACGACTCCGGCGCGAAGGCCTTGGTGGTTCTTTCCAACATTGCTGACGTAGCGGCCAAGGTGATTGAAGAGACTCAAGTTGAGCAGGTCATTGTGACCGATATTGCTGACCTTCATCCGCCGTTGAAGCGCACATTGATGAACTTTGCGGTCAAGCACATCAAAAAGATGGTGCCGGAATTCCGTTTCCCTAAGCAGCTTAGCCTGCGTGATGCCTTAGCTAAGGGCAATGCCCAATGTCGCCCGGTCGTAAAAGATATTCACGACGTCGCGGTGTTGCAATACACCGGTGGTACCACGGGTGTGGCCAAGGGTGCGATGCTGACGCACAATAATTTGGTTGCAAACATGGAACAGCTGTTGGCGCATGTTGGCGACGACATTAAAGAGGGGGTGGAGTGTGCCATTGCACCTCTGCCGCTGTACCACATTTATGCGTTTACCTCGAACTGCATGGCTCTGGCCATGACGGGTAACCACAGTGTCCTGATTCCAAATCCACGAGATATTCCCGCGTTTATTAACGAGGTGAAAAAGCACAAGTTCACTTCTCTGGTTGGGATTAATACCTTATTTACCGCTTTGGCGCGTAATCCTGAGTTTCGTAAAATCGATTTGTCCTCCTTGCGACATACGGCTTCTGGTGGCATGGCATTGACTGAAGATGCGGCAAACCACTGGCAGGAGCTTACCGGCGTTATGCCTGCTGAAGGTTACGGTTTAACTGAAACCAGCCCTGTAGTGTCGTCCAACCCTTCCCATGCGATTCAGCGCGGTACGGTGGGTACGCCTGTGCCTGGTACGGAAGTCAAGGTCATTGATGCGGAAGGCAACAGCCTGCCGAGCGGCGAGCCGGGAGAGCTTTGCGTTAAAGGTCCCCAGGTAATGAAAGGGTACTGGCAGCGTCCGGAAGCAACCGCTGAAGTGCTGAACGAAGAGGGTTGGTTGCGCACCGGTGACATGGCGGTGATTCAGGAAGATGGTTATATCCGCATTGTGGACCGTAAAAAAGACATGATCATCGTGTCTGGCTTCAATGTTTTCCCGAACGAAATTGAAGACGTCATTTGCCAGCACCCTAAAGTGGTTGAAGCTGCCGCTATCGGTGTAGAAGATGAAAAGTCCGGTGAAGTGGTTAAGTTATTTTTGGTTCGCGATGGCGATCTCAGCGAGCAGCAGGTGATTGATTACTGCCGTGAAAACCTGACGGCTTACAAAGTGCCTAAGCATATTGAGTTCCGCGAAGAACTACCCAAGTCTGCCGTGGGTAAAATTCTGCGTAAAGACTTGCGTTAACGGGCAGGGCTGTTCACAGAAAGCGGTGTTGGGGTGTCCAGCACCGCTTTTTTATTCTTTCCGCCTGCCGAATGCCTTATTTTTTAAATTGGGCAAAGTAGGCTTTTAAATCTGCCATGGCGTCCTGAGCGTCCTGGTCGACTTTCTGAGAAATTGGGTCCTCACGCATGTGTTGGTTCCAAGCCTTCAGGGCGGGGTAGTCATCCAGCAGTTTCCAGTCGTATATTCGGACGGCGGCCATATTGCCTACCACCAGGGCATAGCGTACAAAGATATCGGCGGCTGTCATGGTGTCGCCCATCAGGTAAGGTGCGCTCTGACACAATGTATCGAGTGCTTTTAAACCTTTTTCCATGAGTGGGCGCGACTCCTGATAAGCAACGTCGCAGCGGGGTTTCCCAATAAGAGTCTCGTTGTTATGACGGCGCGCGGGCAGTTCAATATAGAGTTCAGCCACTTTCATGATCTCACGGCATTTGGCCTTCTCAAAAGGGTCGCTGGGAAAGAAGTGGGGAGCGGCAAGGCTATCAACATATTCCATAATAATATCGGTTTCTGAAATAGCGCCTTGTTCCGTGAGCAAGGCAGGAACCTTACCAAGCGGATGGATCTTTACATAATCGGCATTCTGGCTTGGGTATTCTTTGACTTCTTCAAATTCCAGGCCCTTGGCGAGCAATAAATGTTTCACGGCGTTGTAATAATTACTGGCGCTGAATCCATACAGTTTCATAGTTGGCCTTTATTAAAGAGTGTTGTTGTGGCTGCTAAGTGGGTAAGTGCAACAAAAAATCCCTGGCCAGTTCACTGGCCAGGGATTTTATAATGGATTTACCGACTGAATGCCAGCTCAGGTATCCGGGTTTTGTGACTTGGGGCAGTCAAACTGTTGTAGGGGGATGGGGCAAACACCGCTTGCCTGAGGTTCGACGGAAAGTAATTTAACCGGGAAGCCCCATAAGCGATGAACGTGCTTCAGGACTTCTTCAGCGCTCTCATCCAGCGGTTTACGCTCATGACGAATATGATGGAGCGTTAGGGATCGATCGCCCCGCACATCCGCGCTATAGACCTGTATATTCGGTTCTCGATTTTGCAGATTGTATTGATTGCCAAGGGCTTCGCGTAGTGACTGGTAGCCGGTTTCATCGTGAATGGCCGAAATTTCCAGTTCGGAGTCTTTATCATCATCCACCAGACTGAAGAGCTTGAAGTCCCGCATTAACTTGGGCGACAGGTACTGTAATACAAAGCTTTCGTCCTTGAAATCCCGCATGGCCAGATGCAAATTTTCCAACCAGTCGCGACCCGCCAGCTCGGGAAACCAGTAGCGATCCTCGTCGCTGGGGGTTTCACTGATGCGACGAATGTCACTCATCATGGCAAAACCCAGTGCATAGGGGTTGATGCCATTGTAATAGGGAGTATCAAAGGCCGGTTGCATAACCACGCCACTGTGGGATTGCAAAAATTCCAGCATAAAACCGTCATTCACCAGGCCGCGATCATACAGCGTATTCAATAAGGTGTAGTGCCAAAAAGTGGCCCAGCCTTCGTTCATCAATTGAGTTTGCCGCTGAGGATAAAAATACTGGGCGGTTTTTCGAACAATACGAACCACTTCCCGTTGCCAGGGTTCGAGCAGAGGGGCGTGTTTCTCAATAAAATACAAAAGGTTTTCCTGGGGTTCGCTGGGGAACCGCGCTGCCGATTCGAATTGCTTGTCTTTATCGCTTTCAGGAATGGTGCGCCAGAGTTCGTTGACTTGTTTCTGTAACAGGGCTTCCCGTTCTTTTTGTCGGTTGGCTTCTTCCGCCGCCGAGATCGGGTAGGGACGGCGATAACGGTCGACCCCGTAGTTCATCAAGGCGTGGCAGGAGTCGAGTAAATCTTCCACGGCGCTGATGCCGTAACGTTGTTCACAGTCGGCAATGTAGTTTTTGGCAAACAGGAGGTAATCAATGATGGAATCCGCATCGGTCCAGCTGCGGAACATGTAGTTGCCTTTAAAAAAAGAATTGTGGCCATAGCTGGCGTGAGCGATCACCAAAGCCTGCATGGTCATGCTGTTCTCTTCCATCAGATAGGCAATGCAGGGGTTGGAGTTGATTACTATTTCATAGGCCAGCCCCATTTGCCCTCGGCGGTAAGACTGCTCAACATTGATAAATTGCTTGCCGTAACTCCAATGATGATAGCCCAAGGGCATACCTGCACTCGCGTAGGCGTCCATCATCTGTTCTGAACTGATGATTTCAATTTGGTTGGGGTAGGTGTCCAGTTGATACTCTTTGGCAATTTTGCCGATCTCCTGGTCATAGCGTTCAATCAGCTCAAAGGTCCACTCCGAGCCTGTCGAAATGTAATTCTTATCTGTCATACTGCTGCTCCCACCCCGTCCTGACCCAATTTGCGTTGGAAAAGCTCACGAAAAACCGGGTAAATATCAGCGGCCGTGCGGATATTTTGCATAGCAAACACATCGCTGAAATGTGCTTGAATTTGCTGATACTCATGCCACAGGGATTGATGGTCTTGTTCAGTAATCTCGATATAGGAAAAGTGCTGAACCTTATCGAGTAAGTCGTTGGAAAGAATGCGTGAACAGTTGCTGGAATCGTCGTTCCAGTTATCGCCGTCCGAAGCTTGTGCGCCATAAATATTCCATTGCGCTGGTGGATAGCGTTTATCGACAATTTCCTGCATTAGCTTCAGCGCGCTGGACACAATGGTGCCACCGGTTTCCCTGGAATAGAAAAACTCTTGTTCGTCCACTTCCTTTGCGCTGGTGTGATGGCGAATAAAGACTACATCGGTATGTTCGTAGTTCCTCTGCAGGAAAAGGTAGAGCAAAATAAAGAAACGCTTGGCGATGTCTTTAATGCCTTGGGTCATGGAGCCGGATACGTCCATCAGACAAAACATAACGGCCTGTGAGCGAGGCACGGGTTGTTTTACGTGCAAGTTGTATTTCAGGTCGAAATCGTCCAGCCAGGGGATGCGCTTCAGGCGACCTTTTAAGCGGTGTATTTCTTCCTCAAGTTGTTGCTGTTGCTCATGATCCGGGACAGGAGAGCGTGCCAATTCCTGCAGTTCGGCTTCCAGTTCGCGCAATTTTCGGCGATCTTTGCCGCCCAGTGCCATGCGTCTTGCTGAGGCAGAGCGCATGCTGCGAACAATGTTAACCTGACCGGGGTTGCCGACATCCGCAAAGCCCGCACGATGGGTTTTGTATTCCACATCGCCCATCAAGTGTCGTTTTACCAGATTGGGGAGTTCAAGGTCTTCGAACATGAAGTCCAGAAATTCGCTTTGGCTGATTTCAAACACGAAATCATCCATGCCTTCGCCGCTGTCGCTGGCCTGCCCAGGGCCTGAGCCCTGGCCACCGCCGCCCTGTGGACGCTTGAATCGGTCGCCGCTTATAAACTCTTTGTTGCCTGGCAGTACCTGCTCCTGAAACCCGCCTTTGCCATGGCGAAAAACGGGTTCGTCGGTGTCTTTTCTGGGGATACTTATGCGTTCACCTTTATTGATGTCTGTTATCGACCGCTCGCCCACAGCTTTTTCTACCGACTGCTTGATCTGCTTGCGGTACCGTTCCAGAAAGCGTTGGCGGTTTACCAGACTCTTCTGTTTTCCGTTTAAGCGACGATCGATAACATAGTTCATAGATGATCCTTAGTGCATTGTTGTCTACCTTGCTAATGTTCGAGCCCGGTGAGTTACTGGGATTTGCGAACCCGCAAATACCATTCAGATAACAGACGTACCTGCTTCTCTGTGTAACCACGATCGATCATACGAGCCACAAAATCCTGATGCTTTTTCTGGTCGTTGGCCGAGGCTTTGGTGTTGAAGGAAATAACCGGCAACAGATCTTCGGTATTCGAGAACATTTTCTTCTCGATAACCCGGCGCAGCTTCTCGTAGCTGTTCCAGAGTGGGTTCTGGCCATTGTTGTTGGCTCTCGCCCGTAAGACGAAGTTGACGATCTCATTACGGAAATCTTTTGGATTACTGATGCCCGCAGGCTTCTCGATTTTTTCCAGCTCTTCGTTCAGGGAGGCACGATCGAGAATCTCGCCAGTTTCCGGGTCTCGGTACTCCTGATCCTGGATCCAGAAGTCCGCATAAGTGACATAACGATCAAAGATATTCTGGCCATACTCGGTGTAGGATTCGAGATAGGCGGTTTGAATTTCCTTGCCGATGAACTCAACGTATTTGGGTGCCAGAAACTCCTTAATAAAGGACAGATACTTAGCCTGCACTTCTTCAGGGAATTGTTCCTGCTCGATTTGCTGTTCCAGAACATACAGAAGATGGACCGGGTTGGCCGCTACTTCGGTGGCATCAAAGTTGAAGACCTTGGACAAAATTTTGAAGGCGAAACGTGTCGATAAGCCATCCATGCCTTCATTGACGCCAGCCATATCACGATATTCCTGAATGGATTTCGCTTTTGGGTCGGTATCCTTCAGGTTTTGCCCATCGTAGACCTTCATTTTCGAATACAAGTTGGAATTTTCCGGTTCTTTCAGGCGAGAAAGTACAGAAAACTGGGCCAGCATTTTTAGAGTGTCCGGTGCGCAAGGGGCTTCGGAGAGGGAGCTGTTTTCAATAAGCTTGTGATAGATCTCAATTTCTTCTGTGAGGCGCAGGCAGTAGGGCACTTTGACAATATAAATACGGTCTAAAAAGGCCTCATTGTTTTTATTGTTTCTAAACGATTGCCATTCTGATTCATTGGAGTGCGCCAGAATCACGCCGTCAAAAGGAATGGCGCCAAGCCCCTCAGTACTGTTGTAGTTGCCTTCCTGGGTGGCGGTAAGCAGTGGGTGCAGCACCTTAATGGGCGCTTTAAACATTTCCACAAACTCCATCAGGCCCTGGTTGGCTCGACAAAGGCCACCGGAATAGCTGTAAGCGTCGGTATCGTTTTGTGGGAAGTCTTCCAGTTTACGAATATCGACTTTACCTACCAGAGAAGAGATATCCTGATTGTTCTCATCACCGGGTTCAGTTTTGGAAACCGCAATCTGATTCAAAATGGAAGGCTTGAGTTTAATCACCTTAAACTGGCTGATATCGCCATTGTATTCCTGCAGGCGTTTGGCGGCCCAAGGGGACATAATCGTGCCCAGATAACGTTTCGGTATACCGTACTCTTCTTCGAGAATATTGGCGTCTTCATTGGGGTCAAACAGGCCCAGGGGGCATTCAAAAACAGGGGAGCCCTTTAAGCAATAAATAGGCTCTTTTTCCATTAACGCTTTTAACCTTTCGGCCAGTGAGGACTTGCCGCCGCCAACCGGGCCGAGCAAGTAAAGAATCTGTTTCTTTTCTTCAAGACCTTGGGCGGAGTGCCTGAAAAATGCAACGATTTGCTCAATGCATTCTTCCATGCCAAAGAACTCTTTAAAGGCACTATAACGCTTAATGATTTTATTGGAAAAAATTCGGCTGAGGCGAGGGTCGAGAGACGTGTCGATTAGCTCAGGTTCGCCAACAGCATTGAGCAAACGCTCGGCAGCGGTGGCGTATACACTGTTGTCTTGCCGGCAGAGCTCAAGGTATTCCTGGATGCTCATTTCTTCTTCTTGCCCGGCGTCATATCGGTCTTGGAAGTGATTAAAAATGCCCATCTTGCTGTCCTCCGCTCTGGGGGAATGCTGGCAAATCTCCCGAGAGAAAAATTAGTGTAAAGAAACAAAAATCATGCTGTTTGAAATACTCTTTTCTATAAAGTTGCTGCGCCAATTTACAGCAGAAAATACTGCTCGCGTATCTCAGTATTTACTACTAACTGTCATGATTAAACGCCTTTTTATAGGCAAAGGCAATTATCACGTTTAAAATATTTTAAAAATATTCCTTACAGTTAAGACAACTTATTTCGATTAAAAGTTGCTTAGTAGTTAATGTAGTTGATATTTTTCAGCTCCGCGTCATTTCATGCTGAAATTTTGACGCGTTATTTTGATAAAAGCATAAGTCGTGCCATCCATCGGAAAACTTTCTCTGTATTTATTTCTTTACACTTCTATCGTTTTCTTCAAAACGCTTGTTTCGTTTTTTGTATCTATATTGACTTTGGTTGATATAGTGTTGTCCTTGCCAGTTTGTTTCTATTTTCGGGAATGTCTTTGTTCTGCTTAATGAAATGGCTGGTTCATGTTCGCCTTCATTGCAGTGTTGCGACTTTCATTATTTGTTACATCAAATGTTTAACAAAAAAATATCGAAAATGTGTCCGGATTTTTACATGTTGTTTTTGTCGTGCTTTATAACTTTTGATGTGAGGAAGCATAAGTTGTCGAGTTTGCAAGTTTTGGGTAAGGAAACTTTTGTCATACTTTGACAGCAGAGAGGTTAAAGATTGCCGCTCGGGCGCGCAGGGGAGCTTGTTGAACAAGGCGGGTTTGGACGGCTGTCGAGCGGCCGCTCAATTGAAAGGCATTCGTTTTGTGCGGGTAGCAAAAAGGGGAGGTAGTGAGGGGCGAGTTGTGCGTGTTCTTGCTTGTTGAGTTTGCGAAGTTTCTTGCCACCTTTTGGAATAGTGGCGGACTGGACGGGACTGATCATTTGCTCCTGCAAATGCCCCTTCGGGTTGCTCCTGGCGTCGCAATCCAAAATCGCTCCGGGCGATTTTGTCGAACCGCGAGGGTTCTCGCCCATCCAGTCCCTGGGGTTTCTTTCAGGCATAAAAAAAGGCCGCAATTACTTGCAGCCTTTTAGAATAGTGGCGGACCGGACGGGACTGATCATTTGCTCCTGCAAATGCCCCTTCGGGTTGCTCCTGGCGTCGCAATCCAAAATCGCTCCGGGCGATTTTGTCGAACCGCGCGGGTTCTCGCCCATCCGGTCTTGGGGGTTTCTTTCAGGCATAAAAAAAGGCCGCAATTACTTGCAGCCTTTTGAAATAGTGGCGGACCGGACGGGACTGATCATTTGCTCCTGCAAATGCCCCTTCGGGTTGCTCCTGGCGTCGCAATCCAAAATCGCTCCGGGCGATTTTGTCGAACCGCGCGGGTTCTCGCCCATCCGGTCTTGGGGGTTTCTTTCAGGCATAAAAAAAGGCTGCAATTACTTGCAGCCTTTTAGAATAGTGGCGGACCGGACGGGACTCGAACCCGCGACCCCCGGCGTGACAGGCCGGTATTCTAACCAACTGAACTACCGGTCCGCGTATCTGACATTTGGCCACTTTATTTGTCACGCTAGTAAAGTGGTGGGTGGTACAGGGATCGAACCTGTGACCCTCGCCTTGTAAGGGCGATGCTCTCCCAGCTGAGCTAACCACCCGCTGTCAGGAGCGGCGTATATTAATGATTAATCTTTTTGCGTCAACCGTTTTTTCATAAAAACTTCACCTTTCTTGCGAAAAGCTGAAATTTGCATAAAAAGTCAACAAAAGCAGTGGCTTAGCGTTGGATTTGTGTGCAGGGTATGGGTTACTGGGGTTTGCGTTGCTATACTGCGGGCAATTTCCTGCGCGCTTATTTTCGGCTTTTGAGGCCGAAGCAGGTTCATTCGGCTAATTTGTGAATAACATGACGTTAATCAATCGCTGTTTTTTCCCTCTGTTTCTATTAATGATCACCGTTTCTGCCCAGGCAGTCGTGGATCTTTATGAATTCAATGACCCTTCCTTAAGGGAGCGCTATCTCGTGTTGGTGGACGAGCTTCGTTGCCCTAAGTGCCAAAACCAGAACTTGGCAGGTTCGGATTCTCCTATCGCCTCGGACTTGCGCCGGGAGCTTCATCGCTTGCTTCAAGAAGGACAGAGTGATGAAGAGATCAAAGATTATATGGTGGCCCGCTATGGGGACTATGTGCTCTACCGCCCGCGTTTAGGCCTTAACACTCTGTTGTTGTGGGGAGGCCCAATCGCATTGTTGCTCCTGGGGTTGATTGTGGCGTTCTTTATTTTCCGCCGTCAGGCCCCAGTTGAGCAGACGGTGGAAATCGATAAAGAGCGTTTGGACGAGATCCTGCGTGAAGCTCGAGAAGAAAAAGAAAAGGAACAAAGTTAAATGTTGTCTATCTGGTTGGGGGCTGCCTTACTCATTCTGTTAGCGTTGGTGTTTGTTTTTTGGCCATTGCTGGTTCGTGAGCGTGAGCAAAAGGAGAATCGGGAGCGGCAGACCTTGAATGTCGATCTCTATGAGCAACGTCGAGCTGAGTTGGATGAGCAGCTGAGAACGGGCGATTTAGACGAAGCGCAACACGCGGCGCTTGGACGAGAACTTGATCTGGAGCTGGTGGAAGCTGAAAAGCAGTCCGGTGAGGTGCAAGCTGGCCCGCAAGCGAGTTCCGGTCGGATCGTGTTATTGCTGTCGGCGGTGGTGTTGGCGGTATTTGTGTTTGGCTTCTATCAGTACAACGGTGCCAGCGAAGACATTCGGATGACTGAGGCGATTCGGGCCAAGTTCCTGGCGGATACTCAGGCAATACAGGCCGGCAAAGAGCCAGATCCGGCATTGGCGCGCCGCATGATGTCCCAGTTGGAAGCGCGTCTGGAAAAAGACCCTGAAAACGTTCAATACCTCTACCTGCTGGCAAGAAACGCCTCTGATCTGCAGGAGTATCCTACGGCTATCAATGCCTATCGTGCCATTCTGGCGGTTGATGAGTCTCCTTTGGTGATGGGTGAGTTGGCTCAATTGATGTTTGTGGTCGCGGGTAACCGCATTACGCCGGATGCCGAGGCGCTCATTGATAAAACTTTGTCCGTGGACCCCAATAGCCATGTAGCGCTGGGCTTGGATGGCATCCGTTATTATCAGTCGGAAAAGTATCAGCAGGCGATTGATCAGTGGGAAAAAGCGATTAAATTACTCGGGCCGCAATCACCGGGTGCGCAATCTCTGGCGGCGGGTGTTCTGCGGGCAAGAGCACTGCTGGCGGAAGAAAAAGGCACAGATGATGCGGGAGCTGTAGCGCAGGCTAGCCCTGAGAGCGCCACTGAAGAGGCATCTGCTCTGAGCTTGAAGCTCAAAATCGCCCTTGCTGAGGGTGTGCAGTTGAACCCTGAACATGCGGTATTTGTCTACGCTCGGGCCTGGCAGGGGGCGCCCATGCCTCTGGCCATCTCCCGATTGAAAGTCAAAGATCTGCCGGCGGAAATTGAGCTGAGTGAAGCCATGGCCATGGCGCCGGGTATGTCGATCGCTCGCTTTCCTGAGTTGGAGCTGGTGGCTCGCGTGTCGGCCAGTGGGCAGGCTGTTCCTCAGCCGGGGGATTGGCAGGTGACGCTTGGGCCGGTTGCGAACAGCAGTCAGGATCAGCATCTGCTGGAAATTCAAAAGCAGTTATAAGGCGGCTGAAAATCGGCGTTCAGCGTAAGGTGGGGTAGCGCTTGTTACTCTGGAACAATATGGGCGCCGATTGCCTCCAAGTGGGGCTTTCCGGGGTGCCAAAGCCTGGTCAAACGTGTAAAATGGCGGGTTTTAGGTTGTGTCTCTGAAAACCTCCAGGCTCTTCAGAAAAATACAATAAAATCAATATATTGCAAGACTATTGAGTGACAAGGATTTATGCGGCTAAAGTGCATTAAGCTAGCAGGTTTTAAATCGTTCGTGGATCCAACGACGGTTTCTTTTCCATCGAACCTGTGTGCCATTGTTGGCCCCAACGGTTGTGGTAAATCCAATACCATTGATGCCGTGCGCTGGGTAATGGGGGAATCCTCGGCGAAGAATCTTCGCGGCGAATCCATGACGGATGTAATTTTCAATGGTTCCGGTGGCCGTAAGCCCGTTGGCCAGGCCTCGATCGAATTGATCTTTGACAACAGCGACGGAACTCTTGTGGGCGAATACGCCGGTTACAGCGAGATTTCGGTTAAGCGTAAAGTGACCCGCGACGCCACCAACACCTATTACCTCAACGGCAACAAATGTCGCCGCCGTGATATTACTGACATTTTCTTGGGTACCGGCCTGGGGCCGCGCAGTTATGCAATTATCGAACAGGGTATGATCTCTCGCCTGATCGAAGCCAAGCCCGAAGAGCTGCGTGTTTATATCGAAGAAGCGGCGGGTATTTCCAAATACAAAGAACGTCGTCGCGATACTGAAAACCGCATGCGTCGTACCATGGAAAACATGGAGCGCCTGACGGATATTCGTGACGAATTGGAGCGCCAGCTGTCCCGTCTGGAGCGCCAGTCGGTTGCTGCGGAAAAATACACTGAATTCAAAAAAGAAGAGCGTCTGCTGAAGGCCCAGTTGCAAGCTTTGCGCTTTCAGATTCTCGATGAGCAAGCCAAATCCAAGCAGGGCATTATTACCGAGCTTGAATTGAAGGTTGAGTCTTTTGTTACCGATCAGGTTGGTAAAGATACCGAGATTGAAGAGTACCGCCTGCAACATACGGATATGGGTGATAAGTTTAACGAGGTTCAAGGTCGCTTCTATGCCTTGGGTTCAGACATTGCCCGACTGGAACAGAATATTCAGCACGCCCAATCCCGCTCCCAAGAATTGCAACGCGATCTGGAACAAACCGAGCGCGACTGCAAAGAAGCTGAAACGCATCTGTTGAGCGATACGGAAAAAACACGTCAGTGGGAAGAAGAGCTGGCTGAGATTGAGCCTGAACTGGAAATGATCAAAGCCGCCGAAGAAGATTCCGGCGATTTCCTGCAGAACGCTGAAGATGCCATGCAGGACTGGCAGATCGAGTGGGACAGTTTCAACCAGACTGCGGCCGAGCCTCGTCAAAGAGCTGAGGTTGAACAATCTAAAATTCAACACCTTGAGCAAGTGCAAACCCGCTTGCTTGAGCGGATCAAGCGCCTGGACGAAGAGCGCGGCAACCTGCAATCCTCTGAGGTGGATGAAGAGATTGCCGAGCTGAGTGAGCGCATGGCGGAGTTGGATATTGATGCCGATGCCAAGCGCGCCGCCGTAGAAGAGATGGGCGAATCGATTAATGAACAGCGCGAACAGAGTAACAGCGACAGCGAAACGCTTGATCAGTTACGCAGTCAGTTGTCCAGCATGCGCGGTCGCCACGCCTCCCTCGAAGCGTTGCAGCAGGCTGCCATGGGCCAGCAAAATGAAGTGGTCAGCGATTGGTTGAATGAACAGGGTTTAGCCGACAAGCCGCGCCTTGCTGAGCAGTTGCAAGTGGACAGTGGCTGGGAAATGGCGGTGGAAACTGCTCTTGGCAACCATCTGCAAGCTGTATGCACCGAAGGGCTGGATCAGGTTGCGAACGTGTTTGCTCAACTGGATCAAGGTGAATTGGTCCTGCTTGATGCCGGTAGCAGCAAAACCGATGTTGATGCCAAAAGTTTGGCCCATTTTGTTCGCGGTTCGGCGGACGTCAGCCATTTATTAGCGAATGTCCTGGCCGCTGAAGACCTCAGTACTGCGTTGGCTATGCGCTCGAGTTTGTCGGCGGGCCAGTCGGTGATGACCAAAGAGGGCATCTGGTTGGGCGCCAACTGGATGCGAGTGGCCAAAGACAGCGATGCGGCTTCGGGGGTATTGGCTCGCAAACAGGAGCTGGAAGAATTGACCGCCAGCATTGCCGAGCTGGAAGGCCAGGTTGAACAGTTGGGCGAAGCCATGGAGCAGCGCCGCGACAATATTAAAGAGTTGGAGCAACAGCGCGAAGCCAAGCGTCGTGAAGCGGAAGATCTGAATCGCCGTTATGGAGAGTTGCGTTCCCAGGTCAGTGCCAAGCAGGTGCAGGTGGAACAAACCACCATGCGTCGTCAGCGCCTGGATAGTGAGATCAACGAAGCAAAAGAACAAATGGACAATGAGGCGGAAGCCCTGTCCGAAGCGCGAATGATCCTGCAAGAAGCCATCGATGCGATGGAGCAGGACACCGACAAGCGCGAAGAGTTATTGAGCAAGCGTGATGACCTGCGTGAGAAGCTGGACCAGGCACGTCAGCGTGCCCGTCACGACAAAGACCGCGGCCATGAGTTGGCGATTCGCTATCAATCACTGCGTACTCAGCTCGACAGCATGCGTTCGGGCATTGACCGTCTGCGTGAGCAGGTTCAGCGTTCCCAAGATCGCCGTGAGCAGTTGCAGGCAACATTGGGTGAAAATCGCGACCCGATTGAAGAATACAAAATGGAGCTCGAGGAGCGCTTGGAAGACCGCTTGAGTGTAGAAGGCGAGTTGGCTGAAGCTCGTCGCGCGGTTGAAGATGTTGAAGCCAAACTGCGTCAGATTGAACAGGATCGCAGTAAAGCCGAACATGAAATTCAATCTGTGCGTACGCGTCTGGAGCAAGAGCGTCTGTTTACCCGTGAAGTGGAAGTGCAGCGCAGCACCGTTGAAAATCAACTGGTCGACGATGGCTTCCATCTGCCAACGCTATTGGAACAGTTGCCAGAAGATGCCCAGGAAAAACCCATGGAAGAAGAGCTGGAGCGTATTGGTAATCGCATCAGCCGATTGGGGCCCATTAACTTGGCGGCCATTGACGAGTACAAAACCGAGTCTGAGCGCAAAACCTATTTGGATACCCAGAACAAAGATCTGGAAGACGCACTGGAAACACTCGAAGGCGCAATCAAGAAAATTGATAAGGAAACCCGTTCCCGCTTTAAGGACACTTTTGACCAAGTGAATGAGAGCTTGCAGGAGTTGTTCCCGAAAGTATTTGGTGGTGGCCATGCTTATCTTGAATTAACCGGTGACGATCTTCTGGATACCGGCATCGCGATTATGGCCCGCCCTCCAGGGAAGCGTAACAGCACCATTCACTTGCTGTCGGGTGGTGAGAAGGCGCTGACGGCAATTGCATTGGTATTCTCGATTTTCCGTTTGAATCCGGCGCCGTTCTGTATTCTCGATGAGGTTGATGCGCCATTGGATGACGCCAACGTGGGGCGTTATGCTCGCATGGTGGAAGAGATGTCCAAACACGTACAGTTTATTTATATTACCCACAACAAGATCGCCATGGAGATGGCGCATCAGCTGTTGGGTGTGACCATGCATGAGCCGGGTGTTTCCCGACTGGTGAGCGTGGATGTTGATGAGGCAGCCGAACTGGCGGCCATGTAATTGATTGAACTTTTGCCTGCGGTATTTTTCTATTGAAAGAGTAGGCGGAAATTGATTCCCGGTTGCTGCCAGGGGGGTGGCCCGGTGGGAAGGCTTGAGAGGCAATACTAAGGATGAATTTCGATTTTGAAATGCAGCATGTTCTGACCATTATCATCGTGCTGCTGATTGTCGGTGTGGTACTCGATGGTATTCGACGCATGCGTCAGAATCGCCGGGATTCCATTCGCATGTCATTGAATATGCAGCACAATCTTGATCGCGAGGGCGATGAGCAATACGGCAGTGAGCTGCCGAATGGGGGCGCTCGGGTTGTCAATCGCGACCCGGCTGAAGCGGACGACCTGAACACTGAGGTTCGCAAGGCTTTTACCCCTCCGGGCAGCAAGCCCCGTGCGGTTCCTGAACAGGTTAGCCTGAATTTGGATGAAAAAGTCCCCATGCTGATGGATTCTGTAAGCGAGCAAGCCGACTCTCATCAGGAACCCGGCATCGACGAATCTGAATTGGACTATCATTCCGAACGCCGCGAACCGGTGTTCAATGAATTGGATTCCGGTGCAGTCTTGGACGATGGCATCGTGTCGCCTTCGCGACCTGCGAGTCGCCCTGAATCGGCGGCGGTTGAAGCTTCTGATGTTGAGGCTGGTCAGGATCCTGAGGAAGTCATTATCATCAACGTTATGGCGCCCGCGGGTACTCGTTTCCAGGGTGCCGATCTGTTGCAGGTGTTGCTCTCAAAGGGCATGCGTTTTGGCACGATGAATATCTTTCACCGCCATAGCGAAGCCGATGGCTCTGGAGAAATCCTGTTCAGCATGGCGAATATGGTCGTGCCGGGCACCTTCGATCTCGACGCGATGAGCACTTTTGAAACGCCAGGTGTGAGCTTCTTCCTGACCCTGCCAATCAATGGTGATAGTCTGAATGCATTCGAGGCCATGGTGGAAACCACCCAGGCCCTGTGTGAGAGTCTGGGCGGTGAATTGAAAGACGAAAACCGCAGCGTGATGACTCAGCAAACTATTGAGCATTGTCGCCAGCGCGTGCGTGAGTTTGCTCGTCGCCAATTGTCCCGCCAGTCTTAAACCAGTTTAGCATTATATGATGGCTCGCTTTGGGCGGGCCGTGGCTCCTTAATATGGGGCCTTTGCTTCTTATTGCTCCTATAAAAGTCATTGAGTTTCTATGAGTCAGAAAAATAATGAGCAGTGCGTTTCGCGCGAAGAATATCAACGATTAGTCATGCAATTGCAGCGCTACTGTCATGAGTACTATGTGCTGGACGCGCCCACAGTTCCTGATGCGGAATACGATCGCTTGTTTCGGCAATTACAGGCCACAGAAGAGGTCAACCCCGATTGGGTTGTCCCAGATTCCCCGGCTCAGCGTGTGGGCGGGAAAGCTCTGGATGTGTTCACCCAGGTGGAGCATCGCTTACCGATGTTGTCTCTCGGTAACGCCTTTGATGATGAGGAGTTGGAAGATTTTAATCGTCGCAACCAGGAGCGCTTAGGGGTAAGCGACGATATTGAATACGCCTGTGAACCTAAACTTGACGGCATTGCGGTCAGTCTGATGTATCGCAACGGCGTTCTCGAACAGGGCGCTACACGCGGTGATGGCAGTACTGGTGAGGACATTACCCAAAACGTTAAAACCATTGGTTCAATTCCTCTGCGTCTGCAGGGTGACGATGTGCCCGCCATGCTGGAAGTGCGCGGTGAAATCTATATGCCGAAAGAGGGGTTCGCGCGTTTAAATCAAAACGCTCGGGACAAAGGCGAAAAGGAGTTTGTGAACCCTCGTAATGCGGCCGCGGGCAGTTTGCGACAACTGGATTCAAAAATCACGGCATCACGTCCGCTTGAAATGTGCGCGTACAGCGTGGGCTATTTAGAGCTCGGCCGTGCACCCGAGTTACCCGATAGACACACCGATATTTTGTACAAGCTTCAAGAATGGGGTTTCCTTATTAATGCCCAGATGCAAGTGGCGGACAGTATTCACGCTTGCATTGACTACTATAAAAAAATTGCCGACATTCGTGATGATTTAAGCTACGACATTGATGGTATTGTATTCAAGGTGAACAGCAGCGCCCAGCAGCAGGTGCTGGGTTTTGTTTCTCGCGCACCGCGCTGGGCCGTGGCTTATAAATTCCCGGCTCAGGAGGAACTGACAGTATTGCAGGATGTAGAGTTTCAGGTTGGGCGCACTGGTGCCATTACTCCTGTTGCACGTTTGCAGCCTGTTTTTGTTGGTGGTGTGACGGTGTCCAATGCGACCTTGCACAATCGTGATGAAGTCGCTCGGCTTGGTGTGAAAATTGGTGATACCGTTACCATTCGCCGCGCGGGTGATGTGATTCCACAGGTCGTGTCGGTGCTTATGGAACGCCGCCCCGATGATGCCCGTGATATTGAGTTTCCTGAGCATTGCCCGGTTTGTGATTCGCCCGCGGTCAGTAAAGAAGGTGAGGTGGTGGTGCGTTGCACTGGTGGACTGATTTGCGCAGCGCAGCGGAAAGAAGCCTTGAAGCACTTTGTTTCGCGTAAGGCGATGGATGTCGATGGCTTGGGCGATAAACTGGTTGATCAGCTGGTGGAAAATGGCCTGGTGGAATCGATGGCTGATTTATTCCATCTCGAGTTGAGCGCGGTCAGTGCGCTTGAGCGTATGGCGGAAAAGTCAGCGCAAAATTTATTAGATGCTTTGGAAGCGTCCAAGCAAAGCAGCTTGCCGAGGTTTTTGTTTGCGTTGGGCATTCGTGAAGTGGGAGAGGCCACAGCGCGCAATTTGGCTCAGCACTTCGGCAATTTGCCGGCATTGATGCAAGCCGATGCTGAGCAGCTTCTGGGCGTGAGCGATGTTGGCCCCATCATGGCGGAGTTTATCGTGAGCTTCTTTGCCGATGAGCGTAATCGTGAAGAGGTTGCGCGTTTGCAGGCCGCTGGCATTCACTGGCCGGATATCGAAGTGAAGTCCGAGGATGAGTTGCCCCTCAAGGATTTAACCTATGTGCTGACCGGGACCCTTGAGCAGATGTCGCGCAATGATGCCAAGGCCGCACTGCAGGAATTGGGTGCCAAGGTAGCGGGTAGTGTGTCTGCGAAAACCAGCGTGTTGGTCGCCGGTCCGGGTGCGGGCTCCAAGCTGACAAAGGCTCAAGACCTGGGCATTGAGATTATCGATGAAGATGCTTTAATAGCGCTATTGAATCAGCATAATGGCTAGATGACCTAAATAAGCGAATTGTCTATGAACACATGTTGCACGAATGCCTCTTTTTCTTGCCAGTCCTGGCGTTTTTTGAAGGTATTGTCGGCAGCATTATTGCTTCTTACGGTGGTGGGTTGTGCCAGCTCACCGCCGACTAATACCTCCAACCTCTGCGATATCTTTGATGAAAAAGACGATTGGTACGATGATGCCGCGGATTCGAAAAAGCGTTGGGGCAGTCCCATTGAAGTCATGATGGCAATCATGAAGCAGGAATCCAGTTTCAAAGACGACGCCGCGCCGCCGCGTACCAAAATTTTGTGGTTCATTCCCGGCCCTAGAAAGAGCAGTGCCTATGGCTATGCCCAGGCGAAAGATGGTACTTGGGATTGGTACATGAAATCCGCCGGCCGCTGGAGTGCCGACCGGGATGATTTTGATGATGCGGTTGATTTTATTGGTTGGTATAACCACCAGAGTCATAAGCGTCTGGGAATTAAAAAAACCGACACCTACAATTTATATTTGGCTTACCATGAAGGGCATGGTGGCTTCGAACGCAAAACCTACCGAAAAAAGTCCTGGTTAATTAAGACGGCGAAAAAAGTTGCCCGTCAGGCTAAGCAATATGGTTCGCAGCTCAGGCGTTGTGAAAAACGGCTGCAGTCTGACGGTTGGTGGATTTTTTAGAGATTGATGATTTCCTCAGGTGTGGCAAGGCTCGAGCTGGCCCATGTTTGGGCTGGAGTTCGACACGGCACCTGACGATGTAACAAAGGGTATAACTATGTCTGGGGATCAGGAATCCATTGTTTACGGCTGTATCAAAGATGCCGTAGGGTTGAGCAGTGACCAAGAGCGCCGCCGAGTGAATCGCTCAGCGATGCTGGCTTTGCCCAGTGCAGAGCAGTGGCCATTTCTAAGTCAGGAAATGTTTGCCATTCCACGTATTGAAACCAATATGATGGGGTATCAAACCGAAGTTATGCATTTCGGCGCATCCTATCAGGCGATTGAATATGAATGGGAAGAGTGGCTGAAGGCCTTTGAAACCTTGCTCTCCAAAATGTATTGGGTGGATGCCACGGTGCATTTAGAGACTGAGTTGTCCGGTAATCACACCTTCAGTTGGACTTGTGATGAGGATTTCCATCGTCCAGGCACCGAAGTTTCCCGTGTGCGCTGTCAATGGCAGCATGAAACCGGGCTCTGATCGCCATTGCGCTCCTGTGTCCTATCGCTGACAATTTGCTATTGAGAAACAGCAGCATAGCGAATCAATAGGGCACACAATATGAATCATTGGGATGGCAAGCCTCAACCTCCGTTTAACGACCACCTCGGAATCAATATCGAGGCGTGGCGAGAAGGTTATGTGAAAATTTCGGCAGAGGTCTTGCCTCATTTCCAAAACAGCCAGGGCGCGCCACATGGTGGGTTCATTATGAGTTTGGCTGATATTGCGGCGTCATTTCCTGGGGTCTATTGCCCGCATCCAGATCGTCGGCGCTTTGCATCTACTTTGTCGTTAAACACCAGCTTTCTTGGTGTTGCTAAAACCACGATAGTTTATGCCGAGGGGAAGGTCAGCAACTCGGGGCGAAAAATTTTCTATTCCCAGGTGGACATCTACGATGGTGAAAACAACCCGGTTGCGAGTTGTCAGGGGGTGTTTCGTTATCGCGGGGGTTCTGAGCACCTTGATGGTGTGCCCATCGAGAGCTGATTCACGCGGATCGTTTTTCTTCACGAGCGGATTGCCATACGGTAATTAAACCTGCGCAAACCACCACAGCAATGCCGACAAATGCAATTTGATCGGGCAGGTGATCCCAAATGAGCCAGCCCAAAATTCCGGCGTTAACCACTGAAAAATACCCAATAGGCGAAACCACACTGGCTTTGGCGTAACTGTAGGCCTTAGTGTACAACCACATGGCCACAAAAATAGACAGGCTGTTGTAAAGTAGATACGGCCAGGCCCAGCTGGGGATGCCTTGCCAGCTGTATAGCGCCAGGGGAATGCTCAGAACCAGCGCAATGATGTGGTAATAAAACAGGATCTTTGAGCTGCTTTCGCTGTGCGACAACAATCGTGTGCCTACCATGGAAATGGCCAGGCTTAGCCCTGAGCCCAAACCCGCAATGTGCCAGATACTTACCGAGCTGCTTGGGCGCAGAATCAGAGCAATACCACAAAACCCGATAATCATCGGTAGCCAACGGCTGGAAGGTACTTTGGCACCAACCCAGACATAGGCGACTAAAGCAACAAACAGGGGTGCGCTATGGCGCAAAAGACTGCTGTCGACCAGAGGAATATGTTGCAGTGCCAAATAAAAAAAACAAAATCCCGCAAAGCCCGCCAGCCCACGAACAATATGGCGTTGCCAATAATCGCTGCGCAATCCACTGAAGCCTTGGCGATAGATCCAGGGTGAAAGCACGAGCAAGCCGACAATAAATTGAATCAGGACAATACTGCCGAGAGGAACTTCGCTGGAAATATATTTAGTCGCCGCTGACGCACTGGCACCCACAATCGTGGTGGCAAAGGCAAACGCCATTCCCAGTAAGGGTTTGTCGGTGTTGCTGCTCACAGAGTGTTGCCCGCTTTGGTTTGGTAGCCCGCTATGGTTTAAACGGCCGGCGAATAAATAATCCAGTATTGTAACCCAAAAAGCGTTTTGCCGGTGCCGCGCTAGCAATTAAAGGTGCGGCTGTTATAGTGCGTAAAAAAACACATTGGGTTTCTTATGCAGGAATTAGGCGCTTTCGTTTTATTGCCTTCCTTATTGGCCATCGTTTTGGCGATATGGACTCGTAAAGTATTTGTGGCTCTTATCGCAGGTATTTGGCTTGGCTGCTATTTGTTGGGTGGCAATCCTGTCTCCGCTATCGCCGACAGCATTGATCGCATTGTCAAGGTGTTGGCATCAGCAGGGGATGCTCGAGTCGTCTTATTCACTCTGTGCGTCGGCGGCCTGATTGCCTTAATTGAAGTGAACGGAGGCGTGAGAGCATTTGTCCGCTGGTTGGAAGCCAAGCGTTGGGGGCAAACCCGTCGACAGGCCCAAGGCTTGGCGTGGCTTAGCGGCGTACTGATTTTTATCGAGTCGAACATTACGGTTTTGGTTGCGGCGACGACGGCGAAACCTCTTTTTGATCGCTTCAAAATCTCCCGTGCCAAGCTTGCGTATATTATTGATTCCACGTCCGCACCTATTTGTATTTTGATTCCCTTCAATGCCTGGGGCGCGTTTAACTTGGGCTTGCTTTCCGGTGCCGGTGTTGAAGATCCGTTGACGGTATTTTTTCAAGCGGTGTTACTGAATTTTTACGCTATCTTTGCCGTGCTTCTGGCGGCATTGGTCATCGCCCTGGACATTAATTGGGGACCAATGAAGGCTTCTGAGCAGCGAGCGCAAGAAGCTGGTGTTCCCGATTTGGAAGATTCACAGAGCAGTATAAATGAGCGTAAACCAGTCGAGAGCGCTGAGAGCAATGCCCAGGGCTCATTGAGTGACACGCTTCTTATGGAATCGGTAAACGAGTCTTCAGCGTCAAGTACACCCTTGGCGATGCTTCTGCCTGTGTTGACGTTAATTTTAGTGATGCCATTGGGCTTGTGGATTACGGGTGATGGCGATTTGCGTCAGGGCTCCGGCTCCACGAGCGTGCTCTGGGCCGTATTGGCCGCCAGTACTGTTGCGGCCAGTTTTATGTGGCGCCAACAAAAATCGATGGCCGATGCTTATTTTAGTGGTGCGGGGAAAATGGTGCCCGTTGCTTTGGTGTTGATGTTGGCCTTAGCCTTGGGGGCTATCTCCCGGGAATTGCAGGCAGGGGATTATCTTGCGCAACTTCTTCAGGGCAGCATGCCGACAGCGCTTGTGTTGCCAGTAGTCTTTCTGCTGGCTTCGGCTGTGGCTTTTGCCATTGGCTCAAGCTGGGGGACGTTTTCCCTGTTGATTCCATTGGCCGTGCCTTTGGCCATCTCTATGGATTTGCCCTTGGCTGCCCTAGTGGCTGCCGTGCTGTCGGGTGGGGTTTTCGGCGATCATGCCTCTCCGATTAGCGACACTACGGTAATTTCAAGCATGGCTGCAGAAGTTGATCATATTGAGCATGTGCGGACACAGTTACCCTATGCGTTGCTGGCGGCAGGCGTGGCGCTGATCGGTTTTCTCTTCGTGGGAATGTTCAGCTAGAGGTTTAAAGCGGTAAGGGTAGGTTTCGGCAGCAGTCCGACTGAGGCTTAGGGGCCTACCTGTGCTGCCGGAATATTGTCTTCGCAAATGGCCTGCATGGTGCGACGGAACTGCGGGGTCAGTGGTTGCTGGGTCTGGAAATGAATAGCTGAAGCTTGCAGCAACTGCGCAATGTCTGCATTGCTTTCACTGCCATCCAGTTTCTTCACCGTGTCGATAAAGGCGATCACCTCATCCCAGCTCATGGCTTCCTCGCAGCTTCGCATAATACGAGGGTGACGAGTGCGTTCGCATTCTTCTTTCACCAGCAGCTCTTCGTAAAGCTTCTCACCAGCGCGCAAACCCGTGTAGTGAATTTCAATGTCGCCATCCGGGTTGTGCTCATCTTTCAATTGCAATCCGGAAAGCAGAATCATTTCCTTGGCGAGGTCGGAGATTCGCACAGGCTCGCCCATATCCAGCAAAAAGACATCGCCGCCCGAACCCATGGCGCCAGCCTGGATCACCAACTGAACGGCTTCGCTGGTAACCATGAAATAGCGGGTGATGTCCGGGTGAGTTACCGTGATTGGGCCACCAGAGGCGATTTGTTCTTTAAAGTGCGGTACAACCGAACCGGAAGAGCCGAGCACATTACCAAAGCGAACCATGCAAAAGCGCGTATGCTGTTGTCTGGCGTCCATGGCCTGCAAAATCAATTCGGCAATGCGCTTAGAGGCACCCATAATATTAGTTGGGCGCACAGCTTTGTCAGAAGAAATCAGGACAAAACTGTCAACGCGATGCTCGACGGCCGCTTTGGCGGTATACCAAGTAGACAACACATTATTGCGCAGGCCTTCGGCCTTATTTTCTTCCAGCATGGGCACGTGCTTGTATGCCGCCGCATGGTAAACCGTGTCGATGGCATTTTTTCTAAAAACACGTGCAATCAGCTGTTCATCGGCAGCGGAGCCCAAAATGGTCTTGAGAATCAGAGGTTCCTCACCATCTTCTTGGTAATGCCGCAGTTGTTCGTGAATACGGTAGAGGTTGTACTCGTTCTGCTCGAGCATCAAAAGTGCTTTAGGCTGCAACTGAACAATCTGTTGACAGATTTCAGAGCCAATAGAGCCACCAGCGCCAGTGACCAAGACCGTTTTGCCTTTGATGTTGGCGGCCATCAGTTTGTAATCCGGCAAGCTTGGATCGCGGCCCAGTAAATCTTCAATTTCGATATCTTTAATATCGTTGAGATTGGCGCGGCCCGACAGCAGTTCAGACATGTTGGGCACGGTTTGAATTTGTACCGGCATGGTCTCCAGCATTTTCACCACTTCATGGCGTTTGGCTCGAGGCGTTCGGCCAAGCGCCAGCAGAACCTTATCGGTCTGGTAGCGTTCCATTAATTTGGTCAGCGAGGAGAAGGGGAATATATTCAGGCCGCGCACTGAGCTGTTGTGCAGCTTTTTATTGTCATCAATAAAGGCCACAGGTTGATAATCAGGGGAGAGCTGCAATGCAGCGACTAATTGGCTGCCGCTCACACCGGCGCCATAAATAATGACTTTTTCGCCTTGCATCACATCACTGATTTGAACCAGGTTGCGAATAATCAGGCGCGGGAAGCCGACCAACAAAAGGGCGGCAAACACATAAATGACAGGTACCGAGCGAGGCATAAAACTGTCGGTGAAGAAACTGCTGGCAATCAGTGCGACAGCAGAGATCACGATCCCCAGCACCACCGTATAAATGGCTTGGTAGGTCATATAGCGCAGTACGGCGCGATACAGGCCAAGGCGTATAAAAGAAGCAACAGAAATAATGGTGGTCAATGCGTAGGTATACAGGTCGGATGCAAGGGAGAAGTGATAGCTTTCACCCAGTCGAATTGCAAAAGCGATGTACAGAGCCGTCGCAATGGCCAGCACATCATAAAGCACGGAGACGCCCCGCTTAAGCGCGCGAGGGGTTTGTGCGAGTTGTGTTTGCAATAGATCCAATGATTTCTTCGCTGTATTGTCGCCCCGAAGGGCCCATTTTTTTGTTGTGCTTATACGGTCTAACTAAATCGCTCAATCCAGGCGTTTTAGGCTGTTGGTTTTGAACCTAGCCAATACAGTCTACTGTCGTCGGGTACCGAAAGTGCTAGCCAATGTGATGAAGCAAAATTCAAGCAACTGCCTATTCTAACGCCCTGATGCAGTATGCGCTATAGCCCCTTTGAGCTATAGCTCAGAATTATGACCGGCTTTGAATTTAAGACCAATGGTCAAAAGTGGTAGGCAGGCAAGGGCAAAGATCGCCGCTCCCCAATGGGGGGCTCTGGTCGCCAATAAGGCCAGGGGCAATAGCCATACAACATTGATTAACAGCATAGCACACACAACGGGGCTATGATGTCGCCACTTCCGGCTGAGAATCTGGTAACTGTGACTGCGATGCCCTTCATTCCAGGCCTGGCCGGTGAACATGCGGTAGAGCAGCGTCCAGCTGGCATCGACAATGAAAGCGGCAAGAAGAATCAAAGAGGCCCAAAGGGTAATCTGATATTGATGCGCACAATAGCAGGCGCATGCAAACAGCAGCAAACCCAAAAAGCAGCTGCCAATATCGCCCATAAACAGCTTGGCTGGCGCCCAATTGATCCATAAGAAGCCCAAGATGACGGCGCTCAGGCCCAACAGCTGAATATCGAATGCACCGCCTTGCCTATAAATGATGAACTGCAAGCTCAATAGAACACAGATCGCTTCCGCCGCCGCAATACCATCAATACCATCCATAAAGTTATAGAGGTTAATCATCCAGGCGATGGCCAGAAGGCTCATGGGGGCCATCCAGAGCGAGGTTATCGGCAGCTGAAAACCAGCGATGGGAAGAAAAATACCCTCAGGCAGCAAGTACAACAAGAATGCCGCACACGCGAGATGAGCAAAAAAGCGGAGTCGGCGGGGCAGCGATTGGTGGTCATCCACAAAACTGAACAACCCCAAGAGGCCAGCGGGTAAATAGATTGCGAGCAACCATTCTGTCGACGCGAGTTGAAGATACCATTGGCAAAGTGCCGCCAGAGTGGCTACCACTACAATGGCCAGCCCACCCCCTCGAGGAGTGACGACGGTATGAGAGCTGCGTTTGCCTGGCACATCGACCATATTGGTTCGCAACGCATAAAAACGCACGCCGTGACTGAGCAGCCAGCTGAACAGACAAAGGGCAATTAAGGTGATGATGGTGGCAAGGCCCGTCATGATTTGCCTTCCTTCGAATGCGTCTTTGCATGAGAAGGGGCAAAACTGTGCTCCAAAAGACTTTGCTCTGGCGTGTAGGGCGCTACCCAGCCCAGAGCGATATTGCAGGGTTTATTGTTCAGGGCAAAGTTGCTGCTGAGTTTTCCCCATTGTTGTTCAAAACCGGGAAGGTGCCGCAGCAGGTTTAACAGCCAATTGGGGAGTGAAAATAATCTCAGTGTCCGGCCGTCGGCTTTGGCTAAAATATCGAGCAGTTCACGGCTGCTGAGAGCTTGCCCATCAGCGGCAATGCAGGTGTTGTTCGTCGGGGGAGGGCAATCCAGGCAGTGTTCTATTAAGTGGCAGAAGTTTGCCAGAGAGATCATGCTCCGCCGATTGTGTAAGCCACCAAAAGGCAAGGGCAGGCCGGTTCGTATCAGAGATTGAAGGCGCGCAATATTGCCCTTGGCATGTCGATCATAAACCAGACCGGGGCGCAGAATGATCAGCTCAATACCACTGCGCTCACAGAAGGTTTGAAGCCACTGCTCAGTTTGCCATTTGGCTTTAGCATAAGGATCTTCAGGGGCCGGCGGAGTTTGGTTATCGAAAGCGCACTGGTGACTGCATTCGGCAAACACCTTGGCACTGCTGATATAAATAAAACGTCTGGCCTCCTGGGCGGCAGCGGCGTGGGCAAATTCCTGGGTCAGGGTTAAATGCGCGGCCAACTGCAGTTGAGTTTCCTCTTCCTGGCTGGCACTGCCTTGGTGCGCACGACCAGCCAAGTGAATAATACAATCGCCCGTTTGGATATGGGTGCTGAGATGATTACGGTGCCAGTTGCTCCCAAGGGGAACATAATGAACCTGATCCAGAGGCTGTTCAGGGCGCGCGCGACACAGGGCGGTAATGCCTTGTTGCCGCCATTGGGTGTTGGCGCACAATTGCTGGAGAAGGGCTTGGCCAACAAAACCACTGCTTCCGCTGATTACAATGGCCATCTTGCTAGCTGGGCTCCCGGGTATTCACATCATCTGGATTTGTTTGATTTTGGGGGCAGGGTACCCATGTTTGAAGGCTTGTCTTAACACTCATCATAGCTAAAGCCGCTAAGTACCTGCTGTAGCAGGGTATTTTACGCAAATACAATGGGAATGATACGACTTTTTTCACCCTTTGAGCCTTGCCAATCCCTGATCTCGCTGGTAGAGTACGCGCCTCGATTGCCAAGGCGTCCTGCCAATGCAATCTGCTCAGTACGACCGTAGCTCAGCTGGTTAGAGCACCACCTTGACATGGTGGGGGTCGGTGGTTCGAGTCCACTCGGTCGTACCAATTTTCTTTGCTTATTCAAGCACTTGTGAAATTCCCAAAATTTAATTGTTGTGGTTTATGCAATAGCCATAAATCTTTATGCAAAAACTGGCTCACTGGCTGGCGTTACCTTTTCCAAATCATGAGTGTAACTGTCTTTGATAGCCTGGTTTTTATGGCCTCCCAGGTCTTTGTTTTCCAAGTCGGTCATGCCCTTGAGTTTCAACAAATGGAGTGGCCAATACACGTCCTCGAAACCCGTTTGTACCATCATTTTCTTGAGGCGACTCATTGATGCCTTCGTTCGAAATTTTTTGTCCCTTGCGATCGGTCAACAGAAGCATGTGCAGAGCATCTTGGCTGCATCGGTACGTAGGTTAATCAAGTACTCTCGCTGCAGAGGCATAGTGCTTTTGAGTTGTGCTGGCGAGTTCTCTGAACTGGCGAGAATAATACTCAACGCGTCGAGTGTTCAGACCGCCATCAGTATCTTTTGGTGGGTAGCCCCAACCAAGAACCGAAGGATATGACGGTGAACCCCGACGGGCTTAAACGGGTTTCGGCGGTGATCAAGTCGACTCTGCTCAATGATTCTGAAGATAGCGTACTGGCGTTGCCTGCTCAAGAAGAAAAGACAAGACTCGATTAGGCGCACTGATCTTTTCTCAATGTGATGTGTATTGCGGATTGAGAAGTAAGGAAGAGCTAGATGCCATTCGAGGTCAGGGCCTGGTTGATCTTGTAGTTTGGGTGGACGCTTCACATCGTTTACCTGCAGAACCGATCATCTCGATGAAGCTGAGTTATCAGGATGCGGATTTCATCATCGACAACAATGGCAGCTTGGCGGACCTTGCCCCGGCAATGGATAGATTTCGACTCACTATGGAACTGGGCTGCGGGTCGAGCCATGATTCAGGGGGCGGCATGAAGGGGAGGTCTCCGACTGTGGAAGAGATTCAATGGATAGATGACATATGCAATCTAGAGACTGTGAGGTGCGTGGTATGTTGGTTCTGCGATGGAGTTTCGAATCCAAGAGTTTCGTCGTATCACATTGATGGTCGAATAAAGCCTGATACGCACCTTTTGACCATTGCTCTTTGCAGTAAGCACCACCAGGAGAAAGACAACCAGAAATCACCTCGATGGATCTCTCGTCATGGTGACGGTAAAAAGGCTGTCGAGGAAAGGTATGGCACGGAATTGGAGTTCCTAGAGCTAACTAGTGTTCTTGTACGTGCCAAACGAAATGTGCTGAAAGTGTAGTTGATGTTGTCTAATACCGAGTGGTTGCTCCGGGAGTGGGCTATGTGGGTCAAGCAGGGGGATCGGGGGTTGGGATACCCAGGGATCTCTTTAGTTATCAGAAAGACTGGGCCAGCTATTCAGATTACTGATGATATGGCTTTGGTAATTGATAGTGCTGTCGCCAGGTTCAAAAAGCGGGATCCTGAGGGCGGCGAAGCCTTAGTTACTTACTTTCTTGAAGGTGAGAACTATAGTCATGTTGGCTGAAAGATGTCCTTGTCGAATCGTAGAATTGAACTGCTTGTCAGAGCTGGGATCTGCTGGGTTGATGGGGTACTGGAGGGAACGTCATTAACGGGGTAAAATGCATGTTTATTTTCCATTAGGATCCAGTGTCCGAAGTACAACTTGAAAAGGATTATTCGTGAAAAAGTTAACGACAAACATGGTAGTGCATATCATCGTGCTCATATTAAACCTGTGTTTATTTGGGGTCATGGGTTTTTTGATGATTACTAATCCTGAATCAGAAAATACGAGGGCTTTATTTTGGGTATTGGTATTGATCCCAATTGTTTCGTTATCTCTCGCCGAAAGACTTTTCCCCCTGAAGACTAAGACTCTCTTTGATATTGATGCGAAGTACAGCTTGAATGAGGACAAAGATGAGAAAATTCGACTCCAGAGAAGGAAAGAAGCTTTAACTCAGCACAATCAAGCTTTAGAGCTCGTAAGGGAAACTAAAAAAGGGGTTGATGAACTAAAGGAAGAGAATAGAGAGCTAAGGCAGAAGTTAACAGAGCTTGAGCTTTATTCAATGTTTCCTGAAATGTTAAATGAAATTTCATTAGACTTGAGGAGTCAGGCTGATAGGCATCATGAGAAAGCTTCTTTTTTATTGGAACAAGGAAACAAATTCGCAAAAAATGGTATTTATTTTTACTTTTTTCTATCGTTGCATGGCAGGCTTACATAAGTTTGGTTGGATTTTCTGTTTATCATCTTTATGGGATTATCACGACGTCCCTTTTGTTTGTGTTTGTCGAAGCTATGGCAGCTTTCTACATGCGTCAACACTCTCATTTCATTCAAGTTTCAACGCTTCAAAGTAAGGTAAAAGCAGGTATTGATAAGCATCACCTGTCTTATGTGTTGGCAAATGAGCTGGAAGGGGATCATCGGGACGAGGCCAAGAAGAAGCTGATTGAAACGCTAGAAAAGGAGATCGATTGGCCTCTGCTTGCTAGTTCCAGTGATCACCCAACTGATCTAAATGTGTCTGCGAAGGCTATTGCTGATGTTGTTAAGGCTGTAAAGGAATAGGGTGTATATGTCAGAAGGGGAAGGTAGAAGTTTTCTGGATCCAGATAGAAAATTGCATAAGACGCCATTGTTTTGGCTGTCGTTGATGGTGCCCGTAGGGATCGCTGTGATTGCGGCAATAGTGATAGCTTGGTGGAATTATGATGATTTATGTTGGTCTCCTGACCTTAATTGTATCAAGGGTTTCTTTCCAACATATGAGGTTCCAATTGCACTAGGCTCGCTTGGCCTAATTATGGGGGCTTTGATAGCTCAGATGCATAGGTCAGGCCAGACTCTAGAAGCTTTCAAATTGTCGCAGGACTCTGCTAATTATTCAGCTCGAACATCACATAAGGCAGAGTTTTCAGAGTTTATAGAAAAGCAAGAAATGATATTGGTGCACGGGGAAACTAGCTTATACCTAGCTCCTAGGTCCAATTACAACCATTACCAGAAGTTTTTTCCAAAAAATCTTCGGGAAGTTGTCAACTTTACTTTTGATAAAACCCTCTTGGAAGGATTTAGAGGAAGCCTTGTTTGGCATTTTAAAAATGAACTTGAGAAGGCGGTGGAAAAAAGTGTCCCTTTTCCTGATGAGGATGCTGTTTTTGAAACTGTCAGATTGTGTGGTTATCAGTTGCTATACAAGAGTTCTGATGGTGAGTTTTCAACGGCCAAGGGCTTGGGTAAGGAATCATTACTGCCTGCTTTAAATGGTGTGTTGGAAGCTGATTGTAGGTTGGCTAGGTTTCTTTTTAGTGAAGTTTTTAGTATTAGCTGTTCGCCACTAGATGAAGATTTTATAGAGAAGATAGTTGCACAGTTTGGTGAAACGAAGTAGTATTTTCCGTATAGAGTGAAATTCGTACGCCTCGTTGGAAATCAGCGGGGCGTTTTCATTTCTAAATCAAACACGAGTTTAAAAAACCGGCCTAGTGCCGGTTTTTTCGTTTTCGGAACAATGAAATATGGCGCAGCCGTTAAAAAAAGTTCGGCTGATTCGCCGTTCCTTGGGATTACCTGAGTTATCAGAAGCCACTATGGGGGTGATTCTTACGCCTAGTGGAAGCAGCTATAAAACCATTGAGCCCCCGTGGGACGCCAACAAGCCAAACGTATCTTGTATTCCTGACGGTGAATATGTGTGTCGCCGAGATAGAAGTGGTCGCTTTAAGTTCTTTAGCGTTACCAATGTCCCTGAGCGTAGCCACATAGAGATTCATCCCGCGAACAATTACGTAAATCCGATTAAAGGTAAGCAGGAGCCACATGGTTGTATCGCGCTGGGTCAGCGGATTGGAGATAGCCGCATGGTTCTAAACAGCCGTTCAGCATGCTCTGACTTTCTCCTTGATGTGGGCGATTCGGATTTTCACCTAGAGCGTAGTTTGAGTATTTCACGCTTGGCTTCCAGTAGTTCCTTCTCTTGTAATTCATTTTTTCCCGGCTTTACTGTATTCACTCACTTGACAGGCTGTGTTGGGAAACACCTAATCTCTCAGCCACCTCAGCAATGCTGAATCCTCGATCCACTACCTGCTTTACGGCTTCGTCTTTAAATTCCGGAGTATATCGTTGTCCACTCATAGGGGCTTCCTCCTAAACTAAATAATAATCCAGAAGTGTCTATGAAACCCAGGTTGCTCGAGTCTGTGAATTCAATGCACCCTCCAGCGTCTCGAATAGGGTGCATGTTGGCGGGGTAGTGCGAACTTCAGTTACATTTGTGACGTGTAGTTTCGGTCGTTTTTATTAAGGCCTATCTTTTGGACTTGGACTTGCCTGTTTTTTGCTTAGATGTAGAGTAGAAAACTTTTCTCCAGCACCACTTAAATACGATTCTTGACGAATAAGTTGACCAGATTTATTTGGTAGTACGAAAGCCAAAGAATGTTGATGGGAGTGATCCAGGCTTGATAGGTTTGTAGCGTCACGATAGCTGAACGACAGTTTTTTCTTTGTCGAATTGGGGGTCATCTGGAGGCGTGGTTGGTTTCCCTGAGGGCAATAGTGCGTGGCAATAAGGTTTTTTCCATCTAAGTGGTAGAGGGTGAGCGAATGCTTCTTTGTTCCTCGGCGCCATGTTTCGACAAGTACAGAGTTATTTGAAACGAGTGAGAATTCAATGCTGAATTTAGAGTTTGGCTTTTCTGTCTCGGTCCAAATGCCCACTAAATTTTTCATTTGCGCAAAGGATTCAGAAGCGCTTGTTTCAGCATTTGATGAAGTTGATGTGAGAATCAAAAGCATCAGAAGAGTAAATGCAGATTTTTTCATTTTTAAATCCTTAAAGATAACTCAATTATTGTTGGAATAGGGATATCTATATAAATACTGTTCCGGTTTAATTTTTCCTAAATCAAACAATCCCGAAACGCTGGCGACCACTTTCATTTGATAATGGCGATAGTAGAAATACTGTAAGGCACCAGTGGAAACAAAAGAAGAAGGTGTTGGCCTCTTCTTTTGTCTTGTTATCAAGATCAAGCTACTATTTTAGTTCTGCAGAGCATGCTTTGGCGTTTTCTAAAGCAATGTCTTGTATCTTTTTAGTATCGCCAGATGCTTGCGCTTTGAGTACTGCATCATAATCAGTTTTTTCAACGTTACATACGCAAAGCTTTTTGGTTTGTTCCTGCATGTTTTCTGGCATGCTTGCGGATTGGATTTCGCAACCCTTCATTGCAGCTTCCTTAAGTTGTTTGGCATCCATTGCCTGACAGGCGCCAGAGAGTACAAGTAATAATGTGGCCGCTAACATGTTTTTCATTTTTTTACCCCAAGATATAGTCGTTAAAAGGACCTGCAACTTAACAGATCGTATCTGGGATGCACATCGATGAGAGTATGTGCCGTACCCAATAGAGCTAACATAATGGACATGCAAAATGTGAGCTCATGCAAATGATGTTCTGTGTATTTACTAAACCGTAGTTAAAGTCACTGAATTGATCAAAAATCACGCTCTGATGAATGCCCAAAACCCTGATGGGAGGTTCGTTTGATTGGGTGAATGGTGAACAAGGAAATAACATTCGTTCATTATTAAAACAACGTTCCGAAATACAAGTAACTGGTGTGATTGAGTTGCATCTTGCCTATGAGCGTTGCCATAACTCAGTCGAGATCAGCTGTTTTGCAGTGAGCGATTCCCCGAAGGGCTTCCAATCCCGGTTTGTTCGATTGTCGATAGTCTCAGCCTCCTTCGATCCGTCAGAACGGTGCAAGAGAAGAGATTCTGAGCTCAGTAAGAATAGCCCAATTAACTAAAAACCCTGATATTTGTGAAGAAAGCTGTTCACGCATTTCCTGGGTGATGCTTTAGGCGACAAAGGAGGTGTTGGGCTTTATAAACTTGAGTAGTTTGTGGCTTTTCTTAGTAATATAGTATCAGATGTTGTGCTAAGAATAATAAGTAAATAACGGCGCTCATGTACCGTTCGATTTTTCAGATGGTGTCTAAGACACTACCGCGAGTATTTACATTCAACTATTTCTTCAGGGGAAAACATGAAATTTCTAGCCTATTTTGCCGGGATGATGCTCATCTCCGTGTCATCGTTTGCTGCAGTCCAAGTAACCCCCACTACACTGACTACTTCTGAAAGCGGGGCGGCAATCACTTATTGAGTGGTTTTGGATTCTCCACCATCGGCTGGTGAAACCGTTACGATTACGCCTTCATCCAACGATGTTACAGAAGGTACTGTTTCTGCGGCTCTCACATTTGATCTTTCCGATTATGAAACACCTCAATTCGTTACTGTCACTCCTGGGGCATCCGGAGACGATAACGATGGCGATGTGGCTTATACAATCACTAATACAGTATCGAGCAATGTTGGTGGTGGTAATTATGATGGCGAGACAGCCAGCAGCGTAAGCGTTACTAATGCCAATATTGATGGTGTTGATGTGGTTACCGTTTCTCCCTCATCCGGTATTTTCATCAGCGAGGGCAACAACCAGGCTATTACCATTGCGGCGCTTGGCGGCCCAACGGCCGACGTGACGTTAACGTAACAATTGTGGATGCTACAGAAAGTGCTGTTTCGACCACGGCGATTAGCCTGACGGCGGGCAATGGTTTTTCACAAACAGTGACATTGTCCGTTCCAACAGATGGGATCGTAGATGGCGATCAGGCATTTACGGTAACTACTGGCGCGACTACCTCTGGCGATGCCGGCTTTAATGGAATTAACCCCGTAGATATTGTTGCGGTAGCAGTAGATGTGGATACTGCGGCGCCAGCTGCTGCGGCTACAGCGGTACCCACAATGTCCCCATTGTTTTTGCTGTGTAGTGGCATAGTTAATTTGGCCACCTGATTGGAGGTGATATCATCGCCTCTTAGGCAAAA
>NZ_BAABWJ010000014.1:0-84033 GCF_040372805.1 Pseudoteredinibacter isoporae
GCCCCTTTGGGTACTTTTAGGCACGCCTTTCATAGAAGTTTCCCTGTTAGAATCCGCCGCCCGGGCCCCGAAAGCCTAGGGAATACGGTTGTCTCTGAGACTTATACAAGCCTATCATTCATACTAAGTTTTGGTGGTATATCGCCATATATCAGTCTATTAGACTGGTAAGCGCTCGTAATGGCGCTTATCCTGATGCTGCCCTATTTTAGACGTGCAATATTGCCAAAGGTATCGAATATGTTTTCTCGTTCAATTCAGTGGAAAAGGCCGCTCAACCAATTGTTGGCCGCTGCGCTGGGCTCTCTGTTGTTGCCCGCAACCGAGCTACTCGCCAAACCCGCCAGTGTTCAGGACGAAATCAGCGGCTTGTACGTTGTTGATTGTCTTCTGCCTGGGCAGCTTCGAAAGCTGGGGCGCACAACGTATATGACGGCCAGGCGCCCCATAAAGACCACCGCGGCCGATTGCAATATCCGTGGCGGCGAATACACCGCTTATGACAGAGCGAACTATAAGACCGCTCTGAAGGTCTGGATGCCAGCAGCCGAGCAAGGCGATGCGGAAGCTCAGGTCAATGTGGGGGAAATCTTTGAAAAAGGCCTCGGAGGCGATCCGAATTACGAGGCCGCTTTGGTTTGGTATACCAAGGCTGCAGAGCAAGGAAATAAACGTGGGCAGTTTAATCTCGGTACACTATATGAGCAGGGCCTCGGAGTAGAAAAGAACCAGGTGCTGGCGCTTAACTGGTACCGCAAAGCTTGGGGACTGCCTGAAGATAGTGTGATGTTTCAGTCTGTGGCAAATGAACAGCAAGCTGCGCTTAGAAAAGAGTTGGAGGCTGAACTCGCTGAAAAGGATGCTCAGTTAAAGTTGCTGGAAACGCAAATAGAGAGCCTGGAAGAAAAGAACAAAGGCTTGAAAAACACGCAGGCGTTGAATGCGCAGCAGAAGTCTGAATTAAGCCTTCTGAAAGGTTTGGTTAAGGGGTTGAGGGAATCTCAGAAGGCGGCCAAAACCAAATTGGAAGGCTTGGTATTACGGACACCTGTTGCGGTGAGCCAGTACGATTCCGCGCCAACATTAGAAATGGAAAAAAGTGGCAGCGCTAATGACATTAAATTGGACGATTTGAATTTCGGAAAATATTACGCCCTTATCATTGGTAACCAAGATTATGCCATGCTGAATGATCTCAGTACGGTGCGAAACGACGTTAAAGAGCTGGCTGAGCTACTGGATAAGCAGTATGGCTTTGAGGTCCAGCTTCTTCTCAATGGCGATCGGCTCAGTGTGATGAAAGCGGTGAATGCACTCAGTGAACAACTCGAAGAGAACGATAACTTGCTGATTTATTATGCTGGCCATGGCAACCGCATCAGTACCGGTGAACGAGAAGCGGGTTACTGGTTGCCGGTAAATGCGAACCCACCGCCAGATGATAGTAGCTGGGTGCCGAATGAGTTCGTAACCAATCATTTGGCACGGTTGAAAGCCCGCCGTGTGTTTGTCATTTCAGATTCTTGCTATGCGGGCTTATTGTCCAGTTCACCTGGCTATTTGTTCTTTGCGGGTGATAAGAAAACTGAGCAGCAAACGAAGGAATACATCAAGTATAAGCTGCCGCGCCGTTCACGTTTGCTGCTGACATCGGGGGGCGATCGTCCGGTGATTGATAATGGTGACAACGGCCACTCGGTTTTTGCGACAGCGTTGTTGGATAAATTGAAAGACAACAAGCGAATCCTCGCTGCACCAGAATTGTTTCAGGGCATTAAGTCCAAGGTGACAGATGAGGCTGGGAAATATGAATTTCTTCAGGAACCGGTCTACAAAACCATCAAGGGTGCAGGCCATGAAATTGGTGATTTTTTCTTTGTTCCTAAGGGCAGCTAAACCCAATTGGAGCTATGGAAGTCAATAATGGCGGTGTCCAAAACTCGACGCTGCCTGATGCTCTTCCTGGTTCTTTTCATACCGTCGTGCAGCAATCAGCGATTTGATTACTCGGTTTATGTTGAGCAGCATAACTTGCAATCGTTTTGGTTGGATGGTCAGGGGTATCGACATTGGCTGGTGTTTAAACCCGGGCATGTAAGCGACGTGTTAAGGGTGTACCTCAGCGGCGACGGAAGCCCTTGGTTGCATGGCCGATATGTCAACGATGATCCAACACCAGCTAAGCCAGTCGCTCTGAGATTAATGGGGCTTGATCCTTCTCCCGCGCTGTATCTAGGGCGCCCCTGTTATCATGGTCTCGAGTTGGCCTGCGATCCTTCGCTATGGACTGACCGGCGATATTCAAAAGAGGTGGTGGACTCCATGACCTCGTCCCTGAAGCGTTTTTTGGATCAGAAGTACGGCGGCACGATTAAACGCCTGGAACTGATAGGCTATAGCGGCGGAGGAGCCCTTGCCGTGTTGCTGGCTGAACGATTGGAGGCTGTATCAACAGTGATCACCCTTGCGGGTAACCTTGATCATCAAGCCTGGACGGAAAGCTTCTCTTATTTACCCTTGACGGACTCCCTGAATCCGATGAATGATGCTGAGCTCAATGGGGTGTCAGCCTTACACATCGTTGGCTCTGAGGATAAAAATATCAAGCCTGAGTTTGTTGAGGCTTTTGTGAAGAAGCATGGCGGTGAACTTCTCGTGTTGGAAAAGGTTGATCACTCCTGCTGTTGGCTGAAGAACTGGCCCGATTTACTGAAAAAAATTGACCGTTTACATTAGAGATCATTTTGATATGAGTGACGATAAAACAAAAATTACAAACGAAACTGTGGTCTCCGGCGATGCCGATAAAACCCGTATAGCAGATAAGTTTGATGAAGATAAAACGGTCGTGTTACCCAAGGAGAGGGCTGAATCCGAGGAAAAAACACGAATCGTTGGGGATGAAACGACCATTCTGGCAGACTCTTCATCGGGTGGGGCGGATGAAACCACGGTTGTTGTTTCCGGTCCCGCTGATGATGCGACGGTGGTCGCCGGTCAGGAAGCAACGGTTCTGGCTGATGACTCGACGGTTGTCGGCACATCTGCTCAGACCTTGGTGTCTGATGGTACTCGAGCGCCAGGTATCTCCAACAATGCACCATCGGCGTCGCCTTTGGCCAAAATGGTTAAAGGGTATGTGATTAAGGATCGCTTTGTTCTCGAGCGTAAGCTGGGTGAAGGGGGGATGGGGGCCGTATTCCATGCAAGGGATCTGCGTAAAGAAGAAGCGCGTGACCCCAATCCGTATGTTGCCATCAAGGTGATTACCGGGCTTTTACAGAAAAATTCAAAAGCCGTTATTGCTCTCCAACGAGAAACCAAAAAATCACAGACACTCGCACACCCGAATATTATTACCGTCTACGATTTTGATCGAGATGATGACATCTACTATATGACAATGGAGTCCCTGAAGGGGCAAACTCTTGACGATTACATTCAAGCCGGGGAGGGCAGTGCGGAGGAAAAAATTCGCTTTATTAATGATATCGCCAATGGTGTGTCTTATGCGCATCAACGCAATATCATTCACTCCGATCTGAAGCCGGAAAATGTGTTCGTGACCGAGGCTGGTGAAATAAAAATCCTGGACTTCGGTATTGCGAGAGCATTTGCGCAAGGGGAAGAGCAGGCCGCTGACCCCGATGAACTGGTAGGGTTGACGCCGACTTACGCCAGCTATGAAATGTTTGGCGGAGAAGATCCACACCCTAGCGATGATGTATACGCTTTGGGGTTGATCGCTTACGAGCTTCTTAATGGAAACCATCCATTTGGACGTCGCTCTGCTCTGGAAGCTGAAAAGGAAAAGCTTAACGTTAAGAAACTCAAAAATTTGAAGGGTTATCAATGGCAAGCCATAAGTACTGCCCTTCAATTTAAGCGCGAAGGGCGCTTTGATGACGCTATTACGTTTCAACGCAAGTTTTCGGGCTCCGGGCTTTTGGTTAAACGTCTCAGTTTTGCTATGGCGGCTATGCTGGCAGGGTTTGCTGTTTATGTGGCGTTCTTTCAGCCTGAGGCGGGCCCGGATATCCCTTTTGCGGATCTACCTCCTGCGCAGCAACAGAGTATTCTGGCGAAACTGGAGGAAGGGCGTCAGGCGATGCAGTTCGGCGATGTGAACGGTGCGCTGTTCTATTTTGATGCGGCGTATCAGGAGCATCCTAGAAACAAAGAAGCAGTTGCAGAGTTGCAGTTACTGGTTGATAAATTGGTGGCTGACTTTGCGACCCTGGGGTTATCGAAGCAGGAACAGATTGACGCTATTACCGAGCTTTTGAAGTATGAGTCGCTGTCTCAAAATAAGGGTTTGGTCGATTTAAAGAATACATTGGAAAGGTAAGAAGATAGCGAATAAGGAACTGTGGTTCCTTATTCGCAGAGAGTGGCTATTACTCAGCTTGGGTGCTGATGACGTTAAATTTCTGGGCGGCGTTGTCCCATTCCAATCTAACGGTGTAGTTGACATTGTCAGCGTTCACGTTATTCAACGTTACGGTCTTCTGGTTGCTAATAGAGCTGCTACCCGCAATATTAACATTGTCGATAAAGCTGTCGTTGAAGCGTGCAACGGTAAAGCTGCGGTTTACTGTTACGACATTATCATCCACATCGTAGGCGCGAACTGATATCTGATGTTGACCATTAGTGAGCGATGCCCAGTTAAAGATCATCGAGAATCCCGAATTGCCTGACTTGGGGTACTGGCTGAACGTACTAGCTACATCGGATCGTACACTGCCGTAAGGAACCGGTTGGAAGGCTCCACCGTCGATGCTTAATTCAACCAATCGAATATCTTTTAAGCCAATCGCCCAGCCACGGATATTGCTGATACCGCTTTTGATCTGGCTATTGTTCGGCTCTTCTACCGCTAAGCGAATGTCCGGATCGGTGCTGGTGACCGGGTTGGGGTACAGGATCCGCATACCCTGAAGGTCATCGCTTGTCGGATTGGTGATCGAACGTGTTGCCGAGTTCGGGTGCATGATAGATGGAATATTAGGTTCTTCTATCAAGCCTAGGGCAAAGCCGATTTGTTTGATCGCGAGTCGCCTTGCATCCAGTGGGGTGGTTGCTGAGCCTGGTGTCGCTGAAGAGGAAAAGCTATTGTTGTGGATATCATACTGAAAGCTGTTATTGAATATGATATCCGCTTCCTGATAGCGAGCGGGCTGATTGGATATGCTTCTCAGCAAGGTAACGGCATATACATCGCTGCCAAATTCGCTACCGCAAACATCGTCGTCGAGTCCAATACCGTTTTCAACGGCTGCCGTGGTGCCACGTGCTGGGTTGCTGGCATTAGGGTTAACGACAGGAGTGCCAATAACAGCGCCTGCTGTCCCGGTGTATCCGTCACATGGATTACGGGTTTCATTGATAATCGTAATGTCGAGCCCCTGAACGGGGTTGTCCCAAGCCACTGCGGCTTGTTGAACAATAAAATTCCATGTAATTGGATTGTTATCCAAATCCAGTGAAGGTACGGTCGCTGGAATACCTACATACAATCTAAATTTGCCGTCTTCCCACTTTGAGCCACTGACTTGATAGGCGCTAGCGGTAGAGGCAATGGCGGCACTGAGCGTTAGTGCCGCTGCTTGCCAAATTTTCATTATTTCAGGCCTCGAATAGCATCCTTAAATGAAGTCAGGTCCATAACCTGTTTTGCACCGGTATCCGTCGATACTCCGGCAGCGGTATGATTGTTGATCTTAAGCTGGCTGCTGTCGGCGGTTTTGCCGGTACTGATCGACGTGATGGCCTGGCCCAGGCTGTTATACATACTGTCTCCAGCACTGCCGGGTTTGACGATAAAGTGACCTTGGCCCCAACCTCGTAGAGGGTGAACAGTACTGCCATCCATTTTTTCAACAAAATAAACACCGCGCTCACCAAAAGAAGGCAGTTTCATGTCGCCGACTCGCATGGTGACGCCATTGGCGGTACCGCCAAGATAGCGCAGTTCTACAGTATTTTGTGCGTACTTGCCCCGAACGACATCGGCAACTTCAAAAGTCACATAGGTGAATACCTTTTTGCCGACGGTTTCAGAGCGAATGCCAACAACTTGGCCTTCAAAAATCATGTCGGAGGTGGTCGCCAATTCGCTGACGGTTTTTTGAGCTACGCTGCTAGCAGAGGCATTAGTCGCAGGTAGGATCATGGCACATGCCAGTACGGCGGTTGTGAAAGTGCTACGTAAAGTGTTCATTGCTTATACCTTTAATATCCTAGAGCCTGGCTCTCAAAATAGTTTGATGATGTTAATGATGTCGAATTGCTGGCTGGCCGTGTTCCACTTCAAAATTACCCGGTAAGGCTTGCCTTCTACCATGACATCGTCAAGGGTCACCTGATCTCCGGCGGTGCTCACAGAGCCGGCCAGTTTCACAAGGTTTGATGAAGAAATAAAATTGGTGCCAAACTTTTTAACGATGGCTAATCCGCTGTCAGTGGCAATGTTTCCAAGCTTATCAATTGCACGCGCAATTACCGTATGCGGACCTTCATCGAACTCTGACCAGTTTACGGTCATTGAAAAACCGGAATTGCCGGCATTGGGGTAGCTTGGGTAGTTGGAACCGACATCGCTTCGGGCACTGCCGTATGGGCTGTTGCCCTGAAGGTCGTTATCAATATAAATCTCAACTTCCGCAATACCTGATGCCGCTACGGCCCAGCCTCGAACATTACCGACACCGGAAGAAATTTGATTGGTGCTTGGCTCTTCCAGATTAACGACTAGGGGAGAATTCGGGGTTGCATATAGGGCGTTTAGACCCTCGAAATCGTCGGGGGTTGGACGCTCCATATTGGCGTCGTTAATATTGATAGCGTCATCGTAAAACGGCGCCATAATCGACAAGTTGGTTGTTTCGTGGTCCAAGCCAAATAAGTGCCCCAGTTCGTGAACTGCAACTCGCTTAAAATCGAAAATATTGGTCCGGATTGGACCGCTGTATACATCCCAGTTGACACCGGAGTTAAACAGAATGTCACTATTGCTATAAAAGCCACCGCTTGAAAACTGAACGTTTACGGCTAGGGTGCCAGCATTCCACGCTGTACCACACACGGTCCCGGCAAAAGATACACCTGAAAGGTTGCCATCATGAGGGGACACAAATCCACCAGAAGCGTTGGCAATGCCTGCACAAGGGTCTGCTGTTGCAGCCACTTTGTTAATCTGGAGGCCGGACGACCCCTGAGCCCAGGAATCAATGGCTTCAGACATGGCATCGTTCCAGATGGTCAGGCCTTGCAAAGGTGCACCTGGAACAATAGGAATATAGTTAATCGTTACTTGGTTATCGCGCCAGCGAGGACCGATTAATTCGAAGGACTGGACAGGAAAAGCAATAGCGGCACCGAGTGCCCCTGCCAGTAAAACTCTAGCTGATTTCTTCATGGTCTCACGTTATCCATTTGAGCCTGAGTCAATTATAGACGTAGTTTGCAAACTTTGCTTTCTAAGCGCCTGATTTTGCGGGAGTTTCAGGGTCTGAAAATCCCAAAAAAACACAATGGTCGATTATTGGCCATCTATGCGGATAATGCAATCTTATCCAAGGCGAAAAGCGTATGTTAGTTCACTAAAAGGCCAAATTTTGATGTTTAAGTCTCTATTTCGAGGGTTAAAAATCCCAAATTTGATGCTTTTTATATGGGCATAGGCAAATTTAGCGGAATCTCTGGCCGGTTCCAGCAACTACTGATCATTGGCAGATAAATAGCCCTGGTCGGCTCGATTTAGGGGATGCTAGTTAATTTCGGCGACATCCCACTTCTGTGTGGCGGTATTCCAGCGTAAGACGACCTTGTACGTTTTGCCGTCTGCCCTGACTTGGTCAAGCGTGATAGTACGAGGATCGGTAACTGTCGCGGCACTGAGGATTTCTACTTGATTTGGGTCACTGATAAAGGCGTTATCGAAGGCGTGTACGGTAAAGGTGGTGCTTTGAGATTCCACGCCACCTGAACTGTCAAACGCACGAATCTCCATTGTGTGCTGACCGGTAGACAGGTTGCCCCAGTTGTAGATCATGGAGAAGCCTGACTTTGAGGCATTCGGGTAATTGGAGAACGTTTGGCCCACATCGGCGCGCTCGCCTCCATAGGGAATGTCGCTCACATAAGCATTGTCTATATAGAGGGCGATACGCTGAATCGTGTTAAGGCCGACGGCCCAGCCTCGGATATTGGTGACACCGTTGGCAGCTTGACTGGATGACGGCTCTTCCAGGCTGGCGCGAATAGCAGGAGTGTTACCGCCACCACCGGTTGCTTGTGAATAGATAGTGCGGGCCCCTGTGAGGTCGTCCGTTGTCGGGTCAAATATGCTGCCAATAAAGGGGGCCATAATAGCGGCATTGGTTTCTTCATGGTCCAGACCAATTAAATGCCCAAACTCATGCACGGCTACTCGGCGAAAATCCAGGGATGATCGAGTGCTGCCGTCATATACGCTCCAGGATTCGCTGCTGTTAAAGACGATGTCAGATTCGCTGTAGCGGGAGCCAATGCTGCGAGACAGCGTGACTGCTATAACGTCGGTACCAAAGGCTTCTCCGCAGGAGTCTGTATAAAAGCCGCTGGCATTTTGGTTGTCTTCCGGAAATGCTGAGACATAGCCCGCACAGGGGTGGCCACCATTTGAGCTGTAATTCAGGTTCAGGCCATCAACTTGGGTTCCCCATTTGTTCGCTGCTTCCCTCATGGCTGTGCCCCAATTGAAACCGTTGGGGTTGTGATTGCCTGGAAATGAGGTATCAAAGCTGACATTACCATTTTCCCACTTGGGGCCAATTAGCTTGAAGGCAAAACTTGGGGCGCTGAGAGCAAGGCAGCCAACAGTGAGAGGCAATAAGCAACGTTTTAACATAATTCGGATCCGCAAACTGACAAATAACCCCGGAATTGTATACCAAGGGCAAAGAATGAATCTGATAACTATATAATGATATCGCGACTTTGCGTTAATGCTTGACCGTGTGGCGCCATCTACGCGCCGTTAGGCGGAATAGGGCGCCCTTTTTACATTTTGCTTTAATAATAGACAAGGTATTGAGAAATAAGACAAAACTGTAATAAAGGACTTGACGCCCCCCATGGGCCTCCCTATAATTCGCGGCCTTGGTTGAGGGCAAGCCCTTTTAACCATGTTGATGCGGGGTGGAGCAGCTTGGTAGCTCGTCGGGCTCATAACCCGAAGGTCGTTGGTTCAAATCCAGCCCCCGCTACCAAATTCAGCGCGTGGCATTACTTAATTTGGTAGTGTGGACGCCTTCGATAGGCCCCTTATTAGGGGCTTTTTCGTATCTGAGCGTTGGCGAATTTTGCGCCAAATGATGGAAATGGGCTTTAGGCCCATTTTTTGTAGCTGTCTATAGGTGGTATTGACCGCCGGGAAAAAGATTTATGGCATCTAAACAGCAATTGGAGGAGCTACTGCGGCCAGTGGTAGAATCCCTTGGTTGCCAGCTGTGGGGCCTGGAGTATTTGTCACAGGGTCGTCACACAACCTTAAGACTCTATATCGAGTCGCCTGATGGAGTTGGCTTGGAGCAATGTGAACAGGTCAGTCGACAGGTAAGCGCGGTGATGGATGTTGAAGATCCTATTACCGGCGAGTACACCCTGGAGGTATCTTCTCCGGGTTTGGATCGTCCTTTATATACCATTGAGCAGTATCAGCAGTATGTTGGTGAAAAGGTTAGCCTGCGTTTGCGTCAAGCCTTTGAAGGCCGTCGTAAGTTTCAGGGGCTGCTGAATGGTGTTGAAGGCGACGAAATTTTGTTGGTAGTCGATAACGAAGAGTATGTACTGCCAATTGAGTGGATTGAAAAAGCCAATGTCGAGCCAAGCTTTTAAAGGCTTCGATATTAACTAATGCGATTGCAATTAAGTGGTGGATTAAGAGGCACTTATGAGTAAAGAAATTTTATTGGTAGCTGATGCGGTTTCCAATGAGAAAGGCGTCGACAGGGAAATCATTTTTGAAGCTATTGAATTGGCTCTGGCGACTGCGGCTAAAAAACGTTACGAAGAAGAATCAGATATCTATGTGGTGATTGATCGCCGCACGGGTGATTACGAAACCTTCCGCCGCTGGGAAGTAGTTGACGATGATACTCTGGCAATTTTGGGCACGCAGTTCACCACGGAAGAGGCCGCTGAAGCTAATCCTGAATTGAACATTGGTGATGTGCATGAAGAGCAAATCGAAAACGTCGATTTTGGTCGAATCGCAGCACAAACTGCTAAGCAGGTCATCGTGCAGAAAGTGCGCGAAGCTGAACGCGCCCAGATTGTTGATGAGTACCGCGATAAAGTTGGCGAGTTGATCAGTGGAACCGTCAAAAAAGTTACTCGCGACAACATCATTGTTGACTTGGGGAATAATGCTGAAGGTTTGCTTGCGCGTGATCAGTTGGTCGGTCGCGAAGTTTTCCGTATGGGAGATCGAGTGCGAGCTTTCCTGATGGATGTTCGCCCCGAAGCTCGTGGTCCACAGCTGTACCTAAGCCGCTCTGCGCCGGGTATGCTGATCGAATTATTTAAAATCGAAGTGCCTGAAATTTCAGAAGAAGTTATCGACCTCAAAGGTGCTGCACGCGATCCAGGCTCTCGAGCGAAGATTGCGGTTTCTACTAACGACGGACGAATCGATCCAGTTGGTGCTTGTGTGGGTATGCGCGGTTCTCGAGTTCAGGCCGTGTCCAATGAATTGGGCAACGAGCGCATCGATATCGTTTTATGGGATGACAACCCGGCTCAGTTTGTTATTAATGCGATGGCTCCTGCTGAGATTGAATCCATTGTCGTTGATGAAGATTCTTCTTCAATGGATGTCGCTGTTGAAGATGACAATTTGGCCCAGGCTATTGGTCGTGCTGGTCAGAATGTTCGCTTGGCTTCTGAGCTCACCGGTTGGGAAATCAACGTCATGAGCGTTGCCGAGTGGGAAGAAAAACAGCAGGCCGAAAGTGGCAACTACATGGAGCTCTTTATGGAAGCTCTGGATGTTGATGAGGATGTTGCTGGCGTTTTGGTTGAAGAGGGCTTCACCTCTTTGGAAGAGGTTGCTTATGTGCCTCTGGAAGAAATGTTGAACATTGAAGGCTTTGATGAAGACATTGCTGAAGAGCTGCGTGCGCGTGCGAAAGATGCCTTGTTAACACAAGCATTGGCGACGGAAGAAGCCATCGAAAGTGCTCAGCCTGCTGAAGACCTGTTGACAATGGAAGGCATGGACAAGGCCTTGGCCGTTCAGTTGGCCAGTCGTGGTATTCCAACGATGGAAGATCTTGCCGAGCAGTCCGTTGATGAATTGATGGAAATTGACGGCATGGATGAAGAGCGTGCCGCGGCCCTGATTTTGAAAGCGCGTGAACCCTGGTTTGCAGAAGACGCGGAATAATTGAATAACTGAGGAAAGATAATGGCTGAAGTAACAGTAAGCGAACTTGCCAAATCCGTAGGTGCCTCAGTTGAGAGGCTCCTCTCTCAAATGAAAGATGCAGGTTTGCAGCAGACGTCTGCTGAGCAGACAGTGACTGATGAAGAAAAGCAGACCCTATTGGCTTTTTTAAAGAGCAGTCATGGTGATACTGGCGAAGCGCCGAAAAAGATTACTCTGAAGCGTAAAACCACGACCACGTTAAAAACAGGCAGCGGTGCTGCACGTAAAACGGTCAACGTTGAAGTTCGTAAGAAGCGTACTTATGTTAAGCGTGACCCGATTGAAGAGCAGGAACTGGAAGAGCAGGTACAAGCAGTTGAAGAGGTCGCTGTTGAAGCGGTTGAGCCGGAGCCAAAACCAGAACCCGTTGTTGCTGAAACTGTTCAGGAAACACCCGAGTCGGTGGTAGAAGAAAGTCCTGTTGAGGAAGCCCCTAAACAGGAAGAGCAGGCATCCAGTTTTGTTGATGAAGCAGAACAGAAGCGTATGGCTGCAATTGAAGCTCGCCGAAAGGCTGAGGAAGAAGCACAGCGAAACAAGGAAGAAACTGCTCAAAAGAAAAAGCAGGAAACGTCCAGTAAGCCTAAATCTGATGCCTCTCCAGCTGATCGCGCGGCGATTGAAGCGGCTAGCAAAGATGAAGACAAGGGTAAGCACGGTCAAGCTCCGAAGAAACGTGCTAAGCACGAAGAAGAGCCGGAAGAGATTGATAAGCCTAAAAAGGTTGTTAAGAAGCCTACTGGCACCAAGAAGGCTCCGAAGGTTGATTTGTCAGTATTGGATGATGAAATTGAGCCGGTACTGAAAGAAGCCCCGCGTCGATCCAAGCCAAGCGGTAGGCCCGCGAAGCGCGCATCGATTAAGTTGGCTGGTAATAAACATGGCTTTAAACGGCCAACAGGAAAAATTGTGCACGAAGTAGAGATTGGCGAGAACATTGTAGTTTCTGAGCTGGCTCAGCAAATGAAGGTGAAAGGTGCCGAAGTTGTTAAAGCGCTGATGAAAATGGGCGTAATGGCAACCTTGAACCAGTCCATCGATAGTGAAACGGCCACTTTGCTGGTGGAAGAGATGGGCCATAAAGCGGTTGAGAAAGTTGAAAACACTCTTGAGACCCAGCTGGAACAAAGCTTGTCTACAGAAGATGGTGAAAAAGCACCACGCTCACCTGTAGTTACAGTCATGGGCCACGTTGACCATGGTAAAACGTCATTGCTGGATTACATCCGCAAGACAAAGGTGACCTCCGGTGAGGCTGGTGGTATCACCCAGCATATCGGCGCCTACCGTGTGCCTACCAGTCATGGTGAAATTGCCTTCTTGGATACTCCGGGCCACGCCGCCTTTACTGCAATGCGTGCGCGTGGTGCGCAATGTACCGATGTGGTTATTCTGGTTGTAGCTGCAGATGATGGTGTGATGCCACAAACCGAAGAGGCTATTCAACACGCTCGTGCTGCTGGTGTGCCTTTGGTCGTAGCGATCAACAAGATTGATAAAGAAACCGCTGATCCTGATCGTGTTAAGAACGAATTGGTCGCGAAAGAAGTGGTTCCTGAAGATTGGGGTGGCGACACTCAGTTCATTAGTGTGTCTGCCCACACAGGTCAGGGTATTGATGAGCTGCTTGAAGCGGTTTCCTTGCAGGCTGAACTGCTTGAATTGGAAGCGCCGATCAACGTACCTGCTCGCGGTGTAGTTGTTGAATCTCGTATGGAAAAAGGCCGCGGTGTTGTCGCTACCTTGCTGGTTCAAGGCGGTAGTCTGAAGCGCGGTGATGTTATCCTGGCTGGCCAAAGTTATGGTCGTGTTCGTGCCATGGTGAATGAACATGGCAAGCAAGTAAAAGACGCGGGTCCATCAACCCCGGTTGAAATCCTGGGCTTGGATTCCGCTCCAAATGCGGGTGACGAGTTTGCTGTTCTGGCCGATGAGCGTCAGGCACGTGAACTCGCTACTGAGCGTGCTGATAAAGCTCAGCAGGAGCGTCAGCAGCGTCAGCAAGCGGCTAAATTGGAAAACATGTTTGCCAACATGGGTGCTGCGGATAAGAAAATCCTGCCTGTTGTCTTGAAGACCGATGTGCGTGGTTCTCTTGAAGCTATCGCGGCAGCATTGGCCGATGTGGGTAACGACGAAGTCGAAGTTAATGTGGTTTCCTCAGGTGTTGGCGGCATTACCGAGAACGACGTGAACCTGGCACTGACCACAGGCGCTATTATTATTGGTTTTAACGTTCGTGCGGCGGCCTCAACTCGTGCTCTGGCGGAAGCTGAATCCATTGAAATTCGTTATTACAGCATTATTTATCAGCTGATTGATGAAGTGAAAGGCGCATTGTCTGGCATGTTGGAGCCTGAACGCGTCGAAGAAATTGTCGGTATTGCGGATGTGCGTGAAGTATTCCGCTCTCCGAAGTTTGGCCAAGTCGCAGGTTGTATGGTTACCGAAGGTACAGTTTACCGAAGCAAGCCCATTCGTGTACTGCGCGACAATGTTGTGATCTTCGAAGGTGAGCTGGAGTCTCTGCGTCGCTTTAAAGATGATGTGCAGGATGTCCGTAATGGTATGGAATGTGGTATCGGCGTGAAAGACTACGACGTTAAAGTCGGTGACCAGATCGAAGTGTACGACGTGAAAGAGGTTGCGCGCGAGCTGTAAGCTGGCGCCCGAGTAATGGCAAGAGAATTTAAGCGTACCGATCGGCTGGGCGATGCTATTCAGCGTAGCTTGGCTCAGCTGATACAGTTTGAAGTCCGTGACCCTCGTGTTCCGATGGTGAACGTTAACGACGTGCAAGTCAGTCGTGACCTATCCATGGCTAAGGTGTATGTCGCTTTTGTTGGCGAGGATGATCCGAAAAAGTGTGAAGAGGCGGCGTTGGCTTTGAATAATGCCGCTGGATTCTTACGCAGCCAGTTGGCTCGCGAGCTAGATGTGCGCACTACCCCTCGTTTGCAGTTCCATTATGATCCGACCGCGTTGAGCGGAAACCGCATGAGTCGACTGATTGACGATGCGGTTGCCAAGGATCGTGCTCATCATGGCGACGAATCTGAAAGCGCAGAGTAGTTATGGGGCGTAAACGATTTAAAGGACGCGCGCTTGATGGCGTGTTGGTCCTGCATAAAGATGGCGGCATGACCTCCAACGATGCGTTGCAACAAGCAAAACGTTTGTTTTTCGCTGCTAAAGCCGGGCATACCGGTGCTCTGGATCCTTTGGCAACAGGTGTTTTGCCTTTGTGTTTTGGCGAAGCCACCAAGTTTTCCCAGTATCTTTTGGATGCCGACAAGCGTTACCGCAGCACGTTCTGCCTGGGCGTCAGTACGGAAACAGGAGACTCGGACGGTGAAGTCCGGGCTCGCCATTCGGTCAATGAGTTGACCGAGGAGAGAATTGCGACAGCCCTGGAAAACTTTCGGGGCGATATCAAGCAAGTGCCATCTATGTACTCGGCACTAAAGCATCAGGGGCAGCCACTTTATAAGCTCGCCCGTCAGGGAATTGTGGTTGAGCGTGAGCCACGTTCTGTCACGGTTTATGAGCTGAAGCTGCTGGACTATCGCAGTTCAGAATGCCTGAGTGAAGATTATGCCGAGCTTGATGTGGAAGTTTTCTGCTCCAAAGGAACCTATATTCGCAGCATTGCTGAAGATTTAGGGGAATTGTTGGGATGTGGTGCTCATGTCAGTGTGTTGCATCGCGTGGCTGCAGGTCCGTTTGAAGAGTCTCAGGCAATCAGCCTTGATAAGCTTGGCGAGGAGCGTGGTGACGGATTGGCTGAGCAGTTAGATCATCACCTGCTGGCCGTCGATGCACCTGTTGCTCAGTTACCGAGCCTGGTGCTGCCAGATGACTCTGCCTATTACTTTAAGCAGGGCAATGCAGTGATGGATGCCCAGGTCTATCGTCTGGGCGATGAAGGTGATATGGTGCGGGTTTTTGACTCCGCAGAACGTTTTTTAGGCGTTGCTGAGTTAACGGATGATGGTCGAGTGGCGCCCAAGCGCTTATTGGCCAGCTAATTATTTAGGTTTAGTCGCTAAAAGCGGCTAAAATACAGAATCCAACCTCGTGTTGGTCGCCTGGCAGATGTATCGCCGGGCAGCATGCCCTGATGGGCTTAGCCCCGCTGTAAATATGCACGGCTGGGCTGAATGACTTTATTGCATATTAAACGAGGATATGACTATGGCACTAAGTGCTCAAGAAAAAGCTGCGATTGTTGAAGAACATGCTCGTGGTGAAGGTGACACTGGTTCTCCAGAAGTTCAAGTAGCTCTGTTGACTCACAACATCAACAAGCTGCAAGGTCACTTTTCTGATCATAAGCAAGATCACCACTCTCGCCGCGGTCTGATCCGCATGGTAAACCAGCGTCGCAAGTTGCTGGATTACTTGAAGGGTAAGGACTTGAATCGTTACGCCGCCCTGATTAAGAAGTTGGGTCTGCGTCGATAAGACCTTCGAAAGTGCCCGCTTGCGGGCACTTTTTTATTTTGCCCCTCTGAAAAATGTGGCCACTTGGCCTCGTTTCGATAAAGCAGCCGCATCCCGAGGATGATCGGCGGGTTTATCCTGAATTTCCCAAATGGGCAAGGTGCCTGTTTGGTTAATCCGACTGTGTCGGTATAGGGTGTTCAGAACTTATTGGCGGGAGGAGATTCGTTCCCGTTGATAAAAGCTGACACTCGAATTGTATCAATCCCTCTGGCAATGGGGCCCGAGGGCAGAGAAGACATATATAGAAGATAAAAGAAGGAAACGTCGTGAATCCAGTAATCAAGACATTCCAATACGGTAATGAGACCGTAACTCTGGAAACCGGCCGAATCGCCCGTCAGGCGACAGGCGCGGTTATGGTAACCATTGGTGAAACCAGCGTATTGACCACCGTAGTTGGTGCCAAGAGCGCTCGTGAAGACCAGGACTTTTTCCCACTGTCAGTACACTACATCGAGAAAGCCTACGCGGCTGGCAAGATTCCAGGTGGATTCTTCAAGCGTGAAGGTCGTCCATCTGAAAAAGAGACATTGACCTCTCGTTTGATCGACCGCCCGATTCGTCCGCTGTTCCCGAACGGCTTTATGAATGAAGTGCAGGTCGTGTGTACCGTGATGTCCACCGACAAGAAAACTGATCCGGATATTGCGTCCATGATTGGTACTTCAGCGGCTTTGGCCATCTCTGGCATTCCTTTCGCCGGCCCGATTGGTGCGGCTCGTGTCGGTTATACCGAAGCCGATGGCTATTTGTTGAACCCCACTTATGAAGCTCTGGCAGGTTCTGAGTTGGACATGGTGGTAGCCGGTACCCAAGACGCGGTTCTGATGGTGGAATCTGAGGCGGCTGAATTGCCAGAAGACATCATGTTGGGCGCAGTACTGTACGCTCACCAAGAGCTGCAAGCGGTTATTCAGGCCGTTGCCGAGTTGGCTACAGAAGCGGGTAAGGAAGCTTGGCAGTGGACTGCTCCTGCTGTAAATGAAGAATTGAGCGCGCAAGTGGCCGCGCAGTTTGGTGGCGGTATTGGCGACGCTTATCGCATCACCGATAAGATGGAGCGTTACAACGCCTTGGGTGCTTTGCGTGATCAGGCAGCTGAGACTCTGGCAAACGAAGATGCTGGTGTAAGCGCTGATGAAGTCCGCTCTATTTTCAGCAAGCTGGAAAAGAAAACAGTTCGTTCCCGCGTTGTTGCCGGCGAGCCACGTATTGACGGCCGTGACAACAAAACGGTTCGCGCCATCGAAGTGGAGGTTGGTGTGTTGCCGAAGGCGCACGGTTCGGCTCTGTTCACCCGTGGTGAAACCCAGGCGATCGTTGTCAGCACATTGGGTTCTGCCCGTGATGCCCAGATCATCGATGCTCTGGAAGGCGAGCGCCGTGACAATTTTATGTTGCACTATAACTTCCCTCCATACTCTGTTGGCGAAGCCGGCCGTATGGGCGGTACAGGTCGTCGCGAAATTGGCCACGGTCGTTTGGCGCGTCGTGGTGTTGCTGCCGTTCTGCCAACCGAAGAGGCGTTTCCATACACCATGCGTGTAGTGAGTGAGATTACCGAGTCCAACGGTTCTTCCTCCATGGCATCCGTATGTGGTTCCAGCTTGGCGTTGATGGATGCAGGTGTTCCTTTGAAAGCCCCTGTTGCCGGTATCGCTATGGGTCTGGTGAAAGAAGACGAAGGTTTTGCGGTTCTAACCGATATTCTGGGTGATGAGGATCACCTGGGTGATATGGACTTTAAAGTAGCGGGCACCTCTTCTGGTATCACTGCTCTGCAGATGGACATCAAGATCGAAGGTATTACCGAAGAGATCATGAGCATCGCTTTGGAGCAGGCACTGGCGGCACGTTTGCACATTCTGGGCGAGATGAACAAGGTCATCGAAACCGCTCGCGAAGAAGTGAACGACAATGCGCCTCGCTTTGAAACCATCAAAATCGACCCCGACAAGATTCGCGATATCATCGGTAAAGGCGGTGCGACCATTCGTGCCCTGACCGAAGAAACTGGCGCGTCTATCGATATTGAAGATGATGGCACTGTGAAGATCTACAGTGATGATGCGGATTCATTGAAAGCGGCTCTGGACAAAATCCAGGCGATCACCGCTGAAGCTGAAATCGGTGCTATCTATGAAGGTAAAGTGGTTCGCATCGTGGACTTTGGTGCATTTGTAAACTTCTTGCCAGGTAAAGATGGTCTGGTTCATATTTCCCAGATTGCGGAAGAGCGTGTAAATGCTGTGACCGATTACCTTGAAGAAGGTCAAATGGTTAAGGTTAAATGCCTGGATGTTGACCAGCGTGGCCGCATCAAGCTGTCCATTAAGGAAGCTGCGGCAGAAGCGGGTGAAGCCCAATCCGGTGAATCAGCCCCTGAGGCCGACGCCGAATAAGCCACTTTTCCTTAGTTGGTAAAGTTAAGCCCGCCGTTGGCGGGCTTTTTTGTGCCTTTGGATTTGAGCATCCATTGAATAATGCCTGATAGTCGTTGAGGTTCTACGGTGCTGTTGACAATAAAAGTATGGATATCCATTGTATTATTGGCCTGCCTGATGAGTTCGGATCTGCAGGCGGCTCAGTATGACCGGGTTTTCACTATTCAGCTTGGGGCGTATCGCACTGCGGAAGCCAGGGCCGAGCTCATTGAAAAGTACCGGCAATTCCCCCTGTACTGTCGTCGAAATAGCCGGAACGCCTTTGTGGTTTACTATGGTGTTTTCGAAAGTTACAAAGATGCCCATCCACATTTGCAGGACCTGCCTGGGCAGGATAAATTAGGCGCTTATATTGTGAAATTAGACAATGTAAGTCTGAAGCCCTGCATTAACTTGGCATCCAAACTCCAAAGCCTGATTTGAACTCGAGTTCTTTGAATTCTTGGCTTGGGTCAAGGGGGCTCTTATCGGCCTGAAGCTTACCTGTTTCAAGGCCTTGTCGGCTTACTTAACATTAGGAAGGCGTATGGGTTTAGGGAAGGGCGTTTGTTGGCTGATCACGGCCTTGAGCTGCCACACTGTGGCTGCAGTATCAGCGGTGCAAGTGTCTGAGAATACCGATCAAGATTCGCGGCGGTCTGCTGCCGAAGACAGTGCCAATGAGAGTGTCTCCACGGCTGAGGATAAAGACCGTTTCTGTCTAAGTGCCGGCTTGCTCCAGCATTACCGTTGTGACAGCAATTCGATTGAGGCACAAATCGCCGCTGGGCAACGTTACTCTATTCAGCTTCTGAGTATGGACGATCAAATGCCTGAGTTGCCAGAAGCCCTCTCTGTTTTCCATCGAACCCAGCTGTCGGGCAATCAGGCGTTTGTTTACGTGGGTGAATTTACCCAGCAACAGGAAGCGTTGGATACCATGACCGCTCTGGTGATGGTCGGCGCTTTAGACCCAGATCGTTGGCGGCCCGGAGTTGTTCAGATTGACAAGAGTCGGCAGGTGCCCGGCGTTCGCCTGGTACAGATGTATAAAGACAAAAGCTTTAGCCACCTGGCGGTGTCAGAAGCCGCAAGCGACCCATTGAGTTTTGCAGGGGATCATGTGGGTGATGGGCGGTTTATGCCCAGCTACTACACGGTGCAAATCGCAAGCTTTGAAGATGTGGCGGGGCAGGAAGAATTTGTCTCCGAAAATTCAGTCGACGATATGTTGTGTCGCCAGCGACGCAATGGTCGTTTTACCATTTACAGCGGTGCCTTTGGATCCGCTGCCGCTGCAAAAAAACAAAAACACAAATTGAAAAGCCGTTTCAGTGATGCGTATGTCCTGCGTTTAAAGCAGGAAGACATGTTCAGTTGTGACAGCAAACGGGAATTATTGGTGTTGTCACATCCGGATTCAATCTCGAAGGTCAAGCCGAATCACGCGACTCATCTGAACCGCTATTTCACGGCTCAGATTGCCAGCTTTTCCAGTGATAAAAAGCGTCGAGCGTTTATTCAGGGTTATCCTGGTGTGGATTTTATGTGTCGAACTCGCCGCAATGGAAGGTTAGTAGCGTACAGTGGCGCATTTTCGAACCGCCAGGAATTGAGATCACACATCCAGGGCTTGCGTCAAAAAGGCCTGAAGGCCTACGAGTTAAAATTGCAGAATGAAGATATGCATGATTGCCTGGATCGCCAGAAGATTGTTGTGTATTCGAAAAGTCGGCCCGCAGCTCCGGTGGCGAATAAACCTGCGTTGCCGCCGGTTCCTGTGACGGCAAGTCAAAATAAAAAGAGCGCTAAGCCTGCCGAGAGGGTCTCCGGCTTGCAAAGCCTGGCCAATATTAATCTCGGAGATTCATCCATTAGTCAGGCGCTCGCGGCGATGGACAATGCTCAGCTTACCGCGGAAGCGGATAAACCAAGGCCAAGACGCAATAATGTCGTGCAATTGAACGTCATCGCTCCAGAAAAGAACCTTGATAAGGCCGCCTCTTCTGTTGTGGAGGAAGAGGCGACGGTATTGCCGGCTTATTATCAGCGTCAACAGAGTCAGCTCGCCCAACGACAGCAAGTCAACCAACCTCCGCAAGTAAAAGAAAACCCCGTATCGGCTCAATCGGCGGGCATCGATGGGCGTTTGGCGAATGATTGGCAGCCGGATGTCGGAGAGATTTTTTACACGGTTCAATTGGCGATTTTCAAAGAGGCTGTGAACGAAGGTCGCTTCGTAAAGCAGCATCAAAATCTTGAGCTTCTGTGCAAGCTTAGAAGTAATGGCCAGATGGCCATTTATTCAGGTAAGTTCCTGGAATACGAACAGGCGAGAAACTATCTACGAAGTTTTGAGCAGGAATTGGATGGTTATGTGGTTAAGTTGCAAGGGGAATTGCTTCCACCTTGCAGTATATAATTCGCAAAAAAACACTATTTAAAACAATGTTCGTCTGCCGGGAATCGCATGGCTTTTACATCGGCAGCGTATTTGTTGAGCGCACTGGGAATATCACCAGCTTCAATTAAAAAGTTCTTCGAGAATTTCGGCGGTTTTTCTGTCAGCCCTAAAATATCATTGATGACCAGTACCTGTGCGTCGGTGTCTCGGCCAGCGCCGATGCCAATAACAGGCATGGAAACGGACTCAGTGATGCGCTTGGCTAAATCACTTGGAACACATTCTAGAACCAACAGGTCTGCACCGGCCTCATCAAGAAGCATAGCGTCCTTCAAAATGGTGTCGGCTTGATCGTCGCTGCGCCCTTGAACTTTAAAACCACCGAGTTTGTTGACGGATTGAGGCGTCAGTCCCAGATGCGCGCACACTGGAATGCCGCGCTCACCGAGCATTTTTACAGTGGGTGCCAACCATTCACCGCCCTCGATTTTTACCATATGTGCACCGGCCTGCATTATACGAGTGGCATTTTCCATGGCCAGGTCTGGTGTGGAATAGGTCATAAAGGGCATGTCGCCCATGATCAGTGATTTATCGTTTCCACGCCTGACCGCTTCGACGTGATAAATCATTTGTTCCATGGTAACGGGAATGGTGCTGTCATACCCAAGGACGGTCATGCCTAGACTGTCACCGACCAGCAGCACTTCCACACCACAGCGTTGTGCCATGGCAGACATCGGCGCATCGTACAGCGCGACAGTAATAAATTTTTCGCCTTCGGCTTTCATCTTGCGCAGCGTACTGGTTGTAACGGCCGATGTTAGTTTGCTGTCGGCTTGGGGGCTGGCATAGGGCATGATTGGCTCCTTAGCGAAGTATCAAAGAGTAGGATTAGGATTGTAGTAGTGGCGGCCCGAGCGAATATTCTGCATATACTCGAGCAGCTCGAAAAAGTGTTCATCATTATTAACAGGATCAATTTCACTGGCGTTGACCATCAATAATGGTGAAGACTGATAGTGATGGAAAAATTGGGTGTAAGCGTCGTTCAGTTGCTGGAGGTACTCCAGGCTAATGCCTTGTTCCTGTTCAAGGCCTCGTTGATTGATGCGTTCAAACAGAACCTCAGCGGGAGCCTGCAACACAACGACCAGGTCGGCCGTCGGCGCTTTAAACTTCAGGTGGCTGAACACCTGCTGGTAGATTTTCAATTCATCTTCATCAAGTACCACATGGGCAAAAAGCTGATCTTTGTCGATAAGAAAATCACAAATGGTGTTGCCCGCGAACAAATCGTTTTGTTGTAGGCCTTCCAGTTGTTGGATGCGCTCGAAGAGGAAAAACAGCTGGGTTTGCAGGGCGAGTGATTTGGGATCGGAATAAAACCGGGATAAAAAAGGATTGTTCTGAGTGTTGTCCAAAAGTGTGCTTGCGCCCAAATGTTGAGCGAGCTTGCTGGCAAAGGCGGTCTTGCCAACACCAATAGGTCCTTCAATCGCGACTAGACGGCGAGATAGGTCGTCCGCATGACTCATAAAGTCTCCTCGTTCACACGTTGCAGCCCTTCCCAGCCTAATGCCTTTGCCAAGACTTTTAAAGATCCAATTGCGGGTATCTCGAGCGCGCCGTCGATTTCCATCAGCGGTTGCACGACAAAATTTCGATTCTGCAATTGGGGGTGAGGGATCGTCAAGCGCGGGCTGTTTATCCGAGCATCACCATACAGCAAAATGTCGAGATCGACGGTTCGGGCGCCCCAGCGTTTTTTGCGTGTCCGGCCCAGCTTCAGTTCGATGGATTGCAAGAGGTCGAGTAATCGTTCCGCCTCAAGGTCGGTTGAGATTTTGCAAACGGCATTTAAGTAGTCGGCCTGCTCTTCATTGTCAAGGGTCAGGGCTTTACTGCGATACCAGCTTGAACATGTGATGAGTTGGCAGGCTTCATGGGCATCGATCAGTTTCAGGGCTGTTTGCAGATTGCACTGCATATCGCCCTGATTTCCGCCGAGTCCAATATAGACGATCATGACGCGGGCTTGTCAGAGTTTCCGCTGGGTTTACGGCGCCGTCTTCTCGGGCGTTTGGGTTTGGGGAGCGCTTCCAGCATTTCGTTTTGGCGCTCTTCCTCGGCATCCTGGAATTCTGTCCACCAACGTCCTAAGCCTTGGCAATCTTCTCCGGCGGCTTCTCTCAAGAGCAGAAAGTCATAAGCCGCTCGGAAGCGCTTATGCTCCATCAGGCGCAGAGCGCGTTTGCCTGAGCGCATGGGCAAGCGACCTTGCAAATCCCAAATCTCTCGCATGGTAATCAGAAAACGTTTTGGAATGGCGGTGTGCTTCTGCTGAGCATCAATGACCTGTTGGGAAGCTTTGTGCATGCGCATGGCTGGAGGGCTTTTTTCATCTTGCTTTTCCAAAGCATCCTGCAGGGGGCCCCACAGTAGCGCGGCCAGAATAAACGCCGGTGTAACTCGTTGCTCATTGGCCAGGCGTCGATCGGTATTTTGCATGACACGTACGAGCAGAGCTTCGTCGATATTCTCGCCTTGCTTCAATCGTTTTGCTGTTGCCGGAAACAAAGGCGCCAACAGTTCATAATCACAAAGACGCTTAAAGGTCGCGGTGGCGTAGCCGCCTAAAAATAATTTCAGGCATTCATCAAATAAGCGTGCAGAGGAAATGTTTTCCAGCAGAGGTGCCAGTTCTTTAATGGGAGCAGCCGTGTTGGCTTCAATATCAAAATCAAGCTTGGCGGCGAAACGGGCCGCTCGTAGCAGACGAACAGGGTCTTCCTGATAACGAGTTTGCGGATCGCCAATCATTCGAATGAGGCGGTTTTCCAAGTCACTCATGCCGTCGGTGTAGTCATGCAGCGTAAAACCGTCCAAAGAATAGTAGAGGGCGTTTACGGTGAAATCACGGCGTAGGGCATCGGAGCGTAAATCCCCGAAGACGTTGTCTCGCAGCAACATCCCTTCTTTTGATTGGCGGGATTCGGCGCTGTTGGCGGCGCTGTCGTGATTGGCTCGAAAGGTCGTCACTTCGATAATTTCACGGCCGAAGCGGACGTGAACAATGCGGAAGCGGCGGCCGATAATACGCGCGCTACGGAATAATTTGCGAACCTGTTCAGGTGTGGCGTTGGTCGCGACGTCAAAGTCTTTGGGATTACCGCCCATCAGAGTATCGCGTACACCGCCCCCGACCAAATAGGCCTCAAAGCCGGCCTCATTGAGGATCTTCATGACTTTAAGGGCGCTGCGGCTAATCTGCTTACGCGAGATGCTGTGCTGATCGCGAGGAATAACCCGCGCCTTTTCTGGATAGTCAAAAGAATTGGGAGACTTGAATAGGTTGTTAATAGAGCGGATAACGCGTGTAAACATAATGTCAGCAGGGCAGGGCCAGATTCTCGGCTATATTGGGCAATAAGGAGCTGCTCTCGGGCAAGCGTGATATTGCGTTTTTTAGAATGGGGCGAAGTGTAACACGGTTATCGTGTCAGGCCCATTTTGGGGAACATCGGTAGCATCAGGGAGATGTCGTGATATCAGGAAAAACAAAAAACGCAGATAGCAAAACGGGAAGTAAAAACTTCCCGTTCAAGCAAGATGGTAATTAATTAACGAATACCTCGTTATTGTTATTAGCGGGGCTAATCCCTGCCCCCATTAGCAACTTGCTTTTCTGGCAAACCCTGTCCAGTGCAGTCAGTCAGTTTTACGCTTGTTATTGTTATTTTTTGTTGTTGTGCTTATTTTTAGAGGTCAGCAGTATCAATATGGTCACTACTGTAATCTGTTATGCATTAACCATGCATATTAACTATCGTTATTATTATTGTTGCTGTTGATTTATTTTTATTATTTGTTGTTGTTATGTGGCGACTATAAAAGCACTTACCGTGCCAAAAGTGAAAACTATAATTAAAACAATGGCTTATGGAAAAATCTTGCAAAATTCAGATTGTTTGCTACTCAGATTCGTTACCTAAAGCCTCGTCGATTGTTACATCCTGTCGAAAGCAGGTAACACTTTAGTCTAGTTTGGGGAACTTTTTCGTCAATTCTAGGTAGCGCTCAGAGGATCAGCCTGAAAAATAAACGCTTAACGACATTTTATTGGGTCGACTGACTGAGAAACTCAGTCGAAACGGCCTGCAGGGTGGGCAATTTGCCTCCGAATGATGAGGCTGTCTCCGGTGTTGGGCGCTATGAAGGCGTTTTACTTCATGGCCTGCTGATTGGCTTTTTTGCGAGGAATGCCCAGGCGCTGGCGTCGCTCCCAAAGACATTTGCGGCTCACGCCGAGCTTCCGGGCGAGTTCTGTTTCGCTCATGGTGTCTTGATGTTCCAGAACAAAGCGCTGGAAGTAATCCTCGAGAGATAGGTCTTCAGCGGGTTCTTGGGTGGGTGTGCGGGGGTGGAGAGTAGATTGAATGATTTTCAGGTCGGTAGGGTCATCAATTTCGACCAAATCCAGGTCAATACCGAGAAGGTCATGGGAAATTTCGCTTTCATCTTCGCAAAGTATCACACTGCGCTGGATGGCATTTTCCATTTCCCTCACATTACCAGGCCAGGTATAGGTTGTGATAGCTTGAATGGCTTCCGGGCTCAGGCGCAGCAGAGGCTTCTTGAAAGACTCGCAATACCGTTTCAACATGTGTTCTGCCAGGGCGACCACATCCTTCCCTCGCTCTCTCAGTGGCGGCAGGTTCAGTTGAAGCACATTGATTCGAAAATACAGATCCTGGCGAAATCGTCCTTCATCAGACAGTTTACGTAAATCGCGGTGTGTGGCGGCAACCAGACGCACATCAACCTTTTGGGAGTGTATTGAACCAATTGGGCGCACTTCGCCTTCCTGCAATACTCGCAGGAGCCGGGCCTGGGCCTCTAAAGGCAGTTCGCCAATTTCGTCCAGAAACAGGGTTCCGCCATCGGCGGCGGCGATTAATCCTTCACGGTGACTGTCAGCACCGGTAAATGCGCCTTTTTCGTGCCCGAACAATTCGGATTCAATCAGCGTTTCTGGAATCGCAGCACAGTTCACGCTGATAAGTGGGCTTTGGGCGCGGGGGCTTTCTTGATGGATGGCTTTGGCTGCCAGTTCCTTACCGGTTCCAGTCTCTCCATGCACCAGCACGGTAGCGTCGGTAGGGGCGACTTTATGAATGCGGTTATAGAGGGCTTTCATTGCCTGGCTGTTGCCAATCATTCCGGCAATGGCCTGGCTGGATGACTTAGACTTGCTGAGTGCTTTAGCTGCCGCATTGGCACGGCCTATCGCTCGACGCACGGAGGCCAGCATTTCATCGTGATCGAAGGGTTTAGCGATGTAGTCCACCGCTCCCATTCGCATGGAATCGACCGCGGAGCGCAGGCTGGCGTAGCTGGTCATAATCAGTACGGGAATATCTCCCGCGAGCTGGATCAGATCGGTGCCTGGGCCGCCCGGTAAGCGCAAATCACTGATGATCAATTCGAAGTTGGTGAGTTTGTATTTGGTTGTGGCTTCTTTGACTGAGCTGGCTTCGCTAACGGTGTATTTGTGCCGCTCCAGCAATTTACGCAATGCGGTGCGGATGATGGCCTCATCTTCAACAATCAAAATGTTGCTCATAGTTAGCTGCCCGGTCGATCAGTGTTACTGTTACTTAATCTGCTAGTGTTACCTTCATGGCGCTCAGATTCAAGGCTTAAGAGGAAATTTTAAGATGAATTGCGCGCCTGACGGGGCACTTTCCGGTCCAAGGTTGCGTATTTCCACACTCCCGGAATGCTCTTCCATAATGCTGAAGACCATTGCCAGCCCTAGGCCTGTGCCTTCTCCGGGGTCTTTGGTGGTAAAGAACGGTTCCAAAATTCGGTCCATAATCGCACCGGAGATGCCGGGGCCTTGATCCGTTACTCTAAGTATCAGCTGTTGTGTGTAATGTTCGGCATCAATATGCACAATGCCGTCTTCCGGGCTGGCATCGCGGGCATTGCTCAGCAGATTGATGAAGACCTGGATTAATCGCTGACTGTCCCCCTGAATTTGAACGTCTTGGGGCACCGTATTCACAAATTGCAGTTCGGGCTTCTCAGTATGCAGTTTCAGCAAGTGAATAGCTTCTTCCACGCACTCGTGAATGTATATGTTCTGGAGCTGACTTTGATCGGCTTGCCCGGTATGGGAAAAGTTCACCAGAGACTGCACGATGCGGGTGATGCGGTCCGTCTGAGACAGGATTTGATCGACCGTGTCCTGGGTGTCTTCGGGTTCGGTTTCATAACGCAGGTTTTGTGCCAGACAGGCAATACCGGTTACCGGGTTGCCGATCTCATGAGCGACCCCGGCCGCCAGTCGGCCGACCGACGCAAGGCGTTCATTGTGCATGAGCTCCTGTTCCAGACGATGTGTTTCGGTAACGTCCTCCAGCAAAATCACTGTGCCTTGGGAGCGTCCTTCCATCGGCGTCTGCACTTTCGCTTTGTGAAGACTGATCCAGTGCGGGGTATCGCCAATTTGTACTTCCTGATTGGCCCAGTGGTCATTTCCGCTGTGGTAAAAGTTTCGAATCACAGGGCCCCAAGGCGGGGGTAGTTCATCCAGATGGGAGCCGTTGATTTGTTTTCCGGGCAGGCGGGTCAGAGCGTCCATGGCTTTGTTCCAAAGAACAAATTCCAAATCCTGGCCAATTGAGCACACCGCCATGGGCAGTTCCTGAAGGGTTTGGCGGTGGTAGAGCCTGAGTTTGTTGAGTTCAGCGGGAAGCCCCAGCAGCTCGTTCTGGTTCTGGGCCAGTCGTTCTTCCATCAGGGTAACGTCGGTTGATGAGCTCTTATGCTTTCGCAAGGGAATGTGTTTGCTGATGATTTCCTGAGCCATATTGACCCCAAGGATGCCACTCAAGTTGGCTTCCAGTTGATCCCGCAGGCGTCGAAGTGCGTAGGGGCGACGTTCGTTTTCGTCAATCTTGAGTTGTAATAGGGCCTTGCGAATGGCTTCGCGACTGGGGCCGCTGCCGAGGGCCTGCCCCAATCTTTTTTCAACATCCGGTACGGAAAACACATCCAAGCTGCTGCGCATGGGTTGGCTTAACTCATTTTCAGCACAGAGTTCCGCGCTGTAAATTTCTTCTGCGGTCGCCTGACTACGTAAAGAGACCCAGGCAAAAATGATGCTGTTGATCGTCAAGGACAGCAACGCAACCGTGTCCCAATGCTCAAGTCCCAACTGCAGATGTGGACCGTATCCCAGATTGATGCTTTTAATATTAAATAGAGTGGGCAAGGCTAGGCCAAACAACCAGATCGCGGCGCCGGCACTTAGGCCGGCTAAAAAGCCCTGGCGATTCCCGCTGGGCCAATAGCTGATTGCGATTAAACCAGGGACAAACTGGGCGCCCGCAATAAAACTGAGCAGAGCCATTTCTGTCAAACTGTGTTGGCCTTTCCATAGGCTGTACAAGCCAAGAATAAGTACCGTTAGGCTGACGATTGCGAATTGCTGTAAGCGCTTCAGCTGACGGCTGAGGCCACTGCCTCGGCGAATACCGGTGAGGGGAAGCAGGCAGTGATTCACCACCATGGTGCTGAGGCTGATCAGTATGGTGATCAATGCGGTGGCCGATGCCGAGGCGCCCGCGATAAACATCATTAAGGTCCAGACTGGTCGTTCCATGGAGGCGGGTAAACCAATCGCGAAGTACTCTGGCGCGGTTAATACACCACGCTCAAACCCGGCCCATAGAATGGGGAAAATAGGCAGGGCCAGCAACAACAATAAACTTGGGAATGCCCAGGGAAGAATACGTTTGATATTACCCTTCGGTTGCTGAATAACGGCACTGTGAAATAAATTGGGTGTAATCAACGAGCTGGCTATAAAGACTAGAAGTAAGGTATGTGAGGAAGTTTCCCGCAGGGGAGAGTACAACAGTGCGACGTTGTCCGGATGTTCCAGTAGCCAAGTATCGAGTTCTTCCAAGCCGCCGAACACCGAAAAAATTGCCAATAACCCAATGGCATTAAAGGCGAATACTTTGACAATGGTATCGAAAGCCAAAATTAAAGGCAGTCGTGAGTAGTGCTGCTTATTGGCCGCGATCAGGCTGATTGTCAGAACAAAAATGGCAAAGCCAAGGGTGACCAAATCGTTACGATGCAACGTATCTTCATTGAAATGCTGACCGTGAGTAATTAACTCATAGCTGATCGACAAGCTTTGCAGCTGTGCGGCAAGCAGAGGCATTAAAGCCAAGGCTAAAAAAATGGTGGCGAGTTGCCCGGCACCGTTGCTGTGATATCGAAATACCAGCAAGTCTGCTAAGGATTGCAGCTGGTATCGCCGGCACAGCTCTGCCAACGGAGCCAAGGCCAGAGGTGCAAATAAAAATAACGTACCCGTGCCGAGATAATAAGCGAAAGCACCATACCCGTATTCCAGAGCGAGCTGACTTGAACCGTATAAACTCCAGGCGCTGGCGAAAACGCCCAGCGCCAGGGTGTGGGTGAGTGGGTGTTGGCTTAAGCGTTTCGCCCAGCGAAATTTTCCAGCAACAAACAGCAGGCCCAATAAAAATAACAGGTAAGCCGCTGTGGCTGCTATAACCCAGGTTTCATTGAGCGTCATGGTTGATCGTCTTTCCGCCAGGGTTGGTAAACAAATACAGCGGCCAGGATCATAAAGAACCAGATGATGTAGGGTCTTAACCAGCTTCCCTCAGGGTTAATCATCCAATTGAGTAAGGTGGGTGAAAACACGTAGGCAATGATGAGTACGGCGATTAAAAGCTGTTGATTGTTCATGCCGATAAAACTCGATGATTCATAGTGAAGTTTGCCAAATCGGTGTCGCCGTTTTCACAATGCAGGCTGACATTGGAATAGTACTGGATGCCGTCTGCTTTTTAAACATAGGGTCTTTTCCCTAAGGGCTATGCGTTGTTCGTGTCATTTGGCAGCTGTTGAGGAACACGATGTAAATTCCAGTGTTCTATTGCCCAGTGCAGCAGGGTTTCACAGTCGCTGTGGCGCAAATCTGGGGGTGGGTTTTGGCCAAGCATGTGTAGGCAGTCATGCAAATTTTCAGTAGCTCGTTCGAATTTCAGTGCAGGTGCGTGGTTTTGTTTGCTGAGCTTTTGCCCGTGTGCATTCACAATGAGAGGAAGATGAGAATACTGAACGGGTTGCTGCCCCAAGGTCTGATAGAGAAAAATCTGGCGGGCAGTGGAATCCATCAAATCACGGCCTCGTACGATGTGGGTGACGCCGTAATCGATATCATCAACCACCACGGCGAGCTGGTAGGCAAATAAACCGTCTTTGCGTAACAGCACAAAATCGCCGACGTCATTCTGAAGAGATTGACTCTGTGTACCTTGCAAGGCATCTGTAAACACAACGGTTTGATTGTCGCAGGCCAATCTCCAAGCCCAGTTGGGACTGTTTAAAGGAATGTTGGCGTGTTCACAGCGGCCATTGTGAATGCCGCCACTGGCATTAAGCGTCTGTCGGGAGCAACGGCAAGGAAACAGTTTTCGTTGGCTGAGAAGCTGTTCCAATACCTCTACATAACGCTTGCTGCGTTGGCTTTGAAAGCAAATCTCGCCGTCGTGTTCCAAGCCGTGAACACGAAGTGCTTGAAGAATCTCGTCTCGAGCGCCTGACTGTTCTCGAGGCGGATCGAGATCTTCGATTCTCAGTAACCACTGACCTTGTTGTGATCTGGCATCAAGAAAACTGGCCAGGGCAGCGAGCAGTGAGCCCAGATGCAGTGGGCCGGTAGGAGAGGGTGCGAAGCGACCGACGTATTGAATAGGCATGGGGAAAATGCAGCCCGATGTGGGCTGCATTGGATTTGGGCTTAACCGCCGATTTGTTTTTCTTTAATTTCGTCGAGAGTCTTGCAGTCGACACATAAAGTAGCGGTTGGGCGGGCTTCCAGACGGCGAATGCCAATTTCTACGCCACAGGCGTCGCAGAATCCGTAGTCATCATTTTCGATGCGCTCCATGGTGGAGTCGATCTTTTTGATGAGCTTACGTTCGCGATCACGGGTGCGCAGTTCCAGGCTGAACTCTTCTTCCTGACTGGCGCGGTCAGCTGGGTCAGGGAAGTTTGCAGCTTCATCCTTCATGTGGCTCATGGTGCGATCAACTTCTTCCATGAGCTCGGTTTTCCACGCTTGTAGCAGGCCTTTAAAATGCTCGACCTGCTTGTCGTTCATGTATTCTTCGCCTTTTTTTTCTTTGTAAGGCTCGAATCCTCTCAAGGTAAAGCCAGCAGCGGCCTCTTTTTTGTTACTGGGCATATCATGCGCCTCTACTTATTTCTACAGACCCGCATAGTTGGGGGCTGTTTTCCTTAATTCAAGGGTCCCTAAATCGAACGGTGCAAGCTACCAGAAGTCAAACCCGGGTGCCAGCAATTTTTGGCCTAATGGGTGTTTTCTTGGTATGCATAACTTCGTTGATTATGCCGGTTGAGGCAACAACATTGCACTATCTTTCGTTCGGGTCCCGTCAGTGCGAGTTTGGTGCTTGCAGTCTTCTGCTAACCCTCGCCATTCAATGACTCTGAAGGCACAATGGCTCTCGCCCTTCGACGCGAGCCCTAATAAAGGCCGCTCATCATGTGTTGCGCGACGGTGACTCTGTGCCAGAAGCGACAGGGCAAACACGCTACCGTTAACGGCTCCTAATTATAGAGTGTTATTTATGTTGTTTTCTCCACCCTTGATCCAGGGGCAGCTCATTCGTCGCTATAAACGCTTCCTTGCGGATGTTATCGGCCCAAACGGCGAAGAATTGACCATTCATTGCCCAAATACCGGCTCTATGAGGCACTGTATGATGGCCGGTCGCCGGGTGTGGTACTCCACATCGAATAATCCCAAGCGCAAATATCCACACACTTGGGAAATTTCCGAGAATGAACAGGGGGATCTCATCGGGGTGAACAGTGCCGCAGCAAATACGCTTCTCGAAGAGGCTTTGCAAAAGGGGCTTGTTCAGGAACTCGCGGCTTATAAGGAGATTCGTCGTGAAGTGAAGCTGCCGGAAGGCAAGCGTCTGGATTTCCTTCTGGAGGGCAACGCCAGCGATTCCCGGCCTTGTTATCTGGAGGTCAAGAGTATGACCTTGATGCGTGAGGCGGGTTTGGCTGAGTTTCCGGATGCCGTAACCCAGCGCGGACGTGAGCATGTGATTGCGTTGCAAAAGCTGGTTGAGAGCGGGGCCAGGGCAATTCTGTTTTTTTGTGTTCAACACAGTGCTGCGGAGCGATTTGACGTCGCGGCCGATATTGACCCGGATTATGCCCGAGCCTTGGCAGAGGCTGAGCAAGCCGGTGTTGAGTTGCTCGCCTATTGTGTTGACTTTACCGACAATGAAATCACACTGACTTCCCGCTCGTTGCCAAGACGTCAGTGTCCTGGTGACGCATGAGCTGAGTTCTGAGGTTTAAACTGAATCAGCAATTGCAGAGGAAGCTGCCACTGGGTAAGGATGTGTTGCGCTTTTTTCTGGTCCAATAGGCCTTGGTTAAATAGCAGGCAGCTATAAGTGGCAATGAGACACTCTTCCAAGGTTTTTTCCAATAGCGGATCGTTATGATTCGTTCTATTGGGTATCAACGTATCCACAACTGCGGGTGTTAACTGCCAATCCTTGGCGATCTTGTAAGATAACTCGGGAGCGGTTTGTTCCGTGCACTGATAGGCTAACCATTCGATGGCCTCGGCTTGGTCCGGGCGGCGACCCAGCGAGGCGTGCAAGAAACGGAAGCAACTGATTAGCCCCGCTAACCTTAAGCAGAGAATTGTGCAAAGGGTGTGGGTGCCTTTCAATTTATTGGTGGCCAGATGGCGCCCAATACTGATCGCAAAATTTAAATACAGCCAGTGCTGCTGATGCAGCTCGGGAGCGATGCTTCGGCTGCTTTGAAAGCTGGTCTTCAGTGCCGGTAGCATAAGTTTGCTGGCTTGCAGGTCAATGCTGTTCTGCGATGCTCGTTCCACATCCAATGCGTTCACCTTGCAGTTGGGGTTGTAAGGCAGGACATCTTCTTTCAAACACCGATTCAGGGCCTCGGCGCGTTCTATAAGATTCAGGTGCTCGAGCTGAAAGAGCGATTTTGGCCACAGTGGTTCGTAGGTTTTGCGTGCCTTGCTGGAGCGTAAAAGCAGGTGTAGGTCGCGATGGCTTTCTTCAATCCAGACATGGCTTCTGCCGGGAGCAGGGGGTTTCCCCTGGTAAAGAAAAGAACAAAACTGGGCTTCCAACTCTTGCTTCAGTTGTTGGCGTACTTGTCCGATAAAGCTTGAGGGACTTGGGCGTTGTGCATGTTGTGGCATCCTTGACTCCTGCTGCGTTTCCCTTCCTGGGTAAATCCGTTGGCGATCAATAGCTCGCGCTGTTTCAATTCTTCATTGTAGGGCCATGCTCGCGTCAGGGTAAATACTCATTTTTGCTTACAAAAGCGTGGTTTATTGCTTTATCCACTTTCCAGAAGTACCTGCCATTGAGTGTCTTGCTTGCGAAGCGACAGGGTCTGCAAATGTTGGCCGACACAGGGGCCGGCTACGCAGCGTCCATCCTTGATGGTAAACAAAGCACCGTGACTGGCGCATTGGATGAGGCTTTTGTCGATATCCAGAAAGGTATCGGCTTTCCATTCCAGATTGATTTGCTGGTGTGGGCAACGATTGTGATAGGCGTAAAACTGTTCAAATTTCCTGACCAAGAAGTAATGCCCGCCAAGCATTTCAAAGCCTTTGCAGTCGCCTTCATTCAATGTATCAGGGTTAAAGGGGAGGGGGTGCCAGCTCATGACGTCACTCAAAAGCCAAACTGTAACACATAAAAAAACGGCTACCCGAAGGTAGCCGACAACCGTGATTAGCCTGATAAGGAGAAGTGACTCGAAAAGCCGCTTCGTGTTGAGCGTTTCCGTTCAACGGTGTTAATAATAATGATTATCAATTTCATGTCAACTGCAAATGGGAATTATTTTTATTAATTTGATCTGGCTCAATGATTAGAGGGTGCGGCAGAAAGTCCCGCCCGGCTTGCCGGCGGGAGATGAGATTGAAATCAAGAAACGAAGTCCGGGATTAGTGGGGTGTATCTTCTTCCAGGCATAGATTGTCAGCCTCTTGGACAAGCTGATCTTTGGCCTCTTGGCTGAGTTCGTTCCAATGTCTGTCGTCTAAAGCGCCTTGCAGGGCGTAAAGCATAACTTTGGAGACGTGAATTCCACGTTGTTTTATGCGCACATAGGCTTGCACAGGCCCCATGGCCTGCAGCTCATTTCGAGAGTGCACGCCAATGGCGTTGAGGATGTTGACCGTAGCAATCCCTAGATTTTTGAGCTGAAGTAGCTCACTATCGCGGTCGGACATAAGGCTAGATTCCCATTTTCGTTATATTTATTGTTAATAACCCAGCGGGTCTTAATGGAGAAAGCTAAGCCTTATAATACATCCTGTGCCCCAGAGCGCAAATTTTATCCTGATTGCGGCGACAGCCATGGTGGACTAAGGCGTCACAGCGCTGAACAGGTATCGATATGGGGCGTTTCAACAGGCGGTTCCTGCTAAGAATGTGGACCTTTTTATGCTGGTGATTTTTGATTGTGATGGCGTCATTGTGGACAGTGAAGTCATCGCAGCTCAGGTTTTTGCTGAACATCTTCAGGGATTGGATTTGAATGTCACGCCTGAGGAGTGCTTTGCGCGCTTTAAGGGCTATTCAATGAAAACCTGCATGAAAGAATTGGTGGAAATGCTGGGTGGCCCGATTCCGGAGCGCTTTTTACGCGGGATGCAGGCCGATACTTTTGCGCGCTTCGAGTCCGAGCTGCAGGCAGTTGCCGGAATTGAACAGGCGATTGCTGGGGTAGAAGACCGGGGCTGGCGTACCTGCATCGCTTCAGGCGGTAGCCATTCAAAAATGCGCGTTACCCTTGGTAAAGTCGGGCTGTGGCAACATTTTGAAGGGCGGATCTACAGTGCCGTGGATGTATCGAACGGTAAGCCCGCTCCTGATATTTTTCTCCATGCAGCGAAACAGGAGGGGGTCTCCCCCGAGCGATGCGTGGTTATCGAGGATTCCCAAGCTGGTGTCGAGGCCGCCTTGGCGGCGAATATGCCAGTGTATTTTTACGACCCCCTGGGCGAAGGGATGCGAACCCAGGCATTGCTTGAACATGAAAAGGTTCACCCTTTTTGCCAAATGGAGCAGCTCCCGACTCTTTTAAACGTGGTGTAATGATTAACATGATCGATTGTGATGGTGATTCGATGGCGGCAGAAGCTCGGGCCGAAGCAAATCAAATTTGGTCCCAATTATTGAATGAAGCCCAGGCGGCGAGTGCGACCGAGCCTTGCTTGGCCAGCTACTATCACGGCGCTGTGCTGAACCACCGGGATTTGCCGGCGTCACTGAGTTTTCATCTGGCGAATAAGCTGGATTCCCACGCCGTACCGGCCATGATGTTACGCGAAGTGATTTCAAGCGCTTACTGCGAAGAGCCCCAGATGATTTCAGCGGCCATTGCCGATATGAAAGCCTATTACGAGCGTGACCCCGCCTGTGATCAATACCTCATGCCCTTTTTATATTTCAAGGGCTACCAAGCTGTGCAATCCTATCGGGTGGCCAACTATTTATGGCGACAAGATCGCAAGACTTTGGCGCTGTACTTTCAAAATCAAATTTCCCAGGAATTTGGTGTCGATATTCATCCCGCGGCCAGCTTAGGGAAGGGCATAATGATCGACCATGCGACCGGGGTTGTTATCGGTGAGACAGCGGTGATTCACAACGATGTTTCCATGTTGCATTCGGTGACACTCGGCGGTTCGGGTTGTGAAGGCGGTAAGCGCCACCCCACAGTTTGCGAGGGGGTGTTAATCAGTGCGGGTGCCAAGGTTTTGGGGAATATCTGCATTGGTCGACAGGCGAAAATCGGGGCTGGCAGTGTCGTGTTGTCATCGGTTGCTGCGCATACCACCGTGGCGGGTGTGCCCGCTAAACCGGTGGGCGCGTCATCTGGGCGTCCCGCGCTGGACATGGATCAGCAATTGGATGATTGTTGCGATTAGGTGCTGGCCGTAGGGCACTATTTATTTTATTGCGCTTTCGCTGAATAAGATCTAGCTTATATTTTAAGAGCAATATATAAGGCTCGTAGAACAGGGCTTCGCCCTAGGGTGTTTATGGCAAACGAACGATACAACTTGGTGTTTCGCGGTGACATTGTGCTGGGGCACAATATCGTTGACGTGAAGTTGCGTCTTGGAAAACTTTTCAAAGTCAATGAAGCTCAGCTGGAACGCCTGTTTTCAGGTCGCCCGGTGGTGATCAAAAAGAGTCTCCTCAAAGCTGAGGCCGATCGATACACGGATGCCTTGCATCAGGCGGGTGCCCAAGTCGAAGTCCAGGCAATCAACAAGACCTCCGCTGCCCCCATCGAACCGGCGGGAGGCGGCGGCAAGAAGAAACCTTTGGCTGAGCGATTGGCTGAACAGCAGGCTGCAAGCGGCTTGCAGAAGCCCAGTGCTGCGGTGGCCTTTGCTTCAAACAATATACCCGTCCCGACGGTAGACGAATCGGAGCCCGAGGAAAACTTAGAGGAAGGGTTAGTGTTGGCTCCGGTTGGTAGCATCCTGCTAGCGGACCAGTATCGCGATGATGAGCCGGCCCCTGATATTCAGCCCGTTGAAGCCGACATTCGCCCTATGCAGGGAAACCTCCTGGATGAGGAAGAAATGAAAAAAGAGGTTCCGCCTATTGGCGTGGATCTGAGTGGCATCAGTTTGGCTGAGCCCGGTGAAGATCTTCTTGATGAGGCTCATAAGCCCCTGCCAGTCCCAGAGGTTGACGCGCCAGAAATTGACTTGGCACCAGTAGGCTCAGATTTGGGGGAGCGGAAAGTTGAAGTAGCGCCTCTGAATTTTGATCTTTCGGATATTCAATTAATGGAGCGCTAGCGGGTTTGCCCCGAGCCTCTTGCGAGGTTAGGGCGAATGCCAGACATAAAAAAAGGCCATCCTGAGATGGCCTTTTTTCGTTGCCCGCTTGGGCTTGTATGGCTCCGGCACCTGGGATCGAACCAGGGACCAATAGATTAACAGTCTACTGCTCTACCGCTGAGCTATGCCGGAATTGCGTCTGTCTTCGTCGACAGCGGCGCGCATATTACCACAATGATGGCTTTTGAAAAGCTTTTTTTTGCAATTCACTCACTTTTTTTCAAGGCCGCTGAATGTTTGTACAAATCGAGCGGCTTTGAAACTAAGTTACTGAGCCTAAAGCAAAAATTACTTCTCTTGCTGCAGGTGGCGCTCGCGAGAATCCATGATTTCCTTGCGTGCAGCTTCTGCATTGTCCCAGCCGTCAACTTTTACCCACTTCTCAGGCTCAAGGGCTTTGTAGTGTTCGAAGTAGTGCTCGATTTGCTTAATCAGCAGCTCTGGCAGGTCGGCAATTTCGTTTACGTCATCGTATAATTTGGTCAATTTGCTGTGTGGAACCGCCAGCAGTTTTGCATCTGGACCGGATTCGTCGGTCATGTTCAACACACCGATAGGGCGGCTGCGAATAACGGCACCTGGCATAACCGGGTAAGGGCTAACAACCAGCACATCCAGTGGGTCACCATCTTCAGACAGAGTTGCTGGAATGTAACCGTAGTTGGCAGGGTAGAACATCGGCGTCGCAACAAAGCGGTCGACATAGACTGCGTCAGCGTCTTTTTCAATCTCATATTTAATGGGATCTGCATTAGCAGGGATCTCGATGACTACATTGATGTCGTTTGGCAAATCGTTGCCAGCGGGGATCTTGTCGAAGCTCATGATGTACTCTACTGGTTGGTTTGGCCCCGAAATGCTGGGGCGTAAATAAGTTGGGGGCGAATTATATACGTCCTGCGCGGGCTGTGGCTATATAGATTAAGGTTTAATCACCGTGATCGGGTGCGCTCAGCTTGGATATAAAGATGTGAGAATTTCTGGATAACAAAGTCGCGGGAAGCGGGTACATTACCGCTATATTAGAGTGTAATGAATCATTGACAGGGCAGCGTAGCCATTGGGGGATGGAATGAAGAATGAAATTAAGCGTAAGTCAGGCCGAGCAAACCTTAAAATATGGGCTGTATCGGCATGCCTAGGTGCAGCGAGCATATTGGGCGCATTCAGCGCAGCGGCAGATGAATTGGCCACCGCTACCTTTGCGGGTGGATGTTTCTGGTGCATGGAAAAGCCCTTTGACCAAATAGATGGGGTCCACAGCACCGTTTCAGGTTACATCGGTGGGCACAAGGTCAACCCGAGCTATCGACAGGTTTCCGCCGGCACCACGGGCCATACGGAGGCCGTGGAGATCAAATTCGATCCGGCTAAGGTCAGCTTTGAAGAACTGTTGCAAGTGTTTTGGAAGAACGTTGACCCTTTTGATGGCAAAGGGCAATTCTGTGATAAGGGCAGCCAGTACCGCCCTGGCATTTTCTTCCACGATGCCGCTCAGGAAAAAAGCGCAATTAAAAGCTTGAAAGCATTGAAACAAGGTGAATTAAAATCGGCTCTGGAAAGCGGCCAAAACATTGAAGTGGAAATCACGGCGGCGAGCCCATTCTACGACGCTGAGGATTACCACCAGAATTATTATCAGAAGAACCCGGTGCGTTACAACTACTATCGCTACCGCTGTGGTCGCGATGCACGTTTAGAAGCGGTTTGGGGGCCGGCGGAGAAAGGCAACAAGCCTAGGTCGGAATAGACATAGATAGTAAAAAGCGGCTAAGGGAGTGTACAGACATTGGTATCTTTCTTCGGCCAGAATTAAACATACCCCATAGGCTATTGCTTATGGGGTGTTTTTTTGAGCCATGTTTTTACAAAGTGTGCAAGCATCATGAAGGATTGAAGGATTGAAGGATTGAAGGATTGAAGGATTGAAGGATTGAAGGATTGAAGGGTTGAAGGGTTGAAGGGTTGAAGGGTTGAAGGGTTGAAGGGTTGAAGGGTTGAAGGGTTGAAGGGTTGAAGGGGGTGTTTGGGGCGACAGTTAAGCAGTGGGGGTACCTGCGAAAGTGGTAATAGAGCTAAACGGCTAGGGCTTCACTTTTTAAAGCGTTTCCTTTAGATTAATCATAATTAATACCATTCACCGACCGATGAGCTATATGGAAGTACTTATACGGGCCCGCTAAATCTGCAGACTTTTTTTCTCGTAATTGTTATTTCGACTTTGGGTTTTGGTTGTTATAACTGATGTTTATAAATTCTTTCTGGTAAGTTCGGCCAAAAAAACTCTGTAGGGGGATTTAACAAAAATCCGCCTGATATACTGTTAAACACTTTAAAGAGAAGTTATGAGCATAAAAATAAGAGATATTCTTACCTTTGAAAACGAGAAAGACTATAAGGTTCATTTGGCAAACTGGAATGGTCGTAATCAACCTTTAGATGTATTTGTAAGTTCTAAAGAAGACTGGAAAGGGTGGAATTCTTGGAGAGGCGAAAAGGATGATTTTAACCGTCAATATATATTCTCTTTGATAGATTACTATCACGAGCCGAATACTTGGCTGTTCGGCGGAGTATTTGAAGTTGTAAAAAGACTCAATAAAACTAGAACAAAAGGCTACGAAGTTGAACTAACGGATCAATTCAAACCTTATGTTGGCCGATTGAAAATTAGTTGGCAAAGAGTTGGGCGCAAAAAGGCTAGGAAGTTGGAAAATTGCTTAGATGAATTTGTACTTTTAGAAATCCTAAAGGAAGAATACACTGGGGAAGTTTTCTGCGGTTATGAACAAATCAATCATGAGTTCAAGATCCTAGAGAATATATTCATTGCAGATAAGCAAGATTGGAAGGCAGCTCTCATCAATGTGAAAGGCGTATATCTAATCATGGATAAATCGAATGGCAAAAAGTATGTTGGCTCTGCCTACGGGGATTCGGGTATTTGGTCTCGCTGGTCTTGTTATATTGGCAACGGACATGGGCACAACGACGAGCTGACAAAACTCATAAAGACCGAGGGTAAGCAGTATGCCCGAGATAATTTTCGATTTTCATTGCTCGAATATCGGCCAATGAAAACAGGTGATGCTGAGATTATTGCAAGGGAGAGTTATTGGAAAGAGGCCCTGTTATCGAGAGGTGAATTTGGGTACAACAAAAATTAAATGCATAATGAATGCTTGGGCATTGATTTGAGCGTAAGGTTCGAGGAAGACATTGACTTGGATGTGCAAAATTGCCTAACGCTAACAAAGTGAGGTAAATCCGAAGTTGAGACTATGCGTTTTTTTGTTATTTGCTAAAATTTATTCAGTGTAATAGATATTCTTTGCGCTTCTGTTAGTCGTGCTAGGATCTATGCACAACTAGGTGTGTTTAGTAAACGTCAAGTACTCATAAATAATACGAATCGCTTACCTCCTTTGGGTGGGTTGTCGACGTTGTTAGTTTTAAATTGCTTCTGTATGCTAAGTAACGCCCAATAAAAAACAACCTCCCATACAGGAGGTTGTCCTCAGAGTTGTACAGCGTTGAGCCCTATATAGAGCTCTCGCTTGCTTTTATGCACTGCCTCTAAAACAGAAGTCGGACTTAGACCTTAAACTTCTTTTTCAACTTTTTCTCTACCATCACTTTTTTCAGTTTGGCGTATTGTGGCAGGCCATTTTTGAATGGTGGAAAATCTTCGCCTTGAATCAAGGGGAGCAAATAATCGTGGCCGGCTTCGCTGATGCCGAAGCCATCTTTGCTGATGTAATTGCGCGGCATCATTTTTTCAACATTGGCGACTTGGTCAAGAGGCGCTTCGCCAATACTCCAGCTGTATTTTTTACCTTTGCCGCGAACAATGGCTGGCATGACGGCGTTTTTACCCTCAACCGCCATTTCAACTGCGGCTTGGCCGACGGCGTAGGCTTGCTCAACGTCCGTTGCTGAGGCGATGTGGCGAGCGGCACGTTGCAGGTAATCGGCCAGGGCCCAGTGATACTTATACCCCAGTTCATCCTTCACCATGTTGGCTAGCGTTGGTGCAACGCCACCCAGCTGTTTGTGGCCGAAGGCATCGGTGGTGCCGGCATCTGCCAGGAAAGTGCCATCTTTATATTGCGCGCCTTCTGACGCAACAATCGCGCAGAAGCCGTATTTTTTAACGCATTGTTTTACGCGTTTGAGGAATTTCTCTTTGTTGAACGCGATTTCCGGGAAGAGAATAATGTGTGGCGCATCGCCTTCTTCTTGGGCGGCCAAGCCACCGGCAGCGGCAATCCAGCCAGCGTGACGACCCATGACTTCCATGATGAAAACCTTGGTCGAGCTTTCGCACATGGAGGCGATGTCGAGGCCGGCCTCTTTGATGGAAACAGAAACGTATTTGGCGACTGAGCCAAACCCGGGGCAGTTGTCCGTGATGGGCAGGTCATTGTCCACGGTTTTGGGAACATGAATGGCTTGAATCGGGTAGCCCATGGTTTGAGAGAGTTGAGAAATCTTCAGGCAAGTATCCGCAGAGTCACCACCACCATTGTAAAAGAAGTAGCCGATATTGTGAGCTTTGAAGACTTCGATCAGGCGCTCATATTCGGCGCGATTTTCTTCGACACTCTTCAGCTTGTAACGGCATGAACCAAATGCACCGGATGGGGTGTGGCGCAAGGCTGCGATGGTTTTCGCGCTTTCTTTGCTGGTGTCAATGAGTTCTTCGCGTAAGGCTCCAATAATTCCATTATGTCCAGCGTACACCTTTCCAATTTTTTTGCTGGCGCGGGCTGTTTCAATGACCCCGCAAGCACTGGCGTTAATAACGGCGGTAACACCACCAGATTGGGCATAAAAGGCATTCTTTTTAGCCATTGGCTTCTCTCAAACTCGTTTTTAGTGAAAAATATGGAGCAGATACATCGTCCTGTGGAACTGGCCCGCTCTGTCAGCGTGCTCAGAGGCGCGCATCATACTGTAAACTGATCACAATTGCATCGATTATGCGCGCCATTGCCAAGCCGTTCGGCCTCCCTGTTATCGGGGGCTTTGGCGGTAATTTAAGGGGCCATTTCAGGGGAGAATTATGAGGAAGTTATGCATATTCATTTTTTAGGCATCTGTGGCACCTTTATGGGGAGTTTGGCGCAGTTGGCAAAGGCACTTGGCCATCAAGTGAGTGGCAGCGATGCCAACGTTTATCCCCCCATGAGCACCCAGTTGGAGCTGGCGGGTATCGCCTTGCACGAAGGTTATCATCCAGACGCTCTCACGCCAGCGCCGGATCTTGTGATTATTGGCAATGCCATGTCGCGCGGGAATCCGGCTGTGGAGTATGTTCTCGACAAGCGAATGCCGTATTGCTCCGGTCCGCAATGGTTATGTGACCATGTATTGCAGAGTCGCTGGGTCTTGGCGGTGGCCGGCACTCATGGCAAAACTACCACGAGCTCGATGCTGGCCTGGATTCTTGAATATGCTGGCATGTCACCGGGCTTTCTGATTGGGGGGGTGCCCGGCAACTTTCCGGTTTCGGCACGCCTTGGCGGTTCGGACTTTTTTGTGATTGAGGCAGATGAGTACGACAGCGCCTTTTTTGATAAGCGTTCCAAGTTTATTCACTATCGTCCGCAAACCTTGGTGATTAACAATCTTGAGTTCGATCATGCCGACATTTTTGACAGCCTGGCCGATATACAAAAACAATTTCATCATGTTGTGCGAACCGTCCCCAGCGTAGGGCAGGTGATTTACCCCGAGAACGTTCCTGCCATTGATGAGGTTCTGGACAAGGGATGCTGGAGCGAAACTCAGAGTTTGGGTGGCGACTGGCAGCTGCTGGATGCCCAGGCCGATGGCTCCGAGTTTGTTGTTCAAGATCCCAACGGTGAGCAAGCTCGCGTTATCTGGGAGCTCAGCGGCCAGCATAATGTTGCCAATGGTATGGCGGCCATCGCAGCTGCGCGCCATGTTGGTGTTGAGCTGGCACATGCAGCTGAGGCCTTGGGGCAGTTTGAGGGCGTGAAGCGTCGCCTGGAGAACCTCGGCGAAGTTAATGGTGTCACGGTGTATGATGACTTTGCTCATCACCCGACGGCTATCGCCACGACTCTTGAGGGCTTGCGGAATAAAGTAGGAGGCAAGCGCGTCGTGGCGGTTCTTGAACCGCGCTCCAACACTATGAAGCTAGGTGTGCATAAAGAAACCTTGTTTGATGCCTGCGCAGAAGCAGATTTGGTCTTCTGTCTGCAACCCGAAGGGCTGGATTGGCGGCTGGAAGACTATGCAGGCGATATTGCGCAGGCTTTGACCGTGTCGGATTCAGTTGATGATTTGCTGGAAAACCTGTTGGCACAGGTCCAGTCAGGTGATCAGGTTGTGATCATGAGTAATGGTGGCTTTGCTGGTATTCATCAGCGCCTGCTTGACAAACTAGGCAAACGTGAGGAGCGTTGATATGCAGACTATCAGCTTGGCGATAACCGGTGGCTCAGGTGTGCAGTATGCATTGCGTTTGTTGCAGTGCTTGTTGGCGGCGGGATGCCAAGTCAATCTTATGGTGTCCCGGGCGGCCGGGGTGGTGATTAATACCGAGACCGATTTGCAGTTGCCTGAAAATGAAGCGGATTGGGGTGCCTGGTTTTGTGAGCAACACCAGGTGAGCTCAGAGCGCCTGCGCTTTTACGGTCGTGAAGATTGGTTTTCTCCCGTCGCCTCTGGCTCCAGCCGTTGTGCCCCTTTGGTGATTTGCCCGGCGAGTGGCGGAACGCTTTCCGCGATTGCTTGTGGTGCGAGTAACAATTTGATCGAGCGTGCAGCAGACGTCGTGCTGAAAGAACGCAAACCCCTGTTGCTGGTGCCAAGAGAGATGCCGTATTCAGCGATACATCTGGAAAATATGCTCAAGCTGACCCAGTTGGGCGCGATTGTCATGCCGGCCAGTCCCGGCTTTTACCATTCCCCAAAATCGATCGAAGAGTTGATCGACTTTGTGGTCGCTAGAATTCTCGATCAATTGGGAATTGAGCAGGATCTCATGCCGCGTTGGGGAGAGTAGCTCCGCGCGAATGAGTGACATCTGCGGCGAAGGGCGGCATAACTAGCAGAGGCGATTCTGTGGTGCACCCTTCAAGAAACCCGTCAGATTGTCCGCCATGATATTGAGGAGGCGTTGTCGGGCTTCGCGGCTGCCCCAGGCCGAGTGCGGGCTCAGAATCAAATTGCGGTCTTGCAAAGACAGCAGTGGGTGATCGCTGGGAGGTGGCTCCTGACTCAGGGTGTCCAGTGCGGCACCGCCGATCCAGGCTTCGTCCAATGCTCGGTGCAAAGCACGCTCATCAATTAGGCCGCCACGAGACACGTTGACCAGCAAGGCGCTGGCCTTCATTGCTTGCAGTTCGGCTTCGGCAATGAGGTGGCTTGTTGCGGGGGTGAGGGGGCAGTGTAGGCTGATCACGTCGCTTTGTTCGATCACTTCAGAAAAGGCGGTTCTGCCCGATTCGATGTCATCGTTGTTCTGCCCTTTGCGGGCGGCAATTAAAACGTTCATGCCAAATGCTGCGCCAATATTGCTGACGGCTTTACCGATGCTACCGTGGCCGATGATGCCGAGGGTCTTGTCTTGTAGTTCTGTGATGGGGTAATCCAGCAGGCAGAAAAAGGGGCTTTTGCTCCATTGGCCATTTTTCGCGGCGGCGTCATAGCGTTGTAGCTGCGTTGCCAGATTCAGGATCATGGCCCAGCAGTGCTGAGCGACACTGGCCGTGCCATAGCCAGCAACATTGCAGACCTGAACACCTTGAGCCGCGGCCGCCGGTAAATCGACATTGTTGCTGCCCGTGGCCGCTATCAGAATCAACTTGAGTCTTGGGCAGGCCCTGAGTAACTCGGCATCAATCACGACCTTATTGCTGACAATCAATTCAGCGTTCTTGCAGCGCTCAATGCGATCCTGGGGTAGGGTGCTGCCGTGTATCTGCCAATGCTCGACTTGATCGAGTAGTGGGCTGAGGTTTAAGTCATTGGGGCCTAAACTGTCGGCGTCGAGAATAACGGCGTTTTGCATGCGATGGTCCATTCAAGTTGCTTGGGGTCTTACTTAAGGTACGTTTCGGTTCCGCGTTTTTCGGGTCTGAAAGGCGCACTCAGGAACCCCAAGCTCAGACTGTGTTCAAAGAGCGGCAGTATACGCGAGTAAGGCCCTGTAATCGTCTCTTGTGCGCGATATGGCGTAAGCTAAGTGGCTGTTTTTACAGGTGTAAAGTTCAGTCAATTTCAGGCTTTTTCAGGTTATTACTGTTCCGATAGGATATTATTCGCCTTTTTTAATGAAAGTTGCCTTCAAAGGGAAGGCTCATGTAAATATTTAAGGTCTATTAGGATTTATCATGCTAAGAGGTTTAGCGGCGTTCTACCAGGGAATTGTCATTCAGCGCCCCTGGTTTAGCCTGTTGCTGGTGTTGGCGTTGACGGCTGCGGCCGCCGCTGGCCTGCCAAATTTCAAATTGGATGCGTCATCCGAATCTCTGACTCTTGAAAATGACAAAGACCTGGATTATTTCCGCGAAGTCTATGGCCGCTATCAAAGTGGTGATTTTTTAGTCGTTACTTATCGTCCCAATGCCGATTTGTTTTCAGACGAAGCCATTGAAAATTTGCGACGTTTATCCAATGACCTGGCTCAGGTTGATGGGGTTGATTCTGTACTGAGCATGCTGAATGTGCCGCTATTGTACAGCCCGAAGTTGAGTTTGACGGATCTCAGCGCTGAACCCCGCACGCTGATGAGTGACGGGGTCGATCGCGCGTTGGCCAAGCAGGAGTTTTGGCAGAGTCCGATTTACCGAGACATGTTATTGAGCCCGGATGGACGCACCACCGCCGTCCTGGCGAATCTGAAAGTTGATAATACCTACCTTGCGCTGGTTAAAAAGCGCGATGAATTGCGCACCTTATTTAAAAACAATGCGCTCAGCCCCGAACAACAGATTGAGTATGAACAAGTCAGTGCAGAGTTTCTGGCCTATCGCACTGAGGCTGCCGTAAAAGACAAAGCCCGCGTGGCCAAGGTTCGCGAGATTGTCGATGCCTATTCAGGTCGTGCGGAAATGTTTGTCGGCGGGGTCACCATGATCACGGCGGACATGATCGATTTTATTCGCAGCGACTTGGTGGTGTTCGGGATAGGTATTGTCTTGTTTATTATTTTGCTGCTGGCGGTAATTTTTCGCCAATGGCGTTTTATCATTCTGCCCCTGTCGACCTGTCTGGTTACGGCGGTTTTGATGCTCGGTATGTTGAGCTGGCTGGATTGGCGTTTGACGGTCATCTCATCCAACTTTGTGGCGTTGCTGCTGATCGCTACCTTGGCAATTACCATTCACTTGGTGGTTCGCTTTCGCGAGTCCTATGGTGAGCACCCGCATTGGAGTAAAGATCAGCTGGTCATGGATATGGTGCACTATATGCTGCGCCCCTGCCTGTTTACAGCCCTGACAACGGTGGTTGCTTTTGCTTCTCTGGTGGTCAGCGGAATTCGCCCGGTCATTGATTTTGGCTGGATGATGACCATGGGCTTGGCCGTTGGTTTTTGCATGGCTTTTATTCTGTTGCCTGCCGGCCTAATGGTTTGGCCTTTGGGTGATCCAAAAGATAATGGGGATCAATCCAAGGCCTTTACATTGCGCTTTTCGCGCTTTGCTGAGCAGCGTGGCACATTGGTTATTCTGTTGTCGATTGCCGCGGCGGCGTTTTCTGCCTACGGCCTGTCTTTGTTGAAAGTGGATAATCGCTTTATCGACTACTTCCACAAGGACACGGAAATCTATCAGGGAATGGAGGCGATCGACCGACGTTTGGGTGGCACGATGCCGCTGGAGCTGATCATTGATGTCGCGCCGGAACAGGCGCCAGCCGAGGATCTGACGAACGAAGAAGACGATGAGTTCGCCGATGAGTTTGGTGATGAATTCGGGGATGATGTCTTCGCCGATGAATCAGGAGAATCGGAATCTGTTTACTGGTTCACCACTGCGGGCTTGAGCAAAGTCGAATCCCTGCACGATTATCTTGAGTCGCTTCCTGAAGTCGGAAAAGTCCAGTCTCTGGCCATTGCCTACAAGGTGGCCAAAGATGTGAATGGCGGCAGCCTGAGTGATTTTGAACTGGCGATTCTCCGTCAGGCCTTGCCCGACAGCATTAATGACGTCTTGGTTAAACCGTATCTGGCTATCGAGCAGGAACAAACCCGCATCGCCATGCGCCTGGTGGAGACCAGCCCAGAGCTGGATCGTATGACCATCATGAGTAAGATTCGTGACCATGCCATCAACGAGCTGGGTTATGCGCCTGAACAGGTCCACTTCAGTGGTATGCTGGTGCTGTACAACAATATGCTCAACAGTTTGTTTGACTCTCAAATCATGACCTTAGGGGCGGTCTTTATTGCCATCATGATTATGTTTGTCATTCTGTTTCGTTCGGTTTCACTTGCCTTGATTGCCATCGTGCCCAATATGCTGGCGGCGTTTATGGTCCTTGGTGGGATGGGGTGGGCAGGCATTCCCTTGGATATGATGACCATCACGATTGCTGCTATTACTGTCGGAATTGCGGTGGATCATGAGATTCATTACATCACCTGTTTCAAGCGGGAATTTGAAAAAGACGGTAACTATGTGGCGACGATGCATCGTTCCCATGGGACGATTGGACGAGCGCTGTACTATACTGCTATTACCATTATTGTTGGTTTCTCGGTTCTGGCCTTGTCGGAGTTTATTCCTTCGATTTACTTTGGACTGTTGACCGGTGGTTCAATGATTGCAGCAACCTTGGCCTCCCTGGTTTTGTTGCCAAAACTGTTGTTACTGTTTAAACCTCTCGGCCCTGAAGCATAAGGGGCCGAACCTAAGTCGCCCAAGGAAAATCGATGCTGCGCTACAGTGCCTGGTTTTTTGCCGTTCTCGTCGTATTGTTTGGTCTCGAAATGTTGGGGCCAGTTCAGGAAAATGTCATCCTTCCTTTTACCGCTTTCATCGCCAAGGTGTGTGTCGCCATTGTCACACCCTTTGATGGAAACGTGCTCGCTTACGGGAAAATTTTACAGAGCTCTGTAAATGGCTTTGCCGTTTCGATTGAGCCAGGTTGTAATGGCGTGGAAGCGACCATTATGCTGATTGCAGCAGCAGTTGCTTTCCCGGCGACCTTGAAGCAAAAGCTTGCGGTGGTAGTGATCGGCTTTTTTGCTATCCAGGCGGCGAATATCTTGCGCATCATCAGTTTGTTCTATCTGGGACAGTGGAATATGCAGGTGTTCGAGTGGGCTCATTTGTATTTGTGGCCTGTGCTGATCATGGTTGATGTGTTGGCGGTCTTCCTTGTCTGGTTGCGGGTGATTAACCGCCCACTGGATTCTGACTCTGGGGACGAGGTTGCAGCATGATTAAGCGAGCGGCCAATATTGGCCCTGGTGCGTTTTTTATTCGCATTATTGTGGCCATGATTCCCTGCTTTGCTCTGTGGTGGTTTATGGGGGACGGGTGGCTTCAGCCGGCCAGCGATATGGCCGGCGCAATTTTGGAGTGGCTCTTGCCCGATTCTGTGAACAGTCTTCAGCTGACCGATGGAACCTTGCAGGTGGTGAGCAATTGGGGAGAGGTGCAAGGTCGACTTGTGCCCGCTCGCGCGGCGGGTTATGCCTTGGCGTTTGAGTCCAATGTGCGAGTGTTGAGTTACTCGGTTCCGTTTTATTTCGCTTTACAAACCGCCTTGTGGAACTGGAATGTCAAAAAGAACATGGTGATATCGCTTCTGGTTCTCTATTCGGTCGTTACAGTCAGCATGGTATTTCTGTGTGCAAAATCCGTGATGGTTGGGCTGGGCGGTGCTTTTATGGAAGCCAATCGCCATTGGTATGCATCGAGAGATTTTATTGCTTTGGGTTTTCAATTGGCAACCTTGATGCTGCCGGTACTGGTGCCTGTATTTTGCTGGATTGTCACCAATCAGTCAGAACTGCGGTCCCTGTTTATGTCGATGTCGACCAAGCCCGGTGATGAGTCTAACGCTGAACCGGAAGAGTCAGAATAAAGGACGCACCCCCTAAGATCGGGGAGCGGCCCACTTCGACGCTGCCGCTGTACGCACTGACGATATCAATGGCGACAGCCAGACCAATACCCTGGCCTTTGTTGGCGGTGTCAGCCCGTTGTCCCCGCGTCAAAATGCTCTGTCGTTGATTACCGGCCACTCCGGGGCCGTCGTCTTCAACACGAATCACCCACTGGCCATCCATTTCCTCGGCATCCACAAAGACTTGGCGTCGGCCGTATTTGCAGGCATTGTCCAAGAAGTTGCCCATCAGCTCCATAAAATCAGCCTCTTCGCCCTGTATCAGGCAGTCGGCAGGAATCAAAAGGGAAAAATCCTTTTCATCGCGGTCATAAACCTTGCCCAGAGCGTTAATGAGTCGCTTACATAGCTGACGCAAGTTGATGCTGCGGTTGATGTTGACCTTGGCTCCCAGGCTCGCGCGGCTCAACTGATGACTGACGATTTCATCCATGCGACGCAGTGGGTCGGCCAATTTTTTTTCCAGTTCAGGGTCTTGCTGAGCGAAGCCAGAGATGACCGCCAGCGGCGTTTTCAAACTGTGGGCCAGATCGTTGAGGGTATTTTTATAGCGTTCACTTTGTTGGGTTTGGTTGGCGAGCACCTGATTCAGACTCTGGGTAACTGGAATGATCTCGGATGGGTAGTTGCCCGGCAGTTGTTCGTCAGGCGACTCTCGCAGTTTGTCGATATCGGATTTCAAACGCTTTAAGGGCTGAAGGCCCCAGCGCATGATCAGCAATTGGGCAAAGATAATAAAAATGCCGAGGCTGCCAAGCCACTGCCCCAATTGTTGGCGATAGCTGCGCAACTCTGCGTCCCATACCGAGCTGTCGCGCCAAATAATCAAGCGAACCGGTAAATTACCTTCATTGTTTTCCCACTCAACATCAAAACTCAAACTGAAAACTCGGCCCTGGCTGCTGATCAGGTCCTGAAAATGTTCCTTGCCAGCATTGATCCGCTCGGGTTTTAAATCCGATGGGGTTGGAAAAAGCACGGAAGGGGACTGCCACTGCATGCCTTCCGGTGTGAAAATCCAAGCGTATAGACCGGAACCTGGCCGACTGAAGCCGGGGTCGTGCAGTTCCTGGGAAATTTGAGGCTGCCCGCCACTAATATCGATGGAGCCTAGCAGCATATACATCTGACTGCCGAGGCGGTTTTTCTCAGCCGAGGTCAGGCTGCGCTGGAACGCCTGGTCGAGCATGTAGCCGCTTAGTCCAAGCACCGCTGGTAAAACCAGCAGTGAGGCCAGAGTAAAGCGTGACGCGAGTGAACGAAATAGTCGCAAAGCGGATGGGCCTTAGCTCTGTGTTTCCAAAGCGAATCGGTAACCTTGACCGCGAACGGTGTCGATGGGCTTTAAATCGCTGTTGGGGTCGATCTTCTTACGAAGGCGCCCAATAAAGACTTCAATGACATTGCTGTCGCGATCGAAATCCTGATCGTAAAGGTGTTCGGTCAACTCGGTTTTTGAAACCAGTTTGCCCGCATTCAGAGCCAGATATTCCAGGGTGTTGTATTCGAAGCTGGTCAGTTCCAGTTTTACGCCATCGCGGCTGACGGTTTTTGCCGCAGTATTGATTACCAATGGGCCGTAATCCAGGCTGGGGCTGGCGTGGCCAGCGGCACGTCGCAGCAGAGCATTAATTCGAGCGAGCAGTTCTTCGTTTTGGAACGGCTTGACGACGTAGTCGTCGGCGCCAGCTTCCAGCCCCTCAACTTTGTCTTGCCAGTTGCCGCGGGCAGTAAGAATGAGAATAGGGTATTTCTGACCTTCTGCACGTAACTGTTTCACCACTTCAAGGCCATCAACCTCAGGAAGGCCGAGATCGATGATGGCCAAATCGTAGGGGTGTTCGGTGCCTAGAAAAATGGCTTCACGGCCATCGCCACAGGCGTCGCTCACATAACCGGCGGATTTTAGTTGGGTGCAAATCTGCTCACGAATATGAGGCTCATCTTCCACTACAAGTAAACGCATAGGAGGTCTCGTAACTGTTTAATCCCAGGGCTATGTTGCCGATAGCCGACAGTGGTTGTGCTGTTATTTTAGTCTGCAATCCAGATTTGTTGAACTTTACCAGACCCTGTAAGCACTTTCACAGTGTAACCGCCTTGTCCTCGTTGAACTTTGAGAACTTTTCCCTTGGACTTTTTGAGGGCTTTCTGGGCGGCTTTGGCTTGTCCAGCTGGGCTGGCCTTGCCATCGTCTTGGCTGCCAGCTTTGGCGAGCTGATAAATAATTCGGCTTTGGGGGGGCGGTGGAGTGCTTGCTTTGACGGTGTCCGCAATCGTTATGTTCTCTCCTGCTGCGTTCAAACTGAGCGTAGCGGTGCCCGCTAGAAAAGCGCTGAGCAGGCCTGTCATTATTCGATGCATCGTCATGTAAGTTATCCGATTTGAGCTCGTTGTGCCGTAGCGGTTTTGTTGTTTTTGTTTTCAGAACAGTGCGTTTCCCGTAGAAATCAATCTGCCTTTCCCTGTGCTTCGCTTTTTGCGGGGTATTCAGTCAGTGTTGCTGACGCTCAATACTTTGCTGACGTCTGTGGCCACGGTGTCGTGGTATTTTACACTGGAATATCTGAAATGTCGGCCTGTTATGTTGATTCCGGTGTCGAGCGAAGGCAGCAGCATTTGGCGTTGTGGCAGTATGCTTTGTAAGGGCGTCGGTGATTCCATTGCGGATATCTGGTCAGTGCATTCATGGTGAACTCCTCTCCAATATGGCTTGAGGTTGACACTTTTAGCCTCCATGCGAGCTTGCGCTTTTTACTTGATCAGCCGGATCTAATTCTGAGGCTAAAAGCGCTTGCCTGAACCCTAGCTGAAACTGGGCTAGCCCTTATTCTCTTCAGGTGGCCAAATCAGGCGTCGAGGGCGCAGCCAGTCGGCCCGAAAAGCGCTATAATGCGCAGTTCTCCTGATCTTGGGCGGGCCTGAATGCAAAAGGCACAAAACTCATTGGCGAATGGGTCGTTTAGGACTGAGAGACGATAAGACATTATAAGCTCGGCCCACGAGCTCAAAACCCATTGATCTGGCTTTAGCAAAACTATGAACATTGAACACTATATGCGTGAGGTGGGGCAGAAAGCCCGAGCCGCTTCACGACATTTGTCGGCTGCCGATAGCGGCCAAAAGAACGCGGCGTTGTTGGCGATTGCTACCGAATTAAAGGCTCGCCAAGAGGCGATTCTGGCGGCGAATGCCTTGGATGTGAATGCCGGGCGTGACAATGGCCTGGAAGAGGCGCTATTGGACCGATTGGCTATTCAGGAGCAAACCATCGATCAGATGATCGAGGGGCTGGAGCAGATAGCCGCTCTGGCTGATCCTTGCGGGGAAATCAGCGAGATGAGTTATCGCCCGAGCGGTATTCAAGTTGGAAAAATGCGAGTGCCTTTGGGGGTTGTGGGCATTATTTATGAGTCCCGACCCAATGTAACCATTGATGCGGCAAGCCTGTGTCTTAAATCTGGTAATGCTACGATTCTGCGGGGCGGTAAAGAGGCCTTTCACTCAAATCAGGCCATTGCGGCCTGTATTGCGGCAGGGCTCAAGGCCGCAGGTTTGCCGGAAGAAGCGGTGCAGGTCATTGAAACGACCGACCGGGCGGCGGTCTCTGCCATGATTACCCTGCCCGAATATGTTGATGTCATCGTGCCTCGTGGTGGTAAAGGCCTGATTGAGCGCATCAGCGCCGAGGCGAAAGTGAGTGTGATAAAGCATCTCGACGGTATTTGTCATGTGTATATCGATGACAAGGCGGATTTGGACAAGGCCCGGAACATTGCGCTGAATGCGAAGACTCATCGCTATGGTGTCTGCAATGCCATGGAAACCTTGTTGGTTCATGAATCCTTGGCGGGTGAGTTTTTATCGACTCTGGCCCAGGATTATTGGCGGAAGGGTGTGCAGTTAAGGGCCTGTGAACGCTCTTATGCCGCCTTGAAAGCGCAAGGCTCGGGTGCTGAGCAATTGACGCTCGCTCAGGATATTGATTGGGATACCGAATACCTGGCTCCCATTTTGGCGGTAAAAGTGGTGGCTGATATGGCCGAGGCGATGGATCATATTGCGGCACACAGTTCTGGCCATACGGAAAGTATTGTTTCGGAAGATTACAGCCGTGTTCGACGCTTTCTTGCTCAAGTGGATTCGGCATCGGTGATGGCCAACGCGTCCACTCGTTTTGCGGACGGTTTTGAATACGGTTTGGGTGCGGAAATCGGTATTTCTACTGATAAAATTCACGCCAGGGGGCCAGTTGGCCTGCAGGGCCTGACGTCTCAAAAATGGATCGTGTTTGGTGATGGCCATATCCGTAACTAAATTACCGGCCTATGGTTTGTTGGGTGGCAGCTTTGACCCTGTCCACTATGGGCATGTAACGCTTGCGGAAGACGTTCGTAAGACATTGGCACTGGAACAGATGGCTTTGCTCCCGGCTCATCGCCAACCACTGAAAAATGGGGCCGGAGCGAGTAGCACGGAGCGAGTTGACATGGCTCGCTTAGCAATTCAGGGCTATCCTGAATTGGAGGTAGATAGCCGGGAGCTGCAGCGTGAGGGACCGTCTTACACCGTGGATACCCTGCGACATTGGCGTCAGGAACATGGTGAGGACTGTTGCCTGTGTTTCTGTATGGGCTTGGATTCGCTATTGCAACTGCACCGCTGGAAAGATTGGCCGGAGTTGTTCGAACTGGCCAATATTGTGGTTTTCGCCCGTCCGGGGTGGTCCTGGGATGGCGTTCTTGAACAGCGCACTGAAAACGGATTGCCGGACGCTTTGAGCACACAATTACAGCAGCGTCGCTGTGAAAACAAAGAAGAACTGTTACAACATCGCAATGGTCGCTGGTTCGAGTTGGAGGCACCGTTGTTGGATATATCCTCCACTCACATACGCCAACAGTTATTGGAGGGTGTGCCACCGTTGGCGGTGGCTCATTTGCCGGAGGCTGTGGCGAAATATATTGATACGCATGGTTTATACTGTGCGCCTTAACACGAAGAGGTTGTTTTTTTGGATTTGAATCAAGTTGTCATCAATGCCCTGGAAGATGTCAAAGGGCAGGATATTGTAAGTTTGGATGTTGCTGAACTGAGCGATGTCATGGATACGCTGGTCATTGTGACAGGCACTTCCAGTCGTCATGTAAAGTCTCTGGCGAATAACGTTGTGGTCGACGTGAAAGCCGCGGGTGAACAGCCCCTGGGCGTCGAAGGCATGGAAAGTGGCGAATGGGTGTTGGTGGACTTGGGCGCTATCGTGGTGCACGTCATGCTCGAGCAAAGTCGACGCTTTTACGATTTGGAAAAGCTCTGGTCGATGGAGCCCGCCGGCCGCAAGGAAGAAAGCGACGAAGGCGATCTGAACTAATTGAATTATGCGAACTCGAATCATAGCAGTCGGCACGAAAATGCCGGCTTGGGTTGAGACCGGTTTTAAAGATTACGCCAAACGTTTGCCACGTGATTTCCCGGTTGAGGTCGTAGAATTGCCGCTGGGGCCTCGGGGGAAAAATGCGTCTATCGAAAAAGCCATCGCGAAAGAAAGCGAGGCGATGCTTGCGGCGATTCCCGAAGGGGATAAAGTGATTGCTCTGGATGTAAAGGGCAAGCCCTGGAGTACCGAGCAGCTCGCGGGCAAGTTGGCCCATTGGCGCATGGAAGGCGATAACTATAGTTTGCTCATTGGTGGCCCGGATGGTTTGTCCGCAGAATGTTTGCAACGAGCCGACGCCCGCTGGTCATTATCGGCGCTGACCCTGCCACATCCATTGGTTCGAATTGTGCTCATTGAGCAGTTATATCGGGCATGGACCATTTTAAATAATCACCCATATCATAAATAAATATCTGGGTGCCGTAGTGATAAAGCTTTTAGGGCAGCAACTTGGCTGCTTGGGGACGGCATGGACATAATCCTGGCGTGTGGAATGATCGCAAGCGCAATCGGTATGGGTGCGTATGTCTGAGCATCTGCGATTTAAAGACCACTACAACGAAGCCCGCATCTTTTTTCGCCGGGCAATTATCGTTGCCGGCCTGATCATTGCTCTGGTGATTATGTTGATCGCCCGGCTTTACACTCTGCAAGTGGTTGAATATCAAACCTACGTTACCCAATCCGACCGCAATCGTGTCCAGGTGCAGCCTTTGCCGCCGACCCGTGGGCTTATCTATGATCGTCGTGGAGAACTGTTGGCTGAAAATCGTCCCAGTTACACCTTGTCGATTGTTAAAGAACAGGTCGAATCTCTGGATGCCACCTTACGCCTGATTCGTCAGTTGGTGGATATCAGCGACGATGAGCTGGAAGACTTTGACAAACGTTTAAAACGACCCAAACGTCGTCGCCGCCCTTATGAGCCAATCCCTCTGCGTTACCTGCTGGACGAAGAAGAAATTGCCAAGATAGCGGTGAATGAGTATCGCTTGAAAGGCGTGGTGGTGGAGGCGCAATTGGTGCGTTACTACCCGCAAATGGACTTGTTTGCCCACAATGTTGGGTATGTTGGTCGGATTAATGAGCGAGAACTCAAAGCACTCGATAGCGAAGAATATGCGCTGTACAACGGCACGGATTCCATCGGCAAAATTGGTCTTGAAAAACAGTATGAAACCTTGTTGCTGGGAGAAGTTGGTTATCAGCAGGTGGAAACTAATGCGCGGGGGCGAGTGCTTCGCGTGCTCGAGCGGACAGACCCGACTCCGGGTGAAAACCTGAAACTGTTTTTGGATGCGCAATTGCAGCGCAAGGCGGTGTCGGCTCTCGGCGGTCGACGGGGTGCAGTGGTAGCGATTGAAATCGCCAGTGGTGGCGTGCTGGCCATGGTGAGTGCGCCGAGTTATGACCCTAATTTATTTGTGACGGGCATCAGCTTTAAGAACTATAAAGCGTTGAATGAATCACCGGATTTGCCCCTGTTTAATCGTGCCATACAAGGTGGGTACCCGCCGGGATCAACCTTAAAGCCTATGCTGGCTTTGGGAGGGCTGGAAGCCAACATTATCGATGAACACTATTCTGTGCGCGATCCCGGGTATTACCAGTTAGAGGGTGAAGAGCGCCGTTATCGAGATTGGAAAAAACGTGGCCACGGTCATCGCATCGCCTTAAAACAGGCGGTGGCCGAATCCTGTGATGTGTATTACTACGATCTGGCGTTTCGCATGGGCATTGATCGTATGCACAGTTTCGGCGATAAATTTGGTTTGGGCGAGCGTACCGGTGTCGATGTGCCCAGTGAGCGCTCGGGTCTTTGGCCATCCCGCCAGTGGAAGCGTGGCGTGAGAGGTTTACCCTGGTTTCCAGGTGACAGCTTGAATATGGGGATTGGTCAGGGCTTTGTGTTAACAACTCCGCTGCAATTGGCTTCCATGACGGCCACGATGGCCTCAAAAGGTGTGCGTCGCCAGCCGAGGTTGGTACAGAGGGTTGGCGAAGAAGAGTTGCCGGATAAAGCGTCTCAAGTCGTGAATGCCAGTGAGAAAAACTGGGCACTGGTGATGGATGCCATGGAAGAGGTTGTGCACGGCCAGCGTGGTACGGCGAAATCCATTGCACGCAAAGCGAATTTTCGTATGGGCGGCAAAACCGGCACCGCACAAGTGGTCGGAATTGCTCAAGATGCCGAGTACGATTCGGAAGCGCTAGCTGAACGCCAGCGAGATCACGCCCTGTTTGTCGGATACGCACCGGCGGATGATCCGAAAATTGCGGTGGCGGTGATTGTTGAGAATGGTGAAAAAAGTTCTTCGGCGGCCAAGATTGCTCGTGTGCTGTTCGATGAATACTTACTGCATGGCCAGCTTGACGGTGATCTGCCGGAAGATGCCGAACAAAACACCGCCGCTTACATTGGAGATGACGCAGTGGAGGTTGGGCGCTGATGGTGCAGCAGGATTTCCAACGCCGAATGCCCGAAGCGAGTCGGGATCTCCGTAAACCGGTAGGTTTCTGGCAGCGCATTCATATTGATATCCCATTGTTGTTTGGACTGTTTGCGTTGACGGCATATGGTTTGATTGTGCTCTACAGTGCCAGCGGCGAAACCAAATTTTATGTGCAGCGCCAGGCGGTGTTTATTGCACTTGGCTATGTGGCCATGTTCACGGCCGCGCAATTCAAAATGAGTTTTCTGCAGCGCTGGTCACCCTGGTTTTATTTGGGGGGGGTAGGCCTACTGGCGCTGGTGTTGGTGATGGGGTCCGGAGCAAAAGGTGCCCAGCGTTGGTTGAGTCTGGGTGGCTTTCGTTTTCAGCCTTCAGAAGTGATTAAGCTGGCGGTCCCTATGATGGTGGCTTCCTATTTAGGCGCTCGGGTGTTGCCGCCAAGTTTTAAGCACATTGTGATTAGCCTCATGATTGTCGGCTTACCGACGGTGCTGATTCTGGAGCAGCCAGATTTGGGAACCTCCCTGCTGATTGCGGCATCCGGTTTGATTGGTTTGTTCTTCTCCGGCTTGCGTTGGCGTTACATTTTAGGGGCTGCTTTTCTTGCATTGATGAGCGCCTGGCCGATGTGGCAATTTGTGCTGCGGGATTATCAGAAGCAACGCATTCTCACCATGTTTAATCCTGAAGCTGACAAGCTGGGTGCGGGTTGGAACATCATTCAGTCGAAAACTGCTATTGGCTCTGGAGGCATTTACGGAAAGGGTTGGATGAATGGCACGCAATCACAGCTGAATTTTCTGCCGGAGAGCCACACCGATTTTATTATTGCGGTGTTAGCTGAAGAGTTTGGTTTGCTGGGGGTGTTGCTGCTGCTGTTGATTTATCTGTTTATTCTCGGACGTGGGCTGTTGATCGCTTCGCGGGCTCAATCCAGCTTCAATCGTATCCTTGCGGGCTGTATTACGTTTACGTTTTTTGTTTATATTTTTGTGAACATTGGCATGGTGACAGGATTGCTGCCAGTCGTGGGGGTGCCTTTGCCGCTGGTGAGTCATGGTGGTACAGCAATTGTCACACTGTTGACGGGTTTTGGTCTGTTGATGGCCATCAGTACCGAGCGGCGTAAGGTGAGCATCTAGGGCGCCATGCGAAGAAATTTTTAGGTTTCAGGGGCCGGGTTGGCACTGGGCCTGATTGCAGAATATTGTTAACCTAGACCTGCTTTGGGTCTTGTTTAGAGAGTTTGTTTAGATGATGGAAACGTTGAAGAAAACGGCCAAGCTTGGCTTGGTTATGGGGGTGTCTTTGTTGACCGCCGCGGCAGCTCAGGCCAAAGGTTATGAGCAGCATCCACTGGCTCAAAAACTGATTGGCGAGATGGTGGCTGAGGATGATTTCTCCAAGGCTGAGTTGGAAGCATTGTTCGCCCAGGCTGAAAAAAAGCAGTCGATTCTGGATGCTATCTCCCGTCCAGCTGAAAGGACATTGCAGTGGAAGTCTTATCGCAAGATTTTTCTGGACGGCAAGCGTGCTGGCAAAGGTGTGAAGTTTTGGCAGGACAATCAAGCGGCATTGACTGAAGCCTCTGAAAAATATGGTGTTCCCCCTGAAATTATTGTTGCCATTATTGGTGTGGAAACACGCTACGGCCGAATCATGGGCAGTTACCGGGTGTTGGATGCGTTGTCCACGCTGGCTTTCGATTACCCCAAGCGCAGTAAGTTTTTTACCAAAGAGCTTAAGCACTATTTACGTTTAACGCGTGAACAACAGCAAGACCCGCTGGCCCTCAAAGGTTCTTATGCTGGAGCTATGGGGTACGGACAGTTTATGCCTTCCAGTTTCCGCGCCTATGCTGTTGATTTTGATGGCGATAACATTGCTGACATCTGGAAGAACAAACGGGATGCCATTGGTAGTGTGGCCAACTACTTCAAAAACCACGGCTGGCGACAAGGGGAGCCTGTGGTTGCCAGGGCTGCGCTGGAGAGTAATTTCAACAGTGAACTGGCCAATCAGTCTCTGAAACCCAAATACACTGTCGCTTCTCTGCGAGAGGCTGGCTTCACGCCTTTGATTGATGTGCCCTCAGACAGTGAGAGCAGCCTGGTGAAATTGGAAGGCGCCAAAGGAACAGAATACTGGTTGGGTTTGCACAACTTTTATGTCATTACCCGCTACAATCATAGCCGCATGTACGCTATGGCGGTTTATCAGTTGGCGCAGGAAATCCGTAAACAGTACGACGCAGCGAATACAGAAGCGTAAGGCGAATCATGATGTACGGTTTTCAGAACAAGTATATTTCGAGATTGGCGCAGCTGATCATGGTGCTTGGTCTGTGTGCTTGTAGCCAGCAGGAAATCAAAGACAGCGGCCCATCGCGTCCGCTGGATTTTTCTGGCTCACCGGATGCCGTTCCAAAAAAGGAGACGCGAACACGCGCCGGAAATAAAAGCCCCTATGTTATTTTTGGCAAAACCTATCGTGTGTTATCAGATTCCAAAGGCTTTCGCGAACAGGGTGAGGCCTCCTGGTATGGCAAGAAATTCCATGGTCGTAATACGTCCAATGGCGAGGTCTACGACATGTACGCAATGACGGCGGCTCATAAAACGCTGCCGATTCCCAGCTATGTGCGTGTGACCAATCATCAAAATGGACGCTCGGTAGTGGTGAGAGTCAATGACCGAGGCCCGTTTCATGGCAATCGAGTCATTGATTTGAGTTACGCAGCGGCGAGTAAGCTGGGTTTTGCTGAACGAGGTACGGCTCCGGTTTCGGTTGAGGCCATTGATACGGGAAATCCCCCTCTGCGTCATGCTGGAGTGGTGCCTGTGGGCACAGCTGCTGTGAGGCCAACAGTGGGAATCGCACAAGCCCCTCCATCGTCCCCTCAACCTCAAAACCCACGCGCCGGGAGACAATCTTTTTTGCAGGTAGCGGCGTTCAGTCAGCGCCAATCTGCTGAACAATTACTGGCGCGTTTGCGTAACAGCATTCGTGAGCCCATGCGTCTGACACAGGCGAGAGGGCTGTTTAGGGTTCATATTGGCCCCTTGGCCAAAGTGAATGACATCGCGGCAGTAAGACAAACTTTGCAAGCCTTGAGTCTTGGTTCAGGCTTCGTAGTGAATGAATAATTTTATATAGGACAGTCCAGACACATGAGAACTATCGTTTCCTTTTTCATCCTGTGCCTAACGGTGACGTCGGCGTTGGCCCAGCAGTTAATTCCAGCGCCACCACAACTGGCCGCGACTGCGTATTTGCTGTTGGATGCTGAAACCGGTGAGATTCTGGTCGAACATAATGCCGATGAGATGTTGCCACCAGCGAGCCTGACCAAAATGATGACCAGCTACATTGTTTCCAGTGAAATGGATCGTGGCAATGTTGGTGAGGACGATCAGGTGAATGTTTCCGTGCGGGCCTGGAAGATGGGCGGTTCTAAAATGTTCATTCGTGAAGGCACCCAAGTCAGCGTGAAAGATTTGCTGAGAGGGGTGATCATTCAATCTGGTAATGACGCCAGTGTTGCTTTGGCAGAACATATTGCGGGCAGCGAAGAAGCGTTTGCGGACGTGATGAATCAACAGGCCGCTATTTTAGGCATGACCAGTACTCAGTACCTTAATGCCACGGGTTGGCCTGCGGAAGGGCATTACACCACTGCACGTGATTTGGCGATTTTGGCGAAGGCCATCATTAACGATTACCCTGAGCACTATGAAATTTACGCGGAGCGCTCATTCACCTACAACGGCATCGATCAGATGAATCGCAACCGTCTGTTGTTCTTGGACAAGTCCATTGATGGATTGAAAACCGGACATACAGAAGAGGCGGGCTTTTGTTTGGTGGCCTCAGGTGTAAAACGCGGTATGCGTTTGATTTCTGTCGTAATGGGAACCAAATCAGACAAGTCCCGCGCTGCAGAATCACAGAAGTTACTGGCCTACGGCTTTCGTTATTATGAAACCCATCAAGCTCTGGAAGCTGGCCAGCAATTGGCGAGCCAGCGGGTTTGGGGTGGTCAGGTCAAAGAGGTGGCTGTCGGTGTAAACAAGTCCTTATCTCTGACCATTCCTCGTCGCGGCGAAGAGCGCATCAAGCAAACGGTGAAACTGGATGATGTTCTTGAAGCCCCAATTTCAGAAGGTCAGGAGCTAGGCCGTTTGAGTCTGGAACTGGATGGCAAGCAAATCGCCGAAGTCCCTCTGGTCGCGCTAGAGCCTGTACAGGAAGCCGGTTTCTTTGCACGCCTGTGGGATACGATTAAGCTTTTTGTCTTCAATCTCTTCGCTTAAGTTTCGTTTTAAGCGTTTTTGGCGGCGAATTTAGTACATATCGCTGAATTCGCCAGCCGCTCTCTCTCCGGCTAGCTTTGCGGTATAATGCCGCCATTCCATAAGTTAGACCGGTACCGCAATTATGAGTCAGCCAGACGCCCCCAAAATTGAATTCCCCTGTGAAAATTACCCTATTAAAGTTATGGGTGATTCAGGTGATGAGCTACAGGCTCTGGTAATGGAGGTGTTTTCCAAGCACGCTCCAGGTTTCGACCCTGAGCGTATTCGTCTGAAAGACAGCAGCAAGGGCAGCTTCCAGTCGATCACGGTTCTTATTACAGCCACTGGTGTCGATCAGTTAGAAGCTCTGCACAATGATTTGCGCAGCAGTTCCTTGGTAAAAATGGTCCTGTAAATGCCGGCAATTACGATTCGCAATCTAGGGTTAATGGATTACGAGCCGGTTTGGCAATCCATGTCCCATTACACCGATCAGCGTGATGCTGACAGTCCCGACGAGTTCTGGTTGGTGCAGCACCCTCCTGTTTTTACCCAAGGCCAGGCCGGTAAAGCGGAACATGTTTTAATGCCCGGTGATATCCCCGTTGTGCAGGTTGACCGCGGGGGCCAGGTGACGTATCACGGGCCAGGGCAATTGGTTCTGTATCCGCTGATAGACTTACGTCGACTGGGAATCGGTGTCAGAGATTTAGTGACGGCCATTGAAACCGCATTGGTGAATACCTTGGCGGGTTTTGGTTTAGAGGCTTACCCGAAAGCTGATGCACCTGGTGTTTATGTCAACGATGCCAAAATTGCATCGTTGGGTCTGCGTGTTAGAAAAGGGTGCAGCTTTCACGGTTTGAGCCTGAATGTGGATATGTCACTGGAACCGTTCCTGAGAATTAACCCCTGTGGTTATCAGGGTATGCAGATGGTGCAAATGGCGGATCTGTTAGACGGCAATCCTGATTTTAACAAAGTGGAGTCTGAGTTGGTTCGTTGCTTGATGGAGCAGCTGGGCTACGATATTAAAAATGACGTGGCAGGTTTGCCTGCGATAGCGACCTGCGAGTGAGAACAACGTGAGCGAAAGACCTGAAAATATTCCCGTAAAGCGCACCCGACGCCATAAAGCGGGCGAAAAGCTTCGTGACGCCGACAAGGTAGAGCGTATCCCTGTAAAGGTGATCAGCAGTGATGAAGTCAAACGTAAGCCCGATTGGATTCGGGTGCGCATGACTGCATCTCCAGAAGTGGATCGAATCAAAAAAATCCTGCGTAAAAACGGTTTGGCCAGCGTATGTGAAGAGGCCAGTTGCCCGAATCTTGGCGAGTGTTTTGCGGGGGGCACCGCGACCTTTATGATTATGGGAGAAATCTGTACTCGCCGCTGCCCATTCTGCGATGTAGGCCATGGTAAGCCATTGCCCTTGGATCAAGGCGAGCCACGTAATTTGGCAGAAGCCATCGCCGAAATGCGTTTAAAGTACGTGGTTATTACCTCAGTGGATCGCGATGATTTGCGTGATGGTGGGGCGAAGCATTTTGCCGATTGTATTCGTGAAGCCCGGGATTTGTCGCCCAATCTTCAGGTTGAAATCCTGACGCCGGATTTCCGCGGTCGTATGGATACCGCGCTGGACATTCTCGAGGCGGAAGCGCCGGATGTGTTCAATCACAACTTGGAAACGGTACCGCGTTTGTATCGACAATCCCGTCCCGGAGCGAATTACGCCTGGTCCTTAAAACTGCTGCAAGAATACAAAAAGCGTCGTCCGGATGTGTTGACCAAATCCGGTTTGATGGTGGGCTTGGGAGAGCACAAGGAGGAAATCTTCGAGGTCATGCGTGATATGCGCGAGCATGATATTGATATGCTGACTATTGGCCAGTATCTGCAGCCGTCGAAGAGCCATTTGCCTGTGGACCGCTATGTGCACCCAGACGAGTTTGATGAATATACCGAGATGGCCAAATCTCTGGGGTTCACCCATTCGGCTTGCGGCCCGCTGGTGCGTTCTTCTTATCATGCTGACAAGCAAGCGCACGGAGAGGAAGTGAGCTAAGCCGGATTGGCCGGATCTTAAAAATCGCTGCCTTCAACTTTAGGATGGCGCTGTCGAAATTCTTCGTTCAGCGCCAATACCTTTTCGGGAAAATCGGTGAACACACCGTCGACACCCATCGCGGCCAGATGCCCCATATCTTCTTCGTGATTCACCGTATACACCCAGGTTTTCAGCCCACGTGCACTGGCATCATCAATAAGCCCCTGACGCAAAAAACCAATGCAGGCATGAAGCGAGTAAGCATCGAGTTGTTCACAACAGGCTGCGTAATCAAGTGGAATACCGGCAAACAGCGCCCCTCGTTTGACTTCTGGCAGGCGTTGGCTCAGCTTGTGGAGCTGAACATGGTCGAAGCTTGATATGAGATAAGACTCATAATTGCCCTGTTGGTACTGGACGAATTCTTCGATTTGATTACTGACCGATTTGACGCAGCCAGGGCCTTTGAGCTCAATATTGAGCAGAGCGCGATCGCCGACAAGTTCCATCACCTCCAATAAGGTGGGTATAGGCTCGCCGCAGGGCAGAGGTGTGTGCCTAAGAAGTTGGGGGTCCTGCTGGACCAGCAGAGCGTCTTGAAAGGGCGCAAAGGCGAGGCGGCGGTCATGAAAGACCAACAATTCCCCGCGCACATTCCAGACATCGATCTCGATAGCATCAACGCCAAGATCAAGGGCGTGTTGAATGGCCCGCAAAGTATTCTCATAGCGTTGAGAGCCCCCGCGATGAGCAATGCAAAATAGTGGCTTATCCAGTTCCATAAGCGCCTGTCGCTGCTGACGATAAATGCCCATATTTTAATCGTTGTCGGCCAATTCGTGAGCAGATTGTTAAGGTAAAGTGTGACATTTATATGTATTAGAGTAATAAGGGGTGACCCCTTTACCTAGATTATTTATTTCTAACGTCGCTTTCAAGGGGGCAATACTCCTATGTTTGTAACTACTTGCTTACTATGTGGACATTGTAAATACTGTATTTCACAGATGGTTTTGAGACTTTTAGCCATCAATGAGAGAAATAAACGATTTTTTCATAAGCATTGATAGCCAGCAGCAGCTGGGCGAGAATAGAGAGCTGAATTTCACTGTATGGGTGCACTGGATGTTGCAAAGCATGGGCAAGTTTAAAACGTTACTGGTGGTGGCAATTCCATTGCTTCTCTCAGTGCTGTGCTTGCCTGCCCGAGCTGAGGGCACGACGGTGATTCTGGCGCCAGCACCGGTGGTCTCTGGATTTCGAGATTTCACTGCAGGTCGCCAATTGAGCGACATCAGGGATTATCGTTTTAATACGGAATACTCGGCCAAACATCAGGATCCCTTTACCAACCTGGAAGTGATTGAACTGGTTTTACTGGTCCAGGCTTTGCAACTGGGTGGCGTTAAGGGTGAGATCAAAATCAAATCTGCCCCCAGCTTCAGCATCTTGTCCAAAGTGGAGAAAGGCGAGGCGCTATTGGGTGGGGTATCAATCTGGCGCGAGCGAACGCAAAGCAGAGCTAAGTCTCTCTGGGTGAGCGATCCGATTATTCGTCAGGGAGAATTCCAACTGGGGCTCTACAGTTGCGGTCGCCCGATGTCGATCATTGATTTATCTGGCCTGCAACAATTCAGATTAAGCTCCCACGCCAATTGGCCAATGGTTACCGAATTACTGCAATCCCTTGAAGTGGCCGACCTCTCTCTGAGTTCAGATTGGAATCAAATTGTTAAACAATCCTGTTCTGGTGCCAGTGATTTGATTGCAGCTCCGTTTACCGCGTCTGCCGATCGCCCTTTGCAGTACCTCGAAAAACTGTTATCGCCCGTACCAGGGGTGAAGCTGAAAGTCAGCGGAACACGTCATTTTATCATCAGTCGTTTGCATCCTAAGGGTAAGCGTACGTATTTCTCACTCCAACGAGGTCTGCGTAAATTGCGAGTCAAAGGCAATATTGCCCGCGCATTGCGCCAGTCCGGCTTCCTGCCCCAGGCAACCGCCAATTGGACCTTCCTTAACTAAATCAAGAATAAGAACAGTATGTCTGAAACGACAAAGGCCGTTCCGGTCTTAGCGCTGCTTAAGCGTCATATGGTTTGGCTGGCTCCGGTGCTGTCAGGTGTGTTGGGGTTGTGGATGTGGCAGCAGGGCTGGCAGGGAAATGCGGCTCTTACGGCGGCGCTCACCTTGCTTTGTGCCTTGTGGTGGATGTTCGAGCCCATTCCCATCCCGGCAACCTCTTTAATCCCGCTGGGGGTATTTCCCTTGTTGGGCATACTCAGCCCCAAAGATGTCGCCCTCGCTTACGGCAGTCCGTTAATCATCTTATTGATGGGGGGCGCGATGCTCTCCAAGGCGATGGAAAAGAGTGGCGCTCATCGCCGCGTGGCGCTGGGTATGGTGGGATTGTTTGGTGGCGGCTCTCAGCGCCGTTTGGTGTTGGGATTTATGGCGGCTTCGGCATTGTTGTCGATGTGGATTTCCAATACCGCCACCACATTAATGTTACTGCCTGTCGCCTTGGCGGTTCTCGAAAAGAGTGACGATCGCAAGTTGATGATCGCCTTGCTGCTCGGTATCGCTTATGCGGCCAGTATTGGGGGGCTCGGAACCCCAATTGGCACACCCGCTAATGTGATCATGATGCAAGCCTATCAGGACGCGACCGGTGTTGAACTCAGCTTTGTGGACTGGATGCAGTGGTCCATTCCCGTTGTCGTTCTGCTGGTGCCTTTAGCTGGGTTTTGGTTGAGCCGAAAACTGGGTTCCGATACCAGTATGCTGGAGTTGCCCGACCTCGGAACCTGGCGGAAGGCTGAGCGGCGAGTGATGTTAATTTTTGCGCTCACCGCCTTAGCGTGGATCACCCTCAAAGGCCCATCGGGTGGTTGGGGGCAATGGTTGCCGACCGCAAATTACGGGTCCGTGGCACTGTTGGCTGTCCTGATTCTGTTTATTATTCCTGACGGCGAAGGTGGTCGTCTGCTGGATTGGCAAAGCGCTAATCAGATTCACTGGGGCGTTCTGTTGTTGTTTGCCGGTGGTATTGCGATAGCGAAGGCCTTCACCTCCACCGGATTGAGTCAGGCGATTGGTGAGGCGCTGGCGGGCTTTAACCAGTTGCCGGTTTTGCTGTTACTGGTTTTGTTGAGTTTGGGCGTAGCGTTTTTAACGGAAGTCACGAGTAATACCGCGACGGCGACATTACTGATGCCGATCCTCGCTGCAACGGCTATCGCCGCTGAAATGGAGCCTGCCTTGATTATGCTGCCGGCCGCTTTAGCGTCGAGTTGTGCCTTTATGTTGCCGGTGGCGACCGCGCCCAATGCGATTGTTTTCGGAACCGGGCAGGTACGTATCGCCGATATGGTCAGTAACGGTTTCTCCATTAATCTGATCGCCGTTCTTGTTATCAGTGGTTGTAGTTTTGTGTTGTTAAGCCTCGGAGCGTTTGGCTAGGCAATTAAAGTTTAGGCGCCACAGGCCGCTAGTCTATCTACTGAGTTATTCCTCAATGATTGGGGAAGTAGTGGTTTAGGGTGGTGAGATGTCTAAGCAGTTAGCAGCCGTCGATCTAATGCGACGCTTTTATCAGCTGGTGGTCAGCAAACCGCATCGAGAGCTGGTCCTATGGTTGCTTAAGAGCTGGAGCGAACTGCCCTCGGTGGTGCGCGTTGTGTTGCTCACCTGTGAGTCTGGAAAGCACTGGGTACGCGGCACGGCAATCAATGATAGTGTGACGGTACTCAATACCGATCTTCTGCATTTCCGTAAAATATCCCCCGAGCTGGTACAGCAAAGTTATGACTTGGTGAGCCTTCAGTTGTGTGAGGCGGACGACCCCTTGGTGCTGGGGAAAATTCTTCGGGATGAATGCCAGAGCATTGCTTGCATTCCCATCGGTGAGGAATCCGATCCCATCGGTTTAATGTATCTGGAGCTCGATCTTCCTCGGAGCGGGGCTGAAAAACTTCTAGGTGACTATCAGCAGCTGCAGGTATTCTGTGGCTTGGTCTTGCAGCATTTAACCATTACTTGGCGGCACCACCAGCAACTGGAAAAAGCCAAAGTTGCTGAGCAAGCACTGTGGGCCAGTGAAGTTTACTTGCGCTCGATTCTGGATCACTCTCCGGTGTTCATTTCAGTCGTGGACTTGGATGGCAATGTTATTCTGAGCAGCGATCACCATTTGAACGAGGCGTTGTCTGAAGCGGCGAATACCCGCTACAACGGTCATCACGTTTATGCTTTATTCCCCGAAACCATTGCGCAGGCCTTGTGGCAGGGGCGCCCGGAATCAGAAGAAGAAGTGAATGCCGATTGGGAATTTTCATTTGAATCGGCTGACGGGAAAAGCAAATACTATTGGATAAATCGATTTCCTCTGCTTGATCAGCAAAACAAGTTGTTTGCCAGCTGTGCAATTTGTACGGACATCACCGAGCGCAAAGAATCTGAAATCGCTATGCAGGAACAGCAAAAGCGATTGAACCACCTGGCTTTTCACGACGAGCTTACGGGCTTACCCAATAGGACCTTATTTCACGAACGTCTACTGCACAGCCTGGAGCGAGCTCGACGCAATCATTCTCAAGTCGCCATCATGTTGTTGGACGTGGATCGTTTTAAGTACGTGAACGACAGTTTTGGTCATGATGCAGGGGATGCGTTGTTAAAAATTATTGCGGAACGGCTGGTGTCCTGCGTGCGCCAGGTCGATACTGTGGCTCGTTTGGGCGGTGATGAATTTGTTCTGGTGATCGAAGATATTCACAGTCAGGATGACGTTACTCTGGTGACAGAAAAGATTCTGACGATTGGGGCGACGCCCTGTGAGCTGCGTGGTTACGATATTACCAGTACCTTGAGTGTTGGCGTGAGCGTGTATCCGGCTGACGGTGATAACAGTGAAACGCTTCTTAAGCATGCTGATGTGGCGATGTATCGAGCAAAGGCAGAAGGCAAAAATACCTATCGCCTGTTTAATCACACCATGAATGATAAAGCCGTTGAATCCCTGCTGATTGAGAACGATCTGCGTAAAGCCATTAAGTATGACAAACTTCGTCTGGTATACCAGCCCAAAATAGATCTGCATGATGGTTCTATCATTGGGGTGGAAGCGTTGGTGCGATGGGATCTTGATAATGGTGAGGTGATGCCTCCAGGAAAATTTATCCCTATGGCCGAAGAGACCGGGCTTATTGTTCCACTGGGGAAGTGGGTGTTGGATGAGGCCTGTCGCCAGCAGCGTTCGTGGTTAGATCGTGGTTTCACTGTAGGTTCGGTGGCTGTTAATCTTTCTCCTCGACAATTTCTTCAGGAAGAATTTCCGGATTTTATTCAATCCGTATTGGATAAACACAAATTACAATCTTCCTATTTGGAGCTTGAAATCACTGAATCCTCCGCCATGGAGAATGCGCAGCAATCGGTGCAAATGTTAGAGCGTTTACACGCTATGGGTGTGGCGTTGGCGATGGATGATTTTGGAACGGGTTATTCATCGCTCGCTTACTTAAAACGGTTCCCTATCGACACTTTAAAAATTGATCGCAGTTTTATTCGAGATATTTATTGCGACTCAAACGATGCTGCGATTGCTAAATCAATCATCGACCTTGGACATAATATGGGGCTTAAGGTAGTGGCAGAAGGAATAGAAAGTAATGATCAGAAGCTGTGGCTGAAAGATCAAGGCTGTGATTATGCGCAGGGCTTTTATTTTTCCAAGCCTATTTCAGCCAGAGATATTGAAGAGAGCTTCTGCACCATTCAACGTAAACTCACCTTAGTTGCGGCTAATGACATTGGGCAGAGCATTTAGGATTGAGGGTGCTTTCTGTGAGAGTGCTCATCGGTTTTTCTGGGCCTTTAAAATGACAAACTTGCTGTTGCTTTGCACAATATGGTGATTGCCAAATATCGCCTGTAGATCTTTGTGGTAACCCAGATGCCGGTTAGCAACAACCCATAGCTCACCACCCTTTTTAAGGGTTTTCCAGCTTTGGCGAAACATCTGTTTGGCAATGTGGCTGGAGATGCTGTGTTGTTGATGGAAGGGCGGATTGTTGAGAATCAGGTCGGCACTGTTGTCGCTTGCTTGGTCCAGGCAGTCGCCATGAACAAATCGTAAACGCTTGCTCATTAAGTGGTTTTGTTCGGCGTTCAGCTGTGCGCTGGCGATCGCGGAGTAAGATTCATCATAAAATTCAATGTCGGCCTCAGGGAAAAGCTGGGCCGCTCTCAGTCCAAGCAAACCATTTCCACAGCCCAGGTCTATAATTTTTTCGGCGTTGTTCCCTTTGGGGAAGTTTTCAAGCAAAAAAGCCGTGCCAATATCCAGTTTTTGCTGGGAAAAAACAGCTGCGTGATTAAATACCTCCAGCTGATAAGCCTCCAGAGAATACTGCTTGGGGTAGGGCGACTCTGCTGCTTCGATATGTTCCGCTTTGGCAAAAAGTAAGCGGGCTTTTTTCTTTGCCAGGGACGTGTGGGTTTCGCCAATCAATTTCTCAAACAGCTTAATGGACTGGCTATGCAGGTTTTTGCTCATCGCGCTGGCAATAATCTTGCTGTCAGCATGAAGGCAGCTTTTTAAGCGATAAAGTTGATCTTCCAGTTGGGCATGGCTCTTGGGAAGTTTGATGAGAACCCAGTCGAAGGAGGTGTCGGGCCAGTCCAGGCTGTTGTGCCAATGGAACTGGTTTTCGTCGTGATCATTGTCCTGCAGGTTTTGTCGGCAGGCCTCTGTGCTGATGTAGGAGTCATTTAGCCAATGGATCTGAAACTCGGCCAGTGTGGTTGCCAGAGCGCCAAAACCGTCGTTTACAATCAATACTGTTTGATCATGACGAATCTTGCTGGCGACTTCTTGCAGTAAGAGTTCATCCGCGGCATCCCAGGCGCGCAAGGTGTCATGTTTTCGAAAAGGAAAACGTTTTAGTGTCCAGCTTCGTTCCTGAAAATGGAATTCGGTTTCGGCAAGTTGTGGCATCTGATGTACGGTTGTAGAGGCTAAGTGCTATCGCTTGAATACTAGAGGCTGAGCGATAGACGTTGAAGAGCAGGGTGCAAACTGTTTTGCCCGCAAAGGCACAGACACAAGTCCATCAGTTCGCTCCAGGCGTCGGCTTTACGCATGCCTTTGGCGGCTTTATCAATGCCATTGGCTTTGCGGAGCAATAGTTCGAGTTGGGCTTTGTTGAGCCGTCGCAGTGCGGCGGAAACCAAAGGTTTGCGTTTGTCCCAAACCCCCGCATTTTTCGCAGCCCAGTCGAAGTTCTGGCCTTGATCCTGGGCGTGGGCAATCTGATTCAAACTGCGAATTTCGCGAGCCAGAGCCCACAGTACCGGAATGGCGTCGGTGCCTTCGCTTTTTAATCCCTGCAGTGTTCGGGTGCAAGCCTGGGCGTCTCCCATGAGGGCTTTGTCGGCCAGATCAAAAATGTCGTAGCGCGCACTGTTAGCAACTACGCTGTTCATGAGGTCGCTGCTGATGTGTTGATCATCGGCCAGCAGCTTGAGTTTTTCAACCTCCTGGGCAGCCGCTAGCAAATTCCCTTCCACTCGGGCGCAAAGAATTTCAATGGCTTGTGAGTCGGCACTGAGTTGGGCTTGTTGCAAACGTTGTTTGATCCAATGAGGAAGTTGTGCGGCTTTGATGGGCCAGATTTGTACGCAGTGGCCCAACTTTTCCAGTGCCTTGAACCACTTGCTGCGTTGCTGACTCTGATCGAGTTTGCCGCTGTGGATCAACAAAATGTTGTCCTCGTTGGCATTGTCGCAGAACTGAACCAGTGCTTTGCTGCCTTCAGTGCCTGGCTTTCCTCCGGGCATGTTGAGTTCGATGATTTTCTTTTCAGCGAACAGCGACATGGCGTTGGCACTGTCGAGCAGCAGATTCCAATCAAAACTGCGATCGACGTGCAAGACCTCACGTTCAGTAAAGCCTTGTTTGCGCGCGCTGGCCCTGACCTCATCTGCAAGCTCTTGCGCCAGCAGGGGCTCTTCTCCGCTGATGAGGTAAACCGGTTTCAGCTCTTTCTTGAGGCTGCTTTGTAATTGCTCGGCGCGCAGTTTTGCCATGTGTCAGTCTTCATTGTTCTGGCTGATCAAGGCCAGGCGGCGCAAAATCTGCTGCACAATTTCGCTTCGCATTTCCCGTCGCAGCTGACGCTCTTCCTGATCTTTACCCAAAGTGTTGTTGGGGTCGTATGCGTAGCTGCGAATGGTGCTGGCACGGGCGCCATCGACATAGGGCTTTTGGCTTTCTGCGGTTTTCAGCTGCGCGATTTGGTAGTCGACCTGCATGTTGAGTTCGTACTCGGCAGCCAAAATCTGACTGCCGACTGCGGCAGTGCGGCGATCAAAACGCATAGCTTGTAAGCTCAGATTGTAATCGGCGTCGGCGTTACTTTCGCTCAACGTGATGTCGTTACGGCGCAGCGCTTGTTTCAGGTCGCGGAGCAATTCGGCATCGGGGGAGCTGACATGCAAGGTGCCAATATCCTGCCCGAGCGCGACATGGCCGCGCAACTGCCAACCACAGGCGGACACCAGCAACAGCAGTCCAGTCATCAAGCTTACTTGCACAAGGCTTTTCATTGTCGTTATTCCTTTGAATGCTTATTTAACGGCGAAAGTGACCAGTTTGTTGGGGATCACTTTGCACATTTTGATTTCTTTGTCGGCCAAAAACTTCGCAACATTGGCATCTGCTTTGGCCGTTTCAATAATGCTGTTTTCATCAGCGTCTGCAGCGACGTTAATTTTGCTTCGTACCTTACCGTTTACCTGAACTACCAGCATGATGCTGGATTGCACCAGGGCATTTTCGTCTACGTTAGGCCAGCTTGCGTCAATAACATCGTCGCCGTTGCCCATTGCTGCCCACAGATGCTGAGAAATGTGAGGCGTAACTGGAGCCAGCAACAGAACAGCAGCTTCCAGGGCTTCGCGCTCGATCGCACGATGCTCAGCTGTTGAACGGTCGGCTTGGCGACCTACCTCATTCATCATTTCCATCACGGCGGCGATCGCGGTGTTGAAGGTTTGGCGGCGGCCGTAGTCATCGCTGACTTTTTTAATGGTGCTGTGAACTTTATGGCGCAGGGATTCTTGTTGCTCGTTTAAGCCACTGCTTGGAATCTCACCTATTTCACCGGCCTGCAAATGCGTGTACACGGTTTTCCAGAGGCGACGCAGGAATCGGCTGGCGCCTTCTACACCGGCGTCACTCCACTCCAGTGTTTGTTCTGGCGGTGCGGCAAACATGGTGAAAAGGCGGACGGTATCAGCACCGTATTGGTCCACTGCAGTTTGTGGATCGATACCGTTGTTTTTCGACTTGGACATCTTGGTCATGCCGCCGGCAACCAAGGCATCACCCGAGGGAGACGTGGCGGTAATCACTTTACCTTTGTCGTCTTTTTCCAATTCGACTTCGGCCGGGTTAAACCAGGTTTTACTGCCGTCGCTGTTCTGTTGGTAGAAGGAATCAGCGAGTACCATGCCCTGACACAACAGGCGTTTGAATGGTTCATCTGAATTGACCAAACCTTCGTCACGCATCAACTTGTGGAAAAAGCGAGCGTACAAAAGGTGAAGAATTGCGTGTTCAATACCGCCGACATATTGATCGACCGGCAGCCAATAGTCCGCCTTGGCCGGATCAAGCATGGCGTCTTCTAAATTGGCGCAGGTGTAACGAGCGTAGTACCAAGATGACTCCATAAAGGTGTCGAAGGTATCGGTCTCATGTTCAACCGCCTGGCCATTGTGCTCAGCTTTACGCCATTCCGGATCCGCTTTAATCGGGCTTTGTACACCGTCCATTTGTACATCTTCGGGCAGGAGTACCGGGAGTTTGTCCAGAGGCACAGGAATTTCGCCGCCTTCTGGCAAGTTGAACATCGGAATGGGGGCGCCCCAATAGCGCTGACGGGAGACTCCCCAATCGCGCAAGCGAAAGTTGGTTTTCAGGCTGCCTTTGTTGAGTTGAACCAATTTCTCGGCGGCGGCATCGAATGCGGCCTGAAATTCGAGACCGTCGAGCTCGCTGAAGTGTTCGCCGGAATTGATGGTTTTGCTGTCACCCTTGCGACCATACCATTCCTGCCAAACGCTGCTGTCGAAATCCGCATCATCAGCCAGTGTGCTGGCGATAACCTGTCGGATCGGTAGTTGGTAGCTATTGGCAAAGGCGAAATCGCGCTCGTCGTGAGCGGGTACGGCCATGACCGCACCTGATCCGTAATCCATCAAAACATAGTTCGCAACCCAAATGGCGACTTCTTCGCCACTGATCGGGTGGATAGCTTTCAGGCCGGTATCCAGGCCTTTTTTCTCCATGGTCGCCATATCGGCTTCGGCCACAGAGTTGCTTTTGCATTCCTGAATGAAGGACGCCAGTTTGTCGTTGTTTTCGGCCAGTGCCAAGCTGATCGGGTGCTCAGCAGCGATGCTTACATAGGTAACACCCATGATGGTGTCAGGGCGAGTGGTGTACACATCAATGTCGTTCAAACCAGCGATTTCATTCTGCAGGGCAAAGCTCATTTCTACACCGGTACTTTTGCCGATCCAGTTGCGTTGCATGGTTTTCACCTGCTCAGGCCAGTCGGGCAACTGATCCAGGCTGCTCAGCAGCTCCTCAGCGTAGTCGGTGATTTTGATGAACCACTGGGGGATTTCCTTGCGTTCTACCAGTGCACCGGAGCGCCAGCCACGACCGTCTACTACCTGCTCATTGGCCAATACGGTTTGATCGACTGGGTCCCAGTTAACCGTGGCCATTTTCTTGTATACCAGGCCTTTCTCATAGAGACGGGTGAAGAACCATTGTTCCCATTTGTAGTAGTCGTTGCGGCAGGTCGCCAATTCCCGACTCCAATCAAAGCCAAAGCCGAGGGATTTCAGTTGGCCCTTCATGTAATCGATATTGCTGTAGGTCCATTTGGCCGGCGCGGTCTTATTTTGAATGGCGGCGTTTTCCGCCGGCAGACCGAAGGCATCCCAACCCATCGGGTGAAGCACGTTCTTACCCTGCATGCGCTGGTAGCGGGAAATGACATCGGTAATGGTGTAGTTACGCACGTGACCCATATGCAGCTTGCCACTGGGGTAGGGAAACATCGCCAGGCAGTAAAATTTCTCTTTGTTTGGGTCTTCGCTTACTTCGAAGCTTTGCTTGGACTCCCAATGCTTTTGGGCGTGTTGTTCGATGTCTCGTGGGAGGTATTGCTCTTCCATATCTCTCTATCAACCGGGGTGGCAAAAAGGACAGATTATACTGCCCCAACGCCCCGGCTGTCAGGTGATTTTGGTTGTGCAATGGCCAAGTGGCCGGGCCCAGAAGCTTATTTTTTCTTATACAGGCAGGCTTCGCCTTCCGGGCGGGTCTTAAATCGACGGTGCATCCAGATATACTCGGTGGGGTGCTCACGCACATGGGCTTCGACCAGGGCATTAAAACGGACAATATCGGCTTCAACGTTATCACTGGGGAAGTTGTCGATGGGTTTGAGTTTGATCACATAACCATCCTTCGTGCGGTAACCGCAGCTGAAGACAACCTTGGCGTTGCTGGCTCGGGCCAGGGTACTTGGGGTTGTGACGGTGGCGGTTGGAATGCCAAAGAAGGGGGCAAAAATGCTGTTTTTTCGTCCGAGGTCGTGGTCTGCGGCAATCAGGCCGGTTTCACCATCGTTCAGGTGTTGGACAAACTGACTGACTCGCTTATTGGAAATCAGGGTTAGATTGTAGCGATTACGCCCTTTCTGGGCGACGTATTCCCAAAACGGGTTGTTATGAACCCGAAACAAAATTTTCATGTTGTGCATTAAAGCGAGCGGCCCATAGGTCATTTCCAGGCAAGCGTTGTGCATTCCCAGAAGCAGAATCGCCTGGCCAGGCTCGCGCTCGAGATGTTCAATGCCAATCACCTTGTGCAGTCTGCGTATACGCGAAAGGCTGCCAAACCAGATCAGGCCAGATTCCCACAGGGCCATGCCGCCACCGGCGAAGCTGTCTTTTGCGATTTGTTCACGTTCCTGTTCGGTTTTCTCCGGGAAGCACAATTCCAGATTGCGCAGAGTGATTCGGCGCCGACTCTTGGCGACGTTGTAGACCAATAAGCCCGTGCCGGTGCCCAGGGCGCGGATCGCGGCTAGGGGTAGGCGGCCCACTAGCCAGAGCAGGGCAAACCATAGCCATAGAGGCCAGAACTTAGGGTGCAGGTAATACCCGCGAAACTGATCGAGATTTTCGTGTCGACGTGACATGTTGGTGATACCAGCACTCGCAAAAGGCAGCGATGGTACCCTAGACGCCACCCATTGTGGAGTGGCGCGCCAGGAGAATGGGCCAAAACACCATGCGGCTTTGACCTTTGAGGGTGGGTGTTGTCGAAACTGTTAACTGAGTCTGATCTTGAGCCCCTAGCAACAACCGCCAGAGCTGCTCTCGTTGGCGGCGGCGACCAAGTCATAGGGCAAGCTGCTCCCACAACCTTCAAAAATGCCGAAATGCTGATCCCAGCTGCCATAGAACTCAAAGTATTGGGCAAAGCGGCTCTCATTTAGCATGCGGTAGCTGTTGCCACAAACCGGGAACAGGCGGCCTTTTTCAATGTGATGGTGCTTGTCCAGGGTGAACAGTTGTTCCTGGTCTTCAATGCCTCCCAAGTACTTTACGGCTTGGCCATAGTCTTCACAGGCGGGCTCCAAGCCATCAATTTTAAACAGGCGATAAGTGGCTGAATAAAACCCAATATGGCCGATGCGTTCGATCACTGAATCATTGTTCAGGCCCAAAGGGCGATCTTCAACCAGACGAGGGTCGGCAAAGCCACAGGTTTTGGCCAGGTTATGGAAATCATTCCAATACAGGGCACCACTCAGGCATTCGCCGTAGAGTTCCGGGTCTTGCCTGAGTGACTCCGGTACGCGACGGTCACTGTAGACATCTGAGAAGTACATTTCGCCCCCCTCTTTGAGCAGGCGATGGCAATGCTTTAGAACCGCTTCCTTGTCTTGGCAGAGATTGATCACACAGTTGGACACAATCAAATCAAAACTGCCGGGTTCCAGATCCAGCTCGTCCAGCTGTTCCAGATAACCTTTATGAAATTCCACGTTGGATTGTTCATAGCCGAAGGCTTCGGCGTGGTATTCGCGATGGCGGCGGGCAATCGCCAGCTGCTCGTCGGTCATGTCGACACCGACAATATAGCCGTCCTTGCCCACCATGGCAGAAAGTGTATAAACATCCATGCCGGAGCCAGAGCCCAGATCCAAAATTCGAAGGCCATTGATTTCCTGAGGAATAATCAAACCGCAGCCGTAGTAATGCCCGGAGACTTCTGGGTGAATCTTTTTCTGTATTTCCCGGATGTTTTGCGGGGGGGCTTCCAAAGTACAGCAAGCATCGGTTTTCAGATCTTCACTGCCAGCCAGAGTTTTTCCGTAATACTCTTTAACGTCTTCGCGCATTGGTGCATACCTTTCGCATTCTGCAATAATGGCAGGCACCATAGCTCTACTGCTTGCCCTGTGCAAGATGGTAGCCCTATGATTTATGTCATTCTTTACTCACAAAATTATCACTGGTATTGCTATAAGGCTCGAAATGACTTCTGTATTTGACACCCGGATTGAAAGAGACCCTAAATATTCCATGAAGTGGAAGCGTTATGCTGGTCAGGACATTATTCCTTGCTGGGTGGCGGATATGGAATTTGCGGCACCTGCTTCAGTGCAAGAAGCGTTGATGTCGCTTAACCAGCATGGTGTGTATGGTTATTTGAAACCGGAGGATTTCGCAGAGGGGCGTGAAGCCATTGTGGATTGGTTGGAATATCGCCACGGCAGTCGTATTCCTGAAGAGTGGATTGTCTGGATGCCTGGAGTCGTTCCTGGCTTCAATATGGCCTGTCGAGCTTTCACCGAAGCCGGGCAGAGTGTGATTGTTCAAACGCCCAACTACCCTCCCATTTTAAATGTTCACAAGCATCATCAACTGGACAGTCTGACGGTTCCCGTTGTCTATGGCGCAGACGGACCGGATCTGGACATCGAACAATTGGCACAGTATGCGGCGAATGAACGCTGCAATATGATGATTTTGTGTAACCCAATGAACCCGAATGGGAAGGTTCTTAGTTCAGAAAGCTTGCAGCGTATTGCGCGTATCTGTGAGAAGAATAATGTGGTCCTCGTAAGTGATGAAATCCACTGCGATTTGATTTTAGAACCCGGTGTTAAGCATACCCCGGCTTTCAGTCTGGAAGGTTTGCAAGAGCGTTCGGTCACGCTGATGTCGGCGGCCAAGACATTTAATATTGCGGGCTTGGGGGTGTCCTTTGGAATCATTCCCAATGCGGGATTACGCCGACGTTTTCTGCAAGCGTCCAATGGCCTGTCCCCATGGGCTAATGTTCCAGGCTTGCTGGCCACAGCGGCGGCTTTTAACGGTGGCCGCGATTGGCATGGTGAACTGCTCGACTATTTGCGCGCCAATCGGGATTTTCTGTTCCAAGCCATTGAATCGCTGCCTGGGTTGAGCATGGCCCATTCTGAGGCCACCTTTCTGGCTTGGTTGGATGCGCGAGGATTGGCCGTAGACAATCATCAGAAATGGTTTGAAGATCGTGGCGTTGGACCATCGCCCGGTGCGGATTTTGCTGCGCCAGGTTTCGCTCGTATTAATTTCGCGTGTCCTCGAGCTCAGCTGGAAAATATTGTTGAGCGATTGTCGGTCTAGACCGTGTTGCTTTTTTCTGATCAGCGGCGACTTTGAGTGAGGCGTCGCGATTCTTACTTTGTTCTGAGTAGTGAATAGGTTTCGCTACTGCTCTCCGTATTCCCCTCTGAAAAGTCTAGCTAAAAGTGCTAGTACATACTGTCAGGTTGGTTCTTTTGCCTTGTTCAAATCTCCCGTTTAGATTTTGCTTTGGTAGCTTTGTATGGTTTTCAGGCGAAGCTACTTGAACCAGTTTGGACACTTAATATGATTCGACTGCCAGTGTGATATATGTCTCATTTTCGCAGTCGGTTCAGGACGTCAAACAACATGGATTTTTTGCATCAGGCAACTGATGAGCAGAATGCTGCCTAGTCATTTTTCTATTGCAACGATGGACAGTTCTCATCAGCCCTTCCTGCGCTATTTCTCTTGTTGCTAATAGTTCAGCCTGTATTCATCGACTTACCGATTTTCAAATCGAAGACATTGCCCATTCGCACCGCTTGAATCGAACCTGTTCAACGTTGGAACTCGTTCTTTTGTAAATGCTGGCAAGGCCATGGTTGAGCGTCGATGTTAAGCGCAACGTTTCAATCGCCTTGTGCAGGGAAAACAGCGGCCTATTTAGCCGCTGTGCATGCTGTACCTTCTTTCTTTTTTTGGGGTGCAGAATCATTCGTTGTCGAAGTTTTCAGGAAGCCCCTATGGTTGACTTATCTGTTGGAATCAATGCCCAAAACCTTTCATCTGCAGGTGTGGTTGTCGCGATACAAGGAGTTGTCAACAACTTAAGTAATGGTGAGTCATTGCAACTTGGCATAGCCGTTCATCTTGGCGATTCATTGCAAACCGCTAATGACGCCAGTGTGGTGGTGCGTTTTATGACGGGAGGCGCTTTGGCTCTGGGGGCAAATCAATCGGCACTGATTGATGAAAGTCTTATCGAGCGACTTAAACAGGAAGACGACGAAGCCATTGATAACGAAAGCGGTATTGATTTCGAGGGGCTGGTAAATGCCATAGAGCGCGGTGAGAGTATTGAGAATCTTTTGCCAGCAACGGCTGCAGGTGATGAGGGGGCGGGAGGCAGTGCGCTCGCTAATGGTGTGCGCTTTGAGTTTACCGGTGGTCAGGTATTGCCTCAGGCTGGGTTTGCCTCTTCATTCACAGGATTGGCGGAAAGCGGATCAGGGAGAGATATAGACAACCCTTCGGATGAGCCCGGTATACCTGCACCGGGTGAGTTGGGGCGAATTTCTGTTGTGCAAGATAGTAATGGCGATGGTTTTATCAATGCTACCGAAAATGATGGGCTATTAACAGTCACTATCGAATTGCCTGACAACCTTCTCCCAGGGTCAACCATTGTTATGAATGGTGTGGTAGCCGGAGTTACCCAAGGCGATATTGATGCAGGAATTATTGCTGTCAATTTGCCTATGCCGGCGGACGGAGACACCATCGACATTGTTGCAACTCCGTTTAATCCGGCTGGCGTGTCGGGCAATTCGGTTAGCATCACCATCACCGTTGATATTTCTGGTCCGCTACTAACGGTTGATCCTTTGCCTCCAAGCAATGACACAACACCAACGATTAGTGGCACTGGTGAGCCAGGCAATGAGGTAACCGTCACGGATCCGGATGGAAATGTTTTAGGAACTACAACGGTAGCACCTGACGGTACGTGGGAGGTGACACCGACCTCACCGATTGCCGAGCCGGGTACTCAGATTACCGTGAGTACCGATGATCCGGCTGGTAACACGACCACCGTAACTGAAGATATCGTTGTTGACACAAGCCCTCCGGGGGGCGGTACAGAAAGACCAACGGTGACTGTCCCTGAAGCACAAGATGGTGTGAATCGAGAAGAGTTCGACGATGGCATTCAGGTTCAAGTCGATTTGCCATCGGGCAGTGAAACGGATGACGAAATTATAGTGTCTATTGCGTTGCCGAATGGTGAAACGGTTAGTGTCGTTTCGCCGGTAAATCCTGACGAAGGTTCTACCCAGGTCATTACCATTCCGGTTGATTTGTTGCCTTCCCCCCCCAGACGGCGATTACACCATTGAGGTTACGGTGGTCGACCCAGTGGGCAATGAAAGTTTGCCCAGTGAACCGGTTGACATTTCAGTGGACACCACCGCCCCGGGTGAAACCAGCCCCGGTGTACCCGGGCCGATTCCAGCACCGATTGTCACGATTCCAGAAGCCGTTGATTCGATTGACGAACAAGAGCTTGCAGACGGCGTGCAGGTCCAGGTTGTGTTGCCGACCGGGACAGAGGCTGGAGATACGGTTAGTGTTTCGGTCAGTTTGCCTGATGGTAGCACCGAAACGATAGATTACACGGTTCGTCCATCCGACGGTGCGTCGGTTGAAATCACGGTGCCTGCGAACATACTTCCGTCGCCGCCGGATGGTGATTATCAAGTCGAGGTAGTTGTGACCGATCAGGCGGGTAATGAGGGGGCGCTGAGTGATACCGTTCCTTTCACGGTTGCCACGGTAGATCTGACCCAGCCTCCCGCGCCACAGGTGTCGTTTGTGGAAGATACCAATAGTGATGGCTTTGTTAATTTCGATGAGTCAAGTGCAAATTCGGATGGCGAAATTGACATCATTGTTACTCTGGAACCGGACACGCCACTTGGTAGCACTTTGCGAGTTACGATCAACGGAAATGAAACCACAATTCCAGTCACAGCGGCACTGTTATCGCAAGGGCAAACCACTCTAACCGTTTCCCAGCCCGATGATGGTGGTGCATTGAGTGTCATGGCTACCGTGACCAGCCCAAGTGGTGTCGATAGCCCCGATGCCGAAGGCAGCCTTCTGATTGACGTGACTGACTTTCCAGGTGCGAACCCGCCTTTGTCGGTGGAACTGGCCACGGATAGGAATGATGATGGCCGTATCACGTCAACTGAAATTCTTTCCTCCAATCAGCGTGACACCGTTGACCTTGTTATTCATTTGCCGCCGGGCAGCCGAGCTGGTGACAAACTGATCGTTTCCGCCACAGGGCAAACACCTCAAGAAATTATTATTTCAGACAGCGATATCAATGCTGGGCAAGTTGAGCTGGTTGTCGACGCATTAGACCATGGTCAAACGTTAGACGTGAGCGCTCAGATTTTCGATCCGGCGGGGAATCAGAGCGATGAAGCTCATGATTCGGCAACTATGGATTTGCAGCCGGTGGGTGCTCCGCTTATTGTTTTTGTTGATGACAGCAGTGGCAATGGTGAAATTAACAATGATGAAGTGTCCGGAAAACCCGAATTAACGGTTGATATTATTCTGCCTCAGGATGTCGAAGTTGGTGATAACGTTATCGTTGTGGTTGATGGTGTTGAGAGTACAATTCCCGTCACACAACAGATCGTCGATGATCAAAAAACTACAATAAGGGTGCCGACGCCTGACGATGGCGAAACGGTTAACGTAAAGGCGAAAGTTGAAGATGCCTCGGGTGAACAAAGCCCTGAAGAAGAAAAAGAAATTACCGCAAAAACACCAGATCTAAACACTGGCTTGTCTGTCATTGTCGAGGAAGATCGTGATGATGATGGCGTGTTGACTGAGGCCGAATTGGCGGGCGCAGACACGGTTACGGTTGAGGTCAGTTTGCCGGTGGGTGCCAGAGAAGGCGATACCGTGATCTTGACCGTCGATGGCAGCCCTCAAAGCATGACGCTCAGTAGTAGCGACGTTCAAAATGGCGTTGTTGAATTTGATGTCCCTGCACCAGCACCGAATCAAACCATAGACTTTTCGACCGAAATTCATGATAACTCCGGTAACAGTTCTGACCCCGTGGGCGATACCGTTCGCATGGAAGTTGTGCCTGTTGCGGGCGCGCCGTCTGTTCGATTTGTTGACGATGTAAATGGCGATGGCTACCTGAATGCGGATGAAGCGAGTGGACTCAGCGAACTGAGTCTCGACATTACTTTGCCGTCCGGCTTATCAATCGGCGATGTGTTAGTGCATCAGGTTGATGGTGGTGCTGAGATTAGTACGCCATTGACTCAAGCCGACATTGATACAGGCACGGTCAGTGTAACCACTCCAATCCCAACCAATGGAGATAGTGTGAACATTACCGCCCATGTTGAGCAATCAGGTGTGGCGGGGCCGAGTGATGAAGCCTCAATAGTCGTTGATACGTCTGATTTGTCGAGTGGTTTGGCTGTCACGATCGTTGATGACAGTAATGATGACGGGGTGTTAGCTGAGAGCGAGACGCAGAGTAACCTGACTGTTCGAATAGCGTTGCCTGTTACTGCGATGAATGGCGATACCTTAATTCTCAGCGATAACAATGGGGCTCCCCGAATTGTCATTTTGGATGATACGCAGATAGCCGCCGGAGAGGTGTTGATCGAATATCCTGTCCCGGTTGACGGCAGCGTATTTGAAGTTACTGCAATGCTCAGTGATGTGGCTGGAAATTCCTCCCCCGAAGTGAGTGATTCCGTTGAAGTGGATACCAGTGGTTTGTCAGCTCCACAAATTCGCATCGTCGATGACAATGATCCGAACGATGGGACATTGAATGATGCTGAGCTGAATGGCAAGAATGACATCACCGTTGAAGTGAGTTTGCCTATCGGTACTGAGGTGGGTGATACCCTCGTGTATCAAATTGATGGTGGCCCTGAACAAACGCGGGCGATCACTCCAGGGGAAATTGATGCGGGCGTTGCTGTTGTTGAATTGCCAGTACCTTCTGATGGTGACACTGTTGAGTTTGAGGCATCCATTACGGATTCTGCTGGAAATCCTGGAGAGAAGAACAATCTTGATGTGGCGGTGGATACCAGTGATTTAAATACGGGGCTGTCTCTCAGCATTCTGGAAGATGCCAACAATGATGGGGTTATCAGTGTTCAAGAACAAAACGGTGCTATTGATATTCGCGTCGATCTCCCTGTTGATGCTCAGCCTGGCGATAGTTTGCGAGTTGAAGCCTCCGCAAATACACCCACACTAATTACTTTGACGGCTGAAAATATCGCGGACGGCTACGTTGATCTTGCCCTGAACTCGGTGAGCCAAGGCAATGACTTTGTTGTGTCTGCACGCCTAAGTGATGCAGCTGGAAATGTGTCAGCTCCCGTATCCACCAGTGCTCACGTAGAAGGACAAACTCAGGCTAAGCCCGGTATTCGTATCGTTGAAGATGCCAATGGCGATGGAAAAATTGTCGCGAGTGAAATTCAAGGCCAAGTAGATGTCGAAGTGACGCTGCCGGCGGGCACGCAAGCTGGTGATACTGTTGTACTCGAAGCGAGTAATGGTGAAGAGTTTTCACAACCGGTGTCGCAAGCAGATCTGGATCAAGGTTCGATAAATTTTGAGGTCAGCCCTGTTGCTGATGGTGAAAGCTTAATTCTTGATGCGTATATCGAAGACGCGAATGGTAATGCGGGGGAAGCTGCAAGCGATACGGTTGAATTTGCAACGTCGGCCAGCATGGTGCCAGTGATCACAGGTGTTGTTGATGATGTTGACCCCGTGTCAGGAACTCTTACGAGCGGAGAGACAAGCAATGACAAACTACCCGTACTGGAGGGGGTAGGAGAAAACGGCGATACCATAAATATTTTTCAGGACGGAACGCTCATTGGTAAAACCATTGTTCAACCTGATGGGGGCTGGCAATACAATGTTCCAGAGCTCACTGACGGTACGTTTGTTTTTACGAGCAGCAGCACAGATGAAAATGGTAACGAAAGTGAATTGAGCGCACCGTTCGAATTTACTTTAGACACTAACAGCCCAGATGTTGTAGAAAGCTTTGTTGGGTTTGACGATGTGGGCCGGGTGACCGGTCCAATCAATAACGGCGACACCATCGACGACGCTGCGCCCACCTTCAGTGGTGAAGTGGCCGCCAGTGAAGCGGATGATGGCTCCACAGTGACGCTGATCGTTCGCGATGAGAACGACAATGTTGTGCAGACGATTGAGAACATTCCCCTGACGGCAGGCGCCAATGCGGGTGACCCGGCGACCTGGGAAGCGACACCGGAACCGGCCTTAACGAATGGCAATTACCGTGTCTCAGCCGAGGTGGTGGACCCCGCTGGC
>NZ_BAABWJ010000015.1:0-32904 GCF_040372805.1 Pseudoteredinibacter isoporae
TATCATAGAATTACTTGATTCATATTGCTGCTAGTATTACGCTCTTTCTTTTTGCAGATTGTCATACAACTCAAGGAAGAGCTCCCATGAAGTTAATTCCAAGCCCGATTCAAATCACCGATGAAACTGGTTTTTCTGAAGATCTCGATATATTTAATCGAGCTCCATTTGGTGAGTCTTTGTATCAATTAATAAACAACACACCGGGTGAAATGGTAATTGCGCTGGACGCCCCTTGGGGCTCGGGAAAAAGCACATTTATTCGAATGTGGATAGGGCTTCTACATAAGAAAAATATGCAGCATATATACTTTGATGCATTCAAAAACGATTACAAATCTGATCCCTTTTTGGCAATTTCTAGCGAGATATATGAGCTTATTGAGGAACAGGAAGGAAGTGATAGTGAAAGGCTAAATCAGTTTCTTGAAAAGTCAAAATCGGCTTGTCTTGTGATGGCGAGAGCTGGAGTCAGAATGGGGCTTAGGGCACTTACAGCAGGCATTATTGACGATACCACTTTTGAAGATTCGGGTGCGGAAGAAGAGTCTTCTGCATTTGCAGATTCTTTTATTTCAGACAGGCTGGCCAAATCAAAAAGTGAAAAGAAAAGTATTGAAGATTTTAAGATTTGTCTAAATGCCATCGCCAAAGAAGGCAATGGCGAAGGCAATGGACGACTAGTTTTTATAATTGACGAGCTGGATAGGTGTAGGCCCAACTACGCTTTAGAGGTGTTGGAGATTATCAAACACTTCTATTCAGTAGATAGCATAACTTTTGTTTTGGTTACAAATCGGCGTCAACTGGAAAAGTCAATTGAGTGTGAGTATGGCTATGGAATAGAAGCGTCAGAGTATTTACAAAAGTTTGTTTCAATATGGACCACTCTTCCTCGTACAATTGACGATGGAAAATCAATTCCAGGGAAATACATTGTTGACTGTCTTAAAAGAATGGAGTTTAGATTGGGGAATATTGAGCAGGATCCGATATATACAGATCTTGAAGAACTAGCCTCAGGATATCAGCTTTCCTTTCGAAATCTGGAAAGAGTTCTTACTAATTTTGCGATTGTTTACAATTCGTTTGACGGGGGATTGTCTGGAAACGATGCTCAGGTTGCATTTTACATTTCAATAGTCAAGGTTAAATTTCCAAAAGTCTACGATAAGTTGGCAAAGAATAATATCTCTTATATGTCTCTTAAAGAAGAAACTCGGTTGGACGTCCTTCAACCCAATTTCTATTGGTCCAGACAGACTGAGATTTATAGCGACATTGAAACTCATCAACTAAGAGCAATATTAAGATTTAATATGTTTGACAATATAGGCAATCAAAACTCCTTTGCGTCTACGCACCCCAAGTTTGACATGAGAAATGTAAAAATGGAGAAGACAAGCATTGGTGATATATGCGAAAGGATTGATTTATTTAGGGTGTAAGTCTTGAAATAAACTAGATAATCCACTTAACTCATTAAACAAGGATGCTATCAATGTTGCTAAAGAAAAATATTCAACCAATCTTAGAAAAGGTTGGTTTTGTTGATGATACTTCGGCGGGGTACTCTGATAGATTTAAGATTGATTTAAAGAATGGCTGGTTTGTGTCTGCATATTGTTCATACTCAGGAAACTTTTTTGATGATAATATTGATAAAGAAAAATATGAAAAGGTTTCTGTTAGCTTGGATGGCCTGATTGGTACTACCCATATTTTCAACAACGAAAAAGCCCTCGAACGAAATCTACTAAAGATCTTGGAGACTCTCAAGGAAAATTCGGATAACGAAGAAATATTGAAGTGCCCTGAATGTGGAAGATATGTGAACCCAAAAACACCAAAACCGGGTGATACTTGGAAGCCTTTTCTGTCTTGCAGCGGAATGCAGGTCGTTGGAACTGGAAAATCAAAACAGGTCCTTTGTAAAGGAACCTCCAAAAAACTGCCTGCTATAGTTAACCATCACTAGAAGAATAGGGGGCTCGCCCCCTATTCGTAGTGCGCTATTGGATCATTTGCAGCTTACGCTCGAATTCGATTAGTTTTTGATTGCTCCAATGCCACTGGCCCAGCACCCAGCGATAAGTATCAATCTCCTTCCAGGTTAACGACTCAAGCTCATTGGCTGTTGTTAACAAGTTTCCTCGGAACTTCATTCCGTTGGGCCAGCTTTCTGGCATGATTTTACCTTCATATAACAACCGCAGCAGTGTGACCTCTCTGGGCCGTGGTTTGGCTTGGTCCGGTCTGATAGCGCTTGGCTTGTGACCTGAGTAACTCCAAGGAGCTCGCATAGCCTCTGAACGCTGAACCAGCAACACAGGGTTTGGGTATCTTTGATCATTGTGTGTCTCCATACACGATGCCCTGGGGGAATTCCCAAGGTGACGTGAGAGGAAACAAGCGACATGCCGATTTGTGGCGGTAAAAACTTGCTCAGGAATAACGTTTAAGGGTGTATTAGCGGCGATAATGAAATTTAACATAATATACAGCGTCCTTTTGTATCCGGAAATTGCGCAAGATTTAGGCGAAAAACTTTCGACCTATAAAAATAGGGGGTTCTAGATTACTTCTTGGATTTCGGCTTTTTCTTGGGGTCGATTTTATCTTTCATCTGCGTTTCAACCATGTCAGCAATTTTCCGCAGATTATCGAAAACAGGGCTGTTAATTGCCCGTTCTGCCTGGATGTTCGAAAGAATGAATTCCGGTGGAAGTCCTAGTAGTTCTGCGGCCTTGATCGCAGTTTCATCAGCCATGGTAGAGCCTGTCTTACGCCAGCGGGAGACCGCTTGGTGACTGACTTCTAGCTCTTGGGCAACTCTGTAATCAGACCAATCATTGGTCTCTCTTAGGCGGTCAACAATAGCAATTGTGGTGATCATTAGGGGTTGGTAGGTCATTAGATTAATTCCTTCTAAAAATGCCTGATTCCTAGGGAATTGGCAAATTCCAGTGCGCACACTCCTGTTGCGTACGCACACTGGGTGTGCGTATTATTCATCCCGCTGACCTATCAGCCGTCCCCCTCAATAGACTTTGGTAGGTCGAGGGGGATGCCTTGATGGTTGGCCAAGGACAGTTGACCAACACTGAATAGGACGTAAAGCCATGGAACTTTGTTACATGTTTTTTCTAGACGCTCAGAAATTACTCGCGCGATCCGAACCGAATTTAATCCAAAAAACTGATTCGTTATTAACGCGAATTCTTCCGCGTTTACACGCTGATTCCAAAATCGATGGCCGCAAAGAAATGTGGATTTCAATGAGTCTTGATCTCAAAAAACTTTATCTGCGCGATGCAGTAATGCGTTGGCCTAATGAATTCAAAAAAGAAAATCTACAGGCGTATTGTGACCGTTATGAATCTCTCCCTTACGACTCACTCAACAAACTTTTCCAGTTGATCTATGAGCAAACAAAAGAGGCATTCGAGGCATGCTGTGTGCCGTTTGCTGTTGAGCAAATCAAGTCGGGCTTTATCGCTGGTGAAGAAGATAAAAGGGGTGCGGCATGAGTATCGAGTTTAAAGAGGGTGCCTTCAGGGCAGACTTTATTGCCATTGCTGTGTCGAATGTTGGCAATGATGACAAAGAAGCGCATGAATATGCAGTGGGTGAAATTAGCCGCTGTTTAAAATTGTCTCTACGTTTTATGCAAAACGATTGCCGTGCAATGTCTGATATTTATCAGTACTGGGCAAAAGAATGGCGTGAAGTGGCGCATGCACTTTCGGCTCCAGCTCCAAAATGCGAGGTGGTGCAATGAAAATTCTTTATTGGATTCTGACAGCAATCGTTTGCTTCATTGCTCCGGCTATCGCATTCGTTGCTGAGTGGCCGCAAGTGGTGCAAATATCAATTGTAGGGTTTCAGTTTGCATGCCTCGGGGGACAGCTCTACGTCGGCGCGAGGCTCTATGTCTTGGGTTCCTGAATAGTTGTATACTTTGCCATTCATGGAATCCAAAAGGACTTTAGAAATGGCAAAACAAAAGAAACGCACCTTGACCTTTACCGAAGAAGAGATATTGGCATTTTCGATGGTAGTGGGAACTCTGATTATGCGGGGGGAGCTTAATGAAAAGACTCCAGAGCGCGCATTAGATCAGGCAGCGGAGGTGTTCGCTAAATTTGGTGTTGTCGCGGATATAGTGGCCTCAAATAGGGGCACGGATAAAGAGGATATCAAGGCTGAAATATTTCGAGGTCTTGAGGATCGCTGCCTAGGGGCAGAATTCGTGATACGCACAAGGGAAATGTACGGAGTTTATGATGTGTATCCGGATGGCTCGGAGGAAAAGATTAGCTAACCATTCTCGCGGGGTGTTCCTATGCACCCCGTAGCCGTTTGTGAAAACGAGAGATTTAGAGACAAGATAGTAGGAAAGCATCGCGGATTTTCTTCCATTCTGCGCGGTGCTTACGAGTACACCAAACGTCAACGCGGAATTCGAGCAGCCAATGTTCAGCTCCGTGAAATCGACGAACAACTCCAAGCTGAGGGATTGCCATTCCCGGCCACCATGGATTTAGATGAAGTCCGTATGATGGCTGACGGTTGCGCGCAATCTTGCACCGGAATTAAAAACGCTAAGTTTGTGAGCCAGTCAGAAGGGCGTATCGCGGTTATCGGTTCACAGCGGCCGGCCAGCTTTGAAGATACGTTAACTGAGATCATTACCTACATTGAATCATTCGGTCTGAGCTGGCCTGTAAAGATCACTCGCAATGACACGGCCGAAACCATCCAAAAGAAAAACGAATCCGCTATTGCTCGTGTCTGTTGTGCGAAATGGTGGCGTCGTAAACTAAAAACCCGTTACAGCCGTCAAGTGGAAAGCGTTGCTATCCAGCTTGGCTGTGTTCGCCAGGGTAAATCTCCGTATGTGTCCGATTGGTATTTTGAACGTTGGAAAGGCCAGCAGCGAAAAAACCGGGCTCTCATTGAGTCCATGGAAATGGAAGAGGCCACCACGGGCGAAATGGTGCCAATGGAGGCTGCGGTTGATGCTTCCCCGTCCAATCCTGAAATTCGACGTGATGAGCTTATGGTCCGTATTCGTGGTTTCGAGGAAATTGCCGACGCCATGGAGTTGCGCGGCTTGTTTCTCACGTTGACCTGTCCTAGTAAATATCACGCTTGGAAAAAGAGCGGCCAGCCAAACCCAAAATATCAGGGCTACACCCCTAAGCAGGCGTCGGATTATCTGTGTCAGGTGTGGGCTCGTATTCGTGCTGATTGGAATCGAAAAGGCATTCGCTGTTTTGGTTTCCGTGTGTGTGAGCCACACCACGACGGAACGCCGCACTGGCATTTGATGCTGTTTTTCTGTCGTAACGATCTCGAATCAGCCAAGCGAATTTTTAGCGATTACGCCTTGCATGAGGATGGTTTCGAGCTGGGTGCCAAAGAGTACCGTAGCGAGATCGTCGAGATTGATCCAGCCAAAGGCACGGCCGCTGGCTACATCGCTAAATACATTTCGAAAAATATTGATGCACACGGTGTCGATGCGGATTTTGAAGGCGGCGTAACCGGGGAGGAGGGTGCGGCACGTGTTCGCGCTTGGGCGTCGCTGTGGGGCATTCGCCAATTTCAGCAAATTGGTTGCGCATCGGTAACGGTTTGGCGTGAACTTCGCCGCCGTCGTGAGCCATTGGAAGAATGGGAACCGGAAGAAGCGGAAGCCATTCGCGAAGCGGCTGACGATGGCGATTGGGCCAAGTTTGTTGAATTGATGGGTGGGGCGTTCTCTGGTCGTGACGATCAAAAGTTGCGGGCTTTGTATATCGAAAAACCCGAACCCAATACCTATCAAGAAGAAGTAAAACGGATCATTGGTTTGGTGATGCGTGGCGCAGGTCGAATGATCCGCACACGATTTAAAGTTTGGATTGTTCACCACAATGTAGGTGCTGGCGCAAATTATGAGGCTGGCGAAAAAAGGGCGGCAGCGCCGCCCGTCTTGGACTTGTGTCAATAACTGTACGGGGATTTAGATTGAAGAAAACAATAATGGCTTTGGCCGTTGCGGCCAGTTTAGGGGGTTGCTCAACATTGCCAATGGCTCAAGGGTATTGCGGCGATAACGAGACGCGGGAGGCCTTGCGAAAGCTTAGCCCCTCGGCTCGTTTGTCGGTGGCAGTTCGTGCGGGTTGCCTGGTGTTGGGTGATGGTGAAAAAGCGGAAGTACATGAAGGGGGCGAAGTTGAAACAGGAGATAAGTGACCACGTTAACCGGGTCAAGAAACACGCCGCGAAAGTTGGTATCGCATCGGCCGAGATTCGGTCGGTCAAAGTTCCAGGCATGATTTCATCCATGGTTGGAGATATTAAGCAGCCCCTGGTAAGGGCGGCTCAAATGCTCGATGAGCAATCGGCACTGATGGTTGAACAGGCTGAGCTTATCGAGAAGCTTACAAACGGGAGTTAGCCATGAAACAGGCTATTTGTGATTGTGGACGCATTGCAGAGGTTCGGAGGCGCAGCAACGGCAAGCACTTGCGCTATCTGCATTGTGTCAAATGTGGTTCTAACCTGGGTTCTGCTGAAACAGCGGCCAAGATCGAGGCCATTGAACAAGACGATATCGGAATCAAAGGCGAATTTCCGGAATCGGCAAAGCCGGAAATTCCGAAAAATTCGGAAACGGAATTGAAGGTCGAATCGGCCGCAAATCCAGAGCCCGCGCCGAATGACTGGAAACCTGAGCCGCAGGATATGCCAGAGGTTTTGGAGCCGGGGCCGGAAAATCGGAATATTTCGGAAGTCAAAACCGAATCCAGTTCGGGGGCTGAATCGGGCCAGGAGTCGCAGTCTGGCTGGAGTACTTGGAAATTGGTCGCTGGTATCTGCGTGTCGTTCGTGGTCGGTGGTGGTATCTACGTAGCGTGTAAGGGGCAGTCATGAGCGAAGCGGCAGCAGAAATTCAAACCGATTTGGCGCTGGACGCGGAATCAACCGAAGCGGTTGACGATAGCAGCCAGGTAAACGCCTCTCAGGAGGCCGAATCTGAAACCGAAAACGCCAGCCATTCGGCGTCATCCGTGGAATTCACGCCGGAGGACAATCCGGAATTGGCCGAAATTCTCAATGAGGCAACCACCACTCAGGCCGAAGCCCGGGAAACTGAGAAGCAAGAACAGGCGCAGAATGATTTGGAAAACAAACCCGCTGGTGATGAGTTTAGCCAGGAGAGATCCATGGCAATGGCCATCCAGGGGCTTGATACCTACCTGGCGTTTGTCTCGGCCAAATCCGGTGTTGATCTGGATTTGCCCAATGAGGCGAAGTTCTTTGTCGCTGTTCTGGTTGCGCCAGCCATCATGAAGCATGGCAAAGCGGTTGAACGCTATCTGAGCGGAGATCGAATAGACCTAAACTCCAAAATTCCGGAAGGCATGGCGGCCGTCGCGGCGGTTGGTGTTGGGGGTTATACCTTTATGTCGATCAAGGGCGCTAAGAAAGCCAGCAAGCGAGGGGCGGCCAATGGCGATAAATCCTAATTCGGCCAGGAATGCCAAACATGCCAGCGTTTGCATGATCACCGGGGGAGGCAAGGGCATAGCCGTTAATTCCCTCGGTTTGATCGGTGATGAATATCCGGCTGTCATTTTCGATCCACACGGCGAATACAAGCGCTTGGGCTCGCGTCGGGTGTATGCGTATAAAACCAAAATGAACTTTTCAAAACAGTTTGCCCGGGCTTGGGCCAGTGGCAAACCGTTTGTCATGGCGTATACGCCAAAAATTACCGGGAAAGATCAGAAGGAATCCAAGGCCAAGTTGCAGGCAGCGGCCGAATGGTTCGCAAAACTGGTATGGGCGGCCGGTGATGGCAATCGAATTCTGTATTCTGTGTTTGAGGAATACGGCGAGTACTGCGAGGGTAACGGCGACGATAAAACCACCATTGGGAAAATTTTCACGGGTGGCCGCAAGTTTGGCATTCGTGCCATTGCGGTTTTTCAGCGCAGTGCAACAGTTTCAAAAACCATTTGGGGCAATTCCCCCATTAAGGTGATTGGGGCTCAAGGCTACGAAGCGGATATCGCCCGGGTGGCTGATGCACTCGGTTGCAGTCGGGCCGATGTTGTCGACCTGGGATATCGGAACAAAGAGCTGGAAATGTACTACAGCAAGATCGATGAAAACGTACGAACGAAGGTGCATTATCTATACAGCCAGGCCTTCGGCACATGCGAAAAAGTCGCTTGTTATGTCAAGCCCGCAGCAAGTCTCAGAAAGAATTGGTCCAACCACCAGAAAGCACTGGACGAGGATGGTGGTTATCGTTTGGCTCGATAAGAGAGATTGAGCGACAAAATTTTATGTAACCAATGGATCTATGCTTTATATCTCTTGCACTGAGGGTGATACATAGTATTTTCTGGATGTAGAAAAATACAAAAGGGAGAATACCGTGAGTAAAGGTTTGGAGTTAGGTGGATTAGTAGCGCTTTCAGTGGCGCTTGTTGGTGGAGCTATTAAGTACTACAGCGACCAATCACAGCTTATGGGTGAAATCGACAAACTGAAGAAAGGCCAAATCGCTCAAAATATGATCTTAAGGGAGAGTGAAGCAACAGTCATTTGGCTCGAAGAAAAGGTCCTTAAAAATCAAATGTGGGAAAGGGTCGCAGTCGACGAAATTCCATTCGACGCCGAGTGTGAATATCGAATTTTACTTGATGATCCAAACTCAAAGCTAAATGGAGCCATGTTTTACCCTTCAGTTGTCGAAAGAAAATCTCTCTCGTTGAGTTGGTATAGGGATAACTACTTTATTGTTGATTACAATAAAAAGGCGTATGCAAGTGTAAGTGCTGGGGATAAAAACCCAGCAGATGTTAAAATATTTAGCCGGTGTCCTATTAAATAATCCCTAAATTATCCTATTACTTTTTTTTGAATAACGTGCCTGTCAGCACCTACAGCGGCCAATGAGCCGCTTTTTTTGTGCCTCAATTTCGAAAAAATTCCAAATTTTCCAAATTCAATTCCGAATTCCGCTTGGTTCGATTCCAAATCTGTTGTTATCAATATTGCCCAGTGCCAGGGGGCATTTTTTAATTTCAACGCATTTGGGTATGTGGAAATGACTAAAAGTACAAAGAATTATCTAGCGATGGCCGGGATTGCCCTGGTTGTTTCGTCGCTGGTGGTGTGGGCATCAAACAACGTTGATGCAGTCGAAGACGTGATCGGAGACTAAGGGCCATGAAAATTACGCCTATCATGCACCAGTTAAAGGCACCTTTGGGTAATGACTACGATGAAGAATGGAACATCGTGTTGGAAGGTGGCTTGGTTTATCACGTGATCGAACTGCAAACCAGTTTAAAAGTGGCCAAGACCCTTCGTAAGGTTACTATCGAAATCGGCGGTACGCCGATTGCGTATGCCTCGGGTGAATTGCTGAAGCTCAAAGAAGCGGCTTACAAGAAACACGGCGAAGAAGGCCGTTTCGTTCTTGATCTAGCGAACTTCGAATATCGAACCCCCGTTGGGATTTATCAGTCCTCCCTGGTAACAGGTGCGGATGAAGATGTGATCCTAAAGGTTGAGTTTGGCGAGAAGGACGCGACTGATCCTGCAAAACTGACTATGCGCGGTAAAGCCTGGGTTACCGAAAACTCAGCCGCCAATACGCCGGGTGCTGGTCGAGAATATTTGCCTACCATGAAAACTTTGACTTTGGACTGTCCGGAAAAGGGCGATTTCGAAGTAGCCTATCAGGGCTCGCAAACTCGTTGGTTACAGCGTATGTACATTGATGAATCCAATGTGAATGTTACCAAAGTGTTCGTCAAGCGTGGCAAAACCACCATCCATGAAGCTACCCGCGATGATATTGATTTCGCGATGCAGCGTTATGCGGATGTTGATTTGCCGTCTGGTCACTTGCTGCTGGATTTCACCTTGATGGGTTTCGGCGTTAATGACGCCATGAATACCCACGGTTTGAATTTTGTATTCCAAACTGATGGCCCTGGTGCAATGAAGGTTCACGTAGACGGTTACGAAAAAGTCGCGTAGCGCGGGGGTGTCATGTCATTTTTTGATGACTTGTGGAAATCAGCCGAAGGTATTGCCGAGTCAGTTGGCAATACTGTCGGTGGAGCGCTGACCGGAGTGTCCGAAGGCGTTCAAGACTACGCCAAACGCTGGGCTGAAAACGGATTCAGTGGTAACCCTGGTCCAGCAAAAAGCCCAGAGCAAATTAAAGCCGAAGAAGAGGCCAAGGCCAATGCGGAGGCCGCCGCGAATCAGCGGGCCGCCGATGTGGCTATGAATGCGCCGGTCTTTATGGGTTTGAATAAAAAAGAACTCATGATCGGTGGCGGGTTTCTTACCTTGGCGTTAATCGTTGCTGTAAAGGTGTAGTTATGCCGTTAATCGTATTGTTGCCATTAGTTGCCGGGGGTGCAGGTTTTGGTCTCGGTATGCTCACGTCCAAACACATTGGGCAGGGTATTACCTTAGCCGTTGCCGGTGGCATTGCTTACGTTAGCTATAAGGAACTGGCCTCATGATTCCATTAATGGGAGCGGGTGCCAGTCCCAATATCAACGGCGGCCATGCCAGCTCGGGCATTGATGGCGACACTTCACAAGATACCAGCTCAAAAGGCGCTGGCCTCTATTACAACAAAGGTAATGGGATTCCCTCCTGGGTAATTGCCCTGGGTATCGTTGCTTACGTTGGTATCTTGGTTTATTCGAAGAAGGACTCAAAGTGAAGGTTCTAACTCTTGATAAATCGTTAAAAAAATACCTTCGTGACGTTGTGCCTAAGTCAGTTTTTAAAGAAATTGAACAAGGCAAGGCTAATGTCGTTCTTGTGTCTCCGACATTGATCGCGGTGTTCCGAATGGAACTTAGCACGATGGTTATTGTGGGTATCAAAGGTCGTAAGGTTTACGAAAGCCGACAGGCCTTGATCGATTTAGCCCGCGCAAATGGTGCGAGCCATGTCCGATTTCATACCAAGTATCCGGAGCGCTTACAAAAGGCTATGGCCGGTCTTGAGGTAAAGCTGGTTGGCATCCGTCGAAACTTGCTAGGTCGTGACGAGCATATTTATCTCGTAGGGGTGATGTAATGGGCGGCCGCAGTCGATCCAGTCAAAGCACCTCGACGCAACAGCAAACGACTAATATCGTAAACGATGGTCAGTTTGCTGGTGCTCAAGGTGTCACGGTTGATGAGTCAGAAACCGATAACAGTATCGAGCTTGATCTCGAACAGGATATCGATAACAGCATAAGCGACTCTTTTAACAAGGACATTGAATACGATATTGATAATTCAACGTCGTCCTCTGTGTCCTCGAATACTAGTATTTCCAATGAGTACGACTATTCCCAGGAGACGGAAAACAGTGGTGACTATTCCGGTAACACCGGCACCATTAACGTTCTGGATGGTGGTGCGATCGATGCGGCGTTTGCCCTGGGTGAACAGGTTATTGAGGGGCTCTCTGAGTCCGTAGATAAAACCAATGCGTCGAATGCCGATGTGGTTCAAAGGCTGCAAACGACTTCTAAGGAAAACACCGCGATTATTGCCAGCTTGGCAAAGTCCACAGCTTTGCAAGGCCAGGACGTAATTGCGAAAAGCGTAGTGGAAATGTCTCGCTATTTTGCGATGACTGCGGGCGGTATTGGTTTGTCCATTGCTTTTGTCATGCTGTTGCGGAGGTTCCGCAATGCCTAAGAAAACGATTGCTGTTGGCCAGCAAATCCAAATCACTACGCCAGGTCTTTTCCTGTCGATCATCAATACCACCTCGCAATTCCATATTGAATCGCCTGATTTTGGTGTGCTGATCGGTAAAGTGGGCCGTCAGTATGAATTACCGAATACCAACCGGGTAATGTTGGTGAATACGGGCGAAGATCCCGTAGAAATCGAATATGAAGTTGCCAATATCAAAGTGCATGGCGCGGGTAATGGCACCGTAACGGTTGAAAATGAAGTGGTCGTTAAGCGCATTCAAGAGGCGCTTTCTTTCGAAGCCACGATCGATACGCTCAATGATGGCAAGGTGCGAGCCATCCAGGCAAATGTAATCAACACCCTGGATGACATAACCATACCTGCAGGTCAAAAAGTAAAAATCATTGACGCCAATGACGTAACGAATCGTGTGGTCAGTATTCAAAATATTTCGGCTACGGTTACGGCCTTGCGTGTTGGTTCAACGGATGTTGCTGCAGGCAAAGGCAAATTAATGCGGGGTTCGATCAACGCTATTGCCGAAACCGTTATTGAAAACACAGCAGAGATTTATATTCACAACACCAGTGGCGACGTTGCCAAGGTGTCTGTGACTGAGGAGTACCGCCCATGATAACGAGTAACCCTGTTATCCCAGAGGCGGCTGCAGCGGTCGATGTTTCTGGACAAACCGTTGATATCGCGGGGCAAACTGTCGATATCAGCGGCCAGACCGTAGACATTGCCGGGCAAACCGTCGATATCGAAAACCAAACTGTTGATATCGCGGGGCAGACCGTGGATATCGCCGGTCAAACCGTCGATGTAGCCGGCCAGGAAGTGGGCGCAAAAGTAAAAGCCTCTATCGCCATTGGTGCGGAAAAGAAAACAGTTACGGCTGTGGCTGCAAAGTTGTTTGATGCCGAGCCAAATGGCCAGCGTGTTACCTATGTGGTCATGGGGAAAGTTTGGATTGGTGGCAGTGATCTAACCAAGGACAATGGTTTTCCGGTGGAGGAGGGTGCGCGTATGGAGTGGCACACCAGTGCCGCATTGTATGCAATGGCGGATTCAACCGATGTTGAAGTGCGAGTGCTTAAGGAGTCGTTTTAATGGCGATTTATATTCCAGGCGCTAGCGGCGGTGGTGGTGAATTAATTCCGTCAAACATTCCGATGAAAGCGGGTGCTGGCCTGACTGGTATACCCGAACGAATGAATCAATGTAATGTGAGTGCCAATGTGGGGGCCGGTGGCAGCCTTGCCACGTTGATTGATATTACTGAGCCTCTGATTATTCACGATTTGTTCGTCAAAACTACCGGAACGGGAACGTGGAAAACCGGACTTTTTGAAGTGTATATCAATGAGCAAAAGGTGTTTGATCAAACATCGTTTTACATTGAGTACTATCAAATCGTGTTCAATTCGCAATCGGTGCCGTGTGATCGACTTCGAGTGATGGCGCAAGGTCAGGTGGCGGGCTGGAACATTTGGGCTCATGCAAGGATTTCAATGCAATGATTGAAGATGTGGTGATTAACGGCAAGGTGGTCGGGAAGGTCAATCGTGAAGACACTGGCCCCAAATACAATCATTTGCCGAAAGTAAAGTTTATCGACATGGTTGGCGAAGATGCCATTTATGTTGTGGGTCGCAGCACCAAAAAACGCTTGTATTTTATGAGCAAGCTTCTGGATGCGTCCACGTCGATTGATTTTAACAACTCAAAATATCGATTGTTGTTTTTGTCCCTGGTCGATGAAGAGCTGATCACTATCGAACAGGCAAATGAAATCATGGGTGCACCGCACGAGTAACGAGCATGAAAAAAACCTATTTATTTTTATTGGTAGCGGCGGGCGGTTTGCTGGCCTCTTGGGTGATGAAATCAATGAACAAGCCAACGCTAAAATATTTTAAGCCGTCCGAGTTTGGTGTCTGGTATCCGCTCATGAGCAATGATTTATTGCTTAAGTTGGATAAATTTCGTGAGGCCTGGGGCGGGCCGGTAATTGTCAGTTCTGCAGATGGTGCTGTTGGTCGTCGTGACGATCACAGCCGAAGCCAGCACAATGTCAATGTGTGGGGCGAGGTGAGGGCCGTTGATATTTTCCCGAAGGTGGGTGGCCGTTATATCGAAACATCGGAAGAATTAGAGCGCGCCTTTGATATTGCTAAAGCCGTTGGTTTTTCCGGTATCGGTGTTTATACGGATACCAGCCCTGGTCATATGCTGCACGTTGATGTGCGTAGCACTCGTGACACGATTTGGTCGCGTATCGCGGGCACCTATAAATACGGTGCGCCAGGACTGGCTGATGCGGGGATTGTGGCGTGAATAAACAAATGATAACGACCATCACAACCGGTGTACTGATTACCGTCATTGGCGGTGTGTTGGTTTACAAATTGAAAGCTTCAGGAATTTTGGGGAAGCCTGCCTGTGAACACAGTGGACAAGGACAAGTTTAACGTCGTTCAAACGCTTATAGCTGGCGGTATGCTCGCTATGGTGTCATGGACGGTTTTCACCACTCACGAACTTACCAAGAATCAAACCTTGCTGTTATGGCGTGTCCAGCAATTGGAGCTAAAGCAAGGTGACGATCGATAACGAATTCGAACTCGTTAAACAATGGATCGCTGGCCGCCAGGAAAACGGCCAGGGTGATCCCGAGCTCGAAACCCTCCTGTTAGATGCTTATCAGAATGGCGAACACAAAATTAGCAATGGATGTAACTTTGTTAACGAATTACGTTGGCCGTGGCCGCGTCATCCTGCCTGTGTCGTCCATGATCGCTTGTACAGACTGAAAGCAGGGCGGTCTTATGCTGATCGTATGATGCGCCGATTAAATGGATATTTCGGACGTCCTGGTCGAGGATGGGTCCGCTGGCTCGGAGTTCGCATTGGAGGGTGGTGGATATATAATCAAATATGAGTAATTAAACCATCTTTAATTTTATGTATTGCCACAATCAATGTTTGGCATTAGTCTCCTTGTTTCAGGTTTAGGTTTTAAAATTTAATTAGCTAACTTCAATTTTAAAAAGTCAGGGAAGATGTGATGCAATTAGCAGCCTCAGATATTGCCTTCAATGCATTTTCCTGGACATGCGTTCTTTTGATTAGTTTTACGGAGCATAAAGTGGAATCAGCATTTTCAGACACGGTTGTTGGAGCTATTCTCGGATCGGTGATAGCGATTGTTGGCATTCTGATTAACAACATATTTCAGGCTAGAGCAGCAAAGCTAGAGCGTGACCATAAGTTGAAGTCTGAAATTTTTATGAATGCAATAGATTTTTTTGTCCAGCGAAGAAGGGCATTGATTACCATGCCTTATATGACAATCGAAGAGATGAAGGCCTTGCCCGATAAATCGTCAGCTGCAGCTAGAGTAAGCGTCGTTGCTGAGAATAGAACATTGCAAGCAGTAAATGAATTATCACTCGCAATGGCTGAAAAAACTCTGGCTCTCATGCCTGAAAAAGAGCCTATCGATGGATTAATGAAAGACTTAGATGAAAATATGGAGCAGCGAAAAGAAATAGACAGGAAGTTGAAAAACGCACTTAATGAAATTGAAGCTGTTAGCTTGAAGGAAGATGAGATTTCAGTATATCGAGATAGGTTAGATAAATATGTCGAAAATCTTCGAAGTGAAGATGTTGTACTGCGTGATTCTCACGCTGAGAAATACCGAAGTCTCGCTAAGCTGGCGGGCTCTCTGTCCATAAAATGTGTAGACGCTGCCATTAGTTTTCAGGATTTAGAGATAAAAGCAGTTTCCTACATGCGCTCTGAATTGAACATGCCATTCAATGAGGATGAGTATCGCTCTGCAATTGAATCTACAAATGAAAAAATTAAACAACATCACAGAGATTTCTTGTATGCGATAAAGCAACACTAATCTTAAAGTTATTCTTAGTCGAAATCATCGATTGATGATCTAGTCAGCTTGATTAATAGGGCTAGGGGAATTCAGCATGGATATTAGAAACTGTCTTTTTAAATTTGTGAACCTAAGGAAAACGGGAAATCAGATTTACACCTTGAAAAACCTAAAGGAAAATGAGCTTTATTGTCAATATTTCAGCGATTATAACGACCCTTATGAATCCCATTTTGGAATGTTTGCAAAATGGCCCTGTCCCTACAAGGAAACTGAAAAACTTCGATCTCTCATTGAAAAAATTGATCCTAAAAACTCGAAGCACACAACAAATTCTATAGAATCAATGAGACGATTCATCCATTTAAACCAACATCTCAGCGATACTGGTCTTAAGTTCGCAGAAGAGCTGACACATACATTCAGAGTTTGTAGTTTTACCAGACGATGGAACGACATTTTAATGTGGGGCCACTACGGTGATGGAATGAGAGGGGTGGTATTAGTATTCGATCCTAAAGAATTGAAAAGAATTAACTCTTCACGATTAGTTCACGATCCAAATGTAAAGGTTGGGGTCGAGAGTGTAGATCTAAGATGGGTTACCTATAGCCGAAAAATACCTACTATTAATTCAGTGGGTTTTCTTGAAGCTGCCAGAGTTTTTTCAAGAGAGGATGCCAATAAATTCTCCGATAAGTTACTTGAAGTTTGCGCATTGACAAAGCTACATAAGTGGAGGTACGAACAAGAAACACGGCTTATAGTTGGTTGTGATTCAGATTATGAAGTAAAACCAATTATGGCAAAGTACAATTCGGAAGCGCTGAAGGGCGTAATTATTGGAAATAAACTTTCTAAAGAGCAGGTCTTGCAAGTGGCGAAATCATTACCTGAAAATAGGAAAATGTATACAATTAGGCAAAATCCAAGAAAATATAAACTGGAAATAGCCAATGTTTACTCAGCAAAAGATGTTGTCCGCAATGGAGGTTTAGAGAACCTTCTTCATCAGTAAAAAGGGCAGTGCCCTTTTTACCATGATCGTATTTTCAATAAGCCATCGAAAGCTTGCGTTCCAGTTCGATCAGCTTTTGATTGCTCCAATGCCATTGACCGAGCACCCATCGATAAGTATCTATCTCTTTCCAGGTAAGCGATTCCAGCTCGTTTGGTGTTGTTAGTAAATTCCCGCGAAACTTCATTCCAGATGGCCAGCTTTCCGGCATGATCTTGCCGTCGTATATCAGCTGTAGCAGCGTAATTTCACCGGGTCGTGGTTTGCCTTTCCCGTTCTGATAACGCTTGGCCGTGGTCGCAGTAACTCCTAATAGGTCGCACAGGTTCTGAATGCTGAACCAACAACATAGGGTTTGGGTATCTTTGATCATTGTGTGTCTCCATACACGATGCCCAGGGGGAATTCCCAGGGTGACGCGAGTGGAAACAAGCGACATGCCGATTTTCGGCTTAGACTATTTAGTTCTAAAAACCGCCTAGGGGAAGTGGCGGTAACAACTTGTTCTGGTATAACGTTTAAGGGTGTGTTAGCCCATAATATACAATTTAACATAATATACATTATACGCAATACGAAGTATCTCGAGGGATTGTCAAGTCTGTATTTGGACGCCCACACAAAGTCTGCACCTTTTCCACAAAAAACAAGCAATTTCCACACAAAGCATGCATGCGGGCGTCCGACGATAAACATAAGATTTGACCTGCTCTTGATGTATGATTAACCAGAGTATTCAGTTTTGTTTTCTAAACGATTCAGCGTTTCCCTATAACATTCATCCAAAGATCGCCTAACAGGCCTATCGTTGGACATAGAGGCAATAAGCGGCGCCGGACCAATCAGCCTTAAGATAATTGTTTGTGAACTATGGTATAATCGGTGCGAACAGCTTAGGCTATCTACCCATATTTCCTTATTTATTCTAAAGTTTGAAAGTAACCTTTTGATTTTAAAGGGTTATCTGCCAAATTATGCAGCTTTACATGTGGATTATTGATTGTGAAAGCGAGTCTATCGCCCCATGTACCCGTTCAACGATTGGTATTCGCATGGATCCGGAAAATAGTGATGAGAAGTCAGACTTATGGTTGATACAAGGTTGCCCTAGATTAAAGTAAATAAAAAAGCCGCTAAAAGCGGCTTTTTTATTGTCAGTTGAGTGAGAAATTCAACCAACGCCCTTCGGGAATGCCTTCATTGGTGACACTCAGCATAGTAAGTCGAATCCTTGTATCAGACAAGTTGTTTAAGCTGGATGGATTTTGTCGCTTTTCTTTCCTGCCTCGAATTGCCTCCATATACCTGATCGATATACTGAGCTGAAGTCTCCAAATCTTAGTGTTGTAGTATGTGGATCATCGACTTTGAAGCCAGTGGCCTATCTAAACAGAGCTATCCCATAGAGGTTGGCCTCACGAATGGATCAGATGAGTACCAAGCTTTAATAAAGCCAATGCCCCATTGGCAATACTGGTCGGACGAAGCTGAAGCTGTTCATACGCTTTCCAAATCTCAATTAGAATCTCATGGAGCTAACCCAGCACATGTAGCGCACTCCTTGAACAACAAGCTCTCTGGGCAGCTGGTCTATTGCGATTCTGTCCAGTGGGATGGGTTCTGGTGCAATGTTCTTTTTACCGATAGCAGTATCCACCAACGATTTGAAATTCTCGATATTAAGGAACTGCTTATGGATTTAGATGATCGCTTAGAAACCTTTCTTGCTATTAAGAGCCAGTTAGAAAAAGCGGATGAATATACGGTTCATAGAGCGTTGGATGATGCCAAGATCATTTGGCAGGCGTTGAATTTGGCGCTCAAAAATTAGCGAGTAACTTCAATTTAGGGGGGCGTGATTTTAAGAAATTAAACCCGCCTCTTTTTGCCGCTTTCAGCACGTTTTCGATCTTCAGACTGCACATATACCGTATCTGTAGTCGCCATGCTGGAATGCCCAAGGTCTTCTGACAGGTCTTTCAATGCGCGGCCACGTTCTATTTCTAAGCTTGCTCCCGTATGACGTAACCAGTGTGTCGTAGCTTCTTTAAGTTTCCTGGCTCTTTCTTCTCCTTGTTGCTTCTTCATCGCTTCGTGCGCGTTATCAAAAACCTCCTGCACCAACCTGGATAATTGGCGAGCGGTCATACCTCCTTGGCCGCGGAGCTTTTCAACGATCGGGTGATTTTCACCATCTAGCGGCAAACTACTCAGTCCCCGATATTTCCGGTACCGCTTGAGGTAAACCATAAAGCTAGGCGGTACAGTATCATGGGCATGTATGACGAGTTTCAATTCGATCCAACTTTCGACCAGCTTCCAGATAATCTTCCAAAAGATGGCTGGCAGACCAAGGATTTAGAGCGCACGCTATCGTTATTTCGAGTATTCCCTGGCGGTCGGGTTTGACCTTTCCCCTTGAATTAAAACCATGACCTCGATGAGATTTCCAATTAACCTAAGGGGATGGAGATCTCACTATGAAAAAGCGTTACACCGAAGAACAGATTATCAAGGCCATCAAAGAGCATGAGGCTGGGGCTAAAGTTGACGACATATGCCGTAATTTGGGCATATCCAGTGGTACATTCTACAACTGGCGCAGTAAGTACGCAGGCTTAGAGGTTAATGAGGCTAAGAGACTGCGAGAGTTAGAGGCGGAAAATAATAAGCTGAAGAGGCTGTTGGCTGACAAGCTTCTTGAGGTTGAAGCGATGAAGGATGTTCTGTCAAAAAAGTGGTAAAGCCCGCCTGCCGTAAACAAGCAGTCAAGTACATGCTTGCCACTCACAAGGTCAGTGAGCGGAAGGCATGCAAGCTTGCGGGCATAAGTCGTACAGCTTATCGATACCAAGCAAAACCTGCCAATGACGATGAGCTCCGCGCTCGCCTAAAAGAGTTAGCAGCAAAGCAGTCGGCACACGGCTACTTATTGCTTCATGGTCTTCTCAAAGCTGAAGGCTTGGTTGTGAACAGGAGGCGAACCTACAGGATATATACTGAAGAAAGGCTTCAGGTACGCACTAAGAAACGTAAAAAGCTGCACCGACCAAGACAACCAATGGAGGTGCCATTGGAGATCAATCAACGTTGGTCAATGGATTTTGTGTCTGACCAGCTCAGTGGCGGGCGCCGATTCAGGGTATTGAACGTAGTGGATGATTACTCCCGCGAAATGGTTGGGCAATTGGTTTCTGTCTCGATCAGCGGGCGTCAGGTCGCTCGATTTCTTGAACAGCTATGTGAGGAACGCGGAAAACCCAGAAAGATCATTTGTGACAACGGGACAGAATTTACGAGTAAAGCGATGTTTTTCTGGAGTAAAGAAACAGGGATCTCGCTTGGATTTATACAGCCTGGCAAGCCCACACAGAATGCCTTTGTTGAAAGTCTCAACGGTAAGTTCAGAAACGAATGTCTGAACCAGCATTGGTTCAGAAGCTTAGATGAGGCTCGCTTCGAAATTGACCAGTGGCGCAAGTATTACAACAATGTTCGGCCGCACAGTTCACTGGGCTACATACCACCAGTTGAGTTTGCAGGAAAAGCCGCGTAACTTATGAAATTCTCATCCTGGAAGTGGTTCTAACTCTGGGGAAAGGTCAGGTTTTGAGAAAAGGAAGTCGCTTAACCAACGACGAAAACGCCTTTTACTTTTCGGACCTTCTATCAGGGAACTTTGGTTTATATCAGAAAGATTATGAGCTCACATTAGTCGTCCAAAACGGATTCGTAACTAAGGTGGCTCCAGGCCATAACGATACTTTAGAAATTGATCTTAACTGGCAGCCTTTCAATATACCCAAGAAGTGAGTTATGCCTGAGCTCTATAGCTGCACTGATCGGCTCAAGTAAAGGAGATTTATGAGCCGAATAAAGTCCAGATGGCTTGCCATAGATGCAAGTATATTGCGTTCAAAAAAACAGCCAGCAACCTCAGTGTATAAGTCGCAAAACATCAATAATCCGCTAAAACAACATTGTTGCGGGTTATATTGTACCCTTATTCGGAGGTCATTAATGCCCAAGCCTGGTCAAGCTCGCGTCCCTAAACGGGAACAACAAAGCCACCTCTTTCAGGTGATCCAAGACCACCGTCACCCAGAAAAGAACACGGCCATCATGCAGGTCAGCTTTAAGCTGGGGCTTCGTCCCCAAGAGATCGCCCTCCTGCAGTTGAAGGAAGTTGCCAAGCTTAACCCTTCGAGCACCGAGTTCAAATTGTTTGGAGTGATGAGCCTGCCTGCAGCCTATATCAAGGGTGCTGATGCTATGAAACGCTCTAAAAGCCAGTGCCAACGCAAAACAATCCGCTTTGATATTGAGTTTTGACAAAGCTGTTCAGCAAATTGAAGCTCTAGCCAAATCTGGCGCTGACGTTAACCCAGAGAATTTCTACCCACCAGTTAAGCAACATAAAGGGAAGTCACGGGACTTCCACATGGTTGATCAGAATCTTCGTGAGTCTCAAGTTCATTATCTGAACTTGAGACTTGGAAAAGGAGAGAAGCTAAAACCCTCCTCCCCTCTTTTCGCCTCCAGAAAGGGGGGCCTACTGCCCAACACATTACAAGAAAATATGGCGCTGCTTACAGTATGCCGGATTTTTCTTAGTCCTAAACCACGTACACAAGACTTCTGATCCATAGTACAACCATTTGTACTTCTGACCTCTTGTGCTAATAATCGTCTTGGGTTTGTCATTTCTTTAATCTCACGCATTTAACAGAAAATACCTTCGACATCAAACAGCCAAAAGCGCGCATTTTCGTTTGACTTTCCCCTCTACTTTATAACCCTACCAACTCAATTGGATATACTGGAATCCCCAAATTGATAAATCGCCATCTTCGGCACGAAATTGTGTTAACTTCTAAACGGATGAATTTGAATTTTATTAAAAGTTGTAGTTTTCCATGACGAAATAATAGAGCGATTTTTCAACCATGATACAAACTCATGATTTTCTATCGTATCGGGTATTTTAGGCTTTCGCCAACCTGGTTTTATCTCTGAAAATGGTTCAGGCAAGCTATGAATTGTTTCCCAAATCTGATCTTTAGATAAAAATACTCCAAGTTTATTGAAAAGTGAGATTTGTACATTTATCGGCTCAGAGTGAGTAATGATTGCTTGAATAGAGTCCGCACTCAAGTCACTAAAATCTTTTTCTGTGCGATAAATTACATGTCCAATAATCGAAGCACGTGACGGAGTTTTAGAAATTGAATTCCAATCCATATCTTCAATAACCTCAACCTTTTGCGCGTCAGTTATATCAGAAATTAGAAGTTTATCCCGGAAATCATCATTAATGACAAATTGATCTTTATTCTCAAAGTAATCATCAATATTTATTGCAATGAATAAAACTTGATAGTCGCGATAATCTTCCAAATTAGTAAATGCTAATTCAGAAAATAAAATTTTCTCTTCTTCCACAAGTATCAGCAGTTTTTCATCATCAAGACTTTCGGGGAATTGCTTAAATTTTGTCGGAATTTTTCGGATGTAGGTTCGGTATACATCATCTTCCATATCATTATTATTGATCAAGAACTGGCGCAGTGGAAATAGAGTCTTATCCCCTGAAATAGTCGTTGAAGAAAGCTCGTTTTTAATATCCTCTTCGGCCAAAAATGCCGTAAGAATTTCCGAATTAAAGCTCTCACTGGTCAAAAATGTTAGGCAATTAGCCCATGAAGCTTTAATTTTTTGCAATCTAAATATTGGCGCATAAAACCTCAGAGGAATGTTTTCTAGAGAAGGTAGCCTTAAAGATTGCTTCTCAAGAAAACTCTCTAGACACTCGCTTTCTATCTCGTCTTGATTGAGCACTTCAATGATCGTTGAAATGCTTTCTTCGGAATTACTTTCAAGTTCTAAGAGAACACTATTTAGATAGTTTTCAAAATCACCATTAACCTTGTTGATTAAAGTCTCATTACCAGAGTCCATGACAGTAGTATAGTGGCTTGTTTTCAGCTTGTCGGCAGAGGGCAAGCCCAAGACATCTCTAAAGATAAACTCGATATTGGAGATAGAAACTTGGTAAAGCCCCTCATCTGTTAATATCTTGGCTACAGCAGGATATGGTGTGATACTTTTTAACTCTTGCGTTTCAAAAGAAAGAAGCTTTAGGCGCTTCGGATCGAAATCAACACCAACTGCCAAGACTTCGGACAAATTTGTTGATATGAAATCAAGCATATCATCATTATTAGACTGTAAAGATTTGAGGTTTTCCTCGGGTAAATACGCGATAAGCATTGCGATATGGGTTATTCTATTTGAACTTCGTAGAATTTCAGATATAAATCCAGGCCACTTTTCGAGCAGTTTAGACATGAGACTGGAAACACATTTTCCCCTTTCATAAAACGATGCGACAAAAGCATCACATTCCTCAAAATTTGAAGATAGGAACTCCAATAGCTTTGCGTTTTGTTGGGTATATTCTCCTGGATGGCTTAAAAGACAATCAACAAGGATAGTATTGAGAATAAAATGTTGCCTAAAGTCGTCATCACGCATAGCAGCAATAACTTCTTTTGGGTTGTCGATCTGAAAATTTGGTTCAGGATTATTAAATGAGCGAATTTGAATTAGAAACTTATTATCATTTGGTGAAAGGCGACCAGCATGAAATAGAGATGTATATTGATAATAAGAATCATCCAGAAATCCTTCCAAAACCAAAAATTTAACAAGCTCTTCATTTTCTCCAAATTCCTGAAACAACTTTTCCGTACCTATTGTATCGGTTCGCATAATTTCATTGAATCTTGTCACTCTAAGCGAGGAGATTTTTGCTCGCAATCTTTTAATGGCCTTCGAAGCATTACCCTTGAATTCGTCAGATTTATTTTCTATCTCTTGTTTTCGCTCTTGGTAAGTTCTGCTCGGATTAACCTCTTCTTGTAAGCCAGAAACATCAACATTCGTCATATGATTTTGAGGTGTTCGACACGTGATTTGTTGCGCTTCTAATAACGCTTCAAAGTCTTGAATATTCCAAATAGATTGTATGGGATAACGCTGCCTATTGAATTCAATATCTGTATAATTCCTTGGAAGCTTATCTATCAAAGCCGTAGCATAAATCCTACGGAGTTCTTCCAAGTCAGATGGCACTTGCTTTTCTGCGTCGCTGATTTTTTGTTCAAGCTCTGATATTTGTGATTTGTAACGTGTTTCCGCACTAGATATTAGCGTCTCATGCTGTTTAAGTATCTGGGCAAGATTCCCTTTTTCCCTATGAAGCTCTTCAAAATCATTCGGCAACATGTTTTTATAAATCAGTATGGCGAGAAGCTTGTTGGGATTGAGAACATTATCTTCATCTTTTTCTAGGCTTTTGACGTAAACAGTATATTCGTTAAAGATGTTATTGATGAGCCTCAAGTCATTAAGATAGCGCGACACCTCTCTCAAAAACTGACGATCAAGACGTTTATCCAGAGATAGACGCTCCCCTTGTTCAAGTATTTTGTCGATTGAGTTAGAACTATTTATAATTGGTATTACGGGTATAATAAATTCGAAAAACTTAGTTCGTTCCGTGCTTTTAAACATATTGTCCCTTAGCGCATAAAGGAAACGTATTTGTCTCTTGACCCCAGCATTAGCATTAATGAGGCTATTTATTTCACGCAAAGTTACAAAGATATCTGGATTGTTAAAACGATCTAAATCTTCAATAACGATCAAATCATATTTTGTAGATTGAAAAAAATATATAATTTCATCTAAATGACGGTTTAGAATTGATTCTTCCCGAGCAGCTTCTGGCGTTATTTCTATATTTTTGAGCGATATACTTTTTAACGAAACCCCATAACTCTTGATGTAAATTTTATGCAGCAAGTACCAGATAAATAAGAACCCAAGAATCAAACAGCCGAAATTTAACCAATTTGTGAAATCCAGAGGTTTAAAAAAGGACCCGTTCAATATTGCTGGTCGCTGCTCTAGCAAATACCAACAAGCAGCTAGCCCTAGAAAAATGAAAAGCGAGGTAAATCCAGCCCACCACTTTGGTGATTGAATTCGTTTAAATCTTGATAGCGGCAGACTATTGGCATCAGCCCCATAAAGCATCTGCTGTAATATACTTCGTTCAATTTCTTGCTTACTGACGTTGTCTTTCTTGCTGACTGCTTCACTAGGCACTTCTGCTTCTGGCAAAAAAGAGGCAAGAGAAATCTGAAGAACTGGTTTTTTAAAAAACCAATATTTCCTATATCTACTAAGAAACGTTTTTATAATACTACTTTTTCCTGATCCATACGGCCCAGTAATCGCTATATTAAATACATTTGGGTTCTTAGTAGCATCAATAAGTGCGCCAGAATATATTCCCGATGGATCTGCTTTATTGGTAGGAGCGAGATCAATATACTTGGAATTATCTTGATTATTTTTATTAATCCAACTCGAAAAAGAGGCCCATAACTTCATATATCGTCCTAACATATCTTGGGGAAATTTCTTGCGGTTATCTATCACTTCTATAAATTCATACCTTGAATTACAGCATGCTGATTGGTTTTTATACACGCCACAAATCAGCTTTTAACGTCCGCTTTGGGTCGAAAGCAGTCCATCAATGAAAATCCACCCCATCCAAAAAATGTGCCCCATCGACGGTGAGCACATTGGTGTAAATCTCGGTGCTGTCCACCGACTTGTGGCCCAAAAGCTGACTCACGTACTTCAGCGGTCGCCCATGCAGCAGCAGATGAATGGCAAACGAGTGCCGAAACGTATGAGCTGAAATGGCAAAGGGTGCGCCCCCTACTCTCTCCACCAGCGAATGAATATGCCGATTCACCGTCTGCCGACACATCGGAAAAATCCGCTCCGTTTTTTTGAAATGTCCCGCGTAGAGATAACTCTGAATACGGTCTTCCAGGGCGTGATCGGTGATGGGGATATAGCGTTTGGGTGAGCGCTGCAGCGCCTTTTTCGTGGGCCGGCCGGGCCGCTGTTTCAGCGTTTTGAGGACCACGCCGAAGTCATAACCGTCGTCGATAAAGGACGTTGGCTTGAGCGCCAACACTTCCGAGACCCGGGCGCCGGTGGTCCACATTAAATCAAGGATTAGGCGATGGGTCGGGTGTTTTTCCGCATCGAGCAACACCAGGATTTCCGGCTTGAGCAAGTAGGCCGGCATGGCGTCGATGGTGTCCAAGACCGTGGGTCGCTTGGCCACTAAGCGATCCCAGTCGATGTGTACGGACTGAATCGGAAAGGCGACCGAGGGCGCTTCCACCGGGTGAAAGAGTCGCTGGGAACGGGGTGCGGAAAACCCGCTGTCGCTGTGCTGTTTTTGTACCATTTCGTCCTTGTGATGTGGTGCAGTACAGGCGCTATTATGCGCCCCTGCCTTGCTGGAAACAAATGATTAGGATCAATAAATTACGGCCAAAAACCGGTCCGCGACCGGTGCACCGTTTTATTGGTAAAAGGTGCAGAATTACCTGATTTTAAACCCGCGTGCTTTTTGTTACGCTGGAAGACCGCGACAACAGCCGTGGAGGCAGGCTATGGCGCACGTACCACACACCCTCGTGGACCCCGTGTCGCTGGCGTCCCTGGGCGCCGTCTCAACCAACTCTCTGGTGCCAGCGCAGCAGCCCACCTCGCTCCCACAGTTGCGCGCGAAAGACGCCTACCAGCAACGCTGCCTCAAGTGTTCTGAACTGTGCACCTTTTATTCTTACCCAGCGCTGCTGAGGGCCGCCCTGTTCGAAGGCGACGCGGCTGTCACCACCTTCATCCCACGCCCCTTCAACTTAAGGGTCAATGGTTGTTCCTACACACCCAGCATCTATGTGGTGCGCGCCGACCAACGTCAGGTCATCGACCTGACACTGGACGGTACCCTGCCCGACGAGCAGCGCCGTCCGCTGGCGGCGTTTTTTACGCAACACGGCCTGGGTTTTGAGGTACAGAGCCACAAGGCCCTCCTGGCCAGGGAGGCCGAAGCCCAGCACTGGCTGATGATCCTGCGCGCGTTGGTGGTCACCCAACACCTGTCCACCGAGACCCAGGAATTCCAGCTGTGGCAGCAATGCCAGACCCTGACCGACATCACGGTCGGAGATATTCTGGACGTCGGCAATCGAACTCAGCATTACCTCAAGGAGCTGGCCTTCTACCGGCTGCTTTACCGTCACCGATTGCGCGTCGACCCGTCCCAGACACCCTTGACACTCGATACCCCCGTGACGCTATGCACCTGACCTGGCGACAACGGTTGGCGCAACAACCGCAGCTTAACGACATCAAGCAATGGCCGCTGCTGGATGCGACCACCCTGCCCGCTCGTCGACGCGCCGGGTATCTGCGCAACCAACAGATGGTGGGTATGGCGTTGGCGGGACAACCGTTGCGGCAGGTTGCCCAGCAGTTTCATCGCGATCCCAGCGTCGTCAGTCGTCTACTGAGCCGCTGCCTGGCCGGTGACAGCGAGGCCTCACCACCACTAACTCGCGGCCTGATTCCCGGCGAGCACCTGCAGGTGAATCGGCGGCGCGCGCCCTTGGGAACACTCACCGAGCCTCGGGGCAGTCAATCCGCCTTCCAACACCTACTGGCGGTGGTGCCGGGCCTCGAAAAGGGATTACAAACACTCATCCAGTCATCCGTTACGCCCGCGCGCCACGGTCAATACCTGCGCCCGCAAACATTTCACGCGGCGTTTTTACGCTTGTTGCGCGAGGCGCAGTGGCCCAGCGACCACTACCCCTACACGGAGTCGTCCCTGGCCTACGAATCCACACGCCGCTACCTGCTGGAACAGCGCCAAGCGCGGCACCGGACAAAGCCAACCGTTCCATCATTGATGGCCTCACCTTCCCGCATGGCGCTGGCCTACGCTGAGATTCAGATCGATGAGCAGGTGGTCGATGCCGCGGGTTCCGTGGGACTTGAGTTGCACGGTGATTGGGCGCCCTTGCGGCTATCCCGGGTCAGTCTGTTGCTGGCCCGCGATACCGCGACCGACTGCATACTCGGCTCTGTGATATCGCTCACCACTCACCCCAGTCAAGACGATCTGTTAGCGCTATTGGCACAGCTGCATACGCCCTGGGAACCGATGGTCCTCACCACACCTGGCTTGAATTACGCGCCAGGTGCGGGATACCCATCAGCACTTGGACCCGAGTATCAACGCGCGGCGATTGGTGTGGTTCGTCTGGACAATGCCCTGGCGCACCTGGCCGCCCGCGTGCGTGATTACCTCTGTAACACCTTGGGCGCAACCCTGCATTTGGGCTTGCCGGGCCAGCCGAAAACGCGCAACGTCATCGAGCAAGCCTTTAACCTGTTGAACTGGCAGGTGCACCGCTTCCCGTCTACCACGGGCAGTCACCCAGTGGACCCGAACAAAGAACCCAACCGCCACCGCAAACAAGCACCGGTCTTATCGCTGCGCACTCTGGAAGAAGCCATCAGTGTGGTGTTGACCGAGCACAATATTCGTCCCCGCGCCCACTTGGGGCATCAGAGTCCCCTCGACCTGGTGCAGCACCAAATGGCCCATAGCCTGTTGCCGTTACTGCCGCCCAGCTTTCCTGAGTCGGTAACCCCTTTTCTCAGCAGCCGAGTGGTGACGGTCCGACAAATCGCTAGTGAAGGACGTCCACCCCACGTCAACTTCGAAAAAGTGCGCTACAGCGGTCCGGCACTCCAGCATTCGCAGTTGGCTGGCGATAAGGTACGCATCGAATTTGATCATCGAGACATCCGCACCCTGGCAGTGTATCGCCTCACGGGTGAGTGTCTAGGTGAGATTCATGCACCGCAGTCTTGGCAGCGTTTTCCGCACAGCTTGACCACGCGCAAGCACATCAATGCCTTAAAACGCCGCGAAGGCTACACCAGCCGCGATCCGTTAGGGGGATATTTCGATCACCTGCTCAAACACCGAAAACTCCCCAAGCAATCTCTGGAACTGGTGCGCGTTTATCGAGAGCGTGAAACAATCGCGGTCACATCCGATGTGGGTGCAGAGGCCCCGGCAACAGCCGCCGCGCCTGCCAGAAAAACTGCTGCGAGCACTAGGCCGCGTATCCCTGCCTGGCGCCCCAGCATGGTCACACAACGGAGGTAAGTGATGAACGACGCCACCCTAGATCCCTTTGATGCCAACCGCTTTCACATCTCCACACCGATGATACAGGCCCTGCACGAACGGCTGTGCCAGTGGCTCTGGTGCGGCTTTACCGGCGGCTTGATCATCGGCGAAGCTCGCAGCGGGAAAACTCGTGCCATATCCGCCTTGGACAACACGTTGTCAACGCGCACCGGTCAGCGGGTTCCGCTTCATCGGGTGGACATTGCCCAGCGCGATACCGCCACCGTCCGCTCACTATTCGCCAATGTCGCCTTGGCCCTCGGACGCAACGTCGGTCGCCATGACACTTGTGATTTGCTCTCTGATTGGGTCCTCCACTATCTGGCGGATGCCTCGCTCACCAATGATACGCGGCACGTGATTTTGATGGTGGATGAAGCGCAGTATCTGACCGCGCGCCAGCTCAGCGGGTTTGCGGAAATGTACAACAAACTGCAATTGATGGGGGTTAATCTGGTGGTATTTTTTGTCGCCAATGAAGATCAAATTAAGCCCTTGGCTGAAGCTTTGCTGGAGAAAAAAAACGATTACCTCCGCGAGCGTTTTTTTAAGCAAGTCTATCGCTTTTACGGTATTCGCAGTCACCGGGAAGTCCTGCAATGTCTCACGCAATATGATACCACTCTAGAAGACAAGCACCCGGCCATCACTCAGCAGGTGTTGCCGAAGGCGTACAGCGAGGGCTTTCGGTTACAACAGCTGAGCGAACCCTTGTGGGCAATGTACGCCAGCGAATACAAAACCCCGCTCAACCTAACCTCATGGCGTATGCAGTACTTTATCGGCACCGTTAACATTTTGCTGATGGATTACCTACCTAACTATGACAGTCGGGACCCCGAGCAGGTCGAACAGATGATCCATCACAGCCTGGAGGCCTCGGGTCTCACACCATCTCTTGCGTCGGTGGTCTAACGGATGGCCTACGTTAATACCGGGCTTGCCCTGAAGCGCGACCATGAGAGCCGCCACAACGCCTGCCGGCGCCTGTACGTCGCTAATCCCGGAGTCAAGGCCACCGAGCTCACTAAACAACTACGCACGATGTATGCCCGTTTCTCGGATGACAATGTTCATAACGCCAAACCGTTTACCGTGGCAAGAGCAGTGGGCTTACTGGAAGCCGCCTATTGTAAGGCACATGGCATTCCTTACCAGGAGGTACCTACCGACCCTACTGTTCGACTCCTCAAAAATTGCCCCGTGTGCGCCACCCAAATCTTCCACTCCAATATATACGACCTCTCGTGGTTAACACACTGCCCCCTTCACGGGAAGCCGTTACTCACAGATTGTCCGGGCTGCCACCAACCATGGCCGATGGATGGCATCGTTGCGCGCCGGCAGTGCGATATTTGCGGTACACCTTCATCGTTGAAAACGTTGATACGATCAGGAGCATTTTCACCGCGCGACGACAACAATGCGCTGAACTTACTGCAGCAATGTATCAGTCAAGAGACGAAGACCCAGCAATGTTGTGTAATTTACCACTCTGGCGACGATAACAGCACCAACCATTTTCACGGCCCAACCCCCATCAGTGACCGATTTTACCCATCCATTCTGGCCGCTCAATCGGACGGTAATCGGGCACTGATGGCGCGCCTTGGTGTTACCGTAGAGCCTTATACACTCTGGACAATGGATCGTTGGACGAAGAATCTGTCTTGCTACACAAGGCCCGAAGACTTGAATGCAAATGGCGCCCAACGTGCTAGGCGCGAAATGTATGAGGTCATTATCAAGCGTGCAACCCTCTACCAGGACTGTGACGAGCCGGTCGCACTCATGGCAGGTATTCCCAGCAACCTCGATCTCAATACCGTGAACCTGTTCTCGCTGGCATTGACACTGTGGGATCAACTGGTCCATGTACGCCCTGTAATGCGCACGGTTCGGACTCATTGGATGGGCAATCCACTTTATGATCCATCACTGCAAGCCACAACACCCGCACCGATGGCATGGTATGACTACTGCCCAGAGGCACGATTTAACGCCAGAGCGGCTTCGACATCACACTACAAGGCAAAGGGCTTTTTACCCGATGCCACTCGGGATACGATCTATCGTCTAGACTTGTGGGCATGCTATGTCAACCTTTGCGCGTTCCTTAGCCGGCTGCAAATTGGTCAATCACAAGGCATGCGTCAAGAGGAGTTCATGAGATCACTGCCTTTCCTCACGTTGCCTTATAACGCTTACCGCTACCCACTGGACCTCTCTGTGAGCCAAGATGAACTTAATCTGATTACCCCTGCCTGCCTGAGTAACTTCGACCTTGAGCAGTCTCTGCATCTTTTTCTGAACTAACCCTTGTGGCTTTCCTGCCCTTTGTCAGATCAACAATTCACATACAGCTACCACTATTGACAGTTTGACTGGTCTGCGCAGCGGATAAATGTCCAAAGTTTGCAAGGTAATAAGTATGTCATGATATGTATCTACCGATATCAGGAGCTTGTAGAGGAAGGGGGAAGTGATAACATTATCAGCATGAGTCGTTGAACATCTAACACTAAGAGCCGCGTAGATGAAACCACCGAACGTGCTATTGTGAAGTATGTCATTGATCAGCCTGCGCACAGCCAACACATATCGATTTGCGGCCATTACAACACCAGCGGTGGAGATGAGTTACTTAATAAAGTAATCAAATCGCTTAAAATTAGAATGAACAATGCCTTCGGTACACCCAATCCCTCCAAAGCCGACATGATCAATTTTCTAAACAAATATAAAGGCCATATGTACTGTAGAAAGACCAATTTCCAAGGTAAACACTCCTACGCCCACTACCTGCATTCCGCTTATGAGAAAGATGCACACAAAACCATGCTCTCAAGGCTCTTTACCAGCAAAAAATACCTCTACCTGAAAGACGGCCCAAGAATCGATATGAATGTGGTGAGCTACCTTGGGGAAAATAAAAAGCCACATACCACGGTTGATTATTTAGATAGGCTCATTCAAAAAGCGTACGATGGCGCTATGATTGATGCCCGAGCCGCAGATAAGACAGAGCAAGAAAGAGATAAGTCTGAAGAAAATAGCCTTAGATGGATTAAAAAGCGAATTAAAAAGAAGTTGAATGCCAAGAAGTTTGCCGAAATGCCCGCGGTGGAACAATCCCGCTACCTCTCAAGCGATTTCAAAGGAAGGTTTGAGTATCAATAGGCCGGCTTAGGTAGTGTTGATTTCGCAATAAAAAGCGCTTAATTCCTCCTATCTTGAAACACTCTGGGGCAAATTATAGCTCGGACCTACCCTGACAGACATCTGGAAGGATTGGGTCGCTGTCACATCAGGCCTGAGCTACTACAAAACCTTAAGACTATATAGCGATCTCTACACTTTCTTTGCTAGTAGCCAATTCTTTATCAAGTTGTTTGTAGAAAGATTCCCCTAGCTTTTTAAAACGCCTATAGCTGCTTTGCTCCCATTCGTATTGTGGAGATGAAAGGGTAATCCCATGTCCATTAACTTTCAAAATATCATTTGTGTAATGATTGTTAGTTAAAGTAAACCACCAAATAGCCTTTGGACGCCCCAAATATACGTTTTGATCGTCTTTGCTTAGGACACTTATATTTAGTCCGTTCACCATGATTGCACACATCATATACTGGGGCATTTCTGGTTCATACTTTGATGTGCAGTCGATACCGCCTTTGATATTAGCCACTACTTCGCTCGGATTTTTAGAGGCTACGCGGAGTGTTTTATTCTTTTTAGAATTCAAAACATTAGGCAAGGATTTTAAAAACCTTTTGTTCTTTCCAGTGCTGATTGATTGTATTGACCTCCTCCCTGAAAATCGAAGCGGTCTAAACTAGAGAATTCTGGCAAAATCAGGTAGCCAAAGGAGCTGATTTGCCATGAAAAAGACCAAATACACAGAGCAACAGATCGCATTTGCCCTGCGCCAGGCGGAAACGGGCACTCGGGTCGCTGAAGTCTGCCGCAAGATAGGGATTTCAGAGGCGACTTTTTACAATTGGAAAAAGAAATACGGTGGGCTTGGAGTATCCGAGCTACGTCGCCTGAATCAGCTGGAAGATGAAAACCAGCGGCTTAAGCGGATGGTGGCAGACCTCAGTCT
>NZ_BAABWJ010000016.1:0-24590 GCF_040372805.1 Pseudoteredinibacter isoporae
GATAGTACCTACGTTCACATGGGGTTTCGAACGCTCAAAAGTTTCTTTTGCCACTTTACGTGTCCTCTCAAAAATACGCTGTTACCAGCACGATTAAATGATTAGAAATCAATTTACCAATCTAATAAACCACAAAGGCCCAATCGCATTGCGATCAGGCCACATCTCTTTAGGAGCCAGCCACCATTTTGGCAATCACTTCATCCGCCACATTATTCGGCGCTTCCGCGTATTTGGCAAACTCCATGGTAAAGGTCGCTCGGCCCTGGGTCGCTGAACGCAGATCGGTTGCATAACCAAACATCTCCGCCAACGGCACCTCAGCATTGACTACCTTGCCCGAAGGATTCTCATCCATTCCCAGAATCAGACCACGGCGGCGGTTCAAATCACCCACCACATCACCCATGTTTTCTTCTGGGGTTACAACTTCAACCTTCATCATTGGTTCCAGCAGTTTCGCACCACCATCTTGAGCCAATTTTTTGGTTGCCATAGAAGCGGCAATTTTAAAGGCCATTTCGTTGGAGTCAACATCATGGAACGAGCCATCGTACAGAGTGGCTTTCAGACCCAGCAATGGATAGCCGGCCAGAACACCATTTTGCATCTGCTCTTCAATGCCCTTGTTGACTGCCGGGATGTATTCTTTAGGAACCGCACCCCCAACAATTTCATTCACAAACTCCAAGCCTTCAGCCGCTTCGTCCTCGGCGGGCTCAAAGCGAACCCAGACGTGACCGTATTGACCACGGCCACCGGACTGGCGCACGAATTTGCCTTCAATTTCGCACACGTTGGTAATGCGCTCACGATAAGCCACCTGGGGCTTACCGATATTGGCTTCCACGCTGAACTCACGGCTCATGCGGTCAACCAGAATATCCAAGTGCAATTCGCCCATGCCGGAGATAATGGTTTGACCGGTTTCCTCGTCGGTTCTGACGCGGAAAGACGGGTCTTCCTGGGCCAACTTACCCAGCGCGACGCCCATCTTCTCCTGATCCGCTTTGGTGCGAGGCTCCACGGCAACCGAGATAACCGGCTCGGGAAACTCCATACGCTCCAGAACGATTTTGCTGTTCTCAGAACACAGCGTGTCACCCGTTGTGACGTCTTTCAGACCAATCGCTGCTGCAATATCCCCCGCCAGAACCTCTTTGATTTCCTGACGATCATTGGAATGCATCTGCACCATACGACCAACGCGTTCACGTTTTTCTTTGACCGAGTTATACACCGATGTCCCGCTCTCCAACTTACCGGAATACACACGGAAGAAGGTCAGGGTCCCCACAAAAGGGTCGGTAGCAATTTTGAACGCCAACGCTGAGAATGGCGCCTCGTCGTCAGCTTCACGGGTTTCGACCTTTTCAGGGTCGTTAATCATAGTGCCTTCAATCGCCTTCACTTCGGTTGGCGATGGCAGGTATTCAATAACGGCATCCAGAACCGCCTGCACGCCCTTGTTTTTAAAGGCAGAACCACCCAGTACAGGAACAATTTCATTCGCCAGAGTACGCTGGCGAATCGCGGATTTAATCTCTTCTTCGCTGAGTTCACCATCTTCCAGGTATTTTTCCATCAGCTCTTCATTGGCTTCTGCGGCTGATTCAACCAAGTACTCGCGCATTTCTTCGCACTGATCCTGAAGATCCGCAGGAATGTCGCCGTACTCAAACGTCATGCCCTGGTCGGCTTCATTCCACAGAATGGCCTTCATTTTTACCAGATCCACTACGCCCTTAAATTCATCTTCGGCGCCGATGGTCATTTGCAGAGGAACCGGGTTGGCCCCCAGACGCTCTTTCAATTGATCAACAACCATCTGGAAATCCGCACCGGCACGGTCCATTTTGTTCACAAAGACCATGCGGGGTACTTCGTATTTGTTCGCTTGACGCCATACGGTCTCAGTCTGCGGCTGTACGCCGGAAGAACCACACAAGACAACCACAGCGCCATCCAGCACACGCAGGGAGCGCTCTACTTCAATGGTAAAGTCAACGTGCCCGGGGGTATCAATGATGTTGACGCGATGTTGATCAAACTGTTGCTGCATACCCGCCCAAAAGCAGGTCGTCGCTGCTGAGGTAATCGTAATGCCGCGCTCTTGCTCCTGTTCCATCCAGTCCATGGTTGCTGCACCATCGTGCACCTCACCAATTTTATGGGACAGACCGGTATAGAAAAGCACACGCTCAGTAGTCGTCGTCTTACCCGCGTCAACGTGGGCACAGATGCCAATATTACGATAGCGTGAGATAGGTGTTTTACGCGCCACTAGGAAATCCCCATTTCAATTCTTTTAAAAAACAAAAGGCAGCCGTAAATAGCTGCCTTTTGACACTGCATAGAACAATAAATGCTCTATTAGAAGCGGTAGTGGGAGAATGCCTTGTTGGCTTCTGCCATGCGATGTACATCTTCGCGCTTCTTAACAGCGGCACCCTTGCCTTGGGAAGCATCAATCAGCTCACCAGCCAAGCGTTGTGGCATAGACTTCTCGCCGCGGTTGCGGGAGTACTCTACCAACCAACGCATTGCCAGCGCCTGACGACGGGCAGGGCGTACTTCAACAGGCACCTGGTAAGTAGCACCACCAACACGGCGGGACTTAACTTCCACTAAAGGTGCGATGTTTTCCAGTGCTTCATCAAAAACCTCAAGTGGGTCTTTGTTCAGCTTCTCTTGAACAGAGTCCAAGGCACCGTAAACGATGCGCTCAGCGACAGACTTCTTACCGCTGATCATGACCATGTTCATGAACTTCGCTAGTGTGACGTTGCCGAACTTAGGATCGGGCAGCACTTCACGCTTAGCGACAACTCTTCTTCTTGGCATTTTAAATCGCCTCTATCTTCAGGGTTTCTAAGACAACACTCTCATTACTCTTGACTGGGCTTGCGCTCAATCGCCTCTCATGAGTGTGCTTAGCCTTACTCGGTTCGCTTATAGCAAGCCGAAAACGAGGGGTATAAACGCTAAATTACTTAGGACGCTTAGTACCGTACTTAGAGCGACCTTGCTTACGGTCGTTAACACCAGAGGTGTCCAACGAACCGCGAACAGTGTGGTAACGTACACCAGGCAGGTCTTTTACACGACCGCCACGGATCAGTACAACACTGTGCTCTTGCAAGTTGTGACCTTCACCACCGATGTAAGAAGTTACCTCAAAACCATTGGTCAGGCGCACACGGCAAACCTTACGCAGGGCTGAGTTTGGCTTCTTAGGTGTAGTAGTGTAGACACGAGTACAAACACCACGTTTCTGTGGGTTTGCCTGCAAGGCAGGTACGTCGCTCTTTTGCACTTTACGTTTTCTAGGCTTACGAACCAATTGGTTGATCGTTGCCATGAAAAAATGACTCCAGTTAATCACCTTCATATGAAGGTTTTGTGAATAAAAAATACTCCCCCTTTTTAGGGGGATGCGAATTGTACGGAGCTATTGATCAAAGGTCAACCACCTATTCTATCTATAGTTTAAAGCGCTAAAAGCAGCATTATTAGGAGGCTTTTGCTATTATTTCCACCAAAGAGCCATAGATGGCCGTTTAAAGGAAAATAAGAGCTAGACCTTATATGTACCCACCCTTAAAACCATGGATTTCCAAGCTTTGCGCACTCAGCCTGAGCCTTCTTGCCAGCCAAGCTGTATTTAGCCAAGACCTACAACAAACCACGCCCTCTGAAGAACCGCAGCTCAGTGTGAGCGAGCTCTGCCAGGCTATCGGCAAGAAACTCGGCAGCGTCAGCATTACAGAATGCGAACAGCAACAATTGGTCGCATCTGGCCACCACAGCCAGAAAGGCTACCCTTTGTCAGTGCGCCACTACGGCCCCAAGCCCAATCGCAGCCCCAAAGGGCGGATCATTTTGATGGGGGGCATTCACGGTGACGAATACGCATCCGTATCGGTGCTCTTCAAGTGGATGAACACACTGAACAAGCACCACTCAGGTCTGTTTGACTGGAAGGTGATTCCCCTGGCGAACCCCGATGGCCTGTTGCGCCGCAAATCTCAGCGCCAGAACGACAATGGTGTCGACCTGAACCGTAACTTCCCAACGCCTGACTGGGATGAGAAGGCGATGGATTACTGGCAAAATCGTACCTTCAAGAATAAACGCCGCTATCCGGGCCCTTATGCGGCCAGCGAGATCGAGACACGGTGGTTGTTGGAACTCATCAAGGAATTCGAGCCAGACGCGATTATTTCGGTTCACGCCCCACACAAGCTCATTGACTTCGATGGGCCTCATCAACCACCTCAGAAACTCGGCAAATTGCACCTGCATCGTTTAGGCACCTACCCTGGCAGCCTGGGCAACTACGGCGGGTCTGTTTTAGACGTTCCAATCCTGACGGTTGAATTGCCGTTCGCGGGCATCATGCCCAGCCAGGGCGAAATCAGCACCATGTGGACAGACCTGGTTCGTTGGCTGGTGAAGGAAGTGCCCAAACAGAAAAAGCGCCGCATGGCCAAAACGGAAAGCACAGAAGATAGCAGCGGCGAATAGCTCTGCTATCAAATGAAAAAAGCGGACATAGAGTCCGCTTTTTTTATGCCTTTACCAAGAAGAACGCCGTTGTCACCCGTCAAATAACCGCCGGGCGCGACACCACGGATTGGGCCAACCAAATATTCAGCAATTGCAGCAGCTGCTCGGAATCGAGGGGTTTTGTGATGTAATCATTCGCTCCGGCAGCGATACACTTGGCTCGGTCTTCCGGCATGGATTTCGCTGTGAGAGCAATGATGGGCACATGCTGATAATTCGGCATCTTTCTGATATTACCCATCGTCACATAGCCATCCATTTCGGGCATCATAATATCCATCAACACCAGGTCGACATTGTTGTTCTGCTCCAGCAATAGCAACGCCTCTCTGCCGCTGTTGGCAATCGTACAATGGATACCGTGCTGCTCCAGAATCGCTGTCAATGCAAAAATATTACTCACCTGATCGTCCACAACCAACAGCGACTTCCCGGCAAGCACATCGGACGAACCTAATTGTTCAGACAGAATTTCTCGCTGGCTGTCTGGCATTGACATAGTGACCTGGTGCAAGAACAAACTGGTTTCCAGCAATAATGAATTTTCGCTGATAACCGGAGACAATGCTCGCGCACTGGAAAGCTCATTAACTAATTCACGCTGTGCGTCTGTCAAAGGTTCATTGCTGTGAATGATGACCGGAATCCGATACCGCCCGGTTAAATCGTTCAGCGAATCACGAATGTAATCAAGACCGGTCTGATTGCAGATATTAAGCACAATACAGTGGAAACTTTCCAAGTTAAAATTATCAACAGAGGAAGTGTCGGTGCTCAATTCAACATTCAAACCATCAGCGGCAATGAAATCTCTCAAGCCAATTAAAACCTCTTCATCCTCCCCAAATATAACCAAGTTGCCGCTTCGATCCTCGGTAATTTCAGATAAAAATTCGATGATGCCTTTCATTTCGTAGTTATCAATAGGCTTAATGGTTGACCCCACCGCCCCCAACAAGGCCATCTCGCGCTCATCGAGAGGTTTATTCTCGGAACTGACAACATAAACAGGAATATGGCGAATCTTCACATTGGATTTGATCTTGCTCAGAACCAGCGAGCCATCGATAAACGTTTCATCATCGGAAATCAAAATTGCGGATGGCACCAACGCCTCCGCCAACTGAAGCCCCTTGCCACCATCGAAAGCGGTCACCACATAAAAGCCCGCTTCTTCACCCTGCTTTTTCAGACTCGCGTGAACAAAAGGATTCTTTTCGATGATCAACAGACGTTTTTCCTTCGAGGTGGAACCGTCGATCGCCTTTGAATCTCTCTCAAGCCTCTCCTGATCTAACACTTCTTCCAACTCATTAACCAAGGAATCCGATAAGAATTGCTTGGGGATCGTTTGCATGACCGCTTCCGAAACCGGAGAAGCGCTAAGCTCACTCACGCCTTCTTGATGAGAAATCTCAGATTCCTCTGGAATAGTTGCCGGTAACTCACCATTAGGGCTCAGGGGCAGATACACATAGAGTGAGGTGCCTTGCCCTACTGTGCTGCTGATGTCTATATGCCCGAATAACAGCCCCGTCAGTTGCCGGCAGATCGACAAGCCCAGACCTGTGCCACCGTACCGCCGACTTGTCGTGCCATCTTCCTGACAGAAGGCATTGAAGATATCTTCTTGTTTTTCTTTCGCCACACCGATCCCTGTATCCGTGACTCGAAAGAAAATCATGTCCTGGTTGAATGTTTTTCCGTTACAACCTTCGTTACCAGCAGGAAGACTTTCAACAACAATATCGACCGAACCTTTCTCTGTGAACTTGAATGCATTCGACAAAAGATTAACGACAATTTGCCGCAGACGGCCAGGGTCAGAACTAAAACTTTGAATATCCGATTGATTCGCCACATTGAAAATCAAGCCTTGCTCATTAGCAACCGGCTGATACTGCTGCTGGATTTCGTTCAGCAACTCATCCACAAGCAGCTCTTCAAAAACCACGTCCAGCTTTCCGGCTTCGATTTTAGAAAGGTCCAATACATCATTAATAATGTTTAACAGTTCACGTCCAGAACGATGAATGACCGATGCGTATTCCACCTGCTTTTCGGAAAGGTTGCCTTCATCATTATCCGATAACATCTTGGCCAGTATCAGGAGACTATTCAAAGGACTGCGAAGCTCATGGGACATGTTTGCCAAAAACTCGGATTTGTACTTACTCGACTTCTCAAGCTCTTCGGCTTGTCGCTCGAGGTCCTTTTGGGCACGTTCAAGAAATTCATTTTTTTCAGACAGCGCTATCTGTTTTTGTTCCAGTTCCAGCGCCTTTTCCTTAAGCTGAGAATTTGACACGCCTAACAGGACTTGTTGATCTTCCAACGTTTCAGCCTGGGATTGACTCTGTCTTAATAAAGCGGCCATGGCATCTCTGGATTTGGAAACGCGCATAGCAATTCCCAGGCTTGGGGCAATCTGCTCAATGAACTCCCGCTGACCGGTAACGACCTCTCCAGAACACCCCAACTCAATCACTCCTTCGACATCCCCTTCATAGAGCAGAGGCGCAACAACAATATGACGAGGGTTTGAATGCGCGATACCCGACTGGACAATGGGCATACGTTCACTGTCATCCAGATACCGCTCTATGATTTTTTTACGTAACAGACATTGCCCCACCAAACCTTCTCCAACACCAAACGAGAATTTCCGATCAAGATCATCCCCACCTATAACCACTCCATAGTGAGCCATCAAACTCATTTTTGCGTCATCTTCGTCGGATTCTGCATCACTGAAACTGTAGATAAAACCGACCGGCGCCCCGAGATACTCACAGATAAAGTCCACCGAGTTTTTAGCCATTTCCGACAAAGGCTGCTCACCACTAAGCTTCCGATTCAACTCGGAAATGCCGGATTTTAACCAGTTCTGCCTTTCATTATTGTCATTGGCTACAGCAAGATCATCGACCGCCTTAACCAGACTGGTTCTCACTTCATCAAATTCGGAAAAATGACGCAGATTGGAATTATGTTGATTGTCTTCATGCAACAGGGAACGGGCGTGCGCGATATCGTTTCTTGATATCGCATTGGTCGTTTGGACTACCTCTGACAAGGCACCGGAAATTAACCCACTCAGCCTCAAGGCGACATATACCCCAATGAGTGCCGACAAAATGGCTACAATAATCAACACCAATATCGTCATATCAATACTAGAATTCAGATTGGCCATAGATGTAGTTGCGTCAACTTGCTCTTCACGAGCCGACTCAGAAAGAATATTCTCCAAACGATCAAAGGCATCCCTCTCCATAATGTCGACCACCTGGATGGCATTAATTTTGGATTCTGGATCGTACTTTTCAAAAACCTCTTTCGCGGTAGCGTTTATCTTCTTGTAGCTCTTTCGAATTCTATCGAGATTCTTCCGATCAGTATCCGTAGTCTCCAGTGGCGCAAGAAGGTCATAGTATTCTTGAAAACTCTCACTGTCCGCACTGAAGTTTTCAACTTCGTCCAATTCACCCGACACGTACTCATTGAGTGAAGACAACATATCACCGGTCTCATCCAGCAACTCAAGATAATATCGCAAACCGGGTACGTCATCGCCTACGGCTTCTTTAAGGTTATTCGATGCCAGTGCTTCTGCGTACTCCTCTTCCTTGAGCGTATCCAACAACACTTCAAGCTCTGCACCTACCGTATTTTCCAGTGTATCGATCGTCTTGAATGCCCACTTTTCCAGATCCGGATTGTAGGACTGAAAAACGCGTCGATTAATTTCAGTAAAATACTCGTCAATCAACGCACGAATGGAAGACAACTTTTGTCGGCTGACCGTATCATCCGACTCAAGAGGAGTGAGTTCAGCCAGAGATTCGCCAAACTTTTTGTATTCCTCTCTGAAAGCAGACACCTCGTCATCTGTTTCTCCCGCCAGATAGGTGAGTACGTTGCTGTGCATGATACCCAACGACTTGGACATCCTCAGATACAAAAATGCGCCAGGCACATCATCGCTCTCCACGTTGTGCGAAATATTCTTGGCCCTGTCAAGAAACACCCACGCCAATGCACAAGTGATGATCAGCAAACCTATGACCAGGGCAAAACCAATCATCAGCACATCTTTAATACGGTTGGTTCTAGCAAACATCGACTTCACCTCCTAATTTCCCGGCTTTCCTCTGACTCTCAGATTTCAGCCATTCTTCCATGGCTGCGCGGGAAAGCGGCCTGGACAGAAAGAAGCCCTGCAAATAATCTGACCCTGCATTTTTCAAAAAGGCCATCTGGGCCTCAGTTTCAACCCCTTCCGAAACCACCTCTAAATTCAAGGTGTGAGCCAGATCTATGGTGGCATTGATGATTTGCTCATCCCCCCGATCATGCCCAATATCCTTGACGAAGCTTCGATCAATTTTCAAAACATTAATGGGCAAACGCCTGAGATAATTCAGAGAGCTGTAGCCGGTACCGAAATCATCGATTGAAATACTGAGGCCCATGTTCCGTACGCTTTTGAGAACCCTGGCAGACTCTTCAGCATCCTGCATCAACATGGACTCGGTGATCTCAATTTCAACACTGCTGAAATTGAATGTGTATTTTTCTCCCATTTTCTTAAGCTGCCCAATCAGAATATCTCTGGACAGCTGTAAGGCAGATACGTTGAGGGCCAGCTTGGCTGTCGAGGGCCACAGCCCACGGCTTTCCCAATCGGATAAGGCACTCAAAGCCATGGAAAACACCTGATTGCTCATCTCAACCACCTGGCCCGTGTGTTCAGCAACTGAAATGAACTCAGTAGGCGGCACAAGCCCCCTTTCCGGGTGTTCCCAGCGAACCAGCACTTCAATTGCCGCCACGGACATGTCCTCAGCATTGAGAATTGGTTGGTAATGGCAAATTAATTGCTCCTGGCTGATGGCCTGCCGGAAATCCCGTTCCAACTGGGAGCGTGCAATAGCGCTGTCTTCTAACTCTGGACGAAACAGGGCGTAGCAGTTTCGCCCCTGGCTTTTCGCTTGATACATTGCGATATCCGCCGCCTTGATCAGCGAGTCGGCATCACGACCGTATTCCGGGAATTCGACCACTCCGACACTGCCACTGATCAGAATACTGTGATCCAAGGCCTCTATGGGCTCCTCGAAGGCTTTCAGGATCTTGGGCGCCATAACATGGCTATTGAAGTTATTGTTGATGTCTTCGAAAACCACACCGAACTCATCCCCCCCCAAACGAGCAAAGAGATCGACTTTACGCCCAATCGACTGCAATCGTCGGCAAATCTTTTTAAGCAATTCATCCCCAACATTGTGACCAAGCTCATCATTCACTCGTTTAAAGTGATCCAAATCGATGAACATGACGATCAGTTTGTAATTACTGCGTTGGGCTCGAGCGATTGCATTGTTCACCGATTCTTTGAAGAGAATACGATTGGGTAGGTTAGTTAAAGGATCATGAGTGGCCATGTACACGAGATTTTCCTCGTGCTTTTTGCGTTGTGTGATATCTTGAAAAATCAATACTCCACCTGAATAGACGGGCGAATCAAAGCTGCCAAAAGAGTAGCTGCAGGGAATTTTTCTTCCCTCGGAAGTCTTTACCGACGAATCCAAATTACGGAACGATACGCCATTCTCCACCGCGTCACGGACATCATCAGCCGACCAGGCCTGACCAAAGCCTTCTTCCCGGCACACAATATCGCTCAACAACAAGCTTTCCACGGACTCTGTCTCGTGTCCCAATATCTCTTCGGCCGTAGGATTCAGAAACAAGACTTGCCCGAATTTATCGAAGACCACGATGCCGTCCTGGGAATGGCTGAGGATCAGGTTCTGCCTTTCTTCAATTTCCTTAGACTTTCTAAGAGAAGACTCCAGGGCTTTTTTACTCCTGTACAGATCAATAAAGACGTTCACCTTAGAGAGCAGCACCTTATCGTCGATGGGCTTGCAGATATAATCAACCGCCCCCGCATCGAAACCATGATGGATATAGCTCACATCTTTAAAAATGGCGGTGATGAAAATGATTGGCATGTCCTTGGTATTCTTATAGCGCTTGATCAGTCCCGTTGTTTGAAAGCCGTCAAGGTCCGGCATTTGCACATCCATAAGAATCAAGCAAAAATCGGAATCTTCCGCCAGGATATGAAGTGCTTCCATACCTGACAGCGCCTGAACAACCTCCACATCGTTGTCCAGTCCATTGATGAGCTCTTGCAAAACAAAAAGATTTTCTTCTCGATCATCGACAATCAAAACCCTAGGCTTCAACAGGCAACTGGTATTTTTCATTAGATTCCAACGAGTATTTTTGATCAGCATTATTAAGACTAGACCAAAAAAATGCCTTATGTACATCGTGGAAACGACCATCGAATGTTTTTTTCACCTCTTACTTTGCCCCCTCAACTTATGCTTAGACAGCCAATGAAAAAGAGATTACAGCGGTAACAATCACGCAATTGGTCATTGGAGATTCCAATGACCGAAAACGACAAACGAAACAAAACGAACGAAGAGTCTTTCAGAAAGGAGAACAGGCATGATACAAACAGCCAAAAACAAAAAAGCCCGCAACAGTTAGTGAGCGGGCTCTTTTTTTGACTGGAAAATAAGGGGTTTAACCGCCCCTCTCATAGACAATTTTCCACTCGCCATTTTCCTTCTTCCAAAGCTGGCGCTTCCAACCTTTTGAACGAAAATTGCTGGAACGGTAATCCTGATAGAATTCGGCCATAACCAGATTATCTTGCCCCGGGTATGCGTACAGCCCCAAATCCGAAAGTTTTACTCGGATAAAGCGCTTTGAACCATTCACGCGTTTTTTATAGCTGTCCCACTGCGCGAAATTCTTTTCACTATCATTGAACGCCTTGGAGTAGTTGCTCAGGTAGCGATTATGGCTCTTGGACATCCAATCTTTTCGCCAACCATCAATGGCTTGGGTAATTTCAGAACGACTGCGGGCAATGTCGTTGCTGTCTTTCCATTCCACTTTTGGCACTGAAACTACTTTGGTATAGCCCACATCAAGATACTTCTGTACTTTGAAAATATCTTCGTTTGACAAAACAATACAACCGTCGCTATCACGCAAGGGCCGGGTTTTCTTGTCCGTTGGCTCACCATGCAACCAGATGCCCGAACCAGTGTAACCATTCAGGCGATCCCAGGCATTGGGGTAATTCAGAGGGAAAGCCGCACGCCCATAGAAATCATCCAACTGGGCATCGGTTAAATGACTGGTGACCCGATACACCCCAATAGGGGTTTTCGCATCACCCTCGATACGTTTGTCATAGCCTTGCTTGCCAATGCTGATCGGATACTCGGCAACCTTCTTTAAACGCATGCCATTGTCTTTCTCAAAGGCATACAGGCGCCCGGTTTCCATTTCAGCAACCAGTAAATACTTGTCTTTCGCAGGCAGGTCCAAAACCGCCGCAGGCTGCAAATTGGCCAGCGCCGGCAACGCCAAACAGACAGACAACACACTCAAAACGAGTGAAAGAGATTTAGATACCACTGACTTCATTCTTATTGTTCACTGTTGTTTAAACACAAAAAAGCCTCCATTACAGAGGCTTTTTTGTTCTCTTTAAAACCCGGGCGAGAAATTAGCTCGCGCTGGATTTCAGAGCTTCAGTCAGTGCTGCTTCGACATCTTCAGCACTTACACTGTCAACGGCGCTGGTTTCTACCTGACGCTTACGCTGACGATCTGCGTGGTAGGCCAAACCGGTACCTGCCGGAATCAAACGACCGACAACCACGTTTTCTTTCAGGCCACGGAGGTCATCACGCTTACCAGTAACCGCTGCTTCGGTCAGTACGCGTGTTGTCTCCTGGAACGAGGCCGCAGAAATAAAGGACTCGGTCGCCAGAGACGCTTTGGTGATACCCAGCAACAATCGCTCGAACTGAGCAGGTTGTTTGCCTTCGGCACGCAGGCGCTCATTCTCTTCCAATACACGGTTGTATTCAGCTTGCTCACCCTTCACGAAGGAGGAGTCGCCCATTGCGGTGATCTCAACTTTACGCAACATCTGGCGAACAATCACCTCGATGTGCTTATCGTTAATTTTTACACCTTGCAGGCGGTAAACATCCTGAATCTCGTTTGTGATGTAGTTCGCCAACGCCTCAACACCTTGCAGTCGCAGAATGTCGTGCGGATTGCTTGGGCCATCAGCTACAACTTCACCTTTGGTTACCTGCTCACCCTCAAACACACCCAACTGGCGATGCTTGGGAATCAGGGCCTCATAGTGAGTGCTGCCATCCGCTAAAGGCTGGCCGTCATTTGGTGTAATCACCAAGCGACGTTTACCTTTGGTCTCTTTACCGAAGGAAACCGTACCGGTAATTTCAGCCAGGATAGAAGGCTCTTTCGGCTTACGGGCTTCAAACAAGTCAGCAACTCGAGGCAGACCACCCGTAATATCGCGGGTCTTCGAACCTTCCTGAGGAATACGTGCGATAACATCACCAATGCCGATGTTGTCGCCGTTGTTCAAACTCAGAATCGCTTTCGCTGGCAGTGCATAGTGCGCAGGAACATTGGTACCCGCCAAGCACAGTTCACTACCGGACTCATCAACCAAAGTAACCGCAGGCTTCAAATCTTTACCCGCTGCCGGGCGCTCAGCTGGATCCAGAATTTCAATAGAGGTCAAACCGGTCAGATCATCCGTTTGACGACGTACAGACAGGCCGTCTTCGAAACCAGTAAAGGCCACCTTACCCGCAACTTCCGTAACAATTGGGTGTGTATGCGGATCCCATTTTGCAACAATAGCACCGCCATCAACTTCAGCACCGTCTTGTACACTGATTACCGCACCATAAGGAATCTTGTAACGCTCACGCTCACGGCCGGTTTCTTTTTCAGCAACCGCCAATTCACCCGAACGAGATACCGCTACCAGGTTACCGTTCTCTTGGACAACCGTTTTAATGTTGTGCAGACGAACCATACCTTCCTGCTTAACCTGAACGCTGTCTACCGCAGACGCTCGTGATGCCGCACCACCAATGTGGAACGTACGCATGGTCAGCTGGGTACCTGGCTCACCGATGGACTGAGCAGCGATAACACCAATGGCCTCACCCTGATTCGCGCGGTGACCACGGGCCAGATCGCGACCGTAACACTGAGAACAAATACCGTAGCGGGTTTCACACGTGATTGCAGAGCGAACGCAAACCTCATCGATGCCCATCTCTTCGATGCGCTCGATCCAACTCTCATCGATCATGGTGCCGGCAGGCACCAGAATCTCATCACTGGCGGGACGTACAACATCACGGGCAACAACACGACCCAGGATACGATCACCCAATGATTCGATGATGTCACCACCTTCGATCACAGGGGCCATGGTCAAGCCGAAATCAGTACCACAATCAGGCTCGGTAACGACCAAGTCTTGCGCTACATCTACCAGACGGCGAGTCAAGTAACCGGAGTTCGCGGTTTTCAGTGCGGTATCCGCCAAACCTTTACGAGCACCGTGAGTCGAAATAAAGTACTGAAGTACGTTCAAGCCTTCACGGAAGTTCGCGGTAATTGGAGTTTCAATGATCGAGCCATCTGGACGAGCCATCAAACCACGCATACCTGCCAGCTGACGAATCTGAGCCGGGGAACCACGAGCACCGGAATCGGCGTACATATAAACCGAGTTGAAGGAATCTTGCTTCTCTTCCTCACCATCTCGGTTAATCACAGTCTCCTGAGAAATACCTTCCATCATCGACTTGGCCACCAGGTCGTTCGCTCGAGACCAAATATCGATAACTTTGTTGTACTTCTCACCAGCGGTTACCAGACCGGAGGCGTACTGGGTTTCGATTTCTTTCACTTCCGCTTCAGCGCGAGCAATCAATTCCGCTTTTTCATCGGGAATCGCAAAATCGTTCACTCCAATTGAAGAACCAGACTTGGTTGAGAAGTCATAGCCCATGTACATCAGTTGGTCAGCAAAAATAACCGTCGGCTTCAGGCCAACAATACGGTAGCTGTCATTGATGATGCGGGAGATGGCCTTCTTGACCATGGACTTGTTAACCATTTCGAAAGGCAGGCCTTCCGGTACGATTTCCCACAACAGAATTCGGCCTACCGTGGTGTCTACAATCGAGGTGCTGTGAGTCGTCTCACCATCATCACCGATAATAGCTTCGTCAATGCGAACCTTAATACGCGCCTGCAGGTCAACTTGCTTAGCGTAGTAAGCACGAGACACTTCTTGTACATCGGAGAAGACCATGCCTTCGCCAAGCGCGTTAATGCGCTCACGAGTCATCCAGTACAAGCCCAATACAACGTCCTGAGAAGGCACGATAATTGGCTCACCGGAGGCTGGGGACAGAATGTTGTTGGTCGACATCATCAAGGCACGCGCCTCGAGCTGGGCTTCCAAAGTCAACGGTACGTGTACCGCCATCTGGTCACCATCGAAGTCAGCGTTATAGGCCGCACAAACCAATGGGTGCAGCTGAATCGCTTTACCTTCAATCAGAACAGGCTCGAATGCCTGGATACCCAAACGGTGAAGGGTCGGTGCACGGTTCAATAACACTGGGTGCTCGCGAATCACTTCATCGAGAATATCCCATACTACCGGCTCTTCACGCTCAACCATTTTCTTGGCGGCTTTAATGGTGGTAGCCAGACCGCGCAGCTCCAACTTGGAGAAAATAAACGGCTTAAACAGCTCAAGGGCCATTTTCTTTGGCAGACCACACTGGTGCAGACGCAACTGAGGACCTACGGTAATTACCGAACGACCGGAGTAGTCAACACGCTTACCCAACAAGTTCTGACGGAAACGACCTTGCTTACCCTTGATCATGTCAGCAAGAGATTTCAGTGGGCGCTTGTTCGAACCCGTGATCGCGCGGCCACGACGGCCGTTATCCAACAATGCATCCACAGACTCTTGCAGCATGCGCTTTTCGTTACGCACGATGATATCTGGGGCATTCAGGTCCAACAGACGCTTCAAACGGTTGTTACGGTTGATCACTCGACGGTACAGATCGTTCAGATCAGACGTCGCGAAACGACCACCGTCCAGAGGAACCAATGGACGCAGATCTGGCGGCAGAACCGGCAACGCTTCCATCACCATCCACTCAGGCTTGTTGCCGGAGTTGTAGAACGCTTCCAGCAGTTTCAAGCGCTTGGACAATTTCTTGATTTTGGTTTCGGAATTGGTTGCAGGAATTTCTTCACGCAAATGCTGAACTTCAGATTCCAGATCGATATCTTTCATCAACTCCTGAATCGCTTCAGCACCCATCTTGGCTTCGAATTCGTCACCAAATTCTTCCATCGCCTCGAAGTACTGCTCATCAGTCAGCAATGCGCCTTTCTCCAAGGTGGTCATACCTGGATCAGTGACGACATAAGATTCGAAATACAACACGCGTTCAATGTTGCGCAGAGTCATATCCAGCAGCAAACCGATACGGCTTGGCAAAGATTTCAGGAACCAAATGTGAGCAACCGGGCTCGCCAATTCGATGTGGCCCATGCGCTCACGGCGAACTTTCGCCAAAGTAACTTCAACACCACACTTCTCACAGATGATACCGCGGTGCTTCATACGCTTGTATTTACCACACAAGCATTCGTAATCTTTTACCGGACCAAAAATTTTGGCACAGAACAAACCTTCACGCTCAGGCTTAAAGGTTCGGTAGTTAATTGTCTCTGGCTTCTTTACTTCACCAAATGACCAAGAGCGAATCATCTCAGGTGAGGCCAGACCAATACGGACGGCGTCAAACTCTTCGCTCTGTCCTTGGGACTTCAGTAAGTTAAGTAAGTCTTTCAAGGCGCTATCTCCAGTTAGTTGGTTTGCCCTTAGCGAGAGCAAACCCTGTTGCAGCAATATTTAACTTAGGTGCCGGGCTAAGCCCGGCCAGCTGGGACAATTACTTGTCTTCTTCCAGCTCCATGTTGATACCCAAGGATCGGATTTCTTTAACCAGTACGTTAAACGACTCTGGCATGCCTGGTTCCATGCGGTGGTCACCATCAACGATGTTCTTATACATCTTGGTACGACCCGCCACGTCATCAGACTTAACAGTGAGCATTTCCTGCAGGGTGTATGCCGCACCGTATGCTTCCAGTGCCCACACTTCCATCTCACCGAAACGTTGACCACCGAACTGAGCTTTACCACCCAGAGGCTGCTGAGTCACCAAGCTGTACGAACCGGTTGAACGGGCGTGCATCTTGTCATCAACCAAGTGGTTCAATTTCAGCATGTACATGTAACCCACTGTTGTATGACGCTGGAAGGCGTCGCCAGTGCGGCCATCGTACAACTGAGTCTGACCCGTGTCAGACAGATCAGCCAAGGTCAGCAGTGCTTTAATCTCTGATTCCTTCGCGCCATCGAATGCAGGCGTGGCCATTGGCACACCCTCGCGCAAGTTTTTGGCCAAGGCCAGAACCTGCTCATCGCTGAATGAATCCAGATCTTCTTTGCCTTTGATGTCGCCAGTCTTGTTGTAGACATCTTCCAGGAAGCTGCGAATTTCAGCGACTTTGCGCTGCTCTTCGAGCATCACATTGATTTTGTCACCAAGACCGCGCGCTGCCATACCCAGGTGCATTTCCAACACCTGACCAACGTTCATTCGGGACGGAACACCCAGCGGGTTCAGAACGATATCAACTGGCTGGCCATGCTCGTCATAAGGCATATCTTCAACCGGCATAATGACCGAGATCACACCTTTGTTACCGTGACGACCCGCCATCTTGTCACCAGGCTGGATACGACGCTTGATCGCCAAGTAAACCTTAACGATTTTCAGAACTCCTGGCGCCAGATCATCACCGGTTTCCAGCTTGCGTTTCTTATCTTCGAAACGCTCATCCAGATCAGCACGACGCTCTTTCAGTTGCTCTTCTGCACGATCCAACTGCTCATTCAGGGCATCGTCAGACATGCGAATCTTGAACCACTGGCTTACTTCCAGCTCGTCCAACAATTCACCGGTGATTTCCTGGCCTTTCTTAACACCTTTACCACCGGAGGCTTTCTGGCCAACCAGCACCGCACGCAAACGCTCCATCGTCGCGGCTTCAACGATACGATATTCTTCGTTCAAGTCTTTGCGAACGCCGTCCAACTGAGACTTTTCAATCTCCAAAGAACGCTGATCTTTTTCCAGACCGTCGCGAGTAAATACCTGAACGTCAATCACGGTACCTTTGGTCGACGTTGGAACACGCAGAGAAGTGTCTTTAACATCGGAAGCTTTTTCACCGAAGATCGCACGCAGCAGCTTTTCTTCTGGCGTCAGCTGGGTTTCACCTTTTGGAGTTACCTTACCAACCAGAATATCGCCAGGGCCAACTTCCGCACCGATATAAACAATACCGGACTCGTCCAGCTTGCTCAGCGCACCCTCACCTACGTTTGGAATATCCGCAGTGATTTCTTCGCTGCCCAATTTGGTATCACGAGCGATACAGGTCAGTTCCTGTATGTGAATGGTGGTGAAGCGGTCTTCTTTTACAACACGCTCACTCACGAGGATGGAATCCTCAAAGTTATAACCATTCCACGGCATAAACGCGATACGCATGTTCTGACCCAAAGCCAGCTCACCCAAATCAACAGATGGGCCATCAGCCAGGATGTCACCGCGCACAATTTCGTCGCCTACGCTGACAATCGGACGCTGGTTAATGCAGGTGTTCTGGTTAGAACGGGTGTACTTGGTCAGGTTGTAAATGTCGACACCAGCATCACCTTTTTCCGTTTCGCTGTCGTTCGCTTTTACAACAATTCGAGCGGCATCTACACGCTCAATGACACCACCACGCTTTGCCACCACACAGACACCGGAGTCACGCGCTACGGTACGCTCCATGCCGGTACCCACGAGAGGCTTATCTGCCTTCAGAGTAGGAACAGCCTGGCGCTGCATGTTCGATCCCATCAATGCACGGTTCGCATCATCGTGCTCTAGGAACGGAATCAACGACGCCGCCACCGACACAACCTGGCGTGGAGACACGTCCATGTAGTTGACGTCTTCAGGGGCCTTCAGAGTAAATTCGCCCTGGTGACGAACAGAAACCAGCTCTTCGGTCAGCTTACCTTTGGCGTCCATTTCTGCAGACACCTGAGCAATACACTGTTCGGATTCATTGATCGCAGACAGGTACTCAATCTCATCGGTAACGGCACCGTCCACAACTTTACGATATGGACTTTCCAGGAAGCCATAGCTGTTGGTACGAGCGTAAGTGGCCAGCGAGTTAATCAGACCAATGTTTGGACCTTCAGGCGTCTCAATTGGACATACACGACCATAGTGAGTCGGGTGAACGTCTCGAACTTCAAAGCCCGCACGCTCACGCGTCAGACCACCAGGGCCCAAGGCAGAAACACGACGCTTGTGCGTTACTTCTGACAGCGGGTTGTTCTGATCCATAAACTGGGACAACTGGGAAGAACCAAAGAATTCTTTCACCGCGGCCGCCACAGGTTTAGCGTTGATCAAGTCCTGAGGCATCAAGCCTTCCGCTTCCGCCATGGACAAGCGTTCTTTCACAGCGCGCTCAACTCGAACCAGACCTACACGGAATTGGTTTTCGGCCATCTCACCTACGGAACGCACACGGCGGTTACCCAAGTGATCAATATCGTCCACGACACCTTGACCGTTACGAATTGAGATCAAAGTCTTCAATACGTCAACGATATCTTCATTAGACAGGGTGCCTTCGCCAGTTTCTTCTTCACGAGAAAGACGGCGGTTGAACTTCATGCGACCGACTGCAGACAGGTCATAACGCTCCTGACTGAAGAACAAGTTTTGGAACAGCGCTTCGGCTGACTCTTTTGTTGGCGGCTCACCAGGACGCATCATGCGGTAGATTTCTACCAGCGCTTCCAACTCAGTACGGGTTGGGTCGATGCGCATGGTATCGGACATAAACGGGCCGCAATCCAGCTCGTTGGTGTACAAGGTCAGCAGCTCTTGCACGCCGGCCTCTACCAAACCGTCCAATACTTCTTCAGTAATTTCGGTATTACATTCAAACAACACTTCACCGGTGTTTGGGTCACCGATGTCGCGGGCCAAAGAACGGCCCAACATGTAAGAGCGAGGCACAACCAGTTCCGTTACGCCACCTTTTTCCAGCTGACGAATATGACGCGCAGTAATACGGCGGCCTTCTTCTACAACCAGATTTCCATCGTTGTCTTTAATATCAAAGGTTGCCACATCACCACGCAAACGGGATGGCACCAACTCTAGACGCGCACCTTCTGCATCAAGATGACTAAAGCTACTGTTATCGAAGAACATCTCCAGCATTTGCTCTGTGGTATAACCCAGGGCACGCAACAGGATACTGGCAGGCAATTTACGACGACGGTCGATACGCACATACACCAGGTCTTTTGGATCGAATTCGAAATCCAACCAAGAACCACGGTAAGGAATCACTCGTGCGGAGTACAGCAACTTACCAGAGCTGTGAGTTTTACCTTTATCGTGGTCGAAGAATACACCAGGAGAACGGTGCAACTGGGAAACAATTACACGCTCGGTACCGTTAATAACGAAGGTGCCATTGTCAGTCATCAGGGGAATTTCGCCCATGTAGACTTCTTGTTCTTTAATGTCCTTGATAGTCTTATTAGAAGACTCTTTATCGTAAATAATCAGACGGACTTTTACGCGTAAAGGCACGGCATACGTTACGCCGCGAAGGACACACTCACCCACATCAAAGGCGGGCTTACCTAATACATAGCTAACATATTCCAGCGCAGCATTGCCGGAATAGCTTACGATTGGAAATACGGACTTAAAGGCCGCATGCAAACCATAATCCAGGCGAGCTTCTGCAGAAACATCAGCCTGAGTGAACTTTCGATAGGAATCCAATTGGATCGCCAGGAGGAAAGGGACATCCATGACGGGCGGCAACTTGCCGAAATCCTTACGGATACGTTTTTTCTCAGTATATGAGTAAGCCATCTATATTCCCCAGCTTGTAGTCGACTTTACAGTCTCAGGAGCATTCAGCCCCTTTTGTTTGCGTGGTTATTGCCCGCAGCTTCTAAAGCTGCTCGGTACTACATATTGCAACCATTGATTGCAATCTGGACTGCTACTTGCGCAATCAATTGCACAAATTATTTGCACTTTCCGAACTGTGTTGCTTCTTACGCTCGTCGTCTTGTATTTGCGTTGAAACATAAATACAAATAATTTGTCCAACCGATGTCGCTTCCTCTGCGAACAGGCAAACAGCCCTTTTCAATTTGCCGATAAGTGACGGCAAAATTCCGCTTTTTGAAAACGGAAAAAGGCCGGCAAGTAAAATCACTCGCCAGCCTCAAGTTCTAATGTGAAATTAGAACTTTCCCATAGAATCTGAATTACTTCAGTTCAGCAGTAGCGCCTGCTTCTTCCAGGGCTTTAACAGCTTCTTCAGCGTCTTCTTTAGATACGCCTTCCTTAATAGGAGCAGGTGCACCTTCAACCAGAGCCTTAGCTTCTTTCAAGCCCAGACCGGTCAAGCCGCGAACAGCTTTAATAGCGTTAACTTTCTTGTCGCCTGCAGAAGTCAGAATTACGTCGAATTCAGTCTTCTCTTCAGCAGCGCCACCAGCATCGCCACCAGCAACAGCTACAGCAGCGGCAGCAGCAGTTACGCCAAATTTTTCTTCCATTGCTTCGATCAGTTCAACAACGTCTTTTACAGACATCTCAGCAACGGCATTGATGATATCGTCTTTAGTCAGAGACATTTTTCAATTCCTATATATTCAGTAGTGAGCAAGAGCTCAAAATAACGGTTTAAGCAACACAGCCAATTAGGCCGCTTCTTGCTCTTCTTTCTGGTCGCGAACGGCCGCAATAGTGCGAACCAGTTTGCCAGCAGCTGCTTCTTTCATAACACTCATCAGCTGAGAAATCGCTTCGTCGTATGTTGGCAGCTTCGCCAACAATGAAACATCAGTGATTGCTCCTTCGAATGCTGCAGTTTTCAGCTCAAGCTTGTCATTTTCTTTGGCGAAATCACTCAGGATTCGCGCACCAGCACCTGGGTGCTCGTTAGAAAATGCAATAATGCTTGGGCCTACGAAACTGTCGTTCAGACATTCGTAATCAGTGCCTTCCAGAGCGCGTTTTGCCAGAGTGTTACGAACGACTTTTAACCACACGCCGTTCTCACGTGCTAGCTTACGCAATGCTGTCATGTCCGTTACAGTAACGCCGCGTGAATCGGCGACAACCGCAGACTGAGCAGACTTAGCAGCTTCCTGGACTTCAGCGACAATCGCTTTTTTGTCTTCAAGTCCTAATGCCACAAGATTTCTCCTGGATTTGATTAAGCTAATTAAATCGTCACAACAATCTGCTTAGATTTTGATAACTCAATCGTTACTTCACCCCCGCTAATGCGAGGAGTTTCCGGTGATCAAATCCAGCTAATACTGAATTGGGTCTCACCGTCTGCGTGGGGAGGTAAAACAACTACCAATTAAGCCTCCGCTTTTCGCATCAGCCCCAACGGTCTTTGACGACCTGTCGATTTCCAGGGGAAACCGACAGACCCCAAAGTTCTTTTTAGCTGCTCGAATTAAAGATTCAAGCTAGCTTGGTCGATGGTAATACCTGGGCCCATAGTGGTGCTCAGAGATACCTTCTTCAAATAAACGCCTTTAGCGGAAGCTGGCTTCGCCTTTTTCAGGTCTGCCATCAGAGCTTCCAGGTTTTCTTTCAGAGCACCAGCTTCAAAAGAAACCTTACCGATACCACCGTGGATGATACCGCCCTTGTCAGCACGGAAACGAACCTGACCCGCTTTTGCGTTTTTAACCGCAGTCGCTACGTCTGGCGTTACGGTGCCAGTTTTAGGGTTAGGCATCAGGCCGCGTGGACCCAGAATCTGACCCAACTGACCAACAACGCGCATGGCCGCTGGATCGGCGATAACTACGTCGAAATCCATCTTGCCCGCTTTAACTTCAGCCGCCAGCTCATCCATACCAACGATATCTGCACCAGCTTCTTTAGCTGCGTCAGCATTGGCGCCTTGGGTAAATACCGCTACGCGAACTTCTTTACCTGTACCGTGTGGCAAGGAAGTCGCGCCACGTACCGCCTGATCGGATTTACGAGGGTCAATGCCCAGGTTAATCGCCGCATCTACGGTTTCGGAAAATTTAACAGTAGACAACTCTTTCAACAGTGCTACAGCTTCTTCGATGCTGTAGTGCTTAACTGGATCTACTTTTTCTTTAATCAGCTTTTGACGCTTTGATAACTTTGCCATTACACAACACCCTCAGTTTCCAAACCCATGGCGCGCGCAGAACCAGCGATGGTACGTACCGCAGCATCCATATCAGCAGCAGTCAAATCTGGCTGCTTGGCGGTGGCGATCTCTTCCAACTGAGCACGGGTAACTTTACCCACTTTCTCAGTGTTAGGACGACCAGAACCACTCTTGATGCCCGCTGCTTTTTTCAGCAGGTAAGAAGCTGGAGGGGTTTTCATGGTGAAGGTGAAGCTGCGATCGTTGTATACGCTGATCACAACTGGCACAGGAGCGCCATTTTCCAGATTCTGAGTCTGGGCGTTAAACGCCTTACAGAATTCCATGATGTTCACACCGTGCTGACCCAGAGCAGGACCAACTGGTGGACTTGGGTTGGCGCCGCCTGCGGGCACCTGCAGCTTAATATAAGCTTCTACTTTCTTAGCCATAATAGACTCCTTAAAGTGGGTTAAACGCCTCAGCCACAGCTGGATCGCAATCGCATCTGTGACGTCTCTGGCTCCCCGTTACCCTGCAGTGGCCACGCCTAAACTACAGAGACACGAAAACCCCTTTCACTTCTCAGCGAAAAGGGCGTATTGTCTGACCAGGTCAGACGAAACTCAGTCTGGATTAAGTTTTCTCTACTTGCCCAAACTCTAACTCTACCGGAGTAGAGCGGCCGAAGATCAGCACAGCAACTTGCAGTCTGTTCTTCTCGTAATTCACTTCTTCAACAACACCGTTAAAGTCGTTGAATGGACCGTCAATAACGCGAACCATTTCACCCGGCTCGAATACGGTTTTCGGCTTCGGTTTATCTACCGAGTCATCCACTCGCTGCAGAATAGCTTCAGCTTCTTTCTCAGTAATAGGCGCAGGACGATCCGCTTTACCGCCAATGAAACCCATTACTCGAGGAGTGTCTTTCACCAAGTGCCAGGAATCGTCAGTCAACTCCATCTGCACCAGCACGTAGCCTGGGAAAAACTTGCGTTCGGACTTTCGCTTTTGTCCGCCACGCATTTCTACCACTTCTTCTGTAGGCACCAGAATGTCACCAAACTGGTCTTGCATACCATGAAGCTCAACACGCTCTTTTAGCGCATTTGCTACTTTCTTTTCGTAGCCTGAATACGCGTGAACCACATACCAACGTTTTGCCATGGGTCACCTTTATCCTATGATCAGCGATGCCAACCAGCCCAAGAAAGTGTCTAGCAGCCAGAGTAAAATACCCATAACAATGACTACTGCCACCACAATTAACGTGGTCTGATTAGTTTCCTGTCGCGTTGGCCAAACTACTTTACGAACTTCAACCAGCGACTCTTGCAACAAGGTATAAAACGCGTTGCCTTTTGCTGTATTCACAGCAACAAACAGAGCAATCCCGGCCAGGGCAACCAAGCCCAAAACGCGATACAGCAACGCCTGCTCTGCGAAATAAGAGTTCCCTACAACACCGGCCGCAACCAGAGCGACAACAAACAGCCACTTCAGCGCATCAAAACGAAACTCAACCGGTTCTGCTTTAGCATTAGCACTCATAACTTAGGGAAACCTTTCCAAGCCATTTATTACAGCTTAAATAATGGCAGGCCACGAGGGACTCGAACCCCCAACTTTCGGTTTTGGAGACCGACGCTCTACCAATTGAACTAGTGGCCTAAAATTCTAAACGGCGAGGCCGAAGCCTCGCTCATACACCC
>NZ_BAABWJ010000017.1:0-4221 GCF_040372805.1 Pseudoteredinibacter isoporae
ACCAACGCCGCCTACCAGTACTTTTGTTCAATAATAACTATGGTGTATCGATCAAATATTGTTGTCGCAAAGGTTATTTTATCGGCAAAGTGTGACGCAAACCACAAAACTGAAATCCGCTCATCTCAAAAGACGACCAAATGTGCGATTACTCACAGAACTTTAGTGCTAGTCAAGATAGCAAATTCAATTCTAACGAGGGAAAAATGAATGGCAGGAAAACTGCGACCTGCTAAAAGGTAAAAAGCCCCCTAAGTCAGACTTAGAGGGCTTGAAGGACTCAAATATCGTCAACGACTTGAAAGCCGCCGCCTGGACGGCCTAGATAGTATCGATGGAATTGTTATTCAGCAGTACTTGAATAACATCTTCATCGGTCTGGTTAAAGAAGGCGGCATCGGCATTTTCGATACGAATGGTGTACTCATCCTTACTATCATCACGAGTATTGGCGTCATAATCACCATCGGTGTTCACATGAATAATGATGTCAGAACCATCTTCCTCGAAGTGCAAGTATTGATCCAATGTTGCCGCGCTGGCGCCATCCGGTAAGAGTGATGACAGATCAAGCACATCCTCGGTGATCGAGAAGTCCTTCACTACATCCTGAACGCCTGTTGCAATACCGGTATCCAATACAAAGGTATCACTACCAGTGCCGCCAAAGAGAATGTCTTCACCAGCGCCACCGATTAAGGTGTCATTACCCGCTTCGCCATACAGAGTGTCATTACCTGCGCCACCATTCAGTGTATCGCCACCGGCATCCGCCACAATAGAATCATTGCCGGAGGTACCGTTCAGAGTTTCCCCAGCCGCAGTACCTGTGATCGCATCTTTACCGGCAATAATGATGGTGACCGAACTGCTGGTCGTTGTGCCATCACTATCGGTTACAGTGTATGGAACCGACAGAGTTTCTGTATCACCGGCAGCCAAGCTGTCTTTGGTCTGGCGATTAACTTCGAAACTGTAACTACCGTCGGCGCCAGAGGTAAATGTGCCCAATGACGTATTGGATGGAGCACCCCATGAAACCGTCGCCCCTGTATCCGCGCCGGACTCGACATCTACTCGCCCGCTAACAACCGGCAGAGGATCAGTCGACGTTACTCTACCCACAACGGTAAAGGTATTGCTTGCACTCTCATCTGTGTAGATTGTGTTAACCGCATTACCGCCGCTATCCAAGAAACCTTCGATAGAGATCTCGTAATCCTGACCACCGACGGTTACCGTCTGAGTGGTTGTCGGCAAGGTAATAACATCCTGATCCGAAGTGTTCGCCCCACCATTAATAGGTTGCGGGTTCGCGTTTGGTGTTTCGTTATGATCCAGAGTCAATGTCAATGTGACTGGTGTTGAAACGCCGTTAATCACAACATTTACAGTCAGTGTCAAATCAACGGATTCAATCGTTCCGGTGTTCGAGAACGTTGGCCAGTTGTGGTGAGTAAAAGTGCCAAACTCGACCAATTGATCTGTTTGTACCACTTCACCTGCAGCACTCGCCAAACCCGTATCATCCACTAGCTCATAACCAGAACGACTGGTCGAAGCAGCTTGCCCCCACTCGATCTGATCAGGAAGTGCATCCGCATCGTTTTGAATTTCTGCGTAGTCCCAAGTCGGATCCGGTTGGTTATCAGTACCAATAACTTCGTTTTCGAAACCAGCGACATAGCTGTTCAAAACAATCGTATCGACATCAACGGTCATCACTCGAGTTTGGCCGTTAGTGGACGGACCATCATCAACAATATCGATTACCAAGTCGGTGGTGGCGTTATCCGTTGCATCACCATCATTATCAGAAACAACCACTTGGAAGGTATCGTTATCGTTGGTGCCATCATGGTTTTCTCTGGAGGTTAACTCATAACTGTAATTAACCTGGCCAGGTGTACCTGATCCTGGAGGAGTGATCGACGTAATGGTTAACGTACCGTTGTCACCAGTAATGGTTGCACCTACAGCTGCGGTAATGGTGGTACCACCAAAGCTGATTTCAACCGTTGCACCACCGCTACCTTCCGTAAACTCAATAGCGCCCGTAGTCACCTCGGAGGTATCACTGTTATTGCTCGCGTTACCATCAGCCAATTCGCCACTGCCCGACGCCGCTAGGCCGCGTTCGAAGGCCTGGTTACTGCCGGTAATTTGAACCGTCGGAGTACCGTCTTCAATCGTCATGTCCGCTGTATCGGCACCATTGTCAATGGAGATATTTCCGAATCCACCACCGGAAACCGAATCCAACTGAATATTGACCGTTTCATCGGGCTCGTTAGCTACCGTATCAATCAAGGTTACGATATCGAGATCAACCGAATTGCTGCCCGAAGGAATGGTTACGGACGCCACCTGCGTGTAGTCGCTGCCATCGGTTGCGGTACCGGTATAGGTAATATTGACGGTAACATCGCTGGTAGCGTTCGGTGCTGGGTTGCCATTCACATCGAACAAGGCAACGGTAAATGTTCCGGTCTCACCTTCGGTAACAGAACCCACTGGATCGCTGATTCGCACAACGACATCACCTTGAGTATCCGTAATTGTGGCTTCAGCCGATGGCGTACGACCATCTCTGCCATTAGTGGTATCAACATTCTCAAACTGATTCGCACCCGCGCCGACACCATTGATAGTAGCCGTAAAGGTTTCATCGTCGAAATCAGCATCAACCGCTGTTGGCACCGTTACCTGAACGGAGCTGCTACCATTCGGAATCGTAACGGTCTGAGCCGTGGCCGTGTAGTCGCCGTTCTCGGCCGTGCCGTTGGCGAAGACAACGTTCACTTCCATATCCGCAGTCACCGTCACAGGCGCACCGTTCTGATCAATCAACGAAACAGTGAACAGCGAGTTACTGCCTTCATTGACAGCGCCATCGCTTTCGATGACAGCGTAAACGGTGTCTTCAGGTCCCGGAGGATTATCAGAACCGGTTTGATCCGTGATCGTAGTGGTTACATTGTTATTGGTCGCATGTGCGGCAATCGCTTCAAATTCATTATTGGTATCGACAATGGTGCCAATCGCAACATTAAAGTCTTCCGCACCTTCAGCCAATGCATCATCTAAAGTATTGATGGCAAAGGTTGCCGTATTGCTACCACCGTTGACGACCACACTTGCGACTTCAGTAATGTCATCACCTTCAGCGGTTGTGTAGGTGTACGTTAAGTTCACCGTCACGCTACTCCCGACCGGAACCGTTTCACTCAGAGTTACGGTGTAGTTGCTGGTCGTTTCACCTTCGACAACATTCGCAGGCCCGGTTAAAGAAGCAATCACGGTATCTTCTGGCCCTGGAGGGTTATCCGAGCCGGTCTGATCAGTAATCGTAGTAGTAACATTGTTATTCGTTGCGTGTGGGGTAATCGCTTCAAAAACGCCACCACTTGTTGAAGCAATAGCAACGTTGAAGTTCTCAGCACCTTCCGCAAGGGCATCATCCAATGTTGGAATGGTGAAGGTAGCAGTGTCATTCCCACCAGTTACTACAACGCTCGCGACTTCGGTAATGTCCGTGCCGGAAGCTGTGGTATAGGTATAACTCAGGTTCACCGTCACATTGCTACCAGCAGGCACAGATTCACTTAGGCTAACCGTATAGTTCGTTGTGGTTTCACCTTCTATCACATTGGCAGGACCAACCAATGAAACAATCACTGTATCTTCACTGCCTGGAGGATTATCAGAACCCGTCTGGTCAGTGATCGTAGTCGTCACATTGTTATTCGATGCGTGCGCGACAATCGCTTCAAATTCATTGTTGGTATCGGTAATCGTACCAATTGCGATGTTAAAGTCTTCCGCACCCTCAGCAAGCGCATCATCCAAGGTGTCAATCGTAAAGGTCGCTGTAGTGCTGCCACCATTTACAACAACGCTGGCCACTTCAGTGATGTCATCACCTTCAGCAGAAATGTAGGTGTACGTTAAGTTCACCGTCACACTGCTGCCCGCAGGTACCGCTTCACTCAAGGTTACGGTGTAGTTCGTGGTGGTTTCACCTTCAACAACATTCGCCGGACCTGCCAGAGAAACAACCACCGTATCTTCGGCGCCCGGAGGATTATCTGAACCCGTCTGATCCGTAATCGTTGTGGTGACATCATCATTCGCCGTATCAACCGCAATCGCTTCGAAGGAGCTATCGGTATCCGTAACCGTACCGATAGCGACATTAAATTGTTCCGCACCTTCGTTCAG
>NZ_BAABWJ010000018.1:0-3673 GCF_040372805.1 Pseudoteredinibacter isoporae
GGGTGTAGCTAAAGGTGTCGGTGGCGGTTGCACCTTCGGCCAAAGCGGCTGCACCCGCACCTGGGATGTAAGTGTAGGAACCATCGGCTTGAATCGTGAGTGAACCGAGTGTTCCGGCAATAGCCGTGTTCACACCGCCAGTAATGTCACCGGTTTGCGTACCGGCTACAACGCCGGTAATTTCTGCCGCATCGGCACCATCAACATCGGCCCCGCCGACATCCGTTCTCACATTACCTGTTGCATTAGTGTCAGCGTTTGTGGAATCGGTATCGGCGTTGGCCACCGGCGCCGTATCGGTAATTAAAATATCCAGCACGCCCGAAGCGGTGCTGCCAGCGGTATCTTCAACTGTGACGGCAAAAGCATCAGTGATCTCAGCACCACTGTGATCTTTGTTGGTCCCTGTTGGGTCGTAGTTGTACGTCACCACACCCGTGCTTGAGTTGTAGCCCGTGAGGGTCAAGGTCCCTTCACTGCCCACTATCGTGATGTTACTGGTGGCGACATTCGCCAAGGCAGCGGGACTGATCGTCTGTCCGCCAATGGTGACATTCACCAAACCATCCGGTGCTGTGATCGTGAATGTGTTGCCAGTGAGCGTTCCATCTTCAACAACACTTTCGTCGCCAGTAGCGGCCCCGTTGTTATCAGGAATGACCACACTGGGGTCGCCATCGTCCACGGGATCGACAGTGATTTGCAATTGTGAGTTGACGGTCGCCGCCCCATCTGTGACCTGATAATTCACGGTAGGGCCCGCACCGTTGTAATTGGGTGCCGGAGTAAAGCTGTAGCTGCCGTCACTGTTTAAGGTGAAGTCACCAATAGCAACACCAGCCTGAGTGACCGGCACGGTGGTGCCCGGCGTGTAGTTATTGCCCCCGATACTGAAACCGCTTACCGAGGCTGGGCTTGGGCCATCTGGATTGCTGGTGTTATCGAGAACATTGCCACTCGTGGGCGTGTCTTCATTGGTGCTGATGCTTTCATCACCATCCGTTAAATCATTCACCGCACCGACACTGAGATTCAAGGTCGAATTCACCGATGATGCCCCATCACTGACGGTGTACTGGATGGCGGGGACGGGGCCGGCGTAATTGGTTTCGGGATTAAATGTGAAACTGCCATCGCTGTTAAGGGTGATTTGTCCGACGGTCACACCGCCGTCCACGATGGTGGCGGTATCACCGGCCACATAACTGTTGCCACCGATGGTGAAGGTCGTCACTTCAGCGGGCCCAGGGCCATCTGGATTGACGGCATTGGTCAGAACATTATCCGACAGTGGCGTGTCTTCCTGGGTGGAGAAGGTTTCGTCATCATCGCTCAGGTCATTCACCGCGCCCACCGAGATGGACAAGGTGGAACTCACGCTGTCGACACCGTCGGTGACGGTATAACTGACAATAGGAACCGGGCCGTTGTAGTTCAGCTCAGGGGTAAAGGTGTAAGCGCCATCGGCCTCAATCGTTAAGGTCCCGACGCCGGTCAGAGTCGCGGTTTGACCCGGTGTGTAAGTGGTGCCATCGACCGTAAAGTTCACCAGGGATTCGGAAGGGCCGTCCGGGTTGTTGGTGTTGTCCAGAACGTTACCGGTGCCTACGGTGTCTTCGGGCACCGTCACCACTTCGCTGCCATCACTTAAAATATTGGGCAAGATCACGGTGATGTTGAGGGTGGAGTTCACCTCATTAATGCCATCACTGACGGTGTATTGCACCGGAGGCACGGTACCGGAGAAACCACTGCTGGCACTGAAGGTGTAATTGCCGTCCGCGGTCAGGGTAAAGGTGCCTAAACCGGCGGCGGTGATGGAGTCCCCGGCCGGGTATTCGGTTCCGTTAAAAATAAAGCTCGTGACCACAGCTGGATCGGGGCCATCCGGGTTATCGGTGTTGGCCAACACATTACCCGAAGCGGCTTCCCCAGACAGCAAGCTGGTGGTTTCGTCATCGTCGCTCAGCACATTGGCCGCATCGACATTGATGGTCAGGACAGCCACATCGGTGGAACCGTCGGCGTCCTGCAGGGTGTAGGTAAAAGTGTCTTCCCCGAAGGCGCCGGGGTTGGCGGTGTATTGGTAACTGCCATCGGCGTTTAACACCAAGGTGCCCATATCGGAGCTGATGGTTTGCCCAACACCGGTGGTGCTTTCATCGGTCGTGTTGCCACTGACCACGCCCACGACGGTACCGGCACCGTCGGCGCCCAGTTGATCGGCCACGCCGTCGCTGTTGTTGGCATCGCCACTGGGAATGTCTTGCCCGGTGATCACATTGCCCGTGGCTTGTAAGCTGCTGTCCACGGCATCGCTTTGGTCTTGCGCGATTGGCGCATCATCCACAATGGCGATGCTTAACGTTGAACTGATGTCATCGGCCGCATTGCTATCGTTATCGCTGATCAGAACCGCAAAATCGTCCTGTACCGCGCCCTGACTGTGATCTGCAGTCTGATCCAATTCATAGCGGTAGTTGATGCCGTTGGCATCCACCGACGTGATGAGTAAGCGCCCGAACTGACCGGCCACTTCACTCACCTGCAGCTCACCATTGACGATGACGTTCACACCGCCAATTTGCACCGTTACGCCACCGTCACCCGCAAAATAACGGATCTGACCGTCGGTGATATGGGAACCGTTGCCCGCCTGAGTGCCCTCGGGCAAACCCGCTTCGTTGACGGTATTTTGCAGAGCACCGGTCTCGTCGGTTCCCGGAGGTGTGATGTCTACGCTCGGAATCGCATCGATATTGATGGTTAAAGTGGCGGTGGACAAATCACCATCCACATCACTGACGGTGTAGCTGAACACGTCCTGCCCCGTGGCTTCTCGGAACGGGGTGTATTGATAAGAGCCATCGGCATTGAGAATCAAGGTGCCTTTATCGGAAGTGAAGGCCTGGCCCACATTACGGCCATCGCTGACGACAACACCCGAGCCGGTGCTGACCCCCACCACAACCGACGCACCAAAACCATTGATGCCGCTGTCATCGGCGTTGCCGTCCTGGCTGTTGCTGTCGCCGTTCGCGACATCAATACCGGTCACCACATTACCGGTGGCCACACCCAGACTGGTGACAGTATCCTCATCGTCCGTCGCCTCGGGTTCGGAATCAACCGCCTCAGATTGATCATCCGGGCCCGCAAAAGCCGTATCCGGGGCGGTGGTTTCAAAACCCGCCAGGGGAATGGTTTCGGCGCCCGTCAGAACAAACCGCACGCCCGCACCGGCCGCACTGCCCGACGCCGAAGACGTGGGCGCAGAACCGGCCGCCGTTGCCGGCAGCAACTCTTCCAGACTCAGACCCTCTTCCAGCGCCTGCTCCAATCGGTCGAAGTCCACGCCTTCATCGACGGAATCGTCTACTTTGTGCTTATTGATTAAATCCAGCAAACGCTGGTCGATGTCGATCTGCTGCTCATGGCCGAGCACCAGTACCCCTCCGGCAAACTTCACCAGCACCGCAGATTCAGGCCCAGTGTGCAGCACCTCACCTTTAGTGATGCTTTCACCAACTGAGATAACATTGCCATTTTGATCTACAATTTTGCCTTTTGTAGCAAAAACAACCCCTTTGTTCTCGCTTACAGGCAAATTTTGAATATCTTTTGATGCAATATTAGTCACTGCTATTCCCTCAAAAACAGATCGACACTGTGT
>NZ_BAABWJ010000019.1:0-3438 GCF_040372805.1 Pseudoteredinibacter isoporae
TGGATATCCAACAGGGGTTTCGGAATAAAAGCTTGACGATGACCTACTCTCACATGGGGAATCCCCACACTACCATCGGCGCTGAGTCGTTTCACTTCTGAGTTCGGGATGGGATCAGGTGGTTCCAACTCGCTATGGTCGTCAAGCAAACTGGTATGAGTTCATGGTTGGTCTTATTAGATATCAGATCTATGCCGCACTCACTCAAATAGGGTGGTGGTCAGTAAAGTTGTTACAAATTAATTGCGATTGTGTATGTCGTCGTCTATCTCGACTCTAGCCATACCTATCCTCAGCCACATTCAGTAGCCTCAGTTATATGGTCAAGCCTCACGGGCAATTAGTACTGGTTAGCTCAACGCCTTACAACGCTTCCACACCCAGCCTATCAACGTCATAGTCTTTAACGGCCCTTTAGGGGAATTAAATTCCCAGGGAAAACTTATCTTGAAGGAGGCTTCCCGCTTAGATGCTTTCAGCGGTTATCCCGTCCGAACGTAGCTACCCGGCAATGCTTCTGGCGAAACAACCGGAACACCAGAGGTTCGTCCACTCCGGTCCTCTCGTACTAGGAGCAGCTCTTCTCAATTTTCCAACGCCCACGGCAGATAGGGACCGAACTGTCTCACGACGTTCTAAACCCAGCTCGCGTACCACTTTAAATGGCGAACAGCCATACCCTTGGGACCGGCTTCAGCCCCAGGATGTGATGAGCCGACATCGAGGTGCCAAACACCGCCGTCGATGTGAACTCTTGGGCGGTATCAGCCTGTTATCCCCGGAGTACCTTTTATCCGTTGAGCGATGGCCCTTCCATACAGAACCACCGGATCACTATGACCTACTTTCGTACCTGATCGACGTGTCAGTCTCTCAGTCAAGCACCCTTATGCCATTGCACTAAACTCATGATTTCCGACCATGATTAGGGTACCTTCGTGCTCCTCCGTTACTCTTTGGGAGGAGACCGCCCCAGTCAAACTACCCACCAGACACTGTCTGCAATCCCGATAAGGGACCTACGTTAGAACCTCAAACATACCAGGCTGGTATTTCAAGATTGGCTCCACTTAATCTAGCGACTAAGTTTCAAAGCCTCCCAGCTATCCTACACAAGTAGGCTCAAAGTTCAGTGTCAAGCTGTAGTAAAGGTTCACGGGGTCTTTCCGTCTAGCCGCGGGAACACAGCATCTTAACTGCGAGTTCAATTTCACTGAGTCTCGGGTGGAGACAGCGTGGCCATCATTACGCCATTCGTGCAGGTCGGAACTTACCCGACAAGGAATTTCGCTACCTTAGGACCGTTATAGTTACGGCCGCCGTTTACCGGGGCTTCGATCAAGAGCTTCGCACAAGTGCTAACCCCATCAATTAACCTTCCGGCACCGGGCAGGCGTCACACCCTATACGTCCACTTACGTGTTTGCAGAGTGCTATGTTTTTAATAAACAGTTGCAGCCACCTGGTCACTTCGGCCACCAACAGCTTACGGAGCAAGTCCGATCACCGTCAGCGGCGTACCTTCTCCCGAAGTTACGGTACCATTTTGCCTAGTTCCTTCACCCGAGTTCTCTCAAGCGCCTTAGTATTCTCTACCTGACCACCTGTGTCGGTTTGGGGTACGATCCCTTATAACCTGAAGCTTAGAAGCTTTTCTTGGAAGCATGGCATCAACTACTTCAACTCATAAATGAGTCTCGTCATCAGCTCTCAGCCTTAAGATCCCGGATTTGCCTAAGATCTCAGCCTACAACCTTAAACGCGGACAACCAACGCCGCGCTAGTTTAGCCTTCTCCGTCCCTCCATCGCAGTTATAAGAGGTACAGGAATATTAACCTGTTTCCCATCGACTACGCCTTTCGGCCTCGCCTTAGGGGTCGACTAACCCTGTCCCGATTAGCGTTGGACAGGAACCCTTGGTCTTCCGGCGGGGGAGTTTTTCACTCCCCTTATCGTTACTCATGTCAGCATTCGCACTTCTGATACGTCCAGCATGCCTCACAGCACACCTTCAGCCGCTTACAGAACGCTCCCCTACCCTGCTCCTAAGAGCAGCCGCAGCTTCGGTTACCAATTTAGCCCCGTTACATCTTCCGCGCAGGCCGACTCGACTAGTGAGCTATTACGCTTTCTTTAAAGGATGGCTGCTTCTAAGCCAACCTCCTAGCTGTCTGGGCCTTCCCACATCGTTTCCCACTTAATTGGTATTAGGGACCTTAGCTGGCGGTCTGGGTTGTTTCCCTTTCCACTATGGACGTTAGCACCCATAGTGTGTCTCCCATGATTGCACTCACTGGTATTCGGAGTTTGCAAAGGGTTGGTAAGTCGGGATGACCCCCTAGCCTTAACAGTGCTCTACCCCCAGTGGTGATACATGAGGCTCTACCTAAATAGATTTCGGGGAGAACCAGCTATCTCCGAGCTTGATTAGCCTTTCACTCCGATCCACAGCTCATCCCCGCATTTTTCAACATACGTGGGTTCGGGCCTCCAGTCAGTGTTACCTAACCTTCACCCTGGCCATGGATAGATCGCTCGGTTTCGGGTCTATTGCCAGCGACTAGACGCCCTATTAAGACTCGGTTTCCCTACGGCTCCCCTAAACGGTTAACCTTGCCACTGACAATAAGTCGCTGACCCATTATACAAAAGGTACGCGGTCACAGAACAAGTCTGCTCCCACTGCTTGTACGCATACGGTTTCAGGTTCTATTTCACTCCCCTCACAGGGGTTCTTTTCGCCTTTCCCTCACGGTACTGGTTCACTATCGGTCAGACAGGAGTATTTAGCCTTGGAGGATGGTCCCCCCATGTTCAGTCAGGATATCACGTGTCCCGACCTACTCGATTTCACAACAAGTGCCTTTTCGTGTACGGGGCTATCACCCTGTATCGCCCAACTTTCCAGAAGGTTCCACTAAAACACAAATTGCTTAAGGGCTAATCCCCGTTCGCTCGCCGCTACTAAGGGAATCTCGGTTGATTTCTTTTCCTCTGGGTACTTAGATGTTTCAGTTCCCCAGGTTCGCCTCACATACCTATGTATTCAGTATGTGATACCTCTAAAAGAGGTGGGTTTCCCCATTCGGAAATGCTAGGATCAAAGCGTGTTTGCCAGCTCCCCTAGCCTTATCGCAGGCTCCTACGTCCTTCATCGCCTCTGTCTGCCAAGGCATCCACCGTATGCGCTTAGTCGCTTGACCATATAACTCAAGCAACTGAATGTGCACGACTTACAAAATTTCGATAAATGTTATTCAGTCCAGACCGAACTAAATAACACTGGATCTCATGATTTGTAAAAACAATAAATTCGCCGGACAGGTATGGTAATTAGTCAGATAGACTTTGTTACATACTCGTCAATTAATTTGCAGTATTACAACTTTACTTTCCACCTTGTTAAAGAACGTCTGATTGTAAAAATCAGAAGTAAA
>NZ_BAABWJ010000020.1:0-3305 GCF_040372805.1 Pseudoteredinibacter isoporae
ACCTTCATTTGGGTACTTTGAGAGAGGGGTATACTCCTCTATCACGTTTTGTATTTCTGTTTTGTCCATTTGCCGAGCCCGGCTTGCATATTATTTCTCTAGCCTCAATACTTTCGGCCATTGCTGTTAATGGTTGTTTGTATGAACTTAGTTGATATTTTGAATGTGCTGGCAGATGGCGAGTTTCACTCTGGCGAGGAGTTGGGGCAGGCGTTGGGTGTCAGCCGAACCGCAGTATGGAAGCATCTCCATAAGTTAGATGAGTTGGGCTTGGAGCTGACGTCTGTTAAAGGGCGGGGGTATCGTCTTGTCGGTGGCCTGGATTTACTCAATCAAGAGCATATTCTCAGACAGATGCAGCCTCGTGCTGCAGATTTGGTCTCCAAGTTTGAAATATTTCACAGCATTGAGTCGACCAACAGTTATCTCCTGTCTCAATCTGATCATGGTCACGTCTGCATGGCTGAGCGCCAGTTGGCTGGTCGTGGTCGTCGTGGCCGCAATTGGATAAGCCCTTTTGCTCGGAATATTTATCTATCGGTGTCTTGGACATTTCAGGGTGGGGCTCAAGCGCTTGAAGGCCTGAGTCTCGCCGTGGGAGTTGCCGTAGCTGATGCAATTGCCAGTCAGGGTATCGAAGGTGTCCAGCTGAAATGGCCAAATGACGTGTTACACCAGGGGCGCAAGCTGGGAGGGATTCTATTGGAGATGTCTGGGGACGTCAGCGGTGAATGCAAGCTGGTGCTGGGTATCGGTTTGAATGTTGATATGCCTAAAGTCTCCTCCGACGATATTGAGCAAGCTTGGGTGGATTTGGCGCAATTGGGTTTTAACGGTTCTCGCAATGATCTGGCGGCGGCGATATTGGATCGAGTGATGCCAATGCTGGCAAGCTATGATCAGGGCGGGTTCGGTCAATACCGTGAGCGCTGGCAGCATTTGGATGCGTTTTTCGGTCAGGCTGTCTATGTCAGTTCCGCGCAGCAGCGCACGGAAGGTGTCGCTAATGGTGTTGCTGATAATGGAGCCCTGCGATTACTGGTGGACGGGGTTGAGCAGCACTTCAGTGGCGGTGAAGTTTCCCTGAGGCTGCTGGGATGATATTGGAGCTGGATGCAGGAAACACTCGCGTAAAATGGCGAGTCGTGGACAGTGCGGGGAAGCGTTGTGGCGGAGGTGCTTTGGTTAGCGACGCGACTGCCGGTGATATGCTGGAGCCGTTGTTGGCGGCGAGAAATTTAACCGCGGCCAGGATGGTGTCGGTTGCTTCCCCTGTTGTTGCTCAGTCGATTGGCTTTATGCTGCAGCGTCGCTTCGGTATCGAATTGAAGCTGGCGCCTGTACAGAAGGAATGTGACGGTCTTGTAAATCCCTATAAAAACGTCTCAAAACTGGGGGCGGATCGTTGGTTGGCTGTGCTTGCTGCGCACAAGCGCTACGGAGGCAATTGCCTGATTGTCGACTGCGGCAGTGCGACTACGGTCGAAATGCTGGTGGGGGGGTGTTATCTCGGTGGCGTTATCGCGCCGGGCATCGGCTTGATGTTCAAGTCTTTATATTCGGAAACTCATCAGGTCAAAGTGTTGGGAGAGCGTCCTGAGGTTTTGGGGGTTGCGCAGGATACCGATTCAGCCGTTCAAAGTGGGGTGTGGGGCTCCCTGGTGGGCTTGGTGGCCTATTACCGTGGACTTCTTCTGGAAGCGATGGGCGAAGGCAGGCCGGAAATTTTGGTTTGTGGGGGGGATGCGCGTCAACTTGCGGGCTTGTTGCCCTTTGAGTGTCACGTGCACGAAGAGCTGGTTTTGGATGGCTTGGCGAGGGTCTGCCCAATCATACAGTCAGTCGCAGATTAATAACTATAGATAGGAAAAAGAATGAAGGCGGTTTTTGTGTGCCTGTTTGTGCTCAATGCTGTGTTATTGGCGTGGGCGCTTGGGAAAGAAGAACCCAGGCCGATAGTAGCAAAGGCTAAATTGGGGGAGGGTGTTGCGGAAATTGCTTTGCTTTCCGAACACGACCTGTCTGAGGGAGACTCTGAAGAGAGCCCGGAAGAGAAAACCCGCATCCCGGTTGAAAGTGTTGAGAATATCGAGGTGGCTACGGAAATTACAGAAGTGCCGGAGTCCGACCCGGTGTGCACACTTTTGGGCCCATTTGATGAACTGTTGCAGGCTGAGTATGCAGTCGAACATTTGGCGTCCCTTGAGGTCGAGGCCGCCATTGAAACCTTGGAAATACCGGGAGATCCCGGGTTTTGGGTTTACCTCTCTCCATTGCCGAGCCGGAAAGAGGCGCTGCGCAAGCTCCATGAGCTTCAGGCTAAGGGCATTGATTCTTATGTGATCCCCAAGGGCGATATTGTGAACGGCATTTCCTTCGGTATGTACAGTCGGGGCAGCTCGGCACAGACGCGCCAGAAAGAAGTGGCGGGTTATGGGTATCAGGCTGATATTAAAGAAGTTGTTCGGTCTTATGAGGAGACTTGGGTGGTCGTTCAGCCCTCAGAAGCTGAAAAAATGAACAATGAATCCTGGCAAAACTTCATGAATAAAAGAAAAGGTATAGAAAGACGAGAAAATTACTGTCCAGGTGTTGCGTCTTTGTAAAAGTTTCTCTAGAATCCGCGCTCCACTGTTCGAGGTAACAGTGTTTAGGGCTGGCGTAGCTCAGTTGGTAGAGCAGCTGACTTGTAATCAGCAGGTCGTAGGTTCGACTCCTATCGCCAGCTCCATTTTCTTAACTTGTGTATGTAAATAGCTGTTTTTTAAGAAAAAACGGTTGACAAGTTAAGCGGAGAAGCGGAAAATTCCCGCCTCTTTCGCAGGGGTTCCCGAGTGGCCAAAGGGATCAGACTGTAAATCTGACGCGCAAGCTTCGGTGGTTCGAATCCACCCCCCTGCACCATTATTTCTGCTATTCAACATACCTTAACTTGCTTTGGCATGTGCTGTGTTGGTAGTTGGCGGATTTGTTTGGCGGGTATAGTTTAGTGGTAGAACCTCAGCCTTCCAAGCTGATGATGCGGGTTCGATTCCCGCTACCCGCTCCAAATTAATCGCGTTGCTCAAGAGTGAGTGGCGGATTGCAAGGCTCAAGTAGCTCAGTTGGTAGAGCACACCCTTGGTAAGGGTGAGGTCGGCAGTTCAAATCTGCTCTTGAGCTCCATTTTTTCCGTGTTGGCTTGTGCTGGCGCGGTTTTTGTTGTCTGGGCTTTTTGCTTGGGACAATTTATTGATACGGAGATGCCCACAATGGCTAAAGAAACATTTGAACGCTCCAAGCCCCATGTGAACGTGGGCACAATT
>NZ_BAABWJ010000021.1:0-2318 GCF_040372805.1 Pseudoteredinibacter isoporae
GACGAGTATTTAAGCTGGATTTAGAGTTTAAGTTGACAGTGCCTCAATAACCACTTTCGACAGCAAAGGCATCTGCTTAAGGCAAAGCATTATCGTGAGCTTAGAAATCGAGCGTTTGAGCAATGGGATCAGGTTAGTTGCGCCTTGAAAATAGAAGCAGCCTAATAAATAGGCTGAAATACGCGTTTAGGCTGAGTTTCGACTTTAAGTTGACAGTGCCGAAATGGTACATCAATGTCCACAATAACGATCCAGCCTACCTATTTGTTAAACTCAAAGAATAAGATCAATGCGACTGGATCATTGGAGCAGATTTTCTGACTCTTTTCATAAGCAATTTAAGAATAGCCTCAACCATTCATAAGAAGCTCAACTGAATAGACCCCACTTTTTACATCAATTTATTCTTCAGAGTTAGAAATTTTTCCATGCTATACAATTCTCCCCAACACATATCAGTATTGGTCCTAGACAACAAATCAGGAAACGCACTTTCTAACCTCAAGAGTTTTACCCCTTTATTTAAAAGCCTCTCAATAAGATTTGAAAAAACCTCCCTTGGAGCTTCGGTCAATGCCCCATACATGTCTGCCATCCCAATCTCTACCGTCATATCAAGAATATAGGCAAACTCATCATGGCTAGATGCGGGAACTTTTCTTTCAATAGCTACCGGCAAAGGCTCACCTCTACCACACAAATCCAATGCATTACCATCTGATTCCCAACTAGGGAGATCACTTGCTATCAAAATAGAAACCAAATGCTCACATAATTCATCAACAGCTTCATCTTCCAGTCCTATTTGGTTGCAATACCTGCCAAAACAACTACTTCCATATGCTTGAAGCTCACGAATGCTTAGCTTTTCATATAATTCCGTCATTGCTCATTCTCTGGGCTAGTATTTTTAACCTTGTGTTTTACGGTTTGGTTTCGGGCCAATCAAATTGGGGCCCCATTAGTTTTAGTCGTTCTGTTGTCTGCTCCCAGTATTGTCAACTTAACCTACATGCTAAACTTCACCCCATGAATACCTACAAACGTTTCCGTTACCCTAAGACCATTATCATCCACGCCATATGGTTATATCACCGATTTACTTTAAGCTTTCGCGATATTGAGGAAACCCTAGCCATTCGAGGCGTAACGGTTTCCTACGAAACCATCCGACAATGGTGCTTGAAATTTGCACCCTATTTCGTCAAAACTCTAAAGAAGAAACATGGGACACATGGAAATCACTGGTTTCTTGACGAAGCTTTTATCAAAATCAATGGGAAACCGCATTACTTATGGCGTGCTGTTGATTCAGATGGCAGTGAGCTGGATATACTCATTACCAAACGCAGAAACAAGTATGCTGCCACTAGGTTCTTTAAAAAACTGTTTAAAACTCAGACTCAAACAACCCAAAAAATAACAACCGACAGACTGGCCAGCTACCGCTCTGCACTAAGGGACTTGGGCTGCAAAGTGCAACATTCCACCGCATAATATCATAACAATATTCCTGAAATTTCCCATCAAAAAACCCGACAGCAGGAACGGCAAATGCGGCGTTTCAAATCAGTTGGCCAAGCCCAAAGGTTCCTCGCCTGCCAGGGAGTGATCAATAATCATTTTCGACAACAAAAACACCTGCTAAAAGCAAAATACTACCGTGAGCTTAGAAACAGAGCATTTTCACAGTGGCAACAGGTTACCTGTGCCTCGAACATGGAATCTGCTTAATAATTGATCAACCTTGTTCTTCTTTATCGAGTTGAAAAGTTAAGTTGACAATGCCCTCACTTAGCCCGCCACAAATCGAGCCTACCACCAGATTAAAGATTGTTACCCTAATGACTGACCATAGAATGAGCCGCTCTTGTGCAGCCGCCCCCTTCAAGCCTTATAACCCACCAGATTTCAATCTATCTACAATCAATTCAACATCATAAAGAGTATTAGCAAATTCCATATCCCGCTCCTCGAACTCTTTCGCAGCATAGATCCCAATAATTTCATTTAACCTACTACGGTCTTCTATTGATCCGTCTAAAATGCCTTTCACATACGCCAGCTGAGCTTTCACGGATTCTAGAGGCTGAAAGTTTGGGTAATCAATTGCTAAACGGTCGCTTTGCACGACCGCTTTTTGAATCACTGCTTCAGGATTCATTCTAATTTATTCAGTATTAATAATCGTAAAAACTTTATCGAGGCTACCAGTAAAGAACTGGATTCCACCTCCCTCCTCTCCATATGGTCCACATGTAGTGGTCAAGTAAATCTGGCCACGGTTTAGTAGTCACTCCAGTACAGCTGCTCAGCAG
>NZ_BAABWJ010000022.1:0-2046 GCF_040372805.1 Pseudoteredinibacter isoporae
TTGACCCGCAATGCTGAGTGAACCCAAACCGTCCGGTGCTGCAATCGTAAAAGTATTTCCAGTAAGTGTGCCATCTTCAACAACACTTTCGTCACCGGTAGCGCCGGCGTTGTTGTCGGTGATGGTTACCGTCGGTGCTCCATCAGTCGTACCCGTCACAGTGATCGTTACGGTGGTGGTTGAGAAACTGCCGTCGTCGTCTTTTAAGGTGTAGCTGAACGTGTCCGTCGCAGTTGCACCTTCAGCCAAGGCGGCTGCACCTGCACCTGGGGTATAAGTGTAGGAACCATCGGCTTGAATCGTGAGTGAACCTAAGCTGCCCGCGATGGGAGTGTTTACACCGCCAGCAATGTCACCGGTTTGAGTACCCGCCACAACGCCGGTAATTTCTGCGGCGTCTGCACCATCGACATCGGCACCGCCGACATCGGTTCTGACATTGCCCGTTGCATTGTTGTCGGCATCGGTTGTGTCTGTGTCCGCATTGGCTACCGGTGCGGTGTCGGTAATTAAAATATCAAGATTGTCACTCGCGGTGGTGCCGTCGCTGTCCGTGACAATCACCGCCAGGCTATCGACAACTTCACCACTATTATGATCCTTCGATGTTCCGTTTGGATCGTAGCTGTAAGTGACCTCACCGGTTGAAGCGTTAAAGTCGGTAATGGTCAACACGCCTTCTGGCGTATTGATGGCAATGTTGGTTGTTGAAGCATTGTTGAGTGCAGCCACCGTAATACTTTGACCCGCAATGCTGAGTGAACCCAAACCATCCGGCGCTGTGATCGTAAAGGTGTTTCCAGTTAACGTTCCGTCTTCAACAACACTTTCGTCACCGGTGGCGCCGGCGTTGTTGTCGGTGATGGTTACCGTCGGTGCTCCATCGGTCGTGCCGGTCACAGTGATTGTTACTGTGGTGGTCGAGAAACTGCCGTCGTTATCTTTTAAGGTGTAGCTGAAGGTATCTGTGGCGGTTGCACCTTCGGCCAAGGCAGCTGCACCGGCACCTGGGGTGTAAGTGTAGGAACCATCGGCTTGAATCGTTAAAGAACCTAAGCTGCCAGCGATTGGGGTGTTTACACCGCCAGCAATGTCACCGGTTTGAGTACCCGCTACAACGCCCGTAATTTCTGCAGCATCGGCACCATCAACATCCGCACCGCCGACATCGGTTCTGACATTGCCTGTTGCATTGGTATCGGCATCGGTTGTGTCTGTGTCGGCGTTGGCAACAGGCGCGGTATCGGTAATTAAAATATCCAGCGTGCCGTTTGCTATGGTGCCATCACTGTCCGTGACAATCACCGCCAAGCTATCGACAACTTCACCACTACTATGATCCTTCGATGTTCCGTTTGGATCGTAGTTGTAAGTGACCTCACCTGTTGAAGCGTTAAAGTCGGTAATGGTCAACACGCCTTCGGGTGTATTGATGGCAATGTTGGTTGTTAAAGCATTGTTGAGTGCAGCCGCCGTAATACTTTGACCCGCAATGCTGAGTGAACCCAAACCGTCCGGAGTGCTAATCGTAAATGAATTACCGCTCACGCTTGAGTTTTCAACAACACTTTCATCGCCTGTGGCGCCAGCGTTGTTGTCGGTGATGGTTACGGTTGGTGCTCCATCGGTCGTGCCGGTCACAGTGATTGTTACTGTGGTGGTCGAGAAACTGCCATCGTTATCTTTTAAGGTGTAGCTGAACGTGTCAGTGGCCGTTGCACCTTCGGCCAAGGCGGCTGCACCAGCCCCTGGGGTGTAAGTGTAGGAACCGTCGGCTTGAATCGTTAAGGAACCAAGTGTTCCTGCAATGGCGGTATTCACACCGCCAGCGATGTCACCCGTTTGCGTACCCGCCACAACGCCCGTAATTTCTGCGGCATCTGCACCATCGACATCGGCACCGCCCACATCGGTTCTGACATTGCCTGTTGCATTGTTGTCGGCATCGGTTGTATCCGTGTCCGCATTGGCAACCGGCGCCGTGTCGGTAATTAAAATATCCAGCGTGCCGTTTGCTGTGCTGCCATCACTGTCCGTGACAATCAC
>NZ_BAABWJ010000024.1:0-1317 GCF_040372805.1 Pseudoteredinibacter isoporae
TGCATGCACCGGTCCAATTTGCTCACCCTGCCGGGAGGAACTGATCACCCATTCCAGAATGGACTGCACGCCCTGCTGTTAGAAGTGATCAATATTGATGAGCCCTATTGAGCTTAATTTCTGGAGAAACTAATTTGAGTAACTTCAATGCTTTTGATCCCCTCGAGGATTTTCACAATACTTCTCAGAGTAGTTCCAGCGGCCACCGCTATCCAAACATCGGTCAACATTCAAAACGCCTTTAAACCATACAAAAATAAGTAGCAACAAAATCAATAGTACCGCAATACATACTAATCTTTTCATCAATATATCCTCTCTAAGCCCTTAGGCCTAAATGGTGAACATAATGCACGACAACTGCCACCAGCGTTATTCCTACCTTGCAATCGCCCATAAATATTTGCCCTCTGATCAGCTTCGCTAGCGGATTCTGGATCTCCCTTGATATTTTGATCAACCCACTCCCTTGTATTGCTAATTATTTCAGCTATCTCTTCTGCTGTATTACCCCGCTGAGAGGCTTCACAGTTAGCCATACAATGGAAATATTTATCCGCGCCAATAGTATTGGCTTCCCGCATATCTTGGTAGTTATCAATGAAATCCTGTATAGCTCCCTCAGCGTGGTCATCTTTTGTAGCGTCATCTGGATGGGCCACAACACCAATACATGCTGAATTGGAGTCTTGTGAACAATCAAACTCTTCTTTCTCTTCCTCTTTTTCCTCTTCCGGTTCATCCGTGTCAATTTGAGGTGAGTCTTTATTTACTGACTTCTCGAGAGAGTCTTGAATTTGTCCCAAGCTATAATCGGAAAAAATACTAGTTAAGTGCTGACCAAAAAAACTATTGGGATCAACTATCGATATACCTGAAATATCACTGTGAACGAGCGGGCAATTCAAAGTACCATCTCCCCCCCTTGGGCATACTACATATCCAGATGGATCCGTGTATGTTAGCGGATTATTGTAAACATAAGCATACCGATTATAATTCCGCCCATTATCTGGCTCTGCCGTCACAGGGTCAGGACTCATCATCTTACCCAGCTCAGCCGAGTAAACCCGCCCATTCATATGAATAATGTCTACACCTGAAAGGTGTTCATGACCTGTGTAACCGCGATCAAAATTATCGAAGCTTGCAGGCGCTTGATAAGCGCTGGCCCAATCGGTAGCACTGCGTCGTTTACCCCAAGCGTCGTAGCTGACTTCGCCTAGAGCGCTGCCATCACTTTCTTTACTGATCGTCGTGATCGATCCCAAATGATCACGGTGCAGGTATTCATGCTCGGTGCTTGGTGCACTGCCC
>NZ_BAABWJ010000025.1:0-1183 GCF_040372805.1 Pseudoteredinibacter isoporae
CGTCGATGCTGTCTTTGGTGTAGTGGTTGGCAATGCCGCAGCAGGTTCTATACTCACACTGACCTTAACCGATGGCACCGCAGGCAGTCCGTTGGATTATAACGACGGTCAGTTTCAATATCGTGAAGCGGGTACCAGTACCTGGATTGATGTTCCTGCCAACGGGCAAATTACACTCACCAACGGTGGCAACCAAACACTGGATGTCAGAACAAACACGCTTGTTGATAATCTCGACGAACCTACCGAAAGTTTTACATTGACCGCAGATTTAAACAGCAACGGGACCAATGTTAACGACGTGGGCAATGGTTTTATTAACGACATCAACACGCCCACGGTTAATGTGGGTCAACCTAACACGGGAACCGGTGATGTCACTGTCGATGAAGGCGTCGATGCTGTCTTTGGTGTGGTGGTCGGCAATGCCGCAGCAGGTTCTATACTCACACTGACCTTAACCGACGGCACCGCAGGCAGTCCGCTGGATTACAACGACGGTCAGTTCCAATATCGTGAAGCGGGCACGAGCACTTGGATTGATGTTCCTGCCAATGGGCAAATTACACTCACCACCGGTGGCAACCAAACACTCGACGTTCGTACCAATACCTTAACGGATGATTTAGATGAGCCCACGGAGAGTTTTACATTAACCGCAGATCTAAACAGCAACGGGACTAACGTTAATGACGTGGGCAATGGTTTTATCAACGACATCAATACGCCCACGGTTAATGTCGGTCAGCCTAACACCGGAACCGGTGATGTCACTGTCGATGAAGGCGTCGATGCTGTCTTTGGTGTGGTGGTGGGTAATGCCGCAGCAGGCTCCACACTCACGCTATCATTAACCGATGGCACTGCGGGCAGTCCGCTGGATTATAACGACGGTCAGTTTCAATATCGAGAAGCGGGCACGAGTACCTGGATTGACGTTCCTGCCAATGGGCAAATTACGCTCACCAACGGCGGTAACCAAACACTGGATGTTAGAACAAACACGCTTGTTGATAACCTCGACGAACCTACTGAAAGTTTTACATTGATCGCAGACCTAAACAGTAACGGGACCAACGTTAACGATGTAGGCAATGGTTTTATCAACGACATCAACACGCCCACGGTTAATGTGGGTCAACCTAATACCGGAACCGGTGACGTAACCGTTGATGAAGGTGTC
>NZ_BAABWJ010000026.1:0-1155 GCF_040372805.1 Pseudoteredinibacter isoporae
AGCCGTGTTCACACCGCCAATAATGTCACCGGTTTGCGTACCGGCTACAACGCCGGTAATTTCTGCGGCATCGGCACCATCAACATCCGCACCACCGACATCGGTTCTGACATTGCCTGTTGCATTGGTATCGGCATCAGTTGAGTCTGTATCGGCGTTGGCCACCGGCGCCGTATCGGTAATCAGAATATCGAGACTGTCACTCGCGGTGGTGCCATCACTGTCTGTGACAACAATCGCAAAGTTGTGAACCACCTCGGCACCACTGTGATCTTGTGAGGTGCCTGCTGGATCGTAGTTGTACGTCACCACGCCAGTAGCGGCGTTGTAATCAGTGATGGTTAGAACGCCATTACTATTGCTGACCGTAATGTTGGTGGTTGAAGCATTGTTGAGTGCAGCCGCCGTAATACTTTGACCCGCAATGCTGAGTGAACCTAAACCATCCGGCGCTGTGATCGTAAAGGTGTTTCCAGTTAACGTTCCGTCTTCAACAACACTTTCGTCACCGGTAGCGCCAGCGTTGTTGTCGGTAATCGTAACGGTTGGTGCACCATCGGTGGTTCCGGTAACGGTAATGGTGACCGTCGTAGTTGAGAAACTGCCGTCGTCATCTTTTAAGGTGTAGCTGAACGTGTCCGTCGCGGTTGCACCTTCGGCCAAAGCGGCTGCGCCGGCACCTGGGGTGTAAGTGTAGGAACCGTCCGCTTGAATCGTTAAGGAACCGAGTGTTCCGGTAATGGCCGTGTTCACACCGCCAGTAATGTCACCGGTTTGCGTACCGGCTACAACGCCCGTAATTTCTGCGGCATCGGCACCATCGACATCGGCACCGCCCACATCGGTTCTCACATTACCCGTTGCATTGGTATCGGCATCGGTTGTATCTATGTCGGCATTGGCAACCGGTGCGGTATCAGTGATCAGAATGTCGAGGCTATCACTCGCGGTGGTGCCATCACTGTCCGTGACAATTACCGCCAGGCTATCGACGACTTCACCACTATTGTGATCCTTCGATGTTCCACTTGGATCGTAGTTGTAAGTGACCTCACCGGTTGAAGCGTTAAAGTCGGTAATGGTCAACACGCCTTCTGGTGTATTGATGGCAATGTTGGTTGTTGAAGCATTGTTGAGTGCAGCAGCGGTAATTGA
>NZ_BAABWJ010000027.1:0-1135 GCF_040372805.1 Pseudoteredinibacter isoporae
CAGGTGATCAATGAGTAAACGTACAAGACCTACATTTAGCCCTGAATTCCGACTTGAAGCTGCTCAGCTTGTTGTTGACCAGGGGCGTTCCGTTCGTGAGGCAGCTGATGCAATGGGCGTGGGTAAGTCAACAATGGATAAGTGGGTGCGCCAACTCCGAGAAGAGCGTGAAGGAAAAGCACCCTTGGGTACGCCAATGACCCCGGATCAACAGCGTATTCGCGAGCTGGAGAAACAGCTCAGGAGGGTCGAAGAAGAAAAGGAGATATTAAAAAAGGCTACAGCTCTCTTGATGTCGGACTCGATGAGAGGTTCTCGTTAGTCGACAAGCTCAAAGAGAGCCACGCAGTAACAATAATTTGCGAAGTCTTTGGTATACACCGAAGCAGTTACAAATACTGGAGCAAGCGGTCGCGATCGTTATCGCCGGAGCAACTCGAACTGCACTGCCAAATTAAAGCGGCATTTGAAGAGAGTAATGGCTCGGCGGGCGCTAGAACTATTGCAGATATTGTAACGGCCCGAGGTATAGATTTAAGCCGTTACAGGGCTAACAGACTAATGAAAAAGCTTGAGTTGGTCAGCAGCCAACTACCTGGGCATAAATACAAGAAGGCGAGCCAAGAGCACATCGCAGTACCAAACAAGCTCGATCGTCAATTTAACGTATCTAAGCCCAATCAAGTTTGGTGTGGTGACGTCACTTACATTTGGACTGGTCGGCGCTGGGCGTACTTAGCGGTGGTGTTAGATTTATTTTCACGAAAGCCAATTGGCTGGGCAATGTCGTTATCGCCAGACAGTGCGTTAACGTCTCAGGCACTAAGCATGGCATTTGAATCTCGCGGCAAGCCTAAAGGGCTAATGTTTCACTCAGATCAAGGAAGCCACTACAGCAGTCGTAAATTCCGACAATTATTGTGGCGCTACCGAATCACTCAGAGTATGAGTCGTCGCGGTAATTGCTGGGACAATGCTCCGATGGAGAGGTTCTTTAGGAGTTTGAAAACTGAGTGGGTGCCAGCACTTGGCTATCGAAATTTTACAGAGGCAAAATATGCGGTGACAGATTATCTTGTTGGTTACTACAGCCAGACAAGGCCGCACCGACATAACGGTGGTTTAAGTCCAAACA
>NZ_BAABWJ010000028.1:0-1103 GCF_040372805.1 Pseudoteredinibacter isoporae
ATTGCCGGAACACTCGGTTCACTCACGATTCAAGCCGATGGTTCCTACACTTACATCCCAGGAGCGGGTGCAGCCGCCTTGGCTGAAGGTGCAACCGCGACGGACACCTTTAGCTACACCTTAAAAGACGACGATGGCAGCTTCTCAACCACGACAGTCACCATTACCGTTACCGGAACCACCGATGGTGCCCCAACCGTTACGATTACCGACAACAACGCTGGCGCTACGGGCGATGAAAGTGTTGTTGAAGATGGCACACTTACTGGAAACACCTTTACGATCACGGCGCCGGATGGTTTAGGATCGTTGAGTATCGCAGGTCAAAGTATTACGGCTGCGGCATTGAACAATGCTTCCACGACTAATATTACCATCAGTAATGGTGACGGTGTTCTAACCATCACCGATTACAACGCCGCCACCGGCGTAGTGACGTACAACTACGACCCAGCAGGTACCTCGCAAGATCACAGCGGCGCGGAGGTCGTGCATAACTTTGCGATTGTTGTAACAGACAGTGACGGCACCACCGCGAGTGATAGCCTTGATATTTTAATTACCGATACCGCTCCAGTAGCCAATGCGGACACGGATACAACCGATGCCGATACCAATGCAACGGGTAATGTGAGAACCGATGTCGGCGGGGCCGATGTCGATGGTGCCGATGCGGCAGAAATTACGGGCGTTGTAGCGGGTACTCAAACTGGTGATATTACCGGTGGTGTAAACACGCCCATCGCGGGCAGCTTAGGTTCCTTAACGATTCAAACGGACGGTTCCTATACTTATACCCCAGGCGCTGGTGCAGCCGCCTTGGCCGAAGGTGCAACCGCGACGGACACCTTTAGCTACACCCTAAAAGACGACGATGGCAGTTTCTCGACCACCACCGTAACGATCACTGTGACGGGCACGACTGATGGTGCTCCAACCGTAACCATCACCGACAACAACGCTGGCGCCACAGGCGATGAAAGTGTTGTTGAAGATGGCACACTTACTGGAAACACCTTTACGATCACAACGCCGGATGGTTTGGGTTCTCTCAGCGTTGCAGGGCAGAGCATTAGTGCTGCTGCGCTCAACAATGCTTCAAC
>NZ_BAABWJ010000029.1:0-704 GCF_040372805.1 Pseudoteredinibacter isoporae
GTTGCATTGGTATCGGCATCGGTTGTGTCTGTGTCGGCATTGGCAACCGGCGCCGTGTCGGTAATTAAAATATCCAACGTGCCGTTTGCTGTGGTGCCGTCGCTGTCCGTGACAATCACCGCCAGGCTATCGACGACTTCACCACTACTATGATCCTTCGATGTTCCGTTTGGATCATAGCTGTAAGTGACCTCACCGGTTGAAGCGTTAAAGTCGGTAATGGTCAATACACCTTCGGGTGTATTGATGGCAATGTTGGTTGTTGAAGCATTGTTGAGCGCAGCAGCACTAATGCTCTGTCCAGCGATACTCAACGATCCCAAGCCATCCGGAGTGCTAATCGTAAATGAATTACCGCTCACGCTTGAGTTTTCAACAACACTTTCGTCACCGGTAGCGCCGGCGTTGTTATCGGTGATGGTTACGGTTGGGGCACCATCGGTGGTTCCGGTAACGGTAATGGTGACTGTCGTGGTTGAGAAACTGCCATCGTTATCTTTTAAGGTGTAGCTGAAGGTATCGGTGGCGGTTGCACCTTCGGCCAAGGCAGCTGCACCCGCGCCTGGGGTGTAAGTGTAAGAACCGTCCGCTTGAATTGTTAAGGAACCAAGTGTTCCGGCAATGGCGGTATTCACACCGCCAGTAATGTCACCCGTTTGTGTACCCGCCACAACGCCGGTAATTTCTGCGGCATCGGCACCATC
>NZ_BAABWJ010000030.1:0-684 GCF_040372805.1 Pseudoteredinibacter isoporae
GTTTAGCTTGTTGAGTTAAGTTGACAATACCGTAAAAACCTAAACCCAATTAAAAAATATTATCGACATTATAATTCTGGGGAGCGAATGGGTGGCCCTTGGATTCATGATACAAAAATCGTTGATTAATGCCTCTCCATTCAGGCGTAAAATTGAACTTGCTCTACCGGAAAGCAGCTTGGCAAATGCTACTGCAACCACAAGGTTACCTTTATTTAGAAAGTCAGCTAGCGGTACGATTGCTCATCAATCTCCAATGTTCACTGGCCTTCCAGGTAAAATTAAAACTGGTGGCCCCAAACAGTGGTTTGTCCCTAGTTCGCCAAAGGAAGGGCTCCCATATCTTGAGTTTAAGCAAGTGGAGTGAAGATGGAGCCAATAAAATATACGTGCGGGACGGTTATTAAAGTTGGAGATAATGTGCAGGTTCGCCTCCGTTTTGGTCGAAAGATAAGGGGGAAAGTTATATACGTTTACAATCCCGATCTTGCTAGCTCGCGGGAGTCTAATGATTATGGTGTTTCAATTGCCTTAGAGAATGGAAAAGAGCTGTGGTGTGGTACTCCTGACAGCAATATAAAACTAATTCGCAGAGATTAGATATGTATGTTTGCTAGGTCAAAATCGGTAGCTGCAGTTTAAGGAGATGTCCATTCTAAGAACTCTATCCCACCAGCCTCATGT
>NZ_BAABWJ010000031.1:0-645 GCF_040372805.1 Pseudoteredinibacter isoporae
CGTTACTGGGTTACCATTTTGATCAACCAAAGTGACGGTGTAAGTCACTTGGCCGCCATTTTCGGCAATAGTATCCGTGCTTTGGGTTAAACGCGCATAAATAGTATCTTCGACACCTGGAGGATTATCGGAACCCGTCTGATCGGTGATCGTGGTATTCACATTATTGTTGGTACTGTGAGCCGTAATCGCTTCAAAAGCGTTATTGGTATCAGTGATCGTACCAATCGCCACATTGAAATTTTCCGCTCCTTCATCCAAAGCATCATCTAAAGTCACGATGTTAAACGTAGCCGTATTGTTACCACCTGTCACAACCACACTGGCAACTTCAGTGATATCCGAACCAGATGCTGTTGTGTAGGTGTACGTCAAGTTCACCGTCACACTGCTGCCAACTGGAACCGCTTCACTCAGGGTCACGGTGTAGTCTGTAGTGGTTTCACCTTCGACTACATTCGCCGGACCTGCCAGAGAAACAACCACCGTATCTTCAGCGCCCGGAGGATTATCTGAACCCGTCTGATCCGTAATCGTTGTGGTGACATCATCATTCGCTGTATCAACCGCAATCGCTTCGAAGGAGCTATCGGTATCCGTAACCGTACCGATAGCGACATTAAATTGTTCCGCACCTTCGTTCAA
>NZ_BAABWJ010000032.1:0-586 GCF_040372805.1 Pseudoteredinibacter isoporae
TTGAAACGATGAATACCTACAAACGATATCGATATCCCCGCGCCGTTATTACCCACGCGATCTGGTTATATCATCGATTCTCCCTCAGTTTTCGCGATATTGAAGAAATCTTGGCTATCCGTGGCGTTACCGTATCCTACGAAACCATTCGGCAATGGTGCTTGAAATTCACGCCTTCCTTTGCCAAAGCGTTAAAGAAGAAGTATCAATCCTTCGGTAATCACTGGTTTCTGGATGAAGTCTTCATCAAAATCAATGGCAAGCCGCGTTATCTGTGGCGTGCGGTTGATTCTGATGGCTGTGAGTTGGATATCCTCATCACTAAACGTAGAAACAAACAAGCGGCCACTCGCTTCTTTAAAAAGCTATTTAAAAGGCAAACCCAAACAACACAGCAGATTACAACGGATAAGCTCGGTAGCTATCGTGCAGCCTTGCGAGACCTGGCTTGCCAAGTGCCTCACTGTACTACGCAGTATTCTAACAATATTGCTGAAATCTCACATCAAAAAACACGCCAACAGGAACGTCAGATGCGCCAATTTAAATCGATGGGGCAAGCTCAACGCTTTTTAAGCTGCCATGG
>NZ_BAABWJ010000033.1:0-585 GCF_040372805.1 Pseudoteredinibacter isoporae
GCACCGCCGACATCCGTTCTCACATTGCCTGTTGCATTGGTGTCAGCGTTTGTGGAATCGGTATCGGCGTTGGCCACCGGCGCCGTATCGGTAATCAGAATATCGAGACTGTCACTCGCGGTGGTGCCGTCGCTGTCTGTCACAACAATCACAAAGTTATGCACCACTTCGGCACCACTGTGATCTTGTGAGGTACCTACTGGATCGTAGTTGTAGGTCACTACGCCGGTGGCGGCGTTGTAATCGGTGATGGTTAGAACACCGTTACTATTGCTGACCGTAATGTTGGTGGTTGAAGCATTGTTGAGTGCAGCAGCGGTAATGCTCTGCCCTGCGATACTCAACGATCCTAAGCCATCCGGCGCCGTGATCGTAAAGGTGTTTCCAGTAAGTGTGCCATTTTCAACAACACTTTCGTCACCGGTAGCGCCGGCGTTGTTGTCGGTGATGGTTACGGTTGGTGCTCCATCGGTCGTGCCGGTCACAGTGATTGTTACTGTGGTGGTCGAGAAACTGCCATCGTTATCTTTTAAGGTGTAGCTAAATGTATCGGTGGCGGTTGCACCTTCGGCCAAAGCGGCTGCG
>NZ_BAABWJ010000034.1:0-547 GCF_040372805.1 Pseudoteredinibacter isoporae
TTGAGGCGTTTCCGGTTGACCCGGAGAACCCGCATCCTGAATCGTACCCACACCCACCAGATCGTGACCGCTGGCCGCGGTGTTCGCGCTCAGGTTGGTCAAGGTCATGTTCAAGGTCTCATCGCCTTCTCGCAGGAAGTCGTCAGTGATGGGAACCGTAATTGTGGTGGTGGTCGTGCCCGCCGTGATCGTACCGTTGCCGGACGCTGCGGTGTAATCCGCACCCGCCGTCGCCGTACCATTGCTGCTGGCGTAATCGAAGGTCACATCCTGAGTAGTGCTGTTCGACAAGGTGACCGTAAAGGTCATCGTGCCCGCATCTTCGTTCACGGTCACGTCGTTGATCGAAACTGTCGGCGCCACATCATCGTCATTGATGGTCGCTTCCGCCGATGGGGTTCGACTGTTCGCACCGGTGGTGGTATCAACGTTCTCAAACTGGTTGGCACCTGTGCCCACACCGTCGATGGTGGCGGTGAAGGTTTCGTTATCGAAGTCCGCATCCTGAGCCGTCGGTACGGTCACGGTGGTGCTGCTGTTGCCGTTT
>NZ_BAABWJ010000035.1:0-547 GCF_040372805.1 Pseudoteredinibacter isoporae
GAACGGCAACAGCAGCACGACGGTCACCGTACCGACGGCTCAGGATGCGGACTTCGATAACGAAACCTTCACCGCCACCATCAACGGTGTGGGCACAGGTGCGAGCCAGTTTGAGAATGTGGACACCACCACCGGTGCGAACAGTCGAACCCCATCGGCGGAAGCGACCATCAATGACGATGATGTGGCGCCGACAGTTTCGATCAACGATGTGACCGTGAACGAAGATGCGGGCACGATGACCTTTACGGTCACCTTGTCGAACAGCACCACTCAGGATGTGACCTTCGATTACGCCAGCAGCAACGGTACAGCGACCGCGGGTGCGGATTACACCGCAACGTCTGGCAGCGGTACGATCACCGCAGGCAATACCACGACCACAATTACCGTGGACATCACCGACGACTTCCTACGTGAAGGCGATGAGACCCTGAACATGACCTTGACCAACCTGAGCGCGAACACCGCAGCCAGTGGTCACGATCTGGTGGGTGTGGGTACGATTCAGGATGCGGGTTCTCCGGGTCAACCGGAAACGCCTCAG
>NZ_BAABWJ010000036.1:0-481 GCF_040372805.1 Pseudoteredinibacter isoporae
TCACTTCGTAAGTGCTCACACGCATTGCTTGATTAGACTGATTGCAGTGATGGTCCAGGTGACCTTGGGCCTAGATGTAATGAACGCAAGTTTATAGGCCTGTAGCTCAGCTGGTTAGAGCGCACCCCTGATAAGGGTGAGGTCGGCAGTTCAAGTCTGCCCAGGCCTACCAAATTTCCGTTATGCTTCGTTGAATCACCGCTCATGTGCTAGACGCACACTACGCGCCGATTCGCCTCGCCTAACGAAAATTATATTTTCTTTTACTTGATGAAACTTCAGTAAGAAAATCTAAAAAAGGGGCTATAGCTCAGCTGGGAGAGCGCTTGGTTTGCATCCAAGAGGTCTGCGGTTCGATCCCGCATAGCTCCACCATTTTTAAATGGTCGATAACGCAAACGTTCAATCACAATCACTGCAAAGTAGAGTTCAGAACTAAGTTCTTTCTCAAGTTGAATCGTCGATTCAAATTAAGAAATGA
>NZ_BAABWJ010000037.1:0-472 GCF_040372805.1 Pseudoteredinibacter isoporae
GGTGAAGAGATCGAGATCGTTGGTATCAAAGACACCACGACGACTACCTGTACGGGTGTAGAGATGTTCCGTAAGCTGCTTGACGAAGGTCGTGCAGGTGAGAACGTTGGTGTTCTGTTGCGTGGTACTAAGCGTGATGAAGTTGAGCGTGGTCAGGTATTGGCTGCTCCAGGTTCAATCAATCCTCACACCAAGTTTGAAGGTGAGGTTTACGTACTGTCTAAGGATGAAGGTGGTCGTCACACGCCATTCTTTAAAGGTTACCGTCCACAGTTTTACTTCCGTACCACTGATGTAACCGGTGCGTGTGAGTTGCCAGAAGGCGTAGAGATGGTAATGCCAGGTGACAACATTCAGATGTCTGTTACTTTGATCTGCCCAATTGCTATGGACGAAGGTCTGCGTTTCGCGATTCGCGAAGGTGGCCGTACCGTAGGTGCTGGTGTGGTATCCAAGATCCTCGACTAATCGA
>NZ_BAABWJ010000038.1:0-455 GCF_040372805.1 Pseudoteredinibacter isoporae
GCGGAAGATACTGTCACCTTGCGGGTGATTGCGACGGACAGTGCGGGCAATGCCCTGGCTGACACCAGCGCGAACGCGACCAATGAAGGTGAGTCGGCGTACTACAAAGTGATTGCGGTGGATTCCACCGGTACCGAGATTGCGAGCCCAGCGGCGGGTACGGTGGATGTGGTGTTCACCAACGGCACAGCGGGTAATGCGGACTACGCGAACGCGACGCAAAACGTGACCATTGGCCAGGTGTTCCAGACCACAGCGACAGACGACTTAATCTCGGACGATGAAGAAACCTTCACCGTAAACCTGGGTGCGAACGGCACCATCGCCGGTGCGATTACCACGGCGTATGAAGCGGTGGAGAACAGCACGGATACCGTGACCACCACGATCCACGATGAGACCACTCCGGGTGGCACGCCGAATACCCCAACGCCAGGAACAGAAGATACGGTCTA